>NZ_CP096379.1:4680000-4712946 GCF_053903075.1 Bacillus sp. AK128 | reverse complement strand
AATACCTTAGTGATTACTGCTCCAAATGAATTCGCAAGGGATTGGTTAGAATCCAGATACTCTTCCTTAATAGGTGAAACAATCTTTGACATAACCGGTGCAGAGCTGGAGATAAAATTTATTATTCCTCAAAATCAAATGGAAGAAGACTTTGATCTCATCGTTCCAAAGAAAAAGCCTACAAAGGTTGATGATGAGCCACACGACTTACCACAAAGTATGTTAAATCCTAAATATACCTTTGATACATTTGTTATTGGATCAGGTAATAGATTTGCTCATGCAGCATCTCTTGCAGTTGCAGAAGCACCAGCAAAGGCCTACAATCCTCTATTTATTTATGGGGGTGTTGGATTAGGAAAAACTCACTTAATGCACGCGATTGGGCATTATGTCATTGATCATAATCCATCCGCTAAGGTTGTTTATTTATCTTCTGAGAAATTCACGAATGAATTTATTAATTCGATCCGTGATAATAAAGCAGTTGATTTCAGAAACAAATATAGAAGTGTAGATGTTCTTCTTATTGATGATATTCAGTTCTTAGCAGGAAAAGAACAAACACAAGAGGAATTCTTCCACACATTTAACACCTTGCATGAAGAAAGTAAACAAATTGTCATTTCCAGTGATCGACCACCTAAAGAAATTCCTACCCTTGAAGACCGTCTAAGATCTAGATTTGAATGGGGTTTAATTACCGATATAACTCCTCCAGATTTGGAAACGAGGATTGCGATCTTACGTAAAAAGGCAAAAGCTGAGGGACTTGATATCCCTAATGAAGTCATGCTATATATTGCCAATCAAATTGATTCAAACATTCGAGAGCTAGAAGGTGCACTAATTAGAGTTGTAGCCTATTCATCACTAATTAATAAAGACATTAATGCGGACCTAGCTGCTGATGCTCTAAAAGACATCATTCCTAGCTCAAAACCTAAGGTGATCACCATTCTAGATATCCAGCGAATTGTTGGTCAACAATATAATGTGAAGCTTGAAGACTTTAAAGCAAAAAAGAGAACCAAGTCAGTAGCATTTCCTAGACAAGTTGCAATGTATCTATCAAGAGAGCTAACCGATTTCTCCTTACCTAAAATTGGTGAAGAGTTTGGTGGGCGTGATCATACCACTGTAATTCATGCTCATGAAAAAATCTCAACATTGCTTCAAACTGATTCTCAGCTTCAAAAATCTCTAAAAGATATCCAAGGACTTTTAAAAAATTAAATAATAACTCTTAATAATGTGAATAACATGACCATACTTACACACAGTCTGTCCACATGTGGATAGGCTGTGTTCCTTTCTTTTCTTGAGGTTATCCACAAATCCACAGGCCCTATTACTATTACTACTATTTTTTTTAAATAAAATATTATTATATGAGTAGGAAAATTGATTTATTACGAAATGAGGTTTTTAAGATGAAATTTTCAATTCAGAAGGATTATCTAGTTCAAGCAGTTCAAGATGTAATGAAAGCTGTATCATCAAGAACGACTATCCCAATCCTAACGGGAATTAAAATGGTTGCATCTGAAGAAGGAGTTACATTAACAGGAAGTGACTCTGATATTTCCATTGAATCATTTATTCCTTTAGAAGAATCTGGAAATGAAATTGTCGAGGTAGAACAAAAAGGAAGTATTGTCCTTCAAGCACGTTTTTTTAGTGAGATTGTAAAGAAGTTACCTCAAGACACTGTAGAAATTGAGGTTATCAACCAATTACAAACCGTTATTCGATCAGGTAAAGCTGAATTTAAGCTAAATGGAATAGATGCAGAAGAATACCCACAATTGCCTGAACTGAGTGAAGAGCACGTCTTTTCAGTTCCAGCTGATTTGTTAAAACATATGATTAGACAAACTGTATTTGCTGTTTCATCTTCTGAAACTAGACCTATTTTGACTGGTGTTAATTGGAAGATCGAAAACAATGAATTACAATGTATTGCGACCGATAGTCACCGTTTAGCATTTCGAAAGGCTTTGATTGAAGCAGCTAATTCAGTTCCTGTTGCAAATGTCGTCATTCCTGGGAAAAGCCTAAATGAGTTAAGTAAAATTTTAGATGACACAACTGATAAAGTTGAAATTGTTATGACTGAACAACAAATACTATTTAAATTAAAAAATATTTTATTCTTTTCTAGATTATTAGACGGAAACTACCCAGACACATCAAGATTAATTCCTACCGAGAGTAAAACGGATATTTACCTAAATGGTAAGGAGTTTTTACAAGCAATTGATCGTGCCTCACTTTTAGCAAGAGAAGGAAGAAATAACGTTGTTAAATTTAGTACATTACAAAGTGGTGTAGTTGAGATTTCTTCTGACTCCCCAGAGATTGGTAAGGTAACAGAAGAATTACAAAGCGATAAAATAGATGGTGAAGAACTGAAAATTTCTTTTAGCGCTAAATTTATGATGGATGCACTAAAAGCAATTGATGGAACAGAAGTAAAAATCAGCTTTACAGGAGCAATGAGACCTTTCTTTATTCAGCCTGTTAATGATGATAAAACTTTACAATTAATTCTTCCTGTAAGGACATACTAACTTAGGTATATCTTAGTTAGACACAATAAAAAGAAAGCTAAGAAGGATCAAGATATTTCAGCTTCCCTCCTAGCTTTCTTTTATTGTTGGAGAAAATTTAGTACAATTGAGGTATACATATAAAGATTGAGAAAGCAGGAGATTCAATGACAAAGAAAGTAACGATTCAATCAGAATATATTACTCTTGGTCAATTTCTTAAACTGGCTGATATCATTGATTCGGGCGGTATGGCAAAGTGGTTTCTAGGAGAACACCATATTACCGTTAACGGTGAAGAAGATAATCGTCGTGGTAGAAAGCTTCGCCATGGTGATAAAATCGTCATAGAAAATAAAGGGGAATTTACAGTTGTCACAAAAGAATGATATATGGGGGAATTCCCTTGTTTATAGAAAATCTAGTATTAACAAACTATCGAAATTATAAAAAAACAGAAGTAGCTTTTGAAAATAAGGTGAATGTAATCCTTGGCGAAAATGCTCAAGGTAAGACAAATTTGATGGAAGCCATCTATGTTTTAGCTATTGCTAAATCTCATCGAACATCAAATGATAAAGATCTTATTAGATGGGACGAAGAGTATGCTAAAATAGAAGGTAGGGTAATTCGGAGGAAAGGACCGGTGCCTCTTCAGCTCGTTATTTCCACAAAAGGTAAAAAAGCTAAATTAAATCATATAGAGCAGCAACGATTAAGTCAGTACATTGGTGCGATGAATATCGTAATGTTTGCTCCTGAAGATCTTAATCTTGTAAAGGGAAATCCACAGGTTAGACGGAGATTTCTCGATATGGAAATTGGGCAAGTATCCCCTATTTATATGCATGACTTAAGCACCTATCAAAAGATTCTTCAACAAAGAAATCATTACTTAAAGCATCTACAAAAGCAAAAGGATCGAAATACAACGATGCTTGAGGTCTTAACATCTCAACTATCTGAAGTGGCCGCTAAAATTATTTTGAAGCGTTTTGACTTTCTCCATTTGCTTCAAAAATGGGCTGAACCTATTCATAAAGGAATCAGTAGAGGGTTAGAAACATTAGAAATACAGTATAAAGCCTCGATTGATGTATCAGAAAAGATAGAATTGTCGAAAATGATAGAAGTATATGAACAGAAGTTTGATAAAATAAAAAATAGAGAAATTGAACGCGGAATGACTTTAGCAGGTCCACACCGTGACGACCTTCTTTTTTACGTAAATGGAAAAGATGTATCAACATTTGGTTCACAAGGTCAGCAACGAACCACTGCATTGTCATTGAAGTTAGCAGAAATAGAACTTATCCACTCTGAAATTGGTGAATATCCGATTCTACTTTTAGATGATGTTTTATCAGAGTTAGATGATTTTAGACAATCTCATTTACTGAATACCATTCAAGGTAAGGTACAGACATTTGTATCCACTACTAGTGTAGAAGGGATTGACCATGAAACGTTGAAACAAGCAGCTCAGTTTACTGTAAATGCAGGTATAATTGAGAAGTTGAAATGAGGTGGAAGATTGTTTATACATTTGGGAGAGAATGTCGTTGTTCCAATAAGGGAAATTGTTGCTATTCTTGATGGTCAGCTATTTAACTCGTCAACGATTGTTCAGGAATTCATTGAGGGTCAAAGGAAAACAAAAGAAATTATTGAGATATCTTCCACAATGAAAACCATCATCGTGACATTGAACCAAATCTATTTTTCCCCATTAGCGTCTGTAACTCTAAAAAGACGAGCAGACCAAATTTTCGAATCCGATCAGATTTCAATTGATTAGTTAGATAAGATGCACCAGAAAAGATAAAAAGCTTTACTAGATATAGTATAATAAAAAGTAATAAAAAATATAGTAACTTTTAAGATTCCTAATAAGGTTAAAGTGTAGGTGAAATATGTGGTAATGGAACAAAAAGAGATACAAGAACATCAAGCATATGATGAGAACCAGATACAGGTATTAGAAGGTCTAGAGGCAGTAAGAAAGCGACCTGGTATGTATATTGGATCAACAAGTGGAAAAGGTCTACATCACCTCGTATGGGAAATAGTCGATAATAGTATAGATGAAGCACTAGCTGGTTATTGCTCGGAAATTAATGTGATTATAGAAGAGGACAACAGTATTACTGTTAAGGATAATGGCCGTGGGATTCCTGTAGGTATCCATGAAAAGATGGGAAGACCTGCTGTCGAGGTAATTATGACTGTTCTACATGCTGGTGGTAAATTTGGTGGTGGTGGTTATAAAGTTTCAGGAGGTCTACATGGTGTAGGTGCTTCTGTTGTTAATGCTCTTTCTAGCATCCTCGAGGTTTACGTTCACAGAGATGGGAAAATCCATTATCAAAAGTTCGAAAGAGGAGTTCCAGGTGAAGACCTAAAGGTTATTGGAGAAACAGATGTAACCGGTACAATTGTTCACTTTAAGCCAGATACAGAAATCTTCACTGAAACAACAGAATACGACTATGATACGTTAGCAAATCGTATTAGAGAGCTCGCCTTCTTGAATAAGGGATTACAAATAACAATTGAAGATAAGCGAGAGGATCGTAAAAAAACAAATGAGTATATGTATGAGGGTGGAATTAGGTCATACGTAGAGCACTTAAACCGTTCTAAAGAAGTGGTTCATGAAGTGGTTTATGTTGAAGGAGAGAAAGAAAATATTTCAGTTGAAATAGCTCTTCAATATAACGATAGCTTCACAAGTAATATATACTCTTTTGCTAATAATATTCACACTTATGAGGGTGGAATGCATGAGGTTGGATTTAAAACGTCACTCACCCGTGTCATAAATGACTATGCAAAAAAGAATAGTCTTTTAAAAGATAATGAGAGTAATCTTACTGGTGAGGATGTCCGTGAAGGCTTAACAGCGATTGTCTCTATTAAGCATCCAGATCCACAGTTTGAAGGTCAAACGAAAACTAAACTAGGGAATAGTGAAGCTAGAACGGTTACGGAAGCAACATTCGGCGAAACCTTCGATAAGTTCATGCTTGAAAACCCTTCGGTTGCAAGAAAAATTATCGAAAAAGGGATTATGGCATCTCGAGCTCGTATGGCTGCTAAAAAAGCTAGAGAGTTAACAAGAAGAAAATCTGCTCTTGAGGTTTCAAGCCTTCCAGGAAAACTAGCAGATTGTTCATCCAAGGATCCAGCAATTAGTGAAATATATATAGTTGAGGGTGACTCAGCGGGTGGATCGGCGAAACAAGGAAGAGATCGTCATTTCCAAGCGATTCTACCATTGCGTGGTAAGATTCTCAATGTTGAAAAAGCAAGACTTGATAAAATATTGTCCAATAATGAAGTTCGTGCGATGATTACCGCTTTTGGTATGGGTGTAGGTGGAGAATTTGATATCTCAAGAGCTCGTTATCACAAGGTAGTTATTATGACAGATGCGGATGTTGATGGTGCTCATATTCGAACACTTTTACTAACATTCTTCTACCGTTACATGCGTCCAATTATCGAGCATGGTTATATCTATATTGCTCAACCACCATTGTATAAAATTCAACAAGGGAAGAGAGTTGAATATGCATACAATGATCGTGAGCTTGAAACCTTTTTGGCAGAATTACCTAGTCAACCAAAACCTGGCATTCAACGTTACAAGGGTCTTGGTGAGATGAATCCTACCCAATTATGGGAAACAACCATGGATCCTGAAACAAGAACTCTTTTACAGGTTACTTTACAGGATGCCATTGAAGCCGATGAAACATTTGAAATGTTGATGGGAGATAAAGTAGACCCACGAAGAAATTTCATCGAAGCAAATGCACAATATGTTAAAAACCTAGATATCTAATTTTGAATATGCCCAATTTCCTCAAGGAGGAACATTATGTCTGAAAATGAAAATCGTAAACCACAAGTAAAAGAAATAAATATTAGTCATGAAATGCGGACTTCATTCCTTGATTACGCAATGAGTGTTATTGTATCACGTGCCCTTCCCGATGTACGGGATGGGCTTAAGCCTGTTCACCGTCGTATTTTATATGCGATGAATGACCTAGGAATGACAGCCGATAAAGCATATAAGAAATCTGCTCGTATTGTTGGTGAAGTAATTGGTAAGTATCACCCTCACGGTGACTCGGCAGTTTATGAAACAATGGTGCGTATGGCACAGGACTTTAACTATCGTTATATGCTAATAGATGGTCATGGTAATTTTGGATCGGTTGATGGTGATTCTGCAGCTGCGATGCGTTATACAGAAGCTAGAATGTCAAAAATTGCGATGGAGATTGTCCGTGATATTAACAAAAACACGATTGATTACAAAGATAACTATGACGGATCAGAAAGAGAACCTGTCGTATTACCTGCTAGATTCCCTAACCTATTAGTTAATGGTGCAGCGGGAATTGCGGTTGGAATGGCTACCAATATACCTCCACATCAACTTGGTGAAGTAATTGATGGTGTCCTTGCTGTAAGTAAGAACCCTGAAATCTCAATTGCAGAATTAATGGAAATTGTTCAAGGTCCAGATTTCCCAACAGCGGGTCAAATACTCGGAAGAAGTGGAATCAGAAAAGCCTATGAAACAGGCCGTGGATCTATCATTATTCGTGGGAAAGTAGAGATTGAAGAAAAAGCAAATGGTAAACAAACCATTATTGTTAATGAAATTCCTTACCAGGTTAATAAAGCGAAGCTGATTGAAAAAATTGCCGAGCTTGTGCGAGACAAGAAGATTGACGGTATTACCGATCTCCGCGATGAATCTGACCGTACTGGAATGAGAATTGTTATAGAAGTACGTAGAGATGCAAACGCAAATGTTCTTTTAAATAATTTATATAAACAAACAGCTCTACAAACTAGTTTTGGAGTTAATATGCTTGCCCTTGTAGATGGACAACCTAAAGTCCTAAATCTAAAAGAAGTACTCTATCACTATCTTGAGCATCAAAAAGTGGTCATCCGTAGAAGAACTCAATATGAATTAGAAAAAGCAGAAGCACGTGCCCATATCCTAGAAGGACTACGTGTGGCTCTTGATCATTTAGATGAGGTCATCGCTTTAATACGTGGATCTCAAACTACTGAGATTGCTAGAGAAGGGTTAATGAATAATTTTTCTTTATCAGAAAAGCAAGCCCAAGCTATTTTGGATATGCGTTTACAACGTTTAACAGGCTTGGAAAGAGAGAAAATTGAAGAAGAATATCAAGGTTTAGTTGCCTTAATTGCTGAATTAAGAGCTATTTTAGCGGATGAAGAAAAAGTATTAGAAATCATTCGCGGAGAGCTTGAAGAAATCAAAGAGCGTTTTAATGATAAAAGACGAACAGAAATTGTTTCTGGCGGATTTGAAATGATTGAGGATGAGGACTTAATTCCAGAAGAGAATATTGTTATTTCCTTGACTCATAAGGGTTATATTAAGCGTCTGCCTGCTTCAACTTATCGTTCACAAAAACGTGGTGGACGAGGGATTCAGGGAATGGGTACAAACGAAGATGATTTTGTTGAGCAACTTTTAACTACATCCACTCATAACACAATCCTTTTCTTTACGAACAAAGGAAAAGTGTATCGATCAAAAGGTTATGAGATACCTGAATATAGTCGTACCGCTAAAGGGATTCCGATTATTAACCTTCTCGAAATAGATAAAGATGAATGGGTTAATGCTATGATTCCAGTAGAAAAATTCACTGACGATGATTTCTTATTCTTCACGACAAAGCAAGGTATATCGAAGAGATCTCCATTATCATCATTCAGTAATATTCGAACTAGTGGTCTAATCGCGGTTAACTTACGTGAAGAGGATGAGCTCATTTCTGTTAAGCTTACTGATGGTGAGAAAGATATGATCATTGGTACCAAAAAGGGAATGCTGATTCGTTTCAATGAAACTGATGTAAGATCAATGGGGAGAACAGCAACTGGGGTTAAAGGTATAACCTTGGATGAAGATGATGAAGTAGTAAGTATGGAAATTTTAGAAAATGGCTTCGATGTTCTTGTTGTTACTAATAATGGTTATGGAAAACGTACTCCAAAAGAGGAATACCGAATCCAAAGCCGTGGAGGTAAAGGGCTAAGAACAACAACCATTACGGATAAAACAGGGCCTGTGGTAGCAGTCAAGACAGTAACAGGTGAAGAAGATATTATGATCATCACAGCAAGTGGTGTCATTATTCGTATGGCAACAGCTGACATTTCGCAGTTTGGTAGATATGCTCAAGGTGTAAGATTAATTCGTTTAGGTGAAGAAGAAAATGTTTCGACTGTTGCAGTCGTCGAAAAAGATGAGACTGAAGAGTATTCAGAATTAGATGAGAATCAAGAGGCTATTGCAGTAGAAAATCCTGACGAAGCTGAACCTGGAACGGAAGAAGAATAAATATTTTTAAGAACACATCGCTGTGTTCTTTTTTTTTTGGTAAAATACTGGTATCAACTATAGATGGTTGGAGGAGTCCGTTTATGAAGGTTCATATAAATCAAGTTCGAGAAGGTTGTATACTATCTATGGATGTTACCTCCTTAACGAATAAACCTATAATACCTAAAAAAACCGTATTGAATGGTGAAAGAATAAAAGTACTACATGCTTTTCTTATTACAGAGGTTGATGTAGAACCTACTTTAGTAAATGGCAATCCTTTTAGGCCATATGAAGTGCTTGATGAAAATGAGGACGAGCATAATGATGATCTAACGTTGCCGTTTAGTAGTCACTATTTAAAAGCAGTACAAGAGTTTAAAAAGGTCTTTCAAAGCTGGCAAGCTGGTATACCAGTTGATATAGTAAAGATTAGAAAATTCTTCATACCTTTGCTTGAAAGAAGTATGAAAGCCCCATCTGAAATTTTCATTCTCCATCATTATTCTACCAAAGAGGATTATTTGTATCATCACTCAGTGGCAGTTGGCTTGTTATCAGCGTTTTTTGGAAACAAGCTTAATTTCGAAAAAGGACAATGGATTCAGATTGCACTTGCAGGGTTACTTTCTGATTGTGGAATGGCAAAAGTAGATCCGAAGATTCTTCATAAACAAACAGCTTTATTACCAGAAGAATATAATGAAATTAGACAGCACTCTACTCATGGATATAAAATGCTTTTAAATTTGCCAGTTTTAAGAGAAGGGGTAAAACTTGGAGTCTTTCAACACCATGAGCGAAATGATGGTAGTGGATACCCACTAGGCATAACTAGTGAAAAAATTCATCCATTTGGAAAAATCATTGCAGTAGCAGATGCTTATCATGCGATGACGTCAGAAAGAGTATATCGATCTAAACAATCACCTTTTAAAGTATTGGAGTTAATTATCCAGGATAGTTTTGGCCAGTTTGATATTCAAGTTATTCAAGCCCTAACTGCAGGAATTGCTAATTTTTCTATAGGAACAAGGGTCCGTCTATCGGATAATCAAATAGCTGAAATTGTATTCGTAGAGTCAAAGTCACCAACAAGACCTATGGTTAAGTTAGAGAATAAGGATGAATTTATTCAATTAGCTCAAAGACGTGACCTTTTTATAGAAGAGGTATTATAAGAAAGTGAGGAGATTCCTCACTTTTTTTCTATCTTTTAGCACTTGTTATAAGTGTGAAGAGATGTTAATATATAAAAAGTCACTTCAAGAGAGACTATAAAGTTGAATCTGAAGTTCACATCTTTCAAAAAAAGGTGTTGACGCAAACAACACAGCATGGTATATTAATAAAGTCGCTTCTGAGCGATGCTTAAAAAAGTTCTTTGAAAACTAAACAAAACGTCAAGCGTGTTGGTTTTTATAACCAACGCAATGTAATAAATTATTAAATCTACTATTAGTTATTTTTGCTAATGCAAAGTAACTCAGTAGATTGCCGGTGTAATGAGCAATCAAACACTTTATTGGAGAGTTTGATCCTGGCTCAGGACGAACGCTGGCGGCGTGCCTAATACATGCAAGTCGAGCGAATCTCTTCGGAGATTAGCGGCGGACGGGTGAGTAACACGTGGGCAACCTGCCTGTAAGACTGGGATAACTTCGGGAAACCGGAGCTAATACCGGATAATTTCAGACACCACCTGGTGACTGAATAAAAGATGGCTTCGGCTATCACTTACAGATGGGCCCGCGGCGCATTAGCTAGTTGGTGAGGTAACGGCTCACCAAGGCGACGATGCGTAGCCGACCTGAGAGGGTGATCGGCCACACTGGGACTGAGACACGGCCCAGACTCCTACGGGAGGCAGCAGTAGGGAATCTTCCGCAATGGACGAAAGTCTGACGGAGCAACGCCGCGTGAGCGATGAAGGCCTTCGGGTCGTAAAGCTCTGTTGTTAGGGAAGAACAAGTACCGTTCGAATAGGGCGGTACCTTGACGGTACCTAACCAGAAAGCCACGGCTAACTACGTGCCAGCAGCCGCGGTAATACGTAGGTGGCAAGCGTTGTCCGGAATTATTGGGCGTAAAGCGCGCGCAGGCGGTCCTTTAAGTCTGATGTGAAAGCCCACGGCTCAACCGTGGAGGGTCATTGGAAACTGGGGGACTTGAGTACAGAAGAGGAAAGTGGAATTCCACGTGTAGCGGTGAAATGCGTAGAGATGTGGAGGAACACCAGTGGCGAAGGCGACTTTCTGGTCTGTAACTGACGCTGAGGCGCGAAAGCGTGGGGAGCAAACAGGATTAGATACCCTGGTAGTCCACGCCGTAAACGATGAGTGCTAAGTGTTAGAGGGTTTCCGCCCTTTAGTGCTGAAGTTAACGCATTAAGCACTCCGCCTGGGGAGTACGGTCGCAAGACTGAAACTCAAAGGAATTGACGGGGGCCCGCACAAGCGGTGGAGCATGTGGTTTAATTCGAAGCAACGCGAAGAACCTTACCAGGTCTTGACATCCCTTTGACCTTCCTAGAGATAGGAATTTCCCTTCGGGGACAAAGGTGACAGGTGGTGCATGGTTGTCGTCAGCTCGTGTCGTGAGATGTTGGGTTAAGTCCCGCAACGAGCGCAACCCTTGATCTTAGTTGCCAGCATTCAGTTGGGCACTCTAAGGTGACTGCCGGTGACAAACCGGAGGAAGGTGGGGATGACGTCAAATCATCATGCCCCTTATGACCTGGGCTACACACGTGCTACAATGGATGGTACAAAGGGCAGCAAAACCGCGAGGTTGAGCAAATCCCATAAAACCATTCTCAGTTCGGATTGCAGGCTGCAACTCGCCTGCATGAAGCCGGAATCGCTAGTAATCGCGGATCAGCATGCCGCGGTGAATACGTTCCCGGGCCTTGTACACACCGCCCGTCACACCACGAGAGTTTGTAACACCCGAAGTCGGTGAGGTAACCTTAGGGGGCCAGCCGCCGAAGGTGGGACAGATGATTGGGGTGAAGTCGTAACAAGGTAGCCGTATCGGAAGGTGCGGCTGGATCACCTCCTTTCTAAGGATAAGTGGAAACTTTCGTTTCCATAAAATAGCGCTTGAACGTTTTGTTTAGTTTTGAGAGAATAATCATATTCTCTTATATGGGCCTATAGCTCAGCTGGTTAGAGCGCACGCCTGATAAGCGTGAGGTCGATGGTTCGAGTCCATTTAGGCCCACCATAGTTTTTTGCAGATAGCAAATAACTTACCTTTAAGCTGACGAAACGTGAGCTTATTTTATAACGATTGGGGCCTTAGCTCAGCTGGGAGAGCGCCTGCCTTGCACGCAGGAGGTCAGCGGTTCGATCCCGCTAGGCTCCACCAACGTTTTTTCGCGATAGCGAAAATAACGCTTCTTAAACCATTAAGTTTAAGAAGTAAAATTGTTCTTTGAAAACTAGATAATAATTCGTATGTAAGAAAGTCAAGAAATTGATCGAATGATCTTTAGCAACGGTTAAGTTGTTAAGGGCGCACGGTGGATGCCTTGGCACTAGGAGCCGATGAAGGACGTGACTAACAACGATATGCTTCGGGGAGCTGTAAGTAAGCTTTGATCCGGAGATTTCCGAATGGGGAAACCCACTGCTCGTAATGGGGTAGTATCTTCACCTGAATACATAGGGTGATGATGGCAGACCCGGGGAACTGAAACATCTTAGTACCCGGAGGAAGAGAAAGCAATTCGCGATTTCCTGAGTAGCGGCGAGCGAAACGGAAGAAGCCCAAACCAAGAGGCTTGCCTCTTGGGGTTGTAGGACACTCAACATGGAGTTACAAAGGAACGAGGTAAGTGAAGCGGTCTGGAAAGGCCAGCCATAGAAGGTAACAGCCCTGTAGCTGAAACTTCGTTCCCTCCTGAGTGGATCCTGAGTACGGCGGGACACGAGAAATCCCGTCGGAAGCAGGGAGGACCATCTCCCAAGGCTAAATACTCCCTAGTGACCGATAGTGAACCAGTACCGTGAGGGAAAGGTGAAAAGCACCCCGGAAGGGGAGTGAAACAGATCCTGAAACCGTGTGCCTACAAGTAGTCAGAGCCCGTTAACGGGTGATGGCGTGCCTTTTGTAGAATGAACCGGCGAGTTACGATCCCGTGCAAGGTTAAGTTGAGAAGACGGAGCCGCAGCGAAAGCGAGTCTGAATAGGGCGATTGAGTACGTGGTCGTAGACCCGAAACCAGGTGATCTACCCATGTCCAGGGTGAAGTTCAGGTAACACTGAATGGAGGCCCGAACCCACGCACGTTGAAAAGTGCGGGGATGAGGTGTGGGTAGCGGAGAAATTCCAATCGAACCTGGAGATAGCTGGTTCTCTCCGAAATAGCTTTAGGGCTAGCCTCGAGTTTGAGAGTCTTGGAGGTAGAGCACTGATTGGACTAGGGGCCCTCATCGGGTTACCGAATTCAGTCAAACTCCGAATGCCAAAGACTTATACTCGGGAGTCAGACTGCGAGTGATAAGATCCGTAGTCGAAAGGGAAACAGCCCAGACCACCAGCTAAGGTCCCAAAGTATACGTTAAGTGGAAAAGGATGTGGAGTTGCCCAGACAACCAGGATGTTGGCTTAGAAGCAGCCACCATTTAAAGAGTGCGTAATAGCTCACTGGTCGAGTGACTCTGCGCCGAAAATGTACCGGGGCTAAACGTATCACCGAAGCTGTGGAATGTCTAACGACATTGGTAGGAGAGCGTTCTAAGGGCGTTGAAGCTAGACCGTAAGGACTGGTGGAGCGCTTAGAAGTGAGAATGCCGGTATGAGTAGCGAAAGACAAGTGAGAATCTTGTCCACCGAATGCCTAAGGTTTCCTGAGGAAGGCTCGTCCGCTCAGGGTTAGTCAGGACCTAAGCCGAGGCCGAAAGGCGTAGGCGATGGACAACAGGTTGATATTCCTGTACCACCTCCTCACCGTTTGAGCAATGGGGGGACGCAGGAGGATAGAGAATCGCGCGATTGGAAGTGCGCGTCCAAGCAGTTAGGCTGGTAAGTAGGCAAATCCGCTTACCATAAGGCTGAGCTGTGATGGCGAGGGAAATATAGTACCGAAGTTCTTGATTCCACACTGCCAAGAAAAGCCTCTAGCGAGGTGAGAGGTGCCTGTACCGCAAACCGACACAGGTAGGCGAGGAGAGAATCCTAAGGTGATCGAGAGAACTCTCGTTAAGGAACTCGGCAAAATGACCCCGTAACTTCGGGAGAAGGGGTGCTCTGGTAGGGTGAAAGCCCGAGAGAGCCGCAGTGAAAAGGCCCAAGCGACTGTTTAGCAAAAACACAGGTCTCTGCGAAGCCGCAAGGCGAAGTATAGGGGCTGACACCTGCCCGGTGCTGGAAGGTTAAGAGGAGAGGTTAGCGCAAGCGAAGCTTTGAATTGAAGCCCCAGTAAACGGCGGCCGTAACTATAACGGTCCTAAGGTAGCGAAATTCCTTGTCAGGTAAGTTCTGACCCGCACGAAAGGTGTAACGATTTGGGCACTGTCTCAACGAGAGACTCGGTGAAATTATAGTACCTGTGAAGATGCAGGTTACCCGCGACAGGACGGAAAGACCCCGTGGAGCTTTACTGTAGCCTGATATTGAATTTTGGTACAGCTTGTACAGGATAGGTAGGAGCCTGAGAAGCCGGAGCGCCAGCTTCGGTGGAGGCGTCGGTGGGATACTACCCTGGCTGTATTGAAATTCTAACCCGCAGCTCTGATCGAGCTGGGAGACAGTGTCAGGTGGGCAGTTTGACTGGGGCGGTCGCCTCCTAAAATGTAACGGAGGCGCCCAAAGGTTCCCTCAGAATGGTTGGAAATCATTCGTAGAGTGTAAAGGCACAAGGGAGCTTGACTGCGAGACCTACAAGTCGAGCAGGGACGAAAGTCGGGCTTAGTGATCCGGTGGTTCCGCATGGAAGGGCCATCGCTCAACGGATAAAAGCTACCCCGGGGATAACAGGCTTATCTCCCCCAAGAGTCCACATCGACGGGGAGGTTTGGCACCTCGATGTCGGCTCATCGCATCCTGGGGCTGTAGTCGGTCCCAAGGGTTGGGCTGTTCGCCCATTAAAGCGGTACGCGAGCTGGGTTCAGAACGTCGTGAGACAGTTCGGTCCCTATCCGTCGTGGGCGTAGGAAATTTGAGAGGAGCTGTCCTTAGTACGAGAGGACCGGGATGGACACACCGCTGGTGTACCAGTTGTTCTGCCAAGGGCATCGCTGGGTAGCTATGTGTGGACGGGATAAGTGCTGAAAGCATCTAAGCATGAAGCCCCCCTCAAGATGAGATTTCCCATTCTTTGAAGTAAGACCCCTGAAAGACGATCAGGTTGATAGGTCTGAGGTGGAAGCGTGGCGACACGTGGAGCTGACAGATACTAATAGGTCGAGGACTTAACCATATTTAAACGACAATCTTGCATACGATATTATCTAGTTTTGAGGGAATAATTTTAATCCCTTATTGTCTGGTGATGATGGCGAAGAGGATACACCCGTTCCCATTCCGAACACGGAAGTTAAGCTCTTCAGCGCCGATGGTAGTTGGGGCATTGCCCCTGTGAGAGTAGGACGTCGCCAAGCAAAAAGAAAAAGCGTAGCTATTATAGCTGCGCTTTTTTTGTGGTTAAAAGAAGTGTTTTCGTTTTCAAGAAATTCTATTTTGACGACTATAAAGAAAAGAACTGGTTAGAGGACATATAGTCCTCTATTTTAGTCAAAATGGCATATTGTAAGGGCTGAGCGGACATATAGTCCTCTATTGTAAGGAAAAGAGTGTGTTTTGTCAGTAATAGAGGAAAATAGTTGCAGAGGGTCCACAAACCCTAGGAAATCTTTAAGAACCGGTCAAATAGAGGACTCAGTGTCAGCGGAGGGATTGAGTCCAGGCAAGAGGTTACATTAACGTTTGAAAGAACCAATAAAAAGAACGAAGCTGCATTAGCTACGCGTTTTCCCTTTGTTTAAACTGGACTAGATAGTAATCTTCTAAATCCTTTTAAATTTTTTTTATATATTTTTTTAAACTATGTAACATTATGGAAAATCCCTTCGTCTCATAAGTGAAATCAAAAATAATATGAGGTGGATCCATAATGAAAAACATTAAATTAATTTCTTTCCTTTTGATAGCACTTTCTCTTACAGCGTGTGGAACAGCTACTGATTCTGTAGGCCAAGTGGAAGATATAGAAGTAGTAAGTGGTTCTGAAGGAAGTACTTCTCCTGAAGTAACTACTGAGGTTATTACGGAGGAAGCAGCTTATGTCGGGCAAGTTGATACAAATTCTATTGAAGTAAATACAGAGAGTGAAACGATCACACTTCAGACTGGTGAAGTGACCAGTGTTGATTGGAACAGCATTGAAAAAAATGCTCATGTAGTGGTTGAATACTATCAGAATGAGAATGACCAATATGTTTTAACTGATATTACAGTATCAAAGAGCGCAGTGAAGATAGAAGATAAAGAAGAAAAAGGAAAACAAGAAGAAAAGAGTCCAGAAATTATTAAGGAAGAAGCAGCTTATGTCGGTCAAGTTGATAGCAATTCAATTGAGGTTCATACAGAAACGAAAACAATAACTTTACAAATTGGAGAAGTTAAAGACGTAGATTGGAGCATCATTGAGAAAAATACACATGTAGTGATTGAATACTATAAGAATGATAATAATCAATATGTATTAACGGACTTTTCTTTTACAAAGGCGGAAAAAGAGACAACTACAGATCCTATAACTGTACGTGAAGAAGCAGCATATGTCGGTCAAGTAGACAGCAATTCAATCGAAGTAAATACAGAATTTCAAACCATGACGTTACAAATCGGTGATGAAGTAAAAGATGTTAAATGGAATACCATTGAAAAGAATGCTCATGTCATTATAGAATATCACCAAAATGATAAGGGACAATATACCCTAACTAAAATCGAATTTAAATAATATTAAACAAAAGAACCGTTATAAGGATTAACGGTTCTTTTGCATTTTGGCGTATAAATAATGAGAAAGCAATGTAGGAATCTTAGTAGTAGTTGTCGCAATAAATTGTTGAATAAATGGTAAGTCCTTGGTACTGGAATTTTGAAGAAGTTCACTCCACCACTCTGTCTCATAACGTGAAATCATACTTAAATTATAGAGTAATAAGTAATGAACCATTATTTCAGGAAAATAGACTGTAGTATCTCGGTTTGTTGATAGGTAAAAGGATTCCTCTTGATCATGATAGAAGAATGGGTAACAATGGATTGGGTTTAATATATCTTCCTTGAGAGAAAAGGTTAAAAATCCTTTTTCTTTATTGAATGTGAGATCATTCAAATGTTTAAGTGTATTGGTTAGGAAATCAGAAAACCTTTCTTCGGTCATATGGAAACAATCCAGAATAGCACTATTTATACTATAAGAATTTTCATTAACCTTAGTAACTGGTAGAGAAACACGTTCGCCAAAACTAAATTGAAATAAAGAATTAAGTTCTGGTATTCTTTTTAATAATGAGACCATTGTAATTTTTTCTCCATCAAGGTGTTCCACATGGAACATATTTTGGGAAAAGTGAGAGAAGAGTCCATTTTTTTGGATTTTTACTTCATCTTTTAAAAAATCATAGGATTGTTTCTTTCTTTTCCTTGTGGAAACCCCATGTGCCAACACAGACGTAGATTCTGGATAATTAGGATCTACTGATAGTAAACAAGCTTTTAGTAATTGTGTCATGCCATAAAAAAGTAAAACAGGCTTTATAGAGATGGGTGCCTGTTGTGATAGTTGATAATAGCTTTTTCCATGGTCTAGATAATAAATAAACGGATAACAATTTTGGTAGCTCTTTTTTTCAGGCTCTTCTACATTCTTCTCCTTATATACTTTATTTAAATATTCTTGAACATTAGCTGCGGAATGAAAGGGAGTGTATGATTGCCATACCGCTTGATGGTCAAACAATGAATATACCTCCAAGATTATTTTTAGAAAACTCTAACAAATAAATAGTTTCTTGACAGTATTTTAACCAATTGTTAAGCTACTAATAATATTTTTATCAAAACTAGGGGGAAATCGGGTATGTGGGAGAGTAAATTTGTAAAAGAGGGCTTGACCTTTGATGATGTGTTGTTAGTTCCAGCTAAGTCAGAAGTATTACCACGTGATGTTGATTTGCGCACTGTTTTAACTGATAAAGTAAAGCTGAATATCCCTATCATTAGTGCAGGCATGGACACGGTTACAGAAGCTGAGATGGCAATCGCCATGGCTAGACAAGGTGGACTTGGAATTATCCATAAAAATATGTCGATTGAAAAACAGGCTGAACAAGTAGACAAGGTAAAGCGCTCGGAAAGCGGAGTTATAACCAACCCATTCTTTTTGACTCCTGACCATCAGGTTTATGATGCTGAACATCTAATGGGTAAATATCGCATTTCAGGTGTGCCGGTTGTTAACAATATGGATGAACAAAAGCTTGTTGGGATTATTACAAACCGTGACCTCCGTTTTATTCAAGATTTCTCCATAAAGATTGAAGATGTAATGACGAAAGAAAATCTCGTTACTGCCCCTGTTGGAACTAACTTAGAGCAAGCAGAAAGAATTTTACAAAGATATAAGATTGAAAAACTACCACTAGTTGATGATAACGGAATTTTAAAAGGGTTAATCACTATTAAAGATATTGAAAAAGTAATTGAGTTTCCTAACTCTGCAAAAGATAGCCAGGGTCGTTTATTAGTAGGAGCAGCGGTTGGTGTAACTGCAGATACCCTAATTAGAGCTCAAAAGCTGATCGAGGCCGGTGTTGATGTTCTTGTTTTAGATACAGCCCATGGACATTCAAAGGGTGTATTAGATAAAGTAAGAGAAATTAAAGAAAATTATCCTTCTATTTCGTTGATTGCAGGAAACGTTGCAACAGCAGAAGCTACTAGAGAACTAATTGAAGCCGGTGCTGATGTTGTTAAAGTAGGAATTGGTCCAGGCTCCATCTGTACGACAAGGGTGGTTGCTGGGGTTGGTGTTCCTCAAATTACAGCTGTATATGACTGTGCAACAGAGGCTAAAAAACATGGTGTACCAATTATCGCTGATGGTGGGGTTAAGTACTCAGGTGATATGGTAAAGGCACTTGCAGCTGGAGGACATGCGGTCATGCTTGGCAGCCTTCTTGCAGGAGTAACAGAAAGCCCTGGAGATAGAGAAATCTATCAAGGACGTCAATTTAAAGTATATCGTGGCATGGGCTCTGTTGGAGCAATGGAAAAAGGAAGCAAAGATCGTTACTTCCAAGAAAATAACCAAAAGGCCGTTCCAGAAGGTATTGAAGGACGTGTTCCTTATAAGGGACCATTAGTAGATACTGTCTATCAGTTGCTGGGAGGCATTCGTTCCGGAATGGGTTACTGCGGAACAAAAACTCTCCATGAGCTCAGAGAGAATTCACAGTTTATCCGAATGACTGGAGCAGGTTTAAGAGAAAGTCATCCACATAATATTCAAATTACAAAAGAAGCTCCAAATTACTCTTTATAAATAGCAAATAGTTCTATTTACCCCTTCAAGACAGAGATTGATTCTCTGTCTATTTTTTTGCGATATCGTATGGTAGAATATGATGGGACAACCTAGAGGAGGGATTTAATAGTGAAAGGGAAAAATAAGTTTTCTATTTTTTATGTGGCTATAGCTTTTACACTTCTAATGACATTATTTCCTAACAGTAGCTTTGCTGCTGAAACTGATATATTAGATCTTAATGCACATTCTGCTATTTTAGTAGATGGTAAGACAGGCTTGATTCTTTATGAGAAGGAAGCAGATACTGCACTTCCTACAGCAAGTATGACTAAGATGATGACTGAGTATCTTGTTTTAGAGGCTGTTAATGATGGAAAGATTACATGGGATCAAGAGACTGGCATCAGTGACTATGTTTATAAAATTTCACAAAATCGTGCATTGTCAAATGTGCCATTGCGTTCTGACTATAAGTACAATGTAAAAGAATTATATGAGTCAATGGCGATCTACTCTGCAAATGGTTCGACTATTGCATTAGCTGAATTAATTGCTGGTACTGAAACTAATTTCGTCAAGATGATGAATGATAAAGGAAAAGAATTAGGATTAGAAAACTTTAAGTTTGTTAATACAACAGGTTTAAATAATAAAGATTTACTTGGAATGCATCCAGAAGGAACTGGAGAGAATGAAGAGAATTTAATGTCAGCTCGTGATACAGCAAGGCTTGCTTTTCACTTGTTGAATGATTATCCAGAAGTATTAGATACTGCAAGTATTCCTAAAGCGGTATTTAGAGATGGAACAGATGATAGAACTGAAATGCCGAACTGGAATTGGATGCTACCAACACTTGTTTATGGATATGAGGGTGTGGACGGGCTTAAGACAGGTTCTACTGATTTAGCAGGTTATTGCTTTACAGGTACTGCTGAACGAAATGGTGTAAGACTAATTTCAGTTGTAATGAAAACGGCTGATTATCAAAGTAGATTTGGAGAAACAAAGAAGTTATTTGATTATGGATTTAGTAACTATGAAGTACAAGAGGTTTTACCAGCAGGTTTTCAGCCTGAAGTTCAAGCAAGCTTACCTGTAGTTAAAGGAAAAGAAAAAGAAGTTGAGATTGAATCCACTCAGCCTTTATCCCTATTAATTAAACGTGGTGAACAGGAAATGTACCGACCAATCGTTGTGATGGATGAAGAACTCCTAACAGAAGAAGGGGCATTAACAGCACCGATTGAAAAAGGTATGAAAGTTGGTTCAGTAGCCATTGAATATTCAGGTGAGGGTTCCTTGAGCTTCTTAACACCAAATGGCTTTGACTTAACTAAAGCTGACCTTGTAACAACTGCAAGTGTAGAAAAATCAAATGCTTTTGTATTATTTATGCAAGCAATCGGTGGTTTTTTTGGGGATCTATGGACCAGTGCTGCAGATGGTATTAAAGGTTTATTTTAGTGAGAAACTCCCTCTTAAGGGAGTTTTTTATTTGCAAATTCAGGATCTGCAAATAGAGAGCATCCATGCTACCCAATTTAATAGATTGTTTAAAAAGTGCTGATAATAATACCTTTTAAATAATTATAGTAGGTTTTTTTTTACTTTTAATGTAGAATAATACAATGACAAGCGTTTGAAATATTATATTTTTTTTGTTACAAAGATAGTAGATGAAAAACGATGGTAATTTTCTACTAAGGTTTTTTATTTAAATACAGTGAATGTTACATATAGGGGGTAATTAATAATGACTCAGTTAGGTACTGAACGTGTTAAAAGAGGTATGGCAGAAATGCAAAAGGGTGGCGTTATCATGGATGTTGTTAACGCTGAGCAAGCTAAGATTGCACAGGAGGCTGGTGCAGTAGCAGTTATGGCACTAGAGCGTGTTCCTGCAGATATTCGTGCAGCTGGTGGGGTAGCTCGTATGGCTGACCCAACAATCGTTGAGGAAGTTGTTAAAGCTGTAACCATCCCAGTAATGGCAAAAGCACGTATTGGTCATATCGTAGAGGCACGTGTATTAGAATCTCTTGGTGTTGACTATATCGATGAGAGTGAAGTATTAACTCCTGCAGATGAGGAGTACCATATTGATAAGAGACAATTTACGGTTCCTTTCGTTTGTGGTTGCCGTGATTTAGGTGAAGCTGCTAGACGTATTGGTGAAGGTGCATCTATGCTTCGTACAAAAGGTGAGCCGGGAACAGGGAATATCGTAGAAGCAGTACGTCACATGAGAAAAGTAAATGCTCAAGTACGTAAGCTTGTAGCGATGAGTGAAGATGAAGTGATGATGGAAGCAAAGCTTTTAGGTGCTCCATTTGAATTATTATTAGAAATTAAAAAGCTTGGTCGTTTACCAGTTGTAAATTTTGCGGCTGGTGGAGTAGCAACTCCAGCGGATGCTGCATTAATGATGCAATTAGGTGCTGACGGAGTATTTGTTGGTTCAGGGATCTTTAAGTCGGATAACCCAGCGAAGTTTGCTCGTGCAATTGTTGAAGCAACTACTCATTTCCAAGACTATGAATTAATTGCATCTCTTTCTAAAAATCTAGGGGCGGCTATGAAGGGTGTAGATATATCATCATTACTACCAGAACAACGTATGCAAGAGCGTGGCTGGTAATAAGAGGAGTTTAGTACATGGTTAAAGTTGGCGTATTAGGATTACAGGGAGCAGTTAGGGAGCATATTACAGCTCTTGAGCAATCAGGTGCTGAGACTTTAGTCGTAAAACGCCCTGAACAGCTTAATGAGATTGACGGTCTTATTATTCCTGGTGGAGAAAGTACTACGATGCGTCGTCTTATTGATAAATATGAGTTTATGCAGCCACTAAAAGAATTTGCTGAGCAGGGGAAGCCAATGTTCGGTACTTGTGCAGGACTCATTCTTTTAGCAGGACAAATCGAAGGCTACGATGAACCACATATTGGAGTAATGGACATCACGGTTGAACGTAATGCATTTGGTCGTCAAAAGGATAGCTTTGAAGCAGAATTGATGATCACTGGTGTAGCTGAAGACTTTGTTGGAGTCTTTATCCGTGCACCATATGTAGTGGAAGTAGGCGAGCAAGTGGAGGTTCTTTCTAAGCATAATGAAAAAATTGTAGCAGTTCGTCAGGGACAATTTCTAGGATGTGCTTTTCACCCTGAGCTAACGGATGATTATCGTTTTGCTCAATATTTTGTAAACATGGTGAAAGAATCTAAGTAAAAATAGTATATTCTATTGAAACCTGAACAAACTTGTAGTAAATTAGTAATTACTAAAATTTGTTAGATAAATCGATGATAGGAATTAGTAGCGGGTGTTCTTTCTTAAGAGAGTCGGTGGTTGCTGTGAACCGATGTAAGATACTCGTGAATCCATCCTTGAGTGAGATCTCGAAAGGGTCAGCCCAAGTAGATATTTCCGGCTTTCTGCCGTTACAGAGACCCAAGAGGAAGATAGGATTATCCTGTCTTCAATTAGGGTGGCAACGCGGGTTAACTCTCGTCCCTTTATTATAGGGACGGGAGTTTTTTGTATTTTAATTTAATTTGGCCCAATTATTAGAGAACAAGGTAAAAAGAGCTATTAACAAAAAGGAGGCAAGTACTATGTTAGATTTAAAATATTTAAGAGCCAATTTCGAAGAAGTGAAAACCAGGTTAAATTTTAGAGGTGAAGACTTATCAGATTTAGGAAAGTTTGAAGACTTAGACCAAAAGCGTCGAACATTAATTGCTGAAGCTGAGGTTTTAAAAGGAAAGCGGAATGAAGTTTCTCAGCAAATCTCTCAATTGAAGCGCGAGAAAAAGGATGCAGATTCTCTCATCATTGAAATGAGAGAGGTGGGTGACCAAATAAAAGTATTAGATGATGAACTAAGAGTGGTTGAGGAAGAGCTTGAGCAATTGTTATTATCTATTCCAAATCTTCCACATGAAAGTGTTCCTGTTGGTGAAACTGAAGATGATAATGTAACAATCCGCACTTGGGGTGAGATCCCTCAGTTTTCATATGAACCTAAGCCTCACTGGGATATAGCTACCGATTTAGAAATCTTGGACTTTGAACGAGCTGGAAAAGTAACAGGTAGTCGTTTTGTATTTTATAAAGGGTTAGGTGCTCGTTTAGAGCGTGCTTTAATTAACTTTATGATGGACTTGCATAGTGATGAGCATGGTTACCAAGAGGTGATTCCACCATTTATTGTGAACCGTGATAGTATGATTGGAACAGGTCAACTTCCTAAGTTTGAAGAGGATGCATTCAAAATTGTGGGGGAAGATTACTTCCTTATCCCAACCTCTGAAGTTCCAGTCACTAACTTGCATCGAGATGAGATCTTAAATGGGGAACAGCTTCCTATCAGCTATGCTGCATTTAGTGCGAATTTCCGTTCAGAAGCGGGATCTGCTGGCCGTGATACAAGAGGATTAATTAGACAGCATCAATTTAATAAGATCGAGCTTGTTAGATTTGTTAAACCAGAGGATTCTTATGATGAATTAGAAAAACTAACCTCACACGCTGAGAAGGTTCTTCAGCTGTTAGAGCTACCATACCAGGTGTTGAGCATGTGTACAGCTGATCTAGGCTTTACGGCTGCTAAGAAGTACGATATTGAAGTATGGATTCCAAGCTATAACTCATACCGTGAAATCTCTTCTTGTAGTAATTTTGAAGCATTCCAAGCTAGGCGTGCTAATATTCGTTTCCGTAGAGAGGCCAATGCAAAGCCAGAGCATGTTCATACTTTAAATGGTTCTGGACTGGCTGTAGGTAGAACCGTTTCTGCCATATTAGAGAACTACCAACAAGAGGATGGAAGTGTCATTATTCCAAAAGTGTTACGACCATATATGGGGAATAAAGAAGTAATTAAGTAATAGTGGAAGGAGACCTTTGTCTCTTTCCTTTATTTATAGAAATCCGAGAAAGAGTTGGGAAATCCAAAGAATTTAAGAAATATCTAATTTTATTATAAAGATCGTTGACAAGCTATCTATATTTTGATATATTATTACTTGTCGATACGGAGGAATACCCAAGTCCGGCTGAAGGGATCGGTCTTGAAAACCGACAGGCGGGTTAAACCGCGCGGGGGTTCGAATCCCTCTTCCTCCGCCATTTTTATTGAATCGATAACATGCGCATATAATATGGAGATACCAAACCAATTACAATTGTAGTTGGTTTTTTAGTATGCAAAAAACAAAAAAAAGACATCCAGTTGGATGCCTTCAGTCGGGACGAATACTCTGTCGATACTTTAAATATAAATTTTTAATTTCGGGATGTTCTTCAAAGAACTGGACAAGGCTGGCTAGACAAAAGGTTGTTTCTTTTCCAATATGATGTTCAATTCCCTCGACTTCTTTATATATATTATCTGATTTGATATCAAGCACTCGAAAGAAGTCCTCTAGAGTTTGATGTTTATCGGCTATATCCTTTGCAATTTTTTTACCTTTTGCTGTCAGGATAAATCCACGATACTTTTCATAAACTCCTAAACCTTTCTCATCAAGCTTTTGCAACATTTTTGTTACGGAGGAAGGAAGAACCTCAAGTGAGGAGGCTATATCAGTAGCTCGAGCATATCCCTTTTCTTCATATATTAGGTAAATGGTTTCTAAGTAGTCTTCCATACTAGGTGTTGGCATTGAACTTCCCTCCGGATCTAAGACATTCATAATTCTATTTTAGATTTTCTCTCTACATATTTCAATGCTACTAGCAAAACTATTTCTATATGAATAATAGTAAGCTAATTGCCATGACTGCCATTCCGCCAATTAGACCATAAATAGATAGATGTGTCTCGTCATATCTTTTTGCAGCAGGTAATAATTCATCAAGTGAAATAAACACCATTATACCCGCAACAGCTGCAAATATTAAACCAAACATGATACCATTTAGATACGGCATTAGTATAAAGTATGCAACGACTGCGCCTAGTGGTTCAGATAGACCTGATAAGAAAGATAATTTAAATGCTTTCTTTTTGTTCCCTGTGGCAAAGTAAACAGGGACTGAAACAGCAATCCCCTCTGGTATATTATGAATGGCAATCGCAACGGCAATTGCGATCCCTAATGAAGGATCTTGTAAGGCAGATGTAAAAGTCGCGATTCCTTCAGGGAAATTATGAATAGCAATCGCTAGCGCTGTAAAAGTTCCCATTTTGTATAGGCTTTGGTTATGTGGTTGATTACTCATATCCTCGACTTTCTTTATTTCATGTGGATTTCCATGCTTTGGGATTAGCTTATCTATCAATGCAATTAGGAAGATTCCTCCAAAGAAACCAGCAACAGTCATCCAGCTTCCAAGAACCTTACCCATCTCCATTACCAATGCATCCTGTGCTTTCACAAAGATTTCAATCATCGATACATATATCATGACTCCGGCAGAAAAGCCAAGCGAGATAGATAAAAATTTGGTATTTGTTGTTGATGTGAAAAATGCAAGTATACTTCCAATTCCAGTTGCAAGACCTGCCATTAACGTTAAACCAAATGCCAGTAGTAGATTTTCCTCCATCTTGAGTAATCCTCCTTTATAATTTACATATCCAAGCTCATTTCCTTCGCGACTAAAAGTTTCCCTAAGGAAACACAGAAGCAAAAAAATATAGGTGTTTAAATTAAACATTTTTTAAAGGGAAATTTATTTATTATATTGAATATGTGTTAAACCAAGATATGTGACAAAAAAGTTTAGTATTCATAAGTGAAGTAAATATAGGATTATTTGTTTCCTCTATGCAACTTTATTATAAATACTGTATGTATTTATGTAAATAAAAAAGAATCCTAGTAATAACTATCAAAAGAGGTCATTTGAATGAAATACATGAAGGAATATTCAAGGAGATAAAAAACTAGGTTATAAATATAGCCACAGGTAATGATGAATGTATAGACAAAGACTATGGGGAATGAGGTGTACAGAATTTGAGATATATAGATGAAATTAAACATTTAATAAAGGGCCATAGTCCTGATGTACTTGGCAATAAAAAGCTTTCCAAATTCGCAGTTTTGCTGCCCCTTGTTGAACACAATAATGAAATACATGTTTTATTTGAAGTTCGTTCACATAAGTTGCGGAGGCAGCCAGGGGATATTTGCTTTCCGGGGGGAAGAGTGGATCAATCTGATTCTTCTTATAAGAATGCAGCCATTAGGGAGACAAAAGAAGAGTTAGGAGTTAATATTCAGGACATAAGGGATGTATATCCACTAGACTATTTAGTCTCACCTTTTGGGATGATTGTGTATACGTATGTAGGATTTATTCAGTCTATTGAATCTATAAATGTAAATCCAGCAGAAGTGGATGATGTTTTTCTTGTACCTCTATCTTATTTTCTAGATCATAAGCCAGATCTGTATCATGTGCATTTCAAGGTAGAACCTGATAAGGATTTTCCCATTGATTTAATTGTGGGTGGAGAGAATTATGATTGGAGAATTAGAGATATAGAAGAGCAATTTTACATGTATGAGGGGAAAGTCATCTGGGGGTTAACGGCAAGGATTTTATCCCATTTCATAGAGGTATTACACAACAATTAATCATGAGAAAGGGATGTGGTTGCCCCACACCCCTTTAGTTTCTATATTTTGATTGTGCTCTTCTTATTAATCAAGGCTCCAATCTTTTCAATAATTGGCTCAATTGAAGAGTCATTAGCAAGTACATCATATTCATTGATATTTAAACGTAGCACTGGACATGCATGGAAATTATCAATCCATGTTTCATAGCGGTTATGCATTTCCTGCCAGTACTCAATCGGAGTTTGTTGTTCCATCGATCTCCCACGTTCCTTAATTCGAGCTAATATATCATCAATGCTTCCTTCTAGATAAATCAATAAATCAGGATGAGGAAAATAAGGCGTCATGACCATTGCATCAAAAAGACTCGAATAGGTAGTATAGTCCACCTCTGTCATGGTTCCTTTTTCAAAATGCATTTTAGCAAAAATACCGGTATCTTCATAGATCGAACGGTCTTGTATAAATCCTCCACCGTATTCAAAAATCTTCTTTTGCTCTTTAAACCGTTCTGCTAAAAAATATATTTGTAGATGAAAGCTCCAACGTTGGAAATCCTTATAAAATTGGTCTAAATATGGATTCGAATCTACCTTTTCAAAAGATGTACGAAAACCAAGGCCATTAGCTAATGCATTTGTCATCGTGGATTTCCCTACTCCTACTGTCCCAGCTATCGTAATAACAGCATTACTTGGAATTCCATACTTTTCACGTAATATCATAAAACTGCTCTCCCTCTAACTGTTGACTCAATTGTTGCAAGGATTGTTTCTAAATCTTGCTCGTTCATAACGAAATCAAGATCATCCCCATTAAATCGTAATATTGGTATATGAGGATTCATAAATTGAAAGGTTTCCATTGCTTTATCATAATCTTCAAGAAGTTGCTGTAAGTAAGCAGCACTCATTTGTTTTTCAATTTCTCGACCACGCTTTGCAACTCGGTGAAGAAGAGTATCAAGACTTGCATGAAGATAGATAATAACATTAGGTTCTGGCATGTCATTTGTAAGAATGTCATAGATTTGTCTATATTTTTTCGACTGATATTGATTCAATGTCCGATCTGCAAATATCATGTTTTTCATAATATGATAATCAGCTATAACAGGCTGATTTTGACTAAGATATGATGTGTGAATATCCTCTAGCTGTTTATATCGATTACAGAGAAAAAACATCTCTGTTTGAAAGCTCCACTCTTCAATATTTGTATAGAATTTTCCTAGGAAAGGATTTTCTTCTACAATTTCTTTAAGTAGATGATACTGGAACCGATTCGCAATTTCTTTTGCTAAAGAGGTTTTACCGACACCAATAGGTCCTTCTACTGTTATAAATGGTGTTTGACTCATCGTGCTCCCCCTAAGTTCTAAAATACGACAAAAAGAACCAAATTTTTTACATAACAGTACTTATTTTATCACAGAGTATTGATGCTGAGGGAAATAAAAAAATCCTACTTTTTTATAAGTAGGATTGTGAGGAGTTTCACCTTTTGGTTACATTAAAGTTTTCTGCAATCAATAGCCAGTTTTGTGGGAATGGTAAGCCTAGTTTCCAGTAGCTGATTCCTCTAAGACCTAACTCCTTAATCAAATCAAACTTGGCTTGTATGGACCTTGCGTCTTCAAACCATACCTTATGTTGTTTGCCTTCGTTATCGACATAATCAAAGTGAGGTGCTTGGGCTTGGTAATCATATAGTATGGGGACATTATTTTCAGCAGCAAGCTCGATTGCTCGATTAGGACTTACTGCTTTTGCATATTGACCTCCAGCTACAAAAGGAAGGGTCCAATCATAACCATACAAATTCTGTCCCATCATTATTTTAGAGCCAGGCATTTCAGTTAAGGCATACTCTAATACTTCTCGTACAGGTCCAATCGGTGAAACTGGCATTGCAGGTCCACCACTATATCCCCATTCGTATGTCATGATGACAACAAAATCGACAATTTCACCATGTGCTTTATAATCATGAGCTTCATACCATGCTCCTTTTTGGTCTGCACTAGTTTTAGGAGCTAAAGCTGTTGAAAGTAAGTAACCTTCTGCAGAAAGTCGGGCTTTTGCTTTTCTTAAAAATGCGTTGTAGCGTTCACGATCCTCAGGTCGAAGGTATTCCATATCAAAATGAATATCTTTAAAGTTATATTTTTTAGCAGCAGTAATGATATTATTTAGTAAAGTATTTTGTAAGGCCTCATCCGTTAAAATGATTCTTCCTAATTCATCACTAAATTGGCCCTCTTCTAAATTAGTAACAACCATCATAAGGGTTACTTGATTTTGACTTGCAATGGTCGGAAAATTATTCAATAAAGGTTCCTTTAAACTGCCATCTCTTTGAATTTGAAAACTAAAAGGAGCCAAATATGTTAAATAGGGAACGGCCTCTCTTGCAGCCGTCTCCAGCTCAGGTTTAACAGTACCCCCTAACGGCTCTACATAAGCATTAATCTCTGCTTCTCTTTTTGGTAGAGGTGGTATATATAATCTAGTTCCAACTGTTAGAGGTTGAGTAGGTGAAATCCGATTAATTTGTGCAAGTCTTTGGAATGAAATACCGTATTGATTGGCAATGGACCATAAGCTGTCACCAGATTTAACCCAATAAAAACGTCCAATAATCGGAATAACAAGTGTTTGCCCAACGACTAGTGAAGTTTGTTGATTTAACTCATTTGCTTCTAATAAGTCATTAACGGTTGTTCCATACGCTTGGGCAATACCATATAAAGATTGACCACGCTGTACAACATGAATTTGCATGGGAGTCCCCCTTATTAAAATTTGTTGAAAAAGATGTATGGCTAGACTAGACAATCCATTAGTAAAAAAATGAACAGAAAACGACTAGTAGTATGTTTATTTTCATACTCCTAAAGAAATGCCACATTATAATAAATTTAAAACGATCTAAAGGAGTTATTACGTTGATTGAAGAACAGGATTTAAGGTTTATGAAGCTTGCCATTGAGGAGGCTAAAAAGGCGGAATCAATTGGTGAGGTTCCAATTGGAGCAGTACTCGTTAAGGATGGAGAGGTAATTGCATCTGGCTATAATTTAAGGGAATCAGAGCAACGATCCATTGCTCACGCAGAACTTCTTGTCATTGATCAAGGTTGTAAAGAGCTTGGCAGTTGGAGGCTAGAGGATACAACATTATATGTTACCTTAGAGCCATGCCCCATGTGTGCGGGAGCTATTGTACTTTCCAGGGTTTCTAGAGTTGTATATGGTGCAAAGGATCCAAAGGGTGGATGTGTAGGTACCTTAATGAACTTATTAGAGGAGCCGAGGTTTAATCATCAGTCCATTGTTACAAGTGGGGTTTTAGAAGAAGAGTGTGGAAATCTCCTAACAAACTTTTTCCAAACTTTACGTAATAAGAAAAAAGCTACCTATAAGACCAATTAATTAGCTACTCTATATCGTTGCAATTTTTCTCATGACGTTATATACTTGTTTATGCGTCCACAAGACGCACCTAAAATTGGTATCAACTTTGCCGTGCTAAGCGGGGAGGTAGCGGTGCCCTGTACTCGCAATCCGCTCTAGCGAGGCCGAATTCCTTCCAGAGGTTTATTCACTGTAAGGTCTGCCCTTAGTAAGTGGTGTTGACGTTCGGGTCCTGCGCAACGGGAATCCATGAACCCTGTCAGGTCCGGAAGGAAGCAGCAGTAAGTGGACCATCTCGTGTGCCGCGGGGTTGCCTGAACCGAGCTAACTGCTAAGGTAACGCTTATGGTGATAAATCGAAGGAAGGTGCACGGTAGTTTAACCAACATATAAAAACTCACTCTTTATAGAGTGAGTTTTTTTTGCTATAGAATTATATTTTATCGTAAATGAATTCTTATTAATCTTTGAAATTGAAAAGATAGATACGGTATAATAAATAAGATGATTAGAGAAGAAGGGGATTTCAATGGTATATCAAGCATTATATCGAGTGTGGAGGCCACAAAGCTTTCAGGATGTAGTCGGACAAGAACATATCACAAAGACACTTCAAAATGCCCTTCTTCAAGAGAAAATAACACATGCTTATTTATTTTCAGGACCTCGAGGAACAGGGAAAACAAGTGCTGCGAAAATTATTGCGAAGGCTATTAATTGCGAGAAGGCACCTGTTAACGAACCATGTAATGAATGTGAAGCATGTAAAACCATTACCAATGGATCCAATCCAGATGTTTTTGAGATTGATGCTGCCTCTAATAACGGAGTAGACGAGATCAGAGATATTAGAGATAAAGTGAAATTCTCTCCAAGCACGGTGAGATACAAAGTCTATATTATCGATGAAGTACATATGTTATCCATTGGGGCATTTAATGCTTTATTAAAGACATTAGAGGAACCACCTAAGCATGTTGTGTTCATTCTAGCAACAACTGAACCACATAAAATTCCATTAACGATTATATCTAGGTGCCAAAGATTTGATTTTAAGCGAATTTCACCAGTTTCTATCGTTGACCGGATGAAAACGATTATTGAGGGACAGCAGGTATCTGTTGATGAAGATGCTCTACTTGCTGTAGCAAGAGCAGCAGATGGTGGGATGCGAGATGCGCTGAGCTTACTTGACCAAGCTATTGCCTTAAGTGATGAGCAAGTAACGCTTGAGAATGTGTTAATGATAACTGGAGCGGTATCCCAACAATTTTTGATGGCACTAATACAGGCAATTCAAGAACAACAAGTTCCTGTAGCGTTACAGGCTCTAGATGAATTAATGAATCAAGGTAAGGATCCAAAACGCTTTATTGAAGATATGATTTATTTCTATCGTGATATTCTTCTTTATCAATCTTCTCCTGAACTTGAGGATATTTTAGTTCGGGTTAAAGTAGATTCATCATTTCAGCTGCTTGCTCAAGTGATTCATAAAGAACAGATTTACGAGATTATTGATATTTTAAATAAATGTCAGCAAGAAATGAAATGGACCAATCACCCGAAAATTCTACTTGAAATTGCAATTGTTCAGCTCTCACAACAGGAGTCAAAAGTGATGCCTGAAGCTGATCAACTATTACAACGAGTAAAGGATCTAGAAAGAGAATTAGCATTGTTAAAAGAAAAGGGAATTACGGTCTCATCTAACTCAACAGAAGCTTCTGGTCAAAAGGAGCAAAGGGTTCAAAAAACGAGTAAGGGTAGTTACCGTGTTCCAACTGGAAGGGCTACGGAAGTATTGAAACAAGCAACCCGCCAGGATTTACATCAAATAAAAAGTAATTGGGGTAATATGCTAGAGCAACTAAAGAAGCAAAATAAGGTTTCACACGCTGCATTACTTAATGAAAGTGAACCTGTTGCCGCATCAGATAAAGCATTTATTCTATCCTTTAAATTTGAGATTCATTGTAAGATGGCAGCTGAAAATACCAATAATGTTAGGGATAACCTAGAAGGAATCCTGTTTGACATTATTGGGAAGCGCTATGAAATGATTGCTGTCCCGGAGCCAGAATGGGGTAAGATAAGAGAAGAGTATATTCGTGAGCAACGTAACGATACAGAGGATACTAAACAGCAAGAAGACGATCCTCTTATAACAGAAGCACAGAAGCTTTTTGGTTCAGAGCTCATTGAAATTATAGAAGATTAAACTAGGAGGTTTTCACTATGCGTGGTGGCGGAAATATGGGTAACATGATGAAGCAAATGCAAAAAATGCAGAAACAAATGGCAAAGGCTCAAGAAGAATTAGGTGAAAAGAGAATAGAGGGTACAGCTGGTGGCGGTATGGTAACAGTTGTAGTTAGTGGACATAAAGAAGTACTAGAAGTAAATATTAAGGAAGAAGTAGTGGATCCAGAAGATATTGAAATGCTACAGGACTTAGTTCT
>NZ_CP096379.1:2707500-4675000 GCF_053903075.1 Bacillus sp. AK128 | reverse complement strand
GTAGTCGAAAGGGAAACAGCCCAGACCACCAGCTAAGGTCCCAAAGTATACGTTAAGTGGAAAAGGATGTGGAGTTGCCCAGACAACCAGGATGTTGGCTTAGAAGCAGCCACCATTTAAAGAGTGCGTAATAGCTCACTGGTCGAGTGACTCTGCGCCGAAAATGTACCGGGGCTAAACGTATCACCGAAGCTGTGGAATGTCTAACGACATTGGTAGGAGAGCGTTCTAAGGGCGTTGAAGCTAGACCGTAAGGACTGGTGGAGCGCTTAGAAGTGAGAATGCCGGTATGAGTAGCGAAAGACAAGTGAGAATCTTGTCCACCGAATGCCTAAGGTTTCCTGAGGAAGGCTCGTCCGCTCAGGGTTAGTCAGGACCTAAGCCGAGGCCGAAAGGCGTAGGCGATGGACAACAGGTTGATATTCCTGTACCACCTCCTCACCGTTTGAGCAATGGGGGGACGCAGGAGGATAGAGAATCGCGCGATTGGAAGTGCGCGTCCAAGCAGTTAGGCTGGTAAGTAGGCAAATCCGCTTACCATAAAGGCTGAGCTGTGATGGCGAGGGAAATATAGTACCGAAGTTCTTGATTCCACACTGCCAAGAAAAGCCTCTAGCGAGGTGAGAGGTGCCTGTACCGCAAACCGACACAGGTAGGCGAGGAGAGAATCCTAAGGTGATCGAGAGAACTCTCGTTAAGGAACTCGGCAAAATGACCCCGTAACTTCGGGAGAAGGGGTGCTCTGGTAGGGTGAAAGCCCGAGAGAGCCGCAGTGAAAAGGCCCAAGCGACTGTTTAGCAAAAACACAGGTCTCTGCGAAGCCGCAAGGCGAAGTATAGGGGCTGACACCTGCCCGGTGCTGGAAGGTTAAGAGGAGAGGTTAGCGCAAGCGAAGCTTTGAATTGAAGCCCCAGTAAACGGCGGCCGTAACTATAACGGTCCTAAGGTAGCGAAATTCCTTGTCAGGTAAGTTCTGACCCGCACGAAAGGTGTAACGATTTGGGCACTGTCTCAACGAGAGACTCGGTGAAATTATAGTACCTGTGAAGATGCAGGTTACCCGCGACAGGACGGAAAGACCCCGTGGAGCTTTACTGTAGCCTGATATTGAATTTTGGTACAGCTTGTACAGGATAGGTAGGAGCCTGAGAAGCCGGAGCGCCAGCTTCGGTGGAGGCGTCGGTGGGATACTACCCTGGCTGTATTGAAATTCTAACCCGCAGCTCTGATCGAGCTGGGAGACAGTGTCAGGTGGGCAGTTTGACTGGGGCGGTCGCCTCCTAAAATGTAACGGAGGCGCCCAAAGGTTCCCTCAGAATGGTTGGAAATCATTCGTAGAGTGTAAAGGCACAAGGGAGCTTGACTGCGAGACCTACAAGTCGAGCAGGGACGAAAGTCGGGCTTAGTGATCCGGTGGTTCCGCATGGAAGGGCCATCGCTCAACGGATAAAAGCTACCCCGGGGATAACAGGCTTATCTCCCCCAAGAGTCCACATCGACGGGGAGGTTTGGCACCTCGATGTCGGCTCATCGCATCCTGGGGCTGTAGTCGGTCCCAAGGGTTGGGCTGTTCGCCCATTAAAGCGGTACGCGAGCTGGGTTCAGAACGTCGTGAGACAGTTCGGTCCCTATCCGTCGTGGGCGTAGGAAATTTGAGAGGAGCTGTCCTTAGTACGAGAGGACCGGGATGGACACACCGCTGGTGTACCAGTTGTTCTGCCAAGGGCATCGCTGGGTAGCTATGTGTGGACGGGATAAGTGCTGAAAGCATCTAAGCATGAAGCCCCCCTCAAGATGAGATTTCCCATTCTTTGAAGTAAGACCCCTGAAAGACGATCAGGTTGATAGGTCTGAGGTGGAAGCGTGGCGACACGTGGAGCTGACAGATACTAATAGGTCGAGGACTTAACCATATTTAAACGACATTCTTGCATACGATATTATCTAGTTTTGAGGGAATAATTTTAATCCCTTATTGTCTGGTGATGATGGCGAAGAGGATACACCCGTTCCCATTCCGAACACGGAAGTTAAGCTCTTCAGCGCCGATGGTAGTTGGGGCATTGCCCCTGTGAGAGTAGGACGTCGCCAAGCAAAGAGAAAAAGCGTAGCTATTGTAGCTGCGCTTTTTTGTTTTTTATTATAAATGACTCGCATATATGTAAAAAGAAGGTCCAGACGTTCATAAGTCTGTCATAAGTAAATAAAACTTATCAATAGTTCATAAGTAAGAAAAATTAGCGCCATACAGTAATTTCTATTTTGGACAATTGCCAAAATCAGTTTTTGCGGAATTATTAAAAGAATTCGTGGAGTAAAAGAAAAAATCGCGGAATTAACGTTTCTTTTCATGGAATTAGCATCAAAACTGCGGAATTAGATGTATTTTTCGTGGAATTATCTTAAAACTACAGGATTAGAAGTATTTATTGTCATAAATTCGCTAGTGTATAAGCTATTTCTATCAAATTTTACTTAATCTACAGTGATCTCATATGGCAGTAAACTTAAATAATGATCTAACATAGTTATATTTGTCTTATAGCAATCCTAACAGAGGTAGAATTTGAGCGAGAATAGAAATTTGGGTATTGTCCGATAAGCGTAAGACGAATTGTTTTAAGGACATTTAGACTCATCAACGAATCAGTTCAGTTTATCAATAAAACTCTTTTTTGTTACATGTTACAGATAAGCAAGCCATTTTAAATTAACCAATGTGAAAAAGCGCAGTGGCTATAGCTACGCTTATTCCGATTGGTTGGCGACGTAAACAATCTTTAATTGTACATCCCAAATTCTCCACCTAGACATACACCCAATAAGCAAAGATACATAGACTAGAATTATAGGGTTAAAAAATTATGTAAATTTTAAATTGTGTATACATTTTGTAATTCTTGGGAATGCTGTTACTGGAGGTGGAGTAATTGAGTACACACATAAATATAAATAGAGAATTGGTCGGGGAAACATGCGTAATATGTGAAATATCAAAAGATAAAGGCATCCATTTATATACTTCATTTATATGTACAGATTGCGAAAATGAGATGATCCATACTCAGACAGACCATCCGAATTACCATTTTTATTTAAAACAAATGCGAAAGATCACACAGCCTACAATATTTTCTTAAAAATCCTGAGTTTTAGGATTTTTTTTTTTGATGTCTGATATAATACTTAAAGAACTGATAGAAAGGGGACCTATTATGAATCAAGATTTGACCCCTTTATTTGATGCGTTAATAAAGCATGTTAACAAACAGTCAATTTCTTTACATGTTCCCGGACATAAGAATGGACAAGTATTTTTGAAGAAGGGATACCCATACTTCAGTGAACTTTTAAAATTAGATGTAACCGAGTTGACGGGTCTTGATGATTTGCATGAACCAGCAGAAGCTATTAAAGAAGCTGAGAAATTACTTGCTAATCTATATGGAGCTGAAAAGTCCTTTTTCCTAGTAAATGGAACGACAGTCGGTAATCTTTCTATGATTCTTGGAGTTTGTTCGATCAATGATACGGTATTAGTCCAAAGGAATTGTCATAAATCCATTATGAATGGTTTAATCATTGCTGGTGTAAAGCCTGTATTTTTAATACCAGAACATGATGAAGAATCAGATGTTCAAAGCTATGTTCATCTAAATACAATCACTAAAGCATTGGATGAGTATTCAGAGGTAAAAGCTATTATTCTAACAAATCCTAATTATTATGGTCATACTTATGATTTAACAGAGATTGTTAAGCTTGCTCATAGTAAGGGAATTCCCGTGATTGTAGATGAAGCGCATGGTGCCCATTACGGGGTTGGCACTCCATTTCCAGAGTCCGCTTTAAAAAGTGGGGCGGATGTGGTTGTCCAATCTGCACATAAGACGCTACCTGCCATGACAATGGGATCTTATCTTCATTTTCAAAGTAAATTAATCCCAATAGATAAGATAGTCTTTTATCTTAGATCTTTACAATCAAGTAGTCCCTCCTATCCTATTATGGCCTCTCTTGACTTAGCAAGGGCGTATCTTGCAAAGGTTATGAATGATGGTATTGAAGATATATACGAAGCTATACAAAGGTTTAAGGCTGAGCTAGGTGATATTCCTCAAATTTGTGTGGTTCAATCATCTGACCCAGAAATTTTACAGGATCCATTAAAACTTATCATTCAAAGTCGCTGCCAACTTACTGGATACCAGCTGCAAGCTATTTTAGAACAGACTGGAATATATACAGAATTAGCTGACTCTAAAAATGTATTGTGTATAATGCCCTTACATGAAAGGGAGCTAGGTTCATTACTATTAAAAATAAAGGTAGCGCTTCATGATATTGCGACAACGAATGAACGCAAACCACAAATGAAAATTACTCAATCACAGTCGATTGTTCCATATTCATTTTATGAACTGAAATCAATGAATACAAGGAAAGTACCTATCGAAGAGTGTGTCAATCAAGTCGCTGCACAGTCATTAGTGCCTTATCCACCAGGTATCCCATTGATTTTGCAAGGAGAACTCATAACAGAAGCACACCTGCTGAGGCTCACTACTTTAATGAAGCAAGGGGCGAAGATTCAGGGGTTAAACGATAATGTAATGAACATCTATGATGGTAAAAAAGAGGAGAACGTTTAATGATTGGTTTATTTATAACAGTAGAAGGTCCAGAAGGTGCAGGTAAAACAACCATAGTAAAAATGCTTGTAGAATATCTCGAAAATGAAAATCATAAAGTTTTATATACTAGAGAGCCAGGCGGAATAAAAATTGCTGAACAGATTCGTTCAATTATACTAGATCCTGCTAATACAGAAATGGATGGTCGGACAGAGGCTTTATTATATGCTGCAGCAAGAAGGCAGCATTTAGTAGAGAAGGTTTTACCAGCTATTAATAACGGGTATGTTGTATTATGCGATCGTTTCTTGGATAGCTCACTAGCTTATCAGGGACATGCTCGTGGACTAGGTTTAGGAGAGGTATTAGCAATCAACCAGTTTGCGATTGAAGATTTAATGCCGACAAAGACCATATATTTCGATATTGAACCTGAAAAGGGTTTTGAGCGTATACAGCAAAATCATCAACGAGAAATAAATAGACTGGATCTTGAGAAAATAGACTTCCATCACAAGGTAAGGGAAGGATATCAACTTGTGATGGAAAATGAGCCAGAGCGATTTGTAAAAATAAATGCAGCTCAGACATTAGAAGAGGTCTACTCAGATTCGTTACATGCACTTAAGAAAATTATACAAGACCATGAAGAAAGCACTTCCTCCTAAGAAGTGCTTTTTTTCATAAAATAGTTAAGATTATTCCCAGTAATGGGAAAAGCATGATGGCTACTTGTTACAAATACTGAAAAAAGTTTTCAGTATTTGATTAAGTTGTTTATAATAGAGGAAAATGATGTATTAATGACGAAACAATTACCATTTAGCAGAAAATGAATAGTATATAAAAACATGATAAAATAAGAGGAGGCACTAGGATGAAACTAATTATGGCTGTAGTCCAGGATAAAGATAGTAATCGTTTATCAACTGCATTGGTGGAATCAAATTTCCGTGCGACGAAACTAGCGAGTACGGGTGGATTTTTAAAGTCAGGTAATACGACTTTCTTGATTGGTACAGAAGATATCCGGGTACCTAAGGCGCTTGAAATAATTAAAGAAAATTGTAAGCACCGTGATCAGTTAGTTGCACCAGTATCTCCAATGGGAGGTAATGCGGACTCCTATGTTCCTTACCCTGTAGAGGTAGAGGTAGGAGGGGCCACCGTATTTGTCGTACCGGTTGAAGAATTTCACCAGTTTTAATGGGGGCTTTTAGCAATGAAAATAAATCAAGATTTACGTCCAGCTTTAGATAAAGCGAGGCAAGAGAATAAACTTCCAGTGACAGGACAGGCAAGATTCGGGGAGATTGTTCAAAAGCAGGAAAATAAGCTTCAGATGGAACAGCTTCATAAATTAATGTCCCAAATTGAGAGCCAAGGTGAGCGCCTTTCTCGGTCAAGGAACTTTAAGGACTTGGCTAAATATAAAGGGCTTGTAAAGAATTTTGTAAAACAGGCTGTTGATTTCGGAATGAATTTGAAGCAGTCACATAGCTGGACATCGAGTGGGCATAGCCAGACTTTAAAAACGGTTGAGCAGATTGATAAAAGCTTAGTTGAACTAGCAAATGAAATTGTTAAAAAGGAACAAGGAGCCATTGATATCCTTGGAAAGATTGGTGAAATCAAAGGCCTTCTAATTAACCTATATACGTAAGTGAGTGGTGAAGTATGAATAAGACGTGGGATGACATTGCAATACAGCAGCCTGTCATAGCCAAAATGCTAACAAATAGTATACAGAAAAACAGAGTGGCCCACGCTTATTTATTAGAAGGAAAGAGAGGCACAGGTAAGAAACAAATTGCCATTCTTCTAGCAAAGACTCTCTTTTGTAAAGATATTCAAGCTATTGTAAACCCGTGTCATAACTGTATTAATTGCCGAAGAATACAATCTGGTAATCATCCAGATGTTCATTTAATAGAACCAGATGGTTTATCGATAAAGAAACAACAAATTCAACTACTTCAAGAGGAATTTGCCAAAACTGGAGTTGAATCAAAACAAAAGTTCTATATCATTAACCATGCTGATAAAATGACAGTAAATGCTTCTAATAGCTTATTAAAGTTTTTAGAAGAACCGAACCAAGAAACTACTGCTGTTCTGATTACAGAGCAGTTGAATAAAATGATAGATACGATTATTTCAAGATGCCAAACACTTTCTACCAAAACTGTTCCAAAGACATTGTTATCGGAACAGTTAATAAATGAAGGTGTAAACCCATTGGTTGCTTTAGTAGTGGTTCAGTTAACCAATAGCATTGACCAGGCTCAAAGTCTAGTACAGGACGATTGGTTTGCAGAGTCAAGAAAAATAGTGTTACAATTATGTGAAGTAATAGATTCACCGTCAGGTCTATTTTTTATACAAGAAAAATGGATCCAGCACTTTAAAGAAAGAGAGCAGATTGAAACAGGATTAGACTTACTATTGCTCTATTATAGAGATCTACTTTCCATTATAATTGGAGAGGAAGAAGCGGTTGTGTATCGTGATGTTTTGGAACAACAAAAACAACGAGCCCTCCAATTGTCACAAAAAAGTGTTGTTGAAAAAATGGCCGCTATTCTAGAGGCAAAAAAACGCCTTAACGCCAATGTGCAAGGTCAGTTAATGATGGAACAATTGGTGCTTAATTTGCAGGAGGGATCCTAGCTTGTATGATGTAGTAGGAGTTCGCTTTAAAAAAGCGGGTAAAATATATTATTTCGATCCAGCAGAATTCACAATTCCAGATGAGGAATTTGTTATTGTGGAGACAGTCCGTGGTATCGAGTATGGTAAAGTTGTGATTAGTAATAAGAAAGTGGATGCTGAGGATGTAGTACTTCCACTAAAGAAAGTGATTCGAATTGCTGATCCTAAGGATAAAATGACAGTTGATGAGAATAAGAAGGCTGCTTTGGAAGCTTATCAAGTATGTGAAGAAAAGGTCATTGAGCATGGATTAGATATGAAGCTAGTTGATGTTGAATATACCTTTGATCGTAATAAGGTGATCTTCTATTTTACTGCAGATGGTCGTGTAGACTTTAGAGAGCTTGTAAAGGATTTAGCTGCTATCTTCCGCACGAGAATAGAATTACGGCAAATTGGTGTAAGAGATGAAGCAAAAATGCTTGGCGGCATTGGGCCTTGTGGAAGAATGCTATGTTGTTCAACATTTCTCGGAGATTTTGAACCAGTATCTATAAAAATGGCTAAGGACCAAAACCTCTCATTAAACCCATCGAAAATTTCTGGGCTATGTGGTCGTTTGATGTGTTGTTTAAAATATGAAAACGACGAATATGAAACGGCAAAAGAGGCTTTACCTGATATTGGGGAACCGATTGAAACGCCTAATGGATTAGGTAGGGTTGTAGGATTAAATATATTAGAACGCCTCATCCAAGTAGAATTACCTGATATTGAGCGTGTTGTTGAATTTACACTTGATGAATTAATCCAAGAAGGAGCCGTTTCTATCCAAGCTACAGATTAATGAGGTGGAGCAAGTGGATAAAAAAGAGATATTTGACTCTGTTAGTAGTATGGAAGAACAAATCGGTGATTTGTATAAACAACTTGGTGAGCTCAAACAACATTTAGCCGAACTTATAGAAGAAAACAATGAACTTCTGGTAGAAAATGCCCATCTACGAAAACGACTTGATCAACAAGTCAATGAAGAACAACAGGTGAATATAGAGCAAGCCTCTAAGGAAATTAATAATAAGCCTGTTGATATTGGGGAAGGCTATGATAACTTAGCCAGACTATACCAAGAAGGTTTTCATATTTGTAATGTCCATTATGGAAGTATTAGAAAAGAAGGAGACTGCTTATTCTGTCTCTCCTTTTTAAATAAGAAGTAATGTATGGCCTTTCCTGTTACAGGGAAGGCTATTTTCCTTAGACAGTAAATGGAAAGGAATTAACAAATGGTTAATTTACATAATGATGAACGACTTGATTACTTATTAGCTGAAAACTTACGAATCATTCAAAGTCCATCTGTATTTGCTTTTTCCTTAGATACCGTTTTATTAGCTCGATTTGTCTATGTACCGATACAAAAAGGAAACCTCATTGATCTTTGTACAGGTAATGGGGTTATTCCGCTGTTACTAAGTACTCGAACAAAGGGATCTATTACAGGTGTGGAAATACAAGACCGTATCTTTCAGATGGCCAAGCGAAGTGTTGAATATAATGAATTAGGTAAACAGATTGAAATCATCCATGGTGATATTAAGGACATGCCCAAGCAATTAGGTCATGGTAAGTATGATGTAGTAACCTGTAATCCCCCTTATTTTCCAACCCCGGAAACTAGTGAGAAAAATAAAAATGAACATTTAGCCATTGCGAGGCATGAGATATACTGTACGTTAGAGGATGTCATCAGAGTCAGTAGTCAGTTAGTACGAACTGGTGGTAAAGTAGCCTTTGTTCATCGGCCTGGGCGATTATTAGATATCGTAACATTAATGAGAAAATATCGAATAGAACCGAAACGGTTACAATTTGTCTATCCGAAAGAGGGGAAAGAAGCGAATACCTTGTTGATTGAAGGCATAAAGGATGGAAATCCAGACTTGAAAATCTTACCTCCATTAGTTGTTTACAATAGTGAGGGTGACTATACAAAGGAGGTCCATACGATCCTTTATGGAGACTCCTAAGCATTACTTTTATGTACTGTCGTGTAAGGATGATAGCTTTTATGGAGGATATACCAATAGCCTAACCGAAAGAGTAAAAAAGCATAATGAAGGAAAGGGTGCTAAATATACTAGGTCAAGGAAACCTGTTCAGCTATTATACTATGAAGTCTTTCCAACGAAACAATTAGCCATGTCAGCTGAATATCAATTTAAGCAATTATCAAGAACAAACAAGGAGCATTTCTTAAAAGAAAGAGGTGTTGAATATGATTCAACAAAAAAGCTTTCATAATGAAGAAACTGGTGCATTATATTTAGTTCCTACACCAATTGGAAATTTAGAGGATATGACGTTTCGGGCAATTCGAATATTAAAAGAGGTCTCTCTAATAGCCGCAGAGGATACAAGGGTGACGAAGAAACTTTGCAATTACTTTGAGATCCAAACTCCGGTTACCAGTTATCATGAGCATAATAAGGAGAAAAGTGGTGAACGTCTCATTAATGAACTGAAAGAGGGAAAACAGATCGCACTTGTTAGTGATGCAGGAATGCCAACAATTTCTGATCCTGGCAATGAATTAGTCTCACAAGCCCTTCAGTCTGGTTTTCCTGTTATTCCACTTCCCGGTGCAAATGCGGCTGTTACTGCTTTAATTGCTTCGGGCTTACCGTCACAAAGCTTTTCCTTTTTTGGATTCTTACCAAGACAAAAAAAGGATAAGAAAAAGGAACTAGAACGCTTAAAGTATCAACAAAGTACGATGATTTTTTATGAATCTCCTCATCGTTTAAAAGAAACAGTACATGCAATTGGAGAAGTATTGGGGACAAGGAATATTGTTGTTTGCAGAGAGCTTACCAAAAAATTCGAAGAGTTTATAAGAGGTAGCGTCACAGAGGTACAACAATGGCTTGCTGACACTGAGGTAAAAGGTGAATGCTGTATATTGATAGAGGGCTCAAGTGAAGAGGAGATTAGAGAAGAATCAACCTGGTGGGCAGAGATGACCATTAAGGAGCATGTAAATTGGTACATCGAGCAGAAAGAACTTACTTCTAAAGACGCCATTAAAAAGGTTGCAATGGACCGGGAAACAGCTAAAAGGGACATTTATGAAGAATATCATATAATGGAGTAATAAAAGGCTTTTTTGTATAGAATGTTGTTTTGGTAAAAATCCCAGAAGTCGGATCTTTACCCTAGAAGTAAGATGTTAATTACATAAAAAGAGCATTCATAATGTTGAATGCTCTTTTTTTGAATTATATTTAACTCAGAGTGGCTATATGTAAGCCCTTGAGTATTATTTAGAAGTAGCTAAAGAACCTTGAAGTTCGTTTAGGATTTGTTCTGCACCTTCACGACTTAGGATGATTTTCCCACCAGCAAGTGCAATATTGTCTTCGCTTACTTCACCAGTTACATGACAAGTCATGTTTGGCTTATATTTTTTTAAGATAATTCTTTCGTCATCCACATAGATTTCTAAAGAATCCTTTTCTGCTATACCTAATGTACGGCGTAATTCAATCGGAATTACAACACGACCTAATTCATCAACTTTACGAACAATACCTGTAGATTTCATTTAATTACGTTCCCCTCTCCATAAAATATTTATTACAAATTTCATTGTTTTTCGTCATAATTCGACATAAACTGTAAATATATAATACCAGTGATTCCCAAACCAGTCAATTAATAAATTGTAAAAAGATGTGAAATTTCTATGAAAAATGTTGTTATAAAGCATTTTGTAATCATTTCGAAATCCGTTCTATTTCTTAATTAATTGTAAAGGTTATTCGACAAATTACAATAAATATTTGACAAATATTTCATGGGAAATTCATCCACCTTGGTTTTATATACCCGCAGATTTCCATTTAAAACCAAAATCTAATATAAAATTGAAATAAATGTATATTTTCTTTCGGTAATTGGAATAGATGAATGTATTAGTTTGCTTTGTAATTGTTATGGATACTACAAATGATTTTGTATATTTTTGTTTATTTCTTTATAATTCCATAATTTTTGATAAGATAGTAAAAGATGATAATAACTGAATATAGGGGGCTATTAAATGGCAGATCATAAAACGTTTTATCTAACAACGCCAATCTATTATCCAAGTGGAAAGCTACATATTGGACATGCTTATACAACTGTTGCAGGGGATGCAATGGCTCGCTATAAACGTTTACGTGGGTTTGATGTTTTTTATTTAACGGGAACTGACGAGCATGGTCAGAAGATACAAAGAAATGCGGAGGAAAAGGGAGTTACTCCTCAAAAATATGTGGACGATATTGTTGAAGGAATTAAAGAACTATGGGATAAATTAGAAATTACATATGATGATTTTATTAGAACAACAGAAGATCGACATAAAAGTGTAGTAGGGAAAATCTTTGCTCGTTTAGTAGAGCAGGGTGATATTTACTTAGATCAATATGAAGGTTGGTATTGTACACCATGTGAATCCTTTTACACAGAAAGACAGTTAGAGGATGGTAATTGTCCTGACTGTAATCGTTCTGTAGAAAAGGTAAAGGAAGAATCCTACTTCTTTAAGATGAGTAAATATGCTGATCGACTGTTGCAGTACTATGAAGAAAATCCCGGCTTTATTCAACCGGAATCAAGAAAGAATGAAATGATTAATAATTTTATAAAGCCTGGCCTTGAGGATCTTGCTGTTTCCCGTACTACCTTTGATTGGGGAGTAAAAGTACCAGGTGATCCAAAGCATGTTATTTATGTTTGGATTGATGCACTTTCTAACTATATTACAGCACTTGGCTACGGAACTGAGAATGATGAAAACTATCAGAAGTTCTGGCCAGCAAATGTTCATTTAGTTGGAAAAGAAATTGTTCGTTTCCATACTATATATTGGCCTATTATGCTGATGGCTTTAGATTTACCCTTACCTAAAAAAGTTTTTGCACATGGCTGGCTCCTTATGAAGGATGGAAAGATGTCAAAATCTAAAGGTAACGTAGTAGATCCTGTCACGTTAATCGATCGTTACGGTTTGGATTCACTTCGTTATTATTTATTAAGAGAGGTTCCATTTGGTTCAGATGGCGTGTTTACACCAGAAGGATTTATTGAAAGAATTAATTTTGATTTAGCAAATGACCTTGGTAATTTATTAAATCGTACGGTTGCTATGATTCAGAAGTATTTTGACGGTGTGATTCCTGTATATAGCGGAACGCATAGCGTTTTTGATGATCAGCTAGAACAAATGACAAAAGAAACAAGACGTAAAGTGGAGGAAGCAATGGAGGATATGCAATTCTCGGTTGCCTTAACAGCACTCTGGCAGTTAGTATCAAGAACGAATAAATATATAGATGAAACACAACCATGGGTGTTAGCTAAGGATGAGGGAAAGCGAGATGTTCTTGGATCAGTAATGTCTCATCTTTCAGAATCGTTAAGACATGTATCCATTATGCTTCAACCATTCTTAACGAAAACCCCAGTCGAGGTTTGGAATCAGTTAGGTATTAACGGAGAAAGCTTAACCTCCTGGGATAGCATGGAACAATACGGAGTCATTCCAGCAGGAACAAAGGTAGTTCAAGGGCAACCGATATTCCCTAGACTTGATATGAATGATGAGGTTGAATATATCAAAGAAAAAATGCAGGGCACTGCTCCTAAGCTAGTAGAGAAAAAAGAGTCAAATGCACCAAAAGAAATCACCATTGATGAGTTTATGAAGGTAGAATTAAGAGTAGCTGAGGTTTATGCGGCTGAACCGGTTAAAAAGGCAGACAAACTGTTAAAGATTCAGCTTGATTTAGGCTATGAAAAAAGACAGGTCGTCTCAGGAATTGCTAAGTACTATAAGCCAGAGGATCTTATTGGTAAAAAAGTAATTTGCGTAACCAATTTAAAACCAGTGACGCTAAGAGGTGAGAAATCAGAGGGTATGATTTTAGCTGGCGAACAGGATGGGATTCTTTCTGTAGCTTCTGTTGACCAATCCCTACCAAATGGTTCACTTGTAAAATAATATATGGGAATACTAAGATAGGTGTAGGTGCTACACCTATCTGTTTCTTTTCTCATAATGGCACAGTTAATGCATATTGACGTAAGGTAAATAAAACCAGAGTTTGTAATGTAATTGTAAGATTAGCGTAAGCTATGTCATGAAAATTCATGCTAAAATGACTAAAGGAGCTTGACTATGTTATTTGATACACATGTACATTTAAATGCAGATCAGTTTAATGATGATCTTGAAGAAGTGATAGAAAGAGCTCAGCAACAAGGTGTACGAAAAATGGTTGTCGTTGGCTTTGATAGACCAACGATAAAAAAGGCTATTGAACTAGCTGAAACGTATTCCTTCATATATGCTTCTGTAGGTTGGCATCCAGTGGACGCCATTGATATGACAGATGAAGATCTACAATGGATTGAAGAGCTGTCATTTCATCCAAAGGTGGTAGCCATCGGCGAAATGGGGCTCGATTATCATTGGGATAAGTCACCAAAGGATATTCAAAAAGAAGTATTCCGTAAACAAATCCAGTTAGCTAGACGAGTTAAGCTGCCGATTATTATTCATAATCGTGAGGCAACACAGGATATTGTAGATATACTAAAGGAAGAGAATGCAGCAGAGGTTGGAGGCATTATGCATTGCTATAGTGGTAGCTTAGAAGTAGCGAAGGAATGCATCGACATGAATTTTTATATTTCATTTGGTGGTCCTGTTACCTTTAAAAATGCCAAAAAGCCAAAGGAAGTAGCAAAAGAATTACCTTTAGAAAATTTACTTATTGAAACTGACTGCCCATATTTGGCACCTCATCCTTATCGTGGAAAAAGAAATGAGCCTAGTTACGTTGCATTAGTTGCGCAAGAGATTGCAGAACTAAAAGGGTTAACATACGAAGAGGTTGTCCAAAAAACGTACGACAATGCTCGTCAAATATTTAACATAAACTAACAATAGAATCTGTCGAATTGTTACCAAACATGTCCAACTATAAGAAAATTCAAAAAAGTTCTACATGTCTCTTTCCCTTCATAGGATAACCTTGTCGATAAGTCTTCCTTTCAAAATTTGAACTAGTTGTTCATAATAGGGTATACGGTCCGAGCAAGAGGAGATTTGACAAAACAAAATTTACTCTTTATAATCTCTCAAGGAGAGAAGGAGGCGTTTTTCATCGTGATTAATAACATGAAAAAGCTGTTTTCCGCACCAATGACATCTAAGAAGCTTGTGACGTTAATTGCTAGTTTCGTAGTTTTTGCAGGCCTAACTTGCTATGCAGTATATGAGGAAACGAAGCAAACTGTTACTCTGACACTTAATGGGGAAGAACAAGTGATCAGGACACACGCTAACACAGTGGGAGACGTCTTATCAGAGCAGGCTATTGAGCTTCGTAATGAAGATTTTGTTAACCACAGCTTAGACACAGTCATAAAAGACGATATCGAAGTCGTCTGGAAAGCTGCAATACCAGTTGAGTTGGTCATTAATGAAGAAGAGACAAAAGTATGGACCACAACTGAGACGGTACAAGATTTACTAGAATCAGAGAATATTAAAGTAACAGAACATGATAAAGTAGAACCAGAGCTTAGTGCTTCAATCAAGGCAAATATGGAAGTTTTAGTTGAAAGTGCTTTTCAACTAATGATGAATGTTGGCGGAGAAGAAAAGCAGGTATGGACAACTTCGACTACTGTCGCTGACTTTTTAGAGAAGCAGAGTGTAACACTAAATGAATTGGACCGTGTAGAACCAGGGCTAGAAGAAATGGTAGTAGCAAACTCAACCGTTTCGGTTACTAGGGTAGAAAAGGTCACCGATGTAGTGGAAGAATCCGTAGATTATGCAGTTGTTACTAAAAAAGATGCTAACTTAACAAAAGGCACTGAAAAGGTCGTGAACAGCGGTGAGACTGGAAAAGTTGCTAAACATTATGAAGTGATCATCGAAAATGGTAAAGAGGTTTCAAGAGAGTTACTTAAAACTGAAACCTTAAAAGAAAGTAAGGACCGAATTGTCGCAGTAGGAACGAAAGTTGTTAAACAGCCACAGGTTTCCAGAGGAAGTGGAAATGTAGCGAAAGAGTTCTATGTTACTTCAACAGCATTTACAGCCTATTGTAATGGATGTTCAGGTATTACTAGTACCGGAATTAACCTAAAGGCAAATCCTAATGCTAAAGTAATTGCAGTTGACCCAAATGTCATTCCACTTGGCACTAAAGTCTATGTAGAAGGCTATGGATATGCAGTGGCAGGTGACACAGGTTCTGCTATTAAAGGTAATAAGATTGACGTTTTCTTTGCAACGAAAGCAGAGGCTTATCGTTGGGGACGTAAAACAGTTAAGATAAAAATCTTGGAATAGTGCTATACTGCAGGGGATTTAGTCCCCTGTTTTTTTGTGCCTTTTGCGTTATATAAAATGCTATTCTATAATGAAGGTCTTATTTTCAAAGCTGTACATACTAAATACATAACAGTTAATATCTACTATATAAGACGAAACAATATATATAAAAGTTTCAGCTTTTGGAGGAAAAAATGAAAATAAAAGAAATTATTGTGGTGGAGGGCAAGGATGACACCGTTGCTATTCAAAAAGCTGTTTCTGCCGATACAATTGAGACAAATGGTTCAGCGGTAAATGAAGAAACTCTCCATAAAATAAAGTTAGCCCAGGAAAAAAGGGGAGTCATTATTTTTACTGATCCTGATTATCCTGGAGAAAAAATTAGGAAGATCGTTTCTCAGCATGTTCCAGGCTGTAAGCATGCTTTTATTCAGAGACAGGATGCCTTGGATAAAAGAAAGCGTAAGGTAGGTGTAGAGCATGCTTCTGTTGAGGTGATTAGGCATGCCCTTTCTGAGGTACAACAGGAGTGGATTGAAATTAAAGAAGTAATCGGGTGGGATGAGCTTGTCTACCTAGGGTTAATTGCAGGAAGCCAAGCAAGGCAAAGACGTGAGAAGCTTGGTTTGCTTTTAAAAATAGGCTATATGAATGGAAAACAGCTGTATAAGCGACTTCAAATGTTTCAAATTACAAGGGAACAATTTGAAATGGCTGTTAAACAAGTACTTCAGGAGGAAAAAAAGTGACTAAAGATATTGCAACCCCTACAAGGACAAAAGAAATACTAGCTAAATACGGTTTCTCTTTTAAGAAAAGCCTTGGACAAAACTTCTTAATTGATACAAATATTTTAGATAATATTGTAGACTTTGCAGAATTAGGTGAAGAAAGCTGTGCGATAGAAATAGGACCTGGTATTGGAGCATTAACTGAACAACTAGCCAAACGTGCAAAAAAAGTAGTGGCTTTTGAAATTGATCAACGTCTCTTACCAATTCTTCAGGATACATTATCACCCTATCCTAATGTTAAAGTGATTCACCAGGATGTCCTTAAAGCAGATGTAAGAGAGGTTATTCAGGCTGAGTTTGGAGCAGAGAAGGATATTATGGTTGTCGCTAATTTACCTTACTACGTTACTACTCCTATTCTTATGAAGCTCTTAGAGGAGAGATTACCGTTAAGGGGAATTGTCGTCATGCTACAGAAAGAGGTTGCTGACAGAATGGCAGCTGGACCTAATTCAAAGGAATATGGCTCACTTTCCATAGCAGTCCAATACTATACAGAAGCAAAAACTGTGATGACTGTCCCTAAGACGGTATTTGTACCACAGCCGAATGTTGATTCAGCCGTCATTCGCCTAACTAGACGAACACAACCACCAGTTAAGGTAATCGATGAGTCCTTTTTCTTTGAAGTGGTTAGAAGCAGCTTTGGACAGAGAAGGAAAACCATTTTAAATAATTTAAGTCATAATCTTTCTAAAAAGCTGCCAAAAGAACAGTTGTTGACTGTCTTAAAAACAGCTGAAATTGCTCCAGAACGAAGAGGAGAGTCACTTTCAATTGAAGAATTTGGTAGGTTAAGTGATGCATTATATAATGAGAAAATCTAGTCAATGACTAGATTTTTTTTAATAAGCATTTATTGAAAAGGGACTATCAGTTATTTTTCATACCAAAGGTTATACAATATGCACTTTTTAGTTCTCCCTACATAGGCTATTGAGAGGATTATTCTATTATGAGCGAATCCCCATTCTTTATGGGAGGGAGAGAATGATGAAACTTCAAGTAGGAGCGAGAGTAGCTCGTTTGTCATATAATTGCGATTTATTATTTAGAGTGATTGAAATCAAACACGAAGATGGAATGGAAAAGGCATTACTATATGGAGAAGACATACGTTTGATTGCAGATGCTCCTTTTTCAGATCTAAAGCTTTTGGATGATCTGGAGCAGGAGAGATATCTGACCGAGGAAATTGAAAAGCAAGAAAGCTCCTTCTCACTTTTTAAGCAAGATTATCATCTTGCAAGAGAAAAAAGTGAATACCATGCTACAAATGGTTATAAGGGAGACTATGAATTTTTTCAAATGCCAGGGAAGGTTCTACATCTGGATGGGGATCCAAATTATTTAAAAAAGTGCCTATCCTTATATGAAAAAATAGGAGTTCCTGTTTATGGAGTACATTGTAATGAGAAAGAGATGCCAGAAAGAATAGGTGGACTCATTGAGAAGATTAGACCCGATATCCTTGTGATTACTGGGCATGATGCTTACTCGAAGTCAAAAGGGAAGGTATCTGACTTAAAAGCCTATCGACACTCTAGACATTTTGTGCGGACTGTTATGGAGGCTAGAAAAAAGGTTCCTAATCTAGATCAACTAGTCATATTTGCAGGTGCCTGTCAATCTCATTTTGAGTCTCTAATACGGGCAGGTGCAAATTTTGCCAGCTCTCCTTCTCGAGTGAATATTCATGCGTTAGATCCTGTATATATTGTAGCAAGAATAAGTTTTACCCCATTTATGGACCATATTAATGTATGGGACGTGGTTAGAAACACACTGACTGGACAGAAGGGTCTAGGCGGTATTGAAACAAAGGGAGTATTAAGAACGGGAATGCCTTTTAATAAATATAGCGATTAAATGAAAGCCTCTGATGAATAACATTAGAGGCTATTAATTACAACTATACCCAACAATGAATGTATAAATAAAAGAAAGAAACAATAACATTACAAACTTCTACATAATTATTACAAAATTAGACAAAATATATATGTTCGTACAGAAAATTGTTGTAAATTATTAATTGACAACACTTTAATAACATTGTTATAATTTATAATTTATTTGACTTTCGGACGGTGGTGTGTTAGTATAAATTTATAGCGAGGTGGAGTGAAATGGGTAAAACACTTATTGAAATAAAGCAAGCTCTTGATGGAAACCTTGGTAGACGTTTAACTTTAAGAGCAAACGGTGGTCGTAGGAAGACAATTGAACGTTCAGGTATACTTGCAGAAACCTATCCATCTGTTTTTGTCATTGAGCTAGACCAGGATGAGAATTCATTTGAACGAGTTTCTTACAGCTATGCAGATGTTCTAACAGAAACGGTTGAATTAACTTTTTTTGATGATAAAACAAGCGGTATTGCACTAACAGGGCAATAATTACAACATGGATAATATTAAGTACTATAATTATAACGGCTTCTTTCCAATACTATTAATGTCGTAGTATTGGAAAGGAGCTGTTTTTTTGAGTAGACGTCGTCGAGGGATCATGTCAGAGCACTTTAAAGAAGAGCTAGCTAAAGAATTAGGTTTTTATGATACTGTACAGCAAGATGGTTGGGGAGGCATTACCTCCAAAGAGGCTGGAAACATGGTGAAACGAGCTGTTCAAATTGCACAAAGTCAACTGAAACAGAACCAAACATAAGTGGTTTTTATACAGGAACATACTACGATGACACCAAAGGTTTTGCTTTGGTGTCTTTTTTGTTTAAATAATGGGTTTATAAAGTGCTAAATAACTCCATACTTTTGTTAAAAGTTGTCGAGTTTTAGTTTTTACTAGATACTTTATGGTACAATATCGTAATATATGGAAGTTCGTAAAGTAGGTGAAGGTATGAGGATTCTTGTTAAAGCACCGGCTAAGATTAATCTTGCATTAGATGTGCTTCATAAACGTGATGATGGCTATCATGAAGTGAAGATGGTAATGACAACGATAGATCTTGCGGACCGGGTTGAGCTTGAGTTGCTAGAAACAAATCAAATTAAGATAAGCTCTCAAAATAGATTTGTTCCAGATGATAATCGAAACTTAGCTTATCAAGCAGCAGTCCTATTAAAAAATAAATATAACCTTTCTAAGGGAGTATCAATCTCCATTACAAAGTCTATACCTGTTGCTGCCGGCTTGGCAGGAGGAAGTAGTGATGCAGCGGCTACACTTAGGGGGTTAAACCAGCTTTGGAATTTAGGACTAAGTTTAGATGAATTAGCAGAAATCGGGGCTGAAATCGGTTCGGATGTATCTTTTTGTGTTTATGGCGGTACAGCCTTAGCAACAGGAAGAGGCGAGAAAATTACTCCAATTGAACCACCTCCACATTGCTGGGTCGTGCTAGCTAAGCCAGCAATAGGTGTCTCAACTGCTGATGTTTATGGTAACCTCGATCTGTCAAAAGTGGCACATCCTAATGTAGATCAGATGGTTCAATCTATTCGTAATCAAAATTATCAAGGTATTTGTCATGAGATGGGTAATGTTTTAGAGGAAGTAACTTTAAAGATGCATCCAGAGGTTTTACAGATTAAAGATCAGATGAAGCGCTTTGGTGCTGATGCGGTATTAATGAGTGGAAGTGGACCAACTGTTTTTGGACTTGTTCAGCATGATTCAAGAATGCAACGGGTTTATAATGGTTTAAGAGGTTTCTGTGATCAAGTATTTGCCGTTCGATTAGTGGGTGAACGAAACCATCTTGATTAAATCCGTATAATGATGGTATATTTACTTAAAACATTCGGATTTATAGGTGGTGGACAAAAATGAAGATCAAACGAAGTGGTAGACTAGTGGATATGACCTATTATTTAATACAGCATCCCCATGAGTTAGTACCACTTACATATTTTGCAGATCGTTATCAATCAGCTAAATCTTCAATAAGTGAGGATTTAGGGATTATTAAACAGACATTTGAAGAGTCTGGAGTTGGTACTTTGTTAACCGTTGCAGGTGCAGCAGGCGGTGTAAAATACATCCCTACGTTAGCAAAGGAAGAGGCTATTGCTTTTATTGATGAGCTTTGTCAATTGTTCAGAAAGCCAGAAAGACTACTACCAGGCGGGTACTTGTATTTAACAGATATACTAGGTAATCCTTCTCTAGTTAAAAAAATTGGTCTAATGTTTGCATCCCTTTTTGCCACCAAGAAAATTGATGTTGTGATGACTGTTGCAACAAAAGGGATTCCACTTGCCTATGCGGTTGCCAATTATCTAAATGTTCCTGTTGTCATTGTTAGAAGAGACAGTAAGGTAACAGAGGGATCAACTGTTAGTATCAATTATGTATCAGGTTCATCTAAGAGAATCCAAACGATGTTATTAGCACGTAGAAGCTTAGCAGTGGGATCGAATGTCCTCATTATCGATGACTTCATGAAGGCCGGTGGAACCATTAATGGAATGGTTAGCCTATTAGAGGAATTTGATGCGAAGGTTGCTGGAATTGGCGTTTTAGTTGAATCAGAAGAAGACATTGAAGAACGTCTCGTTGAAGATTATTATTCACTCGTTCAACTTTCAGAAGTAAAATTAAAAGAAAAAGCAATAGATGTTTTACCAGGGAATTTTATAAGTCATTATGAACAAGTAATTATTTCAAACTTTGGAGGGGAAGAAGAATGAAGATTGTTCAAACGGTTAAGGCTCCTCAGGCCATAGGTCCTTATTCACAAGGTATCGTAGTAAATAATATGTTTTATAGCTCAGGTCAAATCCCTTTAACGGCAGATGGTGAATTATTAACAGGGACTATTCAAGAAGAAACACATCAGGTTTTTAAGAATCTAGCTGCAGTACTAGAGGAAGCAGGTGCTTCTTTTCAAACTGTAGTAAAAACAACGGTGTTTTTAAGTGACATGAATAATTTTATCCCGTTTAACGAAGTGTATGGCGAATACTTCTCGGATCATAAGCCTGCTCGCTCATGTGTACAAGTGGCTAGATTACCAAAGGATGTAAAAGTTGAGATTGAAGTCATTGCATTAATTAAATAAGAGCGAAAACCTTCTCAATTACGAGAAGGTTTTTTTGTGGACTCATTTATATGAATAAAACAGGTTCATCTTTGGCTCTTTTCACTTTAATTAAATCAAATCAACCATGAAAAGGGCTTATTATAATATTTGGAAATTAATTAAGTAAAAGGACCTAGTAGTTATAATTAAGAAAACTTAAAAAATTTGTAGATTTATAAAAAAAATTTTTTAAAAAAGAAGGAAAACAGAAAATTCCGTTGAATTACTTAAATAAGTTTTATAAAGGGAAAAGGTGGTGAACATAATGGAAGTGACAGACGTGAGATTACGCCGCGTTAATACCGAAGGACGTATGCGAGCTATTGCATCTATCACACTTGATCATGAATTTGTTGTTCATGATATTAGAGTAATTGATGGAAACAACGGTTTGTTTGTAGCAATGCCTAGCAAGCGGACACCAGATGGGGAGTTTCGTGATATCGCTCATCCAATTAACTCGTCTACTCGTGGGAAGATTCAAGATGCTGTTTTAGCTGAGTATCATCGTGTTGGTGAGTTAGAAGTCGAGCTTGAAGAAGCTGGAGCATCATAAAAATAACAATGCAGGAGCCATAGTTAAATAGCTAGGCTCTTTTTTTTTTGCGAAAGGCTCTGTTAAAGTACAATGTTGATTTATTTGCACAGTTGATTGAAGTGGAAGGACGCGAGACTCCTGTGGGAGTAGCGTGACAGGCGAGACCCCACAGGCGCAGCCGAGGAGGCTCACCGCACGCCCCACGGAAAGCGAGTGTCCTGTAACGAAAATCAACAACGAGGTTTAACACAGCCTTGCGAAAAAGAAGAGAAGAGAGGAATAAAAGGAAACTATCCTATAAAAACAATAAACCATGCTAAAAAGAGCCTTCATTAAAAATAGGCTTTTTTAAGAGTAAGGTTTAACTGAGCATGAAAACTAAAATATTTATATATAGTCATCAGTAAGAAAAAATTAATAAATCAGAATCCTTAAACCCCTACTCTACTCTGATACAATATTATATATGCCTAAATTATTCCTAAATATTGTCTAAAATTCGTCAATTATAGACATATAGCTTTTTACTAGCTTAGTTTTCTTGAAATAAGATGGGTTTTAAGATATATTCGTAATGGATAATAAGGTATTGAAAAATAAAACGATTTCAAAAATATATTTGGGGGGTTACTATGACAAATCGTTATGCTGTTGTTTTAGCTGCTGGTCAAGGAACTCGAATGAAATCAAAATTATATAAAGTATTACACCCTGTCTGTGGAAAGCCAATGGTCGAACATGTTATTGACCATGTTTCAACATTACAGCTACATAAGATTGTGACAATTATTGGGCATGGCGCAGAGCTCGTAAAATCGACGATCGGCAAACGAAGTGAATATGCTCTGCAAGAAGAACAGCTCGGTACTGCTCATGCTGTCTTGCAGGCAAGCAATCATTTGCAAAATGAAAAAGGGACGACTCTAGTAATTTGTGGAGACACCCCACTTATTACAGCGGATACCATGGAAGCCCTCCTTAAACATCATGAAGAAACAAATGCGAAAGCAACCATCTTAACTGCTTATACAGAAGACCCTACAGGGTACGGTAGAATTATTCGCCAAACTAATAAGGATGTTAAGCGAATCGTCGAACATCAGGATGCATCAGAAGAAGAAAGATTGGTGAAGGAAATAAATACTGGAACTTATTGTTTTGATAATGAGGCACTTTTTGAAGCGCTAGCTCAAGTATCAAATGATAATGTTCAAGGAGAGTACTATTTACCGGATGTTATAGAGATATTAAAGGATAAAGGTGAAACGGTCTCAGCCTTCCAAACTGAACGATTTGAGGAGACATTAGGAGTAAATGACCGTGTGGCATTATCACAAGCAGAAAAGACGATGAGAGAACGAATCAACCATCAACATATGGTGAATGGTGTGACGATTATCGATCCATCCAATACGTATATCTCAGCAGATACAATAATTGGCCGAGATACAACGATCTATCCAGGAACAAGTCTACTAGGAAAAACAGAAGTAGGCTCGGATTGTGTCATTGGACCAAACACTGAGATTATGGATTGTTCAGTAGCTGACCGGACAACAATAAAACAATCAGTTGCTCATAAAAGTGCAATCGGTTCTGATGTTGCAATTGGACCATTTGCACACATTAGACCAGATTCGCAAATTTCAGATGAAGTTAAAATCGGGAATTTTGTTGAACTGAAGAAAGCTGTCTTCGGAAAAGGAAGTAAAGCTTCACACTTAAGTTATATAGGAGATGCCAAGATTGGTGAAGATGTCAATTTAGGCTGTGGCTCCATTACAGTTAATTATGATGGGAAAAAGAAATTCGAAACCATTATTGAGGACGGGGCATTTATTGGGTGTAATTCTAACTTAATTGCTCCTGTTACAGTCGGGAAAAATGCATATGTAGCAGCGGGTTCTACGATTACTAATAATGTTCCGGAAGAAGCTCTATCTATTGCAAGAGCACGACAGACAAATAAAGAAAATTATGCAAGTCGATTAAAAAACAAAGAATAACTTAAGTGGAGGGTTTAAAAGCGTATGTCTCGTTATTCCGATCGAAAGTTAAAATTGTTTACACTTAATTCTAATTCAAAGCTTGCAGCTGATATAGCTAGCTTTATTGGCCTAGAGCTTGGGCAATGTTCAGTTGCTAGGTTTAGTGATGGTGAAATTCAGATTAATATTGAAGAAAGCATCCGTGGTTGTGACGTATATGTTGTGCAATCAACAAGTGCACCAGTTAACGAACATATTATGGAGCTTTTAATTTTAATCGATGCATTAAAAAGAGCTTCAGCTAAAACAATCAACATTGTTATGCCTTACTATGGCTATGCAAGACAGGATCGTAAGGCTAGAGCCAGAGAACCAATTACAGCGAAGCTAGTAGCTAATCTGTTAGAAACTGCTGGAGCGACACGTGTAATTACGCTTGACCTTCATGCTCCACAAATTCAAGGATTCTTTGATATTCCGATTGATCATTTAATGGGAGTACCAATCCTAGCAGAATATTTTGAAGGTAAAAATCTAAATGATATTGTCATTGTGTCACCTGACCATGGCGGAGTAACACGAGCAAGGAAATTAGCTGACCGCCTAAAGGCTCCAATTGCTATTATTGATAAAAGACGTCCGAAGCCAAACGTTTCTGAAGTTATGAACATTGTCGGTAATATTGAAGGAAAAACAGCTATTTTAATTGATGATATTATCGATACAGCTGGAACTATTACACTTGCTGCGAATGCTCTAGTAGAGAATGGTGCAACTGAGGTGTATGCTTGTTGTACACACCCAGTATTATCAGGACCAGCTATTGAACGGATCCAAAATTCCAAAATTAAAGAACTTGTTGTAACCAATTCAATTGTTCTAGCAGAAGAAAAGAAAATTGATAAGGTTACCGAGTTGTCCGTAGCCCCATTAATTGGGGAAGCGATTATCCGTGTTCACGAAGAACAGTCCGTAAGTACACTTTTTGATTAAGGCTCTTTTCTATAACTTTGTTGCTATCGTGACGTTAAGTTTGGCTGTACACCCAGTATTATAAGTAAATTGAGTAGAGATTAGAAAAGAGCGACTCTCTTTATGTATAGCAAGATCTTAATACTAAGGTAAAAATCCGGCTTTTGGGATTTCTAAGCAAAGCAACAATCTATACAAACAGTCTTGATTAAATAAATAAGTTTAAAATTTCCTCCAATGGGAAAAGGTATAATAGGACAAACTTTTATACTATTACCAAATTGGAGGAGTTTTTATATGGCTACAGCATTACTTAATGTAGAGAAAAGAACAAATCTTAAGAAATCACAAAACCGAGTGATTCGAAATAGAGGAAGCTTCCCAGCTGTTATTTATGGTTCTCAAAGAGAAACCCAACCAGTTTCCGTTGATAGTATTGAATTTATTAAAACCATTAGAGAAGTTGGTCGAAATGGAATCATTACTTTAACAGGCTCTGATGAAAATGTACAAGTGATGCTTCATGAGCTCCAAACAGATCCTCTTAAAAATGAAATTATCCATGCAGACTTTTATGTGGTGGATATGTCGGCAGAGGTTGACGTTGATGTAAATGTTAATCTAGTAGGTGAGGCGTTAGGAGTTAAGTCAGGTGGTGTCCTTCAACAATCACTTCATCAATTATCTGTCACAGCTCTCCCAGGCAATATCCCTTCATCGATTGATGTGGATATCTCTAGCTTAGATGTAAATGAGACCATTCAAATCAGTGACATCTTACAGGGTGGAAATTATACAATTAACCATGAAGACAGTGAGGTAGTTGCTTCTGTCTTACCACCAAAGGTTGAGGATACTGTCGAAGCAGGAGAAACTCAAGATGGTGAAGTAGAAAATGAAGGTACTGAGGGCGACGAGGAAGAAAAATAAACAACAAATAAATGTTATTGCGTGGTCTGTTAAAAAAGACCATGCATTTTTTATGAGTAAGAAGGAAAAAAGATTATAATGGAGTAGTATAAAATGAGATAGATTAAAGCAGTTGGTGAACCTAGTAGTATCAAAAAGTTTGATTAGCTCTATTTTTAAAATAGGCTCTTTTGGTAAAGATTGTTGTTATTTTATTAGCATTTTTAAAGTATTGAGTTGATTGGAGCGGAAGGCACTCGACTCCTGTGGGAGATAGAGGGAAGCTTGAGACCCCGCAGGCAAAGCCGAGGAGGCTCAAGTCCCTCCCCACGGAAAGCGAGTGCCTGCAGCGGAAGTCAACGGACCCAATAAAAATTCATTTTTTGTGAAATAGCAACAAAGTATGCGAAAACAGCCTTAAAATATTATTACTTATAAACAACAAGTAATAAATAGGACCTAATTTTTATTTAAATTTATTTAAACAAAGCAACAAAACAACAAAAAATTAAAAAATAAAGGTTTCTTGTCATTGATTTCGTATACTATTATATAGAAGATGTTTAGAAGTCATTTGGAGGTACACGATGAAATTAATTGTAGGATTAGGGAACCCAGGGAGACAATATGCACAAACTAGGCATAATGTTGGCTTTATTGCTATTGATGAACTGGCTCATCGTCATCAAATTGAATTAGATAAAGAAAAATTTAAAGGTATATTTGGAACAGGTGTGATTCATGGTGAAAAAGTACTTTTATTGAAGCCATTAACTTATATGAATCTATCAGGAGAAGCAGTACGTCCTCTTATGGATTACTATAATATAGATGCTGAAGATATAGTAATCATTTATGACGATTTAGATTTGCCAACTGGTAAAATCCGTCTTCGTACAAAAGGAAGCGCTGGTGGACAAAATGGTATGAAGTCGGTCATTCAACATCTGGGGACCCAAGAGTTTAAGCGAATTCGAATTGGCATCGATCGTCCTCAAAATGGGATGAACATTTCTGATTATGTTTTAGGAAGATTTACTCCTGAAGAGGTTAATGATGTTGTTGATGCAATTAAGTTAACTGCTGACGCATGTGAATCATGGCTAAAACAACCTTTTCTTGACGTGATGAATCAATATAATCGCTCATAGTAATTGGATGATCTAGGGTTCGAATTTTGTAGAATATGCATTTTCAGAAGTTGTTTACATACAATGTTGAATAAGATACCTCAATCCCGTTCATACTAATCATAAATGAAATGTGGGGAGGAATCTTATGTCCATCCATTATAAATGTAGACATTGTGGGGTAGCTGTAGGGAAACTCGATAGTATGTCACTTGAAAGTCACCAACTAGGGTTTAACCAGCTAAATGATCAGGAAAGAATGGATATGATATCATATCAGAATAACGGAGATATAGAAGTGAAAACAATTTGTGAAGATTGCCAAGAAGCATTAGATCGAAATCCACAATTCCATGAAAATCAGACGTTTATACATTAGGCTTTGGATAAAACCAAAGCATTTTTCTGTTTCTATTATATTGTAGATCGATAAAAGATCTTTGCTAGGTCAAACCTAGTGTTACATACATGTGCATCGAAATCTTTAAACAAAATAGATTCGGATTTATGATGGAAAGGAGGGCTATTCTTGATAGGCTTACAAGATATATTTAAGAAAAGTGAAGATGTTTCTACTATTGTAAATGGAATAGATGGAAAGCTAAAAGAACAACTCGTCGCAGGATTATCTGGCTCAGCTAGAACTGTCCTTATGTCAACTATCTATACAGCATTAAAAAAGCCCCAAATCGTTGTTACCCATAATCTGTATCAAGCTCAAAAGTTATATGACGATTTACTAGAACTTAATCCTGAGCACGAGGTATTTTTATACCCAGTCAATGAGTTGATTGCTTCTGAAATAGGGATAGCTAGTCCTGAGTTAAAGAGTCAGAGAATAGAAGTATTAAATCATTGGAGTCAGCATCAAACTGGTATTATTGTGGTACCCGTAGCTGGCTTAAGAAGACTTCTTCCAACAAAGGAAAGATGGAAAAGCTCTCAGAAAATAGTCCAAGTCGGGGATGACCTTTCCGTTGATGAGTTCTTACACGAACTAATCAAACTAGGATATGAGAGGAATTCAATGGTATCGACACCAGGAGAGTTTAGCATTCGTGGTGGTATTATTGATATCTATCCATTGACAGAGGAACTACCTGTTAGAATTGAGCTCTTTGATACGGAAGTAGATTCGATACGGACATTTGAGGTAGATGACCAACGTTCAAAGGATAAGCTAGATTCCTTTGCTTTTGGGCCAGCGACGGAGATGCTTTTTGAAGAAAAGGAGCTCTTGAAGGGAGCAACTAGACTTGAAGAAGGTCTTGCTAAATCTTTAAAGAAAATTAAAGATGAAAAGCTTAAGAAGCAGTTTTTAGAGAATATCTCTAGTGAAATAGAGACCATTAGAAATGGCCAGGTTCTCCAGCAAATGTTTAAGTATCTATCATTATTTTATGAAGCGCCTGCTAGTTTACTAGACTATCTTCCCGATGAAGGCGTAATCATTGTAGATGAAATCAGTCGTGTCCAGGAAATGTCTGAGTCCTTGGAGAAGGAAGAACTAGAATGGTCAACCTCCTTATTGGCAGAGGGTGAGATAATCCATGACCTAGAACTGTCTCATTCCTTCTTTCCTCTATTACATCAGTCGAAAAAGAATATATTATACATGTCTTTATTTCTCCGTCATGTTCCACATACCAATCCACAAAATATTGTGAACATGTCTTGTAAGGCCATGCAATCATTTCATGGACAAATGAATGTCTTAAAAAATGAGTTAGATCGTTGGAAGAAGGCCAAGTATGCCGTTGTGTTTCTAGGGGCAACAGAGGAAAGAGTTAAGAAATTAGAACGTGTGTTGGCTGATTATGAAATTGATGGTGTAAAAATTGGCAGGGATGATTCCATCATAAACGGTAGAATTCAAATTATTCAGGGCCGTTTAAATGATGGATTTGAATTTCCGATGCAGAAAGTAGCAGTGATCACTGAGGAGGAGTTGTTTAAAAAGCAGCCTCCGAAAAGATCCCAACGAAGACAGAAGCTATCTAATGCAGAGCGAATTAAGAATTATTCTGAATTAAAAGTTGGGGATTATGTTGTTCATATTAATCATGGTATTGGTAAGTATTTAGGAATTGAAACACTCGAGATTAATGGAATTCATAAAGACTATATTCATATTAAATACCATGGAAATGATAAACTCTATGTACCGATTGATCAGATTGATCAAGTCCAAAAATATGTAGGTTCCGAAGGTAAAGAGCCAAAAGTCTATAAGCTTGGAGGAACTGACTGGAAGAAGGTCAAAAGTAAGGTTGAATCTTCTGTTCAGGATATTGCAGATGATCTTATAAAGCTTTATGCAGAACGAGAAGCAAGTAGAGGCTATGCATTTACTGAGGATGGGGCCGAACAGCAGGAATTTGAAACCTCATTTCCGTATCAAGAAACAGAAGATCAAATCCGTTCAATTGAAGAAATAAAAAAGGATATGGAACGTGAACGACCAATGGATCGTCTTTTATGTGGGGATGTTGGTTATGGGAAAACAGAAGTAGCAATTCGTGCAGCCTTTAAAGCAATTATGGATGGAAAACAAGTTGCTTTTCTCGTTCCAACGACAATCCTTGCGCAGCAGCACTATGAGACCATTAAAGAACGGTTTCAGGATTATCCAATTGGAATTGGTTTATTAAGCCGTTTTAGATCAAGAAAGCAACAGACAGAAACCATTAAGGGAATTAAACAAGGGACTGTCGATATAGTAGTAGGGACGCATCGACTGCTTTCAAAGGATGTTCAGTATAAAGATATTGGTTTGTTAATTATTGATGAGGAACAACGGTTTGGTGTGACTCACAAGGAGAAAATTAAACAGTTTAAAGCTAATATCGATGTACTAACATTAACGGCAACACCAATTCCAAGGACGCTCCATATGTCGATGCTCGGAGTTAGAGATTTATCGGTAATTGAGACTCCACCAGAAAACCGTTTTCCTGTTCAAACCTATGTAATGGAATACAATGGAGCATTGGTAAGAGAGGCGATTGAACGAGAGCTTGCTCGGGGTGGGCAAGTATATTTCCTCTATAATAGGGTGGAGGATATTGAGCGAAAAGCAGATGAGCTATCGATGTTAGTACCTGATGCTAAAATCACTTACGCACATGGGAAAATGAATGAAAACGAACTTGAATCGGTTATGCTGACATTCTTAGAGGGTGAAGCGGACGTTCTTGTAAGTACAACCATTATCGAGACAGGTGTGGACATACCAAACGTTAATACACTGATTGTCCATGATGCTGATAAAATGGGCCTATCCCAGCTTTATCAGCTAAGAGGTAGAGTAGGTCGTTCAAACCGAATTGCTTACGCCTATTTCACGTATAAGCGGGATAAGGTATTAACGGAAGTTGCTGAAAAAAGGTTGCAATCCATAAAGGAATTCACCGAGCTGGGTTCAGGATTTAAAATAGCGATGAGAGATTTATCGATTCGTGGTGCTGGGAATTTATTAGGTGCGCAGCAGCATGGCTTTATTGATTCTGTAGGATTTGATTTATATTCTCAAATGCTAAAGGATGCAGTTGAAGCTAGAAAAGGTACGATGGATGAGAAAAAGGATATCTCAGTGGAAATAGATGTGGATCTTGATGCCTATTTACCAGAAGAGTATATTAAGGATGGTAGGCAGAAGATTGAGATTTATAAGCGATTTAAAGGTATTTCATCATTAGAGGATATTTTAGAGCTTCAAGAGGAAATGATGGACCGTTTCGGTGACTATCCATTAGAAGTCGACTATTTGATAAAAGTGACTGAGCTTAAAATACTAGCTGGTCTAGCTAAGATTGAAACGATTAAACAAATTAAACAAGAGCTTGTAATGCTTATGACAGAGGAAGATACACAAAGAATTAAAGGTGAAGAGCTATTTATGGCTGCAAATAAAATTGCCTCATACATTAACCTAGGGCTTGAAAATAATAAGCTTAAAATGACAATCCCTACAAAGAAAATAAAGACAGAAGAGTGGTTGGCTACTGCAAAACAGCTATTAACTGAAATACCAAAACTCTTAGGTAATGAGACTGTCCTGCTCAAAAAATAAAGATGTTAGTAACTTATTCCAGTTCATGATTTTTTTCTAGGATGTGTATATAACTTTCTATCTGAAGGATACTAATCTCAACAAAAGGTGATATATACAAAGTTGGTAAATTAACTTAATTCAACCAATCACCAAGATTCATCAATCATCAAATGAAAGTGAGGCATCTTAAGATGAAAGCAACTGGTATAGTTCGTCGAATTGATGATTTAGGACGTGTGGTAATTCCTAAAGAAATCAGAAGAACACTCCGAATTCGAGAAGGGGACCCACTTGAAATTTTCGTAGATCGCGATGGTGAAGTAATACTTAAGAAATATTCACCAATTAGTGAGTTAGGCGATTTTGCAAGAGAATATGCAGATGCATTATATGATAGCTTAGGACATACTATTTTAATTTGTGATCGTGATACATTTATTGCGGTTTCAGGTGGATCTAAGAAAGAATACTTAAATAAGAATATTAGCGAAAATATTGAGAAGGTCATGGAAGACCGTGGATCTATATTAGAAACAACAGAAAAGCAATTCGCTATTTTAGAAGGAAATGAAGAAACCATTTCATCCTATACAATAGGGCCGATTGTTGCAAATGGAGATCCGATTGGGGCAGTGGTGATTCTTTCTAAAGAAGGCACTCTTGGTGAAGTAGAGCAAAAAGCTGTCGAAACAGCAGCTGGTTTCTTAGCAAGACAAATGGAACAATAATCTTTAGTAATAGGACAGCAGATGCTGTCCTATTATTTTTAGCTTATAGAGATTATGGTTTGTATAGAACAAGGACTTAGACCTGTGATAGCAGGGATTCCCACTAAATAAATGGATATTACCTCTGTTTGTGTTATAATACATCCGCGAACTCTTAGTGAAAGGAAGCTTGCCGTGAATGTCCTGAAATCTTCTAAACAAACCATTTGGCATGGAGCGTTACTACTAACTTTAGCGGGACTTCTGTCAAAAATCCTAAGCGCACTTTATCGAATCCCTTTTCAAAACATTGTCGGGGATGTGGGTTTTTATATTTATCAGCAGGTTTATCCGTTTTATGGGATTGCTTTGGCTCTTTCGCTATATGGGTTTCCTGTTGTTATCTCAAAATTGATATCCGAGCAAAAAACAAATAATATGTTACAGATTAAGTCAATAATTGCATTAAGCTTTTGTACACTAATGATTTTATGTTTATTGATTTTTGTTATTTTATTTCAGTTTTCATTACATATCGCGGAACTGATGGGGGATCCTTCCCTTCAGCTTCCGATTGAAATGGTATCTTATACTTTTCTAATCTTACCGTTTATTTCTGTGTTTAGAGGGAATTTTCAAGGAAAAGGAAATATGCTTCCAACTGCACTTTCCCAAATAGCTGAGCAATTCATTCGAGTGGGTACAATTCTATTACTAGCGTTTTTACTGATTTCGAAAGGATTTAGCTTATATGTAATAGGAGCGGGAGCAATTTTCGGTTCACTTACAGGTGGGCTTACTGCTGTAGCTGTACTACTTCTTTTCCAAATGAGACAAGAGGGTACATGGAAATGGAAGGATTTCATTTACATATTCTCTACCGAAAATTTAAAGGAATTCCCATTTAAGACATTCCTGTTTAGTGGTGTAGCCATCTGTTTAACAGGACTTACGTTAGTCTTACTTCAATTAGTGGATTCCTTTACGCTATATAATTATTTGATTCAAGCGGGGCAACATCCAGTTGAGGCTAAAATTGAAAAGGGTGTTTTTGATCGTGGCCAGCCACTTTTACAATTAGGAGTGGTGTTAGCTACATCTCTTTCTTTATCACTTGTTCCGATAATTGCAAAGGCAAAGCAAAATGGGCATTATGCATCAATCCTAAAAAACAGCCGAATGGCCATTAAAATAAGTTTGCTGGTGGGAACGGGTGCATCCTTTGGATTGGTTGCCATTATGGAAAATACGAATCATATGCTTTTTAGAAATAGTAACGGAACGTATATGCTGTCTGTTTTAAGTATATCGATTATGTTTATGTCAGTAAGTCTAACAGCTTTAGCTATTGCTCAAGGACTTGGATACATCGCTCAATCAGTCTATATTGTGTTAGTCGGTTTAGTCTTAAAATGGGTGTTAAATAGCTGGTTAATCCCTGTTCATGGTTCGGTTGGAGCAGCTATTGCAACTGTTCTTTCTGTGGGTATTATTGCCGTTTTAAGTGTAGGAATACTTTTCAAAGTGATTAGGAGCGGAACCGTACTTGAATTTAACATGATAGGGAAGTCGTTGCTAGCTGGAGCAGTCATGGTCCTCTTGATTAAAGGCTATGAATGGATATACTTTACTTTGATATCTATACAACCAACTAGAATGGCTAGTACCTTTTTTTCTTTAAGCTCCATTGTAGTTGGAGGTGCTGTGTTTATCCTTATTGTAGTCAAAGTACGGGTTTTTAATAAAGAAGACTTATCAGAATGGCCTGTTTTACAAAAATGGCTAAAATAAAGTAAGGAAGGGGAGGAGGAAATCAGATGTCTATTCCAACAATATATGTATTGGGTTTAGGGGCTGGTGAATTAGAACAACTCACGTTAAAGATGTATAAGAGGATTAAGGAATCTCCGCTTATATATGTAAGAACGAAGGAGCACCCTGTTGTTTTAGAGTTAGAAAAGGAAGGTATAAGCATTCAAAGCTTTGATGATATTTATGAAAAGCATGATCAATTTCATTATGTCTATGAGGAAATCGTAGAGACACTTTGTCAAAAGGCAATTACACAAGATGTGATTTATGCTGTACCAGGCCATCCACTTGTAGCAGAAAAAACAGTCGAACTTTTGTTGGAAAAGCGGAAAGATGGCTATAAGATTGTTATTGAAGGAGGAAGTAGTTTTCTAGATCCTCTGTTTACAGCTTTAGAAATCGATCCGATTCAAGGCTTCCAACTGGTGGATGGAACAGAATTTAATGCTAACCAATTAGAATTAAAGCAGCATATGGTTATATGTCAGGTTTATGATCATTTTGTCGCTTCAAATGTTAAGCTAGCTCTAATGGAGAGGTTACCTGATGAATACGAAGTATATATTGTCACGGCAGCAGGGACTTCTAATCAGATAGTTAAACAAGTCCCTTTGTACGAGCTGGATCATGGGATGAATATCAGTAACCTCACTACTGTTTACGTTCCACCGGTACTTGAGGACTCTCTATTGTATCAAGATTTCAACTCTTTACGATCTGTTATTGCGGCATTGAGAGGTCCAGGGGGATGTCCGTGGGATCAAGAGCAAACCCATCAAAGCCTAAAGCCATATTTAATTGAGGAAGCCTACGAGGTACTAGAAGCAATTGATGAGGAGGATGATGAACATCTTGTTGAGGAGCTAGGAGATGTTCTACTTCAGGTCATGCTTCATGCACAAATTGGTGAAGACGAAGGATGGTTTTCGATTAATGATGTGATTCGAGGAATTACTGAAAAGATGATAAGAAGGCATCCTCATGTTTTTGATGTGCAAACAGCGGAAAATGCAAAAGATGTCGTCGCATTGTGGGATGATATAAAAAGACAGGAAAAACCAACTCAAGATGCAAACTCCATATTAGCTGAAATCCCAAGTAGTCTACCAGGACTATTAATGGCAGATGCCATTCAAAAGAACGCGGCAAAGGTTGGTTTTGATTGGACCGAGGTTGGCCCGATTTGGGAAAAACTTTATGAAGAAATAGAAGAGTTTAAAGCTGAAATCACCGATGACTCACCAAAGGAAAAGGCCGCGAAGGAATTAGGGGATATTTTATTTGTTATCGTGAACCTGGCTAGATTTTATAAGATTGACCCTGAAATTGCCATCATGCAGACGAATACTAAGTTTAAAAATAGATTTCAATATATGGAGCAAAGAATACATGAACAGGAGCTTCAGTTCGAAAAGCTCACACTTGACGAGTTAGATCTTCTTTGGGAAGAAGCAAAGAAAAAAGAGTAAAGAGAAGGCTGTTATCGTATAGATTGTGTTTTTGTAAAAATCCCAGAAGCCAAATTTTCACCGTAGTTGTAAGGTGTTACTTTAGAAGAAAAGAGTCATCCTTTTCTATCTTTATACACAATTGGTACAAAAAACGAAGGGCACATCTAAACTAGAGGATCAAAAAGCAACAAAGTTTTAGAAAAGAACTAAAGAGAAAGAAGGGGAAACAGTGAGATTAGATAAATTTCTAAAGGTGTCAAGATTAATTAAAAGACGTACGTTAGCGAAAGAAGTCGCTGATCAAGGGAGAATTTCTATTAATGGCATAGAGGCAAAGGCTAGCTCCAATGTAAAGGTAGGCGATACCTTGACCGTTCGCTTTGGCCAAAAATTAGTAACCGTTCAGATCGATTCTATTCAAGAGACAACAAAAAAAGAGCTGGCAACACAGCTGTATACGGTAGTCAAAGAAGAAAAAATTGCAACAGACGATCTTCCTTATTAGAAGGCTTGTTCTAAATTAACAATCTCCTCATATAATGACTATAAAGTCAATGAATAGTGAGGGATGATTCCATGAGCCAATATTATGATATGGGAACGCAGAACAAAACAAATACTCCTGAACACGATGTAGTGATGAGAGGAAGACGCTTATTGGACATTACCGGGGTAAAGCAGGTAGAAAGCTTTGATAATGAAGAGTTTCTGCTAGAAACGGTAATGGGGATTCTAGCAATTCGTGGTCAGGGTCTTCAGATGAAGAACCTTGATGTTGACAAGGGGATTGTATCCATAAAGGGACGAATCTTTGATATTATCTATTTAGATGAGCAACACGCGGAGAAGGCTAAAGGACTCTTTAGCAAGTTATTCCGATGAGTTTAACGGTCCAATTCTATACGATGCTTGCCATGTTTGGCATGGGAAATTGGGTTGGAGCAGCATTAGACACGTATGGTCGCTTTCTTAAGCGGCCTGAACGTGCAAACTGGTTTGTATTTATTAATGATGTGGCCTTTTGGGTTGTTCAAGGGCTTGTTATTTTCTATACCTTATTAGTGGTGAATGAAGGGGAACTTCGATTTTATGTTTTTCTAGCTTTATTATGTGGATTTGCAGCCTATCAAAGCTTGTTCCAATCTTACTATAAAAGACTATTAGAACATTTAATTATGTTTGCCGTTCGAACATATAAATTTTTTGCAAGATTAATAACAGTCTTGCTCATTCAGCCAATTCGCTATATAATCCAGTTGCTAGTTATTTCTTTACTCGGATTATGGAAACTTGTACTCACCATCGGACTGTTCATTTTCAGGTTAATAATAACACCTTTTAAATGGATCGGAATCCTTTGTTGGAAGCTCACTCCTAAACGGGTTAAAATCTTTTTTTATAAAATAGCAGGAATTTTAGAAAAAACAAAGAATTTCAAAGTAATATGGCAAAAATGGTGGAATAAGTTTCGCAGTTAGGAGGATCAAAACGAGCATGGATTCATTTAAGAATGACAAAATTAAGCAAATCCAATCAGACTACTATAAAATTGTTGAGCAACGAGAAAAGCTCGTTTTACATCGTCGTCGAGGAATGGTTAGACGTTTAACTGCATTTAGTGTCATAGTAGGTATTTTAGGTTATATCATGATTTCAACATTTCTTTCACAAGTTGCAGCTTATGAAAATAAACTAGAAGAAAGAGATCAGCTTCAATCCGAGCTTAAAGGAATGGAAAAGCAGCAGACCATGCTGGAGGAAGAAATTGTTAAGTTAAACGATGACGAATATATAGCAAAAATCGCAAGACGTGATTATTTCCTGTCAGAGGATAATGAAATCATCTTCTCAATACCTAATGAAGAGTCGTCTAATTGACACTACAATTTCTGATTATGTATAATAAAAAAAATTTGATTTTCGACTAAACTAAGGAGGAGCAATTTTTTTATGTCAATCGAAGTAGGCAGCAAGTTACAGGGAAAGGTAACAGGAATTACGAAATTTGGAGCATTTATAGAGCTGCCTGGTGGCTCAACAGGGCTAGTTCATATCAGTGAAGTAGCTGATAACTATGTTAAGGACATTAATGAACACTTAAAGGTTGGAGATGAAGTAGAAGTTAAAGTCATTAATGTAGAAAAGGATGGGAAGATTGGCCTTTCTATTAAAAAAGCAAAGGAAAGACCACCTCAAGCAAACTCATCACGCCCATCTAGCTCACAGCGCCCTCGTAATTCAAACCGACAAAGTGGAGGTTATCGTGACCAACGCGAGCAAGAAACGTTCGAACAAAAGATGAATCGCTTTTTAAAGGATAGTGAGGATCGTTTGTCTACCCTTAAGCGTCATACTGAATCGAAACGTGGTGGACGTGGAGCAAAACGCGGATAACATGTTGCTGTCTATCAATATTATATAAAGAAGTTGTTCTAACTATGATAAGGGGGGCCATTCTGGCTCTCTTTTTATTTTGTGGTAGTAGTCAGAGATAGGATTAGTTGAAAACCTCATTACTGCTAAAGATATTATAAGTAAATAAGTAAAAGATTGAGCGTATATTGAAGTTACTGCAATAAGTTAATGAGTTTTAGCCCAGGTTTACTAAATTTGAGGCTAAAGTAGAAGTTCATTTATGCGTGAAACGTAGTTTATCAACGAAATGACTATCTTTATCAACGCAATTTTCAGTTTATCAACGATTTCTAAGGTTTATCACCGAACCCTTTCATTTTATCGACGAAAACCACTGTTTTATCAACGAAATTCCTTATTATTACAGTTGAAGCGGATGCCTTCCGCTTTCTGTATGTCTAGCTGCAGCACCTAGGCCCTCGAGGAACATTTACTTGTCGGGGCAAAACGGGGCACCTCCGCTTTTCCTTATACCAAATATATTCCGACATTATTTATCCATTGGGTTGTTTTCGTTGATTCTCGACAAATCTTTGTTGACAGATTAGGGGTTCGATTGTATTATAGCAATTGTGCTTACAATTTAATTACGGCGGTGTAGCTCAGCTGGCTAGAGCGTACGGTTCATACCCGTGAGGTCGTGGGTTCGACTCCCTCCGCCGCTATCCTAAAAAAACTGTATCTTTTAAAAAAGATACAGTTTTTTTGTTGTCTCTTTTTTTGTTCTTCCCAATTGAAATAGTGCTATTTTATGAAAAATACCCCAAATTCTGTTCTCTTTAAGTGAAAATAGTCGAACGATTCTTTGGGCTTGTCTTGTTCTTTTGACAAAATACTAAAAATTCGTTCGATATAATTACAATCAACTATATTCGCTGGGGGAGATATTATGCACGAAACAGGAAGGAATGTTACCGAGGTAGTCGCACAAGTAACAGTTGTCGATCGAGTGCAAAATTCTTTGTCACATGGAATAAACAGGCTACAAACCACAGTTGAAAGTATATTGTTTCAAAAAGGTTTACTGCTGATAATAATAGGCTTTCTACTTGGAAGAGCATTGATACTAGAGCAAATCATGCCGTTTACTGTTCCTTATTTTGCAGCTGTGTTTACCATGAAAAGGGACAAGTCGATACTTGCGATGATTTCTCTAATTGCGGGAGCTGCTACTATTGGATTTGAAAAAGGTGGGCTTGTCCTACTTACGATTCTACTATTTTTAACTGCCCGGTTAATTATTACTAGATTCAACTCATCGTTAGTCAAGGTTTTACCTTATCTTGTATTTGGATCGGTCATTGCTGGTAATCTTATTTTCACAGCCGTTACAACAGGAGATTTTTCACTCTATCATTTATCAATGGTAGCGGTGGAAGCGGGACTTAGCTTTATCCTCACGATGATTTTCTTACAAAGTGTCCCTTTGATTAGTATGAAAAGACGAAAACAAGCTCTTAAGACAGAAGAGATGATTTCGTTAGTTATATTATTAGCTTCGATCTTAACAGGTACGATAGGGTGGACCTTTTATGATTTATCGATAGAACATATTTTCTCAAGGTATTTAGTGTTAGTTTTTGCATTCTGTGCAGGCGCGACAGTCGGGTCTACTGTTGGGGTGGTAACTGGATTAATTCTGAGTCTTGCGAATGTAGCAAGCTTGTACCAAATGAGTTTACTTGCCTTTTCAGGACTACTCGGTGGTCTTTTAAAAGAAGGAAAAAAGTTTGGGGTTGGAGTTGGGCTATTAATTGGTACATTACTAATTGGTCTATATGGTGCTGATCAAGCCAATCTATTAAACACCGTTTTTGAATCCCTACTAGCTATTTCCTTATTTTTTGCAACGCCTCAATCTCTTATCTCCAAGATTGCAAGGTTTATACCAGGTACAGCAGAACATTCAGCAGAACAACAGCAATATGTAAGGAAAATCAGGGATGTGACAGCCAACCGTGTTGAGCAGTTTTCAAGTGTCTTCCAGGCGCTATCTAGCAGTTTTTCCCAATACGGTATCAATCAGGATGATAAGGATGACGAGCGGGAAATAGACTACTTTTTGAGTAACGTTACGGAAAAAACTTGTCAGACCTGCTTTAAAAAAGACTTTTGTTGGTCAAAAAACTTTAATACAACCTATGAGCATATGCATAAAATTATGCAAGAATCTGAAGATTTAACGCTTAATAGAAATATAAATTACCAAAGAGAATGGGATAAATACTGTGTAAAATCTACTAAAGTGATTGATGCGATTCAGCATGAGTTAACCTTTTACCAAGCGAATCGCAAGTTGAAAAAACAGGTGAAGGACAGTCGACGCTTAGTTGCTGATCAGTTGTTAGGAGTTTCCCAGGTAATGGGGGATTTTGCAAGGGAGATTCAACGTGAGCGAGAGAACCACACGATTCAAGAAGAGCAAATTCTAGATGCTTTAAGAGAGTTTGGGATTGAAATCGGCCATGCAGAAATTTATAGCCTTGAACAAGGGAATGTAGATATTGAAATGAGTATTCCTTATTGCAATGGTAGGGGGGAATGCGAGAAGTTAATTGCCCCTATATTATCTGAAATTATGCAAGAGACCATTGTTGTTAAGCGTGAAGAATGTTCAGCGTATCCTAATGGGAATTGCCATGTGAGTTTTGGATCGGCTAAAACCTATGTTGTGGAAACAGGAATTGCCAATGCTGCAAAAGGAGGCGGCTTTGTTTCAGGTGATAGCTATTCCACCATAGAATTAGGTGCAGGAAAGTATGCAATAGCTATTAGTGATGGAATGGGTAATGGAGAGAGAGCACATTTAGAAAGTAATGAAACACTGTTACTTCTTCAAAAAATACTGAAAAGTGGGATTGAAGAAAAAGTTGCGATTAAGTCGATCAACTCAATCTTAGCATTAAGAACAACGGATGAAATATTTACAACTCTTGATTTAGCGATGATTGATTTGCAAGATGGAAGTTCTAAATTCCTTAAAATTGGGTCGACTCCTAGTTTTGTAAAAAGAGGCGAAAAGGTTATAAAGGTTGAAGGTAGTAATCTGCCAATGGGAATTATTCAAGAGTTCGATGTTGAGGTTGTAAGTGAACAATTAAAGGCGGGTGATTTATTGATCATGATGAGTGATGGCATTTTTGAAGGCCCTAAGCATGTTGAAAATTACGACATGTGGATGAAGAGGAAAATTAATGAGCTTAAAACTGATGATCCTCAAGAGGTAGCAGACATTATCATGGAGGAGGTTATCCGCTCTAGAGGTGGACAGATTGAAGACGATATGACGGTTGTCGTCGCGAAAATGAAAAGGAATCTACCAAGGTGGGCTGCAATACCTTTACACCGAAAAAAAGGTAATGAGTCAGCATAGGTAATTTTATAAACTACTAGTTTTTCGATATAAATTTTCTAATAGAAACGTATAAAATAGAATGCTCTCGTCCATGATGATAATACATTATCAAGGAGGGGATGAAACTTGAAAAAAGGTACATTAAAGCAAATTCTATTAATTACTGATGGTTGCTCAAATCAAGGGGAAGATCCGATAGCAATGGCAGCACTCGCAAAGGAACAAGGGATTACTGTTAATGTCATCGGTGTAATGGAAGAGGATACAATAGAAGAAAAAGGTATGGAAGAGATTGAAGGGATTGCTATGTCCGGCGGAGGAGTAAGTCAGGTTGTTTACTCGCAGGCTTTATCACAAACGGTACAGATGGTAACCCGTAAAGCAATGACACAAACACTACAAGGTGTGGTAAATAAAGAGCTTCAACAGATATTAGGTTCTAATAGTTCGATGGAGGAGTTGCCTCCTGAAAAAAGAGGAGAAGTGATGGAGGTTGTTGATGAATTAGGGGAAACGGTAGAGCTAGAGGTACTAGTGTTAGTTGATACAAGTGCTAGTATGAAAAATAAACTTCCTACAGTCAAAGAAGCTCTGTTAGATCTTTCTCTTAGTTTAAATGCAAGAATGGGTGATAACAGATTTTCTGTCTTCGTATTTCCTGGGAAAAAGAAAGAGGTAGAGAAAATACTAGATTGGACACCGAAACTAGAATCATTAACCTCTGTATTTCCAAAACTGACATCTGGTGGAATTACCCCAACAGGCCCAGCCATCAGAGAAGCTTTATCTCATTTTGGAAAGAAACGATCATTAAGGAGCTTGATTTCCCGTGATGAACAATACCTCGAAGAATCTGGCATGTAAAGCATCTTCAGGGACAGTTATTACTGGTAAATGGCATAAAGAGTCCTATCGAATATTAAAAGCATTAGGCTATGGCGCAAATGGATATGTCTATCTAGCTAGTAGTACAAGTGGATTGGTAGCCATTAAATTAAGTGATAATAGTATGTCAATTACCTCAGAGGTGAATGTATTAAAGCATTTTTCAAAGGTCCAGGAGTATACCCTTGGACCTTCTTTGCTAGATGTTGATGATTGGCATAGGCCTGAGCTAGGAGTAACCGTTCCTTTTTATGTGATGGAATATGTAAAAGGTGAAAACTTTATTCATTTTATCGCCAATCGAGGGGATGAATGGACAGGAATTCTTTGTTCACAGCTTCTAATGGATTTAAATAGACTTCATGATGCTGGTTGGGTATTTGGTGATTTAAAGCCTGATAATCTATTAGTAACGGGCCCACCACCGCAAATTCGGTGGTTAGATGTGGGGGGCGTTACAATACAAGGTAGATCTATTAAGGAGTTTACTGAGTTTTTTGATAGAGGATACTGGGGAATGGGATCAAGGGTGGCGGAACCCTCCTATGACTTATTTGCTGTAGCGATGGTCATGGTTAATGCTGCTTATCCAAAAAGGTTCCAAAAAGAACAGGATGGATATCAGCAGTTAAAACGAGTGATCAGTTCAACCCCCTCTTTACAAAAATATCAAGGAGTCCTTTTTAATGCGTTGGAAGGAAAATATAAACAGTCAATAGATATGAGAAAAGACCTTGTGAACTCAATGAGTAATAAGGTGAACTATTCAGCCCCTAATGAAAAAACAAGAATTAAACAGCAAAAGCCTAATAAACAGGTAAAACCTGCTCCGATGAAACCAGCAAAACAATACCAGCAACGGACATCTAAAAAAGGGAAGAGCAAAAAGGGGTATATAGAAACCGTATTAATCATTGTTTTCTTAGGATTAGCATATGTTCTATATATTTATGGTCAGTTACTATAAGGAATGGTACGATAGGATTAAGATCAAGGAAAAGCTACATATTTTATGATTAATTTATAAAGAATTGGGATCGAGTGGATATGGAAGAAAAGGTTCAACGATTTATTGATAACCATCATTTAATAGAGGAAAGCTCAACAATCGTCGTCGGAGTATCCGGAGGGCCTGATTCACTTTCCTTGCTGCATTTTCTAGCTGTACATAAAGATAAAAAGGGATATCATCTGATTGCGGCTCACATGGACCATATGTTTCGTGGTAAGGAATCCGCAGAAGAATTGCTGTTTGTAAAAGACTATTGTCAAGAGATAGGTGTCCAATTTGAGGGAATTCAAGTAGATGTAGCAAGCCACCAAAAGGAACAAGGGATTTCAGCTCAGATAGCAGCAAGAGAATGTCGCTACCGATTTTACCAAGAAGTAATGGAAAAATATAATGCACGCTACCTAGCCCTAGGTCAGCATGGCGATGATCAAGTTGAGACCATACTTATGAGACTAGTAAGAGGGGCACTCGGGAAATCTGCGGCAGGAATCCAAGCCAAACGTCCATTTGGTAGAGGATATATCATAAGACCTTTTTTGTCTGTTACAAAAGAGGAGATCGTAGATTACTGTCATAAACACGGCTTGAACCCTCGAATAGATCCTTCGAACGCTAAGGATGTATATACAAGAAATAGATTCCGAAAAAATATACTACCATTCTTAAAACAGGAGAATCCTAATGTACATGCATTATTTCAGCAATTTAGTGAACGGCAATTCGAGGATGAAAGCTATTTAGAGTCATTAACAGTAGAAAGTATGAATACAGTTATTAAAAAGAAAAAACAAATGCATGTGGAAATCTCCTTGAACGAACTATTAGGTTTGCCTATTCCTTTACAAAGAAGGGGACTTCAACTAATATTAAACTATCTTTATGTTCATTTACCTAGCTCTTTAAGTTTTTTACATATCGAAGAAATCATCCGTTTAGCCAGGAGTAATCATCCCTCGGGAGTTTTGCATTTCCCTAAAGGTTTAATAATAAGAAGGTCGTATAATATCTGTATTTTTACCTTTAAAGAGGATACAGTAAATACATACACTTATTTTTTAGAGAATGAGGACAAGGTAATACTGCCTTCAGGGGGAATGGTTTGGTCCGAAACTTATCAGAAATATCCTAGTTCTACTACTAATTCAACTTTAGTGTTAGATTCAACTTCAACTGCTTTTCCTTTAATTGTAAGAAATCGTAAGCAAGGTGATCGAATTCAACTAAAGGGTATCAATGGTTCGAAGAAAGTAAAGGATATTTTTATTGATGAGAAGATTCCGATGATTGAGCGTGATCAATGGCCCATTGTCGAGGATCAAAACGGAGAGATTTTATGGGTCCCTGGCCTGAAAAAATCGAGGTTTGAGACGAATGACAGGTATAAGTCGTCGTATACAGTTTTATTCTATAAAAGGTAATGAACTTCTAGGAGGACCAAAAGCATGCACGAAGAAATTGAAAAAGTATTGGTAACTGAGGAAGAGATTCAAAAGAAGGTTTTAGAGTTAGGTAATATGTTAACTGCAGAATACAAGGATCGTTTCCCATTGGCTGTAGGTGTCCTAAAGGGAGCAATGCCTTTTATGGGGGATTTGCTTAAAAGAGTAGAGACACATCTTGAAATGGATTTTATGGATGTTTCAAGCTATGGTAACTCCACTGTATCTTCAGGAGAGGTTAAAATCATTAAGGATTTAAACACTTCTGTTGAAGGAAGAGATATCTTAATCATTGAGGATATCATTGATAGTGGTTTAACATTAAGTTACCTTGTAGAGCTATTTAAGTACCGCAAAGCAAAAACAATTAAGATTGTTACACTGTTAGATAAACCAACGGGTAGACAGGCTGATATTAAGGCTGACTTTGTAGGATTTGTTGTTCCAGATGAGTTTGTGGTTGGTTATGGCCTTGACTTCGCTGAAAGATACCGAAACCTACCATATATTGGTGTGTTAAAACCTGAGGTTTACAAATCTGTATAAGATGGGTAATTAGGTATAGTCTTTAAATGTATGTGATATAGGGGTAATGATTTGTAATACATTATTGTCATATGGTAATATTTAATATAGTTTGTTTGTTTTGGGAGGAGGTAAGGGATGAATCGGATCTTCCGTAATACTATCTTTTATTTATTAATTTTCTTAGTTGTAATAGGTGTAGTAAGCTTCTTCAATGGTACAAACCAACAGACCGAGCAGCTTACATATGATCAGTTTATAGAACACTTAGAAAATGGAGAAGTTACTAACATAACCATCCAGCCTGAACGCGGAGTATATGAAATCCGTGGACAATTAGCATCTTATGATGAAGACACAACATTTCTTACATATGTAACGAATAGTCCTCAAGCGCTTGAGCGTATTGATGCACTAGCTGAACAGGGTAATGATGTAGAACCACTTCCAGCAGAAGAAACGAGCGGCTGGGTTACATTCTTTACTTCTATCATTCCGTTTGTCATTATCTTTATTTTATTCTTCTTCTTACTAAATCAGGCACAGGGCGGTGGTAGCCGTGTGATGAACTTTGGTAAGAGTAAAGCTAAGCTTTATAGTGAAGAAAAGAAAAAGGTTCGCTTTAAGGATGTAGCAGGGGCGGATGAAGAAAAACAGGAACTTGTTGAAGTCGTTGAGTTCCTTAAAGATCCAAGGAAGTTTGCTGAATTAGGTGCACGTATTCCAAAAGGTGTTCTCTTAGTAGGACCTCCTGGTACTGGTAAAACCCTACTAGCTCGTGCTGTTGCAGGAGAAGCAGGTGTGCCTTTCTTCTCAATCAGTGGTTCTGACTTTGTTGAGATGTTTGTTGGGGTAGGGGCATCACGTGTTCGTGATCTATTCGAAAATGCGAAAAAGAATGCACCTTGTATTATCTTTATAGATGAAATTGATGCAGTTGGTCGTCAACGTGGAGCTGGATTAGGTGGAGGTCATGATGAAAGAGAGCAGACCTTAAACCAGTTACTAGTTGAAATGGATGGATTCGGAGCAAACGAAGGAATTATTATCGTAGCTGCAACTAACCGTCCAGATATTTTAGACCCAGCATTATTGCGTCCAGGTCGTTTTGACCGTCAAATTACAGTAGATCGTCCTGATGTCAATGGTCGTGAAGCAGTACTAAAAGTACATGCACATAACAAACCACTATCAGAGCATATTGATTTAAAGGCAATTGCTCAGCGTACTCCAGGGTTCTCAGGAGCAGACCTTGAAAACCTGTTAAACGAGGCAGCACTAGTTGCAGCTAGACAAAATAAGAAATTCATTGAACCTGAGGACATGGATGAAGCAACCGATCGTGTTATTGCAGGTCCAGCTAAGAAAAGCCGAGTGGTGTCTAAGAAGGAACGAAATATCGTTGCTTACCATGAAGCGGGCCATGTTATTATCGGGGTTGTCCTTGATGAAGCCGATATGGTTCACAAAGTAACGATAGTACCAAGAGGGCAAGCTGGTGGGTATGCGGTTATGCTTCCTAAAGAGGATCGTTACTTTATGACGAAGCCTGAATTACTTGATAAAATCACTGGGCTACTTGGTGGACGTGTAGCAGAGGAGATTGTATTCGGTGAAGTTAGTACTGGTGCACACAATGACTTCCAGCGAGCAACAGGGATTGCCCGTAAGATGGTTACTGAATATGGGATGAGTGATAAGCTTGGACCACTTCAATTTGGTCAACCACAAGGTGGTCAGGTGTTCTTAGGTAGAGATATTCATAATGAGCAAAATTATAGTGATAAAATTGCTTATGAAATTGACTTAGAAATTCAGACGTTCATCAAGGAATCTTATGAAAGAGCAAGAAAAATCCTTACTGAAAATCGCGATAAACTTGAACTAATTGCTAAGACTCTCCTTGAGGTGGAAACTCTTGATGCTGCACAAATCAAGAGCCTTGTCGAAAAAGGTATGCTACCGGAGCGACCGGTCACAACCTTGGCCACAGAGGATAAGTCAGAAGATGTAAAAGTAAACATCAATAGCAAAAAAGAAGATCGTACTGAAGAAGATAAAAATGAAGAAAATCGCTAGAAGTTAGGGGGATCCCCTAGCTTCTTTTTTTGCCATTATATGCAGGAGGTTGAACTTTTGACTCGTTTCTAAAGTTGTGACGGTTGAGTCACGGTTAAGTTCTACCCTGACTTTAAGCGTCTTCTAATGTCCTTAATCATCCATTTTGTGATAAGATGTAGGGGATTAGGTTTAATCATTATTTGAAACAACAGAAGGTGTGAAAGCCGTGATTTTAGTACTAGATGTGGGCAATTCCAATACTGTATTGGGCGTTTTTAAAGGAAATGTGTTAATGCATCACTGGAGATTTGAAACGAATCGAAATAAGACAGAGGATGAATATGCCATGCTTATAAAAGCACTGCTAGAGCATGAAAATCTTTCGTTTTCAGAAATAAAAGGGATTATTATCTCCTCCGTTGTTCCACCGATCATGTTTTCGTTAGAAAAGATGTGTGTGAAATATTTTGGAATCCAACCTTTAGTTGTTGGACCAGGAATTAAAACAGGCCTCAATATTAAGTATGAGAACCCCAGAGAGGTTGGGGCGGACCGAATTGTTAATGCTGTGGCAGGCATAGCTGAATACGGTGGACCACTCATTATCGTAGATTTTGGAACAGCAACTACTTATTGTTACATAAATGAGCATAAGCAGTATATGGGTGGAGCTATAGCGCCTGGGATTGCTATTTCGACAGAAGCTCTATATTCAAGAGCCGCTAAGTTACCAAGGATTGAGATTTCTAGACCAGAGACTATTGTTGGGAAAAATACCATTAATGCGATGCAAGCAGGAATTGTATATGGCTATGTTGGGCAAGTTGAAGGTATTGTTACAAGGATGAAGAATGAAACTAATTCAAATCCCTTAGTAATAGCAACAGGAGGTCTAGCAACTTTAATTGCTAAGGAATCCCATTTAATCGATATTATTAATCCATTTCTAACGTTAAAAGGACTACAAATTATTTATCTACGCAACGCAACCAAAGAGTAACCGAATAGGAAGGAGAATTGTTTTGTCAGATTACTTAATTCGTGCACTTGCCTATAATAATCAGGTAAGAGCTTTTGCAGTGAAATCAACTGAAACCGTTAGTGAGGCACAAAGAAGACATGACACATGGCCAACAGCTTCTGCTGCATTAGGGCGTGCAATGACCGCTGGTGTGATGATGGGTGCTATGTTAAAAGGTAATGATAAACTTACGATCAAAATTGAAGGTGGAGGCCCTATTGGCGCGATCATCGTCGATAGTGATGGTAAAGGTCATGTAAGAGGCTATTTAACCAATCCACATGTACATTTCGATTTAAATCAGCATGGGAAACTTGATGTAGCTAGAGCAGTTGGATCCTCTGGTACGTTATCTGTTGTAAAGGATCTTGGTTTAAGAGATCACTTCTCAGGACAGGTCCCTATTGTGTCTGGAGAGCTTGGAGAAGATTTCACGTATTACTTTGCTTCATCTGAGCAAACACCTTCTTCTGTAGGAGTTGGCGTATTGGTAAATCCAGATAATACAATTTTGGCATCAGGTGGATTTATTATTCAGTTACTACCAGGAACCACTGATGAGACAATAGATTTTATCGAGAAGAGACTAGGTACTATTGAACCCATTTCGAAGCTCATTCAAAAGGGTCTAACACCAGAAGAAATCTTAGACGAGGTACTTGGACAAGGAAATGTGAAAGTATTAGATAAGATGCCAATCTCATTTGAATGTCAATGTTCAAAGGAGCGGATTGAAAATGCTATTAAAATTCTGGGGAAAGAAGAGATTGAAGACATGATTGAAAAAGAAGGGCAAGCCGAGGCTCAATGTCACTTCTGCAATGAAATGTATCACCTCAGCAAAGAAGAACTGATTTCTTTATTACCAAAAGAATGATAAAGCAGGGAGAGTTGAAGCATGAACAATAAGGCAATCTGGGTTATTGTTTTTACCCTTGTAGTAACCAACTGTTTAACAATTGGAATGTGGTTAAATGGTAGTCAAGAAAGAGTTAGTGAGCCTGCTGAAGTGGCAACGGCTACTGTTACGGACGAGGTAGTGGCAACTATTGGGGATCAGAATATAACTCAGCAGGAATGGCTTCATCAGCTTGAAAAATTATATGGTAAAGAAACACTAAAAGATATAATCAATCATGAAGTGATTTATCAGCTTGCTGAACAATATAATATAACAGTATCTGATGAGGTTGTAGAGCAAGAGTTAGCGATTATCAAAGCTATGTACAACTCTATCGATCATGAAAAGATATCAGATGAGGAAGATTTAAAGAACCAAATTGAATATAATATCCTTCTAGAAGAAATGCTTACTCGAGATGTGACCATTCCTGCAGAAGATGTACAAAAGTTTTATGATGAGAATCAAAGTCTATATGACATCCCAACCACCTATCATCTTTCCCACATAAGAGTAGGAACAGAGGAAGAGGCTGAAACTGTAATAAAGGAATTAGATAATGGCTCAAACTTCTCCGTATTGGCCATGGAAAGATCAATAGATGAATTTACCTCTAATCAAGGTGGAGACTTAGGATATGTCACAATGGAAAGTGGTTATATACCAGAAGAGTATGAGGCTGTTCTATCGGATTTAGCTAAGGATGAATGGAAAGGACCTGTGAAGGTGGGCGATGAATTTGCAATCCTGTTTTTACATGAAGTCGAAGAGGGAAAGAAATATTCATTCGAAGATGTAAAAGATCACATTCATAGACAGCTTGCTTTAGGACAAATAGAAGGAAAAGTGACAGCTGAACATTTTTGGAATGAGGTAGAAGTAGACTGGTTTTATGATAATCAAAATAATTGACAATTCAAACAGCTTTTGTTAATTTTTATAATATAAAACCAATAAAAATACTAGGGATTAAGGGGTGGAAGAATGAGAGTTGCAAATTCAATTACCGAACTAATTGGGGAAACACCTATTGTAAAGTTAAACAAGCTTGTTGACGAGGATATGGCTGATGTTTATCTAAAGCTTGAGTTTATGAATCCTGGAAGCAGTGTAAAAGATCGAATTGCATTGGCGATGGTGGAAGCTGCTGAGAAAAATGGCACGTTAAAACCAGGTGATACCATTATTGAACCTACTAGTGGTAATACTGGAATTGGTTTAGCGATGGTTGCGGCAGCTAAAGGCTATAAGCTTATTGTGTCAATGCCTGAAACCATGAGTATGGAAAGACGTAATCTTTTACGTGCTTATGGAGCAGAACTAGTGTTAACTCCTGGTCCAGAGGGTATGAACGGTGCAGTTACAAAAGCAGAAGAGCTTGCCAATGAGCATGGTTATTTTATGCCTCAGCAGTTCAAAAATGAAGCAAACCCAGAGGTTCATCGTCTAACAACTGGTCCTGAGATTGTAAAGCAAATGGGTGATCAGTTAGATGCATTTATTGCTGGTATTGGTACTGGTGGAACAATTACTGGTGCAGGATCAGTTCTAAAAGAACATTATCCATCTATTAAGTTATATGCAGTTGAACCTGCGGACTCTCCTATTCTAGCTGGCGGTAAGCCAGGCCCACATAAAATTCAAGGAATTGGTGCTAACTTTGTACCTGAGATTTTAAATACTAAAATTTATGATGGTATTATCCATGTTAAGAATGATGAAGCGTTTGACTATGGTCGACGTGCCGCTCGTGAAGAAGGTCTCTTAGGTGGTATTTCTTCAGGTGCAGCAGTTTTTGCAGCCTTAAAAGTTGCAAAAGAGCTTGGAAAAGGCAAAAAGGTTCTAGCAATCATTCCGAGTAATGGAGAACGTTACTTAAGTACACCACTATATCAATTTGAAGAATAGATGAGAAAGCAGCCTTTTGGGGTTGCTTTTTTTCTATGAATCATTTATTTTCTATTTTAAATGAAATAAAAAGTGATTCTCCAAATGGAGTAAAAATAAGAACGATACTAATGTTTACATATAGAGAATCATGTATGATAAAAGTATTGTTAAGGAGCGTGATGTGAATGAGTAAGAGGTATCCCTTTTATAAAACAGTTAAAATACATCAGGATGATTGGTTTCCTCAGTTTAAGCAAGTAAGTAAAAGCTTCGCAAATCACGCTCTACTTGAAAGTGGTAGAGGCGGCCGCTATAGTATGTTTGGTTTAGAGCCTGTAACTATACTAACAGGAAAGACTGGACAACTAGAAATAAAGGAAGGAGGCTCATACACAGTCCGAGATGGGAATCCTCTCCATCTCATGAGGGAATGGATGAGTCAGTTTGAATTTGAACAGAATCAGGATCTACCCTTTTTTCAGGGTGGTGCAATTGGATATATAAGCTATGATTATGTGAGATATATCGAAAAGCTTCCTAATCATTCAAAGGACGACCTTCAAATTCCCGACCTATATTTTCTAGTATTTAACGATATCTTTGTTTATGATCATGATGAGCAACTATTATATATCATATCTTGCATGGAAAAAGACACAAAAGAAAAATTGGTTGACTTCAAACTAGAGACTTTAAAGGGTTTATGGGAAAATTCACCTCAACAACATACTGATGGAAACCTTGTTCAGGGTGCAGTTAACACTCATGTTTCTTTGCCGGAAAATAAATTTAAGCTGGCGGTGGAGAAAATCCAGGACTATATCGCTCAAGGAGATGTTTTCCAGGTAAACTTATCTGTTAGACAAGCACAGGAATTACATGTATCTCCAATAGACGTATATACCGCATTAAGAAAAATTAATCCATCACCTTATATGGCATATGTCCAGACACCCGAATTTCAGATTGTAAGTGGTTCACCTGAACTTCTCGTTAAGAAGCAAGGAGAACAAATTAGTACAAGACCGATTGCTGGTACTCGTTCTAGAGGTAAGGATGAATTGGAGGATGAGAAGCTGGCCTCTGAGTTGATCGAAAATGAAAAGGAACGAGCGGAGCATGTTATGCTTGTAGATCTAGAGCGCAATGATCTAGGAAAGGTTTGTAGGTATGGAACCGTTGAAGTAGATGAGTTTATGGTAATAGAACGTTACTCCCATGTTATGCATATTGTTTCCAATGTAAAAGGGACACTGTCTAATCAATATGATACGTACGATGTGATTGATGCGGTATTCCCTGGAGGAACGATAACGGGGGCTCCAAAGGTTCGGACAATGGAAATAATTGAAGAGCTTGAACCTGTCAGAAGAGGTATTTACACTGGCTCTATTGGCTGGATTGGGTATAATGGTGATATGGAATTAAATATTACGATTCGAACCATGCTGGTGAAAAAGGGCATTGCCTACATTCAAGCAGGTGCAGGGGTCGTAATCGATTCTAACCCAGCCTTTGAATACAAGGAATCACTTAAGAAGGCAAGAGCTTTATGGAAGTCAAAGGAAGTAGCTGAGCAGAACAGAGAAGTAGTAGAACAAGTTTAGCGGAGGAGAGATTAGGATGATTTTAATGATTGATAACTATGATTCATTTACATTTAATTTGGTGCAATATTTAGGGGAACTTGGTCAAGAGTTAGTCGTTAAAAGAAATGACCAAATTACGATTAAAGAAATCGAGGAGTTACATCCTGACTTCCTGATGATTTCACCAGGGCCTTGTAGTCCAAATGAAGCGGGAATTAGCTTAGAAGCGATTGAATATTTTGCAGGGAAAATACCGATATTTGGTGTTTGTCTAGGTCATCAATCGATTGCTCAAGTATTCGGTGGAGATGTGGTTAGGGCTGACCGCCTCATGCATGGAAAGACATCACCGATTTTGCATAATCAAAAAACGATTTTTGAAGGGGTAGAGGAGCCATTTACGGCGACAAGATACCATTCATTAATTGTAAAAAAGGAAACATTGCCTGAAGTTTTTGAGGTAACAGCTTGGACAGAGGAAGGGGAAATTATGGCGATCAGACATAAGGACCTAGCGATAGAGGGTGTTCAATTCCACCCAGAGTCTATTATGACCTCAGCTGGTAAGAGATTACTTCAAAATTTCATTGATCTATATGGAGGAAAACAAAAGACACCAGAATGTACATCTATATAAATGGCCGTATTATAAAAGAAGAAGAAGCCTTAATCTCAATATTTGATCATGGATTTATGTATGGTCTTGGTTTATTTGAAACTTTTCGAGTATATCAAGGCCATTCTTTTTTGTTCCAAGACCATATGGAGAGATTACGTCACGGACTAAGAGAATTAGATATCCGCTGGGAGGAAACAAACAAGAAGCTTCTAGATGTCATTCAGGAGCTCCTAGAAAAAAACAATCTTAGAGATGCTTATATAAGATTGAATGTCTCAGCCGGTGTAAGTAGCTTAGGACTTCCGCTAGAAACCTACGAAGCACCTACTACGATTATTTATATGAAACCAATTCCTAGGATGGTTGATGAGAAAGAAGGGGTGTTCCTTGAAACGGTCCGAAACACACCGGAAGGTAAACACCGCTTAAAATCCCACCATTATTTAAATAATATATTAGGAAAGAGAGAAATCGGACAAGCTCCTGACAAGGAGGGAATCTTTCTAACGAAGGAGGGTTATCTTGCAGAAGGGATTGTCTCTAATCTCTTTTGGGTTAAAGGAAAAATTGTGTACACTCCGCATCTTGATACCGGTATTTTAAATGGGATTACCAGACAATTTGTAATCAAGCTCCTTCAAGAAAAAGGAATTAGATGTGAGGAGGGTTTCTATCGAAAAGAATTGCTTCTTTCTAGTGATGAAGTGTTTGTGACAAATTCTATTCAAGAAATCATCCCCATCAAACAAATTGGTGATCTAAGCTATTTAAGTAAAAGTGGAGAGCTTACGAAGCAACTACAGGAGGATTATCACCACTATACATCGTTCTTACTTACGATGAATGAAGTTGGAGGTTTACGTTAAATTGTCTACTATTGCTATTAATGGAACGAAAGGAAGTTCCAATCAATTAGATTTTAGCCAAAAAACATACATAATGGGGATTTTAAATGTAACCCCCGATTCATTTTCAGATGGTGGAAGCTATACCACTCATGAATTGGCTATTCGACATGCTACTCAAATGATTCAAGAAGGTGCTGATATTATTGATATTGGTGGTGAATCAACTAGACCAGGCTCTGTTAAGGTAGAACTGGAAGAGGAACTCGAGCGAACCATCCCAATCATTCAGGAGCTTTCGAAAAAAATGGATGCTCCCATTTCAATTGATACATACAAAGCAGAGGTCGCAAAGCAAGCAATTGAAGCGGGAGCCCATATTATAAATGATGTTTGGGGAGCAAAGGCAGATCCTAAAATGGCCAAGGTTGCTGCTCATTTTCAAGTGCCTATCATCCTCATGCATAACAGGGAAAACAAGAACTATTCCAATCTTATGAAGGATGTTATTTCTGACCTAATGGAAAGCATCTCCATTGCCAAATTTGCTGGTGTTAAGGACGATCAAATCATTTTAGACCCGGGAATAGGGTTTGCAAAAGATTTTGATATGAATATAGAGGTATTACAAAATCTAGATCAAATCGTAGCGATGGGATATCCTGTCTTACTTGGCACTTCTAGAAAGTCATTTATTGGTCAAATCCTTGATATCCCCCCTAATGAGAGAATGGAAGGAACGGGTGCTACTGTTTGCCTAGGGATTCAAAAGGGCTGTCATATTATGCGTGTTCATGATGTGGCGTCCATTTCTAAAATGGCAAAGGTAATGGATGTATTGGTTGGAAGAGGAGGAAAAGGAAATGGATAAAATTGAACTTCATGAGATGATATTTTATGGTTATCACGGCGTTCTTCCTGAGGAAACCAAGCTAGGTCAACGATTCATTGTTGACCTAACCTTATCAATGGATCTTTCTAAACCAGGAAAGAGTGATCATTTAGATGACACCGTCAATTATGCTGAGGTTTATAACCTTTGTAAGAAGATTGTAGAAGGTGAGCCAAGAAAATTAGTAGAAGCAGTTGCAGAGGATATTTGTGAGCAAGTGTTACAGTCATTTTCAAAAGTCGAAGAATGCAGCATCCGCTTTATTAAACCAGACCCACCTATTCAAGGATACTATAAGGCAGTGAGTGTCAGTTTAACGAGAGGTAGAACATGAATAGAGTATTTATTGGGCTAGGCTCAAATATAAAGGATCGCTCTTATTATTTGAGATCTGGAATAACAGCACTACTTGAACATGATATAGAATTGATAAAGTATTCTTCTATTTTTGAAACAGACCCGGTAGGATTTGTTGAACAAGATTCATTTTTAAATATGGTAATAGAAGTTTATACCAATAAGACTGCTCATCAATTATTGTCTATTCTACAAAAAATTGAGCAGGGTTGTGGAAGGAATAGGGAAATTAAGTGGGGTCCAAGAACGTTAGACCTTGACATTTTACTCTTTAACCAAGAAAATATTGAAGCAGATGACTTAAGTATTCCTCATCCAAGGATGACAGAGCGCGCATTTGTGATTGTGCCTTTATATGAGATCAATCCGAGACTAACTATTAGCGATAGAAATATCAAACATATATATGAGGAATTAACAGATAGAGAAGGTGTTAGAGTATGGAAGCGGAGAAATGGGGAAGACGTATTCGGGCTTTTCGAAAGCTAAAAGGATACACACAAGAAGATTTTGCAAAAGACTTAGGAATTTCAGTCTCTGTACTTGGGGAAGTAGAACGTGGTAATAGACTGCCTAGTCAAGAATTGTTAGACAATATTGCGAGTGCGCTTAATATATCTTTAGATGAATTAACTCCAAATAATGAATAAAGGAGGTAAGAACAATGTTGAAAATCGGCGATATCCAAATGAAAAACCAAGTTGTATTGGCCCCGATGGCGGGAGTATGTAATTCCGCCTTTCGTCTAACGGTAAAGGAATTTGGAGCTGGACTTGTATGTGCTGAAATGGTTAGTGATAAAGCAATTCTCTATAAAAACGCTAAAACAATGGGCATGCTTTATATAGATGAACAAGAGAAACCATTAAGCTTACAGATTTTTGGTGGGGAGAAAGAAACCCTAGTAGAAGCAGCTAAGTTTGTAGATAAGAACACAACTGCAGATATTATTGATATTAATATGGGCTGCCCTGTTCCAAAAATAACAAAATGTGATGCCGGTGCGAAATGGTTACTAGATCCTAACAAGATTTATGAAATGGTAGCGGCAGTTGCTGATGCTGTAGATAAACCAGTTACGGTAAAGATGCGTATGGGTTGGGATGAAAACCATATCTACGCGATTGAAAATGCAAGAGCCGTTGAACGTGCGGGTGGAAAAGCGGTTGCCCTTCACGGACGTACTCGTGTACAAATGTATGAGGGTCATGCAAACTGGGATATCATTAAAGAAGTAAAACAGTCTGTTTCTATCCCTGTGATCGGTAATGGGGATGTTCAAACTCCACAGGATGCAAAGAGAATGCTAGATGAGACAGGTGTAGACGGAGTGATGATTGGCCGTGCGGCATTAGGAAACCCATGGATGATCTATCAGACAGTTAAGTATCTGGAAACGGGTGAACTAGCCCCTGAACCTTCAGTTCGTGAGAAGATCAATGTTTGTATCCTTCATTTAGACCGATTAATTGCCTTAAAGGGAGAATTTGTGGCAGTTCGTGAAATGCGAAAGCATGCTGCATGGTATTTAAAAGGAATCCGTGGAAATGCAAAAGTCCGTAATGGTATTAATGAGTGTAATACTCGCGCTGACTTAGTATCACTTTTGTCTTACTTAGTCGAAGAAGCAGAAGCAGACCAAGAAAATCAAATTCAAGTTGGCTAATCCGTTTGACTTCCCTTTCATACTAACCTATAATACCCATAAAGAAGATTGCCCACTGCCAGTATGTTACTGGCAGTTTTATTCATTTATATACCAATGTGCTTGGAGTGAGAAAAGGATGAGTTTTGAGGAATTAAATGACCAGTTAAAAGTACGGAGAAGTAAACTACATAAGCTACGAGAAAAAGGACTAGATCCTTTTGGTAAACGATTTGATCGTACGCATACATCTAAAGAATTACTATCATTATATGGTGAAGTATCTAAAGAAGAGTTAGATGAAGAAACAATTAATGTATCCATTGCAGGTCGAATTATGACCAAAAGAGGAAAGGGTAAGGCTGGATTCACGCATATTCAAGACCTTACTGGTCAAGTCCAACTGTATATTAGACAGGATGCAATTGGCGAAGAGGCATATGATGTTTTTGACACAGCTGACCTCGGTGATATCGTTGGTGTAACAGGAACTGTTTTTAAGACAAAGGTAGGGGAGCTTTCAATTAAGGCAAATTCATTTGAATTATTAACAAAGTCTTTAAAGCCACTACCAGAAAAGTTCCATGGTCTTAAGGATGTAGAGCAGCGTTATAGACAGAGATATTTAGATTTGATTACGAATATGGAAAGTCGTGAAACGTTTATTTTAAGAAGTAAAATTATACAGTCAATGAGAAGATACTTAGACAGTCAAGGGTATCTAGAGGTGGAAACTCCAACTATGCACTCTATAGCGGGTGGAGCTTCTGCAAGACCGTTCATTACTCATCATAATGCTTTAGATATGACACTTTATATGCGTATAGCGATTGAGCTACACCTAAAGCGTCTAATTGTAGGTGGACTTGAAAAGGTCTATGAAATTGGACGAGTATTCAGAAACGAAGGGATTTCAACTAGACATAATCCCGAATTTACAATGCTAGAGCTATATGCTGCTTATGCAGACTATAAGGATATCATGAGCCTTACTGAAAATGTAATCGCGCATATAGCAAAAGAAGTACTGGGAACAACGACTGTTCAATATGGTGAGCACACAGTAAACCTAGAACCAGAATGGAAACGACTACATATGGTAGACGCTATAAAGGAGTATGTAGGTGTTGATTTCTGGAAAGAAATGACCGTTGAAGAAGCAAGAGAGCTTGCTAAGGAACATGGTGTAGAGGTAACTAACCATATGCAATACGGCCATATAGTAAATGAATTCTTTGAGCAAAAAATAGAGGAGCAGCTCATCCAGCCAACCTTTATTTACGGCCACCCTGTTGAAATTTCCCCTTTAGCTAAAAAGAATCCAGAAGATCCCCGTTTTACGGATCGTTTTGAATTATTTATCGTAGCTAGAGAGCATGCAAATGCATTTACAGAATTAAATGACCCTATTGATCAACGAGAGCGCTTTGAAGCTCAGTTAAAAGAAAAAGAACAAGGAAATGACGAGGCTCATGAAATGGATGAGGACTTCATCGAGGCATTAGAATATGGAATGCCTCCAACTGGTGGGCTTGGTATCGGTATTGACCGTTTAGTAATGCTGTTAACCAACTCTCCGTCAATTCGTGACGTATTACTCTTCCCTCAGATGAGACATAGAGAAGTTTCCAAATCAGAATAGATCAAGAAGCCTGCCGAAATAGTTGGTGGGCTTTTTTATTTAGTTGATTGTAATGGAAGGGCGAGAATAAATACACTCTCTATATATAGTGGCTAGTCAACAGCTAACATATGGCCTACACAGATCCTATGCAAGTTTAGAAATTGGGTGTCTTGTAGTAAGAACGGACAAATCTTATTAATAATAGCAAAAAGTAAAAAAATACCTGTTGAATGTAATAGAAGTGAATGGTATAGTAATAAACGTTGTCGCAAAAGTTAATTTAAGTCATTAAGAAGATTTTAAAAAAGCTTAAAAAAACTTAAAAAAATTGTTGACTTCGTAATTTAAAGATGGTATATTAATAAAGTCGCTTTTGGAAGACAGGGCGAAAAGTTCTTTGAAAACTAAACAAAACGTCAAGCGTGTTGGTTTTATAACCAACGCAAAGTAATAAATTATTAAATCTACTATTAGTTATTTTCGCTAACGTGAAGTAACTCAGTAGATTGCCGGTGTAATGAGCAATCAAACACTTTATTGGAGAGTTTGATCCTGGCTCAGGACGAACGCTGGCGGCGTGCCTAATACATGCAAGTCGAGCGAATCTCTTCGGAGATTAGCGGCGGACGGGTGAGTAACACGTGGGCAACCTGCCTGTAAGACTGGGATAACTTCGGGAAACCGGAGCTAATACCGGATAATTTCAGACACCTCCTGGTGACTGAATAAAAGATGGCTTCGGCTATCACTTACAGATGGGCCCGCGGCGCATTAGCTAGTTGGTGAGGTAACGGCTCACCAAGGCGACGATGCGTAGCCGACCTGAGAGGGTGATCGGCCACACTGGGACTGAGACACGGCCCAGACTCCTACGGGAGGCAGCAGTAGGGAATCTTCCGCAATGGACGAAAGTCTGACGGAGCAACGCCGCGTGAGCGATGAAGGCCTTCGGGTCGTAAAGCTCTGTTGTTAGGGAAGAACAAGTACCGTTCGAATAGGGCGGTACCTTGACGGTACCTAACCAGAAAGCCACGGCTAACTACGTGCCAGCAGCCGCGGTAATACGTAGGTGGCAAGCGTTGTCCGGAATTATTGGGCGTAAAGCGCGCGCAGGCGGTCCTTTAAGTCTGATGTGAAAGCCCACGGCTCAACCGTGGAGGGTCATTGGAAACTGGGGGACTTGAGTACAGAAGAGGAAAGTGGAATTCCACGTGTAGCGGTGAAATGCGTAGAGATGTGGAGGAACACCAGTGGCGAAGGCGACTTTCTGGTCTGTAACTGACGCTGAGGCGCGAAAGCGTGGGGAGCAAACAGGATTAGATACCCTGGTAGTCCACGCCGTAAACGATGAGTGCTAAGTGTTAGAGGGTTTCCGCCCTTTAGTGCTGAAGTTAACGCATTAAGCACTCCGCCTGGGGAGTACGGTCGCAAGACTGAAACTCAAAGGAATTGACGGGGGCCCGCACAAGCGGTGGAGCATGTGGTTTAATTCGAAGCAACGCGAAGAACCTTACCAGGTCTTGACATCCCTTTGACCTTCCTAGAGATAGGAATTTCCCTTCGGGGACAAAGGTGACAGGTGGTGCATGGTTGTCGTCAGCTCGTGTCGTGAGATGTTGGGTTAAGTCCCGCAACGAGCGCAACCCTTGATCTTAGTTGCCAGCATTTAGTTGGGCACTCTAAGGTGACTGCCGGTGACAAACCGGAGGAAGGTGGGGATGACGTCAAATCATCATGCCCCTTATGACCTGGGCTACACACGTGCTACAATGGATGGTACAAAGGGCAGCAAAACCGCGAGGTTGAGCAAATCCCATAAAACCATTCTCAGTTCGGATTGCAGGCTGCAACTCGCCTGCATGAAGCCGGAATCGCTAGTAATCGCGGATCAGCATGCCGCGGTGAATACGTTCCCGGGCCTTGTACACACCGCCCGTCACACCACGAGAGTTTGTAACACCCGAAGTCGGTGAGGTAACCTTAGGGGGCCAGCCGCCGAAGGTGGGACAGATGATTGGGGTGAAGTCGTAACAAGGTAGCCGTATCGGAAGGTGCGGCTGGATCACCTCCTTTCTAAGGAAAATTGGAAACTTTCGTTTCCATAAAATAGCGCTTGAACGTTTTGTTTAGTTTTGAGAGAATCATCTCTCAGCATCTTGTCCAAGTGACTTGATGGATGCTTATTTTGCCTCTAGGCAAAAAAGCTTGTTCCTTGAAAACTAGATAATAATTCGTATGTAAGAAAGTCAAGAAATTGATCGAATGATCTTTAACAACGGTTAAGTTGTTAAGGGCGCACGGTGGATGCCTTGGCACTAGGAGCCGATGAAGGACGTGACTAACAACGATATGCTTCGGGGAGCTGTAAGTAAGCTTTGATCCGGAGATTTCCGAATGGGGAAACCCACTGCTCGTAATGGGGTAGTATCTTCACCTGAATACATAGGGTGATGATGGCAGACCCGGGGAACTGAAACATCTTAGTACCCGGAGGAAGAGAAAGCAATTCGCGATTTCCTGAGTAGCGGCGAGCGAAACGGAAGAAGCCCAAACCAAGAGGCTTGCCTCTTGGGGTTGTAGGACACTCAACATGGAGTTACAAAGGAACGAGGTAAGTGAAGCGGTCTGGAAAGGCCAGCCATAGAAGGTAACAGCCCTGTAGCTGAAACTTCGTTCCCTCCTGAGTGGATCCTGAGTACGGCGGGACACGAGAAATCCCGTCGGAAGCAGGGAGGACCATCTCCCAAGGCTAAATACTCCCTAGTGACCGATAGTGAACCAGTACCGTGAGGGAAAGGTGAAAAGCACCCCGGAAGGGGAGTGAAACAGATCCTGAAACCGTGTGCCTACAAGTAGTCAGAGCCCGTTAACGGGTGATGGCGTGCCTTTTGTAGAATGAACCGGCGAGTTACGATCCCGTGCAAGGTTAAGTTGAGAAGACGGAGCCGCAGCGAAAGCGAGTCTGAATAGGGCGATTGAGTACGTGGTCGTAGACCCGAAACCAGGTGATCTACCCATGTCCAGGGTGAAGTTCAGGTAACACTGAATGGAGGCCCGAACCCACGCACGTTGAAAAGTGCGGGGATGAGGTGTGGGTAGCGGAGAAATTCCAATCGAACCTGGAGATAGCTGGTTCTCTCCGAAATAGCTTTAGGGCTAGCCTCGAGTTTGAGAGTCTTGGAGGTAGAGCACTGATTGGACTAGGGGCCCTCATCGGGTTACCGAATTCAGTCAAACTCCGAATGCCAAAGACTTATACTCGGGAGTCAGACTGCGAGTGATAAGATCCGTAGTCGAAAGGGAAACAGCCCAGACCACCAGCTAAGGTCCCAAAGTATACGTTAAGTGGAAAAGGATGTGGAGTTGCCCAGACAACCAGGATGTTGGCTTAGAAGCAGCCACCATTTAAAGAGTGCGTAATAGCTCACTGGTCGAGTGACTCTGCGCCGAAAATGTACCGGGGCTAAACGTATCACCGAAGCTGTGGAATGTCTAACGACATTGGTAGGAGAGCGTTCTAAGGGCGTTGAAGCTAGACCGTAAGGACTGGTGGAGCGCTTAGAAGTGAGAATGCCGGTATGAGTAGCGAAAGACAAGTGAGAATCTTGTCCACCGAATGCCTAAGGTTTCCTGAGGAAGGCTCGTCCGCTCAGGGTTAGTCAGGACCTAAGCCGAGGCCGAAAGGCGTAGGCGATGGACAACAGGTTGATATTCCTGTACCACCTCCTCACCGTTTGAGCAATGGGGGGACGCAGGAGGATAGAGAATCGCGCGATTGGAAGTGCGCGTCCAAGCAGTTAGGCTGGTAAGTAGGCAAATCCGCTTACCATAAAGGCTGAGCTGTGATGGCGAGGGAAATATAGTACCGAAGTTCTTGATTCCACACTGCCAAGAAAAGCCTCTAGCGAGGTGAGAGGTGCCTGTACCGCAAACCGACACAGGTAGGCGAGGAGAGAATCCTAAGGTGATCGAGAGAACTCTCGTTAAGGAACTCGGCAAAATGACCCCGTAACTTCGGGAGAAGGGGTGCTCTGGTAGGGTGAAAGCCCGAGAGAGCCGCAGTGAAAAGGCCCAAGCGACTGTTTAGCAAAAACACAGGTCTCTGCGAAGCCGCAAGGCGAAGTATAGGGGCTGACACCTGCCCGGTGCTGGAAGGTTAAGAGGAGAGGTTAGCGCAAGCGAAGCTTTGAATTGAAGCCCCAGTAAACGGCGGCCGTAACTATAACGGTCCTAAGGTAGCGAAATTCCTTGTCAGGTAAGTTCTGACCCGCACGAAAGGTGTAACGATTTGGGCACTGTCTCAACGAGAGACTCGGTGAAATTATAGTACCTGTGAAGATGCAGGTTACCCGCGACAGGACGGAAAGACCCCGTGGAGCTTTACTGTAGCCTGATATTGAATTTTGGTACAGCTTGTACAGGATAGGTAGGAGCCTGAGAAGCCGGAGCGCCAGCTTCGGTGGAGGCGTCGGTGGGATACTACCCTGGCTGTATTGAAATTCTAACCCGCAGCTCTGATCGAGCTGGGAGACAGTGTCAGGTGGGCAGTTTGACTGGGGCGGTCGCCTCCTAAAATGTAACGGAGGCGCCCAAAGGTTCCCTCAGAATGGTTGGAAATCATTCGTAGAGTGTAAAGGCACAAGGGAGCTTGACTGCGAGACCTACAAGTCGAGCAGGGACGAAAGTCGGGCTTAGTGATCCGGTGGTTCCGCATGGAAGGGCCATCGCTCAACGGATAAAAGCTACCCCGGGGATAACAGGCTTATCTCCCCCAAGAGTCCACATCGACGGGGAGGTTTGGCACCTCGATGTCGGCTCATCGCATCCTGGGGCTGTAGTCGGTCCCAAGGGTTGGGCTGTTCGCCCATTAAAGCGGTACGCGAGCTGGGTTCAGAACGTCGTGAGACAGTTCGGTCCCTATCCGTCGTGGGCGTAGGAAATTTGAGAGGAGCTGTCCTTAGTACGAGAGGACCGGGATGGACACACCGCTGGTGTACCAGTTGTTCTGCCAAGGGCATCGCTGGGTAGCTATGTGTGGACGGGATAAGTGCTGAAAGCATCTAAGCATGAAGCCCCCCTCAAGATGAGATTTCCCATTCTTTGAAGTAAGACCCCTGAAAGACGATCAGGTTGATAGGTCTGAGGTGGAAGCGTGGCGACACGTGGAGCTGACAGATACTAATAGGTCGAGGACTTAACCATATTTAAACGACATTCTTGCATACGATATTATCTAGTTTTGAGGGAATGAAAATTTTCTCTTGCATTTCCTCGTGAAATGAGTATAATTAAAAAAGTCGCTAGATTTCCTAGTGATTAAAAAATATAGTCTGGTAATGATGGCGAAGAGGCCACACCCGTTCCCATTCCGAACACGGAAGTTAAGCTCTTCAGCGCCGATGGTAGTTGGGGCATTGCCCCTGTGAGAGTAGGACGTTGCCAGGCTGTATCAAACTCGGAGGATTAGCTCAGCTGGGAGAGCACCTGCCTTACAAGCAGGGGGTCGGCGGTTCGATCCCGTCATCCTCCACCATAGTTTTTTCGCGGAAGCGAAAAAAACTTTCCGTTAAAATTTTTAATCATTATTTTTATACGCCGGCTTAGCTCAGTTTGTAGAGCACGTCGGAATAATCTTCGAAGCGAAAGCTTCAGCATACCAATCGAGTTTCTACTTGATTAAGCTTCCTGAGATTGGGATGACATTACCAGCAAATATTTAGTTAGTAAGAAATTTTAATACGCCGGCTTAGCTCAGTTGGTAGAGCAACTGACTTGTAATCAGTAGGTCGTGGGTTCAAATCCTATAGCCGGCACCACTTAATTAGAGCCATTAGCTCAGTCGGTAGAGCATCTGACTTTTAATCAGAGGGTCGAAGGTTCGAGTCCTTCATGGCTCACCATTTTGTGCGCGGATGTGGCGGAATTGGCAGACGCACTAGACTTAGGATCTAGCGCCTTACGGCGTGGGGGTTCGACTCCCTTCATCCGCACCAAATTCAATTAAATTATCTATTGCAATACATTGTTGCGGAAGTAGTTCAGTGGTAGAACACCACCTTGCCAAGGTGGGGGTCGCGGGTTCGAATCCCGTCTTCCGCTCCAAGAGTTCATGTATTGCCGGGGTGGCGGAACTGGCAGACGCACAGGACTTAAAATCCTGCGGTAGGTGACTACCGTACCGGTTCGATTCCGGTCCTCGGCACCATAGTTTTTTAAAAAACTATTTTAGCGCCCGTAGCTCAATTGGATAGAGCGTTTGACTACGGATCAAAAGGTTAGGGGTTCGACTCCTCTCGGGCGCGCCATATTGTGAACGGGAAGTGGCTCAGCTTGGTAGAGCACCTGGTTTGGGACCAGGGGGTCGCAGGTTCAAATCCTGTCTTCCCGACCATTAGAGATTAGAATATGGGGCCTTAGCTCAGCTGGGAGAGCGCCTGCCTTGCACGCAGGAGGTCAGCGGTTCGATCCCGCTAGGCTCCACCATAAATTTAAAAGTTCTTTGAAAACTAAACAAAACGTCAAGCGTGTTGGTTTTATAGCCAACGCAAAGTAATAAATTTTTAAATCTACTATTAGTTATTTTCGTTAACGCGAATTGACTCAGTAGATTGCCGGTGTAATGAGCAATCAAACACTTTATTGGAGAGTTTGATCCTGGCTCAGGACGAACGCTGGCGGCGTGCCTAATACATGCAAGTCGAGCGAATCTCTTTGGAGATTAGCGGCGGACGGGTGAGTAACACGTGGGCAACCTGCCTGTAAGACTGGGATAACTTCGGGAAACCGGAGCTAATACCGGATAATTTCAGACACCTCCTGGTGACTGAATAAAAGATGGCTTCGGCTATCACTTGCAGATGGGCCCGCGGCGCATTAGCTAGTTGGTGAGGTAACGGCTCACCAAGGCGACGATGCGTAGCCGACCTGAGAGGGTGATCGGCCACACTGGGACTGAGACACGGCCCAGACTCCTACGGGAGGCAGCAGTAGGGAATCTTCCGCAATGGACGAAAGTCTGACGGAGCAACGCCGCGTGAGCGATGAAGGCCTTCGGGTCGTAAAGCTCTGTTGTTAGGGAAGAACAAGTACCGTTCGAATAGGGCGGTACCTTGACGGTACCTAACCAGAAAGCCACGGCTAACTACGTGCCAGCAGCCGCGGTAATACGTAGGTGGCAAGCGTTGTCCGGAATTATTGGGCGTAAAGCGCGCGCAGGCGGTCCTTTAAGTCTGATGTGAAAGCCCACGGCTCAACCGTGGAGGGTCATTGGAAACTGGGGGACTTGAGTACAGAAGAGGAAAGTGGAATTCCACGTGTAGCGGTGAAATGCGTAGAGATGTGGAGGAACACCAGTGGCGAAGGCGACTTTCTGGTCTGTAACTGACGCTGAGGCGCGAAAGCGTGGGGAGCAAACAGGATTAGATACCCTGGTAGTCCACGCCGTAAACGATGAGTGCTAAGTGTTAGAGGGTTTCCGCCCTTTAGTGCTGAAGTTAACGCATTAAGCACTCCGCCTGGGGAGTACGGTCGCAAGACTGAAACTCAAAGGAATTGACGGGGGCCCGCACAAGCGGTGGAGCATGTGGTTTAATTCGAAGCAACGCGAAGAACCTTACCAGGTCTTGACATCCCTTTGACCTTCCTAGAGATAGGAATTTCCCTTCGGGGACAAAGGTGACAGGTGGTGCATGGTTGTCGTCAGCTCGTGTCGTGAGATGTTGGGTTAAGTCCCGCAACGAGCGCAACCCTTGATCTTAGTTGCCAGCATTTAGTTGGGCACTCTAAGGTGACTGCCGGTGACAAACCGGAGGAAGGTGGGGATGACGTCAAATCATCATGCCCCTTATGACCTGGGCTACACACGTGCTACAATGGATGGTACAAAGGGCAGCAAAACTGCGAGGTTGAGCAAATCCCATAAAACCATTCTCAGTTCGGATTGCAGGCTGCAACTCGCCTGCATGAAGCCGGAATCGCTAGTAATCGCGGATCAGCATGCCGCGGTGAATACGTTCCCGGGCCTTGTACACACCGCCCGTCACACCACGAGAGTTTGTAACACCCGAAGTCGGTGAGGTAACCTTAGGGGGCCAGCCGCCGAAGGTGGGACAGATGATTGGGGTGAAGTCGTAACAAGGTAGCCGTATCGGAAGGTGCGGCTGGATCACCTCCTTTCTAAGGAAAATTGGAAACTTTCGTTTCCATAAAATAGCGCTTGAACGTTTTGTTTAGTTTTGAGAGAATCATCTCTCAGCATCTTGTCCAAGTGACTTGATGGATGCTTATTTTGCCTCTAGGCAAAAAAGCTTGTTCCTTGAAAACTAGATAATAATTCGTATGTAAGAAAGTCAAGAAATTGATCGAATGATCTTTAACAACGGTTAAGTTGTTAAGGGCGCACGGTGGATGCCTTGGCACTAGGAGCCGATGAAGGACGTGACTAACAACGATATGCTTCGGGGAGCTGTAAGTAAGCTTTGATCCGGAGATTTCCGAATGGGGAAACCCACTGCTCGTAATGGGGTAGTATCTTCACCTGAATACATAGGGTGATGATGGCAGACCCGGGGAACTGAAACATCTTAGTACCCGGAGGAAGAGAAAGCAATTCGCGATTTCCTGAGTAGCGGCGAGCGAAACGGAAGAAGCCCAAACCAAGAGGCTTGCCTCTTGGGGTTGTAGGACACTCAACATGGAGTTACAAAGGAACGAGGTAAGTGAAGCGGTCTGGAAAGGCCAGCCATAGAAGGTAACAGCCCTGTAGCTGAAACTTCGTTCCCTCCTGAGTGGATCCTGAGTACGGCGGGACACGAGAAATCCCGTCGGAAGCAGGGAGGACCATCTCCCAAGGCTAAATACTCCCTAGTGACCGATAGTGAACCAGTACCGTGAGGGAAAGGTGAAAAGCACCCCGGAAGGGGAGTGAAACAGATCCTGAAACCGTGTGCCTACAAGTAGTCAGAGCCCGTTAACGGGTGATGGCGTGCCTTTTGTAGAATGAACCGGCGAGTTACGATCCCGTGCAAGGTTAAGTTGAGAAGACGGAGCCGCAGCGAAAGCGAGTCTGAATAGGGCGATTGAGTACGTGGTCGTAGACCCGAAACCAGGTGATCTACCCATGTCCAGGGTGAAGTTCAGGTAACACTGAATGGAGGCCCGAACCCACGCACGTTGAAAAGTGCGGGGATGAGGTGTGGGTAGCGGAGAAATTCCAATCGAACCTGGAGATAGCTGGTTCTCTCCGAAATAGCTTTAGGGCTAGCCTCGAGTTTGAGAGTCTTGGAGGTAGAGCACTGATTGGACTAGGGGCCCTCATCGGGTTACCGAATTCAGTCAAACTCCGAATGCCAAAGACTTATACTCGGGAGTCAGACTGCGAGTGATAAGATCCGTAGTCGAAAGGGAAACAGCCCAGACCACCAGCTAAGGTCCCAAAGTATACGTTAAGTGGAAAAGGATGTGGAGTTGCCCAGACAACCAGGATGTTGGCTTAGAAGCAGCCACCATTTAAAGAGTGCGTAATAGCTCACTGGTCGAGTGACTCTGCGCCGAAAATGTACCGGGGCTAAACGTATCACCGAAGCTGTGGAATGTCTAACGACATTGGTAGGAGAGCGTTCTAAGGGCGTTGAAGCTAGACCGTAAGGACTGGTGGAGCGCTTAGAAGTGAGAATGCCGGTATGAGTAGCGAAAGACAAGTGAGAATCTTGTCCACCGAATGCCTAAGGTTTCCTGAGGAAGGCTCGTCCGCTCAGGGTTAGTCAGGACCTAAGCCGAGGCCGAAAGGCGTAGGCGATGGACAACAGGTTGATATTCCTGTACCACCTCCTCACCGTTTGAGCAATGGGGGGACGCAGGAGGATAGAGAATCGCGCGATTGGAAGTGCGCGTCCAAGCAGTTAGGCTGGTAAGTAGGCAAATCCGCTTACCATAAAGGCTGAGCTGTGATGGCGAGGGAAATATAGTACCGAAGTTCTTGATTCCACACTGCCAAGAAAAGCCTCTAGCGAGGTGAGAGGTGCCTGTACCGCAAACCGACACAGGTAGGCGAGGAGAGAATCCTAAGGTGATCGAGAGAACTCTCGTTAAGGAACTCGGCAAAATGACCCCGTAACTTCGGGAGAAGGGGTGCTCTGGTAGGGTGAAAGCCCGAGAGAGCCGCAGTGAAAAGGCCCAAGCGACTGTTTAGCAAAAACACAGGTCTCTGCGAAGCCGCAAGGCGAAGTATAGGGGCTGACACCTGCCCGGTGCTGGAAGGTTAAGAGGAGAGGTTAGCGCAAGCGAAGCTTTGAATTGAAGCCCCAGTAAACGGCGGCCGTAACTATAACGGTCCTAAGGTAGCGAAATTCCTTGTCAGGTAAGTTCTGACCCGCACGAAAGGTGTAACGATTTGGGCACTGTCTCAACGAGAGACTCGGTGAAATTATAGTACCTGTGAAGATGCAGGTTACCCGCGACAGGACGGAAAGACCCCGTGGAGCTTTACTGTAGCCTGATATTGAATTTTGGTACAGCTTGTACAGGATAGGTAGGAGCCTGAGAAGCCGGAGCGCCAGCTTCGGTGGAGGCGTCGGTGGGATACTACCCTGGCTGTATTGAAATTCTAACCCGCAGCTCTGATCGAGCTGGGAGACAGTGTCAGGTGGGCAGTTTGACTGGGGCGGTCGCCTCCTAAAATGTAACGGAGGCGCCCAAAGGTTCCCTCAGAATGGTTGGAAATCATTCGTAGAGTGTAAAGGCACAAGGGAGCTTGACTGCGAGACCTACAAGTCGAGCAGGGACGAAAGTCGGGCTTAGTGATCCGGTGGTTCCGCATGGAAGGGCCATCGCTCAACGGATAAAAGCTACCCCGGGGATAACAGGCTTATCTCCCCCAAGAGTCCACATCGACGGGGAGGTTTGGCACCTCGATGTCGGCTCATCGCATCCTGGGGCTGTAGTCGGTCCCAAGGGTTGGGCTGTTCGCCCATTAAAGCGGTACGCGAGCTGGGTTCAGAACGTCGTGAGACAGTTCGGTCCCTATCCGTCGTGGGCGTAGGAAATTTGAGAGGAGCTGTCCTTAGTACGAGAGGACCGGGATGGACACACCGCTGGTGTACCAGTTGTTCTGCCAAGGGCATCGCTGGGTAGCTATGTGTGGACGGGATAAGTGCTGAAAGCATCTAAGCATGAAGCCCCCCTCAAGATGAGATTTCCCATTCTTTGAAGTAAGACCCCTGAAAGACGATCAGGTTGATAGGTCTGAGGTGGAAGCGTGGCGACACGTGGAGCTGACAGATACTAATAGGTCGAGGACTTAACCATATTTAAACGACATTCTTGCATACGATATTATCTAGTTTTGAGGGAATAATTTTAATCCCTTATTGTCTGGTGATGATGGCGAAGAGGATACACCCGTTCCCATTCCGAACACGGAAGTTAAGCTCTTCAGCGCCGATGGTAGTTGGGGCATTGCCCCTGTGAGAGTAGGACGTCGCCAAGCAAAGAGAAAAAGCGTAGCTATTGTAGCTGCGCTTTTTTGTTTTTTATTATAAATGACTCGCATATATGTAAAAAGAAGGTCCAGACGTTCATAAGGCTGTCATAAGTAAATAAAACTTATTGATAGTTCATAAGTAAGAAAATTAGCGCCATACAGTAATTTCTATTTTGGACAATAGCCAAAATCAGTTTTTGCGGAATTATTAAAAGAATTCGTGGAATAAAAGAAAAAATCGCGGAATTAACGTTTCTTTTCATGGAATTAACACAAAAACTGCGGAATTAGATGTATTTTTCGTGGAATTATCTAAACGTTATAGATTAGCAAGTTGTATCTCATCAGAGGTAAAACTGTAGCGCCAGTTTTAGATAGGGCATTGCCCCTGTGAGAGTAGGACGTCGCCAAGCAAAAGAGAAAAGTGTAGCAATTGTAGCTGCGCTTTTTTTGTGGTCTTTTCTAAAACGACTCTATTATCCCTGAGGAAAAAGGAGAGAATCCCGTTGATAGTCTTAAGGTTAGATCACCACACTATTCTAAACCTACTATTACAAGCATCTTGTAAACCTAGAGAATCTATTAGGATAGTTACACTTGCCCTTCATCTTAGAACACGACATTATGCCCCATTTTTCGCCACACTTTATTGAAGTAATCTACCTTTTATAGTACATAATCTACTTGCTTTAAAAAGTAAATTAACGAATCAAATTCCGCCAAAATGTCATATTAGGGCCATGTTTTCTATACGATATTTTAAACAACCAGTAGGAGGACATGGAAATGCAATTATTATTACATCATGAACTAGTTACTATAGTGGGGCGATTATTATTGGCTGTTTTATTGTGCGGAATGATCGGTCTTGAACGTGAAGTGAATCAGCATCCAGCTGGCTTTAGGACACATTTATTAGTGGGGGTGGGATCATGTCTCATGATGATTCTTTCTCTGTTTGGATTTGAATCTGTGATGGACCATGAGCATATACAGTTTGATCCGGCTCGTATTCCTTCTTATGTTATTAGTGGAATTGGATTTTTAGGAGCAGGTACTATATTAGTTAAGGATTCAACTGTACGTGGACTAACCACAGCTGCATCGATATGGGTGGTCGCAGGATTAGGGCTTATAATTGGGGCTGGTTTATATGGAGTAGCCATTATAACGACAGCCATTATCCTGATTATTTTAATAACGCTAAATAAATTTGAAAATCTTTTTTTACAAGGTAGAAGAAAAGCAACCATTGAAATAGTCTTATCCAGGGATGCTTTAGTTGATGTTATTGAATGTATTAACGGTCATATTGGGAGAATTAATAAAATTACTACCGAGGAAAGTAATAAAAATGAGATAAAAATTACGTTTGAATTAAAGGGAAGAGAGCAAATAGAGGTAATAAAGGAGCTGTATAAGATAGAAGGTGTACAAAATTTTGCTAAATTATAAGCTTATCATCATGTTTTCTTTGTTTTTTGGCTAGGATAGATGTAGGGAAAAGTGTTGTTAGTTGAAAATTATTGGTAGGCTTTATATAATATTATTAAAGTCAAAGATAGTCAAAGTCAGAAAGGGTTGGGGGTTGAGTGAGAAACATATCTGATGTTATTGAACAGTATTTAAAGCAAGTACTTGATATTAGTGGCGAAAAAGCGATTGAAATTAAGCGGAACGAAATAGCAGATAAGTTTCAATGTGTTCCTTCTCAGATTAATTATGTGATTAACACCCGTTTTACATTAGAAAGAGGATATATTGTAGAAAGTAAACGTGGTGGTGGAGGTTATATTCGCATTGTTAAAGTAGAAATTGATGACCGAACACATCTACTCGATCAAATTATTCAGCTCATAAACAAAGAGCTGACTCAAAGCAATGCTGAGGATATAATCTTAAGGCTAGTGGAAGAGGAGATTATTACCAAAAAGGAAGCAAGAATCATGTTAAGTGTTATGGATCGATCTGTTCTCTTATTAAATCTACCTCATCGTGACGAACTAAGAGCTAGATTAATGAAATCCATGTTAAGTACTTTAAAGTATAAATAAACGAGGGTCAATTTTTATGGGAGTGTGAGGAAATGGTTTGTCAGGAATGTCAGCAGAGACCTGCTACTTTGCACTTTACTAAAATAGTAAATGGTGAGAAATCAGAAATTCATATTTGTGACCATTGTGCCAAGGAGAAGGGTGATTTGTCCATGTTCTCTGAGGGTGCTGGTTTTTCATTTAATAATCTGTTAGCAGGACTTTTAAATTTTGAACATCAGCATTTTAAAAAGGATTCAACTAATGCGTTTACTCCAAAAGAGGTTATCCAGTGTGAGCGCTGTAAACTAACATTTCAGCAATTTGCGAAGGTTGGTAGGTTTGGATGCTCTCATTGTTATAAAGCGTTTCAGAATCAGCTTGATCCTGTTTTAAGGAGACTCCATAGTGGTAATACGATTCATACCGGAAAGATTCCTAAAAGGATTGGCGGGAGTATCCACATTAAAAAGCAAATTGATACATTAAGGTTAGAACTTAAGGAATTAATTGAAAGTGAAGAGTTTGAAAATGCAGCAAAATTAAGAGACCAAATTAGAGAATTAGAAGCATCACTAAGGTCGGATCAAGGGGAGGGACATTAATCATGTCACTTCAACGGTTTATAGAACAAGCAATAAGTCCATGGATGAGTCAAGATGGTCCAGATTCAGACATAGTATTAAGTAGTAGGATTAGACTTGCTAGAAATATAGAGAGGTATCCATTCCCGATTATCACTACGAATGAGGATGCCAAGGAAATTATTCAGCTGTTTGAAGAGAATTTTTTAGATAAGACATATGATGAGGTTGGAAAATTTGAATTACTAAAGATGAATGAGCTTCAACCGATTGAGAAAAGGGTATTAGTGGAGAAGCATCTAATTAGTCCGCATCTTGCTGAGGAAACCTCTTTTGGGGCCTGTCTCCTTTCAGAGAATGAAGAAATCAGTATTATGATGAATGAAGAGGATCATATACGAATTCAGTGCTTATTTCCTGGGTTACAACTAACTGAAGCACTACAAGCGGCTAATCAACTTGATGATTGGATTGAGGAGCATGTTGATTATGCATTTGATGAGAAGAGGGGCTATTTAACAAGTTGTCCAACTAATGTAGGGACTGGAATGAGGGCCTCTGTAATGATGCACCTGCCTGGTCTTGTCATCACCCAACAAATGAGCAAGATTATCCCTGCTATTAACCAACTGGGATTAGTTGTGAGAGGAATTTATGGTGAAGGTAGTGAAGCATTAGGAAATATCTTTCAGATTTCTAACCAAATCACTTTGGGGAAGACAGAGGAGGATATTGTAGAGGATCTAAAAAGTGTCGTTCATCAGCTCATTGTGCAGGAGAGATCTGCAAGAGAGGCGTTAGTGAAAACGTCAAAGATTCAATTAGAAGATCGAGTTCATCGTTCATATGGTATACTTGCTCACTCTAGAATTATAGAATCGAAGGAAGCAGCTAGATGTCTATCAGATGTTAGACTCGGGATTGATTTAGGTTTCATAAATAATGTTTCCAGTAATATACTTAATGAGTTAATGATTTTGACACAGCCTGGTTTTTTACAGCAGTACGCAGGTGGTCCTTTAAGGCCAGCTGAACGTGATATAAGAAGAGCAACCTTAATAAGAGAAAGATTAAATATGGAGAAAACTAATACATTAGAAGACGAGGGAGGCAAAACGATATGATGTTTGGACGATTTACTGAACGTGCTCAAAAGGTGTTAGCTTTGGCTCAAGAGGAAGCAGTTCGACTGGGACACAATAATATCGGAACTGAACATATATTACTTGGACTTGTCCGTGAAGGTGAAGGGATTGCAGCTAAAGCGCTTCAAGCCTTAGGGTTAAGTCCTGATAAAATTCAGCAGGAAGTAGAAACCTTGATTGGTAGAGGCCAGGATGCTTCTCAAACGATTCATTATACGCCAAGAGCCAAGAAGGTAATTGAACTTTCTATGGATGAGGCAAGAAAGCTTGGTCATTCGTATGTAGGTACCGAACATATTCTATTAGGACTCATTCGTGAAGGTGAAGGAGTAGCTGCACGGGTATTAAATAATTTAGGTGTAAGCTTAAATAAAGCTCGTCAACAGGTGTTACAGCTATTAGGTAGCAATGAATCCTCATCAGGCTCACATCAAGGAGGTGCATCTGTGCATGCTAATACTCCTACATTGGATAGTCTAGCAAGAGATCTAACAGCAATTGCTAGAGAGGGAAGTTTGGATCCCGTTATCGGAAGAAGTAAGGAAATTCAGCGTGTAATTGAGGTACTTAGTCGTCGAACGAAAAACAACCCAGTTTTAATTGGGGAGCCTGGTGTTGGTAAAACAGCAATTGCAGAAGGATTAGCCCAACAAATTATCAATAATGAAGTGCCTGAGACATTACGTGATAAGCGTGTTATGACGTTAGATATGGGTACTGTTGTAGCAGGTACTAAGTACCGTGGTGAGTTTGAGGATCGTTTGAAGAAGGTAATGGATGAAATTCGCCAGGCTGGTAATATTATTCTATTCATTGATGAGCTCCATACGTTGATTGGTGCTGGTGGTGCAGAAGGTGCAATCGATGCGTCAAATATTCTTAAGCCATCCTTAGCAAGAGGAGAGCTACAGTGTATTGGTGCTACTACTCTAGATGAGTATCGCAAGTACATTGAAAAGGATGCGGCACTAGAACGTCGTTTCCAGCCTATTCAAGTGGATGAGCCAACTCTTGATGAGTCAATCCAAATCCTAAAAGGCCTTCGTGACCGTTATGAAGCACATCATCGTGTATCGATTACAGATGAGGCTATTGCTGAGGCTGTTAAGCTATCTGATCGTTATATTACAGATCGCTTCTTACCGGATAAAGCGATTGATTTAATTGATGAAGCTGCTTCAAAGGTTCGTCTACGTTCGTATACGACTCCTCCTAATTTAAAGGAGCTTGAGAATCAGCTTGAAGAAGTAAGAAAAGAAAAGGATGCAGCTGTACAGAGTCAAGAGTTTGAAAAAGCAGCATCTTTAAGAGATACAGAACAACGTCTAAGAGAACAACTTGAAGAAACGAAGAAATCATGGAAAGAAAAGCAAGGTCAGGAAAACTCAGAGGTAACAACGGAGGATATCGCATTAGTTGTTGCTAGTTGGACTCGAATCCCGGTATCAAAGCTTGCTGAGTCTGAGACAGAGAAACTATTAAAATTAGAAGAGATTCTTCATTCTAGAGTCATTGGTCAACAAGAAGCGGTTGTGGCTGTTTCCAAGGCAGTGCGTCGTGCTAGAGCTGGCTTAAAGGATCCTAAACGTCCAATTGGATCATTCATTTTCCTAGGACCAACTGGTGTTGGTAAAACAGAGCTTGCTCGTGCACTAGCAGAAGCGATGTTTGGTGATGAGGATTCCATGATCAGAATCGATATGTCAGAATACATGGAAAAGCACTCGACTTCAAGATTAGTTGGTTCACCTCCAGGATATGTTGGATATGAAGAGGGTGGACAATTAACAGAGAAGGTTCGTCGTAAACCTTATTCTGTTGTACTACTAGATGAAGTGGAAAAAGCTCATCCAGACGTATTTAATGTTTTACTACAGGTATTAGAAGATGGGCGACTAACAGATTCAAAAGGTCGTACGGTTGACTTTAGAAATACAATTGTCATTATGACTTCCAATGTTGGTGCTGATACATTAAAACGTAATAAGTATGTCGGTTTCAATGTTCAGGATGAAGGACAGGATTATAAGGATATGAAGGGTAAGGTAATGGGTGAACTTAAGAAAGCCTTCCGTCCGGAGTTCTTAAACCGTATTGATGAAATAATCGTTTTCCATTCATTAGAAAAGAAACATTTACGAGAGATTGTTTCCCTAATGACAGAGCAATTAACGAAGCGGTTAACTGAACAATACATCGATTTAGTCGTAACAGATGCTGCTTTGGATAAGCTCGCTGAGGAAGGTAATGACCTAGAATATGGTGCACGTCCATTAAGAAGAAGCATTCAGAAAAACGTAGAAGACCGTTTGTCTGAAGAATTGTTAAAGGGCGCAATTGAAAAAGGTCAAAAGGTAGAATTAAGTGTAGAAGACAATGAGTTTGTTGTGAAGCAAGTGGAGAAATCCACTACATTGTAAGAGGGCTAGTATAGCCCTCTCTTTTTTTCATTTATGCCTTTCATTCACTCTCAAATCATACGGTTAAATGGATAAAAGTACATTATGATATCATAAATTAAAGAATAGATTGGTAAGGTATAGAAAGGGAGAAATTATGGCGAAGAGAAAAACAAAATTTACTTGCCAAGCATGCGGTTATGAATCACCCAAATGGATGGGGAAATGTCCAGGTTGTGGGGCATGGAATACATTTACCGAAGAGTTAGAGCCAAGTAAGTCTGGTAGAAAGCTAACCTTTACAGCATCGGCTAATGAGGGAATGTCCAAGGCAATTAAGCTAAAGGATGTTGAAACGATTCAAGAGCCAAGAATTAAAACGGATATAACTGAGTTTAATCGTGTATTAGGTGGTGGAATTGTCCGTGGTTCACTCGTTTTAATTGGTGGAGATCCTGGAATCGGTAAATCAACACTCCTTTTACAAATTTCCTCCTATTTAGCTTCTAATCAAAGCGTTCTATATATATCAGGAGAAGAATCAGTAAAGCAAACTAAATTAAGAGCAGAACGATTACACGTTTCCTCTGATTCCTTATACGTTTTAGCTGAAACAGATCTAGAGTTAATCACGAAATCGATTGAGGATACGAATCCATCCTTTGTTGTAGTCGATTCCATTCAAACTATTTACCATCCAGAGGTCCAATCTGCACCAGGTAGTGTTTCTCAAGTAAGAGAGTGTACTTCAGAGCTTATGCGAATTGCCAAAACAAAGGGAATAGCGATATTTATTGTAGGTCATGTTACAAAAGAAGGAGCCATTGCAGGGCCTCGTTTGTTAGAGCATATGGTGGATACAGTCCTTTACTTTGAAGGAGAAAGACATCACTCTTACCGAATCCTCCGTGCGGTAAAAAACCGCTTTGGTTCAACCAATGAAATGGGAATCTTCGAGATGAAAGAGGAGGGCCTAGAAGAGGTCTTAAATCCGTCGGAAATCTTTTTAGAAGAGAGGTCCAAGGGTGCAGCTGGTTCTACGGTTGTGGCCTCCATGGAGGGCACTAGACCTGTTCTTGTTGAAATTCAAGCTCTTGTTTCTCCGACGAGCTTTGGTAACCCACGTCGAATGGCCACTGGACTAGATGTGAATCGTGTTTCTTTATTAATGGCAGTACTTGAAAAGCGGGTAGGATTGCTACTTCAAAACCAGGATGCTTATTTAAAAGTTGCAGGAGGTGTAAAGCTAGACGAACCGGCCATTGACTTGGCAGTTGCTGTCAGCATTGCCTCTAGTTTTAGGGATCAACCATCTTCAGCTACGGATATATTAATTGGAGAAGTAGGTTTAACGGGTGAAGTTAGAAGGGTATCAAGAATAGAACAAAGAGTGCAGGAAGCCGCAAAATTAGGTTTTAAACGAGCGATTATTCCTGAAAAGAATATAGGTAATTGGAACGTTCCAGCTGATATCCAGGTTGTAGGTGTTGAGCATGTAAGGCAGGCTTTGCAAATTACATTAGGAGGCTAGGTGAATGGAAGATTACAAGCAGAGAGAAAAAGACATCACAGAAATTCTTCAATTTATTGCCCCAGGTACACCAATTCGAGAAGGGATTGACAATGTATTACGAGCGAAAACAGGCGGTCTAATTGTTGTTGGTTATAATGATTATGTCCGCTCGGTTGTAGATGGAGGGTTTTCAATCAATTGTCCTTTCTCACCTGCGCAGCTGTATGAATTAGCTAAAATGGATGGAGCCATTATATTAAATGAAGCTGGTAATAAAATTCTGTTTGCTAATGCTCAGCTGATTCCAAATCCAACAATCCTCTCATCCGAAACAGGGATGAGACACCGTACTGCAGAAAGAGTGGCAAAACAGACGGGTAGCTTAGTAATTGCTATATCAGAGCGGCGTAATGTGATCACTCTCTATCAAGGTAATTTTCGCTATGCTCTAAAGGATATCGGTGTCATTTTAACAAAAGCAAATCAAGCGATACAAACATTAGAAAAATATAAGACGGTTTTAGAACAAAGTATTACCAATTTAGGTGCTTTAGAATTTGAAGATTTGGTCACACTATCAGAAGTAGTCCAGGTTCTACATCGTATTGAAATGGTACTCAGAATTAAAAATGAAATATTGAGTTATATTGATGAATTGGGGGTGGAAGGAAGGCTAATTCGTCTACAAATGACAGAGTTAATTGCTCATATTGAGGATGAAGCCGCTCTATTAATCCGTGATTATTCAAATGTGGAGAATAGCGATCCTTATCCAATTGTGAAAAGGCTACAATTACTTTCTAATACTGAACTACTAGATGATTCCATCATTTTAAAGTTACTAAAGTACTCTTCTACTACAAATATTGAAGACCCGGTAACCCCTAGAGGATATCGAATTCTTTATAAGATCCCAAGACTTCCTCTGCCAATCATTATGAACATCATCGCTACTTTTGGAGACTTTAAGAACATATTAAAAGCTTCTCCAAATGAATTAGATAAAGTAGAGGGAATTGGAGAGGTAAGGTCGAAAAAGATAAGAGAGGGTTTAAGGAGACTTCAAGAACAGCATTTTATCGATCGACAAATGTAGATGTGGATTTTCCATCATTTAGCTAGCCTTTCTATCATCTTTATGGAGTTCTTTTTACAAGTCTATGTCAAAAAGACAACATTTTTAATAAAGTCTTGTAATAATAGGTTTTAAAGAAGACAAAGTGTTTATAATGAATAAATAGGAGGTGAATGTATGATAAAACGAGTTGTGCAACTAAGCTTCTTACTTGTTGGTGGAACATTAGGAGTATTTTTTATCCCGTCCTTATTTTCATTATTAGAAGTGAATACTATTCCTTTTATGGACTCTCCTTATACTAGAGCTGGTTTAGGTGCCATTATATTTTTTATCATCACATTTTGGTTAGTAGATTATGTAGTTGAATTTATTAAGTGGATTGAAGAAGGATTAGTAAAAGCGCCTGTTGCAGAGGTGTTATTCGGAAGTTTAGGATTAATATTTGGTTTAATTGTAGCCTTCCTTATTGCGATTCCAATCAAGACGATAGAGTTTCCGTTAGTTAATACTGTCATCCCTATTCTCCTTACGCTTCTATTAGGATATTTGGGCTTCCAGGTTGGCTTTAAGAAACGCGATGAGCTTATATCACTCTTTTCCATATCCAATAAGGGAAAGAAAAAAGAGCTTGAAGAGGAAGTTGTGGTAAAAGGAGCCTTAAAAATATTAGATACAAGCGTAATCATTGATGGTCGAGTGGCAGATATTTGCCAAACAGGTTTTTTAGAGGGAACCATTGTTATTCCTCAGTTTGTTCTAGAAGAATTACAACATATTGCAGATTCCTCCGACGTTCTTAAACGAAATCGTGGGCGTCGTGGATTAGATATTTTGAATAGAATCCAAAAGGAACTAGCAATCAAGGTTGAAATTTATGAGGGTGACTTTGAGGAAATCCAAGAGGTTGATAGCAAACTGGTAAAGCTTGCGAAGTTGACATCTGGTGTTGTGGTTACGAATGATTTTAACTTAAATAAAGTATGTGAGCTTCAAAATGTAGCTGTGCTAAATATTAATGATTTAGCAAATGCCGTTAAGCCGGTTGTGCTTCCAGGTGAAGAGTTAAATGTTCAGGTTATTAAAGATGGAAAAGAATATAACCAGGGTGTCGCTTATCTAGATGATGGAACGATGATTGTAGTCGAGGATGGAAGAGACTACATTGGTAAACGTATTGATGTATTGGTTACTAGTGTTCTTCAAACATCTGCAGGTCGAATGATTTTTGCCAAGCCCAAGCTATTAGAAAAGGCTTTGTAATCTTATTACTAACATATTAAAATGAATAGTTGAGTAGAAGAGAAGAAGGTGAAAAATTCCTTCTTCTTTTCAAAATCTAAAAATGTGGGTGTAGAGTGTCGGTTACACTTTTATATGGAGGATCTATGGAGTATAAGGTTATTATTCCTGCTGCTGGTCAGGGGAAGAGGATGAAGGCTGGTAAAAATAAACAGTTCATCTTATTAGGTGAGGTTCCTGTCATTATTCATACTTTATTGGTGTTTGAACAAGATGAAGCATGCTCTGAGGTGATCCTCGTTATTAATAAGGATGAAGCGGGTTCTTTTACGGAGCTACTAGAGGAATATCATATTCAAAAAGTAAAGCATATCGTTGTAGGCGGAGAGGAACGGCAGCATAGTGTCTATAACGGCCTAAAGCAGGTGGAGCCATCTACTGAGCTTATATTGGTCCATGATGGTGCAAGGCCTTTTATAACAAAAGAAAAAATCCATTCACTTGTTCAAGAGGCTTTACTGACAGGAGCAGCTATTTTAGCAGTTCCTGTTAAGGATACAATTAAGAGAGTGATCAATGGTCGGGTAGAGGAAACGGTGGAGCGTTCGAGCTTGTGGGCTGTACAAACCCCACAGGCTTTTCGTGTTCAGGAATTGGTTGATGCCTACGAGTTTGCCTTTAAGCATAGTGTTATAGGGACAGATGATGCAAGCTTATTTGAAAAGTTAGATAGGCCTGTGAGTGTGGTAACAGGAGATTACGATAATATTAAGCTAACAACACAAGAGGATTTAATTCATGGCGAATCGATATTAAAGAAGCGAAAAGAATAAGGGGGAGTAACATGTTTCGAATTGGACAGGGTTTTGATGTACATCAATTAGGTGAGGGAGTTCCACTGATTATAGGTGGAATCACGATACCTTATGAATTGGGTTTAATAGGGCATTCTGATGCAGATGTATTGCTTCACACAATTGCAGATGCTTGTTTAGGAGCAATTGGAGAAGGGGATATTGGTAAGCATTTTCCGGATACAGATCCAGCTTTTAAAGGGGCTGATTCAGCTAAGCTTTTGTCACATGTGTGGGAATTGGTAGGAAATAAAGGATATCAGCTAACAAATGTCGATTGTACTATAATTGCACAAAAGCCTAAAATGGCACCCTATATTGAACCAATGAGAGCGAGAATTGCGGAGTTATTAAATGCTGATGCAGAGCAAGTAAATGTGAAGGCCACCACTACTGAAAAGCTAGGTTTTACGGGTAGAGGTGAGGGGATAGCAGCCCAGGCTGTTGTATTAATTCAGAAAAAAGAGAGATAGTCACTGTGAAAAAGAGATGCAAGGTATATAAACAGGTGATAAAATAAGCTTTGATTGATCAAGTATACATAAGAATGCTGTATCAAAGAGTATTGTTGATGATAGTGTGGAAGTGCTGAATTCATATACCTAAAATCAAACAACATAATCGACCCCGAATAGATATAAAAGAAAATAGGATGGTGTTGACATGATATTAAATGAAGTACGTGTAAGATATGCGCCAAGCCCAACAGGTCATTTACATGTTGGTAATGCAAGGACAGCTTTATTCAATTATTTATTTGCCAGAAATCAAAATGGAAAATTCATCATTCGAATTGAAGATACAGATCAAAAGAGAAATATTGAAGGTGGAGAAGAAAGCCAGCTGAAATATTTAAAATGGTTAGGAATCGACTGGGATGAAAGCACAGATGTAGGCGGTGAATATGGGCCTTATCGTCAATCGGAACGTACAGAAATTTATAAGAAATATTATGAAGAGCTGCTTGAAAAGGGTCTTGCATATAAATGCTACTGTTCAGAAGAAGAGCTTGAACAAGAGCGAGAAGAACAGACAGCTAGAGGAGAAACACCTCACTATTCAGGACGTCATCGTCATTTAACGGATGCAGAACGCGAAGCATTTGAAAAAGAAGGAAGACTCCCAAGTATTCGCTTCCGTGTGCCAGACGGAAAGGTATATCGCTTTAATGATATGGTGAAGGGTGATATAAGCTTTGAATCAGAGGGAATGGGTGATTTTGTTATTGTCAAAAAGGATGGCATGCCAACCTACAATTTTGCAGTAGCAGTTGATGATCATTTAATGAAAATTACTCACGTCCTAAGAGGAGAAGATCATATCTCTAATACACCGAAGCAACTGATGATCTATGAAGCGTTCAACTGGGATATTCCGACGTTTGGTCATATGACATTGATTGTTAATGATCAACGCAAAAAGCTGAGCAAACGAGATGAAAGCATTATCCAATTTATTGAACAATATGAGGAACTAGGTTATTTACCGGAAGCTTTATTTAATTTTATTGGACTATTAGGGTGGTCTCCTGGAGGGGAGGAAGAAATCTTTAGTAAGGATCAATTTATTGAAATCTTTGATCCATCAAGATTATCGAAATCTCCAGCTGTATTTGATACACAAAAGCTCGAATGGATGAATAACCAATATGTAAAAACAGTTGATATCGACACATTAGTGCAATTAGCTTTACCTCATTTAATCAAAGCTGGTAAAGTAAGTGAAACTAGAACGGCAGAGGAAGAAAGCTGGGCTAGAGATCTAATTGCTTTGTATCAGGAACAGATGAGCTATGGTGCTGAAATTGTTGAACTTTCTGAGCTTTTCTTTAAAACAGAATTAGAGTATGATGAAGAAGCAAAAGCTGTAATTGCAGAAGAGCAAGTTCCAGAAGTCATGACTGCGTTTTTATCTCATTTGAAAGAATTAGACGTATTTGGACCAGATGAGGTTAAAGCAGCCATTAAAGCAACACAAAAAGGAACAGGACAAAAAGGTAAAAACTTATTTATGCCAATTCGTGTAGCAACCACAGGCCAAACACATGGTCCTGACCTTCCAAAGGCAATTGCACTACTCGGTAAAGAGAAGGTTATCGCTAGAATTGAACAACTTATTGGTTAACAAATTTTAAATAGTGTAATATAGTAACATAAGATATCTATTTTAATAAGGCTCTTTTAGCAAAGGTTGTTACTCTTTATGCACCTTTGTTAGCATCTAAAGTTGGTTGGAGTGGAAGGTACTCGACTCCTGCGGGAGATAGAGGGAAGTGTGAGACCCCACAGGCGCAGCCGAGGAGGCTCACATCCCTCCCCGCGGAAAGCGAGTACCTGCAGCGGAAATCAACGGACCAATTTTAAAAAGGCAATACGAAAACAGCCTTAAACAATAAAAACAGAATTAATATAAACCAAAAATGTTGATGAGGAAAGTAAGTATAGGAACTGTTCTTTTTCAGAGAGAACCATCACCGGCTGAAAGTGGTTCAAGAACGCTATAACTGAAATGCACCTCTGAGTCTTCTGTCGAAATTTATAGTAGACAGAAGCGGATACTCACCGTTAATTGAGTTTTAAAGTTGAGGCAGCCTGCAGAGGAAGTCTAAACAGAGTGGAACCGCGCATCAAAGCGTCTCTGTGTGTATATACACAGAGACGCTTTTTTATTTGTAAAGTATTCCAATAAGGAAGATAAGTAATTAAAGGACTCTAGAAAACTATCTCAACTATTGCTTAAAAGGAGGGAGTCGCTTGTTTCGTTGGCTTAGAATGCTGAAAGAAGATATCCAGGTTGTATTTGAGCAAGACCCAGCAGCAAGAAGCACGATGGAAGTTGTTCTAACTTATTCTGGTCTTCACGCTATATGGGCACACCGAGTGGCCCATGCGTTTTATAAACGAAAGATGTTTTTTATAGCGAGATGTGTCTCGCAAATAAGTAGATTTTTTACAGGAATCGAGATTCATCCTGCCGCCAAAATAGGAAGACGTTTTTTTATCGATCATGGTATGGGTGTTGTAATTGGTGAGACTTGTGAAATTGGAAATAATGTAATCATCTTCCAAGGTGTTACCCTTGGAGGGACAGGAAAAGAAAAGGGAAAACGTCATCCAACCATCAAAGATCATGCGCTCATTGCAACGGGAGCGAAAGTATTAGGATCTATTACCATAGGTGAACACTCTAAAATCGGAGCGGGGTCGGTTGTGTTACATGATGTTCCAGCCAATTCAACTGCTGTCGGTATCCCAGGAAGAGTCGTAATTCAAGATGGAGTAAGAATTAAGCAGGATTTGGATCATTGTAATTTACCAGATCCGGTTGCAGATAAATTTAAGGAGTTAGAGCGGGAGATTGAGGGATTGCAAAGGGAGTTAAAACAATTAAAAGAAGGGAAGATTGAGAGTGGCTATCCAACTATATAATACACTTACTAGAAAGAAAGAGTTATTCCAACCACTTGAAGAGGGCAAGGTCAAGATGTATGTTTGTGGTCCTACGGTCTATAATTACATCCATATCGGTAATGCGAGACCTGCGATTGTATTTGATACAGTTAGACGTTATTTTGAGTATCGAGGTTATGATGTCCAGTTTATTTCAAACTTCACGGATGTGGATGATAAATTAATTAGAGTTGCAAACGAACTTGGTGAGACTGTTCCAGTCATTGCAGACCGTTTTATTGATGCCTACCATGAAGATGTATCTGCGCTTGGGTGCAAGAAGGCAGACCACCATCCAAGAGTTACGGAAAGTATGGATATTATCGTTGAGTTCATTGAAAAGCTAATTGAAAAAGGGTTTGCTTATGAATCAGAGGGTGACGTATATTTTAAGACACGTGCCTTTGATGGCTATGGTAAACTTTCTCACCAACCGATTGAGGATCTGCGCTCTGGTGCAAGGATAGAAGTGGGAGAGAAGAAGCAAGATCCATTAGATTTTGCTCTATGGAAGGATGCAAAGGATGGGGAAATTTATTGGGAGAGCCCTTGGGGGAACGGCCGCCCGGGTTGGCATATAGAATGCTCAGCGATGGCGAAGAAATACCTTGGAAATACGATTGACATTCATGCGGGTGGCCAGGATTTAACGTTTCCTCATCATGAAAATGAAATTGCCCAATCAGAAGCACTTAATGAGGAAACCTTTGCAAATTATTGGATGCATAACGGGTATATTAATATTAATAATGAAAAGATGTCAAAGTCTCTTGGTAACTTTATATTAGTTCATGACATTATTAAAACAGTAGATCCACAGGTGCTTCGATTCTTTATGTTATCGGTACATTATCGGCATCCGATTAATTTTAGCCAGGATCTAGTAGATAGTGCAAAGAATGGGTTTGAACGTATCATGACATCTTATGAAAACCTTAAGCATCGGAGTGAAACTAGTACCAATTTAACCGAGGAGAATGAGAATTGGATTCAAAAGCTAGAAGGTATTCGAGAATCCTTTAAAGTTGAGATGGACGATGATTTTAATACAGCTAATGCGATTTCTGTATTATTTGAGCTATCTAAAACAGCTAATTTATATTTAATGGAGAAAACGACTTCTGAACAGGTAATCAACCAATTCACTTCTTTATTTGAGGAAATAATGGAGGTTTTAGGATTAAATCCTGAACAGGAACAGGAATTGTTAGATGAGGAAATTGATGCGTTATTACAAGAGAGAATAGATGCTAGAAAAAATCGCAATTTCACACGTGCTGATCAGATTCGTGACGAGTTAAAAGCGATGAACATTATCCTAGAAGATACACCACAAGGTACTAGATGGAAAAGAGGATGATGGATAAGGACATTAATGCCGACTTATTAAACAGTTTAGCTTTAGCCTATATGGGTGATGCCATTTATGAAGCAAGTATTAGGCATCACCTCCTTTTAAAAGGGAGTGTGAGACCCAACCAGCTACATCGTGAAGCAACAAACTTTGTTTCTGCAAAAGCACAGGCATACATAGTCCATGAGCTATTGAATAGAAACCATGTAACAGAAGCTGAAGAGGTCATTATTAAACGTGGAAGAAATGCCAAATCAGGGACCGTTCCGAAAAATACAGATGTCCAAACATATCGGTATAGTACTGCATTTGAAGCGTTAATTGGCTATCATTATTTAACAAAGAATGATGATCGGTTAACAGAGCTTATCGAATTATCGATTCAATTAATTGAAAATAGGAAAGGAGGCAATTAAATGTCACAAGACCAAGAAATCGTAATAGGGAAAAATCCCGTACTAGAGGCATTGCGCTCTGGTAGGGATATTAATAAGATTCTGATTGCAGAAGGAGCTCTCAAGGGGCAAACCGGACAAATTATGCAGTTAGCCAAAGAATCAGGTGTGGTTGTTCAAATTGCTCCAAGAAAGAAGCTTGATCAATTATATGATGGAAACCATCAGGGAATTGTGGCCCAGGTGGCTGCTTATCAATATGCAGAATTAGATGACTTATTTGCATCTGCAAAAGAAAAGGGAGAAGATCCATTTTTTATCCTTCTAGATGAAATTGAAGATCCTCATAACTTAGGTTCCATACTAAGAACCGCGGATGCAACAGGTGCCCATGGGGTAATCATTCCTAAACGTAGAGCAGTTGGATTAACCGCAACTGTTGCGAAGGCATCAACAGGTGCAATTGAATATGTACCAGTTGTTCGGGTAACCAATATGGCAAGAACGATTGATGAATTAAAGGAAAAAGGGGTTTGGATTATCGGTACGGATGCGACAGGTACAACTGATTACCGTCAGATGGATGTAACCCTCCCAATTGGAATCGTCATTGGAAGTGAGGGTAAAGGGATGAGCCGATTAGTTCGGGATAAATGTGACTTTTTAATACGTTTACCAATGGTGGGGAAAGTGACCTCTCTAAATGCATCCGTTGCCGGGAGCTTATTAATGTTTGAGGTGCTTCGTAAGAGACAGCCTCTTGGGGAATAAGGTATATGGATGTATTGCTTGTAGATGGCTACAACATTATTGGGGCATGGCCTAAATTAAGAGAGTTAAAGCAAAAAGATCTATCAGCTGCAAGAGATTTGTTAATTGAAAAAATGGCAGAATATAAGGCAGCTTCTGGTTATCGGGTGATTGTTGTATTTGATGCACATCAGGTAAAAGGAATCGAAAAGAAAAATAAAAATTACAAAGTAGAAGTTATTTTCACTAGAGAAAATGAAACAGCCGATGAAAGAATTGAAAAATTAGCTAAACAGTTGAAAAATGTTCGTACTCAAATCCATGTGGCCACCTCAGACTACACAGAGCAATGGGTAATTTTTGGTCAAGGAGCCCTTAGGAAATCAGCGAAGGAGCTCCTAACAGAAATGAATGTAATTGAAAAGCAAATCAAAACGACACTACAGAAAAAACATGAAAAGAAACCATCCTCTAGAATTCAACTGTCGGATGAAATGGCAGAAATTTTTGAAAAATGGCGTCGAGGAGAGAGATGAACGGTTGACGCTGTCGAAAAGTCTACTGTATAATATTGCTAACTACTGTGTGAGAGTCCGGAGGGATAGGAGTGAGTTCATACCTCAAGGAAAGTGACAACATGAAGTTCGTAGAGTTAGAGGATGAGATTCTAGTTGATTATGTTCATCAGGGTGATACAGATGCCCTGGATTATTTAATCAATAAGTATCGAAATTTTGTGCGCGCTAAAGCACGCTCTTATTTCTTAATAGGAGCAGACCGTGAAGATATAATTCAAGAAGGTATGATTGGTCTCTATAAAGCGATTAGGGATTTTAAGGAGGACAAGCTCTCCTCTTTTAAAGCGTTTGCGGAGCTATGTATTACGAGACAAATTATTACGGCTATAAAAACGGCAACAAGGCAAAAGCATATACCTCTTAATTCATATGTATCATTGGACAAGCCAATTTATGATGAAGAATCAGATCGTACTCTTATGGACGTAATTTCTGGTGCTAAAATCCTAGACCCAGAAGAATTAATTATTAACCAAGAGGAATTTGATGATATTGAAGTAAAGATGGCAGAGCTCCTTAGTGACTTAGAACGGAAAGTGCTTGTACTATACCTAGATGGTCAATCCTATCAGGAAATATCAGAAGAATTGAATCGTCATGTTAAATCCATTGATAATGCCCTCCAGCGTGTGAAGCGAAAGCTTGAACGTTATTTAGAGCTAAGAGAACTCTCTTTATAAAAAGCTCTCTATTCTAAAACTTTGTTACTATCGTGACTTTAGTTTGGGTGTATAACCATTTTAATAAAAAAATTGAGTATTGATTAGAAAAGAACGACTCTCTTTATGCGAAGCAACATCCTTGGTACTAAGGGGGAATCGGGCGTTTGGGATACTTTATGCAAAGCAACATTCTAAATGAAAACATCCTTGTAAAAAAAAGGCTTGTTGACATCCAATTTCTTGCTATGATACATTTTTATAGATTAAAAAACAATTTTTTAAGCCTATAAGAGGATGCTATTAATGAGGAAAAAAGTAGTGCTAGCTTGTGAGGTATGTAGCCAACGCAATTATACAACAATGAAAAGAGCAGATCAGGCAGAGAGGCTTGAAGTAAATAAATTCTGTAAGACATGCAATACCCACACGAATCATCGCGAAACGAAATGATGGCTCTATATAGAGATGTGTGTAATATAGCTGGAGGTAATCAACATGCAACGTTTGACGAAATTTTTACGAAATGTAGTTCGTGAAATGAAGAAAGTAAGTTGGCCTAAGAGAAGAGAGCTTACTCGCTATACGATTACAGTTGTATCGACTGTAGCATTTGTAGCTGTGTTCTTCGCCGTTATTGATACGGGTATTTCTTCTTTAATTCGTTTAATACTTGAATAATATTGGTAAATTCATGGTATAATGTGGATAGACCTGAAGAAACTTGTAAAAAGCCCGTTAAACGGGTTTTTTAATTTGTCTTTTTTAAGTATGGTTTTTTCGTAAAGATTATTTTTATAACTCTATGATTTTTAGGTTCGGTTAAAAAACATGTTGGTTTTAGCAGAGTTGATTGAAGTGGAAGGATGCGAGACTCCTGCGGGAGAAGCGTGGTAAGGGAGACCCCACAGGCGAGAAGCGCCGAGGAGGATCACGAACCCGCCCGCGGAAAGCGAGTGTCCTGGAACGAAAATCAACAACAAACTTTAACAGAGCTTATAAATTTTAGAAACCAACAAATCATACGAAAGCCACCTTTAATTAAAATACACAGGCTCATAAAAAAACTCACATGCAGGATTTACATAATTAAAAGCTATTTTGATTTTTTGGGAGGGAAGGACAAGCGTCCTAACACATGGAAAAACAATGGTATGTTGTTCATACTTACTCAGGGTATGAGAATAAGGTAAAAGCAAATTTAGAAAAGCGTGTAGAATCAATGGGGATGCAAGATAAGATCTTTCGTGTCATTGTTCCAGAAGAAGAAGAAACAGAAATGAAGAATGGTAAGAAAAAGGTAACGAAGAAAAAGGTATTTCCTGGGTATGTACTTGCGGAAATTATTATGACAGATGATTCCTGGTATGTAGTTAGAAATACACCTGGTGTAACAGGATTCGTTGGTTCAGCAGGTCATGGTTCAAAGCCAACTCCTCTACAGCCTGAAGAAATTGCGTTTATTCTGAAGCGTATGGGTATGGAACAAACGAGAATCGATGTGAAGTTCGAACTAAAAGAAAGTGTTAAAGTTACAGAGGGACCTTTCACTAACTTTACAGGTTCAATTGAAGAGATTGATAAGATCAAACAAAAGGCCAAGGTTCATGTAAATATGTTCGGAAGAGAAACTCCGGTGGAGCTAGACTTCTCACAAATAGAAAAAATCTAAAAGAATAACTTGAATTTGATAATAAAAAGTGGTAATATTGCAAAGGTCAATATGTCTTCAAAAAGAAGATGGTATTAGTCAAATTCTTTTTTATAAAAGAAAGATGAGTGGGAGGGTAAAAACCCTATTACCACATCACGGACTTTAAGGAGGTGTGTCTCGTGGCTAAAAAAGTTATTAAAATTGTAAAGCTTCAAATTCCTGCAGGTAAAGCAAATCCTGCGCCACCAGTAGGTCCTGCGTTAGGTCAAGCAGGTGTGAATATCATGGGATTCTGTAAAGAATTCAATGCTCGTACTGCTGATCAAGCTGGTCTAATTATTCCTGTTGAAATTACGGTATTTGAAGACCGTTCATTTACATTTATTACAAAAACTCCACCTGCTGCTGTTCTTTTGAAAGTAGTAGCTGGTATTCAGTCAGGTTCTGGTGAGCCTAACAAGAAAAAAGTTGCTACAGTTAAGCGTGATAAGGTTCGCGAAATCGCAGAACAAAAAATGCCTGACTTAAACGCAGCAAGCGTTGAAGCTGCTATGAAAATGGTAGAAGGTACAGCGCGCAGCATGGGAATTGTTATTGAAGACTAATCCTGTGATTCTCTAATGGATGGTTAAGGTTGCGGATTATGGACAAGTCCCATTTCGCAACCTTTATTCGTGGGAGGAATATCCGTTAAAACCACAATCGAGGAGGAAAATGTAAAATGGCTAAAAGAGGTAAGAAGTATTTAGAAGCTGCTAAGCTTGTTGATCGCTCTAAAGCATATGCTGTTGCAGAAGCGATTGATCTTGTAAAAAAGACAAGTGTTGCAAAGTTTGATGCGACAGTTGAAGCTGCATTCCGTTTAGGAGTTGACCCTAAGAAAGCAGATCAACAAATCCGTGGAGCAGTAGTACTACCTAATGGTACTGGTAAGACTCAACGTGTATTAGTATTTGCTAAGGGTGAAAAGGCGAAGGAAGCTGAAGCTGCTGGAGCTGATTATGTAGGAGATGCTGACTTCATCAACAAAATCAACCAAGGTTGGTTCGAGTTTGATGTAATCGTAGCAACACCTGACATGATGGGTGAAGTTGGTAAGCTTGGTCGTGTTTTAGGACCTAAAGGTTTAATGCCAAACCCTAAAACTGGAACAGTTACATTTGATGTAACGAAAGCAGTTAATGAAATTAAAGCTGGTAAAGTTGAATATCGTGTAGATAAATCTGGTATTATTCACGTACCAGTAGGGAAAGTTTCATTTGACGATCAAAAGTTAGCTGAAAACTTCACTACTATTTATGACACGCTATTAAAGGTTAAGCCTGCTGCTGCAAAAGGAACTTACATGAAGAACGTTGCTTTAAGTTCAACAATGGGTCCTGGAGTAAAAGTAGATCCTTCAACTTTCGTAGCAATCAAAAACTAATAGTTGACTTTCAGTCTTAATGACTGTAATATATTAAATGTTGTTTAAAATAAACATTTATACCGTAGACAGTAGGTGCTTGTAATAGCTTAATTTCCTACCGAGGTGATTAGATAAAGAAGCAATCTTATTGCGTCTAACCTAACCTCCATGTCTACTTAGGGCGTGGAGGTTTTTTAATACACCCTTACAGGTCGGTATATATGTAGTAACTTACAGGAGGTGTAGAAATGAGCAGTGTAGTTGAACTCAAAAAACAAACTGTAACAGAAATTGCTGATAAGCTTCGTGAAAGCAAATCAACAATCGTTGTAGACTACCGTGGATTAACGGTTGCACAGGTAACAGAATTACGTAAGCAACTTCGTGAAGCTGGGATTGAATTTAAGGTGTATAAAAACACTTTAACTCGTCGTGCTGCTGAACAGGTTGGTCTTGAAGGGCTAAACGAATATTTAACAGGACCTAATGCAATTGCATTCGGATCTGAAGATGTTGTGGCTCCTGCAAAGATCATCAACGAATTTGCGAAAAAGAACGAAAAGCTTGAAATTAAAGCTGGTGTAATTGAAGGTAACATCGCATCACTTGAGGATGTTAAAGCTCTTGCTGAACTTCCATCTCGTGAAGGATTACTTTCTATGTTACTTAGCGTACTACAAGCTCCAATCCGCAATCTTGCTCTTGTTACAAAAGCAGTTGCAGATCAGAAAGAAGAACAAGGCGCTTAATTTAGTAGCCTAAAAAAACAAAAACATTTCTTTAAAAATAAAAGGAGGATATTCTCATGACTAAAGAACAAATCATTGAAGTAGTTAAAGGCATGACTGTTTTAGAACTTAACGACTTAGTAAAAGCAATTGAAGAAGAATTCGGAGTAACTGCTGCTGCTCCTGTAGCTGCTGCTGGTGCTGGTGCAGCTGCTGTTGAAGAAAAGACTGAATTCGACGTAATCCTTGCAAGCGCTGGTGACCAAAAGATTAAGGTTATCAAAGTTGTTCGTGAAATCACTGGTTTAGGCTTAAAAGAAGCTAAAGACCTAGTTGACAACGCTCCAAAGCCACTTAAAGAAGGCGTAGCTAAAGAAGAAGCAGAAGAAATCAAAGCTAAGCTTGAAGAAGTTGGAGCTAACGTAGAAGTTAAGTAATCATAAAATAAAAGGTAAGCTCGCTACTATAGCGAGCTTATTTTTATACGGTTAAAGAATCGCCTTAACGTTGATACTAATTGTAAAAGGGGGTGTTTTAATTGAGTGAACATTATTATTCTCAAAACCCATCGGTAGAAAGTAAACCGCAGACTTTTCGTTTTACGCTCCGTGGACATTCGTTTGTTTTTACAACAGATCAAGGTGTATTTTCAAAAAATGAAATAGATTTTGGGTCAAGGTTATTAATAGACTCTATATCTATTGCAAATGTAGAGGGTAGAATATTGGATGTTGGGTGTGGCTATGGTCCAATAGGATTAACAATAGCTAAGGAATTTCCAGATCGAACCGTTGAAATGGTAGATGTCAATGAACGAGCGCTAGCTCTAGCTGAGAAGAACGCACAAAACAATGGTGTGGAAAATGTTGAAATCTATTATAGTAATGCGCTTCAAAACGTACGGCAATCTAGTTACTCGACAATCATCACCAATCCACCGATTCGGGCTGGGAAAAAGGTAGTCCATGAAATTTTAGAAGACAGCTATCATCGTTTAGTAGAAGGTGGAGAGCTTTGGGTGGTCATTCAGAAGAAACAAGGCGCACCATCAGCGGTGGAGAAGCTAAAAACTTTAACGACTGAAGTTGAAATTGTAGATAAGAGTAAGGGGTATTTTATAATAAAAGCTACGAGAAAAAACGGTTGACGGATAATTTTACCTGTGTTAGCATTATATAATGCCAATATATTATTTTTCCTTGGTTTTTTTATGCATTTATATGTATATTAGTGGACTGTCAAGGGAAAACTAATTCAATAGGACATTATGTATAAATGTGGTTTTCTAAGTAGAAACCCTTTTTCTTTTTGTCTGACGAAATAGGTAGTTACAAGAATGGTTTAATAGTTAGTAGTATTTGATTTAGACATCATCTCAGAAGCTTCAATTGTTTCTGATGTGAAATAAAATTGCTTGATTTGAGGGGTGAATCAGTTGACAGGTCAACTAGTTCAGTATGGACGCCACCGCCAACGTAGAAGCTATGCTCGTATAAGTGAAGTTCTAGAATTACCAAATCTTATTGAAATCCAAACCTCTTCATATCAATGGTTTCTTGATGAGGGATTGCGTGAAATGTTCCAAGACATTTCTCCGATTGAAGATTTTACAGGTAATTTATCACTTGAGTTTATAGATTATAGCTTAGGTGAACCAAAGTACTCTGTGGAAGAATCAAAAGAAAGAGACGTTACATATTCTGCACCTTTAAGGGTGAAGGTTCGTCTGATCAACAAAGAAACAGGCGAAGTGAAGGAACAAGATGTATTTATGGGGGATTTCCCTTTAATGACAGAAACAGGAACGTTTGTCATCAATGGTGCTGAACGTGTAATCGTTTCCCAGCTTGTTCGTTCTCCTAGTGTTTATTACAGTGGGAAAATTGATAAAAACGGTAAGCGTGGTTTCACTGCTACCGTCATTCCAAACCGTGGTGCTTGGCTTGAATATGAAACAGATGCCAAAGATGTGGTATATGTTCGTATTGATCGTACTCGGAAGCTACCGGTTACGGTTCTTTTGCGTGCTCTTGGGTTTGGCTCTGATCAAGAAATCATAGATTTACTAGGGGACAACGAGTATCTACGTAATACCCTAGATAAGGATAATACTGAAACCACTGAAAAGGCTTTGTTAGAAATCTATGAGCGTCTACGTCCGGGAGAGCCTCCAACAGTAGAAAATGCGAAGAGTCTATTAGAATCTAGATTTTTTGATCCTAAGCGGTATGATTTAGCAAATGTTGGACGTTACAAGATTAATAAGAAGCTACATATTAAAAATCGTCTATTTAACCAGCGTTTAGCAGATTCTCTAGTAGATCCTGAAACGGGAGAAATTCTTGTCGAAAAGGGTACGGTTTTAGATCGTCGTACATTAGATCGTGTACTACCGGCGCTTGAGAAAAATATTGGATATAAGACGATTCGACCATCAGGTGGTGTGTTAGAGGAAGATATTACTCTTCAGTCTATTAAAATTTATGCCCCTGTTGAAGGCGAAGGCGACCATGTCATTAATGTGTTAGGTAATTCTAATATAGAAGAACGCATTAAAAATATTGCGCCAGCTGATATTATTTCTTCTATTAGTTATTTCTTTAATCTTCTATATAAAGTAGGAGATACAGATGATATTGACCATTTAGGTAACCGTCGTTTACGTTCAGTTGGTGAGCTATTACAAAACCAATTCCGTATTGGTTTATCTAGAATGGAGCGTGTGGTTCGTGAAAGAATGTCGATTCAAGACACGAATGCCATTACTCCACAAGCGCTGATCAATATTAGACCAGTTATCGCTTCTATTAAGGAGTTCTTTGGTAGCTCTCAGTTATCTCAGTTCATGGATCAAACGAATCCACTAGCTGAATTAACGCATAAGAGAAGACTATCAGCGTTAGGGCCTGGTGGTTTAACACGTGAGCGTGCTGGTTTCGAAGTCCGTGACGTTCACTATTCTCACTATGGAAGAATGTGTCCGATTGAGACGCCGGAAGGTCCGAACATTGGATTAATTAACTCTTTATCAAGCTATGCAAAAGTAAATCGTTTTGGCTTTATAGAAACACCATATCGTAAGGTTGATCCTGAAACTGGTCGTGTTACGAGTCAAATAGATTACCTAACTGCTGATGAAGAAGATAATTATGTTGTAGCGCAAGCAAACGCGATCCTATCAGACGATGGAGCATTTGTTAATGACGATATTGTGGCACGTTTCCGTGGTGAAAATACCGTTGTAAATAAAGACCGTGTTGACTACATGGATGTATCTCCTAAACAGGTCGTTTCTGCTGCAACAGCTTGTATACCGTTCCTAGAGAATGATGACTCGAACCGTGCTCTAATGGGAGCAAACATGCAACGTCAAGCAGTACCTCTTTTAAATCCTGAAGCTCCTTTAGTTGGAACTGGTATGGAGTATGTGTCTGGTAAAGACTCAGGTGCTGCGGTTATATGTAAATTCCCAGGTGTAGTCGAAAAGGTTCAAGCTAAAGAAATTCTAGTTAGACGTTATACGGAAGTTGATGGTGAAAAAGTTAAGGGGAACCTTGATAAATATAAGCTTCAAAAATTCATTCGTTCTAACCAAGGAACCTGCTACAACCAACGTCCAATCGTAAGTGTGGGTGATGAGGTAGTAAAAGGTGAGATTCTTGCAGATGGACCTTCTATGGAATCAGGTGAACTTGCACTTGGTCGTAATGTGCTTGTTGCCTTCATGACTTGGGATGGTTACAACTACGAGGATGCTATTATCATGAGTGAGAGATTGGTAAAAGATGATGTATACACGTCTGTTCATATTGAAGAATATGAATCAGAAGCACGTGATACTAAGCTTGGACCAGAAGAAATTACTCGTGATATTCCAAACGTTGGGGAAGATGCCCTTAAGAACCTTGATGATCGTGGAATCATTCGCGTCGGTGCTGAGGTTAAGGATGGAGACTTACTAGTAGGTAAAGTAACTCCAAAGGGTGTTACAGAATTAACGGCTGAAGAACGTCTATTACATGCAATCTTCGGAGAAAAAGCACGTGAAGTCCGTGACACTTCATTACGCGTTCCACATGGTGGGGGCGGAATTGTCTTAGATGTAAAAGTGTTCAATCGTGAAGATGGGGACGAACTACCACCAGGTGTGAATCAATTAGTTCGTGTATATATCGTTCAAAAGCGTAAAATCTCTGAAGGGGATAAGATGGCAGGTCGACACGGAAACAAAGGTGTTATCTCCCGTATCCTTCCTGAAGAAGATATGCCGTACTTACCTGATGGTACACCGGTTGATATCATGTTAAACCCATTAGGGGTTCCGTCTCGTATGAACATCGGTCAGGTGTTAGAATTACACCTTGGTATGGCTGCTAGATACTTAGGTATTCATGTGGCGTCTCCAGTATTTGATGGTGCTCGTGAAGAAGATGTATGGGATACGTTATTAGAAGCTGGTATGTCCCGTGATGCAAAAACAGTGCTTTATGATGGACGTTCAGGTGAACCGTTTGATAATCGTGTTTCTGTCGGGATCATGTATATGATCAAGCTTGCTCACATGGTTGATGATAAGCTCCACGCACGTTCGACTGGACCATACTCACTAGTTACTCAGCAGCCACTTGGTGGTAAAGCACAGTTCGGTGGTCAGCGTTTCGGTGAGATGGAAGTATGGGCACTTGAGGCTTACGGTGCTGCTTATACGCTTCAAGAAATCCTTACTGTAAAATCAGATGACGTTGTGGGACGTGTGAAAACGTACGAGGCAATTGTTAAAGGAGAGAATGTTCCAGAACCTGGTGTTCCAGAATCATTCAAGGTATTAATTAAAGAACTTCAAAGCTTAGGTATGGATGTTAAGATCTTATCTAGTGATGATAAGGAAATCGAGATGAGAGATCTTGATGACGATGAGGATCAATCAGCGGATAAGCTTAATATTGAAGTAGAAGCTACGAATGAAGTTTAATTCAATATAGAAACGATACGTAATCGGGTCATTTCAAAAGGATGGGGGAGAAATCAGTAGATTTCTCTTTCCCCGTCTATCAAAAAGGCATTTGATTTTATGTGTGAGTAATATGGTTTCATGTGTTAAACGGTCAGAAGGAAGATACAAAAAGTCTGACGTAAAATAAAGGGAGGTAGGCCCCTTGATAGATGTTAATAACTTTGAATATATGAAGATTGGACTTTCTTCACCAGACAAGATTCGCTCTTGGTCTTTTGGGGAAGTTAAGAAGCCTGAAACTATTAACTATCGTACGTTAAAGCCAGAAAAAGATGGACTGTTCTGTGAACGGATTTTCGGACCTACAAAGGACTGGGAATGTCATTGTGGTAAATATAAGCGTGTTCGTTATAAGGGTGTTGTATGTGATCGTTGTGGAGTAGAGGTTACTCGTGCAAAGGTTCGTCGTGAACGTATGGGTCATATTGAATTAGCTGCTCCAGTTTCTCATATCTGGTATTTTAAAGGTATCCCGAGCCGTATGGGCCTAGTATTAGATATGTCACCTCGTGCACTTGAAGAAGTTATTTATTTTGCTTCTTACGTTGTAACGGAAACAGGTGATACACCTTTAGAAAGAAAGCAACTTCTTTCTGAAAAGGAATATCGTGCATACCGTGAAAAGTATGGTCAGTCATTCCAAGCATCAATGGGTGCAGAAGCAATTAAAAAGCTTCTTCAAGATATTGAGCTACAAAAAGAAGTGAATGGTCTAAAGGAAGAGTTAAAGACTGCACAAGGACAACGTCGTACAAGAGCTATTAAACGATTAGAGGTATTAGAAGCTTTCAGAAACTCAGGTAATGAGCCTTCTTGGATGATTCTAGATGTACTTCCCGTAATCCCGCCAGAGCTTCGTCCGATGGTTCAATTAGATGGTGGTCGTTTTGCGACTTCTGACTTAAATGATTTATACCGTCGTGTTATTAACCGTAACAATCGTCTGAAGCGTCTATTAGATTTAGGTGCTCCAAGCATAATCGTGCAAAACGAAAAAAGAATGCTACAAGAAGCAGTAGATGCGTTAATTGATAATGGCCGTCGTGGTAGACCGGTAACAGGACCAGGAAATAGACCGTTAAAATCACTTTCACACATGCTGAAGGGGAAGCAGGGACGTTTCCGTCAAAACCTACTAGGTAAGCGTGTTGACTACTCAGGTCGTTCTGTTATTGTCGTAGGACCTAACCTAAAGATGTACCAATGTGGTCTGCCTAAGGAAATGGCGTTAGAACTATTTAAGCCTTTTGTTATGAAGGAACTTGTTGAACGTGGATTAGCTCATAACATTAAGAGTGCGAAGCGTAAAATTGAACGTGTCTCTCCAGATGTCTGGGATGTGTTAGAATCTGTAATTAGAGAGCATCCGGTACTATTAAATCGTGCTCCAACTCTTCACAGGCTAGGAATTCAGGCATTTGAACCAACATTGGTTGAAGGTCGTGCTATTCGACTTCATCCACTTGTATGTACAGCTTATAACGCTGACTTTGATGGTGACCAAATGGCTGTTCACGTTCCGCTATCTGCTGAAGCTCAAGCTGAAGCTCGTTTATTAATGTTAGCAGCACAAAACATCCTTAACCCGAAAGATGGTAAACCAGTTGTTACACCTTCACAAGATATGGTATTAGGAAACTATTATCTAACCCTTGAAAGAGCTGGAGCAATCGGGGAAGGTATGGTCTTTAAAGATACAAACGAAGCATTAATTGCTTACCAAAATGGATATGTACATCTACACACACGTGTGGCTGTCTATGCTGGTTCATTAAATAACCAAACCTTTACTGAGGAACAGAAAAATCTATTATTAGTTACAACTGTAGGTAAATTAATCTTTAATGAGATTTTACCTGATTCATTCCCATATATTAATGAGCCAACTCAATATAACTTAGAGAAGGAAACGCCTACTAAGTACTTTGTTGAGAAGGGTGCAGATATTAAGAAGGAAATTGCTTCTCGTGAGGAGATTGCTCCTTTTAAGAAGAAGATTCTTGGTAATATCATTGCAGAGGTCTTCAAGCGCTTTAAGATTACGGATACATCTAAAATGCTAGATAGAATGAAAAACCTAGGTTTTAGATATTCAACTAAAGCAGGTATTACTGTTGGTGTATCTGATATTATCGTATTAGCTGAAAAAGAAGTCATCATCACTGAAGCTCAAGGGAAAGTGGATAACGTATTAAAGCAATTTAGACGTGGTCTAATTACAGATGAAGAGCGTTACGATCGTGTTATCTCGATCTGGAGTGCTGCTAAGGATGTAATTCAAGGAAAACTAATGGAATCATTAGATCACTTGAACCCAATCTTCATGATGTCTGACTCAGGTGCCCGTGGTAACGCATCTAACTTCACACAGTTAGCTGGTATGCGTGGACTGATGGCTAACCCGGCTGGTCGTATCATCGAATTACCGATCAAATCTAGTTTCCGTGAAGGATTAACAGTGTTAGAATACTTTATCTCCACTCACGGTGCTCGTAAAGGTCTTGCCGATACAGCACTTAAAACAGCTGACTCAGGGTACTTAACAAGACGTCTCGTAGACGTTGCGCAAGATGTTATTGTCCGTGAAGATGACTGTGGCACAGATAGAGGGTTACTAGTTGCAGCGTTAAAAGATGGAACTGAAGTAATTGAACGTTTAGATGAGCGTTTAATTGGTAGATATGCAAGAAAACCAATTAAACATCCTGAAACAAATGAAGTAATTGTCGAGGAAAATGGTTTAATTACTGAAGATTTCGCTCGTATCATTACAGAAGCTGGTATCGAACAAGTTCGCATCCGTTCGGCATTTACATGTAATACACGTCATGGTGTGTGTAAGAAGTGTTATGGACGTAATCTTGCGACTGGTTCAGAGGTTGAAGTTGGAGAAGCAGTAGGAATTATTGCAGCGCAATCAATTGGTGAGCCAGGTACACAGTTAACGATGCGTACATTCCATACTGGTGGGGTTGCCGGGGACGATATTACTCAAGGTTTACCTCGTATCCAGGAGTTGTTTGAAGCGAGAAATCCAAAGGGGCAAGCGATTATCTCTGAGATTGATGGTGTTGTTTCAGCAATTAGTGATTCTCGTGATAAGCAAGAAATTACGATCCAAGGTGAAGTTGAATCAAAAGCATACACGGCTCCATTTGGTGCACGCGTAAAGGTTACAGAAGGACAAAAGATCGAACGTGGTCAAGAGCTGACGGAAGGTTCAATTGATCCGAAAGAACTTTTAAAAGTAAAAGACATCACTGCGGTTCAAGAATACTTACTAAAAGAAGTACAAAAAGTTTATCGTATGCAGGGTGTTGAAATTGGTGATAAGCACGTTGAGGTAATGGTACGTCAAATGCTTAGAAAGATTCGTGTAATGGATGCTGGTGAAACGGATGTATTACCAGGCTCATTACTTGATGTACATCAATTCACTCAAGCTAATATGCAGGTCCTTTTAGAAGGTAAACAGCCAGCTACAGGTAGACCAGTTTTACTAGGTATTACAAAAGCGTCTCTTGAAACAGACTCATTCTTATCAGCAGCTTCCTTCCAAGAAACGACTCGTGTCCTAACAGATGCAGCGATTAAAGGTAAGCGTGACGAGTTACTAGGATTAAAGGAAAATGTAATTATTGGTAAGCTAGTTCCAGCCGGAACAGGAATGGCGCGTTACCGAAAAGTTATTCCAGTAACCGCTAATGATGAGGAATTTAACCCGGATGGAAGTCTTCCAGAAGGTGTGTCTCAACCAGAAGCAGAGAATGCACTTCAATAAAATGGGGTTTTTCACCCAACAAATAGTTGACATTTAATGTGTTAGAATGTTACTATATCCAAGGTGCTTCTAAAAACCTGTTACTTTGGAGGATATGAGAATGTCTTATGAAAAAGTGTCGCAGGCTTACAATATAATTGTAGGAACAAAGCAGACCATAAAAGCCCTTAAAAACGGTGAAGTAAGAGAGATTGTAGTAGCTGTCGATGCTGATCCCCGTGTTACTCACAAAGTAATACAGACAGCAAAGGAGCAACAGGTATCTATTACGAATGTTGATTCTATGAAAAAGCTTGGTAAAGCTTGTGGAATAGAAGTAGGGGCTGCGACGGTAGCAATCATTAATTAAAACCTGTTTTTGTGGAACGATGCAACACTGTATTGTTCTACAAAAACTTTGTTTTTGCCCAAGTGTGAACCACCTGGGTATGTGGACTTAAAGTGAAGGGAGGAAAACAAAAAATGCCAACAATTAATCAGTTAGTTCGTAAAGGACGCGAGAGCAAGGTTGAAAAATCTAAATCTCCTGCATTAAATAAAGGTTATAACAGCTTCAAGAAGGTACAAACAAACTTATCTTCTCCACAAAAGCGTGGTGTTTGTACTCGTGTAGGTACAATGACACCAAAGAAGCCAAACTCAGCATTACGTAAATATGCTCGTGTACGTTTAACAAACGGTATCGAGGTTACAGCGTATATTCCTGGGATTGGACATAACCTACAAGAACACAGCGTTGTGTTAATCCGTGGTGGTCGTGTAAAGGACTTACCAGGGGTACGTTATCACATCGTTCGTGGTGCGCTTGACACTGCTGGTGTAGACAAGCGTATGCAAGGTCGTTCTAAGTATGGAACAAAGAGACCAAAAGCAGCTAAAAAGTAATTTTCTTCAAAATATGAATAACAATTGAGAAAGGGGGACATAACATGCCACGTAAAGGTCCTGTAGCAAAGAGAGACGTATTACCAGATCCGATTTATAAATCAAAGCTAGTAACACGCCTAATCAATCGTATGATGGTTGATGGTAAGAGAGGTAAATCTCAAGCCATTCTTTACAAAGCTTTTGAATTAGTTCAAGAGCGTTCTGGTAAGGAAGCAATGGAAGTGTTCGAACAAGCAATGAAAAATGTAATGCCTGTACTTGAAGTAAAGGCACGCCGTGTAGGTGGAGCTAACTATCAGGTGCCGATCGAAGTTCGCCCAGATCGTCGTACTACACTAGGTCTTCGTTACTTAGTAAACTATTCACGTCTTCGTGGAGAAAAGACTATGGAAGAACGCTTAGCAAATGAAATCTTAGACGCAGCTAATAACACTGGAGCATCTGTTAAGAAGCGTGAAGATATGCATAAAATGGCAGAAGCAAACAAAGCGTTTGCTCACTACCGCTGGTAGGATTGATATTCGGAAAGTTGGAAGGGAGCTAGGAGATATACTCATTGGCTCTTTTCCTAAGCTTTTTGAAAGCAGTTTATACTTAAAAAAAAACTAATAATAATAAATGGAAGGAGAAAGACCAAATGGCAAGAGAGTTCTCCTTAGAAAATACTCGTAATATCGGTATCATGGCACATATTGATGCTGGTAAAACTACGACTACTGAGCGTGTTCTTTATTATACAGGTCGTATTCATAAGATTGGTGAAACTCATGAAGGTGCATCTCAAATGGACTGGATGGAGCAAGAACAAGAACGTGGGATCACAATCACTTCTGCAGCAACAACTGCACAGTGGAAGGGACACCGTGTTAACATCATCGATACACCAGGACACGTAGACTTCACAGTTGAAGTTGAGCGTTCATTACGTGTACTTGATGGTGCTGTAGCAGTTCTTGATGCTCAGTCTGGAGTAGAACCACAAACTGAAACAGTTTGGCGTCAAGCAACAACATATGGTGTACCACGTGTTGTATTCGTAAACAAGATGGACAAAATTGGTGCTGACTTCTTATATTCTGTAGGAACCCTTCATGATCGTCTAAATGCTAACGCTGCTCCAATTCAATTACCTATTGGTGCTGAAGATCAATTCGAAGGAATCATTGACCTAGTAGAAATGACTGCAACTTTCTACGGTAATGATTTAGGTACAGATATTCAAGTTGGTGATATTCCAGAAGAATATATGGATCAAGCTCAAGAATACCGTGAAAAGCTAATTGAAGCAGTTGCTGAATTAGATGAAGATTTAATGGAAAGATATCTTGGTGGAGAAGAAATCTCTAACGAAGAGCTAAAAGCAGCGATTCGTAAAGGTACTTTAAGCGTTGAATTTTATCCAGTAATTTGTGGTTCAGCTTTCAAAAACAAAGGTGTTCAAAAAATGTTAGATGCTGTTATTGACTACCTTCCATCACCATTAGACGTACCAGCAATAAAAGGTACGCTTCCTGATTCTGAGGAAGAAGTTACACGTCCTTCAAGTGATGAAGCACCGTTTGCAGCACTAGCGTTTAAAGTTATGACAGATCCTTATGTTGGGAAGTTAACGTTCTTCCGTGTGTACTCTGGTACATTAAGCTCTGGGTCATATGTTCAAAACTCTACAAAAGGTAAGCGTGAGCGTGTAGGACGTATCCTACAAATGCATGCTAACAGCCGTGAAGAAATTTCAATCGTACACTCAGGAGATATCGCTGCAGCTGTAGGTTTGAAAGATACAACTACTGGTGATACACTATGTGATGAGAAATCTCTAGTTATCCTAGAATCAATGAACTTCCCTGAGCCTGTAATTCAGTTGTCTGTTGAACCTAAATCTAAAGGTGACCAAGATAAGATGACAACTGCTCTACAAAAGCTTCAGGAAGAAGATCCTACTTTCAGAGCTCACACTGATCAAGAGACTGGTCAAACGATTATCGCGGGTATGGGTGAACTTCACCTTGATATCCTAGTTGACCGTATGAGACGTGAGTTTAAAGTAGAAGCTAACGTAGGTGCTCCTCAGGTTGCTTACCGTGAAACTTTCCGTGGTTCTGCATCTGTAGAAGGTAAGTTTGCACGTCAATCAGGTGGACGTGGACAATATGGACACGTTTGGATTGAGTTCGCTCCTAACGAAGAAGGTAAAGGCTTTGAATTCGAAAATGCTGTTGTGGGTGGTACTGTTCCGCGTGAATACATCCCTGCAGTACAAGCTGGACTAGAAGATGCGCTACAAAATGGTGTATTAGCTGGATTCCCACTTGTTGATATCAAAGCTAAGTTATTTGACGGTTCTTACCATGATGTTGACTCATCTGAAATGGCGTTTAAGATTGCTGCTTCAATGGCACTTAAAGCTGCTGCTTCAAAATGTAGTCCAGTCGTATTAGAGCCAATCATGAAGGTAGAAGTTGTAATCCCAGAAGAATACATGGGAGATATCATGGGTGGTATCACTTCACGTCGTGGACGTGTAGAGGGTATGGAAGCTCGTGGTAACGCACAAGTAGTGCGTGCAATGGTTCCACTTTCTGAGATGTTTGGATATGCAACATCACTTCGTTCAAATACTCAAGGTCGCGGAGTATTCACAATGCACTTTGATCACTACGAAGATGTTCCAAAGTCTATCCAAGAAGAAATTATTAAAAAAAATAAAGGTGAATAATTGATTTTCACCGCATTCTAAAGTATAACTACTTATGTAAGACTTGAAAGTGGTCTTGTATATACAAGACCCTTTCAAAACATTACATACTTATATAATGAGTAGTAAAATTTCATCTATCTTAAGGAGGATTTTCGAAATGGGTAAAGAGAAATTCGACCGTTCAAAACCACATGCTAACATTGGTACAATCGGACACGTTGACCATGGTAAAACTACATTAACTGCAGCTATCACTATCACTCTTCATAAGAAATACGGAAGAGGAACTGCAATGAACTACGATCAAATTGATGCTGCTCCTGAAGAAAGAGAGCGTGGTATCACAATCTCAACTGCACACGTTGAGTACGAAACTGATAACCGTCACTATGCACACGTTGACTGCCCAGGACATGCTGACTATGTTAAGAACATGATCACTGGTGCTGCTCAAATGGACGGCGGAATCCTAGTTGTATCTGCAACTGATGGTCCAATGCCACAAACTCGTGAGCACATCCTATTATCTCGTCAGGTAGGTGTACCTCACCTTGTAGTATTCTTAAACAAGTGTGATATGGTAGACGACGAAGAATTACTAGAATTAGTTGAAATGGAAGTTCGTGACCTTCTTTCTGAATACGACTTCCCTGGAGATGACACTCCTGTAATCCGTGGTTCTGCTCTTAAAGCTCTTGAAGGAGAAGCTGAGTGGGAAGCTAAAATCTATGAGCTTATGGAAGCTGTAGATAGTTATATCCCAACTCCTGAGCGTGACACAGAGAAGCCATTCATGATGCCTGTTGAGGATGTATTCTCAATCACAGGTCGTGGAACAGTTGCTACTGGTCGTGTAGAGCGTGGAGTAGTTAAAGTTGGTGACGTAGTAGAAATCGTTGGTTTCACTGAAGAGCCTAAGTCAACTACTGTAACTGGTGTTGAAATGTTCCGTAAGCTTCTTGATTATGCAGAAGCTGGAGATAACATTGGTGCATTACTTCGTGGTGTTGCACGTGAAGATATCGAGCGTGGACAAGTTTTAGCTAAGCCTAAGACTATTACTCCACACACAAAGTTCAAAGCGGAAGTTTATGTTCTTTCTAAAGAAGAAGGTGGACGTCATACTCCATTCTTCACTAACTACCGTCCACAATTCTATTTCCGTACTTCTGACATTACTGGTATTTGTAATCTTCCAGAAGGCGTAGAAATGGTTATGCCTGGTGACAACATCGAAATGACTGTTGAACTAATTGCTCCAATCGCAGTTGAAGAAGGTACTAAGTTCTCTATCCGTGAGGGTGGACGTACTGTAGGTGCTGGAGTAGTAGCTTCGATTCAAGAGTAATATATAAAGTAAAAAGAACAGATACACAATTGTGTATCTGTTCTTTTTTTCCGAATGAATTCTGATATTAGGGGATGCTGGTTCTGCTGATCTGATTGGAATAGTTTTGGAACTGCATTGGATGATTGAATATTGAAGTAGATTTGGGAGTTGCTGATAAAAGACTAAAAGTCGCTGATATAGTAATGAAGTAGCCGATAAAACACTAATTGTTGCTGGTATAATAATGAAGTAGCCGATAAAACACTAATTGTTGCTGATATAATAATAAAGTTGCCGATAAATCACTAATTGTCGCTGATATAACTATGAAAGTCACTGTTATACTAAATAACTTAAATGCATTCTAATACTGGATATTCCCTTACTTCCAAGTAATCTTAAATTCAATAAATAATTCTGTTTCTTCTATATATATACTGATTATCTAAATAGAAAAAACTGCTATTTTATAAATATTCATATCAACTTGCATCTCGTAAGTTTAAAAGATATAATATTCAAGTGCGTAAGAACAGAAATTATTCATGTTTTTCTTGCATTCAAGATTATTTTTTTATATAATAGACAATGTTGGTCTTTGACTGCGATGATTTGGAAGGTTGCTGATACACCCGGCCGCTTTGCCATGGCGAGTGTAAGGAAATTTCCGATGAGAACTGTCTATTCCAAATAGGCGAAAAGGAGGGAAAATAATGGCAAAAGAAAAAATTCGTATCCGTTTAAAGGCGTATGATCACAGAATTCTAGACCAATCAGCAGAGAAAATTGTTGAAACTGCAAAGCGATCTGGTGCAACTGTTTCAGGTCCGATTCCGTTACCGACTGAAAAGTCTATATACACAATTCTTCGTGCGGTTCATAAGTACAAGGATTCTCGTGAGCAATTCGAAATGCGTACTCATAAGCGCTTAATCGACATCATTAATCCAACGCCACAAACGGTTGATTCTCTAATGAGATTAGATCTACCGTCTGGTGTAGACATCGAAATTAAACTTTAATAAACATAAATGAAAAGAAAGTAGGAGGTGTGACGAATGACCAAAGGAATCTTAGGTAGAAAGCTCGGTATGACGCAAGTGTTTACTGAAAATGGCAACTTAATCCCTGTAACTGTAGTTGAGGCAGCACCAAACGTGGTGTTACAAAAGAAAACTGCAGAGACTGATGGTTATGAAGCAGTACAATTAGGCTTTGACAACCTTAAAGAAAATCGCGCAAATAAGCCGCAAAAGGGCCATGCTACTAAAGCAAACACTGCTCCTAAGCGCTTCATCCGTGAATTACGTGGAACTTCTGAATTAGAAGTTGGTCAGGAAGTCAATGTTAGTATTTTCGCTGAAGGCGAAGCAGTAGATGTTACAGGAATTTCAAAAGGTAAAGGTTTCCAAGGTGTTATTAAGCGTCATGGACAATCACGTGGACCAATGTCACACGGTTCTCGTTACCATCGTCGCCCAGGTTCAATGGGACCAGTAGCTCCAAACCGTGTATTTAAAGGTAAAAAGCTAGCTGGACAAATGGGTGGAGAGCAAATTACCGTACAAAACCTAGAAATCATTAAAATAGACGTTGAACGTAACCTTCTATTAATTAAAGGTAATGTTCCGGGTGCTAAAAGAGCTCTAGTTACTGTTAAAAGCTCAGTAAAATCTAAATAAATATCTACAAGAAAGGAGGAGTACAAATGCCGAAAGTTGCATTGTATAACCAAACTGGTTCAACAGTAGGAGATATCGAATTAAATGATACTGTATTCGGAATAGAGCCGAATGAAAGTGTATTATTCGAAGCTGTGATCATGCAAAGAGCTTCCTTACGTCAAGGATCTCATAAAGTAAAGAATCGTTCTGAAGTACGTGGTGGTGGACGTAAGCCATGGCGTCAAAAAGGAACTGGTCGTGCTCGTCAAGGGTCAATCCGTTCTCCACAATGGCGTGGTGGTGGTATCGTATTCGGACCGACACCAAGAAGCTATAGCTTTAAATTACCTAAAAAGGTACGTCGTTTAGCTATTAAATCTGCGTTATCTACAAAAGTACGTGAAGAAAACATTTTAGTACTTGATAACCTAGCACTTGCTGCTCCAAAGACAAAGGAAATGGTATCAGTATTAAAAGGTTTAAACGTGGATAGTAAGGCTTTAATCGTTACTGGTGACTTTAACGAAGCTGTTACTTTAGCTGCGCGTAATCTTCCTGGAGTAACAGTAGTTGCTGCAGACGGAATTAATGTATTAGATGTACTAAACCACGATAAGCTTTTATTAACAAAAGCTGCGGTGGAAAAAGTAGAGGAGGTGCTTGCATAATGAGAGATCCTCGTGATATTATTAAGCGCCCCGTGATTACTGAACGTTCTGCTGATCTAATGGCAGAAAAGAAGTACACGTTTGAAGTGGATGTAAGAGCTAATAAAACTGAAGTTAAAGATGCGATTGAAGAAATCTTTAACGTTAAAGTTGAAAAAGTAAATGTACAAAACTATAAAGGTAAGTTTAAGCGTATGGGTCGTCACAGTGGATATACTCCACGTCGTAAGAAAGCGATCGTTAAGCTAACTGCTGAAAGCAAAGAATTAGAATTCTTTGAAGTATAATTTTTAAAGATAAGGAGGGAAACGAAAATGGCGATTAAAAAGTATAAACCAACCTCTAATGGTCGTCGTGGAATGACAGCTTCTGACTTTGCTGAAATTACTACGGATAAGCCGGAAAAATCACTTCTAGCACCATTAAGCAAAAAGGCTGGTCGTAATAACCAAGGTAAAATTACTGTACGTCATCAAGGTGGCGGACATAAGCGCCAATACCGTATTATCGATTTTAAACGCGACAAAGATGGTATACCAGGACGCGTTGCTACGATCGAATACGATCCAAACCGTTCGGCAAACATTGCGTTAATTAATTACGTTGATGGAGAAAAGCGTTATATCCTAGCTCCTAAAGGTCTAAAAGTAGGAATGGAAATCACTTCAGGAACTGAAGCGGATATCAAAGTAGGTAACGCATTACCATTAGCTAATATTCCAGTAGGTACAGTTATTCACAATATCGAGCTTAAGCCTGGTAAAGGTGGACAGTTAGTACGTTCTGCTGGTTCATCTGCACAAGTACTAGGTAAAGAAGGTAAATACGTATTAGTACGTTTAACTTCTGGTGAAGTTCGTATGATTCTTGCTACTTGTCGTGCATCTGTAGGTCAAGTTGGGAACGAGCAACACGAACTAATCAAGATTGGTAAAGCAGGTCGTTCTCGTTGGTTAGGCAAGCGTCCAACAGTACGTGGATCTGTAATGAACCCTAATGACCATCCACACGGTGGTGGTGAAGGTCGTTCTCCAATCGGTCGTAAGTCTCCTATGACTCCATGGGGCAAACCGACACTTGGTTACAAGACTCGTAAGAAGAAAAACAAGTCTGATAAGTTTATTGTTCGTCGTCGTAAAAAATAACGGATTTGCACTACGGTTCACTAGAACCGTAGCTCGAATTCAAAGGGAGGGTCAAATATGGGTCGCAGCTTGAAAAAAGGACCATTTGTGGATGATCATTTAATGAGCAAAGTTGAGAAAATGACTGAGGCAGGACAAAAGCAAGTTATTAAGACTTGGTCTCGTCGCTCTACTATTTTCCCGCAATTCATTGGTCATACAATCGCTGTTTATGATGGCCGTAAACATGTGCCAGTTTATGTTACTGAGGACATGGTTGGACATAAATTAGGTGAATTTGCACCTACACGTTCGTACAAAGGTCACGATAGTGACGATAAGAAAACAAGACGTTAATGAGAGGAGGCATCTCGATGCAAGCGAAAGCAATAGCTAGAACAGTTCGTATTGCTCCTCGTAAAGTACGCTTAGTAGTTGATCTAATTCGAGGAAAGCAAGTAGGCGAAGCAATTGCAATTCTACGCCATACACCAAAAGCTGCATCTCCAGTTGTTGAGAAGGTATTAAACTCTGCAATGGCGAATGCTGAACATAATTATGAAATGGAAGTTAATAACTTAGTAGTTGCACAAGCATTTGTAGACGAAGGTCCTACACTGAAGCGTTTCCGTCCACGTGCGATGGGTCGTGCAAGTGCAATTAATAAACGTACGAGTCACATTACAATCGTACTATCAGAAAAGAAGGAGGGATAAGCTGTGGGTCAAAAGGTTAATCCGGTCGGTCTGCGAGTTGGTATCATTCGTGATTGGGAATCAAAATGGTACGCTGGTAAGGACTATGCAGATCTATTACATGAAGATATTAAAATCCGTGAATACGTTTCAAAGCGTTTAACAGATGCATCAGTATCAAAGATTGAAATTGAACGTGCGGCAAACCGTGTAAACATTACAGTTCACACAGCTAAGCCAGGTATGGTAATCGGTAAGGGCGGTTCTGAAGTAGAAGCACTTCGTAAAGCTCTTAACCAGTTAACAAACAAAAGAGTTCATATCAACATTATGGAAATTAAGAGAGCCGATCTTGATGCACAACTAGTTGCTGAAAACATTGCTCGCCAACTTGAAAACCGTGTATCATTCCGTCGTGCCCAAAAGCAAGCGATTCAACGTGCTATGAGAGCAGGATCTCAAGGTATTAAAACAATGGTATCTGGTCGTCTTGGTGGTGCTGACATCGCTCGTTCTGAGTCTTACAGTGAAGGAACTGTTCCACTTCATACACTTCGCGCTGATATCGATTATGCAACAGCAGAAGCTGACACAACATACGGTAAGCTAGGCGTAAAAGTATGGATCTATCGTGGTGAAGTCCTTCCTACTAGAAAGAAAGAAGCGGAAGGAGGAAAATAATTATGTTATTACCTAAACGTGTGAAATACCGTAGAGAACACCGTGGAAAAATGCGCGGGCGTGCTAAAGGTGGTACGGAAGTACACTTTGGTGAATATGGATTACAAGCACTTGAAGCATCTTGGATTACTAACCGTCAAATCGAAGCAGCGCGTATCGCGATGACTCGTTACATGAAGCGTGGTGGTAAGGTTTGGATTAAGATTTTCCCTTCTAAGCCTTATACAGCAAAGCCTTTGGAAGTACGTATGGGATCTGGTAAAGGTGCTCCAGAAGGATGGGTAGCAGTAGTAAAGCCTGGTAAGATCATGTTTGAAATTGCCGGTGTATCTGAAGAGGTTGCTCGCGAAGCACTAAGACTTGCTGCACATAAGCTCCCAATTAAGACTAAGTTCGTAAAACGTGAAGAAATTGGTGGTGAATCTAATGAAGGCTAATGAAATCCGTGATCTAACCACTGCCGAAATTGAACAAAAAGTGAAATCACTTAAAGAGGAATTGTTTAATCTTCGATTCCAATTAGCTACTGGTCAATTAGAAAACACAGCTCGCATTCGCGAAGTACGCAAATCAATCGCTCGTATGAAAACTGTAGTGCGTGAAAGAGAGCTAAGCGTTAAATAATCAACCCTGAGAGGAGGTTTGCTGAATGACTGAGCGTAACCAACGTAAGGTTTACACTGGACGTGTTGTTTCTGACAAAATGGATAAAACAGTAACGGTTCTAGTTGAAACTTATAAAAAACATACTCTATACGGTAAGCGTGTTAAATACTCTAAGAAATTCAAAGCTCATGATGAGTTAAATGAAGCAAAATTAGGCGATATCGTACGTATAATGGAAACTCGTCCTTTATCTGCGACGAAACGTTTCCGCCTTGTAGAGGTTGTTGAGAAAGCAGTAATTATCTAATTAATGTTCGGATCATGTTTATTCCGAAGGGAGGTTTCATAGTATGATTCAACAAGAGAGTCGTTTAAAGGTAGCTGACAACTCTGGTGCTCGTGAAGTGTTAACGATTAAAGTACTTGGTGGTTCTGGAAGAAAGACTGCAGGTATTGGTGATGTGATCGTTGTTACAGTGAAACAAGCAACACCAGGAGGCGTTGTTAAAAAAGGTGACGTTGTTAAAGCAGTAGTAGTAAGAACGAAGAGCAGTGTTCGTCGTAAAGATGGTTCATATATTCGTTTTGATGAAAATGCATGTGTAATTATTCGTGATGACAAGAGTCCTCGTGGTACACGTATCTTTGGACCAGTTGCACGTGAACTACGTGATAACAACTTCATGAAGATTGTATCACTAGCTCCGGAAGTTCTATAATATATGCTTCAAAAAATAAAAGATGCCTTGTTAGAGGAGGTGCACGATCGATGCATGTGAAAAAAGGCGATAAAGTACAGGTTATCTCCGGAAAAGACAAAGGTAAACAAGGTGTGATCCTTGAAGCTTTTCCAAAGAAGAACCGCGTCCTTGTTGAAGGAGTAAACGTGGTAAAGAAGCATTCGAAACCATCACAAGCAAACCCTCAAGGGGGAATCATTAGCCAAGAGGCAGCGATTCATGTATCTAATGTAATGCCGTTAGATCCAAAGAGCGGTGAGCCGACAAGAGTAGGATATCAATTAGTAGATGGAAAAAAAGTGCGTGTTGCAAAAAAATCAGGCCAATCTTTAGATAAATAACGTGTGAAAGGAGGTCAATGGAATGAACCGCCTAAAAGAGAAATTTAACAACGAAATTACTCCTGCTCTTATGAGTAAGTTCAATTATCAATCAGTTATGCAAGTTCCAAAACTTGAAAAGATCGTAATCAACATGGGTGTTGGTGATGCTGTTGCAAACGCAAAGGCATTAGACACAGCTGTTGAAGAATTAACAACAATTACTGGTCAAAAGCCAGTTGTAACAAAAGCAAAGAAATCAATTGCTGGCTTCCGTCTTCGTGAAGGTATGCCAATCGGAACAAAGGTTACACTTCGTGGAGAGAAAATGTATCAATTCCTTGATAAGCTAGTCTCAGTATCTTTACCACGTGTACGTGACTTCCGTGGGATTTCAAAGAAATCTTTTGATGGACGTGGAAATTACACGTTAGGTGTAAAGGAACAATTAATCTTCCCTGAAATTGATTATGATAAAGTATCAAAAGTAAGAGGTATGGATATTGTTATCGTTACAACTGCGAATACAGATGAAGAGGCTCGTGAACTACTCACTCAATTTGGAATGCCGTTCCAAAAGTAATAGATAGATGCCAACTAATGAAGAGGAGGCGAAACTGTGGCTAAAAAATCGATGATTGCAAAGCAAAAGCGCAAACAAAAATTTCAGGTTCAAGAGTATACACGCTGCGAACGTTGCGGACGTCCACACTCAGTACTTCGTAAATTTAAACTTTGCCGTATTTGTTTCCGTGAACTTGCTTATAAGGGGCAAATTCCTGGTGTTAAGAAAGCTAGTTGGTAATACTCAAAGGTTGGGAAGGAGGTAAAATTCAATGGTCATGACAGATCCAATTGCAGATATGCTTACTCGCATTCGTAATGCGAACATGGTTCGTCACGAGAAATTAGAAATCCCTGCATCAAAATTGAAGAGAGAAATCGCTGATATTTTAAAGCGTGAAGGTTTCGTTCGTGATGTCGAATTCGTAGAAGATAACAAACAAGGTATTTTACGTATTTTCCTTAAGTACGGAGCTAATAACGAACGTGTTATTACTGGATTAAAGAAAATCAGTAAGCCAGGTCTACGTGTATACGCGAAGGCAGATGAAGTGCCACGTGTACTTAATGGACTTGGTATCGCAATCGTGTCAACTTCTAACGGTGTTATCACTGATAAGGAAGCTCGCCAGAAGCAAGTAGGCGGAGAAGTACTTGCATACGTTTGGTAATCACTTGTAAGAAAAGAGAGGTGAAAACAGAATGTCTCGTATCGGTAAAAAACCAATTGAGATTCCAGCTGGTGTTACTGTAACTAATAACAATAACACAGTAACAATTAAGGGACCTAAGGGAGAATTAACTCGTACGTTCCACCCAGATATGGAAATTAAACTTGAAGATAACGTGTTAACAGTAGTACGTCCTTCTGATAACAAAGAACATAGATCTCTACATGGTACTACAGCTAGCTTGCTTGGTAACATGGTTGAGGGTGTAACAAATGGATATACTAGAGGACTTGAGTTAGTAGGGGTTGGTTACCGTGCTTCTAAGCAAGGTAACAAGCTAGTACTTAACGTAGGTTACTCACATCCAGTTGAAATCACACCTGAGCAAGGAATTGAAATCGAAGTTCCTGCTAACACAAAGATTACAATTAAGGGTATTGATAAAGAGCGCGTTGGTGCGTTAGCAGCTAATATCCGCGACGTTCGTCCACCAGAGCCTTATAAAGGTAAAGGTATTCGCTATGAAGGTGAATTTGTACGTCGTAAGGAAGGTAAGACTGCGAAGTAATGATCAATAGGTAAGAGAAAGGAGTGACCTGAATGATTACGAAACCAGATAAAAATTCGACACGTAAAAAACGTCATGCACGAGTACGTTCTAAGTTAACAGGTACGGCTCAACGCCCACGTCTTAATGTGTTCCGTTCTAATCAACATATATATGCACAAGTAATTGATGACACTAATTCTGTAACACTTGCAAGTGCATCTACTTTAGATAAAGAGCTTTCTGTAGATTCAACTGGTAACGCTGATGCAGCAAAGGCTGTAGGTGAACTTGTAGCAAAGCGTGCGATTGAAAAAGGAGTTAGCTCAGTAGTATTTGACCGCGGTGGATATTTATACCACGGACGTGTTAAAGCTTTAGCAGATGCTGCTCGTGAAGCAGGTCTTGAATTCTAAAATAAAGGAGGGACATACATGCGTCGCATTGATCCAAACAAATTGGAACTAGAAGAACGTGTAGTTGCCGTAAACCGTGTAGCAAAAGTTGTTAAAGGTGGACGTCGTTTCCGCTTTGCTGCTCTAGTGGTTGTAGGTGATAAGAATGGTCATGTTGGATTTGGAACTGGTAAAGCGCAAGAGGTGCCAGATGCTATCCGTAAGGCTATCGAAGATGCAAAGAAAAACTTAGTAACTGTACCTATGGTTGGTACAACAATTCCTCACCAAGTAATTGGTCAATTCGGAGCTGGTAATATTCTTTTAAAACCTGCTTCTGAAGGTACTGGGGTTATCGCTGGTGGACCAGTTCGTGCGGTATTAGAATTAGCTGGTGTTGGTGATATCCTATCTAAATCATTAGGTACTAACACACCAATCAATATGGTTCGTGCTACTATTAATGGTTTAAAAGAACTTAAGCGTGCCGAGGATGTTGCAAAGCTACGTGGCAAAACGGTAGAAGAACTGTTAGGATAAGGAGGGAATTATCATGGCAAACAAATTAGAAATTACCCTCACTCGCAGTGTAATTGGTCGTCCAGAGAATCAACGTGTAACTGTTAAGACTTTAGGTTTAAACAAGATGCACCAAACAGTTGTTCACGAAGATAATGCTGCGATTCGCGGAATGATTAACAAAGTATCTCACCTTGTTACTGTAAAAGAACAATAATCCTATATAATGCTATAATAAGGAGGTGCCCAAATGAAACTTCATGAATTAAAACCAACTGAGGGTTCTCGTAAGGAACGTAAACGTCTAGGACGTGGTATTGGTACTGGTCAAGGTAAGACTTCCGGTAAAGGTCATAAAGGTCAAAATGCTCGTTCTGGTGGTGGAGTTCGTCCAGGATTTGAAGGTGGTCAAACACCATTATTCCAACGTCTTCCAAAGCGTGGATTCACTAACATCCATCGTAAAGAGTTTACGATTGTTAACTTAGATACTCTTAATCGATTTGAAGAAGGAACTGAAATTACTCCAGAACTTTTATTAGAAACTGGTGTGATCAGCAAGTATACAGCTGGCGTTAAAATCCTTGGAAAAGGTGTGCTAGAAAAGAAACTTACTGTTAAGGCTCATAAATTCTCTTCTTCAGCAAAGGAAGCGATTGAGGCGGCTGGCGGTAAAACTGAGGTGGTTTAATGTTTCAGACAATCTCCAATTTTATGCGCGTGAGTGATATTAGAAATAAAATCATTTTTACCTTACTGATGCTTGTTGTATTCAGAATCGGAACATTTATTCCGGTACCTGGAGTAGAGGCAGAAGTGTTAAAGGTTCAGGATGAACTAAATGTATTCGGAATCCTTAATACATTTGGTGGAGGAGCTCTACAAAACTTCTCAATATTTGCTATGGGTATTATGCCTTATATTACAGCATCCATCATTGTACAATTATTACAGATGGATGTTGTCCCTAAGTTTACTGAATGGTCAAAGCAAGGAGAAGTAGGGCGTCGTAAACTAGCTCAGTTTACCCGATATGGTACAATTGTACTTGGATTTATCCAGGCTATTGGGATGTCGATTGGATTTAATAATCTAGCAGGCGGTCAATTGATCCAGAACCCAAGTATTCTAACCTATTTGTTTATTGCAACTGTATTAACAGCAGGAACTGCCTTCTTAATGTGGCTTGGTGAACAAATCACTGCTAAAGGGGTAGGGAATGGGATTTCCATTTTGATTTTTGCAGGGATTGTGGCTGCTATTCCAACGACAGTCAACCAGATTTATGCTCAGCAATTTGAAAATCCAGGAGATCAACTGTTCCTAAATATTGTAACAGTACTTATTCTGTTAATCGCAGTACTAGCAATTATCGTAGGTGTTATCTTTATTCAACAGGCAATTCGTAAAATACCAGTACAATATGCAAAAAAACTGGTTGGTAATAGCCCGGTTGGAGGACAATCTTCTCATATTCCTTTAAAAGTTAACGCAGCAGGTGTTATTCCAGTAATCTTTGCTGTTTCATTTATCATTACTCCACCAACGATTGCTTCGTTTTTTGGAACCAATGATGTGACAACTTGGATTACCAACACCTTTGATTATACAAAACCGGTCGGAATGATTATCTATGTTGCACTAATCATTGCTTTCTCTTATTTCTACACATTTGTACAAGTAAATCCTGAACAAATGTCTGATAATCTGAAAAAGCAAGGTGGTTATATTCCGGGTATTCGCCCAGGAAGAAATACGCAAGAGTTTTTAACTAAGATACTATATCGTCTAATCTTTGTAGGATCATTATTCTTAGCAGTTATTTCTGTTCTACCTGTTTTCTTCATTAACTTTGCTAATTTACCACCTTCAGCACAAATTGGGGGAACTAGTTTACTTATTGTCGTAGGTGTTGCACTTGAGACAATGAAAGGGCTAGAAAGTCAACTTGTGAAAAGGCATTATAAAGGCTTTATTAAGCAATAGGTGTGGGAAGTATATTCCCACTTCCTTATAATGACTGATGGGGGAGAATATAAATGAATTTAATACTAATGGGTTTACCGGGAGCTGGAAAAGGCACTCAAGCTGAACAAATAGTAGAACAGTACAATATCCCTCATATTTCTACGGGTGATATGTTCCGTACCGCTATTAAAGAAGGAACTGAATTAGGATTAAAAGCAAAGTCATTTATGGATCAGGGACAGCTAGTACCGGATGAAGTAACAATAGGTATTGTTCGTGAGCGCTTAGGCAAAGATGATTGTAAGAAAGGTTTTCTTCTTGATGGTTTTCCACGTACAGTGGCTCAAGCAGAAGCATTAGAAGATTTATTAAACCAACTAGAACGTACAATAGATTATGTAATTCACATCCATGTAGATCAAGGTCTACTAATGGATCGTCTTACTGGAAGACGAATCTGTAAAAACTGTGGATCTACGTATCATTTAGTTTTCAATCCTCCTGCAGTTGATGGTGTTTGTGACAAGTGTGGAGGAGAATTGTATCAACGTGAAGACGATAATGCCGAAACAGTTGGCAACCGTCTAGAAGTTAATACAAAGCAGATGAAACCATTATTAGATTTTTATGAAGGTAAAGGTTATCTACGTACAATTAATGGTGAGAAAGAAATTGAAGATGTTTTTGCAGATATTAATGAATACCTTGGGGGCATTAGCAAATGATCATTTGTAAAACGCCTCGCGAGATTGATATAATGCGTGAAGCAGGTCGTATTGTAGCCTTAACTCACCAAGAGTTGAAAAAGCATATTAAACCTGGAGTCTCAACACTTGAATTAGATGCTGTTGCTGAAAAATTGATTCGTCAATATGATGCAATTCCTTCTTTCAAGGGTTACAGTGGTTTTCCAGGTAGTATATGTGCTTCTGTGAATGAAGAACTTGTTCATGGTATTCCTGGTGGTCGAGTGTTACAGGATGGCGATATTATCAGCATTGATATCGGTGCGAAGTACAATGGTTACCACGGTGATTCCGCATGGACTTACGGTGTAGGAACCATATCTGAAGAGGATCAGCGTTTATTAGATGTAACCGAGGAGTCCCTCTACTTAGGATTAAAGGAAGCTAAATCGGGAGTGCGCTTGACAAACATTTCTCACGCTATTCAAGAGTACGTGGAAGCTAATCAGTTTTCCGTAGTTCGTGAATATGTAGGTCACGGTGTAGGTCAAGAGCTACATGAGGATCCTCAAATCCCGCATTATGGTCCTCCTGGTAAAGGGCCAAGATTAAAGCCAGGAATGGTTTTAGCTATTGAACCGATGGTGAATGCTGGTAGCCGCTATGTTAAAACATTACAAGACGACTGGACAGTTGTGACTGTTGATGGTAAACGTTGTGCTCACTTCGAACATACCATTGCAATCACAGAAGAAGGTTGTGAAATATTAACAAAAGCCTAAGTGAAGGTGGTAAAGGATGAGTGATTCTGATTCTAGTCCACGAATAGGTCAGTTTGTCTCTATTACACAAGGCAGAGATGTAGGACAGTATGCTATAATAATACGAATTCTGGACGAACGGTTTGTATTAATCGCTGATGGTGATAAGCGAAAATACGATAAACCTAAAAAGAAGAATATTAACCATCTTGAATTATTTGAAGACGTTTCTCCGGAAGTTCAGAGCAGTATAAGTGAATCAGGTCGTGTGACAAACGGAAAGCTTCGATATGCTTTGACAAAGTTTGTCAGTGAGCAGATTGCTGATTTGGAGAAGGGAGAGCTTGTTGATGGCGAAAGACGATGTAATTGAAGTTGAAGGTACCATCATAGATACATTGCCTAATGCAATGTTTAAAGTTGAGTTAGAAAACGGTCACGTTGTGCTGGCTCATGTTTCAGGTAAAATCCGCATGCATTTTATACGTATACTACCAGGTGATAAGGTTACAGTTGAATTATCACCATACGATCTAACTCGTGGTCGAATTACGTATCGTTTTAAATAAAATACACTCAGCACTCCGTACTATTAAGGAGGTTTAAAAGATGAAAGTGAGACCATCCGTAAAGCCGATTTGCGAAAAATGTAAAGTTATTCGCCGAAAAGGTAAAGTCATGGTTATTTGTGAAAACCCAAAACATAAGCAAAAACAAGGTTAATTTGAAGGAGGTGCACTAATGGCACGTATTGCAGGTGTTGATGTTCCACGTGATAAGCGTGTTGTAATTTCCTTAACTTATATCTTTGGAATCGGTAAAACAACTGCTCAGCAGGTACTTGCTGAAGCTGGTGTTTCTGAAGATACTCGTGTTCGTGATCTTACAGAAGATGAATTAGGAAAAATCCGTGATGCAATTGACCGTTTAAAGGTTGAAGGAGATCTTCGTCGTGAAATCTCATTAAACATTAAGCGTCTAATCGAAATTGGTTCTTACCGCGGTTTACGTCACCGTCGTAGCTTACCAGTTCGTGGTCAAAATACGAAAAATAACGCGCGTACTCGTAAGGGTCCACGTCGTACTGTAGCAAATAAAAAGAAATAGTAAAGGAGGGTAAATGATCGATGGCTCGTAAAACGAATACACGTAAGCGTCGTGTTAAAAAGAATGTCGAGACTGGTATAGCTCATATCCGTTCTACATTTAACAACACGATTGTAACTATTACTGATTCCCACGGAAATGCATTATCATGGTCGAGTGCTGGTGCACTAGGCTTCAAGGGTTCACGTAAATCAACTCCATTCGCTTCTCAAATGGCTGCTGAAGCTGCTGCGAAGGTTGCAATGGAACATGGTTTAAAAACTTTAGAAGTTACTGTTAAAGGACCAGGTGCAGGTCGTGAAGCAGCGATCCGTGCTCTTCAAGCAGCAGGTCTTGAAGTAACAGCGATTAGGGACGTAACTCCAGTACCTCATAATGGTTGCCGTCCGCCAAAACGTCGTCGCGTTTAATTTTTTCTGTATAGATTTTGAAACCCTGTCTATAATGGGATATGATACAATATTTTTGTAGATACATTCATTAGAAACAATTGATCAAGTTGTTGTGCGCAAAACGGGAACTGCCTAATGGGGAATTTCGGTTAGACTTACTGTCTAGCCGGGGTTTCGACGTTTTGGAGGAGGGTTTATAAATGATCGAAATTGAAAAACCAAAAATCGAAACGGTTGAAATCAGCGATGATGCCAAGTATGGTAAATTTGTCGTGGAACCACTTGAGCGTGGATATGGTACAACTTTGGGTAACTCCTTACGTCGTATACTATTATCCTCACTACCTGGTGCTGCTGTATCTGCTATACAAATAGACGGTGTACAGCATGAGTTCTCAACTATTGAAGGTGTCGTGGAAGATGTTACTACGATCATCCTAAATCTTAAGAAATTAGCTCTTAAAATCTATTCAGATGACGAAAAGACTTTAGAGATTGATGTGCAGGGTGATGGAACAGTCACTGCTGCTGACATTACTTATGATAGTGATGTAGAAATCTTAAATCCTGATCTTCATATCGCGACACTTTCAAAGGACGCTACTCTTCGTATGCGTTTGACAGCAAGACGTGGTAGAGGATACACACCTGCTGATTTAAACAAGAGAGAAGATCAGCCAATTGGAGTTATTCCAATTGATTCAATCTACACACCAGTTTCACGTGTTACGTATCAAGTTGAGAACACACGTGTAGGTCAAGTGTCTAACTTCGACAAGCTGACTCTTGATGTATGGACAGATGGAAGCATTGGTCCAAAAGAGGCAGTTGCACTTGGGGCTAAAATTTTAACCGAACATCTTAATATTTTTGTTGGTCTGACTGATGAGGCTCAAAATGCTGAAATCATGGTAGAAAAAGAAGAGGACCAAAAGGAAAAAGTGCTTGAAATGACAATTGAAGAACTTGATTTATCAGTTCGTTCTTACAATTGCCTAAAGCGTGCTGGTATTAATACCGTACAAGAACTTGCACATAAAACCGAAGAAGATATGATGAAGGTTCGTAACCTCGGACGCAAGTCGCTTGAGGAAGTAAAACATAAGCTTGAAGAATTAGGTTTAGGCCTTCGCAAGGATGACTAATCTAGCTTCAACTTTATTATACTAGTTATTGCCTATTATTCGAGGAGCTTAAAGGGGACTTTAGTTCTTCTAAAAGATACAGAGATTTCAACAAAAGGAGGGAACTTCCGATGGCATATCAGAAATTAGGGCGTACAAGTGCTCAACGTAAAGCTTTACTTCGTGACCTAGCTACTGACTTAATCATCAACGAGCGTATCGAAACTACTGAAGCAAGAGCGAAAGAATTAAAATCAGTTGTTGAAAAGATGATTACATTAGGTAAGCGTGGAGACTTACATGCACGTCGTCAAGCAGCTGCTTACATCCGTCATGAAGTAGCGAACGAAGAAACTAACCAAGACGCTATTCAAAAGCTATTCGGTGACATCGCACCTCGTTACACAGAACGTCAAGGTGGATATACACGTATCCTTAAGCTTGGACCACGTCGTGGAGACGGTGCACCAATGGTGATTATTGAATTAGTGTAATATTATAAACATCACTACTAAAGGGCGGGTCAGTTCTAAACTGGATCTATGCCCTTTTTTGTTTTTTTGGTATTTTATACATATGATGAATGAAAAGTTATGCTGATAGTCGGAGGGAAAACATGGGGGAGCCAATTATTACCGTAAAACAATTGTCCTATCAATATCCAAATCAAGACGTCCAAGCTTTAAAAGAAGTTAGTTTTACTGTATTTCAAGGTGAATGGCTCGCAATTGTTGGTCATAATGGTTCAGGAAAGTCTACAATGGCTAAGCTACTTAATGGTCTACTCCTTCCAACAAATGGTACCATTCTACTCTATAATGAAACTCCCTTAACAGAAGAGACAATATGGGATTACCGCGCGGAAGTCGGAATGGTTTTTCAGAATCCAGATAATCAGTTTGTGGGAACAACCGTTAAGGATGATGTGGCTTTTGGCTTAGAAAATAGAGGGGTTCCACGCGAGGAAATGATTACAAGAATAGAAGATTGCTTAACCCTTGTAAAAATGAATGATTTTCTAGATCAAGAACCACACCATCTATCTGGTGGCCAGAAGCAACGCGTGGCAATTGCAAGTATATTGGCTATCCAGCCAGCTATTCTATTGCTTGATGAGGCTACCTCGATGCTAGATCCTCAAGGTAGATTAGAAGTTATTCAGACCATTAATAAATTGAAGCAAGATAAAGATATAACTGTTGTTTCCATTACCCATGATCTCGAAGAAGCTGCGCAGGCAGATCGAATGATAGTATTTAACGAGGGATCCATCTTTGCTGAAGGTCCCCCAAGGGAGATATTTAAGCTTGACCGGGAATTAGAGGAGATCGGTCTCGATGTTCCCTTTCCAATCAAACTTGGTCAGAAGCTTAAGGAAAAAGGGATATCTTTAAAGGAAGTTCCATTTTCAGTAGAAGGATTGATTAGTGAATTATGGAAATAACTATCCGTCATTTAACACACCTTTATCAAGCCAACACACCATTTGAAAGACTTGCTCTAGCTGACATTGATTTAGATATTATGCCCGGCACCTTCATGACGATAATTGGTCATACAGGGTCTGGAAAGTCTACCATCATACAACATCTCAATGGACTACTTAAGCCAGCCTCAGGTACTGTGACGGTTGGACAACATACGATCACTTCTAAAAAGAAGGACCGAGAGCTAAAATCTTTACGTAAGAAAGTTGGAATGGTGTTTCAGTTTCCAGAAAATCAGTTGTTTGAGGAAACGGTAGAGAAAGATATTTGCTTTGGTCCGATGAATTTCGGGTTGAGTGAGGAACATGCAAGAGTAAGAGCAAAAGAGGCATTAAAGCTCGTTGGATTACGTGATAGCTATCTAGAGCGGTCTCCTTTTGATTTAAGTGGAGGGCAGATGAGACGAGTGGCTATTGCTGGTGTTCTTGCGATGAATCCAGAAGTCTTAGTATTAGATGAGCCAACAGCTGGTCTAGATCCAAGAGGTCGAAAAGAAATGATGGAGCTTTTTGCAGCCCTTCATCGAGATAGAAGCCTGACCACCATCATGATCACCCATAATATGGAGGACGCTGCGGCATACTCTGATAAAATTGTCGTCATGGAGCAGGGGAAAATCCTTATGGAAGGAGCACCGAGTGAAATATTTGCAAAAAGAGAAACACTTTCACAAATGGGCTTGGATGTTCCTAAAACCTATCAATTTATTGAAGAGGTTGAAAAGCTAACTGGACATAAGATTGAAGGAAGTTTTTTAACAATTGACGAACTGGCTGAGGCATTATATCGGCATTTAACAAAGGAGACCATATCATGAGCATGATGGAAAATATTATTATTGGAAAATATGTTCCAACTAACTCCATTATCCATCGGATGGATCCGAGATCCAAGCTCTTACTTATCTTTATTTTTGTCTTAGTTATCTTCCTAGCCAATAATGCTATCAGCTATGGCCTGTTGATTGCTTATACACTGATAATTCATCAATTGACAAAAATCCCCCTTGCGTTTGTTCTAAAGGGCTTAAAACCTGTCATTTGGATTATATTATTTACGTTTCTACTACATATCTTTATGACAAAGGAAGGGCCATTACTCTTTGAATGGGGATGGATTAGTATCTATGAGGAAGGCCTAAGACAAGGTATCTTCATCTCAATCCGTTTCTTTTTACTTATTGTAATGACGTCGCTCTTAACGCTGACTACAACGCCTATAGAGGTAACAGATGGAATGGAGAGTCTTTTACATCCATTTAAACGCTTTAAGCTACCCGTTCATGAGCTAGCCTTAATGATGTCTATTTCCCTGCGTTTTATCCCGACCTTAATGCAAGAGACAGAGAAGATCATGAAAGCACAGGCTGCTAGAGGTGTCGAATTTTCGTCTGGTCCCATGAAGGAAAGGGTGAAAGCAATTATTCCTTTATTAGTTCCTTTGTTTATCAACTCGTTTAGGCGAGCAGATGAACTAGCAAATGCTATGGAGGCAAGAGGATATCGAGGCGGAGAAGGAAGAACAAAGCTTCGGGAGTTAAAATGGAAAGTTACGGATACCATTCTTCTATCAAGTACTGTAGTGATTACAACAATCTTATTATATATTCGAGCATGGTGATGATATGCAAAGACTAAATTGTTTGATAACTTATGATGGATCTGCATTTGCAGGTTATCAAATTCAACCCAATCAGCGAACTGTACAGGCAGAAATAGAGACAGTTTTAAAAAAGATGCATAAAGGGACAGATATCCGCGTAATTGCATCAGGGAGAACGGATGCAAATGTCCATTCAATTGGACAAAGTATTCACTTTGACACGCATTTAAGCATTCCATTAAATAAGTGGAAGATGGCTTTTAATTCGTTACTTCCTGAAGAAATCTCAGTGACTCATGTTCGAAGGGTCCCTCAGGACTTCCATGCTAGATTTGACGTGAAAAGTAAGGAATATCGTTATAAGGTCAGCTTAAAAAAAGATAGAGATGTATTTATGAGACACTATCATTACCATTATCCATATCAATTAGATTATATTGCCATGAAGGAAGCCATTAAATACCTGATTGGTACACATGATTTCACGTCTTTTTGTTCTGCGAAAACAGAAGTTGAGGATAAGAAGCGGACCATCTATGAAATTGAGTTTTTTGAAGTTGATGACTTGCTCACTTTCCGATTTGTTGGAAATGGCTTTTTATATAATATGGTAAGAATTATGGTAGGAACTATACTAGAGGTAGGTCAAGGCTATCGGAAGCCTGAGGAAATTATTTCTATATTAGAGGTTCGTGATCGTACGAAAGCAGGGAAAACAGCACCTGGAAATGGGTTATATTTATGGAAAGTTCATTATGACAACTAATCCTGGTGTAACATTTTCTTGACATTCGCTCCTGCAGGATATATTATTGCATATGGTACTATTTTTAAAACCCACAAATAAGCCCCGGAACTTATTTGATGAAATAAAAATAGCTTTAAAAAATTTAATATTATTTAATGATTCGTAATGGAGGGAAAAAATATGCGTACTACTTATATGGCAAAGCCAAGTGAAGTTGAACGTAAATGGTTCGTAGTGGACGCTGAAGGTAAGACTCTTGGTCGTCTATCTACAGAAGTAGCATCTATTCTACGTGGTAAGCACAAGCCAACGTTTACACCACATATCGACACTGGTGACAATGTAATCATCATCAATGCTGATAAGATTGAATTAACTGGTAAGAAATTAACTGACAAGATCTACTACCGTCACAGCATGCATCCAGGTGGTTTAAAATCAAGAACTGCTCTTGAAATGCGTACAAACTATCCAGTTCAAATGTTAGAACTTGCAATCAAAGGAATGCTTCCAAAAGGTCCTCTAGGACGTCAACAAGGTAAGAAGCTTTTCGTTTATGCAGGAAGCGAACATCCACATCAAGCACAAAAACCAGAAGTTTACGAACTTCGCGGATAATCTAAGGAGGTTATTATATTGGCTCAGGTACAATATTACGGTACAGGACGTCGTAAGAGCTCCGTAGCTCGCGTACGTTTAGTTCCTGGTAACGGTCGTGTATTAATCAATGAACGTGAATTTGAAAACTATTTACCACTACCAGCTTTAAGAGAAGTTGTTAAGCAACCTCTTGTAGCTACAGAAACACTTGGAAGCTATGATGTTCTTGTAAGTGTTAAAGGTGGAGGCTACACTGGTCAAGCAGGAGCAATCCGTCACGGAATCTCTCGTGCTTTACTACAAGCTGACCCTGAATTCCGTACTACATTAAAGCGCGCTGGATTCTTAACTCGTGACGCTCGTATGAAAGAACGTAAGAAATACGGTCTTAAAGGCGCTCGTCGTGCACCTCAGTTCTCAAAGCGTTAATTTTCGCTTTCAAAACTCTCAACCAAATGGTTGGGGGTTTTTTTATAGCTTAGGAAATTATAAAATGTATCATTTATAGGTAACTCAACTCTGTGCATTTCAATCTAGCTCCAGAGCCCAGCCCCTCGAGGTTAAATAATCTGAAGAGAATAAAATGGAAAGAGCAACATTTTTTCTCTTTAGAACATTTACTATGCCTGAGGCTAAACGGGGCGCTTGCACCTTTTGTTCTTCGGATAAATAACCTTTCACCAAGTTTATCGTAAATATTTTCACAAAATATTTACCTTTACATCATAAACTCTCAATAATTGACTGTTAAGATAACTTCTGTAATATGAATATGTTTCTCTAGGTAAGAGAAGAGTGGAAAAACCTTGAGAGCGACCATGCAATCGTTGAAGCATTGACTTCATTGACGATTATTTTTGTATGGACGTTCACTGGGTTTTTTTTACTTCTATAAGGAGGGGGAAATTTAAAAGTTCTACATGTAAGTTATCCTGATTTTGAACACGAAATATTATAGGAAATGTGAAAGGTAGTGTCAAAAGTTCTATGAAAACTACCTGAAGATTTAAACCCTCTCCTAGTTATTGGGATGGAGGGCCACGCAACCGCTCTTGACAAACACGCCAATGGTTTGATGGTAGTTTAACAAGGGCGAAGGGGACAAAAAGATGGCAAGCCAAATAGCCCTTGGTTATTTCCATTTTAAACCATTGGCAAGTTCGGTTTGTCAAGAGTTCGCTCCGCCGATTGCTGAATTAGGGCTCTGCTAAACAAAAAGTTAGGCAGTCTGTTCTACAATCCAATGTTGTGCTAACTCAATCAATTTTGTCCACCGTGCAGGCATATTAGGAAGCCCTAATAGTTCTGGATTAACGACTGGCACCTTTCCTTCCAAAGAAGCATGTGGTCTTAGAAAGTTAAAATAAGCCACAAATAAGGTGACATAGGATACTGATCCATGTTCCGATCCAAACCCGTGAGTAGATCGATAATTGCTCTTAAAAGTGCGATTAAGTCTCTCAATAATTTGTTTCAATGGTCGGAACTCCTTTGATACTTCATCCTCATTGGTTAGCCCAATAACTTGTGTGACATCAAATGAGATTCCGTGCTGAGCGAAAAAGTGTTGTGCTAGTAGATAGATGGGATTACCATCTACCACGAATGTAAGGTTCTCAGGAATGTCTTTCATTTTTAACAACACTTCATCAATTGCACGAATGGCAGACGTTGTATCTCGGTTTGCTGACACTGGATAGGAAAGGATGATCTTTTTCACCGCGTCAAAGAAAAAGAAAAGGTAGTGCCATCGGCCGTTTACTCTGATGTAGGTTTCATCACCACAGAATTGATCAGATAGTTCATATGGATAATGATCCACATAAGGCTTAAGCATTAATGACACGCTGTTTTCGTAGTTCAATATGGTCTGGTGTGAAATAAGCACACCATGAACATCCTGCATAATGGCAGCTGTTTTACGGGCCGAAAGGCCATAGTTGACATGATAGGTTAATATCAGTCCTAATGTATGTGGCGAAGCATGAAGCCTAGATAAATCAACCTTTGGTCTCTTTGGAGAATCCTTCGACAGTGGTTGAAATTCAATGTGAAACTGACGGAAAATGTATCTTAATTTAAATGCCTGAGGATGTTTTTTAAATTGATTTCTCTCTTTAGATGAAATCGCGTTTAACTTTTTTTGATAATACGGACACTCATCGTTCTTGCATTTGAACACGTGAAAGTCTTTTCTTTCTTTGATCTTTTCAAGATTTTTGGAACAATGCGGGCACTTTAATACGGCTTCTTTTGAAAAACGGTTTTTATCACTGAACAGACAGGAACAGACCTTACACTGATACTGCCCTTTATCTCCATTATTGGTATAAAGGTAAGTAGATGGAGCACCACACTTTGGACAGATCGTAGATTTTGGTACCGTAACCTTTGTGTTCTTATGCCTGCGTACAGGTTTCAAGGGTTTACCATTTTTCTCTACGTATTCCCTGAGGAGAACTTGATAATCTTGTTTTTCTGGAATTTCAATGATCGGCAGATCATCAACCTGGAGTTTACGATAAGGTTTATTTATAGGCTGTTCAGTCGGTTTATCAAACATATTTTTTCCAATAAGTAAGGTTAGTAATGTTCGAATAATTTGTTCTTGGTAGTTTATAAAAGTTAATAAATAGGTTATAATTTGAGGGTACAAATTGTCGCTTCCTTTCTAAGGTTGTTGAGAGTGTCGTAACCTCAATTATCCTTAGAATTCAGGGGGTGGCAATTTTTTTGCTTATAAAGCCCTCTATCACAGTATTCTATAACCTATTTCTTATAAAAGTTTTGACAATACGATGTGAAAGAGGAGAGTGGAATAATGAAAACGGTAAAAACAATAGCCTTAGTTTTTATGGCGATGATGTTGTTAGTAGCATGTTCTACAACGAAAACAGCAAATGAGTCAACCTCAACAGGTTCTTCGACTACAGAAAATAATTCAACAGAAAGTGTAAAGGAAAAAGAAAAGGAACCACTTGAGATTACGATGTATTACCCGATTGCAGTTGGAGGACCTCTTACAGAAATCGTAGAAAAGATGGCAGCCGATTTTCATAAAGAAAATCCTGATATTATTGTCAAGCCAGTATATACAGGTAGTTATCAAGATACAATGGTTAAAACGCAAACAGCCGTACAATCAAAAACACCACCTGATTTGGCAGTACTTTTATCGACAGAGCTTTTCACATTAAAAGATATGGATGCAATTATTTCATTAGATGATTATATTGCTCAAGATGGTGGAGAGGAATATGTAGATAGTTTTTATCCTGGATTTATGGAAAATGCTCAAACAGAAGGAAGTACATGGGGAATTCCATTCCAAAGAAGTACAATTGTGCTTTATTATAATAAAGATGCCTTTAAGGAAGCTGGCTTAGATCCAAATTCACCGCCGAAAAACTGGGAAGAGTTAGTAGAGTACTCGAAAAAATTAACAAAGGTAGAAAATGGGCAAACAACTCAATATGGAGTTGAGATTCCAACTTCAGGCTTCCCGTATTGGTTATTCCAAGCTTTTGCACTTCAAAACGGTAAGAATTTAATGTCTAGTGATGGAAAAGAAGTGTATTTTGACACAAAGGAAAACGTAGAAGCACTACAATTATGGCTAGATCTAGCTAAAAAACATAAAGTAATGCCTGAAGGAGTAATTGACTGGGCAACGGTTCCGTCTAATTTCTTAGAAGGTAAAACAGCGATGATGTATCATACTACGGGTAACTTAACAAACGTAAAGACTAATGCTAGCTTTGATTTCGGTGTTGCATATTTACCTGCAGGCGGAAAAGACCACGGTACTCCAACAGGTGGAGGAAACTTCTATTTATTTAAGGATACAGAAAAAGAGAAGCAGGAAGCAGCATGGAAATTCATAAAGTGGGCAACACAACCTGAACAAGCTGCACAGTGGAGTATTGATACAGGGTATATTGCAGTTAGTCCAGCGGCTTATGAAACAGCTGCTATGAAGGAGTATGTTGAAAGCTTCCCTCAAGCTGCAGTGGCAAGAGATCAATTAAAATATGCCCAAGCAGAGCTATCTACTCATAATAATGGTCAAGTCTCGAAGGTATTTAATGATCAGTTACAAGCGGTTGTAACAGGAACTGCTACACCAGCAGAGGCACTGAAGAAGGCGCAAGAGCAAGCAGAGGAATTGTTAGCACCTTTTAAAAAATAGGTGAGTTCGTTCACGAGCGAGGAGGTAGCGAGAGTGAATAAGTTAGGAATTTCCACGTTTGCTGTCTATGATATACCTTTATTCGAGGGAATACAAAAACTCGTTAAAGCAGGATTTAAATTAATTGAAATCATGTGTGAAGAAAACGGCTTAGAATGTTTAACCTGGTCGCCAGAAAAACTAGATGAACTGTCACGCTTAATGAAGCGAGAAGGTGTTACTTTATCCATTCATGCTCCATTTCTACTTTGCAATCCAGCAAGTGAACAGGTAGAGGTACGCGAAAGGTCTGTTCAACTGTTTAAGGATTGCTTAAAGCTAGCAGAGTTTCTGAATGCACCTTATGTATTACTTCACTTAGGTGAGAACGAACAGGTGGACCAGGGCTTAGAAAACAGTATCCGGTTTATTGAGGAGGTTCAATCATTTATCCCTCCATCAACAAGGCTAGTCATTGAAAATGTTCCACCTAAGCCTAATTTAGTGGGGACAAAGACAGAGGAACTATTAAAGGTGTGCTCATATTTCGGCGATGGTCAAGTTGGAATCATGTATGACGTGGGGCATGCTAATCTACTGGGTAAAAACGAGGTAATGAGAGGTTTAGAAACTATTCATGCCCATTTATTTGGTCTTCATATCAGCGACAATTATGGAACAGAAGATGAGCATAATAGAATAGGAGATGGGACGGTACCTCTCTCCTCTGTATTAAACCATCTTCTCGATAAGGAGTTAACGAGTATATATAAAATACTCGAACCCCTATCAATCAAGGATGGAATTGAAGCAGTCCTACTGTTAGATAACATATCTGTTTAAACATAAAAAGCTATCAATAGATTCATGTTGATAGCTTTTTATGTTAACAACTTCTGAATATATAAACGAGGGTGCTGCTTTTGATCAACCAAGTGTAAAGAGTTTGTAAAGCTTGGCATATTTAATAGAATATCATGACTAGTTAAACTAAAATGAAAGAAAATGACAAAAAAGGACTGTTTACATGTCACTATTACACTTAATCGGTAATAAACCAATCATTGCAGCGTTAAGGAAGCCGGAGTATTTTGAGGAGGCTTTGAACAGTAAGGTTGATAATATTTTCTTTATGGGAGGAAATATAACTGAAATTATTGAAATGGTGGCATTGTGTAAGGAAGCAAAGGTAGGAAGCTTTGTACATGTTGATCTAGTAAGGGGATTATCAAGTACAGATAAAGAAGCGGTTTCTTTTATTGCTGATTATGTTGGCGCGGATGGGATTGTAACTCCCAAAAGTCATTTAATCAAAGAAGCTAATAAATTGAATCTATTCAGTGTCCTTCATTTATTCGCAATTGATACTTTAGCTGTAGAGAATGGGATTAAAATGGTCAAAAATGTGGAACCTGATGCAGTTGAAATTATGCCAGGTCTATTACATAAGGTAATTGAAGAGTTTGCTGATCAGTTTGAGAATATCCCGATCATAGGGAGCGGGTTAATTCATTCAAAAGAAGAAGTAACCCAAAGTCTTCAGGCAGGCGCGACAGCATTATCAGTTAGTAATCGTGATCTGTGGTCTTTGACTTTTAGTGAAGTATTCTAATAGATCAAATAGAATGTTAACCATTTATTTACAATCTTCTCACATTAGATTAACAATACTATTTTATAGTAAGAGAGTAAGCAAAAGAAGTTAACTTTATATATTTATAAACTATAAGTTTAGAGTAAGTGATGAGAGAAAAACTCTGAACAATAGTAGGCGTCTTTGTTATGGGCGAACTAACTATTGTTACGGTTTTCTCTCTTTTTTATGTTGTAAAGGAGGCTGAACATTGAGGGTAAATGAAGAGCAATATGTAGTGTTAATTAGTATTGATGGCATGGCAAATTACTATCTAACAGATCCAAATGTCAAAATGCCAAATCTTCGTCAGTTAATAAGTGAAGGTACATCAGCGAAAAGTATGGAGAGTGTATTTCCGACTGCAACGTGGGCCATTCACACGAGCATGATAACCGGTAAATATCCTAGACATCACGGAGTATTAGGGAATTGGGTCATTGATCGAAAAAACAAAAAAGTAGGAGAGCATTTTGGAGACCGTACATGGGATAAAGATGAAATTGTCTTAGGTGATACCCTTTATGACATTCTTCATTCAAAAGGAAAGAAGACAGCTTCCATCTGCTGGCCAGTCACAAGAGGTGCACAATCCATTGATTATAATATACCAGAATTTTATGATCAGGAGCTCTTTGAAAGATATAGTACTCCATCTTTTTGGAAGGAATTAAAAGAGAAAGGTTTTCCAGTAGACGCTTATGGTGAATGGAGTACAGATCATGCAAGAGGACAAATGCAGGATTACTTAACAACAGAAATCGCTAACTATCTTATTGAAAATAAGCGGCCTGATCTTCTGATGTTGCACTTTTTACTTCCTGATAGCTATCAGCATGATTATGGAACTCGTTCACAAGAAGTCTATTGGTCTCTAGAATATATTGATGAACAGATTGGTAAGATTATTACTCAACTAAAGTCAGCGGGGCTTTATGAAGACACTACTATGTTCGTGGTTTCTGATCATGGATTTATAGACACGATTCGAACCTTATACCCCAATCGACTATTTAAACAAGCAGGCTGGTTTAATGATGAAAAGCCACAGGAGAGCAAGGTTATGGCGGTATCTAATGGTGGATCTGGATTTGTCTATGTACTAGAGGAAGATCCAATTAAAAAGAAACAACTTTATAAGGAAGTATTAAATCTTTTAAAAGTAACAGAAGGTGTAGGGGAAATATTTGAGAAGGATCAATTTCCTTCATTAGGACTTCCTGGAGTAGGTGAAGTTGAGGCTCATTGCCCAGATTTAATCTTTGAATCAGAAATAAATTGCTTTGTTCACTTTGACCATACTGGTGAACAGGTAATCGAGAATAGAACGAAATTTCGAGGCATGCATGGATTTTTGCCAACAAGAGAAGAGCTGAAGGCAGTGTTCGTCGCAAGCGGTAAAGGCATTCAAAAAGGGAAGCAGATCGAAGAAGTAAAGGTAGTGGATGTAGCTCCTACCATTGCGAGGATTTTTGAAGAAGAGCTTAGTGATGTCGATGGTAAAATCCTAAATGAAATTTTTATAAAGCAAGATACGCTGAGTATGTAAGGGAGTTTATACATTTATGACAACAACACATCACTCTCTTTTACATAAATCTAAAGCATATTTATTCGACCTAGATGGTTGTATTTATTTTGGCAACTTACCTGCTCCTGGTTCACTTGAGCTGCTGAGACAACTTAAAGAAGATCAAAAAGATATTTTATTTGTGACAAATAACTCTACTGAAACGGCTTATGAGGTTTCTGCAAAATTAAAATCTATGGGTTTATCTGTGGAGGCTAATGAAGTTGTGACAGCAACAGAATGTGTAGGACTTTATCTTTATGCACGATATGGGTCTGTGAAAGTAAAGGTTGCTGGTAGTCATTCATTAAAAGAAACATTGAGAAAGCAAGGGCATCAAGTATTAGATTTAGAACAATCTGAAAGAGCCGATTATATGGTGATTGGAAGAGATACCACTTTTCATTATATGACCTTACAGTATACCGTAAATGAAATTACAAAAGGTGCAAAGCCCATCAGTACAAATCCAGATGAATATCATTTGGGTGGAAAACATGAGCTTGTTCCAGAGACAGGTTCGCTTGTTGCAGCAATTGAGGCAATCACGAGGAAAAAGATAAAATCTGTTGGAAAGCCTGAGCCATATATCTTTAAATTTGCTTTAGATAAGTTAAACTATCAGCCTCATGAATGCTTAATGATTGGGGATAATCCTCACACAGATATTTTAGGAGGATATAAAGCGGGTCTTCATACGATTTGGTTAAAAGGAAATCAGGTGGATCTCTTCAAGGAAAATTCAGTGGATTTCAGTCCGAGTCTGACAGCTCATGATATAAGTGATTTATTAAATTTATATAAAACGGAAATGAACATTCTGTAATATTCACTAAAAAGGGAGAGTGTAAAATGAAAAAACTATTTAGTATTTTTCTATTGGTTTTAATGTCTTTTGCTTTAGTTGCGTGTAACTCTACTGTAAGTACGAAAACGGAAACGAGCAATAGCAATGGGTCAAATCAAACTACTACTGAGAAAGAAGAAGAAACGAAAGAACCAGTGGAATTAACAATGTACTATCCGGTAGCAGTTGGCGGTCCGATCACGGAATTAATTGATAAAATGGCCACAGACTTCAACAAGGAAAATCCGCATATTACAGTAAAGCCAGTTTATACAGGTAGTTACGCTGATACGATGGTTAAAGCACAAACCGCGTTCAAAGGAGGAACTCCGCCTGATCTAGCGGTACTTTCCTCAACGGATTTATTTACTTTACTTGATATGGATATGATTGAAAGCTTTGATGATAAGGTTGAGCAAGAGTATATTGATGATTTCTACTACGGATTTTTAGAAAATGGACTTGCGAACGATAAGCTTTGGAGTATCCCTTTTGCTAGAAGCACACAAATTCTATACTACAATAAGGATGCATTTAAAGAAGCGGGATTAGATCCAGAAAAAGCACCACAAAACTGGGATGAAGTAATTGAGTATTCAAAAGCTTTAACGAAAGATGGTCAATGGGGAATTGAGGTTCCTGCAACTGGTTATGGTGCTTGGTTATTCCAAGGTTTTGCCTTACAAAATGGAAAAAATCTCATGAACACAGATGGAACAGAAGTGTATTTTGACACACCTGAAAATGTTGAGGCATTACAGCTTTGGCTAGACCTTAGTAAAAAGCACAAGGTAATGCCAGAAGGTCTAGTTGATTGGGCTACAACACCTTCTGATTTCCTAGAAGGAAAAACAGCCATGATGATTCATACAACAGGTAATCTTGCTAATATTCGTGACAATGCTACCTTTGAATTTGGTACTGCATATTTACCAGCTGGTAAGAAGGGTCATGGGACTCCGGTTGGTGGTGGAAACCTATTTATGTTTAAGGGTATGGGAGAAGAAAAACAACAAGCAGCAATTGAATTTATTCAATATGTAACAAAGCCAGAGATTACAGCTCAGTGGAGTATCGATACCGGATATATCGCAACAAGAAAGTCTGCCTATGAGGTAGATACAATGAAAACCTATTTAGAGGAATTCCCTCAAGCAGCCATAGCGCGTGATCAACTAGAATATGCTTCTGCTTCGATCTCAACACATAACAACGGCGAAGTACAAAAAATTCTACAAGATCAAATTCAAGCAGTGTTAACTGGTGAACTAACACCTGCTGAAGCATTAAAAAAGGCTCAAGATATGGCAACAGAGCTATTAGTTCCATTTAATTAATCTCTAGAATAAATATAGAAATTGGATGTAGAGGATGGAGAAGCGAATGTTTAACAGCCAACTGAAAGAAAATGTAACGGCATATGCTCTTCTCCTTCCTGCTCTCATCTTCCTAGTCTTGTTTACCTTTTATCCAATGGGTCAAACAGTCATATTAAGCTTGTTTCAATCAAACTTAGGGGTCCCTGAACCGTTTTTTGTTGGGTTGTCAAACTATCAAAAGCTAATGGAAGATGAAGTGTTTTGGAAGGTGACAAAAAATACAATCATTTTTGTTTTGGGGACAGTCCCAATTAGTATGATTTTAGCTCTTGCGATGGCAGTCTTCGTCAATCATGTCCTAAGGGGAAGTCAATGGTTAAAAACGATGTTTTTTTACCCGACAGTTGTACCTGCAATTGCTATAGCAAATATTTGGCTATTCATTTATACACCTGAGTATGGTTTACTTGGCCAGATTTTAGGCTGGCTAAATTTAAATCAAATTAACTGGTTAGGTAGTCAAGAAACGGTTTTAGGAGCAACTATGGTGATGGCAGTTTGGAAAGAAGCAGGTTTTTATATGATTTTCTATTTAGCGGGATTGCAAAACATCTCTAAGGAATTATATGAAGCTGCTAAGATAGATGGAGCCTCTTCATGGCAGTTATTTAGAAGAGTTACATTCCCGCTACTAATGCCAAGTACATTATTTGTATTTATCATCGCTTCTACTCACTCGTTTAAGCTAGTTGATCATCTCGTTGTGATGACTCAGGGTGGTCCGAACAATGCAAGTAACTTACTTTTATATTACATATATGAAACAGCCTTTAAGTTCTGGGATGAGGGAAGAGCTGCAACTTTAACGGTTATCTTTTTACTTATCTTATTAATCGTAGCCTCCATTCAATTCTTTGGGATGGAAAAGAAAATTCATTATAGATAGGGTGTAGTAAACATGGATAAACTCAGTAAGATTTCAATGTATGTATTAGCAATTATTTGGGTGATTCCACTCGTTTGGGTCGTTTATACATCCTTTCGACCAAAGGATCAAATTCTTTCAGGAAATTTTTGGGGTACTACCTTTACTTTAGAAAATTATATTAATGCTTGGAATAAAGCGCCTTTTACTCAATATTATGTGAATACACTGCTCATTGTATTTGGGATCTTAATTGTCCAACTAATCACTACCACTCTTGCCGCCTATGCATTTGCCAGACTAAATTTTAAGCTGAAGAATTTTATCTTTATCTTATTCTTAGTACAAATTATGATTCCTGCTGAAGCACTAATTTTTCCGAATTATAAAATAGTGGCTGGAATGGGACTAATCGATCAAAAACTATCGATTATGATTCCATACTTTACCTCGGCGTTTGGTATCTTTCTATTAAGACAAACCTTTAAACAAGTACCTGCAGAGTTGGAGGAAGCAGCCAGATTAGATGGGTGTAACCTTTTTCAAATTCTTTGGCATGTATATGTTCCTTTAGCTAGACCGACGTTTATAGCGTTTGGGCTAGTATCAGTTAGTCACCATTGGAATAATTTTTTATGGCCACTCATCGTAACGAATTCCATCGAAAGTAGACCGATTTCTGTAGGGTTAGCTTTGTTCGCATCGAGCTTTGAAACAGGTACTCAATTTGCAGAAACAACTGCAGCTACGATGTTAGTCATTACCCCATTACTACTTGCTTTCCTATTATTCCAACGTCAATTTTTAAATAGCTTTATGCAATCTGGTATGAAATAAACATTCAAGACTCTTAACCATTTGGGTTAGGGGTCTTTTTTTGTGTTCAATAGTTTGTCTAATGGCTTTATCGCAAGTTAACCATTCGTCGGTATTTTTTAGAAGTTAAGATGTAATGTTTACCTCCTTTAATGAAACTGTCACCGTTATTAATCTATAGTTAGGATTCCATTAAGAATGATTATCATTATTTATAATTAGTATTATTTTATAATTATTATAAATAAGTGTTGACCCTTTACTCTCCCCTTACATAAAATATAGCTATAGAGTATGTAGTAGCTTAGAAAATGACTACCTTGAGCGGTGTCTTATCTCTTTAATAGATCAGAATAATGAACTTATACGAGGGTGAGGGAGAGTAGAGTGGAAGCAAATATTAAGGCTAGTAGAAATGAGCTATATCAATCACAAGACGAAAAGGAATCCTTCATTATTAAGCATCTTGAATTATTTGCTGCTTTACTAAGTGGGGGTTTTATTGTCGTAGGATGGCTCTCAGCAAATGAGGATCATCTAACCTCAGTTATATGTTACTTACTAGCTTTTGTCATTGGTGGATTCGCAAAGGCTAAGGAAGGAATCATTGATTCAATAAAGGACCGAGAATTAAATGTAGAATTATTGATGATTTTTGCAGCAATAGGCTCTGCCTGTATTGGATACTGGATGGAGGGAGCCTTGCTCATTTTCATCTTTTCATTGAGCGGAGCACTTGAGACATACACGATGAACAAGAGTAAACGAGAGCTATCATTACTTATGAACCTGCAGCCGGAAGAGGCGGTTGTCATAGTTAACGGGGATGAGCAAAAAGTCAAAGTTAGCCTTCTACAAATAGGAGATCTAGTTGTAGTAAAAGCAGGAGAGAGAATTCCGGCTGACGGCATCATCACCAATGGAAGAACATCAGTTGATCAATCAGCAATAACTGGAGAGTCGCTTCCTGTAATAAAGATCGCCCAAGATGAAGTATTTGCAGGAACTGTTAATCATAATGGAGTGATTCAAGTTAGAGTATCCAAGCTTTCTAGTGACACTCTTTTTAGTAAGATTATTCAATTGGTTCAGCAGGCTGAAAGTGAAAAGTCACCATCTCAATTATTTATTGAAAGGTTTGAAGGGCTTTATGTGAAGCTAGTTCTATTCGCTGTATTACTTACGATGCTTGCACCGGTGTTATTGTTTGGTTGGAGTTGGTCTGAGTCCTTTTATAGAGCAATGGTACTGATGGTTGTTGCCTCACCTTGTGCCCTAGTTGCTTCCATCATGCCAGCAACATTATCTGCTATTTCTCAGAGTGCAAGAAAGGGTGTCCTAATAAAAGGTGGAGTTCACCTTGAGAGACTATCACATACCAAAATCATTGCTCTTGATAAAACAGGTACTCTAACTAGGGGAAAGCCAGTTGTAACTGATTTTGTAATGAAAGAAGATGTAGATCAAGAGGAGATTAAGTCCATTATTCTCTCAGTTGAGGAGAAATCTAATCATCCACTCGCACAATCGATTGTTCGTTATCTTTTAAGTGAAGAAACAAAAAGACTTCCTATCACTCATATTGAAGAGACGCCAGGACTAGGAATAACAGGATTAGCTAATGGTTCTACATGGAAAATTGGAAAGTTAGACTATGTCCATAAAGACCATACAGATGAGGAACTTTTAGTTAAAGGAGAAAGGCTTTCTTCTGAGGGGAAAACAATTGTCTACCTCAAAAAGGATGACGAGGTTGTTTGCTTCTTAGGTCTAATTGACTCTGTGAGAGACACAACTAAGCAGGCCATTCAAGAGCTTAAACAAGAAGGAATTCATACAGTTATGATCACCGGTGATAATGAACGGACCGCCAATACGATTGCTGAACTTGCTCAGGTTGATGAATATATTGCCGATTGCTTACCAGAAGACAAGGTTAAGCATATAAAAACGCTTCAAAAGAAGTATGGCACTATTGCTATGACTGGTGATGGAATAAATGATGCACCTGCTCTAGCAACAGCCAATATTGGAATTTCAATGGGTGAAGGAACAGATGTAGCATTAGAAACTGCCGATATTATTTTAATGAAAAATGACTTATCTAAAATTAGAGAAACCATACACTTATCAAAAAAGATGAATCGAATTATTAAGCAAAATGTGTGTTTCTCAATTGCTGTAATTGCTGTATTAATTTTCAGTAATTTCTTCCAAGTAATTGATCTACCATTCGGTGTTATAGGTCATGAAGGAAGCACAATCTTAGTTATTTTAAATGGTCTACGATTGCTGAAGGCATAAATAAGAGATAATCTTTTATTCGCGTTCAAAATCAACAAGTAATTAAGTTTTTCATAAAAAAATTATAGTTGGTTGTATGTGATAAAATTGCCATTCAAGCCTTCCGTTATTTCGTGCATCCTAAGGGTATAAACCTTCAATCGAATATAAAAGTATCTCTACTTTTAAATCAGTCGTAAAGGAAGGGTGCAGATTATTATGACAGTAATTACATCTTTTAAAGAAAAACGAAAAGAAAAACAAGTGAAGTTTGAACGAAAGCTTTTAAGAGAGCTAAGTTTAGAAAAGCTGATGAAGGAAGTACATGGCTTTTTTCAACCCTTCTTCAAGAATGCAAAATTTTCTCAAGCAATTGAAGATGGTAGTGTGGATGTTGCGATCGAAGCTTACCTTCTTGGTGCAAGCTTTGGACGGGTAGGGCATTACGGAGAGTCCTTTGATACCATTAAAAGGAAATGCTATGCAGAGGAAAAATATTTAATTGATACTTTATATGATTACCTTCAGTATTGGGGAAATCTTAGCGATAATGATTTTATCAGTGAATCCTTATATTTAGCATGTGAGCAATATGTCTCAAGGTGGATTCAGGAAGGTTTTGATAAAGGAATCATGAGGTATAAACTTCGTCTTCATTAGTGGGCTCTTTTCTAAAACTTTGTTGCTTTTGTGACATTTAGTTTGGTTAAACAACCAGTTATATAAGCAAATTGAGTATAGATTAGAAAAGAGAAACTCTCTTTATGTATAGTAAGACCTTAATACTAAGGGGAAATCCGGTTTTTGGGATTTTTACACAAAGCAACAAACTATACGAAAACAGCCCCATTAAATCATATTTTCTCCTCTTGTCCCATATAGTTTACTACTAGGGACAATCAGGGAGGAGCAAAGGAAGATGGGGAAGAAAAAAGCAAAAATTATAGGGATTGGCGTTGGAATCCTTGCATTTATCCTTATTATACAGAATCAATTAACGAGTAATGATTCTTGGAACTCGTGGAATCTTCCGCTTAGTGGAGAGATTATTATCCTAGATCCTGGTCATGGTGGACTTGATGGTGGGGCTTCATATGGTGGTGAAGTGTTCGAGCGTGATATTGCACTCACGATTGCGCAAAAGGTAAAGGATTATCTTCAGGAGCAGGGGGCAATCGTTCTCTTAACAAGAGAGGACCATAATGACCTTGCAGATAAAAGTACAAAGGGAGTTCGTAATCGAAAAGTAGAAGATTTAAAAAAGAGAGTAGAGTTTATTAACAACTCGGACGCAAGTAGTTTTATTACCATTCATCTTAATGCCATACCCTCCGAGAAGTGGAGAGGTGCACAAACCTTTTATTTTGGATCACTTGAAGAAAATAAACGGTTAGCTACCTTTGTTCAAACCGAAATAAAGCGTAATCTTGAAAATACAAATCGATCTGCCAAACCTATCAGCGGCATATATCTATTAAAAAAGGCTCAAATACCAGGAGCGCTAGTTGAGGTTGGATTCTTATCAAACCCGCATGAGAGAAACCTTCTGAAAACAGAAGAATATCAGGAGAAGATGGCAGCTTCTATTTATAATGGGATATTGCGATATTATACGAATGAACCGGATCTCCCTTAATAGGGGGATTTATTTTGCTCTAAACAGGGCATGATCTCAGATAATATGCCTAAGTTATGGTATACTAACGAAAAAAGAGTACTAAGGAGTGGCAAAATGTTAACTGAAGCAAGAGTTAGGTCCATTCTTAATAAGATGGTGGATCCTTTTTTACATAAGACATTAGAAGAAACAAATGGAATTCAAGAAATTAAGGTTAAAGAAGATAAGCAACATGTAAGCGTTAAAATTGCGATTGCTAAAACGGGGACTGCTGAACAGATGCAGCTACAAGGCACAATTGTACAAGCCCTGAAAGGAGCAGGAGCAGATTCAGTGGGGTTGCGTTTTACCGACTTACCAGAGGAAGAGCTAGCTAAACATGCCTCAAATGAAAGCCAGACCAACCAATCATTGCTCTCTCCTGGTAGTAAAACGACTTTTATTGCCATTGCTAGTGGTAAAGGAGGCGTTGGTAAGTCTACCGTTTCTGTTAACTTGGCTGTTGCACTTGCCAGACTTGGTAAAAAAGTGGGAATCATTGATGCGGATATATATGGGTTTAGTGTTCCAGATATGATGGGAATCACCAAGCGTCCAGTTGTAAGAGGTGAAATGATTATCCCAGTGGAGCGATTTGGAGTTAAAGTTATTTCTATGGGGTTCTTTGTTGAGGATAATGCACCGGTTATATGGAGAGGACCAATGCTTGGAAAGATGCTTCATAATTTCTTTGGTGATGTCGAGTGGGGAGATCTTGATTACTTATTACTAGATTTACCACCTGGTACTGGAGACGTTGCTCTTGATATTCATACAATGCTACCTGCCTGTAAAGAAGTGATTGTTACTACGCCTCATCCAACTGCCGCGTTTGTTGCCGCAAGAGCAGGGGCAATGGCGCTTCGAACTGAGCATGAGGTGCTTGGTGTTATTGAAAATATGTCTTATTTTGAAAGTAAGGTTACTGGTGAAAAAGAGTATGTCTTTGGTAAAGGTGGAGGGGAAAAGCTAGCAGATGAGCTTCAAACTGAGCTACTAGGCCAACTTCCGCTCCAACAGCCAGACTGGAACGATGAAGATTTTGCGCCTTCTGTATATGCAGAAGACCATCGATTAGGTAAGATATATTTAGAAATTGCTGAAAAGATCACTAATCTTATTCATAGATAAGTTAAAAGCGCCCCCTCTGATAAAGAGGGGGCGCTTTTGCTTTTAGGATTCCGAAAAATTCATCATTAGCTTTCGCCTTCTCCACCGCCGCCTTCTTCTTCTTTTTTCTTAGCAGCTTCTTCTTGGAGTTGCTCAGCAGATTTTATAATAACGTCCACGAGTTTTGTTTTAAATAAGGGGCTTTCAAAGGTTTCGGTTATTACTGTTTGAAGATGAGCGCGATACTCCGCACTTTTCAAAACAGTTAGGACTTGTTCCTCTGCTTCAGGATTTTGAAATAATTCAAGGAGCATTTTTTGATAGTCCGGGTCCTTCATTAACCCTTTAATAATCTTTTCATGCTCTGTTTGCATACTCTTCGCAAAAGTCTCTGCAAACTTTGGATCTTCAAAGGTCTTCTTCCAAAAAGAAGCGCCTTCCTCAGATGTTAAGGTCTGTTGAATCGTTTCGGTTACAATGGCTTGATCCATTACAAGAGCTTGCTTCATTTTATCATCAGCCATTACCTCTTGGATAGCAGTCTTACCCTCATCTGTTTTTAGAATATCTACAACCATTTTCTTGATTTCTTCATAATTAGCTTGTTCCCCACCCTGTTCTCCGCCACCCGTACACGCAGCTAGGGTAAACAAGCAAAAGATTAGGAGGATTAGCTTATGATAGCCCATGATATTGCTCCCTTCTAAATAATCCTACTTTTAATATGAATAAAATTCGTTAAAATATGCATAGAGTGATGAGATTTACTGGCATTTTCCAAAGACCGTTGGTAAAATCATAAATGGAGTAAGAATGGAGGAAGTAATGTGAAAAGCCGTGATTGGGTCCGATTATTTATATCTACATTATTGGTCGGAGGAATTAGTACTGTAATTTTAGGATTTATGATTAGATGGTCTGAATATCAATCGTTATTTATAGATGTACAAATAGGAGAAATCTTATCCGTTACGTTTTGGCTTCTCGGCGTTGGTTTTATATTCAGTGTGATAAGTCAGATGGGATTTTTCGCGTACTTAACCGTCCATAGATTCGGATTAGGAATCTTTAAAAGCTTATGGAAGCCTGTCCAAATAATAATTATTGCGTTTGTATTATTTGATTTAGTTTATTTCCGTTATCAGTGGTTTGCTGAGGAACATGATCGTTTAGTTGGTTTCTTTATATATCCAATTGTTATATTTGTCATTTCTCTTTTTACAGCTTATGTAAAGGCGAAGCAAACCAACAACCAAGCTTTTATTCCTGCACTATTTTTCATGATTGTTGTGACAACACTTGAGTGGGTACCGGCCTTAAGAGCTAACGAAGAAAGCTGGCTAAGCTTAATGCTTCTACCTCTACTTATTTGTAATAGCTATCAATTATTAATTCTTCATAGACTAATTAAAAAAAGCTAACATCTATTGATGTCAGCTTTTTTTATTATATTGCGCTGTTAAAGTTGATATTAATTTTCGTTCAGTACACTCGCTTTCCTCAGACTGGTAATTGAAGGTTATTTTTATTATCGTTAAAAAACCTATTTCACTTCAGTTGTTTTAGCTTCTGTATTATCAATAAGTTCGGAAATTGAATAGTTTTTATAGCCTTTTTGATTTAACAGCTTCGCAATTTCAGGAATTACTTTTTCTGTTTGCTGCGCTGAGTCCGATGCGTGAAGAAGAACAATGTCTCCTGCCTTCATTTCTTTAACATTCTTTAAGATTGCCTCTGTACCTGGATTGGTCCAATCCTGAGAATTAACACTCCAATGGACAACCGTATATCCAATATTATCTGCCACCTTTAATACTTTTTCGTTAAATTTCCCACTAGGTGGTCGTAGCAGGGTGATTTCTTTAAGCCCTAATGTTTTGAAAACTTCCTCGGCTTGCAAGATATCCCGTTTAATCTTTTGCTCATCCATTGATGTGTAGTTTTTCCATTGATAGCCCATACTACCAATTTCATGACCATCTTCTATGATTCTCTTTACTACATCAGGATGGGTTTCTGCCCATGCGGCTGATAGAAAAAAGGTAACTCCCTTTATATTGTGAGTCTTTAAAGAATCAAGGATTGGAAGTGCTTGTTCATCACCCCAACTAATATCGAAGGTTAAAGCCACCTTCTTATCTTTCCCTTCACCTTTATAGATAGCTCTTGGACCTTCTTTTGATGAGAAAACAGGTTCATTAAAGGAGCCCTCAATATATAGGATCCCTGCAGTGAAAAAGGCCGCAATAACGATAATTAATGAATGCTTAATCTTTTTTCCGTTTAATATAAAGAAAAAATTCATAGTAAACCCTCCCTCGTACAAGTCTCTTGAGAAATATTTATGCAAACTTGTACGAATTATGAGCAAAAGAAAAGAAATCTTTCATAAAAAACAGGGTTATGGAAATAACTAGACTAAATTAACTAAGAGGGTGAAAATATGTTAGGCTTTATGTTAAATAAAATAGAACAAAAGGAACTAGAGTACCTTTTAAAAAGGGAAATGGATGAAATCTTGCATGACTTTCAAGATCATAGAATTGATCATATAGTAAAAAGAGCAATGGAAGAAAGATATCAAATTCTATTTAAACTATTTAGAAGAATAGCTACTCCTTACGATTGTTCAAAATATATTCGTTCAAAGCAGATCAAGCAGTATGAGTAGAATAAAAGACTAAACTGATTTTTATTGTAAGAAGTGTTGACTCTTACTATTTAATTATGGTATATTACTTTTTGTCGCTTCGGAATGAGGCCAACCGGTGAAAAAATAAATTAAACTTACCTATTGACATCACGAGATGATATATGTTAAATTAATAAAGTCGCTTATGAGCGATTCAAATAAAAAAAGTTCTTTGAAAACTAAACAAAACGTCAAGCGTGTTGGTTTTATAACCAACGCAAAGTAATAGATTATTAAAATCTACTATTAGTTATTTTCGCTAACGTGAAGTAACTCAGTAGATTGCCGGTGTAATGAGCAATCAAACACTTTATTGGAGAGTTTGATCCTGGCTCAGGACGAACGCTGGCGGCGTGCCTAATACATGCAAGTCGAGCGAATCTCTTCGGAGATTAGCGGCGGACGGGTGAGTAACACGTGGGCAACTTGCCTGTAAGACTGGGATAACTTCGGGAAACCGGAGCTAATACCGGATAATTTCAGACACCTCCTGGTGACTGAATAAAAGATGGCTTTTAGCTATCACTTACAGATGGGCCCGCGGCGCATTAGCTAGTTGGTGAGGTAACGGCTCACCAAGGCGACGATGCGTAGCCGACCTGAGAGGGTGATCGGCCACACTGGGACTGAGACACGGCCCAGACTCCTACGGGAGGCAGCAGTAGGGAATCTTCCGCAATGGACGAAAGTCTGACGGAGCAACGCCGCGTGAGCGATGAAGGCCTTCGGGTCGTAAAGCTCTGTTGTTAGGGAAGAACAAGTACCGTTCGAATAGGGCGGTACCTTGACGGTACCTAACCAGAAAGCCACGGCTAACTACGTGCCAGCAGCCGCGGTAATACGTAGGTGGCAAGCGTTGTCCGGAATTATTGGGCGTAAAGCGCGCGCAGGCGGTCCTTTAAGTCTGATGTGAAAGCCCACGGCTCAACCGTGGAGGGTCATTGGAAACTGGGGGACTTGAGTACAGAAGAGGAAAGTGGAATTCCACGTGTAGCGGTGAAATGCGTAGAGATGTGGAGGAACACCAGTGGCGAAGGCGACTTTCTGGTCTGTAACTGACGCTGAGGCGCGAAAGCGTGGGGAGCAAACAGGATTAGATACCCTGGTAGTCCACGCCGTAAACGATGAGTGCTAAGTGTTAGAGGGTTTCCGCCCTTTAGTGCTGAAGTTAACGCATTAAGCACTCCGCCTGGGGAGTACGGTCGCAAGACTGAAACTCAAAGGAATTGACGGGGGCCCGCACAAGCGGTGGAGCATGTGGTTTAATTCGAAGCAACGCGAAGAACCTTACCAGGTCTTGACATCCCTTTGACCTTCCTAGAGATAGGAATTTCCCTTCGGGGACAAAGGTGACAGGTGGTGCATGGTTGTCGTCAGCTCGTGTCGTGAGATGTTGGGTTAAGTCCCGCAACGAGCGCAACCCTTGATCTTAGTTGCCAGCATTCAGTTGGGCACTCTAAGGTGACTGCCGGTGACAAACCGGAGGAAGGTGGGGATGACGTCAAATCATCATGCCCCTTATGACCTGGGCTACACACGTGCTACAATGGATGGTACAAAGGGCAGCAAAACCGCGAGGTTGAGCAAATCCCATAAAACCATTCTCAGTTCGGATTGCAGGCTGCAACTCGCCTGCATGAAGCCGGAATCGCTAGTAATCGCGGATCAGCATGCCGCGGTGAATACGTTCCCGGGCCTTGTACACACCGCCCGTCACACCACGAGAGTTTGTAACACCCGAAGTCGGTGAGGTAACCTTAGGGGGCCAGCCGCCGAAGGTGGGACAGATGATTGGGGTGAAGTCGTAACAAGGTAGCCGTATCGGAAGGTGCGGCTGGATCACCTCCTTTCTAAGGATAAGTGGAAACTTTCGTTTCCATAAAATAGCGCTTGAACGTTTTGTTTAGTTTTGAGAGAATTGTCTCTCAGTTAGATAATGAAACTTTTTGCTAACGCAAAAACTCATTATTTAACTTGCGCTTGCGTCTGCAAGATTAATCAATGATGATTGATTCCTCAGCGCATGGCAGCATGAAGTAATGCTACGAAGTTCATTCATGATGTGATTGAAGTCAGTAGCCATGTTCCTTGAAAACTAGATAATAATTTGTATGTAAGAAAGTCAAGAAATTGATCGAATGATCTTTAACAACGGTTAAGTTGTTAAGGGCGCACGGTGGATGCCTTGGCACTAGGAGCCGATGAAGGACGTGACTAACAACGATATGCTTCGGGGAGCTGTAAGTAAGCTTTGATCCGGAGATTTCCGAATGGGGAAACCCACTGCTCGTAATGGGGTAGTATCTTCACCTGAATACATAGGGTGATGATGGCAGACCCGGGGAACTGAAACATCTTAGTACCCGGAGGAAGAGAAAGCAATTCGCGATTTCCTGAGTAGCGGCGAGCGAAACGGAAGAAGCCCAAACCAAGAGGCTTGCCTCTTGGGGTTGTAGGACACTCAACATGGAGTTACAAAGGAACGAGGTAAGTGAAGCGGTCTGGAAAGGCCAGCCATAGAAGGTAACAGCCCTGTAGCTGAAACTTCGTTCCCTCCTGAGTGGATCCTGAGTACGGCGGGACACGAGAAATCCCGTCGGAAGCAGGGAGGACCATCTCCCAAGGCTAAATACTCCCTAGTGACCGATAGTGAACCAGTACCGTGAGGGAAAGGTGAAAAGCACCCCGGAAGGGGAGTGAAACAGATCCTGAAACCGTGTGCCTACAAGTAGTCAGAGCCCGTTAACGGGTGATGGCGTGCCTTTTGTAGAATGAACCGGCGAGTTACGATCCCGTGCAAGGTTAAGTTGAGAAGACGGAGCCGCAGCGAAAGCGAGTCTGAATAGGGCGATTGAGTACGTGGTCGTAGACCCGAAACCAGGTGATCTACCCATGTCCAGGGTGAAGTTCAGGTAACACTGAATGGAGGCCCGAACCCACGCACGTTGAAAAGTGCGGGGATGAGGTGTGGGTAGCGGAGAAATTCCAATCGAACCTGGAGATAGCTGGTTCTCTCCGAAATAGCTTTAGGGCTAGCCTCGAGTTTGAGAGTCTTGGAGGTAGAGCACTGATTGGACTAGGGGCCCTCATCGGGTTACCGAATTCAGTCAAACTCCGAATGCCAAAGACTTATACTCGGGAGTCAGACTGCGAGTGATAAGATCCGTAGTCGAAAGGGAAACAGCCCAGACCACCAGCTAAGGTCCCAAAGTATACGTTAAGTGGAAAAGGATGTGGAGTTGCCCAGACAACCAGGATGTTGGCTTAGAAGCAGCCACCATTTAAAGAGTGCGTAATAGCTCACTGGTCGAGTGACTCTGCGCCGAAAATGTACCGGGGCTAAACGTATCACCGAAGCTGTGGAATGTCTAACGACATTGGTAGGAGAGCGTTCTAAGGGCGTTGAAGCTAGACCGTAAGGACTGGTGGAGCGCTTAGAAGTGAGAATGCCGGTATGAGTAGCGAAAGACAAGTGAGAATCTTGTCCACCGAATGCCTAAGGTTTCCTGAGGAAGGCTCGTCCGCTCAGGGTTAGTCAGGACCTAAGCCGAGGCCGAAAGGCGTAGGCGATGGACAACAGGTTGATATTCCTGTACCACCTCCTCACCGTTTGAGCAATGGGGGGACGCAGGAGGATAGAGAATCGCGCGATTGGAAGTGCGCGTCCAAGCAGTTAGGCTGGTAAGTAGGCAAATCCGCTTACCATAAAGGCTGAGCTGTGATGGCGAGGGAAATATAGTACCGAAGTTCTTGATTCCACACTGCCAAGAAAAGCCTCTAGCGAGGTGAGAGGTGCCTGTACCGCAAACCGACACAGGTAGGCGAGGAGAGAATCCTAAGGTGATCGAGAGAACTCTCGTTAAGGAACTCGGCAAAATGACCCCGTAACTTCGGGAGAAGGGGTGCTCTGGTAGGGTGAAAGCCCGAGAGAGCCGCAGTGAAAAGGCCCAAGCGACTGTTTAGCAAAAACACAGGTCTCTGCGAAGCCGCAAGGCGAAGTATAGGGGCTGACACCTGCCCGGTGCTGGAAGGTTAAGAGGAGAGGTTAGCGCAAGCGAAGCTTTGAATTGAAGCCCCAGTAAACGGCGGCCGTAACTATAACGGTCCTAAGGTAGCGAAATTCCTTGTCAGGTAAGTTCTGACCCGCACGAAAGGTGTAACGATTTGGGCACTGTCTCAACGAGAGACTCGGTGAAATTATAGTACCTGTGAAGATGCAGGTTACCCGCGACAGGACGGAAAGACCCCGTGGAGCTTTACTGTAGCCTGATATTGAATTTTGGTACAGCTTGTACAGGATAGGTAGGAGCCTGAGAAGCCGGAGCGCCAGCTTCGGTGGAGGCGTCGGTGGGATACTACCCTGGCTGTATTGAAATTCTAACCCGCAGCTCTGATCGAGCTGGGAGACAGTGTCAGGTGGGCAGTTTGACTGGGGCGGTCGCCTCCTAAAATGTAACGGAGGCGCCCAAAGGTTCCCTCAGAATGGTTGGAAATCATTCGTAGAGTGTAAAGGCACAAGGGAGCTTGACTGCGAGACCTACAAGTCGAGCAGGGACGAAAGTCGGGCTTAGTGATCCGGTGGTTCCGCATGGAAGGGCCATCGCTCAACGGATAAAAGCTACCCCGGGGATAACAGGCTTATCTCCCCCAAGAGTCCACATCGACGGGGAGGTTTGGCACCTCGATGTCGGCTCATCGCATCCTGGGGCTGTAGTCGGTCCCAAGGGTTGGGCTGTTCGCCCATTAAAGCGGTACGCGAGCTGGGTTCAGAACGTCGTGAGACAGTTCGGTCCCTATCCGTCGTGGGCGTAGGAAATTTGAGAGGAGCTGTCCTTAGTACGAGAGGACCGGGATGGACACACCGCTGGTGTACCAGTTGTTCTGCCAAGGGCATCGCTGGGTAGCTATGTGTGGACGGGATAAGTGCTGAAAGCATCTAAGCATGAAGCCCCCCTCAAGATGAGATTTCCCATTCTTTGAAGTAAGACCCCTGAAAGACGATCAGGTTGATAGGTCTGAGGTGGAAGCGTGGCGACACGTGGAGCTGACAGATACTAATAGGTCGAGGACTTAACCATATTTAAACGACATTCTTGCATACGATATTATCTAGTTTTGAGGGAACAATCCCTTATTGGTTTGGTGGTGATGGCGAAGAGGATACACCCGTTCCCATTCCGAACACGGAAGTTAAGCTCTTCAGCGCCGATGGTAGTTGGGGCATTGCCCCTGTGAGAGTAGGACGTCGCCAAGCCAATCTAATTTCAAATAGCTACAGGTAGCATATTGAAATTTTTTTATTTATTCCACCATAGCTCAGCGGTAGAGCACGTCTGAATATGCTTCATCGAATACGCATCAGCGTACCGATTGAGCAACATCTTGGCTTAACACACTGAGATCAGGACGTTCGTGCCATTACAAGCTAAATGCGGAACAAATATTATTGTTATTCCACCATAGCTCAGCGGTAGAGCATTCGGCTGTTAACCGAAGGGTCGTAGGTTCGAATCCTACTGGTGGAGCCATGCTTCCATAGCTCAGTCAGGTAGAGCACTTCCATGGTAAGGAAGAGGTCACCGGTTCGAGCCCGGTTGGAAGCTCCAGACTTTGGTTGAGGCCCATTGGTCAAGCGGTTAAGACACCGCCCTTTCACGGCGGTAACACGGGTTCGAATCCCGTATGGGTCATCACGTTGGGAGATGTAAAAGTTTGTGTCTATAGCACACTTTTACCTCTCTCTTTCCTTTGATGGAGGATTAGCTCAGCTGGGAGAGCACCTGCCTTACAAGCAGGGGGTCGGCGGTTCGATCCCGTCATCCTCCACCATAGATTTTTCACGACAGTGAAAATAAAGATACATATTTATTCCTATTGGGCTATAGCCAAGCGGTAAGGCAACGGACTTTGACTCCGTCATGCGTTGGTTCGAATCCAGCTAGCCCAGCCATTTTTCAAACATATATATGAGCCATTAGCTCAGTCGGTAGAGCACGGTCGAATCATCTTCAGTGATCTATCATCAGCGTACCAATCTGTGATTGGGACGTCTTTAGCTAAGGTAAACCTTAGCTCGAACAAATACCTTTTTTACGAGCCATTAGCTCAGTCGGTAGAGCATCTGACTTTTAATCAGAGGGTCGAAGGTTCGAGTCCTTCATGGCTCATCAGTAAAAGCAAGAATTTATTTCTTGCTTTTTTTGTATTTAAATACCTTTTATAAAAATAGTTTAGCTATAATTATGGAATTTTCCATTCCAAGCTAACGAATATATATACATAATTATGTCGAGTTGAGTCATTCCTATATTTATAGATAAAATATAAGTATAAATAGATTGGAGGAATGAAGATGGAGAGGAAGAGAATTTCAATTGTTGGGGTTCCAATGGATTTAGGTCAAGCCCGTCGCGGAGTTGATATGGGACCAAGCGGAATACGATATGCAGGTGTTGTAGAGCGATTAGAGGAATTAAACTATGACATTGATGACTTAGGAGATATCCAAATTGGTCGACCAGAAAGATTGTCGGTCAAATCTGTTGATAATTTAAGAAATTTAAAAGCAGTGGCTGAGGCAAGTGAAACACTAGGTAATACGGTGGATGAAATTATTGCAAATGATCGTTTTCCACTTGTGTTAGGTGGAGACCATAGTATCTCAATCGGAACCTTAGCAGGTGTTGCGAAGAATTATAAAAATTTAGGTGTCATTTGGTATGACGCTCATGGAGATCTCAATACTGCAGATACCTCACCTTCAGGAAATATTCATGGTATGCCACTAGCTGTAAGTCTCGGTATTGGGCATCCCACTTTAACAAACATAGGTGGTTATATACCAAAAGTTAAACCGGAGAATATCGTAATCATTGGTGCTAGATCATTGGATGATGGTGAGAAGGTACTAATCAAAGAAAAGGGTATCAAGGTTTATACGATGCATGAGATTGACAGAATGGGTATGACAGCTGTTATGGAAGAAACGATAAAGTATCTATCAGAACGTACTGATGGTGTACATTTATCACTAGATTTAGATGGCTTAGACCCTCATGATGCCCCGGGAGTTGGAACTCCAGTAATCGGCGGTATTAGCTATAGAGAGAGTCACTTAGCCATGGAAATGTTAGAGGAATCGAAGCTCATTACATCAGCGGAATTTGTAGAGGTAAATCCAATTCTAGATGACAAAAATAAAACAGCATCTGTTGCCGTTGCCTTGATGGGCTCATTATTCGGGGAAAAATTAAAATAAAAAGTCAGTAAAAAACAGTAAACCAATTAATGGTTACTGTTTTTTATATTTTTAAAGTTCTCATATTTATTTAGAAGTTGATCCAGTGATATGCTTGCCTTAAGTACTTCAGGTGAAGATAGAGCTGATTTTGATGCTAAATCAAACAGTTCCTTTCGGGAATCTTCGATACGTCTACTGATTGCTGTTTCTGTTTCCATGACCCTCAACCCTTTCCTTAATTAATAGTTTCTTTTTCTATTTAACCATTATTTTGAAGTTTTAAACATTTACTCCCTATTTTTTTGATAAAATAAAAAAAGAAAAAAAAACTTGAAACCTTTTTTTATTTATTTCGTATAGAAAAGGGAGCCGCAGTGAGCGCGGGGGTATGAAATGGAGACACTTATAAAAAATAGAATTAAACAGGTAAAAAATGGGGACCAAAGTGCTTTTGGTGAGATTGTTGAAATTTATAAAGATAAAGTCTTTCAAATTTGTTATCGAATGATAGGTAATAGTCATGAAGCTGAGGATTTAGCCCAGGAAGCTTTTATTCGAGCATATGTTAATATCGATAGCTACCATATTGATAAGAAGTTCTCAACATGGCTCTATCGAATTGCCACGAACCTATCCATTGATCGAATAAGGAAGAAAAAGCCTGATGCGTTTTTAGATGCTGAAGTAACTGGTACAGATGGCCTAACTATGTATTCACAGATTGCGGCAGATGTGAGTACACCTGAGGAGGAAGTGGAGAGTTTAGAGCTTCAGCAGACTGTACAGAAAGAAATTTCAAAGCTTCCTGATAAATATAGGGCGGTTATTGTTCTAAAATACATTGAGGAGTTATCCTTAAAGGAAATTAGCGATATTTTAGATTTACCTATCAGTACAATCAAAACTAGAATGCATCGAGGAAGAGAAGCATTGAGAAAACAACTAAAGGATGTATAGAGTGAGGTGAGCGTAGATATGAAGTGTGATACAAAATATGTAGAATATATGCATGATTTTTTAGATGAAGACTTAACAAGAGAGCATGAGCAAGAGCTTCGGGATCATTTATCCAGCTGTCAGGTTTGTACCCAGCATTTCCATGAATTAAAGAAAGCATTAGCACTTGTCCAAAGTACATCTCATATACAAGCTCCGTCTGATTTCACTGAAAAGATAATGGCAAGATTACCACAAGAGAAAAAAGCGGTTAAGGTGAAAAGATGGCTAAAGGTACATCCTCTTTTTACTGCAGCAGCTGTATTTTTAATACTCATGGTAGGCAGTCTATTTTCAATGTGGAATGGTGGCCAAGAGCTTGTTGTTTCTAAGCATCCGAATATAAGGATTGAGGAGAATACCGTCATAGTGCCAAAGGGTACTGTTATAGAGGGCGATTTGGTCGTGAAAAATGGAGATATAAAAATAGAGGGAGAAATAAAAGGGAACGTTACTGTTATTAATGGTACAAAATACTTAGCATCAGCCGGGAACGTAACAGGTGAAGTTAAAGAGATCGATCAAATGTTTGAATGGGTTTGGCATCATATAAAAATGGGTACGAAGAAAACCTTTAGTGTATTCACAAATTCAGATTAAGAATAGCCACCCGAATGGGATGGCTATTCTTATGTCTTACAATACTAATATGGTATAATATATTGGAAAATAATATTAACGGGGGATTTTTAAATAACTACGAAGGAAGTGTAAGAATGTCACTAGGAGAATTCCCAATCCTAAATTACTTAGGTAACATCATTGACATTCTCCTTGTCTGGTTTGTCATATATAAGCTTATTATGGTTGTAAGGGGCACAAAAGCTGTACAGCTATTAAAAGGAATAACAGTTATTATTGTTGTTAGGATTCTTAGTAGCTTCCTCGGATTACATACTTTACAATGGCTGATGGATCAAGCTCTAACATGGGGGTTTTTGGCCATTATCATCATTTTTCAACCAGAGCTTAGACGTGCCTTGGAACAACTTGGGCGTGGTAAGTTCTTCACGAGAAGTTCAATTGATGAAGAAGAGGAACAAACCCAACAAATTGATGCGATTATAAAAGCAACCTTTTATATGGCTAAGCGCCGTATCGGTGCATTACTATCGATTGAGCGTGAAACAGGTATGGGGGACTATATTGAAACAGGTATATCCTTAAATGCAAATGTAACATCAGAACTTTTGATTAATATCTTTATTCCTAATACGCCTTTACATGATGGAGCTGTCATCATCCAAAAGCAACAAATTGCCGCAGCTGCTTGTTATTTACCACTTTCTGAAAGTCCTTTTATTTCGAAGGAGCTAGGGACAAGACACCGTGCAGCGCTTGGAATTAGTGAGGTAACAGACAGTTTAACCATTGTGGTATCAGAGGAGACTGGAAGTGTTTCATTAACCAAAAACGGTGAATTGCATAGGGATCTTACTCAAGATTCGATGAAAGAAATGTTAACAAGAGAATTCTTATCAGCTTCAAAAACGACTTCATCACCTCTTTGGACTTGGAGGGTGAAGAAAAATGGATAAGTTAATGAATAACCATTGGGTAATGAGAATTATTGCGTTAATGCTAGCGTTAATGCTATACACCTCTGTAAATATTGAAACACAAACACAGCAAACCGAACCTTTTTCTTTTCCTGTTGTAACAACTGAAACCGAAACACTCACGGATTTACCATTGGAAGCTTATTATGATGAAGAGAATTATGTTGTAACGGGCTTGCCGCAGGTTGTATCGGTTACTTTAAAGGGGCCAAGAAGTGCAGTTCAACCAATTAAACTGCAGCGTTCAATAGAAGTGTTTGTTAATTTAGAAAATCTCGAATCAGGTACTCATCAGGTACAGGTTCAGTATAGCGATATAAGTGATACTGTTGAGGTTTCCATTAATCCAACTTTTGTCACCGTAACGATCCATGAAAAGGTAGAAAAGGAATTTTCAGTGGAAGTAGACTTCATAAATGACTTAGAAGAAGGATATACACTAGATGAACCTATCATAAGTCCTAAAAACGTTAAGGTAGTAGGAGCAAAGGATCAGGTGGATCGAATTGCATTAGTAAAAGCAATTGTAGATTTAGCTGATGCAAAAGTAAAAATAGATAATGAGGCCACAGTAGCGGTTTATGATAGTGATGGTAATAGATTAGCGGTCGAGGTAGAACCTGAGGTCGTCAATGTAGAGGTAAATATTTTAAGTCCTAATAAGGTTGTACCAATCTCTTTCATTACAAAAGGAAACGTTGAAGATGGTTATAGCTTGGTTGATTTAGAGACCCCAATTAAAGAGCTCACTATTTTTGGACCAAAGGATGTCATTGACCAAATTGAATCAATTGACAATATTGAGGTTGATGTAGAGGGATTAGCAGGAGAAACGACACTGAATGTGGAAATACCAACTCCAGAAGGTTTAGATGATATCGTTCCTTTAACAGTTCCTGTAATCGTAAAAGTAGAGAGGAATGAAATTAGACCATTAACGGATTTTCCTGTAAAAGTTATCGGTGTCCCTACGTCATTAAAGGCAGATTTTATAACTCCTGAAGGCGGTATGCTTGATATAGAATTAATAGGTGCTCCATCTATTCTAAAAGAAATTGATGAAACCGACCTTGATATATATATTGATGTCACTAATCTTACTAGCGGACAGCATGATGTAGATATATTGGTTAATGGACCTGATAATGTAAAATGGAATCTTTCAAGTAATAAGGCAACTATAGAAATAACTAATAATGAATGAAGATAGTCCATGAAGGAGCGAATAGATAATGGGTAAATATTTTGGTACTGATGGAGTAAGAGGAATTGCAAATAGTGAGCTAACTCCTGAACTTGCCTTTAAGGTAGGACGATTTGGTGGATATGTGTTAACAAAGGATAAACAACGCCCAAAGGTTTTAATAGGGAGAGATACACGTATTTCTGGACATATGCTAGAAGGTGCTCTAGTAGCAGGTCTATTATCTATTGGGGCAGAAGTCATGCGCCTTGGTGTCATTTCAACGCCTGGTGTTGCCTATTTAACAAAAGCACTAGGTGCCCAAGCAGGTGTAATGATATCGGCCTCCCACAATCCAGTTCAGGATAACGGAATTAAGTTCTTTGGGGCAGACGGTTTTAAGCTTTCTGATGATCAAGAAAAGGAAATTGAAGAGCTGCTCGACCAAACAGTAGATACACTGCCAAGACCTACAGGTGCTGATTTAGGGCAAGTAAATGATTATTTTGAGGGTGGTCAGAAGTATTTGCAATACTTGAAGCAAACAGTAGATGATGACTTTTCTGGTCTTCATGTTGCATTAGATTGTGCTCACGGAGCTACTTCATCGCTTGCTATGCATTTATTTGCAGATTTAGATGCAGATAATATTTCAACGATTGGTAATTCACCAAATGGGCTAAATATCAACGAAGGTGTTGGTTCAACTCATCCGGAAAAATTAGCGAGTTTAGTTATCGAAAAAGGTGCTGATATTGGTCTTGCTTTTGATGGAGATGGAGATCGACTAATTGCTATAGATGAAAAAGGACAAATTGTAGATGGCGATCAAATTATGTTCATATGTGCTAAGTATATGAACACACAAGGGAAATTAAAACATCAAACAGTTGTTTCCACAGTAATGAGTAATCTAGGCTTCTATAAAGGATTAGAGGAAGTAGAAGTGAAAAGTATCCAAACATCAGTTGGAGACCGATATGTGGTAGAGGAAATGAGAAAGAACGGATTTAATCTAGGTGGAGAGCAATCCGGTCATATTATCTTTTTAGATTATAATACGACTGGTGATGGAATGCTCTCAGCTATACAGCTAGTAAATATTCTAAAGATGACAAAGAAAACTTTATCTCAGCTAGCAGGTGAAATGGTTAAGTTTCCGCAGATATTAGTTAATGTTAAAGTTAGAGATAAGCATAAGGTCATGGAAAATGAAGAAATCGTCAACACGATTAAAGAAGTAGAGACAAGTATGAATGGTAATGGTCGTATTTTAGTCCGTCCTTCAGGTACAGAATCACTTGTTCGTGTGATGGCAGAAGCTCCAACTGAAGAAGAGTGCCGTCAAATTGTTGATCGAATCGCTGCAGTAGTCACAAAAGAAATGGGAATTGAATAAAGTATCATAAACTAAAGTATGCATGAGTGGATGTAAGAAGCCTCCCTCATGCGTATTTCTATTAGAGAAGTAAAATACTGGATTTTGATTGACGATACTGTGATTTCTGTGTATGATTATTTTTGTATATTTTGATTCAGAATATAGAAAGGTGGATTGTGAGGTTACTAACAATTAAAAGCGCCTGAACTAAACCTAATGAGAGATGGTTTAGTTGACGAGGAGGAGGGTTATCGAAGTTTCGGCGGATACCTCCCGGCTGATGTCACAGCCGAAAATCTTTACTTAAAAACAGAGAGGTGACTTTCTGAACAAGTGTAAGGGTTTGACGAAGATAGATAACGTATAAAAATAAATCATAATTAAGGGGCATGGGGCCCCACTTCCATGCCCCTCTAGGGAGGAAGTACAATATGTGCGGAATAGTAGGATATATTGGTAAACAGGATTCAAAAGAGATTTTATTACGAGGACTTGAAAAGTTAGAATACCGTGGTTATGATTCAGCGGGAATCGCAGTCGTTAACGAAGAGGGTGTTCACGTTTTCAAGGAAAAAGGTCGGATTGCAACATTACGTGAAGTAGTGGATGAAACGGTAAGTGCTCCAGCAGGAATTGGGCATACACGTTGGGCTACTCATGGAGTTCCAAGTAGAGTAAATGCTCACCCACATCAGAGTGGTACAGAGCGCTTTACGCTAGTTCATAATGGAGTAATTGAAAACTATAACCATTTAAAGCGTGATTACTTAGAAGGTGTTACCTTCGTAAGTGATACGGATACGGAAGTCGTTGTTCAGTTGATTGATCAACTGGTAAACAAAGGACATGAAGTAGAGGATGCATTTAGAGAAACACTAAAGCTTCTTAAAGGTTCGTATGCAATTGCTCTATTAGATAACCAGAATAAGGAAACCATTTATGTTGCTAAAAATAAAAGTCCATTATTAGTTGGTTTAGGTGAAAACTTTAATGTTATTGCAAGTGATGCAATGGCTATGCTTCAAGTAACAAACCAGTATGTAGAATTAATGGATAAAGAGACTGTTATTGTAACTCGTGAATCCGTTACTATTAAGACCCTAGAGGGACGTGTAGTTGAGCGTGCACCTTATACTGCAGAGTTAGATGCAAGTGATATCGAAAAGGGAACATACCCTCACTACATGTTAAAAGAAATTGATGAGCAGCCAGCTGTTCTACGTAAGATTATTGGTAATTATCGCAATGAGGACGGAGAATTAACAGTGGATGCTGATATCCGTCAAGCAATGGTAGATTCAGATCGCGTTTATATCATTGCAGCGGGTACTAGTTATCACGCAGGATTATTAGGAAAGCAATATATTGAAAAGATTGCCCAGATTCCTGTTGAGGTTCATATCTCAAGTGAGTTTTCGTACAATATGCCATTACTATCAAGTAAGCCACTTTTTATTTTCATTTCTCAAAGTGGGGAAACAGCAGATAGCCGTGCAGTATTAGTACAAATTAAGGAAATGGGTCATAAAGCATTAACAGTTACAAATGTTCAAGGATCTACCCTATCTCGTGAAGCAGACTTTACGCTTCTTTTACATGCAGGACCTGAGATTGCTGTGGCATCTACAAAGGCATATACAGCTCAAGTGGCGGTATTATCAATCCTTGCTCGTGATACTGCTAGAGCTAAAGGAATTGATGTAAACTTTGATTTAAGTAAGGAACTAGGTATTGTTGCAAGTGCGATGGAAACATTATGTGATGATAAAGAGGAAATGGAACAAATCGCTCGTGAGTATTTAGCAACAACTCGTAACTGCTTCTTCATTGGCCGTGGTATTGATTATTATGTAGGGATGGAAGGAGCACTTAAGCTTAAAGAAATCTCCTACATTCAAGCAGAAGGATTTGCAGGTGGAGAATTAAAGCATGGTACGATTGCATTAATTGAAGAGGGGACTCCAATTATTGCACTTGCCACTCAAGAAATTGTTAACCTAGGTATTCGCGGAAATGTGAAAGAGGTAGTGGCTCGTGGAGCAAACCCATGCATTATTTCCATTAAGGGCTTAGAAGAATCAGACGATCGTTATGTAATTCCAGCAGACGTTCATGAGCTATTTACACCTCTGCTATCCGTTATTCCGGTTCAGTTGATTTCATACTATGCTGCTCTTCACAGAGAATGCGATGTAGATAAGCCAAGAAACCTAGCGAAGAGTGTAACGGTAGAATAGATTAGAAACATTTTCAAAAAAAATTAATATGATTCATTCAAACCTTTTTAGGCTCTAGTGTTGTAATAGCACTAGAGCCCTTTTTAGGGTATTTTGGTGTTAATATGGAAATTAGCCTTTCATAAATTATGACTTTCGTATGACTTCTAACACTAATTACTTATGACCTTTTGGTTGTACGATGAAGTTATAAAATATGAGGGGGAAATCTAAAATGTCTATCTTTAAAAAATCACTAATATTTGCTCTTTTAGGCTTTATTGCAGGTGTTTCATTAATTCCGGTACAATCAGAAATGTTTGAGAGCATCCTTACAGAGCAAGGAGTTAAACCGCCCTCTTTACCCCTATTGATAATTCTAACGGGAGGACAAATTGCACTAATATCATTTATTTCAAGCTTTATCGGACTGGTTGTTTCAAAGAAGGTAAACTTACAACTTGGCTTTCACTTTTCTAAATTATGGATCTTACTAGCAGTTGGAGGTGGCATGGGTGGTATGGGAATTATTTTACTCATGGATCTCTATGTGTTTCTTCCACAAATTCCTGAAATCGGAAATACAGATGTCACTTGGTGGAAAGGGTTGCTTAATGGTGTATTGTACGGTGGAATATTTGAAGAGGTTCTATTACGTTTATTTTTGATGTCACTTATTATTTGGATATTAATTAAAATCACAAAACGTAAAAATATACCCACCGGCTACTATATCGTTGGAATTATCTTATCAAGTGTAATATTCACTGCAGCACATTTACCAGCTAACGCTTTATTAGTTGGTGAGTTAACACCAATTGTAGTTGTAAGGGTTCTTGTTATGAATGGGTTACTTGGGATGTTCTATGGTTACTTGTATTGGAAACAGGGGTTAATCTATGGAATGATTTCGCATATGTCCTCACATATTTTCTTATATGGAATCATATATGGATTAGTTTTATGAGCCCAATTTTCGGGCTTTTTTCTATTTCATTCTTAATACATACTAATTAAAAGTACTTTTTGAAATATTAGTACCGTATATTGAAAATTAACTTTACCAATATTCACTTTGCATGATATCTTTTTGGTATATTCCTAATTTTGTCTAATAATTACTTTAATTGTAAAATGATATTAACAAATAAATCTAATTATATAAGCTATAAAAAAATCAGTGCATCGGGGGTGCGAGTACCATGGGGGAAATTAAAGTAAACAGCTTATGGGGATGGACTGATTGGTTTGTAGTAGGATTAAGGTTCTTTTTTACATTTTTAATAGGTAATCTATACATTTATAAATATACTGAAGAAAGTTTGCTTGGGTTAGTTATTACTCTGTCAATTCTCGCTTATGCAGTTCCACAACTGTTTTATTTACCGAATCATATTCGACCAAGATTATTTATAATAACGGAAATTTTACTTAGTGGTGGATATACACTTTTCTTAATTATCTACTTTCAGAATGACTTAAATGGAGTTAGTTATTTTTATATCCCGATATTAGTAATAGGTTATGTATCTACTAAGAAAAGCTTGTACTGGGTCATTCCTATTTGTCTAGGGATTTTTCCGATTGCAGTAACATACCTCTTAGATCTTGACACGATGTACCACGTGAATCTTGTTATTAATTTAGCAATGTTTGGAGTGTTCGGTTACAGTTTCGGAGTATTCTTGAGGCAAAAAAACAAGCTTAGTGTTGTGCTTACTACACTTGAAGAGAAAAACCGTGAATTAGAACATTATATAGGTCAAGTAGAACGGGTTACTCTTTTAGAAGAAAGAAATAGAATGTCTAGAGAGCTGCATGATACTGTTGGACATTCTTTGACAGCTTCAATAGTCGCAATGGAAGCTGTTCAGACGCTTTTGAATCGAGATTTAGAAGCGGCAAATCAGCGGCTTAGTGAGTTAATAAATTATAGTCGAAGTAACTTAGATAAATTTCGTCAAACTGTTCATGATATGGCAATGAATGAGCTGAAGCTTTCACTAGAACAACTATTACAACAAACTGCAGAAGAATTTTCAAATCAAACTGGAACAAGTGTAACGGTAAGTACTGAATCTGTTACGTCATATATACCTGAGTCGGTGAAGCTTGCACTGCTTCGGTGCATGCAGGAATCATTGACAAATGCAAAAAAACATGGAAATGCATCTGAGGTATTTATTGAGCTTAAAATAAAAGAAAATTTTTTAATTCTAACAGTTCAAGATAATGGCTCTGGATCTGATCATGTCGAAGATGGCTTCGGTATTGAAGGGATGAGGGAGAGAATTGAGACCCTCCGTGGAGGATTTCATATCACTTCAAAATTAGGGAAAGGAACTGCTGTATCATGCTCAGTTCCTCTGGGGGTATAAAGAGTTGGAGAAGATTCGGATATTAATAGCAGAGGATCAAGAGTTGATTCGTTCAAGTTTAGAAATTGTTTTGGGAATAGAAGAGGATCTTGAGGTTGTAGCAGTTGCAGAGAATGGAGAAAGAGCAGTAGCATTATGTGGTGAACTACAACCAACTATTATATTAATGGACATTAATATGCCAATTATGGATGGTATTGAGGCGACGAAGAAAATTAAGGAATACGATCCAAATATAAAAATTATTGTGTTAACGACTTTTCAGGAAATGGATTATGTTATTGCTGCCTTACATGCAGGTGCAGAAGGGTATTTGTTAAAAGCGATCGATACGAAAGACCTAATTGCAGGCATTCGAATTGTGGCTCATGGAGGAACACTCATTACTCAAGAAGTTGCAAAAGCATTATTTATGGAGCATATCCAAAGTGGGGCTTCAATAGAGAAAACAGAAGATCAATATATGTTAAGTAATCGAGAAGTAGAGATATTGAAGTGTTTAGCTGATGGTTTAACGAATTCGCTAATAGCAGAAAAATTATACCTTTCTATAGGAACAGTAAAAAACTATATTTCAAACTTGTATTCAAAGCTTGATGTGGCCAATCGAACGGAAGCAATACGTAAAGCTCGTAATGAAAAATTATTATGATGGGGTAAGAACGACCTTACAGAAGGTCGTTTTTTTATGACTTTTATATGACTTTTCCGTACTAACGAGATATGACTGTTTCTTTGTATTCTAAACCTAATTAAAATTAATACAAAGAGAGAGGATCAAGAAGATGAAAAACAAAGTGATGGTCTTAATAGGCAAGACCGTGTTGAGTCTTATAATAGTTTTTGCAAGTATTATGTTGTTTACTATTCTTTTTCAATTGTTTTCTAAAGGATTTGACTTTTATTTATTTGCTACTCCTATTGGATTAATGTTATCGGCATACATTATGTATGCATGGTTTGAGAAAAGAAATGGTTGGATTATTGGTTGGAGAGATGGTCGTGCGGCTGGAAATACCTTAACTGGATCTATCATAGCCTCTATTATTATTGCAGTAAGTGTTTCATTGGTGTTAATAACAGGTACAGTTACTTTAGAATCTAACAGTTTGCAATCAAGTGTGTTAATTATACAAGTGGTGCTGTTTCTATCCATCTCCATTGGAGAAGAATGGTTTTTCAGAGGTTATCTCTTTGGGGTGTACAAAGAAGTAGTAGGTATGAGGTTTGCTATTATTGTAAACTCCATTGTATTTACAGCCGTCCATTTGCTTAATCCCGAAGCGTTTGGTCGACCGCTAGAGTTTATTGGAATCGAGATGGTTAACATATTTTTAATGTCGATCCTTCTGTCACAAGCACGTGCATTAACCGGTAGCCTCTGGATGCCGATTGGCATGCATCTTTTGTTAAACTTCTTACAATCAACAGTGTTCGGTTTTGTAAACGGTGGTAAGGAAGTAGCTTCCCTTTACAACTTAACCTATGATGTAAAAACAATTTGGAATGGAAGTACACATGGACTCGAATCAAGTTTACTTTTCACTCCAATATTAATAATCGCAGTGATGATCTTTTCTGGCATAAGTTATTACCATGTAAAATCCAACAAGAAGATAATGCAAATGTGAAAAAGGATATGGATCAATTAGAATAGTGTTTATTGCAGGAAGCGAAAATCAACATAGTAAATAAAAAATATAGAATAAGCAGAATGTCTATGAGTCTTAGTCCAATAATGGATTAGGGCTTTTTATTTTAAGCCTTTTTCTAATTAACATTGCCAGGTGGAAACTTTTAAAATAGATCTTGCTCCATACCAGAAAGCACATTAACCACGAATATCATTAAAGTGGACTTCAATTAGAAAAAAATAAGGAGACGGATATGCAGCATTCCGTAACGGAATGATAGTTTCCCTAAGCACTTCTTATTCTCCATAAACTACTAAACTTTTGAATGGTAGAGTCCTAATCGGAAATCCCCGTTTACTACAGGAAGGTATGAATAAAAGATCCTCTACTAAAAGCTGTATGGAACGTAAATCAACAAACAACAAACTTTAATAGAGACAATGAAAAAGCAAAAATGTTTGCGAAAGCAGCAAAAGATATAAATGGGAAAAACCGCTCAAACTGAGCGGTTTTCATGTTATTATGAAATATTTATTTAAAGAGGCTAATCTGAAACTCCTCAGAAAGTAAGTCAATCGCTTCTGTAATATCTTTTGTTTGTAACTCGCCTGCTACAGCCCTTTCATGAATAGCTTTTATATTCTCTTCTCTTTTTTCCAGTACGCCCACTGCTATCTTTTTTGGAACCTTTGTCATAAATGATTCTGTTTCGGCTTCCTTAAATGACTCGATTTGATCTAGTAATTGCTCTAGTGACTGTAAAGCAATGGCTTGGTCTTCAGACGATAATGTTTCTTTTTCCGATAATCTCTCAAGGCTATCAAAAACATCTGTAAAAGTTTCCTCAAGTTTCTCGGCCTCCTGTGAAAATTCATCCTTCCCTGAAGTAGTGTCAATTTCAATGGAGCATCCAGTTAGTAAAATTGTCAGTAATAAAATAGAACCTGCTATTAGTTTTTTCATGTTTAGTTTCCTTCCTTTGCATTCATTTTTTTATTCTCTTTTTAAGACAAGGTTATTTCCCCTTTAAGCAGCCACATCTCTTTTGTTGAAAATATAATGAGTAAGACCCTGGAAGATAATCATATATATGATGAGCATAACTACAGAGAAGGTAATATTCATTCCCTCAACCATTGGAAAGCCTTCGTAGTATTGAGTTAAGTCGGTATTAGCAAATAATAGATATTTCGCCCACTCATACTTTGACGCAATCATTCCAGTAATTTGGCTTCCTCCAAGCAAAAGGAAGATACATAAGCCAATGGTAAGAGAACTATTTCTAAATACAGCTGACATCATAAAGGCTAAAGTTCCAAGCATAAGCAAGGGGATAGATTTATAGAAATAATAAGTGATCAGATGAAACACCATGCTCTGTTCAGTGATGGTGCCATTAAAATAACTCAGATACGGTATATCGGATTCAGGCATTCCAAACAAAATGATCCCTAGTATCGTTGAATATACAAATGAAAATGCTATTAGTAATAAAGAAAATGAGATCACGGTAATATATTTTGACATCAGAATTTTTGATCGGCGAATGGGTTTAATTAATACTAGCTTAATTGTTCCCCAATTAAACTCTGAGGCTACACTTCCTGCCGCTACAATAATCACAATCAATCCAATAATCTGAAGGATAACAGAAGAATCCTTAACAAAGCCCCATACAGAATAGTTTTGATTTGGTGAGAGATCATGCTCTATACGATATTCGTTTAAAGCAATCTCCCGTTCAAGGCTATTAACTTGGCTAGAGGGTGCAGCTGATGATTTTAAATCTTGAATTAATTGTTTCGTTTCTTCGTTTTTTAATTGTAGACTTTGTTTCCAGTTTTCATCAAAAGCAGGTGCCTCTTCTATATTTTTAACTATTAGACCTGCAGTTGTAAGGACTAGGACAATCAGTCCAATCATGACAAATGTTCCTGCTCGTTTGAAGATTTTCATCCATTCATTTCTTATCAAGTTAAGCATGTAATAACTCCTCCTTCTTTCCGGTTACTTCTAAGAAACGTTCCTCTAGTGTTTTTGCCATTTCCTTTACTTCATAGATTTTAATGTTTGAACGAACTAGTTCTTCAATGATTAAAGGTATTTCTTCTTTCGTTAGCTTGAAACTTACATAGTTTTCACTAGCATTAATCGAAAGGGGTGGAAACAATTTTTGTATAACATCAACAGCATCATCAATAGCTGATACTTGAAGTTGATAGTATTTGTCAGCACTTTGAACAAATTCCTGTACTAGCTGGACATCGACTAATTGACCATTTTCAATAATTCCGATTCGGTCACACATCATTTCAATTTCTGATAACATATGACTTGAAACAATAACGGCGATATCTCTTTCTCGAGCAAGCTTGCGTAAATGATCTCTGATTTCTCTAATTCCGGCAGGATCTAAACCGTTAGTAGGTTCATCTAAGATGAGTACCTTTGGATCGTGTAATAGTGATTGGGCAAGACCAAGCCTTTGTCTCATTCCGAGCGAATAGGTTTTGACCTTATCGTGAATTCGATTTGTTAAGCCGACAAAATCTACGACTTCATCAATCTTCTCCTTCTCTATTCCCTTAGACATTCTGGCAAAATGGAGTAGGTTATCGTAACCACTTAAGAACTTATACATTTCTGGGTTTTCAACAATTGCCCCGACATTCCTTACTGCTTTTTCAAAGTCCTTCCTTACACTAAAGCCAGATATCTTAATGTCACCAGAAGTGATTCCCATCAGACCGACCATCATTCGAATAGTAGTTGTTTTACCAGCTCCATTTGGTCCTAGAAAGCCGAAGACCTCTCCTTTGTTTACTTCAAAATTTAGAGAATCAATGATGGTTTTCCCTTTAATTTTTTTTGTTACATTTTGTATCTGAACAATTCCTGTCATTTGGTATCTTCCTCTTTTCTCATCCCGTATTTTCATGCGGGTTTTTATGATACTTTGATCATAATGTAAAAAAGTCACAGTACTGAAGTGAGTATCGTCATAATAAAGTCACATCTTATGTTGCGATAAAGTAATAACGGTGTTTCTTAGGTAATAGGAATCTAGCTCATTAGCTTATGTAGGAAACAAAATCGAATTAATTAGTTTTAAGCCATTAGCTCATACTACAAAGAAAGGAGGCGTAGTATGGAGACATTAACATATAAACAATCTTGGTTCGGAAATGTAAGAGGAGATATCCTATCTGGAATAGTCGTAGCACTTGCATTGATACCTGAAGCGATTGCCTTCTCTATCATTGCAGGTGTTGATCCGATGGTTGGATTATATGCTTCGTTCACTATTGCAGTAGTGATTGCTTTTGTTGGTGGTAGGCCGGGAATGATTTCAGCAGCTACAGGTGCGATGGCCTTATTATTTATTGATTTGGTTGCTGAACATGGAATCCAATATCTTCTAGCTGCGACAATTTTAACAGGAATTATTCAAATACTATTTGGAGTCTTTAAATTAGCTAGATATATGAAGTTTATCCCGAGGTCTGTGATGGTAGGATTCGTCAATGCGCTTGCCATTATGATTTTCACCTCTCAGCTTCAGCACTTTGTAGGGGAACAGTGGATTATGTATGCTCTGGTTGGACTAACCTTAGCGATTATTTATTTATTTCCATATCTTATAAAAGCAGTTCCTTCTACATTAGTTGCCATTGTAGTCATCACTGCTTTATCCATTTTCATGAACTATGGAGTTAGAACTGTAGGAGATATGGGAACAATCACTCAGACGTTGCCAGAATTCTTCATTCCAAACATCCCTTTGTCAATCGATACCCTTATGATTATCTTTCCTTATTCTTTGGCCCTTGCTGTTGTTGGTTTATTAGAATCGTTATTAACAGCCACGATTGTCGATGATATGACAGACTCTGATAGTAATAAAAATGTTGAAAGTAGAGGTCAAGGTATAGCGAATATTGTGACAGGATTTTTTGGAGGTATGGCAGGATGTGCGATGATTGGTCAATCAGTAATAAATGTTAAATCTGGTGGAAGAGGAAGGCTATCTGCCCTAGTAGCAGGTGTTTTCTTAATGTTTTTAATTGTCGTACTTGGTGATATTGTAGTCCAAATACCGATGGCGGCTCTAGCTGGGGTGATGATCATGGTATCAATAAGTACTTTTGATTGGAACTCACTTCGAACCTTACATTTAGTGCCTAGAAGTGATGCGATTGTGATGGTGATTACTGTTTTAGCAGTTGTTTTAACCCATAACTTAGCTATTGGGGTATTCACTGGTATCTTATTAAGTGCCATTTTCTTTGTGTCTAAAATATCAAGAGTCCGTGTAAATAGTAAGGTGGAGGGGAATACAAGAATATATGAAGTTAAAGGAGAGCTCTTTTTTGCCTCTGTTACAGAACTTTTAACTAAGTTTAATTACAAAGAAGAGATGAAAGTTGTAGAAATTAATTTAAGTCGTTCGCATATTTGGGATGAATCTGCTGTTGCAGCCGTAGATAAGGTTGTTTCAAAATTTAAATCGAACGGTATCCAAGTAGAGGTAACGGGGTTAAATGAGGATAGTACGGAACTGGTAGAAAAGCTAGCAAATAAATTGAGTTCTCATTAAAAGAGGTGATGCTGAGTGTATAAAAAGATTGTTTTAGCAACAGATGGTTCAGAGCATTCAAAGCGAGCTGCTGAAAATGCCATTCATATTGCAACATGTACAGAAAACTCGAAAATCGAAGTCATTTATGTTGTAAATGCAGATCGAGCAAAGTCGGATGTGTTAGCTAGCTGGAATTCAATTGAGATTAATGACTCAAGAAAAGAAAGAATGAAGGATGTTGAAAAGAAGGCTTTAGAAGCTGGGGTTAACTTTGAGGTCAAGGTATTACACGGTGAGCCTGGTCCAGCAATCGTGGAATATGTAAATAAGTCGAATACGGACATTGTTGTGATTGGTAGTAGAGGTCTGAATACGTTACAAGAGTTTGTTCTAGGTAGCGTTAGTCATAAGGTTGCTAAACATGCAAATTGTCCGGTGTTGATTGTAAAGTAAAAGCTTTAATAGATAAAACTACACTGACACCAATGTGGTGGAAGGTTCTTCCTTGACATATATTTCCTAAAACTATAACATTGAAGATAACTTGAATATATGCACTAGGGGTGTTATTTAACTGAGATGAGAATTACCTCAAACCCTTTGAACCTGAACTAGGTGAAACTAGCGTAGGAAAGTGTAAACTCTTATACATATTTATAGAGCGATTGTGCCTTATTTTTAATATGTAGTTATTTGTTTTTACGCAATTTTCCTATGGGAGAGTTGCGTATTTTTTTATTTATCTATCTATCTATCATTATTAGTTAAGTAATATCAAATTTAAAATAGGAGTTGTTAGGATGACTAGAACAGTATTAGTAACAGGTAGTAGTAGAGGTTTAGGAGCAACTATTGTAAAGACATTGGCGGAAAGAGGATTTAAAGTGGTTATCAATTACTATAAAAGCAAAGATGCTGCTGAGAAGCTAGTTTCAGAGATTGGTGAGAAGAATGCTATTGCAATTCAAGCTGATGTAACAAATCGTAAAGAAGTAGATAACTTGATCAAAGAAGCAACGGAATATTTTGGTCAAATAGATGTTGTAGTCAACAATGCTTTAGTAGATTTCAAATTTGATCCAACCAAACAAAAAACCTTCACAGAACTCACTTGGGATGATTATCAAAAACAACTTGATGGTACTTTAAAAGCAGCATTTAATGTAATTCAAAGTGTCCTACCTCAATTTATGGAACGAAAAAATGGAAGTATTATAGGCATAGGTACTAACTTATTTCAAAATCCTGTTGTACCTTATCATGAATATACAACAGCTAAAGCTGGATTAATAGGTTTTACACGTAATATCGCTGCTGAATTAGGCGTATATGGTATAAGAGCGAATGTAGTTTCAGGCGGATTATTAAAAACGACTGACGCCAGTGCTGTTACAACACCAGAAGTATTTGATTTAATTGCACAATCAACACCATTGAAAAAGGTGACCACACCTCAGGATGTAGCAAATATGGTTGCTTATTTATCTTCGGAAGAAGCGAACGGTATTACAGGTCAAAATTTTACAATCGATGGCGGTTTGACAATGAACTAATGCTTAAATGATCATGGATAACCTCCAAAAGAAGGAGTATCCATGACAATTATTAATGATCTATTTTGAGGTGTAAACAAATGACAAAAACTATAGAAAAACAACTACACTTAGGTGTTTTGCTGTATGGTTGTGGACACCATCAAGCTGCTTGGTTAATGCCTGACTCAAGCGTTGAACGTATTGGTGACATTTCTTACTACCAATCTTTAGCGCAGTTAGCGGAAAAAGGTTACTTTGATGCCGTATTCTTTGCTGATAATCAATCTTTCCAAGCTAAAAATTTTAGTGATATGCCTGCATTTTGGTTGGATCCAATAGTTAATTTAACTGCTATATCTCAAGTAACAAATCATGTGGGATTAGTTTCAACCATCTCAAGTACTTTTTCTAATCCTTTCACCGCTTCACGGCAGCTATTAAGTTTAGATCATATTACAAAAGGACGTGTTGGTTGGAATCTTGTTACGTCAATGACTGATTTAGAGGCGTTAAATCATAGTATGGAAGAACTGCCTCCTCATGACAAACGTTATGAGAAGGCAGATGAATTCGCTGCTTTAATGAGTAAGTTATTTCTTTCATGGGACAGTAAGGAGTTTCTACATGATCGAGAAGAAAGAAAATTGATAAATCCTTTAAACATTAAGTCTTTTAATCACGAAGGTACCTATTTTAAAGTATGTGGCCCATCCACTACGCCAAAAAGTCCGCAAGGTAAACCAGTCTCCATGCAAGCAGGGGCATCTAAACAAGGCATTGCATTAGCCGCAAAATATGCTGATGCAGTCTATTCAGTGTCGTGGAACTTAAAACAAGCAAAAAAATTTCGTCAAAAATTAGATGAACAAGTTAAACAAAGCGAAAACAGCAATAGACATATTAAAGTATTTCCAGGCTTAGTAACCTATGTAGGTCATACTCATGAGGAAGCTTTAGCCAAAAAAGCTGCATTAGATGAGCAATTACCTCTTGAAACAGCTCTAAAGCAGTTGAGTTACTTTATTCGACAAGACTGTTCTAACTGGGAAATTGATAAAGAAGTACCTCCATTACCCCCAGTAGAAGAATTTTCTGGTCCAGTTGGACGTTACGAAACGATACTAGAAATTATTAGTGATAAACAACCTACGGTAAGAGAACTATTAGGATATCTTAATGCAGGTGGTGGTCATCACACGCTGATAGGTACTCCGGATGAAATTGTCGATCAGATGGAAGTCTGGTTTGAAGCAGGGGTGGCTGACGGATTTAATCTTATGCCTCCTACATTACCAGGTAGTTTAGAAGACTTTGTTGAACTAATTGTTCCTGAAATGCAAAAAAGAGGTATTTTCAGAGAAAAATATGAAGGTCATACCTTCCGTGAACATTTAGGATTAACATAATAAGTTATGATAAGATGACGGTACTAGTTGAAGAGGTAAGATGGTGGTACTAGTATAAAAACTGGAGAATCCTCTCGTAGGAGTAATGATCATTGGACTTACTGATTAGGCACTAAGATAACTATTTTATCAATCCAAACGCTATCAATTTCTTTAAAAAAGATTCTAGGCTAACTAGAATCTTTTTTAATTTTAATAGAATAAATACAGATTAGAATTTATGAGCTTTTTTGAATTTGTTTATATAAATACTGATAAGACTTTGATTCATCGAACATACCTAACTCGTGATACAGTTTGGTGAGCCAGCTTATAGAATGAGGATTTGTTGGGTTTAACTCCACGTCCCAAAGGAAACACTCAATCGCCTGAGGAATTTGGTGGATTTCATAATACAATTCACCCATTACATGCTGCTGTTCAGGGTCCTCTTTAATACTATACATCTTCTTAATTTTGCTAATCATGTGCAATGGGATATGGAATAATGGTTGAAGCCACTGATAAACAAAGTTTATATCATGCTGCTTAAATAATCTAGGCAGTAAGGCTTGTAGCAAGAGATCTAATTGTTTAGTGTTAGCATCAACAAGGTTTTGAGAGGAGAATTGGTCAAAAGGTAAAATGTAGGTAGAGTCTAGATTTTCAACAATTGTGATAAGGAATTCCAATTGTGTTTCCGAAAATGGATTTTTATAATCCGTTAATAGTTGGAAGGCATCTTCATATTGATTGTGGTTTATAAGTTGAGATAGTAAAAAATGTTGAAGTTTTTCTTTGTTTTCGGTGCGTTTGGTTTGGTTGTAAATGGAAAAAAGATATGAAGAAAGGTCTATGTTTGGCCGTTCGAGTGAGTATTTTAGTAAATCCGACAGTTGTTCTTCAAAGTTTTCTGTATAGTGGGTTAGACGATGGTTGTATAGGGTGAGACTTTCTAGATGACGGGAATATTTACGTAGCTGTGCTTGGAGGAGGTTGAATGATTTTACTTCATCCAACTTTAGATAAAGCTGATTTTCTACATATAACGAATCAAATTGAAGTAATGTTACTAGTTCTGATTGGTAACGAAAGGTATACTTTTGATAATCGAGATGAGAGATGAGTGACTGAGCCCACTCATTTTTAGGGTATTTTTGTAAAATTAGTTGAAGTAATCGGAACGCCATGAGGAATTTTCCATCTCTACGGAATTGTAGACATATTTCCTTTAATGATGAAATAACGGTTTCCTTTTTTAAATAAGAGTCAAAAATAGTTAAAATATGCGCAGCTTCAATAGGGTCGTATTCCTTCTTAATGGACTTCCAGGTTTTATTTATTTTAGGTAATGAATAATGAGAGTGAGAGCTTACTAAAGATTGAATAATTGGATGTGGGCTAGAGAGGTAGATTCCTTTAGTTAAAACATTTGCAAGAGTGGATGTTCGTTTAAGCTTGATGGTCTTTTTTCCAGTAAGGAACTTATTTTTATAAAAGAAAAGATAATAACATTCGTCTTTTTGAACAGTGAAAGCTTCCACTACTTGATACCCTTGAAATTGATAAAGACCCTGAATGTTTAACATAATCCTTTGGTGATCATCATTTGTACATAAAATCATTTCTTGAGTCATAACGTAACCCCTTTCAAGTATCATTTCCTATAGTATATCATTAATAAGAATTAATATGAAATTAGTGTATGAGAGAAGAACATGATTGGAGCTTATAAACAAATAATTTTTCGGGAAATAATTTCTATTTAGGAAATATGAATCCCCATACCTATAAAAACGATAATAGGGTTCTATGATAAAATAAAAGGTGGTTTTTGTATTCAGCGGTACTATAGAAAAATTGTAAAATAAAACCACAGAATAATCTGTTGACTTTCATAGAGTTAGAGAGTAAAGTTTAACTTAGCTTTTCAAACCGATATATAAACTTAAAATTAAAATGTTCTCTTATCAAGAGTGGCAGAGGGACTGGCCCTATGACGCCCGGCAACCGTTCTATATGAATTGGTGCTAAATCCTGCAGAATACTTCACGTATTCTGACAGATAAGAGAGGTAAATTCTATTATACATGTAGAAGCCTCTCTTTATGGAGAGGCTTTTTATATTTTAAAAGATATGAGACACCCTATACTCATCATCAGATTATCGGAAAAATAATAGGAGGTTCATAGAATGAGAAAATCAGTAAAAGGTCTACTTGTGACCGCATTATCCGCAACACTTCTTTTAACTGGCTGTGGAACTGGAGGAAATTCTGGAGAGTCAGCTAATACAAATGAAAAGGTAAGTTTTGAGAACGTTCCTGATCGTTTTGCAGAGGGGCAAGGAGCAAAGATTAAAGTAATCCGTAAGATTGGTGGAGATGATCATACTGCACAGTTTTTAGCAGGAGCAAAAGAGGAAGGGGAGGCACTTGGGTTTGAAGTAGATGTGTTTACGGCAAATGGGGACACAGCAAAATTCCATGATGCAATCGCCCAAACCCTAGAAGAAGATTATGATGGTATTATTCTATCTCATGGTGATGATGAAGCGACTGTGGAACAAGCAGAGAAGCTTCGTGAAGCCGGAATCGAAGTAGTGACCTTTGACTCACACGGTGATATAGCTAATGTTGAAGGCGTCACATTAACTTCACAAGATGATGAAGCATTAGCAAAATTAGCGCTTGATCAGCTGGTTAAGGATTTTAACGGGGATGCAAACATTGTGTATCTATGGGTAGATGGTTTTCCTCCAATGGTTAGACGTAATAATGTGTATACAGCAACACTTGAGCAAAACGCTGGGTTGAAGGAGTTAGAGCGCTTTGGTGTAGCAGCTGCTGATACTTCAGTACAAACACAAAATGCTGTAGCTGCAATGCTTACTAAGTATCCAAAAGGTGAGATCGATGCAATCTTCGCAACATGGGATGCATTCGCAATTGGAGCTGCTCGTGCACTAAAGGAAGCGGGAAGAGAAGAAATCAAGATTTATGGAATAGACGTTTCAAATGCGGACCTTCAAGAAATACAAACGGAAGGTAATCCTTGGCAGTATACAGCAGCTGTTGATCCAAAATTAATTGGAGCTGTAAATGTAAGATTACTAGCTAAGAAGATTGCAGGAGAAGAAACTCCACAAACATATAACTTAGAAGCTTCGTTAATTTCACAAGAACAATTATTACAGTCATCTGAGCCAGTTAATATGGTGAACCTTGCAGAAGTAGTAGAAGGATGGGGACAATCCACGGCCTTTGAAGAGGATTGGATGAAGGTGTTAAAGGAACATTATAGTAAATAATTAATGGGCAAATAATAAAACACTCTCTAATTTTTTCTTAGAGAGTGTTTCCTTTGAACAGGAAGGGAGGAAAGAGATGGTACACACAACCTTACAAATGAGGGATATTTCAATTGAGTTTCCTGGCGTTAAAGCGCTGGATCAGGTTATTTTTACTGCAGATACAAGGAGTGTTCAGGCTTTAATTGGAGCTAATGGAGCGGGGAAATCTACATTAATGAAGGTTCTTTCCGGAGCATATACACACTACACTGGTGAGATATTACTAGATGGAGAGAATATTCAAATTAAATCACCAAAAGAATCACAGCAAGCTGGGATTCAAATTGTTTACCAGGAAGTAGATACGGCTCTGATTCCCAACCTGACAGTAGGTGAAAATATATTACTAAATGAAACGGTTCACTCCATGGGTAAGAAGGTTTTTGTTAATTGGAAAAGGCTCCATCAAAAGGCTACTCAAATTCTTGAAAGTATGAACGTTCATATTTCTTCCAAGCGACTAGTGAGTGAGCTTACTTTAGCAGAGAAGCAGATGGTATTGATTGCTAGAGCTATTTCTACAGATTGTAAGTTTTTAATTTTGGATGAACCAACAGCGCCCTTGAGTTATTCTGAAACAAAAGAGCTATTTCGAATTATTTCCGAGCTAAAAGAAAAAGGGGTAGGGATTATCTTTATCTCACATCGTTTGCCAGAAATATTCAATGTTTGTGATGTGATCACAGTCATGAGAAATGGTAGAAATGTATCAAAGGAATTAATAGCAGATACGACTCAGCACAAAGTGGTTGAACAGATGCTTGGGAAATCCTTAGAAGAACAATTTCCTTCATATGAAACGATTATAGGTGAGAGTGCTTTCTCTGTTAAAAATGTAAGTGATACGGATAAGCTTGAAGCAATTAGCCTTGAGGTGAGATCTGGTGAAATTGTGGGTATTGCTGGATTAGTTGGTGCAGGGAAAACAGAGCTTTGTAAGGTATTATTTGGACACTCAAAAATGAAATCTGGAGAAATTTCTATTAAAGGGAAGAATGTAAAGTTAAATAGCCCTTTTGATGCTGTAAAGGCTGGGATTGCCTTAGTTCCTGAGGAAAGAAGAAAAGAAGGGATTTTTGTTCATGAATCGGTAAAAAGGAATTTATCCATTTCAAACTTGTCAAAATTCACTAAACTATTAGGTTTTGTCGATCAGAAACAAGAAGCACTGTCTTCCATTGAAATGATTACTAGTTTAGGAGTTAAGACACCAAACGAAAGTACCTTGGTTGAAAATTTATCGGGTGGAAATCAACAAAAAATTGCTATTGGAAAATGGCTTGTTGCTGATGCGGAGGTTTATATCTTTGATGAACCAACCAAAGGTGTAGATGTTGGTGCTAAGAAGGATATCTTTGAACTGATGGTAAGCTTAGCGAAAAGAGGAAAGGCGATTGTTTACGCCTCTTCAGAGTTATCAGAAATTCTTGGTATTACAAGTCGAATGTATGTGATGTATGACGGAAAAGTAGTGAAGGAATTAACTACGAAGGATACGTCAGAAGAAGAAATCCTTTATTACTCAACAGGAGGGAAGTAAAAAAATGAATGGAACTAGTGCCTCCAAAGCTAAGAAGTTTGAGCTTTTTGACTTTTTATATAAATATGGAACGATTTTAACGATTGTCGTGTTAGTTATTGTGTTTTCTTTATCAAATCCGGCCTTTATCCAATCCAATAATATCATTAATATTTTACGTTCGATCTCTATTGTAACGATCATTGCCGTGGGTATTACGATATCTTTATCGGTTAGTGGATTTGATTTATCAGTTGGCTCCGTTGCATCATTATCCAATGCGATCGTTATATCAATGTTTGTTTGGTTTTCTCAAAATACACTGATTGCCATTTTATCAGCAATTGCAGCAGCTTTATTGGTAGGTGCCTTTAATGCCTTTTTCATTGTGAAGGTCAAAATACCAGATATGCTATTAACTTTGGCAACAATGTTTATTATCCAAGGTGTGGCCCTAACCTATACGAAGGGTGCAACGATTTCACAAAATATGGTTATGGCAGATGGTACCTTTGCCGAAGGTTTGATTAGCCCTTTATTCAGTAAAATAGGACAGGTTCCTTGGATTATCATTATTATGCTGATTGTTGTTGTTATTGTTCATATCTTTTTGACCTATACAAAGCATGGCAGATATATGTATATGATCGGCGGAAATAAGGAAGCAGCTCGACTTTCAGGTATCGCGGTTAATCGATATATCGTTTTTGCCTATCTGTTGTCAGCGCTATTTGCAGCAATTGGCGGAATCATCCTAGCATCTCGTGTTATGACAGCTGAAATTAACGCAGGGAATCCCTATTTAATGGATTCTGTTGCGGCAGCATTTATCGGCTTTTCTGTTCTCGGAGCAGGGAAACCCAACGCAATCGGAACTTTTGTAGGAGCGGTGTTAATTGGAATCCTACAAAATGGTCTAGTTATGATGTCCGTTCCCTATTACTCCATGGATATCGTCAAAGGAATGGTATTAGCATTTGCCTTAGCGTTAACTTATTATAAAATGAAGCATTAATTTGAATTCTCGTAAAGCTTGGTTACTATTGCATAGCTTTGTTAGTTAAATCAACGGCCACTAATACAAATTCAACTTCTTTCAAGAAGCAACAAAGTTTACGAAACACTCATTTAAAAGGCCAATCCTGGTCTTTTTTTAACATTCCAAAAAATGATGATAATGAAATTTATTCTCAATTAGGTATTGCTTACAAAAAGTTTATGGTATATAATCCAATTGTTGATAATAATTATCATTACCATTTAGGGGGAAGTAACATGTCGTCAAGTACATATTCTTTAGGAAAGAAAAAACTATTTTCACTACTTGCTCTTTTACTTTGTTTCAGTATCTTTTTAGCTGGGTGTGGCAGCCAAGATGAGGCTACAGAAGAAAAGCCAGAGACAGAAACACAAAGTGAAGAACAAGCTTCAGAAGAAACAGAAACAAATGATGTTCGCGAAATTACACATGCAATGGGTACAACTCCAATCGAAGGAACTCCTCAAAAGATTGTAACTTTATACCAAGGAGCTACAGATGCTGCAGTAGCATTTGGAGTGAAACCAGTTGGAATAGTAGAATCTTGGGTACAGACGCCTATTTATGAATATTTAAGAGCAGATTTAGAAGGAACTCCAATTGTGGGTCAAGAAACACAACCAAACCTTGAAGAAATTGCAAAGCTTAAGCCTGACTTAATTATTGCTTCTAAGCTACGTCATGAAGAAGTATATGAACAATTATCTGAGATTGCACCAACTGTTGCTCATGAAACAGTGTTTGAATATAAAGGAACTGTTGAATTAATGGGGCAAGCAATGAATCAAGAAGAAAAAGCTAATGAAATTATCGCTGCTTGGGATGCGCGTGTGGCTGATTTCAAAACAAAGATTGCTGCTAAATTAGGTGAAGAGTGGCCACTAAATGTATCCATTTTAAACTTTAGAGCAGATCATGCTCGTATCTATTATACTGGTTTCGCAGGATCTATCTTAGCTGAGCTTGGATTCACTCGTCCTGAAAATCAACAAAGTGAAGATTGGGGAATCCAGTTAACAGATAAAGAATCTATTACTGAGATGAATGCAGATGTATTCTATATCTTTAATGAAGATACTCCTGAAGTAGCGAAAAGCTATGAAGAGTGGACGAATCATCCTTTATGGGCAAATCTTGATGCTGTGCAAAATGACCAAGTTTATTTAGTAGATGAAGTTATTTGGAATATGGCTGGTGGAATTCAAGCTGCTAATCTTTTATTAGATGATCTTTATGATCGCTTTGAGCTAGAGAAATAATAAGTTGTGATAGGAGGGAGATCTTAATCTTTCTCCTATTTTATTTAAAACTCTTAGTTTAGCATATATAATTACTATTAGTAGATTTATAGTTTATATATTATAGTGCTATCCCCTAGTATTGGTTAGCGAAAGAGGTTTCTTATGAAAACGATATTTACTCGAACATCAACCAAGGTTCTTATGCTTTTGATCAGTCTGGTTATATTTTGTTTGGCCTTCATCTTAAGTCTATCCTTAGGGCAGACGCCCATTCCATTTCACACAACATTGAATGCCATTTTTCATTATGATGAAACGGTTACCGAGCATGTTATTGTCACCACGTCTAGATTATCAAGAGCCGTCATTGCTGCAGTGATTGGATCAAGTCTTGCGATTGCTGGGGCACTAATGCAAGCGTTAACAAGGAATCCACTTGCTGCACCAGATATTTTTGGTATTAATTCGGGGGCTCTATTTTTCATTGTACTTTCAGCCACCTTTTTTTCAGTAGAATCATTATCAGGGTATATGTGGATCGGCTTTTTAGGTGCAGGGGTTGCCGGTGTACTCGTATACTTCCTAGGGTCTTTAGGAAGAGACGGCCTATCACCAATTAAAATTGTGTTAGCAGGTGCGGCAATTACAGCCCTATTTGTTTCGTTTACTCAAGGACTGTTAGTAATTGATGAACAAGGAATCCAAAGTATTTTATTCTGGCTTGCTGGCTCAGTGGCAGGTAGAGACATGGATATGCTCTTGCCAGTTCTTCCATTCATGCTGACGGCAACATTTATTGCTTTGTTTTTAGGAAGGTCGATTAATGTATTATTAACAGGAGAAGATATAGCAAAAAGCTTGGGACAACGGACTGTGTTATTAAAGCTTATGATTGGAATCGTTGTTATTTTCTTAGCAGGTGGTTCTGTTGCGGTAGCTGGTTCAATCGGCTTTATCGGGCTGATGGTTCCACATATGGTTAGAGGGGTGACAGGTCCAGATTATCGCTGGTTAATTCCTTTTAGTGCAATCACAGGAGGAACCTTATTGCTATTAGCTGATATAGTAGCAAGACTTGTTATTATGCCGAGAGAAATTCCAATTGGTGTCATGACAGCAGTTATAGGGACTCCGTTCTTTATTTACATTGCACGGAAGGGAGTGACTAAAAATGACTAGGTATTTTACGTTGAGGAATAAGTCAGGAGCAGTATCCTTTCAAATTTCCAAAAAAACAATCATGGTTGTAACGGTACTATTCCTTTGTGCATGTATGCTTTTTATATTAGGATTATCAGCTGGTAGCAGCTTTATAGGGCCCATGGAAGTAATCAGACATTTACTTGGGCTTGGAAATGGTGACCACGACTTTACTATCGATACGTTAAGATTACCGAGAGTATTATTAGCGTTTATGGTAGGAGCAGCACTTGGCGTATCAGGCTTAATTTTGCAAGGAATTGTTAGAAATCCATTAGCCTCTCCTGATATTATTGGTATTACGGCTGGCGGATCGGTTGGGGCTATCCTGTTCATTGTTTTTCTAATGGGCACAGTTAGTATAGTGTGGTTACCTTTAGCTGCACTAACCGGAGCTTTACTCGTTTCGATTGTGATCTATATACTATCTTGGAAGCAAGGTATTAAACCGATACGACTGGTGTTAATTGGGATTGGGGTAGCAGCAGCCATGAAGGCGATTGTGACCTTTCTATTAGTAGTAAGTGAAACAGCTGTTACCACAAAGGCCTATTTATGGTTAACAGGTAGTATATATGGTGCAAATTGGATCGATGTCTATTCGATGCTACCGTGGATATTAGTTTTCATTCCATTAACTTTCCTTTTAGCTAGAACAATTAATGTAAAAGAGCTTGGCGATGACATTGCCACTGGGCTTGGAATTAATGTCCAAATTCAGCGATTTATGCTTCTCTTTATAAGTGTAGCACTAGCTGGTTCCTCCGTTGCTTTTGCTGGAGGGATTGAATTTGTTGGTTTAATCGCCCCACATATAGGGAGAATGCTGATAGGTCGCTCATTTGCAGCACTCATTCCTGTATCGGCATTATTAGGTGGAATCATTGTCATGGTGGCAGATATCATAGCCCGTACCGCGTTTTTACCCCTCGATATACCAGCGGGTGTGTTTACTGCGGGAATTGGTGCACCGTTCTTTATTTACTTATTGTATCGTAATCGACATATGTAAGTGGAAAAGGTACCCCAGATGAGGGTACCTTTTATATGCTTATCTTTAAAGATTGTAAAACCTTTGATACATGAAGGTCATATTTCATAGATTTTAATGAATGCCATTTTACATCGGAAAGGGTTTGGTTAGAGCCAGCTTCTGGGTCATAACCGAGAATAGGTTCTTGATCATCAACGAGTTCGACGAGATAGCATCTTTCTTCTCCAAGCTCATATTGATTAGAGAAAAGAAATTTAATAACTCTTACGTCAAGATTTACTTCTTCTTTTACCTCTCTAACTACAGCTTCTTCAAAGCTTTCTCCTTTCTCTAGCCCGCCACCTGGTAAAGTCCAGAATGTGTGATTAGGATAACTTTCCTCTACCATGAGAATCAGGTCATTTTTTATAATCGCAGCAAAAGCTCTTGATCTATTCATTTTCCACTTTCTCCTTATATTTTTTATGTTTATGATAGCATGTTCAAACGTTGTTTTTTGTTGGTAATATAAATGAGGAAGAAAATAATGATTAATTCTAAAATTAAATGAACTTTTTATTATACATAGGACTCATATAAGGAGAGAGGTGAAGGCATGGATGTGACGCAAAAGGTTCAAGAAGCAAAAAGGGGAAATAAAGAGGCTTTGCTTCAATTAGTGATGGATCAACAAGATGATTATTATCGACTCGCCTATTCCTATATGGCAAATAAGCATGATTCATTAGATGTAATGGAAGAAATGATTGTCATACTCTACGAAAAGATTACTCAATTAAAAAAGGAAGATTCCTTTTACAGCTGGAGTAAGACTATTTTAGTCAATAAATGTAAAGATACACTGAAAAAGAAAAAGAAGACCGTATTAATGGATGAGTGGAATGGACAAATGGAAAGTAATACTGAGTCATACGCCATAGCAGATCCCTATCAAACAAGTGACCAGCAAATCGATATTCAACAGCTTTTGCTCAGTTTAAATAAACATCAGGCTGAAGCGATCAAGCTAAAGTATTTCCATGATTTAGATTATCAATCTATTTCAAACATCACGAAGGTGTCGATTGGAACAGTGAAGTCCAGGATTTTCCAAGGGTTAAGAAAAATGAAGAATCAATATGGAGGTGGAAGCGTTGAGTGATATTGAAAAGCTACTGACAGAAGAGAAAGAGCGTGTCAATAACTTAGAAGCCCCACCAGAGCTAGAGGAACGGTTAAAGATGGCGTTGGAATCTACTAATAGAAGGCCAAGACGGAGGCTGTCTGCTTTATGGATCTCTATTGCTGCTGCTTTGATCATGTTTATGTTTGCGGGCTATAACTATCATGCCCTAGCTTACTATGGAAAGAAGCTATTAGGATTTGATGAAGTATTTAACGGGACTCTAAAAGAGCTTAATGAAGCGGGAAAAGGACAAATCATTGATCAGCAGTTTACTCTTGATGATGGAACAGTTCTTACTATTAATGCATTGATGACGGATGTGAATCGAATGATTATTTACTATACATTAAGTAATCCCAATGGAGAAGTAGAAGAAACCTATAGTACTTTATTTCAGCCTCATAAAATTACTGGGTTCTTGACACATGCAAATTATGAGGGTGGACAGGGAATTATGAACGAGGATGGAACGGAATTTAAAGGTTCAATGGAATTTGAACCACCTAGTCCATTTTCAAAAAAATTATCACTTGAGTATTGGGAATACCAAGATAATGGTCAGTTGAAGGAACACGTGATATCAATCCCTTATGATCCGAATCAAGCCATGAAAGCAGAGGTTAAGAAAGTTGTTAATAAAACAATACAGGTTGATAAAGGGAAAATCCATTTTGATGATATTGTAGCCTCTCCAACTGTAACGGTTGTTTCAGGTAAATTAAATGTAGAAAATTTTGACCGGATTCATTTAGGTCTGCATGGAATTGAATTGATAGCAAATGGGAAATCCATACCAATCATGGGAAGTGGGAGTTCAAGCTCATTAATTGGAGGAAGTAATTTTGAGATCGATTATGACGCATTACCAGCAAAGCTTGATACCCTTCAGCTCAATGTCAAAGAATTTGTAGGCTATAAAGAGATTGATGCAACAATTCCATTAAAGGAAAAAGCACAGGAACCTATAAAATTATCAGAGGAAGCTTTGCTATGGATTAAGGAAATAAAGGAAAGTCCTGATGGCTTTGAAATAAGGATCGGAACAGATGAATCTGTTTTACTAGACAAAGTTTTTATTAAGAATAAGAGCGGCCAAATAGAACTTCAAACTACGATTAGGCAGGAGTATGTGAAGGAACCAAGTGGACAAATCATAAAAGAGAGAACCTTACTATTTAAGACAACTGAGCAGCCGGAAGAGCTAATAATTGGAGGAATTCACTACCAAAAAACTTATAATCAAATCATCGATATTCCATTAAAATAATAACTAGGGTAATATGTACTCTGCAATAGAGATGATTTTCAAGATATACTACCTGCTAGCATAAAGTTATTGGCTAGCAGGATTTTTTATCTCAATGAGAAATATAATTTATTAGGTGAATGGAATTAAGTATGGATAGTAGTGGTAATGGTAAAGAGTAGTTATCAAGTAGAAATCTCTGGATGTGCTGTTTTTATGTTGATTAACAAATAATAGATTTTTAATATCATAGCTTAGTATACTCACGCTAATTTTTGGCTATCCTATTTTTAGAGGTGAGTAAGGTGAAATTAATCGGAATGGTAATCAGTATTTTTGTATTTTTAAATATACTTCCTTATGGAGAAACTCAGAATCCAATGGTAGAAATGGTGAAGATATCAAAAGAGGAAGAAATCAAACTGGATAGCTGGAAAATATATATGCAAGAAGAGGCTATAAACACTTTAACAACTGAAATCGCAGATCAAGAGATAAACAAGCTAAAGGCTAATTTAAAAGATTATAAGTTTCATAAAGAGCAAAATGAAAACGAGAGTCACTATAAACTAATTGGCAAGAAATCTACAGGGCATAAGTTAATGAATGAGCAAGCAATTATTACCGTATATGAAGAAAAGGAATCAAAACGAATTTCTCTTGCTTATGAGATTACAGGTAAGAAATGGAACACTAAAACATGGGAATATCTCCAATCCGCTTATCAACAAAAGCTGAAAGAACAAAAGGTATTTTATACGATATATGGCTCTAAGACAATTCGTGAAGAAATTGGAATTGAAAAAGAGGCCAATCAACTAGTCAACCACTTTGCTGCTAAAACAGTTGAGGAAATCAAAGAGGAGCATTTTATTTCAATATCCGCTCATAAAGAAGATTGGAAGTTTAAGATGCCAACCAGAGGGAATGAAACGTTTAATCTCCAGGTAGGTGTTCGAGAAAATGTAGAGACAAATAAATTGGATATAGCAATTGGAACACCAATTATTACGTCTGGATATTAAAAAAGATTGAGGATTATCTCCTCAATCTTTCTAGATTTAAAAAGAAGGAATATGACAAAAAAATAAAGACCTAAGCAAGGTCTTTATTTTTTACAGCTATATACATAAGCAGGTGGAATATTCCGTAGTTCTCTTTTAACTTCCACATGCTGAAAATATTCAGGAAATAATCCCTTATTAACATGGCTATATTGAAAGGTAATAAACCGACCTTGTTGAGACAATAAGTTATTTGTCTTGGCAAGTATGCTATGTGAAACCTTTCTTGGTAAGCTAGCAAAGGGTAGACCGGACACGACGTAATTGACAGTAGGAATGGATAAATCTTTAAGAATCTTATCAATATTTTCGGCAGAATCATTGATCACATAAAGGTTAGGCTCATCTTTAAATTGGTCCAAAACATAATGGTAGAAGGTTTCATTGCTCTCAATAATAATGATAACTGTCTCTTGCTTTCTGTTTTTAACGAGATGCTTGGTAAAGACACCAGTTCCAGGTCCGTATTCAACGATATACTCGGCTTGTTTAAAGTCAATTTGCTTCATCATCAATTTTGTTAAGAATTGAGAGCTAGGTGTAATAGAACCGACCGTTCTTGGCCGAAAGAGATACTGTAAGATAAATAAAAATCGTTTAATCGTAATCCACTCCAATTTCTGGCTTAATGGGTATTGTGTGAGCGTCCTTGACGGAAAGTGGAAGTTTTTCTAACTGAAAACACCATATTCGCATGACAACCTTATATATAGAGTAACATTGTCCATCTTGTATCTACTACATAAACATAAAAACATTTATAACCAAACAAAAAAGAGACTATTCGGAATTTGGAAAAATTTATATTGTAGAGTGGTTATAGCTTTCAGTAGAATAGTAACTATATCAATTTTTTGAGAGAGAGAGAAAAGTGAATTTTTGGAGGAGTGAATAAAGGTGGGTCTCGATTATGTATTAATACAAAAGTTAGTTTTGTCCTTAGTACTTGGAGCTTCGGTAGGATTAGAGCGTGAGTTAAAGAAGAAGCCGCTTGGTTTAAAAACAACGATTATCATATCAGTAAGCTCTTGCTTGTTGACGATTGTTTCCATTGAAGCAGCAAATTACTACGCCGCACCTTACGAGAAGCCAATGGATCCTTTACGACTCGCAGCCCAAATCATCTCAGGAGTAGGCTTTTTAGGTGCAGGGGCAATCCTCAGACGGAATAACGATGTGATTAGCGGGTTAACGACGGCAGCAATGATATGGGCAGCGGCTGGGATCGGGATTACGGTTGGGGCTGGATTTTTTATAGAAGCCATTCTTGCAACTGTTATTATGTTAGTTTCAGTAGAGATGCTAAGTCCGCTTCTTAAGAAAATTGGCCCGAAGACACTTAGACAGAAGGAAATTAGGTTAAAGTTAGAGGTCAAAAGAGATATATCTTTAAAGGAGACCTTTCAGCATGTTAGAGATTTAGATATTAAGATTGAACGTGTGAAAATTAAAGATGATATAGCCAAGGAGTGTCGTCTCGTTGATCTTGTCGTTACGATTGACCAAGGTAGGTACACATCCGATGTATATGAAGATCTTAAATTTTTAAAAGAAGTAAACTCAATTGAAATTGAGCTTTTATAATCAAGGAGTGACCATTATTTTAAAACGAAATATTTACTCTTTCCTACTTATTATGTCTACCCTATTCATGGGTAGTGGTTGTATAGGAAACGGAGAGACCCAGCAAACGGAATTAACCATCTCAGCTGCAGCTAGCCTTGCGGATGCACTGCAGGAAGTGAAAGATAACTTTGAGAAAGAGCATAACAATATCAAGATAAACTATAGTTTTGGATCATCTGGTTCTTTGCAGGAGCAAATATCACAGGGGGCTCCTGTTGATTTATTTTTTTCAGCTGCTGAGGATAAGTTTAGCAGTTTAGTGGAGGAAGGTATTGTGGATCAGAAAGAATCTACTCTTCTACTGACAAATAAATTGGTTTTAATCAAGCCGAAGGATAAAACGGATTTCTCAACTTTTGAAGATATAGTAAATCATGCGGAAAGAATATCAATAGGAATACCAGAATCTGTACCTGCAGGGAAATATGCTAAGGAAACATTTGAATTTATGGACTTGTGGGAGACACTTCAAGAGAAAATAGTGTATGCAAAGGATGTTAGGCAGGTACTAACCTATGTGGAAACAGAAAATGTTGATGCGGGGTTGGTCTATAATACGGATGCTATGTTTTCAAAGGAAGTGGAGATTGTGGAGGTAATAAATAAAGCGGCTCATACTCCCATTTTGTATCCACTTGGTATTATTAAAGATACGAAGCATGGGGCTGAAGCGTCTTTATTTTATGAATATCTAAAAAGTGAAGCTTCAGCAAAGGTGTTCACAAAGTATGGATTTGGAACAATCCAACAGTTTAAATAAAGCTATCTTCTATACAACGAATCATAATAAGGCCGAATACTAGATATACTTGGTGAATGTACTTATAATGGTAAAAAAACCAAAGGGTGTGACGGGCGAATGAATATGCAAGAACTATTAAAAGGCAAAAGGGAGATTCTCGATTGGGTTAAAGATTTGGAAGATATCGATGAACAGCTTTGGTTCCAGCCAATCGGTGAAGGGAAATGGGCAATAGCAGATGTCATCTCTCATTTTATTTCATGGGATCGCTTTTGTATGGAGTATCGAATGCCCTTTATGGATAGAGCACTTCCGTTCCCTAAACTAGATGTGAATGTTGATCATGTAAACAGAACAGCATCAGTATACGCTCGCTCAGGCATTACTAAAAATCAGTTAATTGAAGAACATAATCAAACAAGAGGGTTGTTATTATCCGTTATGGAAGAATGGCCAGAAGAAAGATTTGGCCGTGTGATTAAACTAGGGTCGACTGAGATGAAAGTTCAAGAATATTTCTCGGCTCACATTGATCATGATCGGAAACATATGGAAAAGATAAACAATTTCTTAAAACGAACAACTACTAGCGGAGAGATTGCCTAATAGAGGAAAGAATGGGATAAATCACAACAGGTTAAAATAAAAATGGGAATTTGAGTAAGTAGCTCTTGCTTAATGTACCCCCCTGTGGTATATTTTGTGTGAAGGGGAGGTTATAGGATGGCTAATCATAACAATGCGGATGAAAGCTGTTCATCAGAGATAAGCTCTCGAAAAAGTCACCATTCAGAACAAACAAAACGAAATTTAATAAATCGACTAAATCGAATTGAAGGACAAATAAGAGGTGTAAAAGGACTCATCGAAAAGGACACCTATTGCGATGATGTTATTACTCAAATTTCAGCCATTCAGTCTGCTCTAAATGGGGTTGGAAAAATGCTATTAGAAGGGCATCTAAAAAGCTGTGTGGTTGAAAGAATACAAGACGGTGACGATGAAGTAATTGATGAATTCCTTGTCACGATCCAACGATTAATGAAGAAATAGGAGGCTATATATATGGAAAAGATCATTTTAAATGTAACAGGTATGTCTTGTGGGCATTGTGTGAAGGCGGTTGAAGGTAGCGTAGGGCAATTATCTGGAGTTAATGAAGTAAAAGTTAATCTTGAAGATGGTACAGTTAATGTTGAATATAATGCAACAGAAGTATCATTAGAAAAAATAAAAGAAACAATTGATGATCAAGGCTACGATGTAGCATAAAACAAGTGCTGAAAAGCACTTTCTTTTTAGCTGTGTTAAAGTACAGTGTTGATTTTTAGCAGAGTTGATTGAAGTGGAAGGACGCGAGACTCCTGTGGGAGAAGCGTGGTGAAGGAGACCCCGCAGGCGGTAACGCCGAGGAGGCTCCCGAACCCGCCCACGGAAAGCGAGTGTCCTGGAACGGAAATCAACAACTAACTTTAACAGAGCCTTCTTTTTAGAAAAAAATATACCCCTATTAGGTATATGGAGGAGAGATTTATAATGAGTGAATCATTAAAAGAAACCACTCTTCAAATTACTGGAATGACATGTGCTGCCTGTTCAACTCGAATTGAAAAAGGGTTAAAAAAACTGGATGGAGTTCAGGATGCAAATGTTAACCTCGCGTTAGAAAAATCGACAATTAAGTATAATCCGGCAGTAACAAATGTCGAGTCTTTACAAAAGAAGATTACCGATCTAGGATATGGGGTTGTCACGGAGCGAAAAGAATTTAACATAACGGGCATGACGTGTGCTGCCTGTTCAACCAGGGTAGAAAAAGGATTAAATAAACTAGAAGGAATTAAAAACGCAAGCGTGAACTTAGCTCTTGAAACAGCAACGGTAGAGTATAATCCATCTGAATTGTCCCCTACTGATATTCAGGCAAGAGTAGAGAAGCTGGGTTATGGTGCAAAGTTAAAGGAAGAGTACTCAACAGAACAAGTGGATCACCGACAGGCTGAAATTGAAAAGCAAACTGGGAAATTTCTTTTTTCTGCGATTCTGTCTTTCCCATTATTATGGGCAATGGTTAGCCATTTTGAGTTTACAACATGGATTTACTTACCGGATTTATTTATGAACCCTTGGGTACAGCTTGCTTTAGCCACTCCGGTTCAATTTATAGTAGGTAAGCAATTCTATGTAGGGGCTTTTAAAGCTTTACGTAACGGAAGTGCAAATATGGATGTGCTAGTTGCCTTAGGAACATCAGCTGCTTATTTCTATAGTATTTATTTATCAATCGCTTCTATTGGAAGTGACCAACATATGGTTGCCCTTTACTTTGAAACAAGTGCAATCCTGATTACACTGATCCTGCTTGGAAAACTATTTGAAGCAAAAGCAAAGGGCCGCTCATCAGAAGCGATTAAGAAGTTGATGGGATTACAGGCTAAGACTGCTTTAGTGTTCCGAAATGGAGAGGAACTTGAATTATCATTAGAGGAAGTTGTAGTCGGAGATATCATCCATGTAAAGCCAGGGGAGAAGGTTCCTGTTGATGGAGAGATTGTTGAGGGTTACTCGGCATTTGATGAATCGATGTTAACGGGAGAAAGTGTCCCTGTTGACAAAACGACTGGAGATAAGGTAATCGGATCCACTATTAATAAAAACGGCTTTATAAAAATGAAAGCGACTAAAATTGGCAAGGACACCGCATTAGCTCAAATAATAAAAGTGGTTGAGCAGGCTCAGGGATCAAAAGCACCGATTCAACGTTTAGCCGATCAAATTTCAGGTATTTTTGTTCCGATTGTAGTAGTCATTGCATTTATTACGTTCCTTGTTTGGATTATTTGGGTGACTCCAGGAGATTTTGCAGAGGCTCTTGAAAAGTTGATTGCTGTGTTAGTGATTGCTTGTCCATGTGCACTTGGGCTTGCTACGCCAACCTCCATTATGGCGGGTTCAGGTCGAGCGGCAGAGCTTGGTATTCTTTTTAAAGGTGGAGAGCATTTAGAAATGACTCACACAATCGAAACAGTTGTGTTAGATAAGACCGGAACAATCACGAAAGGGACACCTGAATTAACAGACACACTCCCATTTGGTGACTTTGAGGAAGGGGCTTTCTTAAAGCTAGCGGGTTCAGTAGAAAGAAACTCAGAGCATCCCCTTGCACTCGCAATTGTTGAAGGGATTAAGGCAAGAGGACTAGATCTTAGTGAGGCTGTCAATTTCGAAGCTATTCCTGGCTACGGAATTAAAGGTGAAGTGAACGGGCAAACCGTTCTAGTCGGAACACGAAAACTTTTAGCTCAACATGACATCATCTTTGGAGAAGCCACTTCAAAGATGGAGGAATTAGAGAGACATGGTAAAACAGCTATACTTGTAGCGGTAGATGGAAAGCTGGCAGGTGTTATTGCAGTAGCAGATACGATTAAGGAGACTTCTAAAGAAGCTATTTCACGTCTTCAAAGGATGGGCTTAGAAGTCATCATGATGACTGGTGACAATGAACGGACTGCGAAGGCAATTGCTGATGAAGTAGGGGTAGACCGTTTTATTGCGGAGGTATTGCCAGAAGGTAAGGCTGAAGAAGTGAAGAAGCTCCAGCGTGAAGGTAAGAAGGTGGCAATGGTTGGTGATGGGATCAATGATGCTCCTGCTCTAGCACTTGCTGATATCGGAATGGCGATTGGAACAGGAACAGACGTCGCAATGGAAGCAGCTGATATTACGTTAATACGAGGAGACCTACAGTCGATTGCGGATGCAATACTGATGAGTAAAAAGACCATGACGAATATAAGACAAAACCTATTTTGGGCCTTTGGTTATAATACATTGGGGATACCAATTGCAGCGCTAGGGTTTTTAGCTCCTTGGTTAGCAGGAGCAGCGATGGCATTTAGCTCCGTTTCAGTCGTTTTAAATGCATTAAGATTGCAAAAGGTGAAACTTTAAAGGAGAGAAGCATGATGAAAAAGTGGATTTTGGCAGCGGTGGGGTATCTACTTGTTGTCATAGCAGGATATAGCATTTACACATCCTTCTTTTCACAAGATATTGAGAAATCTTCTGACGGGCATGCACATGAAAGTAGTTCAGATGCTCACGGAGAACACGATGGACATGGGGGAGTTACTGAGAGTGAAGTGAATGTAGAGATTGACGTGATTGAAAACCAATTACAGATTGAATTAACAGATCACGAAGATCAGCCTGTTGAGGAGCTTGAAATTAATCATGAAAAGCTACTTCATCTCATCATTGTAGATGAGCATCTTGATCAATATTACCATCTTCATCCTGAAGAAGAAGAGCCAGGCGTTTACATGGTTCAGCATGAGCTTGAGCAGGGTAATTACAAAGCATTTGTCGATATTAAACCTAAAGGGTTGGCTTATGTGGTAGAGCCTTTGGAATTTACCATTGATGAAACAGGAGAAGGTCATCATCATGGCTCACTTGAAGTTGATCAAGAAATGGAAAAAACGATAAACGGTGTCACGGCTAAAATCGAGCTTTCCTCAATGAAAGCAAATGAGGATATAACCATCACCTATACATTTCCTAATGATATAGAGCTTCAGCCTTATTTAGGAGCTCTAGGACATGTGGTCATTCTTAATGAAACAGCTACGAATTATATCCATGTCCATCCGCTTAATCATGATGAAACTAGATTTGAAACAATGTTCCCAGAACCAGGTATTTATAAAGTATGGGGAGAGTTCCAAATTGATGGTGAAGTGCATATCTATCCTTTTACTTTGAGTATTGAATAATCCATAAAAAGGCAGTCTAAACAAAAGTTTAGACTGCCTTTTTACATTTCTAATCAATATTATATAAAGTAAGTTTGCACCTCTTAAATGAATCAATTATATAGATGGAAATTGAAGGATAAAATTGCTATGTGGAGAATATAAATCAAGGTCTTACTTTAAGGCTCTTTTAAAGTTTGTTGTTGATTTCCGTTCCAGGATACTCGCTTTCCGCGGGCGGGTTCGGGAGCCTCCTCGGCGCTCACGCCTGCGGGGTCTCCTTCACCACGCTTCTCCCGCAGGAGTCTCGCATCCTTCCACTTCAATCAACTCTGCTAATAATCAACACTCTACTTTAACATAGCCTACTTTAAAAGAGATAAGGCTTTTTCTAATTCAAGCTAAGCATAAACAAATAGATTTTAACAAGGCATATATAAGAGAAGGTGAACCGTGCTGAAATTGGTCTGTTTTGGGGACAGTATTACCGCTCGAAAGGAAGGAAGTAAAACTCCTTTGCTAACTTCTATGCTGTCTGAACAATTAACAGGTTTTAAAGTGGTAAATGCTGGAGTACCAGGTGATAATACGATAGATGCACTCGAGCGTATAGATAGTGACGTATTAATTCATCAGCCTGATTTAGTCACCGTGTTATTTGGGGCAAATGATGCAGCTTTTCATAAAACCATAGAATTAGAGCTTTATAAAAATAATCTAGTGGAGATGATCTCCAAACTTGGATCGAATAAAACCATTCTTCTATCAGCAGCGCCTGTTGATGAACTGCGTCAGAATGCTAGATCAAATCTAGTCTTGCGTAAGTATGCTGCTGTAGTGGAAGAGGTGTCATTAGAGACAGGTAGTCATTATATTGATTTTTTCAACAGCCTGCTTTCAAGGGACGATTACCAACAAATATTAAAGGGTCAAGAGAACGATGGTCTGCATTTCGGAAAGGTAGGGTATGAAATTCTTTCAGAACTGATAGCAGAAAAGGTGAAAGAGGTTATTAGAGGGAGATAAGGGATACAAGTAGTTGAATTGGTAATGAACTAATGAACAGAATGCTAGAAGAGCTTTCTGACCTATACATGGTAGACTTAATTTATGACGAAAACCTTCAGGGAAACTATGAGAGATTCAATTTGAAGAAAGCAACAGGGATGGTACATCGTAACTATAATCAACAAAAAGGAAAGATAAAATAGTAAAACGCAAGCAACAGCTTATACGTTGCTTGCTTTTTAGTTACTCTACTGTAAATTCCTTTTTTACTTCAAACTTTTTACCTTCTTTAGGTGTCATCCAAGCATTAAGAGTATAATTTCCTTTTTCAAGTTGAAGGTCTTGTAGATTAATTTCATATACAAGCTCTTCGCCAGGTTTAAGGGTTTCTTCTCCTAAGGATTGAAGGAAGGAAGCGACACTAGAGAATAAATAAATTTCCTCACCATTGTCATTCACTACTGAAAAGTCATAGCGCTGGGAGCTTGTAAATTCAAGTGTTACGTCATTTTCGGTTTGGTTTTTAACCATATATTCATAGATAAGGGGACTCTTTTCAACTAGACTTGGCACCATATCACCTGCTACAATTCCGTTTTCATTTGTATCTACATTTTGTCCTTGAGTCTGTTCAGAATTTCCTGTTCCGCAGGCTGCCAAAAATAGCACAGACAAAAATATGATTACTTTATTTTTCAAAGCTAACACCATCCTAAAGATTTTTTTTTCGGTTCTACCCTATTAGTCGTTACCATAACTAAAATGTTACAAACGTTCTATTAACTTTTCATATGAGAGCTTAACCAATATAGCCAAGAAATGAATGGGGGAGATAAGTGTAAAATTATTTCCAGCATATGTGGATATGGTAATATAATAGGGTGAACTTAATGGAACGGGGGAAGAAGATTTGACTATTTCAACGATCAAAAATGATGTAATACAGGCTGTAAATAAGGTTGTCCTTGGAAAACAAGAAATAACTGAACTTATTTTAATTTCCATGCTTTGTAAAGGGCATGTTTTGCTTGAGGACGTTCCTGGAACGGGTAAGACGATGCTGGCTAAAACCATTTCAAAATTAGTGGGGGGACAATTCAGAAGACTGCAGTTTACTCCTGATGTTCTACCAAGTGATGTTACGGGTGTTGAATTTTTTAATCCAAAGGAACAGGAGTTTGAGGTTCGAATGGGTCCTGTAATGACGAATGTACTATTAGTTGATGAAGTAAATCGAGCGACACCTAGAACTCAATCTAGTTTGCTTGAGGTGATGGAAGAACGTCAAGTAACAATTGGAAATGAGACGGTTAAGCTTCCAGTTCCATTTTTTGTACTAGCTACACAGAATCCACTAGAGTCACAAGGAACCTTTCCGTTACCAGATGCTCAATTAGATCGATTCTTTATGAGTATTGCGATGGGGTACCCGAGCTTTGAAGAAGAACAACAAATGATGAGAATATACCGTGATCAAGAGCCATTAGAGGAAATTGAGTCTTATTTTGGTTCTGTGGAGGAGTTTGCTGAGCTTCAGAATAAGGTGAAAGATATCCATATATCTGCAGACATCGAAAAATATTTATTAACGATCATACATCGTACCAGACAACATGAATTTATATCAGCAGGTGTTAGCCCTCGTGGGACACTTGCCTTTATGAAAGCTGTACAAGCTAAAGCTCTACTAGAGAATAGACAATATGTTATTCCGGATGATGTAAAAGTAGTCGCTCCTTATGTCTTGAGTCACAGACTTCAATTAACGATGGAAGGTAGCTTGCGATCAACAAAGCGAGATCTTATTGAAGAGATTGTTACTGTGACAGAGGCACCGGTTGAGGAAGGCGTTTAATGTGAAGGACTGGAGGAAGGAAGCACTTCATTCAGAGCGAGCAAAGTTACTTCTAGTAGTCGTTGTTTTTTTAACCATCTGTAATTACTTTCTATTATCAATTACCTTAACTATTATGCTAGTTAGTTTAATCGTTATTTTTTTATTTTCGCATTTTTATCATAAATACCTTGTTCTTTCTTTGAAAAATACGAAAAGGACAATTAGGGTATTTCCTGGTGAAACAACTAAAGTTTCTATAGAGTTTGGTGCGAGAAGTCTTGTCGCCTTATATTATGGAAAATTGACCTTTCTGGTAGCGAATAATATCAAGGTTGAAAGTGCGAAGGCATTAATGGAAAAGAAGGAAGCTACAGAGTATTTAGTCAATATCTCTAGTGGCCAACAAAAGTATGACCTTACGATCCAAGCTGAGCGCAGAGGTAGAGCTGCTTTCCGCCAAATGGAAATACAGCTGTTTGACCCTTTCTTTTTAGGGAAGTCTATTTTTACTTACAATCCTTTTTATAAAACAGAGTTACTTGTTTTTCCAACTATTAAGCCAGTAACAGGTATGGAAAGTGTTATTTCTAGAGAGCTTGGGAATAAGCCTTCTGTTTATTCCTATCACCAGGACCCTATTCTTATATCAGGAGTTCGTGATTATGCACCAAGTGATCCCTTTCAACAGATCCATTGGAAGGCAACGGCAAGGGCAGGATCCTTACAAACAAAAATACTAGAGAAAACCTTCCATCAAAAATGGACTTTTTTAGTCAATATAAGTGAAGAGGAAGAGGGAGGGGCTTATTCTTATTACTTTTCTAAACAATTAGAAAATCGAATCAGTCATGTTGCCTATCTTCTACAGATGGCAGAAAAGCAAGCGGTCGCTTATGAGATTTATGTTAATATCATTGCGAAAAACAATCGAAGACTCGTCTATTTAGAAGAAGGAAGTGGCAAAGAACATCTGTTAAAGGGATTAGAGCTGCTTGCTAGAATTGACCAAATGAGTGCTCCTGTTAAAATTGATAGACTGATAAAAGTGGCTGAGCCAAGTCTCCGTCAGTCAACCAGTTTAATTCTTTGCGGTATATCCAACCAACAGGTCATGCAAACCTTATCAGGTAGCTATTTGAAGCATCTGCCTATTTATGAATTGCATTCGACGGAGTCAGGAGGTTCGATCCAAAGATGTTAAATAAGGATTGGCATTCGTACTTCTTATATCTATCGATCGTAGCGTTTGAAATTATAAGTTTTTATCTATTATCAACATTTGTAACAGATTCGTTAAAACCAGCTGAGCTTATTCTCATTTATCTGATACCATTTGCGGTAGTTAAGATGATTCAAATGAATAGTGGAAATGATGCCTCCACTCTTTATATGGCAGTACCAATCATACAGGCAATAGGAGTTTATTTGGTCGGGTATAGTTTAATTGTAATTGCTCTTGTCCTCCTGTTTAGCTGCTGGAGAACGTATATATTGATTAAAGAACAATATCCTGACCAACAAGGCGTATGGCTTGGAGTCGTGCTTGCAGCTACGATTGCTGTTCTGTTCATGAATAGGGATTTTTTACTAGAGTATGTTGGTTGGTTTTTAGTTCTACTTATTTTGTTTTTATTCATCCGAATCCTTTTACATGTGAAGGAAAATAACTGGGTGTTACTAAAGGGAAGCTATCGTCATCTGTTTTTCCACATTCTATGGGTTTCTGCTATTCTAGTTTTACTTTTCCAAGGTGGATTATATCTACTACATACCATTCTGCCGCATGTAGCAAGAGTAATAGGTTTTATTGTGGGATATCCGTTTACCTGGTTACTGGATAAACTTGAAATTGATTTAAATGGCTCTGGAGAGGAAGACGCAAATAGTGAAGGCGAGCTAGCCGAAGATGATCCATTAACTAGAATCACGCAAACAGGTGAGACATCCATTGAACAAATTATTTTACCGATCATATTTATTATCATTATAGGGGCTGTCCTGCTGTTACTTTACCTAATGAGGAAAAAGTTAATGAACCTCGAGGAAGAAAAGGAAGGACTAGTTCAGGTGGGAGCACCTGACTCAAAAGGAGTTTCTTTTTTTCAATCATTAAAAGATATGGGAAAGGGACTATATAGCCCATACGGAAAAAATGAAGTGAGGATTCAGTTTAATAAATTTCAAATTTTTATGAAGAAACGAGATTTAGCTAGAAAGCCGGCAGAGACTGTAGAGGAATGGTTTGAACGGCTCGGTTTAAGAGATTCAGTAGCAGCGGATATACTTAAGATTTATCAGCAATCAAGATACAGCTATTCTTCTATATCAGAGCAAGAGCTTAAAACTTTTCAACAAGGAATGAAAAATCTCAAAAAAAGATACGCAGATAAAAAATAATAAAGGCTAATAAAAGGTGGTACTGGCATCCTCTTCTAAATGGGTGGTGTTGAAACGAGCCGTAAGAATCATATATATTGTATTAAGAAAGATGTATAATCATAATGTGTTTTTTATGACATAAGCAGCCATCCTTTTCCCTTCTTGATGTGAACAAAGGGATTAAACATATTGGGTTGGAGTAACAGGGTGCAGATTGGCAAGCGTTGTAAGAGGACGGTGGGCACAATTCTGGCATCACTATAAGGTTATAGGTATAGGGCTTTATTATAAGGGGGTACTATTGTGAAGGTGAAATTAGGACTTTTATATGGTGGAAAATCAGCAGAGCATAGAGTGTCGCTTCAAACAGCATTGGCTGTTACAAAAGCGTTAGATATGAATAAATTTGATGTACACCCTATTTATATAACGGATTCAGGAGAATGGATTAGGGGCGGACAGCTTTCTGCGCCTGCACAGGATGTAAAGGCATTGGAGCTTTCTAATCAAGAAAATGTGATATCTCCTGTATCACTTAATCAGGGATTATTTCCGTCAAAGACTACAGGACAGGATCAGTCCGTTGATGTGATTTTCCCATTGTTACATGGTCCTAATGGCGAAGATGGAACGGTTCAAGGGTTACTTGAACTAATGAATATCCCTTATGTCGGAAATGGTGTATTGTCTTCATCGGCAGGAATGGATAAGGTCATCATGAAAAACCTTTTTGCACAAGCGGGCTTAAAGCAAGCGAAGTATCTGTCATTTATTAAAAAAGAATGGCATCAGAAAAAAGATGAACTAGTCCATGATATTGAAGAAAAGCTAGGTTATCCATGCTTCGTCAAGCCTGCGAATTTAGGATCAAGTGTGGGGATTAGTAAGTGTAGAAATCGTGATGAATTAGAAGTAGCTTGTGTTGAAGCCTTCCAATTCGATCGTAAGCTAGTTATTGAAGAAGGTATTGTTGGTAGGGAAATAGAAATTGGAATTCTAGGAAATGATGAGCCCGAATGCTCTGTTGCTGGTGAAATTGCACCTAAAAAAGACTTTTATGATTATAAAGCAAAGTATGAGGACGGAGATACAGCTTTAATTATTCCAGCTGAGATTACAAATGATCAGTATGAAGATTTAAAGGAACAGGCCATCCGTGCTTTCAAAGCAATTGATGGTGCAGGACTTGTAAGGGCAGACTTCTTTTTAACAGCAGAAGGCGAATTTTTAATTAATGAAGTCAACACAATGCCAGGATTTACACCGTTTAGTATGTTTCCACTGATGTGGCAGCACACAGGAGTTCCTTACCCAGAGCTAATTGAAAAATTAGTGAGTCTAGCTCTTGAGCGCCATGACGAAAAGCAAAGTATTAAACACACTTTTTAAAGATCATTGTAAACACCATTTGAAAAAATGGTGTTTATTTACGACTAGAGGATAGAAAGGAGTCGGTGTCATGATCACCAGAAAATTAATTGACATTGCCAGCATGATAAGTGGTTCTCAAGTTATCGGAGACGCTGATTTAGTAATCAAGGGAGTTTCAATCAACTCAAGAGAGGATTTAAGCGAAAAGCTATTCATCCCAATAAAGGGTGAAAGATTTAACGGGCATGAATTTGTCCAAGAGGCTTTTGAAAAAGGTGCGGTGGCTTGCTTGTGGAGAAGAGAAGAGCCTAATCAACCTGCTGGAATTCCATTAATTTTGGTGGATGACACGTTAGATGCCCTTCAGCAGCTAGCTCAAAACTATCGTCGTGAATTAAATTTAAAGGTAGTTGGGGTAACCGGTAGTAATGGGAAAACATCCACAAAGGATATGATTTTCTCTGTTTTATCGACAGAGTATAAGGTCCATAAGACAGAAGGGAATTTTAATAATCACTATGGATTACCCTTAACTATTTTAAGAACGGATGAGGACACCGATGTTCTTGTGCTAGAAATGGGAATGAGCGCTCGTGGTGAGATTGAGCTCTTGTCGAAGCTTGCAGAGCCGAATGTTGCAGTCATTACCAATATAGGTGAATCTCATTTACAAGACCTTGGATCCCGAGAAGAGATTTCGGAAGCGAAGCTTGAAATCACGGCCGGACTTAAGCAGGATGGGTCATTAATCTACATGGGAGATGAGCCATTATTACAGGAGCGCGTGGGTCGCTACCATCATATTAAGCTGATTCCTTTTGGTCCAGAAGAATCAAATGAATATTATCCAGTGATGATTAAACAGGAGTCAAATGGTACCTCATTTACTTGTAACAAGATCTCAAGACCATTTTTTATTCCGATTTTAGGTAGGCATAATGTATATAATGCCCTTGCTGCGATTGCTGTAGCTCAGGAATTAAATGTGTCTTGGGAAAATGCGATTCGGGGACTCTCTCAATTGAAAATGACTCAAATGAGAGCAGAAATTAGTTCTGCGATGAAAGGATCTACCGTTATTAATGATGCCTATAATGCGAGTCCTACATCGATGAAAGCGGCTATTGTTCTTTTGCAGGAGCTAGAGGGATATAAACGAAAAATACTTGTATTAGGAGATATGCTAGAGTTAGGTGATCAAGAAAAGCAGTTTCATCAAGAAGTGGGGGCTTCCATTGATGCATCAAAGATTGATTATGTTTATACCTATGGTGAGTTAGGAAAATATATAGGGGATGGGGCGGTCCAGAATTTCACTCCAAAGCGTGTGTTTTCCTTCACAGATAAAACGGAACTACTAGAAGACTTGCGGAAAAAGATCGATGATAAGGATGTCATTTTGGTTAAGGCGTCACGTGGAATGAGGCTGGAAGAAGTTGTTCAGGGTTTAAAAGAATAGGGTTTTACACCTAGAAAAGCATAAATGTTAGCAGGTGTTCCGAAACGAAAACTCTCTGACGGTAAGGGGAGTTTTCTGGTTAATAAGCTAGAAAAGGTGATCATTGTGATTGGTTGTCTCTGTATTCATGGATTTACCGGTGCTCCTTATGAAGTGGAGCCTTTAGTATCCTTTTTAAAGAAACATACAGATTGGAAGATTGTTGCTCCGATCCTACCAGGTCATGGTGATGATGAAGACTTACTTACTATTACTTACCCAGACTGGATCGAAGCAGTAGAAAAAGAAATACAAATATTAATAAATGAATGTGAGACCGTTTATGTGATTGGATTTTCTATGGGAGGATTGTTAGCCGCCTATTTGGCTAAAAAATATCCTGTTGAAAAGCTAGTCCTGTTAAGTGCTGCTGCCTATTATGTAAATGTTCGTCAATTATTTAAAGATATAAAGGAAATGGCCCTAGATGGGATAAGGGGAAACCTCTCGGATAATATCCTTTACCGGCGATATCGAAAAAAGATCACGAACACTCCGGTATCAGCAACTAGGCAATTTCGGATGTTAGTGAAGTTTATAAAGCCCTGCATTAGGGAAATTCACACCCCTACCCTTATCATTCAGGGGGAATGTGATGGGATTGTTCCTACAAAGAGTGCCCATTTTATCTTTGAAAAGCTTGGATCGGACGATAAGAAATTAGTATTTTTATCTTCCTCACCTCACCATGTTTGTCATGGTCCGGATTTCGATCAACTTACAGAAGAGGTTTCTAGTTTTTTTCATATTAAATAGAGGTTACTGGATATTTAGGATTTAAGCTTTTTGCATGATTACTTCGTTAGAAAGCTCGTTCATAGCCTCGATGAACGCCCTTTAACAAGGAAAACAAGCAAGAAAGGTCGTTCATAACCTGGATGAACGCCCTTTAACAAGGAAATCAAGCAAGAAAAGTCGTTCATAGCCTCGATGAACGCCCTTTAACAAGGAAAACAAGCAAGAAAGGTCGTTCATAACCTGGATGAACGCCCTTTAACAAGGAAATCAAGCAAGAAAGGTCGTTCATAACCTAGATGAACGCCCTTTAACAAGGAAATCAAGCAAGAAAGGTCGTTCATAGCCTGGATGAACGCCCTTATTCAAGGAAATCAAGCAAGAAAGGTTGTTCATAGCCTAGATGAACGACCTTTAACAAGGAAAACAAGCAAGAAAGGTTGTTCATAGCCTAGATGAACGCCCTTATACAAGGAAAACAAGCAAGAAAGGTCGTTCATAGCCTAGATGAACGCCCTTTAACAAGAAAATCAAGCAAGAAAGGTCGTTCATAGCCTGCATGAACGCCCTTATACAAGCAAATCAAGCAAGAAAGGTCGTTCATAACCTGGATGCCCCCTCCTTTCTTAAGCATTCTTAGAAAGTCCCGATCGATTTCCTAATGATAAAACTTTCCATACCATCCAAAAAGTTCTTTTTTTCAAAAGTCATAGAAAAAAGCACCTCAAATTGTTAGATAGTGTCCAACAATTAGGGTGCAGTTCAATTTTTATTCAGGTTGTTTACCTGGACGAATGTAGGTTTTAATAATTGTTCAAGTTTTCTGTAGCTTACACCTTTTGGTTACGAGCTGCTCCTTGGAAAGAGAACACTAATCCACCTTCACCTGCATAGGTACCTATTAATGGTCCCATCTCAGTGAGAATACCCTCCTTAAATGGGTACCGGCTCATAATTTCATCTAAGACTGCTCTTCCTTTTTCTTCACAATTACTGTGGGAGAGAGAGACAATCTTATCTTCAAATTCTTTCGTATATTCACCAATTGTATCTATGAAACGTTTAAGTGCCTTCTTATCGCCTCTTACCTTCTCAAATACTTCTATTTTTCCTTCAATATCTACTCGAAGGGAAATTTTAATGTTTAAGGCATTAGCAATTGTACCCTTAAAGCGGTCGAGCCTTCCACCCTTAATCACATTTTCTAGTGTTTCGAGTAGGATAAATGTATTGGTCTTAGGGATTGCCACTTTAAGTGCATCTACTACTTCTTCAAATGACTTTCCAGACTCAATATCTCTGGCAGCTTGTACAAGTAGGATGACCATTCCGGGTGATCCATTACTTGAGTCAATGACTTCAATTTTTCGATCAGGTTGCTCTTCTAAAAGCATATTTTTTGCTAAAACTGCGCTTTCATATGTAGCACTAAGTGCTTTAGAAATGGTCAGGACGATTAAGTCATCATCTGTTTTTTTATAGGATTCTAAGAAGTCAAAAGGAGCTGGGCATGCGGACTTAGGTAGCTCTTTTGATTCCTTCATCATTTTGTAAAAGGTTTCGTTATCAATGGTTACTCCTGATTTAAAGTGCTTTTCACCAAACTGAATGTTAAGGGGAACAATTTCAATGTCATATTTTTCTATTAAATCCTTTGGTAAATCTGAGCTGCTATCAGTAATTATTTTAATACTCATTAGTCCACCTACTCAATTAATATAGCTAATTCTCTATAATAGTAACATATCTCAATAACATCCGTTAAATAATTGCTAAAAGTTGTATTTACTTCTTAATAATGGTATGATGAAGTTTAGTGTTTGGAATATGCTACTTTTTACAATTTCCAGCTTCAAGCATTCCAAAGTGGGAATGCTTTTTCTTTATATAGGTCAAAATACATCTGTAGTAGTATTACTTAATCATATAAATTTTATGAATGAATACGGAGCTTGTAAAGGGTAAACTTCCGTTTAATCGTTAAAACACGTAAAAGAATGATAAAGGAGAAATGTTAGTGAGTAAATTTCAAGATTTAGGAATCAGCCAGGATTTAATGAACGCAATTAGTAAAATGGGGTTTGAAGAAGCAACGCCTATTCAATCACAAACAATCCCTCTTGCATTAGAGAATCATGATGTAATTGGTCAAGCTCAGACAGGTACTGGTAAAACTGCTGCTTTTGGTATTCCGTTAATTCAAAAAATTGATGTTAGCAAAGATATGATTCAAGGAATAGTAATTGCTCCAACAAGAGAATTAGCTATTCAGGTCTCAGAAGAACTTTATAAAGTAGGTTCGTCTAAGCGAGTTCGCGTATTACCAATCTACGGTGGTCAAGATATTAGCCGTCAAATTCGTTCTTTAAAAACAAAGCCACCTCATATTGTTGTGGGTACACCTGGTCGTTTAATTGACCATATTAATAGAAAAACATTACGATTACAAAATATTCAAACTGTTGTTCTTGATGAGGCAGATGAAATGTTAAACATGGGATTCATTGAGGATATCGAATCTATCCTTTCTGAAGTGCCGGCTGAACGTCAAACTTTACTATTCTCAGCTACAATGCCAGGACCAATCCAACGCATTGCAGAGCGATTTATGAGGAATCCTCAAATTGTTAAAGTGAAATCAAAAGAAGTAACGGTTCCAAATATTCAGCAATACTATGTTGAGGTTCATGAAAAGACGAAATTTGATGTATTAACTCGTTTATTGGATATTCAATCTCCGGAGTTAGCAATTATCTTTGGTCGTACGAAGCGTAGAGTTGATGAGCTTTCAGAAGCACTAAACACACGTGGTTATGCAGCTGAAGGAATTCATGGAGATATGACTCAGGCTAAGCGTATGTCCGTTCTTCGTCAGTTCAAAGAGGGTACAATCGAAATTCTTGTTGCGACAGATGTAGCGGCACGTGGTTTAGATATCTCAGGTGTAACTCATGTATACAACTTTGATATTCCTCAGGATCCAGAATCCTATGTCCACAGAATCGGTCGTACAGGAAGAGCTGGTAAAACAGGGCTTGCTATGCTATTTGTTTCATCAAGAGAATTGGGGCAGCTTAAGAATATCGAAAATACAACAAAACGTAAGATCGATAAAATGAAGGCACCTACTTTAGATGAGGCACTAGAAGGTCAGCAAAAAATGACAATCGAAAAGCTTGTTAGCACAATGGAGACAGGGAATCTTTCCTTCTATAAGCGTACTGCTGAAGAATTGTTAGAAGAGCATGATTCAGTTTCAATTATTGCAGCTGCTCTTAAGTTAATGACAAAAGAGCCGGATAGTACTCCAGTTAAGCTTACTTCAGAGCCACCTGTAGTTGCGAAAGACCGTAAGCCTAAAGGAAAAGGTGGGTACGGTGGTCAAGGCGGCTACAAAGGTAATAGAGATCGAGATGGTGGTGGCGGTAATCGCGATCGTGATCGTAATCGCTCAAAAGGTGGAAGACCAGCAAGCAACAGTGGTCGTAGAACAAATCGTCGTGTAGGTACGGGTTCAAAACCACAATCATAATAGCCAAAAACGTAGTGTACATAACACTGCGTTTTTTTATTTTCAGGTTAAGATAAACCTGGAAAATAGCCCAATTTAATGGTTGGTTTTAGGTCAAGCAGTCATATAGAACCTCCTTTAACATACGTTTATAAAGTAAGGAGGTTGAGGTAATGAAGTTTCTACAGGATTTTAGAGAATTTGCTGTACGTGGGAATGTGATTGATATGGGAATTGGAGTTATTATTGGGACTGCCTTTGGTAAAATTGTAGACTCCTTAGTAACGGACATAATCATGCCACCGATCGGAGTCATGCTAGGTAAAGTGGATTTTTCAAATCTGTTTATTAATCTTTCGAACAAGGATGTTCATTCTGTATTAGAGGCTAAGGAAGCGGGTGCCGCTACGATTAACTATGGGCTATTTGTTAACACGATTATCCATTTTGTCATCGTGGCCTTTGCAACCTATATTGTTATCCGCCAAATTAACCGAATGAAAAAGGCGCCGATTGAATCCATTACGAAGAAGGAGTGCCCGCATTGTTTTACAAGTATTCCAACACTGGCTAAACGATGTCCTTTTTGCACGACATACCTAGACGAGGCACCTCCTATAGTAGGCTCTCGGAATAAGTCAAAACTTAAGGTTCGGATTCGATAAAAGAGTCCGAGCTTTTTTCGTATAGATTGTTGCTTGGTGAAAAAAACACAAAAGTCGGGATTTTTACTTTAGTATCAAGCACTTGCAATACATAAAAAGAGCCTTGCAAATTTTATAAGTAGCAGGGAATGCTAATAAGAAACGACTTTAAATGAGGTGTTCCTTTGACGATTGTAAGACTTGGGTATGTAGCAATGAGTGTATACTTGCAAAATGCATCTCCCTCTCAAACCATGACGTTTACGCAATTTCAAAAATTAAAAAATAGAGAGGCGGCGATTCGGAAATTAGAAAGAATTGCTCAATCAAACCTTCAAAACTGTCTTCGGCTTCTAAAACATAATCTAGCACATGATATAAGCTTTTTCCGTCTAAGTTCAAAATTAATTCCACTTGCCAACCATGAGGAACTCCCCGAATGGGATTATCTTGAAAGCTTAACTGATGATTTAAAGGAATTAGGAGAATTCGCAGAAAAGAATCAGATGCGAGTAGATTTCCATCCGGATCATTTTGTCATTTTAAATACCCCAGACACTGAGCTACTGAACGCATCGATAAAAACGTTAAAGCTTCATGCAGCACTTTTAAGAGGTATGAAAATTGACCGGGAGCATAGATGTGTCATTCATGTTGGTGGAGGTTATAAGGATAAAGAGAAAGCATTAGAGCAGTTTATTGAAAATTGGCAGTATATACCAAGGGGTATACAAAAGATGATCATGCTAGAAAATGATGATGTTACCTTCCATTTACACGATACTTTATATTTATGTGAAAAACTTGGTATTCCTTTAGTGTTTGATTACCACCATCATTTGGCTAATTTTCAGGATGAACATTGGGAGCAAGAATGGGAAAGAGTCGTTAAAACATGGGACTACTCTCCTCTGCCATTAAAAATGCATATTAGTAGTCCTAGAAATGAAAAGGAATATCGGGCTCATGCGGATTATATTGATCCCGAGTATTTCTTAGGGTTTTTAAATAAGGTGAAAGGATCTGTTGAGCATATAGATTGTATGATTGAAGCGAAGATGAAAGATGATGCCTTGTTTAGATTGATGAAAGAGCTCTTAAAGGAGAACTCCATTGAAAAAATAAATGACTCAACCTTCAAGATTCATTCATAGCATGGTAATTTGTTCCTTATTATAGTAAAGTGAAATTGACCATATTTAAGGAGCGTTTTAAATGCGAAAGGTACCGGAAAACCAATTAAGTAACCGTGCACTCGTTGTATGGAGAATATCAGCAATCATAACGATGATTATTTTTTTATTAGTAGGGGTTGCCGTTCTAATTACCTCGTTAATTTTCGATTGGCCCTTATGGATTGGAATTGCAGTAATCGGTCTCATACTATTAACCTCGATCTTTACAGTTGTTCTTTTTCCTAAGCTCCAATGGAAAAGGTGGAGGTATGAGGTTCATGAGGCAGAAATCGATATTCAACATGGAGTTTTTGTTGTTAACCGAACACTAATCCCGATGGTCCGAGTTCAACATGTTGATACCCAGCAGGGTCCGTTATTGAGAAAGTACAAACTTGCTACTGTAACAATCTCAACTGCTGCTACAGTTCATGAAATTCCTGCTCTGGATGAAGAAGAGGCTGAGCAATTAAGAGACAGAATCTCTACTCTAGCAAGAGTGGTGGATGACAATGATTAATTCTAAAAGGCTCCATCCCGTTGCGGCTGTTCTGCGGTTTATTCGATCACTTCGAGAGCTAGCAATCCCCCTTGTCATTTTTATTTTTGTTGGGGGTGGAGGAGAACGGATATTTGATTCCCTCTATCTTGCTGGAGTTATTGCGCTTGTTGTAGGTATGCTGGTTTTTGGAATATTATCTTGGCTCCGATTTACATATAGAGTGGAAAATAATGAACTAAGAATGGAATTTGGAGTCATTGTAAGAAAGAAACGATATATACCACTAGAGCGGATTCAATCAATTGATGTATCGTCAGGAATAATTCAGCGTTTATTTGGCCTTGTAAAGGTTCAGGTTGAGACAGCCGGTGGTGGGGATGATGCAGAAGCTGTCTTATCTGCTGTCACAAAGGAAGATGCCGAAGAACTAAAGGCCGTACTTTCAAAAAGAACTGATGTAACCGAAGAGGATTTGCATCTAGAGGAAGAATCAGATGAAATCAGATTGTCTACAGAAGACCTATTAATCATGGCCTCTACATCTGGTGGAATTGGTGTCATCCTTTCGGCACTGCTTGCTTTCTTTACACAATTTGAGGATATTATTCCTTATGATTTTGCCTATGGGATTGCAAAAAGCGTAGTAGGATCAGGAGTCATCCTTGTAACAGTTGGTATAGTTTTTATTATTCTATTTGCCTGGTTAGCGTCAATAATCAGCGCTTTTATTAAGTTTGGTAATTATCGACTCGTAAAAAAAGGGGATAATCTGTTTATTTCAAGAGGAGTGTTGGAAAAAAGGGAGATGACGATTCCCATCAAACGAATTCAAGCTGTTCGGATACAAGAGAATATCGTTCGTCAATTATTTGGTTTTGCAAGTGTCTATATCGAAGTGGCAGGTGGAGCATTAGATAAAAAAGAGGATCTATCAACTTTCTTACTGCCAATCATTGCTAAGAAGGATATAGCTACTGTGTTGGACAGATTTACACCTGATTTTTATGTAAAAGGAGATGTTCAACTCTTACCACAAAGAGCGAAGAAGCGATACGTCCTGCGCCTCTTACTCCCAGTTGTACCTGTGATTATCCTCATAAGTGTCTTCCTTAATCCGTGGGGTTATTTAAGCATTGTATTTCTACCACTCGCGATATTTCTAGGGCTAAGTATGTATCGTGAGGCAGGTTGGTCTCTTTCCGATCATCGGCTTTTATTAAAATACCGTTTTATCAATCGACATACCATTTATGCTAGAAAGACCCGCATCCAAGCTTTTCATTTTTCTCATTCGCTTTTTCAGAGGAAAAGTAAGCTAGCCTCGATCATTGTTTCTACACAATCAAAGCTTTCAGGAAAGCATTTTAAGTTAGTTGATGTAGATGAAGAAGATGCTACAGAACTGTATAAGTGGTATTCCTATGAAAAAAAGCAACCAATATAAAGTTTGGTTGCTTTTTTCTATGACTAACTATCGATTAATCATTCCTAAAATGATAAGAATTGCTAATACAATCCAAATGACCGTCCTTTTGTCCAATCTTCTTGGCATCATTCCGGCGATCCGTTTAAAAGAAAAAGAAGGTTTTGTGGAAGCGTAAGAATGGTAGCTTCTTCGTTTTGGTAATACAAGTGGAGCTAAGATGGCTCCCCCGATGAAACCGAAAATATGGCCAAGAACGTTGATATTACCTCCTACAAAGGTCATAATTAATCCGATTACTAAGATAGTTAGAACAATTTGTGAATTTGCTTGATCGATTAAGTCATTTCGGAAGAAAACCATATACAAGTAAATGCCGAATAGACCATAAATTGCACCAGAAGCACCGACGTGACTAAAATAGGAGGGTTCCAAGAAATAGGTAGCTACATTGGCGATAAATGCCGCGCCAATGTAGGCTATTAAAAATTTACTCTTTCCTAACAGTCTTTCTAGTGCTGGTCCGAAAAGAACCAATGAGAAGTTATTGAATAATACATGACCGAAGCTTGCATGGAGAACGATTGGTGTAAAGAGTCTCCACCATTCACCTTGCTCAATGAACATGTTATAGCCTACCATTGTTTCAAGAAGGTAGCGTCCACCAGGAAAGTTGAAGCTGATCCAGATCCATAGAAGAAAATGAAATCCAACTAAAAATGATACAATAGGATAAAAACGAAGGAACGTTTGAAAGTTTTCCGTACGTATAAACATGAAAAAACGACTCCTTTTCTGATAAGTGACTTATTTATATTTTATCATATGAGTACAAACCACTCCTACATGATAGCTTTTCAAATAATAGGATAGAAAAGAGGACGAGATGATTAAGGGTATCGGAATAGATATTATTGAAATCAATAGAATTGAATTGCTTTCAGAAAAGAATCAAAAATTTGCTAATCGAATTTTAACAGAGAATGAAAAAGCAGCCTTTACGTTGTTAAATGGTAGGCGGAAAAACGAGTTTCTAGCGGGTCGATTTGCAGCAAAAGAGGCTTTCTCAAAGGCAATGGGAACAGGTATTGGCAAGGGCTTGCAATTTACTGATATAGAAATTTCACAGGATCAATTAGGTAAGCCATATATATCAAAACCCTTTGTGGGTGGCGTGCATTTATCCATTTCTCATAGTAAGGAATATGCAGTTGCCCAAGTAATTATTGAAAGCTCGTCAAGCTAGTCTGCATATTGTGATACTTTGTCTCATATATTCTATTGGGAATCAATTTTTTAGTATGAGACAAAGGGGCTGAAATTATTATGCGAAAGAAGTTAGGTTTCGTTTTACTAGCAATGCTAGTTCTCCTTGCTTTAGCAGGGTGTGGAGAAAAGAGTCAAGCGGATGTAGTGAAGGCTTTGGGTACTAAGATGGAGGAAATTTCAGGTTACAAAGCAACAGCCAAGATGACGTTACAAACGGGAACAGAGGAACAGGTATACGAAGTGGATATTTGGCATTCAAAGCCACATTATTATAAGGTGGACTTAAAGAATGTTCAAAAGGATCAAAGTCAAATGATTCTTCGAAATGATGAAGGGGTATTCGTATTAACTCCTGCTTTAAATAAGAGTTTCCGTTTCCAAAGTGATTGGCCGTTAAACAGCAGTCAAGCTTACCTATATGAATCTTTAGTAAAAGACATTCTAGGTGATAAGGAAGCGGTCTTTACCGCAACGGGTGATCACTACGTATTTGAAACAAAAACCAACTACAAGAATAGCAAGGCGATTCCTGTTCAAGAAATTACTCTAAACAAGAAAGATTTAACTCCGGTAATGGTTAAAGTTATGGATCCAGACCGCAACCCTTTACTACAAGTTGAATTTTCTAGTGTTGAGTTAAATGCAAGCTTCGATGAAGGTGCATTTGACATGAACCGCAATATGACAGCTGCTCAGATTGATGTTCCGACAATGGCTGGTCAAGAGCAGAACACTCCGTTTGAAGTTTTATATCCTTTTGACTTACCTGAAGGTGTAAAGCTAATCGGGGAAAAGGAAATTGAAACAGAAGAAGGAAAGCGACTGATCCTAACGTATGGCGGAGAAGGTAAATCATTTACATTAATCCAAGAGCGCGCTAGTGTAGCAACGGTAACAACTACTTCAATGGTAAGTGGTGAGCCTGTTGATCTTGGCTTTACAGTTGGTGCCTTAACTGAAAATTCTTTAACTTGGTCACATAATGGAGTAGAATTTATGATTGCTTCAAATGATCTTACACAAGAAGAATTAATGATGGTAGCTGGCTCTGTTCAAGGTCAGTCCATTAAATAAGTCATTCAAGCTTAGACCCAGCATAATTGTTGGGTCTAGTTTATTTTTAAGGCTATATCTTAATAATTGTTGGTTTTGAACATTTTAATTCAGCTCAATCTGCATGGTGATATTTTCTTGTTTGACATTTTAAGGTATAGGTGTTAAATAATTTAATATAAATAAACAGATATGTAAACTGTAAGGAAGTGTTTTGGTTGAGTATGTCCCCTTATTATAGAGATACGTGGGTTGAGGTCTCATTAAGTAATATTTATGAAAATGTTCGAAATATGCGCGAATATCTTAACCCCTCAACTCGTATTATAGCTGTAGTGAAAGCAAACGCATATGGTCATGGTGATCTTGAAGTTGCTAAGATGGCTATAAAGGCAGGGGCTAGTATGTTAGCTGTTGCTTTTTTAGATGAAGCATTAGCATTAAGAAAGGGAGGGATCTGTGAACCTATCCTCGTTTTAGGTGTAATCCGTCCAGAAGATGCTGAACTTGCAGCAAATAAGCAAATTTCTGTCACCGTATTCCAACAAGAATGGCTAGAGAAAGCTAAAGGTTTTCTAGGTCAAATACCATTAAAGGTACACCTTAAATATGACACTGGAATGAATCGATTAGGTGCAAAAACATTAGATGAACTTCAAGAATTAGTCGAGACAATTCAGAAGAGCGAATCGCTTTCACTAGAAGGGTTATATACTCATTTTGCTTCTGCTGATGAAGTAGAAACCACCTATTTTGATGCTCAGCATACACGATTTCATGAAGCGGTCGATTATCTACAATCATTATCCATTCAAATTCCGATTATTCATTGTGGCAATAGTGCCGCTGGCTTAAGATTTCCTTCAATTATGTTTAATGCAGTAAGAATGGGTATTTCCATGTATGGATTATCTCCTTCAATGGAAATGAAGGGCTTATTGCCTTTTCAGTTGAAAGAAGCATTTTCCTTGCACAGTCGAATCAGTCATATAAAGAAAATTAAAGCGGGTGAAAGTGTAAGCTACGGTTCCACCTATACGGCAAATCAAGATGAATGGATTGGAACAGTTCCAGTTGGGTATGCAGATGGCTGGTTAAGATGCCTTAAAAATCGAGTTGTACTAGTTGAGGGAAGACGGACCCCAATCATAGGCAGGATTTGTATGGATCAATTTATGATCCGTTTACAAAAGGAAGTCGATGTAGGCACAAAGGTAACATTGATTGGTACTCAAGATAATGACTTTATTTCAATTGATGAAATAGCAAAAGAGATCAACACCATTAACTATGAAATACCTTGTATGATTAGCTATCGTGTACCTAGAATATTGATGGATCATGAAGAGATAATCGGCGTAAAAAACCCCATCCTACAAAATGTGGTAACGGAATAGGTGAAGAAATATTAAATACGATGCATAATTTCATATCTGTAAATAGATAATATGGTAGGATTTACAGAAGAACTTTGCAAAAATGCCTATTAGGTGATATGATTAAGAATGGATTAAAATATGTGTGTGTAGTTGATGGTGGAGGTGTATGTTTGTGTCCGATTCTAGTGCAACAACTACTGAAATAATTGTGCGTTTACCACAACAATTAATCAGTGAATTAGATGGGATCATTAAACAGGAAAACGGTAGTCATAGTGACATCATTTATCAAGCAACGAAGATGTATTTAAGAGAAAGAAAAAAGCGTCATATTCGTGAGTCTATGAGAAGAGGCTATATGGAAATGGCGAAAATTAACTTGAATATTGCGTCAGAAGCATTCCTAGCTGAAGAAGAAGCAGATCACACCGTTGAACGCCTAGTAAGCGGGGGGTAATCCTTTGATTGTTAAACGTGGTGACGTTTATTTTGCTGACCTTTCCCCAGTTGTTGGTTCTGAACAAGGGGGCGTTCGTCCAGTCCTTGTTCTTCAAAACGATATTGGGAATCGGTTTAGTCCCACAGTTATTGTTGCTGCAATAACTGCCCAAATTCAAAAAGCTAAGCTACCTACTCATGTTGAGATAGATGCGAAACGATATGGATTTGAGCGTGATTCTGTCATTTTACTAGAACAAATCAGAACAATTGATAAGCAACGATTGACAGATAAAATCACACATTTAGACGATGAAATGATGGAAAAAGTGGACGAAGGCTTACAAATCAGTCTCGGACTCATCGATTTTTAATATGGCTCTTCTTATAATAAAGCTGTTTAGAAAATTATTCTAAACAGCTTTATTTATTTTTAGAGTATTTGTTCTTGTGATAGGTATAAAGCAATGAAAACACCTCTCAGTAAAGTTTCTCCACTAACTTTATATTCTTTCTCCAAGAAAATGTTAAACATTAATTAATTGAGAAAATAAATTCCAATTTGGATAAAAAATTTGAAACTATGTGGCATCAATGGAATAATAGATTTATATATTTGGACCTTTGATACATATATATAATAAGGTTCGAAAAGCAACTTAATATAGGAAATGTCTTAGGGGGAGTAATGGATGGACACGTTTTTACTGGCACTCATTCGAGAAAACCAGGAGGAAATCGTTGTAAAATGGCTAGAAGAAATAAAAACCTTAGGAAATGAGAAAAGTTTGCGAGTTGTTTCTGATCAATTATTTATTAACACTAGTAGAGAATTCATTGATCTCATTATTACAAATATTGAGCATACAAAAGAACAACTCTCTGTTAGCTTAAATGATTTCTCAGAAAGAATTATTAAACTAGGTTGGCCTTTAAGCTACATAACTGAAGGGCTTCAGCAGTTTAGAAAAGTAATACAAGTGTGGTTACATGAACGAGAAATGGATGCCGCGGGACAGTTAAGAATTATGAGTGAGGTAAATAACTGGATTGACCCGATCATTAACCATATGGTCAACCACTATTCAGGTTCGTGGGAACATACCGTAACGATGCAAAAGATGGCTTTACAAGAGCTATCAGCACCTCTTATTCCGGTATTTGAAAATATCACCATCATGCCGTTAATAGGAACAATCGATACAGACCGCGCGAGAAAAATTATGGAAAATCTGTTGCAAGGTGTCGTAAAACATCGCTCAGAGGTAGTGCTAATCGACATTACGGGTGTTCCTGTTGTGGATACAATGGTGGCTCATCATATTATTCAAGCAGCCGAGGCGGTTCGATTAGTCGGGACGAAATGTTTAATTGTAGGGATTCGTCCAGAAATTGCTCAAACGATTATAAATCTTGGCATAGATTTAAGTCATATCATTACTAAAAACTCCTTAAAGAATGGACTTGAGTCAGCATTGAACATGACAGATCGAACAATAGTCACCGCTAAGGTAGGAGATGGGAAATGATGAGAATTCCAATTCTAAAACTGCGCCAATATTTATTAGTCACAATACAATGGGAGCTTGACGACCAAACAGCTATTCAATTTCAAGAGGATCTATTAAAAAAGATACATGAAACAGGGGCGAAAGGTATTGTCATTGATTTAACCTCTGTAGATATCATAGATTCTTTCATTGCAAAAGTCATTGGAGACGTTGTTAGCATGTCGAGTCTAATGGGTGCAAAAGTTGTTCTAACAGGAATCCAGCCTGCTGTTGCGATTACCCTTGTAGATTTGGGGATTCATTTAAATAATGTTCCAACTGCAATAGACTTAGAAAAAGGACTAGAGAAGCTTCAGCAAGAATTGGGGGAATAAGGATGGAAATCCAATCCTGCGTAAAGATCATTTCGGAATGGGACATCGTTGCGGCTCGACAGATGGGAAGAGATATTGCAAAGGAATTAGGGTTTGGAACAGTGGACCAGGCTAGAATTACAACAGCAATTTCTGAGCTGGCTCGTAATATATATTTATATGCTCAAAAAGGGTGTATTTGTTTTGAGGAAGTCTTAACAGCTGATCGTAAAGGAATTAAAATCTCATCTATTGATGAAGGACCTGGAATTTCGGATATAAGGCGTGCCATGGAAGATGGATTCTCTTCTTCAGGAGGTCTGGGAGCTGGCTTGCCAGGGGTCAAACGATTAATGGATGAGTTCACAATTGATTCGGTTGTGGGAAAAGGAACAGAAATTATTACGGTAAAATGGCTTAGGGGTTAATGGGTATTAATTGACCAAAAGGGGAGATGGGGTTGGAAAATCAGCAGGTAATGTTAGGCAAGTATGAAGAACTACTAACAAAATATCTCCGTGATTCAAACGAGCAACTATTATACAAGGGTCAAAGGCTTAGTAGGCAATCTATTGAAAATAATATAACTCCAGAGGAAATCGTGGCCATTCATAAATCAGTGTTACAGGATTTATATCCCGATATTCCAAAAAAGGTTGTTGATTCTTTTGATTTACTTTTAGAGGTTATGATTGGGTATGGCCTTGTTTATCAAGAGCATCAATTACTAAGGGATCAGCAAGAGGAAATCAAAAGTGAAATAGAAATAGCCGCGAATGTTCAGCAAACCTTGTTAGGTACTAAGGTGCCCCGTGTAAAAGGTTTAGATATTGGGGCTATTAGTGTACCAGCTAGGCAAATGAATGGAGACTATTTCCACTTTGTAGAAGATGAATCAGGAAGTATAAGTATGGCAGTCGCGGATGTGATTGGGAAAGGAATCCCAGCAGCCCTTTGTATGTCCATGATTAAATATGCGATGGATAGTTTACCTGAATCAAGGAACCATCCTAGCTTTGTACTGGAGAATTTAAACAGAGTAGTTGAGCAGAATGTAGATATAACAATGTTTATTACAATGGTCTATGGAATTTTTGACCCATTAACTAATCAATTTACGTATTCCTCTGCAGGTCATGAACCTGGCTTCTACTATTCTTCCAAGGATGAAACATTCTTGGATATTAATCCTTCTGGTCTTGTTTTAGGTGTTGATAAATCTATGAAATATAAAGAGTATAGTTATCAAATCGACATAGGGGACATGATTATCTTACTATCTGACGGAGTAACAGAGTCGAGATCAAAAGAAGGATTTATTGAAAGGGATGAGATCACAAGGCTTATTCGTCAATATAACCACCTATCTGCCCAAGAAATTGTAGAAAATATATATAAAGACTTAGAGAAACTTCAGGACTTCCAGTTAAAAGACGACTTTACTTTAATAATATTAAAAAGAATAGGTTTATGATTAATAAAAAGCGGGTAAATATCTTTTGTAGCCTAGCAAAAGGCTTGTACGTAAAGTTGAATGTTAGATGAAATAGATTCAAGTATAGGGAGTGGATCAAGTGAATCTACAGGTCGAAATTAACCAAGAAGGTTTAACGCATCATGTTTTTGTTAAGGGAGAAGTGGATGCTTATACGGCTCCTAAATTGAAGGATGAAATAGTTCCGTTGGCTGAGGGGAAGGATGTAAATCTCGTAATAGACCTCTCAGGCGTTTCTTATATTGATAGTACGGGTCTAGGTGTGTTTATTGGTGCTTTGAAATCTACACGGAAGTTCGGAGGAACATTACAGTTAGTTGGACTAAATGACAGAGTCAAACGCTTGTTTACGATTACTGGCTTAAACGAAATTATTGACATCTCTGGAGGTGAGTAAAAATGAATCAGCCTTTTGATTATATAGAAATGAAAATCCCTTCAAAACCAGAATACGTAGGAGTTGTACGCTTAACCCTATCTGGTATAGCGAGTCGAATGGGCTATTCATATGAAGATATTGAGGATTTGAAAATTGCGACCTCAGAAGCGATTACAAATGCGGTACATCATGCTTATAACGATGATGAAGGCGGCGAAATCGTAATTGGGTTTGGGTTATTCAATGACCATCTACAAATCATGGTATCAGATAGCGGGAAAAGCTTTGATATCAATCATATGAAAGAGGATTTAGGTCCTTATAGTAGTTCGACGAATGTGTACGAAATGAACGAGGGTGGCTTAGGATTATATTTAATCGATACATTAATGGACGACGTTAAAATTAATAATGATGCTGGCGTTAGTGTATTTATGAAAAAGTTTCTTCAAAGAGAGCGGGTGGGAACCGATGAAGAGTCAATCGCAACCAACCAAGCAGACTAGTGATATAACTGAACTAATACAGAAATTCCAACAAACGAATGATGAAGAAATACAACTCTATATTGTTGAAAGATACAGAGCACTTGTTGAATCGATGGCACGTAAGTATTCGCGTGGTAGGAACATGCATGAGGATTTGGTACAGGTTGGTATGCTCGGTTTATTAGGAGCAATCCGAAGATATGACCCTAGCGTAGGAAAAGGGTTTGAAGCATTTGCAATCCCAACGATAATCGGAGAGATCAAGCGCTTTTTACGTGATAAAACTTGGAGTATCCATGTTCCGAGAAGAATAAAGGAACTTGGTCCGAAAATTAAAGGAACAGTTGAAAAATTAACAAATGACCTTCAGCGTTCCCCAAAAATTGAGGAGATTGCCGATTATTTAGATGTGTCAGAGGAAGAAGTATTAGAGACAATGGAAGTTGGTAAAAGCTACCAATCCTTATCTGTTGATCATAAGATTGAAGCTGACTCAGATGGTAGTACGGTTACTTTATTAGATTTAGTAGGTGATCAAGATACTGGTTATGAATTAATTAATCAAAAGATGGATTTTGAAGCTTCTTTAAATGTATTAACTGAAAAAGAACGGTTAGTTATAAAATATACTTTCCTTGAAAACTTAAGTCAAAAAGAAGCTGGAGAAATAATTGGCATCTCTCAAATGCATGTATCGCGGTTACAAAGACGGGCAATACAAAAATTAAGAAATGCTGCAGATGAAGATACAACAAAGTCGGAGTGTATAACATGAATGAACAGCAATCAACAAACCATCTAGAAATCCTCACTTATCAAGCGTCAAAGAAAGGTAAAGACTGCTGTGGAGATAGTTATGTCATCATTACAGAACCTGATTATGCAGTTTTAGCATTAGCAGATGGACTTGGGAGTGGAGTTCAAGCAAAAGAATCTTCAAATATAGTTATAGAAATTATTAAACAATACCACCATGAAGATATCCACTCCCTCATCAATCGATGCAATCAGTCTTTAAAATCAAAGCGAGGAGCAGCTTTAACCATTGTTAAATTTCATCACCAACTAAACGAAGTGGTTTATGCAGGTGTAGGAAATATTAAATTCATCCTTCTATCTCCGAATGGAAAATCTACGTATCCCCTTCCTAAAATGGGATTCCTTTCAGGAAAGCCTATACCCATTCAAATCCAACGTTTTTCATATGAAACTAATTCCTTATTTATGATGAGTAGCGACGGAATAAAAATGATTAATAGTAAAGATCTTTTAGGTTTCTATCACACACTCTCTGATCTAATTTATTGTGTGGAAGAGGAAAATGATAGAGCAGATGATGCAACTTTACTAGTTGGAAAAATAAAATAATGAAAGGCTGTTTTCAGATAGGTTGTTGCTTTGCGTAAAAATCCCAAACGCCGGATTTTTGCCTTAGTTTCAAGCTGTCGATATACATGAAAAGAGCTGCTCTTTACTATTCATTTCTCAAATTCCTTTTAAAACTGGTTGTACACCAAAGTTAAATGTCGGTAAAACAACAAGTTTTAGAAAAGAGACTAATGAAAAGATGAGTTCGATCAGTTAATTTGTTAAAATAGATTCACGACTATATTTATTACAGGAGTGAATGAATTGGAAACAGCCATTGATCAACAATCTTTTATTATAAAACATATCTCAACTGCACTAAGTTTAAAGGTCAAGCAAGTTGAAAGTGTAATAGAACTCTTAGAACAGGATAATACGGTGCCTTTCATTGCTCGTTATCGAAAAGAAATGACAGGTGCACTAGATGAAGTTCAGATTAAAGATATCATGGAGCAATGGCATTATCTTCAAAACTTACAAAAGCGTAAGGATGAAGTAATTCGTTTAATAGATGAACAAGGGAAATTAACGGACGAGTTGCGCCAATCAATAAAAAAGGCAGAAAAACTACAGACTGTTGAAGACCTATATAGACCATATAAGCAAAAGCGTAGAACAAAGGCTACCATTGCAAAGGAAAAAGGATTAGAGCCTTTAGCATTGTGGTTATTACAGCAAAATAAAGAAGATGTATATAATGAAGCATCTACATACATATCAGAGGAACACGGAGTTGGATCAGTAGAAGAGGCGTTACAAGGTGCTCAAGATATCATAGCTGAAATGATCTCAGACGAAGCTTCCTATCGCCAATGGATCAGGAATGCAACACATCAAAAAGGTAAAATTGTAACCTCTTCAAAAGATGAAGAGAAGGACGAAAAAAAGGTTTTTGAGATGTATTATGAATACGAGGAGCCGGTCCAAAAAGCTGCCCCGCATCGTATCTTAGCTATTAATCGTGGGGAAAAGGAAGACGTTTTAAAAGTCTCTATTGAAGCACCTGCTGATCTTCTTGTTAAACATATCATTGATCGTGTAATTGGAAAGGTACATTCACCTTCAAACGAATGGATCATCCAAGCAATTGAAGATGGGTATAAGCGTTTAATCCAGCCGTCCATTGAACGAGAAATTCGAAAAGAGCTCACGGATCATGCTGAGGAACGTGCCATTCATATATTTTCTGAGAACCTTAAGAAGCTATTACTTCAGCCACCACTTAAGGGAAAGACCATTCTGGGGGTAGACCCAGCGTATCGTACGGGATGTAAGTTAGCTGCCATTGATGAAACGGGGAAGGTTCTGCAAATTGGTGTCATTTATCCGCATCCCCCTGTATCAAAAGCAGCAGATGCTAAAAAGAAAATGCTTGAGATTTTAGACTCCTACCCAATTGAAATGATAGCGATAGGTAATGGAACAGCTTCTCGTGAAACAGAGCAGTTTATCGCAGAGCTAATTCGTGAGAGTCAAAAGGATGTATATTATATGATCGTTAATGAAGCGGGTGCTAGTGTTTACTCCGCATCAGATATAGCCAGAGAAGAATTTCCTAACTTTCAAGTAGAGGAAAGAAGTGCTGTTTCAATAGCACGTCGACTTCAGGATCCTCTAGCAGAACTGGTTAAAATTGATCCTAAGTCTGTAGGGGTTGGACAGTATCAACATGATGTAGCACAAAAGAAACTAAGTGACTCCCTCTCCTTCGTGGTAGAGACAGCAGTAAACCAAGTTGGTGTTAATGTAAATACAGCCTCGTCCTCTTTGCTACAATATGTAGCGGGACTTAGTAAAACGGTAGCTAATAATATTGTCAAACAGAGAGAAGAAAATGGTAAGTTTACCGATCGAAAAGAGTTAAAAAAAATTCCGAGACTTGGTGCCAAGACATATGAACAGTGTATTGGGTTTTTAAGAATCCCAGAGGGAAATAATTTGCTCGACCGTACTCCTATTCATCCCGAGAATTATCAAGTGGTGAAGGACCTTCTTAAACAGCTTAATTCATCCATCTCAGATCTAGGATCAGATGATATGAAAATGAAGTTAGCGGAAATTGATGTTGTCTCTGTTTCTAAAGAACTAGGCATTGGAGAACTTACGCTTCGAGATATTTTAGATTCGTTAGCACGGCCGGAAAGAGACCCTCGTGATGAGCTACCGAAGCCTTTATTGAAAAAAGATATCTTGAAGCTAGAGGATCTTACAAAAGGATTAGAGCTTCAGGGAACTGTAAGAAATGTAGTGGATTTCGGTGCTTTTGTTGATATAGGTGTGAAACAGGATGGTTTGGTTCATATCTCTAAATTAAGTAAAGGATTCATAAAAAATCCTTTGGATGTTGTTTCAGTCGGAGATGTTGTAACCGTTTGGGTGGAGGATGTAGATTCCAAGAAAGGTCGAGTAGCGCTAACAATGCTTCCCCCAAAAGAACAGGAAAATTAATTTAGTTTTAAGTAGACATCTAATATGATTAACAAAGAAGCTAATCAGCAATTGTTGGTTAGCTTCTTCTCTATAGTATTTAAGTAAGGCTAATCTGTAAAATTCTTTTTTCTATAAAAGAACCAACACTGGTTTAATAGCTTAATTTGGTATCTGTTTTTTTCATAATAAGCTCGAGTCATTTGATTTTTTAACCAAATAGGCATTGTTCATACCTCCTTAGGCATTATAATGAAGGATGTATTACATAATTATGAAAAATGATGTGAATAGGTGCGTATATCAGGAGTGAATTATGTATGACAGATGATCAGCTGCAAATGTTAGTAGTAGAAATTTCCGATACTTATTTTAAAAGACCCTTTATTCACCGAGCGAGTTTTAATAAAAGGCTGAAAACAACGGGTGGACGCTATTTATTAGGTTCCCACGATATCGAAATTAACCCGAAGTATTTTGAAGAGTTGGGCATGGGTGAGCTTGTTGGAATTATCAAACATGAGCTTTGTCATTATCATCTTCATCTAATGGGAAAAGGATACAAGCATCGTGATGAAGATTTTAAAAAGCTACTAAAGCTAGTGGGGGCCCCTCGGTTTTGTTCTACCCTACAATCTACTCAACAAATTAGAAATGCTACATTTTTAGAATATGAGTGTTCAAAGTGTTCTCAATCATATAGAAGAAAACGAAGGGTGAATACGGAAAGGTATGTTTGTGGAAAATGTAGAGGTAAGCTCGTTCTTATTAATGGGAAATGAGTATTGACTGTCCAAATTAGTTGTGATAAATTATAGAAACGGTCGCTTGAGAAGAGGTAATTAAGTAAGAAAATTACCAAACTTAAACAAGTTGACATTAGTAAAAACCTGTTATATTATATACAAGTCGCTACTAAATAGCGAGATTGATAAAGATTAGTAATTAATGATGTATTACTAATTATAGTTGTTATTCCACCATAGCTCAGCGGTAGAGCATTCGGCTGTTAACCGAAGGGTCGTAGGTTCGAATCCTACTGGTGGAGCCAACGGGGAAGTACTCAAGTGGCTGAAGAGGCGCCCCTGCTAAGGGTGTAGGTCGTTAACGCGGCGCGAGGGTTCAAATCCCTCCTTCTCCGCCATACAATTTTAATAACGGCCCATTGGTCAAGCGGTTAAGACACCGCCCTTTCACGGCGGTAACACGGGTTCGAATCCCGTATGGGTCACTTTAATAATGGAGGGAGAAACAATTGTTTCTTTCTCCATTATTCCCTAAAAGACATTTTAAATATGGTCCCGTGGTGTAGCGGTTAACATGCCTGCCTGTCACGCAGGAGATCGCGGGTTCGATTCCCGTCGGGACCGCCATATAGTTATATCTATTTTCAAAAATGATAATTATTCACTTAAATTAAATATTGGGCTATAGCCAAGCGGTAAGGCAACGGACTTTGACTCCGTCATGCGTTGGTTCGAATCCAGCTAGCCCAGCCACGCGGATGTGGCGGAATTGGCAGACGCACCAGACTTAGGATCTGGCGCCGTAAGGCGTGGGGGTTCGACTCCCTTCATCCGCACCATTTTTCTTTGAGATTTAAACCTAAATTGCATATGCGGTCGTGGCGGAACGGCAGACGCGCTAGGTTGAGGGCCTAGTGGGGGTAACCCCGTGGAGGTTCAAGTCCTCTCGGCCGCACCAATCTTTGTATCTTGCAGAGATGAAACGAACGTGATAATTTAATATAACCTTCTTCAATAGAAGAGAGGCGCCCGTAGCTCAATTGGATAGAGCGTTTGACTACGGATCAAAAGGTTAGGGGTTCGACTCCTCTCGGGCGCGCCATAGACGGGAAGTGGCTCAGCTTGGTAGAGCACCTGGTTTGGGACCAGGGGGTCGCAGGTTCAAATCCTGTCTTCCCGACCATCTAATATAAGTATTGTGCGGGTGTAGTTTAATGGTAAAACCTCAGCCTTCCAAGCTGATGTCGTGAGTTCGATTCTCATCACCCGCTCCATTAAAACCAACTGGAAAAAATTATGCATTGAATAATATTAACTATTCATGGTATATTTAATTTCCGGTCATGAGACCAAGTTCTTTGAAAACTAAACAAAACGTCAAGCGTGTTGGTTTTATAACCAACGCAAAGTAATAAATTATTAAAATCTACTATTAGTTATTTTCGCTAACGTGAAGTAACTCAGTAGATTGCCGGTGTAATGAGCAATCAAACACTTTATTGGAGAGTTTGATCCTGGCTCAGGACGAACGCTGGCGGCGTGCCTAATACATGCAAGTCGAGCGAATCTCTTCGGAGATTAGCGGCGGACGGGTGAGTAACACGTGGGCAACCTGCCTGTAAGACTGGGATAACTTCGGGAAACCGGAGCTAATACCGGATAATTTCAGACACCTCCTGGTGACTGAATAAAAGATGGCTTCGGCTATCACTTACAGATGGGCCCGCGGCGCATTAGCTAGTTGGTGAGGTAACGGCTCACCAAGGCGACGATGCGTAGCCGACCTGAGAGGGTGATCGGCCACACTGGGACTGAGACACGGCCCAGACTCCTACGGGAGGCAGCAGTAGGGAATCTTCCGCAATGGACGAAAGTCTGACGGAGCAACGCCGCGTGAGCGATGAAGGCCTTCGGGTCGTAAAGCTCTGTTGTTAGGGAAGAACAAGTACCGTTCGAATAGGGCGGTACCTTGACGGTACCTAACCAGAAAGCCACGGCTAACTACGTGCCAGCAGCCGCGGTAATACGTAGGTGGCAAGCGTTGTCCGGAATTATTGGGCGTAAAGCGCGCGCAGGCGGTCCTTTAAGTCTGATGTGAAAGCCCACGGCTCAACCGTGGAGGGTCATTGGAAACTGGGGGACTTGAGTACAGAAGAGGAAAGTGGAATTCCACGTGTAGCGGTGAAATGCGTAGAGATGTGGAGGAACACCAGTGGCGAAGGCGACTTTCTGGTCTGTAACTGACGCTGAGGCGCGAAAGCGTGGGGAGCAAACAGGATTAGATACCCTGGTAGTCCACGCCGTAAACGATGAGTGCTAAGTGTTAGAGGGTTTCCGCCCTTTAGTGCTGAAGTTAACGCATTAAGCACTCCGCCTGGGGAGTACGGTCGCAAGACTGAAACTCAAAGGAATTGACGGGGGCCCGCACAAGCGGTGGAGCATGTGGTTTAATTCGAAGCAACGCGAAGAACCTTACCAGGTCTTGACATCCCTTTGACCTTCCTAGAGATAGGAATTTCCCTTCGGGGACAAAGGTGACAGGTGGTGCATGGTTGTCGTCAGCTCGTGTCGTGAGATGTTGGGTTAAGTCCCGCAACGAGCGCAACCCTTGATCTTAGTTGCCAGCATTCAGTTGGGCACTCTAAGGTGACTGCCGGTGACAAACCGGAGGAAGGTGGGGATGACGTCAAATCATCATGCCCCTTATGACCTGGGCTACACACGTGCTACAATGGATGGTACAAAGGGCAGCAAAACCGCGAGGTTGAGCAAATCCCATAAAACCATTCTCAGTTCGGATTGCAGGCTGCAACTCGCCTGCATGAAGCCGGAATCGCTAGTAATCGCGGATCAGCATGCCGCGGTGAATACGTTCCCGGGCCTTGTACACACCGCCCGTCACACCACGAGAGTTTGTAACACCCGAAGTCGGTGAGGTAACCTTAGGGGGCCAGCCGCCGAAGGTGGGACAGATGATTGGGGTGAAGTCGTAACAAGGTAGCCGTATCGGAAGGTGCGGCTGGATCACCTCCTTTCTAAGGAAAATTGGAAACTTTCGTTTCCATAAAATAGCGCTTGAACGTTTTGTTTAGTTTTGAGAGAATTGTCTCTCAGTTAGATAATGAAACTTTTTGCTAACGCAAAAACTCATTATTTAACCTTGCGCTTGCGTCTGCAAGATTAATCAATGATGATTGATTCCTCAGCGCATGGCAGCATGAAGTAATGCTACGAAGTTCATTCATGATGTGATTGAAGTCAGTAGCCATGTTCCTTGAAAACTAGATAATAATTCGTATGTAAGAAAGTCAAGAAATTGATCGAATGATCTTTAACAACGGTTAAGTTGTTAAGGGCGCACGGTGGATGCCTTGGCACTAGGAGCCGATGAAGGACGTGACTAACAACGATATGCTTCGGGGAGCTGTAAGTAAGCTTTGATCCGGAGATTTCCGAATGGGGAAACCCACTGCTCGTAATGGGGTAGTATCTTCACCTGAATACATAGGGTGATGATGGCAGACCCGGGGAACTGAAACATCTTAGTACCCGGAGGAAGAGAAAGCAATTCGCGATTTCCTGAGTAGCGGCGAGCGAAACGGAAGAAGCCCAAACCAAGAGGCTTGCCTCTTGGGGTTGTAGGACACTCAACATGGAGTTACAAAGGAACGAGGTAAGTGAAGCGGTCTGGAAAGGCCAGCCATAGAAGGTAACAGCCCTGTAGCTGAAACTTCGTTCCCTCCTGAGTGGATCCTGAGTACGGCGGGACACGAGAAATCCCGTCGGAAGCAGGGAGGACCATCTCCCAAGGCTAAATACTCCCTAGTGACCGATAGTGAACCAGTACCGTGAGGGAAAGGTGAAAAGCACCCCGGAAGGGGAGTGAAACAGATCCTGAAACCGTGTGCCTACAAGTAGTCAGAGCCCGTTAACGGGTGATGGCGTGCCTTTTGTAGAATGAACCGGCGAGTTACGATCCCGTGCAAGGTTAAGTTGAGAAGACGGAGCCGCAGCGAAAGCGAGTCTGAATAGGGCGATTGAGTACGTGGTCGTAGACCCGAAACCAGGTGATCTACCCATGTCCAGGGTGAAGTTCAGGTAACACTGAATGGAGGCCCGAACCCACGCACGTTGAAAAGTGCGGGGATGAGGTGTGGGTAGCGGAGAAATTCCAATCGAACCTGGAGATAGCTGGTTCTCTCCGAAATAGCTTTAGGGCTAGCCTCGAGTTTTTAGAGTCTTGGAGGTAGAGCACTGATTGGACTAGGGGCCCTCATCGGGTTACCGAATTCAGTCAAACTCCGAATGCCAAAGACTTATACTCGGGAGTCAGACTGCGAGTGATAAGATCCGTAGTCGAAAGGGAAACAGCCCAGACCACCAGCTAAGGTCCCAAAGTATACGTTAAGTGGAAAAGGATGTGGAGTTGCCCAGACAACCAGGATGTTGGCTTAGAAGCAGCCACCATTTAAAGAGTGCGTAATAGCTCACTGGTCGAGTGACTCTGCGCCGAAAATGTACCGGGGCTAAACGTATCACCGAAGCTGTGGAATGTCTAACGACATTGGTAGGAGAGCGTTCTAAGGGCGTTGAAGCTAGACCGTAAGGACTGGTGGAGCGCTTAGAAGTGAGAATGCCGGTATGAGTAGCGAAAGACAAGTGAGAATCTTGTCCACCGAATGCCTAAGGTTTCCTGAGGAAGGCTCGTCCGCTCAGGGTTAGTCAGGACCTAAGCCGAGGCCGAAAGGCGTAGGCGATGGACAACAGGTTGATATTCCTGTACCACCTCCTCACCGTTTGAGCAATGGGGGGACGCAGGAGGATAGAGAATCGCGCGATTGGAAGTGCGCGTCCAAGCAGTTAGGCTGGTAAGTAGGCAAATCCGCTTACCATAAAGGCTGAGCTGTGATGGCGAGGGAAATATAGTACCGAAGTTCTTGATTCCACACTGCCAAGAAAAGCCTCTAGCGAGGTGAGAGGTGCCTGTACCGCAAACCGACACAGGTAGGCGAGGAGAGAATCCTAAGGTGATCGAGAGAACTCTCGTTAAGGAACTCGGCAAAATGACCCCGTAACTTCGGGAGAAGGGGTGCTCTGGTAGGGTGAAAGCCCGAGAGAGCCGCAGTGAAAAGGCCCAAGCGACTGTTTAGCAAAAACACAGGTCTCTGCGAAGCCGCAAGGCGAAGTATAGGGGCTGACACCTGCCCGGTGCTGGAAGGTTAAGAGGAGAGGTTAGCGCAAGCGAAGCTTTGAATTGAAGCCCCAGTAAACGGCGGCCGTAACTATAACGGTCCTAAGGTAGCGAAATTCCTTGTCAGGTAAGTTCTGACCCGCACGAAAGGTGTAACGATTTGGGCACTGTCTCAACGAGAGACTCGGTGAAATTATAGTACCTGTGAAGATGCAGGTTACCCGCGACAGGACGGAAAGACCCCGTGGAGCTTTACTGTAGCCTGATATTGAATTTTGGTACAGCTTGTACAGGATAGGTAGGAGCCTGAGAAGCCGGAGCGCCAGCTTCGGTGGAGGCGTCGGTGGGATACTACCCTGGCTGTATTGAAATTCTAACCCGCAGCTCTGATCGAGCTGGGAGACAGTGTCAGGTGGGCAGTTTGACTGGGGCGGTCGCCTCCTAAAATGTAACGGAGGCGCCCAAAGGTTCCCTCAGAATGGTTGGAAATCATTCGTAGAGTGTAAAGGCACAAGGGAGCTTGACTGCGAGACCTACAAGTCGAGCAGGGACGAAAGTCGGGCTTAGTGATCCGGTGGTTCCGCATGGAAGGGCCATCGCTCAACGGATAAAAGCTACCCCGGGGATAACAGGCTTATCTCCCCCAAGAGTCCACATCGACGGGGAGGTTTGGCACCTCGATGTCGGCTCATCGCATCCTGGGGCTGTAGTCGGTCCCAAGGGTTGGGCTGTTCGCCCATTAAAGCGGTACGCGAGCTGGGTTCAGAACGTCGTGAGACAGTTCGGTCCCTATCCGTCGTGGGCGTAGGAAATTTGAGAGGAGCTGTCCTTAGTACGAGAGGACCGGGATGGACACACCGCTGGTGTACCAGTTGTTCTGCCAAGGGCATCGCTGGGTAGCTATGTGTGGACGGGATAAGTGCTGAAAGCATCTAAGCATGAAGCCCCCCTCAAGATGAGATTTCCCATTCTTTGAAGTAAGACCCCTGAAAGACGATCAGGTTGATAGGTCTGAGGTGGAAGCGTGGCGACACGTGGAGCTGACAGATACTAATAGGTCGAGGACTTAACCATATTTAAACGACATTCTTGCATACGATATTATCTAGTTTTGAGGGAACAATTATTATTCCCTTATTGTCTGGTGATGATGGCGAAGAGGATACACCCGTTCCCATTCCGAACACGGAAGTTAAGCTCTTCAGCGCCGATGGTAGTTGGGGCATTGCCCCTGTGAGAGTAGGACGTCGCCAAGCAATGTTAAAAAGCGTAGCTATTGTAGCTGCGCTTTTTTTGTTTTTTATTATAAATGACTCGCATATATGTAAAAAGAAGGTCCAGACGTTCATAAGGCTGTCATCAGTAAATAAAATTTATTGATAGTTCATAAGTAAGAATAATGAGCGCCATACAGTAATTTCTATTTTGGACAATAGCCAAAATCAGTTTTTGCGGAATTATTAAAGGAATTCGTGGAATAAAAGAAAAAATCGCGGAATTAACGTTTCTTTTCATGGAATTAACACAAAAACTGCGGAATTAGATGTGTTTTTCGTGGAATTATCTAAACGTTATAGATTCGCAAGTTGTATCTCATAAGAGGTAAAACTGTAGCGCCAGTTTTAGATAGGGCATTGCCCCTGTGAGAGTAGGACGTCGCCAAGCAATGTTAAAAAGCGTAGCTATTGTAGCTGCGCTTTTTTTGTTTGTTTTTTCAAAATGGCTCGCTAATTTGTAAAAAAAGGAATTTCGTTGATAAACGAGTTGAGTTCGTCGATAAAACATAATTTTCGTTGATAAGTGATTTATTTTCGTTGATAAAGCTAAAATTCCGTTGATAAACACGAATATTTGGTCGTTAAAACAAACATCCATACAAAAGAATTTAATTTATAGTAGCAAATATCATTATAATAGCTATTAAATTGGGTTTTGAAGGGACCTAAGCCCTTAAAGTTGAGTCATTGATGTCTAAATGAATTCAAGAAGCCACGTTTATACCACACATGCAAATATCTTGAGAGTTTTTTAATAGGTAAGTACACAATAGTTAAAAGGAAAAATAATGTGATATGATTAGCAAAGCCAAATTATTTGAATTATAAAAAATATTATATTGACTTCCATAATTGATAGGAGTAAAGTCAAGGATAACATTAAAGCATTGAGGGGATAAAAATGAAATTTCAAACGAAAAATGTTCATTTCTCTAGTAAGAAAAAGGATGCAATCCATAGTAAAGTAACACCAATCTATCAATCTTCCGCCTTTACATTTAAATCACTTCAAGAATTGGAAGCATTTTATGAAGGTGATGGGAATTATCTGTATTCACGAGTAGGGAATCCGAACACAGATGAGTTAGGACATGCTGTTGCTGCATTAGAAGGTGCTGAGGCTGGTGTAGCAACCTCTTCAGGATTATCAGCAGTTCTTGTAGGTATTTTGGCTGTAGCTTCAGCAGGGGACCATATAATTGCTAATGACGATTTGTATGGTGGAACCTTTCAATTAATAGCTAAAGAGTTAAAAGAAGTGGGGATAGAATCTTCTTTTGTATCATTCACTAATAAAGAAGCGATTATTAATGCCATAAAACCTAATACAAAAGTAATATATAGTGAATCTGTAACCAACCCCTTTTTAAGAGTCGAAGATCTTGAACAGGTTGTTGCAGTTGCAAAAGAATATAATCTTGTCTCAATGATTGATAATACGTTTGCTACTCCATTTTTGTGTAAGCCGTATGAATTTGGAATTGATCTGGTTATTCATAGTGCTACCAAGTATATTGGGGGACATAGTGATGTGACAGCAGGTGTAGTTGTAGGCAGTCAGGAACTAATCAAAAAAGTTAACCAGAAACTAGGGAATTTAGGAGCTAATTTAAGTCCATTTGAAAGTTGGTTGGCTTGTAGAGGATTAAAGACAATGAGTATAAGAATGGAGAAGCAATCCAGTAATGCGGCAAAAGTAGCAGAAGGATTGGTAAAGCATACTGGAGTTAATAAGGTTTTTTATCCACCTAATTTATCACCTAAAGGGAATGGAGCAATGGTTTCGATTGAACTGGATGAAGAACAGTGTGATATTGAAAAATTTATTCGTTCTCTCGGTTGGATTAAGTTAGTCCCGACATTGGCTGGAGTTGAAACAACTGTTTCCTATCCTATTGCGACATCACATCGTGCCCTTGATGCAGAGGCATTAAAAGCGTTAGGAATTACAAAAGGATTAATCAGAATTTCTATTGGTATTGAAGATGATCAGGATATACTCGAGACATTATCTGAAGCAATTAAAGAGTCAAAGAAATAATTTGACTCTTTTTATTGCTTTTTTTAGAATCAAGTGATATTATAGTTATTGTGACATTTTTACTTATAGAAAACATTTTATATCTTCGCGGGGTGGAGCACGCTGAATAACCTTCATCGATTCCACATCAGCATACCGATTTTTTCTTCTTGATTTAACATCATGCAAAATCGGGATGGTTGTAATAGTAGATATGACATGCATTAGATAAAAGTAATTATTTATATTATCGCGGGGTGGAGCAGTCTGGTAGCTCGTCGGGCTCATAACCCGAAGGTCGTAGGTTCAAATCCTGCCCCCGCAACCAAAGTGGTCCCGTGGTGTAGCGGTTAACATGCCTGCCTGTCACGCAGGAGATCGCGGGTTCGATTCCCGTCGGGACCGCCATTATTGATTTTTATTTGCTTTTTGACCTTAATAATAAGAGAATAAAACTATAGGACCTTAGGATAAACTCCTAAGGTTTTTTGTATTAATTTCATAAAAATGTGGGTGTTAGGATGAGTATCCATGATGAATTTGAATTTATTAAAAAGATTACACCAAAGCAGCCTCTAGGGTCAGATGTGATTGTTGGGATAGGTGATGATGCAGCGGTTGTTAGGCCATCTTTGAATATGGATCTTATTGCTTGCACAGATACAATGGTAGAGGATGTCCATTTTTCTAGAAAGACGATGAGTCCTTATCATATAGGCTATAAAGCATTGGCTGCGAATATAAGTGATGTTGCAGCTATGGGTGGTTCTTCTTCCTATTATCTCGTTTCCCTAGTTGTACCACCTCATTGGTCAGAAGAGGAGTTACAAGAGATTTATAAGGGAATGGATGCGATCGCAACCGCTAATAATACTATCTTAATTGGTGGGGATACGGTTTCTACTAGAGGACCGCTTGTTGTGAGTGTGACGGTATTGGGAAGAGTTGAAGAAGGTAAGAGTCTAAAGAGGTCTGATGCAGTTCCAGGGGATATTGTATTCATCACAGGTACCGTTGGAGATTCTGCTGCAGGTTTACATATCATGCTTAACGATAAAGATAGTAATAAGTATTTAATAGAGCGCCATCAGCAACCAACCCCTCAAGCTGAGGCAGGTAAGTTATTGAGTCATTATTTTGACCGAGCAGCTGTTAATGATATAAGTGATGGGGTGGCCAGTGAGGCTATTGAAATTGCTGAAGCGAGTAGGGTTAACATTGAACTACTAGAGTCCTTATTACCTTTATCTACAGAAGTTATAACTTTTGGAAGGGAACAAGCTCTGCAGTGGGCTTTATATGGTGGAGAGGATTATGAATTAATAGGAACCATTTCACCAGAGAATTGGCCGAAACTAGTTGAACAGTTCATGGAAAAAAATATCAAGGTAACTAAGGTTGGCAGAGTTGAAGCCGGAACGGGAAAAGTCTTTCTAAAAAAAGAGGACTCAGTCGTTGAGTTAAGGAAACAGGGATATAATCATTTTAAGCAAGGTGATCATAATGGAACAATTTAATTGGATAACCACTAGTGAGATGGAAACTAAACGTCTAGCAAATCGAGTGGGTCAACTTGCAATAGCTGGTGATGTTTTTCTTCTTGAAGGAGATCTAGGAGCAGGTAAAACCACTTTCACGAAGGGTTTGGCAGAGGGCTTAGGTGTTAAGCGGAACGTCAATAGTCCTACCTTTACGATTATAAAAGAATATATGGGTCGAATTCCTCTATATCATATGGATGTGTACCGTGTTCAGGATGAATGTGAAGACTTAGGTTTTGACGAGTACTTCCATGGTACTGGTGTTACGGTAGTAGAGTGGGCTCACTTGATTAATGAGCAATTACCAAAAGAGTATGCATTAATTAACATAACTAGAGAAGGTGACGATCAGCGCAAAGTTGTCTATCAGGCAGTAGGTGAAAGATACGTACAATTGGGCAAGGAGTTAAGTGAAAATGAAAATACTAGCAATTGATACCTCGACCTATGTGATGGGGGTTGCCTTAACAAATGGTGAGGAAGTAGTTGGGGAATATATAACGAATGTGAAGAAAAACCACTCGATTAGACTAATGCCGGCTATTGAGCAAGTAATGAAGGATTGTGATTGGACACCAAGCATGCTAGATAAAATTGTAGTAGCAAAGGGTCCGGGTTCATATACTGGGGTAAGAATTGGTGTTTCTATTGCGAAAACATTGGCCTGGAGCTTAGATATTCCGTTAGTTGGTGTGTCTAGCCTTGAACAATTAGCATGGAATGGCAAGGGGTTTGAAGGGGTTATTTGTCCATTGATGGATGCGAGAAGACAGCAATTGTTTACAGGGCTGTATCAATCTGATGGCTCTATGCTGAATTCTATTATTGAAGATCAGAATATCTTGTTAGAAGATTGGCTTACGAAGCTGAAGGATCAGAAGGAGAGAGTATTGCTTCTAGGTAATGATCTTCCCATTCATCAGCAGGTAATTAAGGATAAGCTTGGTGATCAAGCTGTATTCTCTTCGTTTGTAGATTGGAATCCGAGACCCTCTCTATTAGCTCATATTGGATCAGTAAAAGAAGCAGAAGATTTACATACCTTTGTACCCAGCTATCTTCGTTTAGCAGAAGCAGAAGCTAATTGGTTAGCGTCTAATGAGACGTCTCGTTAAGGAGGTAGTGAAGGTGAATGAGTCTATTTCGTTTCGTTTAATGACAGTAGCTGATATCGATCAAATTTTAGTAATTGAACATTTATCGTTTACGGTACCATGGAGTCGGGAAGCGTTTCTTAATGAACTAACGAGTAATCCTTATGCAAGCTATGTGGTCATGTTGGATCAACAGAGGGTTATTGGATATTGTGGATTATGGATTGTGTTAGAGGAATCTCATGTAACCAATATAGCTGTTTTACCTGAATATCGTGGTAGAAAGCTAGGGGAAGCATTATTGAGTCAAGGGATTGAACTCTCTAAAGCATTAGGAGCAGAGCGTCTTTCATTAGAAGTAAGAGTGACCAATTATGTTGCACAGTCCTTATATCGAAAGCTTGGATTTCAAGACGGTGGAATTAGAAAGAATTATTATACTGATAATGGCGAAGATGCCTTAGTGATGTGGGTGAATATATATGAAACAGCAAATCATACTAGGAATTGAAACAAGCTGTGATGAAACAGCTGTAGCAATCGTTAAAAATGGAAATGAGATTTTATCGAATGTAGTAGCTTCTCAAATTGAAAGTCATAAACGCTTTGGTGGGGTCGTACCTGAAATAGCCTCAAGGCATCATGTGGAACAGCTAACGATTGTGTTAGAGGAGGCGATGAAGCAGGCGGATGTTACCTTTAAGGATCTGGATGCGATTGCGGTAACGGAGGGGCCAGGTCTTGTAGGGGCTTTGTTAATCGGGGTGAACGCAGCAAAAGCACTTGCGTTTGCTCATTCAATTCCACTTGTCGGTGTTCATCATATCGCAGGACATATTTATGCCAATCGCTTTGTTTCAGAATTTTCATTTCCGTTACTATCATTAGTTGTTTCTGGTGGTCACACTGAACTTGTTTACATGAAGGAGCACGGATCATTTGAGGTAATTGGTGAGACTCGAGATGATGCAGCAGGTGAAGCGTATGACAAGGTGGCAAGAACGCTAGACCTTCCCTATCCAGGTGGTCCACATATCGACCGCCTAGCTCATGAAGGACAACCATCTATTGATTTGCCAAGAGCATGGCTTGAGCCAGATTCTTACGATTTTAGCTTTAGTGGATTAAAATCTGCTGTCATTAATACCTTACATAACGCGAAGCAGCGCGGAGAGGATATTAAGCCTGAAGATCTAGCAGCAAGCTTTCAAGAAAGTGTAATTGATGTTCTGGTTACCAAGACAAAAAAAGCAGTAGAACATTTCCAAGTGAAGCAGGTATTACTGGCAGGTGGAGTGGCAGCTAATAAAGGGTTACGAGCTAAGCTTGAACAAGAGTTCCAGGACAGAGCTGAAGTGGAGCTAGTCATCCCCCCTCTTTCATTATGTACGGATAATGCAGCGATGATTGCAGCGGCTGGCAGTATTGCTTTTACAAAGGGGAAAAGGTCACCTTTAAGCTTAAATGCCAATCCAGGGTTAGAGTTGATATCATATTAATAATTTGGTTTTTTAAAGCGTGTTTTGATGATTCTTCATCAATACACGCTTTTCTTTTTTGGCTTTCATAAGTTATGCCGCTTCACTTCTTTCATATTCTCCCATCACGGTTCCTTTTAATCCGGATATTATGATAGAGAAATAAATTAAATACATTTTTGTGGATAAGTCATTTGAAAAAATATGAGTTTTCAGAAAAAATGTTGATAAACAATAAGGAACAAACCCAGTAGTGAGTAGTTGTACACAAAGAAACGAGTGGTTTTTATATAGTTTACTTTTTCTGTGGATAACATTGTGGATATGTTAGTAATGTTGAGTGGATAATGTGGAAAAGTTAAAGAATCCTTGAGAATATAAGTGTTAATAATGTGGATAAACTTGTGAATATGTGAATAAAAAAACCAGTGAAAAAATTCACTGGTTAATTTGTTTGTTCTAATAATTGCTCCCATTCGAGCATTAGTTTTTCTAGCTTCTCGTTTGCCTGATCGTTTTCGTTATTGAGCTCTTGGACAATTTCATGATCCTGATAAACCTCAGGGTCACATAGCTTTTCGTCATTGGTTGAAATTAGTTCTTCTAGTTCGGCAATTTCCTTTTCAATTTCTTCAATACGGCGTTTACGTTGACGCTCCAACTTCTTAAGCTCTTTTTCCTCTTCAAAACTACGCTTCTCTACCTTATTAGCTTCCTGAACAGGTTGTTTAACGCTACTCTTTTCAAGCTCTTCTAGTTCAGCAAGCATTTGCTTCTTTTCTATAAAATAATCGTAGTCACCTAGAAACTCAGTAATCGTAGTTGGTTCTAACTCTAAAACCTTGGACGCTATTCTGTTAATAAAATAACGGTCATGTGAGACAAATAGAATCGTTCCAGGGTAATCAATTAAGGCGTTTTCAAGAATTTCCTTGCTGTCTAGATCTAAATGGTTAGTAGGTTCGTCGAGAATTAAGAAATTTGCCTTTTGCATCATGAGCTTTGATAAAGCTAGCCTTGCCTTTTCTCCACCACTTAAACTTGAAACCTCTTTTAGTACATCATCACCTGAAAATAGGAAATTACCTAGTACTGTTCGAATTTCCTTTTCAGGGATATGTGGATAGTCATCCCATAATTCATTTAACACGCGTTTATTTGATTTCAAGTTTGCTTGTTCTTGGTCATAGTAACCAATTGTCACATTTGACCCAAACTGGATGGTACCTTTTTTTGGTGTGAGTTTATTTATAATACCTTTTAGTAAACTAGATTTACCTATTCCATTGGGACCTATTAGTGCAACGCTATCCTCACGGTTAAGGGCAAAACTAATATTTTTTATAGTAGGATCGTGATCTTCATAAGCGATGGCAAGCTCGTCAACCCTTAACACCATATTTCCACTTTGTCGAGTAATATCAAAACGGAATGAAGCAGATTTTTCATCACCATTTGGGCGATCCATCAAGGTCATTCGTTCTAGCTGTTTTCTTCTACTTTGTGCTCGTTTGGTTGTCGAGGCTCTTGCGATATTACGATGGATAAAGTCTTTAAGCTTCGAGACCTCTTCTTGCTGTTTTTCGTATTGCTTCAGCTCACGTTCATAGTTTTCTGCTTTTTGAATGAGATATTGACTATAATTACCGTGATATTTAGACATAGAGGTTCGAGCAAGCTCATAGACCTGACTTACAACCTTATCTAAAAAGTAACGATCATGGGAGACAATTAAAATAGCACCTGGGTAAGAGTTTAAATATTGCTCAAGCCAGGAGAGAGTCTCCATATCTAAATGGTTAGTGGGCTCGTCCAAGATGAGAAGTGCTGGCCTCGATAGTAATAATTTACCAAGAGCTAGCCTTGTTTTTTGGCCACCACTTAAACTAGATACAGGTGTAGCAATATCGAAATTGGCAAAACCTAAACCATGGAGAATGGATCTCATATCAGATTCATATTGATAGCCACCCTGCTGTTTAAATTGCTCCTGTAATAAGTCATATTCCTTTAAGACCCGTTCGTACCGCGCTTGGTCTTGAAATAAAGCAGGATCTCCCATTTTTTCTTCCATAAGCCGGAGCTCTTTTTCCTGTTTCTTTAAATGGGAGAATACAGTTAGTAATTCTTCCCAAATGGAGAGTGTTGTTTCTAAGCCAGAGTGCTGTTCTAAATATCCAATCGTAACATCCTTTGGCTTAATGATTTCTCCACTATCCTGCGAATGGATGCCTGCTATGATCTTTAAAAGAGTAGATTTACCTGCACCATTTCGACCGACAAGAGCGATTCGATCTTTCGATTGTACTTCTAGCTTTATATTCGATAAGATAGGCTCTGAGCCATAAAATTTTGTAATTTGATTTAATTGCAATACAATCATTGTATTCACCTCAAGTTCCTACTAATAGTGTATATATTTTTGGGATAAGGGGCAATAGATGAACACTGATAGAAGTTATAAATTGTTCACAAAGGAATGCGACAACTAGTATAAAATAGTGTATAGTCATAGGTAGGAATACAAGTTTTGGAGGAGTTAACGAATGGCAGAATTCACCCACTTTAATGATCAAGGTCATGCAAAGATGGTCGATATCACTTCTAAGACGGATACAGTCCGCACTGCGGTTGCCAGAACTAGTGTTGAAGTTTCCAAGGAGATCTATCAAAGAATAGTTGATTCGGAAATTGAAAAGGGAGATGTGTTAGCGGTTGCACAGGTAGCTGGAATTATGGCTGCTAAAAAAACCCCCGATCTAATCCCAATGTGTCATCCCATTCCCATTAAAGGTGTTAATATATCATTTACATGGAATCAAAAGGGAGACGCTTACGAATTGCTTATAGAAGGTGAAGTCAAAACAAAGGGAAGTACTGGTGTGGAGATGGAGGCATTAACAGCTGTTTCTGCTTGTGCTCTAACTGTTTATGACATGTGTAAGGCAGTCGATAAAGGAATGATTATTGGCCCGACTTATTTAATGACCAAAACTGGAGGCAAAAGCGGGGATTATCAAAGATCGTAGAATATATGGGTGATACTATTGAGCGAAGAACAATCAAAAATACCACAAGCTACGGCTAAACGTTTACCGTTATATTATCGTTTTTTAAAGAATTTATATTTATCAGGAAAACAAAGGGTCTCATCGGCTGAACTAAGTGAAGCAGTGAAGGTGGATTCGGCAACGATTCGCCGAGATTTTTCTTATTTTGGGGCACTTGGAAAAAAGGGATACGGTTATAATATCCAGTATTTATTAACCTTCTTTCGAAAAACACTCGATCAAGATGAATTAACGAAGGTCATGTTAATCGGTGTAGGGAATTTAGGGACTGCCTTTTTGAATTATAACTTCCTTAAAAATAATAGTACCAAAATTGAAATGGCATTTGACGTGGAAGAGACGCTTGTTGGTAGTGAAATTGGTGGTGTACCCATTTTCCATTTAGATGAGCTGGAAGAACGGATTGGCCCAGACGTATCGGTTGCGATTTTAACCGTTCCGGCTTCGGTTGCTCAACCGATCACAGATCGCCTTGTTGCAAAAGGAATAAAAGGAATCTTAAATTTCACGCCTGCACGACTGAACGTTCCAGATACGGTGAGAATTCATCATATTGATTTGTCGATCGAATTACAATCTTTAATCTACTTTTTAAAAACATATCCACTTGACTAAAAGGAGGTGATGGGTGTGCCAAACGTTGGAATTGGAAGCCTATTATTAATCGTATTCGTAGCACTATTAATTTTTGGACCAAGAAAGCTGCCTGAACTAGGTAAGGCTGCAGGTAATACATTACGTGAATTCAAAAATGCAACAAAAGGTTTAGCAGATGATGATGATGATGACGACAAGAAAAAAGAAGGTAACAAGTAAGGTAAGGATGAGATATGATGAGTCATCAAAATGAAATGTCTGTCTATGATCATATCGGTGAATTAAGAAAACGACTGATTATCGTAGTCGTTTTCTTCATGTTTGCAATGGTAGGGAGCTTCTTTTTAGCCGAACCTCTTATTGTCTATTTACAGAATGCCGATGAAGCTAAAGAGCTAACAATGAATGCCTTTAGACTGACAGACCCTATTAAAGTATATATGGAATTTGCGTTTATTATCGCGTTTATTATGACCTTCCCGATTATTTTATTTCAGCTTTGGGCATTTATTAGTCCAGGTTTATATGAAAAGGAAAGAAGAGTCACTTTAAGCTATATTCCGATCTCCTTATTCTTATTTCTTGCCGGAATTTCTTTTTCCTACTTCATTTTATTTCCGTTTGTAGTGGACTTTATGACAAGGCTGTCTGAACGGTTGCATATTGAACAAGTGATTGGAATTAACGAATACTTTGAATTCCTCGTTCAATTAACTTTCCCGTTTGGATTATTGTTTCAGCTCCCAGTGGTGATTATGTTCTTAACACGTTTAGGGATTGTGACTCCAATCTTTTTGTCAAAGGTACGAAAATATGCTTATTTCATTTTATTAGTCATTGGGGCTTTCATTACCCCACCAGAACTACTATCACATATGATGGTGACGATCCCGTTATTTATTTTATATGAGATCAGCATTCTTATTTCAAGAAGTGCATATAGAAAGAGAATGATGGCAGAAGCCGAGATGAATAAGGGAGAATAAAAAATAAGACTCAGCAACCTGAGTCTTATTTTTTTATTTGTTTTATTTTCTTATTTAACGCAAACATTCTGATTCCTACACCGAAATCGAATGTTGCGACAACAATGAGGAGAATGGTAGGGAAGCTCCATATATCCTCTGTTTTACTTTGAATGGCCAAAACCGTAAAAATAATCCCCATTCCAAAGTATAGAATGCCCATTAAAAAGGGTGATGTTCGCATATTACTTAAAGCCTCCAATTACATAAAGTGAATCCAAATCATATGAATCATAGCTTGCATGGACTCAACCTGCTCTTGATATTCCTCAATCTTGTCCTTAAACACGACCTGAACTAGTACAACAAAGGTATTCATCGCAACATGTGCGATAATTGGTACAATGATTCGGTTGGTTCTTACATATAAAAATGCAAACGTAAAGCCCATTGCAGAATATATTAACAGGTGTTTGAAATCCATATGTACCATTGCGAAGATAACTGAGCTTAAAAGTGCAGCTATAAAAAAGTTATATCTTTTATATAATGTGCCAAATAATATTTTTCTAAAGATAATCTCCTCTAAGATTGGACCAATTATAGAAGTTACTACAATAAATAGTGGGGTAGTTAAAGCAATCTCAACAAGAAATTCAGTGTTTTCCGAGCCCAACTCAATACCAAAGACTCTATTTTCAATCGTGCCTGCTATTCCTTGAGCAAATAATGCCATAAATACTCCGGCAAAGGACCAGAATACTGCAATAGGTATCGAACTCCGATCTTCTCGGGTAGTAATCCTCATATCCTCACGTAGGAGGAATAGTATGATAACTAGAGCGGTAAAAAAACTAAAGATTAGCCAGTAGGCAACAGCTACTTCTCTTTGGGCGATTCCGAGCTGTACTAGTAATGGAACTCCTAATAAACTAGAAAACTGCATGATAATATACGTTAGAACTACATAAAAATGCCGTTTCTCCAATGTTAATTCTCCTTTTAGCTTACATTTCCCAACCGTATTGTATCATATAATTACATTTACTAAATAACGATACCACTTGGTGGGATGAATGGGTGATTGGAAGGCTCATAAAAGAAACTAAAGAAAATGAAGTAATTATTTATTTAAGCGCTGCTCTAAGTATTCTACATATTGTATGTTAAAGGTTTAAAATATAGTAGAAAGGTTATCTAGAATAAGTGGCAATTGACATGTAAAGAATAGATTTTTAGGCATAGTATGAGCCTTTCTTTAATAAGAAATTTGTCGGAATTTCACACTAGAATTTTTTAAAAAATAAGTTCGAAATACTTGCATTACAGATGGAGTTTCATTATTATAATAATTGTGTTAGCACTCATTATATTCGAGTGCTAATAAAAGACTAAAATACACTATTATTTAGAGGAGGTTGTTTCACTTGTTAAAGCCATTAGGAGATCGCGTAATTATTGAGCTTGTTGAGTCTGAAGAAAAAACTGCTAGCGGTATCGTACTACCAGATTCTGCTAAGGAAAAGCCTCAAGAAGGAAGAGTTGTAGCAGTTGGTACAGGACGTGTACTAGATAACGGTGAGCGTGTTGCTCTAGAAGTATCTACTGGTGATCGTATCATCTTCTCAAAATATTCAGGTACTGAAGTTAAGTATGAAGGTAATGAATATTTAGTACTTCGTGAAAATGACATTTTAGCTGTTATTGGATAATACCTATACTTAGAACAAGCAAGAACGTTAATTTGGCATATAGCTAAGTTTTCCATACTTAAAATTGATAAATTTCAAGGAGGTAACTGACATGGCAAAAGAAATTAAATTTAGTGAAGAAGCTCGCCGCTCAATGCTTCGTGGAGTAGATACTCTAGCAAATGCAGTAAAAGTAACTCTTGGACCAAAAGGACGTAACGTGGTTCTAGAAAAGAAGTTCGGTTCACCACTTATTACTAACGATGGTGTAACAATCGCAAAAGAAATTGAATTAGAAGATGCATTCGAAAACATGGGTGCAAAGCTAGTCGCTGAAGTTGCTAGCAAAACAAATGATGTTGCTGGTGACGGTACAACAACTGCTACAGTTCTTGCTCAAGCAATGATCCGTGAAGGTCTAAAGAACGTAACTGCTGGTGCAAATCCAGTTGGCGTTCGTAAAGGTATTGAAAAGGCTGTTGTAGCTGCTGTTGAAGAGCTTAAAGCTATTTCAAAGCCAATTGAAGGTAAATCTTCAATCGCACAAGTTGCTGCAATCTCTGCTGCTGATGAAGAAGTAGGTCAATTGATTGCTGAAGCAATGGAGCGCGTTGGTAACGACGGAGTTATCACAATCGAAGAATCTAAGGGCTTCACAACTGAATTAGAAGTAGTAGAAGGTATGCAGTTCGATCGTGGATATGCTTCACCTTATATGGTAACTGATTCAGATAAGATGGAAGCAATCCTTGAAAATCCATATATCTTAATCACTGATAAGAAGATTACAAATATCCAAGAAATCTTACCAGTATTAGAGCAAGTTGTACAACAAGGTAAGCCACTATTATTAGTTGCTGAAGATGTTGAAGGTGAAGCTCTAGCTACTCTTGTAGTTAACAAGCTTCGTGGAACTTTCAATGCAGTAGCTGTTAAGGCTCCTGGATTTGGTGACCGTCGTAAAGCTATGCTTGAAGACATCGCAGTACTTACTGGTGGTGAAGTAATCACTGAAGATTTAGGATTAGATCTTAAGTCTGCAAACATTACTCAATTAGGACGCGCTACAAAGGTTGTTGTAACAAAAGAAAATACAACAATCGTTGAAGGTAACGGAGATGCAGCTAATATTGCAGCTCGCGTGAAGCAAATCCGTGCTCAATTAGAAGAAACTACTTCTGAATTTGACAAAGAAAAATTACAAGAGCGTCTTGCTAAGTTAGCGGGTGGAGTTGCAGTAATCAAAGTTGGTGCTGCTACTGAAACTGAACTTAAAGAGCGTAAGCTACGTATTGAAGATGCACTTAACTCAACACGTGCTGCTGTAGAAGAAGGAATCGTTTCTGGTGGTGGTACTGCACTAGTTAACGTATACAATAAAGTATCTTCACTAGAGGCTGTTGGTGATGAGCAAACTGGTATCAACATCGTGCTTCGTGCATTAGAAGAGCCAGTTCGTCAAATCGCACACAATGCTGGTCTTGAAGGATCTGTAATTGTTGAGCGTTTAAAGCGCGAACCTGTAGGCGTTGGTTACAATGCTGCTACTGGTGAGTGGGTAAATATGTTTGAAGCTGGTATCGTTGACCCAACTAAGGTTACTCGTTATGCACTTCAAAACGCAGCATCTGTTTCAGCTATGTTCTTAACAACTGAAGCAGTAGTAGCGGACATCCCTGAAGAAAATGCTGGCGGAATGCCAGACATGGGCGGAATGGGTGGAATGGGCGGCATGATGTAATCTGCCCCTTGAACCCTTGATATGACTGGGGTTTGTAGTAAGATGAGAGTGGTTTGCTAACATTTTGCTAACATTGAGGTAAATGAACGGAGGCCTCTCAAAAGTTCACTGGACTTTTGAGAGGCTTCTTTTTTTATTTCTTCAGTATCATGAAGATGCACATTTTTCGTAAGGAGATCATTGGTGGTTTCATATAATTTGCTTATCTGTCTTATAACGAAGATGTTATTGTCATGAATGTAAAGGTAAAGATAAAGATAAAGATAAATAGTTACTTGTAACCCACCCCTTCCATAAGGTACGATTTACAATATAACGTACGAATAGGAGAAGGTTATGGACTACAAGAACTATGTGCTGGCTAATTCAGTAGGTTTCCAAATTACAGATACAGCTAGATTGGTAACAAATCGACTAAACTTAAACTTTAGAAATAACGATTATCCGGTTACACATGAACAATGGTCAATTATGATCCGTTTATGGGAAGAGGATGGATTAACCCAAAATAAGCTTGCTATCTTAACTAAAAGGGATCAACCTAGTGTCTCAAGATTAGTAGATAACCTTGAAAAAGGTGGATTAGTAACTAGAATGCCACATCCTATTGATAAAAGAACAAACTTAATCTTTTTAACGTCAAAAGGTAAGAAACTGCAAGTTGGATTAATTGAGCAGGCCATAAAGACGATAGATGAAATTTCTGAAGGTATTGATCCAGAAGAAATGTTAATATTTTTGAAGGTTCTAAGTAAGGTAAATAATAATTTAAGTTAAGCTTGATAAACACCTAACCAGCATGCAAGAAGCGAGGTTAGGTGTTTTTTTACTCTTAAAGTACTTGTATAAACAAGTATAATCCAAAAAACTAAAAGAAATGTAAGCAGGATAAGTGTCTTTTAAGGAATATATTTACTTGTTATTACAAATATTTCTATAGTTGATATTGACACTCATTATCAATAGGTAGTAAGATAGTACTTGTGAAACTCTGATAATCATTATCAATTAAATAGAAACGATTGAAAAACCCCCTAAATTTTTCTTTATTTTATTTCGGTTGATAATGATTATAACTTTTATTAATAAAAGTAAAATTAAGTAAAAATTGTAGTTGATAATTTTTTAATATCTGCTATAATTCAAAATGTAGTTGAAAATGATAATCATTATCATTGTTTTATGTTAAAGCTGTGCACTATGTTAAATAGAGAAAATCGTATTTAAATTGGCATAAGATAAAACATGATAGTCAGGTTTATCAGTTTAGTAAGGTTTTAGATTTTAAAAATTTATAATACATAAGGGAAGAGGATGAGAAATGGGGAAGTTTAAATTAACGATCATTATGGCACTTTTTGTTTTATTGTTAGCGGCGTGTGGAAGCTCGAATGAAGTATCTAGTGAACCTGAAGTTGAATCTGAAACTACTGGAGGATCAGAAACTAGTGAGGAATCAGAGGAATCGACTGAACCTACAACAGTTGAAATCACTGATGCTCATGGAACGGTTACAATTCCTGTAAACCCTAAAAATGTAGTTGCTTTAGATAATAGAACATTTGAAACTTTAGCTGCTTGGGATATTGAGTTAGCTGCTGTTCCAAAAGCGGTTATGTTATCGGATTCACCATATGTAACGGATGAAAACGTTCAAGATATTGGGAATCACCGTGAACCAAACCTTGAAATTTTAGCTGCTGCAAACCCTGAACTTGTCATTGTTGGTCAAAGATTCTCAGGATATTATGAAGATATTAAAAAATTAGTACCAAATGCAGTTGTTATTGATTTAAATGTTGATGTTTCTGAGGAAGCTACTGCGCCAGGAGAAAATTTAGTGAATGGATTTAAAGAAACGACACTTACTCTTGGGAAAATTTTCGATAAAAATGAAGAAGCTGAACAATTGGTAGCTGAACTAGATCAAGCGATCGAAAAAGCTAAGTCTGCTTATAATGGGACAGACACAATCATGAGTGTGATTGTTTCTGGTGGAGATATTGGTTTTTCAGCTCCTCACTCTGGACGTGTATTTGGACCACTGTATGACATTTTTGGTTGGACTCCAGCATTAGAAGTTGACGCTACATCTACAGACCACCAAGGTGATGAAATTTCAGTAGAAGCCATCGCACAAAGCAATCCTGATTGGATCCTCGTTTTAGACCGTGATGCGCCAATTTCTGGAATAGCAGCAGATGAAAAAGTCCCTGCTCAGGATGTAATTGATAATTCACCTGCTCTTCAAAACACAACAGCTGTTTCTGAAGGACAGATCGTATATGCGCCAATTGATACTTACCTAAATGAATCAATTCAAACTTTTATTGAGTTATTTGAAAACATTGCCGATTCTTTAGCTAAGTAGGGTAAAGGAGTTTGACATAGTGCAGAAAAATATGATCGCCGGGATTGAGAGAAATTCTCAATCCCGGTTTTATAACCAAAACAAAATATGGACAATACCTTTTATAACAGCGATTATTGTTGTTGTTAGTTTAGGAATTATTTCACTGTTTACTGGGGTTTATGATATACGAGGACAAGAAGATGGAATGGAAATGTTTTTTATCACTCGTGTTCCCAGAACAGTTGCACTCATGCTGACTGGAGCTGCTTTGGCAATGACTGGGCTCGTCATGCAGCTTATTACCCAAAATCGTTTAGTGGAACCTACCACAACAGGTACGACTGAATGGGCAGGTTTGGGTCTTCTTTGTGTTTATTTATTATTTCCTGCACCCACTTTAGTGCTTAGAATGACGGGTGCAATCATTTTTTCTTTTATAGGAACAATGATTTTCTTTTTATTTATTAGAAGGGTTAGACTCCGTTCCTCTCTAATTGTCCCAATTATTGGTTTGATGCTTGGTGCCGTCATTTCTGCAGTTTCTACTTTTATGGGCCTCTTTTTTCAAATGTCACAAGTAATTGAAGGCTGGTTTGTAGGTTCTTTTTCTTCTGTTCAAGTTGGAAGATATGAATATTTATGGATTATTGTGATCGTGACGATTCTAATTTTTATTTACGCAAATAGATTGACTTTAGCTGGTCTAGGAGAAGATATTGCAACCAGTCTTGGAGTAAACTATAACACTCTTATTCTACTGGCTAACGGACTTATTGCTGTTGCTATTGGAATCGTTTCGGCTGTTATTGGAAACTTGCCTTTTCTAGGATTAATTGTCCCAAATATTGTATCAATGTTTAGAGGGGATGATTTGCGAAGTAATTTGCCGTGGGTATGTTTGATTGGAATGGGTACGATTACTCTTTGTGACATCATTTCCAGGACGATTATTATGCCTTTTGAAGTTCCTGTCTCTTTAATCCTTGGATCAGTAGGTTCTGTCGTATTTATTACGATCTTATTGAGACAAAGAAAACCAAGGAGGAGGCTAAGATGAACGCTTTAGAATATAGAAAAAATGATAATGTTAAAATTGATTTTAATCTGCACAATGAAAAGAGATCAGCTAGCGCTTTTCGTACTAAGAAAGACGAGAGACGCTATTGGATCTTGCTCATTACATTGACTGCATTAGGCCTTCTTTTTGCTTGTGGCCTTTTAGTTTATAACAATCCAGTTCCAGTAGATTCACCTTCATTTATTCCAGTGGTTGAAAGAAGGATTGTAGCTGTTGTTGCCATGTTTATTGCTGCAATCTGTCACAGCTTGTCAACGGTTGCTTTTCAATCGATTACGAATAATAGGATTATCACGCCTTCTCTACTAGGCTTCGAATCACTTTACTCAACCATTCAAACTGGTACCATGTATATATTTGGTGCTACTGCATTGGTGAGTTTTAGTGGTATTGGACCATTTTTTCTTCAAGTTGGTCTTATGGTCTTAATAAGCTTGATGCTTTATGGATGGTTGCTTTCCGGGAAATATGGAAATTTACAGCTTGTCCTTTTGATTGGAATTATTATGGGAACTGGGCTGAGTACTCTGTCAGCTTTTATGAGGAAACTCCTTTCGCCATCTGAATTTGACCTTTTGCAGACAAGATTGATTGGTTCTGTCAATAATGCGGATTCAGAATATTTTCCAGTTGTTCTTCCAATGATCATCATTTTAGCGCTATTACTTTTTGTTTTTTCCAAGAAATTAAATATATTGTCACTTGGGAAAGATGTCTCTACTACCTTCGGCGTTAAATACCAACCTAATATTATATATGCACTTGTATTAGTTACTATTTTGATGGCAATTTCGACGGCTTTAGTTGGACCTCTAACTTTTTTTGGATTTTTAGTAGCCATTTTGAGTTATCAAGCGGCGCCGACTTATGATCACAGATATATTTTTCCAATGGCTCTTGCTATAGGGTTCTTTGTCCTAACAAGTGCATACTTTTTAATGTATCATGTATTCAATGCTCAAGCTGTTTCTGTTTTCATTGAACTGTTTGGTGGAATCGTATTTTTAATTGTCATTTTAAGGAAGAGGTCTCTATGATAAAAATTGATAATGCTAGAAAGATGTATACGGATGATGTGAAAATTGGACCTTTGGATATTGAAATACCAAAGGCTGGTTTTACTTCTTTAATTGGACCTAACGGTGCTGGAAAGTCTACGACGCTTTTGATGATTGGAAGACTTTTAAATATGGATGAAGGTCAAATTATGATAGCGAATATGGATGTTACTTCTACTAAATCAAATGACTTAGCGAAAATTGTAACCATATTGCGTCAGGAAAATCATTTTGTAACGAGGCTTACTGTAAGGCAACTAGCTGGATTTGGACGTTTCCCATATTCAAAGGGGAGATTAACAAAAGAAGATGAAGAGATTATTTCTAAATATATTGACTTTTTAGACTTGACTAATCTAGAGGATCGATATTTAGATGAGCTTTCAGGCGGTCAAAGACAAAGAGCATATGTGGCAATGGTTTTATGCCAAGAGACTGAATATGTGCTATTGGATGAGCCTCTAAACAATCTAGATGTTGCTCGTTCTGTTCAAATGATGGAGTACCTGAGACATGTTGCTAATGAATTTGGAAGAACGATTCTGACCGTTATGCATGATATAAATTTTGCAGCTAAATATTCTGATCGAATTTGTGCAATGAAGGATGGACAAATTGCTGCATTTGGAACAGTTAAAGAAATTATGGTTCCAGAACTTTTGACAGATATTTTTGAAACGAAAATTGAAATTATTGAAGGTCCTTATGGTCCTATAGCTGTTTATTAGTTTTCTAGTTTTACAAAACAGAGCTTTTCTCAAAGAAAATACTCTAGAAGTCTAATAGATAAGTAGTTTATTTACTGTTGTTTGCACAGATCATGATAGTTATTACTTTTGCAGTGGGTAGAAGTTTCAATCGCCTATTTGGTACTTTCTAAGGCTACATATAATTGAGGAGGATTTATAATGCAAATATATTGGACTAAAATTAATAAGATTATTCAAGAAACGTCTGAAATTAGAACATACCTGCTCGATCGTCCACAGGATTTTACATGGGAAGAAGGTTCTCATACTCACTTCGCACTTGAGGGCTTTAATGTCGGAGATAAACCAAATCGTAGCCTGATTCGCCATATGTCAATCTCCACTTTACCCCATGAAGATGCGATTGGAATCACAACACGCATCAAAGAGCAATGTTCTGAGTTTAAAACGATATTAAAAAATCTTAAAGTCGGCGATGAAGTTGCAATATTTAAAACCCATTCAAATGTACCGCTGAAAAGAGAAGGGAAGAATGTCTATCTGTTGTCATCAGGTGTCGGCTTAGCAACTTTTAGACCGCTTGTACTTGATTATTTTAAACGAGCTGAAAACGTGAATAAAATTCATTCTTTAAACATCGATTCCTCAAAAGAATTCTTATTTAAAGATGTTTTTGTATTAGCACCTGATAAAAAGTTTACATCACAGTTTGTTGATAACCGTAAAGACTATTATGAAGAAGTGAAAAATCTTGCTACAGATAACGATGGAATTTACTATGTTGTCGGCAGTGATGAATTCCTCAAACAGAATATTGAAGTGCTGCTTGAGCAGGGCATCAAGGCGGAACAGATTATGCTTGATAAGCATGAACAACACTTGAATGATTTTTTATCATTTGATTTGTCCAAAAATGCTTGAAGCTGAGTTATTGTAATTCCATTTTTTTCGAAGTAATATAAGGCTTCTCATTCGTTGATAACGACAATGAGAAGCCTTTTTAATTCTCCTTATGCATAGATAGTTTGGTAACTAGTTGTTATTCATGATCAGGAGGAGAAGTTTTTTCATGAATGGACGAAATATTTGACTCTAGCAAGCTAGAAATAACACTTAGCTATACTTATAAAAATAAAACAGTTGTCAAAAAATGAAACATACCATAAACTATCGATGTATTGATATATTTTCTGTGATTAATAACTACATATTGTGCATTACCAATAAATATGGTGTTTAAGTAGACTTAATAGGGAATCTGGTGAGAATCCAGAACTGTCCCCGCAACTGTATGTGCAGACGAAATAAGTGTATCCACTGTCAATATGATGGGAAGGACTTATAGTAGGTTGAAGCACAAGTCAGGAGACCTGCCATCTTTATATCGTATTATCTTCTTCGGGAGTTGGGAAGGTAGAATGAAGGTATATTAATAGTGGGGAATCCGACTTTTTTTCCATGTTTAATTGTATCGTGTAATTCTACTAAATCCATTACTCAAGAAGTAATGGATTTTTATGTTCTAAATTTTAGATTAAAGGAAAGAAGGGAAATGATGATCGAATTATCTACTAATGTGTCACGTACTATTCAAACAAAGCTTGTATTACCCCCTGATACGAACCATATGGGCACGATTTTTGGTGGGACTGTTTTAGCATATATTGATGAAATAGCTGCAATTGCGGCAATGAAGCATAGTAAAAACGTTGTTGTTACTGCTTCTATAGATACTGTGAATTTTATAAGCTCTGCAAGAGTTGGAGATATTTTAACGTTAGAAGGTTTTGTCACTTCTACAGGAAGAACTTCTATGGAGGTATTTGTAAAAGTAGAGTGCGAAAAGTATAGGACAGGAGAAAAGAATTTAACAACTACATCCATTCTAACAATGGTTGCTATTAATGAAGATGGTAAACCAGTTCCTGTTCCAGGGGTTAGACCTGAAACAGAAGTAGAGAGACAGTTATTCATGAATGCCAAAAAGCGAAAAGAGCAAAGAATAAAAAAAGCAAATCTTACGGGCAGTGTGGATGAAATTTAATCCATTAGCTAAATTTATAAACGAATGTGTTAAAGCGGGGAATATAGGTGATGTTTTAGAGTTGGAGCTAGTTTCCGTGTTTCATCCCCAAGAAGAGAAAGGGTTAATAACCCTAAATGATAGAGTCTAAAGGAATGGGATATTGTCGGTATTTCTCAATAATATTAATATAAAAGGATACTGCCACCTTATAACGGGTATAACAAAAAGAGTCATGCTATTTGCAAAGACTCTTTTTAGTTTTTTCAATAAAGTGTAAAAGAATTTAAATAAAGAACAATCATATATAAGAGAAATCCATCTATAGTTAGAATGAAGATATGTTAGGTAAATGATATCAATCTATAAAAGATTCCTATCCTAAAGGAGGCATGAACAATATGAGCCAGTTTTTTATGAAAACATCTAAAGAAGTCTTAGAAGAACTAAAGGTTACCGAAAAAGGATTAGTTTCAGCTGATGTAGAAAAACGCCGTGAACAATATGGCTATAATGAGTTAGCTGAAGGAAAAAGGAAAACAGCCATTGCGGTTTTTCTCGAACAGTTTAAGGATTTTCTTGTCCTTATTCTAATTGCAGCAGCCATTATCTCAGCTTTTTTAGGAAAATTTGAAAGTACGATTGTCATCCTGGTCGTGGTTATCATCAATGCCATTTTAGGAACTGTTCAGCATCTTAAAGCAGAACAGAGTTTAAATAGTTTAAAAGCATTGTCTTCGCCAACTGCAAAGGTCTTAAGAGATGGGCAAAAGGTTGAGATTCCTTCTAGGGAATTACTTGTTGGTGATATTCTATTTCTTGATGCAGGTGATTTTGTAAGTGCAGATGGGCGGATTATTGAAAACCACAGTCTACAAATAAATGAAAGCTCTTTAACAGGGGAGTCATTAAGTGTTGAGAAGGACACTAGCCCAATTGCTGAAAAGGATGTCCCTATTGGTGATCGAATAAATATGGTTTTCTCTGGTAGTTTTGTTACATATGGTCGTGGTGTTGTCGTAGTAACTAACACCGGTATGAACACAGAGATTGGAAGGATTGCAGACTTACTAGAGTCAGCTAAGGAGAAAAAGACTCCGCTTCAGGAAAGTCTTGATCAATTTGGAAAAAGGCTTGCGGTTATTATCATAGCAATTGCCATTATAATTTTTGCTATTGATATCATAAGAGGGAATGAGATTGCGGATTCGTTCATGTTTGCCGTAGCACTTGCAGTTGCGGCGATACCTGAGGCACTGAGCTCGATTGTAACGATTGTTTTAGCTTTTGGAACGCAGAAAATGGCAAAAGAAAATGCAATCATGCGAAAGCTTCATGCGGTAGAAAGTCTAGGAAGTATCTCTGTCATCTGTTCTGATAAAACAGGTACATTAACTCAAAACAAGATGACTGTCCAAAAATTATATCTAAATCAACAGGTAATTGAGCATGATCAGCTACAACTGGAAAATCCGATTCAAAAAAGAGCCCTAATTATGTCCCTACTTTGTAATGATTCTGTGACCACTGATAAAAAAGAAATTGGCGATCCAACTGAGATTGCATTAGTTGACCTAGGTGAGAAGTACCAACTAGATGAACTTAGGGTTAGAGACGAGTACTCAAGGATTAAGGAATTGCCTTTTGATTCAGATCGAAAAATGATGAGCACAATTAACCATTATGAAGGCAAAAATTTGATGATTACAAAAGGGGCATTGGATGTCCTTCTCTCAAGAGTATCAAGGTATGAGACGTCTGATGGAGTCATTGATTTTACAGAAAAACATAAACTTGAAATAGAAAGAGTCAATAAGGAATTCTCAATGAGCGGTTTGCGAGTTCTTGGGCTTGCCTATAAGGAAGTGGAAGAAGGTAAAACGATTAGTTTTGAAGATGAGAATGACCTAACATTTGTAGGATTAATTTCGATGATGGATCCTCCAAGAGAAGAGTCGGCTGGAGCTGTTGCTTCTTGTATCGAGGCAGGTATTAAGCCGGTTATGATTACTGGAGACCATAAGATTACCGCTTCAGCAATTGCCAAGCAAATTGGGATTCTAAAGAATGATACCGAAGCAGTAGAAGGAGCGGAAATTGAGAAATGGAGTGACCAAGAACTTAAAGAAAAGGTTGCTAACATCTCGGTCTATGCTAGGGTGTCTCCAGAACATAAGATTAGAATTGTCAAAGCATGGCAGGAAAAAGGAAATGTTGTGGCAATGACCGGAGACGGTGTAAATGATGGACCTGCATTGAAACAGGCTGACGTTGGTATTGCAATGGGGATAACAGGAACAGAGGTTGCCAAAGAAGCTTCTTCTATGGTTCTGACCGATGATAACTTTTCCACCATTGTAAAAGCAATTTCAAATGGTAGAAGTATCTATGCTAACATTCAAAATTCCATTAAATTTTTATTAGCGGGAAATACTGGTGGAGTTTTGGCTGTTCTTTACGCTTCCATACTTGCGTTACCAGTACCATTTGCGGCTGTACATTTACTTTTTATAAACCTTCTGACGGATAGTTTACCAGCCATAGCGATTGGCCTAGAACCCCATAACAAAAACATTATGAAGGAAAAGCCTAGAGATATTAATATTCCACTTTTGAATAAATCTTTTGCTAAGCGGGTTTCTGTTGAAGGTGTAATCATCGCGGTCTCAACCTTACTTGCCTTTCACATTGGCTTATCAACAGGAGATGCGATGGTAGCTAGTACAATGGCCTTTGCTACATTATGCTTAGCCAGACTATTTCATGGATTTAACTCTAGAAGTAGTCAGTCATTATTTAAAATAGGTGTCTTTTCGAATAAGTATCTATGGTACGCCGTCATCATCGGAGTAATATTGCTACACGTGGTTTTATTAACACCGACACTAATGGGTGTATTTGAAGTTGCAAGCCTGAATGCTGCACAATTTGGAACCATTTATATGTTGTCTATAATTCCACTTGTTGTGATTCAGTTGTACAGAATTATATCTTCAAGTAGATAAGTAAATAGAGCCCTGGGATAAAATATAAAAAAGCTAATCTCTTCTTAAACAAGGGTTAGCTTTTTAATAGGGGTTTAATGATATCCAAAAGCAGGAAGCGCCGATTAATACGCTTTCTGCTTTTGTTTGTTGTATTAGTTATATGGTGGACCACAGCTAATAGCTCTTTGTAATGTGCAAGAGTACCTAGGATAACAAAAGGAGTAATTACTTAAGAAGCCTGAAGAATATATAAGGGAATTGAATCGCATTACGGTTTACAAAAAAAAAGCACTGTGTTATATTAATTTTATTAATTATGTTAAGAAAAAATTTAACAAAGTTAACAAACATGAAAATAATCACTGTTGATTGAAGTTGAGGCCTATGTTAATTGAGAAAAAACTAAGGTTGCGATTCACATTTTTTTAGGTTATTTGGTAGATACATAGAGCTGATATCGAACCTAAACCACTAATCGGTTTAGGTGAATCATAAATAAGAAACTAGCAAACTGTAAAACCGGTATCCTTTATTAATGTAGAGTTTTAAATCCTATACCGGATTATTCATTAATTTGAACATTTACATCCTAGGGAGGTTATTAAGATGAAAGAAACATATGATATTGTAGTTATAGGTGGCGGTAGTGCGGGTTCAGTACTAGGCAATCGTCTAAGTGAAGATGGAACACGAACTGTTCTTGTATTAGAGGCAGGACGAAAGGATTTTTCATGGGATTTATTGATCCAAATGCCGGCAGCTTTGCCGTTTCCTGCAGGGAAAGCATTATACGATTGGAGATACGAATCTGACCCGGAACCTTTTATGAACGGGCGTCGTATCAAGCATGCTAGAGGAAAGGTACTTGGTGGTTCGGGCTCAATTAATGGGATGATTTTTCAACGAGGGAATCCGTTGGACTATGAACGATGGGGAGCAGACTCAGGTATGGAAACATGGGATTTTGCTCACTGTCTCCCGTATTTTAAGCGCATGGAAAATGCTTTAGCTTCAGATGCCCAAGATGAATTACGCGGTCACGATGGTCCTCTTAAATTGGAACGAGGACCTGCTACTAATCCTCTATTCCAAGCCTTCTTTGAATCAGCAGTCGAGGCAGGCTATTCACGTACGCCCGATGTGAACGGTTTCCGACAAGAGGGGTTCGGTCCGTTTGATAAGCATGTATACAAAGGGCAACGATTTGGACCATCACGGGCATATTTACATCCGGCTATGGAGCGTGAGAACCTCACTGTGAAAACTCGTGCTTTTGTAACAAGCATCGATATCGATGGTAATAGAGCGAACGGTTTGACATATCGAAAAGACGGTAAAACTCATTATGTTACTGCGGGTGAAGTTATACTTGCTGGCGGTGCGATCAATACACCCCAGCTACTTCAATTGTCAGGTGTAGGTGATCCAGAACATCTGCGCTCAGTTGGAATTGAACCTAAAGTTAATCTTCCTGGTGTTGGAGAAAACCTTCAGGATCACCTCGAAGTCTATATACAACATGCTTGTCCATTACCTGTTTCAGAACAACCTAATTTAAATAAATTGAAGATGCCATGGATTGGGTTGCAATGGCTACTTGGACGTAAAGGTCCAGCAGCGACTAACCATTTCGAAGGTGGAGGATTCGTCCGTTCGAACGATGATGTTAAATATCCTAATCTGATGTTTCATTTCCTTCCGGTTGCAGTTCGATATGATGGAAAGAAGGCCGACACTGCTCATGGATTCCAGGTTCACGTCGGACCAATGTATTCCGATGCTCGTGGGAAATTGAAGATTCGTTCAAGTGATCCTACCCAGCACCCAAGTATGGTTTTCAATTATCTTTCTACTGAACAGGACCGCCGTGAGTGGATTGAAGCAATAAAAGTTTCTCGGGAAATTCTGTCTCAATCTGCTATGGCACCTTATAATTCAGGAGAAATTTCACCAGGTCCTTCTGTTCGTACAGATAAGGAGATTTTGGAATGGGTAGCAAATGATGCCGAGACTGCGCTTCATCCGAGTTGTACGGCAAAAATGGGACCTGCATCAGACCCAATGGCAGTGGTAGACCCTCTAACCATGAAGGTCCATGGTCTCGACAATGTCCGAGTGGTAGATGCGTCTGCTATGCCTTATGTTACGAACGGGAATATCCATGCCCCTGTGTTGATGTTAGCAGAAAAGGCAGCGGATCTAATCCTTGGACGTAAACCGCTTGAACCTATCCATGCTGACTTTTACCGTCATGGAGTTCATCCGGCTGACGCAGGAACAATAAACGGGTAACTTATAATAAAATGAGAAGGCCTCTATCAAAAATGTATTTACTCTAAATAGTATACATAAGTGATTAGAGCCTTCTCTTTTTGGTGTGTAAGGGAATGAAACCTAGCTAAATTGAACTGGCCCATATTCGGTGCTGGGGATAGGCTTTGCTAGTGAAGTGAATTTAATTTGTTAATGAGCGAATTACTATGCTGATATTTTACCAATAAACTGCCTTGAACTTAATTAAGTATCCAAAGATAGTAAAATAAACGGAGATACCCCTGTTTAATTCGGAATGAAGCTCTTTTGAGGCTATATAAGGGGAAGGATTTCCGGTTATGCCAGCAACTCCTATATCATATTTTTTTTAAGTCTTAGGCGGAATCGCTCCGGCTATTTAGGCTAATTTTAATGGTATTTTCTATTTAAGCGGAGTTATTCCGCTTAATGATCAAATCGTGTGTTTATCTGATCTCCAAACGGATAATAGTAGGAAGCGAAAAAGCATGATGAAAATCACCATGCTTTTTACTACGTTATTTTGTACTGTTATTAATGCTTTTCACTTCAAAAGAGAACCGGGTAAGCTTTTTCGGCGTAGTCTTTATTTCACCCATTCATCAACTAATTCTTGATTTTCCTCAATCCATTTCTTAGCTCCGTCAAGAGGGTCTTCGGCAGTTTCAACGTAGTCAATAAGCTCTCCAATTTGGTCATCTTCCATCTTCCAATTTTTCAACCATTCACTTACTTCTGGATAATCATCTTCAAATCCAAGTCTTGTAGCATGGTGAATTTTTTCTACACCACCGAACGTATTTTGTGGATCTTCTAGGAATTTCAAATCATGCTTGGAGAATACCGAGTGAGGGCTCCATAGTGGTGCCACAATCGGTTCTTCATTGCTAACTGCTTTAGCAATCTCAGACAGCATTGCAGGCTCAGAGCTTGCTAGTAGTTCAAATTCAAGATTATAATCCTTGATTAATTGTTCTGTAACCTCCATCGTACCCGCACCAGGATCGAAACCGACAATCTCTCCATTAAACAGTTCTTTATTTGCATTTAAGTCTTCTACACTATTAACTTCTTCTAAATAGGTTGGAACGACAAGGCCTACTTTTGCTTGATCAAACCAAGTAGATTCTGAGAAATTGATACTATCTTGAAACTTTTCCAGATAAAGAGCATCTTGGACCGGTAACCACACTTCTAAACTAGCATCCAAATCGCCACTTTCTAAAGCCTTCATTGTAGCACCCATGTCCAATACAGTTAACTTTACGTTGTAACCTTTATCTTCTAGAATGGCTTTCCACATATTTGTAACTGCAATATTTTCTGCCCAGTTAATTTGACCAATCGTTATTTCTTCATCGCTTGCCTCAGATGCACTATTAGTTGATTCAGTCGTGCTTCCGCATGCTGTCAGAATGGTAACCATTAGTAATACTAAGATAAAACTAAGTTCTTTTTTCCATTTGTTCATGTAAAACTCCCCTTTATTTTTTATCTCTATGTTAAGTTAAAAATACCTTATAATATTTAATTAGTTAAGAATATTTTTAACGAAAACACCATACTAACCTATCCCTTATTTTAAAGAGATAAGTAAAGCATTTGATATGGTTAGTCTTAGCAACCTCTCTATACACTATCTAATAACTGCTTAATTAATCTTGCTGTTCCTTAGGTAAATACTCAAAGATTTTACCACTTTTTATACTTGCAACTAAGTCTTCCAACCAATGATAGTAGGTTTTAGATTCTTCTAATTGATCATAGAATCTTTTTGCTTCTGCCACAATTTCTGGCGTGCTAGTGGAGTCTTTAATGACATTTATAAAATCTTCTTGTGCTTCCTCAATTGCTTCCATGTTCGTTTTCACCTCTCGTTCCCACATCTGGCAATAAAATACCATAAAGGAACGGAAGAAGTTTTTCTCAGCTATATAGGTATGTTTTCTCGAACCGCGTGTAAATGTCTTTTTCACCATTTCGATTTCTTGAAGCTTACGGACACTAGTACTCATACTGGGTTTACTCATTTCGAGCTCCGTACGCATTTCATCAAGCGTCATCTGTTCTTTAAAGTACATGGTTGCATATAGGTTTGCGGCTGCTGGTGTTACACCATACAAGTCCATGGTTTCTGCGATAGCGCCAATGACTTTATCTTTGGCCTCTTCTATTTTAATTCTTGATCTTTCAGTAGAATCACTCATAAAGTAGCTCCTCCAATATAAAAGTAAAGCCTGTTAAATATTTTTTAAATCTTCTACACAAACTTTATGATACCGTGTTTAGATTAAATGTCAAATGAAAAAAGATAACCTAACCAGTTTAAAATGTGGAGTATCACAGTAGAATCAAGCATTCTAGTTAACTTAAATATTCTAAAGTATTGTAGTTACCCTTATTTTTGACAGTCTTAAAAAGACATGTTAATATTCTTATAATATTAAATAAATTTTTAACAAACTTAACTTTTGTTCATATTGGAGCTGATAAAATTGGGCATAAATCAAAAACAACAATACATTAATGGTGAATGGGTAAGTGCGATTTCGGGTAATACGCGTGATATTATCAATCCATTTAATCAAGAAGTGATTGCGACTGTTCCAGAAAGTGATGAATCAGATACTAAAACTGCAATTGCTGCAGCAAGAGTAGCATTTGACAAGGGAGACTGGTCTTCAACTCCGGCAACAGAACGAGGGAATATTGTTAGGAAAATTGCTGAATTAATAGAAAGAGATAAAGAAGAACTTGCTAGATTGGAATCTTTAGATACAGGTAAAACAGTAGAGGAAAGCCGCGCGGACATGGATGATATCGCTGGAGTATTCCGTTATTATGCAGATCTTGCAGATAAAGATGGTGGTGAACTGATTGCTTCACCTGTGCCAAATTCAATTAGTAAGGTCGTTCGTGAACCTGTAGGCGTATGCGGTCAAATTACTCCCTGGAATTATCCTTTACTACAAGCATCTTGGAAATTAGCTCCTGCCTTAGCTACAGGTAACACATTAGTTATGAAGCCAAGTGAAATTACACCACTTACTACCATAAAAGTATTCGAACTAATGGAAGAAGCAGGAATGCCTCCTGGTGTTGTAAACCTAGTACTTGGTGCCGGACATACAGTTGGTGCAGAACTAGCTAGCAACGTGGATGTAGATCTTATTTCCTTTACAGGTGGACTTGTTACGGGGAAGAAAATTATGCAAGCAGCTAGCAGCAATGTGAAGAAGCTTGCACTTGAGCTTGGTGGGAAAAACCCTAACATCATCTTTGCAGATGCTGATTTTGATACAGCCGTCGATCAAGCGTTAAACGGGGTGTTCTTCCATGCGGGACAAATTTGTTCAGCTGGTACAAGATTGATTGTAGAGGAAAGTATTCACGATGAGTTCGTTAACGCGCTTGTTGAAAGAGTGAAGAAATTTAAGCTTGGTAGCGGATTTGATGAAGATACTCAGATGGGTCCTCTTATTTCAGCAGAGCACCTTGCGAAAGTAGAAAAGTATGTAGAAGCAGGTATTAAAGAAGGTGCTACATTAGTAGTTGGGGGTAGCCGTCCTCTGGAGCCGGAACTACAAAAGGGCTTTTTCTTCTTACCGACGATTTTTACAGACTGCAAAACAGACATGAGCATTGTTCAAGAGGAAGCTTTTGGGCCAATAATCACGGTTGAGAAATTCCATACAGAAGAGGAAGCAGTCAAGCTAGCTAATGACTCAATCTACGGACTTGCTGGTGGTGTATGGACTAACGATATCGTAAAAGCAGAACGTTGTGTTGCCAAGATGCGCATGGGTACGGTTTGGATTAATGATTTCAATACGTATTTCCCACATGCGCCATGGGGTGGATTTAAACAATCGGGTATTGGACGCGAACTAGGGAAATTAGGTATAGAAGAATATACAGAAACCAAGCATATCTTCCATAACCTTCATCCTAAACCAATTAACTGGTTCTAGGTATTACTCTAAGCAAAAATATAATAAAGTTTGCTAACATTAACGATAATGACATAAGCCTCTCAAAGTTCACTTGAACTTTCGAGAGGCTTTTTTTCTTTCGTAAGGGGCCTACATATTATTAACAATAATTACATGATTAAAATTGTTTACGAATGATTGCTACTGGCAATAATTTATTAGTAGATTAAATTTAGGAGGAATCATAATGTCTGTAATCGGAACTAAAGTAAAACCATTCAAAGCACAAGCTTTTAAAAATGGAGATTTCTTAGAGGTATCTGAAGAAAACTTTAAAGGCCAATGGACCGTTCTTTGTTTCTATCCAGCGGATTTCACTTTTGTATGTCCAACCGAGCTTGAAGATCTTGAGAATGAATATTCAAATTTAAAAGAATTAGGGGCAGATGTATACTCTTGCTCAACAGATACTCACTTCACTCATAAAGCATGGCATGAAACATCAGAAGCAATTGGAAAAGTAACGTATACCATGATTGGTGATCCTTCCTTAACCCTTCCTAGTCACTTTGAAGTTTTACGTGTAGAGCAAGGACTTGCTGACCGCGGGACATTTATTATTGATCCAGATGGTGTAATCCAAGTTGCTGAAGTTCATGCAGAAGGCATTGGCCGTGACGCAAGTGGACTTATTGATAAGTTAAAAGCAGCACAGTATGTATATAAGAATCCTGGTGAAGTTTGTCCAGCAAAATGGAAAGAGGGAAGCGAAACTCTTAAGCCAAGTATCGATCTTGTAGGCAAAATTTAAGGAGTGTAACCAAGAATGCTTGAAAATGATGTTAAAGCTCAGTTACAGCAATACCTAGAACTATTAGAGAGTGATATTGTTCTTAAAGTGAGTGCTGGTTCAGATAAGGTATCTATGGATCTTTTAGAACTTGTAAATGAAATTGCATCCATGTCATCAAAAATTACAATCGAGCAAACTGAATTAAAGCGTACTCCTAGCTTTAGTGTAAATCGAATTGGAGAAGATACTGGGATTGAATTTGCTGGTATTCCTTTAGGTCATGAATTTACTTCACTTGTGTTAGCTCTATTACAGGTGAGTGGAAGAGCACCTAAAGTCGATCAATCTATTATTGATCAAATAAAGAATATCAAAGGCGAGTTCCATTTTGAGACGTTCGTAAGTTTAAGCTGCCACAACTGTCCTGATGTGGTACAAGCACTTAACATCATGAGTGTGTTAAATCCTACTATCACCCATACAATGATAGATGGTGCTGCACATAAGGAGGAAGTCGAAACCCGAAATATAAGAGCCGTACCAGCTGTTTACTTAAATGGAGAGTTTTGGAACGGTGGTCGTATCTCTATCCAAGAAATTCTTGCTAAAATGGGTGAAGGTCCAAGTGCAGAAGATTTTGCAGATAAAGATCCATATGATGTTCTTATTATTGGTGGTGGACCAGCAGGTGCAAGTGCTGCCATATATGCAGCGCGTAAAGGGATTCGCACAGGCATTGTAGCAGAACGCTTTGGTGGTCAAGTACTCGAAACGCTCAGTATCGAAAACTTTATTAGTGTAAAAGCTACTGAGGGCCCTAAACTGGCACAGGCTCTTGAAGAGCATGTAAAAGAGTACAATATTGACGTGATGGATTTACAACGTGCGAAGCGTTTAGAAAAGAAAGATCTGATTGAAATTGAACTTGAAAACGGTGCTGTTTTAAAGAGTAAATCTGTCATTATTTCAACAGGAGCACGCTGGAGAAATGTGAATGTACCTGGTGAACAGGAGTTTAAAAACAAAGGCGTAGCCTATTGTCCACATTGTGATGGACCATTGTACGCAGGTAAACCTGTTGCGGTTATTGGAGGCGGGAACTCTGGTATTGAAGCTGCAATTGATCTTGCTGGAATTGCAAAACATGTTACCGTTCTCGAGTTTGCACCTGAAATTAAAGCCGATCAAGTGCTTCAGAAGCGCCTTGAAAGCTTGTCAAATGTTAGTGTTATAACAAATGCTGCAACAAAGGAAATTACCGGAACTGACAATGTCAAAGGGCTTATTTATACGGACCGGGAAACGGGAGAAGAACATAATGTTGAAATAGAAGGAGTGTTTGTACAAATCGGACTTGTACCAAACACCGAATGGCTAGAGGGAACATTAGAGCGCAATAAGATGGGTGAAATCATCGTGGATAAGCGTGGAGCTACTTCATTACCGGGTGTGTTTGGAGCAGGAGATTGCACGGATAGTACATATAATCAGATAATTATCTCTATGGGATCTGGAGCGACTGCTGCTCTCGCCGCATTTGATTATCTCATTCGTAACTAAATAAACCATTATTGAATCTAACTCTGTTACTCTTATTTCAGCCCAAAAAAAGAGACTTGGACAAAACCTAATACACCAGTCCCAAAGCCGAATAATCTCTAAATTAGTCTACCTATCAAATATAGTACTGCATTCGTTTACTTGTTTCTAATTAACTAAGTAAGCTAGAAAACAAAGTCGTTCCATTGCGCTGCAGACACTTGCTTTCCGCGGGGAGGAAGTCGAGCCTCCTCGGCTGCGCCTGCGGGGTCTCGACCTTTCCTCCATCTCCCGCAGGAGTCAAGTGTCTTCCGCTCCATTCCACTAGGTTTTAAAAATAGTATGCAAATTAACAAACGATTGAATGTAACAAATAAAAACCCGAACTAGTAGGTGAAAGATACATCAAAATATCACCAAATTGTTCGGGTTTATCATTGGCTGGAATACTTATGTCCCAGCCTCTCTTAGGAAATTAGGAAAGTCCTTTTTACTATATTAAGGTGTCCACTCACTACTTAGAACTGCTACGAGTTCCCAGACTGCTTGTTCGTTAGGTTCAAATACAAGATGTACACTTTTCCAATCCTCATATTCGATATCATTATAATACTCGACGATTTTTGAATCAGGGAAAACAGTTTTTATATATTCATTCATATCGCTGCGCTGTGACTCTGTGTCAAAAAGTTGATTACTCTCGTTGAGGAAAGTATCGGGTTTAAGATATCTTTCTACATAGGCACTAGTCGTTAATTTTATTTCCGAAGTGGCTTCTCCAATGCCCCACATATACTCTGTGTTATCCTGTAAAAGTGTCGGTACTTCATTTTTTTCATAAACAACGGAGTATTCTTCCAGGTAGAACAAGATTGATAAAGTTAGACCTTTTTCTGAGTGTACGTAGTTTGATAGTGTATCCATATCGCGGTTGTGAAGTGCTTGATATATTTCGGTTGCTTTTTGTTCAACTGTTATTTGTTCATTCGGTATTTGTTCTTCCTCATTAGTTGGTTGAGTTTGCTCTACCCCGGGCTCTACAGCTTGATTACCACCATCTAATCCAAAGCTTACTCCCAAAATTCCTAATAAAACAACCGCTACTGCGGACGAGATTCCTATTTGTATTCTTTTCATGAGCATTCTGCTCCTTCCTGGATGTTGAAACTCTACAGCTTCTAAGGCACTCATAACTTCATTATGAATATGGTCTTGATTAGATTTACTCATGCGATGAGTTGGAAATTGGTTAAGCTTATCCTCAAAATTATTTTGATTATCTTTCATTTGATATCCTCCTGCCTAGTTTGTAACCGTAATGATTTTATCGCACGATGGTAATTTGTTCGTACCTCAGTTTCCTTCCAATTTAAAATTTCGGCTGTTTCCTTTATGGACAATCCTTGAATGCCCCTAAGTAGCAATACTTCACGAAATTTCTTTTTTTGCTTTAATATTGCGTGATAAAGTTCTTTCTGCTCCTCTTTTTCTAGAAGGATCTGTTCGGGCGAGTTTATTGTTTGTTGGTCCCAAGCATGCTGATCGAAAGGTGTACTGTTTTTACTAATTTTATTCTCAGTTTTTCTTGCTTCATCGATTGCTGTATTACGTGCAATGGTAAAGAGCCACGTCTTGGGCGAAGCCTCATTTTTATAAGATTTAAGCCCTCGTCCAGCTTTAATGAAAACCTCTTGAACTAGATCCTCCACATCGGTTGTACCGGTGTAGTAAACCAAAAAATTGTACACATCGTTGCTGTATAGGTAAAACCACTCTGAAATAATTTCTTTAACATTCGTCATAAATTCTGGTTCCCCCGATATTTGAATTCACTAATTAGACGGAGAGTATTTTAATCTGTGTCAAAAAGTTGAAGAAAAGCAGAAAAATCGTGGATGATCTTATATATTAATTTTCGTGAGGTAAATAAACGGAGGCATCTCAATGTATTCTACTGAATACTCGAGATGCCTCTTTTTCACATTATGTGTTGCTATATTTTAAACGATACGCACTTTTTCTCAAAAGTTCAGATTTCAAATCCTTTAACTAAAAGCAGGAGAATAGGGAAGTTCTGCCTTCATTTAGAAAAACAAAACCGTTCCCCTTATTACCTATTCTCTTCTAAAAACTGATTAACAATCTTATTAAACTGTTCACTATGCTCCCAAAACATAAGATGCCCACCTAAGGCTTTCACAGAAGCTTGTGGTGTTAGCTTATGTAGGTAGTTCGTTGCAGTTTCTGCCCAATGCTCGGCAACTATAAATAGAGTTGGCACAGAATTACTGCTATGTGTTGCCTCTTCACGGTAATCAGAGAAAAGTCCTGAAGAGAACAAGTTGGCAGCGATATAGTATGGTGTTTTAAGTGATTGCTCCACAATCCACGTCAATTCTTCTGCCTTTAACTCTCGTTGGACCATTACCCCTGTAGCATATCCAGAAATAAATTCTCGCTGACCTTTTGGATTCCGAAGGTAGTTCGTATAAGCTAAAGCAAGGTCATCAAGAGGTCCTTCCACCCAATCCTGCTCTTGTTGAAGTGATAGTGATTTTGGTGGCATATCGATCATAACAAGAGATTGAACATTCTCCGTTCCAAACTGACGAATATATTCCCACACCGTTAAACAGCCGAATGACCATCCGACAAGTGTTGCATTGTTAATCTTTAATGCCTCAAGGACTTTTTTTAAATCAGTACCATGGGTCACGTAGTCATTTCCATGAACGGTAATCGTAGATCGACCATGACTTCTAGGATCAATCACGATTGTACGATGCGTTTTGGAGAAATGTCGGAGTTGCTCAGAAAAGACTTCTGTCGTAAATGTGAAGCCCGGGATAAAAACAAGCACTTCCCCAGTCCCGATATCTTGAACAAATAATTCAATTCCTGGTTCCACTTCAATATAGCTTTCCTTAATGGCTGTCATCATGTACCTCCTCATTTTTATAAAGGGTGTTTATACTTTTAAATCATATTCCAGTCAGTATGGTTTCATTTCTATTCCGTGGGAAATCTTTGGACCTTATGTTGGTGAGTTACAAGGAAAAGAATAGGCCAATAAATCAAAACCGTGCTTCTGAAGAATAGGTGCACTCATCGGGCTAGCATCGACTGTTAGTAATTTGTAGCCTTTTTTCAGTGCTTCCTGAGCTCGGATGGCGATTAATGAAGTGTATATTCCTCTGCCGCGGTACTCTGGAAGTGTAGATCCGCCCCAAAGACTTCCAAATGATGTACCTTCGTGCAAATACATCCATGCACCACTTACAACTTTTCCTTCTATAATGGCAGCGTAGATAAGTAGATGATCAGGATCATCCTTCAAGTCGCGTTTCAATCTTTCCCCAAGATCAGCATGTGACTCATTCCAAATGAAATCTTCCAGCTCGACAATTCCAGCAATACCTTCGTCATCAAACACTCTTACAATTTCTGGAGCAATATTCTTTTCTATTAATTTTGGTTTAGACTCAATATCTAAAACGAGTAGGGCTTCAGGATCTTCAACTGTAAAGCCTTTTTCGATTAATATTTCCTTTAAGTTAGACGGTTGATCATAGTCATAGTACTTCCATTCAAAGGGTTGAGGGATGCTGTGGAAGAATTCCAGTTCTTGATCGACAATGGTATGTACGTTTCCTTCATTTAAATTAGAGTAGATAACAAAGCCTTTCTCTCCGGTGGTAGAAACATTTCGTACGGTATGTTCAGTAACGATTTTTCTCCACCCAGGATGTTCCACTTCTATTCTTTGTTCCTTTGTATAAATATCAAGTAATTGTTGTTTATTCAAAAGTAAGACCTCCTATTTTACATCCCTATACGTTCTACATGGGTATGGATTTCCCTTTATTTTGGTTTAAAGAGTTAGGAAGTGGTTTTCAGTCTTAAGGAAATTATGCTTAATAAGAAACCTAATCATTTCTCATTCGTATATACTTGTATATAGATTGTAATAAAAAGGAATTTTTACTATAAATTTGATATGAAAAGGGGAGAGGGTATGGTAGGTTATTTTGTTGGGTTTGGTGTTGTAGCATTTATAATTCTGGTGGGTGCTTCTCTTTTTGGTTCAGGCAAGAAAACGCCATTAAAGAATTACCCTGTCCCGGAACAACTAGGAATACAGCTTGAAGATGGGATACCTATTGTTCAAAAATTAGATAAGGCTTTATCATCATCGTATATAGACAATGTGAAAAATAGAGTTCTACAAAGTCACCCGAAATGGAAGGACCATGAGTTTGAGTGGGGGATGTTCGAATTAAAACGGTATTTTGTCATGAATAGTCTTTTAAAAACAGTTCCGATGTTTAGTTCTCATGTTGATGAAATTTGGCATGAGATGCTCATGTTTACTAGAGACTATGAGAAGTTTTCAAAGGAATTTTATCATGATACATTGCATCATACTCCTAATATGGACAGTACTCCAATTCCAGGGGAACGCGCATTTTTTGATTGGGTGTATATCAGTTTATTTGAGATCACTCCGAATAGCCGTCTGGTTTGGGGGAGTTTCCTCCAGAATCCAATTAAGCGCGAGATTCTCGATGATTTTAGGTTATTATCAGAAGATGAGTTACTTACTAAATACTTTAGGAAAAATGAAGAGTGGCTTGACGTTAAAAAACATTTGATTAATAAAATGAAAAGAGAAATCAATGATGCTGATCGGGTTAATCTAGGGTCCAAGAAATTTCCTTCCTCAATTTCAACGAATGAGGCTACTATCTTTTCATACGCAGCAGGTGCGGCAATTTTTTATTCACTATATGAAGAGGATCAGTTTCATGAAAGTATGAGTGAAGTAATTCCGAATGAATATTATAAAGAGCAGCATTCTAGTGGGGGATCATCTTGTTCTGGCTTTGCATGTAGTAGTGATTCGGATGGTGGAGGAGATTCAGGGGGCTCCAGCTGCTCAAGCTGCGGAGGCGGTTGTAGTAGTTGAGGGAGATGTTTAGTTATATGAGTACCGTTTTCTTATGAGGCTTAACATGTCATTTTATCAGGCTACTTTAAGGTAGTCTTTTTTTTGTGCATTCGAGTAAACAGGGCGAAGAGTTATATAGTTCAGCATGAGGAACAATCATATTCTTAATAGAAAATTATTACATAATATGGAGGTAATTTAAAAAAGAAGAAGAATATAATGACAAGAAGTATTATTCTTATAGATACATATATTTCCACTGTAAAATAATAGGAAGGTAAAAGTATAAACTGTATAATAGAATGAAAACGTATATATCTTTAAAGTTTTTGTAACTTTTACTGGTTCATTACGTCAAATAAAGGGTGCTCACTAGTTTTTCCATAAGGTTGTTTGTATAAATTGTTGTTTTTGTAAAAATCCTAGAAGCCGGATTTTTACCCTAGATAGTAAGATTTCTTTTACACGACGAGAACCGCTCTTTTCGATGTATAAACCAATTGGTACGATTAACGAAGAAAGACATCTTAACTAAAGGGTTAAAAAGCAACAATGTTTTAGAAAAGGGCCTTCCATAAAACAAGAGAAAAGGAGAAAGTCATGGTACAAAAAATTGATACTCTACATCCGGTTTTGGGAAATGTAATAGATAATATTGGTAAGGTAATGATTGGTAAGCGGGAAGTGGCCACATTAAGCCTCGTTGCTTTATTAGCAGATGGTCATGTTTTGCTTGAGGATGTTCCTGGTGTTGGTAAAACAATGATGGTTCGTGCTTTAGCAAAATCAGTAAGTGCTGATTTTAAGCGTATACAATTTACACCTGACCTATTGCCATCTGACGTTACAGGTGTCTCTATATATAATCCGAAGGAACTACAATTTGAATTTCGTCCAGGGCCAATCATGGGAAATATTGTACTAGCTGACGAGATTAATAGAACTTCTCCGAAAACACAGGCTGCGTTGTTGGAAGGGATGGAAGAGGCGAGTGTAACGGTTGATGGAGTTACAAGATCGTTAGCGAGACCATTCTTTGTTATGGCCACTCAAAATCCTATTGAATATGAAGGGACGTATCCGTTGCCTGAAGCTCAACTTGATCGATTCATTCTAAAACTTCGGATGGGATATCCAACTGCAGATGAAGAAATGAATATGCTTGCTCGAATGGAATCCGGTCAACCGATTGAAGAACTAAGACCAGTTATCTCAAAAGAGGAATTAATCGATTTACAAAGAGAGGCAAAAAACGTTTCTGTTGACGAATCGATTAGAGAATATATTGTGACGATTGTTAAACAAACACGTAATCATCCTTCTATTTATTTAGGAGCTAGCCCTCGTGGAGCGATTGCTTTGATGAGAGCTGCTCAAGCATATGCATTGATCCACGGACGTGATTATGTAGTGCCGGATGATGTGAAATATTTAGCTCCTTATACACTATCACACCGAATTATCTTGAAATCTGAAGCTAAATTTGAAGGTGTTACAGCAGAGAAGATTGTCAAAGGTCTACTTGAACAGACTAGGGTTCCATTAGTAAGGCGCTGATCCATATGAAGACAAAGAAATTATATGCTAAATTAGCGGGACGTGTAAGTGTTGTTCTCTTACTACTAGCCGTTACCTTCATATTTGCGATGTTTCAAGGGGGCTTTGTAAGCTGGTTTATTTTGTATAGTTTTTTGCCATTTGGACTTTACTCACTATTAGTCAGCCTTTATCCAATGAGCTTTTTTACGGTGAATAGGCAGGTTAATCAAAGTCAATTTACAGCTGGAGAGAAATTTATAGCAACCATCACGGTAGAAAGACGACTTCGTTTCCTACCGCTTTTATATATTATTGTTGAAGAAGAGATTCCACCTACGCTTAGATATTGTAGACAGTCGAAGCGATCAAAGGTCATGTTGTTCCCTTGGTTTCGAAAAACCTTACAAGTTGATTATATTCTAGATTCAATTCCACGAGGGGAGCATCGTTTTACGACGATAAAAGTAAAAACAGGTGATTTATTCGGATTAATTGAAAAAGAGGGGCTATATGAATTAAAGAAGACATACTTGGTATATCCACAACATGTTGATCTTTCATACCGTCAGCTCGAGAATCGATATGATCAAGGGGCAACCTCATCGCGTACTAAGTTAATCCGAGACACCACGATGGCAGTCGGTGTCCGTGAGTATCAACCGGGCGACCGGTTTTCCTGGATTGATTGGAAGGCAAGTGCAAGAAGAAACACCTTTATGACAAAAGAATTTGAACAGCAGCAAAGTCATAATGTACTCGTGATTATGGACCGGTCAGACAAACAGAATTTACCGTTGTTTGAGCAAGTGGTTGTTCTTTCAGCGTCCATTGTTCGAGCGATTATTAGGCATGGTGCCCAGTTAAGTTTTGTTTCGGTAGGACCCGAGCGATTTGTTACAGATGTGAAGAATTCAGAGGCACATCAACAACAAATTTTTCATCATCTTGCTAAGGTTCAGCCTGATAATCAATATTTTGAGGCATCTATAGAATCAGAGGTAAATAAGTGGCAGCAGGGAATGACATTAATTTTCGTAACAAGCCATTTAACTGATGCCTTTATCAGGACCATTGAGTATCTATCACATAGACAATATCATTTAGTTGTATTTGTCATCCTTCCAAGGAGAAATCCTTCAAAAGACATTATAAGGAAAATTGAGATTTTAAAGCATAAGCATATTTTTATAAAAGCTGTCATGGAAGGTCAATATGCAGATGCGTTTCATGAGGTGAGTAGATGAACATGATTCACGAACAGTTTCATAAGGTCATCTTTTATGTATATGGTTTTCTCGTACTATGGGAATGGATTCGACCGCTAGATCAAATTACTGATACTGGTCATATTCAATTATTTTTGATTTTTGTCGGTATTTCATATTTACTGGCCTATTTGAAAGTACATTTTTTCATTTCTTTCTCTATTAAGATTTTGTATATCGTGTATGTTCTTCAGAGCATATTTTTTGAAGGCTCTTTCTTTAGTCTAGGCTGGATTAAGGATTTTCTCGTTAGTCTCCAAGCGAATCTTTCCTATGTTGCCACAGGTAGCTGGTGGGAGATGACCAATTCGTTTAGAAGCTTATTGTTTTTTATTTTGTTATGGTTATTAGCTTATTTAATGGAATATTGGATTGTTCAGTTAAAAAAGATTTTCATGTTTTTAATTATGACGATTACGTATTTAGCGATATTAGATACGTTTACTCCTTATAATGCAGATTTAGCGATGATTAGAATGGTAGTTTTAGGATTCCTTATTCTTGGACTTTTAAAGCTCGAGCGAATTAAAGAGAAAGAATCGATCTCGATTGATAATAAGCAATGGGTGAAATGGCTTACTCCTCTTATACTAGTAACATTGTTAACTACCTCTTTAGGTTATTTAGCACCAAAGGCAGCACCTCAATGGCCAGACCCAGTACCGTACTTAAAAGGTTATGGTGAAGGGACTGGTCCGGGAAATGGTGTGAAGCGGATTGGGTACGGTACGAACGACTCAAATTTGGGAGGACCTTTTATTGGTGATGATACGTTGGTCTTCACAGTGGAAGGTCAAGGTAGGGAATATTGGAAGGTTGAAACAAAGGATGTTTATACAGGTAAAGGGTGGGAAGCATCAAATAATACGATTATTCCAATTGAAGAAGATGAAGGAGTAATGGTTAAAGCTTTAGTGGGAAATGTGGAAACAACCCCATCTACAGCAGTGGTGAATGTAAGTCTTGAATATCCACACGTCGTTTATCCTGTTGAACTTCAAGATGTGGACTCAGGGACAGATATACTCTATCAATTTAATACAGACACAGAAAAGATCATGACGGAAAGAGAAGGTCAACCATACCCATTACAGCAATATGAGGTAACCTATCATGACCCGAATTTTGTGTACGAGGATTTAAGAGCTTCAAGTTTCGAATATAATAATGAGATATTAGACCGATTTACACAGCTTCCTAATGATTTACCTGATCGTGTAAGAGATTTAGCTACTGAAATTATAGCTCCATATAATAATCGTTATGACCAGGTAAAAGCCGTGGAAAGTTATTTTAGAATGAATGGATTTGTATATGACACGACTGATGTTGCGGTGCCAGGCCGAAATGATGATTACGTAGATCAATTTCTATTTGAAACAAAAATCGGATATTGCGATAACTTCTCTACATCTATGATCGTTCTTCTTCGTTCTGTTGGTATACCAGCAAGATGGGTGAAGGGATATACAGGTGGAGAGTATGTAAGCACATTAGATAATGATAATCGGGTATATGAGGTTAGGAATGCAGACGCCCATTCCTGGGTTGAGGTATATTTTGCGGGGATTGGTTGGGTTCCTTTCGAACCAACTTCAGGTTTCTCGAACCCGTACAACTTCATCTCGGAGCTAGAAGTGCAGGATGATAACCTAACTGTACCAGAAACGGAGCAACAACCTCAGCAACCAGCAGATGACCTTTTAGAAGAAGGAGATACAACAGAAGAATCCAATAGTAGTTCTTCATGGTCCATTGATATTGGAATCAATGATGTTTTACTAGCATTAGGGATTCTTGTGGCTATAGGAGCAATCCTGTTTTTCACTAAAAGAGCATGGTACCCTAGGTATGTGCTACAACGTTACGGTAAATTTAAGGATGCTCATTCGTTTGAGACCTCATATTTTATCCTAATAAAGGCACTAAAGGGCTATGGTATTAAAAAACAAGATAGTCAGACATTACGTGAATTTGCTGATTATGTTGATTCGTTTTTTTACTCTAGAGATATGAGGTATCTAACCATAAAGCTAGAAGGACTTCAATATAAGAAAGACCGAGTTCTTGAACAAAAGGACTTAGATACTTTAAGAGAATTGTGGGAAAATTTAATTAAAAAGGTAGTATCTTGACCTAATGAAAAGCCATTGATAGAATAGGTTCAATATCATAAAGATCTTCATATATCCTCGAAAATATGGTTCGAGAGTCTCTACCGGGTTGCCGTAAAAAACCTGACTATGAAGACAGGACCGAGATCTATACATTTGGGGAACTTTGTATAAAACTAGGATTCTGTCTTCTATTCATTTAGGGACAGTAATTCTAGTTTTTTTGTATTTAAAATAGTAGAAAATGTAATATTTAACGCATCTGAAAGATTATTCAATCGTCTAGCAATCAAATGCTTGGCAAAGGCTAATCTTTCTAAATATTTCAGTAGGGGTGAATAGCATTGATTAAAAGTCAGGAAAAGATTGTCGTATTAGATTTTGGAAGTCAATATAATCAGCTTATTACACGTAGAATTAGAGAATTCGGAGTGTATAGTGAGCTTCATCCTCATACATTAACAGCAGAAGAAATTAAGCAGATGAACCCAAAGGGGATTATTTTGTCAGGTGGTCCAAACAGTGTGTATGGTGAAAATGCATTCCATTGTGATCGTGAAATTTTCAATTTAGGAATACCAGTACTAGGAATTTGCTATGGGATGCAGCTTATGACGTATTTATTTGATGGAGTGGTAGAAAAGGCGACACATCGTGAATATGGAAAAGCTGTATTAAAGGTTGAGAATGAATCATTACTCTATCAATCATTACCGACTGAACAAATTGTGTGGATGAGCCATGGTGACCTAGTAAAAGAGATACCAACTGGGTTTACGGTTGATGCAACAAGTGCTTCATGTCCAATTGCGGGGATGAGCAATCCTGATAAAAAATTCTATGGGGTACAATTCCATCCTGAAGTTAGACATTCTGAATACGGAAATGATTTATTAAAGAACTTTGTATTTGAGGTATGTGAATGCAAGGAAAAATGGACGATGGAAAACTTCATTGAGATTGAGTTAGAGAAGATCCGTCAGCTTGTTGGTAATAAAAAGGTTCTTTGCGCTCTAAGTGGTGGAGTTGACTCTTCTGTAGTCGCGGTGTTAATTCATAAGGCTATCGGTGACCAGTTAACTTGTATGTTCGTTGATCATGGCCTACTTCGTAAAGGTGAGGCTGAAGGGGTTATGAAAACCTTTAGTGAAGGCTTTAATATGAACGTGATTAAGATTGATGCGAAGGATCGTTTTATGTCCAAGCTTAAGGGTGTTAGTGATCCAGAGCAAAAACGTAAAATTATCGGGAATGAATTTATTTATGTTTTTGATGATGAGGCTACAAGATTAGAAGGAATTGACTTCCTTGCTCAAGGTACTTTGTATACTGATATTATTGAAAGTGGAACATTAACTGCCCAAACAATCAAGTCACACCATAATGTAGGTGGACTACCGAAGGACATGAAATTTAAACTAATCGAGCCTTTAAATACATTGTTTAAAGATGAAGTACGTGCATTAGGAACGGAATTAGGAATTCCTGACGAGATTGTTTGGAGACAACCATTCCCAGGTCCAGGTCTTGGTATTCGTGTGCTAGGAGAAATTACAGAAGAGAAGCTAGAAATTGTCCGCGAATCTGATGCTATTCTCCGTGACGAGATTAGGCTTGCAGGCCTTGATCGTGACATTTGGCAATACTTCACAGTGCTCCCTGACATAAGAAGTGTAGGGGTTATGGGAGATGCTAGAACATACGATTACACAATTGGAATTCGAGCAGTAACTTCTATTGATGGGATGACCTCTGATTGGGCACGAATCCCTTGGGAGGTTCTTGAGAAAATCTCGACAAGAATTGTTAATGAAGTTAATCATATTAATCGCGTAGTGTACGATATTACAAGTAAGCCACCAGCAACAATTGAGTGGGAATAAAAGTGAAAAACGAACATTCCAAAAAATAACTTATGGAATGTTCGTTTTTTCTATTGACGAAGAGTAAGTAGCTTGGTACAATTCAGTTGTAATTATCATATTTTTTGTCGAAACTCGTATAAAATTGGGAATATGGCCCGAAAGTTTCTACCAAGCTACCGTAAACAGCTTGACTACGAGGTGATTGTACAGAGGCACTGGAGAAACTTTTCTTCTGCTTACCTATACATTACCTTTGAAACTCGTGGTCTAAAAGGACCGGAGTTTTTTTATTTTATTAAAGAGTTATAAAGGAAAAGGGGTAAAGTAGATGAAACGTTATTTTCAGTTTGAGGAATTGGGCACAAATTATAAGAGAGAATTCATCGCAGGTTTAACAACATTTTTATCCATGGCATATATTTTATTCGTTAATCCAGATGTACTAAGCCTAGCGGTTATAACAGACTTACCAGATGATTTAAGAATGCCTAAAGAAGCAATCTTTACAGCAACTGCTATTGCTGCTGCAGTCGGTTCATTGTTAATGGGGATTATTGCGAAATATCCTATTGCATTAGCACCTGGTATGGGATTAAATGCATTCTTTGCATTTACAGTTGTTCTAGGTATGGGGATTCCTTGGGAGACAGCTCTATCTGGTGTATTAGTTTCTGGTATCTTCTTTATTATTCTTACATTAACAGGTGTTCGTGAAAAAATTATAAATGCAATTCCATCTGAACTAAAATTCGCGGTTGGAGCAGGTATCGGTCTATTCATTGCATTTATCGGGTTTCAAAATGCAGGAATTATCGTAAACGATGATGCGACACTAGTGAGTTTAGGTGATTTAACGAATGGTGCAACACTTTTAGCGGTATTTGGAGTGTTAATTACAGTTATCTTAATGGTTAAAGGTGTGAATGGTGGGATCTTCATTGGGATGGTTATAACGGCAATTGCTGGAATGATCTTTGGATTAATTGGTATCCCAACTGCGGTTGTAGGAAGTATCCCAAGCTTAGAGCCAACATTTGGAGTAGCATTTACACACCTAGGTGAAATCTTCACGATTCAAATGCTTGTCGTTATTCTAACGTTCTTGTTCGTAGATTTCTTCGATACAGCTGGAACTCTAGTAGCTGTAGCAAATCAAGCAGGTTTAATGAAAAACAATAAACTGCCACGTGCAGGTAAAGCCTTATTTGCAGATTCTGCTGCAACAGTTGTAGGTGCAACTTTAGGAACTTCTACTACTACTTCTTATATTGAATCATCTGCCGGTGTTGCAGCTGGTGGTAGATCAGGATTTGCTTCAGTGGTAACAGCTGGATTTTTCTTACTAGCTTTATTCTTCTCTCCATTATTAGGTGTTGTCACTCCGGCAGTAACAGCTCCTGCATTAATTATTGTAGGAATTCTAATGGTGTCGGCGTTAGGAGAAATTGATTGGAAGAAGTTTGAGATAGCTGTACCGGCTTTCCTAACTATTGTGGCAATGCCTTTAACGTATAGTATTGCTACAGGAATTGCGATTGGATTCATCTTTTATCCAATCACGATGATTATGAAGGGTCGTACAAAAGAAATACACCCAATCATGTATGGTATGTTTATCATTTTTGTTCTATATTTTGTTTTCTTAGTAGAATAGATTCTATATATATAAAGGCCTGGTCAACATTGACTAGGTCTTTTCTATTTATTAACTCGAATAAGGTGTTGACATATAAAGATAATCCATGTATTATAAGAAAAGTCGCTGCTGACATAAACCAACTTTGAAAAAAACATTTTGGAAAAGGTTGTTGACAGTGATTGGTGAATCTGATATATTTATTAAGCTGCTTGATTGAAGCGGCAGACAAGTTCTTTGAAAACTAAACAAAACGTCAAGCGTGTTGGTTTTGAAAACCGACGCAAAGTTTTAAATTTTTAAAAAGTCTACTATATAGTTATTCTCACTTATGTGGAATAAACTTAGTAGATTGCCGGTGTATTTGAGCAATCAAACACTTTATTGGAGAGTTTGATCCTGGCTCAGGACGAACGCTGGCGGCGTGCCTAATACATGCAAGTCGAGCGAATCTCTTCGGAGATTAGCGGCGGACGGGTGAGTAACACGTGGGCAACCTGCCTGTAAGACTGGGATAACTTCGGGAAACCGGAGCTAATACCGGATAACTTCAGACACCTCCTGGTGACTGAATAAAAGATGGCTTCGGCTATCACTTACAGATGGGCCCGCGGCGCATTAGCTAGTTGGTGAGGTAACGGCTCACCAAGGCGACGATGCGTAGCCGACCTGAGAGGGTGATCGGCCACACTGGGACTGAGACACGGCCCAGACTCCTACGGGAGGCAGCAGTAGGGAATCTTCCGCAATGGACGAAAGTCTGACGGAGCAACGCCGCGTGAGCGATGAAGGCCTTCGGGTCGTAAAGCTCTGTTGTTAGGGAAGAACAAGTACCGTTCGAATAGGGCGGTACCTTGACGGTACCTAACCAGAAAGCCACGGCTAACTACGTGCCAGCAGCCGCGGTAATACGTAGGTGGCAAGCGTTGTCCGGAATTATTGGGCGTAAAGCGCGCGCAGGCGGTCCTTTAAGTCTGATGTGAAAGCCCACGGCTCAACCGTGGAGGGTCATTGGAAACTGGGGGACTTGAGTACAGAAGAGGAAAGTGGAATTCCACGTGTAGCGGTGAAATGCGTAGAGATGTGGAGGAACACCAGTGGCGAAGGCGACTTTCTGGTCTGTAACTGACGCTGAGGCGCGAAAGCGTGGGGAGCAAACAGGATTAGATACCCTGGTAGTCCACGCCGTAAACGATGAGTGCTAAGTGTTAGAGGGTTTCCGCCCTTTAGTGCTGAAGTTAACGCATTAAGCACTCCGCCTGGGGAGTACGGTCGCAAGACTGAAACTCAAAGGAATTGACGGGGGCCCGCACAAGCGGTGGAGCATGTGGTTTAATTCGAAGCAACGCGAAGAACCTTACCAGGTCTTGACATCCCTTTGACCTTCCTAGAGATAGGAATTTCCCTTCGGGGACAAAGGTGACAGGTGGTGCATGGTTGTCGTCAGCTCGTGTCGTGAGATGTTGGGTTAAGTCCCGCAACGAGCGCAACCCTTGATCTTAGTTGCCAGCATTCAGTTGGGCACTCTAAGGTGACTGCCGGTGACAAACCGGAGGAAGGTGGGGATGACGTCAAATCATCATGCCCCTTATGACCTGGGCTACACACGTGCTACAATGGATGGTACAAAGGGCAGCAAAACCGCGAGGTTGAGCAAATCCCATAAAACCATTCTCAGTTCGGATTGCAGGCTGCAACTCGCCTGCATGAAGCCGGAATCGCTAGTAATCGCGGATCAGCATGCCGCGGTGAATACGTTCCCGGGCCTTGTACACACCGCCCGTCACACCACGAGAGTTTGTAACACCCGAAGTCGGTGAGGTAACCTTAGGGGGCCAGCCGCCGAAGGTGGGACAGATGATTGGGGTGAAGTCGTAACAAGGTAGCCGTATCGGAAGGTGCGGCTGGATCACCTCCTTTCTAAGGATAAGTGGAAACTTTCGTTTCCATAAAATAGCGCTTGAACGTTTTGTTTAGTTTTGAGAGAATGATCTCTCAGCATCTTGTCCAAGTGACTTGATGGATGCTTATTTTGCCTAACGGCAAAAAAGCTTGTTCCTTGAAAACTAGATAATAATTCGTATGTAAGAAAGTCAAGAAATTGATCGAATGATCTTTAACAACGGTTAAGTTGTTAAGGGCGCACGGTGGATGCCTTGGCACTAGGAGCCGATGAAGGACGTGACTAACAACGATATGCTTCGGGGAGCTGTAAGTAAGCTTTGATCCGGAGATTTCCGAATGGGGAAACCCACTGCTCGTAATGGGGTAGTATCTTCACCTGAATACATAGGGTGATGATGGCAGACCCGGGGAACTGAAACATCTTAGTACCCGGAGGAAGAGAAAGCAATTCGCGATTTCCTGAGTAGCGGCGAGCGAAACGGAAGAAGCCCAAACCAAGAGGCTTGCCTCTTGGGGTTGTAGGACACTCAACATGGAGTTACAAAGGAACGAGGTAAGTGAAGCGGTCTGGAAAGGCCAGCCATAGAAGGTAACAGCCCTGTAGCTGAAACTTCGTTCCCTCCTGAGTGGATCCTGAGTACGGCGGGACACGAGAAATCCCGTCGGAAGCAGGGAGGACCATCTCCCAAGGCTAAATACTCCCTAGTGACCGATAGTGAACCAGTACCGTGAGGGAAAGGTGAAAAGCACCCCGGAAGGGGAGTGAAACAGATCCTGAAACCGTGTGCCTACAAGTAGTCAGAGCCCGTTAACGGGTGATGGCGTGCCTTTTGTAGAATGAACCGGCGAGTTACGATCCCGTGCAAGGTTAAGTTGAGAAGACGGAGCCGCAGCGAAAGCGAGTCTGAATAGGGCGATTGAGTACGTGGTCGTAGACCCGAAACCAGGTGATCTACCCATGTCCAGGGTGAAGTTCAGGTAACACTGAATGGAGGCCCGAACCCACGCACGTTGAAAAGTGCGGGGATGAGGTGTGGGTAGCGGAGAAATTCCAATCGAACCTGGAGATAGCTGGTTCTCTCCGAAATAGCTTTAGGGCTAGCCTCGAGTTTGAGAGTCTTGGAGGTAGAGCACTGATTGGACTAGGGGCCCTCATCGGGTTACCGAATTCAGTCAAACTCCGAATGCCAAAGACTTATACTTGGGAGTCAGACTGCGAGTGATAAGATCCGTAGTCGAAAGGGAAACAGCCCAGACCACCAGCTAAGGTCCCAAAGTATACGTTAAGTGGAAAAGGATGTGGAGTTGCCCAGACAACCAGGATGTTGGCTTAGAAGCAGCCACCATTTAAAGAGTGCGTAATAGCTCACTGGTCGAGTGACTCTGCGCCGAAAATGTACCGGGGCTAAACGTATCACCGAAGCTGTGGAATGTCTAACGACATTGGTAGGAGAGCGTTCTAAGGGCGTTGAAGCTAGACCGTAAGGACTGGTGGAGCGCTTAGAAGTGAGAATGCCGGTATGAGTAGCGAAAGACAAGTGAGAATCTTGTCCACCGAATGCCTAAGGTTTCCTGAGGAAGGCTCGTCCGCTCAGGGTTAGTCAGGACCTAAGCCGAGGCCGAAAGGCGTAGGCGATGGACAACAGGTTGATATTCCTGTACCACCTCCTCACCGTTTGAGCAATGGGGGGACGCAGGAGGATAGAGAATCGCGCGATTGGAAGTGCGCGTCCAAGCAGTTAGGCTGGTAAGTAGGCAAATCCGCTTACCATAAGGCTGAGCTGTGATGGCGAGGGAAATATAGTACCGAAGTTCTTGATTCCACACTGCCAAGAAAAGCCTCTAGCGAGGTGAGAGGTGCCTGTACCGCAAACCGACACAGGTAGGCGAGGAGAGAATCCTAAGGTGATCGAGAGAACTCTCGTTAAGGAACTCGGCAAAATGACCCCGTAACTTCGGGAGAAGGGGTGCTCTGGTAGGGTGAAAGCCCGAGAGAGCCGCAGTGAAAAGGCCCAAGCGACTGTTTAGCAAAAACACAGGTCTCTGCGAAGCCGTAAGGCGAAGTATAGGGGCTGACACCTGCCCGGTGCTGGAAGGTTAAGAGGAGAGGTTAGCGCAAGCGAAGCTTTGAATTGAAGCCCCAGTAAACGGCGGCCGTAACTATAACGGTCCTAAGGTAGCGAAATTCCTTGTCAGGTAAGTTCTGACCCGCACGAAAGGTGTAACGATTTGGGCACTGTCTCAACGAGAGACTCGGTGAAATTATAGTACCTGTGAAGATGCAGGTTACCCGCGACAGGACGGAAAGACCCCGTGGAGCTTTACTGTAGCCTGATATTGAATTTTGGTACAGCTTGTACAGGATAGGTAGGAGCCTGAGAAGCCGGAGCGCCAGCTTCGGTGGAGGCGTCGGTGGGATACTACCCTGGCTGTATTGAAATTCTAACCCGCAGCTCTGATCGAGCTGGGAGACAGTGTCAGGTGGGCAGTTTGACTGGGGCGGTCGCCTCCTAAAATGTAACGGAGGCGCCCAAAGGTTCCCTCAGAATGGTTGGAAATCATTCGTAGAGTGTAAAGGCACAAGGGAGCTTGACTGCGAGACCTACAAGTCGAGCAGGGACGAAAGTCGGGCTTAGTGATCCGGTGGTTCCGCATGGAAGGGCCATCGCTCAACGGATAAAAGCTACCCCGGGGATAACAGGCTTATCTCCCCCAAGAGTCCACATCGACGGGGAGGTTTGGCACCTCGATGTCGGCTCATCGCATCCTGGGGCTGTAGTCGGTCCCAAGGGTTGGGCTGTTCGCCCATTAAAGCGGTACGCGAGCTGGGTTCAGAACGTCGTGAGACAGTTCGGTCCCTATCCGTCGTGGGCGTAGGAAATTTGAGAGGAGCTGTCCTTAGTACGAGAGGACCGGGATGGACACACCGCTGGTGTACCAGTTGTTCTGCCAAGGGCATCGCTGGGTAGCTATGTGTGGACGGGATAAGTGCTGAAAGCATCTAAGCATGAAGCCCCCCTCAAGATGAGATTTCCCATTCTTTGAAGTAAGACCCCTGAAAGACGATCAGGTTGATAGGTCTGAGGTGGAAGCGTGGCGACACGTGGAGCTGACAGATACTAATAGGTCGAGGACTTAACCATATTTAAACGACAATCTTGCATACGATATTATCTAGTTTTGAGGGAACAATTATTATTCCCTTATTGTCTGGTGATGATGGCGAAGAGGATACACCCGTTCCCATTCCGAACACGGAAGTTAAGCTCTTCAGCGCCGATGGTAGTTGGGGCATTGCCCCTGTGAGAGTAGGACGTCGCCAAGCAAAGAGAAAAAGCGTAGCTATTGTAGCTGCGCTTTTTTTGTGGTTAAAAGAAGTGTTTTCGTTTTCAAGAAATTCTATTTTGACGACTATAAAGAAAAGAACTGGTTAGAGGACATATAGTCCTCTATTTTAGTCAAAATGGCATATTGTGAGGGCTGAGCGGACATATAGTCCTCTATTGTTAGGAAAAGAGTGTGTTTTGTCAGTAATAGAGGCAAATAGAGGACAGAGGGTCCGCAAACCCTAGGAAATCGGTAAGAACCGGTCAAATAGAGGACTCAGTGTCCGCGGAGGGATTGAGTCGAGGCAAGAGGTTACATAAACGTTCATTTTGATTGGTGAGCGGACAACCAGTCCTCTATTTTTATATAGCATGAAATACAAATAGTTTTTTAGTCCGAACCCGAACACAAAAGTTAAGCTCGCGCGCCGATGGTAGTTGGGCATTGCCCTGTGAGAGTAGGACGTCGCCAAGCAAAGAGAAGATGCGTAGCTATTGTAGCTGTGCTTTTTTGTTTTCTATTATAAATGACTCGCATATATGTAAGAAGAAGTCCAGTTCGTTTGGAAGTCTGTCGTTTACTAAATAATGCTTAATGATTGTGAAAAAGCTAGGTAATTGGGCGTTAAACTGCAAAAAGTAGAGTATATAGCTACTCACTATTTTCAACGATTCCGCAAATTAGTATTTGCGGAATTATAATAAGAAATCGTGAAATAAATGAAAAAATCGTGGAATTAACGTATTTTTTCATGGAAATAACTTAAAAACTACGGAATTAGATATACTTCTCGTGGAATTATCATAAAACTACAGGAATAAATTTATGTTCGTCATAGATCCGCATGTGTATCAGCTACTTCTAGTAACAATAATTATCTTCTAGAGTGATCTTTTGAGGAAAAAAATAAATTTAATCTCTATAATAATTATTTATGTCTTAAAATGATCCCAACAAGGCAGAATTGGAGCAATGATGGTAGTTGGGGAAGGGCCATATTATATATGAAGAGCTACTTCGCACCAAAGTGGAAAATTATGATATTACATTATGATGTAAAAGAGGAAACCTTATAAAGTCTCCCCTTTAGCTAATACGTAGTTTTTCCTTTTGCTAGTTTATCACGGTCTAAAGCAGTTGGTGGCTGCTCAAGCCAACCATTGTTTATCATTATATTTGCCCCATCCTCTGCAAATTTAAGGATCTCGGCAATTAGTCTAGTGTAGTGAGAACCCAAATCACGTCTAGGACTTGAACCCAAGCTTGTCCCGTAGTGACTTGTACTTGCAGCTGTTAATGCTGCTGAGTGGAACATAATGAGTTTATCAGAGAAGGGGGCAGTTGTTGAATCTGTCGGTAAAGTATTCCATACCATTGGTGTAGGAAGCTTTGATTCACTAAGAACTGAGCCGAAGACTTCGATATGCTTTGATGCGATCTGAATACCATTGGATAAAAATTCCCTTACCTCATCTGATTTTACAACCTGTTTAAAACCAGTTAACAAAGCTCTTCCTAGATCATTTCGCTCAATGTTAAAAAATAAATTCATAATTTCGATAGAGGTTAAAGGACGTCTTTCTCCGAACCATCCTGACAGAAAACCTTGCTTTGAAACAAAATCAACTTCTTTTGGGATATTAATTTGAGGAGGTCTGATAAAGAGACCTTTCTCGAGTAAAACTTCCACACTCTTATTGTATAAAGTTGAAGATTCTGAAATGCAGTTTGTAAAGAATGTTCTTATATCTTGTCTCGCCGAGTTACCTAGTGCTAGGCTATAGCCATTTCCACCGATGAATGCCATATTCTTTAAATAATATAGGTAAAAGGCGTCTGAAAATAATTTAGGTGCTGTATGATTATAGTCATTCTCTGAAAAACTAACGGGGATTGGGAATTTCTCTTCCGTAAAGAGATTTGTTAAAAAGATTAAATGTTGCTCTGAAAGTGAAAGTGCATACTGGAGTACCTCTTTGATTTGCGCGTCATCTACATTATTGATGAAGTAGGGGATTACTGCTGTTGCTAACGTATCATTATGATAGGTAGTCCAGAGGTTAGCCATTTCAGAGGTTGTTAACATTACGTTTCGCATATATCGGACACACCTTCCTTTTAAGGACAAATAAGATAGTACTAGGTTATACAAAACTTATATATTTATCCATAAAAAACATGGTCCTTTAAGAACCATGTTTTACGAGTATTTATGCTTTTTTTCTTGTTTTAAGATAAAGAAGGACTAATCCAAGGATAAACATAGTAGATAGAATAATCCAAGTAGTGAGGGAAGAAGTGGTATTATCACTTGCTTTATTTGTTAGCACTTCTCCTTCACCCAGTATAGTTAGATCATCATTTGCTCGTGAGAGTTCTTTTGTTAAGGAACAAATTCCTGTTTTTAATATGCCCTCATTTTGTATGGCATAGACTAAATAGGATTCATCTTTGGAAAAGTTGAAACCACAGCTGGCAGAGTCTCGAGCCGTATATACTGAAATCTGAGATGTATTTTCACCCTTCCAAATTTCATTTACCTGAAATGTAACTTTAATTGGTTCGAATTCATTTGAGGTATCTTCCTCAATGGATAACACCTTACCTGAGAATACAGAATTTGCACGTTCTAGCTCTTCCTCCACCGGTGGTGAGGGAACGCATGAACAAGCATACGATGGAATTGGTTTTACAATTAAAGTTAAGGTTAGAACAAATACCAATAGACATATATATTTGATTAATTTCATAATTTTCACTCCTTCATCTTAGATAGACGAAGGTTTTACCATTTTGTTACATCTTTTTTCGTGCTAATCCCCAATTTTTTTGATAGCCACTTTATTTTTTTTAGCATCAGATGGGATTTGCTTGTGTAAATGGATAATCAACAGGCCCTGCTGATAGTTTGCCTCTACTCGGTCATCTCTTACATGGTAAGGGAGATCTATTTCTCGTTTAAACTTTCCTTGAAAGATTCCCTCTTGAACTAGCTTAAAGCCTTTGTAATTTAGATTAATCAGTCCTTCTACTTCCAGTATGTTTTGGTTTACATACACATTAATATCATCGAGCTTATCAATACCAGGCACATTTAAGACGCATAAGAGTTCGTTGTCCGCTTGATATAAATTGTAGTTAGTCAGTTGGTTTTGAAAAATGCCATCAAAGTTTTTCCAAAAATCATCACCAAAAAATCCTTGGAATTGATCTTTCCAATTGGAAAAATCCTTTAAGTACGGATGATTATTTAACATAAAGTCCACCTCCAAAGCTTAAACAGTTAGTGTCAAAAGCTTTTATATTATATGAAGGGGCTATAGTTATGTGTCTATTCCCTTTATCCTGTTCATGGGTTGTCAATCTTTGATACAATATGGGGTAAGAACTGGGTATAGTAATACTAAAGAAGATGAGGTGAGAATGATGATAGAAAATGGACTGGCTATGGTAGTCATCATTTTACTAATTAATATCGTGTATGTTACTTTTTTTACAATACGAATGATTTTAACATTAAAAGGACATCGGTATTTAGCTGCCATGTTAAGTATGGTTGAGGTTGTTATTTATGTGGTCGGATTAGGCTTGGTGTTGGACAATTTAAATCAAATTCAGAATTTAATCGCTTATGCAGTTGGTTACGGGATTGGTGTTATAGTTGGAATGAAGATTGAGGAGAAATTAGCGCTAGGTTATATTACTGCGAATGTGATTACAAAGGATTATAATGTGGACCTTCCTAGACAGCTTCGAGAAAAGGGTTATGGAGTAACCACTTGGGAAGCACATGGTCTTGAAGGAGACCGTATGTCTTTACAGATATTAACGCCACGAAAATATGAGCTTACATTATATACCACCATTAAAGAGCTCGATCCAGGGGCTTTTATTATCTCGTATGAGCCCAAAGCAATTCATGGTGGCTTCTGGGTTAAGAATGTGCGGAAAGGGAAGTTGAAGAATGGCTAATAAACCTTCTAAAAAGAAATTTCAGGTGGCTGAAAATGAAACGATTGACGCTTGTTTACTAAGGATGGAACAGGAAGGATATAAACCGGTTCGCCGCATGGAGGAGCCTGTGTTCGAGGAAACCGAGACTGATGGTGTAAAGGATATTCAACCATGTGGAAGAATGATTATTTTTGAGGGGAAGTTAGTTAGTAAATCCGAACATTAATTGTGAACTTTCTAGTAATTGTTCGAATTTTTGTTTACAAATGGTAGCTTTAGCTGATATTATAAGATTGGAAAATGAAGAATTAGATATATATATAGATTAGTTTGCCTCATATAATTTTGGGATTATGGCCCATAAGTTTCTACCCAATAACCGTTAATTTATTGGACTATGAGGGAAAGTGATACGGGGAGCTCCTATATACTTGGAGCAATACAGTGCCCAAGTAAATTGCTTTCTCTTTATAGGGAGGAATTTACTTTGGGTACTTTTTTTCGCCCAAAAGAGGTAAAGGGGGATTAATTTGAAGCCAATAGTTGGAGTAATTATGGGGAGTTCATCTGATTGGGAAACGATGAAGCATGCATGTGAAATACTTGATGAACTAGAAGTATCTTATGAAAAAAAGGTTGTTTCTGCACATCGTACACCTGACTTAATGTTTGAATATGCAGAGCAGGCAAGAGAACGAGGAATTCAAGTGATCATTGCGGGAGCAGGTGGGGCTGCCCATTTACCAGGGATGGTAGCTGCTAAAACAACTTTACCGGTTATTGGAGTACCTGTACAATCAAAGGCTTTAAATGGTTTGGACTCATTATTATCAATTGTTCAAATGCCTGGCGGAGTTCCGGTAGCAACTGTTGCAATTGGAAAAGCAGGGGCAACCAACGCAGGATTATTAGCAACACAAATATTGAGTATCGCTAACGTTGAGATTGCCGATAAGCTTCAAGTGAGAAGAGAAAAGATGAAGCAGATGGCGTTAGAAATGAGTGATCAACTTGTATAAGAATATTCTACCCGGAAGCACAATTGGAATAATTGGTGGAGGGCAATTGGGGAGAATGATGGCATTGTCCGCAAGAGAGATGGGATATAGAATTGCTGTCCTAGACCCAACTCCTGATAGTCCTTGTGGACAAATTGCTGATATTGAAATTACAGCGGCCTACCATGACTTAACAGCAATAAAAGAATTAGCAAAAGTAAGTGATGTCATCACTTATGAATTTGAAAATATTGATCATGAGGCGCTTACTTGGCTACATGAACATACTTACTTACCACAGGGAACAGAGCTTTTACGAATTACCCAGGATCGTGAAACAGAGAAAGAATCAATTAAAGCTTTGGGAGTACCGGTAGCTCCATTTGCGATTGTCAAAACGAAGAGTGAACTTGAAGAAGCAGTAGAAAAAATCGGGATCCCTTGTGTGGTCAAGACCTGTCGCGGCGGTTATGACGGGAAAGGTCAGCATGTTGTAAGAGAGCGTGAGGACGTTATTGCTGCCTACGAATTATTACAAGAAAGTAAATGTATCGTAGAGGGGTGGGTCTCTTTTGAAAAGGAGCTTTCTGTTATTATTGCTAGAAACCCAAATGGAGAGACGAAGACCCTACCACTTGCTGAAAATATTCATGTAAACAATATCCTTCATCAAACAATTGTTCCAGCAAGAGTGGGGAACGAAGCAGCAGAAAAGGCATACTCAGTAGCTAAGGTGATAGCTGATGGACTTGGTCTAGTGGGTACACTAGCTGTAGAGATGTTTTTAGTAGGTAATGAAATCTTTGTAAATGAGTTAGCACCAAGGCCTCATAATTCTGGACACTATTCAATTGAGGGCTGTGTAACCTCTCAATTTGAGCAGCATATTAGAGCGGTATGTAATCTTCCGCTTGGAGACGCGAGTTTATTAAAGCCAACCGTTATGGTTAATTTACTAGGTGAGCATGTGGAATCTACTATTGAGCAATATGAACAGATCATAACCGGTAAGGTTCATTTATACGGAAAGAAAGATGCGAAACTTAAAAGGAAAATGGGTCACATTACTTTTTTAGGTGACAATGTTGAAGAAATATTAACAGATCTATCTAAACTAACAATATGGAATGAAAAAGCGGGGGGAACAGGATGATTGAACGTTATACGAGACCAGAAATGGGAGCGATTTGGACAGAGGAAAATCGTTATAATGCTTGGCTTGAGGTTGAAATCTTAGCATGTGAGGCATGGGCAGAGCTAGGAGACATCCCTAAGGAGGACGTGGCGTTAATTCGTCAAAATGCCTCCTTCAATATTGGAAGAATACTAGAAATTGAAGAGGAAACTAGACATGATGTGGTGGCATTCACCCGTGCCGTTTCTGAAACGCTTGGGGAAGAAAAGAAATGGGTACATTACGGATTAACTTCGACGGACGTTGTTGATACTGCACTTTCTTATTTACTAAGACAAGCAAATGATATTTTAAAGCAGGACCTTGCACGTTTTGTAGATATTTTAAAGGAAAAAGCACTAGAGCATAAATACACGGTCATGATGGGAAGAACTCATGGTGTTCATGCGGAACCTACTACTTTCGGATTAAAGCTTGCTCTTTGGTATGAGGAAATGAAGCGAAATGTAGAGCGATTTGAGGCGGCGTCAAAAGGAATAGAGTTCGGTAAGATTTCAGGTGCAGTTGGAACGTATGCAAACATTAATCCATTTGTTGAAAGCTATGTTTGTGAAAAGCTAGGGCTACAAGCAGCACCTATTTCAACTCAAACTTTGCAACGTGATCGTCATGCACACTATATGTCAACGCTTGCACTGATTGCGACTTCCATTGAAAAATTTGCAACGGAAGTTCGTGGACTTCAGAAGAGTGAAACAAGAGAAGTAGAGGAATTCTTTGCTAAAGGTCAAAAGGGATCATCGGCTATGCCACATAAACGTAACCCGATTGGTTCAGAAAATATGACGGGTCTAGCAAGAGTGATTCGTGGTCATATGGTAACAGCCTATGAAAATGTGTCTTTATGGCATGAGCGTGATATTTCTCATTCATCAGCGGAGAGAATCATTTTACCGGATGCAACGATTGCTCTTAACTATATGTTAAATCGTTTCGGAAATATCATTAAGAACTTAACAGTTTTCCCTGAAAACATGAAGCGTAATATGGATCGTACATTTGGCTTAATTTATTCTCAGCGTGTGTTATTAGCTCTAATTGATGCTGGATTATCTCGTGAAGAGGCATATGACACGGTTCAACCAAAAGCAATGGAGGCTTGGGAAAAACAAACGTCATTTAAGGAAATTGTGATGGCGGAAGAGAAAATCACGTCAAGACTTACTCAGGAAGAAATTGATAATTGCTTTGACTATAGCTATCATCTATCACAGGTTGATACGATTTTTGAACGAGTAGGATTATAAGCTAAGGTTCAATGAGGGAGGATTTAGTTCGAAGCCTCCCGGACTTTTTGAACAACGATTAGGGGGATTTGGAGTGGAAAAGCTAGGGTTACTATACGAAGGAAAAGCAAAAAGAATCTATCAAACTAATGATCCAGAAGTTGTGTGGGTAGAGTATAAAGATAGCGCAACAGCCTTTAATGGTGAGAAAAAGGCTACCATCACCGGTAAAGGGCGTCTAAATAATACGATTACTTGCTTGTTATTTGAGATGCTTCATGAAAAGGGAATTCCTACTCATTTAGTAGATCAGTTATCTGATACTGAACAGCTCGTTAAACGAGTAAGCATTATTCCTTTAGAAGTAGTGGTTCGAAATATTGCAGCAGGTTCATTAGCTAAACGTCTAGGTTTTGTTGAGGGCCAGGCACTTCCATTCCCGATTATTGAACTTTATTACAAAAACGATGACCTTGGTGATCCGTTAATTAATGAAGATCACATTAAGGTATTGAACCTTGCAACTGAAGAGCAGGTGCAGGAATTAAAGGAAAAGGCATTAGGTGTTAATGAAGTCCTTCTTCCTTATTTTGATGAAAGAAATGTAAGGTTAATAGATTTTAAGCTGGAGTTTGGTGTAACAAGTGCAGGTACAGTGCTGCTAGCAGATGAGATTTCTCCAGATACTTGTCGTTTATGGGATAAGGATACAAATGAAAAGCTGGATAAAGATGTATTCAGAAGAGACTTAGGAAATTTAACAGAGACATATGAAAAACTATTAGAGCGATTAGGGGGAGCAACTCATGTATAAAGTTAAGGTATTCGTTACGTTAAGAGAAAGTGTTTTAGATCCACAAGGTTCAGCGGTAAAAGGATCACTTCATAGCTTGTCATATACAGAGGTACAAGATGTTCGTATTGGTAAGTTTTTAGAGTTAACAATTGAGAAATCGGATCGCTCAATTGATGAGCTTGTGAAAGAAATGTGTGAGCGTCTTTTAACGAATACGGTTATTGAAGACTTTACTTATGAAGTTGAGGAGGTTGTTGCAAAGTGAAATTTGCAGTAATTGTCTTCCCAGGTTCGAACTGTGATGTTGATATGTACCATGCGATTAAAGATGAGTTAGGTGAAGAAGTAGAATACGTTTGGCACGATACGGAATCACTAGATTCATATGATGGTATTCTTTTACCAGGTGGTTTTTCATACGGAGATTATTTACGCTGTGGAGCCATTGCACGATTTTCTAAGGTGATGGCAGCTGTGATTAAGGCGGCTGAAGAAGGAAAGCCTGTAATGGGTGTATGTAACGGATTCCAAATTTTATTAGAAGCTGGATTACTACCAGGGGCTTTAAGAAGAAATAAAGATTTAAAGTTTATTTGCCAGCCTGTTAATCTAGTAGTTGAAAATGCTGAGTCTATGTTTAGCTCAGGCTATGAAGCGGGTGAAGTCATTAGTATCCCAGTAGCTCACGGTGAAGGAAATTACTACTGTGATGAAAAGACTTTACAAAAGCTTGAAGAAGGAAATCAAATCGTTTTCCGTTATGAGGATGATCTAAACGGAAGCCTTTCAAATATTGCAGGGATAGTGAATGAAAAAGGAAATGTTCTTGGAATGATGCCACACCCTGAGCGTGCAGTCGATTCGCTATTAGGTAGTGATGATGGACTTAAGCTTTTTAAATCAATCTTGAAGAATTGGAGGAACACTCATGTCGTTACTGCTTGAACCAACAGCTGAACAAATTAAAAGTGAGAAAATCTACCGTGAAATGGGACTAAGTGACGAGGAGTTTGCCCTGGTTGAGGAGATTATTGGGCGTCTACCTAACTATACAGAATTAGGATTATTCTCTGTTATGTGGTCAGAGCATTGTAGCTATAAAAATTCTAAGCCTGTTCTTCGTAAATTCCCAACTAAGGGCGAGCGTGTTCTTCAAGGTCCTGGTGAGGGTGCAGGGATTGTGGATATCGGTGATGAACAAGCGGTTGTTTTCAAGATGGAGAGTCATAACCATCCTTCAGCAATTGAACCGTACCAAGGGGCAGCTACTGGTGTAGGTGGAATCATTCGTGATGTATTTTCAATGGGGGCTCGTCCGGTTGCTTTATTAAACTCGTTACGTTTCGGTGAGTTAACGACTCCTCGTATGAGATATTTATTTGAAAATGTAGTAGCAGGTATTGCCGGCTATGGTAACTGTGTCGGGATTCCAACAGTTGGAGGGGAGATTCAGTTCGATCCTTCTTATGATGGTAATCCACTAGTAAATGCAATGTGTGTCGGGTTAATTGACCATAAAGATATTAAAAAAGGTGTGGCGACTGGGATTGGCAATACAGTGATGTATGTTGGAGCGAAAACAGGTCGTGACGGAATCCATGGTGCGACGTTTGCATCTGAAGAGTTATCCGAGGCTTCAGAAGCGAAGCGTCCAGCTGTTCAAGTAGGCGATCCATTCATGGAGAAGCTTTTACTTGAGGCTAGTTTAGAAATTATCCAAAGTGATGCCCTTGTTGGAATTCAGGACATGGGTGCAGCAGGTCTAACTTCTTCATCTGCTGAAATGGCAAGTAAGGGTGGATCAGGGATTGAAATGAATCTTGATTTAATTCCTCAACGTGAAACAGGAATGACAGCTTACGAAATGATGCTTTCTGAATCACAAGAACGTATGCTAATTGTTGTTGAAAAAGGAAGAGAAAGAGAAATTCAAGATATCGTGGAAAAGTATGACTTAGAAGCGGTAGCGGTAGGTGTTGTAACGGATGATAAGCGTTTACGCCTTGTTCATAAAGGCGAAGTAGTGGCTGATGTTCCGGTTGATGCGTTAGCTGAGGATGCACCAGTTTATCATAAACCTTCTGCAGAGCCTGCTTATTATCGTGAATTCCAAGCGATGGAAAATGATATTCCAGCAGTGGATGATGTACAGGAAACATTAGTGAACCTACTTTCTCAACCAACTATTGCAAGTAAGGAATGGGTTTACAATCAGTACGATTATATGGTTAGAACAAATACGGTTGTTTCTCCAGGGTCAGATGCGGCAGTTGTTCGTATTCGTGGGACTAGAAAAGCATTAGCAATGACTACTGACTGTAATTCTCGCTATATCTACTTAGATCCAGAGGTTGGAGGAAAGATTGCAGTTGCTGAAGCAGCTCGTAATGTGGTTTGTTCTGGTGGAGAGCCAATTGCCATTACAGACTGCTTAAACTTCGGTAACCCTGAAAAGCCAGAGATTTTCTGGCAGCTTGAAAAAGCAGTAGATGGAATGAGTGCAGCTTGTACGAAGTTAAATGCACCTGTTATTAGTGGAAATGTATCTTTATATAACGAAACAAATGGTACGGCAATTTATCCAACTCCAACAGTGGGTATGGTTGGGCTGATTACGGATCTTGATCATATTACCACTCAAAGCTTTAAACAGGCTGGGGATTTAGTTTATGTAATTGGTGAAACAGCAGCAGAGTTTGGCGGAAGTGAACTTCAAAAGCTGACATATGGTCGTATTTTTGGTAAGGCTCCTGCTTTAGATTTAGAGGTAGAAGCAGAAAGACAATCTTCTTTATTAGGTGCCATTCGTGCAGGTCTTGTTCAATCGGCACATGATGTTTCTGAGGGTGGACTTGGGGTTGCTTTAGCAGAATCAGTAATGGGTACTGAGCTTGGAGCATCTGTTGAATTATTTGGTGATGCAACTGTCATGTTATTCAGTGAAACACAATCTCGTTTTGTAGTGACTGTAAGTCCTGAGAACCAGGAGCGTTTTGAGGAGCTAGTTGTGGCTACTTTGGTAGGAAATGTAACAAATGAAGGTAAGTTAGTAGTAACAGTTGATGGAGCTGTTTCCATTGATACATCTATGGAAGTATTACAACAGGCTTGGAAAGGGGCGATCCCATGCTTGCTGAACTCAAAGGCTTAAATGAAGAATGTGGGATATTTGGAATCTGGGGTCACCCAGATTCTGCCCAGATTACGTATTACGGTCTTCATAGTCTCCAACACCGTGGACAAGAAGGTGCAGGGATTGTCGTAACAGACGGGGAAAAGTTAAACACGGTTAAGGGCACTGGTTTAGTAACCGAGGTTTTTAAACAAGAGCAAATGAATGACTTATATGGTAAGGCTGCAATTGGTCACGTTCGTTATGCAACAGCTGGTGGTGGCGGTTATGAAAATGTTCAGCCGTTATTATTCCGTTCTCAAAGTGGTGGTCTAGCTCTTGCACATAATGGAAACTTAGTAAATGCTAATGCGCTTAAGCATCAGCTTGAAGGGCAGGGAAGTATTTTTCAAACAACTTCTGATACAGAGGTATTAGCTCATTTAATTAAACGTGGAGGGAATCTTCCGCTGAATGAACGAGTAAAAAATGCTTTGTCTATGGTGAAAGGTGCTTATGCATTTTTAGTTATGACAGAGAATGAAATGATGATTGCACTTGATCCACTTGGAATGCGTCCACTTTCACTTGGTCGCTTAGGTGATGCTTATGTTGTTGCTTCTGAGACCTGTGCATTTGATGTGGTTGGTGCGACTTATGAGCGTGAAGTAGAACCAGGTGAGTTAATCATTATTTCAGATGAAGGGATTCGTTCAGAACGTTTCTCAGGATTTCAAAGTCGTGCCATTTGTAGTATGGAATATATTTATTTCGCTCGTCCTGACAGCAATGTGGACCGAATCAATGTTCACAGTGCACGTAAAAACTTAGGTAGATGGCTGGCACTTGAAGCACCAGCAGAAGCAGATGTGGTAACAGGTGTTCCTGATTCAAGTATTTCAGCAGCAATCGGCTATGCAGAAGCAATGGGGATTCCATATGAAATTGGTTTGATTAAAAACCGTTATGTAGGACGTACGTTTATTCAACCTTCACAATCCCTTCGTGAACAAGGTGTAAAAATGAAGCTTTCACCAGTTCGTGGAATTGTAGAGGGTAAGCGTGTTGTTATGGTTGATGACTCAATCGTTCGTGGAACGACAAGTCGTCGAATCGTTAATATGCTACGACACGCGGGGGCAACCGAGGTGCATGTACGTATTAGTTCACCGCCTATTAAAAATCCTTGTTATTACGGAATCGATACTTCCACTAGAGAAGAGCTAATTGCATCATCAAGATCAGTGGAAGAAATTCGTCAAATTATCGGTGCAGACTCTTTATCATTTATAAGCAATGAAGGATTACTAAAAGCAATCGGCAGACCAGATGATGACGAAAACAAAGGGCAATGTCTAGCATGCTTTACAGGCAAATACCCAACAGAGATCTACCCTGATACCGTGCATCCGCACGAAAAGGCATAACATCGGTTTAGCACTTTAAAGCAGTGGGGGCCAGGCCCCCACTGCTTTAAAGTGGCAAAGTGACTATAGGTATTCGATAGATGAAAACATTACAACATGAAGCGACGGGGACGTCGCTTTATGGCTATTGGGGGATGGACGATGGCAAACTCGTATAAGGAAGCTGGAGTTGACATAGAGGCAGGATATGAAGCAGTAGCACGAATGAAGAAGCATGTGGAGCGTACAAAGCGTAATGGTGTGTTTAGTAGTATTGGTGGCTTTGGTGGGATGTTTGATTTATCTAGCCTACAGCTAAAAGAACCAGTTCTAGTTTCAGGAACAGATGGAGTGGGGACAAAGCTTATGCTTGCGTTCATGATGGATCAGCATGACACAATAGGGATTGATGCAGTGGCAATGTGTGTGAACGATATCGTCGTTCAAGGGGCAGAGCCGTTATTTTTCTTAGATTATATCGCTTGTGGCAAGGCATTGCCTGAAAAAATTGAGGCGATTGTAAAAGGAATCTCAGATGGCTGTGAGCAGGCAGGTTGCGCATTAGTAGGTGGAGAAACTGCTGAAATGCCAGGAATGTATGATGAACAGGAATATGATCTAGCTGGCTTTGCTGTTGGGGCTGTTGAAAAATCAAACATTATTACAGGTGCTAATATTACGCCAGGAGATTGCTTAATTGGTCTGACTTCTAGTGGTCTTCATAGCAATGGCTTTTCACTCGTTCGAAAAATCCTTTTAGAAAAAGCTGGTTTCCAGTTAGATCAAGAAGTAGAAGGTTTAGAGGGTAAGCTAGGTGAGGAATTACTAAAGCCAACTAAAATCTATGTAAAACCACTTCTACATGTCATGAAGAAATTCCAAATTAAAGGAATGGCTCATATTACAGGTGGGGGCTTTATTGAAAATATCCCAAGAATGTTACCTGAAAATTGTGGAGCAGAGATTGATAACGGTTCATGGCCGATCCCAGCTATTTTCAATGTATTGGAAAGAGAAGGTGAGCTTTCACAGGACGAAATGTTTAACATCTTCAATATGGGTATTGGGATGGTACTTGCGGTAAGCGAAGATGACTTAATCTCAGTGATTCGTGAGTTAGAAGCTCAAGGTGAGCAACCTTATATTATCGGTCGTGTAAAAGAGGGAACTGGCGTTACTATTGACGGAGGCTCAAAGGCGTGAAGCGATTAGCTATTTTTGCTTCAGGTTCGGGTAGTAATTTTCAAGCAATCGTGGACTCTGTTAACAATGGAGCGCTTCATGCTGAGGTATGCTTACTGGTCTGTGACAAAGAAGGCGCAAAGGTGATTGAAAGAGCTAACAATGAAGGTATTCCAACTTTTGTTACCTCGCCAAAATCCTATGAGACGAAAAAACAATACGAAGAGGCAATCCTAGAGAAATTAAAGGACCAACAGGTTGAATGGCTCATCCTAGCTGGCTACATGCGATTGGTAGGAGAAACACTTTTACACGCCTATGAAGGTAGAATCGTCAATATTCACCCTTCCCTCTTACCAGCTTTTCCTGGCAAGGATGCCATTGGTCAAGCGCTTCAGGCAAATGTTAGAATAACAGGTGTGACCGTTCATTTCGTGGATCAAGGGATGGACACTGGGAACATTATCGACCAAGAGGCGTTACGAGTCGATCCGCAAGACACGACTGAAAGCTTACAAAAAAAGATTCAAATTATCGAACATATTTTATATCCAAAAACAATACAGGCATTGGTAACTGGAGGTAATCATTCATGACGATCAAACGTGCACTCATAAGTGTATCTGATAAAGCGGGCTTAGTTCCTTTTGTAAAAAGCTTAGTGGAACATGGGGTAGAAATTATTTCTACAGGGGGTACTAGTAAGTTGTTGGAACAAAATGGAATTAATGTGATTGGGATTCAAGAAGTAACTAATTTCCCAGAAATGCTAGACGGACGTGTAAAAACCCTACATCCGATGATTCATGGTGGTCTTTTAGGTGTACGAGATAATGAAGAGCACAAGCAAACGATGGAAGCCCATGGTATTGCACCTATTGATTTAGTGGTTGTTAATCTATATCCGTTTAAAGAAACGATTCAAAAGCCGGATGTGACATATGAGGATGCCATTGAGAACATTGACATTGGTGGACCATCGATGCTTCGTTCAGCAGCAAAAAATCATCGTTTTGTAACAGTTGTTGTAGACCCGATTGACTACGATGTGGTTCTTGAAGAGCTTACAGCTTCTGGAGAGGTTGCTTTTGAGACAAAACAGCGCTTAGCAGCAAAGGTGTTCCGTCATACAGCAGCCTATGATGCGTTAATTGCTGATTATTTAACAAAACAGGTAGGCGAAGAGTCACCTGAATTACTAACGGTCACTTATGAGAAGAAGCAGGCTTTACGTTATGGAGAAAATCCTCATCAGAAGGCAGCCTTTTACCAAAATTCGCTACCAGTCGATGGCACGATTTCATCAGCTATGCAATTACACGGTAAGGAATTATCTTATAACAATATCAATGATGCAGATGCTGCATTAACCATCGTAAAGGAATTCAATGACCCAGCAGTAGTTGCTGTGAAACATATGAACCCTTGTGGTGTTGGTGTTGGAGAGACCATTCAAGCAGCTTATCAAAAGGCATTTGAAGCGGATCCGGTGTCTATCTTTGGTGGAATTGTAGCAGCAAACCGTACAATTGACGCAGATACAGCGATTCTATTGAAAGAAATCTTCCTAGAAATTATTATCGCTCCTGACTTTACAGAAGACGCTTTAGAAATACTTATGACAAAGAAAAACTTACGATTACTAAAGGTTGCGGTAGATGCCAACCAACAAATTCAAAATCGTATCACGACAGTAAGTGGTGGGGTTCTTGTTCAGGAAACAGATTATCTTTCGTTTGATGATGCTACGATTACTGTTCCAACGAAACGTCAGCCAACTGATTCAGAGTGGAAGGATTTAAGGCTTGCATGGCAAGTTGTGAAGCATGTGAAATCTAATGCAATCGTGCTTGCTAAGGATGATATGACGATTGGCGTGGGAGCGGGACAAATGAACCGTGTTGGTGCTGCAAAAATTGCAATTGAACAGGCTGGTGAAAAAGCTGTTGGTTCAGCATTAGGCTCTGATGCATTTTTCCCAATGGATGATACCGTAGAAGCAGCTGCAAAAGCAGGAGTTACGGCAATCATCCAACCAGGCGGTTCAATTCGTGATGAGGATTCCATTAAAAAGGCCGATGAATATGGAATCACAATGGTATTTACAGGAGTCCGTCACTTTAAACATTAATAGGAGGGTTTTATAATGAACGTATTAGTGGTAGGTCGTGGTGGAAGAGAGCATGCGATTGCTTGGAAGGCTGCCCAAAGCCCTCTTGTTGAACAGGTGTATGTTGCTCCTGGAAATCCAGGGATGGCAGATGTAGCAACACTTGTGTCTATTGATGAAACGGATCATGAAGCATTAGTCGCTTTTGCAAAGGAACAGGAGATTGCCTTAACGATTATAGGGCCTGAGGGACCATTAGTGAATGGTATTGTGGACCGTTTTGAAAAGGAACAGCTAGCTGTATTTGGTCCTCGCCAAAACGCAGCAGTGATTGAAGGTAGTAAAGGCTTTGCAAAAGACTTAATGAAAAAATATAAAATACCTACAGCTGCATATGAGGTTTTTACAGAGTATGAGGCTGCAAAAGCTTATATCGAAAAAGTGGGTGCGCCGATTGTCATTAAAGCAGATGGCCTTGCAGCAGGTAAGGGTGTTGTAGTCGCAATGACAAACGAAGAGGCATTAACAAGTATAGAATCAATGATGCTAAACGAAAGGTTTGGAAGCGCTAGCCGTCAGGTAGTCATTGAGGAGTACCTAGAAGGTGAAGAGTTTTCATTGATGGCGTTTGTGAACGGCAATAAGGTTTATCCTATGGTCATTGCTCAGGACCATAAGCGTGCGTTTGATGGAGATCAAGGTCCAAATACAGGAGGAATGGGTGCTTACTCACCAGTTCCACAAATTAGTGAGGATATTATCCAACTATCTGTTGAAACAATTTTAAAACCTACTGCAAATGGAATGATCCAGGATGGAACTCCATTTACAGGAATCTTATATGCAGGCTTAATGCTTACTGCAGAAGGACCTAAGGTGATAGAGTTTAATGCAAGATTTGGTGATCCAGAAACGCAGGTTGTGTTATCAAGACTTAAAAGTGATTTAGTCAAAAACTTATTAGATATTTTAGCTAATGAAGTGCCAGTCATTGAATGGTCTGAAGAGGCAGTAGTTGGCGTGGTGGTTGCTTCTAAAGGATATCCTGGTGAATATGAAAAAGGACACCCTATTCATGGACTTGATCAAATCAAAGAAGCAAATGTTTTCCATGCAGGAACTACTCTATCTGGTGAGCAGCTTGTAACGGATGGGGGACGAGTTCTATTACTCACTTCAGCGGGTAAAACAATTAAGGAAGCTCAAGCTATTGTTTACCTGGAGCTACAGCATATTAATACACAGCATTTGTTTTACCGTAAAGATATTGCAGAAAAGGCTAACGCACACGCTTCCGTTTAATATAAACATAACTGATTGCAATAATGCCGCCTATAACTGAAATAAGTACAAAGGACATGTCAGTGACAAATTCCCAAAACATATGATCACTCCTTTATATCCCCTTGCTTAGCAAGGGGAGCTTTTTACGTTGGATTACTTGTGAAATCTTCACGTTGTTCTTGTTGGCTTGAGTCCTGTTGTTGCTGAGAATTTTGATAAAGATAGGTAAAAGGACAAAAGCGTAAAATTCCCATACCAATCTTCATTGAAGCAAGCATAGCGACTAGGAAATAACGTTCTCTATGAGGTTTTCTAGCCATTCTCGCTGTTGCCCAAGCAAGCATCGTAAAGCCACAGGATAAGCGCACTAAAGCGTTAATTATTCCAATATTGGGTTTCATGTTTTCACCTCAATTATTTACTACTCATTCTACCTTTCTTTAATGCTTTACTCTGTGAAATATGGTAGGATGGTAAAAAGAAGTTGTGGAAAGGAGGAAAGTGGATGAACGATCACCGATATCGCTGGAGAAATCTCCAATTACGTAGGCATCTTGATGTCTTGGATGGTAAATATCCACCGACACTGGTATTAAAAAATGCCACCTTTCTTCACTCAGGTCTAAAGCAATGGCTAACGGCCAATATTTGGATTTATGAGGACCGTATTGTGTATATTGGCGATTTATTGCCTAAAATAGAACTGAAAACTGAAGTTGTTGATTGCTCAGAGCTATATCTTGTGCCAGGTTATATTGAACCACATTCACATCCGTTTCAAGTTTATAATCCCCACTCTATTGCTCAATATTCATCACAGTTTGGGACAACAACACTTATAAACGATAATCTAGTTCTGTTTTCTGAGTTGCAAAAAAAGAAAGCGTTTTCGTTAATGGATGATTTTCAAAAGCTACCACAAACCATCTTCTGGTGGTGTCGGTTTGACTCCCAGTCTGAGCTTGCAAATGAAGAGGAGTTGTTTTCTTCAGCTAACATTAAAGCATGGTTAGAAAGAGATGATGTTTTACAAGGTGGAGAGCTCACAGGTTGGCCAAGACTTCTTGACGGTGATGATATGATGCTACATTGGATTCAAGAAGCGAAGCATCACAATAAACTAATTGAAGGACATTTTCCAGGTGCATCTGATCGAACTTTAATGAAGCTAAAGCTGTTAGGAGCAGATGCTGACCATGAATCCATTTCAGGTAAAGATATATACAATAGACTAATGCACGGCTATTCGGTTGCCCTTCGTTATTCATCAATTAGACCTGACTTGCCATACTTATTAGAAGAAATGAAGACATTAAATTTGCAGAGCTATGATTCTTTAATGTTTACAACGGATGGCTCCACACCTTCATTCCACGAGCAAGGGTTTATTGATGCAATGATTAAAATGGCGATCGAAAGTGGCATTCCACTTATCGATTCTTATCATATGGGATCTTACAATGTGGCGAAATATTATAGACTCGATCATTACATGGGACATATTGCAACAGGGAAAGTAGCGAATATCAACTTTCTAACAAGTAAGGATAACCCAAAGCCTGTTCATGTTATGGCAAAAGGTCAGTGGTTAAGACGTGATAGTCAACCGAATTATAGCAATTCCACTTATTCTTGGGATCAGAGTGGTTTTAATCCTTTGAATATTTCTTGGGAATTGACGAATGACGACCTTCAATATTCGATGGCTTTAGGGATGAAAATGGAAAATGCGGTTATTATGAAACCTTATTCGGTTCAACTAGATACTTCTGTAGATGAGCTATCCGTTGAACATGATGAAAGCTTTCTTTTATTAGTTGATCAGGATGGCAAATGGAGAATTAACACGATTATCAAGGGCTTTGCAAAAAGAATTCACGGGTTAGCAAGCTCGTACTCTAGTACAGGTGATTTTATCGTGATTGGAAAACGGAAGGATGATATGCTACTAGCCTTTAATCGAATGAAGGAGTTAGGTGGTGGAATTGTCCTTGTTGAAAATGGTGAAATTATCTTTGAACTTGCTCTTCCATTAGCAGGTAGAATGTCTGAGCTTCCACTTGAACAGCTGATTCCGTTAGAAAAGCAATTTAAGGTACTCATGAAGGAGCGAGGATATTTATATCTGGATCCTGTTTATAGCCTGCTATTTTTATCATCTACTCATTTACCATATATAAGAGTGACGCCAATGGGAATCTATGATGTAATGAAGAAAATGGTACTCTTTCCTACGATAATGCGTTAAAATAAAAAAGAATATTCTTCTTCCAAAATAGGGAATCTAGAATAAAATGCGGAAAAGGTTGTGTCTTTTATGAATCGAATCATTTTTGTGATCTCACTAATGTTTCTATTATTACTAGGTGCAGGTTGTTCACAGCAAGAGGCAAAGCCTGTTAGTATAGATCCTGAAGAGATTGAAGAAGAAGTCGAGTCGGAAGTGACAGAAGAAACAGAAAAACAAGCTTTTGCTAATACCTATCCATTAACAGGTATCGGAACGGATAAGTTAGTTGATCAACGAACAGTTGCAGTTATGGTTAATAATGATCCAAAGGCTAGACCACAGTCAGGCCTACATAGAGCTGATATCGTATATGAGGTTCTAGCAGAAGGAAATATTACAAGATTTTTAGCGGTTTTTCAAAGTGAAGCTCCAGAGAAGATTGGCCCTGTGAGAAGTGCGCGGGATTACTATATCGAGCTTAGTAAAGGATATGATGCCTTCTATGTAGCTCACGGATTTAGTCCGGAGGCTCAACAAATGCTACAAGCAGGAGAAGTTGATAATATTAATGGAATGGAATATGACGGAACACTGTTTAAGAGAGCTGACTTCAGAAAAGCTCCACATAATTCCTATATAACGTTTGAAAACATCATGAAGGGTGCAACGGAAAATAATTATGCCACCACTCATGATCAAGAGCCGTTAAAGTTTTTAACAGAGGACGAGATTGCAAGTATCTCTGGTGATCCTGCAGAAAATGTGAAAGTTGCCTATTCCAAGTCGGATTTTTCAATTGTAGATTATGAGTATGATACAAATCAAGAGAAGTATTATCGCTACGCAGGCGGGGATCTTACTGAGGATTTAGATTCAAAAGAGCGGGTACTATTGGATAATGTATTTATTATAGAAACCTCACATAAAGTGTTGGATAGTGCAGGGCGTCGTGAAATTGACCTAGTGTCTGGTGGTAACGCCTACCTCCTTCAAAAAGGGAAAAAGCAAGAGGTGCAATGGGAAAATGTCGATGGACGAATCCTACCATATGTTAATGATCAGCCAGTAGGATTTGTGCCAGGTAAAACTTGGATTAATATTGTGCCAAGTCTTGCAGATGTTACGTTCTCGGAAACCACGAATTAAATTTCGTAATGATAAAGGGGTAAGGATATATGCAAATTGAAAAACTACGTGGAAAAGAATTAGATCAGTTATTCCAGTCGATTCTGTCTCTACAAGATCTTGAAGAGTGTTACCGCTTTTTTGATGACCTTTGTACGGTAAACGAAATACAATCACTAGCCCAACGACTAGAAGTGGCAAGAATGCTGAGAGAAGGATTTACGTATCACAAGATTGAAACCGAAACTGGTGCAAGCACGGCGACAATTTCCCGTGTAAAGCGTTGTTTGAACTATGGAAACGACGCCTACCAAATGGCACTAGATCGTGTGTATGAAAAAGAAGAAAAATAATCGTTATAAAATAAATGATGATATAAAAAGGCAACGAGTGGAACTGTGCTCGTTGTCTTTTTGTGTTTTTTGGGTGGTTGATTGAGAGGCAGTTAGCTTAATCTACTAGGATGCCTCAGTGAGAGTTTGGGATATAATTTTTTTCTAAAGCTTGGAATGTGCGCGAAATTTGTTGGTATTTGTTTGGATTAAACTTCGAGAAATAGTTTCATACTAGATATATTATATAAATATAGAGATAGGGGAACTCATATGCAGAAACGCTATGTAAAGGTGAATAAAGTGATGGAATACGATGCCGAGGGAGGCATGTTTGTTTCAGACAGTGTAAATCATAACCAAGAAATATTTTTTACATTAGATGAGCATGGGCACCTAGGTGAAATTTCTATTTTTATAACAAATCGAGTATTTAATCTACTAATCCATCCGGAAGAAAAACGTCATATAGAAGAACAGATTAAGGTGAAAATGTGGGAAGCCCAACCCTTCACGTTTAAGCAAGTGGAAGAAGTGCTGTGGGACCACTACCCAATTATCAAGAGGATTCACTTCTCTATTTGTGAAAGCAATCTAGTTTTAACCGCTCACTATAAAGATTGGAAACTACATACCATTACCGCGCCTTTTATGAATACATATACAAGAAAGCAAGAACATACAGTCCTCTCTTTAAGTGAAATTACCTTCCATAAGTTAGATGAAAAAATTAAGGAAGAAATGGTCAAGACCGAGCCTAAAATTATATAAATATTTACTACCTGTGAAGAAGGAAAAGTTCCTAGTTGGTTTGGGAACTTTTTTTGTTTTTTGCGGTTAAGCTTATAGTGAGCTTTTGGACGTTGCGGGAGTTCCTTGACATTTGGTGCCTTGGTTAAGTGCGCCGATATAAATTCAATAGTCGCCGATATCCTGTCAGAAGTGGCTGATAACATGAAAGAAGTCGCCGATATATCTCCAGGTTTCGCCGATAAACTGAAATAATGTGCCGATATCCGTTCTAAAATAGATCCTAAGCAAGACCACCTGCTCGCTCTAGACCCAAATTCACTCCCTACTGACATAAAACAACCACAAAACCCGGTTTTAGTCCCCACGTACCATAACCACTTTAACACTTCACAGCAGCGGGGGCCTGTCCCCCATCACGGTAACGCAGCACAGCAGTGGGGGCCAGGCCCCCATTGCTTTAACGTGGTAAAAATATTACCAGTGGGTAGTGACTGAATTGGAAAGGTGTTTTGTTGTTTATTTTGTTATAATGTTACTGGAAATGAATTTTGGAGGATCACTTATGTACGATATAAAAGAATGGAAGCATATATTTAAGCTTGACCCAAATAAAGAGATTAGTGATGAAGATTTGGAGAGAGTGTGTGAGTCGGGTACGGATGCGGTGATGATTGGTGGTAGTGATGGCATTACGGAGGATAATGTTTTAAATATGCTTGTCCGGATTAGACGTTATTCGGTTCCGTGTGTGTTGGAGGTTTCGACGGTTGATTCGATATCTCCGGGTTATGATTTTTATTTTGTTCCAACTGTCCTTAATAGTCTGGATCGGAAATGGATTTTAGACCTCCACCATCAGGCATTACTGGAATTTGGAGATATTATGAACTGGGATGAGATCTATGCGGAAGGGTATTGTGTCCTGAACTCGGATTCGAAGGTTGCTGAACTAACGAATGCAAAGACGAATCTAAATGAGGAAGAAGTCATTGCTTATGCAAGAATGGCTGATAAACTTTTACACTTGCCTATTTTTTATATGGAATATAGCGGTGTATATGGGAATCCAAGCTTGGTTCAAAAGGTGAATGATGTTCTAGACACTAGCAGACTATTCTATGGTGGTGGCATTGAAACGGTGGAGCAAGCAAAGGAAATGGGTGCAGCAGCTGATACTGTTATAATTGGGAACCTCATTTACGATAATATTGGACAGGCTTTAAAAACAGTAAAAGCAGTGAAAGAATGCCAATAGATTTTACTTGTAGAGTATAGTAAAATAGAGATTAAAGAACACTTGTTCGTTTTAAATAGAGTAGGCGGTGAGCATATGCAATTTTTATCAAATAAACTTTTATCAGGATTAAATCCTGCGCAACAGGAAGCAGTTAAGCAAACTGATGGACCTTTACTCATCATGGCGGGTGCGGGAAGTGGAAAGACAAGAGTGCTGACCCACCGGATTGCTTACTTAATGGCGGAAAAGGAAATAGCGCCTTGGAATATACTAGCGATTACGTTTACGAATAAAGCAGCGCGTGAAATGAAGGATCGTGTCGCCAAGATTGTTGGTGGGGCAGCTGATGAGATTTGGATTTCAACCTTTCACTCGATGTGTGTAAGAATTCTTCGCCGTGATATTGATCGACTAGGATTTAGTCGTAATTTTACCATTCTTGATACAACGGATCAGTTATCAGTGATTAAGAATGTGTTAAAGGATCAAAATGTAGATACGAAGAAATTTGAACCAAGAAGTTTACTAGGGTCGATTAGTGGTGCAAAAAATGAACTCGTAACTCCTGAGGAATATAACAAATCGGCAACAGGACCATATGAGTCGGTCGTGGCTAAGGTTTATGAAGAATATCAGAGACGCCTTCGTAAAAATCAGGCGCTCGATTTTGATGATTTAATTATGACAACGATTCATTTGTTTATGCGAGTTCCAGAGGTATTGGAATACTATCAACGAAAATTTCAATATATTCATGTGGACGAGTATCAGGATACGAACCGTGCTCAGTATATGCTAGTCAAACAAATGGCTAGCCGTTTCCAAAACCTATGTGTGGTAGGGGATTCGGATCAGTCCATTTATCGCTGGCGTGGAGCGGATATTGGTAATATTCTTTCATTTGAGAAAGACTATCCGAGAGCGAAGGTTGTGTTTTTAGAGCAAAACTATCGATCTTCGAAGAATATTTTACAAGCCGCAAATCAGGTGATCGAGAATAATAAAAACCGTAAACCGAAAAAGCTTTGGACCGAAAATCCAGAAGGAAATAAGATTGTCTATTACCGTGGTACTACGGAACAAGACGAATGTTACTATGTAGCTGGGATGATTAAGCAGATTCTAGTAGATGAAAAGAAAAAGAATTCCGATTTCGCGATTTTATATCGTACCAATGCTCAATCTCGTGCGATGGAGGAAGTGTTATTAAAATCTAATATTTCCTACAGTATTGTCGGAGGAACAAAGTTCTATGATCGTAGAGAAATCAAGGATATTCTGGCGTATCTTCGTTTGATTTCAAACCCTGACGATGATATTAGCTTGGCTCGTATAATTAATGTGCCAAAGCGGGGAATTGGTGCGACTACTTTTGATAAGCTAGCTAATTATGCTGCTTTACATGAAGTATCGATATTTGAAGCTCTTCAAATGGTAGAGCTTGTCGGTCTTAGTGGAAAAGTGACGAATGCGCTTGTTGAGTTTAGAGACCAATTACGTAACTGGGTCCAAATGCAGGAATTTCTGTCAGTTACGGAGTTAGTGGAAGAGGTTTTAACTAAAACTGGCTATCGAGACATGCTAAAAAATGAGAAAACCATTGAAGCTCAAAGTCGATTAGAAAATATCGATGAATTCCTATCTGTTACAAAAAACTTTGAAGAGAAAAATGATGATAAGACGTTAATCTCATTTCTAACTGACTTAGCACTAGTTGCTGATATTGATCAGGTGGATGAAGAAGAACAAAAGGATCAAGGCACGGTAATCTTAATGACCCTGCATGCTGCAAAAGGACTTGAGTTTCCTGTTGTTTTCTTAATGGGGATGGAAGAGGGTGTATTTCCACATAGTCGTTCTCTTTTTGAGGAAGAGGAGATGGAGGAAGAACGTCGTCTTGCCTATGTTGGGATTACCCGTGCGGAAGAAAAGTTATATATATCAAATGCTGAAATGAGAACTTTATTCGGACGTACCAATATGAATCCGGTATCAAGATTTATATCGGAAATTCCTGAGGATATCCTTGAGAAAGCACATGAAGAAAAGGCGAAGCCATCTCCGTTTTCGTCATCAGGAGCAGGAACAAGAGTAACCGAGCAGCGTCGTGCACCTGTGATGCGACCAGCTGCAACGACTACAGGCGGTGAGTCGATTGGCTGGCAGGTTGGGGATAAGGCCCAGCATAAAAAGTGGGGAGTTGGAACAGTGGTTAGTGTAAAAGGTGAAGGAGAGTCTAAGGAATTAGACATTGCTTTCCCAAGTCCAACCGGCATAAAGCGACTACTTGCAAAGTTTGCTCCGATTGAAAAGATGTAAAGGATTTTCATTTTTATAATCACTAAAATTAGTGTAAAGATAGTATGACAGCCGCCTCGTCTCAAAGACGTGGCGCTGTCGTTAGTTTTAGACAATGGCTGTTTTCATATAGATTGTTGCTTTACGTAAAAATCCCAAAAGCAGTATTTTTATCTAGTATCAGAATCATGGTATACATAAAGAGAGTTGCTCTTTTCTAACCGATACTTAACCTTGCTTATAATACTGGTTTTACAGCCAAAACAAAATGTATCGAAAACAACAAAGTTTTAGAAACGAGCCTAGACAATTAAAGGAGATGAAAGAATGCCTGAAGAAATTCTAGCTAGGGTTGAAGAACTCCGTCTTTTATTACATAAATGGAATTATGAGTACCATGTATTAGATCAACCGACCGTATCTGATGCAGAATATGATCAAGCCCTACATGAGCTGATTCGCCTTGAGGAGGAAAATCCAAGCCTCCAATCAGCAGATTCACCCTCTCAGCGGGTGGGTGGTGCTCCTTTATCAGTTTTTGAAAAGGTTGAGCATACGACTCCTATGCTAAGTCTTGGTAATGCATTTAATGAAGAGGATTTACGTGATTTTGATCGCCGAGTTAGACAAGGGGTAGGAAATGAAGTTGCCTACGTGTGTGAGTTAAAAATAGATGGTCTAGCTGTATCACTAAGATATGAGGACGGTCTATTTATTCAAGGAGCTACACGTGGAGACGGAACTATTGGCGAGGACATTACGCAAAACCTTAAAACAATTCGCTCTATCCCACTTCGATTATCACAATCGGCTACGATTGAAGTCCGTGGTGAAGCCTATATGCCAAAGAAATCTTTTATGAAGCTTAATGAGCAAAAGGAAGAACTAGGCGAAGAACCTTTTGCAAACCCTAGAAACGCTGCTGCTGGATCACTTAGACAGTTAGATCCGAAGCTTGCGGCAAAACGCAATTTAGATATATTTGTCTATGGGATTGCCAATCCCGGTACAACAGGAATCGGAAGTCATAGTGAGGGCTTAGATCTATTAGATGATCTTGGCTTTAAGACGAATAATGAACGAAAGACATGCCAAGGCATTGATGAAGTTATTGAGTATATCTCTGGATGGGTTGAAAAGAGACCGGACCTACCCTATGAAATTGACGGGATTGTTATTAAGGTAGATTCGTTCCAACAACAAGACGAGCTTGGGTTTACCGCTAAAAGTCCACGCTGGGCAATCGCATACAAGTTTCCGGCTGAAGAGGTCGTAACAAGACTGCTTGATATCGAGCTAAATGTGGGTAGAACAGGTGTGATTACACCCACTGCTTTATTAGAGCCAGTTAGAGTAGCTGGAACTGTTGTGAAAAGAGCTTCTTTACATAATGAAGATTTAATTCGGGAAAAGGATATTAAGCTTGGGGACTATGTGGTTGTTAAAAAGGCTGGAGATATTATTCCTGAGGTGGTAAATGTTCTTTTAGAGAAAAGAACAGGTGAGGAGAAGGAGTTCCACATGCCGACAGAATGTCCTGAGTGTGGAAGTGAATTAGTAAGATTGGATGAAGAAGTGGCACTTCGTTGTATTAACCCAGAATGCCCTGCACAAATTCGCGAGGGACTTATTCATTTTGTATCAAGGAATGCGATGAATATAGATGGGCTTGGTGAACGAGTGATTGCTCAACTCTTCCAGGAGAAGCTCATTCACAATGTTGCTGATCTTTATCGTCTTCAAAAGGAACAACTTGTTGCGCTAGAACGAATGGGAGAGAAATCTGCTACTAATCTTGTTGAAGCAATTACTGCTTCTAAGAAAAATTCATTAGAAAAGCTATTGTTTGGGCTTGGTATTCGTCATGTAGGAGCTAAGGCAGCGAAAACATTAGCTCAACAGTTTGAATCCATTGAAGGGTTACAAAAGGCTTCCGTTGAAGATCTTATAGCAATCAATGAAATTGGTGAAAAAATGGCAGAAGCAGTTGTTACTTATTTTCATAAGCCTGAAGTGATCAACCTTTTAGAAGAATTGAAAGTGCTAGGAGTAAATACAGAATATATTGGACCTAAGAGGATAAATGTGGAAGATATTGATTCCTATTTTGCTGGGAAAACAATTGTATTAACTGGAAAGCTTGAGATATTGAGTAGGAATGAAGCTAAAGAGAAAATCGAACTGCTTGGTGGAAAAGTATCTGGTAGTGTTAGTAAGAAAACGGATCTCCTTATCGCTGGTGAAGCAGCGGGATCGAAGCTCGATCAGGCTGAAAAACATGGTGTGGAGATTTGGAATGAGGAGAGATTGATTGAAGAGTTGAACAAATAAAGGGGGGAGAAGAGTGAGGAGACTTGGGGTATACTTTTTAGTGAGCATCCTCTTTATTAGTGGGTGTATACCGAATTTTGAGAAGGATGAGGAAATCGTACAAGAAACAGAAGAAACACAAGAGACTGCGATTGTCCCGAACTTCCAGATTTCAGACCAATATTATCGAACGGTCCTTCCGTTTAAAGCGAGTGAGTCTAGGGGGTTAGTCGTTAATAGAATTAGTAACCGTTTAGATATAGATGAGTTTGAAACAGGACTAATGAGATTAACGCAAAATACTTTTTCCTCGGAAAATTACCTTTATCAGGATGGGCAGTATTTAGACCGTGATACCATAGCAGGATGGCTCCAACGAAAGTTAACAGATGCAGAAATAGCTGAAATAGAGGAAGATGATATAGCTGGTAAGAACATTGGCTTAAATCCTGCTCCTGTGACGACTGGAACGCTTAAAGAGCAGAATGAAGCGAGTCCTATTTATTTATCACATTTGCTTGAACAGAATTACTTAATAAAGGACAATGAAGGAAAAGCTGAGCTTGGTGGGATTTCCATTGGATTAGCACTTAACTCTGTCCATTATTATAATCAAGAGGATGGTTATCCAAGAGAATATCCGATTCCTGATGCTGAAATTGAGCAGCAGGGTAAAAGAATGGCAGATGAGATCCTTAGCAGAATTCGTGCAATAGAAGGCCTTGAGAGTATTCCAGTTGTGATTGGATTGTTTAAACAGGAGGCTAAATCATCTGTCGTACCAGGAAGCTTTTTTGCAATAGCTGAGGTAAGTGGAAATTCTACTAGCATTGAAAAGTGGAGTGTAGTTAGGGAAGATTATTATCTTCTCCCATCGACAGATGCTCAACGAGACTACCGTGATGACCACACTCGAATGCTTAATTTTAAAGCCGATATTGATGAATATTTTCCAAATTACACAGGTGTGATTGGTCGAGGCTTTTATCGTGATGAACAATTAACAGAGCTAACCATTGAGATTCCCATGCAGTTTTATGGAAAAGCAGAGGTTGTTGGGTTTACTCAATATTTAACTGGATTGATTATGGAGCATTTCCCGAATTATTTTTCAGTAAAATGTTATATCTCATCTATTGATGGTCCGGAGGCTGTTATTATACGGGAAATCAATGAAGAAGAACCCTATGTTCATATTTATCAATAATTTTTTTAGATGAAAGGTTTGAAATCCACAAACTTCTTCGATAGAATAAGGGGGAAGTAGGAAGCTTTATGTCAAGATGGGATATTGTATCTGATCTTGATTTTTGCTGTTTTTACTTGATTAAAGGGAGGCAGAAATCGATGGTAGTACCTTACAAACATGAACCATTTACAGATTTTTCAGTAGAAGCAAACAAGAAGGCTTTAGAAGCAGGTCTTGCTACTGTGGAATCTTATTTAGGGAAGGATTATGATCTTGTTATCGGTGGAGAGCGTATCTCAACTGAGCAGAAGATTGTATCTGTCAATCCAGCAAACCGTGCTGAAGTAGTAGGGAAAGTATCAAAAGCAGACCAGGATCTAGCTGAAAAAGCTATGCAAGTTGCTGATGAAACATTTAAAACATGGCGTAAAGTGAAGCCGGAAGTACGCGCGGATATCTTATTCCGTTCCGCAGCAATTATCCGTCGTCGTAAGCATGAATTCTCTGCAATTTTAGTAAAAGAAGCTGGAAAGCCTTGGAACGAAGCAGATGTAGAAACAGCAGAAGCAATCGATTTCTTGGAATACTATGGCCGTCAAATGCTTAAGTTAAAAGATGGTATTCCAGTAGAAAGCCGTCCAATCGAATATAACCGTTTTAATTATATTCCACTTGGAGTAGGCGTAATCATTTCGCCGTGGAATTTCCCATTTGCCATTATGGCAGGTATGACAACAGCTGCCCTAGTAGCTGGTAACACAGTATTATTAAAGCCAGCTAGTACAACACCAGTTGTAGCAGCGAAATTTATTGAAGTTTTAGAAGAAGCTGGATTACCAGCAGGCGTTGTAAACTTTATCCCAGGTAGTGGAGCAGAAGTTGGAGACTATTTAGTAGATCACCCTCGTACCCGTTTTATTAGCTTTACTGGATCTCGTGATGTAGGTCTTCGTATTTATGAGCGTGCTTCTAAGTTAAGTGAAGGCCAAATCTGGCTAAAGCGTGTTATTGCCGAAATGGGTGGTAAGGATACAATTGTTGTTGATAAAGAAGCAGACCTTGAATTAGCTGCGACAGCAATTGTCGCATCTTCATTTGGCTTCTCTGGTCAAAAGTGTTCAGCATGTTCACGTGCTGTCATAGTAGAAGATGTTTACGAGCAAGTATTAAATCGTGCAATCGAACTAACAAAAGAATTAACTGTTTCTGAAGCAACATCTTCTTCAGTTAATGTAGGCCCAGTTATTGATCAAGGTGCATATGACAAGATCATGAGCTATGTCGAAATTGGTAAGCAAGAAGGTAGACTTGTACATGGTGGAGAAGGGGACGATTCTAAAGGATGGTTTATCCAACCTACAATCTTCGCTGACGTACATGAAGATGCTCGCCTTATGAAGGAAGAAATTTTCGGACCTGTGGTTGCATTCTCAAAAGCACGTGACTTTGATCATGCAATTGAAATTGCAAACAACACAGAATACGGCTTAACAGGTGCTGTTATCTCAAATAACCGCACAAACATTGAAAAAGCTCGTGAAGATTTCCATGTAGGTAACCTATACTTCAACCGTGGATGTACAGGTGCAATCGTTGGATACCAACCATTTGGTGGATTCAACATGTCAGGAACAGACTCAAAAGCTGGTGGACCTGACTACCTAGTTCTACACATGCAAGCTAAAACAACTTCAGAAATGCTGTAAGAGCAGGCTAACAAGGAAGTTAGTTCTATAAATATATAGCAAAAAAATCAAAAAATAGACTAAAAATAGATCTACCAAACCCCACTTTTTTAAGTGGGGTTTTTAACGCTTTAAAGCATCGGGGGCCAGGCCCCCGATGCTTTAAAGGGATAAAGTGTTTGTGGGGATGTTCATTTTGTGGGATATGCTTTATGATGGATGGTGGAAGTTAGTTTGTTGTGGAGATGAGAGAGATGGAAGTTTTTTTGTTGTTGATGGGGTTAGGAATGGTTTCTTCGTTTATTGGAACACTCGCTGGTGGTGGTGGAATTATAACGTTGCCGGCAATGATGTTAATTGGAATTCCAATTCAATATGGGATTGCGACGAATAAGTTTTCTTCAGGAATTGCTTCGTTTACGAGTATTATCTATATTCTAAGACATAAAATTTTCACGGTTAGAGGGTTACTACCAGTGGTCTTCATCTCAGTGTTGGGTGGTATGGTAGGGGCCATTGCAACGACTAGTGTGTCAGAGCAGGTGATGAATCTAGTAGCGCTGGTCTTACTTGTATTTGCTCTGTTCGTTACCATCAGAAATAAAAAATGGGTAGCTGAAATAAAGGATTCAACTCCAACCCAAAAACCAGGAAGATTAGCAAAATTCATTCCATTTTTTATTGGGATTTACGATGGTGGCTTTGGACCAGGATCGGCAACATTTAGCATTATTCACTATATGCGTGAACAATATTCTTATGTAAAATCAGCTCAGCTTTCAAGAGTTTTAAATTTTGGTAGCTGTGTAGGAGCATTTATTATCTTTTACCAAACGGGCTATATCAATTGGAATTATGCGATTGCTTTAGCTATTGGATCAGCTCTTGGAACACAAATTGGTCTATTAGCATTACCAAAAATACCATTGAAAATGGCAAGAACATTATTGATTTCAATTATTTTCATGCTAATTGGACAAGTAGTTGTAAAGACTATATAGATAGATATCGAGAGGGGTTTGTTGTTTTTATGACAAGCTTCTTTTTTGTATGAAAAAAGGTTAGTAAAGAATCTTAGATTTATAGATTTGATTTTGAACAGAAATTTGCAACTTAGAACCGAACTTCACTTAACTTATAACACAAAAAAGTTTGCGTTATAAAGCTTCGAAATAAAAAATTAAATAAACCTAAAAACTACCTCGATTTAAACCATTAAAACAGATAAAAAATCAACTACTAAACCGACTAAATTGTGTCTAAATAATGAAAAAAGTAAAAATTAATTTTATGAATTTTCATGAATAGATATCGTGAATAGACACGATGAAGCCCATGGCTTCGTTTTAAAATTGCATATTTATACATTTTAAGTCTATAAAAATTACTGTAAAAATGATGGTAATTAATTTATGTGTTATATTAGACAATGTAAATTTTCTGATTTGACGCCTTTTTTAAAAAAACAGGTTTCAAACAGGAATTAACAGGGTAATGAATACAGGTGCATATGGTTGCATACGAATGGTAATGGAGGTGATATGCTTGTCAATTTCAGGTGCAACATTATTTTGGTTACTTGTACCTATGTTAGCCACGGTTGTCTTATCAATAGGATCTTATGTAAAAGAGGGGAGAGAGTAGATGGAAACCGCAACGTTAATAACGTTTATTGTTTATTTAATTGGTATGCTTGTAATAGGAATTGTGGCATACAGAATTACTAGTAATCTTTCAGACTATGTATTAGGTGGAAGGAGATTAGGGCCAGGAGTAGCAGCATTAAGTGCAGGTGCTTCAGATATGAGTAGTTGGTTACTCCTTGGATTACCAGGTGCTGTTTATGCGTCAGGTGGGATGAATCAGATTTGGCTCGCAGTTGGTTTAACAATCGGTGCATACTTAAATTGGCAATTTGTAGCTAAGCGCTTACGTAGTTACACTGAAAAAGCAAATGATTCAATAACAATTCCAGATTTCTTAGAAAATCGTTTCCGTGATAAAACAAAGCTGTTACGTGTGATCTCGGCACTAGTAATTTTATTATTCTTCACGTTCTACACAGCTTCTGGTATGGTTGGTGGAGCGAAATTATTTGAAGCTTCATTTGGATTATCTTATAGTGCTGCACTCTGGATTGGTGCAATTGTAATTATTTCATACACCTTCCTAGGTGGATTCCTTGCAGTAAGTTGGACAGATTTTATTCAAGGTATTTTAATGTTCCTAGCTTTAATTATTGTCCCAATTGTTGCAGTTATTGAGCTTGGTGGTTGGGGTGAAACGGTTGAGCAGGTTGGTAGCATTGATCCAACCTACCTAGATGCATTTGCTGGTATGACAGCTCTTGGTATTATCTCACTATTAGCATGGGGATTAGGTTACTTTGGTCAACCACATATCATTACACGTTTTATGGCAATTAAATCAGTGAAGGATGTTCCAAAGGCTCGTTTAATCGGTATGATTTGGATGGTATTTGGACTATTTGGAGCGATCTTCACAGGTTTTGCAGGAATTGCTTACTTCTCTAACGGAGGATTACCAGACGGTGAGCAAGTATTTATCCAGTTTACACAGGTTCTATTCAATCCTTGGGTATCGGGAATTTTACTTGCTGCAATTCTAGCAGCGATTATGAGTACAATTGACTCACAGTTACTTGTTTCTTCAAGTGCTGTTGCAGAGGATATTTATCGTTCTTTATTCAAGAAAGAAGCTGGCGATAAGGAACTTGTATGGGTCAGTCGTGCTGCAGTAATTGTAATTGCGCTAATCGCAATTGGATTAGCTAGTAATCCAGATAGCTCAGTATTAGATTTAGTTAGCTATGCTTGGGCAGGATTTGGAGCAGCATTTGGTCCGGTCATTATCCTTTCACTATTCTGGAAGCGTATGACGGGTAAGGGTGCATTAGCAGGTATGATTGTTGGTGCTTTAACGGTTGTAATTTGGAGCAATATTTCAGGTGGATTTTTCGACCTATACGAAATCGTTCCAGGATTCGTCCTTGCTTGGATTGCGATCTTAATCTTCAGTTCAATTGATAAAGAGCCAGAACAAGAAATCTTAGATGAGTTTGAAGAAGCAAAAGCATAATATCAAAAAGGGTTGTTGCAGAGATGCACAACCCTTTTTTAAGAAAAAATCAACGAGAAAGGACCAACGCAATTTTTGCGTTGGTCCTTTGTTTACTTACCTAATTCTGATCATCATCTCTTTTTTGTATAGGAATAAAATCTAAAATCTCCCTTGACTCAAAGCTATCCACCAAGCGATTTAACCAATCATAGTATTCCAAACTGTTATTAAGCTTAGCAATATCGGTCTCCGCAATCTGTTTAATCTCATCGTCGATTGAGGGATTAGCAAGTAGGTCAGTAAGCTCAATAATTGATTTCTCAATAGCACTTATATTCATGGAAATCCCAGTACGCCACTTAATTGTAAAGAAATCGAAGAATGATTGGTACCAGTCTTCCTCGACTGAATACAAATCCTTCCTAACTCCTTTTACCCATACCTTTTCCACCATATTTATATCGAGTAAACTTCTGACGGAAGTACTCATGCTCGTTTTGCTCATCCCAAGCTCTTCTTTCATTTCATCTAGAGTAAGCGGTTTATCTGAGAAGAAGAGTAAGCCGTATAATCGTCCGATCGACGGAGTCACTCCATATAGATTCATATTTTGAGCAATCGCATCTATAACTCTTGATCTAGATCGTTCTAAGATTTCTATTTCTTTCAACTAAATCACATCCTAATTTAGGTGTTGATCTTTTTATTTTATCTATTATGCTGTAACAGTTATCTACTTCTAAAACTGTTTACCTCTATAGACTACCTATTCAAGAAAAAAATGTAAAGTTGTCAGTCAATATGGAAAAGTGAGGATTTGGGAGTATTTATAAGTATTTTTACTATTTAGAACGTACAGTTTTTTCTGAACGTACTATACATACGATAATAACGGATTATGCAGTTTGAACCAATTTTGAAACCGATATATAATTAGAAAGTCCAGAAGCGACAACCTATAAAGAGGTGAAAGAATGGAAGAAAATATAAAAATACAGGTAAATGATGTGACCAAAATATTCGGAAAATCATCAAAAAAAGCTCTACAGTTACTTAAAGAAGGAAAGTCTAAGGATCAAATTTTAAAGGAAACGGGCTCAACAGTTGGGGTTAACCGTGCATCCTTTGAAGTGAAGTCAGGTGAGATTTTTGTCATCATGGGATTATCCGGAAGTGGAAAATCCACCTTAGTTCGATTACTAAATCGTCTTATTGAGCCAACACTTGGCCAGGTCCAGATTGATGGTAAAGATGTGGTGAAGATGAATAAAGAAGAACTACGAGAGGTAAGAAGAAAGAAAATCTCGATGGTCTTTCAGAAATTCGCCTTATTCCCACATAAAACGGTACTTGAAAACACTGAATATGGATTAGAAATTCAAGGTGTTGAAAAGACTGAAAGAAGTAAAAAAGCAGTAGAAGCTTTGGAATTAGTTGGATTAAAGGGGTATGAAAATCAGTACCCAAGTCAGTTGAGTGGTGGAATGCAGCAACGTGTCGGACTAGCGAGAGCACTAGCAAATGATCCTGATGTTCTTTTAATGGATGAAGCATTTAGCGCATTAGATCCGTTAATTCGGAAAGATATGCAGGATGAGTTGCTAGAATTACAATCTACCATGGAGAAAACGATTGTCTTTATTACCCATGATTTAGATGAAGCACTTCGTATCGGAGACCGAATTGCCCTTATGAAGGATGGAAGCATCGTACAAATCGGGACACCTGAAGAAATCTTAATGAATCCATCTAATGAATATGTTGAAAGATTCGTAGAGGATGTGGATCTATCAAAGGTACTTACTGCCCATCATGTGATGAAGCGTGCTGAAACGGTTCAAATCGATAAGGGACCTCGTGTTGCCCTTAAATTAATGAAGGATCTTGGGATTTCTTCTATATACGTAGTTGACAAGCAACAAAAGCTTCTTGGTGCGATCACAGCGAAGGATGCATCAAAGGCAGCGGAAGCTAATCAACCAATCGAAGGATTTATAGAAAAAGATATTACAGCGGTTGGAACAGAAACTTTACTGATTGATTTATTTGAAAAAGTATCAGCAGCATCCATTCCAGTTGCAGTCACAGATGAAAATAACCGTCTAAAGGGAATTCTCATTAGAGGGGCAGTCATCGGTGCATTAACTGGAAATGAACAATACATTAACGGGGTTCAGTTAACAGATGTTGATATAGCTAAGGAGGTAATGTAAATGGAAGGATTGTTACCAAGGCTACCCTTAGCAGACTGGATTGACCTCTTAGTAGATTGGATGACAGCTACCTTTGGAGGATTATTTGATGGAATCTCCACTGGAGTCGAAATGTTTGTTGATGGAATCGTAGCAGGATTAGGATTTATTCCATCCTTTGTATTAATCATTCTTGTTAGTTTACTAGCTTGGAAGATTTGTAATAAAAGAATTGCACTGTTTGCTTTATTAGGATTATTCCTAATTGATAACTTGGGATACTGGGAGGATATGCTTGAAACACTCGCTCTTGTTTTAACCTCCGTGTTAATTTCAATCATAATTGGAATACCAGCGGGAATTTGGGCGTCTCAAAGTGAAAGAGCAAGACAGGTTGTTACACCTATTTTAGACTTTATGCAAACGATGCCGGCATTCGTTTACTTACTACCAGCAATCTTCTTCTTTAGTATTGGGGTTGTGCCGGGGGTGGTTGCTTCCGTAATCTTTGCGATGCCACCAACAATTCGTTTAACGATTCTTGGGATTAAGCAAGTCCCAGCAGATTTAATTGAAGCTACAGAGGCATTTGGCTCTACAACCAAGCAAAAGCTGTTAAAAGTTCAGCTACCACTTGCAATGCCAACGATTATGGCAGGTATTAACCAAAGTATTATGCTTGCTCTTTCTATGGTCGTTATTGCATCAATGGTTGGGGCTCCAGGACTCGGTACAGAGGTTTATCGTGCCGTTACGCAAATTAAAACAGGTATTGGGTTTGAGGCTGGTCTAGCAATTGTAGTTATAGCTATTCTTCTAGATCGCATCACTCAAAATATAGGCAAGAAAAAACAAGGGGGAACAGTATAATGCTAAAAAAATTAGTAGGAATTACATCAGCACTAACGTTAACACTTGGTTTAGCAGCCTGTGGAGGTACAGAAACAGGAGGATCATCTGATGAATCTACAGAATCCACAGCAAGTGTAGGAGAACAAGTGGATTATGAGATTGTCGGAATTGACCCTGGTGCAGGACTTATGAAACTAACTATTGAGGAAGTTATACCTGAATATGGCCTTGATGAGTGGGAAGTAGTAGAAGGTTCAAGTGCTGCAATGGCAGCTGCCCTTAAAAAGGCATATGATGCAGAGGAGCCAATCATTGTAACAGGTTGGAGCCCACACTGGAAATTCGCAAGCTATGATCTTAAGTACTTAGAAGATCCAAAGGGAATCTACGGTGGTGCTGAGGATGTTAATACAATTGTACGTCAAGGTTTAAAAGAAGATCATCCTGATGCACATTTACTATTAGACCAATTTAACTGGGAACCAGAACATATCGAGACAGTTATGAACTTAATCCAAGGTGGAGCAGAACCAGCTGAAGCAGCTGAACAATGGGTAAGTGAAAATGAAGATGTAGTAAGCACTTGGACAGAAGGTGTAAACACAGCTAATGGTGAAGAAATTAAGGTTCTTTACGTAGCGTGGGATGATGTAATTGCAAGCTCACATGTAGTAGCAAATGTACTTGAGAGTGTTGGCTATGAAGTTAACTTAATTCAAGTTGACGCAGGTCCAATGTGGGCGGGTGTAGCAGACGGAAGTGGTGACGTAACGGTTGGTGCATGGTTACCAACTACACATGCTGACTACTATGCAGAATACGATGGGAAGTTTGAAGACCTAGGTGCAAATCTAACAGGAACAAAGTTAGGCTTAGTTGTACCAGCATACATGGATGTTGATTCAATCGAAGACTTAAAATAAATATAATGACCGAAAAGATAGCTTGTTCAACCGAACAGCTATCTTTTCTTTTAGCACTTTAAAGGAGTGGGGGACAGGCCCCCACTCCTTTAAAGTGTTGAAGTGCAGGTCGCTAGTTGATTAAAGCACGAAAACTTTGGTATTATCAGTATATTGTTAGTGTACGAATCTACGGAGGTGAAGGGAAATGTCACGTATTTCTAAAGATCAGGTGAAGCATGTGGCTCACTTAGCTCGTTTAGCGATCACAGAAGAAGAGGCGGAAGTATTTCAGAAGCAGTTAGATTCAATTATTACATATGCAGAGCAATTAAATGAATTGAATACAGATGATGTGGAGCCTACCTCTCATGTGCTAAACATGAGGAATGTATTAAGGGAGGACAAGGCAGAAAAAGGACTTCCGATTGAGGAAGTATTAAAGAATGCACCAGATCATAAGGATGGACAGGTTCGCGTTCCAGCGATTCTAGAGTAGGGGAGGGATATATATGTCATTATTTGACCATAAAATATCAGAATTACATAGTAAATTACATAAGAAAGAAATCAGTGCAACAGACCTAGTGGATGCTTCCTACAAGAGAATCGCTGCTGTTGATAACAAAATAAATGCTTTTCTTACTCTAAATGAAGAAAATGCTCGTGCTCAGGCAAAAGAGCTAGATAATGGACTTAATAATAGAGATGAGTTTGGTTTACTATTCGGGCTACCAATTGGACTAAAGGATAATATCGTAACAAAGGGTCTTCGTACAACATCCGGAAGCCAAATCTTAGCGAACTTTGATCCAATCTACGATGCTACAGTTGTGGAGAAGCTAAAATCAGCAGAAACTATCACAATTGGTAAACTAAACATGGATGAATTTGCGATGGGATCGTCTAATGAAAACTCTGGCTTCGTTCCAACGAAAAATCCATGGAATACAGACTATGTACCAGGTGGTTCTAGTGGTGGTTCAGCCGCCGCTGTTGCAGCGGGTGAAGTTTTGTTCTCTCTAGGTTCTGATACAGGAGGCTCAATCCGTCAGCCAGCATCTTATTGCGGTGTGGTTGGATTAAAGCCTACATATGGAAGAGTATCGCGTTATGGACTCATCGCATTTGCTTCTTCACTTGATCAAATTGGACCCATTACTAATACAGTAGAAGACAATGCTTATCTGCTCCAAGCAATTTCTGGACTTGATCCAATGGATTCAACGTCTGCTAATGTAGAAGTGCCGGACTTCCTATCATCTTTAACTGGAGATGTTAAAGGATTAAAAATTGCTGTGCCTAAAGAGTACCTCGGAGAAGGAGTCCAAGACTACGTTCGCCAGTCAGTCTTAGATGCTTTAAAGGTATTAGAAGGATTAGGAGCAACATGGGAAGAGGTATCCCTTCCACATTCAAAATATGCACTAGGTACCTATTACCTATTATCCTCTTCAGAAGCATCTGCAAATCTTGCACGTTTTGATGGAGTCCGCTATGGAGTTCGTTCGGAAAATCCAAAAAACCTTCTGGACTTATACAAGCAAACTAGAAGTGAAGGTTTTGGTAATGAAGTGAAGCGCCGAATCATGCTTGGAACCTTTGCATTAAGCTCAGGCTATTATGATGCCTATTATATTAAGGCGCAAAAAGTACGTACTCTAATTAAAAAAGATTTTGAAGATATATTTAAAAAATATGATGTCATTATTGGACCAACAGCACCGTCCCATGCTTTCAAAATAGGCGAAAAAACAAAGGACCCAATGACCATGTATGCAAATGATATATTAACCATTCCAGTGAACCTAGCAGGTGTACCAGGAATCTCAGTCCCTTGTGGGTTCTCAGATGGGCTACCGCTGGGCTTACAAATCATTGGTAAGCACTTTGATGAATCAACCCTATACCGCGTAGCTTACGCGTTTGAGCAAGCAACCGACTATCATAAGCAAAAACCAAATTTGTAAGGGGGTTAGACGATGAACTTTGAAACAATTATTGGACTTGAAGTCCATGTCGAGCTAAAAACGGACTCTAAAATATTTTCTAATAGTCCTAACCATTTTGGAGCTGCCCCTAATACACAAACAAGTGTCATCGAATTAGGGTATCCAGGTGTTTTACCTGTATTAAATAAGCGTGCGGTTGAATTTGCGATGAAAGCAGCCATGGCATTAAATTGTGAAGTGGCAACTGATACGAAATTCGATCGAAAAAACTACTTTTACCCAGATAATCCAAAGGCATATCAAATCTCCCAATTTGATCAACCGATTGGAGAAAATGGATGGATTGATATTGAAGTAAATGGGAATAAGAAGCGAATCGGAATTACTCGTCTGCACCTTGAAGAAGATGCTGGAAAGCTAACTCACTCTGGTGATGGCTATTCACTTGTTGACTTTAATCGTCAAGGAACACCTTTAGTCGAAATAGTGTCAGAGCCGGATATTCGTACTCCTGAGGAAGCATACGCGTATCTTGAAAAGCTAAAGTCGATTATTCAATACACAGGCGTTTCTGATTGTAAAATGGAGGAAGGCTCCCTACGTTGTGATGCAAACATTTCACTTCGTCCAATTGGTCAAGAAAAATTCGGTACAAAAACAGAGCTCAAAAATTTAAATTCATTTGCCTTTGTTCAAAAGGGGCTGGAATTTGAAGAAAAGCGTCAAGAAAAGGTGCTTTTAGCTGGTGGAATTATCGAACAGGAAACACGTCGTTATGATGAAGCCAAGAAAGAAACCATATTGATGCGTGTAAAAGAAGGTTCTGATGACTATCGTTATTTCCCTGAGCCAGACCTTGTTCAGCTTTATATTGATGATGAATGGAAGGCAAGAATTCGTGCGGAAATTTCGGAATTACCAGATGCTCGAAAAAAACGATATATTGAGGAACTAAAGTTACCAGCTTATGATGCAGAAGTTCTTACCAATACGAAGGAGATGTCTGATTTCTTTGAGTCTACCGTCAAAAATGGAGCAGATCCAAAACAAGCGTCAAACTGGTTAATGGGGGATGTATCTGCTTATCTAAATTCTGCTAATAAAGAGCTAGATGAAATTGCATTAACTCCCGAAAGCCTTGCAAAAACGATCACACTTATTCAAGATGGGACACTTTCTTCTAAGCTTGCGAAAAAAGTATTCCAAGAGCTATTAGAAAAAGGCGGAGATCCAGAGAAAATCGTCAAGGAAAAAGGTCTTGTGCAAATTTCCGACGAAGGTACATTACGTAAGATTGTCACTGATACGTTGGACGCAAATCCCCAATCGATTGATGATTTTAAAAGTGGGAAGGAACGTGCAATTGGCTTCCTAGTAGGACAGATTATGAAAGCGACAAAGGGTCAAGCGAACCCACCGTTAGTTAATAAAATATTATTAGAAGAAATTAAAGCTCGTTAAAAAACGGGAAGCACTCTTACATTTTTAAGAGTGCTTTTTAATGCCTTGTAGAAGAAATATGATCAATCTCACCAAAGGAAACCTTATAAACTGATTTTTCATCGTCGTTATAAAGTTGGACATATCGTTCATGCATGTCATAAGCAAGTAGCCTACCATATAGCCGGACACGACCCTTTTTTTGTTTCATTAAATCTACATAAATAAGTTCATTGGTAGCCTTCCAATTACTAAAATTCTTCTCCCAAATCTCCATGGTCATCCTCCAGTGCATTCAAGGATTTTATTAGTATACGAAGAAGGCTTCTAAGTTATTTAAGGTTTCTCATTATAGAAAGTAGGGTATACTGCTAAAGTGTAAATATTGGAAATGTATAAATTTTCCGGTATAATATAAAAGGTTTAGAATTTAAAAAAGGTATAGACTTACTCCATACAGAATATAATCAGAACACTTGTCTTTTATTCAAAGGCTGTTTTCGTAAAATATGTTGCTTTTGAGAGCTTTGTATAAACCTGTAGTTGGTTGGAGCGGAAAGCAAGCGCCTGCAGTGGAAAACGGAATTTATAATCAAACAGTCTATTCAAATGATACAGGATGATGAAAAATGAAACGTGCTAGAATAATCTATAATCCAACTTCAGGGAGAGAACTTTTTAAAAAACATCTTCCCGAAGTATTACAGAAGCTTGAAAAGGCTGGTTACGAAACCTCTTGTCATGCAACAACAGGTGCTGGTGATGCGACAAAAGCAGCAGCATTTGCTGTGGAGCGCAGATTTGATGTTGTCATCGCGGCTGGCGGAGACGGGACAATTAATGAGGTGGTAAACGGATTAGCTGAGCAGGAATATCGTCCAACCCTAGGAATTATTCCTGTTGGAACAACTAATGATTTTGCTCGCGCAGTTGGGGTGCCTAGAACGATTGAAGATGCGACCAATATCATATGTGAGGGTGCTACAATTCCGATTGATCTTGGAAAAGTAAATGGCCAATTCTTCATCAATATTGCAGGTGGCGGACGATTGACGGAGCTTACCTATGAGGTTCCTAGCAAGCTTAAAACAATGCTAGGTCAGCTAGCCTATTACTTAAAAGGAATGGAAATTCTCCCATCCATTAAACCAACCCCGGTCGAGATTGAATATGACGGTAAATCTTTTGAAGGAGAGATCATGCTATTTCTCGTTTGTAACACAAATTCAGTTGGTGGATTTGAGAAGCTGGCTCCAGATGCTAATTTTAGTGATGGTATGTTTGATTTAATCATCCTCAAGAAAGCGAACCTTGCTGATTTTATCAAAATTGCTTCACTTGCTTTAAAAGGTGACCACTTAAGTGATCCGCACATCATCTATACGAAAGCTAACCGAATTAAAGTAAGCTCTCAAGAAAAACTTCAGCTTAACTTAGACGGTGAATATGGTGGAGTGGTGCCAAGTGAATTTATTAATTATTATCAGCATTTAGACGTATTTGTTTCAATGGAAAAAGCAAAGCAACTTCAAGGATAAAAGTGGACCCTTTCTGGGTTTGCTTTTTTTTTGCTCTTTTCTAAAACTCTGTTGATTCGTTATTTTATTTTTTGGCTGTAAAACCAATATTTTAAGGAAATTAAGTATCAATTAGAAAAGAGTAACTCTCTTTATGTATAGCAAGTTTCTGATACTACGGAAAAAATTCGACTTTGGGGATTTTTACGCAAAGCAATAATCAATAGGAAGCTTTTATTGACCTCTTTTAAAATGGCTGCATATTTTAGTAAAGAGGTGAAGAATGTGGTTCATGAAGGGTTATTTTTATATGCGAACTTAATTTTTACCATCCTGTTATTTCTATATATATATAAATGTCGTAGGCTGATTGGTTTTCAACTCGGCATGAATATATCCATGATTGCAGGAGGGATGATTGCTATATCAACAGGAGTACTTCTTATTGCCCAATTTCCTTTACAGTTTGCCCCTGTTACGATAGCAACATCTATTTTAGGAATGATTGTCGGCAGTGCTTTTGGGTTGCTATTTGATTATCAGACGATGCTTACAGGATGGGCAAATGGTTTAATGATGGGATTAATGGCGCCAATGATTGGGGCAGTTACGGATGGATCGACCTTGTTTTTATGGTTTATGGAGCTAGCGCTACTTGCTGCCTATGGATTTGTAGCCATCTCTGTAAAAGGAACATAAGGAAGTGAATGAATGATTATTTTTTTGTTGCTAATCCAGCTTGTTACAATTCTTTTTACGTACCATATTCTATTACAGCGAAAGGAACTATTTGATGAACGGTTTGGAAAAACCTTCACGTTTGCCTCTACTGGGGTTAGTGGATTCATCGTCAGTATGATGCTGGTTTTTCTTTTTACAGGTAGCCATCTAGTTGTCGTAGGAGCAATCCTTCTGGGTTGCTTAATGGGAGCATTATTTGGTTCTTTATATAGGATGCAAACAGTCCTGCTAGGGATTTGGAATGGCGGGATTGGTGGACTAATGGGAAGTATGCTTGGGCTAGTTGTGTTAGATCCCGCATTATGCGGATTACCAGGTGTGGCTGCTCGTGATTTAGTAGGAAATATTATGCTTTTTTCTGTTTTTGGGACAGTTGTCCTTTCAATTACGATGTGGCTTGTTAGATTTTCACTTCGGGTATAAGGAGGTGTAAAATGAAATATTGGATTTGGGTATTACTTGTGTTGGCTGGTTCAGTCCTGGTCTATCTAGTTTGGCCAAATGAAGAGAGTTTACCTGTAATGAAAAGTGTAGAACCTTTTCAGGTTGAGACGATGCAGGATACTACCTATGATTTTGAAAGTAATAAGGTGAAAATTGTAGTTTTCTTTTATACGAATTGTCCTGATATATGTCCTATGACATTTGTGGATCTAAAGCTACTTCAAAATCAGCTCAAAGAAAGAGGTATATTTGGTACGAAAGTGGAATTTGTGGCCATCACAATGGATCCGGAGTTTGATACAAAGGAACGTTTAGTACAATATGCAGAAGCATTTGAGGTCGATGCTACAGGCTGGAAGGTAGTGCGTACATCTCTAAGTCACACAGAAGAGATTGCAGCTGATTTTCAGATGAGTTTTAAAAAAGAGGAGAACTTTATTGCCCATCGTACAACAATGTTCCTCGTCGATGCTGACAATAACATTCGAGCACTATACGATATGGCAAACCCAACTGAAAAAGTAGATCTAAATCAAATAATTACGGATCTTGATGAACTCCTGAAGTAAATAGCTTTTACTACCACATCTATGTTAAAATGACGGCAGTCAATCTAGCGGAAAAGGAAGTAGAATATGTCAAAGGGTACAGCACCAATAGAAAAAAATGAGACCTACCAGGTTACCTTTCATGATTTAACACATGATGGGGCAGGAGTAGCAAAAGTTGAGGGATTTCCAATCTTTGTTGGAGGAGCTCTTCCAGGTGAAATAGGGACAATTAAGATCGTAAAGGTGAAGAAAGGCTATGCATTCGGTCGATTAATGGAGCTTGAAACAAAAAGCGAGCATCGAGTGGAACCAGCCTGTCCAATCTATAAAAGTTGTGGAGGCTGTCAGCTTCAGCACATGAGCTATGAAGGCCAGCTTGAAGCTAAACATAAACAAGTAGTAGAGGTCCTTGCTCGAATTGGCCAGTTACAGGGTGTAATTGTACATCCTGTTTTAGGGATGGACGAGCCTTGGCGCTATCGAAACAAAGCACAAGTACCAGTAGGGGAACGTGAAGGTGGCTTAGTAGCAGGCTTCTATCAGCAACGTTCCCATGACATTATCGATATGGATGAATGTCTGATTCAAGAGCAAATCAATGATGATATTGTACAGGCAGCAAAAAAAATATGTGAAAAGTATGGGGTTCGTGCCTATAATGAGGAACGTCATAGTGGGAACCTCCGTCATATTATGGTTCGTTACGGACAAGTTACAGGTGAAGCGATGGTTGTCCTAGTTACGAAGGAAGACAAGCTTCCGAACAAAGAAAGAATGATTGAAGAGATTAGCAAAATTTCCACGACTATAAAATCAATCGTCCAAAACGTGAACAACAAAAAAACCAACGTCATTATGGGTGACAAAACAAAGATCCTTTGGGGCGAGGAGTATATCTACGACTTAATCGGTGATATCAAATTTGCCATTTCAGCAAGGTCATTCTATCAAGTAAATCCAAAACAGACAAAAGTACTTTATGATCAAGCATTAAAATATGCTGAGTTAAATGGTAGTGAGTCTGTGATTGATGCCTACTGTGGAATTGGAACGATCTCGTTATTTTTAGCACAAAGGGCTAAGCAGGTATATGGAGTAGAAATCGTACCAGAGGCTATTTCGGATGCGAAACGCAATGCAGAAATTAATGGAATTGAAAACGTAGACTTTGCAGTAGGTGAAGCAGAAAAAGTAATCCCTTGGTGGTATGCACAAGGAATCCGAGCGGATGTGTTAGTGGTCGATCCACCACGTAAAGGCTGTGATGAGGCTTTGTTACAAACGATCATTGAAATGAAGCCCAAGAAGGTAGTGTACGTGTCCTGTAATCCTGCGACTCTTGCTCGTGATTTACGAGTGTTGGAGGATGGTGGATTTAAAACGATAGAGGTACAACCGGTAGACATGTTCCCTCATACCACACATGTTGAGTGCGTGGCGCAGCTGGTGCTTAAGTAGAACCCCATGGTGAGGCAGTTGCAGATCGCTTTAAAAATTACACAATTACTCACCCTAGGTAAATAATATTAGAAGTAAGGCAACAATCCCGAACATAGGGAGTGTTGCCTTTTTAAATTCACAAATTTTAAGGAGTAGTAAAAGTCTTCATACTAATTATAGTGAAAACCAATTCAATTAGTCTGTTAAAACAACAATATGTACATAAATATCATTTAAATCCTCTTCCATTACTAAAATAACCATTTGAAATAAAAACACCAGATTTACATAATTTACATATTTTTTACATTTATATGGTATTTCTATTAAATATTGAATGTTATATTTTACTAGGTTAATCATTGTTTTCAAAATTAGGAGGAAAGATCATGTTAAAAAAATGGCTTACATTATTTATGATTCTTACACTAGCTGTTGTTGTGGCTGCCTGTGGATCATCTGAGGAAACAGCAACTACAGAGAAAGAAACTGCTACAGAAACAACCGAAACAGAAACAGAAACAGGAGCTACTGAAGAAGAAAATGAAAAAATAGATGAACTTAAAGTTAGCTTTGTTCCTTCAAAGGATCCAGAGCAAATTATTACCGCAACTGAACCATTAAAAGGACTTTTAAAAGAGGAATTAGCAAAGCTAGGATTTGATATTGGAAGTGTATCTATTGATGTAGGTACTACATATGAGGCAGTTGGAGAAGCTCTTTCTGCTGGTACAACGGATGTTGGGTTAATTCCTGGTGGAACTTATGTACTTTATGAAGATGGTGCGGAAGTAGTTTTAACTGCAACACGTGCAGCACTATCTAATGACTCAGAAAATGCAAAAGATTGGAATGACAACAAGCCTACTGAAGGTTTAACAGATAAGCAAGCAACATACTACAAAAGTATCATCATTGCAGGTCCTTCTGAAAAAGGGCAAGAGTTAGCTGCAAAAGTTAACAAAGGTGAGGAATTAACTTGGGAAGATTTAGATAGCGCAAACTGGGCAGTTATGTCTTCATCTTCATCAGCAGGGTATATCTATCCAACTCTATGGATGCAAGACAAATATAAGAAGAGCTTAACTGACCTTTCTAAGCTTGTTCAATCTGATTCATATGGTAGCTCATTTGCACGTTTAGCAGCAGGGCAAGCTGACGTTATTGTAGCTTATGCAGATGCAAGAAGAGACAATGAAGACAAGTGGACAACTGAATTAGGACGCTCGGCTTCAATTTGGGATGAGACAAACGTAATTGGTGTAACAAACCCAATTTACAATGATACGGTGAGCGTTAGCAAAAATTCTAAAATTATGAATGACGAGTTAAAAGCAGCGATTCAAGATGCATTCATTAACATTGCTAAAACAGACGAAGGTAAGGAAGTAATTGCGATTTATAGTCATGAAGGATACCAAAAGGCAAAAGCTTCTGACTATGATAATGAAAGAAAAGCACAAGATCTTCTTAGAGAATTAAAGAAATAAAAATTTACGATAACAGTACGATCCATTATGAAAAATGAGAACAGCCTTCATTAGGTAAGTTCTCATTTTTTCACGTGTTTATAAATGTGTGGAAAATGAAAGTGAAACTAGACTTTAAGAATCTTAGTTTATAAAGATTGGGGTAATACCATGATCCAGTTTATCAATGTAGAAAAAACATATGCAAATGGAACAAAAGCATTGCAGAACATCAATTTGAAAATAGAACAAGGTGAATTTGTTGCTGTAATTGGTCTATCGGGAGCAGGGAAATCTACCCTGATTCGGTGCGTGAACCGTATGCATGAAATTACAAGTGGAAAATTAATGGTAGATGATGTGGATGTAACAACCTTAAAAGGTAAGCAAGTTCGTCAATTACGTAGAAGAATCGGCATGATCTTTCAATCATTCAATCTTGTGACAAGAACTACGGTTATAAAGAATGTACTTGTTTCTTTTGTCCCTGATAACCCATTTTGGAGAAAGTTAACAGGGATTTATACGAAGGAACAAAAAATTAAAGCACTAGAAGCGCTTGATAAAGTAGGAATACTTGATAAGGCATATATCCGTGTGGACCAACTTTCAGGTGGTCAGCAACAACGTGTCGCACTTGCGCGTACTCTTGCCCAAAACCCAGATATTATTCTAGCAGATGAACCTATAGCTTCTTTAGATCCTGTTACATCAAGGATTGTTATGGATGACTTTAAGCGAATTAACAAGGATATGAAAATCTCGGTTGTTATGAATATCCATCATGTAGAGGTTGCTTTAGAGTACGCTGATCGAATCATCGGGATTCGTAAAGGGGAAGTTGTGTTTGATGGCCCATCAGAAGGAGTAACAAAAGGAATACTATCTGAAATTTATGGTGGTAATATAGAAGAATTTGAATCTTCTTTAGAGGAGAGATTGGCATAATGTATGATAAACTTTTTCCTCCAAAGAAATTGTTATTACCAAATGGAAAAGTGGTGCTAGAAAAGAGATCCCGAACACCTCTCATTGTGATAGCGGTCTTAATCGCCACATATGTATCTGTAAAATTCACAGGGTTTAGCATAGAAGTATTTTTCACTCGGATTAGTTATTTTTTCTCGATTCTTGGAGATATGATTCCTCCAAATTGGAGCTATCTCTCTCAAATATGGTCGCCACTCATGGACACGATCAAGATGTCTCTACTTGGATCCATTCTTGGTGCATTAGTAGCAATGCCGGTGGCTGTACTATCATCTAACAATATTATTAAAAATCCAATAGTAGTGTCTGTGTTTAAAGTTTTGCTAAGTCTCCTTAGAACATTACCATCTCTTGTTACAGCTTTAATTGCTACCTTCGTATTTGGGCTTGGTCCTATGGCGGGAACAGTGGCCATTTTCCTTTTCACTATCTCATATGTTGGGAAATTATTGTACGAGCAAATAGAGAATGTAGATATGGGTGCCTTTGAAGCGATGGAATCAATCGGAATGACAAGAATCCAATCGTTCCGTTACGCGATCATTCCCCAAGTGCTACCTAGTTATTTGTCTACATCGCTTTTCTGCTTCGAAGGGAACGTTAGATATGCAGCCATTCTAGGATATGTAGGCGCTGGAGGAATCGGCCTCCTAATTAATGAGGGGCTTGGTTGGCGTGATTATCAAAGTGTAGGAATGATTGTTGTTACCTTAGTCATTACAGTCTATTTAATAGAAACAGTTAGTGAGCATTTTAGGAAAAAGTTAATATAAAGGAGTCATACATGCATGATGACAGTAGTAGAAAAGCAGTTTCTTGCTGCACCACGTAATCATCGGTACGTCCTTACGGTTACGTTTATTGTCCTAGCTTTATTTACTTGGTCGATGACAACTGTAAGTATCAAAGCGATGGACGAAGCAGGACTAAAAGTTGCATCCAATATTATTTATGGTTTAACACATCCGGATTTAAATCTATTATTCAATTTTTCAAAGCAGAGTGTACTCTATCTTCTAGTAGAAACGCTTGCAATTGCTTTCTTAGGGACAATCGTTGGTTCCGTATTGGCTGTTCCTTTGGCATTTTTAGCAGCGTCCAATATAGTTCCTAAACCTGTGTCATGGTTAACTAGACTTTTACTTATATTCATTCGTACGATTCCAGCTCTGGTATATGGATTAATGTTTATTCGTGTTACCGGCCCAGGCCCCTTTGCAGGAGTATTGACCATTGGGTTAACTTCAATAGGAATGCTAGCTAAATTATATGTGGACGCCATAGAAGAGTTAGATGTAAAAGTACTAGAATCGATGACTTCGATCGGCTGTACGACATTTGAAAAAATCCGATTTGGTATTATCCCTCAATTATTATCCATTTTTATGTCAGTTATGATTTATCGTTTTGATATGAACATGAGAGATGCTTCTGTGCTAGGTCTTGTTGGAGCAGGTGGAATTGGTGCACCGCTTATTTTTGCAATGCGTGGTTATAAATGGGATCAAGTGGGTTCTATTCTAATTGGGTTAGTGATCCTAATTTTGCTTATTGAGTTTTTCTCCACAAAGCTTCGTTCAAAATTAGTTCGAGGTTAAGTATAATAAAAAGTTAAAAAATGAAAGCCCCTAATTTGAGGGGCTTTTTCTATTTTTTGAAATAGAAGATTCTAGTATTGTCCAGCAACTAGGTAGTTTCCATATTAGATGTGAGTACATCTCTGTCTCCTAAACTTATAAAAAGTAATCTTCCATATGTAAACTATGTAAACGCTTGTTTAATATTTTATATCTTTTTGGGACATATTTTAGGAGAATGTAAAGGATTGTCAAGAATATGAAAATTTGCTTTTTTATGGAAAAGTTTATGGTTAAATAGGTTTGTGAAACAGTAAGGAGGTAAGTTTATGAGTCAGGTAGAGTTGGTTAACATCTCAAAATCTTATGATAAACAAAAGGATGTATTAGATGGTATCAACGTATCCATCGAAGAAGGTGAGTTTTTTGTTCTTGTTGGTCCTTCAGGATCTGGGAAAAGTACGCTGCTTCGAATGATTGCAGGGCTTGAAGATATTTCTGGAGGTATTTTAAAAATAAATGAACAAACGGTGAATCACCTAGCACCTAAGGATCGGGATTTATCCATGGTGTTTCAAAATTATGCTTTGTATCCTCATTTAACAGTTGAGCAAAATATTCTGTTTGGATTAAAAGCAAGGAAAGTTAGTAAACAAGAACAACAAAGAAGACTAATAGAAGCTTCGGAAATGTTAGGACTTACTGAACTTTTGAAGCGTAAACCAAGAGAATTATCAGGTGGCCAACGCCAACGGGTAGCACTTGGTCGGTCAGTGGTGAGTCATGCTCCTCTATGCTTAATGGATGAACCATTATCTAACCTGGATGCAAAGCTTCGGGCTAATATGAGGGTGCAAATTCGGAGGCTACAAAAACGTTTAGGCTTAACGATGGTATATGTAACCCATGACCAAGTTGAAGCGATGACTATGGGTGATCGAATTATGGTGTTAAATGATGGGAAGATTCAACAGGTAGGTAAACCCATTACCCTGTATAATGAACCGGCAAATCTATTTGTAGCTTCTTTTATCGGTTCTCCCAAAATGAACACAGGTAAAGCAGTGTTTTCTGAAGATGGGACAACATTAATTATAGAAAACCAAATTCACATACCAGTTGATCCTGTGATGGCAAGAAGCATACCAAGAAATATGAATCTAGTGGTGGGGATTCGTGCAGAGCATTTATTTGCAGGCCAGGCAAAAGAAGAGCAGGCTCAGTATGTAGAAGCTGTCAATGTTGAGCAACTGGGGAATGAGACCTCTATTGCCTTTGACGTTGGTTCTGAACTATGGACAGCCAAATGGCCTGGACAATGGACCATCCAATATGGTCAAAAAGTACCTGTAAAAATAATGCCTGAATACTTATTATTCTTCGATGGAGATACGGGGAATTTGCTCAAATCAGCTGAACTTGGAAAAAGACAAGAGGTTGTTGCGATATGAGTATGAGTAATCCAAGTCTAGTAATCGAATCTGAAGAAACATTTGCTGTTCAATTCGAGCAAGCTAAAAAGCAAAAGCGAATCACTAGTTTATTCAAAGGTCTATTATTCTTACTACCTTCGATTATTTTATTCGGTGCTTTTGTGTTCTATCCAATGTTTAGGACCATTTACTTGAGCTTCTTTCTGACTGATGCAAAAGGGGCGACAACCGTTTTTGTAGGTTTAGAAAACTATTTATATATTTTTACCGATCCTATTTTTCTAAAAAGTATAAAGAACACCTTCCTATTTGTACTTTATACGGTACCAGCAACGATTATCATCAGCATATTTTTAGCAGTGATTGCCAATGAAAAATTAAAGGGAGTTGGCTTTTTCCGAACGATCTTCTCTTCCACAATGGGAGTATCAGTTGCGGCAGCTTCTGTCTTTTGGCTGTATTTGTTTAATCCAACGATGGGGTTATTAAATCAAATTGTGGAAGCCTTTGGATTTGAATCAATTGGCTGGTTAACGGATCCAAAGTGGGCAATGTTCGCCATTGCCATTACGACCATTTGGATGAATATAGGGTTTACTTTTTTAATTCTATTAGGTGGGCTACAGTCTATTGATAGTTCACTTTATGAGAGTGCTGATATTGAAGGGTCTGGTTATTTCTATCAACTTAGAAGAATTACCATTCCGATGCTTTCTCCAACATTATTTTTTGTCATTACGGTATCGATTATCAATGCATTCCAAACGTTTGGTCAAATTGATATTTTAACTCAAGGTGGACCAGCAAATGAAACTAATTTAATTGTGTATTCGATTTATCGAGAGGCTTTTGTGAATTACCAGTTTGGATCGGCCAGTGCCCAGGCAATAGTGTTATTCATTTTAATCTTATTGATGACAGCACTTCAATTTAAGCTTGGTGAAAGGAAGGTTCATTATCAATGATGATGCCAATTGGAAGGAAGATTACCTTTTATGTATTGCTGATTGTTTCAGCCTTACTTTTAGCTGGTCCTGCTCTCATGGCCATTATGATGAGCTTTATGACCAACCAGGATATTTTAACGGCTAGTATGCCTACCACGCTATCTTTAGATAATTATGTGGCAGCGTTTGAGCGTTTTCCGTTAATTAACTTCTTAATTAATAGTTTAGTAGTTTCAATAGCAATTACGCTGGGGCAACTATTGTTATCAAGTCTAGCAGCCTATGCTTTCGTATTTCTGGAATTCAAAGGTAGAGACTTGCTATTCTACTTATTCATTGCAACCATGATGGTTCCATTTGAGGTATCTGTTATACCAAGCTTTCACCTCATTCGAGATTTAGGTTGGATTGATCAATATGCTGGTTTGTCAGTACCTTTTTTCGCAACAACATTTGGAACCTTCTTGTTACGTCAAAATTTTAAGCAGATTCCAAAAGAATTAAGAGAAGCAAGTCAAATTGCCGGTATCGGTGATTTTAAATTTTTCCTAACAGTCGTATTACCTGTTTCAAAAGCTAGTTTAGTAACGTTAGGGATTTATGGATTTTTAACATCGTGGAACATGTACTTATGGCCACTTCTAGCTACCACAAATGATACAGTTCGAACGGTCCAAATTGGACTAAGGCAATTGCAGTCACAAGAACAATTAAACGACTGGGGTGTCATTATGGCAGGTGCTGTCATTGTTATTATCCCTACACTAATTCTACTTTTCTTAGGTCAAAAGAAATTACAAACAGGTTTAACCGAAGGGGCTGTAAAATAACAGCTACTTCGTTAAATTATACAAACTATGAATAAAGGGAGAAGAAAAAATGAAGAAACTCATGACGATTCTTGCATTAGGTATGGCATTACTTTTAGCTGCATGTTCTGGTGGAGGGGAAACGACTTCTGGTGAGGAAACTCAAACAGCATCAGAAAGTACAGAGAATACAAGCTCTGAAAACACAGCATCAGAAGAAAGTGACGAAAAGCAAGTCGTAACATTCTGGCATTCTATGGGTGGAGCAGGTCAAGAAGCCCTAGATGCAATTGTCGCAGACTATAATAAATCTCAGGATAAGATTCAAGTAAATGCTGAATTCCAAGGTACATATGATGAATCATTAACAAAGTTTAATGCGGTTGCTGGAACTGACAGTGCACCTACAATGATTCAAACGTTTGAAATTGGTACAATGTCCATGATCAATAGTGGAAACATTATTCCAATTCAAGAATTTGTTGATGCAGATGGATATGATATGAGTGGATTAGAAGAAAACATCATTAATTACTATTCATTAGATGATAAGTTCTATTCAATGCCATTTAACTCTTCTACACCGGTAATGTACTATAACAAGGATGCGTTTAAAGCAGCAGGTCTAGACCCTGAAGCAGCACCAGCAACTTATGAAGGTGTAGAAGAAGCAAGTAAAGCAATTGTGAAATCTAACCCAGAAATGAAAGGTTTTGCTCTTCAAGCTTATGGTTGGTTATGGGAGCAATTATTAGCAAACCAAGGCGCATTATTATTAAATAACGAAAATGGTCGTGGCGATACACCAACTGAAATTGGTTGGACAGAAGAAGAAGGAAAATCCATTTTTGAATGGGTAAAACGTATGACGGATGATGGTACTTTTGCTAACTACGGTACAAATGGTGATAACATGGTTGCTGGATTTTTAGCTGGAGATGTATCAATGTTTATCCAATCATCTGCAAGTGCTAGAAATGTTATTGACAATGCTCCATTTGAAGTAGGGATTGCATTCCTTCCACACCCTGAAGAGAAGGAACGTGAAGGAGTAGTAATCGGAGGAGCAAGTCTATGGATGATCGATGGAAAGCCTGAAGCTGAAACAAAGGCTGCTTGGGAATTTATGAAGTACCTTCAAACTGCTGAAGTACAAGCAAAATGGCATGTTGGAACAGGATATTTTGCTATTAACCCAGCTGCTTATGATGAACAATTGGTGAAAGATGCTTGGGCTGAAAAACCACAATTACAAGTAACAGTAGAACAATTACAAGCAACAAAATCATCTGCTGCAACACAAGGTGCTTTAATGGATATGCTACCTCAAGGTCGTAAAGTGATGGAAACTGCACTTGAGTCTGTATATAATGGTGGGGATGTTGATGAAGCTTATCAAACTGCAGTAGATCAGTTTAATAGAGCAATTGAACAAGCTAACAGAGCGAGAGGGAAGTAATGTACTACCACAAGAGAAAAGTATGGGATAACCATGCTTTTCTTTTTTACATGATTGACGTAGAGTAAGGAATAGATACTGGTAAACTATAAGAAGGAAGGGATCTGTATGACAAAAATCTATGGTCACCGCGGAGCAAAAGGCACCTATCCAGAAAACACGTTACTAAGCTTTTCTAAAGCAATTGAACAAGGTGTTGATGGTCTTGAGATAGATGTTCATCTGACAAAAGACGGTGAAGTGGTAGTCATTCATGATGAAACACTTGAACGTACTACAAACGGTACAGGGTGGATTAAGGATCTTTCTTTAGCAGAAATTAAGCAGGTTAGTGCAGGAAGCCCATTTACTTATTTGACTGAATACGACAAAGAGTGGGACACAGAGCGGGTTCCAACACTAAAGGAAGTTCTGGAATTATTAGCTGCCGACCCCATAGAATTGAATATTGAGTTAAAGACCTATGCGGTTCCTTATGAAGGAATTGAGGAGAAGGTTCATGAAATAGTCAAGAAATACGGAAATGGTCGCAAGGTTGTGTATTCATCCTTCCATTTGCCTTCACTCCTACGAATGAAAAAAATAGACCCAGATTCAAACATTGCTTGGCTTTTAAATGATGCAATCTCTCTACCCCATGATTATATACAAACTTTACAATTGGAAGCATTACATATAAACAAACAGCTTATTATGACAAGACCTGAATTAGCACAACAAATAAGGTTACTAAGTGATCAGCTTCGGATTTGGACAGTCAACGAGCCTGAAGAAATTCAGCGGTTACTTGATCTACAAGTCAATGCGATCATTACAGACTATCCAGAAAGAGCAATTGCTTTACTTAGAAGAAAAGAATCAATAAATCTTGGTGTGTAACACTAAAGGGGACAGTTCATTGCTTCATTTGGAAGTAAGAGAACCGTCCCCTTAAGGTTTATAGGAACATATTTTTTAATTCATTAATGGTCAAAACGATGAATAACAAAATACTAACGCTTAGTCCAATATTCGATATTGACTGATGACGATCAATCGTACCAACATATTCTTTTTTATTTAATAGATAGATTAAAGTAATGGCGAGAAAAGGCATAAAGATTGATCCTAATGCCCCATAGGCAATAATTAATCCAACTGGTTTCCCAATAAAATGTAATAACATAGGAGGGAAAGTCAACCATAGTACATAGAAACGATATGCCTTTGTTTTACTTAAATCTTCCCTACTAATATCTTGGTGACGAATGGTTCGGATGAAGTCAGCAAATAAATAAGGAACACCATTCCAAACTCCGAGGACAGAGGTTAGAGATGCAGACCAGAATCCAATAAGGAATAAATAGCGAACAGCTGGATTGAGCTCGTTTCCTAGTATTGAAGCAAACTCTACTAATCCCTTTTCTCCACTTATATCAACATTTGTACCATACAATAGCCCTGCCCCTAATATAAGCAGTGAGATGGTAAATAATCCGGTAACGATATACGCAACCGCGGAGTCATAGCGAACGGCACGGATAAACGATGGACCTGTCCATTTGTTTTCTTGTAACCAATAGCCGTAAGAAGCCATTGTTAAAGAGCCGCCAACACCCCCGATTAATCCGAGTGCATATAATAAAGACCCTTCTGGAAGTGTCGGTACAGCAGTCCCCCAAATATCATTTAGTTGTGGAATGACTAGTAATGCAGACCCAACAACTGTAATAAACATAAGTCCGACCAACACATTCATTACTTTTTCAAACGTTTTATATTTCCCCCACCAGACCAAGATAAATCCAATTAATCCATGGATTATAGCCCATTGAGTTAGCGAAAGTTGAGGGAATAATGCAGCCATTGCTAGAGCACAGGAAGCTGTACCGGCAGCCCCATAAACAAAGCCCCAAATAATAGAGTATACACCAAAGTAGCCTGTTGCCCATTTACCCATTATGTGCCAGCCTTCTAATATCGTTTTCCCACTTGTTAAGTGCCAGCGGCCAACCCCTTCATTTAAAGTGAATTTTAGAATAGACCCTATTAGAATTGCCCAAAGAAATACTAATCCATAATTTGTACCAGCTACTAGAGCAGCAACTAGATCACCTGCACCGACTCCGGTAGCGGCAACAATTAACCCGGGCCCTAATATGGAAGACTTTTTTAAATCAAGATTTTGTTCTGCTGGTTTATTTGTTTGCAGCATGTTATTCCCCCTTAAATTTATTTGATAAAGTAAGTAAAAATAATCTATTTATAATCTAAATGGAATCTATAGATCACTTTTAACCATTATTTTCCTTATTTTACTAGGATAATTATTTATTATTTTTTGAGAAAAATCAATATAGTTAGAAAAATATTTATCTAACAAGAAATGCAGAAATTTGAAATGTAGCTATTCTAGTTATGGTTATTACATCATTCATTTAATTTAATATTATCGTAGAAAAACATAAATAAAACTGATACAATTATCCTAGTAAAATAAAACTAGTCTAACGATAATGGCAAACTTATCGAAAGGTAAGGACGCAAAGCCTACAGGCCTAATGCAATCATTTGCAAAGGTGGCTGGGTTACCGAAAAAAGCTGGATTAATGCCCGCCTTTTTTAGGTGGTTTTTTAATGCGCTGATAAAGGAGTTTGATAGAGAATATCACTAAGTTCTTTACTTGCTTAGAAGCTAATGGTGAAAAAATATTTATAGGGTGTTACCTAAGGATGAAATAACAACATGGAGTGTGACTTATGAAATTGGTTGTCAAAAATACATTAGTTATCAGCTTATTAATTACAATTTCTTTGATTTGCCTGTCCGCTATTGGTTATATGAAAGCAAAGGACTTCTTATATGAAAGGTTTGAAGATCAAGCCTTTAGTCAACTCCAGTCAGTAACAGCAAATATTGATATTTGGATTAAAGGGAAACAAGATATCATGCAATACATTGCTGAAGCAGATGAATTAAAGGTTCAAGATGTTAAAAAAGCGGATGATTTAGGAATTAGAATAGCAGAGAGAATGGAAAACCCTGATGCTTTTGGATTTATGGACCATGAAGGGTTCCTTTACTTAGGTGGAGCTAAAATACCAGTTAGTGAATTTGAACATTTTCAGGGTGGTATGAATGAAGTAACCAAAACATATGATCCAGTTCCTTCTGCAACACCAAGCTTAAATGGAGCACCAATCGTTTTATCTTCATCACCCATTTATGGATATAATGGTGAGGTTGTAGGAGTAGCTTCAGGAGGAAATCAGATTGATAGTTTAATTAACATTATCTCTAACATAAAACTGGGAGACAGTGGGTATGTGACTGTCTTTACAAACGATGGAACCATTGTTGCCGGACAATCTAAAGAGGATATTCTTTCTAAGAAGATCTCGGATTATCAAAATAGTGATTTGGATGGAGTTGTTACTAATAGTATAAATGGTGAGACCGGTGTAATTGAAACAAACTTTAATGGAGAGAATAATTTAATTTTTTATAGTAAAGCAGCAGAAATGGATTGGGGAATTATGATTTCAGTTCCTACAAACGAGGCATATGCGGATGCGAACTCCTTATTACAATACTTTGTAATAATAACCGTGATATTTATTATTATAAGTGCCGTCATAAGTTATATTGTCAACAAAAGATTAATAAAACCTATTCAAGAGGTTAACGGAAAAATTAAAGAGCTAGTAAATAATGAAGGGGATTTAACACAAAGATTAACAATTAATAGAAAAGATGAGGTTGGAGAATTAGCGAGTAACTTTAATTCTCTGCTCGATAGCTTGCAGGATTTGATTGGTGGGATCCTTCAAAAAGGGGAAGTAGTTGCCGATAATACGACATTCTTAACCAACCATGCAGAAGAAATGGTTCAGCTATCAGGGGTTGTTACAAATAATGTTCAAACCGCAGCCGAAATTTCCAAGACACAAGAAGGTGGAAACCATAAGAATTTAGACTCAATCACGGACATTACCAAAAGTGTCGAGGAGATTAAAGATCATTCCTTACTAGTGTCTGAGAAAACTAAAAATGTATTTACAGAGGCAGAAAGAGCAAATGATAAAATCAGTTCATTATTGAATCAAATGTCAGATATACAAGATTCTTTAAAAAATTCAACTGATACGGTGAAAATATTAGGTAATCGCTCCTCAGAGATCGGAAATATCGTTCACCTCATTACAAATATTACGGAACAAACAAACTTATTATCCTTGAATGCTGCGATTGAGGCAGCTAGAGCAGGTGAGCACGGAAAAGGCTTTGCTGTTGTTGCTAATGAAGTTCAAAAATTAGCAGAGCAATCCGCTCATTCAGCTAAACAAATATCAAAACTTGTGAATGTGATTCAAGCAGAGACTAAAGACGCAGTAGTGCAGATTGAATCTGGTACCAATCAATTTGGCGGGGGTATGGAGAACTTAAAAGATGTAAATGAAAGTTTAAAGACTGTCTACCATTTGTCGCAAGAATCATCATTTGAAGTAGAGAAAATATTTGGAGAAATCGACCACTTACTTTCTAAGGTAGAAGAAGTAGAAAAAGTAATTAAAGAAAATTCCTTGAAGTTTAAAGAATCTACTAAGTATATTAGTGAAGTTGCTTCTTCATCAGAAGAACAGTTACATTCAATCCATGATATCACCACTTTAATAGAAGAAACTGCTCAATTCGTTGAAGAATTAAAAGGTTTGCTTAAACGTTTTAAGGTTTAGAGGATTAAGGGCGGTCCTTGGTTCAATATAAGAGCATAGATTTCCTCTCTTCTTAATTTCTAGAAGAGGGTTTTTTTGTATTAAAAATCAATACAAGAATTACATGACGATGGTACGAACAGGAAATGAATGATTAAATGTAGATTATTTAGCCATTGCTCTTATTCAGTTTATATATTTTCATGATGTGTAGAGGCAAAGTGACATTGTGGACTATACAAAGTTGCTGGATGGGTATTGGTAAATATATTGTTGTTTCTTCAATTGGTGACCTAATATTAACCTTATCTTCTAACCACAGTATTTGGATGTGAACACAACAAGAACAAATTAGGGATATCTTTTCACTCCAGGTCATAACAACCTACATGAAAAATACACCGAATTAGGCTCAATAGGACAAAAACCTAAACATATACTACCTCTTAGATAGAGTGAGGTGAAGAATGATGAATAATAAACATCACGTAGGTTTAGAGGATAATGAGCACTCATTTTGCGCACAGACAACCGATGTTGCTCCTCTGTTTGTCGCTGAAGCATTTGATAATGTAGAAAAGAAGATTAAGCAGGTTAGTCTAGAAAGCTACCGAGGGCAATGGGTAATCTTATTTTTTTATCCCAGTGATTTTACCTTTGTTTGACCAACAGAATTGGCAGCGGTCGCTGCTACTTATGATCAGTTAAAAGCGTTGAATACAGAAGTACTTGCCATTAGTACAGATAGTGTTTTTTCCCATAAAGTTTTTACAGAAGAGTCTCCTTTAGTTAAGAACGTGACATACCCACTATTAAGTGACCGAACCCATAAAATAAGTAAAGCGTACCGAGTATTAAATGAAAAGACAGGAGCCAGTTACAGGGCTACTATTATAGTGAATCCTGAGGGAGTCATCGAGTCAAAGTGCGTTTACCCTTTAGAAGTCGGTCGTAATATTTACGAAATGGTTAGGTTGATCCAAGGTATTCAGTATGAAAGAGAAACAGATGAAGTGGTCCCGGCAAATTGGGTACCTGGCCAAAGAGGTTTTATGAGGGATTCTCGTTATATTGGTAGGGTATAGGTGGGGGAGGAGAAGACCGATCAACCACAAAACAAAGAGTTTCCTGTTATAAGAATAAAAAAGGATAGCACAATTGCCTTGCGATCTTGTCTATCCTTTTTTATTGATTAATGTATCAAGTTAAACTCAAAGAGTGGAAATAAAATATCCCCTTATGTCCACCACATCTTACCGACAGACTCTTTAACCATAACAGGCTTTAAAGTTTCAACTGCCTTTGTGAATCCTTCATCAATTGACATTAATCCATCTTCATGTTCAATACTAACTACATAATCGTAACCATAAAGTCTAAGTGTACTAATCATATCAGCCCAAACTTTTTGCTCATGTCCAAATCCAACTGATCTAAAATACCAAGAGCGATCGCGCATTTCGGAATAGTCGGTCATGTCTGTAAGACCATTTCTATTCATGTTAGGCTGATCAATAATCGTATCCTTAGCATGGAAATGGTGTATGGCATCCTCGCGACCTAGTATTTTTATAGCTTCAATAGGATCGATACCTTGCCACCAAAGATGGCTTGGATCAAGATTTGCTCCGATTGCTGGACCACATGCTTCTCTTAGTCTTAGCATAGTAGCGGGGGTATGTACGGAAAAGCCACCATGTAACTCTAATCCAATCTTTACATGATGGGCAACAGCGAAATCATTCTTTTCTTTCCAATACGGAATCAGTTTTTCCTCCCATTGCCACTTTAAAACCTCCTGGAAATCATGAGGCCACGGTGTTACCGGCCAGTTTGGGTATAGTGCATTTTCATGATCACCTGGACATCCGGAAAAGGTATTAACAACTGGAACACCTAGCATGGAAGCAAGTTTAATTGTTTTTGTTAAAACTTCATCAGCTGGTTCGGCAATCTTCTTTTGAGGATGAAGTGGATTACCGTGACAGCTTAAAGCGCTTACAGTTAGTCCGTGATTCTGGATTTTTTGTGAAAAATCTCTTCGTGTATTTTCATCGTTCAATAATTCGTCCAGTTTACAGTGAGCATCACCAGGATAACCACCAGTTCCTAATTCAATTGCTTCTATACCTTTTGAAGAAACATATTCTAACATGTCATCAAAGTTTTTATCGGAGAATAATACTGTAAAAACACCTAATTTCAATAAAAGCCCCTCCTTTATTAGTTATCTGAATATATAAAAATGTAATCCGTTACATTTACTAACATATAAAAAATTCCTTGATAAATCAACTATTTAATTTGATTATATTTTTTGTATTGACAGAATATACTAGAAATATTAACATGATGTTGTAAACGATTACAGAGTATCGTTCATTTGAAACACAGAAAGTGGGACTAAAATATGACTAACATCCAGCATGTTGCCAAACAAGCAGGAGTTTCTGTAGCAACAGTCTCTAGAGTCTTAAATGGTCAAAATACCGTTTCTGCTAGAACAAGAATTAAAGTAGAAGATGCAATCAAAAAATTAAATTATGAGCCCAATATGCTAGGAAGAAACTTAAGAACTTCCGAAAGTCGGATCTTGTTAATTTTAATCCCAACCATTACTAATCCTTTTTATCAGGAGATTATTAAAGGGATAGAAAACATCGCGATTAGTCAGAATTACAATATCCTTCTATGTGAAACAGATTCTAATCCTGAAAGAGAGAATATCTATTTTGATCTTGTTAGAAAGAAAATGGCGGATGGAATTATCTCAATGGATCCAGCGGTTAATGTAGAGACCTTAAAGAAACTAGCTGAAAAGCATGCAATCATCCAGTGCAGTGAATATGCTGAAGAGAGTGATATTCCTTATATTACAATAGATAATGAGGAGGCATCTTATCAGGCAGTTAAACATTTATTAAAGCTTGGTCATGAAAAGATTGCCTTAATTAATTCAGATGAGAAGTATTTATATGCAAGGCAAAGGAAGTTAGGCTACCAAAAAGCTCTTGAAGAATTTGGTGTTGATGTTAAGGATGAGTATATCATTCATACCCAACAACTTGGTTTTGAGTATGGTCAACAAGCGATGAAAAAGATTTTAAACTTGCAAGATCGTCCAACCGCAGTCTTTGCAGTATCAGATTTATTAGCGATTGGGGCGTTGAAGGAAGTAAATGCAAAAGGATTAAAGGCTCCAGAAGATGTAGCTGTTGTAGGCTTTGATAATATTGACTTTTCTAATATGACAAACCCTACATTAACAACGATAGCGCAGCCTATGTATCAAATGGGAACCATTGCAGCCAAAATGTTAATTGATCGAATCAAGGATGAGAAAGTTGAAAGTGTCATTTTAAATCATGAATTAGTGGTGCGTGAGTCAACGATAGGGTAAATGCAACTAAGATCAGCGCTCTGTTATTAATCATTAGTAGTTAATAATAGAGCGCTGACCTTAGATGTAAAATGTAATCGATTACATAGGAGGTCATCATTAAAACATGATACTAAAGGGGGAATTATGTTGAAGAAGTTTCTAGTCTTATGTTTATCATTAGTGACTGTATTTGGTTTGGTAGCTTGTAGTAGCGAAGGAAGTAGTGGAAGTGAGGATGATCAGCTAACAATTGGTATTTCTTTACCTTCTGCCACTCATGGTTGGATGGGAGCCCTAATTGATTCTGCAGAAAAGCAAGCAAAGGCACTTGAAGAAAGTGAAGGCATTAACTATGTCATGACAAATGCAGCTGATCCGAATAAGCAGGCGAATGATGTGGATGACCTTATCGCTCAAGGTGTTGACGTAATTGTCATGCTTCCAATTGAATCAGCAGCCCTTACTCCAGTAGGACAGAAAATTAAGGATGCTGGAATTCCGTTAGTAATTGTTGACCGTGAGCTTGAAAATGATGCAGCAACTGTTGTTGTAAAAGGTGACAACGAAGGTATTGGTGTAAATGCAGGTAAATACTTTGTGGAAAAGCTAGGTGGAAGTGGTAAGGTTGTTGAAATTACAGGACCACCAAGTTCAGTTACAGAACAACGTGGAGCAGGTTTTAAAGAAGCAATGGATAGTGAATCTGGTATTGAGATTGTCGCTTCTCAAAGTGGAGATTTCTCAACTGAAAAATCATTAGAAGTTATGCAAAATATCCTACAAGCACACCCTCATATTGATGCTGTCTTTACTCAAGACGATGGTATGGCTTTAGGTGTATTACAAGCTATTAAAGAAGCAGGTCGTACAGACATTAAGTTTGTAACAGGTGCTGGTGGAGGTAAAGGAGTATTCGAAAACATCAAAGAAGATGGCTTAATCACAGCTACATTCCTTTATTCACCAACTATGGTTGAAGATGCAGTGAAAATTGCTGCTGATATTGCAAAGGGTAATGACCCTGCAGAAACAATGGTAGTAAAGGAAGCTACTCAGGTTACAAAAGAAAATGTTGATGAGTATTACGATCCAGAGTCCAAATTCTAAATAAGTTGTAAGGGGATACAATAGTTCATCATGCAATTATTGTATTTCCTCTTTTCCTATATAGGGGGGATTAATCAAATGTCTACAAGTCCTTTCATGCTAATGAGTCAAATTGAAAAATCATTTAATGGGGTATCTGTATTAAAAAAAGTTACTCTACAGGTTCAAGAAGGAGAAATCCATGCACTATTAGGTGAGAATGGTGCAGGAAAGTCGACCTTAATGAATATTCTAGGTGGTGTTCATCAACCAGATGGTGGTTCTATTCAAATCCATGGTAATGAAGTAAAGATGATGAATCCAAGAATATCACAGCAAAATGGAATCAGCTTTATCCATCAGGAGCTTAATGTTGTAGCAGATTTAAGAGTCTATGAAAATATGTTTTTAGGCTCAGAGCTTCGTAATAAGATAGGCTTTTTAAAAGTCGATGAAATGTGTAAAAGAACTTCCGAGATTCTAGCAAAGCTTGGTGTAGACATTGACCCAAAGGAATATGTTCGCAATCTAGATACATCGTATAAACAGTTAATTGAAATTGCAAAATCCTTACTTCAAGAATCTAAATTAATTATTATGGATGAACCGACGGCATCGCTAGCCGAACATGAAGTAAATCGTTTATTTGAATTAATGAGAAACCTAAAAAAATCAGGTGTTTCAATTATATATATTTCCCATAAATTAAAGGAAATTAAAGAGATTTGTGACCGGTACACGGTATTGCGTGATGGAGAACTTGTTGGAACAGGGGATATACAAAATGAAGACCTTGATTCTATAACAAAACTAATGGTAGGTAAGTCTATTTCCGAAGAAAGACTAGTAGATAAGGAATCATTTGGTCCAGTCTTACTAGAAGTAAATGACTTATCCAGTGAAGGTATATTTAAAAACATCCATTTTTCTGTTAGAAAAGGCGAAATCTTAGGTTTTACTGGTTTAGCTGGAGACGGGAGAACGGAGCTCTTTGAAAGTTTATTTGGCTATCGAAAAAAATACACTGGGGAAATTAAGATTAATAACCAGTTGGTGAAAATAGATCACCCACAAAAAGCAATCAAAGCAGGAGTGGGGCTTGTACCAAAGGATCGAAAAGAAAATGCAATTATTAAAGACTTGAGTGTTATTCATAATATGAGCATATCCTCAATAGGCAATTTTGAAAAAAGCGGTTTTATCCATGGTAAGGTAGAAAAGGATCGATTCCAATATTATAAGGATAAATTGAATATAAAAGTTCACAATCCTTCTATTACCATTGATAAGCTCAGTGGAGGAAATCAGCAGAAAGTTATTATTGCGAAATGGCTTGAAGTCGACACAGATCTCATCATTTTTGATAATCCAACACAAGGAATTGATGTGGGAGCAAAACAAGAAATCTATCAACATATTATCTCGTTAGCAAAACAAGGAAAAGCAATTATTATCCTATCATCAGAAGCACCAGAAGTTTTAAAAGTTTGTCACAATATTAATGTCATGTACCAAGGTGAGATTACTGCCCGGTTTAAAGGTGCGGAAGTAACTGAGGATGAAATTATGAGTTATGCTACTGGTTCAAAAAGGGGGGCCTAACAAATGGCTAATATGGATTTAAGTAAGGTAAACGTTAATACATCAAAAAATAGTCGCCTCTCTTGGCTTTGGTCAGAGTATAGCGTCATAATCGCATTCGTTGTTATTTTCATTTTAGCTTCTGTTCTAAATCCTAGATTTCTTGATCTCAATAACCAGCTTAATATTTTAATGCAGGTATCTATTATTGGAATCATTGCTTTAGGAATGACGGTTGTCATGCTTTCAGGTGGTATTGATTTATCAGTGGGTTCTGTACTGGTATTAGTAGGAGTTATTTCGGTATTAGCTCTTAATGCATCGGGGAGTATTTTTGTTGCAATTTTAACAGCATTAGCTGTAGGTACTTCTGCCGGTTTTTTAAATGGTCTAATGGTAGCAAAGGGAAGAATTGCCTCATTTATAGCCACCTTGGGGATGATGGCAGGTGCTCGCTCAATCGCCTTATACATAGCAGAGGGTGGAAGTATTTCTGGGGAGGTCACTGGATTTACAGCTATCGCTAATAGTGACCTATGGATTATTGATTTTCCAATTATTATCTTTCTTATTATGACTGCACTTGTTTATGTTTTAATGCATAAAACCCGTTTCGGCCGTTATGTTTATGCTTTAGGAAGTAATGAAAAGGCAGCTCTCCTTTCGGCTATTCGTGTAGATCGAATTAAAATTGCGGTCTATAGTTTGGCTGGCTTACTAGTCAGTGTAGCTGCCATTATTGAAACTTCACGATTAAATTCAATTTCTTCTTCTAGCTCAGGTGTTCAATATGAGTTAGATGCAATTGCTGCGGTTATTATTGGTGGAACAAGAATGACAGGTGGACGTGGGAAAATTATTGGAACATTCTTTGGGATCCTTATTTTAGGTATTTTAAATAATATGATGAACTTAATGAACGTGTCTCCACACCTTCAAGGTTTTGTAAAAGGACTAATTATTATCATTGCTGTCGTATTCCAAAAGAGAGAATAGGGGGAGATTTAACGTGGGATTAAAAGTAGGTATTATCGGCTGTGGATCTATTTCTAAATTTAGACATGCGCCGGAATATAAAGAAAATCCGTATGTAGATGAAATTGTCTTTTTTGACCGGAATATAGAACGATCACGAGCTTTAGCGGAGATGTTTGGTGGAAGTGTCGCTGAAACGATAGAAGAATTGTTACAGAATCCAAGTATAGATGCGATTAGTGATTGTTCATCAAACGAATCTCATCACTATTTTTCAACAAAAGCGTTAGAACATGGAAAGCATGTCTTATGTGAGAAGCCAATCTCGCTAACAGTTGAGCATGCTGAGGAGATTATTGAAGCGCAAAAAAAATCTGGGAAGCAGCTGATGGTTGGACATAACCAACGTTTTACGAGAGCGCATCAAAAGGCGAAAGAGCTTTTACAGAGCCAAGAACTTGGTAAAATCTTAACTTTTCAAACCACTTTCGGTCATTCTGGACCAGAAAGCTGGGGTGTTAATAAAACAAACTCTACATGGTTCTTCAAAAAAGAACGCTCTGGTCTTGGAGTTGCAGGTGATTTAGGAATTCATAAAATAGACCTACTCCACTTTCTTTTAGATGATGAAATTACTCAGGTTAGCGCTTTTCACGGAGCATTGGATAAGGTTGGTGAAAATGGAGAACCAATTGAGGTCTCCGATAATATTGTTGCAAGTCTTAGGACGAGTAATGGTTATTTAGGAACAGCAGCATTTTCATGGACGTATTATGGTGAGGAGGATAACAGCACAATCATTTATTGTGAGAAAGGCATTCTGAAAATCTACCATAGTAAGGACTATCAACTAGAAGTGATGATGAAAAATGGTGAAGTGACTAATTACCAGCTCGAAAGTATCCAAACCAATGATAACCAAACCAATAGTGGTATTATTGATGAGTTTATTGAGTGTGTGAGAAATAATACGACTCCACCCGTTACTGGCGAAGAGGCCTTAGCTTCGTTGAAGGTGATACTCGGAATTGAACAATCCGCTGAAACAGGAAAAGTAATTAGTATATAGAAGAGATAAGGTCAGTTTTTAATTCCAGTATGGATGAGGGAACTGATCTTTTTGCTGGTTTTCCTCACTCATAAGTCGCTATAATAAATGAAATGAAAGGAGAGTGAATTCACTGTTAAAATTTGAAGTGATTTATGATGAATGGATCCAAGAAAACATTAAAAGGGAGGAGAATCCTCGGAGAGTTGAACTACTTGAAAAAGGGCTGGGCCATGGTACGGTTGAATTTTTGAGACATGTATGGTTTCCGGCAGTTGGTAACTTTAACGATTTATATCCCGAATGGGAAATTCATGATTTTAACAATAATTATCGCTACTTAGATTTGGCTTATATGCCGAAAGATGCAAAAGGTTGTATTGAAATTCAAGGTTTTGGTCCACATGCACGAGATTTGGACGTTAGACGATTTAAAGACTTGTGCTGGCGTCATTCGTTACTTGCACTCGAAGGATGGACAATACTGCCCATCGCCTATTTGTCTATTAAGGAAGAACCGAAGAAATGCCAGCAGCTAGTACTGGCTCTAATCGGAAAATTCACCTCTCAACAAACTCCACCGCAATTATCTTGGCTAGAGGCTGAGATCATCAGATACGCCCGCCGCTCCTTACACCCAATAACCCCAAAGGAAATATCACAACACCTAAACATTTCAACAAGACATGTAAGAAGGATTTTACCTCATCTACTCGCCAAGGATTTGCTAATCATTGCAAGTGGAACAGAGCGTGCACGTTCGTATAAACTTAAAATGAGATAGGATAGGGATTTTGGGGAATCATGCCTAGTGTTGCTTAGTGAGTTTGGGGACATCTGGTCCTCTATTTTCAAGAATTTATAGGTATAAGGGGAAGAAGCGGACATCCAGTCCTCTATTCGGTGCAAAATAGATGAAAAGTGAAGGAAAATGGTCAAATAAAGGACAGAGGGTCCGTAAGAGAGTCAAAAGTTACTAGTTTAGGAGAAATAGAGGACAGAGGGTCCCTTGTGATCCATTTGGCATATGAAGAAGTGCGGGAAGAGGACATCTGGTCCTCTATTTTCAAGAATTAATAGGTTTAAGGGGAAGAAGCGGACAACCAGTCCTCTATTTGAAGGAAAACCGATGAAAAGTGAAGGGAAATGGTCAAATAAAGTTGCAGAGGGTCCGCAAGAGAGTCAAAATCAACTAGTTTAGGAGAAATAGAGGACAGAGGGTCCCTTGTGATCCATTTGGCATATGAAGAAGTGCGGGAAGAGGACATCTGGTCCTCTATTTTCATGAATTTATAGCTTTAAGAGGTAGAAGCGGACAATCAGTCCTCTATTTGAAGCAAAACCGACGAAAAGTGAAGGGAAATGGTCAAATAAAGGACAGAGGGTCCTCAAGAGAGTCAAAATCAACTAGTTTAGGAGAAATAGAGGACAGAGGGTCCCTTGTAATCACAACCGGTGCATAAACTAGGATACCAGGTCCCATGTAATCAATCCATCCAGCGCAACATTTAGTCGAAAAAAGCCACTGACTCTTTGTGTCGGTGGCTCTTTTTATATCGGTTGTGTTAAATGAACAGTAGTGTCTAACCTAACTAACACAGCCTTTATTTACATAAAATCAAAAAAGTACCGAATCACATGAAAAAACAACGGTGCAGTATAGGTCAAACTATCGACGCGACTAAGGTAGCTTTCTTTTGACATCGTAGGTTTACCATTTTCTCCAAGTGATAAATCTCGTTTTAATACTGATATGGTAAGGGCCCCAAAAAATCCTCCAACGGCAATAAGCAATCCGGATATAATGCCAAACTTCACATCAAACGGGGTTAAGACCGGGTAGACCAAATAGGCGACTATTGTTGTGACGATGGTAGCTCCAATAAAGCCTTCCCATGATATATGAGGATTAGCTGTTGGAATTACTTTTGACTTTCCGAAATATAAGGAAATTAAAAAGTGGATTGCATCATTAAGTTGTGTGAGTAAAACCAAGAACAATACAAGATTAGCTCCGTAAACTGGAGAGGCAAATTGGAAGTATGCTAGATGACTTAACCCAAAGACCATGAGCATTAGCCCCCATTGGGTAGAACTGACGGATCTCAATAGTCCAACTGTACCTTTGTTTCCAAGTATCCGTGGTAAGGGTAAGAATAAGAACACATAAATCGGAATAAAAACAATAAACATCCCATACCACTCTATATATATCCAATAAAATTGAACCGGAATGGATAAATAGGCCCACAAAAAGGCCCTTCGATCAACCTTCCTTGTCTTCATCATAGAATAATATTCTTTCAGTGCAAAGAAGCATAGTACCATTAAGGAAATCAGTGAAACGATTGGATTGAATAAGGTGGCGAACATAAAAATTAAAAACATACCCCACCACGTTTTAACGCGAACCAAGAGGGTAGAAAAATCTTTATTAGGCTGGATTCTCCTAATAATCATCACTAATAAACTTACGGATAGTAAACCACTAAATATAATAAACTGTGTCAAAAGTGTACTATTCAATTTGTCACCAACTTTTTGTCTGTTTTTTAGACTTGTTAAAGAACATTATTGATCTTAGAACGAAAATCAACAACTAATTTTACCAGAGCAATTTTCTTCAGGAATCATGTATAATTTACTATAGGATAAAATTGTAAACTTTAAAAGAGGGAATAAGATGGAAATGAACCGAACCGTGTATATTATGCTTTCAGATACTGGAACTTTGTTTACAAAATCGATAAAGAAATATACAAAGGCTCCCTATAACCATGCCTCAATCTCCTTTGATGCAGACTTACAAGAGTTATATAGTTTTGGTCGGAAAAACCCGAGCAACCCCATTAATGGAGGCTTTGTGAAGGAAGATATATTCAAGGGGACTTATAGCAAATATCCAGAAACTACATGTGTTATTTATAAACTAGACGTAACAGATCGAGATATAAAAAAAATGAAACGAGTATTAAATGTCTTTAAAAAAAATCAAAGTAAATTTTTATATAACATACTAGGTGTAATAGGTGTTTCATTGAATGAGCCTGTCGAGTTTAGCAACTCTTACTTTTGCTCGCAATTTGTTGCAGAAATTCTCCATCGCTCAGGAATTAGGCTTTGGGATAAACTACCTGTACTTATAACTCCTGATGATTTTCGCAATAACCAAAGATTACATCAAGTTTATGAAGGTAAATTATTTGAATATGAACCTGTGAAAAAATATATGTAATGAATCTTTATATGGGAAGGTTTTGTACTTCTATTGATGAAGTATAAAACCTTCCTAATTTTTTTGAAAAACTTTAAGCCAATATGCGATCAGTTTAGTCTAATAAGTGTAGGTCATAAAGGAGAGGGTGAAAATGGATGTTGAAATTAGTAAAGAAAGCTCAACAAGGTGATGATCAAGCTTTTTTAAAGCTTTTCCAACAATATGAAGAAGATATCTATAGAATGGCTTATGTCTATGTGAAAAATGAAGGAGATGCCTTAGATGTGGTTCAGGAAGTGGCATATCGATCATTTAAAAAGATTGGAACTTTAAAATACCCTGAGTACTTTAAATCATGGCTGATCAGAATAGCGATTACTTGCTCGATTGATTTAGTGAGGAAAAACAAAAAGGTTGTTCAGCTTATTCCCGAATTTGAAGAAAACATAGGAGTAGAAGATGAAGACGTTTCTCTTTCTATAACACTTCAAGATTTAATGAATCAGTTAAATGAGGAAGAAAAAAGTATCATACTTTTAAAATATTATGAGGGTTATTCGTTTAAAGAAATTTCAGATTCACTGGAGATGCCATTAGGTACAACTAAATCTGTTTTATACCGTGCGCTTGGCAAGCTTCGAACTAAACTTAAGGGGGCTGAAATAAAATGAGTCATCTAAAAGAGGAGTTACAGAAAATTTCCATTCCAAAAGATTTACATAAACGAGCAAAAATAGGTGTGCAACAAGCGAAGTCTGAACAAAGTGGTATGAATTATGGTAACCATAAGAATCCGACACTTTATAAAAGGATATCTATAGCTGCAGCTGTTTGTATCATTTCTGTTTCTGCACTGACGTTTACGCCTGCTTTGGCAGCCATACAAGAAATGTATGATAAAATCTTTTCTAGTGAACATATCGATGATCGCGGATTACAGGCTGTGTTAGAAGAAGGACATGGCCAAGCCATTAACCAGACATTCTATGATGAAGAAAATGATATAACAGTAGAATTCCAGAGTATCTTAACAGATTCTAAAGAAACAAAGCTGTTAGTGACCTATCAAAGTGAGAAAACAGACTTAGAAAACTATTCCCTCAATATATTTGAAGGGCATACCGAGGTTTATGTAGTTGATCAAGATGGTGGGGAGAAGAAGTTAAATCACGTTGGCTGGGGAAGTAGGTATTATGATAAGAAAGAAAATAAGGTCGCTCAAGCCATGGCGTTTGATTCTATTGAAGAATTTGAAGGTCAGAGCATTACGTTGGAAATGCGTAACTTGACTCAGTATGATTACAGTAATACCGGTAGTACTCCGTTTATCAAAATAGATACAACATGGCCACTTACATTTAACCTGACTAACTCTTATATTGCTGAAAGAGAAACCATTGAGTTAAATAAACAATTTACGTTCGATAACGAGACTTACACGATCAGGCAAGTGGAATTCTCAGCGTTTGATACAAGAGTTGTTGTTACTGGAACAGATACAGGGCCTTACATCGAAGAAAATACTGGAGAGAAATTTGATGTAATGAGTAAATTAGAAAATCAATTCTTAAACGCAAGAAAGTTTGAAAAAGGATACGGATATTTTGTGGATGAATCTAAATCTGGTGTCTTCTTAATAGCCGGTGGTGAAAAAATAGAACCAATCTTTAATAAAAATGAGTTACCAGGACCACTAGGTGAGTATGTGTTGGTGTTTGCGCCTGTTAAGGATAGCCAAGGTACTATACTTGAAGTAGGTGATGACTTAAAAATACCGATAACTGAGTAGACAAAGGCTTCCCTTTATAGGGGAGTTTTTTTATTTAGTAAATTATTTACAAAAAATAGAAAATATGAGATAATAAAGAAAATCTTGAAGGAGGAAAGTAAGCTCATGACCCCAACAAACTAATTGCTACTATTAATTTTTAAAATTAATGATGAATTTACTCTGAGTATGGAATTTACCTACTGTTGATAGGTTTATTTGTTATGCTCTTATGGAATTCGGCAATTAGAAGGTTAACTTACTTTACTGAAATCGAGATTATAATTTATTGGATGTTTCAAGGATTCTTTGAAATAATCCGCCCAGTTTGAACCGGGAATGAGATAGCAAATGGATATATGCTTTAAGCAAAGGCTTCCTTGCTTTTCTCTGTATAAATTATATTTGGATCGGATTTAAGACTGTAAGAAGAAACCATCTTCTTATAGTCTTTTTTGTTTATAACTAAATAGTAACGGAGTTCCTCTTCATGCTGTCCATAAATTTGCATAACGTAAAATATGGATGAAAGAAGGAAAATATATGTTTGAGTTAAAATTACATGGGATTAAAAAATATATGGATGCTACACTTGTTCTTAAAAATATATCACTTGAAGCTTATCAAGGAGAAAAAATAGGAATTGTTGGTGTTAATGGAAGCGGAAAGAGTACAATTCTTAAGTTAATTGCAGGGATTATTCCTATGAACTATTGGCCAGGATATCCACAAACGTCAAGTCCGGGGTATGATGAAGGATTAATTCATAAGCCTAAGGATGCGACTATAGCTTATCTTGAGCAGTCACCAACTTTCCCGGAAGGACTAAAAGTTTTAGACGTATTGAATTTAGCCTTTGAAGAGATTGACGCTATTCATGATGAAATGCGGGCATTAGAAGAACAAATGAAAATACTTGAAGACGTTGAATTAGATAGAGCCCTTCAAAAATATAGTAACCTCATTCAACTATTTGAAGTAAAAGGCGGATATGAAAGAGAAGAGAAGCTAAGTAAGGTTTGCACGGGGTTAAAATTTACGGAAGATTTTTTGAACAGGGGGTTTGATTTATTAAGCGGTGGCGAAAAAACGACTGTGGTGCTTGGGAAGCTGTTAATTCATAATCCGGACATCTTGTTACTTGATGAGCCAACCAATCATCTCGATATGGATTCGGTTGAATGGCTTGAAGGTTTTCTAAAGCATTATAAGGGAATCGTAATCATCGTATCTCATGATCGTTATTTTCTCGATAATGTGGTAACTAAAATTGTTGAGGTGGAGGACATGGAATCCATTTCGTATAAGGGTAACTATTCATCTTACGTTAGTCAAAAGGAAGAGAATTTAAGAATTCAATATGAACATTTTAGAGAGCAACAGAAGAAGATTACCAACATGGAAAAACAGGTATTGACTCTTAGAGATTGGGCCATGAGAGGTGGGAATGACAAGTTTTTTAGAAGGGCAGCTAGTATTCAAAAAAAGCTTGATAAGTTAGATCGAATTGACCAACCCATTTTTGAGAAGAAAAATATGAAATTATCATTACAGGCATCTGGGCGTTCTGGAAACGAAACCGTTAAGGCGGTTGGACTATCTAAAACCTATCAAGACAAAGTGATTTTCAGAGATTCAGATGTAATGGTTCATTACGGAGAAAGAGTAGGGTTAATTGGGCCTAATGGTAGTGGAAAAACCACGTTTTTAAAGATGCTTTTAGGTGAGGATCAACCCGATCAAGGGACGATTCAATTAGGGGCTAGTGTATTAGCGGCCTATCTCCCTCAAAAGATACAATTTCCTAATGAGGAGCTAACGGTTTTGCAATGCTTTAGAGAGGATATTACAATCCTTGAAGGTAAAGCACGAGAGTATTTAGCAAAATTCATGTTTTATAAAGGGAGCGTCTTCAAAAAAGTAAAACATTTATCAGGAGGAGAAAAAATTAGATTAAAGTTAAGCATGCTGCTTTATCAAGATATTAATCTAATTATTCTGGATGAACCTACTAACCATCTCGATATTGATTCAATAGAAACTTTAGAGGAAGCACTAGATGACTTTAAAGGTACGATCTTCTTTATTTCTCACGACCGTTATTTTATCAATAAATTTGCTGAACGAGTAATTGCGATTGAGGATTTTTCATTAAATAGCTATCTAGGCAATTATGATTACTATAAAGGTGAAAAGGAAAAACGGAGTCTTAACGAAACGAAAAGATCTACTGTTCCTCATGAAAAATCTAGTAAACAAAAAAGAGAGGTTCCTAGGAAGAAGGAAACTGATCAAACAGAGGTATTACAAAAAATTGAGCGACTTGAGAAGGATATAAATGAAGTGAATCTAACAATGGAGACAGCTCAATTGGAATATGAAGAATTGAATAGACTGTATAATAGGAAACTCGTGTTAAGTAATGAGCTAGAAGAAGCCATGGCATTATGGTTGAGTGTAAATGAGTAAGGATAATTAGTTGATTCAATTATTCAATAAGTGGGACAATTTTCGGCTTTCATATTCTGAGAGTATGAAGGTTGTCCTTTTACTCGTTTGTGTGTTTTTAGTTACGAGAGGGGAAGGGTTTTCTCTTGAGTGCATGTCAAAAGGCTAATTACCTTGCCGCTAATTATTTGCGAGAGGTATAAACATATTTGAAAATAGCACAAAAAGCCATATCAATGATATGACTTTCTAAGACTTTTACTTATGTAAAATTCACCAATGCTAATCTTGGGTTGTTAATCAACTGTAAACTCCGCCGTTAAATGGTACTTATCAAAGTCCCCCGCTTTTCTAAAGTCCAGGATGTATTTTACTATACGGTATTCACCATTATCCAAATTTCCGTAAAGCCAGCTCCAATCAACGTCCCATTCACTAACATCCGAAGAAGCCAAGCCATAACCAATATCATTAAACCCATAGTTACCATCAATGACAACAGGAACTTGATACCATTTACCTTCAATTTTCTTTTCCAATAAGAATTGCTCACCATAGGTACATTGTTTGTCAGAGCTATTCTCAAATATCACAGTCATTCCTGTAGAGGAGACCGTTCCTTCCTTTGCAATCATAGTTACACCGTCTAGGTTGTTGACAGTTTCATAAGTTGTAGGCTTCCAGTCTGTCGTTTTAATAGATTGGTCAGAATTGTCACTTTGGCACCCTGATAAAAGTGTAAAACCTATTACCATACAGAATAAAAAACATATATACCTTTTCAAGAATTCACCCCTTTAAAAAAATTAGACGCTAGACATGTATAAAAGTTACTTAAATTATATAACTTGATTGGAATTATACTATTAGGCTTATTACTGTGATAATACTAAAAGTAATATAAACCTTTATCATTATCCAACGTTTTAAAAACCACAAACTTTACGAAAAGAGCCATAAAAAAAGAAAGAATCCATAGGATCCTTTCTTAACTAGCTTTAATTACAACGATCATCAAACCAGCCGATTAGATGCTGTAGACGTTCTAGGCGGTGCTTTGGCTTGCCAGAACGTGAAAGATCGTGATTCTCATCTGGGAAGCGAACAAGCTTGGTTTCTACACCTAATCGCTTAAGGGCGATGTACCACTGTTCTGCTTGCTCCATTGGACAGCGTAAGTCTTGCTCACTGTGTAGGATTAGTGTAGGCGTTTTAACGTTACGAGCATAGGTAAGCGGAGAACGCTTTAATAGCTCTTCTACATCATCCCATAAATCTGCATGTCCATGCTGCCATTCTGTAAAGAAGAAACCAATATCACTTGTTCCGTAGAAGCTGTGCCAGTTACAAATACTACGCTGTGTAACAGCTGCTTTGAAACGATCCGTACGTGTAACGATGACATTGGTCATGTATCCACCGTAGCTTCCTCCCGTTACAAATAGTTGGTCCGTATCGATATAGTTAAAGTTAGCTAAGGCATAATCTACACCAGCCATGATATCCTCATAATCCATTCCACCGTAATCACCGATGACTGCATTTACAAAGTCATGACCATATCCGTGACTTCCTCTTGGGTTTGTATAAAGGACCGCATATCCTTTAGCAGCCATTAACTGCATTTCATGATGTAAACCATTTCCATAGGCAGTTGCTGGACCACCGTGAATTTGAAGAATCATCGGATATTTCCTTCCTTCTTCATATCCATAAGGCTTTAACATCCAGCCTTCAACATCCCCGCCATCCGTGCTCTTGTAATGGAAGTTCTCAGGAGTGCTTACATGTACCTCATCATACAGCTCTTGGTTCCACGCTGTAAGTGCAGTAATATTATCCACATTATTTAAATCCTGAGCCACTAAATCTGCTACAGAGTGAGGAGTTTCGAGCACAAGAACGGCTTGATCATCAGATACGATATCAAAAGAAGTTACGGATGCAACCGATGGAGAAAGTGCTTTTGAAACTTCGCCATTTACATTTACCTTAAATACCTGACAATCTCCCCCGACAGTAGCATTAAAATAGATGTTAGAGCTTGTTGTATCCCAAATTAAACGTGACTCTGCTGTGTCATATCTAGCGTCAACACCTACAAGATTGCCAACTGTATAATCAAAGCTTTCCGTTAAATTAGTTAATTCACCTGTTTCTAATGAGAACAAGAGAACATTTGCATTACCTTGACTTCTCTCACCACGAGTATGTCCCGCAGCTGCTAGCCATTTACCATCTGGAGAAAGGGCTGGTGAATGAAGATATCCATTTCCTTGGTAGAATAAAACTTCTTCTTTTGACGCGATATCGAATTTCCAAATAGCAGGTAGGTAGCCCCACTCTTTATCCTCTGCCTTTGTTCCTATATAGAATAATTCTTTTCCGTCAATGGAGAAGCGAGGCTGAGAGAAATCATGGTCTCCTTCCGTAATCTTGGTATAAGCTTTTGTGTTAATGTCAAATAAATAAACATGCTTGCGATCCTCATTATAAATACCAACTCCGTCTCCTTTATAACGAAGTCTAGTAATCACTTTCACGTCGCTTTTTTCTTCCTTCTTCTCTTCTTCTTTATCAGTTGTAAGCTTTAATTCTCCGTTAAAGGTAAGGGCGAGCTGACTACCATCTGGAGACCAGGTGAAGTCACCAATTCCTTGTTTTACATCTGTAAGTTGGACGGCTTCACCACCATCTGTATGTAAGAGCCAAACTTGATTTTTTCCGGTACGGTTTGAACGGAATGCAATCTTCTTCCCATCTGGAGACCACTTAGGAGCAGCATCTTTTACTAAATTTTCCTTTGAATAATGAGAGGTGAATTGTCTATTTTCTCCATTTAAATCCGTTACATAGATATAAGAATAGTAACCATCTTTCTCTTGATCGACATGAGTTAAGACATAGGCTACTTTGTCTTTGTTAGGGGATACTTGAGGATCTCCTACAAATTTAAATTCACATAAATCTTCGGCTGTAATAGGACGTTTTGTCATTGTGCATTCCTCCATAATTAGCAAACTATAAGTCTAGTTTAACATTTCGAGAGTCGAAGCAAAATAATATTTTTCGATATTTCAGTTTTTTCTTCCGTTAAATAATCGAAAGAAAAATAAAAGGGAGGGTTTCTGCTATAGTTGCAAGAAACACCGTCCCTTCAGGTAGTAAGTTATTTACCAACAAGTATCTGTGTCCAATAATCTCCTGATGTATCATACCCGACTCCAATATGAGTAATATCAGGGTTTAAAATGTTTTCACGATACTCGGGATGATTCATCCAAGCATCCATGACCTCTCTAGCAGATTGTGGGCCTTGTGCGATATTTTCCGAAGCTTCTTTATAGTTGATTCCTAAGCTACGCAGCATATCAAAAGGTGAGCCATAAACTTGTGAATGATAGCTTAGTTCATGCTGGTTGGACATGTCCTCTGCTTTTAGTTGAGCTGCCTTTTGTAAATCCAAATCTGCTGTGAGTTGTGATAATCCATGTCTTCTTCTTTCTTCATTTGTTAGATCAATGACATCTGCTATAAAAAAATCACTCATTGGGTTGGGTTCTAATACGTCACCTAGACCTCTAGGACCTGCATTTCCGACATTTCTTACAGTTCCTAGCTGACTAGTTTCGGTATTGTTTGTATCCTGTGCTGGATGATGATTGACTTGCTGACCTGTCATAAGATCATTTCTTTTGCCTGCTTCATCACTGGCAGCACCATTACAGCCGACTAGGCTAACTAAAATAAATATCAATAGGAGTAGGTAAATTCTATTCATAAAGGTCCTCCATTTATTTTCATTACTAATCATTTTCTGCAGTAACCAGGTTTTTATCCTAAAAAGGTGTCAAAGAGATTTACTTTGTCTAAGGAGAGAGGGTTTTTGTATAAAGTTTAGGAAGTTTCATTCTTCTTTTTTGAAACGTTTATGCTATAATAAAACGGATTACGAAACCGCTTTCCTAAAAATTATATTTAACTGAACAATTAGTTTGGAGGGTGTTTTTTTACAAGAAGATGTAAAGATTAATTGATAAATTATAAAAATGTTGGAGGAAGCAAATGAGTACATACACAATTGGAATACCATTAGAAGGTTTTGCTGAATTTAGTAGGAAAGTGGCTGCAGAGGGTGCAGTTTTATTAAAAAATGATGGAGAAGTTCTACCTATAAAGAAGGGTGAACGTGTTTCAGTTTTTGGAAGATCGCAAATAAACTATTACAGAAGTGGAACAGGCTCAGGTGGTAGTGTAAATGTTGAATATACAACTAACCTGTTAGACGGTCTTAGAAGTAAGGACGGGGTCGTTGTAAATGAGGAATTAGCAGCTACATATGAAAAGTGGTTGGAAGAAAATCCATTTGATAATGGCGGTGGCGGTTGGGCTGCAGAACCTTGGCATCAAAAGGAAATGCCTATATCAGATGATCTTGTATCCGAGGCAAAAGCTAAATCTGACAAGGCGATAGTTGTGATAGGTCGTACAGCGGGAGAAGATCAGGATAATGCTGACGCTCCAGGTAGCTACCAGTTGACTGACTCAGAAAAAGAAATGCTAACATTTGTTACAAATCATTTTGAACAAGTAGTCGTTGTTCTTAATGTACCAAATATAATTGACATGTCATGGATGTATAATGACAATTACCGTTATCCGATTCAAAGTGTCATTTACACATGGCAAGGTGGTATGGAAGGTGGAAATGCTGCTGCTGATGTGTTAGTTGGCGAGGTAACACCAAGTGGTAAGTTGACCGATACGATTGCCTATTCCATTCAGGATTACCCTTCTACTCCTAACTATGGAAATGAGGATCGTAACTTTTATCAAGAAGATATTTATGTGGGTTACCGTTATTTTGAAACATTTTGTCCGGAGAAGGTTCAATATGAATTTGGTTTTGGTTTATCTTATACTGAATTTAATATAGAACGAAAGGATGCAACCGTTGTCAACATGGGTGGAGAAACCTTTATTGAATTAGCAGTAAATATAACCAATACAGGTTCAGCTTTTGCAGGTAAAGAAGTTGTTCAAGTTTATTATGAGGCACCACAAGGAAAGCTTGGTCAACCAGTCAAAGCGCTAGTCGCATTTTCTAAAACTGGCTTACTACAACCGGGAGAAGCGGAAACACTGACTGTTAGTTTCCCAGTAAACGGTATGGCTTCCTATGATGATAGTGGAGTTACAGGACATAAGTCCGCTTATGTATTAGAAAGTGGCTTGTATCAAATTTATGTTGGAAACAGTGTGAAAAATGTTGAAAAGGTAGCAGTTGATGGGAAAAATGGCTTCGAAGTAGAAGATTTACAAGTGATTGAGCAGCTTGATGAAGCCCTAGCTCCAACAGAAAGCTTTAAGATTATGAAGCCAGGAGTTCGTAAAGAGGATGGAACGTATGAATTAACTTATGTTGAGGTTCCTACACGTACGATTTCATTGGCAGAACGAATTGAAAAGAATCTTCCTACTACTTTTGAACAAACAGGAGATCAAGGATATACATTAAGAGATGTATATGACCAGAAAGTAAGTATGGAAACATTTATTGCTCAGCTTTCGGATGAAGACCTTGCGACTATTATAAGAGGAGAAGGGATGAGTAGTCCGCTTGTTACTCCTGGAACTGCTTCGGCATTTGGTGGAGTCAGTGATCGTTTATTTACTCAATTTGGAATCCCAGTTGGTTGTTGTGCAGATGGTCCTTCTGGTATTCGTATGGATAGTGGACACAAGGCAACTCAAGTTCCAATCGGTACATTATTAGCAGCAACATGGGACCTTGATTTAGTGGAAGAATTATATGAACTAGAAGGTCGAGAGTTAATCAGCAATAATATTGATATGTTGCTTGGACCTGGTATGAACTTAAGACGTAGTCCGTTAAATGGTCGTAACTTTGAATACTTCTCAGAGGATCCATATATTACAGGTACATTTGCAATCGCTAACACTCGCGGAATAATGAAGGGTGGAGCTCATGCTACACTTAAGCATTTTGCTTGTAATAGCCAGGAACAAGCTCGTACCAAGGTGGATGCGGCAGTTTCAGAACGTGCGCTTAGAGAGATTTACTTAAAAGGGTTTGAAATGGCGGTTAAAGAAGGTGGCGCTAAAGGAATTATGACTTCTTATAATCCGATTAATGGTCACTGGGCACCTTCCAATTATGATTTAAATACAACGGTTCTGCGCAAGGAATGGGGCTATGATGGAATTGTCATGACCGATTGGTGGGCACAAATGAATGATGTCATAGAAGGCGGCGCTGCTGATAAAAGAAATACCAACTTCATGGCCCGCGCGCAAAACGATTTATATATGGTCGTTGCTAATTACGGAGCAGAAGTAAATGCTTCCAATGACAATACTATGGAGTCTTTATCAAATGGAACGTTAACCCGTGGAGAGCTACAACGAAATGCGATGAATATTTGTAACTTTTTAATGAATGCTCCTGTATTCTCAAGAAATCAAGTAATTGAAGAAGAAGTAAATACATTTTCTGCCAATCCATCACTGGTAGAAGAAAATGTACAAAACCTGTTAGAAGGTTCTAAAGTACAACCAGTAGAATCAGGTTCAGTATTGTTGAAAGTAGCAACAGCGGGTGAGTACAGAGTGTTTGTTAATGTTTCATCACCTGGAACGGATTTAGCTCAAACGGCTTGTAATCTCATTCTTAACGATAAACTAGTAACAACTGTCCAAACGAATGGAACAGATGGTAAATGGATTACTCAAAAGCTTGTGAAAATCCAATTAGAAGAAGGTTTATATGAGTTGAAGCTTGAATTTATTAAGCCTGGGTTACAAATTGACTGGGTGGAATTTAAGCAGATCTAATATATGTAAAATTTAAAGAGAGACCGTTCTTAACAGAACGGTCTCTTTATTTATGGGCTTTTTTCCAAGTTTTCATGATGTTAGGATAATCAACTTCATCTGAGTATAGTTGCGTTAACAACTAATTGGAGGATATAATGAAGCAAAAGAATAGTTGCAAGCGCAACTAATGGGGTGGAAGGTTGGAAACTAAATCTTTAGGTAAATGGATCTCCATTTTATATCGTTATGGTCATGTATATGTTTCAAGGGAGTTAGAACCATATGGAATTGGCAAGGGTCAATTTATGTTTTTACTTGTGTTGTATCATGAAAATGGGCTATCTCAGGATGAGATGGCTAGACGGCTTACTATAGATAAGGGTACGACCGCAAGAGCAATTGGAAAGCTTGAAGAGGAAGGATATGTTTTCCGTCAAACAAGTGAACTAGATCGTCGCTTAAACCGAGTTTGTTTAACAGAAAAGGCCCAAAAATTTAAAGATGAATTTTTTAATGTTTTAGATGGTTGGACAGAAGTGTTAAGCCAAGGTTTAACGAAAGAGGAAGTGAGCACGGCATTCAACCTGCTAGAAAGGATGTCACAAAATGCGGCAACCCATATTAAAAAAGAACTGAAAAGGGGGAATTCAGATGAAAGCACAAAGTGAACGTCTGGGCAAAGAACCCATACCTAAGCTTCTCGTTAAGTTATCCGTTCCTGCAATGGTAGGGATGTTTGTGATGGCTTTATATAATGTAGTAGATACGATTTTTATTGCAAGAAGTGTCGGAACAGTGGGGGTTGCGGCCACATCAGTAGCGTTTCCTGTTCAGCTGATTATTATGGCTGTTGCAGGTGCAGTAGGAATTGGTGGCGCTTCAGTCATTTCACGATTACTTGGGGCACAAAAAAGTGAAGAAGCCAATGAAGTTTTTGGTAACGTGGTAGGACTGGTCCTGATTGTCAGTCTAATAGGGGCCTTGTTAGGAATTAGTCTGCTAGAGCCTGTTTTATTATTATTCGGAGCAAATGAGGAAATTCTACCTTATGCTAGTGATTATTTAGGAATCATCTTATACGGAACTATCTTCTTCGCGTTTGCTTTTACGATGAACAATATTATCCGTTCAGAAGGAAATGCCAAAATGGCAATGTCAACGATGATGATTTCAGCAGGTTTAAACATTGCGTTAACTCCGATTTTTATCTTTGCCCTTGGTTGGGGGATAAAGGGTGCGGCAACTGCTACTGTTATTTCACAGGCTGTAACAGTTGTTTATCTAGTGATTTATTTTCTAAGAGGAAAGAGTAGTTTAACATTTAAATTCAAATATTTACGGCCGAATCTCTCATTAATCAAACAAATTTTAGCGATTGGTTCGTCAGCATTTACAAGACAGGTTTCGGGAAGTATCATGTTCATTATTGCCAACCATATGCTGATTCAATATGGGGGCGTTTTAGGTGTAGCGGTGTTTGGGATTGTTCATCGTATAATAATGTTCACGCTCATGCCTATGTTTGGGATCGTTCAAGGAATACTTCCAATTGTCGGTTATAATTACGGAGCTAAGCAACCAAAGCGCGTAAGTGAAACGATTATGCTAGCAATGAAGTCCGCGACGGCACTTGCTATTTTGACATGTATAGTGATTATGATTTTCCCGAAACAAATTTTACTCATCTTTACAAATGATCCAGCAGCCTTAGAAATGGGAGTTGTTGCCCTTCGGATTATGTTCTCGTTAGCTATCTTAATTGGTGTGCAGATGGTAACTGGAGGAGTGTTCCAGGCATTAGGAAAAGCAAGAGCGGCCCTTGTTTTGTCAATGTCACGTCAGGTGTTATTTATGATTCCATTACTACTTACTCTTCCGTTAATGTTTGGTGTAACTGGGGTATGGTTGGCTTTTCCGGTCGCAGATATTCTATCATTTGCGCTGGCGATATGGTATATATCCAGACATAAGTCATATTTCATTCCAAATCATAACGAGCTAAATGAAGAACATGTGAATGACCAAAATCAAGTAAACCAGGTTAAAGCATAATAAAAAAATGTCATTCACTTACCATGTAGAAGTAAACTACTTGAAAGTATTTTATTGTTCTATTTTTTATAAAATTTTTACATTTAAAAACCACTTGAATCACAATGAAACGTGATCCAAGTGGTTTTTTTGAGCCCAGTAATAATCCAATTGTGCTGTGACCTGCCTCATGAAGGACAATTACTTTCTAAATGTGCGGTGGAATGTCCTTCAACAGAGTTATGAAGGACAATTATTTTCTAAATGTGCGGTGGAATGTCCTTCAACAGCGTTATGAAGGACAATTATTTTCTAAATGTGCGGTGGAATGTCCTTCAACAGCGTTATGAAGGACAATTACTTTCTAAATGTGCGGTGGAATGTCCTTCAACAGCGTTATGAAGGACAATTACTTTCTAAATGTGCGGTGGAATGTCCTTCAACAGCGTTATGAAGGACAATTACTTTCTAAAAGTGGAATGAAATGTCCTTCAACAGCGTTATGAAGGACAATTACTTTCTAAAAGTGGGATGAAAAGTCCGTCATCAGCCTCATGAAGGACAATTGCTATCAAAATTTGCGGTGAAAGTTCCGTCATCACCCTTCATGAACAAAATCACATTTCTATTATGGGGTTAAAGTATTAAAATAAATTTAAATATTCAGAAGTCTTTTTGCTGTTCTTGTAGAATATATAGAATGATGAATATAAAAGGGAGTGGTTGGGGATGTCTACTAAAAACAGAACAGTGAAGCAGTATCGAATAGAAGAGTTGTTGAACTCTGAGGCGATTAACTATAATTCGATTTCGTTTGATGGAAGCAAGGTATTATATTCTAGTGATAAAAGTGGTGTTTATAATGCTTATGCAGTTCCTGCGATAGGTGGGGACCCAGTGATGCTAACCCAATCAAAAGATGATGCCATCCACGCTATTTCTTATTTCCCAAACGATGACCGTTTTCTTTATTTACAGGATAAGGGTGGAAATGAAATTTTACATATTTTTGTGAGAGAAGAAGATGGTTCTGCAAGAGAGCTTACTACTTCTGAGAATGAACGTGCCCAATTTTATGGATGGGCCCATGATGGTAGGAGCTTTTTTTATGGTTCGAATAAACGGGATGCTAAGTATATGGATGTCTATGAAATGGAGACTGAAAACTATCAATCTACATTACTATTTGAAAACAAGGATGGGTATAACTTCGGGGCAATCTCACAAGATAAAAACTATCTTGCCTTTCAAAAAGTTGTGAACGCAAATAATTCCAATATGTATGTGTTTAACCGCCAAACTAAAGAAATGAAGCATATTAGTGAGCATGTAGGTGAAATAAATTATTCTCCAGAGATTTTTGATGAAACTTCTAGCTATCTGTACTATTTAACAGATGAAAGCTCAGAGTTTTTAGAGTTGAAAAAAGTAAAGCTTTCTTCAGGTCAAAAGGAATTAGTTGCAAGCGAATCCTGGGATATCGTAAAAGCATTTTTCTCTAAGAATCATCGTTATCTGATTTATTCAGTTAACAATGATTCTAAAACCGAGGTGAAGGTAGTAGAGGTGCAAAGTGGGGAATCACTTTCTATCGAGGGCTTACCGGATGGGCAAATTACAGAAGTAACGGTTTCAGGAGATGAAAAGCTAATTAGTCTTTCTATCAACAGCTCAACCTCACCTAAAAATATATATATTTACGAGGTGGAAACACAAAAGGTATCAAAATTAACGGATACTCTTCATCCAGATGTTCATGAGGAAGATCTCGTCAAAGCAGAAATTGTTAGGTTTGCTTCATTTGATAATCTTGAAATTCCGACAATATTATATTTACCCCATAACTCCTCAAATGAAAAGGTTCCTGCTCTAGTATGGGTGCATGGAGGACCAGGTGGGCAGTCGACTGTAGACTATAATCCACTGCTTCAATATCTAGCAAACCACGGTTATGCGATTCTAGCTGTTAATAATCGCGGAAGCTCTGGATATGGAAAAACCTTTTTTAAAGCTGCAGACTTACAGCATGGAGAAGTGGATTTGGCAGATTGTGTAGAAGGAAAGAATTACTTAAGAACACTAGCTTCTATTGATCCAGATAAAATTGGGATTATAGGTGGAAGCTACGGTGGCTACATGGTACTAGCAGCCCTAGCCTTCCGACCCGATGAATTTAAAGTTGGGGTCGATATTTTTGGAGTGACCAACTGGGAAAGAACGTTAAAGAGTATTCCATCATGGTGGGAATCTATGCGAGATGCTCTGTATCAGAAGCTCGGTAATCCTTATGAGAATGTAGAATACATTCGTAGTATTTCTCCTCTTTTCCATGCGGATAAAATAAATAAGCCAGTAATTGTTCTTCAAGGGGCAAATGATCCGCGGGTTCTACAGGTCGAATCAGATGATGTAGTGGCGGCACTCCGGGAAAATAATATACCAGTGGAGTATATTGTGTTTCCAGATGAGGGTCATGGCTTTTCAAAAAAAGAAAATAGAATCACAGGTTATAAAGCTATTTTAGAGTTTGTAGATCATTATTTAAAATAATCAAGAAATGAAGGGACATTACTGTTGTTGAGTATAAAAACAACAGTAATGTCCCAATTTATAATATAAATTGGAAGGAAACACCATTTCCTGGAGAAAAAAATAAACAGGGATTCTAACTAACTTAGAAAGAATCCCCGTTTATCATGAAATAATTTAGTTGCACTTATTAGGAAACCGGTTTATTCTTTTCACCTGTACTTTCCCGGATTACGAGGTCATGCATGACATTCAAGTGAGGGGCAATGTCCTCTTGCTCACCCTTACATAGTTTAATTAAGTTTCTAGTTGCAGTCATACCTATTTCTACTGCGGAATATTCTATTGTAGACAGCCTAGGACGAATCAAGTTGGATAGTTCTATTCCATCAAATCCAAAAACGGATATATCTTCTGGTATCTGATAACCATGATCAATCAAACAGGTCATGGCGCCAATTGCTATAGAGTCAGTCGAACAAAATACAGCGGTAGGCAATGAGCTCTGTTGTAGGATTGCTGCCATTGCTTGACGCCCACCTTCAACTGATAACTCACTATCGACCAACCATTTTTCCTGTATCGATATTCCAGCCTCAGTTAAAGCCTTTTCATAGCCTTTATATCGATCTTCACGAACGGTTTGCCCGGTATTTCCCCTAATCATCGCAATTTGACGATGGCCATTTTGTAAAAGATAGGTTACCGCCTCGTAGGAAGCAGTAATATTATCAACATGGACAGATGGTATAGGAGGGTAGGTGGATACCTGACCCACTAAGACGACTGGTGTAAGGTTCTTCATAGTAAGTTCTGAATGTTCTTGTTCCCACTGATTCCCCATAAAAATCATACCTTGTACCGTTAATTTATTACTAAATAGATCAATATAGTGAAGTTCATTCTCATAGGATCCATCTGTTAATCCAATCACTGTATCATATCCGTATAATTTACAAACCTTATTAATGCCAACAATTAAATCGTCAAGTACGGTATTGCTATATTGAGGACAAATGACCCCAATTAAAAGTTGATCGTGTTGGATGGTCATATTTTGGGCCACGAATGGTAGGTAATTTGTTTCCTTAAGAACAGACAGTACACGTTTCCTTAAATCCTCATTAACATGCTTACTATTATTGATGACTCTGGAGACCGTCGCCGTTGATACATCAGCCATTTTAGCAATCTCTTTAAGAGTTATTTTCAATATAATCACAACCTCGTTTAAAAGATATATAAATTGATAGAATTAAATTTTTAATTGGAAGCGCTATTTTTTTAATTGACCTAGGTAATATATTGTCATATAATCAGCTCGTAGGCAAGAAAATTTCCTGACGAGGAAAAAACTTTCTTGTGAAAAAAGGGGGAAGAAACAAAATGAACTTTATGAAAACGCTTAAAAAGACAGCGATGTTTGGTATGGCTGGCGCATTAGCTTTATCATTAGCAGCTTGCTCAGGAAACACAGAGGAAAATACATCTGAAACAACCGATTCTGGTTCATCTGATTCACCTGTTACTATTATTTTAACAAACAGTAAAGGTGAAATCGATACTCAATTCAAGGAAGCAGCACAAACATTTATGGATGCTAACCCTGATATTAAAGTAGAAGTAAACACAACTGCAGTTGGTGATACATTAAACGTATTCGATAAGCTTACTGCTTCAGGAAAAGTTGTTACATTAGCAATGTTTGAACCTTATGCAGCTTTAAATAAATACGGTGATGTTGGGATCGACCTATCTGGTGAAAAGTGGGTAGAAGAAACTACTTCAGCTCTTAAAAATGAAGAAGGTCAAGTAGTTGGATTCCCATTTGCAGTTGAAGGTATGGGACTTGTTTATAACCAAAAGGTATTAGATGAGGCAGTTGGTGGAACATTTGATCCTTACACTGTTAACACTGTTGAAAAATTAGAAGAAGTACTTAACCAAGTTAAGGAAACTGATGTTGAATTCCCTGTAGCTTACCAAACAGAAGCATGGTCTGTTGGAAATCACTATAGCTCATTATTCCTTAACCAAGAAGAAGACCCTGCTACTCTAGTAAATGACTTAAAGGCAGGTAACGTAGACCTTGCTTCTAACGATGTATGGAATGGTTACTATGATACTCTTCAACTATTAACTTCTAAAGAATACAATCAATTCGGTGAGCGTCCAATCGGTCAATACTATGATGCAGCTCACTTAGCGGTAGGTAAAGGTGAATCAGCATTTCTATTCAATGGTAACTGGGCTTATGATTCATTAAAGGCTGTTGCTGGTGACACATTCGGATTCATGCCTGTACCAGTAGACAACAATGCTGACAACCCAGTAAACAATAAAATTGCAGTTGGTCCTACGCAAGTATTTGTAATTAACAAAAAAGCATCTGAAGCTGAGCAAGAGGCAGCTAAGAAGTTTCTTGATTGGTTAGTATATGATGAAGCAGGTCAAGACTTTGTGGTAAATAAAGCACAAATCATTTCTGCATTCAAAAATAACCCGAACACTGTTACTAACCCACTTGGGGTAGCTATTGCTGATGCAATTGCAAATGATCAAACAATGGCATTTACTACAAACTTTATCAACGCAGCTGATTGGCCAACAACAGTTGGACCAGAAGTGCAAAAGCTGATTGCTGGACAATCAAGCAAAGAAGACCTTGCAAAGTTCATGACAGAGTACTTTAAAAACCAACAATAATAGTTGATCTTAGATAACTCAAAAAGTGGGCGAGTAGAAAATTTTCTACTCTGCCCACTTATTTTAGCTTTCTGTTACTAATCCATTTGATAATTGAAAATACGAACTTGGTATAGCTAAGTTTTTATAAATATATAGTAGGAAGTGAAGAAAATGAAGGATCGGAAAAAGAGTTTGGCTAATTGGGGTAATTCGTTTTTGTTCTTGGGGCCAACTACATTATTTTTTGCGATAACCGTTGCAATCCCCTTTATTTATGGAATTTATATCACACTAAATCGAATGGATACTCCCGTTGATCCGATGGTGTTTGCAGGATTTGAAAACTATGTAAATGCTTTTAAAGATACAAAATTCTGGGAGTCTATGTGGCTAACCATGAAGTTTGTGGTGGCAACTGTATTCTTTGTAAACCTCGTTGGATTTGGTCTTGCATACTTAGTAACATCGGGTTTAAGAATTCAAAATTCATTGAGAACGGCTTACTTTACACCGAACCTGATTGGTGGGCTTGTTCTCGGATATATCTGGCAGTTTATTTTTGTACAATCATTACCTGCATTCGGCCAGAGGTTTGGCATCGAATGGTTAGAACTAGGGTGGCTAGGTGACCCTACTATGGCATTCTGGTCAATGGTTATTGTAATGGTGTGGCAAACATCTGGATACATGATGATTATCTTTATAGCAGGATTAATCAGCATCCCTAAGGAGTTAATCGAGGCTTCTAAAATTGATGGGGCGAGTGCTTTCAGAAGGCTCATGAATGTAACAATACCTCTTATGGTTCCATCATTTGTTGTAACGGTTTTCTTATCGTTAAAAAATGCATTTATGGTATACGACATGAACTACTCCTTAACAAAAGGTGGCCCTTTTGGTAGTACAGAAATGGTCTCCATGCATGTTGTTAATAAAGCATTTGTTGAAGCGAACTATGGAATGGGGCAAGCTCAGGGGATTATCCTTTTCGTGATCGTGGCAGTAATTACAGGTATTCAGGTTTACTCGAGTAAGAAAATGGAGGTTGAGGCATAATGAGAGCACAACGTATCGTGACTTCTACCTTCGCATATATCTTAGCAATTATCGCACTAGTAACATTTATCTTCCCTTTTCTGTTATTAGTCATCAACTCGTTTAAGGACAATGGAGAGATATTAACAAATCCATTCGCGTTACCAACGAGCTGGGATTTCGATCAATTTATTCAAGTTATTGATGCTATGAACTTCCTAGTGACATTTAGAAATACGTTTGTCATTACAACATTAAGTACCTTATTTATAGTTATTTTCTCAGCAATGGCTGCTTACCACATGGTAAGAAGACCAACGAAATATAATAAAGTCTTATTCGCTATTCTAGTAGCTTCAATGGTTATTCCATTTCAATCATTGATGATCCCATTAATCTATATTTATGGAGCAAAGCTACAATTAATCGATGCGATACCGATCCCGCTACTAATTTTCTTTTATATTGGCTTCGGTAGTGCACTTTCTATCTTTATTTTTCACGGGTTTATTAAATCCATTCCCGTTGAAATTGAAGAAGCTGCAAGGATTGATGGATGTAACACCATTCAAACATTCTTTATCATCGTGTTCCCGATGTTAAAACCAATTGCTGTTACAGTGTCAATTCTTAATGTTTTATGGATTTGGAATGACTACTTATTACCTTCTTTAGTATTAAATAATGAGGCAGTTTATACAATGCCAGTTATGATGAAGGTATTTAACGGAACCTATATGAATAACTGGGAGTTATTAATTCCAGCCATACTATTAACTGTTTTACCAATATTAATTCTTTATATAATTGGTCAACGTTCGATTATTAATGGAGTTATGCAGGGATCTATTAAATAGTACCCTCTGTTAAAATTAATTGTTGATTTTCGTTTCAGGACACTCGCTTTCCGCGGGCGGGTTCGGGAGCCTCCTCGGCGTTTACGCCTGTGGGGTCTCCCTTACCACGCTTATCCCGCAGGAGTCTCGCGTCCTTCCACTTCAATCAACCCTGCTAAAAACGACACTATACATTAACAGAGCCATATAGTAGAAACTGAAATTTAAAGGAGTTTTTAATATGAATAAAGTTTGGTGGAAAGAAGCGGTTGCTTATCAAATCTATCCGCGAAGTTTTATGGATAGTAATGGCGATGGAATTGGAGATCTACAAGGGATCTTGTCAAAGTTAGATTATTTAAAGGATCTTGGGATTGATGTCATTTGGCTATCACCTATATATGAATCTCCTAATGATGATAATGGATATGATATCAGTGATTATTTTAAGATTATGTCCGAGTTCGGTACGATGGAGGATTTTGACCAACTCTTAAATGAGGTTCATGCAAGAGGAATGAAACTGATTATGGATTTAGTTGTAAACCATACTTCAGATGAACATCCATGGTTTATTGAATCTCGTTCTTCTAAAGATAATCCGAAGCGTGACTATTATATTTGGAAACCAGGTAAAAATGGGGGTCCACCGAACAATTGGGAATCATTCTTTAGTGGATCAACATGGGAATACGATGAGGAAACGGAAGAATATTATTTACACTTGTTTACGAAAAAGCAGCCGGATTTAAACTGGAATAACCCTGAGGTTGTAAAAGATATTTATGACATGATTAAATGGTGGCTTGATAAAGGAATTGATGGATTCCGTGTAGATGCCATTAACCATATGGGTAAGGCAGAAGGATTCCCAGATGATCCTCATCCTGAAGATCAAAGGTATAACACTGGCTATAAAATGTTTGCTAACCTCCCGCAAGTACATGATGAGCTTCAAAAGCTAAACCGTGAAGTGTTAAGTCATTATGACATTATGACAGTTGGTGAGACATCAGGGGTAGGACCAGAGGAAGCCCTTCTTTATGTAGGGGAAGACCGTAATGAGTTTAATATGGTGTTCCAATTTGAACACATGTCAATTGATTGCGGTACTAATGGTAAATGGGGCGTGGAGCCTTGGAGTTTACTAAACTTAAAGACTCTTATGAGTAAATGGCAGACGGAACTATACCAAAAAGGATGGAATGCTTTATTCTTTAATAATCATGATCAGCCTAGAGCAGTCTCTCGCTTTGGTGATGACGGAAAGTACTGGTCGGAATCTGCAAAGTTACTGGCAACCTATATCCATACATTATCCGGAACACCTTACGTCTATCAGGGTGAAGAAATTGGGATGACCAATGTGGCGTTTGATTCAATTGATGACTATCGTGATGTTGAAATCTTAAATTATTATAGAGAGAAAGTGGAAGAGCAGGGTCTGGATCACGATGAAATTATGAAGAGAATTCATCACAAAGGTCGCGACAACGCAAGAACACCGATGCACTGGAATTCCAATGCTCAAGCTGGCTTTACTAGCGGAACTCCGTGGATTAAGGTAAACGAAAACTTTACCGATATTAATGTAGAGCAGCAAGTTCAAGATTCAGATTCGATTTTAAACTATTACAAAAAACTCATACAACTGAGAAAGCAGCATGAGGTTATTGTCTACGGTGATTATCAGCTTCTTTTAGAGGATGATACAGAAATCTACGCTTATACTCGTACTTTAGGGGACGAGAAGCTACTTGTGATCCTGAACTTCTTTGGTGGAACGCCTACATTCCGTTTACCAGAAGGGTTAAATAGTGATTCAAAAGAACTATTAATCAGTAATTATCAGGTTGAGCAAAATGAAAGTATAACGGAGTTCAAGCTTCAGCCATATGAAGCAAGAGTTTATCGTTTATAAAATAAAAGGTGGTTCTACTTTTCCGGCTAGGAAGATATAGAACCACCTTTTTATTTATAATATGCTTAGTGATTTTTCATAACAAGCAGCTCTTGGCTGAATCTTATAACTTGGCAATAATCTGTATATACAAAACCCCAATCACAAGAAAAACTGCTCCAAATAATATATTTGGTTTAAAGCCATTTTCAGATAAGCCACGACCGTTCAAGCTACTAAGTAACAAGAGAGGCACGGTGACTGGTGCAACAAACAATGTCACAGACACTCCGAGTAGTAAGGAAAGAGCTACTATATCAGGTGTGTAACCACCTGGGATATCTACCAATATGCCTGAAAGTAACACCATAGCTGGAATAGGTGGAAAACCACAGAAGCCGAGCAGGATGACTATGAGTGTTAATCCAATCAGTATGTTTAGGTTTAGCCATTCAATCATTGTTAAAAAATAGAGAAAAAGCTCATAACCATAACCTGTCTCCTTTAATGTACCAACTAATATTCCTGCTGATAACATAAGGAAGATCTCCCTTTTCTTTTTTCCAAAGTCTACGGTCACAAAGCTAACCCATAATTGTTTGTATTCAGATAGTGCCCGGTGACTAAGAAAATAAAGGGCAGAAACTACTACAATCACAAGTGGTACTGCTAATAAAATATCGAGCTGTAGCCACTGATTGGTTAAGAAAATTCCACCCATAAGTAGAGAAACCCAAAATAGAAATTTCCAGACTAGACCCTTTAATTGTTCATCAGATGATAGGGTCAAATCAGGGATTAATTCCGATGTAACTCCATTTTGTTTCATCTGGATTCGGTAGATGAAAATGCTTAATAGCATTCCAATTAAAGCTAACCCTAATCCCTTTAGCATGGTAGGAAATAAGGGTGCGTTTGTTCCCCCGACTACATAGGCAAATGCTGGGTGAACAGCTGTCCAAAGTACGGTTAAAGAGAATCCTCTTATCACAGCGGTACTCAACGTATAATCCCATGGAAAATGGGAAACGATTGGTCTTTTCGTGTTTTTAAACATTTGATAGGTAAAAGGAATGCCTCCAACGGTCATAAAGGAAGAAATAAAGTGCGTTAGAGAAGTGACAAGCATATAAAACCGGGTAGGTGTAGTAATCCCTTTTTGCGCCTAGTAACATAAGCGCTTTTACATAGGGGCGATGATTAATCATCCAGCTAACAAGGCCAATTAAAATCACCAGGGTAATAATCGCGTTCATCTCTCTAAGACCGATCCACAAAGCAATTGGAGATGAACCGGTAAATGCTACGATTATAATAGAAATTGTTATTAATAGGATAGGAAGCAAAAGGCTTCGTTTAGGAAAGACAATTAGTGTAGTAACGAGCATTAAGAGGGCCATTATGGACTGAAGGACCATAATAAACGGATGTTCCCATATGGTAGATAGCAGGTACAATAAAATAAAAGATGCTAGTGCCAAAATAAATATGTTATGTGAGAATGAAAAAACAGTTTTAGTATGTCCTTTCAAAATAGCTACACTTCCTAATTTTATTATTTTCATACTATTCTATGAAGTATACATCCTTAGAAAGAAATCTGGATAGGCCCTGTCATAAGGAATAAGCAAGTATGAATTCTTCTTTTTAATAGATATATAAATAAAGTGACTCATATATCCCAATTTAAATATGCGAAATCTCTGCCTTAAAATAGTCTATGTTTGAGTTTTAATTACTGGTAAAATAAAGAAAATACTACAATAAACTTTTAGTTATACATGAGAGGTGAAAATAATGAGTGAGTTAAAATCAATAGAGTTACAAAGTAAACCAAATACTAGAATGAGTTTACAAGAAGATTTACAAAAGCTTGGGGTAGAAAAAGGGATGGTGGTAATCGTTCATTCATCACTTAAATCTATAGGCTGGGTTTGCGGTGGGCCAGTAGCGGTTGTTCAGGCTTTGATGGATACGGTTGGAGAAGAAGGGACCATTGTTATGCCAACTCAAACTGCTGATAACTCTGACCCAGCAAGTTGGCAAAATCCTCCGGTACCAGAGAGATGGTGGCCAATTATTCGTGAGGAGACGCCTGCTTATGATCCCTTAGTTACACCAACTAGAGCAATGGGGAAAATAGTTGAAGCATTCAGAACAATGCCTGGAGTAAAAAGAAGTATACATCCGGTGTATTCCTTCGCCGCATGGGGAAAGTATGCGGATTACATTCTTGCAGAACAACCCCTTGAAGCAGGTTTTGGCTCTGATTCTCCGTTAGGAAAGATTTATCAGTTAGACGGATCAATATTATTGATAGGAGTATCCCACGATAGTAACACCTCCTTACATTTTGCAGAACATGTGATCCAAAACCGTAACAAGGTTCAAAAGGGGGCAGCCATTATAGAGGATGGTAAGAGAGTTTGGAAAACTTACGAAGAAATAGAATACGACTCAGATGTATTTGAGGAGATTGGCAAAGCATTTGAAGAAGCAAGCTCTTGGAATTCCGGAACGATTGGATTAGCCACTTGTAAGCTATTAAATCAAAAGACAATGGTTGATTTTGCGAGAGAATTTTTTACTAGTTGATCCGGGATGGTGCAGTTGGACCATCCTTTTTTTTTGAGCAACAATTGTATATATGATAAAAACCTTCAAGAACGTAGCAGTTTCTATATCATCACTCTGAAATAATTATTTCATAATAATTATAAATCGATTATTGAAAGAATTTGTAATTTTTTGAAGAAACTTTGATATAATAGACTTGAAGAAAATCTTCAAACTGAAGAGACTTTTAAATTTTGTCTTTGTTTGGATAATAGAATGCAAGCTTTCCCGTTAAAACTGATAGAAAATTAACGAGCAGGGGTTGTTTATCATTTATATTAAAGTAAAGACAGTTGCAGAAATGAACGCTTTCAACCAAATCTGGATGGATTGTTGGCTTGAAAAGGGGTATATGTTGGAACCAGTTGCTGAGATATCAGATCGGTTCATCATCCTTAATGATTCTAATAAGAAAGTAGGAACAATAGAGTTTAAGCCTTATTTTCCTACTACAGATAATAATATCAATACAGTCTTTCCTTTCCATAGAATTGAATTTATTGAAAAAAATCCAATGAAAGTAGTGGAAGTTGATAAGGCCTCAATCTTAAAGCAGCATCGAGGGAAAAATCTAGAACGATTAATCTCATTGTGTATCAATTATACTCAATCTAACCAAATAGATTATTGTGTAGTTCTTTTAGAGAGACTTTTCTATAAGGCCCTTAAAAATGTTTATAAGATTCCGTTAGAAGCAGTTGGTGACCAAATCTACTATAAAGGAGATTACGTCATTCCTACGATACTGTTTCCGAGTAAACTTGATGGTGAACTCAAGAAAAAATATAAATTGGACAATATTGTTGCTAAAGCTGAAAAAAGTACTAGCTATGTTATTAGTTAAGGAGAATACTTCAAGATGTTTGACAAAAGACAGAAAAAGACAGCGTATATATTTTTCACTAGTTTTATAGTTCTAACTATTGTTTGGAATCTGTTGTTTCAATCGAACCGGGTATACTTGGATTCAGGAAGAATGATATTCCAAATAGTGGCTACTATAACAGCCTTTTGTTGGCTAATAAGTACTTTTAAAAAAGATACAGGTGAATCGAGAAGATTTTGGGTGTGCCTTGGGGTTGGATTTATATGTTATTTAGCAGGGGTTTTAACATGGTCTTTTTACCATCTCGTTCTTAATAATTCTGCAGAGGCACTTATCCCAAAGATTCTCTTCATATTTCAGAACGTTTCTTATTTTGTGGCACTTTTAATTATGATGGATGTTATGAAAAAAAATAACATTTTAACCATCCGTTTCGTATTTGATATTTTAATTGTTATGTCTGTTGCGGGAACTTTTATTTGGTTTTTTATTATAAATCCTTTGATTAACAATATTAATGAGCACTCATTTTTAATTATTGATTTATTGTACCCAGTATTAGATTTAGGTGTGTTGGCAGGAGTCCTTAGTCTTATAATTGCCTCTAATAGTATTTTTACGAAGACTACATCTTACTTATTAGTTATTGGATTATTAATTCAAATTATTGCGGATTTAAATTTTTCTTATTTAACCATTAAAAACCTGTATTCTGTAGGAAGTATATCCGATACATTATGGATTATATCAATCCTAGTTATTGGATTAGCAGGACTACACCATGAAATGGGAGAAAAGCAGGAAGATAAACAGGGCTCTCCATCTATGGAAAAAAAGGGTCTGTTCTTAAAACACAGTTTTCCGTATATAGGTGTAATCCTGCTTTCTATTTACGTAATTATACAAATTCAGCATAGTACCCCAATTGTAATAGGCTTGTTTCTAAGTATATTACTAGTAATCCTAAGACAGGTCTTTACATTGCTTGATAATGATAAATTAGTATCGGACTTAAATAATTTAAATGAAGAATTAGAAATCAAAGTAAAAGAGAGAACAGACCGGCTAGTAGAAACTATTAACCAGATGGAACATTTGGCCTTTCATGACGTTGTAACAGGCCTTCCTAATAGACGTTTTATTGAAAAAAGATTAAGCCGTGCTATCCAAACTAGTAATTCCAAAAGGGAAAGAAAAATTGCCTTTTTATTATTGGATCTTGATAGATTTAAACAAATAAATGATAGTCTTGGCCACTCATATGGAGATCTTTTATTAAAGGAAGTCGGGAATAGGTTGAGCCTTTCAATGGAACCCAATGAACTAGTATGTCGTATCGGTGGCGATGAATATGCCATATTACTAGAAAATGTAAATAAATCTAAAATTGAAAGAAGAGCTGAAAAAATATTACAAGTTTTACGTGAGGCTTATGACATTTCTGGGATTGACCTTCACGTCACTCCTAGTATTGGAATCTCTATTTATCCAGATCATGGTAAAGATTTTGAAGCACTCCTTATGAAAGCTGATATGGCTATGTATAAAGTAAAGGAAAACGGAAAAAATCATTTTAGAATTTATGACGAAACGATGGATAACCAATCCAAGCTAGCCTTAGAAAACTCATTAAGAAAAGGTCTTGAAAGAGATGAGTTTGAGTTGTTTTACCAGCCTCAGATTTTATTGGAAAGTGGGCAGTTGTCTGGTGTCGAAGCATTACTTCGATGGCAGTCACCGACTCAAGGTATGATTCCTCCGTCTGATTTTATACCAATTGCAGAGGAAACAGGGCTGATTCTCCCTATTGGTGAATGGGTATTGAGGGAGGCTTGCCACCAATCTGTTAAATGGGAGAAGCTGGGACTTAGCTCGATTAGGATAGCAGTGAATATTTCTTCCATTCAGTTTCAGCAAAGCAACTTTATTGACACAGTAGCTAAAATCATCAAAGAAACAAAAGCCAATCCAAATAACATTGAATTAGAGATTACTGAAAGTGTAGCATTAGATTTTATTGATGATACCATCTTTAAATTGTCGCAATTGAAGAAAATGGGATTTTATATTGCAATGGATGATTTTGGAACAGGCTATTCTTCTTTACAATATTTGAGTAAACTTCCAATAGACCGTCTGAAGATCGATCGTTCATTTATTTCTTTATTAAATTCAAGTGAAAAAAATGACGCGATTGTTAAGCTAATTGTTATGATGGCAAAAGGATTACATTTCAAGGTTATAGCCGAAGGTGTGGAAACGGAAAGTCAAAGGTCCTTTCTTACAAACATTGATTGTGATGAAATTCAGGGCTATCTAATTAGTCCTCCATTGAAGCTTGAAGCTTGTCAAACATTTCTACGAGATTTAAGTTCAACTATAAAGGTTAAGAGTTAGTCAAGAATTTAAAGCCTGGTCCACCCATTACGGGTTGACCGGGCTTTTTTGTAGGAGAACTTCCTAGATACATATAAAAGAAAAGAAAGACGGGATTTTATAGATAAAATCCCGTCTTTACTTATTTGAGAAAAAGATTTATTTATTAAACCACAGAGGAGTATCGTCATCGATATCACCATTATAATTTATGAGAATTTCTTCTCCCGCTTTTATATCCCTTAGAGCGAAATAATCAAACGTGTGTTTTTCAAAACTAATATCATAGGTTGCATTTGGCTTATATGAGTGATTGAACAGCATGCCATAACCTAGAACAATGGCACTATGGTTAATGCCATACTCATATACGTAGTCATCAAGAACGGTCTTCTCGATATATTTATGCTGATCGTTAGGGTAGGGGACAACAGGAGCTTCGTGGAAAAGCTCTCCTTTTTTAATATCCTGAGTCGCAAATACTCCTCTGTTGAATTCACCTTTACTTAATGGAGAGGTCCTTACTTCAATCATATTATTCACCTGCTTGTTTATTATGTCTTTCACTTAACTTTACCATTGTTAAGGAGAGAATGAAATCCCAACAGATTACGAGAAGATTCTTGTATTCGACAAATCAGCCTTTCACCTGTCGAGTAAATGTTATTGGATAAGTGATAATCATCACATTCAAAGTCAACCCACCTCTATTATCATAATAAGTGAAGGATGAAATATTTTCCTTTAAAAAAGTGAAAATCAGAAGAGGATGTGTGTTAATGATGAACAAACCTTCTAAGATTTTAGTTGCCTATGATGGGTCAGAGTTAAGTAAAAAAGCTTTAGAATATGCTAAAATGCTAGTCTTACAGGATAAACAAGCAGAGTTAGAGGTCGTCACGGTGATGACTGTTGGTGCATTTTTAGGTGCCTATGAAGCTTATTCTTATATGGAAATTCGAAAAAACGCTGAGGCAGTAGCAAAGTCTAGATTAGAGGAAGTACAGGAGCTATTGAAGACTATCCCTAATCACACCGAAGTAAAACTCCTTGAAGGGAATCCGGCTGATCAGCTTATCAAGTATGCTGAGGAAAAGAGTATTGATGTGATTGTAATGGGAAGCAGGGGATTAGGTAAAGTTAGAGAATTCTTCCTAGGAAGTGTAAGCCATAATGTTGTTCAAATGGCCAAATGTCCTGTGTTTATTATAAAATAGGTGAGGGTTTCCTTCACAGATTGATGGAGAAGAGGATGTGTAACATGATGAAATCTTCCAGGATTTTGGTTGCTTATGATGGATCTGATTTAAGTGAAAAGGCATTAGAATATGCAAAGATGCTGGTATTACAAAATGAAAATTCAGAACTTGTAATCGTAACAGTCATTCAATTTTTACGAGCTTATGAAACATACTCCTTTAATGAATTAAAAAAAGCTGTAGTAGCTGAAGCAAATGAAAAAATTATAGAAGTAAAGAAAATGTTACAAACCATCCCTAACAAAACGGGAGTCGAGCTTCTTGAAGGAGACCCTGCTATTGAAATTACTAAATATGCCGAAGAAAAGAATGTTGATCTCATTGTGATTGGTAGCCGAGGATTAGGTAAAGTGAGAGAGTTATTCTTAGGAAGTGTAAGCCATAATGTTGTCCAAACGGCAAAATGCCCGGTGTTTATTATAAAATAGTGGTATGAATTTTAATTGTACTAATAAACAGATTTCCATATATAGCAGACAATCCACCTTAATTGAAAGGTGGATTGTTTCAATTAATGAGTATTAACTTATTGAATTAAGCCAATTTATTAGTAAAGAGTGAACGAGGAAACATTTGGTCTTTACCTAACAGGCAGGTGATATAATAGATACATAGATTTTTCTGTTAAAGAAGTGAGGATGTCATGGAAAAAGTTAAAAAACATAGTTATATATTCTTACAATATGTAAGGCGATTTTGGAGAGAAAAGAAAGTTACCAAAATTCTTCTATTACTCTTTCTTTTATTCATACTATTTACGATGGCCTATTTCACCTTTGTTGCTGCAACAGCAAACGTGCAGAGCCTAAAAGATGGACTTAATCAGTCGACGATTATATATGATAAAGATGAAGAGGTAGCAAGTACGATAATAACAAGTCGTACGGAGGGTGTAGACTATCAGGATATACCTAAACATGTTGAGCAAGCTGTTATTTCCATAGAAGATCAACGTTTTTATGAGCATAATGGTTTTGATATAAGAGGCATGACTAGAGCCTTTTTTAATAACTTAGTATCTGGAAGGATTACAGGCGGAGGGAGTACGATCACTCAACAGCTAACGAAAAATGCACTACTATCGCCTCAGAAAACCTATCGACGTAAAATAGAAGAGCTCTTTCTAGCTGTAGAAATAGAGAAGAATTATAAAAAAGAAGAAATCTTAGAGATGTATGTTAACCAAGTGTACTTTGGAAGTGGTGCTTGGGGGATAAATCAAGCATCTAAAAAGTACTTTAACAAACCAATTACTGAGGTAACGATTAGTGAAGCTGCCATGCTCGCTGGATTATTACAGGCACCTTCCGCTAGAAATCCATATCAACATTATGATCGGGCTATGGAAAGAAGAAATGTTGTATTAAAAAAGATGGAGGAGCAGGGGTATATTACGAAGGATGAATATGACCTGGCTATTAAAGAGTCAATCGCATTAGTAGATGGTGGAGGAAGTGCAATTAAACGGCAATATCCTTATTATAGTGATGCTGTAATTGATGAAGCGATAACTCGATATGGACTTACTCAAGAGGAGATTTTAACTAGAGGGTACCGAATATATACGGAGATGGATCAATTGATACAGGCTGATCTTGAAAAAGTTTATGCGAAGGACTCGCTCTTTCCAAAAGGAAAAAAGGGGACACTGGTTCAAAGTGGTGCGGTCATTCTTGATCCCGAATCTGGTGGTGTACGTGGACTTGTTGGAGGTAGAGGAGAGTATGTGTTTAGAGGTTTTAACCGTGCAACCCATATGAAGGCTCAGCCGGGATCAACGCTTAAGCCAATGGCCGTATACAGCCCAGCGATTGAGGAAGGCTATTTGACAACCTCTATGTTAGTGGATGAACCTCTTACTTTTGGAGACTATCAGCCTCAGAATGCATCTAGAGAATTTACGGGTGAAATGCCTATGTATCAAGCATTAGAGCGTTCGCAAAATGTCCCGGCCGTGTGGCTATTAGATCAAATTGGCTTACAAAAAGGGATAGCTTCTTTAAAGAAGTTTGGAATCCCACTTGAAAAGGAAGATGAATATTTAGGAATTGCACTTGGGGGCATGCATAAAGGCGTATCTCCACTTCAATTAGCAGAGGCATACTCTGTTTTTCCTAACAAAGGAATAAAAAAGGATAGTCATCTCATTGTTAAAATTGTGGGACCGACCGGAAATGTTATAGCAGAGCATGACCCTGTTAATGGTAGAGTGACCTCTGAGGTAACAGCCAACGAAATCACCTCTATGTTGTTAAATGTAGTGGAAACAGGAACAGGGAAAGGAACTCAGCTAAAGGGAGTAGAACTAGCAGGAAAAACTGGTTCCACGCAGCTCCCGTATAGTGATATTAAGGGGACGAAAGATCAATGGTTTGCTGGTTATACGCCTAATCTGGTAGGGGTAGTTTGGCTTGGTTATGACAAAACAGATCGAGAGCACTACCTACCAAACAGTACGGCGGAGAATGTTGTACCCATTTTTCGAGCTATGATGGAACAGGCTACCCAGCATGTTGAGTATCAAGAATTTGATGTAGTCAGTGTTAATGCAAGATTAGCGGGACATTCAAAGAAGGAAGATAAATATGAAGAGGTAAAAGAGTCAGTAAAAAAAGTGGGAGAAAAAATAAAAGAAGAAGCTCCTGGATGGAAAGAGAAGATCGATGCAGTGATTTTAAAGGTCGTAGATCACGTAGTAGATGGGATTGAGGGTATTCGGGAGAATTGGTAAGGTATAAAAACAAAAAGGGTGAGGAGAACTTTACAACTAGAGAAGTTCTCCTCACCCTTATTTATTCAACGACAATCTTTACTTTGCAACACTATGTAAAACATCAACTTTTGTTGCATTTGAAATCGTCTGTTTTACAACACAATAACGATCAGTTAATTTAAGAAGTGTTGCTAATTGTTCCTCAGAGGCATCTGTATCAAGATCAAATTTTAATCTAATATCTGAAAAGCCGACTGGAGCTTCTTTGGATACACCTAAAGTTCCGCGGAAATCTAAATCTCCTTCAGCTGTAATAGTTCCACCACGCAACTCAATTTCAAGAGAGGTTGCGACAGCTTTAAGAGTAACTCCCGCACAAGCAACTAGTGCTTCAAGAAGCATATCACCAGAGCATGCTGCCATTCCTGTTCCACCAGTAGCTGGGTGAAGACCAGCTTCAACTAATGCTTTTCCAGTTTTAACACTGCAGCTTACTCCTTCACCAATTGTACCTTCAGCTTGTAATGTAATCATAGCTTGATTCGGATCCTCACGATATTTTTCCTTTAAAGGGGCTTGAAGTCCGCGTAATTCTTCACTTTTCATAATTAATTCCTCACCTTCTAATTAGCTTTCGGCCGGGTAGGCTTTACTGGTTAACTTACTATTCAGATATTCTTTATATAACCACGCATTTTTTTCCATATAAGAAAGGCCACCCAATTTGCCAGGGCTTTGAAATATAATATTAGCATATTTATGGTAAAATTGTCTAAATTAATACTCTATTTCTAAAATTCGTATAATGTATTAAGCAATTGATAACGCTGATGGTGTAAAACCTGTTGGCTCATAGTAAATGAATGACCTATCAGTATGTGACAGAGTATAATAACAGGCAAGAAGAAGAAAATAATCAAGCGATCGTGTGGAAACTGGGTACATAAAATCAAAATATAAAAGGTGATATGAAATGACAGAGGAAAAAGCAGGAATAGAAGCGGGCTGGCACTTAGATAATAGTTATGCCAGGTTGCCAAAGACGTTTTATACCAGTCAGAAGCCAACTCCTGTAAGTTCACCGGAACTTATTGTGTTAAACGAACCGTTAGCAAGAGCACTTGGATTTGACTCGAGTCAACTGTCAGAGAAAGAAAGTGTGGAGGTGTTTGCAGGTAACAAAATTCCTGAAGGTTCCGCACCTCTTGCTGAAGCGTATGCAGGACATCAGTTTGGTCACTTTAATATGTTAGGAGACGGAAGGGCAATCTTACTCGGAGAGCAAATTAGTCAAAATGATGAACGATTTGATATTCAATTGAAAGGATCAGGGAGAACTCCATACTCACGTGGTGGTGACGGTCGAGCTACACTTGGTCCAATGCTAAGGGAATACATAATTAGTGAAGCAATGAATGCCCTTGGTATTCCAACTACTCGAAGTTTAGCGGTAGTTACAACAGGTGAACCGGTAATGCGAGAAACAGAATTACCAGGTGCGATTCTGACGCGTGTGGCAGCAAGTCATTTACGAGTGGGTACTTTTCAATACGCGGCGAAATGGGGAACAGATGAAGAGCTTAAGACTCTTGCAGACTATGCCATAAAACGTCATTATCCAGAGATTGAAAATCATGAGGAGCGATATCTTTCTCTGCTTAAAGCAGTAATGAACAGACAGGCAAAGCTTATTGCTCAATGGCAGCTTGTTGGTTTTATCCACGGAGTTATGAATACTGATAATATGACTATTAGTGGGGAAACGATTGATTATGGTCCGTGTGCATTTATGAATCAGTACGACCCGGAAACAGTTTTTAGTTCTATTGATCGAAACGGTCGCTATTCCTATGGAAACCAGCCACAGCTTGCCGGATGGAATCTTGCTCGGTTTGCCGAAAGCCTATTAGCTCTTTTACATGACGATATCGATGAGGCTGTAAAAATAGCACAGGACGCTGTAACTGAATTCCCAACGATTTTTAAAGGCTATTGGCTAGAAGGAATGAGAGCAAAGCTTGGTATTTTTAACGAAGAGAGTCAAGATGAAGCCTTGATTGAAGAGCTACTCGGTTTGATGCATAAACATCAGGCAGATTTTACAAATACCTTCAATGCTCTTACCTTCGACACCATGGAAGATATAGACTTATTTAGAACACCAGAATTTAAGGAGTGGCAGGAAAAGTGGATGTCTAGACTCAGCAGGCAACAAGAGTCAAAGGAATCCTCTGTTGAATTAATGAAAAAGAGTAATCCAGGAGTAATACCACGTAATCACCGAGTGGAAGAGGCATTAGAAGCAGCCTTAATAGGAGATTACTCTGTGATGGAGCAATTAGTAGAGGTTCTATCAACACCATTCGAACATTCTCCAGCACAGGCTGATTATTGTGAACTTCCAGAACAAACGGATCGTCCTTATCGAACCTATTGTGGTACTTGATTATATTAATAAAAAAAGTCTAAATCTATTGGGGTTTAGGCTTTTTTAGGTTTAGAATTTTAGATTTAGAATAGAGACATATAACTGCTGGGTGATAAAGAACAAGTTCCTGTATTCATTAAGGTAATATCTACAAGCTTTGAAATAATTCCAAATTGTTTCTATGTCCTTTATACTAGGTAGGTATGCTTTAAAATGAAACTTTATCTATAATTAATATACGAGATAAGTGAAAGATGTAAGGAGAGACGATAATGACTGGAACAAAAGGAGAAACAATGGTGGCACAAGTACGCCATTTAGATCAAAAGGGTTCAGGGTATGCGGAAGTTTGGAGAGATAATGAGCTAGGGAATCCTAAAAAGCTCAAGCTGATTATTCCGCAAACTCTTCCAGGAGAAAAGGTAAAGGTAACGGTTGAACACCACTGGCGTAAATTGAGAAAGACAGCAGCCGAAGAAATAGTAGAACTGCATCCAGAGAGAATGGATTCGCCCTGTCCTCATTTTGAAAAGTGTGGGGGATGTGTTTGGCAGCATTGGCAATACACTGGTCAATTAAAACAAAAAACGGATCATGTCAAACATGCAATTGAAGCAGAAGGATTTGATCCAAATCTAGTATTAGATACAATCGGTATGGATGATCCATGGCATTACCGTAACAAAATGGAGTTTACCTTTTCACCGGCGGGAGAGCTGGGCCTGCATGAACAAGGTAATTTCCGTAAGATCATTTCACTTGAAACCTGTTTAATTGCAGGAAAAGAAATGGTAGAAGCAGCAATGGAAGTCGCAAGCTGGGCAACTGAATATGAATTAAAAGGGTATGACAAGGACCTCCATGAAGGGTTATTACGTCATTTGATGGTTAGACAATCCTTTGCAACTGGTGAAATCATGTTGGCCCTTTTTGCAACCGAAGGACCTACTGCACATCTTCAAGAGGCAGCAGAAAACCTAGTAGAACGAATCAGCCAGAAAATCCCACAAGTGAAAAGCTTACTATGGCTAGAGAATACGAACTGGGCTGACCGAACTCAATCTGAAAAGACTCACGTATTAGCTGGTCGAGATTTTATATACGATGAAATGGATGGTTATCGTTTCCGTCTATGGTTTGATACCTTTTTCCAAACAAATCCGACCCAGGCACAAAAACTAGTAGACTTAGCGATTGAAATGGGACAACCTACAAAGTCAGAAAAGATGATTGATTTATTCTGTGGTGTCGGTACGTTCTCTCTACCTTTTGCTAGTAAAGTAGGCAAGCTGGCAGGAATCGAAATTGTCGAGAGTTCCATTGAGTCAGCAAAACGAAATGCATTAGATAACGGAATTGATAATACCACCTTTTTGGCAAAGGATGCTCGAACTGGAATTGACGAAATTCTAGAGAGCTTCGGGAAACCAGAATTATTATTACTTGATCCACCTCGATCAGGAGCGGGCGGAAAAGTAATGAGAAGAATTGGCCGTGCGCAGCCAGAGAGAATTGTATATGTTTCCTGTAATCCTGATACTTTTGCAACGGATATTAAAGAGCTTGAACAGTTCGGATATATCCTAGAAGTTGTTCAGCCTGTTGACTTGTTCCCACATACTGTTCATGTTGAAGCTGTTGCAAGGTTGGTATTGAAAAAGAATATATAAAACAGTGGTGGCGAGAGTTTGATTCTCGCCACCTTTTTTTAGTTCAAAAGAAGGAGCATGACATACGACTATTGACTTATTTTTCTAAAAAGTCATATTATTTATTATTTTTATCTAGAATTAATAAATTAAAAGAACTATAATGAGAACGAGGTAATTATGAAAGCGCTTTATTAAGAAGGGGGCGGTGAAAAGTTTAATTTAGCTGGTCTTTTATTTTTCCGTATTAAGAAACCGATTTCTTAATTTCGAAAGCGGTTTCTATCTTAGAAAGATTTACATATTAAATTTGTACTTTGTCCAATAAACATTAAGGAGGAATATATGTGAGAAGGAAATCTATTAAACGAACATTATCTTTAATGATCATAGTAGGACTATTAGCATCACTTCTACCAGCAATGGCAGGAGCAGTTGAATCTGATTATCAGTATTTACTACAGCAACCAGGAAAAAAGCCAAGTGAGGCAGGTGCCCTTAAAATTATTGATGTAGATGGACTAAAAACTTTGGGAGATCAAAATGGTGAACCCATCCAACTGCGGGGAATGAGTACACACGGACTACAGTGGTTCCCAGAAATTATAAATGACAATGCTTTTAAAGCGTTAGCGAATGATTGGGACTCAAATGTTGTACGTCTTGCTATGTATGTCGGAGAAAATGGTTATGCTTCAAACCCCGAAACAATAAAACAAAGAGTCATTGATGGAATTGAATTAGCTAAAGCCAACGATATGTATGTGATCGTCGATTGGCATGTTCATGCTCCTGGTGACCCAAATGCTGAGGTATATAGTGGAGCAATGGATTTCTTTAAAGAGATTTCATCACTATATCCAAATGATCCAAATATTATTTATGAGGTAGCAAATGAACCAAGCTCGAATGCACCTGGGGTAACTAATGATGAGGAAGGTTGGCAGGCAGTAAAGTCTTATGCTGAGCCTATCATTCAAATGCTACGTGAAACAGGAAATGAAAACCTTGTGATTGTCGGAAGTCCAAACTGGAGTCAGCGACCTGACCTGGCTGCAGATAATCCGATTGATGATGATAATACCATTTATACCGTTCACTTTTATTCTGGAACACACGCTCCTGCAACAGATAGTTCGGATCGAAATAATGTTATGAGTAATGCAATTTATGCACTAGAAAACGGTGTTTCCGTGTTTGCTTCTGAATGGGGTACGAGTGAGGCAAATGGAAATCACGGCCCCTACCTAGCTGAGGCAGATGTATGGCTAGACTTCTTAAACGCTAATAATATTAGCTGGGTAAACTGGTCATTAACGAATAAAAATGAGACTTCTGCTGCGTTTATTCCTTACGTATTAAACAAGTCAGAAGCAACCAATCTTGACCCGGGTGAAGATCAAGTTTGGGCTCCAAAGGAACTTAGTGTATCTGGTGAATATGTGAGAGCTCGTATTAAAGGAATTGCATATGAACCCATTGATCGTACACCGCGTGAAGACTATACTGAGATCGTTTGGGATTTTGATGATGGGACGACTCAGGGGTTTGGGCTAAATGGAGATAATCCCGTAGAAAATGTTGTTTTAAGTAATGATGGGAATCGGTTAAGAATTTCAGGATTGGATACAAGTGATGGTGTTTCATCAGGGGATATATGGAATAATCTTCGTATTTCCTCAGATGGGAGAAATCCGGGTACTGATATTCTAGGAGCTAAAGAAATTAAAATTGATGTAATTGTAGATGCATTAGATACAGTGGCTATTGCTGCGATCCCACAAAGCGCAGGAGCTAATGTTTGGTGGGGAGATCCAGTTAATGTTGTTGTCAATCCAGAAGACTTCGTTGAACAATCCGATGAAACGTATAAAGCAGTCCTAACGATTACACATGCAGAATCACCTTCACTGAAATTAATAGCGGAGCATCCTGAATCTAATATACTGAGTAATCTTGTATTATTTGTAGGGACAACAAACGCTAATACAGTAACTTTAGATAATATCACGTTCTCGGGCACGAGAGCAATTGTAGAACAACCAGTCGTTCACGACCCAATTGGTACCGCAACACTCCCTTCTGATTTTGAGGACCTTACTCGTCAAGGTTGGATTTGGGGTGGTGAATCTGGAGTTAAATCAGAATTAAAGATTTTAGAAGCAAATGGATCTAAGGCAATATCTTGGGAAACGGCTTATCCAGAGGCAAAGCCTGAAGACGGCTGGGTTTCTGCACCACGTTTAATGCTAAGTGGAATCAATGCGACCCGTGGTGATCAAAAATACTTAGCCTTTGATTTCTACCTTGAACCTGATCGTGCAAGTGAAGGAGCACTATCTATTAATCTGGCATTGGCTCCTCCAAGTCTAGGTTATTGGGCACAAGCAGTGGAAACATATGATATTGCATTGGATTCTTTTGAAAGTTTACCTAAAACAGCTGATGGATTATATCATTTTGAAGTTATGTTTGACCTTGACCAAATCAGAGATAATAAAGTTGTGACTCCTGACACGGTCCTTCGTGATATAACATTAGTTGTTGCAGATGCACAAAGTGATTTTGCCGGTAGAATGTATGTTGATAATGTTAGATTTTTTAATTATCCAGCGAACCCTATACCACAAGATGAGCGTCAATATGTGTCAGAACCAATTGTGGAAAGTGGATCGCTTCAACTTGAGCTTGAAGGAGACAATAAACAAGTATTAGTTCATGCAAATTCATCAACATTAAATGGGGAAAATTCGATCAATGTTACTAGTCAAGGTGTAACTGCTTCAATCTCTCCTGAGGTAATTGCAGAGTTAACGGAACTAATTCCTAATGGAGAGGAAGAAGAATCGTATCTTGCAGTTACTGCTTTTGAAGAGATGGTACCAAACCAGAAGAAGGGCAAACAGGCTGATTACAACTACTCCTTTAAACTATCTGCGATCACAAAAGATGATACAGAAATTTTGTTAGAGGAGTATAACTCTCCCGTTAAGCTTGAGTTAAAAGTAAAAGGTAAAAAGGACCGATTTAGTGTATTGTATGTTTCACCAACAGAAGAGACTGTCCCTGTTGTATCAAAGGTTCAGAAAGGGAAGGTTGTAGCAGATATAACTAAGTCCGGGGTTTATTTAGTGAAAGAACATAATTAATTAAGCTAGACCTAGAGGGTAAGATCCTCTAGGTCTTTTTTAAATGATTGTATTTCGATACATTTTACCTTATGAACGACCTTATCCAGTTGTTTTCACTTCACTCGGTCGTTCATCAACCTTATGAACGACCTTATCCAGTTGTTTTCACTTCATTCGGTCGTTCATCGCCTTAATGAACGCCCTTTACCAGCAGTTTTCACCTCACTCGGTCGTTCATCGCCTTAATGAACGCCCTTTACCAGCAGTTTTCACCTCATTCGGTCGTTCATCGCCTTAATGAACTCCCTTTACCAGCTGTTTTCACTACATTCGGTCGTTCATCGCCTTAATGAACGCCCTATTTCCACTGGTTTCACCTTACTTGGTCGTTCATCGCCTTTATGAACTCCCTTTACCAGCTGTTTTCACTACATTCGGTCGTTCATCGCCTTTATGAACGCCCTTTTCCAGTTGTTTTCCCTTCATTCGGTCGTTCAACGCCTTTTATGAATGCCCAGAGCCCAAGTAATTAAAAGTAAAAACCATTTTGATAATATAAAGGAGGTTTCTCTATTACTTTATATATTCCATCGATTTCATTGCTTTTTTAGAACGGAAGTAATTATGTACACCAATAAATAAAATAATAAGTCCTATTGATAATGAGATATAGGCTGTGAATTCTAACTTTTTATTCTCGCCAAAAAACTCAATTAGAGCAGCTGCTCCTGCGAAGAATGTGACAGAGGTTCGGATAAAAGCCAATAGCGTTCGTTTATTGGCTAATATGGTGCGTTCCATGGCAAGACGAGTTCTTTCCCATGCGAGTAAATCATCCGGAGATATTAAATTTCGGGTAAGGATATTTTTATTTTCGTTGATCTTATCTTCACTAGTTTGGGGTTGATTCTCGTGGATCATCAGATTAAGTTGACGAACAGAATTTATCGCTTTTAGTATTTGCTGATCTTGTCCTATTTTTAATTTCTCCTTTCAGCTTATAGATTAGCTCTTATAGTCGGTCTCTACATAGTATTTAGGAAATTGCGTTATTTATGTAATAACAATGATTTCAAACGAAAGCCTATTTCAGGCTATTTTAATATAAATTGTAATGGAGAAGTATTCAATCTTACAGGTTCCCGTTGTAACCTATCCCAATTCAAAAAGATTAAATGATAGCTCAAAATCCGGACAACCTATTAACAGGAGGTGTTCTGATGAGATTTTGTTTCTGTTTAGTTTTTTTAATGAGCTTGTGTATGAATACTTCGATTGTTTCAGCTGAAGTACCACTTAAGGCAGCCTTTATACGAAATGGTCAATTATGGATGGTAGAAGGAAATCAGGAAACCCAATTAACTGAAGGTAGACATATTTTTCGACCCAAGTGGTCACATGATGGGCGTTTTATTGCTTATTTAGATGGTGATGAAAATTTTGAAACGACGTACTTACATGTATACGACACTATAAACAAAGAAAGCTATCAGCCATATGAAACCATTGAAACTAGAAATTTTGAATGGTCACCTGTTGCAAATCAAATTGCTTATAATGCAGGTGGTGTACTAAATGTAACTAAAACGAAAAATGGTCGTCCGGAAGGATTTCAAAACGTATCATTAGGAACGGGAGATTTTACTTGGTTTCCAAATGGCAAAGAATTTATTGTTTCAACCCAAGCAAGTATCAGGCCTACCGGCTGGGGGCCGGTTCATCTCTATAAGGTACCTGCTGACGCAAACCTTGATGGAAGTAAAGTAAAGCCCTTTTATACCATTCAAACGAATGAGACGGATCTATTTGCGATTGATGCTGCTTTTTTTAAGTGGAGTTCGAATCAAAACTGGGTGAGCTTTTTGGCAATTCCAACAGCATCATGGTCAACTGACAGCAATACGCTTTGTGTCCTATCAAAAGAAGGAACTCATTTTCAACCAATTGGAAAAATGCTTATTAATGAAGATTGGTTTAAATGGTCTTCATTTGAAAATAAATTAGCATACATATCTGGCGAAGGAAGGTTTTATGTCGAGGATAAGAAAACCAAAATTGCAGATATCCCTATATCTAAACAGCAAAAGGAGTATACACCGAAGGGATTTGTTGATCTAGATCTAGAATGGTTCTCTAGGGATGAGATGATTGTGGCAAGGGCAGAGGAGAAAAAAAACTGGGATGAAGGTCCTGTACCAACTATGCATACAAGTCTACATTTGATTAACTTAAAATCCGGAGACCAAACTCAACTAACATTTCCAAACACAGATGAAATGGATAGAGATCCCCTTGTAGTTGATTCGTATATCACATGGTATAGAAGTCATAGTCAAGGTTTAGGAGATGTGTGGATCAAATACGGATTAAATGCAAAGCCGAAGATTTGGCTTAAGGATATTGAAAGTGGACCGGTCTTTTTTCAAAAGCAACTAACGACGAGGTGAAGAACCTCGTCTTTTTCTATTTATAGAGAATGTGGATAAAGAATAGAGCGTTCAGTTGGTTACTTCGTGTTGCTTTCAACCTTTACTATGACGTTTGTCGGAAGGAGAAAAAGCAAGTCAAGGTTACTTATGAGAAATTCGACTTTGCAGGTGAGTATCCAATACCAGGAAGACTATATGCAGACATCCTCATCAACTTGCGGAGCTAGAAAAATTGAGTATGGTCCGAGCATCAGTTTTAGATATAACAGTAGATTTAATTAATTTACCTTTATATAAAAACTAAGAGAAATCTAGTCACTGCAGTTAATGTGGTGGCTTTATTCTATTTGGTCGCTTTTACTCCCCGTAATAAGTCTTCCAATCATAACAACTCAAAAAACTCAAAAAACTCCCTATTCTGTAATTGCTAGAATCCAATAAATAAGTGTATCCTCCCTAATTTCTCATGAAAATCTAATTCTTTTTTAAGGTTTTGTTAAGGTTCATAAAAGATAATGTGAATGATCAGAAGAGTGGCATGGCCTCCTTTTATAAAGGGGAGATAGGTTAATGGAATATCGAGAAGACCAAATCTAATGGTCTTTTAAATTGGTTTCTTTCGTGAAGATCTATTACAAGCCATTACTGTCACGCTAATAGTAATCAACAAATAATACATAACAAAAGGAGCATGAAATGAAAAATCTAAATAAGAAGGTTTTATATTGTTTAATAGGTTCTGTGGGGATCGCTGTTTTAATCATTTCATTTGTTTTAATTAATAAAGAAACGTATGTAGCTACTATTGATGGAATGAAAATTAGTGAATCTGAGTTACATGAGTTCCTTGTTTCTCAATATGGAGCAGATGCTGTAGACCAACTCATTACAGAAAAAATCATCGAAATGGAAATTGAAAAAGAAGAAGTTGAGATTAGCAAGGAAGAAATAGATACAGAGCTTTTAGAATTTAAGGAGTATTATGGTGGGGAAGAGGCCTTTCAAGAGGTTCTTGACTTAAATGGGGTGGCACTTTCTACAGTATTAAATAATATTGAAACCTCAATTGCTGTAAATAAGTTGCTAGAAGAACGTATTTCCGTGACGGATGAAGAAATGGAAACGTATTTTGAAGAAAATAAGGATAGCTTTGCACAACAAGAACAAGTACAGGCGAGTCATATTTTAGTGGAAGACGAAGCGACTGCACAAGAAGTAGTGGCAAAGATTGAAGCAGGAGAGGATTTTGCATCGTTAGTAACGGAGTATTCGACTGATGAAGCAACCGTGGAAGCAGGAGGAGATCTCGGGTACTTCAGTACAGGACAGATGGTACAGGAATTTGAAGATGTTGCTTTTGCTATGGAAGTTGGCGAAATAAGTGAGCCGGTACAAACGGAGTATGGATATCATGTGATTAATCTGGTTGATCGAATAGCTGCTGCGGAAGCAAACTATGAAGAAGTAAAAGAAGAGATTAGAACAGCTATATTTGAATCGAAAGTTGAAGAAGAATACACAGTCTGGTTAGAGGAAAAAACAGCTGATTATGAGATTGAATACCTATTAGACATTTAATTGTGAAAAGCCCTTTATGTAAATAAAGGGCTTTTTTCGACAGTGTAAAATTTGTCAAAGACCAAGAGTTATTAGGAGCAGAAGATAAATTCATTCAGAAAAAATCAACAACAGCCTTTGTTTAAATAGACAAAAATGCTTGTGAAAACAGCTTGAGAAAAAGTATTTCTAAGAAAAAATTAGTAGGAATTGGAATTATAGGATATACTAGTAAGAAGGGGATATACCCTGGGTCTTCTGGCGCTCATTCTCATTAAGCAGAAGGCGAGACCGATAAGGAAGGGAGACCAATTATGACAAGTATGGTATATCAGGCTAAAGCAGGTGACGGAGTGAAGGAGAAATCATTAAAAAGACCGAACTCCTTTTTTAACACACTTGAAGAAGCTGTATCAGAAGCTTTAGCATTAAAAGAAAAAATGGACTCAACCTACAAGAATAAAATTGAGTGGGATTACAATAGTAAAATCCAAAACTCAAAGAATAAGCTTAAAATATTAAAAGGCTACCTTGCTGGCGACAAAGAATCGAAGGCGTTCTATCTTCAAATAAATTTGGTTGAGCTACAGAAAGAGTACAGTGTAGTGACACCTAAAAAGCCTAAAAAGATGACAGGCAAGGACAAAAAGGTCATTACTAACGTAACCAAGCTCTCTATATAAGTTAAAAAATCGAAAACACTACTTGTTTTCGATTTTTTTTATTGGGTATTTTTGGGATAATGACCTACTTAGTATGTGTAGGACTGTTAAAGGTCGAACCATCCTCCAGCCATGATAAAAGTTTCATATTTTCTATGTTTAAATTCATTGGAGCTTGCATCATAGTAATAGTCTTTTTGATAACGCTCAATATTAGTAATAACATCATGAATTCCGTTGGCAATTTCATGAACTTCATGTGTTTTCATTGTAGGATGCAGAGATACTCTCACCCAGCCAGGTTTATTATAAAAATTACCGTGATCCACTTCATCTGTAATTAGTTTCGAGTGTTCCTTACTAATGTTTAATAAATGATGACCATATGTGCCTGCACATGCACAGCCTCCTCTTACTTGAATCCCATGTACATCATTTAATAACTTAACCATGAGATTAAAATGGATACCCTCTACATAAAAGGACACAATCGGAAGTCTTTCTTTTTTATGTCCTTCTAAAATCTTAATCCTCTTAATCTCCTCTAATCGTTCAAATAAAAGACTAAGTAGTTCTTTATCCCTTGCTAAAATATTTTCGATTCCCATCATTTCCTTTAATTTGATGGAAAGAGCAATTCGTATTGCCTGCAAAAAGCCGGGGGTTCCTCCATCCTCTCTGCCTTCTATATTTTCAATATATGATTTTCCACCCCATGGATTTGTCCAGTTGACTGTTCCTCCACCTGGTTGATCTGGAATCATATTCTCGTACAAATCCTTAGAGAAAACAACTACACCGGTCGAGCTAGGGCCACCTAGAAACTTATGTGGAGAAAAATAAATTGCATCCGGTTTTTGTTTCGGGTCATCGGGTTGAAGGTCTATCTTTATATAAGGAGCTGAAGCCGCAAAATCCAAAAAGCATACTCCACCGTGTTTATGCATTATAGCTGCTAGTTGATGGTAATCAGGCTGAATACCTGTTACATTAGAGCAAGCAGTAAATGCACCTATTTTTCGCTTTCTGTTTTTGTGTTTCTCAAGACAGCGTTCTAATGAATGGGGACAAACATCCCCGTCTTCATTAGGGGGAACTATTACGATATCAGCAATGGTTTCCTCCCAGGTCGTTTGATTAGAATGATGTTCCATATGGGTAATAAACACAACAGGGCGATCCTCTTCAGATAATGAAAACTGTTTTTTGTATGATTCATGGAGGGAGAGGCCAAGAATCCTTTGTAGCTTACAGAGAGCACCAGTCATTCCGGTTCCTTCAAATAACAGGATATGTGAATCATCAGCGTTGAGGTGTCTTTTTATTAACTGCCTTGCTTCATGATAAAATATGGTCATGAGCTTGCCTGTAATATTTGATTCTGTATGTGTGTTGGCTACATATGGACCAAATTGTTGTGAAATCTTATCCTCAATTGGACGATATAACCTACCGCTTGCCGTCCAATCTGCATAAAGAATTTTCTTTTTTCCGTATGGTGAATGAAAGATGTCTTGATTACCGATAATCTGATCGTAGTAAGTATAGAAATATTTCTCCAAGTTATCCATGTGAGAGTCTTCCTTTCCATGAAAAAGTCCATAGCTTATAAATATTTTAAAAATATTTATTCGTGAATATATCTTTATAAAAAATGATAAAACCCTTGGTACTCTTATGTTTTTGGAGAAAAAAACCATCTATGTTCGAGGGAGATTACTTATGAATTTCTATGCTCCATCAAATCCCAGTTTGCTAATCTGAACCATATCTGTTATGCTTAGTAAGAATTATTTTTGTTCGGTGTGGTAGGGATGAATAAAGTATTTAAACTTTTCGCCTTTGATAACTAATTGAGCAATTATAGTAACAAAATGTGGACTATAGATCCACCCCGGGAGGAAAACAACATGCAACAAGGTACAGTAAAATGGTTTAACGCAGAAAAAGGTTTCGGATTTATCGAAGTTGAAGGTGGAGACGATGTATTCGTACATTTCTCAGCTATCCAAGGCGAAGGATTTAAATCTTTAGACGAAGGTCAAAAAGTTTCATTTGACACAGAACAAGGTCAACGTGGACTTCAAGCTACTAACGTTAACAAATTATAATTTGTAGAAAAAGGACCCCTAACCGGGTCCTTTTTTCTTTGGAAAAAAGCTTTTATGCATTGTCGTAATCGCCTTATTGCATGTCTGGGGTATAATAAGGGTGGAGGTTTTAAAATGAATAATACAAAATATATATATACATATGCCTTTCGCACCGAGGAAGCTGAACTATGTGGATTGGAATTGCGTTCTTTCTTTGGAGCTGATTCATTAAAACTGCCACATATAATAGAGAGTGGCTTGAAGATAGATCCCAGTAGAAGTCCTTTTATAAGGGATCGAATCGATGTGATATATGAAGGTAATCAATTACAGGATATAATCGAGCAGGTTAAAGGTTTATCCATTTCGAATAAAACCTTTAAGGTTATTTATATAAGAGAAGTAGATCCGATTGAGTCTGAAAAAAAGGATTTAATGGAGAGACGCAGAATTGAGAGGGAAGTTGGTTTACATATAAACGGTGATCCCGATCTATTGCAGCCGGAAAAATTATATGCTGTGATACGGGTAGATGGACGATGGTTCTTTGGTGACTATCATAAAAGTGAAGCTATATGGTTACTTCATCAAAAGAAGCCAAATGACTATTCGACAGCACTTAATACTCGTGTTGCAAGAGCTGTTGCGAATATTGCTGTACCAAATCCTGAAGGGGTTAAGGCAATCGATCCTTGCTGTGGAATTGGGACGGTCTTAGTAGAAGCATTATCAATGGGAATCAATATAGTTGGTAGTGATGTTAATCGACTTGTGCTACCAGGGGCTAGGGAGAATATTGCCCATTTTGGGTTAGTAGGAGAAGTGGAGACAAGAGATATTCGAGAGGTTACAGACCACTATGATGTTGCGATTATCGACTTACCTTATAATCTATGTTCAGTAATCACAAGGGAGGAGCAACTTGAAATGCTTCAAAGTGCCTATCGATTTGCTGATAAACTCGTGGTTATTACGGTTGAACCAATTGATCCAATCATAAAAGAGGTGGGCTTTAAAATAAAGGATCGGTGTGAACTGACTAAAGGGAAGCTTACTAGGCAAGTGATTGTATGTGAAAAATAAGAAGAATCCTTTGTAGGAGGAACGAAGATGACAGTAGAATTGGTAGTAGATAGCCAGTCTATTTTAGGGGAAGGCCCTAGCTGGGATGAAAAGAGTAAAAAGCTGTATTGGGTGGACATTATAGGGAAGACATTTTATAAGTATGATCCACTAACAGGAGGAAATAGGGCTGTCTTAACAGATCAATTGGTTGGAGCTATTGCACCTAAGGCGAGCGGAGGGGTCATCATGGCTCTCCAAAATGGTTTGCACGTCTATGACTGGGATTCGGATCAATTAATGAAAATACATGATCCTGAGAGTGATCAACCAAATAATAGGTTTAATGATGGGAAGTGTGATCCTGCAGGTAGGTTCTGGGCAGGAACGATGGATATCGATGGTGAAAAAGGTAAAGGGTCATTATATGTAATGAATTCTAATTTAGAGGTAGCTAGAGTACTAGAAAATGTAAGTATTTCAAATGGTATAGCTTGGTCTCCAGATTTTTCATCTATGTATTTTATTGACACGCCAACTCAGCAGGTGGTGCGGTTTAGCTATGATATCAAGACGGGTGAGATTACCGACCCTAAACCGGTTATTACGTTTCCAAAAGAAATTGGATCACCCGATGGAATGACAATTGATGAAGAAGGCATGCTTTGGATTGCTCATTGGGGAGGTCATGGTATCTCTAGATGGAATCCTGAGCTAGGAAAGCAGCTTGAGTTTATTTCAGTTCCTTCAGCCAACGTCACGTCTTGTTCATTTGGCGGAGACGAGCTGAATGAACTATACATCACGACGGCAAGAATTGGAACCAGCAAAGAGGATTTAGATCAATACCCAAAAGCAGGTGGGTTATTTAGAATTAAGATGAATATAAAGGGCGGTAGGACGTTTTCATTTAGTGGATGAAAATGCTTAGTGAGATTACTAAGCATTTTTTTTGCTTCTTAGACTAATTGACTATAACCCATTGGTAGTTATTCCGATTGATTATTTTTTTGTGATCTTCTTGTACTTGGTTGAGCAGTTATAAACTCGAAAAAAGGGTCATTTTCTGCTGGAGAAATCATCTTTGGAAATCTATGCTAAAATAAACTTAGCGTTTAATAAGGTTTTATTCAAAAAGAGAGTGGCATGGCTGATATAAATAAGGAAAAGCTTGGAATACTAGTAGAAAAAATAGAACAGTAAGCTTCGATAAGGAGATATTAATGAATAATTACAGATTAACGATTCAATATGATGGTGGACGGTATAAAGGATGGCAGCGACTTGGAGATAGCGATCAAACCATTCAAGCAAAAATTGAAAATGTCATTTCAGAAATGGTAGGGAAACCAATTGAAATCATTGGGAGTGGTAGAACAGATGCTGGGGTGCATGCCCTCGCACAAGTTGCTAATTTTAAAATAAGTGAAAACAAGACTGAGTCAGAAGTGATGAGTTACTTGAATCACTATCTACCGCAGGATATAAGTATTATAGATGTCAGTCTTACCTCAGAACGGTTTCATGCTAGATATAATGCTAAAGGTAAAACCTATTTATATAAGATTTGGAATGAGACCTACACGAATCCTTTCATGAGGAAATTTAGTATGCATGTAGAGGAAAAGCTAGACCTAGTGAAGATGAAGAATGCTGCCCAGCATTTTATCGGTGAGCATGACTTTACAGCTTACTCAAATGCAAAATCTAAGAAGAAGTCGATGGTCCGTGAAATTTATTCGATCTCGTTTGCAGAGAATAAAGGATTCCTCGACATAAGAATCAGTGGGAATGGGTTTTTATATAATATGGTTAGAAAAATCGTCGGCACTTTAATAGAAGTAGGTTTGGGGAAAATTGATGCAAGTAATATTCCTGAAATACTCCATTCAAAAGAACGAGTCCAAACAGGGATGCTAGCAGAAGCAAACGGATTATACTTAGAGAAGATTGACTTTTAAAGGGGACTTAATCGGTCTCCTTTTTTTAATAATAAGCTGAGTTAAAGTACAGTGTTGATATTAGTAGAGTTGAATGAAGTGGAAGGACGCGAGACTCCGGCGGGAGAAGCGTGGTGAAGGAGACCCCGCAGGCGGTAACGCCGAGGAGGCTCCCGAACCCGCCCGCGGAAAGCGAGTGTCCTGGAACGGAAATTCAACAACAAACTTTAACATAGCCTAATCTAGAAGTATTACAAAAATATTACAGACTTGTGAAATAATTAAATATTTCTAATTTTTCATCCTTTAAATAACCAAATAATAGAAGAATATAGTAAAATTGGAGGGTGTATAAAATCCTATTAATGGAGTCGTGGTTATATGTTAGCTATAGGAGAAATTTCAGAAAAAGTCCCAGTGGTTTCATTAACTACGAAAAGTTCAGAGGTAAATCTTCTTTTTGAAGAAGACCCTGATCTCGAGGGAATCCTTGTTATCGAGGGTGAAACCCCTGTTGGACTTGTGATGAAGGGGCAATTCTATCAAAAGATATCAGCGAAATATGGTTTCGATCTTTTTATGGGAAGACCGATCCATTTAGTGATGGATGATTCTCCTTTAATTGTGGATTATTTCGAGACAGTCATTTCTGTTAGCTCCCTAGCAATGGCAAGGAGTCAAAAAAATCTGTATGACTATGTAATTGTTACAAAAAACAATCAATTAGTAGGGATTGTAAGTATAAAAAATTTATTAATTAAGTTGGCTGAAGTCCAAGTGAACCAAGCAATGTTTAGCAATCCACTTTCAGGCCTCCCTGGGAATGTTTTGATTGATGAGAAGATAATCGAGTATTTAAATTCTGAGAACAGTCCTTTTTCTCTCCTTTATTTAGACTTAGATCATTTCAAGGAATATAATGATACCTATGGTTTTAATAAGGGTGATTTACTGCTAAAAGAAGTGGCTAATCTCTTGAGAGAACATGCTTTATTTGATCAATATGGAGGGTCCTTTGTAGGGCATATCGGTGGAGATGATTTTGTTGCAATCCTCCCTCATTATCAGTATGAAGGCATTTGTAAATCACTAATTAATGATTTTCAAAAAAGAATAAGGCAATATTACGATGAATCCGATTGGGACAATCAATACGTCTATACAAAAGGAAGAGATGGAAAACATGGGAATATACCACTAGTTTCTTTATCAATAGCAGTTCTAACAAATGAATATCTAGTATTTCAATCTCTGGATGAAGTGAGTAAACTTGTGGCTGAGGTCAAAAAACAATGTAAGGCTTACCATTATAGCTGCTTTATATCTTATCAGGGAACTAATATAATATCCAATCAATAAATAGGCCCTCAACGCAAATTAGCATTGAGGGCTTTACATTATGAAATGATGGCAATAATCCCTTCGTCATCGTCGAGCTCAAGTTTAATTCCAGAGTAAGGATCTCTGTTAAGGAATTCTTCTAACCATAAGCGAAGGGCTTCAATAATATTCGCTGTAATCAGGACTTGTTTACGTCCATCTACATATGATTCGGCAGAAAAACCACCATGATCATCATCATAAAATAGCTCCACTTCAACCTCTTCAGGCTTAACCTGTTTTTTACGAGAGGTATAAATACAAATGGCATTAATAATATCTTGCTCAGATATTTTTAGCTTCTCCATGGATTAGGATCCTTTTTCTTCTTATCTGTAAACAGTTTGAAAATCTTCCGAATCACTACAAAGAGAACAATGATAGCTAGGACATTAATCATAAATCCTAGAATAGATCCCAAAATCCCCATATTTGCAAAAATACTACCAAATAGAAGACCAGCTAATCCGCCTAGCATTAAGCCCTTCATGAGGCCACCAGACATGAATCCACCCTTATTAGTTGGAGTAGCAGTGCTTGAATTTACAGAAGAATTTTCTTTCTTTTCGACTGTTGAATCATTTGTATTATTGTTATTATTAAAGTTCTTTTTACCTGACTTATATCGTTTTGCTTCAACTATTGAAACATCGTCTTGGAATACAAAATTTCCTAAGGGTGTTAGTAATAGAGCTACCGCAATAAGGACTGCTGTAAATTTTTTCATTTTCTTCCTCCGTTATGATGTAATAATTTATTTGTTGTTGGGATAGTGGATTCATCTATTAGGGGTTTATTGCTTCGCGTGATTCCTCCTTTATTTATAAAAAGCCTCTACCACAAACATGGTAAAGGCTGAAAAATTCTACTATTTATTCCTTTACCTATATGGCAAAGGTCTCGCAAACAACAAATCGTTGCCAGTTAAGCCGGTGATTTACTCATCACGGAATGACGACATAACTGTTAGCTACTCCCCTTTGGAGTATCAAATTATAGACAGCGTTCTCATAACGCTGTGATATTATACTACTATAAGTTGAGAGTGGCGTCAAATGTATTTGAAGGGCTGTGGTTCACTATATTAATAGTTAAGTGGATATTGAGCTTCAAGTATGTAAGTCAGGTGCTTACGCAGTTCCTTCCTTTCTTCTTAGCTCGATATAAAGCTTGATCAGCTTGTTTAATCACATCATCTGGTGACTTAGTCTTTGATTGTCTTTCAGAAATACCAATACTAATCGTTACTTTTAGTTTTTGAGTGACGGACTCTCCACTTCTATTTTTTTTCTTATAAACATATTCTTTCTTAGAAATTTTCTCCCTGAGGCTTTCCAAATGAGGTAGTACATCATCCATGTCCTTTTTTGGAAAAACAATGGTGAATTCCTCTCCTCCGTATCGGTATGCTTTACCACCCCCTGTTACTCTTTCCAACCCCTTAGCAACAAGTATTAGCACATCGTCTCCAACATCATGACCATATTTATCATTAAACTTTTTAAAGAAATCAATGTCTAACATGGCAATTGAATATTTACTGCCAAGCTTTCCGACATCTACTTTTAACATGCGTCTTGATGGAATACCGGTTAACTCGTCGATATACGCCATTGAATAGGTCCTAAACACAACAGCTAGTAACAAAAGGACGGCACTAGAAAGCAAGAAGAGTTCTACACCTGCACCTTCTTGGAGATATCGTAACCCAAGAAAAATAGAGAGAACAGAACCAAGCAGAAATACTTTATCATTTGTGAAGGATCTTAAAATGTTGAATATAGAACCAACAAAAATTAAAAGGAACATTAGTACAGGAATTTCTGGAATGTCATATATACTCAATTGAATGGGAAAAGTGATACTTGATAAAGACCTGACTATTTCATCATAAAAAATATATAGGAAGATTACTTCCGCTATTAATAAGGTAACCATAATTTTTCCTTGGCTTGATAGAACGGCCCCGTCCCTAACAAGTAGGATGATACCAATATTAGCCGCTAATACATAGGGAAAAAGGGTATCTGTGAAACCAGGTAGAGTATGGAATAGGGTGACGTTCTGTAAAAGGAAGAGAATGAACAGATGTAGCCCTAAATAGAAAACTTTTAATCTATTAAAAGCATATCCGAAACCGAACAACATAATGATCAATCCTAACAGAATGTAAGGAAGAACAGTAATTGTAGGTGTAGGTAAAGTTGAAAAACGAGAGAAGTAATAAAGGCTTAATGTGATCAGTGAAATAATTGTAACAAAAGGAGTTCCGTTTTTCAGTACTGACTTCATCATGTTTTCTTCCACCTCCTATATACCACTATACGCCAAATTTCTACATTTTCATTTTATTGTACTTAGTACAATAATTCTAGAACTTAATTTTTCAAGTAGTTCAGAAGATGGATGATTAAATAAATTAAACGCCCAGAGATAGACTCTGAGCGTTGCCTTTTGTTAATAATGATCTTTATTTTCAATATTTTTTATTGTTGAAGGTAACTCGATGGTAAAAGAAGTACCCATGCCTTTTTCACTTTGAACAGAGATTTTGCCGTTCATATTACGAATTATTCTGTAGGTGATCGTTAGTCCTACTCCTGTCCCTTTATCTTTCGTGGAATAGTAGGGTGACCCGATCTGTTCTACCTGTCTAGGTGTCATTCCAATCCCTGTATCTTTAATTTCTATGAAGATTTTGCTTGGTTTTTGGTAGGCGGAAATGGTTAAGATACCATTGGTGTGCATGGATTCGACACTGTTTTTCATGATATTTAAGAGGGCTTGTTTAAATTCGTTCTTTTTGCCTTTTGTAAATATATGATCCTGTATGGAAGAATGAATGAGGATATTATGTGTATTGGTGTAGGAAGTCATAATATCAATCATGGAGTGTAGTTCTTCCGTAACGTGTAAATCAGTAATGACCTCTGCAGTTGTAGGCTTAGCTAATGACAAATAATCATTAATCACGGCCTCAGCTCGTTCTAACTCAGATAGTGAAATTTCAATATATTTAAACTGGTGATCATTTAGGTTTTTATCCTTTTTAATTAATTGTAGAAAGCCTTTAATAGATGTCATTGGATTTCGTACTTCATGAGCAACCGAAGCAGCTAATTGACTGACGATATTTAATCGTTCTGCCTGTTGAATTTGTCTGTAAAAAATAAGCTGTTTATCTAAATTATCAATAATGAAGATTAACATAATGAGAGTACACCAGGTTAGCAGGGTGAATAAAAGCATATAAGAGACTTGGCTAATCTGTCCCATTTTAATTAAAGAAATAATTTTTGTACCACCTACTAGGCAAAAAAAGAAGCTAATCGTAAAAATTCTTCTTTTTAATGTATCTGGTTTAAACCTATTCTTTACAAGAATAAAGAAAATTACAGCAAAGGAATAATTAATGATGCTGATAAAAAAACCATCTCCACCAAATGAAAATCTATAAAATAACATAATGAGAATTAGTATGATTCCAGGTTTGATCCCACCGTATAAAAAAATAAACGCAATCGGTATGACTCTAAAGTCGTAGAGATATCCTTCTGAAAATTCTATCGGATTGGACATGGTTAATAAGAGAGTGATAAGCGATACACACATCAACATGGAAAAAACCTTTTCTCTATGATGCTTTTCTTCTTTAATAAAAAGATGATAAATAATTAAAGGAAGAAGTACGATCAACATATGATAAGAAACCTGTTCAATAGAATGAAACAAATCAATCTCACTCCCTAAAAAATTCTAGTGAATATACAATCTAATTTAAGTATTCCATTTATCTTCCATAAACCCTTTTTAAATTATGAGTTTTATAGATGATAAGTAAGCAGTTTTCTTTTTCCCTGTGTTTATTAAGGAGAATCTCTAAGTGAAATAAAGGTTTTCATCTATAAAAATAGAAGTAGTCATAAAAACATGATGGAGGTTGTTTTATGTTCAATAAGTGGAAAACAGTCATTGAAGAAGAGCTTTCGGGAAGGCAGGCTTTTCGATATGCAGATCGAATTGCTCAGTACCATCGCATTCAAGCTTCGCCTGGTTATAGAATGGCGGCGAATGAGGTTCTTCAGCTTTTAAAGCGTGATGGTGTAGAAGCTGAGCTTGTTACATACCCTGCTCGATTTGGTGAACGCTTCTTATCGCATTCATCCTTCAAGGAATGGGAATGTAAGGGAGCAGAGCTATGGATTGAAGCACCTGTCAGGAGAAGAATAGCAAGGTTTCAAGAAGAAGAGATATCGTTGATCCAAAGAAGTATATCCACACCAGAGGCAGGCTTGAATGCCGAACTGATCGTGATTGAAAATGCTGAGGATGAAAATAGCTATCAGGGACTGGATTTAGAGGGGAAAATTGCTCTTGTAAGGGGAAATCAATTTATTGTACATGCTTTGGCAGTGGAAAAGTATAAGTGTGCTGGGCTTATTTTTGATAATCTAGCAGAATTTAAACCAATCAGGACTCGCATGGACATACCCGATGCAAGGCAGTACACTTCTTACTGGTGGTATCGTGAGGATGAAGTAAAGTCATTTGGCTTTGTCGTTTCTCCGCGGATCGGGGAGGAGCTTAGGAATCTTGCGAGGCAACAAAAGGTCCAGTTAAAAGCTCTTGTTCAAGCAGAGCTGAAGGAAGGTCAATTTGAGAATATTGAGTATTTGATCCCAGGACAACGCGATCAAGAGATATTAGTAGTTAGTCATTTATGCCATCCATATCCAGGCGGGCAGGATAATGCTTCAGGCCCTGGGACACTTATGGAAGTTACGAGATCATTAACTTTATTGATTAATAACGGAAGCCTGCCTAAACCTGAATTAGGAATCCGATTTTTAATGATGCCAGAAATGACCGGAACAGCTGCCTATTTTCATCAGCATCCAGAGAGAATCGCATTAACAGTAGCTGCTTTAAATTTAGATATGGTCGGAGCAAACCAAGCAAAAGGAGGAGGGCCTTTATGTATTGAACAACCACCGATGGCCACCCCGACCTTTGTGGATCGTTTTGCTTATAAACTAGTAGAAACAGTGGCGAATAACACCTCCAATTTCACGGGTACTACACAATATAGCACGGTCCATTATGTAAACACACGGTTCTCAGGTGGAAGTGATCATTACATTATCTCAGATCCTACGATTGGTATTCCATGTCCAATGCTGATCCAGTGGCCGGATAAGCACTATCATACGACTGCAGACTCAACGAATCACTTAGATGAGGGTATGATGAAGTTAGTTGGTACTGTTACTGCCTTATATAGCTATGGATTGGCAAACGGTGAGGAAGCAGACTGGATCACCTACGCCTATGACCATGTAAGTAAAGCGGGATCTCATCTTACGAAAGCGAAGGAGTGGCTGCTGCAAGGGGGAACCTCAACGGATGAAGTGACAGCAGCCTTAGGTCTTTATCAAAGCTATGAGGGTGAAGCTCTATCTCAACTACTTTCATACGCGAGAATTCGTGAGTTTCAAAGACTAGAAGATTCTATCGGTAAGCTTGGAGAATTATTGAAAAAGCAAGTAGAGTTAGTTGGGGAGCTGGCTGAGCTTGAGCTTGTAGTCTCTCCGGACGATTTTAGTACCCGGACTGAAGAGGATGCTTGGTTAGATGTGATCTATTCTAGGAATTTTAAGGGTCCCATCCGTATTGGTGATGAGATTAGAGGATTAACCCTTAATGAAAGATATGATTGGCTGAAGAATACGGAAGCGAATGTTCCACTTGGTTACGCTGATTTCCTCTTATACTGGATGGATGGAAAGCGAACGGTGAGAGAAATTTTACGATTAACGAAACATGAAACCGGTCAATTATTTCCGCAGTATGCGAAACAGCTTTTTGAATTATGTGTAAGGTTGGGAATATTAACCGGAAATTAACTACTTGTTTTTCAATCGAGGGTTAACAATGTTGACAAGGATGTTAATTTTATGGTATTAAAATAGTGGTTAGCACTCTTGTTGTTAGAGTGCTAAAGAATAAGATGCTACATAATTGAAGGGAGAAAATAAAAATGGCAAAAAAGCAATTTAAGGCAGAATCTAAACGACTGCTAGAGATGATGATTAACTCCATTTACTCTCAAAAAGAGATTTTTTTAAGAGAGTTGATCTCTAATTCAAGTGACGCAATCGATAAAATCTACTATAAGGCACTAACAGATGAGGCGCTTAGTTTTAATAAGGAAGACTATTATATTAAAGTTACCGCTGATCAGGAAAAAAGAACATTAACACTTATTGATACTGGTATTGGTATGACAAAGGAAGAGCTTGAGAAAAATCTAGGTACAATTGCTAAAAGTGGTTCATTGGCTTTTAAGAAAGAAAATGAATCTAAGGATGGCCATGATATTATTGGTCAGTTTGGGGTAGGTTTTTATTCGGCATTCATGGTCGCTGATGTGGTTACTGTAATCAGTAAGGCGTTAGGTAGTGATGAGGCTTATAAATGGGAATCTAAGGGTGCTGACGGCTATACCATTGAACCGGTTGAGAAAAGTGAAGTTGGTACGGAAATTACCTTACATATCAAGGAAAACACAGAAGACGATACCTACGATGAGTATTTAGAGGAATACCGCTTAAAGGCGATTATCAAAAAGTACTCTGATTTCATTCGCTATCCAATCAAGATGGATGTAACTAGCAGTAGAAAAGTGGAGGGCAGTGAATCGGAGTTTGAGGATTTCACCGAAGAACAAACCATTAATAGTATGGTTCCGATTTGGCGTAAGAATAAGAATGAGTTAACAGACGAGGATTACGTAAATTTCTATAAAGAAAAGCACTATGGTTTTGATCAGCCTTTAAAGCATATTCATATTAGTGTGGATGGGGCTATTCGATACAATGCAATTTTATATATCCCAGAAAATATCCCGTTTGATTACTATTCAAAGGAATTTGAAAAAGGTCTTGAGCTGTATTCAAATGGAGTTTTAATTATGGAAAAATGCTCAGAGCTGCTTCCAGATTATTTTAGCTTTGTAAAAGGAATGGTAGACTCTGAGGACCTCTCACTTAATATTTCTAGAGAGATTTTACAGCAGGATAAACAGCTGAAATTGATTGCAAAAAATATTAAGAACAAAATTGCGAGCAACCTACAAAGCTTATTAAAGGAAGACCGAGAGAAGTACGATCAATTCTATAAGTCATTTGGTAGACAGCTTAAATACGGAGTGTACAGTGATTTTGGAAGCAATAAAGATACTCTCCAAAACCTCTTAATGTTCTATTCATCAAAAGAAAAGAAGCTTGTTACATTAGATGAGTATGTGTCTAGAATGCCTGAAGACCAGAAGTACATCTATTATGCATCAGGGGAATCGTATGAGAGAATTGAAAGACTACCGCAAACGGAGCTTGTTGCTGAAAAGGGTTTTGAGATTTTATACTTCACTGAGGATATTGATGAATTTGCCATCAAAATGCTGATGAACTACAAAGAGAAGGATTTCAAGTCCGTATCAAGTGGTGATCTTGGGATTGAAGAGAATGATCAACAGACGGATGAAGAAAAGAATGAAAACAAAGAGCTATTTGAGAAGATGAAGAATAGCTTATCTGGTAAGGTCAAGGATGTTAGAGCATCAAAGAGACTACGTTCTCATCCAGTTTGTCTAACAACAGAAGGGGAAGTTTCCATAGAGATGGAAAAAATCCTAAGTGCGATGCCAAACAATGAGAATGTGAAGGCAGATAAAATATTAGAGATCAATATCAATCACGAGGTCTACCAAACATTAAAGGCGGCATTTGAGAACGATCAAGACAAATTACATTTATATACAAACCTTCTCTACAATCAGGCATTATTAATTGAAGGATTACCTATTCATGATCCAGTAGAGTTCACGAATGATATATGTAAGATTATGGTGTAAAGGAAAGACTGGCGATAGTTTGATTCGCCAGTCTTTTTTATGAGGTGAAAAGTGCTGGTATGGGGGTTCTATTCTGCTTATGGCTGATGTATTGGGAGTGGGGAATATTTGTAATTTTGTAACTTGCCGATATAATGCTCGGTTTGGCCGATAAAACTGAAAACTCGCCGATATATTCTCGGAACTGGCCGATAAAATTTCAATCATGATCGATAAACGAAATAAGTCGCTGATATATGGTTTAAAGAGGCTAATTTTATAAGTGATGGTGATCGTTCCGACCTATTTGTGCCTGCCCAAAACAGGCTAGGAGTCGCTGGAATTAGTCATTTGACGATCAATCCGAGGTTTTTCCAGAAAACCTGGTCATTTTTCCTGAAAAAGGTGAGTCATCTATAACTAAGACCATTTAGAAGAAGTCAAAGTAAAAAAACACCCATCAAATAATGGGTGTAGTAAGTTATCCTTTCTGTCTTAAATAGCGCTTGTCATTCATAAATAAGCTCCAAAAATAGATGAATCCAGGAAACAGAATCGCAAAGCCAATAATATATGTGATAAACACAGCTCTAAAGGAATTAGGGTCTGTAAAGGAATTCTGAATCGTTACTTCAGGGTAGACGATGTATGGTAAATGAGCTTTTCCATATACATAGCTTGCGATTAAATACTGGACGGTGACAGCAATCACCGATAGCCTTGGCATTCCCCGAACATTCTCTCCCTTCTTAAATGGATTCCGAAAATATAGTCCAATTCCGACAATTAAGAAGAAGCCTACAGAAATAAATAATAGGTGGAAATCCTCCATCATTCTGTTATAAAGCCAGGCTGCTTCATTTCTTAATGTAAACATAATTAAAAAGGCCATTAATAAGGAAATGGGTCCAAGAATCATCCCGTCTCGTAAATAGACTCGGTAAGCATCCATTTCTCTTGAAGCTTTAGAGTAATCCGCGAGTAAAAGGGAGGATAGAAAAAGGGAGCTCGTAATCGCGAATCCAATAAAGGCGTATTCATTTGGACTTGTAAAAAGCCTTTGCAAATTTAGGCTTGGGATTCCGTTCGTATAATCAACGAATTCACCGTGAGTAATCGGTAAAACACTTATTAATAAGCCTGGAATGATAATCCCGGTAATTCCTGATATATAGGTTAATGGCTTTTTATACTCAGTTGCTACATTTGAGAAAACTAAAAAGGCGCTTCGTAAGGCAAGTAATAATAGAATTAAACTACCTGGGATCAGAAGGATGGTTCCTAGTGTGTTTGCTGCAGCCGGGAAGAGGCTGTAAACGGCAACCACTAGCGCAACGATAAAGGTGTTGGTAACCTCCCAGGTCGGTGATAAATAACGGTTTGCGATGTTGGTCGCTTTTGTTTTTTCACGATTGATATACACCATGGACCAAAACCCTGCCCCGAAGTCCATGGTTGCCATGACTGCGTAAATAAATACAAATCCCCAAAGGACTGTAATTGCAATGAGCACATCTGTCATTCTCTAATGCCTCCTATGAATTTGAGCTAAATAAAGGTTTTGACTTATTTGCAGCACGTTCAAGGTCATCCAATTCGGTATTCTTTCTAAAGAAATAGAGTAGAACAAAAACCACGGCAAATCCTAAGATGATATAAACTCCGATAAATAACATAAACAGCACGCCTAAATCAGTTGCGGTTGTGGAGGCGTCAGCTGTAGATAGAATGCGATATATCACCCAAGGCTGGCGACCAGAACAAGCAAGAATCCAACCTGATTCTATCGCACTAATCGCAAGTGGACCTGTCGTAACCAATAACCACAGGAAGAGCTTTGGAAAACGGTCTTTTTTTAATACTTTTCGCCATACAAGCCCTGCAATTGGAATGAAAATCAATAATGAACCAATTATGACCATTACATTAAATAAAGTATGGACAAATAAAGGTGGCCACAGCTCCTCGGGAAAGTCATTAAGCCCTACGACTACCGTATCGAAGCTATCGCCGGCCAAATAGCTTAAAGCCCAAGGAATCTCAATACCCCATTTTATGGTTTGGGTTTCACGGTCGGTGAATCCGCCGATGGCTAGTGGGGCGTGTGATTGTGTTTCAAAAAGACCCTCAGCAGCAGCTAGTTTTTCGGGTTGATACTTATGTAGATACTGAGCAGATTCATGACCGTTAGTCGCAGTTAAAAAGGCAAAAATCCCTCCAACTATAAGGCTAAGTGTTAATGCTTTTTGGTGGAATCGATATACTCTAGACCCATACTCGTTTCGTAGCATCTTAAATGAGGCTACTGATGCGACGACAAAGGCACCTACGACATAGGCTGAAAGTGCAACATGAGTAGCTGTGACAAAAAAGCTTGGGTTAAAGAAGGCTGCCCATGGATCAATGTCAACATACTGTCCATCTACGTAATTGAATCCGGCGGGGGTCCCTTGCCATGCATGGACATTTGTGATGAGAACAGCAGAGGCTAGAGCCCCTAATGCAACAAGGACTAGACTAACAATTCTCATCCATGGTGCTATTCGCTCTGCTGCATATACGTAAATTGACATAAACAGAGCTTCAACGAAGAAGGCATAGATCTCAATTTGAAATGGAAGAGGCATAACACGTGCGACCACTTCTAAGAATCCTGGCCATAGTAAAGAGAGCTGAACACCAGCGATGGTTCCTGTTGGTATTCCTACACCGAGTAATACTGCAAATGCTTTTGTCCAACGTTTCGCCATGACAACGTAATCTTGATCTTTTGTCTTTTGATAAAGAAGCTCAGCGACTAAAATCATGAATGGTAATCCTACGCCAATCGTAGCAAAGATAATATGAAAGGCCATTGTTGTTCCGAAAAGAGAGCGTGCAATTAATAAATCATCCATGTTGATTCGTCCTTTCAAAATTTCATCATATTTCCATATCATCTCCAAACTGGAAATAACTATGTGGCATAAAAATAAAAACGACAAGTGAACGGGGGCTTGTCGTTTTTCCTTAGTTGTTTAGTTCTCTACATCATGTTGATACTAAACAGTGAAGAGTATTTTAGCCGGAAAGTAGAATTTTCGATTAATAATTTGGGCGATATTTTGGCCAATGCAGAGTAAGGTTCAAATTACAGCTTTTAGGTAGCATGATCAATCATGTAAAAAATTGAGTACCCAATAGATGTCCTGTAAAATAGATAAAAAGATTAAATAGGAAGAGATGTGGACGATGGAAAAAATAATTGTAGTGGGAGCGGGAATTCTGGGGGCATCGACTGCCTTCCACCTAGCAAAAATGGGAGCGGAAGTGACGCTTATTGATCGTGATGACCGTGGACAGGCTACAGATGCAGCAGCAGGTATTGTGTGTCCATGGCTTTCTCAGCGACGTAATCAAGCATGGTACCAAATGGTTAAGAATGGGGCACGTTATTATCCGGAATTAATTCGTCAATTAGGTGACCTAGATGAAAAAGAAACAGGTTACAGCCAAGTGGGGGCCATTAGTTTACATACAGATGAAGAAAAGTTAGAAAAAATGGCAGAAAGAGCAAGAAAAAGGCACGAGGATGCTCCTGAAATCGGGAGTATTAGTATCCTTTCACCAGCAGAAACAAAGCAGTTGTTCCCTCCGTTAGTTGAGGGAATTGGATCCGTCTTTGTTAGTGGAGGTGCCCGTGTAAATGGAAGAGCACTTAGGGATTCACTGATTAGTGGAGCAAGAAAGCTTGGGGCAGCCTTTATTAAAGGAACTGCAGATTTAATCTATGAAAGTGGCTATGTAAAGGGTGTGAAAGTAGATCATCAGCTCCTGGTAGCTGATCAGGTAATCGTTACTGGTGGTGTATGGGCGAAGCAATTGTTGGATCCGGTGGGAATAAATTTTACAGTTACTGCGCAAAAGGCACAGATTCTACATTTACAATGGTCCCATCAAGATACAGGGAGTTGGCCAGTCGTAATGCCTCCAAATGATCAATATATGCTTTCTTTTGAAGAGGGACGAATTGTGATTGGAGCCACACATGAGGATGAGGCTGGACTAGATACGAGAGTTACTGCAGCTGGGATGAATGAAATCTTAGAAAAGGCTTTGCGTATGGCTCCTGGCCTCGGGGATTGTACGATACTTGAAGCGAGAGTTGGTTTTCGTCCATTTACTCCGGGCTTCCTACCTGTAATCGGAAATGTCCCTGGGATAGAGGGCTTACTAGTAGCCAATGGTTTAGGAGCATCTGGGTTAACAAGTGGACCTTTTCTAGGAGCTGAGCTTGCGAGATTAGCGTTAAAAAGAGAAACGGTGCTAGATCTTAGTCACTATCCAGTCAGCGGGGCAATCTAATAGTAGAGATGCGGGGGAATTTTGATGGATTTAATTGATGCATTACGACAGGTGCTACCTAATGAACGAATATCGATAAATGAAACGATACTAGAGCAGCATAGTAAGGATGAATCTCACCACCAGCCTGCACTTCCACAGGTAGTTGTTTTTCCTCTTACATCTGAGGAAATAAGTGAGATTATGAAAATTGCTACTACGTATAAAGCGCCGGTTATTCCATTTGGAGTCGGTTCTAGCTTAGAAGGACATGTGATTCCGTACGAGGGTGGAATCACAATCAATCTATCATTAATGGATCAAATTCTTGAAGTTAGGGCAAAGGATTTTTTAGTAAAAGTTCAGCCTGGAGTGACAAGGTCGAAGTTGAATAAAGAGTTAAAGAAGTATGGGGTTTTCTTTCCGGTTGACCCTGGTGCCGATGCGACACTTGGTGGGATGGCAGCGACAAATGCTAGTGGTACTACATCTGTTCGTTACGGAATTATGCGTGATCAGGTTCGAGATTTGGAAGTGGTTTTGGTAGATGGATCCATTATACATACAGGTAATTTAGCGGCAAAATCCTCTTCAGGATATCATCTAAACTCAATGTTTGTAGGCTCTGAAGGAACATTGGGTGTTTTTTCTGAACTCACTCTAAAGGTGTATGGAATCCCAGAACGAGTGACTGCGGCAAGAGCGGTATTTCCTAGTATAGAGCAAGCAGTAAATGCAGTTGTATCTATCCAACAAGCAGGAATCCCAATTGCTAGATGTGAGCTGTTAGATGCACGTTCTATTAAACAGGTTAATCACTATAGCAAAACGAATTATCCTGAGCAGGCGACTTTGTTTTTAGAGTTTCATGGAAATGAGGCGGGATTAGCCCAAGATGTAGAGTTTACACAGGAGCTTTTAGGTGATCATGAATGTAGTGGTTTTATTTTTGAAACTGATTCTAAGGCTATCCTTCAATTATGGGAGGCACGCCACCATCTTGCCTATGCTTTTCTTCATGGCTTTCCCACTCTGGATATGATGATTACGGATGTATGTGTGCCGATTTCAGAGCTTGCAGGGGCGATCATCGACGCACAACAGGCGATTAAAGAGACTGGACTAGACGGAGCAATTCTTGGGCATGTAGGAGATGGGAATTTTCATACCTTACTAATGATTGATAAAACAAAGCAAGAAGATATAGAAAAGGCTGAACAATATAACGAGCATATAGTGAGCTATGCTCTAGCAAGAGGAGGTACCTGCACGGGTGAGCACGGAGTGGGTATTGGGAAAAAGAAATACCAACAACTTGAGCACGGTGGTTCCTTTGAGGTGATGAAAGGTATTAAGAGAATGCTAGATCCATATTGTCTGTTAAATCCGGGTAAAATAGTTGATAGGTATTAGGAGAATAAAGAAATCTACTCATAAATAAAGGCTTGGATTTTAGAAAATCCAAGCCTTTGCTTTTTAATTATGCCTAATTACAATTCTCTACTTATCTTGTTTTTGAAAGTGCTTCATATAAGTCTGTCATTGTTACAATTCCGAGATTGATGATCTTCTCTAAATAAATGGCCCATAGCTTTGCCGTTAATTTAGCATCCCCGAGTGCGTGATGTCGATCAATAACAGGGATATCATGGTGTTCACATAAATCCTCTAAACGGACGAGTGTAAGAGTAGGGTCCGCGATTTTGAATAAGAATGAAGTATCAATAATTCGGTGCTTTAGAGGAGTGCGGAATAACTTCCAGCTTGTGTGCTGAAGAAATGCTTTTTCGTGATTTGCATGATGTGCTACTAAAACAGCATCTTGTGTGAATTCAAAGAATTGAAGTAGAACAGTTGATAAGTTAGGTGCAGCCAATAGATCCTCTTGTTTGATTCCTGTTAACTCCGACAACTCCTCCGATAATTCCTCGTTGTGGTAAACAAGGGAATAAAAAACATCATCTTCCTGTATGACCCCACCAATTACTTTTATTGCACCGATAGAAAGAATCACATCCCCTTTGTCGGGGTGAAAACCAGTTGTTTCAATATCGAAAATGATGAATCTAAGATTTGATAATGGTTCATACATTACCTGGTCCTTACGAATATCCCTCTGAAGCTCCCTGAGAAAAGCGATATTTTGAGCAGATTGCTGTCCTTGCATTCCGCTAAGGATTCCACTATTCAATTTTCCGTGAATACCTTTAAGAAGATGAGTAATTGGATTGTTGCTCACTGTTTAACACCCTTTTTCAATGCAGTTTTGTACAAAATGATGTAGCTTTTCTCCATCTTTAAGAATCTGCTTAATCAATTTTTTTTCTTCATGCGTCAAGTTTTTAACGGAAAGATGGTGTGTATCAGAATACGAATCGTTTTGATGAAAAGAAGAAAGACGGAAGTCCAATAATAGCTTAAAGCTGTCCTGATAAGGTTTTAACGTCTGCTGATATCGTTCTTGCTCTCGGAGTCGATTGAATCTTTCGAGAGTAGAGCTTTCGACAATCCCTTCTTTAATTGCCAATAGACGGACGGCATTTACATAGGGGAGGAAGGTTGCATGCTTTAAGTCAATTGATCCAGCATAAGGACCGGTTTGTTGAACATAAAGCTGGCCAAAAACTCCTACTGATTTTTTTATATGCTTAATATTATCGAGGAAGCGCTGTAAAAGATGTGGATGCTCAAGATGATCATGAAGCATTTCCTTTTTTAATAATGAAATGGCATTGTTATTTCCAACCAGCACTCTGGCATCATAAAAGATTTGCAAATAACGAATTGAGTCAAGGGTTTCTTCTAAAGCCCATTGATGCAGTTGGTCTTTCCATTCAGTAAAAGATTTGCACCAGGTAGGGTTTGAGCTCATTACCCTGCCGTCACAATATGGATATCCTACTTGGAATAATCCGTTAGCAATTTCCTCGCCAAAATCCAAAAAATAGCTAGCTGCTTCTTGTGTATTTGTTTCATAGACAATCCCGTGATCCTGATCACTTTTATAACCTTGCTCAAATCGTCCCGCACTTCCTAAGACAAACCAACTAAATTCACAGGGTGCTTCACCGTGCTGCTCAACCATTATTTGATAAGCCTTATGAAATACCTCTATAAAAATTTGGTCGTGATTTTTATTTAATTGGATAGAAGATTGTGAGGAATAGACATGCTGATTCCTCCACTCATTAATTGATGTGTAGACTTCTTTGTTCGTAGACATAGGTCACTTCCTCTAAATAAAGAAACACAAAAGGGTGTCTTTTGTGTTTCTTCCTATTGCTTATGAACTTATTTTTTCACCTTTAGAATCTAAGAACACTTCTGGATAACCGTAGCTTCCATGTTCACTAACATCTAATCCCATGATTTCCTCTTCTTCTGTTACGCGAAGACCCTTTAGTACAGCCTTACAAATTAACAGTAGGACGAAGGAAACGATAAATGCATAAGCTCCTGCTGAAACAACTCCCATTAATTGTACGCCTAGCTGAGTAAAACCGCCATTATAGAATAGGCCAGGTTGACCAACAGTTGCTAGCTCTGGTGTAGCGAAGAATCCAGTCGATAATGTTCCCCAAATCCCTGCAGCACCGTGAACAGATAGAGCGAAAATTGGATCATCAATTTTTCTCTTTTCAAAGAATCTTGCACTATAGAATACTAATACTCCAGCGATAAATCCAATTAGCACTGCTGCCCATGTGTCGACGAAAGCACAAGATGCTGTAATGGCTACTAGACCTGCTAACGCACCATTTAGAATCGTAGGAACATCTGACTTACCTAATACTAACCAAGAGATTAATAATGCAGCGACTGCTCCAGCACCAGCTGCAAGATTTGTGTTAAGGGCAACAAATCCGAAGAATGCACCATCAACTGAAACTGTACTACCTGCATTGAAACCAAACCATCCGATCCAAAGGATTAAAACCCCTAATGCAGTATATACTTGGTTATGACCAAAAATGTTATTAGCTGAGCCGTCTTTATTGTATTTCCCGATACGTGGCTTTAAAAGAATAGTTGCAGCTAATGCTGCCATGGCACCGGTTAAGTGAACAACCGTTGACCCAGCGAAGTCTTGCTTTCCGTGCTCGGCTAACCAACCGCCACCCCAAATCCAATGGGCAACTACTGGATAAACAAGTGCTGAGAAAAGGATTGTGAATAAAATATAGACAGATAATTTGGCACGCTCTGCGAAACCGCCTAGAGCAATCGTAATCGCAATTCCTGCAAAGGCTAATTGGAATAAGAAGAAGACTGCACCAGATAATGATGCTCCTTCTGCGTCATAACCTGAGTAGAAGAAATCAGACATTCCAACTAAGAAGTTTGCATTTCCGCCAAAGATAAATCCATATCCAACTGCCCAGAATACTAATGATGCCAATCCGTAAGTGAAAATCGTCTTACCGGCAATATGACCTGCATTCTTCATTCGAGTAGAACCTGCTTCTAATAGAATAAATCCACCTAACATAAAAATAACTAAGATTGCACTGAGCATGACCCAAACACTATTGAGTAAGAAAGTAGTATCCAAATCTTTTTCCCCCTTATGGTTTTATTGTTAGTTCATATTACGCTATATGTTAGAAAAACTAACATGATTACTTGATATCTATAATTTATGTCATCACACTTGAAAAGTCAATGAAAAATCTGAAAATTTTATATATTATGTTAGATTTTATTACATGAAAGGGTTTTCTTCGTTATTTTGGGTTGTTTTATTGAAGAATTCTTATATAAAGCTTTATTAAGAGATGCGAAGGTGTGATAGCAAACTAATTTTAAGGCTCTTTTCTAAATCTTTGTTGCTTTCGTGACATTAATTTTGGCTGTACAACCAGTATTATAAGTAAATTGAGTAGAGATTAGAAAAGAGTGACTCTCTTTCTGTAAAGCAAGATCTTAATACTAAGGTAAAAATCCGGCTTTTGGGATTTTTATAAAAACAACAATCTATACGAAAACAGCCTATTTTAATAATTAGTTTGCAAAAATCTCACCCTATCTTTCATAATTAAAGCTGACTATATTAGGAAAAGAGTGAAACCATGTATTTATCTGTAAAAGAAACAGCCGATTATTTATCACTTCAAGAAAATGAGATTTTAAATTTAATCCACCAAAAGCAAATAAGATGCATCCACGATGGTGAGCAATACTTAATAAATAAGGATCAATTCGATACACACTTAAAGCAAGTTGAGAAATACAAAAAGGTAGTGGAAGAGTTAATGAATGAACCCATTCCTGAAGATATTGATATAAAGGATGAGGATTAAGCTTGATGTTCGGGGTGTCTGTTACTTCATGGACTAAAATAGATCCGGAATCAGGCACTTTTTTTAAAAAATGGTTATATTAAAGCGAGTTTATAATAACTGTAATCTGAAAGGACAAGATGAACTATAACTTTTGGAGTTTTTGAGATAAATAAAACATTTCTTAGTTTGAAAAGGATTGATCTTAACGGTACTTGTTGGTGAAATCCATTTTATCAACGAAAAGAAGTTGTTTATCAACGAAATTATAGATATATCAACTAATTCTCAATGCTTAACTAACACTTTTTCTGTTTTATCAACGAAACTGTAAATTTTATCAACGATAATCCTTTTATTTCCATTCCAAACTCACCACACCCAGGAATCCCTCAGTCCATCAATCTTCACATATAAGTAAATCCTCTTATAATCCATTTTAAAAATAGCAAGTTCCATTCAATGCCAATCCCAACATTAAATGTGCTTATCCTATAATGTGTTATTTGTTTCCTTCTTATTTTTGTCACATTCTGTTCCTAATTCTGTCACAGCCTTTCTTTGGTGGCTGTGATACAATTCATTTACAAGGGAGCTGCATGTATGATGCGAGAAAAGAATTCGATTACAACGTCCCTTGAAATTAAAAGCAAAAGGGTTCGTTTGTGACAAGTTTGTGAAGTTCTGAGCAAACTTTGGTTCAAATGTGACACTTATGTGAAAAGGTGCACAAACTTAATACTAGCTTTACAATTATAAATTCCCTCTATTTTAAGGAGATGAGAGCGTGAAACGAAAAGGTTTTCTTTCGATTTTACTAATGGTTACAGTAGCGCTTTTGCTAAGTGGGTGTGAGACAAATTTAGTTGTTTTAGAGCCACAAGGTCCAGTTGCAAGAAGCATTGCTGAACTAATAAATTGGTCAATTATGTGGATGCTTCTTGTTGTGGTTGTTGTATTCGGTTTATTTGGTTACATCGTTTGGAAGTACAGAGAAAGACCAGAGAATATGGACTATGAGCCACCAGAAGAGCATGGTAGTACGGTGCTTGAAATTGTCTGGACAGCAATTCCTATTTTAATTGTAATTGCTCTTACGATTCCAACGGTTAAAACCCTATACGCACTTGAGGAAGTGCCTAAAGGATTTGAGAATCATGAGCCGCTTGTTATACATGTTACTTCAGCAGATTGGAAATGGATCTTTAGTTATCCTGAGCATGATATTGAGACTATTAACTATGTGAATATCCCTGAAGATCGACCAATTGATTTCCGACTAACTTCTGCAGGGACGATGCAGTCATTCTGGGTGCCAGCTCTTGGTGGACAAAAATACACCATGAATAAGATGGAAACTCAAATGTATCTAGTTGCTGATAATCCAGGGTCTTATTTTGGGAGAAACACGAACTTTAATGGTCGTGGTTATACAGGAATGGAATTTGAAGTACTTGCTCAAACACATCAAGAATTTGATGAGTGGGTGAATGAGGTTAAGGATACTGCACCTAAATTAACAGAAGACGAATATGAAGAACTTCTTAAACCAACACATTTAGGTAGATTAACCTTCTCTAATACTCATCTTGAGTGGGTAAACCATGCGGACGTCAACTCAAAATCTTATACGAACCCAGAGTTGTATGAATACCATGGCTACCAAGGTAGAACGTTTGAAGAGGAAGACAATTATAAGAATGACTCAGAGGCTGATGAGCATGATCATCACCACGATGAGCATGAAAATCATGACGAACACGAGGAACACGGAGGTGACCACAGTGGGCATTAGATGGGATGAAATGTTAATTACAGGTGATCCGTTAATACTTGGAGCACAAATATCTATTGCACTATCAATGATTGGAATTCTTTTTGGAGTCACCTATTTAAAGAAGTGGGGTTACCTTTGGAGAGAATGGTTAACCACTGTTGATCATAAGCGAATTGGGATTATGTATATCATAGCTGCGGTATTAATGTTTTTCCGTGGTGGTATAGATGGATTATTAATGAAGGCTCAAACTTCAAGACCTGAGATGGAGCTACTATCTTCTCAGCATTATAATGAAATTTTCACAACTCATGGTGTCATCATGATTCTATTCATGGCAATGCCATTCCTTATTGGTTTAATGAACGTGGTCATTCCACTTCAAATTGGGGCGAGAGATGTAGCGTTCCCTCAGTTAAATGCACTTAGCTTTTGGTTATTTATGAGTGGTGCGATGTTATTTAATATCTCTTTCGTTATTGGTGGATCTCCTGATGCTGGTTGGACGTCTTACTTTCCACTAGCAGGTAAGGAATTTAGTCCAAGTATTGCGAACAACTATTATGCAATTGCCCTTCAGATTGCCGGAATCGGTACCTTGATGACAGGGATTAACTTTATCGTCACGATATTAAAAATGCGCACTAAAGGTTTGACATTAATGAGAATGCCGATGTTTACGTGGACGACTTTAGTTACGTCTGTCATCATCGTTGCGGCTTTCCCAATCTTCACAGTTGCACTTGCTTTAATGACATTTGACCGACTATATGGAACACATTTCTTTACAGTATCTGCTGGAGGAAGTGACATGCTTTGGGCTAACCTCTTCTGGTTATGGGGACACCCTGAAGTATATATTGTAGCTTTACCTGCATTCGGTATTTTCTCAGAAGTTATTGCTACATTTGCTCGAAAGACATTATATGGTTATAAATCGATGGTGTATGCAATTGTAGGAATAGCATTCCTAAGTATGATTGTTTGGGTTCACCATTTCTATACAATGGGATCTGGACCTTTAGTCAATTCATTCTTCTCAATCACAACCATGTTAATTGCAGTACCAACCGGGGTAAAGATGTTCAACTGGTTATTTACAATGAGGAAAGGGCGAATTAAATTTAGTACTGCCATGCTATGGTCACTGGCGTTCGTACCATGCTTTACGATTGGTGGAGTTACAGGGGTAATGCTTGCGATGGGTGCTGCAGACTATCAGTACCATAACACGTTGTTCCTAGTTGCACACTTCCACTACGTATTAATTCCAGGTGTTGTGTTCGCCGTATTTGCAGGACTTTACTACTGGTGGCCAAAAATGTTCGGTCATATGCTGAACGAAAAGCTTGGAAAGTGGCATTTCTGGTTATTTGTAATCGGCTTTAAAGTAACGTTTATGCCGATGTTCTTCCTTGGATTAGACGGAGCTGTACGTCGGGCTCACACGTATTCTGAAGAATCAGGATTTGCTAGCTTATTCTTATTATCTGCTATTGGTTCTGTCGTTTTAGCGATCGGATTCGCAGTATTCTGTTACAACATCTACTGGAGTATTCGTTATGCAGATCGTAATATTTCTAGTGATCCTTGGGATGCTAGAACACTTGAATGGGCAACGGCTACACCAGTACAATATTATAACTTTGCAAAGCTACCAGAAGTAAAAGGTATTGATGCTTTCTGGTATATGAAAAAGAATAATGAAGGATTAACGATAAAAGAAAGTGAACTAGAAGAGATTCATATGCCAAGTAACTCAGGACTACCAATAATCATGGCAGGAATCTTTACTGTCGCTGGTTTCTTCCTAGTATTTGAAGCGCACATTGCAGCGCTAGTGTTTGGTATTGGAATCATTGCCTGCTTAATCGTCCGCTCATTTGATTATAACGATGGATATCATATTCATGTTGATGAGATTAGTGAACGTGAGCGTGCTTGGAGAAATGTAGAGGGTGAGGTGCATAATCATGTCAGCTAGTTTAAATACGTCACTGCCATTAGAGTATCAATCAGAGCAAAGTCGTATGAATATATTGGGATTCTGGATCTTCCTAGGTGCTGAGATTGTATTATTTGCTACCTTGTTTGCAGTATACGGGGTGTTAGGTCAGAATTATGCAGGTGGACCAACTCACCAAGATATCATCTTGATAAAAGAAGTAATGATCCAGACAGTTTTACTATTAACTAGTAGCTTTACATGCGGTGTAGCCATTTGGCAAATGCGCCGCAATAATTTAAAAGGCTTAATTACTTGGTTAGTTATTACGCTATTGTTAGGTTTAGGGTTCCTGATCATGGAGATTAATGAGTTTATTCATTATGTTCATTTAGGAGCAACCATGCAGACGAGTGCATTCCTATCAAGCTTCTTTGTTCTGTTAGGTACGCATGGATTGCACGTCGCAATGGGGATTGGTTGGGCTGTTTTGATTATTATGCAATTACTAAAAAGAGGGTTAACACCTGTTACGGCTCGTAAAGTATTTATTATTGGTCTATACTGGCACTTTCTTGATGTCGTTTGGATCTTTATCTTCACATTCGTTTATCTAAAAGGGATGGTGTTATAGATGCAAGCAAATAAGAATCCAGATAGCTTCCCTTTAAGTCATGTCTTTGGATTTGTGATGTCATTGGTGCTTACCTTCGTTGCAGCATGGATTGCACTAAAAACATCATTATCATTTACCGTTGTTATGTGGATTATTGGAACACTAGCTGTCGTTCAAGCGGGTTTACAGCTATTCATGTTCATGCACGTGAATGAAGGAGAAGATAATAAAACTCAAATTATTAATATTGCATATGGAGTGTTTTGTGCCGTGGTTATTGTAGTAGGATCGATTTGGGTTCTTACATCGGGGCACGCAGCTCACTAATAATAAAAACTCCGGCCATTTGGTCGGAGTTTTTGTCTTTTCATATTTAATTAATGATTAATTTTTGAGATTGAGTTTTGGTGAGTTACATCCTGTAAGAGCATTAAGAAAAGGCCGAATCCAAAAAGCAGCATAGAGGTAACCATTACACTAAGGCCAATAAACAAGGTGTAGTTATCTTGGTTGGGACCGTTTACAACTAACCCTGTTAAAAATACAAGAAAGCCCACTAATAGCCCAATAGCTGTCATTTTTCTACCAAACGTTAATGTCTTCATTTGCTTTTCGTTCATTTATATCATCCCCTTACTTCTATTTTAATTTTGTTCACAAATTTGTCAAACTTTTTCGTTCACAAATTTGCCATTTTTTCTATTTTTTTAAGTTATCTTTTGCTTGGGTTATCCGGATAAGGACTAATGACCTATAACTGGTGGGGATTTTGTCGATTCATCGTGGTTTTTGTAGATTTTTCTATATCAATGATGGACATAGTTTCATATAATGAGAGTACAAGCTTACAAGGTTAGGGGCCGAATGTATGCAACAATTCAAACAAGCTCGTTTCATTTTATATATTACTATTTTCGTTGTAGGTGTTTTGTTATTCGCTATTTCTACTGAAGTGATAGGAATATTAAAGGGACAGAAGGATGCGGATGTATCTGTTAAGGAAAAGGTAACCATTTTAACTGCTGATCATCTTAATGACCAAAGTTGGGGAAGTCTTGCATATAAAGGAATGTTAAAAATAGAGGAACGCTTTCCAGTTGACGTCTTCTTATTTAGTGAAGTTAAAACGGATGAGGCGATTAAAGAAACTGTGGAAACTGCGATTGAATCGGAATCTAAACTAATTATAGGACATGGACGAGAATTTTCAGAAATGTTTTCGACCTTAGCCTCTCAGTATAAGGATGTCAGATTCATTACCGTCCACGGTCATTCAACACAATCAAATCAAACTGTATATACGTTTGATCAAGGTGTCATAGAGCATTTTGCAGGATTAACAGCAGCCTTAAAAACAACAAGTAAGCAGGTTGCAGTTATAGACTCAAAGCCACAGGAAGAGGATTTAATAGAATTTTCAAGTGCATTAATGTATTACCTACCTGAAGCAACATTCCATTACCGTGCTGTAGGAACTAGAGATGATGGAGAAAAAGCCACGCAATTAATGAAGGAATTATTAACATTGGGAGTGGATGTTATTTATTCAAGAGGCAATGCCTATAATCAAAATGTCATTGATTTAGCAAAGGAAAAAGGGGTTTATGTAATAGGTTATTTGGATGATCAATCATATATGGGACATGATGTAGTCCTGACCAGTGTGTTAAATGATGTTCCTCAAGTGTATGTATCAATCATGGAAGATTATTTTAGTGAGGAAGGAATTCCCTCGGGTAAAGTGCTTTTAACAAAAGAGGATGGTGTGTATAAATTAGCACCCTTTGGCCCAATGTTTTCTAAAAAGGAAATTGCTTATATCGAATCTGAGATACAGAAGTTTGAAAAAGGAGAATTACAATTTGGTAAGTAAAGTGGTGTGTGAAGGCTTATGAAAAATCTGTTAAATAGGATGTCATTCCGCAGTAAAATACTAACCATCCTTCTACTTATTACTATGCTTCTTACCAGTTATTCGTTTTTCCTAGTGCAATCTATTGAAGAGATTAACGGGGTAAGTAAAGCCATAGAAGAAACCTCCATCCCAGAAATGGTTTGGCTTTCACATTGGGAGGAAGAGCTTCATTTCAAGAAGTATATTATTAACCACGATTTAAAAGGTGAATTTTGTTGTGATTTTATAGAAGAGTATAATACGTATTCAACAAGCTATCATAATCAAATAAAGCATCATGGTGATTTACCAGAAACATTAGAGCAGTTAAATCGTGAAATAGAACTCCTAGACTTTATTATTTTAAATAATGTCCAAGGCTTAGTTTACTTCGGAGATCAAGAAGCAGCCAAAAAGTATATTACTGAAGTATATTTACCAAGACTTGTGGAGTTACAGGAAAAGGTTTCTGGTTATAAGAGAGAAAGCTTAACGACTTTAAACCATCACTCTAATCAGTTCAACATGATTATAAAGGAATCTCTATGGCTACTACTGTCGCTAGTAGCAATCGCCATTATTTTATCTGTTCTTTTCTCTTATCGAATGAGTGCAAGCTTAACGAAACCAATTGAGAATATGATTCGAAAGGTCGATTTAATTGCGGGTGGTAAGTACGGTTTAACGATTGAAAAAGCAAACCAAGTAGAACTTCAATCATTAACGACAGCCATTAATAAAATGTCCATTCGTTTAGAAGATTCGTTTAAGCTAATTACTTTAGATAAAAATTATCGGGAACAGATTTTGAATTCACTGCCGGTTGGAATTATCACCATTGATAATCGTACATCTGATATTTCGCTTAACAGTTCGGCTGATAAGTTATTAAAGCTGAAGGAGAGAAACTTACATGATTTAGAGAAAGTCGTTTCTGAAATTGGTAACCAGGAATTTTGGAAACTACTCGTTAAAAGAGAAAATGTCCGAAATATAAAGCTGGCATTTACTACTGCAGATGGAGATGTAAAACAGCTCTTAATCTCACAATCTGAATTAGTAGATCAGTTTGGGATGGTAATTGGAAGTATCTTTTACTTTGTGGATATAACTGAAACAGAAAAACTCGAGAATAGAATGCATCAAACTGAAAAACTAGCGGTAGTTGGTGAGATTGCAGCTGGAGCAGCTCATGAAATTAGAAATCCATTAACTGTCATTCATGGATTTATTACACTTATGAATCAATCCTTATCAAAAAGTGATCAGGGACAATTTCAACTAGAACTACTTTTAAAAGAAATAGAGAGAATCAATTTAATAATTGAAGAAATGCTTCTATTATCCAAACCAGGAGCTCCTATAAAGAAGGAAAGCTACCTCAAGGATATTGTGGAGGAAATTAAACCATTAATAACACAAACCATCTGTCCAGAAGAAATCGAGCTCTCCGTTAAACTGGAAAGGGTTCCGCTATATGTTGATTCTATTCAGATTAAACAAGTTTTTCATAATCTAATTCGAAATAGTCTAGAAGCAATTGGTGAAAAAGGCATGATTTCGATTTATTCAGAAGTGGAGGGATCCATTTACAGGGTATATATTAAGGATACAGGTCCTGGAATACCGATGGAATTCCAACATTCTATTTTTGAGCCATTTTCGAGTACTAAAGAAAAAGGAACCGGCCTAGGTTTAACAATTGTTCATCGAATTTTAGAAAATCATGATGGAGCCATTATATTAAAATCAAGCTCAGAAGAAGGGACCGTGTTTGTGATTGAGTTCCCAATTGTTGAGACTGTATAAAAGAAAGTATGTAGTTTATAAATTACATACTTTTTTCTTTAAGATGAGGAAAAGTACAAATGAAACGGATGTGAACTTTTGAAAAAGGATGGGGTCATATCGTTTGGAGAGGTTATGGTGGATTTAATATCTGTAGATAGGCAGAATTTAAATTACCAACCATATCTTGGTGGGGCTACTATTAATGTTGCTGTTGGTGTTAGTAAACAAGGGATTCCATCCTACTACCTTTGTAAAATAGGAGTAGATGAAACGAGTCAGTTTGCAAAAGAGGAATTAGTAAAGCAGAAAGTCGATCTCACTTACAGTAGTCAATCTTTAAATAAGAAATTATGTAAGGTGACGATTCAGTTAGATGAAAATGGAGAAAGAGTTTTTCATTCATATCTGAATGAAACTCCTGATGAATGGTTGATGGCTGAAGAGCTAAATCAGAATGTCTTTAATCATGCCAAATTGTTTTATTTTGGTTCGGGTACATTGTTTCACCATCTAGCTAAATCAACAACTATTAAAGCTTTGGAGATGGCCAGGCAGTCTAATTTAATGATAGCGTTTGATGCTAATATCCGGATAAAGCGTTGGGGATCGGAAGAAGAGTGTAGAACAACCATCATGTCCTTCTTTAAAAAAGCTGACATTGTGAAAATGAGTGAGGAGGAGCTTTTGTTCTTAACCAACTCTTCTTACTTAGAAGAGGCACTTCAGAGAGTGGAGGATTTGAATATTCCTTACCTCTTGATCACCTTGGGAGCAAAGGGGGCAATGGCCGTTTGGGAAGGTTCAAGGATTACAGTTCCAGGGGTTAAGGTAAATGTGGTAGATACAACTGGGGCTGGCGATGCCTTTATGGCGGCAATCTTGTATTGCTTTCATAAGCAAGGGTATCCTAATAGTGTGGTAACACTCACCGAGTATTTACAGTATGCAAATCAAATGGGAGCACAAGCTACGACAAGATTAGGTGGTCTCTAATTCATGGGCCGCATGAAATTCGCCAACTATATGTTGGCTTTTTTAGATTGTGTAAATAATCTACTACTCCACAATAGAATAAATGTCCTAATGAATGCAGAAACTCCTCAGAAACAACCTATTACCCAAAATATCTATTATAACTGTATTCAAAAACCTAAAAGGCTTAGCAAAAACTAATGAAAGAAAGAGCACCAGGACCTATAAATTTGTGGTATTATTTAGTAAGACGAAATATTAATTAAGTAACGGGTTTAGTAGAGGAGGAGCTATAAATGAAGGAAGCATTATGGAGTAAGTCCTTTATTTTGTTAATGGTTGGAAATTTATTTATATTTATGTCATTTCAGATGCTGATTCCAACTCTGCCTCCATATATAAAATCACTAGGGGCAACTGGTTTAGAGATAGGACTAGTGACAAGCCTGTTTTCTATTGGAGCCATTTTAAGCCGCCCTTTTATAGGATATATGCTTGAGTACAGGAGCAGAAAACCACTAGTATTAATTGGGGCTGTCGCGTTATTGGCAGTCACTTTTACATATCCTATTTCACAAATAGTCATTCTCTTTTTAGCATTTCGATTTATTCATGGATTGGCTTGGGGATGGTCAACAACTGTTAACGGAACTGCTGCAGTCGATGTTGTACCTAATTCAAGATTAGGTGAAGGAATGGGCTATTTCGGCCTTTCGGTAACACTTGGGATGATCATTGCACCAAGTCTTGGAATTTATCTGTATCAAGTCACGACATTTTCAAATCTCATCATCTTCTCGGGAATCCTAGGAGTTATTGCGATTATTTTATTTGCACTCGTTAATTACATCACACCCGAAGTAGTACAGAAGACAAATAAAAAAGATTTAAAGTTTTCATATATTGGTTCACTAGTCGAAAGAGCCGGTTGGTATCCAGCATTTATTACGATGATGGCAACCTTTGGATATGGGTCGATCGCTACCTTTATCGTCATTTTCGGTGAAGAGCGAGGAATAGAACACATCTTTTTATTTTATTTAAGTAATGCAATTATGGCTTCCTTAGCAAGACCCATTGCTGGAAAATGGTTTGATGAGAAAGGACCTAAAGGACTAATTTTACTTTGTTCATGCATTACGTTTATTGGAATGTGGGTTTTATCATTTGCTCACTCTGATTTATTTATTATCATCGCAGGTGCGTTGTTTGGGATTGGATTTGGTTCATTACTCCCTACTCTACAATCATGGACACTATCAAAAACCCCAATGAACAGAAGAGGCGTAGCAAATGGGATGTTCTATTCATCCATAGATCTTGGAATTGGATTAGGTGGATTAGTATTCGGGATTCTTGCCCAATTTCTTGAAATCGGAACCTTGTTTCAAATCTCTAGCTTCTTTCTTCTTATTGCAGTTGTATTGACCATAATAGAGGGGCGCAAAAACAGAGTTGGGGAGCATCAAGCTGCATCTTAAAGAAGGTCTCCAATAGGAGACTTCTTTTTTCTAAGTAGTGTAGTAAAAATAAGAATGTTCTGTAATTTAATTGAAAATATAAACAAAAAGAGTATTATAATACTAGATAAGTAGATTCAGTTCGAGATATTAGTTTAACTAAAGATTTGTTACAGCATGTTTGGAGGCATAGTGATGTTGAAAGTATTATCGTTTCTAAAACCATATCGTGTTCAAGTAACCATTGCACTCATCTTAATGTTAACTGAGTTAGTTGTAGAATTACTTCATCCATTACTGATGGCAAAGATCATTGACGATGGCATTTTGCAAGAAGATATGGGAGTCGTAATGATGTGGGGAGGCGTAATGGTCGGAATGTCTTTGCTAGCATTTTTAGCAGGGATCACGAATTCCTTTTATGCAGCCCATGTTAGTCAAAGCTATGGATTTGACATAAGGAAAAGTCTGTTTGAAAAGACCCAAATGTTTTCGTTTGCTAATTTTAACAAATTCCCAACGTCATCGCTTATTACAAGGATGACGAACGACGTCACCCAGCTTCAAAACACTATTTTTATGGGTCTGCGAATCATGCTAAGAGCTCCCCTCTTAATTATTGGTGGAGTGATAATGGCACTAGTTGTGAACGTCAAGCTCGCACTATTTTTAGTGGTAACTGTCCCTGTTCTATTTTTCTTCCTAATTTGGGTGATGAATAAGGGAGGTGCCTTTTTCAGTTTAGTACAAGGGCGATTGGATGCGGTAAATAGTGTAATGCGTGAAAACTTAATTGGGATGAGACTCATTAAAGCTTTTATGAGAAGAACTCATGAAGTAAAACGATTTACAAAAGCTAACGAAGCTCTTCGTGAAAAGACCGTTTCAGCCTTACGTCTTATGGAAACGACGATGCCTCTTCTATTATTGCTGATGAATGCAAGTATTATAGCAGTTCTCTGGGTAGGTAGTGTAGATGTCAATAATGGTAATGCACAGGTCGGAGAGGTGGTTGCGATTGTCAACTATTCAATGAGAATTACATCTGCTTTATCTGTCTTTTCATGGATTGTCATGGCGTTCTCTAGAGCAAGAGCTTCGGCGGATCGGATCGTGGACGTATTAGATACAGAAATTGATCTAAATGATGCAAAAGAGACGAATGAATCCGTAAAAGTAGCCGCAGGTGAAATTGAATTCAAGAATGTATTTTTCAAATATCCAGGAACAGAAGCCACTGTGTTAGAGGATTTATCGTTTAAAGTAAAATCAGGTGAAACAGTAGCCATTTTAGGTGCAACTGGATCAGGGAAGACTTCCCTTTTCCAACTTATTCCAAGACTGTATGATGTGACCTCAGGGCAAGTCTTAATTGATGGGCAGGATGTAGCTTCCATGAAGATGGAAACAGTCCGCAAAAAAATTGGGTATGTCCCGCAGGAAGCTTTGCTTTTCACCGGTTCAGTCAAAGAGAATATTGAGTGGGGAAAAGATCATCCAACGATGGAAGAAGTTATAAAGGCAGCGGAGGACGCTCAAATTCATCAGACGATTGAAAAGCTTCCTAAACAATATGAAACAAAGCTAGGGCAAAAAGGGGTCAATTTATCAGGTGGACAGAAGCAACGACTTTCGATTGCTAGAGCACTTATTAGAAAGCCGAAAATCCTCTTATTAGATGATAGTACCAGTGCCTTGGATCTTAAAACAGAAGCAAAACTCTTAAAGGCAATTAGAGGGTATACATGTACGACCTTAATTATCACCCAAAAGATTAGCACAGCTATTGAAGCTGATAAAATTCTTCTTTTAGATGAAGGAACACTGTTGGCAGAAGGTAGCCATGAAGAGCTTTTAGAACATTCATCATTATATCAAAAGATCTATTTCTCTCAGTACGGAGAGGAGGTAAAAGACCATGTTCGAGCAGCTGACTAAGCCATTCCGTTACAAGAAACTAAATATTCAACTAGACCCACAAAATGAACCTTCAAAAAAGAAACCTAAAGCTAAAAACTGGTCGGGGACAATTAAGCGAATATGGCATTATTTATCCGAACGGAAAGGTCTTTTGTCGCTTGTTTTACTCATGGTGTTTATTAGCTCCGGGTTAGGTTTATTAGGACCCTTTCTCATTGGGATGGCAATCGATGATTATATTGTCAATCAAGATCCTAATGGATTGGTTCAATTATTAATAGGCTTAGTTGTCATCTATATCTTTTATTCCATTTCCCTTTGGCTACAAAATGTTTGGATGATTGGTATTGCGCAACGGACCGTTGAAACGATGAGGAATCAGCTATTCCGCCATTTACACCGATTGCCTATCCCGTTTTTCGATAAGCGTCAGCACGGGGAACTGATGAGTAGAATTACCAATGATATTGAAAATGTTAGTACGACCTTGAATAGCTCAGTTATTCAAATATTCTCTAGTATTCTTACGTTAGTAGGGACCATATCGGTCATGCTTTGGTTGAGTCCTTTATTAACGTTTATTACACTAACTATCATACCAGCAATGTTTTGGGGAATTCGGTGGATTACAAGAAGAACTGGGAGTCTATTTAAAGAAACCCAAAAGAATCTGGGTGACCTTAATGGCTTTATTGAAGAGACAGTTTCAGGACAACGAATTGTAAAAACCTTTTCTCGGGAAGAAAAGGTAATCTCAGAGTTTATGGTGAAAAGTGAGCGACTGAAAGGATCTGCTTTTTGGGCACAAACCTTTACTGGCTTTATTCCAAAAGTCATGAATGTTCTAAATAACCTTAGTTTTGCGATCATTGCTGGGATTGGGGGAATTTTTGCCTTAAATGGTTGGATTACGATTGGAGCCATTGTGATCTTTGCTGAATACTCTAGACAATTTACAAGGCCATTAAATGATCTGGCCAACCAATTTAACACATTATTATCAGCAGTTGCAGGAGCTGAGCGTGTATTTGAAATTCTAGATCATGAAGAAGAAGAGAACGACGAAAAGAATGCAGGAGAGCTTACAGATGTAAGAGGACAGGTAGAATTTAAGGATGCTTCATTCTCCTACGAAAAAGGTGAGGATACGGTTAGTGGACTATCCTTCTATGTACAGCCAGGTCAATCAGTGGCGTTAGTAGGACCAACAGGTGCAGGAAAAACAACTGTCATAAACCTATTATCTAGGTTTTATGAGCTAGACCATGGAAGTATTCTAGTTGATGGAAAAGATATTTCTTCAATCAAACGTTCTAGTCTTCGTCAGCATATGGGGTTTGTATTACAGGATTCTTTTTTATTCGAAGGAACGGTTTTAGAAAACATCCGGTATGGTAGATTGGATGCAACTGATGAAGAAGTAATTGAGGCGGCAAAGCTTGCTAATGCCCATTCCTTTATTAAGAAGCTCCCTAATCAGTATCATATGTTTCTGAAGCAAGATGGAAGCGGAATTAGCCAAGGTCAACGACAGTTACTTTCTATCGCTAGAGCGATTCTTGCTGACCCGACTATTCTTATCTTAGATGAAGCAACTAGTAGTATTGATACTATTACAGAATTGAAAATCCAAGAGGCCTTACAAAGACTTATGAAGGGAAGAACAAGCTTTGTCATTGCCCATAGGCTTAATACCATTCAAAATGCGGATGTCATTCTAGTGTTAAAGGACGGAACGATCATCGAAAAAGGAACACATCAGGAGCTATTAGATGCAAATGGCTTCTACTATGAAATGTATCATAGTAAGGTAGAGGATGATGCAGTTTAAGTGTGAAAGGAAAAGGAGAGCTACTCAGTTAGAGTAGCTCTCCTTATTTTATGTGTTAACCCAGGTTCTAAGCTCTCCTGGCGCCCTCTTCAATGTCATTTCTCCGACTATCGGCCTTCCGCATTCTGTTTCTAAATGAAGAAGTATTTCGTTCCAATCCTTTTCAAATGGAAGGAAGGGGACAGGATAGACCTTCTTTTTGTCATTTATATTAACTTCAATATGCATAATGGGTGAGCCGCTCATTTTCCCTTTACGGATTTCATGTATATCTTTGTAGTTAATCCGATGGCGAACCATCCCGAGCTGTTTTAAAATAAAACCCTTGTTCGTTAATATGATTCTTTGACTCTTAATTGCAAAATAAAGAAGGGTACAAGCAATAATATAGAGACTACTAAAACCAATTAGAGATAAAATGCCTTCTAAACCTTCTTCTTTCATGATGTTAATGATGATTCCAGCAGCTAATACAAATCCGTATACCGTAACCATAATTTTAAGAATCCCAACAGTGACAGGTACATATACTTTGTCTTTCATCCTTACATTCTCTCCTTTTAATCCTTACTCTCACAATACAAAGGGACGTTGCTATTATTATTCCCGAAAAAACCAAGGGTAATAATTAAATAAAATATACGGTTTGATTCTCTGCATTATAGCAGGGCTTATTTTAGCGCTGTATATGATTACCATTGTAAATCTCAAAAGTATAAAGTCAATTAGTTCTCTAAAATAAAGTTAGTAATTGTGACAGAGCGATGTCTAATGATAGAGGAAGAGTATTTCCTTTTTGTTTGTCGTTTGGTAAAAATTGTATTGTAAGCTTGGTGATATTAACATATAATTTTCTTGTACTGTTTAAAAAATTCTGAAAACGGGAGGTAAATTATGGAGGAATTTGTTAATTGGTTAGTGGGAATACTTTGGAGCTCTCCAATGATTTATGGGTGCTTGGCTGTTGGATTATTGTTCTCAATATTAACTAGGTTTTTACAGGTAAGGTATATCAAAGAGATGTTTTCTTTAATGTTTAAAGGGAAAAGCTCAGATGCAGGGGTCTCTTCTTTTCAGGCTTTGGCATTATCCCTTTCAGGTCGTGTAGGTACCGGTAATATTGCGGGGACTGCAACTGCTATTGCTTTTGGTGGTCCTGGGGCTGTATTTTGGATGTGGGCAATTGCTTTCATAGGTGCTTCGAGTGCATTTATTGAATCGACTCTTGCGCAGGTTTATAAAACAAAGCAGGACGGAGAGTACCGTGGTGGTCCAGCCTATTACATAGAAAAAGGGATTGGCTGGAAATGGTATGCTGTACTTTTTGCACTTTCTGCTCTTTTAGCAGTTGGTATACTAATGCCTGGTATTCAATCAAATTCAATCGCAGTTGCGGTGGAGAATGCATTTGGTTTAAGTACTAATATTACAGCTATTATTATTATTGTTTTAATTGCACTTATTATTTTTGGTGGGGTAAAACGGATTGCCAAAGCAGCTTCTTATATTGTTCCTTTCATGGCGATAGCGTATATTCTATTATCCCTCATTATTATTGGAATGAATATAGATCAGCTTCCAGCTGTACTTGGATTAATCTTTAGAAGTGCATTTGCATTCGATTCTGCATTTGGTGGAATTATCGGGATGGCCATTGCGTGGGGCGTTAAGCGTGGAATTTATTCAAACGAAGCGGGTCAAGGTACAGGTCCACACGCAGCAGCTGCAGCAGAGGTTTCTCATCCTGCAAAACAAGGCTTAGTTCAAGCAGCTTCTGTGTATATTGATACATTACTAGTTTGTTCAGCTACAGCCTTCATGATTCTTTTCACAGGAATGTATAATACGGAAGCACCAGATGGTACATTTATTGTTAATAACCTTCAAGGGGTAGAAGCAGGAGCAGAATACACACAGGCTGCAATTGAATCCGTTTTACCTGGATTTGGAGCAGCATTTGTAGCAGTTGCCCTTTTCTTCTTTGCTTTTACAACAATAATGGCATACTATTATATCGCTGAAACTAATATAGCCTATTTAACAAAAGGTAGGTTTGCTAAGCAAGCCATGTTTATCCTGAAGCTTGTTTTACTGGCTGCTACCTATTACGGAGCAGTTGAAGAAGCAAAGCTAGCATGGGCATTTGGTGATATTGGTCTAGGATTGATGGTATGGTTAAACATGATCGCCATACTAATTTTAGCGAAGCCAGCACTAGCAGTGTTTAAGGATTATGAAATGCAATTGAAACAGGGAGTTGATCCTGTCTTTAATCCAGAAAAACTAGGTATTAAAAATGCAGACTATTGGGTTAATGATTATCAATATGAGCCCGATTCTAAACCTTCAAAAAAGGATAAATCATTAGATATATAGAATAATGTAAAGAATGACGAGCCTATTTTTATAGGCTTGTCTTATTTTTTAATGTGGAGGCCAAAGATGACCTTAATACAAGATTTAGACACGCCTACTCTCCTACTAGACTATCATCAATTAAATAGAAACATAAATGAGGTAGCAAGGTTTGCAAACGAAATGGGAGTTTCGGTACGTCCCCATATCAAAACACATAAATCTATTAAAATTGCACAAATGCAGATAGACGCAGGGGCAGTCGGAATTACTGTTGCAAAAGTTGGTGAGGCTGAGGTGATGGCCGAAGGCGGAATAAAAGATATTTTAATTGCTTATCCGATTTCTAGTAAGTTGAAAATTAAACGACTGATACATTTGCTTGAACAAGGAATTCACTTAAAGATTGCGGTTGACCAAGAAATTCAGCTTGATTGTTTAACTAAAGAACTGATGAACACCCCTTTTCAGCTCGAGGTGTGGATTAAGGTGAACTCAGGTTTAAATCGTTGTGGAGTAGAACCTGGTGAAGCTGCGTTAACCTTAGCGAAAGCAATCCTTAACCGGCCGAAATTAAAGCTCGGAGGCATCTTCACCCATGCTGGTCATTCCTATGCAGCCGAATCATTGGATGAAATTGAAACAATAGCTGTTGAAGAGGCTAACGCAGTTTTGGAAAGTGCAAATGCTTGTGAAAAAGCGGGTATACCGATAGTAGTAAGAAGTGTTGGTTCAACACCTACCTATAAAAAAGCTGGCAGTATAAAAGGTATAACTGAGGTTAGATCGGGAAATGCGGTCTTTTATGATGCCATCCAAGTAGGATTAGGTGTAACAACTATTGAGCAGTGTGCTCTAACTGTTTTAGCTTCAGTAGTAGGTGTTTATACGAATCGGATCGTTTTTGATACTGGCAGTAAATCACTTTGCCTAGATAAAGGTGCTCATGGGAATGAAACCGTTAAAGGCTTTGGAATTGTAAAGAACCATCAAGAGTTAACAATTGAACGTTTATCTGAAGAGCATGGAGTAGGAGTATTTGAAGAAGTACCCATTTTAAAAGTGAATGATCAGGTTCAAATCATACCGAACCATGCATGTACAGTAGCAAATATGTTCGAGGAATATGTGGTTCATAAAGATGGGATTGTGATTGACTCTTGGAGGGTAGATGCAAGGGGAAGGCTTAAATAGTTGTTTATAAAGAATACGGAGTATTGACTTAAGGACCTGTCGTGAATACGAATAGGTCCTTAAGTCATGTTATTTATGTAGTAGCTACAACTAGTAAGAATTATAAAAGAAAATTTACAATGCTTGAAAGAAGGGGCCATTAGCTAATAAATATTCACGAATCTCCTGCTGAGTTAACCCTAGCTGTATTGCTTCTAAAATAAGTTCAACCCATTCTAAATCTAACTCATCCTCTAAAGAATTCTTGGTTTGCAGCTTCTCGATTTTATTCATATTGACCCTCCGATTCAATTGCTCAATCAATTAGTTAAAATAAGTCCATATGCCTAATTTTATTTCGGCATTAATAATAATTGGTGAGCCATTTGTCATTTCAATATTCATATTATATGGAACTTATTTGGAAAAATGTGTTAAATAATGTCGATAAGGTTAATTTATTTTCCTAATTGTATAGGTCTATTATTTTCAACTAATTGAGATTGTCTTCCCTTACAGTTGCGCTTGCTTTACTTTTTAGAATAAGCTTAGTATACTATAAATACACGTTCTCAATAAAGAACCAATGGATCATTTGAAAACATTTATTCTTTACATAAGTAAGGGGGATTTATCTAAGCGGAAAAGGAGATCATACTATGGATGGTAAAAGAATTAAGGAACTTCGTTTAAAAAGGGGAATGTCATTAACAGAACTATCAAATGTATCAGGAGTTTCAAAATCATATTTAAGCTTCATAGAAAGAGGAAAACAAAATAATCCAAGTATTGAAGTAATGGAAAAGCTAGCCCATGCACTAAAAATCGAGGTGCACTTTTTAATATCTGGGAAAAATGATGATGATCGAGATGTAACATTAATAGATAAAGAAATCATAGATTTAGCACTAGAGATGAGCCAATCTAAAATTGATAAAGAAAAGCTTCGACAATTAATCAAGATTCTAAAATAAATTACATATATTAGGAACTACTTTCTCTAGTTGTTCTTTATAAAGAATTAATGTCTAGCAAATTCTAAATGCAAGATCACAGTCATATAAATAAACTAGATTTGTTTTGTGGATTACTAACAATTTTCTGGAGGATATGAAAATGTATAAAAAAACATGTGATCGTTGTATAAGGCCTTCTTATAGTAGTAGTGAGACAGGTAAGTGGATATGTCCATCTTGCTATAAAGATATTTCTCATCTAAGACACAGACAGGCTGAAGTTCATAAAATAGAGAAGGTAATTCCTATTTATCAAGAAAACAAAGAAGGTCTCAAGAAAAGAAAGATAAGGTTTTTAACTTATATTTAAATTCGCATTTATAAGAAGTACCAGTGACTTGTAAAAAATGAAAATAAGCGTTTAAGATGACTGTTTAGCCATCTAAACGCTTTTATTTTTGTTGCTTCCATTTATTAAATTCTAAAAACTCTCGAAACTGCTCCTTGGATACTCCTGAATTCATAGCATCCCGAACTAAATTCTCCCAATCTGAATCTAGTGATCGATCAGTTGAAAATTCGGATTCCTGGTCATTCAATAAAGTATTAACGGAGACACCTAGTACTACTGAAATCTTCTCTAAAAATTGTATTGAAGGATTAGATTGAAGATTTCTTTCTATCGAACTTAGATATGATTTCGCAATTCCTGCACGCTCAGCTAACTCTGATAAAGACAGATGTTTACGAAGACGGTATTGTTTTATGCGTTGCCCAATCACTTTTGTCACCTTCCTTCGCTATGATTATAACATATAACGAAGAAAATGTTCCATTTGAAGAACGTTGAAGACAGAATTATTTTTCAAAAGTAAGAGGTTCTCTTAAAAAGGCTTGGATTTCCTGCACACTAAGTCCCATATCCAACGCGGCTAAAATAAGGTCTACCCACTCTTGGTCAAGCTTTTCTAACCCTTTTGTAAGATCTGTAATCATCATATACCCTCCTAAAATACTAGTCGTATTTCAGGCAGACCAGCCGTCATCATTAGAAAAAAATCCAATTTTAGACCCGTGACTTTGCGTCCCTATTTTTCAATAGGTTTGCCTTTTTCTGATAAAATTTATATGTGTAAAACTCTATGTATATAACTTTATGTATAGAAAAATATATTACGAATGTCCTATGTCTGAATTATATGAAAACATTTAAAAACTAGGTGTTGAAGGATGTCGAGAGAAACGAATTAAAATACCCTATAATCTTACAAATATTTCAATTTAATATGAATGATTGTTAGTAGAAATGTTAAAAAAGTCCTATAAACTCCTGAATACAGTAGTTTTGTAGGGTATTAAAGGATGTGGGTATATGGACTGAAGTAATATCATGTAAGTTTTTTAAATTAAATGTCGAGATGTTTTTTATAAAGCTTGGGTAATAAGATATAGATGTCATGAAAATCATGTAAATTAGGCGAATATATCTTATTTTTGATAGGAAGGTAGTATGAAGTAAAAAAATACCATTTTACTTTAACGATTATAATTGTATTCATAGGATCTTTTGTGGATTTAATTGCGTCCTGAGGTTCTTAGTTCCCGTTGATTGAACATATTAAATGGAATATAAAAAAGGACCATAACTGGCCCTTACATACAAGAATAGTATTTATATAGAAGGAAAGGACAACCTGAAGAGTGTCCCTTTTCCTACTTCACTTTTTACTGAAATAGTTCCTCTCATTGACTCTACTATACGATAAACTACCATCATCCCAAGACCTGTGCCTTTAACCTTTGTTGAGAAATAGGGCTCCCCAATCCTGGCTATCTGAGCAGGATTCATTCCGTAACCCTGATCTTCAATTTGGATAATCATTGAATCCTTTTGTTTACTAACATTAATAAATAAATATCCACCTTTTGGCATGGATTCAATTCCATTTTTCACTAAGTTAATAAGGCATTGTTGAAACTTAGACTTTTCACCCTCAATCCATCCTTGTGTCATACTAACGTTAATTTGTACATTCGTGTTTTTAGCTAGAGGATTCACTAGTGATACGACATTTAAAATCTCATCCTGCACATTAAGTTTTTCACTTTTTTCAGGAGCCGGCTTAGCAAATGTTAGGTAGTCTCTAATAATTCGCTCTGCCTGATCAAGCTCTTTAATCGCGATCTCTGAATAAGATTTTCTTTGTTCATCAGTCACGGAGCCTTGCTGTAACAATTGTAGGAATCCCCGAGACGATGTGAGGGGATTTCTAATTTCATGTGAGATAGAAGCTGCCAAATGACTTACTACATTCATTTTTTCGGCTCGCTGCAATTGATTTAATATTAAAAAATGATTATGGGAGAATTCTAATGTATAAACAATTAGGCCTGTCCCAAAAGAAATAGCAAATAAGAATAGTAAACTTGTAGTCCAAGAGAATGAAAATATCCCCTGATTCCACAATAATACTCCCATTAGAAGGGAGCCTAAGCAAACAGATGTGAGAAGCTTAATTCTTAATCTCATTTTTAAGTAAATAGGTGAGAAAAAATAAAAGAAAACTATAAGTAAAACACTAAGAAATAATATGAAAAGGGAAATTGTTTGGTTAGCGATAAGCACGAGCAGACTAGTGCATGCTAACAATGCGATATAACCAATCCACCCACCATAAAGACCAGCAATCATAATGGGAATTAATCCGAGATTTATTGTAATGCCATTTGTTTTTTGCATAGGGAAAAAATAGCAAAGAAATAGGCCTAAAATACAGATGCTTACCAGTAGTGTCTTACGGTAATTAGAGTAACTTTTAAATCTAGAAGTAATATTGACTTTAATAATATAAATGAAAAGGAGACTGATAAAAAGGAACAGATTAACAATGATATCCTTAGCTATAATTGACAATGACGTCCCCCCTTGAAATGCATATAAGAAAATTTTATCAAAGTTGGATAATATTACAATAGAAAATTCGTAGGAACGAAAAGGCGGTCGAGGGGTCTTTTACATTAATTTTCACATAGAAAGACCGGTTAGGTTGAAATGTAGGCTTATTAAAAGATATTAGTTGGGTATATTAACCATAAAAAAGCGGGAGTTATATTAAATGTTACAAGCGTTATTTTGGGGTGGCATTGCTGGTTCATCTTTATTACTAGGAGCAGTCCTAGGTATCTATAAGAATATACCTGATAAGATTTCTGCCTTTATTATGGCGTTTGGTACTGGCGTTCTTATTGGGGCAGCTACCTTTGAGCTACTAACCGATGCTGTAAGAGATGGCGGAATTCTATATCCTTCCATCGGTTTTTTATTAGGTGCTTCGGCATTTATTATAGCTGAACTATTAATTATGAGAAAAGGTGGCCATGAAAGGAAACGATCAAAAACTAGCCCTGTTGGTCACTCTGGACTAGCTATTTTTATAGGAACAATCATTGATGCAATCCCTGAGTCTGTCATAATTGGGGTTAGTCTTCTTGAAAATCATTCTGTCAGTTGGTTAATTGTAATTGCGATTTTCATAAGTAATTTCCCTGAGGGTCTTTCCAGTAGTATAGGAATGAAAAAGGATGGGTATTCAAAGGGGAGAATATTATTATTGTGGTTAATTGTAATGGCTCTATCCTCAATTAGCTCTTTTTTAGGATATGTGTTAATCGATGTATCCTCTCAGGTCCTAATTACCACCATTGGTGCTTTCGCTGCTGGAGGAATCTTTGCAATGGTATCTTCAACAATGCTCCCTGAAGCATTTGAGGAAGGTGGGCCTATGGTAGGTTTTATTTCTGCTTTGGGGTTATTAGGGGCATTAATTTTAACATATTATGGTTGATCTCCAGCCAACAGAAATTGTTGGCTGAGAATCTACCCATATATGCTGTGTTAGTCACCAATATTTTGGGACCAACCTGGATAAGAAAAGTTAGAGTTTGGCCCAGGCAGTGGCCCTTCAAAGTTCGGGTAACCTGGATAAGGGTTGTTATGGTTTGGTCCAGGCAGTGGCCCTTCAAAGTTTGGGTAACCTGGATAAGGGTTGTTATGGTTTGGTCCAGGCAGTGGCCCTTCAAAGTTTGGGTAACCTGGATAAGGGTTGTTATGGTTTGGTCCAGGTAGAGGCCCTTCAAAGTTCGGGTAACCTGGATAAGGGTTGTTATGGTTTGGTCCAGGTAGAGGCCCTTCAAAGTTCGGGTAACCTGGATAAGGCATGTTATGGTTTGGCCCAGGTAGAGGCCCTTCAAAATTCGGGTAACCAGGAAAAGACGGTGTTGAATATGGATTTAAGGAACCTGGATAACCAGAGTTCATCATTCCATTTACATAATTTGTTCCAGCTGGATTACTTTGATATGGATTCCAGTTTACATTTCTCATTACAAACCTCCTAATGGCTTTTACATGATAGCCTATGTGGAATGATTATGATGGTGATGATTTTTTTAAATTGTTAAATAGGGTTAGTTAATAAGGTGTTAACTGAAGAAGAGGTAAGGAAGAGGTAAAAGCTAATGCTTGTCTTATGCAAATCCCGAGAAAGGGAAAAGCTATAAACAATAGGGTTTTAAAGATAGTGGGGTATGGACGAGGTACCGATAAATGGTCCACACCCTTAATAGATTAGTGGTTTTTTTTGATGTTTTTTTGGGAAATTACATATTTGTAGATAGGAGATCTAAACAAGTCCTTGGCCTTCCATTTTTGAGCAGGCTCCCAACCTGGGATCGCAAAGGTATGGGTATATATTTTAGACTCAGGGGCAAGTTCCTCTGCAAATTTACCTTTAAGTTTCTTCATTCCCCGTGAAAATAAGTAACAAACAACTAGGTCAAAAGAAGAAAGATCCTCTTTATAGAAATTTGCTCTCTCAATAGATAAATTTGGTGCTCGTGTAATCAACTGTCTAAGCTTCATAAATAAAAAAGGAATAAGGGAGTTTTCATAGGCTACAACTTTTGCATCTGGGTGTTGCCGCGCAATAGGGAACACAAGAGTTCCCCAGCCTGCACCTAAATCAACAATCTTTTTAGGGGCCTCCTGTTCTAATAGTTTTAACAGAGACTTTTTAACCATGTAAGGGGTAGGTGTAGGTGAAATCCTATTCATCATGGAAGTTAAAATAATCGAAAGTGTCGCCAGTATCGTTAATAAAAGTGTGGCATATAAAATCATCAAAATTACTCCTTTATCGTGTCTATATGGTAAGTAGTTTGTTGACTTCTACAAAAAAGTCATGTGGCTTATACCACATGACCTTTTTTATTTTAACGTATACTTGTTAAGAAGTCGAATATCCGTTTACTAACTAGTCTTGATGACTTCATCAATAATGCCGTACTCTTTTGCCTCTTCAGCATTCAAAAAGTAATCACGATCTGTGTCCATCGCTACTTTTTCTACAGCCTGACCTGTTCTCTCTGAAATAATTTCATTAATATGCTCTCGGAGCTTGAGTATTCTTTTGGCAGAGATTTCAATTTCCGTGGCTTGCCCTCTGGCTCCACCAAGTGGCTGATGAATCATGATTTCACTATTAGGTAAAGCAAATCGCTTCCCCTTTGTTCCTGCAAGTAAGAGCATGGCTCCAAAAGATGCAGCCATCCCCGTGCAAATAGTTCGTATGTCTGGCTTGATGTATTGCATCGTATCAAAAATAGCAAAGCCTGCAGTAGTTGAGCCCCCAGGACTGTTAATATAAAGTGAGATATCTTTATCAGGATCATCTGCAGCAAGAAAAAGAAGTTGAGCAACGACGCTATTGGCTACCGTATCATTAATCTCATCACCGACCATAATAATTCGATCCTTTAATAGTCTAGAGTAGATATCGTACGACCGTTCTCCACGACTGGATTGTTCGATGACATAAGGAATTGTTACCATAAAACCTACCTCCTTGGCTTTTAAGCCGCCATGTAGACAGTGTTAGAAGGAGTGATGTTATGACGTGTGTGTGAATGCGAGCTTTTTGATTTAGAAATAAGTGATGGAAGGAATGGAAGAGCTTGAATTAACTCAGAAGGGTCTTGTTCCATTAGGCTTTTGTATAATAAGGTAGAAAAGAAATCACGCTCTCCCTCATCCCAATATTGACCACGCTGATTTTCATTAATTTGTTGATGATATTTTTCCAGTCTCTGTTTTGCACGAATAAGTCCTGCTTTTACCGCTTCTTCTGTTGTGTGGAGAACCTGTGCAATTTCATTTATTTGATATTGAAAGCCTTCTTTTAGCGTAAAGATGACAGCCTGCTTTGGAGTAAGTCTACTGGTAAGTAGATCAATCACTTCCATTCGAGCGTGAATATTTTCAGAGTCATCGATAGCTTTTTCATTAATTGGTCTTTCATCAATGGTTTCCCGTTGTTGTTTTCGAAGTATATCCATCCACTTATTATGAGCCATCTTGTTTAAAAGGGCGGGATTCACAACGGGAGCATGACGATAATGAGACCAAAGTTTTAACAAGGCTTCCTGTGAAAGGTCATCACGATCCCAACAGTTTTGAGTAAGAATCTGACAATACCGTTGAATCTTCGGATACAGCTCTTCTATATCCTTCTCTATATCATTCGCTTCCTTTACTTCAATTTTCCTTACCTTACTCTGCACCACAAACACTCCTTTACACGTCTCTACCCTTATAACGAATAGCAATCCGAAAAGGATACGGGTGAAACGATTTTTTTTATTTAGTTTATACCAATACGCTTGTCCCTTGCTACTTAAACCAATAATAAGCACATTCAAAAGGATCAAATTGCCATTTTCTCAGTCTAAAGTTGTAGAGAATGCTCCTCCATTTTTAGGATATAGAAATCCATCGTGTATACGATGGATTAGGTACTTATCTTTTTTATAATGAAGGCAGATTAAAAGAGATGAGGAGAGATGTACCTATGAATACTAAAAAGGTGGTTATGATTACAGGTGGAACAAGAGGGTTAGGAAAGGCTTTAGCCTTTGCGTTTGCAAAGGAGGACTACCAAATTGCCATATGTGCTCGAAATGAAGAAGAAATACAGAAAATCAAAGTTGAACTTGAACAAACGGGTGCGGAAGTAGTTGCTGTCAATGCAGATGTAGCTAATGAAAAAGATGTAGACCGGTTTGTTTCAGTCGTGGAGAATATGTTCGGTAAAGTTGATATTCTTATCAATAATGCTTCTATCTTTGGTCCTGGACCTTCCCTGCTACTTGATTTTTCCAATCAACAATTTGAAGAGGTTCTAAAAGTCAATCTGATGAATCCGTTCCTAGTCACGAAAAGGGTTTTACCTGGTATGTTAACGAAAAGTTCTGGCTCAATTATAAATGTTACGTCAGAAGCAGGGCGTACTGGTTACGCAGAATGGGGAGCTTATGGAATATCCAAATTTGCGGTGGAAGGGTTAACACAAACATGGGCAGATGAATTAAGTGAATCTGGAGTTCGAATGAACATGGTGGATCCAGGGGAGATGGATACAGGTATGCATAAAATTGCCGTACCAGAATGTGATTATTCTTTAACGAAGCCTGAGGAAGTGGTGGATGTCTTTTTGTATCTAGGCTCTGACCAATCTTCTCATATAAACGGAAGACGATTTGAGGCTCAACGTTTTAATAAAGAGGAGGTGGATGGTTTATGAGTTCTGCACCTCAAGCCTTTCAAGTACCTAACTATTTAAATGCTGATCAGCCCATTGAACATTTGGGTAAGAAGCGGGATGATGTTAGATTAATGGTATTAGATCGAACTACAGGAAATACCGTTCATGGGGAATTTTTGGATCTACTTCATTTCTTAGAGCCAGGGGACGTACTGGTCTTAAATAATAGTCGAACCATTCCAGCTGTATTAAAAGGTACACAAAGTAACCGTGATGTGGAGATACGATTATCAAGACAAATAAATGAAAATCATTGGGAAGCTTTAATAGTGGGTGGTTTATTCTCTAGTTTAGAATGTATTTCACTTCCCAATGGAATAAAGGCAAAAGTAGCGGGCAGTGGGAATGAAAAACCATTAGTTAAACTTCATTTCTCAATAAAGGGTCAGGAGCTTTTTGATTTTATATATGAATATGGTGAGCCCATCCGTTATGAATATATAAAAGAGCCATGGACTCTAGACTCCTACCAAACTGTTTATGCGTCTATTCCAGGTTCGGTTGAGATGGCATCCGCAGGCAGAGCTTTTTCTTGGAAATTGTTAAATCTGTTAAAGGAGAAGGGTATTGAACTTGCCTTCCTACAACTCCATGCAGGTTTAAGCTATTATGGAAACGACCAATGGCCAAACCCAAGTCAGCATCCAGAACCTTACCATGTCCCAGTAAATGTAGCTAATAAGATTAATAAAGCAAAACAAAACGGAAAAAGAATAATAGCTGTCGGAACAACAGTCGTCCGTGCACTAGAGACAGTTGCAGATGAAAGTGGAAATATCAATCCAGGTAGTGGAGTAACGACACTTTATATTAACGAGGATACAAGAGTTAAGACCGTAGATGGACTATTAACAGGTCTTCATGAGCCAGAAGCAAGCCATTTAGATTTACTAAGTGCCTTTATAGAAAAAAAATTATTATTTAAGGCTTATCATCTTGCTATTGAAAAAGGATATCTCTGGCATGAGTTTGGTGATATGAACTTAATTCTACCCATGAGGAACCCTCTATGAAGATGCATCATATTGGTCTATATGTTACAGATTTAAAACAAACAGAATTGTTTTATGAAAATATGTTTGGATTTTCAGTTGAACAAAGAATCAGTGCATGTGGAGAAATGATTACTTTTATGAAAAAAGGAGATACTCGACTTGAACTGATTCAGGCTGAAGGAATCATACAGCATCAGGAATTTATCCACCTTGCTTGGTCCGTTGATTGTCTAGAGCATGTCATCGATTCTTTAGCAACTAAAGGAATGGTAGCTACTGAAGGTCCGTATTCTACAGAGAATGGTTGGAAAATCGTATTTTACAAAGGTCTAAACCAAGAGGTAATTGAGCTAATTGAAATATAAATAAATCGGGTGATCCCTGTCATCACCCGATTTTTGTCGAAAAGCTTTTTATGTCAATCCTGTAACAGGTAGGGTTTTGGCTATTATTCTTTATACAAGTTATGTTAGAATGGTGGACGAGCAAATGGAAAGGAATGATAGCAAATGAAGCAACGATTTCTAGTAATGATGTTAGCTCTAACCTGCCTAATGATATTAGGTGCTTGTAATAATGATAGCGAAAGTAATGAAACAACAGAAAATACAGAAGAAGGTAAAGTACTGGCAACAGTAAATGGAGAAGAAATTCTTCAGTCTGAATATGATTTATTATTTGAAGATACTAAAGCATCTTATGCTCAGCAGGGAGTCGATATTGAGACCCTTGATGATACGATGAAAGAACAGCTGAAAACTCAAATTTTAGATCAACTTATAAATACGGAGCTTCTTTTACAGCAGGCTAAAAACGAAGGTGTTGAGGCTGAAGAAGCAACGGTAAATGAGCAATTCGATGAAATGAAGGCGCAATTTGAGGATGAAGAGAAATTTACTCAAGCACTTGAGGAAAATAATCTAACTGAAGCAAGCTTGAAAGCAAGAATTAAAGACGAATTACAAATCACCTCATATTTAGAAACATCAATGGGTGAAATCACCGTTTCTGACGAAGAAGTTAATGCGGTTTATGATCAATATAAACAAGCAATGGAATCACAGGAGCAAGAAGTACAAGAACTTGATGTAATTAAAGCTCAGTTAGAACAACAAGCAATTTTAGAAAAGAGACAAGAAAAGATCAGTGAAATTATCGAACAGCTTAGAAATGATAATGAGATCGAAGTACTATAATCGATAACACCAAGCTCCTCGGCTACGAGGGGCTTTTTAATTTGGCCTGTTAAAGTACAATGTTAATTTTTAGCAGAGTTGATTGTAGTGGAAGGATGCGAGACTCCTGCGGGAGCAGCGTGACAGGTGAGACCCCGGAAGCGAAGCTGAGGAGGCTCACCGCACGCCCCGCGGAAAGCGAGTGTCCTGTAACGAAAATCAACACCATGATTTAACACAGCCTTTTATTCATTCCATAAGGAGTATGTTGGTAAAAATGGAGATTAAATAATTCTATCAATCTGTCGAAATATGTTAAAATAGGCATGAAGGGTAGGTGGAACTTTTGAACTATGAACTTATCGTAATGTTAGGTGCATTGCTAATGGCATTCGGTCTTATGACATTAATCTGGTCACATCTTAATGAAGCAGATGAGAAAAGAGCAGGCTCCTATTTACCGTTTTTCCCTGGCTTATTTACTCTTGGTGGGCTTTTAATGGTTTTAGTAGGTTTCCTTAGCCCATTGCTACTTAATGGCCATTAAAAATATAATTCATGAGAAACTCTGATTATAGGATCAGGGTTTTTTGTTTTGTTTGTTTTTTCTATAAAGTGGTAAGAAACCAGCAACGATTAGGCTTTTAGAAATAAGATAGATGTCTATTCCTTTATGATTCACTTTACATATGATATTACGTAATCATAAAAAAAGGAGGAAGAGTGTATGTCATTTTGCAGAAAGCCTGTACGTCCAGTAGTTTATCCAACGCAAGTAAATCCGGTAAATACAGCAAACGTAGTGAAGGTACCACATATTCATCCTTCTCACACCGTTTTTAATCACCATCAAAAATTTGTTCATGTTCATTATTACCCTCATACTACTTCGGCTCAGAATTTTGTTACACATCAACATGTTCATGCTCCAGGACCTGGACCACTGGGACCTGTACGCCGTCCATTCTGGTAAGAGTACAAAAAGGAAAGCGATAAGCTTTCCTTTTTTAATGCCTGGCAACAATATTTCCGAAAAGAGCCTATACAACCTATACGGACATATAGATATTTATAGTCATTTTTTGATATACTGACTTATGGAATATGCTCATTTTGTAATTGGTTGTTTTACTAAAATTCATGTCAACAAAAACAGCCTTATAATTAGATGATTGATTACATAGTAAAAGGAGTTTGAATATGGAAAAGGTACTTATTTTTGGACACAAAAACCCTGACACAGATTCAATTTGTTCAGCAATTGCCTATGCGGAGCTCAAGAAGGCTTTAGGACAAGAGGTTGAGCCAGTACGGTTAGGTGCGATTAATGAGGAAACTCAATTTGCACTTAATTACTTTAATGCTGATGCACCTCGGCTTGTTGAAACGGTAGCGAATGAAGTAAATGGAGTTATACTAGTTGACCACAATGAGCGTCAACAAAGTGCTAATGATCTTGACCAAGTAAGAGTGCTAGAAGTAATTGATCATCACCGAATTGCAAACTTTGAAACAAGTGATCCTTTATATTTCCGTGCAGAGCCTGTAGGATGTACAGCTACTATCCTTAACAAGCTATACAAGGAAAAAGGGGTGACCATACGTAAGGAGATTGCGGGACTTATGTTATCTGCAATTATCTCAGATTCCTTGTTGTTTAAGTCACCAACTTGTACAGAAGAAGATATTGCAGCAGCACGTGAGCTTACTGCAATAGCAGGGGTTGATGTAGATCAATATGGTCTTGATATGCTGAAAGCAGGAGCCAACTTAAGTGATAAAACTGTACAGGAACTGATATCATTAGATTCGAAGGAATTTGAAATGGGAAGCTATAAGGTCGAAATCGCACAGGTTAATGCGGTTGATACAAATGATGTTTTAGCACGTAAAGCTGAAATTGTAGAAGCATTAACTGGGGTTATTCATGCAAAAGGACTAGACTTATTTTTATTAGTTGTCACTGATATTTTAACAAATGATTCGGTTGGTTTAGCATTAGGTGAAAAGACTTCCGCTGTTGAAGAAGCATTTAACGTGAAGTTAGTAGATCAAACTGCGACACTAAAAGGTGTTGTTTCAAGGAAAAAACAGGTAGTACCAGTATTAACAAATACGTTAGCGAAATAAAAAAATGGATCCATTTTGGATCCATTTTTTTAGTAAGGATTATATATTTAGTGCAAAAGAAATTATAAAGTTTAGAATGTATAGGATTAGTAAAATGATTGCTATTTGATATAGAGACTTAGGTTCGAGGTCCACAGTGAGTTAAATTGTAACAGGTAGGATGATTTCAATAATTGTACCTTTTGGGTCACTCCAAATGTAAAAATTCCCATTATGGTTTTCAATAATTTGTTTAGAAATCATAATTCCTAAGCCAGTACCATTTTCCTTTGTTGTGAAAAACGGCTCACCGATTCTCTTTAATAGATGCTCTGGTATTCCACATCCATTATCCTTAAATAATAACTTAATTTTTGAAGTACCATGACTTCTAACCTCGAGTGTAATCTCCCCATTTTTTTCAAGGGCTTCAATAGAATTTTTAAGGATATTGATGAAGACCTGTTTTAACTGATTCTTATCAGCTTTTAAAGCTAGTTTTTTATAATCATAATGCGTCCTTATTTGAATCCCCTTCATATTAGCTTCTGTTTCAATCAAGGTTTTGATATCTTCTACAAGCCTAATGAGCTCAATATTAGCAACCTTCAGCTCCTGTGGTTTAGAGAGGACTAATAACTCATTTAAAATAAGTTCAATTCTATCTATTTCTGCATTGATGATTTCGTAATATTTTTTATTCGTATCGGATTCAGATTGCATTAGCTGATGAAAGCCTTTTATAGCAGTAAGCGGATTTCTTACTTCATGCGCAATACCAGCCGCTAGTTTTCCAGCTGTTGCTAGCTTTTCAGAATGGAGAATGAGCTCTTGGGTTTTTCTTTTTTCTTCTACACTTCTGATGATGACATGATTGGCAGGTTGATTCTCAAAAATTGTTGGAATTCCCATAATTTCAACTTCAACCGTTGATCCATCTAATCGAAATAGCTTATATTCTGTAAATTGAGTAGCCGAACCAGATTTAACAATGTTAATTCTCCTGAAGGCAAGCTCTATGTAGTCCGAATGTACAAAATCACTTATCTTTCTTTGATAAATTTCTTCTTTTGATTGTGCACCAAGTAGCTTCATTCCAGTGTCGTTAATAAATAATATCTCATTTCCTCGAACGACCATTACGGCATCTGGTGAATACTCAACAAGGTTACGATAGGTTTCTTCTCTTCCTTTTAGTTCAAGTTCAGCTTTTTTCTGTTCGGATATGTCACGAATGGTACAAACAACTTCCGTCACTTCGCTTGTTGTCTCACTTAAAATGGGCTTGCAAAGGGCTTCAACCCAAACGTAGCCTTGATGCTTATTCAGCATCTTAAACAACTCTCTACTATTTTTTCTTTGCTTTAGAATGTCATCACGGAACTTTTCTACTCTATTAGCATCATAATTATGAATTAAGGTTGATATGTTTTTACCAACTAATTCACTAGCCGTATAGTTTAGTATCTTTTCGCATGCCGGAGAAATATAGAGAATCTCCCCATTTGTAGTAGCTCGGATAATTATATCTAAAGAATGTTCTGTAACAATCTGGAATATTTCTTGATCCCTTTTGTATTTTTCCCGTTGACGTTTAAAATGGGTAACATCCTTCACAGCCCAAGCTATTCCAACCATTTCACTGTTTCTACAAAGAGGTATATTGGAAATATTTAGGTTGATGTTCCCCCCTGACTTCTTAATAAAGCTGCAGTCAAAATTTTTAAACTCTCCTTTTATGGAACGCGAAAAATAAAGTTCTATTTCATTTTGATCATCTTTAGATAGTAATTGATTATATGTAAGTCGTGTTAATTCTTCTTCTGTATATCCGGAGAGCTCTTGAAAAGCAGTATTTGCCTTAACGAAGAAGCCTTGTAAATCTAGTATAAATAATGCATCCATATTTGAGTTATAAAGTTTTTCATACTTAGGTAAAATCTCTTCAATATGCTGTTGTAAGAGGACACGTTTTTCATCATGATTTATAGTATTTGAACTGCTCATCTCTTTCTAATCAGTCCCTTTCCCCGTCAAACTATCATTGGCCAAGCCAATTTTCCCTTAGCAGCGTCTACGGTGTTCCAACGATATTTATTATATTGGTAAACTACAAGATCTACTGTTTGTCAATACTCCCTACTCTTACTATCTACTCCTATTGTAGTAACCAATTGTAAAATAAGCAATAATTTCCTTTTAATTAACAGTAAATTTTTTAGAATTTTCAAACAGTTAACGAGTAATCTTCTTAAAATTTCAAAAAATTATAATAGGGACATAAAAGTAAAAGAACTGTCGAAACATTTAGCAGCCAGAAAAATACATTAACCATCAAAGGGAGAGAAATGAATGAAAAGTACTAATAAACTTATTACTCTATTAACTAGTGGAGCCTTAGCGACTACTTTAGTTTTTGCAAGTGGAACCACTCATGCGTCTGCTAATACTGAAGTGACGGATCCGGTTGTAAATGAAGAGACATCAACAGATTCAACAGAACTGACTACAGTTCCTGTCACAGAAGAGACAACAGACGCTACAGTAACATCACCAGAAGTAGGGTCAACTGAAGACGGTGAGGATGAACAAAAAGAAAAACTTTCCTTAATTCCTGGAGATTTCTTTTATTTCGTTAAACTAATGGCTGAAAAAATTAGATTAGCTGTAACTTTTGATGAATATAAGGAAGCAGCCCTGTTAGCAGAATTTGCAGCTGAACGGATTAAAGAGGCAAATGCCTTAATTGCTGATGGCAAGTCAGAGGAAGCGGAGGAGCTACTACAAGAAGCTATTACTACTCAAGAACTAGCAGAGGAAAAGCTACCTGAAGTGGAACTAGAAGATGAGGGTAAGGAACCAACTGAATCAACAGAGAATGTAATTCAAACAGAAACAAAAGAAGAGGAAGAAACTCTGCCGACTGTTGATCTAGTTCAAGGAAAGCTTGCAGCTAATATAGATGCTTTGTTAATGGCTTTAGAGAAGGTTGAAAATCCAAAAGCACAAGAAGCACTTGCAAAGAACATCCAAAAGTCATTTGAAAAATTAAATAAAAAATTAGGTAAGAGAAATGAAAAGGTAGAAAAGATTGAAGCAAAAATACTTGAAATCCAAACTAAGCTTAACGAAGGGAAACTTTCCCAGGAAGAGGCTGAAGAGGAAATGGAAGAGCTTCAAGAAGAGCTTGAAGAAAGTAATGAAGAAGTGGTAGAGGAAGTTGAAGAAGAAATTGAAGAGATAGAAGAAGAAATCACTGAAGCTACAGAAGAAGATGATCATGAAGAAACGGAAGAAAATCTTAAAAGTGAAGTAGCTAAAAAAGCAGCAGAGGAAAAACGTGAAACTGCAAAGAAAGAAGCAGAAGAGAAGCGTGAAGCTGCAAAGAAAGAAGCAGAAGAAAAACGTAAAGCGGCTAAGAAGGCAGCAGAAGAAAAGCGTGAAGCTGCTAAAAAAGCAGCAGAGGAAAATCGTCAAAAGGGTAAGAAAGATAAGGATGACGAAGAAGAAGATGATGATGATGAAAATGAAGAAGATCAAGATGATCAAGAAGATCAAGAAGATCAAGATGATGATCAAGAATAGCAAAAGGGACCCTGTCAATAGGGTCTCTATTTTTGTGATTCATCATTTCTCTTTCAACATGGAATTAGTTAAACTAGTAATAGTAATTGGAGAAATGAGGTAAAGTGATGAAAGAAAATAAGCTATATTATCAGGATGCATACATAACTGAATTTACTGCAAATGTTATAAGTCAAAACCAGGATGAGGCTGGGAATTGGTATGTAATTCTCAATCAAACTGCTTTCTATCCTACAGGGGGTGGACAACCTAATGATATGGGCTTTCTAAATAGTAGCCCTGTCTTGAATGTAGAAGAAGTAAATGGGGAAATCCGTCACTATCTGAATTTAAGAATGGAAAATCATCAAGGAACGATAAAGGGACGAGTTGACTGGAATAGACGTTATGACCATATGCAACAGCATGCAGGTCAACATATTTTATCTGCTGCTTTTGTTGAGGTAACAGGCTATGAAACCGTTAGCTTCCATTTAGGGAAGGACATTCTAACTATTGATCTTGATACTGAAGAGCTTAGTCTAGAAGAGGTGGAGAAAGTTGAGGAGCTAGCTAATGCAATTATCTTAGAAAACCGACGAATCGAAATAAAATGGGTAACAGAAGGTGAAATTGAACAGTACCCCTTAAGGAAAAAAACCTCCGTAACAGAAAATATTAGACTGGTGATCATACCTGATTTTGATTATAACGGCTGTGGAGGAACGCATCCTATATCGACTGGCGAGGTAGCATCAATTAAAATTTTGGATTGGGAGCGTCAAAAAAGTAAAACACGTGTCCAATTTGTATGCGGGAATCGAGTAAGGAAGCAGCTTCATCAAAAAAACCAGGTCCTTAAAGAAGTAGGAAAGATGATTAGTTCTTCCGAGCAATTAATGGTAGAGACTATTCAAAATTTACTTTTGAGAAACGGTGAACTTGATCGAACAATCAAAGAGATGAAGGATAAGTTAACGGAATATGAAGTAAGTGAGCTCTTGAAGAATAAGCAAGACTCAGGAATTATTGCTTATGTTTTTCAAAATCGAAGTATTCAAGAGCTTCAGCAAATGGCTAAAATGTTAACTTCTGCTGATCAGGGAGTTATTGCACTTCTTGTGACAGAGAACGATGATCGACTTCAACTTGTTTTTTCTTCTGGTGAAAACACGAATGTAAAAATGAATGTTCTTATCAGGGAAGTACTTCCGTACATTAACGGAAAAGGTGGCGGGAATGAGCGATTATCACAAGGTGGAGGTGAAAATATGATCTCAGGAAAAGAGTTAATTGATAAGAGTATAAAAATAATGAGTGAGTAGGAGTAATCAAAATACCCCCAGATAAACTAATCCTTTTGCGAAGTGTATAGAAGACAGGACCTTGCAAAAGCAGGTGCTTGGTAGCATCAATGGGGAGGATAATACATGAAAAGCCTTTTTAAAGATATTGATAAGATGCTTGAAGCAACTAGAGAGATTGAGAAAGAGCTAGTAGAAAAGGAACGCCTATTTACGATTGATATAGATGCACTCTTAGATTCCACACAGGATTTAGTAAAAAGCTAGTTTAGGCTAGCTTTTTTATTTTGGCTAAACTAAAGAAAAATGGCTTTTATTCAATAGATTATGGCAGCAATTTTATATAAAAGGTGTCATGCCTTTTCCGATTTCTTCAACTAAAAATGTTATATAAGAAATCTGGTCATCATTCAAACGGAACTTCTCTTTTACTTTATTCTCTAAATTATCTGTAATTCTTCTTTTCCCTAGTTCTACCAAGGCAATGAGGGAATAACTGCAATTAATGGCTTTTGCAAATTCTCGTTGGGTCATATTATAGTGCACACGAATGGACTTAATCATTTCCTTTTCCATAAAATCCCACCTCGAATAAAGTACTAAATTAAACATAATGCATTTTCGTTTATTTTAAAATATGAAATTTATTAAAACCTCCATTTTTGTCCAACTTTATTAATTGTTGTATACACAATGTTCAATATTTTAGATGGACACCTTTGAAAATTGATACCGTCACTTTATCCTTTATCATACGGAATATTTTCCAAAAATTTGAAACAATTAATCAGTTTTTTTCGTCTAATATAAAAAATCTGAGTGGAGTGGTTTTCATGAAGCCTAAAAACCAAGAACAACCTAAATGGTTACACCTGGTACATATTATTTTATCGATTTTATTATTTGGTGGGATTTTGGTAACCATGTTAGTTTATTTTATTCTTAACGCAAGCTAGAAAGGAATTTTTGAAACTAATTAGATAATTCATTCGTATATGATTTTGTAGATAAAATTTGAACAAAAGGATGGGGCATAATGAAAAATTCACACGAGATTGAATTTAAGCTTTATGGTGATGATATGCAATTTGTTGAGATTGAATTGGATCCTGAAGAGAGTGCAATTGCGGAAGCAGGAGCAATGATGATGATGGAGGATGGTGTTGATCTTGAAACTATCTTCGGAGATGGGACCTCTCAAAGTAAAGGATTACTTGGCAAGCTTGTAGGGGCAGGAAAACGAATTGTTACGGGTGAGAGTTTATTTATGACGGTTTTCACTAACAAAGGATATGGTAAAAAGCATATCTCTTTTGCTGCTCCATACCCTGGGAAAATTATACCAATGGATTTGAGTGAGTTAGATGGTAAGGTCATTTGTCAAAAAGATTCTTTTCTTTGTGCGGCAAAAGGGGTTTCGATTGGAATTGATTTTCAGCGAAAGCTAGGAGCAGGCTTTTTTGGTGGTGAAGGGTTTATCATGCAGAAATTAGAAGGTGATGGTCTAGCCTTTCTTCATGCAGGAGGAACTATTTATAGAAAGGACTTACAACCAGGAGAAAAGCTACGTATTGATACAGGGTGTTTAGTTGCAATGACGCGACATGTTGACTATGACATCGAATATGTTGGTAAGGTGAAAACAGCTCTTTTCGGAGGAGAGGGCCTGTTCTTTGCGACAGTCAAAGGTCCTGGAACAGTATGGGTACAATCGCTTCCATTCAGCCGATTGGCTGATCGAATTTATGCGAATGCTCCACAAGGTGGAGGTCGCTCTACTGGTGAAGGAGGAATTTTAGGAAGTTTTCTAAATGGAGATAATTAATAAATTGCCTATTGACTTCTGGCTATAATCTTATAGAATAAGGATATCAAAAACGAATAGATCTCCTAAAGGGGAGTAGCTTTTACATTATAGTCGTCATTTCAGGGTACAAATCCCTCGGCTATAGTGGCAACGTACGTTGTTAGCAAGACCTTTACCAATCGTAAAGGTCTTTTATTTATTTTTCTTAGACCTTTACCGATTCCGGTAGAGGTCTTTTGTTTGTAAGGGAAAAGAGGGATGAAAGTGAATCGAATCAAAAACGTAAAAAAAGAGCGACTTTCTTTTAGAGATTTAATTTTAAAGAATAAAGAAGAGATACTAAAGTCAAGAGAAGAACTTGAAAAAATAGAAAAGAAAATTGAAGAAAAAAGAACCTAATAAATACGAAAGGGAGAGAAGAAATGCTGTTAAGGAAATATATGTCCTTACTAGGAATTGGCTCAGCAAAGGTTGATTTAGTTCTTGAAAAAACAGAGGCGAAGCTTGGAGAAAGTATAAGTGGAGCAATTTATATAAATGGTGGAACCATTGAACAGCAAATCAAAAGAATTGAATGTGATTTGGTCAAAACTGACAAGGTACAAGAAGAAGTAGTAGAAACGACAACTATCTTAACCAGTAATAGTATTGACTCTGAGGATCAGAGGGAGATTCCGTTTTCTTTCTATATTCCACTTGATATACACCCTTCGTCAGAAGGTTTAACCTACCGTTTTAAAACGAGACTCGTCTTCCAAGAAGGCGCAAAAAGCCTAGACCAAGATATCATCACGATATTGGCAAACTAGGTAAGGAATAACAAGTATAACAAAACCTAATAAAACTAAGAGTAATGGTATGAGGAGGTTATTATGGAATGGAGTTATCAATATTATTTGAATACGGTTGGGTTCTCCTATTATTAATAGCATTAGAAGGATTACTTGCTGCTGATAATGCGTTAGTACTAGCTATTATGGTTAAGCATTTACCTGAGGAAGAAAGAAAAAGAGCATTATTTTACGGCTTAGCGGGTGCCTTTGTATTTAGATTTGCATCCCTTTTTGCGATTTCCTTCCTCGTTGATGTGTGGCAAGTTCAGGCGCTTGGGGCCCTTTATTTACTGTTTATTGCAATTAACCATATTACCAGAAAATTGATTGTTAAGAAAACACCAAAACAAGAAAAAGAAAAGAAGAAATCAGGTTTTTGGATGACTGTATTGAAAGTAGAATTAGCGGATATTGCATTTGCGATTGATTCTATTTTAGCGGCTGTCGCGTTAGCTGTGACTTTACCGAATACTAATCTTCCGACAATTGGTGGGCTTGATGGTGGGAAGTTCCTAGTCATTTTTGCGGGTGGGTTAATTGGGTTAATCATTATGAGATTTGCGGCAAACTACTTTGTACGTCTATTACAGTCTCGTCCAGGATTAGAGATTGCAGCATTTATGATTGTAGGTTGGGTAGGTGTAAAGCTTGCTGTTTATACTCTGTCACACCCAGAATTAGGAGTTCTACCATATACGTTTGCTAAATCACCAGAATGGAAAATAAGCTTCTATGTTGTGTTAATTCTAATTGCAGTGGGTGGATGGTTCTTATCAGGTAAAAAGAAGCCTGAGGTAGAAAAACAAGCATCTTAAACAAAATAAATGTATAAATTTACATGAACCTGGCAATCATGGAGAATGTAAGGTATTCCCCCTTATTATATATTTCAGCGATTCACTAGAAACTCTAGTGGATCATTTTTTTTTGTTGAAATTATGGTTTTCTTTTCTTTCATAGATATTCTAAGGTCTTGTCTCATATGTATATAGTACAAAACATGTGAGGACAAGGAGACTTAGTACATGAATACGTTTTTAAAGGGATTAATTTTTCTTGTGATAGCAGCTTTCATCGGTGAATGTGTTGAGTTTTTTATAAACCTAGTACTTGCAAGGCAGCTAGGTGAACATGGTATGGGTTTATATATGACCATTTTGCCTTCCATTTTTCTGGTCGTCATTCTAGCAAGTTTAGAGCTACCCATTTCCATTTCAAAATTTATTGCAGAGAAAAAAGAGCAATATCACCAAAGTATGATGAAACATGCTGCAAGGTTTGTCATTAAGCTGATGTTTGTGTTTATTGCAATTGGTATTTTTATTGTGCCGAATGTACCCATATTTGCACTTTATCATCCCATGGTAAAATGGTTGTTTATTGCGTTGATTCCGATTGTTGCGTTTACCTCCTTAACTAGGGGTTATTTTATGGGCAAGCAAGATATGAGTAAAATTGCCCTTTCTAATTTTATGAGAAAAGCAGTGCAATTACTGTTATTAGTTGTTATTTATCAGTTGTTTTCATTTGACCTCAATACCGCCATTCTAATTGCGCTTTGCACATTTATAGGTAGCGAGCTTGTCGTCTGTATCTATTTATTACATGCATTCTATATACAATGGCAGGTTGTTAAACAAGGGAAATATACCGTTCTTACGAAAAAAGAGGTTCATAAGAATTTGCTGTCCGTCTCTCTACCTACTACAGGAATGAGACTATTTCATGCATTAACGCATGCATATCAGCCCTTTCTTATAAAGGCAGCATTATTGCGCTCTGGAGTAACAGAAGAGATGGCAACAGAACAATTTGGATTAATGACGGGGGTTGCTATGAGTATCGGGTTTTTCCCTGCCTTTATTGCTCATTCTTTATTGATTGCCCTCATTCCAACCGTCTCAGAGGCTTACGAGAAGAAGGAATTTGGTAGACTACAGAAAATACTACAGCAGGTGATTCTAATCACGGCATTATATGGGATTCCGGCGGTTTGTTTGTTTTATTTCTTTGCGGAACCGCTAACCCATATATTCTTCCAATCATCATCTGCTACTCTTTATTTGCAGATTTTATGGCCTTATTTCTTGCTTCATTTTTTTGTTATTCCAATGCAAGCCTATTTAATTGGGTTAGGTCTTGTAAAGGATGCCTTTTTCCATTCAGTTTGGGCAACAGTCTTTCAATTTATTTTAATGTACCTTTTAGGCTCGACACACTTGCAAATGCAAGGAGTTATTATCGGAATGAATTTTGGGGCCATGTTAATCATGATGCTTCACTATTTAACGATATGTCAACGAATTGGAATATCAGTGTGGTTAAGGGAACCTATAAAAAAATACTAATATCGTGAAGTGTAATTATTAGGAAAGACACTTAATTAAGGATATAATGGGAGCAAAAAGAGCTGGGGTGATTAATCTGAAAAAACTATATGCATGTATACTTAGTGTTTGTTTTCTATTATTAGCTGCTTGCGGAAACCCATCAATAGATGAATCCATTACCTTGCAAAATCAAACTGGTGAAGAGGTTACTTTCCCGTCTGATAAGCCTGTTGTGTTCTTTTTTATGACAACCTATACCTGAACATTGTGTCAACAGCAGCTGGTTCAGCTGCATGAAAACCTTGAACAATTTAGGGATCTAGGTGTTAACTTGTACATTGTCAGTGCGGATCAACCTGCACAGCAAAAAGAGTTATATAATGCATTAGCAGAAAGTTATGATGATGTTGTAACATTCATTGCTGACCCGGAATTGGTTTTAATCGATAATATGGGTATGAAAAACAATGAGGTTGCTTACCGAGGTTACGCAATTTTAGACCAGGAAGGCAATGTGGTCTTAACTAAACAAAATGATCATTGGGGAGAGCAATTAGATCAAACCTTTGAAGACATTTCTGAAGAATTGCAGAATATAAAATAATGTAACACGTAAAAGCTAAAAAGGATTCTATTCTTTTTAGTTTTTTTATGTACAAAACGTTATAAGTGATTTTTCCAAAAGAATTCAAAAAACTGTAAGAAATTAGGTTGTGATTTTACGGTATACTAGAGATATAACTGAAATCTAATAGAGAAGAGGTAGGAAAGAATGGACTTTTCTTATGTGGCCTCAGAGGATAAGATTCGTAAAGCATATGAAGATGGAGAGTTTAAAGCTCTTCCTGGTTTAGGTAAGCCACTAGTGTTAGAAGATTTATCTGCTATTCCACAGGAGCTTCGGATGGCTTATAAAATGTTAAAAAACGGTGGTTATGATCCAGAAGAGGTAAAGCTAAAGAGTGAGATTAAAACGATTGAGGATTTAATTGAGGTTAGTAAGGATGAACATCAAATTGGTCTGTTTAGAAAACAGCTTAATGAAAAAACAATCCGCTTAAATAGTATCATTAAGAAACGTCAAATCAATAATTCCTCTGCATTCAAGGATTATGGGAATAAAATATACGATCGGTTAAAGTAGAAAAAAGGCCCTGAGGGTCAAACCAATTATATAGTCTAAAACAGCTACCCTCTAGTGGTAGCTGTTTTTTAATAGGTTGGAAAGTAAAGGTTCGTTATTTATCATCAACATCCTTAGGAAGCGGATCAATTGTTTCTGCATCCTCCGAGTGAACCCCAATTCGAATAACATATAGAAATACGCCAATCCCTAATAAAAGCATGACGAATAATCCAATTAAAGTAAGCCATAACTGAACCATTTGAATCCCCCCTTAATCACTTATATGCACACAATCCGACATACTGAACGAAAATTAACACGATACTACTAATTGACAAATACAACTAATTTAATTATCATCTAATTAGATATATATATAATTAGGTGATGGGGAGATATCATGCAACTATCAAGGGTCGTAAAATTTTATAAGGTATTAGCAGATCCTACACGGATTAAAATGATTTTATTATTAGCAAAGGGACAGTTAAATGGTCAGGAACTTGCCGATCATTTGAATATTTCAACCCCAACCGTAACCCATCATGCTAATAAACTAAGAGAAGTTAGTCTGCTTAAACAGCGTCGAGAAAAGAATACGATTTATTTTTCTTTAGATGAAAAGACAATAGAGCAAAGTAATCATGCCATTATGAAATTAATTGAACAAGCTAAGGGTGAGGTGGGAGAAGAAATGTTAACTGAAGAGCAACTAAAGGTAAGAGATACAGTCATTCAAAACTTTATTACAAAGGATGGGAAGATTAAACAAATCCCTTCACAGCTGAAGAAAAAGGTTATCATCTTAGAATGGTTAGTTGGGAAATTAGAGAAGGGAAAGAAATATCAGGAAATAGAAATCAATCAATTTATCAAGCAATTTCATGAAGATTTTGCTACAATAAGAAGAGAGTTTATTATGCACCAATTTATGTACCGTGAAGAATCAGTATATGAACTGAACCCAAAAGAATTATGGACAAAATGGGAAAAACTTTCATAAATGTGTAGGACTAGGACTTTAAAAAGACCTAGTTTTTTTGGTTACTTATATAAAGTGGTACAATCATACTAGGTAGTTATCCCAAAGAGCAAAAGGAGTAACTCGCGTGAGATTAATAAGTATTTCAGAATATGACCATAAGAAGATGCAGTTAGCAAAACCTATATACGACCGCCAAAAACGGATTTTGTTAGCAGCTGGACGTTCGATTCATCCCAAATATTTAGAGAGACTAGAGGATATGGATATCCGATATTTATTTGTAGAGGATGCTGTTTCTGAAGGAATCACATTAGATGAGATGGTCGATATGCCAACCTGGATGGATGCAATTGAAGTGGTTCAAAAAGAATTTCAATCAGCAGAATTAAAAAAAGGATTAGAAATAAAGGAGTTAAAGCAAATCGTAAAAAAGCTTCTAGAGGAAGTAGAAAAACGAAAAGCAATTATTCTTATTCCAACAACTTCTATTGCGGAGGATTTACGAAAATTTGCACATGCTGTAAATGTAACCTTACTAGCCCTGCAGGTATCAAAAAAGCTAACTATTAATAAATTGCAGTTAAAAGACTTAGCAATAGGTTCTTTACTACATGATATTGGTAAAGCAATTACTTCTAATGATGAGCTTCACCCGCAGCAAGGTTTTGAGTATTTGCGGAAAGAAAGAGAGATCAGTCTTTTATCAGCACATGTTGCCTACCAGCATCATGAACAGCTAGACGGACAAGGCTTTCCAAGAGGAATTACCGGGAAAGAATTTCATGACTTTGCACAGATATGTGGAATCTGTAACTTGTATGAAAATATGATTTCAAAAGAAAATATTCCCCCCCATATGGCGATGGAATTAATTATGACCAAAAGTGGTAGTGGTTTTAGCCCTGAAATTGTACAGGCTTTTATTAATAGTATCCCTAGTTATACACCTGGGACAAAGGTACTTCTTAATAATGGCAAGGAAGCCATTGTGACTAAAATTCATTCTCTCATGCAGCGACCGATTGTTAGATACTTGGACAATAATGAAGAGGTATCGCTTGAACAGGACTATACGCTAATGATTACGGGCATGCTCACAGCAGAGTAAAAAAAGAAGCTTTCCACCTATTGTGGAGAAGCTTCTTTTTGATTTCTACTTTTTTAAATTACCTAATTCTTCAGCAATGGCTTGCATTTCACTAATTGAAAAAGTAGGTTTACTTTTTACTAGCATGTATATATCCTTTAATTCCTCATAAGCTTCTTCACTAAAATGGGATGATTTTAGTACACCCATATTTAGTACTTTCAGCTTTTGCATTATTTCGTTCACCATAAACTCAATATTTTCAGTGCTCTTTACAGTTAAATCCATATGAATACCTCCTAATTTTATCTATGTACTTTTTCTTATTGTATCACGAAAAAAGGTAATAGCTTAAAGGAGCAAAAAAAATAGGATGGATGACAGATTGTCTACATATAGTTTATTACTGCACAAAGGAGGTAAACTAAATTAAAGGCTGTTTTCATATAGTTTAGTTAGATTGTTGCTTTGCGTAAATATCCTATAAGACGGATTTTCACCTTAGTATCAAAATGGTGCTGTACAAAAAGGGAGTTGCTCTTTTCTAATAATACTTAATTTACTTATAAGACTGTTGGTACAGCTAAGAAAAGAGTCAAATAAAAAGAGAGGAAGAGGAGATGCAAAGATGCTAAAAATTATAGATCCATCAGGTCTAAAGGATCTATTCAAAAGATTCCAACGAGATGAAGTAGCTGGCTTGTCGGCAGAATTAGCCTATTTCTTCTTATTATCACTTTTTCCGTTTCTGATTTTCTTGGTTACATTAGTAGGGTACCTTCCGATTAATCAAGAAATGGTGTTTGGATTTTTAGAGCAATATGCCCCGGGGGAAGCAATGGCTTTAATTGAAAATACCTTGAGTGGAATTATTACACAACATAACGGAGGGCTTTTATCATTTGGTATCATCGCTACCATATGGTCTGCCTCAAATGGACTTAATGCCGTCATTCGTGCCTTTAATCGAGCGTACGATGTGAAGGAAACTAGATCATTTATCGTAGCTCGTTTAATGTCAATACTATTAACTTTAGCTATGATTATTGTCATCATTATTGCGTTATTATTGCCTGTGTTTGGGAGACAAATTGGAGTGTTTATCTTTTCAGCGCTTGGTTTGTCCGATACGTTTTTACTTGTCTGGAATGCTGCAAGGTGGGTAATTAGCTTTTTATTTTACTAATTGTATTTAGTTGTCTTTATTATTTTGCACCTAATAAGCATTTACACTGGAAGGAAGTCTTTACTGGTGCTTCTTTTGCCACTGTAGGATGGATCGTAGTTTCTTATGCTTTCTCCTATTATGTCGGGAACTTTGGTAACTATTCTGCTACATACGGAAGCTTAGGTGGAATCATTGTATTAATGATTTGGTTTTATTTAACCGGTATGATCATCCTGCTTGGAGGCGAAATCAACGCCATAATTAATTGTAAGCGTGAAAAGAAGCTTACATGATATTTCCTCCTCTAGAATTCAGCTACTCGGAAACAATAGTAAGGAAGGCAACAAGCCTTTACTTCGTATTTTAGGGGGATTTATCATGAGCAAAAAGAAAAAACGAAAAAATGATCATCATAAGGGAAATAGCCCTAAGCATAAAACAAGTAGTAGTGCCAACGGCCATAACAACTATCATTGAAAAAAGGGACCAGCAACTGGTCCCTTTTTTTTTGATAAGGTTATTCCTGAATACGTTCGAGCTCAAATTGGTAGTAAGCACTATCGTAAATATGCTCAATCTCTACATCAGTCATATAAAGTAACATCCCCTCAGAAATTCCTTTTGTTCTTTGAATGAATTCAATCATGTTTTTTCGTTCTTGACGACTCATTTTTATAATCCTCCTTCACTGTTTTAATACAGTTATTGTTTTTGTTAATATTATTATATAACAGTATAATTTGAATGTGCAATACTGTTTTTCAAAATTCTGAAAAATAGGTGGTTGCAACAAAAAAAGGAGGTCAATTGACCACCTTATGTTTGCTGTATAGTTTGTAATTCCTTTTTTCCAAAACGGAAAATGGTTAAAAAAATGATTAGTAAGACAAAGCTAATAATGTGAAAATAACTGATTTGTTCAAACCATTGAATGAAAACTCCACCTAGAAATGGTCCAGCTAAACTACCAAGACTAAAGGAAACACCACATAACAAATTCCCAGTAGGTAACAATTTTTGAGGCATTAAGTCTGCCATATAACTGATTCCAAGGGAGAAGGTGGAACCAACCATCATTCCAGCAAGGCTAAAGCATATAACTAAACCAATGACTGAAGAGTCTTCAAATAAACTTGCAGCCAAAAAGGCACTCATTCCGGAGAATAAAACAATAAGAAGAATATTGCGTCTTCCAAGCCGATCGCTTAGCACTCCAAGTGGAAGCTGAGTAATAATACCCCCTACGGCAAATGATGTGAGTAGGATTGAAACACTTGTAACATCAATGCCAATCCGGAGTCCATAAACTGGGAAGATTCCATTTATTGAGGATTCTAAAAACCCATAACCTAATGTAGGTAGGAAGGCAACCCAGCCGTATTTCCAAGCTTCTTTAAAGCGTCTCATCGTATCAAAAAAGGAATTCATGTGTAAATCTTGCTCAGGTAGCTCATTTTTTAAGAAGAATAGAAAGCCCCATCCTATTAAGCATAATAGGGACGAAATCATAAATGGCAATGCCTCGCTAACCTCAACAAGAGGAGTCATCAAGGGGCCAACTGCAAAACCAATTCCAAAAAATAAACCGTAAAATGAAATATTACGTCCTCGATTGTGTTTTGTTGAAAAAGATGTAATCCATGTTTGTGTGGCGAAATGGAGAGCATGATCACCGATTCCTATAATAAATCGAAGCACAAACCAAAACCAAAATGAACTCCAAATAGGAAATAAAGCTAGAGAAACAGCAACCATTAAACCACCGGTCATGATAATCGGCTTATAACCATATTTTCTTAAAGGATTTTCCATGAATGGTGAGGCTAGTAGAATTCCAATATAAAGGGCAGTTGCATTTAAGCCATTAAGAGTTGAATTAACTCCGTTATTTTCAAAAATTACAGCAATTAAAGGCAAAAGCATTCCTTGTGAAAAGCCAGAAATAGCAATGGTGCTAACTAGCACCCAAAATCTAAAACGATTACTCATTATGTTCCTCGATTCTTCAGTAGCTTTTTAAGTTCTTACCTATCCGATGGTACCATCGATTTTAAGGGGATTCCACTATTAATTATCATGCATATAAGTGTCGATAATTTTGTAAGCAGGTATAATAAGAATATAAATAACAGAGGGTGTGATCGTAGTGAAGTTTGAGATGAAAGAGGTAGGCTTTAAGACAAGCTTAGAATTTGGTGAATTGCACGTTTCAGGTAATGAGGAGTATGGATTTCGTCCGTATCAGCTTATGGTTGCTTCCATTGCTGTTTGTAGTGGTGGTGTTCTGCGGACTATATTAGGTAAGAAAAAAGTAGTCATCGAGGATCTATCAATTGATGCAAAAGTAGATCGAAACGAGAAAGAGGCAAACCGGATTGAAAAGATATATATTCACTACACGATTAAGGGTGAACAATTAGATGCGGGGCAAATTGAAAAGGCTATTCATCTAGCTAGTAAAAACTGCCCAATGGCACAGTCGGTAAAAGGTAGTATAGAAATAGAAGAGACATTTGACTTGGTATAGTATAAATATTAAAGCGCCTTGTGGATTAGACAAGGCGCTTTAATATTTTCATCTTTAGGAATTAAGGAATGAAAAGCTTTAGGGTTGAGATGATTGTAACATTAATTTTGAATGTTGTAAATATTCAAATTATATTATTTCTGAGTAAAGTCTGCATAAAAATAGCCGGTTTCTGGATAAATCTTGTTTTCATGAGAAGACTAAGAACAAATTTATAATATCTTGAAAGGGGCAATTTATAAACATGAAGGCAGTACTTACAGCATTATTATCATGTCTCCTTCTATTTACTAATGGACTCATCTCTTATGCAGAAGAAAAAGCTGAGGAAAAAGAAGAGAAGAACCAAGTAGATGAGAAGTTTAAGATTCCGAATTCGGTTATGAATATCACGAAAGAAAACACCTATCCTAATCCAACACAGGACTTACCGTATTTACAGCCAAGTGATCTTGCACAACAACTTATTGATACGTCAGATGTACCCATTGAAAACCCAGACTTAATTAGAATGCTAAATGAAACCACGATTTCCGATGCACCTTTAGCATTTGGGTACCGGGCAACCATTTATATGGGACAGTGGCCTTTGCATTATGAATCGAGTGAGACAAGTGCAAACTGGGAGTATCAAAAGATTAACACCAATATGTATGATAACCGTGGTGGAAAAGCTAATCATCAAATCCACTATCAACAGGAAGCTGAAAAGCATGTTAAAGGTGGGCTAACTGCTAAAATTGAAAGTGCTGAAGATGTGAAGAAAATGATGTTGCTTAAGGCAATGCAAAAAACGAACCTTCCATTATCATTCCAAACCATTATTGGTGGAGGAACTAAAAAGGATCAGGTCTACAATGTAGCACCGAAACGCCTAGGGTATCTATATGGGTATGCCCCTGCCATTAATGAAAAAGGAAAGGTCACCTTCGGGGAAGTGTACCTAGTATTAAAGGGTAACAAACGCAGTCTCGTCATTAAGAACATTACTTCGCAAGGAATTGGTGCATGGATACCGATTCAGGACCATGTCTCATTCGGTTTCGTCGTATCAGAACAACCAAGATAAAAAATGAGTACTTTAACACAGTAAAGCGGTGGGGGCCTGGCCCCCACCGCTTTACTGTGTTGAAGAGTCCTGGCTTAGAAAGATTCTGTCTTCAGCAAATTCAATATGGTGATTGAAAAGTGCTTGGGCGATTACTTTTCGAGTTAGTTTGGAGGCATCCCAATAATGGAGATCATCGACAAGTCCAGTAATTGTATATTCATGTCCTCGGAAGCTGGCATTCAATGAAGTAATGCCAAAGACTTGAAATGGTTCGATTATTTGTTGATGGATATCCTTTTTTAAATACGCAGCTAATTGCTGATTGAGCTCTTGGCTTACCTCGTTTAAAACAGTGAAAACACGCTCAGGATCCTCTCGAAAGCTAATGACAACTCTTTCGATCACTCTCATCCGATCGATATTGTAATTTTGAATCTGTTTAACTTCACCATTACTAATTGTGAGTAGCTTTCCACTCCATTCTCTGACCTTTAAAAAGCGAAGTCCAATATCCTCAACTGTTCCATTGAAAGTATTGTTGACCGTTATAAAGTCCCCTTTATGTAGTTGCTTCTCGTAAATTAAAAATAGCCCAGAAAGGATATCCTTTATCAAGCTTTGGGCCCCAAACCCCACTATAATACCAACAATACCTGCTCCTGCAAGTACTTTGCCAAAGTCATCGACGATAAAGGAAAGGCCATAGAGAAGAAGGCCGATGGTTGCCGTATATCGTAATAGAGATTTAATCATGCTTTCAATTGTTCGTTCTTTCCGTTCTTCAATCAAGTTGGTTCTCTTGAAAAACTGCTGAATACTTCGATTAATAAAAAAGACTGCTATGAAGGTTAAGTTTAGAACAATCACGAATTGGGATAAAGGGTGTTCCCATATAGCATTTAGTACTTCCATTTTTTATCTCTTCTTTCTAACAAATGTTATAGTTTAATTGTGGGTAATTTGATTAAAACTATGTACACATTGTGAAAAATTGGGCATACTATATATGGACTAAAATAGATTGGTTAGGAGAAACAAAAATGGGCAAAGCCACTACAGATAAGGAATCACAGTTATCTTACTTGAAAAACCGATTAGAAATGTTCATGGATGTCATTGACCATCTAGATCCTGAAAATGCCGAGGTCGATGATATTGATCGATTAATCCAAATACTAGATGATATGGAAATAAAGGTTGAACAATTCAAAAAAGATAAGTAAGCACATGGCTAAAAAGGCTATGTGCTTTTATTTGATTTGAATTTGGTTAAATTCAGGATGGTGACTGTAACCACGATAAGTCGTATAATAGAAGTGGTAAATATATATAAAGACGCAGGGGAACTGCGTCACCCAATATGGATTTACGGGGGAAGGGAGCCAAAATCATGCAACAGCTTAAAGAAAGTATGTACAAGCTTATTGTTGAAACCTCTACAAACTTACCTAAGGACGTTCGTCGTGCGGTTAAAGCAGCTAAAGAGAGAGAGAATTCAGGTACTCGTGCGGCTATGTCTCTTGCCACGATTACTAATAATATCACGATGGCAGATGAAAATGTTTCACCAATCTGTCAGGATACAGGTCTGCCAACATTTAAGGTTAAGACTCCAGTTGGTGTGAACCAATTAAAGATAAAAGAAGCTATAAAAGAAGCAATGGTAGAAGCAACAAAAGATGGCAAAATGCGCCCAAATTCAGTTGATTCACTAACAGGTGCAAACAGTGGAAATAATCTGGGTGATGGAGTCCCAGTGATTAAGTTTGAACAATGGGAAAAGGACTATGTTGATGTTCGCCTTATATTAAAGGGTGGCGGATGTGAAAATAAAAATATCCAGTACAGCCTACCATGTGAATTAGATGGATTAGGACGTGCAGGTCGTGATCTTGATGGTATTCGTAAATGTATTATGCATTCTGTATACCAAGCGCAAGGGCAAGGCTGTAGTGCCGGCTTCATCGGGGTTGGAATCGGTGGAGATCGTTCGAGTGGGTATGATTTAGCAAAAGAACAGCTTTTCCGTTCGCTTGATGATGTTAATCCCAATGAAGATCTTCGCAAGTTAGAAGAGTACGTAATGGACAATGCCAACGAACTAGGAATTGGAACAATGGGCTTTGGAGGAGAAACTACCTTACTAGGCTGTAAAGTTGGTGTCATGCACCGAATCCCGGCTAGTTTCTTTGTATCAGTGGCCTATAATTGTTGGGCCTTCCGTCGCTTAGGAGTTAAACTAGATCCAGAAACAGGAGCAATCCAAGACTGGATGTACCAAGAAGGAGAAAAAATTGACTTCTCGAAAGAGACAACACCAATTGAAGAAGGAACAGAAGAAACAAGAGAAGTTGTATTAGAAGCTCCTATTACTGAAGAGCAAATCCGTGAATTAAAGGTTGGCGACGTGGTAGTAATCAATGGAATGATGTACACGGGTCGTGATGCCATTCATAAACATTTATCTACAAATGAAGCTCCCATTGATTTAAATGGACAGATTATTTACCATTGCGGTCCGGTTATGCTTAAGGACGATGAAGGTAAATGGCATGTAAAAGCTGCAGGACCAACAACTAGTATTCGTGAAGAGCCATATCAAGGTGACATCATGAAGAAATTTGGACTTCGTGCTGTAATTGGAAAAGGTGGAATGGGTGCTAATACTCTAGCTGCATTAAAAGACCATGGTGGTGTTTACCTAAACGCAATTGGTGGTGCAGCACAATATTATGCAGACTGTATTCAGTCAGTAGAAGGTGTAGATTTAATGGAATTTGGTATTCCAGAAGCCATGTGGCACCTGAAAGTGAACAAATTTAAAGCAGTTGTAACCATGGATTCACATGGAAATAGTCTTCATCAAGATGTTGAAAAAAGCTCTCTTGAAAAGCTTGCCGAATTTAAAGAACCAGTATTTAAATAAGTCTAGATACATTAAGTCGGAAGGTGATTGTCACCTCCGACTTTTTTGTGTCTAAAAGTTACCTTTCCCTTGTTCGGGACCAAAAGGAATGCTTTGTTTTGGAAAACCTTTCTCAGCATGATTTTGAAAGTAATACAGAAACTACAAGTAAAGAAAATATAAATGGTATTTACTATAGATGATCCATGAAAGAAAGGAGATGGAACCATGATCAAGAAAACTGGATGTATTCTCTTTGTGCTTGCATTAATCTTAGTTCCGAGCTTCTCGCAAGTTCAGGCGACCACCTATTCAAACGCTAAAACACATTGGGGCTTTAAGAAAAGCGTAGATCATAAGCCTCCTTCTGCTGGGAAACAATTAGATGAACTCTTAGCAGAGTACAATAGCTTTTATCTAGGAGATACCTCCAAAAAAGAAATCTACTTAACGTTCGATAACGGTTATGAAAACGGATATACGGGACCTATTTTAGATGTTTTAAAAAAGAAAAAGGTTCCTGCAACCTTCTTTGTAACAGGCTATTATTTAAAGGATCAGCCAGAGCTAGTTAAACGAATGGTCAATGAAGGACATATTGTTGGAAATCATTCCTATCACCATCCAGATTTAACCGAGGTAAGTGATGTTCGTCTTAAGAAAGAACTCGAGTTAGTTAGAGAAGAATTTGAAACACTCACTGGAAAAAAAGGTATGACATATTTGCGTGCCCCAAGAGGTGTATTTAGTGAACGAACGCTTGCTCTCTCAGAAAAGCTAGGCTACACGAATGTCTTTTGGTCACTGGCATTTGTTGATTGGTATACAGATCAACAAAAGGGATGGAAATATTCATATGATCAGGTAATGAAGCAAATTCATCCTGGATCTATCTTGCTTCTTCATACCGTTTCAAAAGACAATGCAGAAGCATTAGAAAAAATTATAACAGACCTCGAAGCACAGGGATATGAATTCAAAAGCTTAGACGATTTAATGATGGAAAAAATCCTTCCACACCCTTGGTTATTTAGTTATGAATCAGATATGATTAATTCATGATCCTGTGGCGTTCTATGTAATAGAGCGCCTATTTTTTTATGGATATAAATTGTATATAAGCTTTACTTACCCACTAATTCAATATGTAAAAGGTATGCATAATTGTGTGATTCCAAGTGCTAGTTGATTAACCAAGCTACCATAATTTAGAATGACCACTTTTCATGATATAATACGGAGAAATTGCATTTATACATAAGAATGATTGAATGACAGTAGGAAATACTGTAACTAAGAGAAAAATAATTGGAGCGGATTGGATTGAAGAATAAGCAACAAACAGGAGGCGCCATCCTTGAATTAGGACAAGCCTTTCCTTTAACAATAAAACGACTAGGAATTAATGGCGAAGGCGTGGGTTTTTTTAAGAGAAAGGTTGTTTTTGTACCAGGAGCATTGCCAGGAGAAGAAATTGTAGCTGAGGCAACTAAAGTACTGCCTTCTCTTATTGAAGCTAAAATAAAAAAGATTCGTAAAAAGTCTCCTGATCGAGTAGCTCCACCATGCCCTATATATGACCAATGTGGCGGATGTCAACTTCAGCATCTTGCATATGAAGGACAACTACGTGAGAAAAGAGACATTGTTATCCAAGCCTTTGAACGTTACACGAAAATTCCAATGGATCAGCTAGAGGTTAGGCAAACGATTGGGATGGAAGAGCCTTGGAATTATCGAAATAAAAGTCAGCTGCAGGTCGGTTTGGATAAGCAAAAGGTAATTGCTGGTTTATATGGAATGAACTCACATGCGTTAATCGATTTGTCGGATTGTATGGTCCAGCATAAAAGTACTAACCATGTAACACAGGTAGTCAAAACCATCTTACAAGATTTGAAAATTTCAATTTACAATGAGCGCTCTAGAAAGGGACTCGTCCGAACCATCGTCACAAGAGTAGGAATAGAAACAGGGGAGCTTCAAGTAATCCTGATTACCACTCAAAAAGAGATCCCACGGAGAGAACTTTTAATTGAAGAAATTCAAAAGAGATTACCAGAAGTAAAATCGATTATGCAAAATATAAATGGGGAAAAAACCTCATTAATCTTTGGTGATCGGACCTTACATATGGCTGGTAAAGAAACGATTCAAGAGGTATTAGGTGATTTATCTTTTGAGTTATCAGCGCGTGCATTCTTTCAACTCAACCCTTCTCAAACAGTTAAGTTATACGATGAAGTGAAAAAGGCAGCTAGTCTAACCGGAAATGAAAAAGTTTTAGATGCTTATTGCGGAGTTGGGACAATTGGACTTTGGCTTGCTCCTGCAGCAAAAGAGATTAGGGGTATGGATGTAATCCCAGAATCGATTGATGACGCAAGAAAAAATGCAAGCAAGCATGGGTTCCCAAATGCAAAATATGAGGTAGGGAAAGCAGAACTAGTTTTACCAAAGTGGGTAAAAGAAGGATGGAAACCAGACGTCGTAATCGTAGACCCACCAAGAACAGGCTGTGATCAAGGTCTACTAGAGACTTTAAAAAAGGTAAAACCGAAACAGGTTGTCTATGTATCATGTAATCCGTCCACACTTGCTAAAGATATTGCAGCATTAGGTCATTTATATAAAGTTAACTATTTACAGCCAGTTGACATGTTTCCTCATACCTCACATGTAGAGGTTGTTGCATTGCTAGAACGGGTATTGTAACATCAAAATAAACTCTTCCGATTCGGAACCGATTTCAGTTAAAATAAACATTTCCGATTTTCGATTCTGATTCAATATGATCCCGGTTTTTCCACATTAGGAATCCGGGATTTTTTTGATATTCTTTGCGAATTCGGATCTTTTATATTATTTTTAATTGTTCTGTGTTCCTTCTTAAAAACCCATAGCAAAAAATTATGTCTAACAACTTTTCTTATTATTCATTCTCTATTGATTAATTTGTAAGTATTATAGTCCATATAATCAAATTTGCTAGTCCATCGTAGCCCCGAAATTTCAGGAAGCAGGTCTCTGTTCTCCCCAATTCAAAATATGAATATCCTTTAACTCAGCATCTGGTATGGAAGTGAGACTTTTTGAGTTATAGGCTGGTTTGTGTACATTGATTAGAAGTTTTTCGGCCAGATCAATTTCCTTTGACCATATATCCTCCTTGGAAGTTCTTTCCCCAGCTATACGGCCTGCATAGATTTAAGATGTTTGGATCGTTTGTGTTCCACCAATTCTCTTGTGATACTATCTTCCCAATGGTTTGTTGGTCAGCCTTTCCTATATATAGTAAAACATCTTTCCCATATACTAAGTGTTTACCTAGATTTGATAGATTCCATAGTCATGAGAATCCTCGGTTAAGAAATTCAATTCATTCAATGTGAATGGACCCTCCCAATCAATTTGGATTAGTTTCACAGTTCTTTTTTGCATTATGCTCTCCCCCATTTAGGAAATATGAAGACTATTGTTATGAAAATTATATCAATATTCATAATTCTGCTAGATTTGGTACAATATTCCTAGAAGGGGTTGATTTTATGTTTCCTGCGGATATAAGAATACGAAAGAAAACATATCAAATTATTGATAGTCATTTAACTAAAAGTGAATTGAATGGATTATTTAAAAATAATCCATATGGAGTGTATGCCATTATAAATGAGAGCTTGGAAAGAGAAGACCCTATGCTAACCACTTTCCTTGTTTTACATTCTGATGATTTCGAAGATAATGTGATTCTTTATGACATATCGAGGCAACAACATTCAACAATTACAACTGAGTTAGGTTTTCTAGCAAAGGGATATGTTGAATTTATAGATGTGGGAGTGGTTGATCGTTATCCAATTAAATTCTATAAAAGGGAAGAAAATATATGAAAATATATAAAAACGGAAGAAAGAAGTTAATTTTTGATCCATGCCGTCAAATTTTGCTGCAATATACTCCTGAAGAGGAGGTAAGGCAAAAAACAATTCAGGTCTTGATTGAGGAAATGGAGATGCCTAGAGACACAATTAGTACAGAGTTTGCCCTTAATCAAATTGATCCAACATCAAGACAAAGGGCCGATATAGTAGTTTGGCATAAAGATAGAGACGGTAATGAACATGCCCTATTAGTATTAGAAATAAAGGCTAACCATATTGAATTAACGAATCATACATTAGAGCAAGTTCAATCATATAACGAAATTCTTAAAGCAAAATATTTAGGGATTTCTAATGGTAAACACATGCAGTTATATGAAGTAAATAAAGGGAATACGATCCCTTTAACAAATGAACTATATACATACTCGGAATTGTTAAGGGGAAAGGTTGAATATACGAAATTTCGTGAGTTACGACGATTATCATATGAATTAGCTACGTATGACCGTTATGTTAAGTTTTTACTCAAAGAAGGATATATTGGTGAAGGTACTCCGACTAAAATGCATCCTTTTATTTCGGGACTTCAAAATTTTATATTATGTGGTGAAGTAGATATTAGTAGCAACTACAGGACAAAAATTATTGAGGATCTATCATATGGTACATTTTCATTTGGAAACGCCAGTGGTGGAGGTTTTCCAGGGTACTATCGAAGTTTTATTGTAAAAGATATAGATGGGAAACATTCAATCTATCGAATTGGAATCTTTGGTACAGCAGTAATGGTGAATGACCCTGTATATGGGAATCGAAATGGAAATACTTATCTTACCGTTGCAGTTGATAATTCCGGACTTTCTACGAGTATTCTTCAATTAAACATTGATCAGTTTAGCTCATACTCTAAAGAACAAAAATCATTTGAGATTTTCCATAATGGACGGAGAAATGGATTAAAAAATCATCAAGTAATAGAAAAAGTAAGCCAGTTGACTCCTGAGCTTATTTTGAACGGTAAAGTATATCTTGGTACATTACCAGCACATGATTCGATTTCAATTAAGGAAGGGTCGGACTTTATTGAGAGATTAATAGAATATGCAAGCGTGCGTGTGAAATTAGCAGAAAAGCAAAAGATTTAAAAATGGTGAACAGTTACCGATTAGTTAAATTAGTCGAAAGGAGGTTTATTATGGGACAAAAATTGAGAGTAACATTTACAGAATTAAATCAAAATGCAGAGAGGGAGTTTAGGTATTATCCTGTATCGGATTTTGAAACTGCTAAAACAATTTTACATATAACTATTTCAGAGTTATCCAGAGCAAAAGAGGTAAATCCAAATATGTATTGTTTAGAAGTTTGGGATAAGGAAGAGGATGATTGGTTGGTTTGGGAAAGTGAGGATGGCCGTGATATTACTGATGTAATTTATGAAGAGATGGAGGAGGAAAATGGGGGATTTAAAAGCAGTTGTGTTAAACAAATTAAATGAAATACTTACATATGACGTGATAGAAAAACAAATAGAGACACTTCAAAACTCTAATTATTGGTACAAGAATTCATATAGACCAATTGTAAAAAGGTTTAACGAAACTAGAGGTGCTTCTGATATAGATGTATGGGCTGAGCGAGTTGCTTTAGTATACTCATGGCTGCCCAAAATTCCACGTTCTTCATTTGCATCTGATTTAACAGAGATACAAGAAATTATTAATATATTGACAGAGATAGAGCAAAACTTTTATGATGCTGAACTTTCGTCAATTGATAGAACAGCCTATCAAGGATACGAATATCAAGGAGAAACAGCTTTCTGCACTTACAATGGATATTATGATATGGGATTGAGGGATTTTTTAATTCCTGCAGGAAAACTGTTGCACGGAACGGAAAGGCTGGATACTCAACTCTCCTCAACAACAAAGCTCTTACATTTTATGTGCCCTAATCTTTTTCCTATTTTTGATACAAAGGTATGTAAACAAATATATGGGCCTACTTCAAAACAGACATATTCAAAATATCACGCATATGTATTCGGATTAAAAGAGTTCTTTGAAAATAATGAGGTTGGCTTACAACTTAATCGTTTTTCAGAAAAAATGAAGGTTCCTGCATTATATATAGTCGATTTAGTCTTGTTTAACTATACCGAATAATATCCCTATAAATATATTTAATTAACGATAAGAGAGTTGATAAAGATGAAACAATGTTCAAGTTGTAAGCAAACAATTTACGGAAAAGAGTTTGTTTGGAATGGAGGCTCAGAGGTATATTGTTCGGCAGATTGTTTGCCAGAAGGTGTATTTGATGAAAAGTATGCAATGGAGTATGTTGGTTTACTAGAGAATTTTACCGAAATTGAAGATAAAAGCTGGCCAATTACTGATTATGAAGAAAGGCAAGATTTGCTGTCAGAAATTGATTATTGTATTACGCAATGTGAAGAATATCAGCTAGGAGATTTAGAAGGTTCATTTTACAAACAAGAACTTCGTAAGTTGCATAATAAGTTTTTAGAACTACGAGACAGGGTTTGGTCTTGTTTGCTGACAAAGGAAAATTTGCTACGTGATATAGGTTTTTATGTTAGTTGGGAAAGTATTATTAGCGAAATTTCACTAGATGCTGCTAATGAATTAAAACAACTATTACAGGATGTTATAAATGAAGCTAACTGTAGTGTTTTTATTATGTATAATGGAGGGCTAGATCCAAGAGATTATTCTAGGAATATTGTTTATGTACCTGGTAACGAAGAATATATGGAAGATGATTGGAAGCATCCGGTTATTGAGCAACTTTACAATGTTTCAAAGAGCTATTTTGAATCATTTACGAATTTAGAAGTCGACCCTGAAGAACTATTTGACTATCAAGAGCTTGCCAAATGTCTGAAATGTGGTTGCATGGAACCTTCGGAAGATTTTGGGTATGAAGAAAAATATCATATGCTTGTGTGTAGTACGTGTTAGAGTGATAAAAAATACTTCATCATGATAAAAAGACAAATGGTATTATAAAGAAATTATGAAGGATCAGCATGAAACTTCACCCGTTCATAAAATTTTTAGAAGAGGAGGCTATCTAATGACTAATCAAATAGAAAATTTAGCATTCATCAGTAGTGATTCTGTTGATGTTTCTACACTTATTTCAAATAATTATGTTGTCGTTTGTGATACCAATGTATATTTAGGTTTGTACCGATTTTCACCGGATTATGCTAATTTTGCTTTGGAATGTTTAAAGAAAATTCGAGCACATCTAATGCTTCCGTATACAGTTAAAGTTGAATATCATAAGCACTATCAAGCTCTATTCAAACGTCGTCAAGATGTTATTGAACATTCAATACAGGACACCATGAATTTATTTGAAACTCAGAGGAATAAATTAAAAAACAGTTGTGCTACTTTAATTACACGCCAATTTCCAGGAGCAGAGGAATTCCAGGGTGAAATTGATAAAAAATATGATGAATTAAAAAGTATGCTTACAGATTACTTTGATGAGAGAAGTGTCTTAACGCTTATACAAGATAGTTGGAAAAGTAATGTGGTAAAGGAATTAGTCCAAGATTTACTTGACAATAATCAGATAATGGAAGACTTCACCAGAGATGAGATATATGGGATTTGTGAAGATGGTGAAAATAGATATAAGAAAGAGATACCTCCAGGATATAAAGATGGAAAGAAAAAAGATGGGATTCGTAAATATAGTGATTTGATTTTTTGGAAAGAAGTAATAAGATTTGCTAAAGAAGAGCAGAAGAATATTATTTTTGTGACAGATGATGTTAAACCAGACTGGTGGAAAATTGAAAGTGAAAAATATGAATTTTTGCCACAACTGGTTCAGGAATTTGTAAGAGATACAAAGATTAGGGCATCTACAAATGGTGGTGTTACTGGACCTTCGTTGAAAATTGTACCATTTGTTTCTGCAGATTTTTATGAAGCTGTTTCTAAGAGTATGGGGGTTCCAAAATCCGATGTAGTAGATCAAGCACTGAAAATTACTGATAGAGATTTCATAGAAAGTATTCAATATCGAGTTTTTGATTCTGTAATTAACAATCTTACATATTCTGGATATAGCTATGTTGATGAGTCTGTTTTGACATATTCAGGTTCTGAGGGTATTGATGACTGGGAGATTGATAATTTTGATCTAAGTAGTTTTGCTATGGTTGAACGTGATGGTGATCAAATAATATATGAATTGGTATACAATGTGCAAATGAGCAGCAATTCTTATGATTATTGGGGAAGAGATGAAGATACTAAAGAAGTTGTCACCTCACCTGCCTATCAGCATGGGGTAGTGGGGGAAGTCACAATCAGAGTTATTAGAACCGTGGATATGTTGCTGGATTTTGAAGATTCAAGTGAGTTTGACTCCGTAGAAATTATTTCTAGTGATTTTGAGGAAGGATATTATCGCTCTTGTTTTGAAGATGACTATGATGATATTCCAGATGCTTACGGTATGTGCCCGGATTGTGCGAGAAAAATCAACATAGAGAATGATGGTGGCAATGGTTTTTGTGTAGAATGTGCCTCTAATCATTGATTAAGGTCTAAGAAATCATTATTTAATTAATATGAACAGATTTGAGCTTGAAGAATTGATGCTAATTGGGAAACTGACTTATTCATATCTCCTACTTTTCTTTATTCTTCCTATGTAACAACAATATAAACTCTTCCGAACAAAAATAAACATTTCCAGTTCGGAACCGATTTCAATTAAAATAAACATTTCCGATTTTCGATTCTGATTCAATATGATCCCGGTTTTTCCACATTAGGAACCCGGGATTTTTTTGAAATAATTCAATAGAATATCAATCAAATTTCAATAGTTTTATCAGTATTTACTATTACTAAACCCTTGCTGTATCAGGCTTTTTTCAATAGTTTACTCAGGCAGCTATTCAATAAGAGACCGAAGGTCTCTTCCCTTCTTTTCTCAATGTTTTCTCTTATTTCCCTTATTCTTTTCTCCTTCTATTCTTCTTCCATTATCAAAAGACTTTATTTTAACTACCGAAAAAACGTTAAAAAAGTTTAGAAAAACAGGAGGAAAAACGGTCATTTTTGAATCTAAAATTGTCCAAAATAGGGGTTCGGTCGGAAATCTTTATTTTAACTCGTCGGAAGAATGTGGGTTTGAGGTGGGGATTTTCGGAAGGGTTTATTTTGGTTATACAGGTATAATAGAAAATCGTATTTTCCCTCAGACTACAATCTCTGAGGGATTTCCTTTTTACAAGGGGACTTTTTCCTGTGTGTTTACATAACCTTAGGAGGGGTATTGTTATGTATACACACAATGAAAGGCGAGGATATCATGTTAAAATGGTCAATTATATTTTTTATTGTTGCACTTATAGCAGCATTTTTAGGTTTTGTCGGAATAGCAGGTGCAGCAATCGAAATTGCTAAATTTATCTTCTATATTTTCATTATATTATTTATTATTTCGCTTATTTTTAACTTTTTGAAGAGATAAAGGTGAGGGAATTCTAAAATAGGTTTATATGTAAAAACCATGTAGAGGAAAAGTAAAACTCTCATTACATATCTAATATAATCAATAAAAAACTAGGAGTGGAGAGAAATGACTAAGCATTTTTCTTCACTTTTTTTGCTTTAAAATGAAATGTTCCGCAATTTGACCGTTAATTTTCGTTGCTGCGAACTCCGGTATTAAATGGAGAAAATCCAAAACTTATGACACCAAAAGATGAATCATTCGTATAACAGATACCACTGATTTTTATAAGAAGGGTGCTAACGATGGAATGGATTGCTTTAGGTAAAGCTATTTCAAGAATTGGTGACGGTTTAAGAAAAATGCCTAATTAAAATTGAAAATAGAAAAATCTATTTCTGTATGAAAAGGGAGAAAGTTATGATAAAAGCCCTTATAATAAAGTAAGAATAATGGTAGAACCCTCCAAGTTTATTTCAATATAATATAGGAGAGATACTGATGATAAAAGCAATGTATTCATTACTCGTACTTTCGGCCTTTATAGTAGGCTGTGAAAATCAACAACAAGAAAATAGGATGGTTCTATTAGAGGAAAAAGTCGCCCGAGTTAATCTATCATACTCAAATGGAGTAGGGGGTATGAATGAAGACATTATTCTTACTTTTGAGGATCGAACATCCATAAAGGCTTTTGAGAATGCAATTCTAACTGCGGTTAAACAGGGATCATCGATTGATGAGAGACAGCCTGACTTTGATATAATGGTAGAATATGGAGAGGGGCTCCCTGCTCATGCCATTCATTTATGGTTAGGAGAAGAAGATGAAATAAGTGCATTTATGTATATGGTAGGAGAAAGGGAAACATATATAACAACCTCCAAAACTACCAATCATCTAAGAGAATTAATCACTCAAAATTTACGAGTACACCCTTAAGGGAGGGATAAAGGATATGCAACCAACAGAACTACGAAATATGAGAGTGAAGCAAATCTTATTAACCAACGGTCTAATAGTTGTAGGCACGATCCTATTGTTCATGGTCATTAGTGTGTTTACTGTTAAATTTTCAATCTTCTTCTTAATAATGGCATCTCTCATATTAATACAAGGTATTTTGGGATTACTTAAGGGAGAGTCTACAAAATCCATTTTCCCCATTTTTGAACAAGTTGCCATCTATGAGAAAGAAAAAATGGGTAGGGAGTGGTCTAAACAAAGAAAGTCCGCGTATGTTTGGAATTTGTTATTAAGCGGTTTACTCTTTCTACAGGCATATTGGAATCGGGATTCAACGGATATTTTTAAACTGGAGCCAATGTTTTTTAGTATCATGATTTCGATTGTAATCATTATGATTAATATCAGTATACTTATCCATATTAGAAAGGTTGATCGTTCCAATTCCCAAACAGACTTGAAGGGTTATACTTGGAAATCAAACCTTATAGCAATTGTGTTCGGCATTTTATTTTCTTTTATTATGATATCGATCTCTCTTTTTTATATTATTTCAACCTTGTAGGTTTTCTTAGTAGTGGCGAAAGTTGACTAAGTAAGGTGAAAATAGAAGTTGATCTTAATAAGAGCAACTTCTATTTTGGTGTTTACTGGTAGTGATCCAAAAAAGATAGATTTATAATCTTTATTCGAATATAATGTAACTATCATTGAAAGCGCTTAATAAAAAGGGGAATAACGATGAAAAAAATAAATAAGATGTACTACATGATGGGTATAGGCCTAATTCTGATCATTTTGGTATGGTTTGGAGTGAAGATGTTCAGTCCTTCAGACGTAAGTAAAATCTCGATTGCAGAAGTTGATGGACAAAAAACACTAGTCGATGATGACGGAGAAATTCTTCAACTAAGAGGTATGAGTGCACATGGATTACAATGGTATTCTAGTATTCTTAACGAAAACGCTTTCGCTGCATTTAAGAATGATTGGAATGCGAATGTAGTTAGGCTACCTTTATATATTGGTGAAAATGGCTATGCTAAAAATCCGGAAGCGATGATGGAGAAAATGATAAAGGGAATAGATCTTGCCATTGCAAATGATTTATATGTCATTGTCGATTGGCATGTTCATTATCCGGGTGATCCTAATCATGAAGAGTATGCAGGAGCAATGGACTTTTTTAAGGAGATTTCAACCTTATATCCTAATCATCCTAATATTATTTATGAATTAGCTAATGAGCCGAGTGAGCGTGGAGATGGCGTCACGAATGATAGGGAAGGTTGGTTAAAGGTAAAGACTTATGCTGAACCTATTATTGAAATGCTTCGAGATAGTGGAAATGAAAACTTAGTTCTTGTCGGCTCGCCTAGCTGGACACAAAGACCTGATTTAGCAGCAGATGATCCAATTGATGATGACAATACTGCTTATACCCTTCACTTTTATTCTGGCACTCATAATGATGGATATGTGATGAATAATGCGAAATACGCTTTAGAAAATGGGGTAGCTGTTTTTGTTTCTGAATTTGGAACAAGTGAAGCGAATGGACATAATGGTCCTTATGTAGAAGAATCAGACGAGTGGTTAGATTTCTTGGATGAACATCACATCAGCTGGGTAAACTGGTCAGCCTCTAACAAGTATGAATCTTCTGCTGCGTTTATGCCTGATACTAACCTTGACCCTGGAGAGGATCAAGTTTGGAGTGACGAGGAGTTAACAGAAGCGGGTCTTTATATTCGTTCTCGCTTAAAGAGTTTTGAGTAATTTAAAGGCCACCTGAATAGAGTGGGAGCTTATAGGCTCCTGCTTTTTTTCATTCAATTATCTTTCAATCTGGACAACTATATGACATTTGTCATACTCTGCACTGTGACGTTTATGACTTAACTAATGATTGAAATCAATCTACAATTAACGTATTAGACGCCTTATAAAGTGAGAGAATATAGGCGATTGCAAAGGAGGAGCACATAAGTGAGTAATTCAAATATTGCAAAGTTGAAAAAAGATGTTGCCCCGTATGAAAAAACAGATACAAAAAAGAGTATTATACAAATCATAAATACACTCGGTCCATTATTAATACTATGGTATGGAGCCTATTTAAGTCTTTCCGTTTCTTATTGGCTAACCTTACCTATTATAGTCGTTGCTTCAGGGTTCTTAGTTAGAACCTTTATATTGTTTCATGATTGTTGTCATCAATCATTCTTTAAGAACCGTACGGCCAATGACATTTTAGGTACCATTACTGGAGTTTTGACATTAGTTCCTTATCAGCAATGGAAGCATAGCCACTCTGTTCATCATGCGACAAGTAGTAATCTTGATAAAAGAGGTACTGGAGATATGTGGTTGCTGACTGTGAAGGAATACACAGAAGCTTCAGCTTGGACTAAATTAAAGTACCGCGTATATCGTAATCCAATCGTTATGTTAGGAATCGGACCGATTGCAACATTTTTAATTGAATATCGTCTTAATCGAAAAGGTGCGAGAAGAAAAGAGCGCATCAATACGTATGTTACCAATCTTTCAATCGTAGGTTTATATGGTTTATTGTGCTGGATCGTTGGTTGGCAAACCTTTGTTATCATTCAAGGTCCAATTTTCTTGATCTCTGGGATGATGGGAATATGGTTGTTTTATGTTCAGCATCAATTCGAGGATTCTTATTTTGAGAATGAAGAAGACTGGAGCTATGTCCAGGCAGCGGTAGAAGGAAGTTCTTATTATAAGCTTCCGAAGGTGTTACAGTGGATCACAGGTAATATCGGATTCCACCATGTACATCATTTAAGCCCTAGAGTGCCTAACTATAATTTAGAAATGGCTCATAATTCAACTCCACCCCTTCAAAAAGCAACGACAATTACAATTGCAACAAGCTTCAAATCACTTAAATATCGACTTTGGGATGAGGATCGAAAGACGTTTATTAGCTTTAAGGATCTAAAGAAGCCAAATCCTGTGAATAAGGGAAAAGAAATCGTTGAGGATATGAAGCCGAAAAGACCAAGTTTTCAGACTAAGTAAAGCAGGAAACCCCACTTTGTAAGGAGTGGGGTTCATTCTATGCTAAAATAATAGTTAATTATTGCCTTCTTGAAAGGAAGTGAAACATGTGAAGAAATGGGGAAGTATATTTAGGAAAAATACAGGGTTAAGTCCTTTTGTATGGGTGATTTTTTATATACTTCCATTCTATTTTATATTTCATTCTTCCTCACCTTATCAGGTTGCCTTCGGGATTGCGATGATTGTCATGTTTTTTATTTGTTATGTGCTTTCATTTGTTTCAAATGGCTGGCTAGTCTATTTTTGGACTAGTTTACAAATTGCGATATCAAGTGTGATGAGTCTTTTATTTGGTTATATTTACTTTTCACTATTTCTTGCTTTTCTGATCGGTCACCTCAAAAATAAAGTAGCTTTCTTTATTTTATATATCATTTTATTAACCAGTACATTTGCTACTGTTAACTATGGATTTGTAACTGGAAACCAGGTGTTTTTTACGCAATTGCCGTTTGTCTTTTTGAGTATACTGGCGGTTATATTGCTACCTATTAGCACTTATAATAAAAATAAAGAGGATCTGCTTCAGGGGAAGCTTGAGGATGCAAATAAAAGGATTTCCGAGTTAGTTAAGTTAGAAGAACGCCAAAGAATTGCGCGTGATCTTCATGACACACTTGGCCAAAAACTTTCATTAATTGGCTTAAAGAGCGATTTGGCTGGGAAATTAGTTGATAAAGATCCCTATCAAGCGAAAAATGAGATCTATGATGTCCAGCAAACCGCTAGAACTGCTCTAAAAGAGGTTCGTGAAATGGTAACTCAGATGCGAGGAACTAAATTAGAGGATGAGCTTTCTAGAGTTCAACAGATTCTTAAAGCTGCACAAATCAATTTTAAGCTAGAGGGTGAACCAAAGCTTGCGAACATCTCTTTAATTGCTGAGAATGTGGTGAGTATGTGTATTAAGGAAGCTGTCACCAATGTGGTCAAACATAGTCAGGCACATGTTTGTATCCTTAAAATTGAACCAACCGAAACAGAGCTATTGGTTCATGTACAAGATGATGGAATAGGTATTGAGAATATAGATGAGGATTTCAAGGGGAATGGGCTACAAGGTATGATTGAACGACTAGAGTTTGTGAATGGTCGATTAGAAATAGAGTCAAATAAAGGCACAACCATCATTATAAGAGTGCCTTATGATCATAGGCAAAAGGAGGTGGGAAAATGATTCGAATTGTGATTGCAGAGGATCAAAATATGCTGTTAGGTGCACTTGCAGCATTAATAGATTTAGAAGAGGATATGGAGGTAGTTGGAAAAGCAAGCAATGGGGAAGATGCAGTGAAACTTGTTCACCTTCATAAACCGGATATTTGTATCATGGATATTGAAATGCCGGGAAAAAGTGGACTGGATGCAGCAGAAGAGCTAAAGGGGCTTGGGTGCAAAATTATCATTTTAACCACCTTCGCTAGGTCTGGTTATTTTGAGAGAGCAGTTAAAGCAAATGTGAACGGATATATGCTTAAAGATAGTCCAAGTGAAGAATTAGCAAACTCGATTAGAAGCGTGATGGATGGTCGTAGAATCTATGCTTCAGAGTTAATTGATGAAGCGTATAGCCAAGAGAATCCATTGACTGAAAGGGAAAGTGCTGTTATTGAATTAATGGCAGAGGGAAAAAGTACGAAGGAAATTGCCAGTCAGCTTTTTATTACGACAGGAACTGTTCGGAACTACGTCTCAGTCATCTTAGATAAACTGGAAGTGACTAATAGAATTGAAGCCATTAAAAGGTTTAAGGAAAAAGGCTGGTTTAAATGAAAGGTATTGATGAAACGGAGCAACTAAGCTCCGTTTTTTTTATAACTCAGATACTAGGAATGACCTAATTAATAGCTAAGATTAACAGCGACAAATAATCTATGCTCAAGAATCTTGAACTAAAGGTGGAGGTCAGTTAAGTGTGTTGAAAATTTAAATAGTTTATAATTAAAGGAACATAGGGAGGTAATGATGTGACAACATTAATGGAGTGGTTGGAGAAATTCAATTACGAAGATTTATTTATTGTCATCGCTGTGGTGGTGGCCATCTTACTTTTACGCTTTGTTTTATTATGGAGTACAAAACGGTTTCAAACCAATCATGAAGCAGCAAGAAGTATCATCAATTGGGCTACCTTTTATGGAACCCTCATATTCTTATTGCTATATTTTTCAAAATCAGACTGGATGTTTGCAAGTATTTATAAGGTAGGAAATGTCGAAATTACCTTATTCTTAATTATTGTTGCCATTTTAATTATCTCATTAGCGAGCCGAATTTCTAAAATATCCACTAAAGTGCTTTTACCAAATATTTATGATCGATATAATTTAGATAAAGGGCTAAGATTTACATTTGACCGAATGATTCATTATTCTATTATGGTTATTGCTGTCATAACGAGTTTAACGACAGTTGGAATCGATTTAAGTGCACTAACAGTTTTTGCCGGAATTATAAGTGTGGGAATTGGATTCGGGCTTCAAAATATTGCTTCTAATTTTATTTCCGGAATTATTCTTTTATTTGAAAGACCTATTAAGGTAGGGGATCGGGTGATTGTAGATGAGATAATCGGAGATGTGGAGAAGATTAACATGCGAGCAACGATTATTAAAACGCTTGATAATGAGCATATCATTGTTCCCAACTCCTATTTTTTAGAGGAGAAGGTTGTCAATCGTTCTTTTAGTGACCCGAAGCTTCGACTTGTTCTTCCGATTGGTGTTGCATATGGAACAGATGTGGAAAAAGTAAGGGAGTTATTACTTGAAGTTGCAAGAGAGGAAAATCTGGCCTCACCCACGGTACTTACAGTTCCTGAGCCTTTTGTGAATTTTGTAGGATTTGGTGATTCTTCACTAGATTTTGAATTATTTGTCTGGATTGCAGATCCAAATCAATTTATTGTTATTAAAAGTAATATAAATTTTAGAATTAACCGTATTCTAGCTGAAAATAATATTGAAATTCCATTTCCTCAACGAGATTTACATATAAAAAGTGTGAATCAAGAGGTGAAGCATACAATTAAATAAACCTTTGAAACGAGACTTGCTATTTTGTAGCGGTCTCGTTTTTGGGTTTAGTATATAAAAAGGGAAATATAGGATATTAATAGAATATAAGGATAGAGTTTTATAATGGTAATCAAGAGAGGGATATCAATGATACAAGTAAATGAAAAGCCATATACAATAAGAAACTATCAAGAAATGGATGCGGAAGAAATCGGTCAGTTTGATTTTATGGGAATGCTAGCATACAAGTATAACCGTGATTACGAACCGAGTAATATATTTTGTGCAGTTAATTCAGAAGGCCATATTTTAGGTGTAGGACACTTAGTACCAGATCAAACATGGTTTTTACTAGTGAAGAATAATGATCCGTCGGATTTTGTTTATAAATTAACGATGGATATTTCCTTGAATTTTAACCAACCATCTAGTGAAAATGTGCTTGAGGAACTTTTTGCACACCTGTTAACAAGAGCAAAGGAGCTAAGAGCAAAATATCCTGATAAAAAAATAAGTGTAAACCATGTTATTTCTTCTGATGATCTAGAAGAAATTGATTTTTATCTTTCAAAAGGGTTTACGATTATTCGAAATCATCTCATTATGAAAAGGGATTTAACGGAACCGATCTCACCTCACCACTTTGCTGAGTCTATAAAAATCTTGAACTGGAAGATGGAATCTGAAGAAGAACAGGAGCGTTATCTAAGAGCCGAGTCAGAGAGTGATAAAGATGGGGTGTCTTGGAGTCTTAACCAGTTGCGCTGGACGAAAGCAGGAGGCGAGTGGGATACGTTCACAGCTTTTGAAGGGGATCAAATTGTTGGAAGTGTGATGACATGGGGATTAGGTGAAAGTAGAAGTGCGACTGAGAGTATTTTTGTTCTACCAAGGTGGAGACGAAAGGGGATTGCAAAAGCGATGATTACTGAAGCCTTGCTTTTCTTGAAAGCCAAGGGAAAGACGGAAGCAACTCTTGGTGTATTTGGAGAAAACCAGGAAGCTATTCCTCTTTATCTCTCACTAGGCTATAAGATGGAAGGGATCAATATAGAATTAGGACTTGAAATATAAATTAGATATAAAAAAAGCGCTGTAAGCACCAGCGCTTTTTTGATGGGTCCTACCTAATTATCCCGTGAGGAAGCATTGCATGAGCACCCTTTACCCCATTTACCACTTGAGTGACTCGTAAATCAACTGCTACACTAGCTAATGCCAAAGCTTCTGCTTTTTCAATGCCATAAAAACTTTGCATGAGTATAACCATCTCATCAAGAGCTGTGGCTGTAGCTTCATTTAAGTCCTCATTAAAGCCAAATGTGATCCAGCCTGTTGGAGTTTTTGCTCTAGGCATGTTTAATTCAAGTTCTTCATGGACAATCAAAGTAATATCAACATGATCCATCGGGCATTCAATCGCCGTTCCAGACACCTCACCATCACCTTGGGCAGCGTGACCATCTCCAATCGAAAATAATGCACCCTCAACAGAAATAGGTAAGAACAAGCTAGTTCCTCTAACTAGTTCTTTACAATCAATATTTCCTCCTGCATACCGTGGAGGAGCTGTTGGAAGAACACCATCCTCAGCAGGAGCAACACCCATCAATCCCATAAACGGCTGTAAACCAACATGGAATGGCTTACCTCCAATCGAACAGGTACCGGTCATCTTAACTTGATCTAATTCCCAGTCCAGTTGAACGGAAGTCGCTTCTACTAACCCTAACTTTTCATTTTGCCAGCTCTTATATCCCCCAGCCCAGTTACGACCATACCAACCTGGAATCAGGTCATTTACTCTGACCTCAAGCACCATTCCTGGTTTCGCTTCTTTAATAGCGATTGGCCCAATGATTGGATGACCTGGACGTTCTTCACCTTCTCGTGAAGTGAAAATCGTTCGTTCTTCTTCCTTTGATTTAGAATATCCCCACTGAATATCAGCCGTTGTTAAATGAAGGGTATCTCCTGACTGAACAGTTATAATCGGCTCGTAGCTTCTGCTAAAGGAACCGTGTAAGTTTTCGTTTTTAAGTTCAATTTTATGAATCAAGTCTGACCACTCCTACATAATTTTATAGCCTCTTATTAGTTCCATATAAGATAAGTAAAAACCTTTATTATTTAGAAAAACGTTTCTCTTATCAGAATGTTGGAATATAAGTTAAGATTTATTCACTGTATATACAACTGGGTGTGCAGAAAATACAGTTTGCGTGCAGACCACTAGGTTATAGAAATACAATAGATAAGGTGAAAGAACTAAAATAGTTAAAAGGTACTACAAACATTCATAAATATACTAAATTTTCCTAATCAATAGGAACATATTCCTGTTTCACTATTGCATATAGGAATATATTCCTATATTATGTAATTAGATAGTTAATTAAATAGACAATGATAAAGGCAAACTCATCGAAAGGTGGGGACGCAAAGCTAAAGGGGCTTAATTTAAACTTGATTATGCCAGCCAGTTACCGATAGAACATCTTCATTTTGCTGACAGATAGACTAATCGGGTTTTAGATTAGTCTATTTTTATTGCTTCTGAAAATTTATGATAGGAAGGCAATAGGTGTAAGATATGGAGATTGTGTATTTATTTATTGGGTTATTTCTAGGGGCAATTAGTCTACAATTCTATAAACATATCATTAAAGCAAAAGTGAAGGAACGTTGGGCTAATGAAAGAAGAATTTATAATTTAGTGGAAAATTCTAAGGACATCATTTATTACTATGAGGTCAAACCCGAGCGAAAATTTAAATACTTAAGTCCTTCTATTGAAACCATGCTAGGAGAAGGACTAGTAGCAGAAAGTCTAAAGAATCCAAATACACCCATTGATTTAATACATCCAGATGATCACGAATTGCTTCTGAATAAGTTTCAAGGCAAACTAGACTATAATAAACCGATTATTCAACGCTGGAGAAATCCACAAGGAGATTACATAGTTTTTGAGGAATATGCAACACCCATATATAAGGATGGCGAAATAGTAGCGATCCAAGGGATTATCCGGAATATTGACGATAAAGTTAAGCTACAGCAGGATCTAGAATACCGTATTTCACATGACTCTCTCACTGGTATATATAATCGAAGTTATTTTGACCAAAGAATGGAACGTTATAATAAAGAATTAGACACAGCAGTAGCCGTCATTTTATGTGATTTAGATGAGTTGAAGCAAATTAATGATACATTAGGACATCGGACAGGGGATTTGTTAATAAAAGAAACGGCAATGCTATTGGATCAGTTTTCAAATCGTGAAACAGTGGTGGCAAGGATTGGTGGAGATGAATTTGCGATTCTTCTAGAAAAAGAAGGGAAGGATCATGCTGAGACGCTTATCAATGACCTAAGAAATACAATTGATCAATATAATAAAACAAGTGAAGCGTTTCAAATTAAAGTTTCAATAGGATATTCCTATAATGATCACTCAATCGGGAATATGAGTAAGCTATTTGTTACCGCTGATGCAAAAATGTATAAAGAGAAAAATATTAAACGAGGATTCCAGTCAGTGGGATCTCGATAGAATTCAGTTACAATAACGCTATACTTCTTATAAACTAAGCCCAACTTTCAATAGGAAAGTTGGGCATTGGCTATTTGTTTAAAAGCTTTTCAATCACGAGCTTTGTTAAATTAGGAACTACTTCTAGCGAGTAGGTTAATTCCATTCGCTCATACTTCTTGTGAGCATCAAATCCATATGGTCCGATGTTGATCACGGGTACATTAATTTCACGGATATCATTGTAATTAACATAGTGCTTCGTCCCCCAGCCAGGATTGTTCATCGCAACAGCTTCTATTCCACTAGGGTCATCACTTAAAGCAACAAAGCTCATATCAGATATATACGGGAAGAAGTTTCTTACCACAATTGGATGCTGGTAACTAGGTTGGATTATGTCAACAGCCTTGTCTAGTGCGCCAATTAATTTTTCCTCAGCCTCAGTTTTTCCACTTAATTCAATCCTAGGTGAATAAAGAGAGGAGTAAAATAAAATCATCGCGGGACGTTTATCCGTCATCCACTTCCACGCTTCTTCTACCACCTTAGCCGCAAACATTCTAGTATCTAAACTTTGATCTAATAGAAGTTGCTCTTTAAAGATTTCCATATGTGCAGTATAGGCATCCCCGTGTTCATTCAATAAGTGTTCATGCATTTCTTCATACGTAAAAACACGTGGAGTCCAGACTAACTCTTTATATGGCTCACCACTAATACTGCAATAGGTATGATATCGTTCTCGATACAATTGGAGGGCATTTTCAAATGCAATATTTGCCTCAGTCTTTAGTTTCTCTAACACATCCTTAGGCGACCAAGAATGGATGAAGAAGTTATAATAAACATAAGCAGAAAGGGCTGTTTGAACCGTATAAGACGGCTTTAAGTCGGTTTGCTTAAGAGAAACCGGTGGGACCGTAGTTTCACCGTAAGCTTCATTGGATAATGAAGGGTTATAATTAATCTGCCTAGTTAATTCAGCTGCTAGGAAATTTGGGTCTAGTCCTTCAAAACATGATCCTACATGAGTCTCAGCTCCAGTAATAAAGAAGGAAGGTAGTAGTTTCCCTACGGTTCCTTTATAAATATAGCGATTTTCATCTCCTTCATATCGAGGGGAGACAAAATCAGCATTAATTGCGCCTATATAATGAAAGTGATGCTCTTCTTTCCAAGCGATTAGGTCCTTTAATGCAGATAAGATACCATGTGATCCATCCTCTTCATCACATTCTGCTACGAACACGAGATTTCCTTTTAGCTCTTCGGGATGCTCGGAATAATATTTTAATAGATAAATATGACTAGCTAAACCACTTTTCATATCCAAAACACCACGGCCAAACATCCACTCATTAGAATGGGCATGTGTCTTTACGATTTCATCATGAAGAGTTTCTTTCTTGATTTCTTCTAGGAGCTCATCAGGATGAATGGCTTGATCTTTTAAATGATTAAAATCCTCAATCCCAACTGTATCCATATGTCCCATCAAAATCACTGTTTCGTTAGACGGGGAACCTCCTTTATGACCCTTAACGAAGGCAAGTACATTGTAACGCTCTTGGTCATCATTAACCGTTTTTGTCATCTGTATATGGCTAGGATTTTCTTTAAAATAAGGATAGGATGAGAGTAAGGTATATAAGGCTCGGGCAATTTCTTTCTCTCCACTTGTGTTAACAATACTTTCTATATGAACTAGTTGTTTCGTTAGAAATAGAACCTCTTCTTTACAATGTAACAAATCTACGACACCCTCTTTAATAGTTATGACTAAAAAGTATCTCAAACCACTGGAAATTACAATAGATAAGATTGGAAAGAACAAAACAACGACTAATTAAGAATTTTTTGATAGGCTGTGTTAAAGTACAGTGTTGATTATTGCAGAGTTGATTGAAGTGGAAGGACGCGAGACTCCTGCGGAAGCAGCGTGACAGGTGAGACCCCGCAGGCGCATGCCGAGGAGGCTCACCGCACGCCCCGCGGAAAGCGAGTGTCCTGCAACGAAAATCAACAACAACCTTTAAAAGACCTTTTGATAAAAAGAAGTAAAGTATGCAAAACAACCAAAATATTAGTCATTCATATAAATATTCATGCATAAACATGAATGGTGGTTTTTATAAAACTATATATTTAGCCTACTTGATGAATATATTCATCTTTTTTTATAAAGTCTATTGCATAAAAATACCAAGGGTATTATAATCATACAATATTAACGGGTTTAGGAGTTGAGTGGTTTGAAGGCTGCTATTATCGGGGGAACGGGTTACAGTGCGATTGAACTTATAAGGTTACTACACCATCATCCTTATGTGGAGTTAAACACAGTAGTATCTCATTCAAAAACAGGAAACGAACTACAAGACATCTATCCACATTTAACGGATGTAATAGAAACGCCATTAGCGGGCTTAGAGCCTGATCAAATATGTCAGCATGCAGATGTTGTATTTTTTGCCACTCCATCAGGAATTAGTAAGGATCTTTTTCCTGAATTTCTTGGTAAAGGAGTAACCTGTATCGATTTATCAGGAGATTTTCGCTTGAAGTCTAGAGAAAGCTATGAGTTGTGGTACAAACACGATCCTGCTGATGAAGAATATTTAAATCAAGCAGTCTATGGTTTAAGTGAGATCTACAAGGAGGAAATAAGAAAGACATCATTTATTTCCAACCCTGGTTGTTACCCAACTGCGACATTACTCGCATTAACTCCTGCTGTTCAACATGGACTTATAAACAATCAATCTATCATTATTGATGCAAAATCAGGGGTTTCAGGAGCGGGCCGAGGCCTATCACTGGGAACGCATTATGGTGAAATTAATGAAAATCTAAGGGCCTATAAGCTTGGTGCTCACCAGCATATACCAGAAATTGAGCAGGTTCTACAAAATGAATCAGGAGAGCCAGTGACGATTTCATTCTCGACTCATTTAGTACCGATGACGAGAGGAATTATGTGTACGATTTATGCAGAGCTCAATGAAATGAAGACAACAAAGGAAATCATTGAATTTTATCAAGCTTATTATGAACACGATCCTTTTGTAAGGATACGGAAGGAAGGCGTTCTTCCGGCTACGAAAGAGGTGTCAGGAAGTAATTACTGTGATATCGGATTTCATGTGGATGAAAGAACAGGCAGAGTCGTAATAGTCTCAGTGATTGATAATTTAATGAAAGGTGCATCTGGTCAGGCAGTCCAAAACTTAAACATCATAAATGGATGGGATGTAAGAAGCGGACTATTACAAGTACCGATGTATCCATAAATAGAGAGGGTGTGCCTCATGCAGGTTGTGGAAAAGGAAAGCATCAAAGTTATAGCAAATGGAAATGTAACAACACCTATTGGTTTTAAAGCGGGTGGTGTACATTGTGGAATTAAAAGAAAGAGATTGGATCTGGGTTATATTTATTCAAATGTTCCAGCGATTACAGCTGGTGTATATACAACAAATTTATTTCAAGCACCTCCTTTAAAGGTCACGCAGGAAAGTATTGAAAAAGAGCAAAAGATTCAAGCAATCCTAGTTAACTCCGGTAATGCCAATGCTTGTACAGGAGAGCAAGGATTACAGGATGCCTATAAAATGCAAAGTCTATTTGCTGAAAAATTAGAAGTCCCTAATCATTATGTAGCCGTCACATCAACGGGTGTAATCGGAGTTCACTTACCAATGGATAAGATTGAAGACGGAATCAACCATGTGCTTGAAGCTGAGAATATAGGTGCTGAATGGTTTGAAAAGGCGATTCTAACAACGGATACAGGCGTGAAAAATGTATGTGTTCAGCTGAACATTGACGGTAAGGTAGTCACGATTGGTGGTGCTGCCAAGGGTTCTGGAATGATTCATCCAAATATGGCCACGATGTTAGGCTTTATTACAACAGATGCAGCGATCAATTATGAGGACTTAACAATGGCCTTAAAAGACGTGACCAATCAAACGTTTAACATGATTACAGTCGATGGAGATACAAGTACAAATGATATGGTGCTTGTGATGGCAAATGGCGAAGCGAAAAATGAGATATTAACTAAAGCTCATCCTGACTGGCCTCTTTTTGTAGATGGGTTGAAAATTGTTAGTGAATCGCTTGCAAAGCAGATTGCTAGAGACGGAGAAGGTGCAACGAAGTTAATTGAGGTTCATGTTGACCATGCGACAGATGTTGAAACGGCAAGAGCGGTTAGTAAATCAGTCATTTCTTCAAACTTAGTAAAAACAGCGATATACGGAACGGACGCAAACTGGGGAAGAATCATCTGTGCAGTAGGTTATAGTGGGCAGCCAATTAATCCCGATAGTATATCGGTGAAGATTGGCCCAATAACTGTAGTTGAAAAAGGTTTACCCTATCCATTTAATGAGGATGAAGCTAAGGAATATTTACAAAATGAGCTTGTCCAGATTTTTATTGATTTACAGCAAGGTGAATCATCTGCAACGGCTTGGGGCTGCGATTTAACTTATGATTACGTCAAAATCAATGCTTCTTATCGTACGTAAAGGAGACTTACGAATATGGAGTACTTAGTTATAAAATGTGGCGGAAGTGTAATGGAGAACTTACCAAAGTCATTCTATGAAAATATCGTTCAATTACATCAAGGTGGAAAGGTAAAGCCGGTTATTGTTCATGGCGGTGGACCACTCATATCCTCTCTTTTAACAAAGCTTGATGTTGAAACAAAGTTTGTGAATGGCCTGCGGGTGACGACACCTGAGATGCTAGATCTTGTTGAGATGGTGCTAAGTGGTACCGTTAACAAGCAATTGGTTCGGAAGCTTTTACAAGTGAAGGGAAAGGCTTACGGAATTAGTGGGGTAGACGGGATGCTACTTAAGGCAGAACCAATAGAGAATGCCGATCAAGTAGGGTTTGTAGGCGAAGTGGTTGAGGTCCAAAGCCAATTAATTGAAGCCATTGTTAATCAAGGCTATATTCCGGTGATCTCTCCAATCGGCATTGATGAGGTTGGTCAGCGCTATAACATAAATGGTGATGTAGCAGCATCAGCAGTAGCAAAATCGCTTGGTGCGAAGCTTTGTATGATCAGTGATATACCTGGAATCTATACAGAGAAAAATGGTGAAAAAGTAACATTAAAGCAAGTTACCAAACAGAATGCTGAGCAAATGATAGCAGACGGAGTCATAGCTGGAGGAATGATTCCTAAGGTGAAAGCTGCCCTTGATGGACTCCTTCATGGTATTCCTGAAGTCGCCATTATAAATGGGTTAGAGTCAAATAGCTTACTAGACTTTGCAGCTGGAAAAGAAATCGGCACAAAGCTTGTGCTAACTGGGGAGGGACATTATGTCCACTAATGTGAAAAGTAGTCCACTCATGGCCACATATAATCGTTTTCCATTAACGATCGTGAAAGGAAAAGGAAGCTATGTGTGGGATGAACAGGGAACTCAATATTTAGATTACACATCAGGAATTGCAACCTGTAACTTAGGTCATGTTCCAGACGTCGTAAAAAATCAAGTAGAAAGTCAGCTTCAAACATTGTGGCATTGCTCGAACCTATATCATATTCCGATTCAAGAAAAGCTTGCTGCTTTACTAGTCGAAAATAGTGTCGGAGATCATGTTTTCTTTTGTAATAGTGGAGCTGAAGCAAATGAGGCGGCTATAAAGCTAGCAAGAAGATATGCGCAAAAGGTGAAAGGGACAGATGCATATGAGGTGGTTACTTTCACGCAGTCCTTTCATGGAAGGACGTTGGCATCGTTATCAGCAACGGGGCAGGAAAAGCTTCAGGCAGGTTTTTATCCATTACTGCCAGGTTTTAGATATCTCCCATATAACGACGTGGACGCTCTTGAAGAGCTTGTCTCCGAAAAAACTTGTGCTGTCCTCCTTGAACTAGTTCAAGGTGAAGGGGGAGTTGTTCCTGCAAACAAGGAATGGTTAACCGAGCTAGAAAAGCTTTGTAAACAGCATGATCTATTATTAATGGTAGATGAAATCCAAACTGGAATGGGAAGAACAGGGAGCCTGTTTGCATACGAACAGTATGGAATCACACCAGATGTAATCAGTGTGGCAAAAGGGTTAGGATCAGGTTTTCCGATTGGAGCAATCATTGCTAATGAAAAAGCAGCCAAAGGATTTGAACCAGGTACTCATGGTAGTACATTTGGTGGAAATCCACTTGCTTGTTCAGCTGGTCTCGCAACGGTGGAATACCTAGTAACAAGTGAGATCATTGGGCATGCAAAAGAGATGGGTAGCTATTTAGAAGAACAGCTACATGAGCTAAAGCAAACATCTCCCCAAATCGAAGAGGTCCGTGGAAAAGGATTACTACAAGGCATAGTCGTTAAAGATGCGGCTAAGGTGGTAGAGAAAGCTCGTGAGCATAAGGTATTAATATTAACAGCAGGTCCAAATGTGGTAAGAATTTTACCACCATTAAACACAACAAAAGCTGAGGTTGATCAGTTTATTCATATATTAAAGCAACTATTTTAACAGCTAGAAGGCTAGGTTAGGAGGAATAAGCAATGGATCAAGGGTACTTAATCCTTGAAACGGGTGAAGTGTTTGAGGGAACAATCATAGGAAAAGTTGAAGACTGTATCGGTGAGGTTGTATTTAATACAGGGATGACTGGATACCAAGAGATGATGACAGACCCATCTTATTCAGGGCAGATTCTTACATTCTGTTATCCGCTAATCGGAAATTACGGAATTAATTTACTAGATGATGAGAGTAAAAAGATAGCAGTTTCCGGAGTTATTATGGGTGATGCTTGTGAAAAACCGAGTCACTACCTAGCAGCTAAATCACTATCAGTTCAGCTTGAGCAAGCTGGAATCACCGGACTTACAGGTGTCGATACACGCTCTTTAGTGAAGAGCATCCGTAAATCAGGAACGGTTAGAGGAGTGATTACGATGAATCCCTCCTATAATAAGAGTTCATTAGAACATTATCAATCTCCATTTTGGGTAGAAAAGGTATCAACAAGTGAAGTCGTTACCTACAAAAACTCAGGACCACATGTTGTATTAATGGATTTTGGCTATAAGAAGTCAATCTTGGATGCACTCTTACAGGAAAATTGTTCAGTAACAGTGGTTCCTTATCATTTTACTTATGAACAAGTAAGAGCCTTGCAACCTGATGGTGTGTTGTTAAGCAACGGACCAGGTAATCCGATGGAGCTTCAGAAACAATTTCAGGAAATAAAAAAAATTACTCAACACTTCCCGACACTAGGGATTTGTCTCGGACATCAGCTTGTCGCTTTAGCCTACGGGGCAAAGACTGAAAAACTAACCTTTGGACACCGCGGTGGCAATCATGCGGTAAAGGAGCTTTTGACTGGAAAGGTAAGAATGACTTCGCAGAATCATAGCTTCGTTGTAACAGAGGAAAGCATTGATACAAATGAATTAATCATCACCTATCGAAATGTGAACGACAAAACAGTCGAGGGCATCAAGCATCGTAAATACCCGATCCAATCTGTTCAGTTTCATCCAGAAGCACATCCTGGACCTAGTGACACAGAACATATTTTTACCGAATTCCTTCAACAAATCTCGTCCTTAGGAGTAGTCAACTATGCCATTAAGTAAAAATCTAACTAAAGTACTTGTCATCGGATCGGGGCCGATTGTTATTGGTCAGGCGGCGGAATTCGATTATGCAGGAACACAGGCCTGCCTCGCCTTAAAAGAGGAGGGAATTAAAGTCATCCTCGTTAATAATAATCCAGCAACGATTATGACAGATTCTGAAATAGCAGATAAGGTTTATATGGAGCCATTAACGGTAGCATCTTTAGAAAAGATTATTCAAAAGGAAAAGCCAGATGGCATGATTGGAACACTTGGAGGTCAAACAGGTTTAAACTTAACGGTTCAGCTTTTCGAACAAAACATTCTCCAACAATATGGTGTAGAGCTTCTAGGTACATCAGTTGATTCAATCCAGAAGGGGGAGGACCGTGAAAAGTTCCGTAACCTCATGCTTGAAATAGGGGAACCTATACCTGAATCAAGCATTATCCATAGCTATGAAGAGGGTGTACAGTTTGTTGGGCAAATTGGTTATCCAGTCATTATAAGACCCGCCTATACACTTGGTGGAGCGGGTGGTGGCTTTGCACATAATGACGAGGAGTTTGAGGTTATTTTAAAGAAGGGCTTAAAGGCTAGCCCGATTCATCAGGTTCTTGTTGAGCGAAGCATCAAAGGTTGGAAAGAAGTCGAATATGAAGTAATGAGAGATGTGAATGATACGTGCATCATTGTATGTAACATGGAAAACATGGACCCGGTTGGTGTGCATACAGGTGACTCGATTGTGGTGGCTCCTTCCCAAACGTTAACAGATGTTCAATACCAAATGCTTCGTAACTCATCCTTAAAAGTAATTCGCGCGTTAAAGATTGTTGGTGGATGTAATATTCAATTTGCTTTGGATCCACATTCCAATCAATATCACATTATTGAGGTAAATCCTCGTGTCAGTCGTTCCTCAGCATTAGCATCTAAAGCAACCGGTTATCCGATTGCAAGAATGGCAGCTAAATGTGCGATTGGTTATCACTTGGATGAACTTTTAAACCCGATCACAGGCTCAACATATGCATCGTTTGAACCAGCGTTAGATTATATTGTTGTAAAGCTTCCAAGGTTTCCATTTGATAAGTTTTCAGAGGCAGACCGTACCCTCGGAACCCAAATGAAAGCAACGGGCGAGGTCATGGCAATCGATCGTTCTTTTGAGGGAGCGTTAAATAAAGCAATTCGCTCGTTAGAAATGAATGTCAGTGGTCTAAAGATGAAGAAACTAGAATCTCTCTCAGACGAAGAGATTGAAGTGTTAATCAAGCAAGTAACCGATCTTCGCTTATTTGCGCTTTCTGAAGCGTTATGGAGAGGGAAAACCGTGGAAGAGCTTCATGACATGACGAGTATTGATCTCTGGTTTTTAGAAAAACTATTATCCATTGTGAGTCTTGAAAAGAAGCTAAACTCCTATGTGTTTGAAGAAGTTCCTGTTACTTTACTAAAAGAGGCGAAACGTAAAAATATTGGAGACAACCGATTAGCTCAGCTTTTTGACATTCCTGAGAAGGAAATCAGAGATCAGCTAAAACAACTAAATTGGAAGCCTAGCTATAAGCTAGTTGATACTTGTGCGGCTGAGTTTGATGCAGTAACGCCATACTATTACTCAACCTGGCAGGGAAGTGATGAAGTGCAAGTATCTTCATCTAAGAAGAAAATCCTTGTTATTGGCTCAGGTCCAATCCGAATTGGTCAAGGGGTTGAATTTGATTACTGTTCTGTCCATGCAGCGTTAGCCGTAAAGAAAAAAGGATACGAAGCAATCGTTATTAATAATAATCCAGAAACAGTTAGCACGGATTATTCGGTTGCCGATCGATTATATTTTGAACCGTTAGCGACTGAGGATGTCCTTCATGTGATTGAAAAAGAGCAGGTACATGGTGTGCTCATTCAATTTGGTGGTCAAACGGCTATAAATCTAGCACAGTCATTAAAGGAAGAAGGCGTTCATTTACTAGGTACTTCTGTAGAAGCCATAGATACCCTAGAGGACCGGAAGCAATTTTATGATGCGCTACAAAAACTTGAAATCCCTCATATAAAAGGGGAAACGGTTTCCAAACCGGATCAACTGATACAACAGGCAAATGCACTAGGATATCCTGTTTTAGTAAGACCTTCCTATGTAATTGGTGGTCAGTCCATGTACATCTTCCATAAAGAAGAAGATTTAATCAGCTATATTTCAAGATTACTAGCTAGTGGAAATGAACGGATTTGGCCGTTATTAGTAGATTCGTATATTCCTGGTTTAGAGTGTGAAGTAGATGTAATTAGTGATGGAAAGGATATAGTGATTCCAGGAATCTTTGAGCATATCGAAAAAGCAGGAGTCCATTCGGGTGATAGTGTAACCGTTTTTCCACCTGTTACATTATCAGAACAAATAAAAGAAACATTAATTGATTATGCAACAAGAATTTCCACTTCCTTATCAATTATTGGAATGATGAACATTCAATTTGTTATCTCAAATGAAACGGTTTATGTATTAGAAGTGAACCCACGTTCCTCTAGAACAGTTCCAATCATGAGTAAGGTGACAGGCATTCCGATGGTAGAATGGGCAACCAATGTTCAACTTGGTGACTCATTAAAGAGCATATCAATGAAGCTAGGTTTATTACAGGAACCGAATTATTACTCAGTAAAAGCACCTGTTTTCTCTGCTACAAAGCTAAAGGGTGTTGATCATATCTTAAGTCCTGAAATGAAATCGACTGGTGAAGTATTAGGTGTCGGGCATACCCTAGAGGAAGCCTTACAAAAAGCTATTCTATTTGATGATAAGCAGCATCAAATCAACACGAAGGTAGTATTTTGTTCAGTATCTGAGGTTGCCAAGCAAGAAAGCCTAGACGTGATGAAAGAACTTGCCTTGCAATCCTACCAAATTATTGGGACAGAAGGAACGGTTTCTTTCTTAAAAGAAAATGGAATCGACGCTGAGGTCGTAACAAATACAAAGGATACGCTAGAGGCAATTTGGAAGGAAGGGAAATTAGGGGTCGTACTAAACATCCCAACTCAAGGTCGAAATGACCAAAAGCTTGGCTACTTCATCCGAGAGCTATCGACTCGCTTTCAAATACCATGCTTCACAAGTTTAGACACCTTTAAAATGGTGATGAAGCTAAAAACTAATCAAACCATTCAAGTAAAGTCGATAGAGGAATACGTAAGTAAACACGAAAAAATAAGCATGTAGAAGGGTGGACATTATGTTAAATAAGGTAAAGTGGCAGCATCAGGATTGGGTTGGAACAAAAATGAATCAAAAGGACTTTCTGGCAATCAGTCAGTGTACATCTGAGGAAATCTTGTCTTTACTATCAGATGCTATCCATATGAAAAAGCTCCAAAAACAAGGTATCCCACATCCTTACTTGAGCGGTAAGGTGTTAGGGTTAATTTTCGAGAAATCTTCAACAAGAACAAGGGTTTCTTTTGAGGTGGGGATGCTTCAATTAGGAGGACATGCGATCTTCCTTAGTTCAAAGGACATTCAGTTGGGAAGAGGAGAAACAGCCTCTGACACAGCAAAGGTGTTATCAAGATATGTGGACGGTTTGATGGTTCGAACATTCAGTCACTCATCCATTGAAGAGTTTTCAAAGAATGCGACGGTTCCTGTTATAAATGGGTTAACAGATCTACACCACCCTTGTCAGGTGCTTGCAGATTTACAAACGATCCTTGAGCATAAAGGAAAGCTAGCTGGTTTGAAAATGTGCTATGTAGGAGATGGAAACAATAATATGGCCCATTCCCTTATTGAAGGAGCAGTTAAGGTAGGAATGCATATTAGTGTAGCCTCGCCTGTGGGATATGAACCAAATGCAGAAATCTTAAATCAAGCAGCATTGGATGGAGAGCAAACAGGTGGATCGGTTAAGGTAACATCAGATCCAATCGAGGCAGCTACAGGTGCAGATGTCATTGTTACGGATGTATGGACGTCAATGGGAATGGAAGCAGAACAAGCAGAGCGTCTAAAAGCATTCCAGCCTTTTCAAGTTAATCAAGGGCTTTGTGAGCATGCGAAAAAAGATTTTATCTTCTTACATTGTTTACCCGCACATCGTGGTGAAGAAGTAACGTCTGACATTATCGATGGCCCACATTCAGTTGTTTTCGATGAAGCGGAAAATCGTCTACACGCCCAGAAAGCAATCTTAAAAGCATTAATGGATTAAAATGGTTAAATTTTTTTAGTGCAAAATGAATAAAAATACATTATTATAAATATTAATTCGATAAAAGCTTTAGGGGGATTGTAAAAAATGGCAAAAGAAAAGATCGTGTTAGCATACTCAGGAGGATTAGATACTTCTGTTTCTATAAAATGGCTTCAAGAGAAATATGGGTATGATGTAATTGCGCTAGGTCTTGATGTAGGAGAAGGTAAAGATCTTGAGACTGTTAAAAATAAAGCACTTCAAGTGGGTGCCATTAAGGCTTATATGATTGACGCCAAGGGATTGTTAGCTGAAGAATATATTGCTCCAGCTCTAAAGGCAAATTGTTTATATGAAGGAAAATACCCTCTATCCTCTGCTTTATCACGTCCACTTATTGCTAAGTTACTAGTAGAAGTAGCGGAGAAGGAAGGTGCAGTAGCAGTTGCTCACGGTTGTACGGGTAAAGGAAATGACCAGGTACGATTTGAAGTATCTATTCAGGCATTAAACCCTGATTTGAAAGTAATCGCACCTGTGCGTGAATGGGGAATGACAAGGGATGAAGAAATTGCCTATGCAGAAGAAAAAGGGATTCCGATTCCAGTTGACCTAGATAATCCTTTCTCTATTGATGCAAATATTTGGGGGCGTGCTTGTGAGGCTGGTGTCCTAGAAGATCCATGGGCAGAAGCACCAGAAGCGGCTTATGACTGGACGAATCCAATCCACCTTACTCCAGACGAAGCAGAGTATGTTGAGGTTGAGTTTGTAAAAGGACTTCCGGTGTCGTTAAACGGAAAGGAAATGGGTCTTGTTGCTCTTATTGAAGAGCTGAATGAACTTGGCGGAAAGCATGGAGTAGGTAGAATTGACCATATTGAAAACCGTTTAGTAGGAATTAAATCTCGTGAAGTGTATGAAAATCCAGGTGCGCTTATCTTAATCAACGCTCATAAGGAATTAGAGTTCTTAACACTACCACGTGAAATCACTCAATTTAAAACTTCAGTTGAACAACAAATGACTAAGATCATATATGAGGGACTATGGTATTCACCACTAAGAAATGCTCTTGAAGCATTCGTCGATGAAACTCAGAATGTTGTTTCAGGTACAATTCGCGTGAAGCTTCATAAAGGAACTCACACTGTAGTAGGCCGTAAATCACCGCATAGCCTATATAATGAAGAGCTGGCAACGTACTCAAAGGGAGATGCTTTTGACCATAATGCAGCAGTTGGATTCATTAAGCTATGGGGATTAACAACAAAGGTTTATTCACAGGTTAATCATAAAGAAACAGAGTCAGTAACAAAATAGGGAAGAACTAATTGCTACTAATTTGATAGCCAGAAAAATAAACTTCTTAAAAGAGGAAGGAGACTCTTCTTCTTTTAAGAGTTTTTTCATGGCTATGGCTATTTTCTTTTTGTAAAAGCAATAGGCCTGGGATAATGATAGGGGGAAATGGTATTGTCTAAGCTTTGGGGTGGTCGGTTTACAAAAGAAACAAATAAGCTCGTTGAGGAATTTACGGCTTCAATCAATTTTGACCAAAAACTAGCGAACGAGGATGTTGAAGGAAGTCTAGCTCATGTCCAAATGCTAGGTGAATGTGGAATCATTCCACTGGAGGATGTTGAGAAAATAACGAATGGATTATTAGTGATCAAGGAAAAGATAGAGGCTGGCACAATGGAATACTCTGTTCAGCATGAGGATATTCATATGAATATTGAAAAGCTTCTCATTGATACGATTGGACCGGTTGGAGGAAAGCTTCATACAGGTAGAAGTCGTAATGATCAGGTAGCTACTGATATGCACCTTTATGCAAAACGGAAAACCGAAGCTTTAATTATTCTTGTAAATGAAGTTCAGGAGGCAATTCTGAACCAGGCAAAAGAAAATGTGCATACGATGATTCCGGGTTATACACATCTTCAACGTGCACAGCCGGTTTCATTTGCGCATCACTTAATGGCCTATTTTTGGATGTTCCAACGTGATAAGGAGCGTTTCCAAGATAGCTTAAAACGAGTGAACTGGTCACCACTCGGAGCGGGAGCTTTAGCAGGGACCACTTTTCCTATTAATCGTGAAAGAACAGCTGAACTATTAGGATTTGAAACGGTTTATCCGAACAGTATGGATGCAGTAAGTGACCGCGACTTTATTGTAGAACTTTTATCGATTGCTTCCTTATTGATGACTCATATCTCAAGATTGTCAGAAGAGCTTGTGATCTGGTCGAGTCAAGAGTTTCAGTTTATTGAGTTAGATGATTCTTTTTGTACAGGTTCTAGTATCATGCCACAAAAGAAGAATCCAGATGTTCCAGAACTGTTACGTGCTAAAACAGGCCGAGTGTATGGTAATTTATTTGGATTATTAACTGTCCTAAAAGGGCTACCACTTGCATATAACAAGGATATGCAAGAGGATAAAGAAGGAATGTTTGATACTGTAGAAACGTTAGAAGGCTCGTTACAGCTTCTTGCCCCAATGATTGAAACGATGACGGTCAAAAAGGAACAAATGCGCAGTGCTGTTAACCAAGATTTTTCTAACGCAACGGATATTGCTGATTATCTAGTGACAAAAGGTATAGCATTCCGTGATGCCCATGAAGTTATCGGAAAGATTGTATTATATGCAATTGGAGAAAAGAAGTATTTACTCGATTTAACCTTAGAAGAATATAAAGGATTTAGTCCTTTATTCGAAGAGGATATTTTCGAAGTTCTAGCACCAGAAAATGTGGTTGCAGCACGTAAAAGCTATGGTGGAACAGCTCCAAATCAGGTAGAAGAACAGATAAATCTTGCAGAGACGGTTATTAAAATATAAATAAAATACAACAAAATACGACACAATATTATTGATGAATAACCAAAATTGTGTATAATTATACTTATGCTTTTATTAATGGTATAATAATTTTAAATTTTCCAATAAAAATATAGGGGGCACTTATTATGAAATTACGTAAAAATTATCTATTAGCGATCCTGGCTATGATGTTCATGTTAGTTCTTGCAGCATGTGGAACTAGCGGTACAGGTGATACGGGTAGTGAAGCAGAGCCAGAAGAAGGAACAGATACGGAAGCAAAGAAAACACTTACAGTTGGAACAGATGCAGCATTCGCTCCGTTCGAGTATATGGACAAGGGTGAAATCGTTGGATTTGACGTAGATTTCCTAACAGCAGTAATGGAAGAAGCAGGCTATGAATTTGAATTAAACAACATCGGATGGGATCCATTATTCGCTTCTGTCCAAGGTGAAGAGGTTGATTTAGCTATTTCAGGTATCACAATTAACGATGATCGTAAGGAAACGTATGATTTTTCAACTCCTTACTTCCAATCTACTCATATGATCGTATTTAATGAGGGCGGAGGCATTACAAGTGCAAATGACCTTGAAGGTAAGAAGATTGGTGTTCAAAATGGAACCACTGGTCAATCAGCTGCAGAAAAAATCGTAGGTGCAAACAACGCTAATATTTCTAAGTACGAAACAACGGCAGTTGCATTCATGGCACTTGCTAATGGTGACGTGGAAGTAGTTGTGACGGATAATGTTGTAGCAAATGAATATGTAAAGAATAATCCAGATGCAAAAGTAGAAGCAATTGAAGATCCTGAAAACTTTGATTCTGAATTTTACGGCTTAATGTTCCCTAAGGGTAGTCCATTAAAAGCTGAATTTGATGAAGCGATCAAAACAGTAATTGAAAACGGAACATATGCAGAAATCTATAAAGAGTGGTTTGGTAAAGAGCCAAACGTAGAAGAATTATTAGCCGCTGAATAATGAAAAGGTTGGCGTAACGTATTATACGTTGCGCTTCTTTTTATGAAGGCTCTGTTAATGTACAATGTTGAGTTCCTTGCACAGTTGATTGTAGTGGAAGGACGCGAATATATAGGGGTCCTCTACTAAGGGCTGCCACGTCCTGTGGCAAACGTAGAGGTCAGCACATCCTGTGCAAGCGCGGGAGCAAGCGTGACATAGGGACAAAGGAATTCGCTTTGTCCTTGGTGAGACCCCGCAGGCGAATGCCGAGGAGGCTCACCGCACGCCCCGCGGAAAGCGGGTGTCCTGTAACGAAAATCAACAACAAAGTTTAACAGAGTTTATGAAAGAATGAGCAACACTAATTTGTGCATGATAAAATAGAGTGAAGTTCGTAGTAAGGGGGCCGACCATGGATTTTAAATTCAATATCGTTTTAGAATATCTCCCGTTCTTTTTACAAGGAGCGATGTGGACAATCCTTTTGTCTTTATTAGGTATTCTCATTGGGACAATTTTAGGATTATTAATAGGCTTAGGAAAAATGTCATCCATAGCAATTATTCGTTTGCCTTTTATTTGGTATATTAACCTATTTAGAGGAACACCGTTTTTCGTTCAAATCTTGCTCATACACTTTGGACTTATGCCAATTTTTATGTCTCCTGTTAATCCAATTGCAACCGGGGTCGTGGCACTTTCTCTGAATGCTGCAGCGTATATTGCTGAAATTTTCAGAGCTGGGATTCAGTCTATTGATAAGGGACAAATGGAAGCTGCTAGGTCATTAGGGATGTCACATGTTCAAGCTATGAAGCTTGTCATTTTACCACAAGCGGTTAAACGAATGATTCCTCCATTAGGAAATGAGTTCATTGTTTTACTAAAAGAATCATCATTATTAGCGATTATTGCGGCTCCAGAATTAATGTACTGGGGACGTGCCGCACAAGGGCAGTATTATCGTGTATGGGAACCTTATTTAACCGTCGCCTTGATTTATTTGGTTCTAACGCTTTCCTTAACCTATCTATTGAATTATGTGGAAAGGAGGCTTAATACCCAATGATTAAAGTAAAAGGTTTAAAGAAATCATTTGGTCAGCTTGAGGTGTTAAAAGACATTAATGCTGAAGTAAAGTCACAAGAGGTAGTCGTGGTAATTGGCCCTTCTGGTTCAGGGAAATCAACTTTTTTACGTTGCTTAAATCTGTTAGAGTCTGTGACAGGTGGACAGGTTTTGATTGATGGTGTTGACCTAACCAGCCCTTCTACTAATATAAATGACGTACGGAAGGAAGTAGGAATGGTGTTTCAGCAATTTAACCTATTCCCGCATCGGACTGTATTAGAAAATATTACAATGGCCCCGATGAATGTACGTAAAGTGAACAAAAAGGATGCAGAACAGAAGGCGATGCAGCTTTTGAAGAAGGTCGGCTTAGAAGATAAAGCACGTGTGTATCCCGATTCCTTATCAGGTGGTCAGAAGCAGCGTGTTGCGATTGCAAGAGCTCTTGCAATGGAGCCGAAGATTATGCTGTTCGATGAACCTACGTCAGCTCTTGACCCTGAAATGGTAGGAGAGGTACTTGAGGTTATGAAACAGCTTGCGCAAGAGGGAATGACCATGGTAGTCGTAACCCATGAAATGGGCTTCGCACGTGAGGTAGGAGATCGTGTTATTTTTATGGATGGAGGCTATATTGTAGAAGAAAATATACCTTCAGAGCTGTTTAGCAATCCAAGAAATGATCGAACTAAGGCATTTTTAAGCAAGGTTTTATAATGGAAATGAACCGCAGGCGATTTGGCTCTGCGGTTTTTTGTGTTTTGAGTAGATATCTTGAAAATTTGCCAAGAAGATTGATCAGTCAGCTGAGTAAAGCGGTGGAAAATATCTTATATCAGCGACATTTTTAACATATCGTTCATTTCAGGGCATATATCAGCAACTTCTCGAATATATCGGCGACTTTCCGCCATATATCGGCCATTTTCAACGAAATATCGGCATCTTGCCATAATTCAGCCCCAGAAGCTATATCTTGCACCGACTAAAGTAACTCCTAGAATAAACTGCAACCATCTAACTCCAACAAATTAAGCACCTACGACTATATACACAAATACAACACACAAATCAACACCTTTATCTTGACCGCCCCCTCAATTTATGGCAGTAATAAGATAAGTCCAATAAAAGGGAGTGTTCAAATTGAATCCATTTGTATTTGCATGTATAGCTCCACATGGTGGTGAAATCATTCCTGAGCTTCAGGGATCAGATCCGTCTAGAATGAGTGTGACAAGAGAGAGTATGGTAAGACTTGGTCAAGCGATGGCAACAGCAAAGCCAGATACGATTATTTTGTTAACACCTCATGGAACGAGAATTAATGGTCAGTTTGCGATTACGGATTCAGAGCGAATGTTTGGAGCAGTTGAAGAAAATGGGGCTTCTTTTGAAATGGAGCGTTTCATTGATCGAGAATTAGCACATGCACTTGGGGAGGAAGCTAAGAAGCAAAAGATTCCAGTAGGCTTAATTAATTATGCGACAAGTGCTGGACCATTTTCTTGCTTACCACTGGATTGGGGTGCGATTGTGCCTTTGCGATTTATGCCAGATGTACCAGTTGTTATTATTACGCCTTCTAGAGATCTATCGTTTGAGAGGCATATTGAATTTGGAAAAATGATTAGAGCTGTGGTTCAACAATCCACTAAAAGAATTGCATTGATTGCAAGCTGTGATTGGTCACATGCTCATGATGAAGCAGGACCTTATGGTTTTCATGAAGCAGCTAACCAATTAGACACTGAAGTGGTTGAACTTATCAAAGACAATGAGCTCGAAAAGATGACGAAGTTTGACCCAACTTACATAGAACATGCAAAGCCAGATGGAATCTGGCAAACACTAGTACTAGCAGGTGCAATACCAAAAGAGGAGAGACACACTGAATTCTTATCGTATGAAGCTCCTACGTATTTTGGATTAATTTGTGCAGCTTATTTTAATAAAAGAGGTGAGTAGAATGGTGAATTGGTACGAAGAGGTTTTAGCAAGAAAGGATGAGCTTTTAAAGGATTTAGAAGGTCTATTGAAGATAGAAAGTATTAAGGATGAAACTACAAAGTCTAGTCAGTACCCGATGGGAAGGAAAGTAGGAGAGGCACTCGATTACGTGCTCTCAATTTCAGAGGAAGCCGGATTAACGACTAAAAATCTTGATGGGTATGCAGGTTATGCTGATTTAGGTGAGGGTGATCTTGAGAACATGGTTGGTGTGTTATGCCATGTTGACGTCGTCCCGGCTACTGGGGAATGGACAAGTCCTGCATTTGAGCCGACCATTCGTGATGGCAAGCTTTTTGCTAGAGGTGCTATAGATGATAAAGGGCCAACGATGGCTGCATTTTATGGAATGAAAATTGTGAAGGAATTGGGGCTACCTCTACAAAAACGGGTTAGAATCATTTTCGGTACCGACGAAGAAAGTGGTATGAGTTGTATGAAGCATTATCAGCAGGTGGAAAAAATGCCTTCTGTTGGCTTTGCACCTGATGCTGATTTCCCTATTATCAATGCAGAAAAAGGTCAGCTAAATGTAAAAGTAAACGTTCCTTCAAGCAATGAAGATCAATTAGGTGAAGTCCAACTCGTTTCTTTTAAATCAGGAGAAAGAGGCAATATGGTTCCTGAACAAGCGGTAGCCGTCATACAAGGGAATGTGGATCATTTAGTACTTGAATTTGAAGGATTTTGTAATAAGAACGGACTACGCCGAAGAATTAATCACACGGATAATGAGGTAGAGATTACTCTATTTGGAAAATCTGCTCATGGAATGGAGCCTCATGTTGGTCAAAATGCCGGAACAACGCTTGCTAGCTTCCTAAGAGCATTTGACTTTACTGGTAACTCTGCTATTTATCTTGATTTCCTAGACGAATTACATGAAGATTTTGAAGGGAAAACACTAGAAATTTCGTACCAAGATGAAGTGACAGGTCCATTAACAGTTAATCCAGGTATTCTTTATTATGAAAAAGGCCAAGGTGGACATGTTCATCTAAATGTCCGCTGTCCTGTTACTACTGATTTTGAAGCAACAAAGAATAGATTGACTTCAACAATTGCTGAAAAGGGATTACAAGTCGAAGAGATTAAAGAATCTAAGCCTCATCATGTGAGTGCTGATCATTCTATGATCCATTCTTTGCAGGAGGCTTATCAAGGTGAAACAGGCCTTGAACCAACTCTTCTATCAACTGGAGGAGCAACCTATGCTAGGTTTATGAACAATGGTGTTGCATTTGGTGCATGCTTCCCCGGCAAAGAAATGACAGCCCATCAAAAGGACGAGTATATTGAAATAGAAGACCTATTAATGGCAACTGCCATCTATGCCCGTGCCATTTATAATTTAGCAAAATAACAGTTTGATCTTATATAAGGGGGATATTCTTTGGAGAAGCCGATATTAGTGTACAGAGGAGAATATATAGAAAGTACCCATGATGTTCATATTGCAGTAGTAGATCATAAAGGGAAACTACTATATTCATATGGTGATCCATATAGACTGACTTTTCCGCGCTCAAGTATGAAGCCATTTCAGGCAGTCCCGTTAGTAGAAACAGGTACTGCTAAGGCATTTCATTATAGTCCAAAAGAAATATCGTTAAGCTGCGCTTCCCATAGTGGAGAAGTGTTCCATCGAGAAACGGTATTAGATATTATGGCTAGAATCCAGCTAGAGGAAGATGCCTTACAGTGTGGAACTCATATACCACGAGATATGGAAAGCTATAAACAGCTTATTAAGGAAGGAAAAGAACTCACACCTGTATTCAGTAACTGCTCAGGAAAGCACTCTGGAATGCTTGCAACAGCTGTTCATATGCGAGAAGATATATATAGTTATCGTGAGGTAGAACATCCTGTTCAGCAACGGATTTTAGATGCGATTGAAGAGGTTTGCCAGATTCCAAAGGATCAGATTCAATTAAGTGTGGATGGTTGTGGAGTTCCTGTCCACCGATTACCTCTGTATAATGCAGCATTAGGATTTGCCCTCCTAGCAAGCCCAGAAGCAAACCTTGGGGCACAAAGAGTGGAAACCTTACTCTCAATCCGTAATGCTATGATGGAATATCCTGAAATGGTCGGAGGAACAAACCGTTTTGACACAGATGTAATGAACGCTTTCAAGGGTAATATAGTTGCAAAAGCTGGAGCGGAGGCTGTTCAATGCTTTGGAATCGTTGAAAATGGACTTGGGATTGCGATTAAAGTTGAAGACGGGACTCCCCGAGCAACTAGCGTAGTAGCTATGGAAGTAATTAGGCAAATGGGACTTGGCGATGAGCAGCTCTTTAATCAGCTCAAAGAGTATGTTCATGCCCCAGTATTCAATGCACGTAATGATAAAATAGGGGTTATTAAAGCGAATTTCTCGTTAAATAAACGATAAAGAGGTCGTCTCAAGAAAAACAAGGACATGGTTCCACGGTTCCTTCTTGAGACAACCTCTTTTTTAGGTTAGTTTTATGATGATTAAGACTCTTCTAGGCTGTTAACTGAGACACTTAGTTTATTAGTTGGGTCATTGATCGGATGGACTGTCGCTAATCCTTTATCTTGATCGACATGCTCAATATAAACCTTTTCCCCATTATAATAAACATCCTTCATTGTAGGCGATGAAGCAATCTCTTGTGTACGTTTTGCATCCATGTGAACACCTCCCTTTCTGATGGTAAGCATTGTTAATATTGTTCGCAAAGGTCTTTTTTATTCGCTAAAACCAAGATTTTGTAGCAGTTAATAAAGAATGTTTCCATAGGGGAAGGTAAAAGATGTGCCCCAATTATAGATATTTTTACAATTAGTTAATTTTTTTATTGACTAACGGACAAAATTTTTAGATAATTCAACTATTATAAAAATTCTACAACATTCGACATCAGGAGGGAACATCATATGGAATTTATACATGAGTTAATCGGTTATGCAAACAATCTACTTTGGTCTTATATACTAATTGGTTTATTGTTAGGGCTCGGGTTGTACTTTACGATTAGGATGAGGTTTGTACAGCTTTTAAAAATAGGTGAGATGTTACGAGTTTTAAAAGATAAAAATGAAACGATACCAGGTGAAAAATCGATTTCGTCCTTACAGGCATTCTTTATCGGAGCAGCTACTCGAATTGGAACCGGTAATGTTGCTGGAGTGGCGATGGCTATTGCATTAGGTGGTCCTGGAGCAGTCTTTTGGATGTGGATTGTTGCGATTCTAGGTGGTGCTAGTGCGTTTGTTGAAAGTACCCTTGCACAAATCTATAAGGTAAAGGATCCGAACGGAGGATTTAAAGGTGGACCTGCTTACTATATGCGAAAGCAGTTAGGTGCAAAATGGTTAAGTTCATTGTTTGCTTTAGGAATCATCATTTCATTCGGTTTAACCTTTAATGCGGTTCAAAGTAATACCATAGCTGCTGCATTTACAAACTCCTTTAATGTTAGTGAAGCAGTAGTAGGAATCTTACTAGTAGTATTAACGGCTGTCATTATCTTTGGAGGAGTTCAACGTATTGCTAAGTTTTCAGCTACAATTGTTCCTATTATGGCATTCTTTTATCTGTTATTAGCCGCTTTTATCGTTTTCACTAATATTTCTGAGGTTCCGGCTGTATTTGCCTTAATTGTGAAAAGTGCTTTTGGCTTGGAACAGGTAGTTGGTGGAGGCGTAGGTTCAGCTATTATGATGGGTGTTAAACGTGGGTTATTCTCGAATGAAGCTGGTATGGGAAGTGCACCCAATGCAGCTGCAACAGCAGTTGTATCCCATCCAGCTAAACAAGGATTTGTACAATCACTAGGGGTGTTCTTCGACACACTTATTGTATGTACAGCAACAGCGTTAATCATTCTATTATCAGATTCTTATAAAACTGGTTTACAAGGAATTGAGTTAACCCAAGCTTCAATGACTGAGCATTTTGGTGGGTGGGCAAGTATCTTTGTGGCAATTGCTATATTTATGTTTGCCTTCAGTTCAATTATAGGAAGTTATTATTATGGGGAAGCCAATATTGAATTTGTCAACAAGAGTAAGGGGGCTCTATTTGTATACCGCCTCCTTGCACTAGGAATGGTCATGTTTGGGGCATTAGCTAGTCTACAAATTGTTTGGGACTTCGCTGACCTTGCTATGGCAATCATGGCACTTACTAACCTTATTGCAATTGGTCTATTAGGGAAATATGCCTTTAAAGCATTGGATAACTATCTAGATCAAAGAAAGAAAGGCATGGACCCTGTATTCTATGCAAACGATATCGAAGGCTTAAAAGGGGTAGAAAGCTGGCCAGTTAAACAAGAAAGTAAATAAGAGGATCATACACGGAGAAACGTAAGGGAGTTATTCCTTTGCGTTTTTTTGTTTGGTCTTTGAAATACGTCCATTTTTAATAGTCTGTTTCCGCATATTTGTTACAATATTAACAAAAAAATAAATTTATATACTGGGTCCATTGATTTCCGCTGCAGGCACTCGCTTTCCGCGGGGCGGGCGGTGAGCCTCCTCGGCTTCGCCTCCGGGGTCTCACCTGTCCCGCTACTCCCACAGGAGTCGAGTGCCTTTCGCTCCAATCAACTCAGTGCTTTAACAAAGCTTTAAAAATAGCAAAAATCTTTACGAAAAGAGCCTAAGGGATAATATAATTCCATTACTTAAAAAAAACGTTTGCCGAAAAATCTAATCAATACTATTTGCAAATAATACTAACGATTCACTGCCCAATTAGATATCCACAGAGGAGAACTAGCCTAAATACCTATAAAATAAAGTTTTACACAGACTTATACACATTATCCACATTTTATCCTAAAGTTATCCACATTTATAGCAGAAACTTCAAATAGCTATGAATAAAAGGTAAAATTAAGTTATCCACAATCCTCTGTGTATTGTGGATAACAAAATATGTGTATAACAAAAGGAGGTGGAAAACTTCCACCTCCTTTTGTTTTATTTACCTTTTCTTGCTTTAGCTCTTTCATCAGCTGCTTTTGATCTTGCCTGAGCTTGTAAATCGTCTTGATCGGCAAACTCTTGTGCAAATTCAATATCTCTGCCATCGGATGGCAATTTTGCATAGCTTGGTGTTTGTGGTAATGATGCAGTATTCTTATCTCGGTTACTATGTCCATGATTTGTTGGCATTTTAATGATCCCTCCATACAAGTTTAATCTTTGTTCTAGATTATCTTTTCACGAAGGGGAAAAGTTATTAACGGAAGTTATTAGGAATTAACGCTTATTGCTGATAAATCCACCAGCTCTGTCTGCCATTCTGAACTCACGTGAATATGTAACTTCTTGCATGCTGCTTAAAGTACTTTTAGATTTGTCTTTTCTTTTATTTTTATTATCAGCCATTCTTTATCCCTCACTTTTCGATGAACTTATTATCATCGTTACCGTTTTCATTCTTACTTATGCACAAAAAATAAAAAAGTCTGCCGTATTGGCAGACTTTGAATTATGCTTCCTTTAAATGCTCCTCTTGGAACATAAATGGCTGTCTCATAGAATGAAGATTATAAAGATCCTTTGGAATCTCAAATAAATTATAAATATCTTCCTTCGCGTTTAGCTGATCGAAAAGGCTTTTTCTTGTTTCATTGGCAAAGATGGAGTAGGGAAGCTTTTCAGCAGCATTGAAAGAACGAGCATTGACCTTACGAATACGCATGAAAATCCGTTCAATTCCTAATTCGAAAAAAAGCTCTTCGAAGAATGCATCCTTTGCCAGTTTATTATAGCCTAAGCCGTGATAGGGCTTGCCTAACCAAGTTCCTAGAAAGCCTGCTTGATCTTGAACATCAAACAAGTTAATGGTCCCGATTGGATTTCCCCATTCATCTAAAATCGTTCTCGAGATGATTTCACCGCGCTCTTCAGCTTCGATGGTTTGCTTCGTTAAAAACAGAAACTCTTCATAGGTAGTAGCCTTTTGACGCACAAAAGGAAAGACATCCGGGTGTACCATTAACTCATAAAGAGCCTGACAGTCGTGAAGTTCACGTTTTTTCAGCATGCTGATTCCCTCCAATCATGAGGGCAGAAAAGTCCATAGCTATGGTAGGACTCCACCCTCGAAATTTTTTATAATGTTGATCAAAAAAATTTCGGGGTGGGAATCGAACCCACTAGGACCAGTCATGCTGGTGGCGCACCATTTGCCTTTCCCTAATTTTATAAAATGTGCCTATAAAATTTTAGGTTTATTAGATTATTCTTATGAATACTTAAAGTATAATACGATAAAAATCTCAAAAAAGATACTACTTTTTTGTTAATTTTTTTTGTAAATTATTTCTCCATTTATCATCGTTAAACGAGCCTTTGCTAAGTAATGAAATGGATGATGGCTCCAGAGAACGAGATCCGCATCCTTACCGACTTCTAAGCTGCCCACACGGTCCGCTACACGGAGATTTCTAGCAGGAGTAATCGTAATACCTTCAATTGCTTTTTGTTCATCTAAACCTTCCCGAACTGCTAGTGCAGCACATATATTGAGGTACTGAATAGGAGTGTAAGGATGGTCTGTCGTAATCGAAACTTCAACCCCGACATCAGCAAGGACCTGATAGGTTTTCCAAGATTTGTTTTTCAGCTCGATTTTACTTCTTCTAGTTAAGGTTGGTCCTACACTAACCTTTGCATTTTTGCCCTCAAATTCACCAGGGATTAAATGTCCTTCTGTGCAATGCTCAATTCGATAATCCAAGTCAAACTCCTCTGCAAAACGCATGGCAGACATAATGTCATCTGCACGGTGAGCATGGATTCGAACAGGAATTTCTCTTTTTAGAGCTTTTAAAATCGGTGCAACTCTAATGTTCTCAGGATGGTCACAGTACTTTGCCTTATAGAAGGCCTCCCTCAGCATACCCATAATTCCCATTCGAGTAATCGAGTCGTTGCTTCCATGACTATGAATCCGCTTTGGATTTTCACCAAGGGCAATTTTTAAACCAGCTGTTTCCTGAAGAAGCATTTTAGCCACACTTCGCCCATGTGTCTTGATTACAGACGTGGTACCGCCAATTACATTCGCACTACCAGGCATAATATGGGCGGTTGTAATCCCGTGCTGAATAGCGTCGGAAAAAGCAGTATCAAGAGGGTGAAGACTATCTAAGGCACGTATATGTGGTGTAAGTGGTTCAATTGTTTCATTCGCATCATTTCCAGCCCAGCCGGTACCTTCATCATATAGCCCAAGATGAGTGTGTACATCAACAAACCCAGGGAATAGTAACTGATCTTTACAATCAATGACAAACATGTCATCTGAAGGTTGAATTTCGTACCCGATTTCTTTAATTTTACCATTCTCCACATATAAATCAGCATGATGCATTGGAGCAGAAGTAATCGGGTAAATGGTTGCATGTTTAAATAACGTTCTCATTCATATTCCTCTTTCTTCGTTACAATTAGTTTATTTTAAAATGTTCGTTAAGGCGTCATCCAGACGTTGATAGACAAAATCATACTTATATTGTTCTGCTTTTTTTGGCAGCACCTTTTGCCCTTCTAGTACAAGGATACTCATTTCACCGAGTAATGCTTTTAAGGCAAAGCTTGGTGCAGGAAGCCAATGAGGTTTCTTCATTACTCGAGCTATAGTTTTACCGAATTCCTTCATTTTTACAGGCTGGGGGGACACAACGTTTAATGGTCCTTCTATCTTCGATTCATCAATCGCAAACTGAATCATCCCGACAACATCATCAATATGTACCCAAGATAGCCACTGTTCACCAGAACCGACTGTTCCACCAGCATATAGACGATAGGGTAGAAGCATCTTAGGCAAGGCTCCCTCATCTCGGTCTAGTATAATACCAAACCGAGTAAATACTGTTCGAACCCCAAGTTTCTTTGCTTCCGACGCTTCTTTTTCCCAAGTTATAACTGTTTCGGCTAAAAAGTCATTCCCATGTTCCTGACTTTCTTCGGTAAACTCTTTTTCACGAGAGATCCCATAATAGCCGACTGCACTAGCATTAATGAGCACAGAAGGCTTTTTTTGTAAAAGCTGCAAAATTCGAATAACCTCTTTGGTTGCAGTAACTCGACTATTTACGATTCTCGCCTTTCTTTCAGAAGTCCATCTTCCACTATTTAAGGATTCACCTGCTAAATTAATAAAAACATCTATATTATTCAATTCCTGTTCAGGTTCACTTCCTTCTGTTAACCATTGAACATAATGAATTCCTTCAGCAGTTGCCTCTTTATTAGCGCTTCTTGTTAATATATATACGTGATGTCCATTCTCTATAAAAGAATTAGTAAGGGCTTTACCAACAAAGCCAGTCCCACCGGTTATCGCTATATTCATCCGAACCCCCTCCTTCTTGATTATAATATTCTATTTCTTCTTACCATATCCTTTTCACAAAATGTGCTATATTTAAACATGAGGTGAATGAAGTGGCGATTATTACAAAGATCACGACTCAAAAAAAACGTAAAGACCGATATAATATCTTTCTAGATGATGGGGCAGGAGAAAGATATGCTTTTAGTGTCCACGAGGATGTATTGATCACTCATTCCTTACAAAAAGGAAAAGAAGTAGATGAATTTGATTTGGAAGAAATCAGCTTCTCAGATGATGTAACAAAAGCCTTCCAACAATCGCTTGTATTCCTATCCTATCGTATGAGAGCAACATTAGAGGTTATTCAAAATTTAAAAGAAAAAGAATACCCGGATGCTGTCATTCAAGAGGTGATTCATAAGCTTACAAGCTTAAAGTATCTGAATGATGAAGAATTTGGAATTGCTTATGTCAATACTAATGCCAAGGTTTCCTTAAAAGGACCTATTGTGTTGAAACAAGAGCTTGGTCAAAAAGGAATATCTGCTGGTATAATTGACCTTGTATTATCTCAATATACAATGGAAGACCAAATAGAATTTGCAAAAAAGTACGCTGAAAAAACATACCGAAAAACTTCTTCTAGTTCGGAAAAAATGCAGAAGCAAAAGATGATGGATTCACTGATACGTAAAGGTTTTACCCAGGGTGTCATCAGGATGGTTCTAGATGAAACGATGCCAGAACGTGATGAAGAGAATGAGTGGGAAGCAATTTGTAAGATGGGGGAAAAAGCTCACAGAAAGAACCATAAATTCAGTGGCTATGAGTATACTCAAAAAATGAAGCAGTACCTTTATCAAAAAGGGTTTTCAATTGAGTTAATTGATCAGTACCTACAATCAGAGGATTGTCCAAATCCGACAATAGACTAAAAAGTGAGTGAATACAATGGAGAAAAGATACAGCCGAATGACCGAGTTCGAACTAACACAAGAGATTCGTCAATTAAATGAACAAGCTAGGAAGGCTGAACAAATGGGGAGGCTCAATGAATTAGCAGTATTTGAGCGTAAAATACTTATGGCGAAAGCCTATTTGTTAAACCCTGAGGATTTCAAGCCAGATGAAATATATGAAATTGAGCAAGACCCGGGGACGTTTTTTAAGATCAAGTATATGAATGGAATTTTTGCTTGGGGAACAAAGCTAACAGGTGAGGAAAGAGTAGATGCTTTGCCCATTTCTATGCTGAAAAAAACAGAAGCCAGAAAATAATTCCTGACTTCTGTTTTTTGAAAAATGCCCCTAACTATTCATCGGATCTTAAATTAGACGCTCTCATTCTTTCTTGAGGATGAGTATTAATTGACCCATCAGCACGTAAAGAAGCATATTCTGCCTTAGCTCGTGGCTCTCCTTCAAACTTGTTATGACTTTGATTTGGGAACCCTCGTTTTTTGTTACGTACCATTGTGAGAACCTCCTCTATAAATTAACAAACCTCGTGCTAAAAAGAATTTCTTAGGTCTTCTAAGCACGTAGTAATAGTATGACTCATGTATGGAATCGATATAATAAAGAATATATGGAAAGGAGGATTTTGGATGGAGGAGAAAATTGCCAAATTAACGGATTTACTGTTAGAGAAGAACGATTCTTTATCAGCATCCCAAGCAAGAACCTGGGTTGAATTATTATGGTCTGATTTTGAGGCATCCTCTGCAAAGGCAGGAGCCCCTTATATGGGTAGTGAAATGGCCGAGAGAATTGTCACACAGTGGGTGATGAGGTATGGTTCACACCTTCATGACTTTGTTGCGACCAACCCGAAATATGCAGCTTTATTAAATAATGAAGATCATTTAAAGCACTAAAAGTAGTGAAGCGTTTCTCACACTTTTAGTGCTTTTTATATTGGGCTGTTTTCATATCGACTGTTGCTTTTTATGTTTTAGAAAAGAGCCTTATATTATTTAGAAGGTATAATATCTAACTTTTTCCGCAACTTCTTCTCACTAAAAATCCAGCCTGTGTAGGAATTTAAAATGTTAAAGTCACGGTCAAGATGTACGACTGCAACAAAGGGATAGTAGTCCTTGCTTCGATAGCGAAGATCAATAAAGCGAACCTCTGTATAACCCGAGTACTCTTCAATCTCCCAACGATAAACAGGAGAAAAGGATAAAAAGGCAGAGATATTGTCATCTTGTTTAGCTGCTTCCAAAAGAGGGGTTTTGGGTATTGGTCTTCGGTCAAATGTATCTAATACCACAATCGTCCCATCAACAGCCTTAATTACATGAAAATGATGTTTAGATTTTACAGCAACATGCCACTGGTTGAATCGAATAGTGGGAGATACAATTACTTCCTCTACTTCAGGTATAATTTTTTCGACAGTATCCTTCACTTTTCGCTTCATTTGGTATCTGACTACATAGTAAACAGCGACGACTAAAAAGACTCCTGTAAAAGCTTGGAGAGGTTCTACACCCAACTGCCACACAATGATTCCCACGATGTGGACGAAAAAAATAAACGGGTCAAACGTATTAATAACTCCTAAAGCAATCCATTTATGCGAAAAAGGACGAAGCGCTTGTGTCCCATAAGCGTTGAAAATGTCGACAAAAACATGGAGGATTACAGCGATGAATGTCCAAATCCATATATGCAATAAATTTATAGCAGGAAGAAATAAGCTAATTCCACCAACAATAATCAGTGGCCAAAGAAGGACAGCGGGAATAGAGTGAGTAATTCCTCGATGATTCCTGATGTACTTAGCATTATTTCTTAGCTTAAGAACCGTATCTAAGTCTGGGGCCTGAGAGCCAAGTATAGTCCCTAGCAATACTGCCTCGAGAGCTAAGGGATCTTGACTAATGACAGGATCAACAGTGGCAATACCACCAAGAGCAATCCCCATCACAAAGTGAGTGCCAGTATCCATGCGTAAGATGATTCCTCCCTTCAAAAAATAGGTACTTATATTTACTTATCTCATTTTAGATATAAGTAAACCTATTCACTACTAACTAATATGTGCAAATTATGTGGATTTAAAAAGGAGACTCTAATGAATAAGACATATAAAATTTATATCCAATATAAAGTAAACCCTATATATGTAAAGGAATATGAAAGTTTGATGGAAAAGGTAATTGGTTATTTACCATCATTTGGAGCCAATCAAATCAATTGGTATAGCTATGAAAAAAATATTTATTTAGAAAGCTTTTCAGTACCAACTGCCTCTCATTATATGGCGTTAAAGAAACTTAGAAATAAACAAAGACATTCCATTTTTGGCCTGCTCGACCAATTTGTAGAAGGTGGTTTAGAAAATATCCAGATCCATGCGGTTAAGGTACAATAGAAGATAGGTATTATTTCTAATTTCTTACCTGTACAACACATCATGGGGGATAACGCATGAAGGGACAAGAGTATATTCAAGATTTTTTAATAGATGAATTCCAAGCAGACCTCATCACTTGGTTTGAAAGAGAACAGAGGGACTTGCCGTGGAGGAAAGATCAGGATCCTTATAAGGTCTGGGTATCTGAAATTATGCTGCAGCAGACTAGAGTGGATACGGTGATTCCTTATTTCCATAACTTTATTGAACAATTTCCAACTATTGAAGCTTTAGCTAAAGCTGATGAGGAAAAGGTTTTAAAGGCTTGGGAGGGTCTGGGCTATTATTCAAGAGTGAGAAACTTACAATCTGCTGTAAGGGAAGTCCATGAGAGCTACAGCGGCATTGTCCCGAACACACCAAGCGAGATATCAAAGCTCAAAGGAATTGGACCTTATACGACTGGTTCCATATTAAGTATCGCATATGGAGTGCCGGAGCCAGCAGTGGATGGTAATGTGATGAGGGTGTTATCGCGAATATTTTCCATTTGGGAGGATATTGCGAAACCAAAAACACGAAAGATTTTTGAAGAGATTATTAGAGTGATTATTAGTAAAAACAATCCATCTTTCTTCAATCAAGGACTAATGGAGCTAGGGGCTATAGTTTGTACACCAACCTCTCCGTCTTGTTTACTTTGTCCAGTCAGAGACCACTGTAAGGCGTTTCAGGAAGGTACTCAAGCTGAACTCCCAGTAAAGACAAAGAAGAACTCGACTAAGGAGCTACAGCTAGCTGTGGGTGTGTTTGAAACAGAAGAGGGGAAAATCTTAATTCATAAACGTCCTGAATCGGGTCTACTAGCCCGGCTTTGGGAGTTTCCAAATGTGGAACTTAGCAAGGAGTTAAACACGCCGAAAACACAGCTTCATGACTATGTGAAAGAAAATTACCAGCATAGTCCAAGGGTAGACGAAGTGTTAGGGACCTTTCAACATGTGTTCACTCATCTGGTATGGAATATGACTGTATATGAAGGTCTAATTAGCAAAGATATACAAGAGAACGATGAGGTAAAACTGGTTAGTAGAGAAGAATTAGAACAATATGCCTTCTCCGTGTCTCACCAAAAAATATGGAAGCAATATTTACAAAGAAAACAGGAGTCAGCCGTTTAAGCTGCCTCCTGTTTTTCTACTAGCTCATTTATCTGACCAGTTTAATCTGGATGTCCTTGGTATTAATCGTATTGAACTCTAGTTCCATGTGTCCAATCTGCTTCTTCTCGCTTCATTCCACCTCGGTCTACAATTTCCTCAATAATTTCTCGATGGATGGTTTGGCCCTCGACATTTAAATAGGGGACAATTTGTTGAAAAGAATGATGGAAAAATGCAAGCTCGCTATCCTTCCAATTTGTTTTAGGCATCATTGAAAGCTCAGTCATATCTCGTCCAACATACATAGTGAACACTCCTTTCACAAATAGGCTGCTTCTTATTTTCTGTTTGGGAATTCACCTCTATACAATAAAAATTGTGAAAATTAGTTAAAAAAAGGTACAATATGAGACATGAAATGGAAAAACAGGAGTGAATCATATGACACAAAAAGTTGCACTAGTAACTGGTAGTAGTAGAGGGATTGGAAAAGCGATTGCCATCAGGTTAGCTGAAAAAGGTTACGATATTATCGTGAACTATGCTAGAAGTCGTGCTGCCGCAGAGGAAACAGCAAAAGAAATTGAAGCATTAGGTAGGAAAGCAGTAGTAATAAAGGCAAACGTAGGGAAGCCGGAAAAAATAAAGGAAATGTTTAACGAAATTGATCAGCATTTTAATCGCTTGGATATTTTCGTCAGTAATGCAGCTTCAGGTGTGCTTCGTCCGCTTATGGAGCTAGAGGAATCACATTGGGATTGGACGATGGATATCAATAGCAAGGCCTTATTATTTTGTGCACAAGAGGCAGCTAAGCGTATGGAAAAAAGTGGTGGTGGACATATTGTCAGCCTGAGCTCACTAGGATCGATTAGATATCTTGATAACTACACAACAGTTGGTGTATCAAAAGCAGCAGTAGAATCTTTAACAAGATACTTAGCCGTGGAGCTTTCACCAAAGAACATTGTCGTGAATGCCGTATCAGGTGGAGCAGTAGATACAGATGCCCTCAAGCATTTTCCTAATCGTGAAGAACTTTTAGAGGATGCGAGAAAAAATACACCTGCCGGAAAAATGGTCGAGCCTGGTGACCTTGTGAATGCGGTCATGTTTTTACTTTCTGATCAAGCCTATATGATTCGTGGTCAAACGATTATTGTAGATGGCGGTAGGTCACTTTTAGTCTAAAGTTAAAAATTTATACAGAAAAAAATTAATGAATTTATCGCATAAGATTTTCACCTCTGGATAGATTAACAGGTGTTGGAGGTGATAATCATGGCAAAGAAGAGTCAAGCTTCTAAAACTAATGCTTCTGAAGTACGTGCGCAAAACGCTGCATCTGCTGGCCAAGGTTCTTTCGGAACTGAATTCGCTTCTGAAACTAACGCTCAAGAAGTGCGCCAACAAAATGCACAAGCCGAAGCAAATAAAGGTCAAAACTCTTAATACTTAACAAAAAAAGGCGCTTCTTACCATTCCGGTGGGAAGTGCTTTTTGGTTGGAAAAATGACTTTATAAGCTAGAAATTTAGTTAGTAACAACAATAAAAACACAGCTCAAACCGACCAAACTATCCAATTTGACAAAACCTCTCAAGAGTCTACATAGATAGTCAAAGGGAATTGATAGCATATCAAGAATTACTTAGTATACAAAGACTATAAGAGGAGCTGACCATATGTCTCGCTTTGATTTATTGGTTCGTGAACAACTTCAAACAATGGATAAGCTTTTATTTTTACAATCGGAGCTTGAGCGCTGTCAGGAGTTGGAATGCGAGTTGAAAGAGCTGCAAAATAAGGCGGAAATGCAATCGCTAAAGGATGAAATTCATAAGATGAAAGCAGAGTTAAAAGAAATTCAACTGACCTTTGAACGTCAAACAGAAGATGTCATTACTGCCTATAAGCATCATGAATCTAGTTTAACAACTGCATTGTAAAGTAGAGAGCCACTAAATTTTAGTGGCTCTTTTGTTTTAAATTATTACTAGAACCGTTATAATAGTAAGAAGTGAAAAATATATACGGAAAAGTTTAAATAAAAAAACAAAAAAGGATAATGTTTGTACATTATCTAAACCATTTACCATGGTACCCCTAAATGCTAGGTGGGACAGGCAATGAAAGAAGGGAGCTTATATGGGTTTTCCCATGATAGGAGAGAAGGTTCAGATACATAGCTACAAGCATAATGGACAAATACATAGAGTGTGGGAAGAGACAATTGTCCTAAAAGGAACACAGAGTATTGTAATTGGTGGGAATGATCGGACGACCGTAACAGAATCAGATGGACGTACATGGATAACAAGAGAACCAGCTGTATGTTACTTTCATGCCAACTATTGGTTTAATATTATTGGGATGTTAAGGGAAGATGGGATTTACTACTACTGCAATATTAGTTCTCCTTTTATATGGGACAAAGAGGCCATGAAATACATTGATTATGATTTAGATGTAAAGGTATTTCCTGATATGACCTATGTATTATTAGATGAGGATGAATATGAACGGCACCGTAAAGAAATGAAATATCCGGAGGTAATTGATCATATATTAAAAAGAAACTTAGATTATTTACTTCAATGGATACACGGGAGAAAGGGTCCCTTTGCTCCTGATTTTGTTGATAATTGGTACGAACAGTACTTGTTATATCGTTCATAAAAAAAATGACCTGTTGAAATACTCAACAGGTTTTTTAATAATATCAGAATTAATATCAATTTGTAGTCTAGTGATTTACGGTGTTGGTAGTAATCTAACTCCAGCACCCAGCCCCTCGAGGTCAAATAACCCTTTGACAAATAAAAGGTAAAACCGCCTTTTCTTTGTCAAAGGAACATTTGCTTGTCGGGGCAAAACGGGGTGCTTGCGCCTTTTGTTCCTGAATGGATTAAAAAGCTAGGAATGGGTGTTTTATGGATAGTATAAAGCGTTATATGAGGTTTGTAAGACCATATCGTTGGAAAATTGTTTTAACTGTTATGATTGGGGTTGTCAAATTCACGATCCCTTTGTTAATCCCTCTCCTTTTACAGTATTTAATTGATGATGTAATAAATGGGAATAATTTAACAAAACAAGAGAAGATTGATCATTTGATTTTCATTATGGGTGGAGCGTTTTTCTTATTTTTAGTAGTTAGGCCACCGATTGAATATATACGACAATATTATGCTCAATGGGTTGGGAGCAAGATTCTCTATGATATACGTGATCAATTATTTACCCATCTCCAAAAATTGAGCTTGCGTTTCTATGCAAATACAAGAGTAGGGGAAGTTATTTCTCGTGTCATTCATGATGTTGAACAAACAAAGACCTTCGTCATAACAGGACTTATGAATGTGTGGTTGGATTTAATTACCATCATCATCGCCATTATAATCATGTTGACCATGGATGTTACCTTAACAATTGTTGCGTTATTATTATTTCCTTTTTACGGGTTTTCGGTGAAATATTTTTACAGCAAATTGCGAATGTTGACTAGAGTCCGCTCACAAGCATTAGCTAATGTGCAGGGACATCTACATGAAAGAGTACAAGGGATGCCAATCATTCAAGGGTTTGCACTTGAGGATCATGAGCAGAAGGAATTTGACCATCAAAATAAAAACTTTTTAACGAAAGCATTAGAGCATACGAGATGGAATGCAAAGACGTTCGCGGTGGTAAATACGATTACGGATGTTGCACCATTACTTGTTATTGGTTATGCAAGCTATCAAGTAATTCTAGGAGATATTAAAATTGGTACAATGGTGGCGTTTATTGCTTTTATGGATCGATTGTATAGCCCATTGCGAAGACTTGTAAATTCATCGACTACACTAACGCAAGCGGTGGCATCGATGGACCGTGTTTTTGAATTTATTGATGAAAAGTATGATATTGAGGACCAATCATCTTCTAAGCCAATTACTAAAGTAGATGGTAAACTATCGTTTCATAATGTTTCTTTTCAATACACAGAGGAAGAAGCACCGGTGTTAAAGGATATTACTCTTCATATGAAGCAGGGTGAAACGGTAGCATTTGTCGGAATGAGTGGAGGAGGGAAATCCACTCTAGTCAGTTTGATCCCGCGATTCTATGATGTAACAGCGGGCTCAATTATGCTAGATGGGGTAGATATTCGGGAGTTCAAGGTTCGGTCATTACGAGACCATATTGGGCTAGTCCTACAGGATTCAATTCTTTTTAGTGAATCCGTCAAGTTTAACATATTAATGGGTAACCCTGATGCAACTGATGAAGAGGTAATAGAAGCTGCGAAGGCAGCGAATGCTCATGACTTCATTATGGAACTTCCAGATGGATATGATACAAAAGTTGGCGAACGTGGTGTGAAGCTTTCGGGGGGACAAAAGCAAAGAGTCTCAATCGCAAGAGTATTCTTGAAAAATCCTCCTATTCTAATATTGGACGAAGCAACGTCGGCATTGGATTTAGAAAGTGAGCATTTAATTCAAGAGTCACTAACACTTCTTTCAAAGAACAGAACAACCTGTGTAGTTGCACATCGTCTTTCAACCATCACTCATGCTGATAAAATTGTGTTGTTAGATCACGGAGAAATTAAAGAAGTCGGAACACATGAAGAGTTAATGGAGAAAAAAGGTGCTTATTATGAGTTGTTTTCTATACAACAACTAGAGAAATAAGGTAGATAGGTACATTTTGCTTTGCAAAGTGTACCTATCTTTTCATTTAAGTTATACTGTACAAAATGTGGTAAAATTTACATAATAACTTAATCAACAGTTGAAGAAGGGAGAGTATTATGAGGAATTATAAAGGACTAATCGTAATCATACTTTTAGTAGTTACAGGTTGTACATCAAATCCATTACTCACAGAAGAAGCTAGTTCCTCCTTAGATACCATTGCGAAAGAAAACCGAAGCCCTATTGAAAAAGCCGTCCAAGATCCGAACTTTCTATATGACTTTGCTAATAGTGATGATGTGGAACTGTCAAATGATGTATTACAAACTTTGAGGATTAAAAATAGACCTTCTCAAAACGTATCGAGTAATCTAACAAAAGAACAACTGACAGAAGATATCGAAATCTTTAATCAAACCTTAAAGTATATGTATCCTATGTATCAATTTTTTGGAGGGGATCAAGCGTTTAATAAAGCTAAGGATGAGGTTATTAGCGATATTGAGTCACATCAAGAAGAGACCATGACAAAATCTAGGTTTGTAGACATGATAAGAGAGCATTATCAATTTATTGTAGACACTCATTTTTGGATCGAACATGAATCTATTATTCTATCGGATTACGAGTTATATGTAACTTCATTATACAGCTTTACTAAGGATCAAAATGGCGAGTTTTGGACAACAGGAGAGAAAGCTAAAAAATTACTTAATATTAATGGAGATGTAAATCTAGAATCATACTTAAAGCCGACAATCAATGAAAATGGTGAGATCGTATATATGTTGGCTACTTTTTCAGAATCTCTGAGTAGTAATGACCGAGAATGGGAAGTTGTCTTTCAACAGGATGAAGAAGAACAAAGTGAAATCATCTCGTTAAAAGTGGAATCAAAAGAATTGTCAAAATCACGGTTAGGTGTACCATTTTCTTTGGAAGAAAAAGAGGGCGTACCTTGGTTACAAATACGAAGCATGTTCGTCGGCGAGGCTAGCCCTTATGATTACTATGATATCATTAATACAGCTAAAAAGCTTAAAAATGAACCGTATATCGTATTAGATTTAAGGGGGAATACTGGAGGGAATATGCATATGGTTGAAATGTGGCTGGAGGAATTTTTTGAAGTACCTCCAAGTTGGACCTCACAGTATATTTACTTAATATCTAATACCACTCATGCGTTTTTGCAGGATACTATTGATCACATGATGGAAAATGGACTCTCAGAACAAAACTTAGAGGAGGAATTTTTTAAAGAGAAAGCCTTCATAGGAAAGTATGACTTCCCAATTGAACCAACTTGGGAAGTAATAGAGAATGAGTTTCATAGTGTAAATGATCATGATACTCATATTTTTGTATTAACGGACAACAATACAGCATCTGCCGCTGAGCATTTGACATATAAATTAAGGCTTACAAATCAAACAACTGTTATCGGTATGCATACAATGGGCGCAATCATTAGTGGAGATGCACTGTATTGGATGTTACCAAATTCAAAAGCTGAATTGCAAGTACCAGCATTCTTCAACTATCATCCTGATCTTATTAAGATTGAAGCAGTTGGAATACAACCTGACCTATGGGTAAGACCTGAAGTTGCCGAGCAACGTATATTAGCTTTTATTAAAAATAACACCGAACAGTAGATGGGACAAATACAAAAGAAGAAGGCATTGCAATTGCAATGCCTTCTTCTTTTTGACAGTTCATAAATAAATTAGTAATTAGCTACAATCTTTGTGTAATCTACTGGTTGACCTTCATCAACTAAGTGACAAGCTACCTGTTGTGATTCACCGTTAACTGATTGTAACTTCGGTTCTTCCGTACGACATTTTTCCATGGCAAATGGGCAACGTGTATGGAAACGACAACCTGTTGGTGGATCAATTGGAGAAGGAACATCTCCTTGCAAAATTATACGTTCCTTCTTTGCCTCAATGTTCGTACTTGGGATTGCTGATAGTAATGCTCTTGTATAAGGATGTTGAGGGTTTTCAAATAAGGATTTCTTATCTGCAATCTCAACGATCTTACCAAGGTACATAACTATAATACGATCAGAAATATGACGTACTACCCCAAGGTCATGAGAAATAAATAAATAGGTTAATTGGAAATCACGTTGTAATTCCTTTAATAGGTTTAATACCTGTGCTTGAATAGAAACGTCAAGAGCTGAAACAGCCTCGTCACAGATGATTAACTTTGGATCTACTGAAAGTGCACGGGCGATCCCGACACGTTGACGTTGTCCACCACTAAATTCATGAGGGTGACGGTCAATTTGGTGTCCACCAATACCAACAGTTTCAAGAAGTTCGACAATCTTTTGACGTCTTTGGTTGGCAGGTACAACATTTTGTATTTCAAGTGCTTCTTCTAAAATTTGACTAACGGTTTGACGTGGGTTTAGTGAAGCATAAGGATCCTGGAAAATGATCTGTAGATCTTTACGCTTTTTTCTCATTTTTGACTTGCTTAAAGAAAGAAGGTTCTCTCCTTCGAAATTAATTTCACCAGAAGTAGGATTATCTAAACGAAGAATTGCGCGACCTGTTGTTGACTTACCACAACCAGATTCTCCTACAATACTAACTGTTTCACCTTCGTATACAGTAAAACTAACATCATCAACAGCTTTAACATGATTAATGGTTCTTCCAAAAAGACCACCAGTGATAGGGAAGTATTGCTTTAAGTTTTTTACTTCTAATAATGGCTTTTTACTCATGACTTGCCCCTACCTCCTCTTTTTCCCATCTCTCAGTATGAATCCAACATCTTACTTGATCCCCGTCCTCTTGCGTTGCTAGCTCTGGAAGCTCTGCGTGGCAAATGGCCTTAGCATGAGGACAACGTGGTGCAAAACGGCAACCCTTAGGCAGGTTAAATGGACTTGGAACAGAGCCTTCAATAACGGCTAGGTCTCCCTCGTAATCCCGATCGTGCTTAGGAACTGAGTTTAACAAACCAACTGTATAAGGATGCTTTGGATTTGTGAAAATTGTTTTTACATCTGCATATTCAACGATCTTACCACAGTACATAACGGCAACCTTATCACACATTTCCGCTACAACACCAAGGTCATGTGTAATTAACATTAATGAAGTACCAAGCTCTTCTTGTAGCTTTTTCATTAGATCAAGAATCTGTGCCTGGATGGTAACATCCAATGCAGTCGTTGGCTCATCAGCGATTAATAGCTCTGGAGTACAGGCTAACGCAATCGCAATCATAACACGTTGACGCATACCACCTGAAAGTTCAAACGGATATTGCTTTGAACGTTTTTCTGGTGAAGGGATTCCAACTAGGCGAAGCATATCAACAGCTTTAGCCCAAGCATCCTTTCGATTCAACTTCTGGTGAATACGAACCGATTCAGCAATCTGCTCACCACAGGTTAAAGTTGGGTTTAATGATGTCATCGGCTCTTGAAAGACCATAGAAATGTTATTTCCACGGATGTTCATCATTTCTTTTTTCGATTTATCTAGTAGGTTTTCACCTTTAAATAGAATTTCTCCACCTACAACTTTACCAACTGGTTCTTGAAGAAGTCTTAGAATTGATAAAGAGGTGATACTTTTTCCAGATCCGGACTCACCAACAATTCCAACTGTTTTTCCTTTTTCAATGGTGAAATCAACACCATCAACTGCTTTTACTTCACCTTCGTCTGTAAAGAAGGAAGTTCTTAAATCTTTAACCTCTAAGATATTTTCTGTCATTTTATTTTCACCGTCCTTTTAGTTTAAGTCGATTCGTTTGTTAATTAAGCGGTACGTAATATCTACTAGGAAGTTTACAAATACGAATAAAACCGCACAAACAAGAATTGTACCTTGAACCATAGGGAAATCATGCGCACGGATTGAATCAATAATTAGTCGGCCTAATCCATTGATGGCGAATACTGTTTCAGTAATAACAGCTCCACCTAGTAATCCACCAAACTGAAGACCCACTACTGTTACAACAGGAATTAATGCATTACGTAATGCATGCTTATATATAACTAATTTATCACTTACACCTTTTGCATAAGCGGTACGGATAAAGTCTTGATTAACTACCTCTAACATACTTGAACGAGTCATACGAGCAATAATAGCTGCTCCACCAGTACCTAAAGTAATGGCTGGTAAAATCATATGTTCCCAAGTACCCCAACCGGCTACAGGTAACATTTTCAAATCAACTGCGAAGAAGTAAATTAACATAATCCCGAGCCAGAAGTTTGGCATGGATAGACCGAATAGTGCAAAAATCATTAATGAAACATCGGCAAGCGAATATTTTCTAGTAGCAGAAATAATACCAGCAATTAAACCAATTAACACTGCTAATCCTGTCCCAATAAGTGCTAACTGAACGGTAATCCAAAAGCGTTCATTAAAGATTTCCTCTGTTACAGAACGATTTGTACGGATAGATGTTCCTAAATCACCTTGCACAGCGTTTGCGACATATCGGAAATATTGTTGGTATAGAGGGTCATTTAGACCAAGATTTTCACGCATTTGTTCAACTTGTGCTTCATCTGCATTTTCCCCAGCCATGATTCTGGCAGCGTCTCCAGGGATTAAATGCATCATAAGGAATACAGCAAGTGTAACTCCAAGCATTACGGGTATAGTTTGAAATAACCTTCGGATAATATATAGTAACATTTCATTCTCACCTTCTTATATGTTAGTTTTTTGTCTTTGGATCTAACGCATCTCGTAATCCATCACCAAATAAGTTAAAGCCAATTACGACAATTAAAATAACGATACCTGGGAATAGGGTAATATGTGGTGCTTGTGCTACATACGAACGACCTTGGCTTAGCATAGTTCCCCATTCAGGTGTTGGTGGTTGTGTACCCATTCCAAGAAACGATAGCGCACTGGCTGTAATAATGGCTGATGCGATATATAGCGTTGCTTGTACAATAATTGGTGAGACAATATTAGGAAGTATATGTTTGAAAATAATTCTAAAATCATTAGATCCCATTGCTCGGATTGCATCAATATATTCAAGCTTTTTCACACTTAATGTTGAACCACGTACAATACGGGCAAATGTTGGAACCGCAAAGAATGCTACAGCTATAATAACGTTTATCGTACTAGCTCCAAGCACACTTACAATCGCAAGTGCTAATAGTATTCCAGGGAAGGCTAAAAGTACGTCTGTAATTCTCATAATAAAGGTATCAATTCTTCCTCCATAATACCCTGAAACAATTCCCAAGGTTACACCTACAATTGCACCAAGTAGGGTGGAAAGTACCCCAACTGATAATGAAATTCGGGCACCATATAATAGTCGACTAAAAATGTCACGACCTTTATCATCTGTCCCAAGCCAATGCTCAGCAGAAGGCCCCTCAAGCTTCTTAGTAATTTCGATGTGTACAGGATCATGCGTTGCTACGACTGGTGCGAAAATTGCCAAGAGGGTAAAAAGAATTACAATGAAACCACCTGCTAGAGCAGCTTTGTTTTTTGCAAGCTTTTTATAGAAAGCTTTAGTACGAGCTGCTTTTGCATTATAGGGTTTCGCCGGAACTCCAACATTTGTTTGAAGTTGTGGTTGACTCATGCTTATCTCATCCTTTCTATTTGAAACCATTTATTTTGTAAATTAAGAGATTACCAAGTTATATGATAGCTAGAATATTAACATATTACAATAGATTACTAGCGAATATAAATAGATAGTTGCTGGAAATAAAGAAATTCTAGAACCAATACTAAATTGTCAGAATTGTCGAGTTTCTACATATTATAATGTTAACTAGAAATGATTTTTATTCCTTTCATTTAAAAGTAAAAGAATGTTGTTATATATTACATAAAAGTTACCGTTTTATTACATTATAATAAATAATGGGTTGTTTTTTTTAAATTTTTGCATTATTATTACTTTTGTAAGCAAAGAAGAATAAATAGGGGGTCAACTATAATGAAGGCAAAGAATTTATTTCTAATGCTTCTACTAATGTTTGTATTAACATTAGCTGCATGTAGTGGTGGAGACACTGCTGAAGAAGGTGCTGAAGGAACTGAAACTGAAGGCACTGATAATGGCGGCGAAGAAGCTGAAGCTCAAGAAGGTGGAGAACTAGTATTTGTTATCGCTCAAGATGCACCAACACTAGATCCACATGGTATGAATGATACAGCAACAACGAATGCTACATCTCAAATTTTTGATCGTTTAACTGATTACGCTGAAGACGGATCAGTTATTCCGATGTTAGCAACTGAATTTACTGCAGTTGATGAAACTACTTGGGAATTCAAATTACGTGAAGGCGTAAAGTTCCATGACGGAACTGATTTTACTGCTGAAGCGGTTAAAATGACATTAGAACGTATTCTTGATCCTGAATTTGCATCACCACGTGCAGTTGTACTTAACATGATTTCTGAAGTGGTTGTAGTGGATGACTATACAGTTCACATCAAAACTAGCTTCCCATTCGCTCCACTTCCTGCTCACTTAGCACATAATGCAGGTTCAATCATCGCTCCTTCTGCTATTGAAGAAGAAAATAGTGGTGGAACTAAGATTGACCAAAATCCAATCGGTACTGGTCCATTCAAGTTTGTTTCTTGGAGCCCAGGTGCTGAAATCAATTTCGAAGCAAACGAAGAGTACTGGGGAGAAGGTCCTTCAGTTGACACTATGAAGTTTGTAACTGTACCAGAACAAGCAACTCGTAATGCAATGTTAGAAACTGGAGAAGCTGATGTTATTCAAGTTGGTTCTTCTGACGTTTCTTACATGGAAGGTTTAGATAATATTGAATTAACAAAAGTTCGTGGAACTCGTATGGACTACTTAGGTTTCAACATGAATGTAGCTCCATTTGACAACTTAAAAGTTCGTCAGGCAATCTCTATGGCTGTTAACAAAGATGATCTTGTTAACGGAATCTTAGATGGTCAAGGTGTACCTGCTGTTGGACCACTTGCTCCTACAGTTGTTGGTAACTACCAAGGTTTAACTCCACTTGCGTATGATGTGGATGCTGCAAAAGCTTTATTAGCTGAAGCTGGTTTTGCTGATGGATTCGAAACTACATTAATGGTTAACGATGGTAACAAAGAGCGTGCTGATATGGCAGAATTAATCCAAGCTCAATTAGCTCCACTTGGTATCAATGTTTCAATCGAAATCGTTGAGTGGGGTGCATTCTTAGAAAAGACTGGTGCTGGAGAGCATGAACTATTCCTATTAGGATGGACTACAGTAACAGCTGATGCTGACTATGGTCTATATGCATTATTCCATTCTTCACAACACGGTGCGCCAGGTAACCGTTCTTTCTATACAAACACAAGAGTTGACGAATTACTTGACCTAGCTCGCCAAGAGTCTGATCAAGCAACTCGTGACGAAGCATACAAAGAAGTATCTGAAATTCTAGTTGAAGAAGCTCCAATGGTTTACTTACAACACCCTGACTTCATTTATGGTACAAATGGTATCGCTTCAGGATTATTTGTAAACTTCAGTGGAACTCCATTCTTCAAGGATGTTCAACTTGCAAAATAATTAGTTTAAAGGAAATCCCCATTTCATCACGAAATGGGGATTTTTTATATGGAAGCAACTACAAAACAACTAGGAAATGGGAAATACAAATCTTTTTCGATTCTTAAACAAGTAAGTGAAATCTTTCTAATTGCTTGATATAATAAGAAAATGAGCCTAACTGTAAGGTTCAGTATTACTAGAGCAATTAGGGACATAAGACAGACTTTATGATCATTATGAAGTACCCTGGCATTGTCTTTAAACGATGCATCTATTAGAGCATTATATTAAATAATGAAAGCTTGAGGTAAGAGAATGGATTTATGGGGTATGATCGTTGCAATTATTTTAGGTATTGTAGAAGGTTTAACGGAATTTGCACCTGTATCTTCTACCGGACATATGATATTGGTTGATGATATATGGCTCAACTCAAAGGAGCTTTATTCAGAAGAGGTAGCCAATACGTTTAAGGTAGTTATTCAGCTAGGGTCAATACTTGCAGTAGTGATTGTCCTATGGAGACGTTTTTTTGAACTTCTACCATTAAAGCAGAATTTAAATCGTAATCAAGAAGGTCGTTTAGGCCTTATGAAAGTAATAGTTGGATTAATTCCAGCAATTATTTTAGGTTTCTTATTTGAAGATTATATTGATGAACATCTATTCTCAATGAATACAGTGTTAATTGGCTTAGTAGCTGGGGCTGTTTTAATGATTATTGCGGATAGAATTAGCGCGAAGGTACCAAAGGTTCAGTCTGTTGATCAAGTAAGCTATAAACAGGCTATCTTAATTGGGTTATTCCAATGTATTGCTTTATGGCCAGGATTTTCACGTTCAGGTTCAACCATTTCTGGTGGAGTCATTTTGGGCATGAGTCACCGTGCTGCAGCAGATTTTACCTTTATTATGGCAGTGCCAATCATGCTAGGTGCAAGCACATTATCTCTTTTGAAAAATTGGCAATACTTTACACCAGATGCGTTTCCATTTCTAGCGGTAGGTTTTATTAGTGCGTTTATCTTTGCTTATATATCCGTACGCTTCTTCTTAAAGCTGATCCACAGAATAAAACTGACTCCATTTGCAATATATAGAATTGTACTAGCTGGTATCGTTTATTTGGTTTTCTTTTAATAAGGCACTGTTAAAGTACAATGGTGATTTTTTTGCACAGTTGATTGAAGTGGAAGGACGCGAGACTCCTGTGGGAGTAGCGTGACAGGTGAGACCCCACAGGCGCAGCCGAGGAGGCTCACCGCACGCCCCACGGAAAGCGAGTGTCCTGTAACGAAAATCAACAACGAGGTTTAACACAGCCTTTAATAAAGATAAGGCTTGTAATTGGCACACCTTCTTTAAGTGGGTGTGCTATTATTATATTTAGGCTTTTTTAAGAGGTTTTCATAAAGAGGGTAAAAATTATGTGTTAATTCTGACAATAAATTTATATAATCATTTTATAATCATTTTTCATATATTGTGAAGCGGGAGGGAAGTAAATTGACTGAAAACTTATTATTAGCATTTGGATTAACACTTATGGCTGGTCTTGCAACTGGGGTTGGAAGTATTCTTGCGTTTTTCACTTCAACTACAAATACCAAGTTTTTATCATTATCTCTAGGCTTCTCGGCTGGTGTCATGATATATGTAGCAATGATTGAAATTTTTGTAAAGGCACAGGATGCACTAGTATCTGCTACAGGAGTTGTATCTGGAAATTGGTTAACGGTAGCTGGTTTTTTCGCAGGTATCCTACTTATAGCCTTAATCGATAAATTTATACCAAAGCAAGGGAATCCACATGAACTAAAAAAAGTGGAAGATATGAATAAACCTCATAATCCGGATTTATTAAAAATGGGCTCATTTACTGCACTTGCTATTGCGATTCATAATTTTCCTGAAGGAATCGCAACGTTTACATCTGCGCTTCAAGATCCATCATTGGGAATTGCAATTGCAGTGGCTGTGGCTATTCATAATATCCCTGAGGGAATTGCCGTCTCGGTTCCTGTATATTTTGCCACAGGGGATAGAAAAAAAGCATTTAAGCTTTCCTTCTTATCTGGTTTATCAGAACCAGTTGGAGCATTAGTTGCTTATTTAGTACTAATGCCTTATCTAAATGATGTCATGTTTGGAATTATCTTTGCTGCAGTAGCTGGTATTATGGTATTTATTTCATTAGATGAATTACTACCGGCAGCTAAACAATATGATGAAGCTCATTTATCAATTTATGGTGTAATTGGTGGTATGGCGGTTATGGCCATTAGTTTATTATTATTTATTTAAACTAAAAAAGAGGGGAGCTTAATAATAAGCTCTCCTCTTAAAGTTCAACTTAATTTTCTGGTAAGGATTTCATTAAGTTTATTTTTTATAGAAAAATGGTGGTAGATAGTTAAGACTATAATGAAAAGGCTAAACAAACTAGATAACAAGGTACTGTAAAATAATAATCGGTGTGTTTGGTAATTAAACAAAATCATCACTCACTTTTTTGTGAAATAAATTTATATCTATATAATTAGCACCTACCAGAATAATATTCTTTATAAGGTAAGAATAAGAATATGCTGTTTGAATTGTATTACTGTAGAAAGGGGATGTAGCAATGGAATTACATAATGATGATGTAAAACATATTCTAAAGGAGCATCATGCCTATTTTGAGACGAATAGAACGAGAAGCTTAGAGTTTCGACTTGAACAGCTACAGAAGCTAAGAGAAGGCATTTTAACGTATGAACAGAAAATCATAGATGCACTTCAAAAAGATCTAGGAAAGCATCCGTTTGAGACATATGCGACTGAAATCGGATTTGTGTTAAACAGTATAAGCCATACCTCAAAATCTTTAAAAAAATGGATGAAGGCTAAGCGTGTGAAAACACCTTTGAAATTCCAACCTGCAACGAGTACCATCATCTATGAGCCCTATGGAACCGTATTGATAATTGGACCTTTTAATTATCCTTTTCAATTACTTATTGAGCCTTTAATTGGTGCAATAGCAGCGGGGAATTGTGCGGTCTTAAAGCCCTCTGAATTAGTGCCAAACGTGTCGAGTGTAATTATGGAAATGATTGAGTCTATTTTTGATAAACAATATATACGCTCAATTGAAGGTGGCATTGAAACAAACCAGTCGTTGATTAATGCTCCCTTTGATTACATTTTCTTTACTGGTAGTATCCCTGTAGGGAAGATTGTCATGGAGGCTGCAGCTAAAAATTTAGTTCCTGTAACACTGGAACTGGGTGGAAAAAGTCCGGTTATTATTGATAAATCAGCTAACGTTAGGGTGGCTGCTAACCGAATTGTTTGGGGTAAAACTGTAAATTCTGGACAAACCTGCATTGCCCCAGACTACCTATTAATTCATGAATCTGTAAAAGACCAGTTAATATCCGAAATGAAATCAACCATTACTAGCTTTTATGGAGAGGATATTCGAGGAAGTAAAGAATACGGAAGAATTGTTACTTCAAGGCATTTTGAACGATTAAAGCAAATGCTGGAGAATGACAAAGAAGGAATCATGTTTGGAGGAAAGACTGATTCTGAGGATCGATTTATTGAGCCTACTTTAATTCAAGCAACGATGGACTCGGCTTCGATGTCGGGGGAAATCTTTGGACCGTTGCTCCCTATCCTAACCTTTAAAGAATTGAATGAAGCAATTGCGATTATCAAGAAGCAGCCTAAACCACTTGCCTTATACTTATTTACTTCTGATCAATCGGTGGAAGATCAAGTATTGAACGAAGTATCTGCCGGTGGTGTCTGTATAAACGATACACTTACCCATATAGGGAATCCCTACTTACCTTTTGGTGGGGTTGGACATTCTGGAATGGGAGCCTACCATGGACACTATAGTTTTCTGACTTTTTCACATGAAAAAAGTGTACAAAAGAAAAGCAGTAAAAGTAATCTTACTTTGTTATTTCCACCTTATAGTGATAAAAAATTTAGTTTAATTAAGAGGTTTTTGAAATAAGGGTGTTTAGTGATTCTTGGATGAATGGCTTAACCCTAAAGGCGAGCTCTCCACGGGTGTTGATGGACCTACTTCGTATATGCTAGACCAAAAAACAAGAAGCTAAGTGTTTAGCTTCTTGTTTTTTTGCACTATTCTCTTATCCTTTAACCTCGACCTCGTTTTCCTCTGTGTGGTACGTTTGAAAGCTATCTAACAGCTTCTCTAAGTGACCTAAATGACTACGGTACTCAAGTACCATTGATACTAGAGGGAACAGCTGCATGGCCTCTTGAAGTTGCTCTTGATTCTGGGAGTGATACTGTTTGATGTAGTCCTGTAATAAATCTGATTGATGAAACGATACCTTTTCCTCCATTACAGGAATATGAGACTTAATTTTACCTACAAACTGTAACAGTAATTGCTCATGAGCAGAAGACAGGGTATCAAGCTCTGTTCTTAGAAGCTCCTGAAACTCTTTTGGCATGCAATGAATTTCATTTTCGAGACGATGGAGTCTTTTAAGTGTTTCAAAGGCTTGATCAGTTGTAAGTAGCATTTGACGAAATAATACAAGCTTCCTTGACTTCGCATATTTTCTGCCCTTTTTTTCAAACCGACTTCGCTCCTCTTTGTAGAAAGAGAAAAGCTGGTCAAGCTTTGTTAGGCGGTCCTTCATCTTGTCAATTTCTTCTTTTAGTTCAATATGTCCAGATGCATTTCTCGTATTGATTCTAATCCACTTAATAATCTCCTCTGTGGCATCTACTACCTGGAAGTAAAGCTTTGCCTCATATTTAGGAGGGAAGAATACCAAGTTAACAAGAAATGCGGACATCACCCCCAGGATTACGGTACCAAACCGAATAAGCCCAAACTCGATGAACTGGTCAGGTGGTGACTCCATGATGGCGATAATCGTTACGACTGCTAATGGAATGGTGCTCTCTAGTTTAAGCTTTAAGGTAATTCCAATGACAATCATAACGGTAAAACCAATAATCAGAGGGCTATGTGTAAATAAAAGAGTAAATAAAATAGCAAAAAATGCTCCAATGATATTAGCTTGGAATTGATCAATAACAGACTGATAGGATCTATAAATTGATGGTTGAATCGCAAAAGCAGCAGCAATTCCTGCAAACGAAGGAGATGGAAGTTCAAGTAAATGTGCAATATATAGGGATAGTGCAACAGCAATCCCTGTTTTAAGTATTCTTGCTCCGATTTTCATAAAGAAAATCCCTCCTTTGTCCCTTATTACATAATTCACTTATTTAAGAGTCCATAAACATTATTGTGATGGAAGGAGGGGAGGAGTGCAAGGAATTATCATTCTGAGTATTAAAAAAATGTCTCATTCGTGAATTTTATTGGAATATATAGATTTAACGTGTCTTAAGAGGAATCAAAGTGAGTATACCAAAAAACCTCCGCAGTTTTTAACTGCGGAGGTTTACTTGATCATTCTGTTGAAACAGCAGGATCAGCTTGCTCTTTCATAGGAACTACTTGGAAGAAGTTCTCCTCAGGATTATCTAAAAGTGGCTGTAAATATTGTACTTCTTCAAATTGCTCGTGTTCTTTTAGAACGGCGATATAAGAAGTTAATAGTTCTTTTACATCCTCAATTCCTTTCTTAGATAGGGAGTTGATGGATACCTTAGCACCTTTAGCAATTCGCTTAGATAGCGTTTCTTTTGTTAGTCCTAGTGTTGCATCATGGCGAAGGTAAACGGTACCTCCAGTCATTCCTGCACAAATCCATGGACCTGGGTCTCCCATAACAAGGCCACGACCATTGGTCATATACTCAAACGCAAAGCCTTTAATATTAGCATGGACACCAACATTTCCATATTCCTGAGCTGGAATCGGCTTTGTCACACGTCCGCCAATAATCATATCCGCTCCAGATAAACGGATACCTGCACGAGCATCAGCATTACCTTGGACAAATAACTGGCCTTTTTGAGCCCCATAACCAAAGCCCTTTCCGACAGATCCGTTGTAGAGCTTTCCATCTTTTCCTTTTGATTTCAGGATGTGAATATTCCCACCAAAGGATGTTTTACCCGTTCCATCTTGAGAACCACCTTCAACGCGAATGGTAATTCCCTCACTATTATAAGCTCCTAGTCCATTACCAGGAATTGAGCCATTTTTATATTTAAGTGAAATGGCTGGTAGCTTCTTGTATGAACCATCTAGTCTTCCGCGCACACGGTGACAGGACACACGGCTACCGAGTACACGTTGTTCAGATGTAACAGCAGAGAATTCTCTAGACTTAGTTAGTTCTGCAACATTTTGATCTAGATATTCAGCCCCAACAGCTACAGCTAAATTAGGTTCTTCAATGCTTGCTGCTACTTCCTTCTGATTAAATTGACCGACCTCAATCGTTGTTAAAAGAGGAGAAAGGTCCATTTGTTCTAAACCTCTAGTTTGCTCTAATAAATCTGAGCGACCTACTAAATCTTGTACGTTCGTGAAGCCTAAGTTAGCAGCTAATTGCTTTAGTTCATTTCCGAAAGCTGTGAAAAGATTAACTAAACCTTGAACAGCAGTAGTTGCTTCACGAGGAACGAAACGTCTTAAACCATGCTCCTTCGCTTGTGCTTCAGATTCAATTTGAGTAGCAATTCCAACGTGACAGGTATCTAAATGACAGCCACGGCAAGTTGTACAACCAATTGCAATCATTGATAAAGTACCAAATCCAATTCGGTTTGCACCAAGTAGCATCACCTTTAGAACATCAGACACACTACGAATACCACCGTCAGCCCAGATTTCTACATTGTTACGGATACCTGCTTCGAGTAATGCGTTGTGTGCAGCTTTAACACCAATCTCTACAGGAAGACCAACGTATTGTAATGCGTGAATTCTCGCTGCCCCAGTACCTCCATCAAAGCCACTGATGGTGATGATGTCAGCACCAGCTTTAGCAATCCCTACAGCAATTGTTCCAATATTAGGTACAACGGGAACCTTTACGGCAACCTTAGCCTGATCATTAGCAGTTTTTAATTCTGCAATCATTTGAGCCAGATCTTCAATGGAATAGATATCATGGTTATTAGATGGTGAAATTAGATCTGAACCAAGTGTCGCATTACGAGCATCTGCAACCTTTTGGGTTACTTTAGATCCAGGTAAGTGACCGCCTTCTCCAGGCTTCGCTCCTTGACCAATCTTAATTTCTAGAAGATTAGAGGAGTTGAGTAGCTCAGCGTTTACGCCAAAGCGTCCGGAAGCAATTTGCTGCCCACGTGTCTTTGGATATTTTCCAAGCATATCTTTAATTTCTCCACCTTCACCATTAAGGCTAACCATATTTAACTGTTCAGCAGCCTCAGCATAAGCTCGGAAGGCAGTTTCATTTTGTGAACCAAATGACATTGAACTGATGACAAATGGTAGATTATGCTCACCAACTGAAATGTCTACCTTCTCCGGTGTTGCAGGCTTTGTTGATTCTTTAAAGCTAGTTAAATGACGAATGCTAATTGGGTTTGATTCCTCTTGTTCGGTTAATTTCTTACGATAATCATCATAAGAGCCAGTTTGAGCGACATCTCCAATGGCTTTCCAAATTCTCGGGAAGATATGGAAAGTCTTTCCTGGTCTAGCACTATCATCATTAAAGTCTTCAACACGCTTTAATGCATCTTCCTTCATCAACTCATAATTAAAGCCAAGTGAATCTGAGCCAAAGAAGTTTACGATACGAAGAGCATCCGCAATTTCTTCGTTTAAGCCAATTGAAGAAAATAATCTTCCATAGCCTCGAAGTTCATGAATACCGATAGTCGAAATAACCTTTTCCAAGCCTTTATTTATTGATTCAAATAGATTTTTAACTGGTAAGATGTTTTCATCACTGACTGTAGCAAATAGCAAATATGGACTTAGTGCATCAGCGCCTAATCCTAGAGCTAGAATAGTATCATGTAAAGAACGAATTGATCCTGAACGTAATAATAGTGAGCAATCTCTTCTTAAGTCTTCTTCAATAAGTGCATGGTCAATGGAAGACACCACTAAGTGAGGATCAAGCCATAGCTTTCCGTTTTGATGAGAATTTCCATCATCTAAAATTAGTAAGGTGCTTCCACCTTTCACCGCGTCAATAGCTTCCGCTGATAGACGAGCTAAAGCATCCTTTACAGACTCGTCTTCATTAAAAGTTGCGTCTAGATAATAAGCTAACTCATTTTTACGGAACTCATGAATGATTTGATCATAAGAAGGTTGTGATAACTCTTCATTGATTTTAAAGCCCTGTGAACCTTCTATTAAAACAGGAGACTGTAATTCTAGGAAAAGCTGTTTTGAATGCTTTTCGAATAAAGAAGGTCGCTTACCTAACATCATTCTCGTGGAGAAATGCTCTGTTTCACGGTCTCGGTCAATCGCCGGATTCGTAACAACAGCTACGCTTTCCTTAATAAAATCTGCTAGATTTCTACGTCCTGAATCAATTGCAGCTAATGGGGCGTCATGTCCAAGTGAACGGATTGGTTCAGCGCCCTTTTCTGCCATTTGCTCAATTAACTGGATATGCTCACGGTCCCAACCGTAGGCAGAATATTGATTATTTTGTACTTTTGAAAGTGTTTTTACTGAAATGTTCTTTTCCAGTGTAGGTGACTGAAGGCGGAATCTATATCCTTCAAAATCAACACGCTTCTTAAAACGTTCATGTACTTCCTGCTGGAATTCAGCATAATGATACACGACCATTTCGCCATCTACATACTTAAGTCCAACCTTTTCACCAGGTGATAATGGTTTAGGATCGTTTGTATAGTCTGAAGACGGGATGATCCCTGGCTCTGATGAAAATAGATAAGAAGTTTCTGTTTCTAGCTGCCATAGTGGTCTTAACCCTAATGAATCTAAGCTAAACGCAGCCTCGTCTTGATACCTGGAGATAATTCCGGCAGGGCCTTGTGCAAAATGTCCCCATGCTTCACGAAGGTAAACATATAGGTCTTGTAAATGCTCTGGATAGGCTTTGATTTCATTTGTGATAGGTGGGAAGAGAATATCTAATGCTTCAAATAAAGAATAGCCATGGCGAGCGAGTAAGGCTTCGACCGTTCTATTTAAGTCTTGGGAGTCACTTCCGCCATTCGTAATAGGTACACCAAGCATTTGTGCTTCATCACGTAGCTTAGCAATCGTATTAATTTCACCATTATGACCAAGTACACTAAATGGTTGAACACGGAAGAAGTTTGATAATGTATTAGTAGAATAACGATTATGTCCTAGTGTCATTGATGATTTTGCTAATGGGCTTGCAAGATCCTGATAGTATTTCGGAAGGATATCACCAGCACCCATTACTTTATATACTGCATGATAATTACTTAGAGAGGAAACATGAACATGGTCATCGGCTTCAATATCAATCGTTAGATCAAATAATGTTTTTGAAAGGTTTTCATTTTTGACTTCTGGTAATAATCCAACCTGCCAGAATACTGGCTCCTGTTGAGATGCGATTGGACCTAAAGCGCTTGAGTTCGTCACACCATCATTTTCATATAAGATCGTTAACTTTGCATCTGCAAGCAACTTTTTAATAGTCGACTTTACTTCTTCGTGATTTGCATCTTTTGACACAAAAAAATGACCAACTGTAAACTGTTCGTCATGAGCAACTGCGGAATCTATTCCCTTTTCTGAAAGCTTTTGTTCCCAAAGCTCTCTAGGGATATCAATGTGTATACCAACCCCATCGCCTTCACCGTTAGTGAAGCCAGCTCGATGATTCATGGTTACAAGTGCAGAAATACATAACTCAATATTCTCTTTAGTAGGAATTTGTTTTTTCTCCATTATAGAGACAATTCCACAGGCATCATGTTCGTGATAATGGTAATTCTTAAAGGAGTTTGGATTCCATTTTTTTGTCATAGTCTTGGCCAGTTAGGCCGTCACCTCCTTGAGTAGTTGAACAGCAAATCTATAGATTAAGAGATTTACGTGCTTAGTAAAGGTAAAAACAGTCACACATCAAAATATTCAGAATTGTATATACTATAATATCAAACATATTACCAAAATTCAATTATTATTCATCTTAATGTGTAGATTATGACTACCCATTTTTTTGTAACACTAATAAAGTCAGTTATGTAAACGTTTCCAACGGGTAAAAAATAAAACTAGCTCACTTGCGAGCTAGTTTTATTTGTATACGATTGAATAATTATGCGAAACTACAATTGTTTAAAGGCATTTCCAACAGCCTCAATGGTTTGCTCGATATCTTTTTCAGTATGAGATATGGTTAGGAACCATGCTTCGTATTTAGAGGGAGCGAGGTTGATCCCTTGGTTCAACATCAGCTTAAAAAATCTCGCGAATATCTCGCCATCACTTGCTTCTGCTTGATTATAGTTTTCAACCTTTTCGTCAGTGAAGTAAATGGTTAATGCTCCTTTTAAACGGTTAATGGTAATTTGAACATTGTACTTTTCGGCTTGCTGCAAAATTCCTTCTTCTAAAATTGCCCCTAACCGGTCGAGATGCTCATACACTCCCTCTTCCTTTAATACCTCTAAGCAGGCAATCCCTGATAAAATCGAAGCGGGGTTTCCGGCCATTGTCCCTGCTTGATAGGCAGGACCTAATGGAGCAACCTGTTCCATGATTTCTTTTTTACCACCGTAGGCACCTATTGGTAAACCGCCACCAATAATTTTCCCAAGCGCAGTTAGATCAGGCTTAACACCTAGTAAATCCTGTGCACCACCATACATAAAGCGAAAAGCTGTAATTACTTCATCATAAATGACAAGCGCACCAGCTTGATGAGTTAGGTTGTTAATTTCCTGTAAAAAGCCATTCTTAGGTTCAACAATCCCGAAGTTACCAACGATTGGTTCAACCAATACGGCAGCAATTTGATCTCCCCATTTTTCTAGTGCTTCTTTAAACGGGCCTACTTCATTAAAGGGGACTGTTATCACTTCTTGTGCTATACTTTTCGGAACACCTGCGGAATCAGGTGTTCCAAGAGTAGAAGGACCTGAGCCTGCAGCGACGAGTACTAAATCGGAATGTCCATGATAACACCCTTCAAATTTAATAATTTTATCACGTCCTGTATAAGCTCTAGCGACACGAATAGTCGTCATGACAGCTTCTGTTCCAGAGTTAACAAATCTCACCTTATCTAAATTAGGCATGGCATCCTTCAATAATTTTGCAAATTTCACCTCGTGCTCTGTAGGTGTCCCGTACAAAACACCATTTTCTGCAGCGCGCGTAATAGCTTCAGTAATATGTGGATGAGCATGTCCAGTAATAATGGGACCATATGCAGCGAGGTAATCAATATACTGATTCCCATCAACATCCCAGAAATATGCACCTTTCCCACGTGACATGACGACTGGGGAGCCACCACCAACCGCTTTATACGATCTAGATGGGCTATTGACTCCACCAACAATATGTTCAAGCGCTTCTGTATGTAAAGCTTCTGATTTTGTAAATTCCATAGTTAAAGAGCCTCCTAATATATACAACACATCATTTTCATTACTCATCTTACCATGATAAACCTTCTAATAAAACAACCTGATACGAGGGCATTCTAATAGTAATGAAGGAACACTAAAAAGGGTTTCTATTTGTCTTCCCTAGAAAAATCTCTTAAACTAATACGATGTGTAAAAGATTTATTGTAGGTTGGATTTTATAAAAATGGCTATTAATTAAGGGATCTCATTAAACATTGTTGTTGATTTTCGTTACAGGACACTCCCTTTCCGCGGGGCGTGCGGTGAGCCTCCTCGGCATGCGCCTGCGGGGTCTCACCTGTCACGCTGCTCCCGCAGGAGTCTCGCATCCTTTCACTACAATCAACTCTGCTAGGAAATCAATATTGTACTTTAACAGAGCCTGAAATTTAGTAGTACTAGGAGCAATAATTGAATCAGTTAATTTGTTGCTATTATATTGTAAAGATTGTTTCAGTAACGAAATTTTGAAAAAAACCTAAATAAAAGAGCTGTTTAATGGAGGGGAATATGAGTACAATCATCGAGGTTAAAGAGCTTAGAAAAGAATTCAAATCGTATTCTAGTCGATCTGGACTTAAAGGTGCATTTAGAGATTTATTTACACGGAATTATAAAGTGCTAGAAGCGGTAAAAGATATTTCCTTTCAGGTAAATGAAGGAGAAATGGTCGGATACATTGGAGAAAATGGGGCTGGGAAATCAACCTCGATTAAAATGCTGACGGGAATCCTGACTCCAACGAGTGGAGAGATTATCGTAAACGGAATGAATCCACATAAAGAGCGTGAGAAATTTGTAAAGTCAATCGGGGTTGTGTTCGGACAACGTTCCCAGCTATGGTGGGATATTGCGGTCCAGGAGTCATTTAGGCTATTGAAGAAGGTATACAATGTTTCAGATCAAGACTATAAAGAACATATGGACCTCGTCATTGAGACCCTTGATATTGGTGAATTGTTGGATAAACCGGTTCGGAAGCTATCACTTGGTCAGCGAATGAGATGTGAGCTTGCAGCAGCGTTAATTCATAAACCATCGCTTCTTTTTCTAGATGAGCCAACCATAGGACTAGATGTTCTAGTGAAAATGAAGATTCGTCGGTTCTTAAAGGAAATGAATGAGAAATACAAGACGACCATTCTCCTAACGACTCATGACCTAAGCGATATTGAAGCATTGTGTGAGCGGGTAATCATGCTTGATGAGGGAAGTATTATTTATGATGGCTCTCTCAAACAACTACGATCAAACTGGGTCGAAGGAAAGCAAATACAATTTGAATTTACGAGAAATGTCAATGCTGAGGAATTAGACAATATGAGTGTTGATTATAAGGTGAACTGGGCGAAGGGCGAAAGGCAGAATGTTTGGGTTGCTTCTGTAGAGGATGATGAACGGGTTATTTCTGAACTCATTTCAAAAATTGTTTCTCATTATCAAATACGAGATCTTCATATTAAAGAAGCATCCACTGAGGAAATTATCCGTAACATCTATGAAGAGGGAATTCATCATGGCTAAATATATAGAGATGATTCGGATTCGTTTTCTGATGATGCTCGCTTATCGAACGAACTACTATAGTGGCATTTTAATATATAGTATTAATATAGGAGCCTATTACTTTTTATGGAGTGCGATATACGGAGACAAGGGCTCAATTCAAGGATTAAGTATTGTTCAAATGACTACTTATATTGCAGTTGCTTGGATGGCTAGGGCTTTCTACTTTAATAATATAGATCGAGAGATTGCAACGGAAATCAAGGATGGAAAAGTGGCGATTGAACTCATTCGACCTTACAACTATCTACGGATGAAAATGATGCAGGCTTTAGGGGAAGGGATTTTTAGGCTATTGTTCTTTTCAGTACCAGGTATGGTCATCGTAGGTTTATTTTTCCCATTGGAAATCTCCACGAATGTGATCATCTGGGCCAGTTTCTTTGTATCCATTCTCTTTAGTTTTATTATTAATACGCAAATCAATTTACTAGCAGGTATTACAACTTTCTTCTTATATAATAATGATGGATTAATCCGTGCGAAGCGGGTAGTGATTGACCTGTTCTCAGGCCTGCTATTGCCCATAAGCTTTTATCCGGTTTGGGCTCAGGATATTATGGGGTATTTCCCATTCCAGGCAATTAGCTATATACCAAGTATGATCTTCACAGAAGGCTTTAAAGGGTCAGAAATCATCAATGCATTAATCCTCCAAGGCGCATGGGCAATTATCTTAATTATACCAATTCAGATTTTATGGGTTATAGCAAAAAAACAGCTCATCATACAGGGGGGCTAAAATGTTCTATTTTTCAATGTTTTTTCAGTATATGGGTCAATACATGAAAACAAGGCTTCAATACCGCTCAGATATGGTGGTTGAGATTACATCTGATTTACTGTTTCAAGGAGTAAACCTAATTTTTATATTAGTTGTATTCGGGCATACACAGTTTTTGAATGGTTGGTCTAGAGATGAAATTATCTTTATTTATGGTTTTTTCCTCGTTCCATTTGCTATATTTGGTGCTTTTTTTAACATATGGGACTTCAATGAACGTTATATCGTCAAAGGTGAAATGGATCGCATCTTAACAAGACCCATTCATAGTCTGTTTCAAATTATTATCGAGAGAATGGAACTAGAGTCACTGTTTGGTGTCATCACCGGCCTTATTGTAATGGGATATGCGAGCGTTCAATTGGAGTTAACGTTTTTCTGGTATGATTTATTCATTTTCATCATTATGGTACTTGGTGGTGTATTAGTGTATGGAGGGATTTTTATCATGTTAGCTAGTATAGGCTTCTGGTCAGATGCAAAAACCTCCATTATGCCAACCATGTATAATATCGGGAACTATGGACGTTATCCAGTGGATATCTATAATAAAATTATAAGATTTGTTCTGACTTGGATCTTACCATTTGCCTTTGTGGGTGTGTATCCAGCGGCTTATTTCTTACGAAAGGAAGAATGGTACGGATATGCGTTTCTAACACCCTTTATGGGTCTGCTGTTTATCAGTCTATCTGTCCTCCTCTGGAATGTAGGGGTGACCAAGTACCGCGGGGCTGGTAATTAATCTCTAGAACTTCGGGACAGAACTTTTGGTCATTCAAACAAGCATGACAACTACCTCTCCGTCATATGTTAGGACGAGGTGGTTTTTTTGATTAATCTACTCTTTTTATTTGTCGTACTTTTTAGTTTATATAAAAGCTTTACCCAGCTTTTTCAACGGCATGAGCATCGTCATAATTATATCTCTTTTGAAAATGTAGCTTTTTTATTCCTGCTTTACGTAAATGTATTAGTTGGATTTAGCATTATATATACACTTTTTGAGATGAGAGGGATTCCTGTTCTTGTTGAAGGAAGCACGATTCTAACAGGGGGATTTTTTGAGATCTTAGGTTCTTCCTTATACTTTAGTGCGATTACTTTATTATCAGTTGGGTATGGGGATATAACTCCTGTTGGGTTCGGAAGATGGATTGCGATTTTAGAGGCGTTAATCGGCTACGTAATTCCAGCTGCATTTGTTGTACGAAGTATGGTTGATTTTGAGAATAAATAATGAACTACTTTTATATGGTGGTTTTGTTTAGTTGTAATAAGAAATAGTCTCTATTAAGTCGATATAATAAGACCCTTAAAAGCTTAAGGGTCTTTGTGTGTATTTTTACAACTATAATGAATTACGATAAATCCCCGGTCTCCTTACTTTCATCTTGGTTAGATTGACGAAGTGGGATCTCTCGTAAGAATAGGGTTAAGATAAAGGCAGTAATCATGAAACCAGCTCCAACGATAAAAACACCCGTAAGTGAGTAGGAAAGTGCTTCTCTTAAGAAAGCTACTAATTGGTCGAAATAAGGAAGTAGGTCAGTTGGTAAACTAGCTTTGGCTTGTTCAAGCTGATCAGGATTCATCAGTATTTGTGGATCCGAAAACTGTTCAATACCAGTGTTCATGGTTGTGTTAGTTGGTAGGTTAGTGAATAGCTCCTTTATTTTATCTTCCATTCGAAGGGTCATAAATGAACCCATAACGGCTACCCCAACCGTCCCACCAATTTGGCGGAATAATTGATTAGATGCTGTTGCTACTCCCAGGTTAGATTGCGACACAGCATTTTGTACTGTTAGAGTAAAGACAGGGAAACAAGCACCTAACCCTAAACCGACAATAATCATATTGGCTACAGCCATTATATTGGAGGTTTCAGCTGACATGAAGGACATGGAAAACATGCCAGCTGCCATTACAACTAAACCACCTAAGGCGAACAATTTGTACTTTCCTGTTTTCGTTATGAACTGTCCAATAATGGAGCTAGAGACCACCATACTTAATGTCATTGGCATCATGATTAGTCCTGATACAGTAGCGGAAGTGCCAATTACCCCTTGGATAAAGAAGGGCATATACATAATGGTGCTAAACATTCCTGCACCTAATAAAAAACCAGCTAAATTTGAAATTGTAAATATATCGTTTTTAAATAGATATAAGGGTAAAACAGGGCTTTTTACTTTCTTCTCAACCTGGATAAACAATACTAATGATAAAATCGAAAATGAAAATAATCCGATAATCGTGATTGATGCCCATTCATATTGGTTGCCAGCCCATGAAAATGCTAATAGCAATGGGACAATAATAAAGGTAATTAAAATGGACCCTAAGAAATCCACTCTTTCTGATGTTTTTTTTTCTGTACTAGGAAATAAGGAAACAATCAGTAAAAAGGCAATAATCCCAAAAGGAAGAAATACCCAAAACACCCATTTCCAATGAATATGATCAACAATCCATCCACCTAGAGTAGGACCGAACACACTTGCCAATCCAAATACGGATCCCATCAAGCCTTGCCAACGTCCTCGTTCGCGGGGAGAAAATAAATCTCCTACCGCAGTAAAAGCAGTGGACATAATCATTCCTGCCCCAAAGCCTTGTATCCCTCTATAAATGATCAAATGGATAATTGTTTCAGCTGTACCACATAAAAGAGAACCAACCACGAAAATCCCAACTCCAATTAGGATAAACGGTTTCCTTCCATAGATATCAGAAAGCTTTCCAACTAAAATAGCCGTTACACTCGAGGTTAACATGAAGATTGTAAAGACCCAGTTGAAGTATTTAATTCCACCTAAATCAGAAACAATACGAGGGAGTGCAGTTCCAACAATCGTTTGATTGAGTGCCGCAAATAACATTGCCGACATAATAGCAATCATAATCGCGATTTTTTTCTTTTGATCTAGATGCTCCAACTACCCCACCTCCTATATATTAAATTTTTTGAACAAAGTTATAAGAATCTCAATTTCATCATTAGAAAGGCTGTCGAAGGTTGAAAATAAGTACTCCGTCTTCTTATTGTTTAGTTTTTCAAAAATAGTCTTGCCATCAGCTGTTAATGCTATTTCTACGACTCTACGGTCATCTACCGACCTCTCTCTAGTTACAAGCTCTTTTTGAACCAGTGAATCAGCAACCGAAGTAATATGACTTGATGTCACCTTTAGTTCATTAGAGATGGTTGATACCTTACTGATTCCATGTTCATATAAATATTTTAATAGAAGAAACTCACTTCTATTAAGCTCGTTACCTAACACCTCATTTATGCCTTTTCTCATGGAGCGAATCGAATATTGGAGGGTGCGCTCTAATTCATACATTAAATCATCACGTTTTGCCATTTCATCACCTTCATAAATTATTAATATAGTTAATTATTCAGTATCCGAAATATTAAGTCAAATTATTTAACAATACTAGTCAACAGTCTATACATCAGTACCTTCTCTAGAATAAGTTATGTTATAGGGAACCCCCCCTCATTTCACAAGAGCGGTCTTAATGCGAGAAGAGTTTTTCTCGCCTTTTTTTGTGGGTTTTGTATATAGTAGAAGGAAAGGATAGGGGAGGAATAAACGTGAAGATTATATCGACCTTACGAATTGGTGAAGACATTCAACAAAAGTTTAAAGGGAAACTGTCCAGTGAAGACCTTTCTTTTTATCAAAACATAAAGGAAGCGGAGCTTGAGCTAGAAGAAGCAGAGGTACTATTAACATACGGAGAAGATATAACTCCACTACATATTGAAAAAGCTAAGAACTTAAAATGGATTATGGTTATGTCGGCAGGAGTAGAAAAATTACCATTTAAGCTAATCAATGAACGTGGAATCTTAGTTACTAACGCACGTGGAATCCATAAAACACCTATGGCAGAATACACGTTAGGAATGATACTTCAGTATACCAAAAAACTTAAAGTGTTATATGATCAAGAAAAAGAAGGAAAATGGGATCGAGCCGTTGCAGCTTCTATTTCAGAGTTGAATGATAAAACTGTATTAATACTTGGTGTCGGAGCGATTGGAGGTCAAATAGCCAAACTCTGTAAGGCATTTGGAATGACGGTTATCGGTGTAAATAGGAGTGGTGAAGCTGTCGATTCCGTTGATAAGCTCACGACGATGGAAGAGTTTTCGCGATTTCTTCCAAAGGCTGATTTTATCATTTCAGTTTTACCAAGTACGGAGGAGACGAAAGGTTTATTAAAGAGAGAGCATTTTGAAAACATGAAGAAAAGTGCAGTATTTATCAATATCGGAAGAGGAAGTGTGATAAGAGAATCGGAATTACTTGAAATCATGAACGAACAACTTATTTCACATTCAATCCTTGATGTATTTGAGAAGGAACCATTAAATAAAGAACATCCTTTTTGGAAAATGGATAACATCACGATAACTCCACACCTATCAAGTATCACGTCTAACTATTTACCAAGAGCTTTTGATATATTTGAGCAAAATCTACATATTTATAAGAATGGACAAAAAAACTTTATAAATATGATTGATGTGAAGAGGGGGTACTAAGGTGAAAATTTATACAAAGTCCGGTGATAAAGGGACAACTTCATTAGTGTATGGTCAAAGAGTGGCAAAACATGATATTCGGGTCGAAGCTTATGGTACATGTGACGAGGCGAATTCGTTACTAGGAATAGCTTTGAGTCACATGAAGGAAATCGATTCAAATGAATATAAAGAAATGAAGGATGCTCTTAAAAGAATACAAACCACGTTATTTCATGTTGGAGCAGAGTTAGCGACCCCAGAAGGAAAAGAAGTGAAATGGAAGGTAGAAGAACAGGATGTTAACTGGTTAGAGGAGAGAATTGATCATTGGAGTGAAAAACTTCCACCTTTAACAAACTTTATTCTCCCAGGAGGGTCAGTTGCTGGAGCAACCTTACACTTAGCACGAACAGTGGTAAGGAGAGCTGAACGAAGGGCGGTAGTAATTGAAGGAGTAAATCCTTTAGTTCTTTCTTATTTAAATCGCTTATCTGATTTATTATTTGTAGCAGGAAGGTATGTTAATTTCCTGAACAATGAGTCAGAGCCTACCTTACATCAGTAAACAAGCAGGGGTAAACGAAGTTTTGTTAACATATACTAAAGAGACGTTTATTGACAAAAACAGTTAATATCTTATACACTAATTATAACAATTATAAAATAATAATCTTTTTTAAAGTGAGGTGCATGACGGTGTCAATACAATTAAAAGACGCGCTAGTAACGTTGAAGGATTCTGGAGTTAGAATCACTCCACAACGTCATGCGATTTTGGAATATTTAATTCAGACTATGACACATCCGACTGCTGATGACATTTTCAAAGCACTTGAGGGTAAATTCCCTAATATGAGTGTCGCGACAGTTTACAATAACCTAAGAGTTTTCCGTGAAGCGGGATTAATAAAGGAATTAACTTATGGAGATTCATCTAGCCGTTTTGATTTCGTAACGAGCGATCATTACCATGTTATTTGTGAAGAGTGTGGTAAAATTGTAGATTTCCATTATCCAGGTTTGGATGAAGTGGAAGCACTTGCTTCCCATGTCACAGGATTTAAGGTTTCCCATCATCGCATGGAAACGTATGGTACATGTCCAGATTGCGCGAAGACCACAAAACACTAGTGAAAAAAGAAAGCTGACTGTTTCATACAGTCAGCTTTCTTTTCTGTTTCTACGGTTATAACTTTCGTCGAACTCTTTTCCCTCTAAGTTAGGGTCTAACGTTAGTGGTTCGTTACAATACATACACATGTCTACTCGACCGAGCACCTTGGTTGGCTTCTCGCAATTGGGACAGGTGACCAGTACGGTTTTTGTTGAAAGCATCCCAATCCAGAAGTAAACAACTGTGCTTGCGATAATGAATAGAAGTCCTAAAATCATAAAGATACTAATGACCCAAACATTGGTTCTAAAGAAAATACCGATATACATAACAATAAAACCAATAAAGATGAGGCTTAGAGCAAATGTTCTGATTTTATTGATTTTACTAGAATATTTTTTAGCCATATAATTCCCTCCTGCATAATAATATAACATATTAGCCGAATAGCCTGTACTAGGAAAGAAAACTATTTAGGAGGTTTTCTACAAACTACGTCGAAACTATAAAAAAAGATCCTTAAAATGGAGGAATTAGAGTATGGAAAATCTATTGCGTCCTATTTATCAGGAAAGAGCAAGCCATGCTAATACATTGGGTATTATTTTATTAGAAAAGTTAAAGCCTGAAAATCCAGCTACTGATAATTTTGATGTTATTCTATTTGTCATTGTAAAAGAAAATCAAAATGGAGATTCTTACAAACATTATCTACTCGAATCTGGAAAGGTCGCCGGGTTGAAAGTTTTTCAGGTGGACCAAGTAGATGAATGGATCAACTTAGGAACCAATCGCAGAGTAATTGACTGGATTATGAACGGTAAAATCTTATTTGAGCGGAATGAGTTTTTAACCGACTTAAAGCAAAAGCTCTCTGATTTCCCTTTGAATGACCGTAAGAAGAGAATAGGGTTGGAATTTGCTAAGTTAATCAAAAGGTTTAAAGATGGAAAAGAATTATTCGAAGCTGGCCATCTTCTTGATGCATATAACTATATGGTGCATGCACTTCATCATTTAGCTAGGCTTGCTGTTATTGATCGTGGATTTCATCCTGAGGTGACCGTTTGGAATCAAGTCAAAAAAATTGAGCCGGAAATCTATAAGTTATATCAAGAGCTTGTCGAAAGTGAGGAGACATTAAATAAAAAGCTAGAGTTATTATTTTTAGCGAGTGAGTTTCTAGTTAATTCAAGTACTAAAACTGGTGCCCTACACCTTATGGAAGTAATAGAAGAAAAAGAGGTATGGAGTATTGAAGACTTTATGACTCACCCTGAAATAATGGACTACTCGGTTGATTTTGAATCCCTACTAGAATTTCTAATAGAAAGAAAGCTAATCAAGGTTGTATCTGAGAAAACAAAGGGGCAAGGGATCCTTCATCGTTTTTATTCGAGTAATATAGATAAAAGTTAATTTAGTTTTATAAAACTATTGACTATGCTTTTGAAATCATGGTATATTGTTCTTCGTCGCTACTGAATCAAGTCGATACGATAAAAAAGATTTTTTAAAAAAGTGTTGACGAACAAGATTCAAAAGTGTTATATTAATAAAGTCGCTTCTGGGCGACGAAGAAAAAGTTCTTTGAAAACTAAACAAAACGTCAAGCGTGTTGGTTTTAAAACCAACATCAAGTTTTATTTTTTTAAGTCTACTTTGCGGTTATTTCATTTTGAGAAAACACTTAGTAGATTGCCGGTGTATTTGAGCAATCAAACACTTTATTGGAGAGTTTGATCCTGGCTCAGGACGAACGCTGGCGGCGTGCCTAATACATGCAAGTCGAGCGAATCTCTTCGGAGATTAGCGGCGGACGGGTGAGTAACACGTGGGCAACCTGCCTGTAAGACTGGGATAACTTCGGGAAACCGGAGCTAATACCGGATAATTTCAGACACCTCCTGGTGACTGAATAAAAGATGGCTTCGGCTATCACTTGCAGATGGGCCCGCGGCGCATTAGCTAGTTGGTGAGGTAACGGCTCACCAAGGCGACGATGCGTAGCCGACCTGAGAGGGTGATCGGCCACACTGGGACTGAGACACGGCCCAGACTCCTACGGGAGGCAGCAGTAGGGAATCTTCCGCAATGGACGAAAGTCTGACGGAGCAACGCCGCGTGAGCGATGAAGGCCTTCGGGTCGTAAAGCTCTGTTGTTAGGGAAGAACAAGTACCGTTCGAATAGGGCGGTACCTTGACGGTACCTAACCAGAAAGCCACGGCTAACTACGTGCCAGCAGCCGCGGTAATACGTAGGTGGCAAGCGTTGTCCGGAATTATTGGGCGTAAAGCGCGCGCAGGCGGTCCTTTAAGTCTGATGTGAAAGCCCACGGCTCAACCGTGGAGGGTCATTGGAAACTGGGGGACTTGAGTACAGAAGAGGAAAGTGGAATTCCACGTGTAGCGGTGAAATGCGTAGAGATGTGGAGGAACACCAGTGGCGAAGGCGACTTTCTGGTCTGTAACTGACGCTGAGGCGCGAAAGCGTGGGGAGCAAACAGGATTAGATACCCTGGTAGTCCACGCCGTAAACGATGAGTGCTAAGTGTTAGAGGGTTTCCGCCCTTTAGTGCTGAAGTTAACGCATTAAGCACTCCGCCTGGGGAGTACGGTCGCAAGACTGAAACTCAAAGGAATTGACGGGGGCCCGCACAAGCGGTGGAGCATGTGGTTTAATTCGAAGCAACGCGAAGAACCTTACCAGGTCTTGACATCCCTTTGACCTTCCTAGAGATAGGAATTTCCCTTCGGGGACAAAGGTGACAGGTGGTGCATGGTTGTCGTCAGCTCGTGTCGTGAGATGTTGGGTTAAGTCCCGCAACGAGCGCAACCCTTGATCTTAGTTGCCAGCATTAAGTTGGGCACTCTAAGGTGACTGCCGGTGACAAACCGGAGGAAGGTGGGGATGACGTCAAATCATCATGCCCCTTATGACCTGGGCTACACACGTGCTACAATGGATGGTACAAAGGGCAGCAAAACCGCGAGGTTGAGCAAATCCCATAAAACCATTCTCAGTTCGGATTGCAGGCTGCAACTCGCCTGCATGAAGCCGGAATCGCTAGTAATCGCGGATCAGCATGCCGCGGTGAATACGTTCCCGGGCCTTGTACACACCGCCCGTCACACCACGAGAGTTTGTAACACCCGAAGTCGGTGAGGTAACCTTAGGGGGCCAGCCGCCGAAGGTGGGACAGATGATTGGGGTGAAGTCGTAACAAGGTAGCCGTATCGGAAGGTGCGGCTGGATCACCTCCTTTCTAAGGATAAGTGGAAACTTTCGTTTCCATAAAATAGCGCTTGAACGTTTTGTTTAGTTTTGAGAGAATCATCTCTCAGGTTTTTTGCGAAAGCAAAATAACCATCCTTTTGTTCTTTGAAAACTAGATAATAATTCGTATGTAAGAAAGTCAAGAAATTGATCGAATGATCTTTAACAACGGTTAAGTTGTTAAGGGCGCACGGTGGATGCCTTGGCACTAGGAGCCGATGAAGGACGTGACTAACAACGATATGCTTCGGGGAGCTGTAAGTAAGCTTTGATCCGGAGATTTCCGAATGGGGAAACCCACTGCTCGTAATGGGGTAGTATCTTCACCTGAATACATAGGGTGATGATGGCAGACCCGGGGAACTGAAACATCTTAGTACCCGGAGGAAGAGAAAGCAATTCGCGATTTCCTGAGTAGCGGCGAGCGAAACGGAAGAAGCCCAAACCAAGAGGCTTGCCTCTTGGGGTTGTAGGACACTCAACATGGAGTTACAAAGGAACGAGGTAAGTGAAGCGGTCTGGAAAGGCCAGCCATAGAAGGTAACAGCCCTGTAGCTGAAACTTCGTTCCCTCCTGAGTGGATCCTGAGTACGGCGGGACACGAGAAATCCCGTCGGAAGCAGGGAGGACCATCTCCCAAGGCTAAATACTCCCTAGTGACCGATAGTGAACCAGTACCGTGAGGGAAAGGTGAAAAGCACCCCGGAAGGGGAGTGAAACAGATCCTGAAACCGTGTGCCTACAAGTAGTCAGAGCCCGTTAACGGGTGATGGCGTGCCTTTTGTAGAATGAACCGGCGAGTTACGATCCCGTGCAAGGTTAAGTTGAGAAGACGGAGCCGCAGCGAAAGCGAGTCTGAATAGGGCGATTGAGTACGTGGTCGTAGACCCGAAACCAGGTGATCTACCCATGTCCAGGGTGAAGTTCAGGTAACACTGAATGGAGGCCCGAACCCACGCACGTTGAAAAGTGCGGGGATGAGGTGTGGGTAGCGGAGAAATTCCAATCGAACCTGGAGATAGCTGGTTCTCTCCGAAATAGCTTTAGGGCTAGCCTCGAGTTTGAGAGTCTTGGAGGTAGAGCACTGATTGGACTAGGGGCCCTCATCGGGTTACCGAATTCAGTCAAACTCCGAATGCCAAAGACTTATACTCGGGAGTCAGACTGCGAGTGATAAGATCCGTAGTCGAAAGGGAAACAGCCCAGACCACCAGCTAAGGTCCCAAAGTATACGTTAAGTGGAAAAGGATGTGGAGTTGCCCAGACAACCAGGATGTTGGCTTAGAAGCAGCCACCATTTAAAGAGTGCGTAATAGCTCACTGGTCGAGTGACTCTGCGCCGAAAATGTACCGGGGCTAAACGTATCACCGAAGCTGTGGAATGTCTAACGACATTGGTAGGAGAGCGTTCTAAGGGCGTTGAAGCTAGACCGTAAGGACTGGTGGAGCGCTTAGAAGTGAGAATGCCGGTATGAGTAGCGAAAGACAAGTGAGAATCTTGTCCACCGAATGCCTAAGGTTTCCTGAGGAAGGCTCGTCCGCTCAGGGTTAGTCAGGACCTAAGCCGAGGCCGAAAGGCGTAGGCGATGGACAACAGGTTGATATTCCTGTACCACCTCCTCACCGTTTGAGCAATGGGGGGACGCAGGAGGATAGAGAATCGCGCGATTGGAAGTGCGCGTCCAAGCAGTTAGGCTGGTAAGTAGGCAAATCCGCTTACCATAAAGGCTGAGCTGTGATGGCGAGGGAAATATAGTACCGAAGTTCTTGATTCCACACTGCCAAGAAAAGCCTCTAGCGAGGTGAGAGGTGCCTGTACCGCAAACCGACACAGGTAGGCGAGGAGAGAATCCTAAGGTGATCGAGAGAACTCTCGTTAAGGAACTCGGCAAAATGACCCCGTAACTTCGGGAGAAGGGGTGCTCTGGTAGGGTGAAAGCCCGAGAGAGCCGCAGTGAAAAGGCCCAAGCGACTGTTTAGCAAAAACACAGGTCTCTGCGAAGCCGCAAGGCGAAGTATAGGGGCTGACACCTGCCCGGTGCTGGAAGGTTAAGAGGAGAGGTTAGCGCAAGCGAAGCTTTGAATTGAAGCCCCAGTAAACGGCGGCCGTAACTATAACGGTCCTAAGGTAGCGAAATTCCTTGTCAGGTAAGTTCTGACCCGCACGAAAGGTGTAACGATTTGGGCACTGTCTCAACGAGAGACTCGGTGAAATTATAGTACCTGTGAAGATGCAGGTTACCCGCGACAGGACGGAAAGACCCCGTGGAGCTTTACTGTAGCCTGATATTGAATTTTGGTACAGCTTGTACAGGATAGGTAGGAGCCTGAGAAGCCGGAGCGCCAGCTTCGGTGGAGGCGTCGGTGGGATACTACCCTGGCTGTATTGAAATTCTAACCCGCAGCTCTGATCGAGCTGGGAGACAGTGTCAGGTGGGCAGTTTGACTGGGGCGGTCGCCTCCTAAAATGTAACGGAGGCGCCCAAAGGTTCCCTCAGAATGGTTGGAAATCATTCGTAGAGTGTAAAGGCACAAGGGAGCTTGACTGCGAGACCTACAAGTCGAGCAGGGACGAAAGTCGGGCTTAGTGATCCGGTGGTTCCGCATGGAAGGGCCATCGCTCAACGGATAAAAGCTACCCCGGGGATAACAGGCTTATCTCCCCCAAGAGTCCACATCGACGGGGAGGTTTGGCACCTCGATGTCGGCTCATCGCATCCTGGGGCTGTAGTCGGTCCCAAGGGTTGGGCTGTTCGCCCATTAAAGCGGTACGCGAGCTGGGTTCAGAACGTCGTGAGACAGTTCGGTCCCTATCCGTCGTGGGCGTAGGAAATTTGAGAGGAGCTGTCCTTAGTACGAGAGGACCGGGATGGACACACCGCTGGTGTACCAGTTGTTCTGCCAAGGGCATCGCTGGGTAGCTATGTGTGGACGGGATAAGTGCTGAAAGCATCTAAGCATGAAGCCCCCCTCAAGATGAGATTTCCCATTCTTTGAAGTAAGACCCCTGAAAGACGATCAGGTTGATAGGTCTGAGGTGGAAGCGTGGCGACACGTGGAGCTGACAGATACTAATAGGTCGAGGACTTAACCATATTTAAAACGATATTCTTGCATACGATATTATCTAGTTTTGAGGGAACAAAAAATTCCTCTTGAAATTCTCAGTAAAATGAGTATAATTAAAAAGGTCGCTACTAATTAGTGACAAAAAATAGTCTGGTAATGATGGCGAAGAGGCCACACCCGTTCCCATTCCGAACACGGAAGTTAAGCTCTTCAGCGCCGATGGTAGTTGGGGCATTGCCCCTGTGAGAGTAGGACGTTGCCAGGCTGTTTTAAATTTTTCCACCATAGCTCAGCGGTAGAGCACGACCGAGTATGCTTCATCGAATAAGCTTCAGCGTACCGATTGAGATACATCTTGAATAATCTTTCTGAGATCGGGATGTTCGTACCAATGATAGCTTAATGCGTTACAAAACTTGCAATTGTTCCACCATAGCTCAGCGGTAGAGCATTCGGCTGTTAACCGAAGGGTCGTAGGTTCGAATCCTACTGGTGGAGCCAACTTGGAGAGCTGTCCGAGTGGTCGAAGGAGCACGATTGGAAATCGTGTAGGCGGTTAACACTGTCTCGAGGGTTCGAATCCCTCGCTCTCCGCCACAACAACCACGAGGATTTATATATGGCCCATTGGTCAAGCGGTTAAGACACCGCCCTTTCACGGCGGTAACACGGGTTCGAATCCCGTATGGGTCACCAAAGTTTTTTCACGCTAGTGAAAATAACTTGCCATTAATATGGAGGATTAGCTCAGCTGGGAGAGCACCTGCCTTACAAGCAGGGGGTCGGCGGTTCGATCCCGTCATCCTCCACCATAGATTTTTCACGTCAGTGAAAATATCTATCCATAAATAGATTTACTTTTATATTATCGCTGGGTGGAGCACGGTGGAATTACCATCGTTGAGAATTCATCAGCATATCGATTTTGACTTCTTGATTTATCATCTTAAGAAAAATCGAGATGGTCGTGATAGCAAAAGTGAGATGCATTCAGTTTAATGTAATATTTATATTATCGCGGGGTGGAGCAGTCTGGTAGCTCGTCGGGCTCATAACCCGAAGGTCGTAGGTTCAAATCCTGCCCCCGCAACCAAGTGGTCCCGTGGTGTAGCGGTTAACATGCCTGCCTGTCACGCAGGAGATCGCGGGTTCGATTCCCGTCGGGACCGCCATTTTTTTATGAGTTTTAATCTGGCTCGGTAGCTCAGTCGGTAGAGCACGTTCGAATAATCTTCCTAGAAAGATCATCAGCGTACCAATCGAGATGCTACTTGAATTATCTACCTGAGATTGGGACGAAGCTTTGCCCAATTGTAGAAGATTAACTATAACAATTTATTATCTATATTTGGCTCGGTAGCTCAGTCGGTAGAGCAAAGGACTGAAAATCCTTGTGTCGGCGGTTCGATTCCGTCCCGAGCCACCATTTTTTATTTTATCATGTAATTAAATAAATGGAGGGGTAGCGAAGTGGCTAAACGCGGCGGACTGTAAATCCGCTCCCTCCGGGTTCGGCGGTTCGAATCCGTCCCCCTCCACCATTTATTTATTATTACTATAGGGGTATAGTTTAAAGGTAGAACGAAGGTCTCCAAAACCTTTGGTGTGGGTTCGATTCCTGCTACCCCTGCCAATAGAACATTTAATATAGTGGCGATCGTGGCGAAGTGGTTAACGCATCGGATTGTGGTTCCGACATTCGAGGGTTCGATTCCCTTCGGTCGCCCCATTTTTGTGTTTAATTGTCAATATTGCCAAGCTTTTTGCATATATATAAGTATCCATTGATCATGCGGAAGTAGTTCAGTGGTAGAACACCACCTTGCCAAGGTGGGGGTCGCGGGTTCGAATCCCGTCTTCCGCTCCAACGGCGGCATAGCCAAGTGGTAAGGCAGAGGTCTGCAAAACCTTTACCACCGGTTCGAATCCGGTTGCCGCCTCCATATTCCTTTAAATAAGCGACGATCCCAATACCATGTAGGATTGGTTTTTTTATTTTATAAAACAAGTGTTGATTATTGAATACCTTTTCATGATTGACCAAGCCACTATTCACATGATATATTAATGGATGTCTGCAAGAATTATTACACTTGCCGGTGTGGCGGAATTGGCAGACGCGCACGACTCAAAATCGTGTTCCTCTGGAGTGCCGGTTCGACCCCGGCCACCGGTATCTAATGTAAGGTTCAAAAAACCCTGAAAATGCTAAAACAAGCATTTTCAGGGTTTTTTTGTTTTGGGTGAAAGAAATAAGGTTGTTAATCAGTTCGAATTATAATTTTCACTTATTTAACATGGTCCTTTTCGAACTAACTCATTTTCCAACAAGTAAATTAAAAATTTTGTAGAAGAGTATAAATTGACCAATGTGGTCAATTGTGTTATATTCTAAATGACCAAATTGGTCATATATTTGAAAGGACTGAAAGGTTATTAATACAAATTTTCTCAGTTTAAAAAATGATAAAAGAGAACGTATCATTAATGCGGCAATGGAACAATTCGTCCAGAGTGGATATGATAAGGCGTCAACAAATGAAATAGTTAAAGAAGCACAAATATCCAAGGGTTCATTATTCAACTATTTTAATAATAAAAAGGATTTGTATCTCTATTTGATTGATTATTCACTTAAGGTTCTTGAGGTCATTTATGATGAAGTTGACATGAATGAAAGGGATCTATTTAAGCGTATTAGTCAGATTGGATTTATTAAGTTAGGGATTCAGCAGAAGTATCCCTTAGTATTTGATTTTCTAAAATCAATACAAGAAGAACAGTCAACGGAAGTTAAATCTGAGGTTGAACGAATTATGGGTGGTAATTTAGAGGATGGCTTGAAGCGTATTTATGAAAATCTAGACTGGTCAAAGTTTCGAGAAGATATTGATCCTGAAAAGGCATTTCAGATTCTAAATTGGACGATGGGTGGTTTTGCAGAAATTCAAACGAAAAATTTAAGTTCTTTTGATACTATTGGGCTGGACATCATCAATGAATGGGAGAGCTATTCATCGATATTAAAGCGTTGTTTCTACAAAGGGGAGGAATAAGCGTTTATGAGTATATTAAAAGTTACCAATTTAACAAAGAAATTCGGGAAGTTTACTGCTTTGGATGGCGTCAATTTTGAGGTGAATAGAGGTGAAGTACTCGGTTTTATAGGACCAAATGGTGCTGGTAAGTCGACGACGATTCGAGTGTTACTAGGGATATTAAATGCAACTTCTGGAGATGTTCAAGTGTTTAACAAAGATGCTTGGAAGGATGCTGTGGATATTCATAAGCGGATTGCTTATGTACCTGGTGATGTTAATTTATGGCCAAATTTAACTGGTGGAGAAGTTATTGATCTATTTTTAAAATTTAATGGTAACGTAAACAAAGTTAAACGGGATGAGTTAATTAAGAGGTTTGATTTAGATCCTTCCAAAAAGTGTAGAACGTATTCTAAAGGTAATCGTCAAAAGGTTGCGTTGGTTGCTGCATTTGCAACTGAAGCAGATTTATTTATTTTAGATGAACCTACTTCTGGACTTGATCCTTTGATGGAAAAGGTGTTCCAGGAATGTGTGTTGAATGTAAAGAATCAAGGAAAGAGTGTCTTGCTATCTAGTCACATCTTATCAGAAGTAGAAAAGCTGTGTGATCGTGTCACTATTATACGTCAAGGTAAAATTATTGAGACAGGAACTCTAAGTGATTTACGTCATTTAACACGTACACAAATGTTTGTTAAAGCCACAAAGCCAATTACAGGTTTAGGTGAGGTGGAGGGCGTTCATGAGTTAGAGGAAAGTAAACTCAGTTATAGATTTCAGGTCGATGGTGAGAGTATGGATACTGTCATCAAGCATATTAGTCAATTTGGAATCATTAGACTAGAGAGTGCGCCACCAACGTTAGAGGATTTATTTATGCGTCATTATGAAGGGGCAGTCGATAAGGGAGTAGGAGGGGAAGAGTGATGAATAGCAATCTAGTTGCTCAAATGGGATTCCTTTCTCGCTTTATTTTTCGTCTCAATAGATTCCGTATTCTTATTTGGTTGGTCTCCCTTACATTTTTTACATTAGTAGTGCCAGTATCATTTACTGGTTTATATAATTCACAGCAGGAGAGAGAGGTTATGGCGCAGACGATGGCTAATCCAGCGATGACAGCCATGACTGGTCCAGCTAATTTAAGTAATTATACGATTGGTGTTATGACAGCTCATCAAATGCTTCTGATGACTGCAGCCGTGGTGGGTTTAATGAGTATCCTCCTAGTTACAAGGCAAACCAGAGCTGATGAAGAGGAAGGTCGATTGGAAATGATTCGTTCATTTCCAACAGGAAGGCTTTCATATTTAAATGCATCGTTACTAATTATAACGATTACGTATGTTGGTTTGGCATTAATCACTGGTTTTGGTCTTTATGCCCTTGGAATTGAGAGTATGGATTTGGAAGGTTCATTATTGTATGGTGTAGCCTTAGGTGCCACTGGTTTGTTTTTTGCAGGAGTAACTGCTGTATTTGCACAATTAAGTGAAAGTTCACGAGGGACCATCGGTTATTCTATCTCTGTACTGTTAATTGCATATTTGTTCCGAGCTATTACTGATGTTAGTAATGAAACGCTATCTTGGATTTCCCCCCTCGCATGGGTGACGAAAGCGGAAGTTTATGATAAGAATAATTGGTGGCCTATTTTATTATTAATAGGGACATCTTTAGTTCTTTACATCATAGCAAATTATTTGAATGCAATTCGGGATATGGGTCGAGGTTTTTTACCTTCCAAGCCCGGGAAAAAATACGCTTCTTCTTTTTTAAAGAGTCCAATCGGTCTTGCGTTGAGATTACAGAGAACAGGGATGATATCATGGGCGATCGGCATGTTTGTATTAGGTGCATCCTATGGTTCTGTTTTAGGTGACCTAGAAACCTTTTTTTCTGATAATGAAGCAATGAAGCAGTTGCTTCCGCCAGTTGAAGGAGTAACCTTGTTAGAACAGTTTATTCCGATGTTAATGATTGTTATTTCCTTATTAGCAACCATTCCTCCGGTTATGGCTATGAATAAGCTGAAAAGTGAGGAAAAAAAGGATCGTATTGTTCACTTATTGAGTAAATCTGTATCTCGAACTAGACTATTAGGAAGTTATTTCATCATTTCAATTATAAATGGTTTGATTATGATTTTACTTGCTGCATTTGGTCTATGGTCAGTGGGAACTACAGTGGTTGCGGGAGGATTGTCCTTTGATACGATATTTATCGCAGCACTATCCTATTACCCAGCCACATTTGTTATGATTAGTTTAGCAGTGTTTTTGATAGGTATTTCTCCGAAGGTTACCAGCTTCATCTGGCTTTATGTTCTTTACTCCTTTCTCGTATTGTACTTAGGGGGGTTATTTCAATTCCCAGATTGGGTTGGTAACATTTCTCCATATGGACACGTTCCACAAACACCAATTGAGGATTTCTCATTCTTGCCATTAGTACTATTATGTTCGGTAGGCATAGGTTTAACAGTTATAGGGTTTATTTGTTTTAATAAACGGGAGATTGAGAATTAATTCAGAAAGACCCTTCTTCGTCCCAATGAAGGGTTTTTCTAGTATTAGAGAATTCCCAAACTGAGGATAAAGAGGAGGCACTTTTTTAAATGGAAGTTAAGAAATTGTTTTATTCTCTTATCGCTACTATCATCGTGTTTTTCCTGATGGGATACATAACCGAAGAATTTGAATGGTTATTTCTTAAGGGATCAGTAGTAACGATAGTAATTGTTCATTTCGGAATAACGTTTTTTAAATGGAACTCAAAGATATAGCCTAAAAAGTGAGAAAAAGTTATGTTTGTTTAAATTAGAACCGGTTAATAGTAGATCTAGATCACAAAAGCAGGAAATGATAATTACTGCCATAGGGGTACAAAACAAACCCCCTCATATTTTATAGATTATTACAGAAGCTATAATAGAGGAGGTTTTGTGATGCCAGCATGGATACAGGCAATTATATATTTAGTTGCAACACTTTTATTATTAAGACTTGCAGGTAAACGTACCCTATCACAAGCGACACCGGGTGAAGTAGTTATAATGATTGGGATTGGAACAGTTTTGGTTCATCCGCTAAAATCTGAGGATTCATGGATAAGTGTGTATCATGGGGCTCTAATTGTTGCCGGAGTTATTTTAGTTTCTTTGTTACAGATATATGTACCAAATATAAAGAAGTACATAATGGGTGAACCAATTGTGCTTGTAAGTGAAGGGCATGTATTACAGGGCAATCTGAAAAAGGCAAGAATAACGGAAGATGAATTAAAGATGAAGTTACGTATTAAACAGATTAATGATATGACGAAGCTTAAGTCGGCAACTTTAGAGGTAAGTGGTGATCTGGGAATTGAAATGAGTACTGAGAATACCTTTGCAACTAAGAAGGATATTGAAGATTTAAAAAAGGCAATCGAGATGATTGGTAGTAAAGTAGGCTCTCCAACTATGAACCAAACGCAACCTAGTAACTCCAACTCCAACCAAAACCTTTTTCAGCAAGTAGAAGATGTTCAGGACAAAGATCCTTTACAATAGTTTTATGAACCCGTAGCTATATATTAGTTTCGGGTTTTTCTGATTATAAGCTTATCTTCTTATGGATATGTTTTTTTACTTTTCTAATAGTGGTAAAAAACAATAGGTTGAAGTATAATCGTCTCAATAAGAACAAGGGAGGTGAAAAATATGGAGGGAATTCTGCAGCAAATACTAAATGAATTAACATTAGTTAAAACTAGTCAGCTAGAAATGAGACAAGATATTCAAGGATTAACAGAAGGTCAACTTGAATTTAAAAAAGAACAAGCAGGAATGAGACAAGATATTCAAGGATTAACAGAAGGTCAACTTGAATTTAAAAAAGAACAAGCAGGAATGAGACAAGATATTCAAGGATTAACAGAAGGTCAACTTGAATTAAAAGGAGAACAAGCAGGATTTAGACAAGATATTCAAGGATTAACAGAAGGTCAACTGGGATTAAAAGAAGAACAAGCAGAAATGAGAAAAGAAATTGGGTTTTATTATGGTAGTCTGATGAAGAAAATAGACGATACAAAGGTAGAATTAAGCAGTGAGATCAAACATGTTTCTATGATACAAAAGCAGCATCAAAATGTATTAGAGATTTTAAACGATAGGCAATAAAGTAAATCCTCAAGAATTCTAAACACTCCTCAATCTAAGTCTACATTTTACGTTTAAAAGTTTCCTAGAACTAATAAAGAACCCGTAGAAATCACAAGGCAAAAATTCTACGGGTTTACTCTTATTCTTTTCTCGTAATGTCCCGAATTTCTCTTAAGACTGGCATTTCTTCTAGTTCCTGTTCGGTGACAAGCTCCCAGTGGATTCCGCTTGGCTTTTTATATGGGGAATTCGTCTTGATTAATTCAGTTTCAGTTGCAATATAATCGACGGTTAAATCATAAGTATCTCGTGGTATATCGTGTTCAGTTAACTGCGCGCTATGGATGGTGCCGATGATTGGAACATCTGGATTTCCGAGTTCCCTCATTATGGCATATTCCCGGTCTGAGTATCCTTCCCCTTTGCCTACTCTTCTGCCGTCCCTATGTAATGCCACGGATCCAGTAAAAAATAAATCAATTCTTGGTATCTCCCTAAGAGGAATTTCCTTGCCATACGATTTAATGTGAGAGAGACTTGCCGCTCTTCGTTCTTCGCCTTTTGGAACCCATTCGGGCTTCACCATTATAAAACCTGCTTTTAGTCTTGGAGTGGGAACAAGAAGTATCTTTCCATCCATCAATATTTGAGCTCGAATTGGTAGTTGGGGAGAATCAGGGTTCACCTTAATTACTTTCGCATTCTGGTATTCAGGCATAGTCGTAACAAAATGTGCTGCCTTTTCTGCCCCTTTAAAATTTGGGATTCGATTTTGTAAGGGGAATGGAAATCTCCCTAATTTATGTTCACTTAAATAAGTCCACTTCTCTTCACGGATTTCTTGTTTGGTTAGCATAATATACACCTACTATATAAATTAATGTCCACTATTTTAGTCTATCAAATCTCTTCCTAAATTCAAAACGGAACCAGTAACGATTTGAAAAAACATTCTGCTAAATAATTGGTTGTCATGCTAAAATTGGAAGCAATAGAACCGTCCCTATGGGTCCTAACATTATGCTATAATCAGTTATAAAACAATTTTATAACTTGATATTCAAAGATTAATAGAGTAACTATATGATAGAGTTAATAGGCATTCAAAACGTTTTTGTCTTAAATAGAAGTAGGTGAACACATGATGAAGAACCAAAATAAAACATATCGTTGTCCGATCACTTTGACCACTAAGGCAAAGGAAAAAATGCGGGAGCTCGGGTTGGATGAGCGATCGTTTTTTTTATTGGAGAAATCGTTTCACGTCTTTATAGAGAAGTACCCAATGGAGGCCGATCGAATCCTTTCGGTAGCCTTATTAATTGATAATGAGAAAAATGTCCGTGTTGCTGAAAAATGCAAGGGATCGGTGGTAGTTCTACATTGTGTGGTTGAGCAGAATCGACTGATTGTCACGAATGTAACGGTAAGACCGGGACATTTATCCTTGCAGTCTAATTGGCGTCAGCCTGCAGAGTTGACGTTTGATTTAAATATGCAGAGTAGTGAGCGTGTCTTACTTGATTTGGTGGACTTGATTAACAACATGCGAGTGGCACAAGAAAGCTCCATGTATGTGAAAAAGAGAATCGCGAGCTGGGAAGGCTACTTAAAAATCCAGGAGCGGACAGCTGATATTCCTGATATGACCTCGCGTTATTCAAGGCTGATTTTTAATGATGATTTCAGTAGAGTAAAGATTACCGGGTGTCAGTTAAAGGATACAGAATGGAAGCTATTGAAAGATTTAAGTGTCAAACTCAAGGGGATTGACCAAGATATCGGTAAGGTGCTGAAGGCGAACCGGAATGAAGGCTTTGTTGAAGTTGAATTAAACGCTTATATGGAGAAGCAGGCACGTCAGCAGAAGCTTGATGTCTACCCAAAGGAAGTCATCTTTAGTAATTTTGCTACATTGAGTCAGGTAAAGAGATTAAGGCAAGGATTCAAGCAATTAGAAAAAGGAATGGCAGCAAATCCAGAGCTCGAACGTCTTTTATTTGAAAATAAGCCACCAGTCAAAACGCCGAAAAGGCTAGCTAACATACAATTTCACAATCGATTAAATGAGTTCCAGCAGGAAGCTGTAATAGGAGCGATGTCTTCTGAGGACATATATGTGATTCAAGGCCCACCTGGTACAGGCAAGACAACTGTAATATCCGAGATTTGTTTGCAGAATGCAAAAGCTGGGCTGCGGACACTGGTTGCTTCACAGTCAAACTTAGCGGTTGATAATGCCCTTGGTAGATTGCTAGCAAATAAGGACATCCGTATTCTTCGAGTGGGGAGAACGGAAAGTATAGAAGAAGAAGGAAAAAAGTTCATTGAAGAAAATGTAGGACAGTATTGGAAGGATCATACGTTACAGGAGGTTTCTAGTCAATTTGAAACGCGTAAGAAACGTGAAGCCGAAGTAGAATCGGAATGGGCTGCTAATGAACAAGAGTACGATGTACTGCAGAAACTTCTTGTTCGATTAGAAGCAGAGATTGAAGCAAAAAAGAAAGCAGAAGAAAAATTTAGTGTCATTCAATCAAGTGTTGAACATAAAAAAACAGAAAAGCTTGCGACTGAACAGGAGCATCAACTAGCACAACGAAATGTGCTGGAGGCTGAGCAGACCCTCCGTTCATTGATTGTATCTATTGAAAAGGATGAAGCATACCTTGCTGTGGAACCTGACAGCGACCTCCTTCAAAAAGAGTGGGATATAACCAAGCAAGAGATACTGAGCTTAAAGAGTAGTATTGAAATTCAGGACATTGAAGAAAAAATGTCAGAACAAACGAAAATGGTAGAGCAACTTTCTGCTGAATGTGAAAAATCAGAAGAAGTATTAAAGCAACTAGATGCTCTAAAGGATAGAATTAGAGATTCCAAAAAAGTAGATAGCTTAAAGTGGATGATTTTAGAACAAAATATGGACCGTTCTTTTAAGGTTCAGGATTTAATTGAAGAGCTCGATGGACTACGTGGTGAAATTAGCCAACTGACTAAGCTAAAGGAATATAGTGATAAGCTAACCCGTGCGATCACTTATGTTGAACAGCTGTTAGAGAGGCTGAACGTGCCTGGTAAACAGGTCCAGCAACGCATGCAGAAATTAAAGCCCCTAGCTACTACAGCTGACGAAATTGATCGATTTCTAGATAAGCTAAGAACTGAATTAAAGAGTAGCGGGAGGATTTCTGCGCAGCTTCTAGTGTCCTATCTTGAAGGATTGTATGGTCGACAACACTTTCTATGGAAAAAGGTAGAACGCTTAAAGCCGTATCAAACCTGTATAAACAGAGCACAAGAGGCGATGGGACTTCTGAAACAGGAACTGATGGAGCAGCTTCAGCCTAGACAGGATGAAAATAAATACATGCAGCAAAAATGGAAGCGGGAAATGCAGGAACTTAGTTCCATAACTTCTTCTCTTCAAGATAAGTACAAGCAAATGATCGAAACAACAAAGGTCATTCCACAAGCAAAAGAGTTACTTCATGAAAAGGAAGCAAAAGCTCTTGAATTACAGAAAAGGATAAATACTTATAAACAAGCCATGCTACAAGTTGAAATGAATCGGGATAAGCTTGGGAAAGAGACCATTCTGTTGGAAGAGGTAACGCAGAAGGTTTCAGATACAAAAGAGCGACTTTCTCAAATGAAAAATGAGATTCAGGAAATGGAAAACGAGCTGGCACTCCTAAACGAAATAATCTCAACAGAGCCGGAACAGGAGCATGAAGAAACATTAAAGAAGTTAGCAAGTGTTTCTTTCAATAGAGAGTCCTTAAAACAGGAAAAGCAGAAGCTACCATTATTTCAATCGATTCAAGGTATGTGGAGATCTCTGCTAGAAGAAGCAAACGATCATGACTTAAATGAAATTAGAAAGCTCTATGTAAAGCATTCGAATGTAATTGGTACGACTTGTGTGGCCTCAGCCAGAAAGGACTTCATCGAAAGCTATCCTGTTTTTGATGTTGTCATTATTGATGAAGTATCAAAGGCTACGCCACCAGAGCTACTTTTACCTATGTTAAAAGGGAAGAAAATCATCTTGGTAGGAGACCATCATCAGCTTCCACCTCTATTAGGCGACGATACATTAGAAGAGACGCTACAAGAAATGGCAGATGAAAGTGATGATTTTGAAGGCAAAGCTGAATTAAACAAGCTTTTACGAGAATCATTATTTGAGCGGTTGTTTAAAAACCTACCGAAAAGCAATAAAACGATGCTTGCGATTCAATATCGGATGCATGAAAACATCATGGCTACAATTACTCAGTTCTATAATCAAGAAAATGAGAAACTGCATTGTGGTTTGACTGACTCCGATTCGATGAGAGACCATTTCCTTGAATCACGAATGATCCAGCGGAATAATCATTTGCTATGGCTAGATATGCCAAATGAGTCTTCATTCTTTGAAGAAAGAATGAAGAACGGCAAGAGCTTGTTTAACCCAGCTGAATTAAATAAGATTGCTGAAATGCTGAAGGAGTTAAATGAAGCAGTAGCTCAGGCAAAGCTTGAAAGTAGAATGACAGTCGATGAGAAAAAAAGCATTGGGGTTATTAGTTTTTACGGGGAACAAGTGAAAAGGATTGACCGCTTGATTCATCAGGAACTCCATCTCCCTCATCTAATGATTCGTACAGGAACAGTGGACCGTTTTCAAGGTATGGAAATGGATGTGATTCTAGTTAGTATGGTACGTAATCATGATAATCAAAAGGATGATATCGGGTTCGCTAAAGACTATCGCCGACTAAATGTTGCCTTGTCGAGAGCGAGAGAGCTACTTGTCTTAATCGGTAGTACAAAGATGTTTACGGAGCGAACCAAAAATAAGGAAACTAGACTTATGTATAAGAACGTATTAGAGGCTGCGAAAAACCAACAGGGGCTACGGACACTTGAGGAGGTTCATATGCATGGATAAATTAATGAAGGAATTACGGTCCAGCCTACTCGCAAATAAAACAGTTGAAATTAAAGATTTGCATAGATGGCAACTACCGGTAATCACCTACCATGTAGTCTTTAAACGGGTTAAGCGTTCTAAAATGGACATTCTTATGAAAATGATGCTACTTACATTCGAGCAAACTGATATCCGGCGAGCAGCCAATTTTTCCGAACTGCTTTTAGTAGAGGAACTATTTATTGAAGACTTACTTCAAAAAATGCAACGAATGGGTTTGGTCCGATTGGAAAGAGAAGTGTATCAGCTAACGTCTAAAGGACAGAATCAGCTGCAAACAGGAATTTTCATAGAGGAAATGGAAGAAGAATCAACCGCGATCTCATATAGTCCGGTTCATTCTGAGGTTTGGCCAGTATTGACTGATTCCCTACCTCAAACAAATGAGAAATTACTAAATTATCGATATGCAAACGATGGGCAGGTTAGTGAGGAGCAGATGTTGCGATTCCTTAACGAGACAGAGAATAGTGTAGATGAAGAAGGCTTTCAACTTGAAGTGGCGGAAGTATGTAGCTTCGGTGAACAGAAGATTGAACTTGTTCCATGCTTAGAATTTCAACTATATAACAAAGAACAAGACACATACTACGCGCGCGTCTGGAATACATGGATCGGACGCTGGGATGATTTACTTGAAAAACAGATAGAAGAAAAGGAACGGCTCCAGTGGAGAGAAAAATGGACGGTGACAAGTGAGGAATCTGAGTAAGAAGGTTTCTGTACTACTCGCCAAAACTATCGGAAGATTATTACCTATAATATAAGGACCATACACTCACAATCTTGTTATTCAACAGTTGTGAGTGTTTTTTTATTTTGAGCTATCTAGATATAAAAAAATTCCTTCTAGTATTTGCTGAAAAGCTAATCTAGATGCTAATGTGAAATCAAACGAATCGTTTTGTATTGGTTCTGTTAAAGTAGAGTGCTGATTATTAGCAGAGTTGATTGAAGTGGAAGGACGCGAGACTCCTGTGGGAGTAGCGGGTCAGGTGAGACCCCGGAAGCGTAGCTGAGGAGGCTCACCGCCCGCCCCGCGGAAAGCGAGTGTCCTGTAACGAAAATCAACACAAAAGTTTAACACAGCCTTTTTATAAAGCAACAAATTATACGAAGATAGCCTTTAACCTATAAGGAGTGAAGACAATGGAAAAGCTAAATGAATACTTTGAAACGGCTCTTGAAGCTTGGTCTATGATGCAGAAGACAGAGGGTGACGAAGGTGCGGAATGGGCAGAGAGATTCGAACGATATTTTTATGAATTCATTAACGAATTGAAAGTATGGTGGAACACTCTCGAAGAAAAGCCTGAAGCTGTAGAAGAAGCAGAGGAATTACCCGTTATAAAGAAGTTTACTGAACGAATACCAGGTCCAGTATATATCACCTTTTTGACGGAGCTAGAAGATATAATCGAGGGCTTTGAAACGAGTAGATTTGATTAATTTACGAGATGTCGGTTACCTTCTTTAAGCTTTGACGAATAAGTCTACGTAACTTAATATGAATAAGGATGAAAAATACATTTTTTAGGAGTACCTATGAAAATATTAATAGTAGAGGACGATAAAACGATTGCTTCTGGTATCGATTACTCCTTACAGAGCGAAGAATTTATGACGGTTGTTGCACATTCAGTTAAAGAGGCAGAAGCCATTCTTACTAGCCAGCTAAAAGAAATAGATTTATGTTTACTTGATTTGTCACTTCCTGATGGAACCGGATATCAGTTATGTGAGATGGTGAAAAAACGGAGTGATGTTCCTGTTATTTTCTTAACCGCGCTTGATGATGAAGTGAATGTGGTGATGGGACTTGATATGGGAGCAGATGATTATATTACAAAGCCATTTCGGGTACGTGAACTCCTATCAAGGATTAAGTCTGTATTACGTCGTTATCATAAGCAAGTTCAAGCCAATCCTTACATAGAACTTGAGAACATTCGTATTAATACGCTAGAAGGAAAGGTATATAAGAACGGTGAAGAGGTACTTTTAACGGCATTAGAATATCGGTTGTTTCTTATCTTTGCGAACCATATTGGACAAGTATTAACGAGAAATCAGTTGTTAGAGCGTATTTGGGATGTAGCAGGGGACTTTGTTAATGATAATACGTTAACTGTTTATATTAAAAGATTACGAGAAAAGCTTGAGGACCATCCTCAACACCCAACCATTATTAAGACAGTTCGTGGGATGGGCTACAAGGTGGGGGATTAACGTGCTTAGAAATCGAGAAATTCGAGTCTTCATCATCATCCAAATCCTTATACTATGTTCAGCTATCTTAGCTTCTTGGATTTTTCCAGCCTACGGAATCACCTTGGTACTCGTTACTGGAACTTTGCTCATCCTAAGTAACCTGTTGAAGACGTTCTGGCGTTACAAGGAATTGGAGAAGCTCTCTAGCTATTTACGACGGATTGCGAGTGGTGATTCCACACTCGATATTCGGGACAATCAGGAGGGTGAGCTTAGTATCTTAAAAAATGATATTTATAAGGTGACCCTAATGTTAACGGAGCATCGTTCACAGCTGCAGCGGGACCAAGTAAAACTAACTGATGCGATTTCTGATATCTCTCATCAAATTAAAACCCCGTTAACTTCCATGATGGTAATGGCTGACGTATTGAATGACCGTAAGCTTGATGAGTCTAAAAGAACCGAGTTCACTCGTAATATTGGGATTCAGCTAGAACGAATGGATTGGTTAGTAACGTCTTTATTAAAGTTATCAAAGATGGATGCTGGGGCTATTCAATTTAAGAAAAACCGGGTAGATGTAAGCCAACTGATCAAAAAAGCAATTGACCCAATCTTAATCCCGATGGATATTAAAGAACAATCTTTAGTCATAAAAGGAGATCAACAGTCTAGTTTTCTAGGTGATCTCAATTGGACAGCAGAAGCACTTATTAATTTATTGAAGAATTGTGTGGAACATACTTCAGATCGTGGTGAAATTTCAATTTCCTATACAGAGAATGCGCTTTTTACAGAGATTATTATAGCTGATAACGGAAAGGGGATTTCGAAGAAGGATCTACCCTACATATTCAAACGATTTTATAAAGGTGAAAATGCAGGAGAAGATAGTGTAGGCATCGGCCTTGCGATGGCATATAGCATCGTAAAAGGACAAAATGGCGATATTGAAGTTACAAGTGAAATAGGAAAAGGAACTAGATTTCAAATCAAGTTTTATAAGCAAGTGATCTAAGGTTTTTTCTAATAAAGAAGGATTTCCTTGTTTAAAATAAATATTGTTTTTATACCGATTGATTGGAACGGAAGGTACGAGACTCCTGCAAGGAAAAAGGAAAGAGCTTTTTCTACGGGAGCAGCGTGACATAGGGACAAAGGAAACCGCTTTGTCCTTGGTGAGACCCGCAGGCTAGCCGAGGAGGCTCACCGCACGCCCCGCGGAAAGCAAAGTATCCTGGAGTGGAAATCGATCCCCTTGTTAAAAGGAATAAAATTCTAGAACAGTCTTACAAAAGCAGCAATCACTCATAGACTCTTTATAAAAATTTTAAGTGACTAAACTGTCACTTAGAAGTCACTTTAAAGTCATTTTAGGCAGATATACTGAACTAAAGTAACAAATACGGAGGTCATTCAATTGAATATTTTACGAATTGAAAATCTGTCTAAGATCTATGGAAAAGGTGAGACAGCAGTGAAGGCACTAGATAATGTATCCTTCTCTGTAAAAAAAGGAGAGTTTGTCGCTATAATCGGTCCATCTGGTTCTGGAAAATCGACCTTGCTTCACTTATTAGGTGGGGTGGATCGTCCCACAAGTGGAAAGGTATTTGTCGATGATACAGATATCTACAAGCTAAATGAAACACAGTTAGCAATCTTTAGAAGAAGACAAATTGGATTAATCTATCAGTTTTATAACCTGATTCCAATTTTAACGGTGGAAGAAAATATCACGCTACCGATGCTTTTGGATGAACATAAGGTGGATCAGAGGAAATTCAAAGAAGTCGTGGATATCCTAGGTCTAGGGAATAGACTTCAGCATTTGCCAAATCAGCTCTCCGGTGGTCAACAGCAGCGTGTGTCAATTGGGCGTGCTCTAATCAGTCATCCAGCACTAATGCTTGCAGATGAACCAACTGGTAACCTAGATAGCAAGAATAGTGGCGAAATTATGGAGTTACTAAAACTATTTAATAAAACGTATAACCAAACCTTAATTGTCATCACTCATGATGAACGAATAGCGCTACAGGCCGATCGAATTATTGCCATAGAAGACGGAAGGGTTGCTAAGGACGAGGTGTTACGTCCATGAACATTGTAAATAAGGTCACGATTAGGCATTTACGAGAGAATAAGCGTAGAACGTTAGTTACAATTATTGGTGTCATTATCTCAGTTGCCATGATCACAGCTGTTGCTACTCTAGGAGTATCCTTCCTTGACTTAATGAAGAGACAGCATATTGCAATGAATGGTGAGTGGCATGTCGAGTATGAGAATGTGAATCCTAATCAGTTAGAAATCATTGAAGAGGATGAATCGACTAAACATTTACTTCTATCAAACAGTGTTGGTTATGCAGCTCTAGAAGGCTCTGAAAATGATAGTAAGCCCTATTTGTTTATTAAGGAGTATAACGAACAAGGTTTAGAGAACTTTCCAATAGAAATAAGTGAAGGACGTTTACCACAGTCTCGTGATGAACTAGTCCTTTCGGAAGAAATCATAAAGAATGCTAAGGTAGACTTCGAGATTGGTGACCAACTTACAGTAGAGATTGGTGACCGCTTACTAAAGTCAGAGAGTTTACCTTTAACACAGGTGGATCCACTTCAGACAATAGAGGATCAAGTCAATGAAACTCTTCAAATAAATCAGACGAAAACTTATACCGTTGTCGGGTTTATGAAACGTCCTAACTGGGAACCAAGGTGGTCTCCTGGTTACACGGTCATCAGTTATGTTAATAAACAACTGCTAACGAAAGAAGACAAAGTGGATGCTGTTGTAATTTTAGATAAAGTAAATATGTCTCTTTTTAAGAATGCAGAAGAATTAGTTGCAGAATTAAATATTGCTAAGGCGAATTTTAATAATGAACTGCTTCGTTTTTATGGGGTAACGGATAATTCTGGACTTAGTACAACCCTTTATTCGTTAGCAGGCATTATTATGACTGTGATCATTGTCGGTTCAGTTTCACTAATTTATAATGCATTTGCTATCAGTGTTTCAGAGCGATCTAGACATTTAGGAATGCTAGCAAGTGTTGGAGCTACGAAAAGACAAAAACGAAACTCTGTCTTCTTTGAAGGAGCAGTTATTGGTGGAATCAGTATTCCAATTGGTATTGCTTCCGGCTTAGTAGGGATTGGGATTACATTTTGGTTTATTAATTCCTATATTCATGGTGCTCTTGGTGTATCGGAAAAACTGGAGGTGGTGGTTACCCCAGGTTCAATATTGGTTGCCTGTTTGGTTTCCATTTTGACAATCTTCATCTCTACTTATTTACCGGCAAGAAGGGCTTCAAAGGTGTCGGCCATTGATGCGATTCGTCAAACACAGGATGTTAAGCTTTCAGGTAAAACTGTAAAGACATCAAAACTGGTTCGCAAAATTTTTGGAATGGAAGCAGAAATTGGTTTGAAAAACTTGAAGAGAAATAAACGTAGGTATCAAGCCACTGTATTCTCACTAGTTATTAGTATTATTTTATTTCTTTCAGTTTCCTACTTTACTTCCAATCTAGAAAAATCGCTCATCTTATCACAGGACAATATTAAGTATGATATTCATGTTATGGGTGGAAAGGCAGAAGAGTTAAGAGAGTTCATTGATGTTAACTACGTTACAAAAAGTAGCCTTGTTCAAGAAGTATACACAAACAGTTGGATTGATGAGACCATGATTCCTCAAGGGTTACAGAAACAAGTGAATCAGGATCCTAGTATGCTGACAGAGGGAAAGTATTCTTATTATGTAACATTACATGGATTAGATGAAGAAAGCTTCAAGGATTATGCTTTGGAAGTAGGTGCTAATGTGGAAAAGTTACTGGACCCTACTAATAAAGCAGGCATTATTATTGAGGATATCTCCTATCAAGATGGTGAGACGGGTAAAATCATTGAATCTAAATCTATTCTGGCAGAACCAGGGCAGCAGATTGAGTTAACGTCAATTGATTATGAAACAGAAAAGGAATCCATTTTTGCTACTGTTGAAATTGACACGTTAACAGACAAAACTCCTATGGGCATTAACACTGCTGCGATAGGTGGAGTAGATATCGTAGTTTCTGAGGAGACGCTCATGCACCTCATAAATGATCAGGGTATGGAGAATGAAATACAAAGCCATTTATTCTTAAATAGCTCAGATTCAAACGGAACTCAAGAGGCCATTGAAGACATAAAATCCGGAAATGTGCATGTTTATAATGTTCAACAAAATAGACAAGAAGATGAACAGTTAATTATGTTTATGTCTGTTTTTACCTACGGGTTTATTGTGCTAATTTCATTAATTTCAGTTGCCAATATCTTTAACACCATTTCAACAAGCATCTCGTTGCGAAAACGTGAATTTGCAATGCTACGTTCTGTCGGGATGACTCCTACTGGATTTAACAAAATGATAAATTATGAAAGTGTTTTTTATGGATTAAAAGCTTTGCTCTATGGATTACCAATCAGTTTAGGGATCATGTATTTAATCTACTGGTCCATGCGTCAAACATTCGAATATGGATTCGAATTACCGTATATGGATTTCGTGTATGTGGTGATCTCATTATTTATCATCGTCGGGTCTGCCATGCTATATTCTATTAGTAAAATTAAAAAAGAAAATATTATTGATGCTCTGAAGCAGGAAAATATATAAGACTAACATAGGAAGATCACATTTTATTAGTGTGGTCTCTTTTCTATCCTGTGATAAAAAACTGGATCATTAAACAAATCAATTTAATTAGAGGGAAAAATCAGATAAAATTAATAGTATAGATAGTAAGAGTACTAAGAGGATTTTAAAGCCACGTGATTAGAGATACTGGTCCCATAAATTTTAAAAAGGAGTGATACATATGAAGGCAATCGTTCATGAAGGAAAATCAGGATTTGAAGGTCTAGCATATCGTGAGTTTCAAGAGGTGCAACCTAAAGCAGGAGAGGTACGGGTAAAGGTAAAAACGGCAGGGCTTAATCACCGCGATCTATTTGTCCTAAACCGCCATCAACCGACTGATCCACCACTTATTATTGGTTCTGATGGAGCTGGAGTCGTGGATGCCATTGGAGATGGTGTAACTAATGTAAAGGTCGGAGCTGAAGTGGTCATCAATCCAGGTCTTGGATGGAAAGACAAAAGTGATGCACCTCCTCCAGGATTTGAAATTGTCGGTCTTCCTTTTCATGGAACGTTTGGTGAATACGTCGTGCTTCCTGCCGAAAATATAGAGCTAAAGCCTGACTATTTAACTTGGGAAGAAGCGGGTGTTTTATCACTTGCAGCACTTACAGCATATCGGGCATTGTTTACTAGAGGCCGTATCAAATCGGGGATGAAGGTTCTGATTCCAGGGATTGGCAGTGGGGTTGCTACGTTTCTATTACAATATGCAAAAGCAGTAGGAGCAACCGTATATGTTACTTCTCGTTCAGAGGAAAAGTGTAAAAAGGCACTTGAACTGGGTGCTGACAAGGCAATTAATAGTAATGATGATTGGAATACAGCTCTTAACGGAGAGAAAATGGATCTCGTCATAGAATCGGTGGGAGCAGCTACCTTCAATAAATCTCTTGACCAGCTTCGTCCAGGAGGTACGTTAGTGACGTTCGGTGCTTCTGCAGGAGATGACGTTCAAATTAATATCCGCAGTTTTTTCTATGGACAATTAAATCTTTTAGGTTCGACCATGGGAAGCGCAGAAGAATACAAAGAGATGCTTCAATTTATAACAGAACATAAGATTAAGCCAGTTGTTGATCAGATGTACCCTTTGAGTCAATTCAATCAAGGATTCAATCTTATGGAAACTGCTGCTCAATTAGGGAAGATTGGTTTCTATATTGAGTAAGGCTTTTTGATTTAAATAACCGGAGAAGAGGCTGGGACATAAGTATTTCAGTTAGTGAAAAACCCGAACAATTAGGTGATATGTTGATGTATCTTTCACCTGCTAATTCGGGTCTTTTTATTTTTATTTTTCTTTTATTGATTTGTTTATAATTGCATTCTATTTTTTAAAACTTGTGGAATGGAGCGGAAGACGCTCGACTCCTGCGGGAGATAGAGGAAATGCTGAGACCCCGCAGGCGTAGCTTGTCTAGTTGCAGTGCCCAGCTCCTCGAGGTCAAATAACCCTACATCAAGAAATGGGAAAGAGCACCCTTTTCTTGATGTAGGAACATTTGCTTGTCGGAGCTAACCGGGCACTTCCACTTTTCTATGAGGAGGCTCAGATTCCTCCCCGCGGAAAGCGAGCGGCTGCAGCGCAATGGAACAACCCTGTTTTTCCAGCTTAACTAGTTAATAAGTATAAAAAAACGAAAACAGTATTATGATAGGTAGACTAATTTTGAGATTATTCGTCTTTGAGACTGAGGTATTAGGTTATGTCCCAACCTCTTTTGTATCTAATTGGAAGAATTTTTGAAACTGATAAGGCTTTACACTTTTCTTCTATTTTTATTTTTATAGATAAGGTAATACACCCCAATCAGTCCTGTCATGCTGGCTAGAATGAGAACAATGGTTAAATAAATTCCAAATCCAATTTCATCAATAATGGTAAAGAAATAGACAGCAGCTATTAAATCCATAGCAATGGATGAAATCAGAATGATTTTTAATACCTGATTCACGGGTTTCACCTCATATTAGAATATATACTTCTATTGTTAGCTATTAACTAGCAAGAAATGTATGTATATGGATGATTCAGTATATAAATCAATCTTGATTCCTTAATCTAAAGTTATCCCACCCAATAACGAAACCTGTTATAATTACTTATATTTATTTGAAGTTAAAGAACTTTTAAAACGGACTGGAGCTAAAAGGATGGAACGTGAAAATGCAATTGGTATATCATTTACGGCAGCGGCCTATGTACTATGGGGTGTTTTACCGATCTACTGGAAGTTTTTAAATCAAGTTCCAGCACTTGAGATTTTAGCTCATCGTGTGATTTGGTCCTTTATATTCGTGTTGATCATTGTTTTCTTTATGAAAAGAAAGCTCTTAAAGAACTTCTTTCAGGTACAAATGAGTAAAAAGAAAACTTGGTTTGGGCTCTTACTAGCTTCTGTATTTATAAGTATTAACTGGTTGACCTATATCTTTGCTGTGAATACAAACCATATTGTCGAGGCGAGCTTGGGCTATTATATTAATCCGCTTGTCGCTGTTTTGTTAGGGGTTTTCGTATTACGTGAAAAGATGAATAAATGGCAGGTAGTTTCTTTTGCTTTGGCCACAATTGGTGTGATTTATATGACAGTCTCGCTTGGAAAGCTTCCATGGGTTGCACTTGTCTTAGCCTTCTCATTCGGGTTTTATGGATTGTCTAAAAAGCTTATCAAGGTGGATTCAATTCTAGGCTTGCTACTAGAGACCCTATTTGTGTTACCTTTTGCTTTATTGTTTTTAGCCTATTTAGGTGTGAACGGTCAACATAGCTTCTCGGCTGGGACCATCCAACAGGATTTACTATTACTAGGTTCTGGTATTGCTACAGCCTTGCCACTTCTATGGTTTGGGATAGGAGCTCAAAAGATTCCACTTTACATGATTGGCTTCTTACAATATATTGCCCCCTCTATTAGCTTGCTAATTGGAGTACTGATGTATGGAGAACTCTTTACAAAAGATCATATCGTTACATTTACATGCATTTGGACAGCACTGGCGATCTTCACATTCTCTAATATTCGCCAGGTGTTAAATAGAAGAAAAGTATCAGCTAAAGTTACGAATCTAGGTGCGTAAAATTTGAAAGGAAGGAACGGAAAAGAGCGAGCAATGAACCATAAAAATAATAAATCATACTTTAACACACCAATTAACATAACCGTTGGTGTGTTTTTTAGTGATCGGATATAACAAATTCTGACCTAATCAGATAAAAGTACATAATAAAAATAATGGTTACTTATGGTAAAATTATTTGTGTCAGGGGGATTAAAATTGAGTAAAAAGAAAAGGTTACTATTTAGGATTTCAATAGGCTTAAATATAATTTTTATGGCTCTCATTGTCTGGGGGAATATAAAAATGAACTTCGCTAAGGAGCAAGTTCTTGTTACTGAGGTTCAACAAAATTTAGTAGAATTAGAGGGCTTAATAGCTAATCAAATGAATGATCAATGGTCTGAACCTAACTTAGTAACAACTGAATTAGGAGATGTGATGAATGGACTTTATCTTGGAATAAATACCGGTGAACAATTAGGTAATCTTTCAAAGAGTGAACAGGAAACTCTTGGCAAATTATATAACAAGTTAAATCAATATCCTAATGATAGTTTATATCAATTTGCTGAAATAACAGAAGAAGAACAAAAGGATTTTGAAGAATTGAGAGAAATACTTCGTGAAGTAGGGTTAGGCTTAAATATAACTATCAGTGCAAGTCTCGATTCTTTTATTCAACAGGCTGAGGAATTAGAAGAGAAGTTAATTATTGAATAAAGGAAGAGAGGGATATTTTTTGCCAATTGAAAGTGAACATAACTAATTACACAATTCTTAATGAAAGCACTACATGGTTATGAGGAAAGGAATGATTTCTATGGGAGAAATCATTCCTTTTGCCTATTTATTCATCATATTAACCAGATCCTGATAAACGTTTTGACTTTGTTCCTTATAGGGAGAATGTGGCAATGGTTCAAAATTCTCTTTTGCGACTTTAGCTGCTGCTAGAGCTTTTTCCAACTCACCGATTTCTACATAACATTTTGCTTTAAAAGTATCTTTAAGATAAAACAATGATAAATCAAACGGATGGTGATGGAAGGAAGGTATGACAATTCGATCGAAATATGAAATTGCTTCTTTAGCTTGTCCGAGCCCCAATAGGGCCTTTCCTTTTTCAAGATAAAGCCATTCATTCAAATCATTATCTTGATCGTCAACTAACAGTTGGTTTATTTGTTCTAATGCTAGTTGAAAATCACATTTAACAGTATTTAATGATTCAATGTTAAAGAGCTGATAAAGCAGGAAAGATTTCTTGTCATCTGTAAATTCTGCATATTGTTTTAACTTATCCAAATAGAACTCATGTGATGAAATATCATTTTCCATCATGGCAGAAGCAGTAGCTAGACGATATAAATCATCGATTAAATAGAAAAGTTTATTAGACTTTGAAAACGTAATTGCGTTCTCCATCACTAGTTTAGCGGAAGCAGTGTCTCCAATTGCAAAGTGTAACATGGCCTCATGGTAATCAAGGTCAAGTTTAGTCATACCGTCAATAATAACATGGTTGTCTTCAATTTCTTTTCTTTCATTAAGTAAAATCTCTAATGATTGTTCATAATCATGTTCAATAAATTTAACGATGGCACGGAATACTCCAAGATTTCCTCTTTGGTGAGTCAGATTCATTTGGTCATATAGAGTAGCCGCTTGATTAAATGGCTCTTGCCAGTGATTTTTCTTCTCTAAATAAAGTGCTCGACCATATAGCTCTAACAGTCTAGCTGCTTCATATCCTGAATTTAATTTTGAAACAGATGGCTCTATTAAGGTAAGGAGCTTTTTATATTTATCAGGTACCTCATCCATACTCTTGTTAAATAACTTTTCGGCCTCATCTAACACTTCTCTTAGCTCATGGATATTTCCTTGATCAAGTAGATCAGTTACTTCCACTTCAAGACGTTCCGCGATATATACCAAACTATCCATAGACGGCTTGGCTTTATTATTTTCAATTAGGCTGAGCATTCCTTTGGTAAGCTCAGTACCTGCAAGTTCTTCAAGGGTTAGCTTCTTTAGTTTTCGAAATTTACGTATTTGTTCCCCTAGCACGAAAGGCACTCTCCTAATTTTTATATTTTTGTTTAATTATATTAAACTTTTCCTTGAATGGGAAGGGTTATGCATGGTATGATTTGTTTAATTAAATTAAACTTTTTTTGTGGAGGGTTTTAAGTGGATGATATTCAAAAGCTTAGAAGAGCAACCTATCATTTATACACGTTCGCAATTAGTAAGCTCATTTCATCGTTCGGTGCACAAGTATATGCATTTGCAATCAGCTTCTATATATTACAACAAACAGGATCGGCAACAAGCTTTGCGACAAATTTAATATGTAATATCTTACCTCGGACACTGGTTTCACCATTTGCTGGTTATGTTGCGGACAGATACTCTAGGAAGAAGATTGTCATATGTGCACAGCTTGTTACCACTGCGGCAATCTCGGGTCTGCTATTTGTTAGCCTAAATTATGGACTGTCGTTGATTGCCATTTATATAACAACATGTGTGTTGGCGATCGCATCCTCATTTTCTACCGTGACATTTAGTTCATCAATTACAGGGTTAGTGGATGAAGCCAGAATTCAAAGAGCCATGTCATTAAACCAGATGTCGATGTCTTTTGCTGCAATTGGTAGTCCAGCCGTTGGTGGATTATTATATGGGGCTGTCTCGATGGAGCTTTTCTTAGGAACATTTATTGCCGCTTCGATTATTGCCGTGATCCTTGAATCAACAATGAACTTCAATCTATATTCGAGACGTAAAGAACAGGTCGAAGAGACGAAAAAGGAATCAATGTGGCAAAGCATGAAAGCGGGCTTGGCATATCTAAAAACAAAACAGGTCATTATGATTCTAATTTGGATCTCCTTAATTATTAATTTCCTTTTTGGAGCTTTTGAAGTGGGGTACTCATATATTCTGATTGAAAAATTTAAGATGACGTCACAGCATTTTGGGTTTACCCAAGGGGCTTTTGCAATTGGAATGCTTGTGTTCTCCATCTACTTTTCGATCAGAAAAGAAGTAAAATATGCTCTTCTCGTTTCAAAGCGAGGTATTCTTGCAATGGGAATCATCATGGGGGCAATCTCAATCCCATTAATGGTTTCAATGTCATATTGGGTCATTTTTGCCTACTATTTAATCGTTATGTTTAGTTTTGGTTCCATGATTATTGTGGTCAATACACCAATCCAGGTGATGATGCAAAAAATGATTGATGATGATTACAAGGGGCGCGTCTTCTCCATCATCGAGACAATGGCGATGGCCTTGATGCCGCTCGGTATGATCATATTTGGTTTCTTGTACGACGTACTTCCAGGTCAATACATCCTACTCACCTCAGCAGCTATCCTTATAGGAGTCGTATTAACTCTTGCTAGACCTAGTGTTGTTAGAAAAGCACATCCAGAGCTAGCGATGAAAAATGCAGTTGTGCAAGAACCGGGTCCAGCTTTATAAAGAAGGAATCAAGAGCGAATATCGAATTCGCTCTTCTTTTAATTGGACTCGGATAAAGAACATTGTTGATTTTAAAGCAGAGGATCTTACTTTTATAAAGATGTTTCGTGTAAATGTAAATTTAATTATAGGTAAAGGTTTATGTACAACATAGACGGTCACACTAGACAGACGATATAATGAATGAATGCCTCTTTAGTAAAGAGGATTGGTTTTCATAAGAACGAAAAATACATAGAGAGAAGGTACTACCATGACACAGAAAAGCATTATCTTTTTTGATATTGACGGAACCTTACTGAATCATGAAAAAAAATTACCAGATTCTACGAAGGAAGCAATCTTTAAGCTGAAAGAAGATGGACATATAGTCGCAATTGCTACAGGACGTGCTCCTTTTATGTTTGAAGATTTAAGAGAAGAATTAGATATACATACATATATCAGCTATAACGGGCAATATGTAGTGTTAGATGGAGAAGTATTATATACGAATCCATTAAATATTTCTGCCCTTGAGAGGATTACAGAAGTCGCTCTACAAAACAACCATCCTGTTGTGTTTATGGACCATGAGGATATGAAGGCCAATGTTCCAGAACATTCCTATATCAGAGAAAGTATTGAATCATTAAAAATAAGTCATTTTCCTGAACATGATCCGCATTATTACAAAGGGCGTGATCTATACCAATCACTGCTGTTTTGCCAAGAGGGAGAAGAGAATCAGTATGAACAACAGTTTGATGATTTTGATATTGTAAGGTGGCATCCTGTTGCTGTTGATATCCTTCCAAAGGGAGGGTCAAAAGCTAAAGGTATCGAAAAGATTGTTCAAAAGCTAGGCATTTCTGAAGAAAATCAATATGCATTTGGTGACGGACTGAATGATATCGAGATGCTCTCAACAGTGAAGAATAGTGTGGCAATGGGAAATGCGGAAGAACAAGTGAAGGAAGTTGCAAGGCATGTAACAACATCAGTAGAAGATGACGGGATTGTTCATGGTCTTAAGTTGGTAGGTTTATTGTAAGGGTAGATCGAGATAAGGAAAAAAGGACAGTCGCTGATGATGACTGTCCTTTTAAATGATTTTAGTTATTTAAAGAGTTAGTTGTAACGAACCGAATCCAATTTATTTTTTTCCGAAATAGAATAAACCAGTGGCCACCCAAAACAGCATAACAAGTAAACAAAAAATCAAAATCGGAATGGCCCCAAATTGATAGATAAGTGGTACGGATGCTGCGGTAAAAAGCCCTCCTCCTACTAATGGTTCAAAGATGAGCTGCTTATATCCAAATGCCTCAAGCGCTTTAGTTTTTCCTTTCGAGTCAGCAATTCTAATCAGCATTAGTCCGGCTGCAGTCATTCCCATTGATTGCCCGAAATCCCCAATACCCCGTTCGAACCAATTTTCTGGAATCATTCGTGGTGCTAAGAAGATAAAGGCGATGATATTCCAAACTATTCCTGTTACAATGAGGAAGTCTAGTGCGAATCCCTGAACACGGACAACCAATTGGCGATTGACTAGTTTACCAGCCTTTGTTTTTTGGAGAATCAATTGTAAAATGACACCACCAACCATTGCTAGTGGAAACAAGGGAACGTAAGTCATGATCTCCGTATCGGTCCATGCCCCCCATGTCATACTCTCCAGATAAATTAGACCTTCTAACAACCCTTTCCCGATTAAAATTGCAATTCCTAGCATAGCTATATGTAAAGTAAGTGGCTCAATAGACTCAGGCTTCGTTGTCATTTTACCAGCGGAAGGGAGCTCTTCCGTTTCAATGATTCCACGAAGCTCTTGTTCTGGTAGATTATTTGGGTCTTGCAGGATATTTGTTTTATTTTTTCTTATAGCCCAATTAATTAAGAAGATTCCACAAACAACACCTGATACAACACCTATCGTTGCTAAACCGATGGCAAGGTCAGCTCCTGCCTCAAATCCTAATTCTTCAAATGTTTCTGCTAACCCTGCACTCGTTCCATGTCCACCCTCGAATCCAATTTCAATTAGAGCACCGGCTAGTGGACTAATTCCGAAGAAGGGAGTAAGGATAACCAACGTTAAAAGCAGCCCAAACACATATTGCCCCCAGGCGACAGATTGTCCAAATGAAACCTGAGGACCTGCAGTTAACCAAATATCCTTTATATTAGGTAGCTTTTTTCCTAAAAAAAGAGCGGCAAAAATCACACTTATTAAAAGCTCTGGAAAAGCAGACCATATTTCAATGACCTCTTCTGGAAAAATCCCTTGAGTTAGAACGGCTGACTCACCTTTAAAAGTGGCAATGAGTCTACCCAATACTTCAGATCCTAGAAATAAGGCGATAAAGCCAGCGATAATAGAGCTAGGTAAAAAGTATTTCTGAAAAAGAGGAACACTGACCCGAATCCATTTGCCTATTAGTAGAAGTATACCTACTAGTAAAATACTAAACCCAACCATCTCTGCAGACATGTTCATCCTCCTTAAGTAAAAACTAGTTTACGCACAATCTCTTTCTTATTATTTAACCTTGATATAGGGTGAATAAACATGTGCTAGCTTTAGTAGCGAATCTTAAAGATGAATAGATTCCATTATCATTGTCCTTGTTCAGAGTATGAAATGATGGATTCCAGAATAGAATGGATCAAACCGATTTTGAACAATAGAGCTGGGAAAGACAAAGGTAATGTTAAGCCCTTTAGTGCTAGATTAGTAGATGACTCATGAATGAACGACCAATCGAAGTGAAAAGTTGCAGAAAAGGTCGTTCATGAGGTTGATGAACGACCGAATGAAGCAAAAGCAGCAGACAAAGGTTGTTCATAAGGTTAATGAACGCCCGAATGCAGGAAAAACAGCAGGAAAAGGTTGTTCATAAGGTTAATGAACGCCCGAAAGCAGTAAAAACAGCCGGCAAAGGTCGTTCATGAGGTTAATGAACGCCCGAATGAAGGAAAAGCAGCAAGAAAAAGTCGTTCATAAGGTTAATGAACATAGAATACACACAGCTTTAGCAATAGCTGTTTAGTAGTGACATCTATTTCAAAATGATATAAAACCGTCTTGTCCTAAACAAACGTTTAATCACTTGAATGGAAAAACACTGATATAATAAGGGTGATATTAAGTCAACATGATTACGGTTTAAGGTAATCTTTTTCTAGGATATTAATAAAGTAGTAAATTTAAGGTGGGTTTGTTTTCTTTAATTTAGGATGATAAAAATCATAGTCTAGTTATCAACCATCCTCGTACTTCCCAAAACCTACTTGTTTTCGTTATGATTAACAAAAATAACTAAATATAGAGGGAGTGGTGGAGGGATGGAACAATTCAAAAGTTGGTTAAAACAGCCGTTTGGTAAGAAACTTAAAAAATTGCATTCATGGAACGCTTGGATTGTGCTGCTCTTAGCAGTTACCGGTATCCTTCTTTATCTACCTTTTATGAGAGGCTTGATTGCCTCCTTTCGAGTGGGACTGAAAGAATTCCACATTATTTTAGGTTTGATCTCTGTGTTCATCATCTTGCTTTATTTACCTTTGATTGGTAGACATGTGAAGCAAATCCGTAGAAAAAAGAGTCAATACTTCAATCTTTGGCTTGTTCTATTTTTACTAATAGGTTGGAGTATTTCTGGAATTATTCTTTGGCAAGAGAGAAATTTACCAAAAGAATGGACTACTGTTGCTTTAATTTGGCATGATTTATTAACCTGGATTGGGGTTCCTTATACTATCTATCACTCTATTTCACGAAGTCGGTGGTTGAAAACCTCTTCCAAGCCGAAAAAGCTAGCACCGGTTTCTAAGGAAATCAGTCGAGATGAAGAAGAGCAACTTACGGCAGATCAGTACATAAAAAGAAGGTTTACTGAACCTCCTTTTTCAAGGCGGACCTTTCTTCGTGGGATGACGATCATACTTTTGATTATTTCAGTAGGGCCTTATTTTTATAGATGGGTAAAACGTATTTTCGATGATGGTGGAACACGGATTGATGATGCTGCTTTAAACGATGGAAATAGAATGATTCCAGAACCAACCCCAAATCCTCAATCCGTCCCACCAGTTGGAGGAGGAGCAAAAGGGAATTTTAGAGTTTATACAGTAACGGATATCCCGTCCTTTTCATCAGACACATGGAAATTTGCTTTAGGTGGCTTAGTGGATAAGCCAGTGACATACAATTGGGAAGAATTCTTGAAGATCCCTAGACAGTTTCAAGTGAGTGATTTCCATTGTGTTACAGGGTGGTCAGTGTTCAATGTTACATGGGAGGGTATTAGACTTTCGGATTTTTTAGATCAAGCAGGTGTTAAGAGTCAGGCTAAATATGTAAAATTCTACTCGGGAGACGGTGTTTATACGGATACCTTAACCGTACAACAGGCTCGAATGCAAGATGTGGTGATTGCTGTTCTAATGGATGGAAAGCCAATTCCTCAAAAATTGGGAGGACCAATACGATTAGTGGTACCTAAGATGTATGCCTATAAGTCTGTTAAATGGTTACAGGCCATTGAACTAATTGAGGAAGAACATATAGGTTATTGGGAAGAAAGAGGGTATTTAACTGATGCATGGCTTAATAGAAAACCCTAAATTAATGGTTGATATAAATATATAAAGTTTCATAAAAAAACACTTTTCGGACACACTAAACATATGTTCGGAGGTGGAATGAGATGGAAAAACAATCATTTAACGAAATTTATCGAAACTACCTAAAACAGGGAGAACAGCAGGCACAGATGGAAGCGGCAGAAGAGCCAGCTGCAGGTCTGGAAAAGATTGTTGCGGTGAGAAAGAACGATGATGATGATATTATAGCTTTTAAAACAAGTAGTGGAAGAGAGCTTGATTATGTTACGGCTCTTGAAGAGGCAAAAGCGGGTAAACTGTCACATGTCGACGTATTCCATAAATATGGACGAGATATCATTCGAAGTGAACCTGATGGCATTCAAGAAAATAATCTTGATCAATTGCCTCCATTCTAAACGTAATAACATTAGGGACGTTACATTTGCTTCTGAATGAAGTAATGTAACGTCCCTTTGGTCATATAGGATTGCGGTAGAAATGAGGATTAAAGAGTAGTTAATACTAGATAAGATAGAGATGCAGAGGAGATTAATTTTTACTTATTCTATTAAAATACAATTCGTGTTTTCCTGTCAGCTCAGATAAAAATTCAATGTCACGATTTGTGTTTTTTGTATTTGTGTCTATTCTTTTTAGAATAGCAATCGTATCATCGTTTGCAGTTTGTGCAACGTTATTTAAAGTAGTTTCCATACGATCTAGCTGGGTAGTAACCTTATCAAACTTCTTATCCATTTCACCAAACTTTTTATCCATTTCACCAAACTTCTTATCCATTTCACCAAACTTACCTTCCATTTCGCCAAACCTTTGATCATTCTTACCTTCCATTTCGTTAAACCTTTGATCAAACCTACCTTCCATTGCATCAAGTTTTTGATCAAACTTGTCCTCCATTGTTTTAAACCTCTGATCAAGCCTTGTTTCTAACTGTTGAATAGCTTTTAAAATTTCCTCCATCTTTTCCACCTCCTTTTTTACTATTATACTAAATTCTAGTGTAAATGAGGTAGTGGAAATAAATTTAAAGGACGGCTCTTTTGTTTCAAATTTGAAGCAAGAGACCGTCCTCGTTTATTTTCACCCACCATCTGTGCTTGTCGCAATGGCAGCACCTGCAATTGAAGCAAACATAACCGTTTGTTGGGCTTGGATGATTGATTCTATGATGGTGTACATATTGGTTCCAATTAAGCTAGTATCCTCCAACTTTTCACTCATGAGGAAATTAATGGCCATAATGAGATTGATATCTTTATGCCATTTAAATGACTTCTGATGATTAAGTATTTGGACGAGTTCATGAATAGTCTCAAGCTCCTGATTCCCGTTTTCAAGAAAAGAGAGTAATCCTAATACAGGGTAGTGCATTTTTTTTAGTTTTAGATCTCCACGACGCTTGAACTCATCTAAAAGTGTCGTGCAACGTTCGGTGACCGTGTCAGAATTTGCGGGATGAAGGGATAAAATATGACTTAAAAACTGTAGTTCATTCCCCTTTGAAAATCCATTCTGATCTAGTTTAGAATAGTATTGCTCCATATTCTCTAAGAGCTCATCAAGGGTACCTTCTTCATCGGCTAATAAAACTGCTAAAGGAAAGTCACTGGAAGATGTGAGAAAAAAGTGATTAGACCTCATCCCTCTGTATAGAGACATACTTCGGTAAATTCTTTCTTGTAAATCGCTTTCTCCTTCATTTACTAAAAGAATATAAGAACATAGATATGTAAACTGGTCTCGATTGAATTTTGACTCAATTAATTTTTCATAGATGTCCATTAGAGCAGAGAATTTTTCCATCGGGTCATCAAATTGGATATCCAGCATAGCCGCCATCGTAAAACGGTGAGGTGAATTTAATGTCGAAAACATCCCCACATTCTTCTTAATGTCCTCACTAATATCGAGAAATCGCTCAAGGTCAAAGGTCTTTTGCTTCACCACATACATAGAAGCCACCATCATTAATGTTCGTGAATCAGTTACCTTCCACTTAAGGGCCTTATAAAGTTGCTGGTAGATGTTTGTATAATCTTGTACTTTGGTTTCTAAAGTCGTTTTCAGTGTAATCACTCCTAGAAATGGTTGGTAACTATGATACGAATGAAAGAGTTTAATGGTTTCATATTCGTAGTTAAAATTTGAATAGATAAATCTGAAGAATAAGCACCATTCCATTATTTTTCCTATAGATTGTGTAAAAAAACAAAGTTTAATGATCTCGTTATATTCCCAAGCCATTGGCTTTGAAATTTTAACAGTTATAATAAAGAATAGATAGAAAAAATAAACAGCAAAAGAGAACAAAAGGTGATGGAATGATACATACTTACTTAGATGAGACAATCCGCTTTGAAATAAAATATAAAACCCAACAGTCGTCGATGAGAATGACCATGGATCATTATGGGAACATTGAAGTCCAAGCTCCGAAAGGGACACCCCATGATGAGATTATACATTTACTAGAGAAGAATTGGGAGCTTCTTCAGATGAAAATAAAAGAAACAGAGGACAGGTGGAACGGACCACAGGAAAAGTCCTACGAGCATGGAGAGAGTTTTCTCTATCTAGGGAAATCGTATCCTATTAAGGTGGTACATGATCAAAAGATAGAAAAAGACTATGTTAATTTTGATCAAAACCAACTACAGATTCATGTTAAACTCCCTGATGACGAACGACCTAAACAAGCTTTAAAACGTTTTTACTACCAGCAATGTAAAGCTTTAGTAGAAGCGAGCATTACGGAATACCAACACAACTTTAAATCCAAGCCACGCAGCATTCGAATTACAGACAGTCCGACAACCTGGGGAACATGTGACTCTAAGCTGCAGCTCACGTTTAATTGGAAGCTAGCTATGGCACCACAGAAGGTAATCAACTATGTAGTTGTGCATGAGATGTGCCACATGCTTCATCTCAACCACGATCGTTCCTTTTGGAGGCTCGTTGGAAAAATCATGCCTGACTATAAGGAACAAGAACGATGGTTGGCATTATCCAATTGGAAGATGACAGTATAGACTTATTAATAAGTAATTGGAGAATGTCCCAAAGATAAAAATAATGTTGTCGAATTCCCGGGAAATAATGTGGATTATAAATAATTGAGGAAATAAATGATGGTGAAATTACTTTTTTCTACTAAAATCTACAACCATTAATATTTGTAAGAGAGGATCCCTTGAGATTCAGTAAACAAGGGATTCCTCTTTTTTTATATAAGAAAATGGATACTATAATCTTTTCATCACTTGAATCAGATCCTGCTTAACATCTTCCCAAAGGGTAGAGTTGGTTGCAAACTGTTCTGTAATGGACTTGATCATCTTTTTGAAAGCTTCTTCGTAGCAAGGGTCTTCTTTATCAGGGACATCTTTTCTTAACTCGTCTACTAGTTGTTGAACAGATTCAGCACGAGGTCCCCATTTCCCAAGCTCATTACCCTCACTGTCTAAGAATACAATGATAGGGATAGAACGTGATTTTCCGTTTGTTAAGTATTGGTCCATTAATTCAAGGTTTTCATCGCGTATTAAATATCGTATGTCGACTAGTGCTTCTGCAGCTAGTCTAATAAAGATAGGCAGATTAACCATCGCATCCCCGCACCAATCAGCAGTAAGGACAACGGCTTTAATTCCTTTTGTTTGTAATCCTTGAAGCGATTGACGATCCTCTTCTGAAATATTGAACTTGTTATAAACGCCTAACAAATTGTCTTGATGTACGGTCATACTTGAAATATAGGTTTCTGTTGTCATTCCTTTAGTAAACCAATCTAATAAGGACATCTCATTCACTCCTCTTTCGCAAATTAATTTACTATAACTATAGCTAGAATTTCTAAACTCTGCGAATAAAATGACTTCCTTATATGTAAAAGCTACTTAAACGCCTGGGAACCACCCTGGAGTGTGGATGATCGCATTCCATAGTGGATCTGGAATGACTAATTCTTCTTGTTTTGTTTTATCCAGCTTTGTGACAATCTCAGCTTCTTTTCCTTCAGCAAATTTCTGTACCCAATCAGGGTCAATAATTAACTCTCTACCTAGAGCAAGTATAGGAACTCCTGATTCAAACGCTTTACGGGCATCCTCAGCCGAGTAAATAGAGCCAACACCAATAAGTGGAACTCGGTTATTGATCGTCTCTAGTAAATAGTCAATTCGCTTTTTATCTAAATCGTCAACGCCCTTTCTAGCTGTTGAGTGGAAATCTTGTAAGGAGACATGTAAATAATCTAAACCCTTATCTGCTAATAAATCGACAAGCTTGAGAGTATCTCCCATTGTAATACCAGGAGTTTCTGGTTCTTCTGGTGAGAAACGATATCCGACAATAAATGGTGAGGTGGCATGATCTTTTACGACTCTTTGGACTTCCTCCAAAATAGCAAGAGGGAAAGTCATTCGTTTTTCCACACTGCCTCCATATTGATCTTCACGACGATTGGAATGAGGAGAGAAAAACTGTTGAATTAAATAGCCATTTGCTCCGTGGAGTTCAACCCCGTCATATCCTGCTTCAATTGCACGTCGAGTTGTTTCTCCGAAAGCTTTTACAATCTCTTGTATTTCCGCCTCAGATAAAGCCTTTGGTTTCACCTGTGGCTCCTCTGTAGAGACCCCACCTCTTTCAGCTGGTACATCACTTGCACTAACGATTTCTCCATTTGGAACCAACTCAGGTGGACACATTCTACCACCATGGAAGATTTGAAGAATTGCTTTGGCACCTTGCCCTTTAATAGCATCAGCCAACTGTTTCATACTAGGAATCATTTCATCACGGTCTCCACCAAATTCACCGTGGAATCCTTTTCCGTTCGGTGTAACATAAATACAAGCCGTAATGACCATACTTACCCCTTTAGAACGACGAGCATAGTAAGAGACCTCTGCCTCAGTAACCGTTCCATCTGGATTTGATGAGAAATTCGTCATTGGTGCCATCACTAGTCTATTTTTTAATTCGACTCCATTAGGGAGAGTATAGGAAGACAGTAATTCATTATTTGTTGTCATTGTGTACGTTTCCTCCTTATGATTCTTACCATGGTATAGTTGGCAATTGAACTCAAGTTTATGTTTGTTTAACAACTATAGTTATAACAACATTTCAAAGCAGAAGGAAATGATATGCTTATTTTTCATATACAGCCTTAGAGTCGAAAATAGATCACTCACATGTTATAGTGGCACTGTTAGCTAGTTTAAGGGTCGAGAAAAATAAGCAGATGAAAGGGCGGAGGAATATGAAAATTTTAGTTGTAGGGGCAAATGGCCAAATCGGAAAACATTTAGTCACATTTATTCAAAATCGTGAGGATATGGAAGCTAAAGCGATGATTCGTAACCAGGAGCAAGCCTCGTTCTTTGAGAAGCTTGGGGCCCAAACCGTTACAGTTGATTTAGAAAAAGATATTAATACGATTGCAGAAGCAGCAAAAGAAGTAGATGCTGTCGTATTTACAGCAGGATCTGGACCTCATACAGGAAGTGACAAAACCATCCTAGTCGATTTAGATGGTGCAGTTAAAACGATTGAAGCAGCAAAAGTGGCAGGGGTGAAGCGTTTCATCATGATCAGCTCGTTTGATACGCGAAGAGAAGCGATTCAAGCAGGTCCACCATCCTTAGTCCCTTATATAGCTGCAAAATATTATGCGGATGATTGGTTGCGACGGACAGACTTGGATTATACCATCATCCACCCTGGAGCCTTGACGAATGAAAAAGGAACCGGTCAAATAGAAATTGGAGACAATATCGAAATAGGTGGAATTCCTAGAGAGGATGTTGCGCAAGTTATTTTGGCATCATTAGAAAATGAGGGTACGATTGGAAAGGAATTTCAAGTGATTGGTGGTAAAAGGCAAATACAAGAGGCGATTCGTTCAATCTAATAGAAAGTAATAAAAAAACAGCTTCCTTTGACGGGAGCTGTTTGTGTTTTAATATGTAAGGCCGCTGTTGCCGTAATTAACTATAAAAAAGTTTTAAACCACCACTCCTCAAAGTGGGTGTTCGTAGATACATTCCTGCATGTCCTCCAAGTCGTATAGACAAAGGCTTGTCATTCCTGTATCAGGTAAAACTCCCTATTATAGCTTAAAGGTTAAAACTTTTTTATAACTACGAACAATGCAGCTTGTTATTTATAGTACCTTAAACTTGATATAATTTCAAATGGTAAAAAGTGTAGGGGTAAAACAAGAGAACCGTCGGGTTGTATCTTAGGGATCAAATATGGAGAAGAACACCTCTTCAATTCCTTAATTATTAGCTAACGGAACGGTCCCATTTATTAACTGAATTTGTCTTGTACATAATCCCTTTAAAAACTGAATCGAAACTTGATTGAATTTTTCTGGCTGATCCACATTACATACATGACCACTATCTTCTATAACTTCTAATTGTGCTGCATTGCTCCTTTTCACAACTTGCTCTACAGGATATAGAAACATATAGTCCTCTTGTCCCATTACATATAGAGTTGGAGTATCAACTTTATTTTCTTCAAAGTGAACGAGCAGAGGTGCAACATCATTCGTTAATTTAAACCATTTAATAAATTCTTTTTGGCATAGTTTTTTAGCCTGATTAACAAATAGTATTCGAGACTCCTGGTGTCTCTTTTTAGGCATTAAGCACCAAGCAAAGAATTTATATAACCACATATAAGGAATGAGCCTTTTTGAAATATTACCAAGCCATATTAGCGTTTTCACACGGGTATTTAAGCGAATTACTGCTCCACCTAAGACCATTGATTTTACTCTGTTAGGTTCCATTTCAGCAATATTTCTAATCAGAATAGTTCCTAATGATATCCCTACGAAATGAGCTTGCATAATATTTAAATAGTCTAGCACTTCAATGATATCTTGGCTGACATTGTCAAATGAGTATGTTTTATTGAGCATGATGGGGTTTCTAGACTTACCATGTCCCCTTAGATCTATTAACAAGACATTAAAATGCTTTTTAAACTCCTTTACTTGCTTATACCAAACGGATGAGCTTCCACCTGCGCCATGAATGAAGACGACCCACTCATGAAAATCAGTTATTTCATGTACTTTATAATGGAGCATTTGTACCTACCCTTCTCTATGAATGAGTCTATTGTTGTATATATAGCCTTATTGTAGCAAATTTAAAACGATAGTTTTATAAGAAAATAATGTAATTGCAAAGAACAAAGGTTAACACTGCCTTTATTATTAAATAGGAAGTTGTACTTAGTAAAGGATTTTCTACCTCACGAGTTAGAAAATGTGTCAAAAATCAAAAGAAAACAAAGAATAGGTTCCCATGCTTCTCAGTAAGTAAAAGAACTTTCTTCATTTGTTTTCTATCCTTCAATTTTTTGAGTACTCGTTTCATGTAGTCATTACCGGATGGTTATGTCAATTGATGTTCAGCATATTCACGGTAAAGATCATGGTTCTGGACGAGTTCATCATGTGTACCAGTTCCAGTTACTCGTCCTTTTTCAATAAAGATGATTTGATCGGCATGGACAATCGTTGATAACCGGTGAGCGATAACAAAGGTGGTGCGGTCTTCCATGAGTCGTGCTAATGCTTGTTGAACAATACCTTCAGACTGGGTATCAAGGCTTGCGGTTGCTTCATCCATCATTAAGATTTTTGGGTCTCTCAAGAATGCTCTAGCAATCGCAATTCGTTGTCGTTGGCCACCAGAGAGCTTGACGCCACGTTCTCCAACTTCAGTATCGAGACCTTCTGGAAACTCTTGTATAAACTGATCCGCATAAGCCATTTTGGCAACTTCCCATAACCTTTCATCGGCAAGATCTGTTTGATCTTCTAAACCGTAGCACAGGTTCTCACGTATCGTTCCAACCATCATCGGACTATCCTGTGAGACATAGCCAATTTGCTTTCTCCACGAATGCATTGATAACTCTGTAACGGGGATATTTCCAATCAAAATGCTACCTTGAGTGGGCTCGTAAAAGCGCTCAAGTAGGGCAAACATAGTGGTCTTACCACCACCACTCGGCCCAGCAAAGGCAACCATTCTACCAGGAAGGACCTCAAACGAGACATCCTGTATGATTGGTTCGTCATCATTATAGGAAAAGGAAACATGTTCTACTTTAATCGGTTGATTGGAAATATCCATCTCCTTTCCGACTTGTCCTGCCTCTACATCTAAAGCAAGGATATCAATAATCCTTTCTGTCGCACCTCTTGCTTTTTGTAACTGGGTAAAGAACATGGCAAAGGATGTGATGGGAAAGACAATTTGAAATAAATAAAGTAAAAAGGCAACGAGAGAACCAGTTGTCATTGTTCCTTCCGTAACACGAATTCCACCATAACCAATAATGATTACAATTACGACCATGACTACCAAATACATTAGCGGCGCAATGAAGGCAAAAATGCGTCCCTCTTTTAGGCCGTAAAAAAACAGCTTATTAATGCCTGCCATACCTTTCTGTTCTTCTGTCACTTCAGCATTTGAAGCTTTCATAAGGCGAATCTCACTTAGGGTTTGTTGGACGCTCCCACTAAATTTTGCCGTTTCATCCTGTAGACTGCGGGAGATTTTTCCCATTTTGCTTCCAAGAGGAACCATAAATAAAGCGGTAAAGGGAACGGCAATAAACATTAATAAGGTCATTTTCCAATCCATAATAAACAGGATAATTACTGCCCCGATAATGGAAATAACTCCGCTAATAAATTGAGGGAAATGCTGTGAAATTAAGTCTTTCACAACCCCTGTATCATTAACAACACGACTTACAGATTCTCCGCTTTTACTTTTATCATAATAGGTCACAGGAAGACGAATAAGTTTATACCACATTTGCTCTCGTAATCTGGCGACAATATTCTGACCAACATAAGCAAGCGCATAGGTCGAGGCACCATCTATAACAGTTTGTAAAATAAACACAATGACGATTGCCCCAATCAGATATAGGTTCAATGCTTCAATTGAAAATCCATCGACCAACTCTCTTGTTAAAAGGGGAATCGTAAGACCAACAATCGTTGTAATAAGGCTTCCGATTAGCCCTAAAGTGAGGGCAAGCTTTGGTATTTTTGTAGATAGAATTAGGGAGAGAAAGGGTTTTAGCATTTGTTTATTATCAGTTTCCATGAGTAGTCTCCTTTTAGTGTAAACACTGATTTACAATGGATTAGTTTCAATCTCAAGAGAGATCCATCATCCAAGTAAAGCCTGATGTTTCTCAATCACTTCTTTTTTTAAAATCCCTTCTTTATAAAAATGACTAGTATAAACACTAATCATCATTTCATTTTCTTCCGTAACGTTCACTTTCAATAATACTGTATTAATAATGTCCGCCAGTTCTTTAGGATTGGAATACATCGTGTTCCATGCACGTACTTGCCATTCTAATTCATCACTAAATGCTGCTTCTTCTAGTTCTTCAGCTGGGACAGGTTCATTAAACTGTGCATAAGGATCTTCATAGATGTCGGTGTAGATAAACTGAATAGGATTGTACTCGCTCAAGTCATATGTATACCGTTTACTTCCTACTATAACTACCATTTCACTATTTCCAATCTCAATCGTTCCATTTTCTAAAACGAGGCTATCAGATAGTGATGGTATGACACTCTCAACATGAGGAGTAATCAACCAATAGCGATGCTCTGGGTTTAACATGGAAAAATAATCAACCAAGGACGTATCTTCAAGTTTCTCCTCATCTTTCAATCCCGTATATTCCTTTGGATGGTAAAAATACTGGGCATCTAGTTCCTTCATGGAAATCGTCCATTGGCTTTCCGGACATTCGAATAAAACACGGAAAGCAAATCCATTTTCCGTTTTCTGCAACTCATCATAGATGAACCATTGGCCGACTTGGATGGGTTCATCCGTTTCCTCAGAAGTAACTCCTTTAAAAATAAAGTGAATCAGCGACTTTGAAGAAAATCCACCATCCGTATTCACGTAAAGATGAAGGGTATCCCCGTCCCGAATAATTCTTTCAATTGTTGAATCATGAAGGCTTTGCGTAAAGACTTCTTGAACAGCAGTTGGTAAAAAAGGAAGAGTCTGTTGTGTCCGTTTATAAGCAGCATCTAAAATTTGTTCGAATTCCTTGTCTGCCACTCTCATCCACTGTAAATAATCATCCCTTACTGTTCTAGGTAGTGTCGGTCCAGTTAATGTCCCATTTTCTAAATAGGGGATAAACCGATTAGGCAAGACGTGTAACAATTCTCCTTTTACTTCATTAAGTTCTTCCTTTAAACGTGAAATGAGATCTTCGCCTTCTTCTTCTGCTTCTCTTAATAGAATCTCCCATTCTTGGTCGGTTTCAGGGATCGGCAAGAGATTATGCTTTAAAAATGTTTCTTTAGCTTGTTTGGATATGTTCCACATACGATCACTTCACCTCAAAATATTAGAGTTAAATTTAATTTTGAAAAAAATACAGATCTGACATGATGCCTATGGCTAGTAATGAAAAAGTAGTTAAACTCTCTTGAGCACTGTTATCAATGTAGTAACCGTCATCATTTAGTAAGTTTTCTTTAATTGTGGTATACACTAAAGAACGTCTTTTGACCGTGGAGATTTGTTTTTCTGTTCTACAATCAATCACTGAAAAATCAGTTGCACCATACCTCCCAATTACTTTTATGATGTTATTTCCGTTTTCATCATAAACAGTAAAAGCTGGTGATTTTATTTTTACTGAGGGTTTAATGGTTGCTACATGCTCACCTTTCTCTGAATAGAGAAGGAAGTCTTTATTAAAACCTTTTTCTTTCGTAATCGTACCTAATTTATTATCCTTGTGATCTAATAATCTCAGTTCTAAACTCACCGCACTGAAAAGAGTAAGTAATTTTAAAAAGTAGTTTCCGATATTTTTGGAAGTAGAGGTTTCCTCTATGGTACCAATTACTTTTCTATTAGAAGATATTGAGTATCTTTTCCCCTGACTATTATAAAGTGTCTCTTTTTTTAGGTATATTTCATTGTGCTGTTCAAACATGTCTTGAGCCCTCAATAAGAAAGTCCTTATATAGATACGATTATGTTTACTATTGGTTTCAAGATAATTAGAGTATTGGCTCGTTAAAAAGAAAGGGCGGGCAACAACTATGATGGAGGTGACTAGTAGGTGAAAAAAGTAAAAGTATTCTCTTCTTAAAAAACAAATAGATCCCCCAGTTTATTTTTGGAGAGTCCATTTATTTTAACAATAATTTTACATGCCAGTTTTACCTAGCAAATATACAATAGAAGGTGCATGTGAAATAAGGATGGTTACATAAGTCAAGAGTACCAGTGCTAACAGAATTACCTACTAAGAATAAATTTCAATCGTTTCTAATAATTGTGGCAGTGGATTACAGAAGCCATATTAAACTAATTTATAAAAGAAAAAAATCGAATCGTTTTTTTTAGTAGTATCGTCTAATGATGTAGAAAATGGAGGTGAAACAGTGAAATCTTCAGAAAATGAACAGCTTATTAATGAGTTATATGAGCAATTTAGTGAACAATTGTATCGGTATGCCTTACTACGAACAGGTAATAAAGAAGAAGCAAAGGATATTATTCAAGATACTTATTACAAGGCGTACCGGGGATTACACTCATTTAATGGATTAGCTCAGTATAAAACATGGTTGTACTCAATCACTCGTAATACCATAAATGATTATTTGCGAAAGAAGAAAAGAGTTGACCTTCTGAAATTCAGAGTTGTAACGGGTGAAACTCCTGACTATTTATTACCGGATGAATTACTAAACCTAAAAGAGGATACAAAGGTTTTGTATCTAGCACTTTCACGTCTGAAGAAAAACCATCAAGAGGTTATTATCTTACGAAAGATTAAAGAGTTTTCAACGAGAGAAACAAGTGAAATATTAGGATGCTCTGAAGCAAAGGTAAAGTCTAATTTAGTAAGAGGATTACAGGCCTTAAAGGCTGAGATTTCAAAGGAGGGCATAGGGTATGAGTTCAAAGAAAGTGAGCAAGCCTTTTGAGGAGAATTTTCAAGAATTAAACTCAATTTCTTTATCCGTTCAGGATCAGGAGGAAATGAGAAGATGGCTACATAATAAAGTACGAAGACCTAAATTCTTCACACGTTTCTATCGTTCTATTGTTCCTGCTACCGCAACCATTGCTGTATTAACTGTTGCATTTTTGATGTATAGCTCTGAAACTTCACTGAAGAATGCACTGTCCTTACAAGGAGAAGAGTCAGCTTCAACTTTAAAAACAGGATCAAGTGATTTGTCAGATGAGGAGCTAGCCTTAATAGAACAAAAGGAACAAGAAACAATTAGTAAGATGGAGAATCTATTTAATCTCTCACTAGAAAACTATCACCCTGCTTATAATTTACCAGGAACCACTGCGTTTCGAGAGTTGCAAGATATCCTAGGTGCAACGGATAATTTACCTAACCTGTTTGTTAAAGCACCTATTCAAGATACGAGAAAATCCCCAGCTTATCTTTTTTGGGAGGATGAGAGGGGAGCCTATCTTTACACCATTGAGTATAGCGATTCAAACTGGAATGTTCGTACCATTACGCATATAAATGAGAGCGGCATAAAGGAAGTAGCTGAGGTGAAAATAGATTTTAAGAGTATTGATCAATTATTTGAAGAATATGTAGCTAATACGTGGGCCCATGATGTGTATCAGGCAACATCCATGAGTGGCAATCATAGCATGGAAATGCAGCTTGGTGAGAATGAATCTGTAACCTTAAATATTCAAGATAAAAAAATTCAAATTAACTCTTTTGACAAGAAATTCGAGTTAGAATTAGACGATCAACCTTATATAAATCGATTAGTTGGTTCAAAAGAAAGTTCATTAGGCTTCCTAGAAATTTTAGGAGGAGATCAAGAAATCTCCACGTATGTTATGAATCATCAAACAAATGAAATATCAAAGCTAGAAGATCAAGCTTCAACACCTGTGTACGATACTTTTCATAAGCTGTTTTATGTAGTGGCTGGTGAAGCTGGTCAAGAATATGTGACCATTTTTGAAGACGGTCAAGTTCAACCGAGTATATCATCTGAGTATCAAAATATTGTATCGATTATTCCAAGTGGTGATGGGAAATATTTAGATTATTTAGTGGAAACATCAGAAACACATTCCTATAAGCTAATGAGATACACACTTGAGACCAATAAAGAAACTGAATTAGTGAAGTTAAACATGCATGAATTGAAGTATATGGTCCATAACTATTTGAACCAGCCTTTATCGGAAATCAACAATCGGTTAATTCATAAATTATATTAAGAGGAGATATGCACCCACTTTATAATGATGTGGGTGTTTTTGCTGCTAATAATACGTGTTCTAAGTTTGTACGTACTCCCATACTTATTTAAGGAATAATACGGGGGTGGTCATATGCAGTTTTATTATGGAAACCAGATGCCATTACGGATTTTAGATGAGGCAGAATTTTGGAAGCATCAAGAAGAAGAACATACGGTAGTCATACGTGAACTTGTAAAAGAATTAGAAGCAGAGTATGTGGAGGGGTTAAAAGAGTGGGAGAAAGTTCTGTCGCATACTCATCAAACTGTTGTGCGATGGATTGAAACAGTCATTCGCTCTGGTCAAACTCTATCTCCAAACTTATATCAACAAGTACTGAAGCTAGTTCAATACTTGTTAGATGAAAGTATGCAATTTATCCAGTTTTGTCAGTATTTAAAAGATAACAGTGAACCCATCAAAAACAACACTACAGCCAAGGTAGTTATTGACCATATCATTCGTGAGTCCGAATACTTTGTGGGGATTGCACAGACTTTGTTGTATTCTTAAAGTAAAGAAAGCAGAGGGAAGGCTCTCACACTTTCATAAAGGTAACGTAAGAACCTTCCCTATTGCTTTTGCCATATAAAATAAGGTAAAAGTAGTTGCCAAAAACCTATCTAGGAAAAACCAATTGATGGTCAATGAATATTCTACAATGTATAGATAAATTCCCACCGAGATGAGCCTTAATTTCTCTCGTTCCTTTTTGATCCTTTAGGACCCCGGTTAATGTAACTCTGCCAGCAAAACCTAGTGTTTCATCCTGCAGCTCACCATTTACAAACAATCTTTCACCATGAAACCAAGTATTCTCAACAAGAATATGATGCCCTTCATACGTAACTTCAAATGTCTTTTTCATAGTATCTCCTTCAAATCATATCATTCTCTTACTATATCAAACTATCTCTTCCTACTGTTCCGGATTGAACCAATTCCAGCACCTATAGCAATACCACAACCGAGACCTAGTGCAAGGTTATCAAGAAGTATGCCAAATGCTGCGCCTAAAGCAACACCTAAGGACATTCCATAAAATAACTTTTTATCCTGTTCTTTACCGCTCATTATATACCTCCAAAAAGTGTTTGCTTTGTATTAATAGAAAGGAATTTATAGTAAGACTAAATAGAGACCAAAAGTACTTCACTCATTGAATCAATACCTCAATAGTTCTCTATATTCTTATACGAATAAAAATACTACTGGTTTCACTTTTTTAAGTATAAGTAAGTTTCTTCCCAGTGCATTATGTAAAAAATGGGGAAAGAAAAAGAGAACTATAGAATAGTATGAATAGAGTTGCTTTTTTTGCACGAGGGAGGAGGCTGAATATGGAAAGTAACCCAGCTGGTTTTTGGGTAAGATTTGGGGCATCTATCCTTGATGGTATACTTCTGTTTATTGTGACTGTATTGTTGAATCTGGCAGTCTATCAGGAATTCGTTACAGAAGCCACTTTTCTAACAAATATGATTGATTTCTTATATTATTTATTGCTACCAATTTTGTGGTATGGATACACGATTGGAAAACGAGCAGTAGGAATCCGAATTGCACGGGTAGATGGGGGAAAAGTAGGGATTGGAACGATGCTTCTTCGAAATGTAGTAGCCGGAATCGTATATGGGATTACGCTCGGTATCGGAGTGATTGTCAGTGCTTTTATGGTAGGCCTAAGAGAAGATAAACGGTCTATTCATGATTTTATCGCAGGGACGTATGTAACCTATGATGAACCTGAAATCTACTAAACTAAAAAGGGACGGTTCGAGTCCAGTGAGATAAAGGACTCAGTGTCCGCAAGGGAATCAAGGAGGACCCTCAGTCCTCTATTTCTAGTAGAATCGGTGTATATGCCGACAAAGTGGACCACGAGTCCTCTATTTGCTTAAAAACGAGTCATTATCCCTGTAATTGCTCGTAATAAAGGACTCAGTGTCCGCACCAAGTCCAAAATGACCAGAAATCGGTGAAATAGAGGACTCAGTGTCCGCAAGGGAATCTAGGAGGACCCTCAGTCCTCTATTTCTAGTAGAATCGGTGTATATGCCGACAAAGTGGACCACGAGTCCTCTATTTGCTTAAAAACGAGTCATTATCCCTGTAATTGCTCGTAATAAAGGACTCAGTGTCCGCACCAAGTCCAAAATGACCAGAAATCGGTGAAATAGAGGACTCAGTGTCCGCAAGAGAAGGTAGGCGGATATATGGCTTCATTATGTGAAACGCTTGCGGGTGTCTAACCAATTGGATCGTCGGACGGTTCTTATGCTTCCATAAAGGAAGTACAGAACGGTCCTTTTTGCTACTATAAATAGATTGATGGTGGAATGGTAATCATGTATGAATGAATGGTATGGTTGAATAGAAAATTCGATTCATAGAGGGTGAGTAAGATGTATCAGGAACTAAACGAAATAGACCATCGTCCATTTCCGGCGCCAAGTAGTCCATGGGTGATGACACAAACATGGGATCAATTGCTGTTTATGCATTGGCCGATTCCGGTTGAAGAGCTTAAAAAGCATTTACCACCTCAGTTTGAACCGGACACATTTGATGGAACAGGCTGGATTGGACTTGTTCCATTTCAGATGAATCAAGTGAGGATGCATGGATTACCAAAGGTTCCTTATGCTCACTCCTTTCTTGAATTAAATGTGCGGACCTATGTAACCATTAATGGGAAGCCAGGTGTGTATTTTTTTACACTTGATGCAAATCATAAGCTAGCGGTAACAGCTGCACGAGCCTTATTTTCCTTACCATATGTACATGCCACGATGGAAATGATAGATAGCAACGGTACAATTGATTATCAAAGTGTACGCACGCACCGAGGGTATCCTAGTGCTAGCTACCATGTAGCGTATCGTCCAACATCGCCTGTCTTCACTGCTTCAAAAGGAAGTATTGAAGATTGGCTAACCGCACGTTATTGTTTATGGACAACGAAAGGTAAGCGTGTGTATAGGGGAGACATTCATCATGTACCGTGGAGTCTCCAACAAGCAGAGGCAGAAATTAAAATCAATAAGCTTACGCCATTTTTACCGGAGGCATACTTTGATACGGAACCGTTACTTTTATTTTCACCATCAATTCGCGCATTTGTGTGGATGCTAGATCGTGTTGAATAAGGAATAAAAATGAAAGGGGACAAGAATCGTCCCTTTATTATTTAACGTAACTACTTGTTGCTTCCAATCTCTACATTCCTTCGACATTCACTGTGTTCGTTTTGATTTTCCGTACCTTCGCTTTTCCACTCCATGATAAGTAGGTACCTATTCTCATCAACTTTTCAAATGGTCCTGATTTCCAAACCTTTAAATAATAATGACTCATCACGACTTGGAGGCTATAGATCAGGATCGATAGGAATACACCATTTAGAACACCTAGGTTACCGAACATGCCCAATCCGTATCCGTAGAAAATAGTGGTACAGATTAGGGTTTGAAGCAGATAATTTGTCATTGATAGACGACCGACGTTTTCAAATAACCTTAAAAGAGGAATAGATTCTCTTGTGTATAATAAGGCAAAGGCTAAGATGTATCCGATTGAAAGTAAAGGTGAACCGATTAGTGCTGCAGCTCCAGAAAAGAAGGAATCAGGAAAAATAATCATCATACTCTTCAATAGTAAGCTTATGGTAATTAAGGCAATAGAACCAACTACATACCTTCTTCGTTCCTGCTCTGGATTGGTAAACCAACCACTTTTCGCAGCAAAGAGTCCTAGTAAGAAGATAGGGCCAATAATGATTGGTGAGGCGATGGTGAGCAATAGATAGACGAAGTCTGGAAGCCCAAGTGGATCTTCTGCACTATTTCGAAATTCCATGGCTTCTCCATAGTCTCCACTAGAATAAGCGATATTAGCTTTTTCCAAATAGTCATTCATCCGTTTTTGATCTTCAGCTGTTTCTTCTAAGGTCCCCAAGCCAATTAGTGATGAAAGGATCAACAGTACTGATGCCCAAATCAGTAGAGTTTTCTTTTGACGATTGATAAAAACCATCATTAACAATCCACTGAAGCCATATATGAATAAAATATCGCCTTCCCATAGGAAAATGGAATGGAGAATTCCAAACACAATCAAAAGTAGGAAGCGACGAGCGAGGTGCCATTTCACTCTACTGCCCTTAGCTTCAAGCTTTTCTTTCATTTTGATTAATGAATAGCCAAACAAGAACATGAAAATCGGCATAAAGCTTCCTTCCACAAATAATTTAAGCCATATATGACTGATATGATCGACTTTAGTTGGGTTAAAGAAGTCCAATTCATCCTTTCCCCATATTCCATATTGAAAAATAAGCATATTCGCCAAAATAATTCCAATTAAACTAAAGCCCCTTAATCCATCGATCAAATTAATTCGTTCTTTCATTTCTTCATCTCCCTTTGTAACTTCCATGACCTTAGTGTAAATTTGGAAGCTTTCGTGTACGTAAACACGGGGTTACGACGAGATAAACATTTTTTCAATTTGTTCAACTGTTCGTAATGTTGCTGTGCTACGATATGGTCGAGGTGGATAATCATGGAAAGTAAAAACATTCTAATTGTGGATGATGAAAAAGCGATTGTGAAAATGTTGGAGATGATGCTAAGAAAAGAAGGCTTTCAGAATATATACACAGCTCACACTGGTCGTGATGCTTTAGCAATTCTTGAACAAACAAAAATCGAAATTATTATATTAGACGTGATGCTACCTGATTGTACGGGGTTTGATCTTTGTCCCCAAATCAGGCAGGTATCTCAAGCATATATCTTATACTTGACGGCAAGAGTATCGGATTTAGATGTTCTAACCGGCTTTGCGACAGGTGGCGATGATTACGTAACGAAACCCTTTAATCCACTTGAAATTGCGGCAAGAATTAAAGCCTATCTTAGAAGATCACCGAAAATCGAGGATGGAACCATATCTCAGGGCTCAAGGAGATATGATTTTGGTCGATTTGTTTTGGATGAAAAGGCAGGCGAGTTAATCGTAGAAGGTACCCCTATTCCATGTCCATCACAGGTGTATATGCTATTGCTCTATTTTTGCAAGCATCCTAATATGGTCCTTTCCAAGGCAGCATTGCTAGAGGCGGTTTGGGGCTTTGATCATTATGTGGATGATAATACAGTCTCTGTTCACATTAGAAGGATAAGAGAACGGATTGAAAGAGACCCAAGCCATCCAGAATGCCTGCTCACTGTTAGAGGGCTTGGCTATAAGCTAGTAAGAGGAAGACAGTCATGAAACGATTAAGAAATCGATTGTTCTTTCACTTTACCCTTCAATATATTTTACTTGCAGCGGGACTGATCATTTTATTTATCTTTCTAATGCTACTCTTAGTTCTTTGGCTGACAAAGGATGAAATGAAATACAACTACTATGATACAAAAATAGAAACCATTGCAATTGATACAGGAAGTTCCGTCACAACATTAGAGATGATGGAAGGCTGGGACAAGGACTTTGTTAAGGATGGAATTTGGGTACAGATTTTAAATCATAATGGAAAGGTCATTGAGTCTAGTAATGTACCGGAGGGGATTCCTACACAATATAATGAGCAGCAGATCTTTGAAATGAAGGAAACGAAACAGCTTCAAGGATACTCAATCCATTTTTATCTAGAAACCATGCTTGAAGAGCCTTATTTATTTGTGCTAGGGGTGGAGGATAAAGCAAGAGCATTCCTGCAAGAGGTCGTTGATGATTATGCAGGCCAACCGTTTTCAACCAGTGTCATTACAGAGCTTGAAAAAAAGGTCCACTCGCTCGAGGGATCGCTACTAGTATTAAGCAAGGATAACCGTAGCTTACTAACTGTGGGAGAAACCGTTGAGAATGAAAAACCTTTAGATATATATATTCGTGATCTAACACCTGATATATATGAAAAGAAAGTAAATACATTCAAAGAGCCGGAAACAGGAAACCTCTGGATTCTTTACACCCCTAATGAAAACAAAGAAGATATTAACATGAACTCTGTGTTGGGGGTTATTATTGCTTTTGCTGTATCAGCCGCAATTCTCCTTTTACTAACCATTGGTCTATCCATATGGAATAGCTTCCGATATGGAAAACCACTGTTTATTTTTACAAGCTGGCTTAGTCGAATGGGAAATGGACAGTATGAAGAGGTATTAACAGAAAAAGAGAAAAAACAGATTTTTAAGAAAAACGGTAAAGTTCGAATGAAGTACAGATTATATTCAGAGGTCTTTCAGGCTTTTTACACGATGGCAGAGAAGCTAGATGCCTCAACAAAGGAACGCAAGAGATTGGAGAAAACGAGAGAAGAATGGATGACTGGCATATCTCATGACCTCCGTACTCCTCTTACAACCATGCAGGGCTATGGCACAATGCTTGATCGTGGGCAATATGACTGGTCTCCACAGGAGCTCAAGGAAATTGGAAAGACCATTGGTGAGAAAAGCAGTTACATGCTAAGCCTTATTGAAGACTTTTCTTTAACCTTTCAACTGAAAAATAGTTCCTCACAGGTATATTTTCAACAGACAGATGTGAACGAACTAGTCGAAACCATCTTAAGAAAGTATAGGAGAGACCGGATAATAGTTCATGATCATCTCAGATTTGAACCAATATCAGAAAAGGTGTTCCTACCGATTGCTAAGCTTTGGTTTGAACGATTACTAGATAACTTAATTTATAATGCCATCAACCATAATCCAGAAGGAACAACCATTTTAATTAAGCTTAAGAGGATTGAAAATGACTTCCACATGATAGTAGAAGACGATGGATTGGGGATGGATGAAGAAACCCAAAAGCATTTATTTACCAGGTACTACCGCGGAACAAGCACAGATGAACGAAGAGAAGGTTCAGGGCTAGGCATGAGCATTGCCATGGGTATCGCTCAGCTCCATAAGGGAACGATCACCGTAAATTCTGGGATAAATAAAGGGACCATTATCACCGTGATCCTACCGATAAATAATAGTAAAACGGATTAGCAGAAATAATGGACAAATGTAGGACGGTTATGCATCCAAGTGAAGCATAACCGTCTTTATTTGGTGACTTAGTTTGGCTATCAGTTATACAATAGATGGTACAAGAGAAAAGGGGGATGTCTACATGAGTAAGCATGCACCAATCGTCATTATAGGCGGGGGAATGTCTGGGGTCATGGCTGCCAGAACGTTAAAGGAAAGTGGTTGCGATGACATACTAATAGTGGAAAAGAGTCGAAGTGTTGGAGGCAGAATGGCAACACGTAGAATCGAAAAAGGTAAGGTCGATCATGGTGCCCAATTTTTCACTGTACGAACGGAAAAATTTCAAGTATTTGTTGATGATTTACTTAAAAACGGAAAGGTTAATCGTTGGTTTGGTGAGATGTATCCGCGCTATTCAAGTGTTGAAGGTATGAATCCCCTTGCAAAAAATCTAGCCGAAGGAATTCCAGTTCGTTTACAAACTAGAATGATAGACATGAAGAAAGTGTCTGGTGGATATATCGTCATAACAGACCAAGGTGAGTCTATTCAGGCAAGGGCTGTCATTATAACAGCCCCTGCTCCCCAGGTGAAGGCATTGCTTGAAAGTGATGACTTACAGGTGGAAGCAAAGGTTTTGCGGAAGCTTGACGAGATTGTGTTTCTGCCATGCTTGGTAGGTTTATTTCATCTTCAACAGCCAACAAAATTGCCGGAAAATGGCCACTTAGATACTAACCTTCCAGAGGGGGTAATGCGCCTTGTTGACCATGAGAAAAAGGGGATTTCTTCAATAACAACAGTCAGTATCTATATGACGGGTGAGTGGAGTAAAGCTCATTATGATCTGAGGGAGGAAGAGGTGCTAGAAAAGATGAAGCAGGTGACAAGTGAGTATGTTGACTTTGAATCTGTTGTTTCTAGACAACTGAAAAAATGGCGCTATGCTGAGGCTGTTCAGTTTTTACGCCAGCCTTTTTTGAATACGAATCTAGAGTATCCATTATTAATAGCGGGAGATGCCTTCCTACATGAAGAGGATAAAGCAGACCGCACGCGCTTGGAAAGTGCCTTCCTTTCAGGGGTTGCTGTTGGGGAAGAGCTAGTTAAATTGCTTAATAAATAATTACTAAAGGACAGTTTTCTTACCTAACACAAGTAACTTTATAGAGTCATAAGATAAAAAAACATTAGAAAGTAAGTGATCTTATGCGTGGAGTTGTGATTACTGGTATGAATGGGGTAACCTATCACGGCTTTCCTCCTCACTCGTTGGGGGCTTGGAGTCAGCCAATCTTGGGTAGCCCGCCATATCATTACTATGTAGTTGGAGGGACACAATATAATATTAATCCAGAATCAATATCTGGTTTTCCCTATTGGGATGCAGTACAAACTGTTCCTTTGCGACCGATGCGTCCGATTTTATGGTGAGTTTGAAGGATAGGATTAGTTCTTATGGCTCATTTCGTTATGGTAAAATAAATCTCATATTTGCGCAAAAAATTGCCCTGAAAAGATAACCTTTCAGGGCAATTTATTAATCAAGTTCCATGGTACCTTTTGAACGAGACAGATATTCTGCATATTTTAGTAGGAAAAGGCTAATGGTGAAAAATCCGCACCCTAATAGGAGCTCTTCACTTAATAAAGGAAAAATATTAGAGTAGGTCCCTTCGTTTAGAATTTCCTTTGTTAACTGAACACCTCTTGTTAAAGGGATGAACTGTCCAATGTTCTGCAACCACTCTGGTAATCTTGTATATGGATAACTCGCACCACTCATTAAGAGTAAAAGACTTGCAAGCAAATTGGACCAAAGATGCATGGAAGGTGACCAGAGGCAAAAGCTACCAACGATGAGGCCAAGTCCACACGCTGAAAATATAGAACAGATCCAAATTAGTAGCAATACGAGACTATCTTCGAGCGATATAGATACTTGAAAAAGCAGCAACCCAAACAGTAAACCGATGATGGCTGTCACTAATCCATTGATTACATGGGCCAGAGATCGAGATAGAAATAGACTAACCTTATTTGCTGGAGAAGCCATAACTAAGTGAAGTGTTCCCATCCTTCGATCAGAGGTGACGACAGACATAATCCCAAATGCAGCATTCATTACACAAAGAAGCAGGGCATTTGCGCCTAAATAACCTGCCAGATTTTCTCCATTGTAAACATAGTTTACTAAAGTAGCGAAAAAGAGAAGTTGGCTTAGCGGACTTATCACCATAACCAGTAAGTACACTTTCGGATCAAGCCACCCAAATAAAGCTTTATACGATAAAAAACTATGCCGTGCAAATCGAAATACTGCTTCCATTCTCTAGTAAACCCCCAGTTTTCCACTAATTCTAGCTTTTAAATCCATTAACCGGTAACAGTACAAACCAATTAATACATAGAACAAGATAAGTACCATAATCGCTGTAAAAGAAACAATGATACTCTGATAGGACAATGTTTCCGTGGTCACATCTCGAAGTAGTTGAATCGCCCATGTTGGTGGTATTAAATATGAAAAGGCTTGAACCCAAGCTGGTAAATATGAAATAGGAAACATGAAGCCACATATTAAATAAATAGGATATTCAATAAAGTTCATGAGAGCTTCGGCTTGTCTGGAAAGTGTAAATGCTAAGGCTAAAAAGAAAGAGAATACAGACAATGCTAGTAACACCAATATAAGAGCAGGGCCGAATAACCAAGGGTGGTAAAAATTTAATTCTAGTTGAAACACAATCTTTAAGTATAAAAACGATAGGGCCATAGAAGCAAGTCCCCAAATCATGTTAGCGATAATCTTGCCGATTAGGGTAATCGCAAACGGAACAGGTGAAATAAAAATGATTTCAAGTGTTCCATAAAACCTCTCTCTATTCACATCGCTTGCAGAAGAAAAGACGATTGAAGACCAAAGAGCCATGAATCCTGAACCTAAAAAAACATAATGGAAAATTGTCTCACTCGAATCTGTTCCATAAATAAAAATAGCCAAAGTTGAAAAGAACAGAGGAGATATCCAAATAATAAACTTAAACATGGGTCTAGCAATAGAGAGCTTCATATGAACAAGGATTGTTTGATATAAAGATCTTAAAGTCATCATGATACTTTCTCACCAATTGTTTTCACATACGCGTCCTCAAGTGTAGGCTTTGATATGGATAAATCAGTGATTACTGAATCCTTGACCGTATCATAAATGAAAGGAATAACAAGCTCAGGATTATTTGTTTGAATACGCAATCTATAGGTAAAGTCATGCAAATCTACCTGGATATGCTTGAGACTTGTGAGACTCTTAATAGAATCAATTTCTTCTTGAGTTGCTCCTAAAATGCTACATTCAATAATCGACAATCCATCGACCTTCTTTTTTAGGTTAGAAGGTGTATCAACCTCAATTAATTCTCCCTTATTGATAAACGCAATTCGATCACAAAGTTCGTCTGCTTCATACATATAATGAGTGGTTAGTAGAATGGTTGTTCCTTTTTCATTGAGCTTTCGTAAAAGATCACGAAGCTGTCTTGCGCTTACAGGGTCGAGGCCAATCGAGGGCTCGTCAAGAAATAATATTTCAGGTTGGTTAATGAGACCCCTAGCAATTTGTAGTCTTTGCTTCATACCCTTTGAAAAGGTTTCTACTCTTTGATGGGCTACTTCGTCAAGCCCTACTAATTCCAGCAATTCTTGAATTCGCCCTTTCTTAATAGCGGGAGGTACTTTATATAAATCAGCAAAATACGATAGATTATCATAAGCAGATAAGCGCCAATATAAATTCCGTTCTCCTCCGAGGATAAAATTGATATGAGGTCGTAAGAGAGAATAATCGGTAACCGGATTAAGTCCTAAAATCGAAATTTCACCTGAATTAGGGATTAGCATAGTAGACAAGATCTTGATCATCGTCGTTTTCCCAGCTCCATTTGGCCCAAGCAAGCCAAAAATCTCTCCTTTTTTTACAGAGAATGAAATCCCTTTTAAAGCATCTACTTGTCTTCTTTCTTTTTTGAACAAGCCCACCTCCGTTAAATAAGAACGGGTGACATTTGATACGTTAATCGCAGCATGGTTCATTATATATACCTCCTTATTAGATGCTTATCTTATAAGATGATTATATTACTAGTTATAGGAAAGTCAACCATTTTCTAGAAATAAAAAGATAGCCTAATCCTTTGTGGATTAGACTATCTTATTGGACTTATAAATTCCTGTAGTTGGTTTAAAATAGATTCGGTATGTTCTTGGTTATAGGAAAAGTATTTAATCGTTCCTACCTTTTCTTCCTTTACAAATCCTGCTTTCTTTAATAATTCGAGATGGTGAGACACCGTAGCAGTTGTGATCCCAAGGTATTCAGCAATTTTGGCACCATACTCCCTTTGTCCTGATAGCATTTTTAAAATAAGGATTCGATTTCGATCAGATAATGCCTTTACTTGTAGCTCAAGCTCTGCACTTTTTTCTCTCAAGTCCTGCAAAGGAGCCTGAACCCCGTAAATTACAATGCAGCTTTTGGAGTCAAAAATTCGCATCCGGTAGGTGGAAAAAAAGTAGGATGGAATAAATTGATATACCTGATATAAGCTTGTACGTCTAAACGTTTTCCCCATAATGTATTGCGCTAGGGAAAGAGGCTCCATTTTTAACGTTTTGACTTTGTTAATTGCTTCCTTAACCAGGCTATTTCTATGCTCCAGCTCTTGTTGGAAGACAGTGGATTGATTTACCTTGACGAGTATATTCAAAAACTTCTTTCTAAATTCAGATAAAGTTGTAATGAGGTGGACTAGATTAGCTCGTTTCTCCTCCGTTTCCCACCAAATCGAAACTTCAGCCTGTAGAATCCTGTCTGGAGCTTTAATGAATTCCTCAAGCTGATCCTGAGGTATTGACTCCCCAAAAAAATGATATAAAAAATCACAATCAGATAGTGTAGCTACCTTTTGTTGAAATAATTCAGCGTCATAATAATAAGGGCAAGGGAGGAGATAATTAAATAGGAATAAAAAACTCCAATCCTTATATCTTTCCCAGCTGTTAAGGAATTCTGTAGATTCAGGATCTAATTCGTTTAATAACTGACTATGTAATGTGGATAGCTGCGATTGTTGTTCAGGGTTCATTAAAGTGGATAAAAAGGCTATGCTCTCAACAACCGGTGAATATAAATGTTCCACCACTTCCTCCTGCTCATTAGAACGATTTTCCCATTCAAACGCCATGTTAACACCTCATTTTCATCAACTATCATTATAAGACAACCATCTAATAAAAGAAACAAGGATTAATATAAGGAATTCTATTCTTCTTTTAATAGATCCTCGATATCTTGTTTTACTTTTTTAACAAGTTCTCCTTTTGCTTCGAATTCAAAAAAGAACTTTGACTGACGCAGGTATGATAGGCTCTCCTTGATCTCTCCTTGCTTCTTGTAGAGCATACCTAACATATGTGTAGTTTTCCCAAGCATGAAACTTAGTTGATTTCTTTCTAAAAATGAGAGGGTTTCGTAAGCAATGAAAATAGCTTTTTCTAGATTCCCTTTATAGTAATAGCAGTAGGCTAGATTGTACCCTACAATGGGGATGATCTTTTTATCTTTTAATTTCACCTGGAAAGCCGCATAATAAGCTTTTTGGAAATAAGGGAAAGAAGCATGGACCCCTTCTTTATCAAGACATACCATTCCAATTGAATTACAAATAAAAATATCTAGTTCCTTAAGAAGATGGGGATTATAAATTGATTTTAATAGGGATAAGGCCTCCTCATGCTGTTCTTCCTGTTTGTGTTTGCATATTCTTTTTTGCCAAGTAATGAATCTGGAAATCTCAACATTATCTTTATACTCTTCATGTACTTTTACTTTTTCTTCGAATTCCTGTACAACGAGAGATAGCTCTATATATTGTTGATTATAGGCTAGTTCTCTACATATCTCTTTATATTTATCAATCTGAAGGTCATCTTGATTATGAAGTAAGTCATCTAAGGATACATTTAGTTTTTTACTGATCCTTAATAAGACTTCTAAACTAGGCGTTTGTTGTCCCATTTCTATACGATATAAGGTGGATTCATCACAGACTCCATCAGCTAGTTCCTTTCTTGTCATCCCCAGCTGATCTCTAAAAAAGCGAATTTTTGTTAGTTTCATAACTTCCCTCGCTAAATGTTCCTAATTTTATGCGCGAATGCATATACCCGTTAATACCATACAATTCTATACTTAAAATATATCACAGGAAAATAATAGGAGGAACAATGACAACAAATGAATATCATAGGGTTAACTATTCAAGTTCGAGTTAATGATTTTAACAAAGGGGTGAATTGGTATACAACACTTTTTGATAGAGAACCAGATTTTACACCTCATGATCATTTTGTAGAGTGGAAATTAACCAACGATACTTGGTTACAAGTTTCAAAAGGAGAACCCTCCCAGAACAGCGGTCCCATCAGACTAGGGGTAAAGGATATTCATCTGGAGAGGGAGCGAATTAGTAAAGTGCTTCATATTGAAATTGAGCCTGTTCAAACAAGAAAAGGTGTTCCTGCAGCATGGTGTACATTTAGTGATCCATGGGAAAATAGAATTGGATTATATGAAGACTTGTTATAGAAAATCTGATAATGCGATAAGGAGAGTAACTATGAGTAACCAGGTTTGTGTGATAGGTATTTATGTATCAGACTTAGATAAAGCCGTTAACTTTTATACAAATACGCTAGATTTTCAAGTTAACAAAAAATATGGATCGAAAATTGTCACGCTTGTTAACGGAGAGATCCCAATGGTAATTGAGGAAAACGAAGAAGTAGTCTACAACCAAAATAAAGAAGTTTCAGGAATAGTATTAGCATTTAGAACGGAAGACATCGAAAAAACAATCAAACACTTAACTGACAAAGGCGTGGATTTCGTGGTCGATGAACCAACCAGCTGTCCTCCAGGAAAATATATAAGCTTTAGAGACCCTTTTGGAAATATTTTAGAATACATCCAATTTGAGAATATGTAGTCTTGTCTAGCCTAGCATGTGCTAGGCTTTTTGTGCATTAGTCTGCGCTATGAGATAGCTGGTAAATAATTATATGCGCTAAAAAAATGAAAATCTACACTCTCCTATAGTTCGTTTATCAAGGAAACTAAAAAATGATAGTATAATAGAGTGAAATATAATAATAAACAAACCATAACTATAAAATCGAACCGGGAGATTAACTAATGATGAACAAAAAAGACGTAGCAGCGATTCGTAAGCAATTTAAACCGGATAATGATCGAATGAAAATTAATGACATCTTTAATGTATATGTGATGAAAGAAAGTAGTGATATTTTATACCAGGAAAGTCGGCCTTTTTCCATGCTTGATCAAGACCAACAGGAGTTATTTTTTAATAACTTTAAAAAGGTACTTGGAGGCCAACTAGATGAGAAGCTATTTCAGCTAAAGTTCCAAAGAGAGGCAGACAATCATAGCCAGCTGATTCTTCATAAGGGACTGCTCGTTTCTGATGCGGAAGGTTGGAAGGAGGAAATGCTCCAGCTTGTTGAGAAGATGTTTAAGGAAACTACATATGAAATGGATGTTGTCGTTACATTTATACGAGGGGAATATTACAAGCCAACGAAAGAAAGAAATGATTCTGACGATGAAAGTGTCATGAATACGGTCTATTCGCACTCGTTTATTCTTTGTAGTATTAATCAGACAGAGGCTCCGAAAAAGAATTTGTTGTTTGATTATGTGGAAAGAGAATTTAAATACAATTTGGTCGTTGATCCGATTATTAATCTTTCATCACCTGTTGCTGGCTTCTTATTTCCTTGCTTTATCGACAACGCAGCAGATGTAAACCATATCTTATATTCTGCAGCCAAGCCGAATCAGCCTGATTACCACTTTATCGAGCATGTGTTAAATAGCCAAGAGATTACAACCGCGAAAGAGAATAAAGAGATTTTTGAAGAAATCGTTAGGGAAGTATCAGGTGACCATCTGGATACAACTATCCTATCCAATGTTTATGAAGAAATAAACCGAGTCATAGAAGAGTCAGAAGAAGAGACGCCACAGCTGGATTACAAAGATGTAGAACGTGTGTTAAAAGTGAGTGGGGTCGAAGGGGTCAACACCGAAAAGGTTGAGATGGCTTTTCAAAAAGTAGTAGATGATGAGAGATACGAACTCAAGGCTAGTAGTATCATGCCAAACTATAAAACGAAATCAATTAAAATCAATACAAAAGTCGCTAACATCTCCATTAGTCCTCAGGATTTAAAGTATGTCAAACAAATCAATTATAACGGCAAGAAATGTATATTAATTGAAGTGGATGAGGATATGGAAATTGAAGGGTTTAAGTTGGATGTTGAAACAATGTAGTTAATTCTAAGCCTATACTTTTTCGATAGATAACAGGTCTTCTTTATTAAAGGGGAATGAATCTAACATATAGGGAATTAAGAGCACTTCAGAAAATAATCTGAGGTGCTCATTTTTTTAGAAGGCTACCCTTTTACCCAAGTTCCACTACCCCTGGTCACTGGTCTTCAATCCCAATCGCGTGCATGCTCTTTTACCAGATTGATAAAGTTTAAAGCAGCGGGAGATAGCCACTTATTTTTATGATAAGCCAGAATGGTCGCTACGCTTCCCAATTGATCGTCCCAATGGATAGATTCTAATTGTTTGTTTCGAAGTTCTTCCTGGACCGTTACGATTGGTAGAAGGGAGATCCCTAAGCCACAAATTACGCATTGCTTGATTGCCTCAATACTCCAAAATTCCATTCCTGCTTCAGTTTGAACCCCCTTTTTTCGTAAAAAGGCCTCAAAATAATCCCGATAACTTCCTTGTTCGGTAAACAAAATATTTTCATTGTTTGCTAATTCCATAGAATCAAGAGATTGCTCTCTTAACTGATGCTGTAAAGGGAGAATCATTGCTAAAGGCTCATCCTTAAGCTTCTCCGTATAAATGTCGGAATCCTCAAACTCAGATTGAATGAAAAAAGCAACATCCAATTCACCCTTTCGAAGGTCCTCCTGTAAGCTCCAACAGGTACCGGACTTAAACGTAATCTGAACCTTGGTATATTTCTTTCTGTAGGCCTGAATAACAGGTGGCAAGCGATAAACTGTAAGTGATTCAGGGGCCCCAATCCGAAGTTCTCCAGTAGGTTGATCCTCTAGATTAGTAATATCTTTTGCTTTTATATATAGCTGAATCATTTCTGTGGCATGAAGTAAAAAATGTTTTCCTACATCTGTTAAAATGACTTTTTTGCCAATTCGATCAAATAAAGGTGCTCCGAGTTCCTGTTCAAGTGCTTGAATATGTGCCGTAATCGTTGATTGAGCATATCCCAATTGCTCTGCAGCACGTGTGAAACCTCCTGCATCCACTATTTTCTTAAAAGTAATGAGCTGTCTGATTTCCATGAATCATTCCCCTTTTCAATCGAATTTACCGATGATTTGCATCTAATCTATCTATTTTACTGATTGAAAATAACGACATATAATCAAAATATAGGAAATGGAAATTATTATCAATAACTTTTGGGGTGAATGTATGAAAAATAGAAAAATAGGCCCGATCCTTTTGAGCGGCCTCATTATTGGACCAATCCTTGGTTCTGGAATTATCATTTTACCACCAGCCGTTTTTGAATCATCAAAGGAATATGCCATTATTGCATGGGGGATTATCCTAATCCTAAGCTTTTTGTTTGCTCAATTATTTGGCAAATTAGCGATACTTTATCCAGGAGATTCAGGGATATCTCTTGTGATTGAGAAGGCATTTGGAAAATCGGTGAAGAATATGTCTGCAACATTCTTCATTTTGGCTGTCTGCTTCGGTCCGATCGCAGTCCTTTCAACAGCAGGACAATATCTACAGCTAGTCTTGAATCTCCCCGTGACAGAAGGGGGATGGGTTACATTACTACTATTCGGTCTATGCTACATCATACTGACTAGAAACATTACTTCCATCGGAAAAGTCGCGTTATTCATGTCAAGCTTTGCCGTCATTATCCTTTTAATAGGAAGTGTTTCGACCATTTATGCCACGCCGAATTCTTTTCATCTATCGAATCCCTTTGAAATAAAGAACTTCGGGTATAGCCTGCTGCTTCTCTTTTGGGCATTGATTGGCTGGGAGGTAATCGGGAGCTATTCATTGGAAATACGCGATATTGAAAAAACGATACCTAAAACCGTAATTTTGAGCTTTTCCATTATTTCCGTTGTCAGCATATTGGTAGCATTTGCTTATCAGCAAACAGCTTCTAGTGAGACCCAGTCGCTTGATCTCCTGTTGTCGACTGCCTTTGGGCCATGGTCAACCGCATTGATTTCTGTGATTACGATCGTTTTATGTTTGAGCACGGTACTACTAGTAATTGGAGCTGTATCCCGGCTAATCAGTGATCAAGCTAAAATTGCCGTGCTTCCTAGATTTTTAGCTTACAAGAATCATAAGAATGTACCTGTGAATGCGTTGCTCATGATGTTTGCCATACATGTCATCGTCGTAGGACTTTTAACTCTTCAAATAATCTCGGTTCATCAGCTCGTCGCGATGGCAAATGCCTTCTTTTTATGTAATGCACTACTTGGTATATTAGCTTCTTTCAGGCTCTTCTCTGAACTGAAAATGAAAGTTGTATGCATCGTGTTAGCATTGAGCTTTATCACCATCTTATTGTTTTCATCTATCCCAATCATGGTAACCATTGTCTTGATCATTGTTGGCTTTATGTATTCTCAATTTAGGGAAAATAAACAAAGCACTCCCGAGACGATACGAAGTCACGGATAAAATAGAAAAATCCCCTGTTTTGGTAGAATAGATTTCTCTGAGAATCTATTACCAAGAAGGGGATTTATTTATAATTTAAATACTTAATTACAGATTACCTTACTTCCAATAACGCCTTAATAAAAGAAGCTATGGCGACAGGTTGAATTGATTTTAGTTCTACATCTCCTTCAAAATAGCTGTCAAGGAAATGTTTCACGTCTTCAATGGGCTCACTTTCTAGTTGGATGATCATTTGTTTCCAATCCTTTTGATTGTACCCACGTTCTGGATAGTTTTCTGCAATGTGAAGGGCTTTTTCGTAACTATTATTGAGATAGATTTCAACTGCAATCCAATTCCCGACAAACCGATGACTCTGGTCTTCCTCCATTACATGTTGGAAACGATCTCGTGCTTCTTCTAGTTTTCCTTGCTTCATTAAGGCTGTAGCATAAAGGGACTGTACATACGTAGAAGGTTCTCCGTCCACAATCATTTGATACTTCTTGAACCAGTGATTAAATTCTTCCCAGTTTTGTTTTCGATAATAATAGTCCACCACTTGATACACGTTGTGTTCGGTAGGCTGAAGTTCTGCCAGCTTCTTCGTGTATGGGAAGGCCTTTTCGATTCTTGCCTCAAAGCCTTTTTCCTCTAATCCTATTAGCCTTGTAATCATTCGTAGGCTATGAATATCGTTTGAGTTGTTCTCATAATCCTCTTTGTACTGGGTGAGGGCTTCTTCAATTTTACGATCCATCACAAGTCGATCTGCTTTTGTCATGGTTCTTTCTTTCAAATAAAAAGTAGGGATCCCATCCATCGTTTCTTCATTTAATCGATAGCCATTACTTCTTGTTAGGAGATTTCCATCCTCATCATAGGCTGTTACATACCAAGAAAAGCGACCGGCTGTGTTGGCGAATGCTAATAAACTTTCCGGCTGGATTGTCTCCATAATTGGATCACCCCCATAGACAAGTCCTACACTTTTCGCATAAAGCTCTTCAATGGGAACATCAATCCTAGTTTCTTTGATCCGTCCGAGGAAAGGGACTCCAGTTGATCCAGATTCATATTCAACCTGAAGACTTAACTCATAGTATGCAGCATAATCTACAGGACTCCATTCGAACGTCACTGAATCCGTGGTAATTTCCTTAAAATCTACAGGAGAATGGGCCGTAATCAATGGCATAAATTCGATGTTTTCAATGAGTTCCGTTTCCCCTTGCACATCAATCCACTCATCCATCTCAACCGGCCACGTCCAGCCATCCACCTGATGGAAGGTAAGTCCTAATTGTAATTGATAGCTTCCTGGGAGAACCCCGTTAAACTCATAGTGACCATCTTGATTGGTAACTGTGTAAAAGGGATCGTCAGGATTAGGACTCATGTTTGCCGTTCTTTCATCACGTAAAAATACACCGACGTTTGCAAGTGGCTCCCCGTTGCTTTTAACAATTCTCCCTTTTATCGTTGTTAAATGGGTCTCATCATTGTTAAGAGCCTTTTCTAGATGATTTCTAAGTGACATAAGATTTGAAATAAACGGGCTACTATGCAGAAACATGTTGTCATGCTCTAATTTTTCATCCGATTCAAAAGTCTGCTCTTCCCATTCCATTTCTAACTCTTCGATGACCTTTGTTAGTCGGTCAAATGCTTCTTGATACTGATGGTTTCGAAGCATCTCTTTCACTTCTGCTTCCGTGATTTTTGAATAAACCTCCAAATGATCATCAAGCTTTTGCTCTTTTAGGTAGGTTATAAATTGATCAAGCTTAGCAGGTTCTCCTGCCTTTTCTGCAAACTCCATTCTTTTGAGCAATAGATTTTGATATTGATAAGTAGCTGAGCCATAACGGTTTTGAGCTTCAGCTAATGCTTGATCAGCTTTTACATATTGATTATTCTGTGTGTAATAAGAAGCTAAAATCTCTGCTGCGCTTTGGATATATCCTGATACCGGAGCATGTGAAATATAATCATGAAGATAAGGAATGATTTCCTCTAAAGTAAACAAGGGACTAGTCGAATCATGGTTCACTGAGGACATCGCTGAGCCAATGTACACGTTATAATGACCAATAGCGGTTGGCTCAATCATGAAATCCTTGATGACCTCCCATCTGTAATGATCACTCGAACCCTGCAACAATCCTTCTATCCGTCCTCGTGCTTTTGTTTCTTCATGATTGGCTAACTCATGGTGTGCGAGTTTAAGTTCTATTTTAGGCTGGATGAAAAAAGCGAATAAAGGGAGTGCTGCAAACAAAATGATAAAGGAATACACAAGATGTTTAACCTTTACTTTAACGGTCATTTTTTCGCCACCGCCTTTTCATATAAATCACTCCAATACACATTACCGGATACCTCGACTAACTTACGATTAGTAGGTACTTGTTCCTGAGGGAGAAACATCACTGAACCAGCAATCCCAATAAATAGGAGGGTAGCTGTAGCGAAAGGAATGACAGGGATGGTTAATTCCTTATTCCAAAGAAGGTTCAATCTTTGACGAATTGTTTTAGGACGAGTTTCTTGTAGAACTTTTTCAAAGGACGTAAACGTTACATCTCGTAACTCCTGATCTAGTTGCTGCTTCATTTGCTGTTGGTTATTCTGCATGCTTTAACCCCCCTTTAATTAAAATTTCTTTTAACAGCTTCCTACCTCGGGAAAGTCTAGTTTTAATTGTGCCTTCCTTTTCTTTAAGCTGATCTGAAATCTCATAAACTTTTAATTCATTAAAGTAGTGTAAGGTAATCACTTCCCGGTACTTGTAGTCTAGCTGTTGAATTGCTTTATATAATTCCGAATTTTGAGCTAGCGTCAATAACACGTCCTCAGGGCTATCGAAGGTGTCGTCATCCTCCAACCTCTCAAACTGATCTTCAAAGCCTACTAATATATGTTTCCAGCTCCACTTTCGCATTCGCGACCGACAGAGGTTTAATGTAATCATCGTTAGCCAATTCCTCAGCCGTTCTTCGTGCTGAAGTTGATCAATTTTATTAAATGCCATAACAAAGCTATCCTGAACAATTTCTTCTGCCACCTGACGATCCTTTACTAATAAAAACGCCGTTCGAAGAAGATAGTCACCGTGATCTTCCATTAACTGGGCAAGTGCTTTTTCTTCCTTTTGCTGCAATCTTTGAACAAGGCTCACTATCTTCTCCTCCTTTCATGAATGTAGATGCTGCTTGATGTCATTTTGGTTTCATCTTTTTGGAAATTTATTGGCTAGTTTATTTTAATACAGGGCTGGTTTGTAGTCCTGAAATGTATAAAAGTATAATAGTTAGGGTTACGGAAGAAAATAAAAGAAAAACTCTATTAGTATATAGTACATCACTCAGTGTTTTAAAAGGTGGTTCATCATGCTACAAAATTTACTAGAACAAGGTTCGTTTCAGAATTTGTTTGAAAATCATCCTGATGGAATATGCGTCATTGATTCTAAAAGTCAATTTATATATATAAATTCAGCGTTGGTCAATATGTTAGGGTATACCAAGAATGAACTCCTTCAATTATCACTAAATCAACTAGAAAAAACGAATGGTGAAAGAGGGAGTGATAAATACAACTCCAGACTTGAATTGGTCCATAAAGAAGGTGACACCATCACGGTAAGATTGACCGATTTACCATTAATAATGGACGGGGAAGAGCTAGGGAAGTTTCTTAGGGTAGAGCAAGTGGAACAACAAACAGAACTAACTGATATTCGCGATATTATCTCATTAATTTCAGAGAAATCGCATGATGTGATCTCCACTATTTCAGCAGAGGGCTTATTCACCTATATCACTCCAAATGTAAAATCAGTTCTCGGTTATACACCAGAAGAGGTAGTGGGGAAACCTGCGACCTTTTTCAACCATCCAGACACGAACAAAAAACTTCTTGAACATCGCAGTGAGTTAGTGATGAGTCAGGATACAGTAAGATTTATTAGTCAAGTTCGACATAAGAACGGGGAATATCGTTGGTATGAAACAACTGCCAATTATATACGAGATGACTCAGGGCAGATTATTCAAACGATTGGTCTAGGACGTGACATCACAGAAAGTAAGGAAACAGAAGCGAAAATGACTCACCTGGCCTATCATGACAGTGTGACGAATCTTCCAAATCGTCGCCAGTTTATAAGCCGGGTGAATTTGATTTTGGAACAGAATAAATGTGATTCCCACGGTCTCATGGTTATTGATTTGAATGGATTTAAGTACGTGAATGATACATTTGGTCATGACATTGGAGATCTATTACTAATCGAAGTAGGAAGAAGGTTAGCAGACGCAGTTGGAGAAAAGGGATTGGTGGCCAGATGGGGTGGAGATGAATTTACAGCATTTAGAATGAGTGCAGAGGAAGAAGAGTTAGCATCTTTAGTGGAAAGAATTGATGATTTAATAGCTCAACCAATAGTGATATTAGGTAATGAACTCTCGGTTACCGCAAGTATAGGAGTTTCTATCTCATCTCCAGGTGAAACATTAGAGGACCTAATAAAAAAAGCGGACACTGCTATGTATCAAAATAAGAAAAATAAATGAAGGGACGGTTCTATTTGCTTCCAAAAGAAGCAAGAGAACGGTCCCAAATCTCTAAAAACCAGCAAGAGATTTTGCATATTTGATGGGAGTTGTCCTGATTTTCCTTAATGTTTTTCGTTTTTTTAGTTTCTTTAAGCTCTTAGTACCATAAATTCTATTGTTGATTTCAAGGATCCATGCACGTTTATTTCTATCAATTATGACATCGAATACAACATCACCATAGTGACCAATTTCTTGATCAATAAGGTTACCAACCTTCTTACACTGCTGAACCGTTTGATTGATTATTCGAACTGCCTCTTTGTTGTTAACGCCGAATAGTAATTTAATAGCCTTTTTTCCAGTGTACAAGCCTGATAAATGTTTATAGTTCGTCACAATACTATTCTTTTTAGATACACGCCCAACCGTTCCTTGGCAAATCCATTCTTTGTTTTGATCCTTTTGAAAATAGAGCCTGAAGTCTACATGTTTTCCTTTATAATGAGTGGCGATGCCTTGCTGTAAAAGGTATCCATTTTTATTGGTTAGCTTTGATTTACAATACTTTTTTAACTCCCTCTTGGAATGAAGAACCACTCGTTTTCTACGATGATCAGTAATGATAAATGCTCCATCTTTACTTTTTACCATTTTAATTCCGTTACCTTGCATACCTTGGACAGGCTTAATATAAACATGCTCATGCTTTTTAAGCATTTTCAATATGCTTTTATACGATTTATATCGCATTGTATCAGGTACGAGTTGACTAGTTTGTGATTCTCTTGAACATACCTCCCAAAGCTTTTGCTTATTGAACACATGTGAATTGAAAATAGTGTTCCCCATCGTCTGCTGGAGTTTATTAAAGAGGTCTTTTTTTATTCTGATACGTTTGAAAATTGAATCTGGGTAAGGAAAGATTCCCTTTTTCCACTTTGATTTTTTCTTCGGACTATAATAGTAACCGGTGATTGTTTGATTTTCTGTATTAATACCAGCTGCCGAGAACACAAAGACGAGTCCATTAATTTTCCTATACTGACGTAAACGAGATTTATATTTTTTTAAAGTCTTTCTTGTAAATGAGTTTTTTCTTTTCACGAGAAGACCAATAACAGGACCGATATGGATGATGTCCTTTTCGACGTTTACTTCGTATTTTAAACTAGAAGGTAGAGTGAAGGGAATTATACGTTTTGGTAGTTTAATGACATGACTGGATATTTTGCTTGAAATCACAATAGGAAGTTGCTTTGACCATTGTCCTATTTTTAACGTAAACGTTTTCGAAGTCAGGTTATATCTCGTCGCAAACTCTTTTGAAACTAAAATTCTTTGTTTCTTAGACTTCTTATTTAAAACCTGGTATTTCATAGTACCACCCTTCTCTATTTTTGAATCATACAAGTTAGTTTATGAAAACATGAGAGTAATGGTGTGGACAAGAGTATACATAATAGAAAAAACGGCTATTTTCTTAAGGATTGGGATTTTGGTCGTGATCACGAGAAGGTAAGGTACAACTCTTATACAGAGAAGCGTGAGAAGATGAAGAAAAAAGCACATTGTATTATTGATTTGGTTTTTACATTTTACTTAAAAATGATCCAACCTAAATCTAGTGTTTAGCTCTATTTACCATAATTTACAAAACGACAATTTGAAGTTTACAAATCTTCCATATAATAAAGGTGATCCATTATATGTAAGGGAGAGTTAATGATGAAAAAATTAATCATATACACACTAGGAACAGGGATAACACTACTAATTGTTATATCAACGATTATGGTAACAAAGACACCCGTTTCACAGTCAACGATATCAACTCCTGAGACGGAAATTTTAAATGTCGCTCACCGCGGTGCTTCCGGACATGCTCCTGAGCATACGTTGCTCTCCTATGAAATGGGAGAGGAAATGAATGGACATTATATTGAAATTGACCTCCAGATGACAAAGGACGGTGAGTTAATCGCGATGCATGATGAAAAGGTGGATCGAACGACAGATGGGACTGGGGTGGTAAAAGAGATGACTCTAAAAGAAATAAAGGCACTAGATGCCGGTTCATGGTTTAATGAAACCTATCCTGAATATGCAAAAGAGGAGTATGTGGGAATAGAGGTACCTACATTAAGAGAAGTATTTGACCAATTTGGAACAGATGCAAACTACTACATTGAGACTAAATCTCCACTTGTCTATCCGGGAATGGAAGAAGAATTGCTACAGGTATTAGAAGAGTATAAGCTAACTGGAGAAAATGGCCATTCAAGCCAAGTGATGATTCAGTCATTTTATCCAGAGAGCTTGGCTAAAATTCATAAAATGAACCCAGAGCTTCCATTAATCCAATTGATCTACTATTCTACGCCTGCTCAAATATCGGACGATCAACTACGATCAATTAAAGAATATGCAGCTGGAGTAGGAATGAGCTTCTTACAAATTAATGAGGAGTATGTGAAGAAGGTAAGAGAAAGTGGTTTGTTGATTCACCCTTATACCGTCAATACAACAGAGGATATGAGAAAAGCAGTGGAATGGGGAGTGACCGGACTATTTACGGATTTTCCTGATCGGTTTGATGAAGTATTACAAGAGTATAAAAGTGATAAGTAGTGATCAGATGTTGAAGAATAATCTCTAAAAATGGAAAAATCGAGTATAAAGGCTGTTTATACTCGATTATTTGTGATGACAGTGGACTTATGAGCTTTTATTTAATTTATCTTAGGGTTAATTCATCACCCATTTATCCTTCATAAACATCACCCTACCAATAACAAACACAATAACCATGACGAGTAGGTTGCTGATGAACATAATGGCAATGTGTTCGATGTTAACCACTCCGAATAAAATTTCCTTTAGTATTGTGAATAAATTTAGAATTGGAATGGCAAAGTGTTGAAACGTAAATTCGTTGACTCCCATACTTGCTGTGATCATTCCAGGGAAGGCTGCGAGCATCATAATTGGAGTACTATAGCTCTGAGCTTCCTTCACTGTTTTACCCATAATACTAGTTAACATGAGTAAGGAAGATATAAACATCGCATACACAATTGTAACCAAGATGGCAAGACCGACAATGACTAAGAAATTGTCACCAAAGGAAATGGCTTCTTTTAATGTTTCTGTGAAGAATGTAATTTCTATTGCTACGACAATTAATGTAATAATTCCTGTGATGGCACCAATCGAGAAAATGGTCATCCACTTCGCTAACAGGAGAGTTCCACGATTAACCGGAGTCATTAATAGTGCTTCCATCGTCTTCTTTTCCTTCTCTCCAGAGAATAAATCAGAGGCAGACGGACTTGAACCAATTCCGATCGCGAGAGCCATAAATAACGGAATCATCATCGCAATTAAAGCAAGTGCAGGATTTTCCTCTGTCACTTCTTTACTGTTAATTGTAAAAGGTTGAATAATCTGTTGGTTAACATTTTCAGCTTCTAATCGATCTGCAACTACAGCTTTTTCATAAGTTGTTAAGGCAGCGGATACCATACTCATTAAAATGGATGAGTTTTGGCTGGAAGAGTCACCGACAATAGTTACAGAGGCTTCTTCCTGATTTTCTACTTTTGTTAGGAATCCTTCGTCAAATAGAAGAGCTGCTTTTGCTTCTCCTTGTATAACAGCTTCCTCAGGGTCTGCGTAGGAAACAATTTCTATTTCTTCAATACCTTGCAGAAAAATCAATTCTTCTTGAGTGGCCACTTCACTTACAGCTAATGAATAGGTTTCACCTTCACCATCGGAAGCAAGGTTTTCATAAAATAAAGTCAATCCTGTCATCATGATGATAGGGATGATTACGGTTAGTAATAATGTTCTACTGTCTCTAAAGGCATCTTTCATTTCTTTTAAATAGATTTTAAGAAGCATGGTATTCGTTCCCCCTTACTAATTTGCTCATGAAAATATAGTTTAGATCCTTAGATTTTTCTTCTTGATATAGAGCTTCTAAATCTCCCTGATAGACAAGCTCACCTTTATGCATCATCGCAACCGAATCACAGAGTAGCGTTACTTCTTCCATAATGTGACTGGAGAATATGATCGTTTTCTGGTCTCGCTTTAACTGATGAACTAGCTGGCGAAATACATTGGATGAGGTGATGTCTAAGCCAGTTGTTGGTTCATCGAATAGAATAATATCTGGGTTATGAATTAATGTTCGGGCAATCGCAACCTTTTGACGCATCCCCTTTGAAAAGCCTCCTACCTTACGATTTAAGTAGTCACGCATTCCAAACATCCTTGCAAGTTCGTCAATTCTTACTTTTGTTTCATGTTTGCTTAGCCCATATAGACCTGCAAAATATTCAAGGTTTTCTCGAGCCGTTAAGCGATCGTAAAGGCCCGTTTCGCCTCCAAAAAGAACGCCGATTTTCTTTTTAATTTCGTTTGCATCTTTAATTGTGTCAAAGCCATCCACTGTGATTGAACCTTCTGTTGGTTGTAACAGGGTAGCAATGGATCGAAGTAAGGTTGTTTTTCCAGCTCCGTTTTCTCCCAGCAGTCCAACGACTTGCCCTTGTTGGATAGAAAAGCTCACATGTTTTAAGGCTGTTACATACGTTTTTTTATCTTTAAATGTTTTCGTTACATCTTGAATGTGGATCATGTTTATTCATCCTTTCGTGTGTTTTTCTATCTTGATGATACAAAGAATCCATGGTGAAGTCTCTGAAGATGTCGCGAAAATGCCTTTTTCTGTCGCAAAAGTGACAAATACCATGATAAGAATGGTAAAATAAAGAAGATTTTTACAGAAGTGGTAATGTGAGGAGAAGGAAAATGAAGGTTGGTCTCGTAGACGATCGTATGATTGATTTGGATAAATTAATAGGCATTGTTTCTGCAATACCAGGGGTAGAGATTTTGTTTTCAACTCAGTCAGCAGAAGAGGCATATGAGCAAATTAAACGTGAGGAAATTGATTTACTAGTTGCCGATATTGAAATGCCCAATCTATCAGGCTATGAACTAGCAGACATTATCCATTCTCATGCATTAAATATAGCGGTTATTTTTGTGACGGGAAGCAGCGGGTATGCTGTTCATGCATTTGAGCTAAATGTTCATGATTACATTATGAAACCTTTTCCGAAGGAGCGATTAGTGAAGTCTATAGAGAGGTTGATGGAGAAAACGAAGTCCTCTGAAATGACCGGAAGACTTTATATTAAACAAAAAACAGATATTCACATCATTCAAAAGAAGGATATCGTATTTATTGAACGTTCGGGTCGTTCCACAACGATCTATACGAAATCTGGTCCAATCAAAACCTATCAAACTCTAAATGAGTTAGAAGGGGAGCTGAGAGAACGTGATTTTATTCGTTCACATCGGTCTTTCATTATTAACATTCATTATGTAACGAACTTTTCCCTATATGCGAAAAATTCCTATATGGTGAACTTTGAAGGCATCAAGGAGCAGGCCATGATTACGAAGGAAAAGGTGGACTTTCTACAGGAGTATTACTTTTAAAGGTGGAATCGACGTTGAGTAAGGGACTTTTATATTGGAGTGGGATTGGGTTATTACTTGTTCTACATATGCATGCGATGTTTTCTTCCGTCCAATTATTATTTTTTATTGCTAGTTTGATGGGATTATTACTAAGTTTTTTCCTATATAAAAAGATTATGATCAGTATAGGTTCTCTGAATCATTGGATAAATGGAGTATGGTTTGCTATTCAGTTCCTTCTGGTATTGGTGAGTTTGTATAGTGAGCAGTTTTGGATACAGTTCCTCTTAGTTTTAATTTTTATAGGGATTGAAACCACTAGGATCATTATTGGAAATCAAGTATCCGCCTTAAAGCAGCTAAATAACAATTATGAAGAGGAACGAACACATTTAAATGAAACATTTAGAATTGTAAGAAGTCAGCGACATGATTTCTTGAAGCACGTTTCTGCGATTCAGTTTTTATTAGAAAGAGAGGAGCAAGAGGACGCACGTAAATACTTGGAACAGCTTGTTGGAACCTATGAAGAAACCAATCTAGCAATTAAAGGAGAGCGGGGGATTGTAGCTGGCATTCTACATAAAATGTATAAAAGAGCCACCCAATCCGGCATTTCCATGATATATGACGTGGACTTACCTCTTTCAACTCTTCCAATTTCAGATCAAAAGATGGTAGCCCTTCTTGGAAACCTGCTGTCAAATAGTATCGAGGCTGCTGCAGAATGGCAGGAACAAAGAAACTCACAGGCAACCATAACACTACAATTTTATAAAAGAAGTGGGCTACATCTTTTGATATGCAAAAATAATAGTTTGCCGATTCCGACGAATATACTGGATAAACTATACGGATCATTCGGTCTTACAACCAAAAAGGAAGGACACGAGGGATTAGGGACAAAGCAAATTCTCGATGTTGTCAAAGAAAATCAGGGATATCTAGATTTTCAGTATAAGGATGAAGAGTTTGCAGTGAAGATTAAGATACCGGCTATACGGTAGGGACAGGTCCTTAAATAGATTTCTTCCGTGACTCCTGTTTGACCACCTTCAAACCATAGGCTAGAATAAAGTTATAAGTAAAATCATATGTTTTTACTCAAAGGGGAGTAGCATTATAATAAAGTCGTCAATACGGGTGAAGCCCCGGCTTTATTAGCAATTTTAAATTGTAGCGAGACCTTTGTCAGTACTTAATCTGGCAAAGATTCTTGTTTTCTAAGGTCTTTTACTGGATTTCTAAGTAAAAGGCCTTTTTTATTGGCTTTGTTAAATTTTGTTGTTGATTTTCGTTACAGGACACTCGTTTTCCGCGGGGCGTGCGGTGAGCCTCCTCATTGAAAAGCGGAAGTGCCCTGGGTAGCCCCGACCGGCAAATGTTCCTACATCAAGAAAAGGGTGAACTTTCCCTTTACTTGATGTAGGGTTATTTGACTTGAGGGGCTGGGCACTGTAGCTAGACTCGGCATGAGCCTGCGGGTCTCACCTGACACGCTGCTCCCGCGCTAGCACAGGATGTGCTGACCTCTACGTTTGCCACAGGACGTGGCAGCCTTTAGTAGAGGGACCTTTATATTCGCGTTCTTCCACTACAATCAACTCTGCTGAAAATGAACACTCCACTTTAACAGAGTCATAAATAAAAAAATTATAAGTGTAACTTGTAAGAGCTGTGCTAAATAGGACAGATTAAAAATAAAGGAGATAAAAATCATGCGAAAATTATTAATTGGGGTTTCATTATCTGCAGCCATTTTATTGTCAGGATGTTCTGTGGTAGAAGGAATTAATGACACACTAGAGTATACGAATAACGCAATGGAACATGTGGATACTTGGAGTAATTTTGGTCAGGAAGCACCAGCATTAATTCAAGATGCTGCAACCAATCCAGAGGCTAAGGAAGCGCTAGAAACCGAACTCACTACTCTGTTAACTGAAATCGAAGAGTTTAACCAATCAGAGCCTCCAGCCATTGCACAGGATATTCACCAACAAATTGTTGAGAAAAATGATGCAATAAAAGGCATCATTGAAAACGCGATGGTTAACGGAGAGGTAGTTGTGGAAAAGCTTCAGAATTCTGAATTACTACAGTTTGTTAATGAAATGACAGAACTGAAGAATCTGATTGAGGGATTAGAGGTTTAATTAAGGCACAACAGAAGGACGATTCTTATTCTTCGAGCTAAGTTCATCAATAGCTTTTACCAAATATGATTCAGCTTATTTTACTGCTGAAATTGAAAAAACAGATCACTTTTGGGGGTGATCTGTTTTTTAGAAATTATTTTTTAACTAAAATAGATTCTAACTCTTTTAAATTAGTTAAAATATCTTCATTGCTTTTCAAACTGTTGTCTAGCGTAGCAGTAACTTGCTCAATGGATGCAGTCGATTCTTGGCTAAAAGCAGCTAATTCTCCAGAAGAGTTACTAATGGTTTTACTTGATTGATATACTGACTTCATCAAGTTTTCTAAAGTTGCTGATAGGTTGTCTAACTTCATAATACCATTATTGATTTGTTTGAAAGAGTTGGTGGTTGCTTCAGTGATTTCTGAGCTATCAGCCATTCGTTTAGCAACTTGCACCATCTTATTTCTAGTAAGATCGGATTGGGTCGAAAAAGACTCTAATTGCTCAGAAATTCTTTCAGCCGAATGATTAGACATTTCAGCTAGTTTACGGATCTCGTTAGCAACGACCGCAAATCCTTTACCATGTTCACCTGCTCTAGCAGCCTCAATACTAGCGTTTAAAGACAGTAAATTGGTTTGATTAGAGATTTCTTTAATCGTATTACTGAATTGATGTGTTTCGTTTAAATTTTGAATTAATTGAGTAATCTCATTTGACATTTCATCAATGTCTTTATTAAATTCATCGATAATTTCGGTAAGATTACTAATTTGAATCTGACCTGTTGAAGAAAGTTGCTTTGTTGTTTGTGTTTCCTCTGTTAGATCTTTAACCGAGCTATCCATCTGATCGAGCATGGAATTCATACTTGCCAGTGATTCATTAATATCCTGGGTTGATTCACTTTGTGAATTGGCACCTGATGCAATCTCTTGAAATGCAGCACTCATCTCACGGAAGGCTACGTTAGTTTGCTCACTATTTAAGGTGATACTCTCCGCTTTGTTAGTTACCGTTTCAATCAGTTCCTGTAGAGACTGTTTTTGTTGTTCTTGTTCTTCGAAAAACTCTTCAGCTTTCTTTCTACCGACCTCAATTTGTTGGACCATATATGTAGAAACTCGTAGAAGAGAGAAAGTAACAATGACAATTAATGCATAATAAATACCATAAGTTATGCCTGAACCATCACTAAAGACCTGTGGTTGAAATATAAATTTATACCCAATCATTACTGCACCATATACACTTATAGCAATGGATAGTTTCATATCCATATAAATAAGAGTTAGGATGACAAGATAAAAAATAGTGACAATATTAGTTGCTTCTGGGGAATTAATGATACTGTAAGTAGTAGATAATGCAGAACCAATGATGGCAATAAACTTAATTTGAAAAATCATCTTCCTAGTTAGATGCAAAAATAAGAAGGGTAACCAAATGGCTAACTGTATTCCTAAGATCAAGAGAGAGCTAGCTGTAAAGTTAGCGCTAATAGCCAAGAAGACTAGAACTGTAACAATGGCAAGAGCAGTATTTACTGCACTATTTCTTTTAACCATATCTAGTTCTTTTAAGCTTAATTGTGAATCGAACTGTTTACGATTGAACATGTTTTTGAGTCCTTTCTAGACAATTTGTATTTTAATTGAACATATAAATGATTCCACTTACATTTTACAGCAAAATTCGACAAAGATATACAAAATTTTAAAGCGAATGCTTGCCGCGATAATGATGTTCTATTAATCCTGTCTGTATCAGAGCAGGCGACCTTGCTTTAGAAAAACGATCATCTTTACACGGTTTAGAGTGGTTGCTATCATGGAAATACTATATAAATTGAGACAAATCAGAGGGTGATTGTTTGGCTAGTCGAGTGATACCAGCTATTCGAAGTATGAAGGATTTTGAAAAAGTATTGAAGACAGATCATGAGCAGATCATTTATTTAGAGACACGACTTTCACAGGTTGAGGTAATTGCTAGGTATGCTAAGCAGCATAATAAGAAGGTGTTGATGCATGCGGATCTGATTCAAGGGTTAAAACCGGATGAATATGGTCTTGAGTATTTAATTCATAATGTGAAGGTAGACGGGTTGGTTTCAACAAGAATGAACGTGATTGAATTTGCTAAAAGACATAAGGTAATCAGTATTCAACGGCTGTTTGCATTGGATAGTCATGCGCTTGAACGGAATTTGAAAATGAGTAAAAAGATTCAACCGGATTACATCGAGGTACTACCAGGTATCATTCCGAGTGTCTTAAAAGAAATTCATGAGGAAACCCAAATTCCCGTTATTGCAGGAGGATTGATCCGAACAAAAGAGGATGTTCAACATGCATTGGATAATGGTGCATTTGCGGTGACTACTTCCAATAGGGCACTTTGGTAAGAAAATAAACTCATACAAATTTCGACACAAAATATACAAATTTGGTTTGACAACGTTTACAATTTACTCTATACTACAACTAAGTTAATAATATGTGAAGAGACTACGGAGACACATTTATATTCTTTGAATTAAAGATTCAAGGATGTATTAAATGTGTCTTCTTTTGTGTTCTCTGAACTGCTATTTTTCTTTTTCCTAACACATTATAAAAAGATAAAGGGAGGATATTATGAAGAAAAAACCGTTGATCTTATTAGTGATTTCCTTAGTGCTAGTTTTAGTTGGAAGCTTAGTAGCTTCAAACTTTAATAGCTCTAGTGGAGATGTAGATGTATCACGTATTTATTTTGAAACACCAAGTGGGGAACTATCTGGTCTATTATACAAGCCAGATGGTGCGGATGATGAAGCAAGACCGACCATCATCGCTACACATGGTTACCTGAACTCAGGTGAAATGCAGGATGCTCAGGCGATTGAAATGTCAAAAAGAGGCTATGTCGTATTAGCACTTGATATGTATGACCATGGACATTCAACTGGAACGATGGAAAAACCAACACCGTTTTTCTCATTCTGGCCAACTGCCATGTACGACGCGGTTCAATATATGTATGAACAGGACTTTGTTCTAAAGGATGAGCAAGGGAATGGGATTATTGCTGTAACGGGTCACTCAATGGGAGGATTCTCTTCAACTCATGCAGTCATTCTGGATGAAAGAGGTTTCCAAGAGACGGGTGTTAGAAAAATATTCGCTGATTTAACAGTAGGTTCAGACTATCGTTGGTTATACCTTCTTCAATTAACGGCTGAAGATATTAACAATGCATACGGTCCAAGAACTTCAGGTAAAATTGCTGGAAATTATGATGAATTCTTCTTCGATGCAGAGGCGCAGGCAACTGGGGCAACTGTTATTAAGAAAAACTATGTAGGAACTCCAGAGGGTGCAGGATTCTTAGGAAATATAGAAGCGCCTGAAGCAGGAACGTTTTATGATGTAAATGGTGGACAACGAATTGTGTACCAACCAAATGAAACACATCCTTGGAATCACTTCTCAGCGACATCAACTGCATTTGCGATCGACTTTTATGATACGGCGTTCGCAGATTATAGCAATCTAGTAACAATCGGTGAAGATGGTCAAACATGGGTGTACAAAGAGTGGTTCTCATTTGTCGCTCTAATCGGATTCTTTATGCTATTTATTCCGGTCGTTACACTGTTATCTAAATTACCGTTCTTAAACAGTATTTATACGCCAAAACCAACTCCACTTCCAGAGTCAAAAACGGATGGTGGAAGACTTGTAGGCTTAATCATTGCAGTATTTAGTGGATTATTCCCAGCTATATTCTTCCCTGCGTTATACAGTGGAAATGTTGCAGGAATGACGATATTCAGACAAGGTATTATGATCTTTATTGCTTTATCAGCACTTGTTCTGATTTATTCACTTGTAAAAGGCTTAGGAAGCCATATTAAAAAAGGTTCTTTCATCGTACTTGTATTAAGTGTGATTCAGTATATTGTGTTAAGAAATCAAGCTAAAATCACAGCAACAACTGAGTATTTTGGTGGACCAACTGTCAATCCAATTATGTTCTGGGCAGTTAACGTTGCGATTCTAACGCTAATTATTATGGTTACCTTACATTATGCTTGGAGAAAATCTGACGGTGCAACGCTTGCAAATTATGGACTTAAGGCTAGTCCTAAGTCAGTGATAGCTTCTCTAGTAACAGCAGTGATTGCTCTAGTAATTGGTTACGGAGTACTATACTTTGTTGATGCAGTATTCAAGGTAGACTTCCGTCTATGGACTTTTGCAGTCAAGACGTTTGAAGATCAGCATGTGATTGCATTATTGAAATATGCACCATTATTCTTTATCTACTACTTCATCGTAGGTCTGTCGGTTAATATTAATACGGCTACTGCGAAGTATGATGGATATAGAGGTTATCTGATTTCGATTGCACACTTCATAGGCGGTCTAGTGCTATACCTTGGTTACCACTATGGATTACTTTTCATGACAGGAACATCAGGATATCCTGCAGAAGCATTGTCTTCTATCATTGTAATTGGTCTTGTACCGGCACTATTAGTAGCTGCGATCTTTAATCGTTATTTCTTTAGAAAGACAGGAAATGTCTATGTGGCAGCATTCCTGAACACATTGTTAATGACATTAATTACAATAGCGAACACAGCGCTTTATACAATTTTATAAACGTAATATAATAGAATTATGGATAAAAAGAGCAAGGGCTTAGGTCCTTAGCTCTTTTTTATAACGTAATGGTACAGAAAAAATAAATACCAGGGGAGGAATAAGGATGGGCAAGTATATATTATCTCTTGATCAAGGGACGACAAGCTCTAGAGCGATTCTTTTCAATAAAAACGGGGAAATCGTACAAACAGCACAGAGAGAGTTCGAACAATTCTTTGCAAATCCAGGGTGGGTCGAACATGATGCCAATGAGATATGGACGTCAATTCTTGCGTGTATTGCTGATGTGTTACGTAAGGCAGATGCGGAAGCTACGGACATTGCAGCGATTGGGATAACAAACCAACGAGAAACAGCGGTTGTATGGGATAAAAACACGGGGAAACCTGTTTATAAAGCAATTGTCTGGCAATCGCGTCAATCAGAGCAGATTTGCCGAGAGCTAAGAGAAAAGGGCTATAATGAACTGTTTACTGAAAAAACAGGACTACTGATCGACCCGTATTTCTCTGGTACAAAAGTAAAATGGATCCTAGACAATGTAGAGGGAGCTAGAGAAAAAGCAGAAAACGGTGATTTATTATTCGGAACGATTGATTCGTGGTTAGTCTATAAACTCTCAGGTGGGAAGGCACATGTGACTGATTATTCAAATGCTTCTCGTACATTACTATTCAATATTTATGAACTGAAGTGGGACGATGAGCTACTTGATATTTTAACGATTCCAAAGAGTATGTTACCAGAAGTACGCCAATCCTCAGAGGTCTATGCACATACGGTGGACTACCATTTCTTTGGTCAAAATATTCCGATCGCTGGTATTGCCGGTGATCAACAAGCAGCATTGTTTGGTCAGGCTTGCTTTGAAAAAGGAATGGCGAAAAACACTTATGGAACGGGCTGCTTTATGCTCATGAATACTGGGGAAGAAGGTGTCAAGTCAAAGCACGGCCTTCTTACTACTTTGGCATGGGGTGTAGATGGAAAAGTTGAATATGCACTCGAAGGAAGTATTTTCGTAGCAGGCTCAGCTATTCAATGGCTACGGGACGGGTTACAAATGATTGATGACGCACCAGAAAGCGAAGTCTTTGCAACGAATGTGGATTCAACAGATGGTGTTTATCTGGTTCCAGCATTTGTTGGGCTAGGAACACCATATTGGGACAGTGATGCACGTGGTGCAATGTTTGGCCTAACACGTGGAACGACAAAGGATCACTTCATTCGTGCTACCCTCGAGTCATTAGCTTACCAAACTCGTGATGTATTAGAAGCGATGTCTCAGGATTCAGGAATCGAATTAAAATCACTTCGTGTTGATGGTGGAGCTGTAAAGAACAACTTTTTAATGCAGTTCCAAAGTGATATTTTAGGGGTTCCGGTTGATCGTCCAGTCATCAATGAAACGACCGCACTAGGGGCTGCTTTCTTAGCCGGTTTAGCCGTTGGTTTCTGGTCTGGGAAAGAAGAAATCCAAAAACAATGGAACATCGATCAAACCTTTACAAACCAACTAGAGGATGAAAAACGTGAAGACCTCTATTCAGGATGGAAAAAGGCAGTGGCTGCAACACGAGCATTTAAGTAAGCACTTTTCTAAAACTTAGTTTCTCCCTAACGAATTAGGGTAAAATCCTTTAAAAAACCGTCAAACTATGATATAGTAAAAACAAGTTAATATATTGGATGGAGATTTCGAGAGACCATAATCACTCTTTTTTCGGGTAAACTGAAAACAGAGCTGTATTGTGGTCTCTTTTTTTATCCTCTCAGAAATTTTTACGATCTTACTCAAATCAAACAATATAGATTTTTGAAAGGACCGATGATCATGAAATTTACAAATCTTAAGAGATCAGAAATAAAAGATTCGATTCAAAATGAAGCATTGGACCTCCTTGTTATTGGTGGAGGAATTACAGGTGCGGGGATTGCGTTAGACGCGATTACAAGAGGATTAAAAGTAGCGGTAGTTGAAATGCAGGATTTCGCTGCAGGTACGTCAAGTCGATCAACTAAGCTTGTACATGGTGGATTACGTTATCTAAAGCAATTTGAAGTGGGTGTCGTAGCAGAAGTAGGAAAGGAACGCGCGATTGTGTATGAAAATGGACCCCATGTGACAACGCCAGAATGGATGATGCTTCCATTCTATAAGGGTGGTACGTTCGGGCCGTTTTCAACCAATATCGGTTTACAGGTATACGACTTTCTTGCTGGAGTTAAAAAGAGTGAGAGAAGAAAGATGTTTAAGCCTGACGTGGCAATGAAGCGTGAGCCATTATTAAAACGTGACGGACTAAAGGGAGCTGGTTATTATGTGGAATATAAAACCGATGACGCTCGCCTAACCCTCGAGGTGATGAAAAAGGCTGTTGAAAAAGGTGCATATGCACTAAATTATATGAAGGTAACAGATTTAGTGTATGAAAATGGCAAGGTAGTCGGCTTAAAGATAGAAGATCTAACAGATGGATCTACACAAGAAGTGAAAGCAAAAAAAATCGTCAATGCTGCCGGCCCATGGGTGGATACATTAAGAGAAATCGATCATTCTAAAAAAGGGAAAACCCTGCAATTGACGAAAGGAATTCACCTAGTCTTTGATGGAAAAAGATTTCCACTAAAGCAAGCTGTTTATTATGATACATCTGATAAACGGATGATCTTTGCGATTCCAAGAGAAGGTAAAACCTATGTAGGGACGACAGATACCGTCTACAAGGGTGACATAGCTCATCCTAAAATGACAGTGGCTGATCGTGACTATATCCTAAATTCAATTAACTTCATGTTCCCTAACGTCCAGATTACCGAAGCAGATGTCGAGTCAAGCTGGGCTGGACTAAGACCATTAATTCATGAAGAAGGAAAATCACCATCTGAAATCTCCCGTAAGGATGAAATATTCGTTTCAGATTCAGGGTTTATCTCCATTGCTGGTGGTAAATTAACGGGCTACCGTAAAATGGCCGAAAGTGTTGTCGATATTGTCGCCAAGCAGCTTCAAGAAGAAGAAGGAAAACAATACCCAAGTTCAAATACGAAGCATTTACCAATGTCTGGTGGAGATGTAGGTGGTTCAAAAGGTTTTACAACGTACCTAGAGAATCAAACGAAAAAAGGTGTGGAACTTGGCTTAACAGCAGAGGTAGCAAATCAACTTGTTTACCGTTACGGTTCAAATGTAGAAACAGTCTTCAATATATTCAGTACTGAAAAAGAAAAGGCTGCAGCGGAAAACCTAGATCCAGTGGTTTATGCCACATTAAGATATGCGATTGACTATGAGCTTGCCTATAAGCCAGTAGACTTCTTCATTAGAAGAACAGGTGCACTATTCTTCGCAATTGACTGGGTTCGTCAGCACATGAATTCCGTTATTACGTATATGAAAAAAGAATTCAACTGGTCAGATGAGCAGGAGAAGGCTTATAAAGAAGAGCTAGAGCAGTTGGTGTATGAAGCGACTCATCCGATTGAAGGGGAAGAGTTTTAATATAATAAGACAATTCAATAACAATTCTGAATTTCTAAAAAGGAGTCTTGTCGTTCGAGTATGAAGGAATGGCAAGACTGCATTACATCCCTTATAGCAAATCAAGAAGAATCCTTCAAAAAGAAAGAATTAGTAGGGTTTTCTTATGTGAAGAAAATCTATAAGATAATGATAGATTAGAACTACTATTTCGGAGACATTGACATTAAGAGAACGGTTACCTGGAACTTACTTCAAAAAGGTCTATGTTAGAATTTTTATTCTGTTTTTTTTATAAAAATTTCAGGCAATCTAATAATATCGTTTGATGATTCTGTTAAACATTAAAAATATTTAATGAACAAAAAGCCTTACTCTTTTACCGGGTAAGGCTTTTTCATGTTTAGAATTCATCTATTATAATTTCAATCCAGTTCTACTCTTAAAACGTCTCAACAAAATGTGGCTCTCAACCCTAGTAATACCCTGTAGACTATACAATTCCTCATTAATGAAATACTCTAGTTTTGAAAAATCTTCAACTAATACGTGCATATGTAAAGTGCTTGGTCCAGTCATTTGATAACAACTCGCAACTGCAGGATTATCAACTAAGGTTTGAGCTACTTGTACTAGTGAAGATGGCTCGCAATCTACCTCGAAGAAAGCTGAGACACCCTTCCCAACTTTTTCTGAATTGATCACGACTGAAAATTTTTCTATAATCCCTTTTTCCATTAATTGATTAACACGTTCCCGGATTGATACTCGAGAGAGGTTTAATTCCTTCCCTATATCTACATATGACATCCTAGCATTCTCAGTTAGTAGATGAAGAATTTTTCGATCAATCTCATCTAGTTTCATATTAGCACCACACTTATTTACATTTACAGCTATATTATCCTAATAATTGTTAGTAATCAATCACTTTTCTTTTGAGTTATCTAATAATATAGAATTTTAAATATTTTTAAAATACATATAGATTTTTGAAAATTCATATTATATAATGTACAAAAGTTACAAAAAGGAATCAAATCAATTGAAACGCTTTCACATGGAAGTTTATTTTAGGTATTTAGTTACTTAATGATTTGTTCCGAGAGAGAATAGGGGGAAAGTAAGTGATGAAGGGTAACAAGATTTGGTACGTAGTAATGATGTTATGTTTAATTCTGCTAGCAGCATGTAGTGGTGGGGGAGCTGATACTTCGAATTCAACCGCTGAAGAGAATGTAGATAATTCTTCTTCTGAACAAGAAACTAGTGGAGATAATAAAACTTTAGTAGTAGGGTTAGACGATGATCCGCCACAACTAGATCCTCATTTCTCAACAGCGGCAGTGGATCGTCAGGTATATCATAGTTTATATGATAAATTAATTGATATTGATGCTAGTTTAAATTTCGTCCCAATGCTTGCTGAAAAATGGGAAATATCTAATGAAGGAAAAACATACACTTTCTTCTTGCAACAAGGTGTAACGTTCCATGATGGTACTCCTTTTAATGCTGAAGCAGTAAAGTTTAACTTTGAGAGAATGATGAATCCAGAGGCTGGTTCGCCACGTGCTTCAGAACTTTCAGCAGTGGAATCAATAGAGGTAGTTGACGAGCTTACGGTTAAAGTTCAACTATCAACTCCATTTAGTCCTTTCCTTGCAGCTTTATCAGATCGTGCTGGAATGATGGTTTCACCAACAGCAGTTCAGGAAAAGGGAGAAGATTTTGCTAATTCTCCAGTAGGAACAGGCCCTTTTAAGTTTTTGTCAAGAGTTAAGCAAGATAAGATTGAACTTGAGAAGAACTCTGAATATTGGGGTGGAGAGCCGAGTTTTGATAAAATTGTATATCGTCCATATAGTGATGAAAACGTACGTTTAACGAACTTACTTTCGGGTGATGTTTCCATTATCAACAAGGTTCCACCAAAAGACATTGAGAGTCTAAAAACAAATACTGATGTAACTCTTTCAGAAGCTAGTGCACTTGGATTCCAAGGTTTGTACTTAAATAATAAGACTGGTCCTTTTAGCAACAAAGCCTTACGCCAAGCATTAGATTTAGTAATAGATCGTGATGCAATTATTAAAGTAGCACTTCGTGACACTGCTATTGCTGCAGCAGGAGCTATTCCTCCTGGAACATGGGCTTATAGTGATTCTATTAAACCAACCGAACGAAATGTTGAAAAGGCAAAAGAAATTATGGCTGAAGCAGGTTATCCTGATGGCTTTGAGTTCACTCTGAAGCTAAGTCCTAAGCCAGTAGAGGAACAAATCTCTCAAATGATTCAATCAATGGCAGCAGAAGCTGGAATTACAGTTAATCTCGAAATTGTTGAGTTTGGAGCAATGCTAGATGATATGGATAATTTCCAATTTGATGCGATTCGTCTAGGATGGAGTGGAAGAACAGATCCAGATGGAAATATATTTGCTTTATTCCATACAACTGGTTCAATCAACTACGGATATTCTAATCCAGAAATGGATGCATTATTAGAGCAAGCTCGTGTAGAGACCGATCAAGCAGCACGTAAAGAAATATATAAGCAAGCAGAGGAGCTTGGTAAAGAAGAAGTACCGTTTATTTTCATCTACCATGAGTTAGATTACAAAGCTTATAAAAACAATTTAGAAGGTTTCCGTCATATTCCAGATCAAATGATGCGCTTCCATGACGTTACTTTAAAATAGTTTCCACAACATCGGCTTGGAACCAATTCCAAGCCGATGTGTTTAATCATTTAAAAGGAGGGACGTAAAGATGATTAAGTTTTTAGTAAGAAGATTAGGTCTAATGATTGTTATTTTATTTATCGTTAGTATTATTGTGTTTTCGTTAGTCCACCTTACACCAGGAGATCCTGCAAGAATGATATTAGGTCAAGAAGCAACAGAAGAAGCACTACATGCTCTTCGAGAAAAAATGGGTCTGAATGATCCTCTTCATGTACAGTATTTAAGCTGGGTGACCAATGTCCTTCAAGGTGATTTTGGTAATTCACTAAAGGATAACACGCCTGTTCTAACAGTGTTATTACAAAAATTACCTGTTACGTTTCAACTAACAGTAATGTCATTCCTAATTGCTTTGATTATCGCAATTCCTGCTGGTATTATTTCTGCTACAAGGAAAGGGACTTTTTGGGACTACTTTGGAACAACTTTTGCGTTATCTGGGGTATCAATACCTCCATTCTTCCTAGGTATTCTATTAATCTTTATTTTTTCTATCTCCTTGGGATGGTTACCTCCATCAGGGTATGTAGAGCCTTGGGTAGATTTCAAAAAAAGTATGCTATTAATGATTTTACCGGCATTCGCAGTTGGAGTACGTTTGAGTGCAGAGATAACGAGGATGCTCCGTTCAAGTATGTTGGAAGTTTTACAAGCTGATTTCATTAGAACTGCTTATGCGAAAGGTGTGCTAGAGAAAGGTGTGGTAATTGGCCATGCTTTAAAGAATGCATTAATACCTGTTGTAACAGTAAGTGGATTACAACTAGCAACCTTTTTAGGAGGGGCGGTTATTACGGAAACCATCTTTGCAGTTCCTGGGCTTGGCCGATTAGTAATCGACGCCATTTTAACAAGAGATTTCCCAGTTGTACAAGGTGCCGTATTATTTATGGCAATCGCTGTTGTTGTCGTAAACTTCTTAATTGATATTTTATATTCCGTTCTTGATCCTAGAATTAAGTTAACAGGGGGGCAGTCATAAATGGAAGTTGTTCGTTCTAATCAAGTAATGCCTACTGTTGTAGAAAATCCGAAGAAAAAAATGATGAAGCAGATGTTTTCTCGCTTTTTTCAAAATAAACTTGCCGTAATAGGTGGGTTATTCACACTTTCACTAATTTTTATGGCACTTTTTGCACCACTTATATCACCCTTCGATCCTACGGAACAGGATTATGCCAAGTTTCTTCAAGCTCCAAATGAAGAACATAAGCTAGGTACAGATGAGCTAGGACGAGACATACTTAGTCGAATTATATATGGAGCAAGAGTTTCTATGCAAGCTGGTATTATATCTGTAGGAATCGCTTTAATAATTGGAATTCCGGTAGGACTTTTTTCTGGATATTACCGCGGCGTACTAGATGAGTATGTAGTTATGCGTTTTACCGATGCACTGTTATCTTTTCCACCTCTAGTATTAGCATTATCACTTGCTGCTGTATTAGGAGCTGGTCTACAAAATGCAATGATTGCGATAGGGATTATTTTTACACCGAATTTTATCCGGTTAATGAGAGCTGAAGTGTTAAGTCAACGTGAAAGAGAGTACGTAACTGCTGCAAAAGCATCAGGTATAAGTGACCTTAAAATAATGTTTGTACATGTATTCCCTAACTGTTTACCACCAATATTGGTTCAGGCAACTCTATCAATTGCGGCAGCCATTATCGCAGAAGCTTCTTTGAGTTACTTAGGATTGGGGACGCAACCTCCAACACCTAGTTGGGGAGCTATGTTATCAATGGGGCAAGGTTACTTAGGGGACGCACCTTGGATTTCACTTTTCCCAGGACTATTTATATTTCTAACCGTGCTTTCCATAAATTTATTTGGTGATGGACTCCGTGACGCATTAGATCCAAAACTAAAATAAGGGAGAGATAACATTGGTAGAATTCAATACTTTTTCTATTACGGCTAGATGTAAAAAAACAGGAATGCTTGGAGTTGCCGTATCAACTGCAAGACCGGCTGTTGGTTCATTAGCACCGTATGTTAAAGCAGGTGTTGGTGCCATTTCCACCCAGGCACTAGTCAACCCTTTTTATGGAATTGATGGTCTGAAATACTTATCCCAAGGAATAGACGTGGATCAAGTAATAGTTCAATTATTACAGGATGATCAAGAACGAGAGAGAAGGCAAGTAGCTATTGTTGATCATACTGGAGGTGCAAATGCCTTCACAGGTTCGGAGACAGTTCCTTGGCAAGGGCATCTAATAGGATCACAATTTGTGGTCGCAGGTAATATGTTAACTGGGCCAGAGACGCTAGAAGCTATGTTTAAAAGATTTGAAGAATTAGATAATGAAAGCTTCCCAGATAGAATGTTAGCAACACTAAAAAGTGGTCAAGAAGCAGGCGGAGATAAAAGAGGAAAACAGTCCTCTGCTCTGTATATAGTTGATGATCAAGAATATCCATTTATTGATCTTCGAGTAGATGAACATCATGACCCTGTTAATGAGCTGATTCGAATTTATGGGGTATGTCAACGAGATTTGTTTCCATATACGATTAATCTAGTGAAACGAAAGGAGGGATAGGTCAGATGACAAAATCTTTACTAGAGGTAAACGATTTAAAGGTAAGCTTTGCTTCAAAGAAAAAAAAGACAAATATTGTTGCTGGTTTATCCTTTTCTGTAGAGAAGGGACAAACACTCTGTATTGTTGGTGAGTCTGGTTGTGGGAAAAGTATGACCTCCCTGTCAGTGATGGGGTTACTTCCGAAAACAGGTGAAATTGAAGGTGAAATCCTTCTAAAAGGAGAAAATCTTGCTGGGAAATCAATGAAACAAATGAGTAAAATTCGTGGGAACCAAATTTCAATGATTTTCCAAGAGCCTATGACTTCGTTAAATCCAGTTCAGACGGTTGGAAAGCAGATTGCAGAAACCATAATCATTCACCAAAAGCTTAGCAAAGTAGAAGCTCGTCAAAAAGCAATTGAAATGTTAAGACTTGTTGGTATTCCTTCTCCAGAAAAGAGAATAGATGCCTATCCCCATGAACTTAGCGGGGGAATGAGGCAGCGTGTTATGATTGCAATTGCTTTAAGTTGTAATCCAGAATTACTAATCGCAGATGAGCCAACGACTGCACTCGATGTAACCATTCAGGCGCAAATACTTGAATTAATGAAGAACCTACAGCAGGAATTAGAAATGGGAATCATTATGATTACCCATGACCTTGCAGTCGTATCAGAAATGGCAGACAAGGTATTAGTCATGTATGCAGGAAAAGCTGTTGAATATGGTACTAGAAGAGCTATATTCAAAAATCCATTACACCCATACACCGATGGATTGATGAAGTGTATTCCTAGTATGGATGATGAAAATGAGATAAAAGAATTATATGTCATTAAAGGGTCTGTTCCCTCACCTGATGCAATGCCAGTAGGATGCAGATTTGCGGATCGATGCCCATTTGCTCAAGGGTTATGTGTAGAGAGTAATCCTCCTCTTGTAGCAGTAGATCAAGACCATTCAGTTAGCTGTTGGAAATATACGGACAAATGGATTAAGGAAAAGGAGGGTGAATTATATGAGTCTTCCATTAGTGAAATCGCCTCAACAAAATCTTCTTGAGGTCGAGGACTTAACAAAATACTTTCCAGTTGCTAGTCAGAGTCTGTTTTCAAAAGAGAAGCAAGTTGTAAAAGCTTTGGATGGTATCTCTTTTATATTAAAAAAGGGTGAAACTTTAGGAATTGTAGGAGAATCGGGCTGTGGTAAATCAACCATGGGGAGAGCGATTCTTCGTCTGCATGAACCTAGTTCTGGCTCCATTGTTTTTGAGGGCTCAGATATTACCCATATTTCTAAAAAAAGTATGCGTGAAAAACGTAAAGATCTTCAAATTATTTTCCAGGACCCTTATGCATCATTAAATCCTAGAATGACAGTAGGGGCAATGCTATCTGAAATTGTGCATGCACATCAAATAGTTCCCAAAAATAAAGCTTATGATTATGTCTGTAATCTATTAGTTGAAGTAGGCTTGGCAGCAGAGCACTATTACCGTTTTCCACATGAATTTTCTGGTGGACAAAGGCAACGTGTTGGAATTGCGAGGGCATTAAGTGTAAACCCGAAACTAATTGTTTGTGATGAAGCAGTTTCGGCTTTAGATGTATCTGTTCAATCCCAGATTTTAAATCTGTTACAGCGCCTAAAGCAAGAGCATCAGTTAACTTACTTGTTCATCTCTCACGATTTAAGCGTTGTTAAGCATGTGAGTGATCGAGTAGCGGTTATGTACTTGGGTAAGATTGTAGAGCTTGCTGATAAAAAAAGCTTATATGATGGCCCGATGCATCCATATACACAAGCCTTACTATCAGCGATTCCTTCCACTGACGAAGAAAAGAAACGAGAACGAATCATCTTAAAAGGGGATGTACCTAGTCCTTTAAATGTTCCTTCAGGATGCCGCTTTCATACAAGATGCCCTATTGCGACAGATAAGTGTCGTCAGGAAGAGCCAGTATTTTCAGAGATGAAGAAAAATCATTTTGTAGCATGTCATTATGCATAAAAGGAGGGTCCTTATCACTGGTAAGGACCTTTCCCTTCGAACGAGTTTCTGATAAAACAACTTGTTTGATAATTTAATAGTTTTGCTTTCGTTTATTGATGAGAAGATCCATAAGTAGTTTATAGTTGATTTTTACAAATGTTACTTTTTAATGAAAAGGGGAATTTACATGAACGTTGATTATTTAAATTATCCATATCCTTCTCAGCGGGTAACAACTTTTGCCCAAAACGGAATGGTTGCAACTTCTCAACCACTAGCTGCGCAAGCCGGATTAGATATATTGAAAAATGGCGGTAATGCGATAGATGCAGCGATTGCAACAGCTGCATGCTTAACTGTTGTTGAGCCTACGTCAAACGGGATTGGGGGAGACGCATTCGCATTAGTTTGGACAAAGGGAGAACTTCACGGACTTAACGCGAGCGGACCTGCACCAAAGTCTATATCAATTGATGCATTGAAAGCACAAGGACACGAGAAAGTGCCAACTTTTGGTTTATTACCGGTAACAGTACCTGGAGCACCTTCAGCATGGGCCGAATTGTCGCGTAAATTTGGAAAACTACCATTAACTGAAGTTTTACAACCGGCTATTGATTATGCAGAAAAGGGGTTTGTGGTATCTCCTACTCTAGGGAAGAATTGGAACCGTGCTTTTAAGAGGTTTAAAGAAATATTTAAAGGTGATGAGTATAAGGGGTGGTTTGACACGTTTGCTCCAGATGATCAGGCACCTGAAATTGGAGAAGTGTGGAGTTCAAAGGGGCATGCAGATACATTACGTTCTATTGCAGAAACAAATGCAGAGAGCTTTTACCGTGGTGAATTAGCTAAGAAAATTGACCAATTTTCAAAGGAACACGGAGGATATATTACTGCTGAAGATCTAGCGGAATATAAGCCAGAATGGGTTAAACCAATTAACGTTAACTACCGTGGATATGATGTGTGGGAAATTCCTCCTAATGGACAGGGAATAGTAGCCTTAATGGCTCTTAATATATTAAAAGGTTTTAATTTTAGCGAAAAGGAAGCTGTTGATACGTACCATAAGCAAATTGAAGCTATGAAATTAGCATTTGCTGATGGAAAGAAGTATGTAACTGATCCCCAAAAGATGTCCTATTCTGCCGAACAACTTTTATCAGAAGAGTTTGCGGCTGAGAGACGTAGTCTAATAAATGAAACTGCCATATTGCCAGAACCGGGTACTCCTCCGAGTGGTGGTACGGTTTATTTAGCTGCAGCTGATGGAGAAGGAAATATGGTATCTTTCATACAAAGCAATTATATGGGATTTGGTTCTGGGATTGTTGTTCCAGGTACAGGAATTGCTCTTCAGAATCGTGGTCATGACTTCTCTTTAGATCCGACTCATGAAAATGCGTTAGAGCCAGGTAAGAAGACTTATCATACGATAATCCCTGGTTTCTTAACTAAGGGCCATGAAGCAGTCGGTCCTTTTGGAGTAATGGGGGGATATATGCAGCCACAAGGTCATGCTCAAGTCATCATGAATACAATTGATTTCCATTTAAATCCGCAGGCAGCATTGGATGCACCACGGTGGCAGTGGGTAGAAGGAAAGAAGGTGTTGGTTGAACCTACATTTCCTAACCATATCGCGCAGGAATTAGCTCGTAAAGGGCATGAAATTCAGATTGCTCTTGATGGTGGAGGATTTGGCCGAGGGCAGATTATATGGAGAAATCCAAAGACAGGTGTTCTTGTTGGTGGAACTGAATCAAGAACAGACGGCTCAATTGCAGCATGGTAAAGAAAATTCATAAGGGGGCTGGATTCATTTGAGACATGTTCACCTATTTTTAGCTTTTTTTAGAGTTGGTATGTTGGGATATGGTGGAGGACCGTCTTCAATTCCACTTGTTCATAAAGAAGTTGTTGATAAATATAAGTGGATGAATGAAGATGATTTTGCTGATGTATTAGCTTTAGGAAATACATTACCTGGGCCTATTGCAACGAAAATGGCTGGATATATAGGCTACCGGGTAGCTGGTGTACTGGGTATGATTAATGCAGTTTTAGCGACCATTGTACCAACGATTATTTTGATGATTGTGTTACTAACATTTCTTTCATCCTATAAAGATCTAGCCTGGGTTAGTGGGATGTCAAAGGCGGTAGTACCGATTGTAGGTGTGATGCTTGCAAGTTTAACATGGGACTTCTTCAAGAAGTCAAAAGAAACACTTGGTTGGTTGTATGCCATTATAATTGTAATTGCTAGTCTAGTTTTAATAGAGTTTCTACACATCCATCCTGCTATTATTATCGGTAGTCTATTAGCCTTTGCATTGCTTAAAAAGGATAAAGATACTGAGATAGAGCAGCCGGTTGAAAGGGGTGTTGGTCTATGATTTATTGGTATATATTTTTAGCTTTTTTTATACCGGGTATCGTCGGGTATGGCGGTGGACCAGCATCTATCCCACTTGTAGAAAATGAAGTAGTTGATCAATATGAGTGGATGACCGTTTCTGAATTTAGTGAGGTTTTGGCGCTCGGTAATGCGCTACCTGGTCCAATAGCTACCAAAATGGCTGGCTATATTGGCTATCAGCAGGGCGGGATTCTGGGGGCAGTAGTAGGGATTTTTGCCACAGTAGCACCATCTCTTATATTAATGATTATTTTACTTGGAATCTTATATAAATTCAAAGACTCACCAAAGGTTAAGCGAATGACGAATTATATTCGACCTACTATTGCGGTTTTATTAGGTGTAATGACTTTTAATTTCTTCTCAACTTCTTACATTGATGCTGGAATAATGCAAACAATTATATTAATTGTTGTAGGTTTCTTACTTTTGGAAAAAATGAAAGTTCATCCTGCTTATGTAATAGTTGGGGCGTTAGTTTATGGCGGTGTATTTTTACAATGAAATGTTAAGGAGATTAGACTACTAAAAAGTCTAATCTCCTATTTATTTTGTTTAACAAATTTTGTTTTAATAACAAACATACTGGTATTTTTGTAAGGTGAAAGGGTTTGCAGTAGCTAGGTATTTATTCATTTGTTAAGTAATATGGTTATTTTTCAGACAAAACGGAATATTATGAAAATAACTCTTTACATAATGATAAATGATGTTGTATATTAAGTTACATAAGATGGTATCTTTTGTAACATGAGGGATACTACTTAAGCTTTTTACGTAAGTTATATAAATAAAAAGGGGGAAGGAAGATTTATGAACAAGTTCTTGATTGGTTTATTTTCGGTAATTGCTTTTCTGTTGATTTCTGGTTGTTCAACTGCAGCTACTCCAGAAACCACACCGACTGAAGAGGATGAAGAGACTTCTGAAAAAGAGAGCAAAGATACGTTAGTAATTGGATTAGATGATGATCCTCCACAACTAGATCCACATCGTTCATCAGCGGCAGTTGACCGTCAAACCTTCCAAAGTATTTACAATAAACTCCTAGATATTAACGAGAATTTAGAATTTATTCCAGAACTAGCAAAGGAATGGAAAATTTCTGAAGATGGAAAGACCTACACCTTCGTTCTACAAGAAGGAGTTGTATTCCATGATGGGACCCCCTTTAACGCAGAGGCAGTTAAGTACAATTTTGAGAGAATGCTAGATCCTGAATTTGGTTCACCACGAAAAGCTGAAGTGGAATTAATACAGGAGGTTATAGTAGTTGATGAGTACACAGTGGATGTCAAACTAAAAGACCCTTTTGCTCCATTCTTGGCTACATTAACTGATCGTGCAGGTATGATGGTATCACCTACTGCAGCAGAAGAGTTAGGGGATGACTTTGCCAACTCTCCAGTTGGAACTGGACCATATAAATTTGTAGACCGTGAGAAGCAAAGTCATATTAATCTTGTCAGATTTGAAGATTATTGGAGAGAGCTACCAGCTATAAAAAATATCGTAATCCAACCTTATTCTGATTCGAATGTACGTATTACTAACTTAGTTTCAGGAGATATTGATATCGTAAATCGAATTGCATTTAAAGATATTAAGAGTTTGAGTGAGAATCCAGACATAACATTAATGGAACAGGGACCTATTGGTTTCCAAGGTATGTACCTGAATATTGAAAATGAAAAATTCAAAGACCCAAAAGTACGCCAAGCAATCAATATAGCAATAGATCGTTACGCAATTGCTAAAGTAGTATTCCATGATGGGGTAATACCAGCAACTGGTCCATTTGCACCAACAAGTTGGGCACATAGTGGTGAGGATGCGCCAAAAGCAGATCCTGACAAAGCAAAGGCTTTACTTGCGGAAGCTGGTGCTAGTAACTTAAGCTTTACTCTGAAAATTAACCCTAAGCCAGAAGAACAACAAATGGCTCAGATGATGCAGGAAATGTTAAAAGCTGTTGGAATTACAATGGAGCTTGAACTAGTGGAGTTTGGTACATTGCTAGAGCAACTAAGTACTGGGGAATTTGAAGCAGCGCGGTTAGGGTGGAGTGGTCGTATTGATCCAGATGGGAACTCATATGGACGCTTTAATACAGGAGGACCAAACAATTATTCAAAGTATTCCAACCCAAAATTTGATCAACTGCTATTAGATGCACGTACAACAACTGATCAAGAGACTCGTGCTGAAATGTATAAGGAAGCGGCGGCAATGCTATGGGAAGATGCCCCTTATGTCTTTATTTATCATGAAAAAGACTACAAAGCTATGAAAAAGAACGTAAAAGGCTTCAATCATGTTCCAGATACAATGGTTAGAACAGAAACTATATATTTTGAATAATAAAAAGCTAAAGGTGCTGTTAATCATACAGCACTTTTAGCTTTTATATGCACGGTAAAAGAGCACTCGATTAAGCATATAACACAGTATACTTCCCAAAACTCCGATTGCAAAACCTATCAGTGTTCCAATAAATAGAGTTGAAATAAAGGTAGAAAAATAAATGAAAGAATCAAAGTTGACTTGTCTTAGATATTTTAGAAAACTAGTAACATTTACAAAACCTAAAATGGAATAAATAATTACAACAGAGAGACTAGCATATGGTAGAAAATAGAACATTGAAGTGAAGTAGTGTAAAGAAACAACGACTAGAAACGCACTTGTAAGTAGTGATATCTTTGTTTTTGCCCCACTCTTATGGTTTACAGCTGTTCTGGAAAATGCACCGGATACCGGAATTGTCCCAATAAAAGATGTGCTAATATTGGATAAACCTAAACCCACTAATTCTTTATTTATGTTAAGAGAACGATTTTCCTTTTGAGAAATATTTTTAGCGACTGCGAAGGACTCTATAAAAGAAATAAACGCTATTCCTAATGCAGTTGGAATTAAAGTAGATAAAATTTTGTAGGAAAATGTAGGAATTTCAAAATTTGGTAACCCTTTTGGAAGCTCCCCGATGATGGAAACTCCATGAGCTTGAAGTTGTCCAAATTTTACTAATGAAATCGAAATTATAATAACGATGATTGGTCCTATCGGTATAGTAGATTTTTTGTTTATGAGTACTAAGCCGATAACTGTAATTATTGCAATTCCTAAGGAAATCAAATTAGCTTCATGAAAGTGATTGAAGATATCAATTATATTATAAAAGGGGTTGTGATGAGATTTTAGTTCTAATCCAAAGACTGAATCTAACTGATTACAAGCAATAATTAATGCTATTGCCATAGTAAAGCCATTTACAACAGAGTGAGGGATGTATTCAAACAGGGAACCTGTCCTCATTATTCCAAGGAAAAACTGAATACTCCCCACCATTAAACCAAGTAAAATAATTGTTTCTAAGAACAGTGCTGTTCCTGGTGTTGCAATTTCAGAGACACCCGAAAAGGCCAATAAAGAAACAATTGAAACAGGTCCAACTGATAGTTGATTAGAGGAGCCGAATAAGCAATAGATTAAAGGTGGGAGCGTTGCCGCATAAAGACCTATAACTGGAGGAACACCTGCGATTATAGCATACGCAACGCATTGTGGTAGTAATAGCAGAGCAACAACGAAACCTGCGTTTAAATCTCCTAATAAATGATCATATTGTATATGGATATTTTTCCTCACTTTCCATTACCTCCAGGCTTTATACTCCTTCTATACTCTATTAAGTCAGCTACTCTTTTATTCTCTTGAGTCAATTTAGTTAACATAACAAAACGTTTTTTATCTTTTGAGAATTATTCAGATTAAGGAAATAAGGAAAGGAATTGAAATATATTAAAGCGATTTAGGGAGATTCTGTTTCGTCGAGATGATTTATTCGAAAATATTTTGGGATTGGTGTAGAAGTAGAAGAATGTTTTCTTCACATTTCAAGGTCTTTAAGAGATGTTTATGGGAGCTTGAGAAGCAAGGGGAATTTTCTTTGGTGGGTAAAATGATTCGTGATTATACTATTATTGCACCTTATACATCTAACGAAATTGATATGATGTTGAAGCGGGATTATGAAGAATTATATGCCTGTTCCAATTTTAACAAAATAAATAGCGATCTTGTCATTCCGATGATGTAGGAACGGCAAGATCGCTATACTATAATAATATCCACGTTATAATCCTTTCTAGGAAACTACCATCCAAATCCTTTTCCGTTAATTTAAAATCCCAGCATCTATTGCTATGCCTTCGCCTTTCTGTTTTCCATTGGAATCACCTTTTCTAATAGAATGTAGTGAATTCTTGTACAAGTTTGATAGATTTTGCTACTAATATTTCTTTGCCTTGTCCTCCTTCTATTAAGATAGGTAATTGCTTATTTACATTAGCACCACTCCTATGGGTAGTAATTAAAGTACATGCTCATATACCATTTGTACATATCAGCTTTCATTACTTCATTGGTATCACGCCCCTTCTTCTTTCTCCTTCAAGGTATACCGTATGTAAGTTTCATTTGCTTCATCCTTTCTGTTTGGCTTGTCCTAATAATACAACTTTTAATAGTTAATTGTAAATATTCAAAATATTTAGTATTTAACGATTTTTGTCGTATTTTCGAGTGTTATCTCATTTATGCTACTTTTTGCTCTCTTTTTGGTTATTTCAATGAATATTTAGTTTGTATTAAGTTTGGAATTTTATTATATCAGCAGGTGGAAATAGAGGCAGAAGTTTCTTTTCCTAAGACACTCTTCTGAAATAAAAAACCTTAATAATCAAAAGAGATCAATCTTTTGATTATTAAGGTGGATTAAAGAAGTTTTTTTTAATTCTGATAGCCTAAGTGACGTGATATCTCTGCTGAAGTATCCCGAATCTCTCGAATAAGCTCATCCTGTACACGTTCCATTGTAATTCGATTGCTAGGACCAGATATACTGAAGCTAGCGATAATTTTCCCTTGGAAATTTCGTATAGGGGCAGATATACAACGTATACCTTCTTCGTTCTCAATATTATCTAGAGCGTAACCTTGATATCTAACTCTCTCAATTTCTTCGTCTAGTTCTTGTTTAGAGATAATTGTTTTCGCCGTTTTGGGGACAAATTCCATCCTCGATACTACTTCCTCGTACCTAGCTCTTGTCATATCAGAAAGTAGAATTTTTCCAACCCCTGTGCAATACATTGGTGCACGACTTCCAATTCTAGAATACATTCGAATCGTTTGGTTACTTTCAATTTTATCAACGTAAATAACTTCTCCATTATCTTCAATACATAAGTGAATAGTCTCATTTATTTTTTGTGAAAGTTTCTCTAAGAAGGGTTTTGCTACTTCAATGACATTTAAGTTACTCAATATATTTCGGGATAAATAAATAAGCTGGTACCCTAATTTATATTTTTCAGAAACCTCGTCCTTTATAACATAATTCATGTTTAATAGAGTAGCTAATAGCCTGTGTGTAGTACTTTTAGACAAACCAACTATTTCAGATAGTGTCGTAATTTGAATACCATCAGGATAATCGGATAATACATTTAACAGAGTGAGAGCTCGCTCTAAAGACTGAACATTAGACACGATTTTTCCTCCTAGTTCTATAAAAAATAGAAGTATTTTAGTATAAAAATGAAATCCTGTTCCAATTTTATAATAGTAAAAAAGGTCAAAAATGTAAATAGAGCATTGCTATTAAAGATAAACTTAAAAAAATAAAATTTAGTATTGAAAGTATTCAGAATACAGTTTATGATAAGTCTGTGGTTATTGGAATATAGTTCCGCATTGTGGAACAGTTAAAAAACCTATTAAAAATTGTAAGCGTAATTAAAACATGAAAAGGAGTGTATCAAGAAATGAAAACCCTTTATGCACATCATCCAGAAGATGTAAAAAGCTACACGACAGACAGGCTACGAGAAGAGTTCTTAATGGAAACAGTATTTAGCAGTGACCAAATTGAACTCTCCTATAGTCATGTGGATCGAATTATATACGGCGGAGCAATGCCAGTAACGAAAGCGTTAACATTAGATGCGGGAAAAGAACTAGCAGCTGCTTATTTCTTAGAGCGTCGTGAGTTAGGGGTCATCAATGTGGGTGGTGATGGAAAAATCACGATTGATGGAGTGGATTATAAGATTAATAATAAAGAAGGTATCTACATAGGGCGCGGTCAGAAGGATGTAGTATTTGCATCAAATGATTCTTCAAATCCAGCCAAGTTTTATCTGAATTCTTGTCCTGCTCATAAGAAATATCCTACCGTAAAAGTTACGTTAGAAAATGCAATCGCTCGTCCTCTAGGTGAAGATGCAAAAATGAATAAAAGAACAATCTATCAGTTCATACATCCTGATGTATTAGAATCTTGCCAATTAAGTATGGGAATGACGGTACTAGAAGAAGGTAGTGGTTGGAACACCATGCCATGTCATACTCATGAACGTCGTATGGAGGTCTACTTTTATTTCAATATGGAGGAAAATACACGTGTTTTCCATCTAATGGGACAGCCCCATGAAACACGTCATATCTTGATGAGTAATGAACAGGCCGTATTATCTCCAAGTTGGTCGATTCACTCAGGAATGGGTACTCAGAACTATACATTTATTTGGGGAATGTGTGGAGAAAATCAAGATTTTGACGATATGGACCATGTTAATATGAAGGATTTACGTTAATATAGAAGCTATTTTACTACAACGAAGAAGGTGAGTGTAATGATGAATCAAAAGGTACTTATTACAGATTGTGATCATGAAAGTATCGAAATTGAATCAAACGTTCTTACGAAGGCTTCAATACCTTTTGAATTAAAGCAATGTAAAACAGAACAAGATGTAATTAAAGAAGGTAAGGGAGTAACGGTATTCATTAACCAGTATGCAAAACTAACCGAAAAGGTAATGGAAAAACTGCCAGATTTAAAGCTGGTAGTCCGTTACGGAGTAGGTGTGAATAATGTTGATTTGGAAGCTGCCACCAAGCTTGGTATTCAAGTTTGTAACGTGCCTGATTATGGTACAAATGAAGTTGCTGATCATGCATTAGCTTTAATGTTAGCGCATACACGAAAAATACCTTTAATGAACACAGCTGTTCGCAAAGGAGAATGGGATTATCAAAAAAGTATTCCTATTTTTAGGCATAGTGAACAAACTGTAGGCGTTATAGGACTTGGTAGAATTGGTTCATCCTTTGCAAGAAAGGTCATGGCACTTGGGTGCAAGGTGATTTGTTACGATCCGAAATTTCGAAATAACAACACAAGACAGCTATTAGACGGTGTTGAATATGTAGAGCTAGAAGAGTTATTAGAGAAATCAGATGTCGTTTCAATCCACTGTCCTTCAGATCAAGCTCACCATTTAATCAGCACGGCTGAGCTAAAGAAAATGAAATCTACCGCCTTCCTTATCAATGTTTCAAGAGGTGGAATCATTGACGAAGATGCTTTAGATCTTGCTCTTGAAGAGAAATGGATTGCAGGAGCAGCAGTTGACGTAGCTGTTATCGAGCCATTACCTGCTGATTCAAAATTATTTCGTCATGAAAACTTCCTGTGCACACCTCACATGGCATGGTATTCAGAACAAGCAGCACAAGAGTTAAAACGTAAGGTTGCCGAAGAGGCAGTTAGGTTTATAAAAGGCGAAAAGGTTCACTACCCAGTAAATCAAATCTAATAAAAATAGGGGGAATTTTAAAAATGAAAAAAGCAATTAGGTCTTTAAGTATTGTTGTAACCGTTTTCTTGCTGTTGTTAGTTGCTGCATGTGGAAATGAAGGGGGTTCTGGAAATAGTGAATCAGCTAATGAAAGTGGAGAAACAACTGTATTAAAGGTTGCTTTCAATCAACCAGAAAATCATCCACAGTATAAAGCAATTGAGGAACTAGGAAAGAAGCTAGAAGAACGTACTAATGGCGCTTATAAAATTGAGCTTTATCCAAATGAGCTACTTGGAGCACAGCGTGAAACAATGGAGTTAGTACAATCAGGAACAATAGCAATGTCTGTAGTAGTAGGTGGATTATTAGAGAACTTAAATCAAGACTTTGTTGTATTTAATTTGCCATATGTATTTGATAACAAAGATCATCAAATGTCTGTTATAAACGACCCGGCTATTGTTGGAGACCTATATAAGTCTTTGGAATCTGAAAAAATGAGTGTCTTAGGAGCATTCCACGGCGGAGTAAGAAACGTTTATAACAAAGAAAAGCCGATCCACACTCCAGAAGATTTAGCTGGGTTAAAGATTCGTATCATTGAGAGTGATACAAATATTGAGATGATGGAATTAATGGGTGGAACTGGTACTCCAATGGGGCAGGGTGAAGTATATACAGCTATCCAATCAGGAGTGCTAGATGGTGGAGAAAATAATGAGCTTATATTTTCGAATTTAAAACATGTGGAAATTGCACCTTATTATTCGTATACACAACACTTAATGTTCCCGGATTACTTAATCATGAATACGGAACTTTTAAATGGTATGTCCGAAGAACATAGAGAAATTCTGGAAGAAGAGCTAGCTGCTGCTATTGATCAAGAAGTAGAAATGTGGGATCAAGAAGTAGAAGTGGCGAAGAAAGCTGCCGAAGAAGCAGGTGCAAAATTCAATGAGGTTGATATTACACTTTTCCAAGATGCCGTTCGTCCATTGGTTGAAGAGAAATTAACCACTGATACTGCAAAAGAACTATATGAAAAGGTACGTGCTGCTGCTAAATAATTGATGGAGTGATTCTATGAATAGTATCAAAAAACTATTAGATAAGGTTTTAGGAACAGTAAGTATTTTCTTGTTTGGCTTTCTTGTTCTACTCGTCACTTGGCAAGTAATCACTCGGTTCGTTTTTAACGATCCGAGTGTTATTTCCGAAGAGTTAGCTAAATATTGTTTTGTCTGGCTTGTGCTTTTCGGAGCTGCTTATGTATTTGGTGAAAGAGGTCATATGGCCATTGAATTTATTAAGGATCGGTTTCCACTGAAATTAAAAGTAGCTGTGGAAGTATTTATTGAGCTTGTGGTGATATTTTTTGCTGCCCTTGTTTTAGTAAAGGGAGGATATAGCGCAACCACACTTGCATGGACACAGGTTTCGGCTTCATTAGGGGTTCCGGTAGGATACTTATATTCTGCAATTCCAGTTAGCGGACTATTTATTATTTTTTACAGTGTATATAACATTTGTGAAAGCATTAATAAGCGAGAACAACAGCCTATAGAACCAATTGATAGTAACTAAGTTGGAAAGGAAGTATTTTATATGGATATTGCCGTTCTAGCCGCATTAATCCTATTCTTTGGTGTTTTGTTATTGCTTGTAATCGGTACCCCAATAAGCATTAGTGTGGGGGTTGCGTCGGTACTTGCTATGTTCGCCATTGTAGGCTTTGATAACGGCTTATTAACATCTGCACAGCGTATGTTTACTGGAATGAATTCATTCACCCTTCTTGCCATTCCATTCTTTATACTTGCGGGAGTCATAATGAATAATGGCGGAATTGCGATTAGGTTAGTGAATTGTGCGAAAGTTCTTAGTGGACGTTTACCTGGTTCACTTGCTCAAACCAATGTGGTGGCAAACATGATGTTTGGTTCAATCAGTGGATCTGCTGTTGCAGCAGCAGCAGCTGTTGGTGGAACGATGGGACCACTACAGGAAAAAGAGGGATACAAACGAGAATTTAGCGCAGCGGTTAACATCGCATCAGCTCCAACAGGAATGTTGATTCCTCCGAGTAACACACTTATTGTATACTCGTTGGCTAGTGGTGGAACTTCAATTGCAGCTTTATTTATGGGAGGCTATATCCCAGGGATTCTTTGGGGATTGGCTTGTATGGTTGTTGCCTTTTTCTTAGCAAAGCGATATGGCTATAAAGGTGAACAACGTGTTAATTTCCTTACCGCTTTACGTGTTTTTTTAGATGCGATACCAAGCTTATTACTAATTGTAATTGTAATTGGCGGAATTATAGGTGGTATTTTTACTGCTACAGAGGGTTCTGCAATTGCTGTTGTCTATTCCTTACTTTTATCCTTCATCTACCGTACGATCAAATTTAAAGATTTGCCGCGAATTTTATTAGAATCTACTAGAACAACAGTAATAGTAATCTTTTTAATCGGTGTATCTTCCATTATGTCTTGGGTGATGGCGTTTACAAATATTCCTGGAATTATCGCAGATGCATTACTCGGATTCTCAGATAATATGATTATTATTTTATTAATAATGAATCTTGTTTTATTAATTGTTGGAACATTTATGGACCCGACACCAGCTGTGTTAATCTTCACACCTATTTTCTTACCAATAGCAACAAGCTTTGGAATTGATCCGGTCCACTTTGGAATTATGATTGTGTTTAATCTCAGTATCGGTACAATAACACCTCCAGTTGGCCCCGTATTATTTGTTGGAGCCAAGGTAGCCAATCTAAAAATAGAAAATGTTGTGAGACCTTTATTACCATTCTTTGCGTTAGCCGTTCTTGTTTTGTTATTGGTGACGTATATACCACAACTAACATTGTTTATTCCGAATATGCTAGGTTTATAGATTGCATGTATAAGTAAAAGTAAAAATCTTGCCTTTACTATTCAGAATGCCTTTATAAATCAAACCTTATAAAAAGGAGTACCTATGATGAAGTCGATTGTTTATGAAGGTCCCGAAAAGATCACATATAAGGAAACAGATGTACCTAAGACAACAGAAGGATGGGTGCTTATTAAGACATCCTATGTTGGGATTTGTGGAACAGATTTAAATATTTATGCAGGAGCACATCCACGAGCTACTGAACCACTAGTAATGGGCCATGAGTTTTCCGGAACAATTGCTAGTCATCACCCTACTTTAAAAATTGGAGCTCCTGTGACGGTAAACCCATTGCTAACCTGTGGAACATGTATTCCATGTAAGACAGGACAAACTCATGTTTGTGAGAATCTCCAATTAATTGGGATCGACTGTGATGGAGGAATGGCTGAATTTGTTAAAGTTCCTGAAAAATGTATTATACCTCTTCCAGAAGGAATTTCATTAGAGTTGGGTGCACTAACGGAGCCGGTGGCAGTAGCGGTTCATGCGGCTAGACAAGGTGGTTATCTTCCAGGGGACAACGTGGTAGTGTTCGGTGCCGGGACGATTGGCTTGTGTGTAGCATTAACATTAAAAAAGTATGGGGCAGTTAACACCACTATTGTTGAAACAAATGCATTACGCCTCCAAAAAGCAAAGGAAATGGGCTTTGAGGTGATCAATCCTTTGAACGATGATGTAAGTGAAAAAATAAATGCTTGGACAAACGGAGTAGGAGCTGATTTTGTCTTTGATTGTGCGGGTCATTCATCAGTCGTTTCTAAGGTAACCGACATTGTAAAGGTTAGGGGTAATATTGTAATTGTTGCAGCTTATAAAAAGCCAGCTGAAGTCAACTTACTTCAAGGGATGTTCAAAGAACTTACCATCAGGTTTGTACGGGTGTATACAGAAAAAGACTTTGAAATTGCCACAGAACTTTTAAGTAGTAACAAGAGGGAATTTTCAAAGGTGATCACTCATGTACTCTCTCCAGAAGAAGCGCAGGGTGGCTTTGACTTGTTAACTACTGTTACAGATGCGGTTAAGGTGATGTATAAATTCTAATTGCACTTTTATCAATAAAGTGTTTGAAAGAAAGAAGTGAATAAATATGAATTCTTTATTTGACTTAAATGGAAAAGTAGCTGTCGTAACTGGTGGAAATAGGGGTTTAGGTAAAGAAATGGCCTTAGGCTTAGCCAGTGCTGGTGCAAATGTAGTAGTGATTGCACGTAATGTTAGTGACGAAGTAATAAAAGAAATTAAAGACGAAGGTGTAAAAGCTCTTGGTATTAACTTTGATTTACAAGACTTTGATGGTTATGACCAGCTAATTGACCAAATTGTTTCGGAAATGGGTACGATTGATATTTTAGTAAACAATGCGGGTGTTCAAAAAAGACACCCTTCAGTAGAGTTTCCAAAACAGGATTGGGATTTCGTTATGGATATAAATGCAAATTCTGTATTCTTTATGTGCCAAAAGGTAGGAAAAATGATGATTGAAAAAGGTAAGGGTAAGATCATTAATATTGCCTCCCTACTTTCATTTCAAGGTGGATTGACTGTTCCTGCCTATGCGGCGAGTAAGGGAGCGGTTATGCAATTCTCAAAGGCACTATCTAATGAATGGGCTCGCCATGGGGTAAATGTAAATTGTATTGCACCTGGTTATATGGAAACGGAAATGAACACTGCTTTAATCGATGACCAAACTCGTAGTAGACAAATCCTCGAACGTATACCTGCAGGTCGATGGGGGAAACCGGAGGATATGAGAGGTGCTGCTATTTTCTTAGCATCAAGTGCTTCTGACTATGTCAACGGTTATACGATTGCTGTAGATGGTGGTTGGTTAGGCAGATAGTTTAAGAAGAGCGGTTAAAAAACGAGTAAAGAGGGAGAGAGTATGGATATTATTACAATCGGGGACGGCATGATCACTTTCGACCCCCAGACTAAGGGACCGCTCCGTTTTGTTAATCAGTTCCAACGGAAAATAGGAGGAGCAGAATTAAATGTTGTTCTGGGGTGTGCTAGATTAGGTTTAAAAACTGGTTGGATTAGTAGGTTGGGGAAAGACGAATTTGGTCGCCATATTATTAATACAATGCGTGGAGAAGGAATTGATGTATCGGAAGTAAAGTTGGCTGATGGCTATGCGACATCCTTGAATTTTAAAGAGGTTCAAGAATCAGGATCTGGTCGTACTTTTTACTACCGTCAGAAGTCGCCAACAGATACATTAACTCCTGACTTATTACCAGAAACCTATATAGCACGTTCAAAAATTTTGCATGTAACAGGTGTGTTTCCAGCTATTTCAGAAAATAACCGAGAAGTAATCGCTAAAGCCATCCAAATGGCAAAAGGTTTGGGTGTGAAGGTTGCGTTTGATCCAAATATTAGGTTGCGTTTATGGACCAAGGAAGAGGCACGTACAACCATCCTTGCTTACTTACCTTATGTAGATTATCTATTGGTTGGACGTGAAGAGCTAGAACTATTATTTGAAACATGTAATGATCAAGAACTTATAAGTGCATTAAAAGGATATTCATTTGAACATGTTGTGATGAAGGATGGAGCCAACGGGTGTTACTTATTAATGGACGACCAATGGGTGCATTTTCCTGGAATACCTGTAAAAAAGGTTGTTGATACAGTAGGAGCTGGTGATGGCTTTGATGCGGGCTTCCTTTATGGTGTAATTCAAGGTTGGTCGATTGAAAAGGCATTAGAGTTCGCCAATGCAATCGGAGCAATGGTTGTTCAAGTAAATGGAGATAATGAAGGTCTTCCATTGTTAGAGGAAGTGGAAGTGTTCTTAGGTGCCAGGGAACTGATTGAGCGGTAGTTTTTTTATAAGCTGGATACCACACTCTACTATAAAAAATTTATGAAACAAGTCTCCAAAGAAGAGTTTGTTTTAAGGGGGGGATAGTTCGTGACTATAGAAAAGCTTAAGGAAGTACGTATTATTCCAGTTCTCAGAAAGATTCCCTATGAAAAAAGTGAACAAATTGTACAATCACTTATGCATGGGGGAATTGGGGCTGTAGAAATTACAATGGAAACGGAGCGTGCCGAAGACATTATTCGAGAGTCTGTAGACACGTTTGGTCATCAGATATTAATAGGGGCAGGGACCGTGTTAAACGTAGATGACTGTAAGAGGGCCATACGTGCAGGGGCACAATTTGTTGTCTCACCAATACTTGATTCAGAGGTAATCAAGTATGCACATGAATGTGGTATTCCAGCAATTCCTGGTGTGTTTACTCCTAGTGAAATGCAGCATGCAATTAATTTGGGTGCATCCATGGTTAAATTATTCCCTGCATCGACACTCGGACCAAAATTCATTAAAGATGTTAGAGGTCCTTTGAGTCACATTTGTATTATGACGACGGGTGGCATCACCTTTGATAACGCTAGGGATTATTTAGATGCTGGTGCAGCAGCTGTCGGTGCCGGAGGAGCATTGGTACGTGAAGACCTTATTTCGTCAGAGAATTGGGAAGGTTTAAAGGAAGAGGCAGCAAGGTGGATGGTGAGCATAGGGTAAAAAGGCAAGGGAAATGTTAAAACGCTCATTTTCACTTTATATGTATAGCAATTATGAATAATTATTCCAATACTAACCATACTTTAGAGTAATAGATTCAGATTGAATATCAATTGGAACTTCTCGCTTTAATACCCATGTGGAATTAACAATAGATAGATAGATGAGTACCTTAGATAATAAATCTGAGGTGCTCCTTTTTGTTTAGGGAGAGGAATGAAGATGAGCACTGATCCAAAAATATAACCCATTTACATTGGTCATTTTAGCGGGATTATATGCCATAAAGAGTAAGAAAGAAAAGAATATGACCTATTATTTTAAACGCCATTTGATGACGATTCTTTTTCAAGATAAAATGAGGGAAGAGAGTATTAAAAGAGAATACATTCGTAAGTTATTATTATTCATAGACAAGCTTCTAACCATGCAATATGAAGAAGAGGTTGCTTTGATTCGAGAAATGAAGCCAATTATTGAAAGGGAGGGTTCAGTTGTGGGATTATCAATCGAGGATACAGTCCTAGGTCAATATCTGCTAAATGAAGCGAGAGAAAAAACGAAAATAGAGGGCAGAGAAGAAGGCAGAGAACTAGGAAGAAGAGAACAAAAGATTGAAACTACGGTAAAGTTATTGCAGTTGAATGTAAGCTTGGAAGCCATTATCGAGGCAACTGGCCTAACCAAAGACGAAGTAAAAAAATTAAGAAATTAAATAGAAAAACAAGGGGGGAAGATATGATCTTTCCCTCCTGTTTAAATAAGCGTGTCCCGTTGAACCCGAGGTGATCAAAGTATGAGTGACAAGCGAGAGAACCGTCCCCATGCTTCCTCTAGGGATCTCCGTTTAAAGCGCGATAATACATGTTGTGAGTGGGAGGAATTTCTTTTTTTATACAATATTCAATTAAGTTTCGAAGTCGTATTGTTTTTTGGAACATCTCTTCATTAATTTCCTCTAGCTGTTTATTCCCAGAACGTTGTACTTGATCGTTAATTGAAGTGCTTTTTATGACATCCTCTAGTACTGATTGTATTTCATCTATTCGATTTTTTAACATATCATCCACTCTCGATAGTTGAGTGATTCTCTCTTCCATATGCTCCAATTTTTTCTCTAACATATCCTTCCTCCTTTATATATATAAGCTAATTGTATGTCTGGCTTGATTGCCCTATGAGAGATATACACCCATTGCCTAGCGCATACATAAGAATAAGATAAAGCAGTTGTAATGGGGGGATTCAACTTGAACAAGGATTGGCCACAAGATTGGAAGAAGAAGTTGCCCTCTTTTTTAGGAGAGGATTTTTTTGCGATGTTTGATGAGTTTGAAAAAATGAATGCGGGTACTGGTACGGGTACAGAAAAAGAACCCATGCCCAATACAAGTAAAAATTCTAGCATAAAAGTAAATGTATATGAATATGGTCATGAATTGATGTGTGTGTTTAGAATACCTGGGCTAAAGGTAAAGGAAGTAGATATTGATGTCTATGATGATATCATTTCAGTTACTGGTGAAGTTCAGACGGAGTCATACCATTTCAGACCTATTATTGAGGAGTTATACCAAGGTCCGGTTCATCGGAAAGTGAAGCTACCTTATCCTGTTCGAACCGATAAAATTGAAGCGAACTATAAAAACGGGTATTTAGTAATCTATTTACATCGGCTACTTCGATCTCCAGAAGTAAAACCTAAAATTGTAATTGACGAGTTAGAAAAGTAAGCCAGTCTTCTATTGTGAGCTGGTTTATTTTTTTGCCTTCTGGATTTATATGGAATATTGATTCCTGTTGAAAAATATAAATAAGTGATACATTTACCCGAACACTTAGAATCGTAAACATCTAGAAAAGAGGTGTAGTGATTGAGTTTTTTTGACAACCATGGATTGAGCTTCCGTCAGAAGAAAGCGATGGAAAGTGGAAGAGAAACAGATTTGCTTGGAATTCAAAAAGCAATGGAAGAAGCCAAGATTCCTGAAATTGAAGGAAAAGAGATGTTAAGACGCTCAGTTGAATATGGATTAGAGGCTGCCCCTTCCATTGGAGATCGTACCATTTCTACTTTTACAAGAGAAACAAGACCAGCGTATGCTGGAATTGCCACCTTCCTAAGAACCCCTTTTCTAGAGGATGTTCGTCGTGTAGGTGAGTATGATGTAGCCTTTATGGGAGTCCCATTTGATATTGGAACGACCTATCGACCAGGGACTAGATACGGCCCTGAGGCACTTCGTAGAATATCCAAGCTTTATACGAGCTATAGTTATGAAAAGAGTGTTGATTTAAGAGAATCGTTAAAAATGTGTGATGTCGGTGATGTATTTACCATTGCTAATATAGAGAAGAGTTTTGACCAAATCTATAAAGCTGTTTCTCATGTTTTTTCACAGGGCACGCTTCCTGTTATGTTAGGTGGAGACCATGCCATTGGGTATCCTTGTCTTCGAGCAATTGCGGATCACGTGGATGGCAATGTTGGGATTATTCATATGGACCGCCACCTAGACTTACAGGAAAAGGACATGGATGAGAGGATGCATACGACTCCTTGGTTTCATGCAACTAATATTCCTAATGCTCCTGCCTCCAATTTAGTTCAAGTTGGAATTGGTGGATGGCAGGTTCCAAGAGATGCCGTGAAAAATGTTCGGAAATTTAATACAACGGTTATTACCATGGGAGATATAGAAAGATTAGGAATCGAGAAGGTCGCAGAGATTGCCTTAGAAAAAGCGTGGAAAGGAGCTAAAGCCGTCTATTTAAGTGTTGATATTGATAGCTTTGATAGCGGTTTTGTTCCAGGAACCGGTTGGCCAGAGCCAGGAGGCTTTTTACCGAGAGAGGGTCTAAAGTTTTTAGATATTGTGGCAAGAGAGGGTATTTGTGGGATGGAGCTTGTAGAAGTGTCTCCACCATATGATGTCAGTGATCAGACAGCCCTATTAGGATTAAGGGTGATCTGTGATGTGTTAGCGGCAATGGTGGATGCAGGGAAGATTGGGAAAAAATTTGCTTAGAAAGTAGGTGCCATGTGCATATACCAGATGGATTTTTGAGCTTAACCGTATGGACTTCAACAATGGGAATTTCCGCTGCTGCTGTTGCGTTATCAGTAAAGAAAACCAAATTGGAGGATAATCAACAAAATATTCCGCTCATTGGGATTGTAACGGCCTTTATCTTTGCAGCCCAAATGATTAACTTTCCTGTTGCTGGAGCAACGTCAGGACATCTAGCTGGTGGTGTGCTGGCAGCAATTTTGTTTGGCCCATGGTTAGCCACCTTGGTTATGGCCTCGGTGGTCATTATACAAGCCCTCTTTTTTCAGGATGGGGGCATTACGGCAATAGGGGCTAACCTGTTGAATGTAGGGGTCATTGCTCCATGGCTAGGATACTTGATCTACAAGCTTTTTCAACAAATGAAATCGGAAAAAATGCTGCTGATAGGTGTGTTTATAGCCTCGTGGGTATCACTTGTTGCCGCAGCGATTGCAGTAGCTTTTGAGTTATATCTTTCAGGAATTGTTCCATTAGGAGCGGCATTAAAAGCAATGATTACCTGGCATTCTATTATAGGCATAGGAGAGGGAATTATTACGGTGGTGGTCGTTCGGTATTTATTAATTAGGCAAGATCAAACCTTTACTCTCTTAGATCGAAAAGAGGTTGTGTAATGATGAAAGTGAATAAGCGCATTTGGGGATTGGCTATAATCACTATTATTTTGGGAGTATTCATTTCGCCGCTAGCCTCTTCGTCACCTGATGGGTTGGAACGTGTAGCTCATGATCTTAGCTTTATTGAAATGGAAAAAGGGTCCTATTTTGAGATTTTTCCAGATTATAGTGTTTCGTTTGTTACATCTGATATTGTAAGCACCTCTATATCAGGACTAATCGGAATTCTCATCATCGGGCTTGTAACCTTTGGTATTATAAGGTTTGCCAATAGAAGGTCAGTTGCTAGAGAATAGGTAAATAAAAAATAGGCTTGCTATCACCAATAGCAGGCCTGTTTATGTAAGAGAAGGTGAGAATCTTGTTTGGTGGCTTTTTTGATATATCAGAGGTTGGAGCAAAAAATAAAATGATTTCCAATACTACCTGCCGTGTGATATTTTTATTAGCTCTTTTAGCGATCAGCGCTTCTCTTCAAGATTTTCTTTGGGTAAGTATATCTTTTACTGTTGTATTTACCTTATGTTTGGTTGCAAGGATTAAATGGACCTATGTTTTTTTGAGAATGCTTTTATTAATTCCCTTTGGTTTAGGAGCCATTGTACTATTACCTTTTACAGTAGGAGAGAGAGACATTGAGGTTTGGGGGGGCTTTGGAGTTTCGAAGGAAGGCGTAACCATTGCTCTACTTCTCATATGTAAATTATTAATCTGCCATTTTATTATTTGTTTGCTGTTATCCACAACCTCACCAACAGAGCTGTTTAACACATTTATAAAGCTAGGTTTTCCAGTCATTCTAGTAGAGATTATGAAAATTACCCTCCGCTATATGGCGGTTTTAATGGATGAGATAGATAGAATGCTATATGCACAACAATCAAGAGGATTATCGATAAGGAGTTTTGCTTCATGGTCTTCATACAGGAGATCTGGAGAATTATTAGGGGTGCTACTGATTCGCTCGTACCATCGAAGCATGAAAATTCACGATGCAATGATCTCAAGGGGGCTTCATTCCTCAGATAAGGAGTAGTGGAGAATGAATGCAATAGAATTTGAAAATGTATACTACCAATATCAAAATGGCAATGAGGTATTAAAGGATATATCCTTGACCATTCCAATGGGAGCAAAAGTAGCTTTACTCGGTCCAAATGGAGCGGGTAAATCAACATTACTACATCATCTTAATGGACTGAAGCTTCCTGCTCGAGGAACAATTTCTATTATGGGAACACCATTGTCCAAAAAAACAGCTCGTCAAATTAGGAAAAAAGTTGGCTTAGTGTTTCAAGATCCAGACGATCAAGTATTTTCAGGAACTGTGTGGGAAGATGTTGAATTTGGTCCTCGGAACCTTAGATTATCGGAAACTGAAACGAAAGAGGTTTGTACTGCTGCACTAGGAAATGTAGGGATGCTAGAATTTAAGGATCAGCCACCTTATCAGTTAAGCTATGGGCAAAAGAAAAGGGTGGCCATTGCTGGCATTCTAGCAATGAGACCTGATATCGTAGTACTAGATGAGCCTATGTCGTATTTAGATCCACAAGGTCAAGATGAAGTGGCAGGATTATTACAAGGCTTACATTATATGGGTAAGACTATTATCTTATCAACCCACGATGTTAATTTTGCAGCCAGCTGGGCAGATATGGTTGTTATTTTAAAGGACGGCGAACTTCTAGATGTAGGAGGGATTGACCTCCTTGTCAATGAGGAGTGTATTCGTAAGGCAAAACTACACATGCCTATTATTTCACGGCTATTTAGGATGGTACCTGACTTAGTATCATCAGGGGATCTACCGAAAAATGAGCAAGAGGCTGTAAGATTGTTGTATAAATTACTAAGAGAAAAGGAGAGCAATTTCTTTACATAAGTATTACAATTGATCTTCGTCTTCTTGATCTATTGGCATGTCAGTATCTTCAGTATCCAAATCGCTAAGCTCAATGGAATCATTTCCTTGTAGAAGCTTTTTTAAATTTTCAGCATCGCTTAAAGAGGTTAATCCGACAAGTAAGGTTCCAGAAAGATCTTTTACACTTAAATCTTGTATTTTGTAATTAATATTTTCTATCGTGACGGGTTGTATCTTTTCAATTTTTTCTTTTAATTGTTTATTTTCTTCTTCTATTTGGTTTAACTTATCGTAGATTTTTTTTATCTGTTCGCCGAGTGTTTGTTCAGTGTAATCTAAAGCTTTGTTCTCATTTGACTGTTCAATCTGTTCCTTACCATATGATTCCCTCATTTTATGTGAAGTCTCTTGGACATGCTGATTGAGTGAAGCATGTGGAGATGGATAGGTTGGTTGAACATATAATCGTTGGTAAGGATCGTAGTGGGGATAATAATAATTGGGTTGATGATAGTAGTACCCTTGCTTATTCAAAAATAACACTCCTCGTCACAAGTCTTTTGAAATGGGAATGAATTAGGAATCTGTCGGCCATTTTTTTTCGGAAACCATCTGTTCGGGGACAAGATCTCCTATGTCCTGTTTATCTACTTTATTTTCTTCGTAATTTGCCTTTGGAGCCTTTAAGGATTGGGCTCTGTTATCTGCTAGAACTACCTTCCCAACATTTATAGAACCCAATGTACTGATGGTATTGACTCTTATGTTTTTAATGTTAATTTGCAAGTTCATAGTAGTCAGCCTTTCATTGGGTTGATTATAGTTGTTGTTGAGCTTGATCCTGTACATCAGAATCATTGGCATGATTGGTATTATTAAATTGTAAGGGACTATTATTGGCATCCCCAGACTGAAGGTAACCAACATTCATTTTAAGATTTGCCTGGTGTCCCTTATGCAAGACATTCCCGAAGTTTATGGAGGCATTACTAGAAGCACTGTTAATGCGAATGCCAAAAATGTTATTAACATGAGTCATGTGTGGTACCTCCTTCAAACACTTAGACATAAAAACATTTATATAAATTCTACTAAACAACTGGCATTTACTAGATACATATCATGCTTATCTGCTTAAATCTGTGCTTGTGCTTGATCAGAAACATCCGGATCATTTGAAAAGTTTGAATTATTGAATTGGAGTGGTGAGAAATTTGCATCTCCTGGCTGCAGGTAACCTACATTCATTTTATTGTTCGCCTGGTGTCCCTTATGCAATGCATTCCCATAGTTAATGGAAGCATTGTTTGAACTGTTATTAATACGGATGCCAAAAATATTGTTAATGTGCGTTGGAAACATAACTTCACCTCATTTCAAGTTGATACACGTAGTATATTCATATTGATCAGTGTTCGTGAAGACGAAAAGTAAATTAGGGGTTATTCATGAGCAAATACCCAATTGGTGCATAAAGATATTAGGAAAAAATATTCTTATGGAGGTACTACAATTGAATTATTATCCTTATGGAAATGTCCCTCGGAATTATAAAAGCAGCCACTATTTACCATTTCAGGTAGGTGGTCAAGTTCAAATGAATGCGACAAATATAACTCAGACACATATGAACTACCCTGTGCTAGAAGGCAATGTTTGTGCATATACCCCGGGCACACCGATTTATTACAATAAACTAGATGTTAAACATTGGCCATCCCAAGACTATACAATGCCCCATCCTAAAGGATTCGCACATACTTTGCATCAAGGTAATTATGCACCATATCGTTATTACTAGAGATTGCCTGTGTAGATAGGAAAGCCTGTTTGTTTTAGAAACAAAGGGACGGTTTTTATGCTTCCGATGGAAGGGTGAGAACCGTTCCTATGTTTTGGCGGATGTATTATTTTGAAATAGAAAATAATTACTCTAATTTAAAAAAACGTTTAATTAAACATTACATAATGATTTGTTTTGAGGGGATTTCTTTGTGATGCCAAAAAATTAACTTGAGAACGATCTTCTAATAATACAATTCTAAAGAAATTAATAGTTGAAAAAACAAAGAATTTTAGTCATAACCTAGAAATAATTATTGCGACCTAGTTATTGAGCTCCGGGCTTATTTTAATGGATAAATTTATAATATTTTGTTGAAAACTCACAATGAAACTACTACAGTTGAATTATTAGTTAGTCCTTAGGAGGCATGGGTTTGTTGGATTTCATACAAATGATGTATTTTTTGATTGTCCCAAGTGTGAGCGTGTTGTTGAGGGTAGTTAAGGCTTTGAGAGGAGGACATAAGGGATCAATCTGTCCCCTTGTATCGATTATATTAAATTAACCCCTATTTTTTCCTCTTTTTTTCCATTCATCGCTTATTTCAACCATCCAACTACCAGTAAATGTTATATAATAAAAATAAGTATTTTTTACTGAGCCATAGAAAAATCACAATCATATATACAACGGATGGGGTAGGGTCATATGGAACAAAGAGACTTACTTGTACTTCAGCAGCAGGTTACTGTACTTAGAGCAGAAGGTAAATATAAGGAAACGATTGAGGCTTGTTATGAGTTGATAAGGCTGGCGGTGGAAGTAAATAGCCATAAGTCTTTATTAGTGGCATATATCAATCTAGCTGCCTCTTATTATTGTATAGGTGACATAGAAGAAGCATTTATTAGTATAGAAGCATATAGCGAGATATGTAGGACTCATGGTGATGAAGCAGATCATCTTCAGCTTTTTAACGTGCTATTTTTGCTTTATGACTATAATAAAGATTACGATCGTGCGAAACAGACGTTGACGAAAAGTATTGAGCTAGGAGAAAAGCTTGAGAAATACAATATAGTCAGTAATGGATATAGTAACTTAACCCACGTTCTGATTCTGGAAGAAAACTATGAGGAAGCTTTAACCACGGCTAAGCTAGGACTGGACATGGCGAAGAAGCATACTCCAGCAAGTCCCATATTAGAAATTCGTGTCAGTTTAAATATCGCTCTAGCATATATTGGACTGGGAGAGATGGAGATTGCTGATAACCTCATTAAGGAAATTGAGGAACAGAGCGTACTTGATTCATTCATTAGAGAGAAATCTCAGAGTTATATATTGAGAGGCAAATGGCATGTGAAGCAGACTAATTGGAAGGAAGCAATGGAATCCTTCAATGCAGCCAAAGAACTTGTGGAAAGCTACCAGGATCTTTATTTGCTTAAAATCATTCAAGAGGAACGCTGTAAAATCTGTGATGAAATGGGAGATATACAGCTAGGGTACCTTATTCAAAAAGAGTACATTTCGCTATTAAATGAAATCAATCAACGAGAGCTTTCTTTAAAAGCAATTAAGATTGAAGTTAAACATCATGTGAAAGAAATGGAACGGAAGGCTAATATGGATTTTCTGTCAGGTGTTTATAATAGAAGTTATTTGGAAACAACCGCAAATGAATGGCTTAAAAAAGCAAATAGTGAGAATGAAAACGTCGTGTGTATTGCATTTGATGTGGATGATTTTAAAGCAATAAATGATACGTATGGTCATTTATGCGGGGATGAGGTCATCAAACAAGTAGGTACAGTGTGTAAAAGTACATTCAATGAACATAACCTAATCGGTCGCTACGGTGGAGATGAGTTTGTGATTCTTCTATATGGTGAAACAACAGAGGCTAGCTTATGGAAGGCTGAAATGCTACAAGAATCTCTAAAGGACTTACACATTGAAAGTCAAGGGCAAACATTAGCTATTAAGACGAGCATGGGTGTAGCAGACAATCAAAAAGGGCAGGTAAAGGAATTTAAAGACCTCTTTCAATTAGCTGACAAGAGTCTGTATCAGGCAAAGCAAAATGGGAAGAATCAAATCTTATTATTTAATCAATAAACGTAAAGGGACATCAGATCATGATGCTCCCTTCTTTTTATATAATTTGGACTAAGGATAGGTAACTCTGCTTCTCCTTTTTTATTTTATAGGAGACTTTTTACTAGTTTTTCAAGATTTATTATTTATATGTTTTTTATACTTTGATTCAGTAGTGAGCCAATAATAAATGCCAAAGAATATTCCCAAAAATATGGCTCGGGTTATGTGTTCACTAATAGGTTGAGAAATGCCGATAATCACAGCAAGTCCCAAGATCACAAAGAATACAGCTGTCCCGTAGAGTAAAATTCCATACAGTAGTATAAATCTAAACATCCCTAATTTTCTGGTCTTCTCCCATTTAGCCCAATCAACAGACATCGTGACGCCTCCTTTTACAAAATAGAATCAATTCCTGACTTCAGTAATCACATAAAGTGATATCAGATTTCTCCTCCATTATGTTCCTTCTTTAAAATAGATTATTTAATGAGTTCAAGTTAAGTATTCCATTTTATCTTATCAATAAAACCGAGATAGATGAAATGAGAAAGTAATTCATCTGCTGAGGGGAGCAAGGGTACGATTCTAAGTAATTTCCTGCTCTGGTAGTTGCCCTACACTGAGTTTGGGTTTACCGATGTGCTGTGGCCGGATTTTTCTGAGAAAGAATTTCTAGATTAGGGCTCATACTTGAATTAGAAATAAGAGGCCTTTCTTAGTATTTAGAAATAGCAAATAGTCGACCGAATTTAAACAAACGTTTAATTAAACTTTTCAAAGTAAATTGTTATACAGCTGTTTCTCTATGGTGGAAATAAATTAACTTCAAATTGGTTCGTAAAACTATTACTTTAGAATAATAATATCTTATCCCTGACATGATCATAATCTAGCGTTCACGACTGATTCTATGTCAAAGGAAAGAATGTATCTCTTTCCTCTTGTTTTCATTCTGGATGACGTATTATATGAAACAAGTAGAAGGAGATGAGGGAAGTACCCTCTCGTAGGGATGTCCTTCTTTCTAAATAATTTTGACAAAGTCCTGACCATTTGGACCTAGCGCCCACTATTTAAAAAAAGTGAGGGGTTTTTTTTATCCGAATATATCCATAATTTATCCTACCAATTATATACCAAACTAGTGATATACTTATAAAAAAACACAGGTGGCTCTAAGCAATGAAGATATTGTCTCATCTATTTTAGTAAGGGAATTTCTCTATTGAGAATAGAAGAACGAGGTTTTGACACTGCTGGACAAGACATGATGCATGATGAAAAGGAGCAGATCAGATGCGGTATGTTATGGGAGTGGATGGAGGCGGAAGTAAAACCTTCACGGTAATATGTGATGAAGATGGGAACCGCGTCGGGCAAGGTGTGTCTGGACATGGTAATCATCAGTTAAATGGAATTGAGAGCGCTATCAGAAATATTAAGGATTCGATCAATCAAGCTTTGCACTCAGCTAATCTGGATTATAGGGATATATCTTTTGTGTTGTATGGTTTAGCTGGGGCGGATCGGGAGAAGGATTTTTCTATTTTAAGGCCGGCGTTGTCACGGTTACCTTTTGATAACTGGGAGGTTGTTTGTGATACGATGGAGGGTCTTAGAACAGGGAGTTCGAATAATGTAGGGGTAGTCCTTGTCTGTGGAAGTGGTACAAATGCCGCGGGTAGAAATGAACAAGGAGACGTCATTCAAACAGGTGGATTTGGTTATTTTTATGGTGATGGCATTGGTGTAGGTGGCTATGAATTGGCAAAAGAGACGTTTAGAATGGCCGTACGCTCTTGGGAACTTCGTGAACCCGCGTCTGTCCTACCAGCAATGGTATCAAAGCATTTAGGGTATGAAAGTATGGAAGAAGTGTTTCATGACTATCTAGACAAAGACATCAATACAGTTCCTAGTAGTCTTGCTATTGTCTTACACCAAGCAGCAGATTGTGGAGATCAACTGGCAATCAGTTTACTAGAACGTGTTGGTAAAGAACTCGGGCTTGCGGCTAATTCTGTGATAAAAAGGCTTGGCGGTATTGAAACTACTCCAATCCCGATTGTGTTAGTGGGTAGTGTCGTTCAAAAAGGGAAGAATGAACACCTATTGCGATTATTACGAAGCACAATGGAACAGGAAAATCCTAGGATAGACATCATTATTCCGAAAATGGAGCCTGTGTATGGGGCAATCATGTTAGCGATGGATCATCTGAATCTACCTGTGACTCAAGAAATGCAGGATAAGTTTATCCAATATGGTGGGTATGATACTAAGAAATAGTAGGGAGTGGTATTTTCCATGGAAAAGAATCTTAAGATAGCAGTAATTGGTGGGGGCTCTTCTTATACTCCTGAACTGATCGAAGGTCTAATCAAGAATTACGATGAATTACCAGTTCGAGATTTATATCTAGTCGATATAGAAGAAGGTAAAGAAAAACTTGAAATAGTTGGAGCACTTGCCAAAAGAATGGTAGAAAAAGCAAACGTTCCAATTAATATACATCTTACCTTAAATCGGAGAGAGGCAATTGCCGGGGCTGATTTTGTTACGACACAAATCCGAGTAGGGATGCTAGATGCACGTTCAAGAGATGAAAGAATACCATTTCGTTATGGTTGTATCGGTCAAGAAACAACAGGTGCGGGTGGGTTTGCAAAAGCATTACGAACAGTTCCTGTTATATTAGATATATGTAAAGAAATAGAGGAATTAGCTCCAAATGCTTTTCTACTAAACTTCACAAATCCAGCGGGGATTGTAACAGAGGCAGTCATCAAGCATTCAAATGTAAAGACAATTGGTTTATGTAATCTTCCAATCGGAACGAAGATGGCGATTGCAAAAATGATGGAAGTAGACGTTTCAGCTGTTGATATTGAAGTACTAGGAATCAACCATCTAAATTGGACAACAAAGGTATTAATTAATGGTGAAGATCGAACGAAGGAAATGTTGAATGCGTTCTCAACACAGAAGAACTTAACGGCAAAGAACATTCCTGATCTTCTCTGGGATCCTGAGTTTTTACAATCGCTTGGAATGATTCCTTGTAGCTATCACAGATATTACTATATGAGTGATACGATGCTAGAGGAGCAACAGGCTTCGTTTCAAGAAAAAGGAACGAGAGCGGACGAAGTGAAGCAGGTAGAAAAAGAATTATTTGAACTATATAAAGACCCTAATCTAAACATTAAACCACCACAGTTAGAAAAGCGTGGGGGTGCCTATTACTCTGAGGCTGCCATCAACCTCATTCGATCAATTTATAACAATAAAAAAGATATTCAGACCGTGAATGTGAAAAATAATGGGATTATTCCAGCACTGCCGGATGATGTTTCGATAGAGGTTAATTGTGTGATTGATTCAGAAGGAGCTCATCCAATACAGCTACGTTCACCGATTCCTCCACAAGTAAGAGGATTACTGCAGGTTGTAAAAGCATTTGAAGAATTAACAGTAGAAGCAGCTGTACATGGAGATTACGATGCTGCCCTACAAGCACTTACGATTCACCCGTTAGTGGGATCAGTGGATAAAGCAAAGAATATATTGCATGATATTCTACAAGAGAATAAGGAGTATTTGCCGCAGTTTAATAAGTAGAGTTTGGGGGCGAGAGGATCAGTTCTATCCCCTCCCTTTATATTATGGATGGCTAGGAATTAGGGGACGAGTTCTGTCCACTTTGTTACATGTAATCATCATTTTCAAGGTAATACATATAGTAAAGTTTGAATAAAATGCTTATTCGTTGAGGTTTTATATTACTAGGGGGAGAAGGTTCATCCATATACCATTGACCTCATTTTCTACTTTAGCAGGTAATTTATTCATGTTCATGGTTTTTAAAAATACTATATAGAAAGGATGATTAAGTTAGGGGGATGATTGTGAATAGAAGTAATAGGCTCACTCCATGGGAAGAACACTATTTTTGGGTGAATATTCTTTTAGATCATGCAGTTTTTGTGAGGGATTATCTTTCTCCAGCAGAAACTACACTGGTAAACGAGGCAAATGGGTTTATATCTAGATTTGCTACGATTAGAGCTCAGCTTCAACAAATTTCAAGTCAAAGTGATGTAAGTTCTCAGGCACTAATTGAATTTTCTAAGATTTCTGCACAGGCTGCTTATGATTATTATCGTTTTGAAGGAAAGATTATGAATCTCAGAATTAATAATGAAGTGAAAATAAACATCACGCCAACCTACTTTAACGGGACGACAAATGAAAATGCTGAGTACTTAAGAATCCTTCAATACTATATGAAGGGCATGGAATATCCTCCGCTTCCATTGGTGGATTTATTAGATCTATGGCTAGAAGATCAGCTTGGTCATGCCTCCTTATTAAGAAGATCATTAGATGGGGTCGAGCAGTTGATGCTTGAACGTGTGAATAACATGATTAAAGTATTTTCTGCACATATGCTAAAAAATGATGCCATAAAAGGTTATTTACGATTCATTCAACCCAATTTCTCCGCACAAATTCAATTCGCTCAAGACGTTATTAAAACGGTCGCCGCCTTTAATGAAACAGTGGAGCATATATTAGAGCTATACAAAGATGATGAAGTGTTCAACTCAACTGATTTACGCTTTTTAGAGCATCACTTTCCAGAATCCTGTTACTTCTTAAACAAGCTATCTGATTTTGTACCAGGCATGCAGCCTAATTGTGCGGTTTCTGATTATTTTAGATATCAGGGATAGAAGGGGAGGGATAGAAGGGGACAGGGACTTCGTCTCACAAACCTAGCATTTATGTCTTTGCACCACGTGGATCAATGGATTAACGTGAGGGCCGTGAAGTAATATGGAGGATGTTTTTCTTTAAAGTATTTGCAATCATTACACCTACACCGTTTTATGGTAGGTGTTTTTTTGTTTAGGAAAAACGGAAGGAGAGTAATTTAGAGCTGCAGTATCGCTGTGGATATTTTTAATGGAACAAAGTCCCTGTCCCCTTGATTCACCCTTGATTCACCCTTGATCCACGGCAAAACTATTAAATTTTATGTAGGAATGACATCCTATTATACATGGTGTACATCCTACTAAATCCATGAAAGATACAGGAATGTTGGGCTATATGGCTCTTGTACTTTTCTCATTATACTAAGAGTATCAACACAGAAAAATACTGGGGGAATTTCAAATGAAATGGACCGTGGGTAAAAAGTTATATGCGGGTTTTTTATCAATTCTACTTATTATGGGTGGATTAGGTGTATTGTCGATTGTAAAAATGTCGGATATTAACGATAGATCTACAGAAATTAAAGAAAATTGGTTACCTTCTGTGCAATATGTATTAGAGGCAAAAGGCAATTTGGAGAAGTTAGTAGCTTTAGAGTTAAAGCATGTGACATCAACTGATGAAGATGTGATGGCAGAATACGAAATAGAAATAACAGAGACTACTGCTTCAATAAATGATTCCTTACAGTTATACGAACCACTTTTAACGACAGATAAAGAAAAAGAGCTATTTAATGATTTTCAAAAAGAGTTTGAAGAATTTAATCTCGTTCACATTGAGGTAATTGACTCAAGTAGAAATAATGATAACGTAAAAGCTGCCGCAAAAGTGAAGGAAGCAGAACAGCAGTATAGCGAGATGATTGGCAAATTAGATGAACTGGTGGAAATTAATCAAACAGGTGCAGCCAGTGCAAGTGATCAAGGGGATGTCGAATATGCACAGGCTAGAACACTCATCATAATGTTTATAGCCATTTCACTTATACTTGGCGTTGGGATTGCCTTCTTCTTAACAAGAGGAATTACAAGGCCATTAATCCGTGTGACGGAAAACCTACAGCTTGTGGCTGATGGTGATCTTCGAGTGAATGAGATTGAAGTGAAAGGAAAAGATGAAGTGGCTACTCTTACAAAGAGCTTTAATGCAATGGTCACTTCTTTGAAAGAAATCGTCTATCAATTAAGCTCGAGTGCGAGCAATCTGGCATCAAGCTCAGAAGAAATCAGTGCAAGTACGGAAGAAATTGCAAGTGGAAGCCAGCAACAGGCAAATGAAGCGAGTAGTGCAGCAGAAATGGTTAAAGAAATGGCATCTGCTGTGGAGAATGTTACAAAAAATGCTGAAAGTACATCACAGTCTGCTGAATCTACTGTTGACGCAGCAAACAGAGGACAGCATGTTGTACAGGAAACACTAGAAGGCATGAAATTAATTAATGAAAGAATTACAGAGCTATCTAATAAATCGATTCAAATCGGTGATATCTTACAAGTCATTGATGAAATTGCTGAACAAACCAACCTGTTGGCATTAAACGCAGCCATTGAAGCAGCAAGAGCAGGTGAATCTGGAAAAGGCTTCTCTGTCGTTGCAGATGAAGTGAGAAAATTAGCGGAGCGAAGTAAAAATGCAACAAAAGAAATCTCTGTTCTTATTCAGTCTATCCAGTCAAACACGAAGGAAACAGTGGATGCGGTGAATCAAGGAAATGAGAAAACTAATAATGTTGGAATGACATTCAACGAAATTGTGTTACTTGTCAAAAAATCTGCCCAAATGGTAGCTGAAATTGCAGCTGCAAGTGAAGAGCAAATGGCACAATCGCAGGAAGTGTTACTTGCTACTCAAAATATTGCGGCGGTCTCTGAAGAAACAGCTGCTGGAGTAGAACAAACAGCTGCTACTTCCACAGAGCTTGCTAAAATGGCAGAAGCACTTAATATGCTTGCCGCTCGATTTAAATTATAAGAATGCTACATGTAAAACCAACCCCACCTCTTATGGTGGGTTTTTTATGGCGAAACAATCTATTTAAAAACAAAAGGCTGGGCCACAAGTATATAGTGATCCAGCCTCAAATAAACCTATTAAATTGCAAATACAATAGATCTATCTGTTAATACACTAATGATTTATCTTGAATGAGGTTACTCTTATACCTTCTTAAAATCAATCACCATTCGACCTTGAATCTTTCCTTGTTTCATTTCTTCGAATACATCTTGTACTTCATTTAGGCAACGGGTTTGAACAATTGGTACGACTTTACCTTCTGCACCGAATTGGAAAGCTTCTTCTAAGTCTCGACGTGTACCCACTAATGATCCAACTACTTCAATACCATCCAGTACAAGTCGAGGTATATCTAAGTCCATCGTTTCGGATGGTAAACCTACAGCGATGACCTTACCACACGCACGGACAGCATTGACTGCTGAGTTAAAAGCTACCTTAGAAACGGCTGTGACAACGGCAGCATGCGCTCCACCGATTTCTTCTTGAATGATTTGATCCGCATCCCCTTGTGTTAGAGGGTTGATCGTCATATCTGCACCAATTTCTTTGGCCAAAGCAAGTTTATCATCATTAATATCAACAGCAATCACTTTTGCATTAAACACCTGTTTCGCATATTGGATAGCAAGATTTCCTAATCCACCACAACCATAGATGACAATCCATTGTCCTGGCTCAATATTCGAAACTTTGATTGCTTTATAAGTAGTAACTCCTGCACATGTAATACTACTCGCTTGTGCTGGTTCTAATCCTTCAGGTACTTTAACGGCGTAATCAGCCGTTACGATACATTGTTCAGCCATGCCGCCATCAACACTATAACCAGAATTCTTTACGTTACGGCAAAATGTTTCTCTACCAGTTGTACAATATTCACATCTACCACAAGATTGGAATAGCCATGCAATGCTTACCCGGTCGCCGACCTTTAAGCTAGTCACATCATCAGCCACTTTAGACACCGTACCGATCCCTTCATGGCCAAGGATACGACCTTCAACCACACCAAAGTCACCAGCAGCTACGTGTAAATCAGTATGACAAACTCCACAAAATTCTACATCAACTAAAGCTTCACCTAGTTGTAGGGATCTGACTTCTTTTTCAATTACTTCAATGTTTGCTTTAGCATTTGGATTCACGACTACTGCTTTCATAATGATGATCTCTCCTTTAAATTGCCAAAATAGTGCTTCATGATTACACCTTGAATTTATCATGTAATATGAAATCCTATCTGTGAGATTTGTCACTAAATATGGAATTATTTTCTAATATATCTATGGCTATTAGTGGGGTAGAGGGTCCCTGTCTCCTTGGTGTTTTCTATCTTTATAGTTTTTTACTTATTTTGCATAAATCTAAACGAGTATAATACTCTTAAGTAGAAATTATATATGTTGGGTGTGGACAACCAATCAGGAAAGTTGTTCTAAAGTAGGAGAGTACCACCCTATCACGGAATAAAAAGGAGGAATACTGTTATGAAAATTGGGATGATTGGAACTGGCTTTTTTGCAAATAAGCATTCTAGTATTCTTAGTGAATTAAATGGAGTAGAAGTAACTGCATTTTTGGGAACAAGTATAGAAAAGGCAGAAAAGGAAGCAAGAAAATGGTCAAACGCCAAAGGGTTTATACATGTGGAAGAGATGTTAGATCAGCAAAAGCTAGATGCTGTTTACATCTGTGTACCTCCAATGGCGCATGGTACCTTTGAAAAAGAGTTGCTAGATAGAAATATTCCTTTTTTTGTAGAGAAGCCGCTTGGAGTTTATGACGAACCATATGAGATTGCAAGAAAGGTCGAAGAACAAGGTTTAATTACTTCCGTTGGTTACCAATGGCGCTATAGAGATACGACTCAAAAAATGCGGTCAATTCTTCAGGAACGTAAAGTAGGCATGGCTCTTGGATACTGGATGGGTGATATGCCAATGGTTCCTTGGTGGAGAGATGTACATAAATCTGGAGGACAATTTGTTGAGCAGACTACACATATTGTTGACCTGTTACGCTATCTTTGTGGAGAAATCAAAGAAGTGTATGCTGCCTTTAATAGCAGTATGATGCATGAGAAAGTGGATGGAACAACGGTATCAGATGTAGGAAGTGTTATGTTAACGTTGCAAAATGGAATCATTGCCACTATTTCAAATACATGTATTCTTCCTAGTTCATACAAGGTTGGATTAGAACTTTACACAAATCAAGGTGTACTAGAAGTTAGTATGAATGAAGCAAGAGATAGTAGGGAAGGCACTACAGAGAAATATTCAGATGAGTTAAATCCTTATTTAGTTGAAAACAAGATTTTTCTAGATGCTGTAAGAACAGGGGATCCCTCCAACATCCTATCAACATACCAAGACGCTGTAAAAACTCACCAAGTGACAACTGCAGCTGGACAATCAGCAATGACGGGGAAACCTATTATTATAGGATAGTAGGGGACAGGGACTTCGTCTCATAAACCTAGCATTATTACCTATTAGTATCGTGTATGTCTTTGCCGAGACAGGATTATTGGTGGATTAACGTGAGGGGCAGTGGAGTAATTTCTTTATAGTATTTGCATTTATTACACCACCTACGCCGTTTTATGGTAGGTGTTTTTTTGTTTGGGAAAAACGGAAGGGGAGAAGGAGAGCAATTTGAAGCTACAGTATGACTGTGGATTATTTTTAATGCAACAAAGTCCCTGTCCCCTTGGTTCCAAAATGTACGAATGAATAGTATAATGAAGGCTGAATTTAATAAGAGGGAAGTTATCTATGAAGAAGAAAATGACACCATTGTTTGATCCATGGGAAGGTTATGTAGAAGTAGAAGAAAGAGGAAGTCTGCTTTTATCAAATGTTGAGTTTACCACAACGACTTTATGTAATATGCGCTGTGAACATTGTGCGGTAGGGTATACGTTAACGAATAAAGACAGAGAAGGATTACCGATTGAATTGATCCTAAAAAGGCTAGATGAAATACCAAATCTACGTTGTATTAGTATCACCGGTGGTGAACCGATGCTGTCCAAAAGTTCAGTGAATAATTATGTGATACCTCTATTAAAATATGCGCATGAACGTGATGTTTACACGCAAATGAATTCAAATTTAACGATAGAGCTTGATCGATATGAGAATGTAATTCCCTATCTAGATGTCCTACATATTTCTCATAACTGGGGAACGCTTGAAGATTTTGTGGAAGCTGGTTTTGCGAATATGGATAGAAAACCATCCCTAGCTCAAAGAGAAAAGTTGTTTACGAGAATGATCGAAAATAGCAAGGCATTGTCTCGTTCAGGTGTTATGGTGTCTGCTGAAACGATGTTAAATAAAAGGACGTTTCCATACTTAGAGTCCATTCATAAGCAGGTCGTGAATGAAATGGAGTGTGGGCGTCATGAGGTCCACCCTATGTATCCAAGTGACTTTGCAAGCTCATTAGAATCTTTAACATTGAGCGAGACGCGGGAAGGGATCACTCGTCTACTAGATACTCGACATGAAGACACATGGATGCTGTTTGGGACATTACCGTTTTATCCTTGCAACCATGAGAAAGAAGACATTGATCTCATTCGTCGACTATATTCCGCTCCCAACGTAACGGTACGGAATGACCCAGATGGTCGCACAAGATTAAATGTTAATATATTCTCAGGAGACGTGATTGTAACCGATTTTGGAGATACTCCAGCTCTAGGGAATATCCAACATGATCGTTTACTAGATTCATATAAAAAGTGGCTCACGACAGAGACTGCCAAATCACTTACTTGTCATTGTCCGGCAGTAAAATGTTTAGGTCCTAATATTCTCGTGAAGAATTCATATTACCCAGATGTGGATTTTACGAGTAGGAAGTCGGTTATTTAGGTGGTCCGTAGGGACAGGGACCTTGTCTCGTTCACCTACATTTTCCTACGAGCGTTATTTCCAGTGAATTTGTAAGAAATTGGATTGTTGATGTATCGACACGAGTTGTAGTTAAGTAGGAATAGTTTTCTTTATAGTATTTGCATTTCACCTACATCGTTTTATGGTAGGTGTTTTTTTTAGGAAAAACGAGAACATACAGCAAGGTTACGGATTATGTTTAATGGAACAAGGTCCCTGTCCCCTTGGTTCACGTAAATTTATGGAACCTTTCTCTTAACTGTAACGTACATAAAATTAAGATTTTTATTACACATAGGGGGAAATTATGTCAAAAAAGCTGATGGGGCTACTACTAGTTATCACAAGTGCAACTGTGATGGTAATCAATGTCACCTATTTTAAGGATGAAAATTGGTATGATCTAGTTCGGTGGATAACATGCGCCATATTTTTAGTAGGCTTTGTCATTATTCCTAATTACTCTAAACCAAAAAACTAAACCATAGGTTTAATGTAAATGAATGAAGTGGGGAGGTGTGACCTTTGAGTAAATATAAAGTGATGAGATTCCTATATGCTTTGGTGCATATAATTGCACCAATTTTCTATCTGATACTATCAACTACTTGGGGTTACTTTTTCACCTCTAAACTCTTATGGGAGAACCTGATAGACACCCTTTGCATATTAGCAATCTGGTATATAGGAATAAGTGTTTTATGGTTTTTAAGTATTAATTACTTAGATGAGCAGAGTGAAAAAATTTCAAAAGAAATTGAAAATAGATTTAACAATGCGAAATAAACTTGTTCGTATGGTAGAAGGAATAGGATTACCCCTTGGACCATAAATTATAGCTGAAATTTTAAAGTATAAACGTCTATATAACCCAAGGAGAGGATTATAATGAATTCTTTAATTTGTCCAAACTGCAATGCTAGTTTAATAGAAGATGCTTGGGAAAATACATACGAAAAAGAAGATGGAGGCATCATGCTGGATGCATTTCTAGCTTTTGTTTGCGAGAGTCAATGCGGATATTCAAAACGAATCGAAGATGAACCAAGAATTATTGCCCAACAGGGAGAAGACCGTCTGTTAATCATTTATCCTGATTTACAAGGGAGAATTTTGGATGTGAGAGACTCTGTTCTTTGGCCATCTGTGTATTATGAGTCGATTCTTGGAAGAGGAGGATGGGAGGATTATATGGGCAACCATGATTTAAATACACTGCTAGAAAAGGCGCGTGATAGTGAAACCGCTTTTGAAGGTCCTCCTAATCTATTTAAGTTTGCCACAAGTGAATTATCACAGGATGCATTTATATGCTGGTTATTTGAACATGTAAGATTAAAGACAAATGACACGGTAAACCAAGTAGGAAGCCAGCTACTAACAACACTATTTACTAAGTATAAGAAGCTACACCCAGAATTTGAAATGAAAAATCTATTTGAGTATACATTAAAGATTGAGCAACAGAAGCATAAAATAGATATATTACTTACCCTAACACCAAGGTACGGAGAAGAAAAGGTTTATATCATCATAGAAGATAAGACGGTAAGCGGAGAAAGCAGGAAGAACCAAATCCAATATTACACGAAGAAGTTAAAGGATGAAGATCAAGCAGCAACAATCATTCCAGTTCTATTTAAAACAGGATACACAACCAATGAAAAGCAGAAAGAATATGAGGATCAAAAAATTGTGGTATTCGGATATAGAGAAATCTATGAGCTATTCTCAAAAAATGAACAAATACTAAAAGATAATATCATTCTTCATAGTTGGTGGGTCAATTTTAATCAAAAATTCTATCAACCTATAAAATTAGCCAAAGCTTTTAAGGGTGATGAAGGCATGACTTTAAAGAGTATTTCTAAATTGGTAAGAGAAAAAGGATTCCCAGAAAAAATCATATTTCAAAAAGTGACGGAGTATCTATTTAATTCCATATCCAGCGATTTTATAACAAACATATACAGTGTACAGGGTAAGGGCCATGTGGATTGGCATTTTGAGTTAAGTAGGGTAAGTTGGTCAAGCGCAAGAAAGAATATAGCTATCAGTGCTTATTTAGTATGGGATACGTATGACTTTAGTTTAGTCATTAAAACTTCCCCGTTAAAATATAAACCATTAAGTAAATTATCAGAGATTGAGAAAAAGGAATATATTGAAACTAGGGACAAGATCAAAGAAGGTTTAAAGATAGCAAAACATCAAGACTGGAAACTAGCCAACTACTATCTGCAAATCGCTCAAATGAAAAACATTAATGACATCACATTGGAAATCCTGAGTACCAAGATGACGAACGATCTTAGACTCATAGGTGATGAAATAGATAGAATTATGAAGTGATAACTAATGAGTGTAGGAGTAAAAAAATGGACATTAACTATGAAGAGGTATACAGATCTCTTAAAGCATATCTTTGTAAAAAGAACCCGGTAAAAACAAAAGATATCACTAAGGATATTAAGGATTTCTTTAATATAGAGGAAAATAATAATTTAGGAATCTTCTCGCGTTCTAGAACTGAATATCTTACAGATGTTCATATTACAAGCTTTTCTCCTTTAGAGGTAGTAGAGAAAAAATCACAACGAAGTAATAATAAGGAAATTCTAGCTATTAAACCTGGAACTACTATTAAATCCTATCTAGCTGTAGAATCAGAATTAGGTGGGAGTGGTGCCTCTTCCGCTTACGGCATTATGCAAAACGTTGTAGAAGACTTTTGTAAGTTACTTCTCATTAATAGTGATTATAAGATGCTGGTATTTACTTCATTGAAATATAGTGAAGAAGATGAAAATGAGTATATTAAGAACAGAGTCAAAACTCTAAAAGATATATATGTAAAATCATCTCCAAGAGAAAATGAAAAAGGTTTGCTGTTAGTACATATTAAAGGAACACGGGCTAAGTCGACACAAGTTCAGGTTGAAGTTAGTGATAAGAATATCAGTGGATTTCTCATTAACTGTAATCATGTAATGATGATAGATGGTTAGAGTGATACCAAAAGTAGAAAAGGATTGTCTTTTTAAGTGTATTGCTTCGAAACACCAAGTTATCTGAATCTTCTTTACATAGGCACACTTCTTTTATTAATATGGGAAATGGAGGTGTCTTACAATGAGTAAAATTGAAACTCTTCATCCTAATCGTTATTTGATTGATGTGTATGACTTAGGAATGCCGAATCGGACAGGATCCTACTTTCTAAATGAAACGAAGAAAGCGATTATTGATACTAGTGCGAGTCCATCGGTTCCCCATCTGTTGGACGGATTAAAAGAGTTACATATTAAGCCTGATGAAATTAGTTATATCATTGTCACTCATATCCATCTCGATCACGCTGGAGGAGTAGGTCAGATGCTACAGTTCTGTCCTAATGCGACCGTGGTGGTTCATACGAAAGGGGCTAGACATTTAATTGACCCGTCTAGGTTAATTCAAGGGGCTAAACAGGTATATGGAGAATCGTTTGATCAGTTATTTGATCCGATTCTTCCAATTGATGAAAACCGAGTCCAAATCATGAACGATGGAGACACACTTACACTGAGCGATGATTGTACGTTAACGTTTCTGGATACACCTGGTCATGCGAACCACCATTATACAATTCATGATTCTTCTACAAATGGTTGTTACACAGGTGATACAGTGGGTGTCAGCTATGAAGCAGTGCTTCAACAGCCTTTCTTTCTACCTTCTACTTCACCCAATCAATTCAATCCAGAAAGTATGCTGCAATCTTCCAAGAGAATCATGGAACTAAAGCCTTCCTATATATATTTCGGTCATTTTGGTATGACAAAAGAAGTAGAAGAAGTTCATAAACAGTTGGAATATTGGGTTCCGTTATTTGTGGAAACCACTAAAAGAGTCGTTCAATCGGCATCATCCGTGGATCCTAACGTGCTACTCTCTAAATTAAAAGAAGAATTATATAAGCTAGTCATGGAAAAGCTTGAATCTCCATTGTCAGATGAAGCAGCACAGCATATAAACCTAGATCTACAAGTGTCCTCGATGGGGTTACTAGATTATCTGTCAAAATTAAAATAGAGTTGTGGATAGAAGGGACAGACTTGTGTCCTTACCCTAACATTTTCCTCTTATAAGCTCGTGTTATTACCTATGAATATAAGCTCGTGTTATTACCTATGAATATAAGCTCGTGTTATTACCTATGAATATAGTATACATATATGCTAGAAATGGACTATTGGTGGATTAACGCGAGGTGCAGTTAAGTAATATGGAAGATGGTTTTCTTTATAGCATTTGCATGTCACCTACATTGTTTTATGGTAGGTGATTTTTTTTAGGAAAAACGTTAAGGGAGAAGGATACCGATTTGAAGTTTCCGTATGGTTATGGCTTATTTTAAATGGAACAAAGTTTCTGCCCCCCTTGTCACGGCTGTCACAGCTTTGCTAAGGACCCTCTGTCCTCTATTTCACCATTATACGCTTGTTTTGAACACTTAGCGGCCCCTCTGTCCTCTATTAAGGTGATTTTACGTTGAGTTTGCTCTTTTTCCTTCAAATAGAGGACAGTGTGTCCACTTCACAGCCTCATCTTTTCTAATCGTCCACAAATTTCTTTATCATTCAGGAATACAACAGTTTACTCAAGTGCTATACATTGGTGTATTTTTCAGTGTTACATTCTCTCTTCTGTTTTTATACTGGGACCAGCCCTGTCCCCTCGTCTCACCTTGGAACAAAGTTCTGTCCCCTCGGCCCTCGAACAAAGTCCCTGTCCCCTCGATCCTCCCATATTTTGGAACGAGAAAATCTCCTTAATACTCTGGAAAAATGTCGATTACTGTCGATATACATAGTAGCTTGTTTTTTGAATATTAAAATATATCGACAAAGAGGGTGAAATCATGCTTAAAAAGAACTTATTTGCTCAAATATTGTTTATAACAGCTACACTGATTTTATTAGTATCTGTGATCCAGGGTAGTACGTTATATCTATTTGCTAAAAAGGAAATGGTGGAAAGTGGCAAGCTTGATATCATGCATATAACGGAAGCAGCAGTTCCTTTACTAAATAGTTTAAATGAGCAAGTTGAAGCAGGAAATCTTTCACTAGATGAGGCAAAGGAAAAAGCAAGAATTATGATGCTTGGTCCGAAAGTGGAGGGGAATGATAAGCTATTCTATGACTTCTCAAACTCATCCTTTAAGTATAAAGAAACTGGTTATATTTTTGCCTACAATCCTGATAATACTGTAGCTTTACATCCTGCATTACCCTTAGGTAAGGATATGTCTGATGTCAAAAGTACAAATGGAGATCCATTAATACAAAGTTTGATAGAGTCTAGTAAAAATACAGAAGTACAGGATCGTTATTATGAGTTTGAATTTCCAAAGCCAGGAGAAACAAACCCAAGTAAAAAAATAGCCTATTCTACGTATTATGAACCATGGGATTGGGTGTTAACTACTGGTGCATATGAAGATGAGTTTTATGAATCAGTGAATACCATTGGATTCCTTACAATTGTTATTGTAGTTATTGCTCTAATCGTAAGCATCATCGGGATCTTCTTATTATTACGTAAAAAGCTAACTGCATTAAAGTTAATCACAATTGAAACGGCTAAAATTTCAAACGGTAATCTTGCAGTAGCGGAGATTAACTTTAAATCAGAGGATGAGATAGGAAATCTAGCAACTGCCTTTAATAAAATGACAAATCAACTAAGAGGACTTGTCCAGAACATACAACAGGTTAGCCAGAATACTTCTCAAGCCTCTCTTGAGCTATCTGCTCTATCAGAGGAAACAACAGCTTCAAGTGAAGAAGTGGTTAAGGCGATGGATGAAATAACAAAAGGGGCAGTTGAACAATCAACGGATATTGAATCCATTAATTCTGGGGCAGAAGCATTAGTCAATACGATGCAAGATTTATCTAATCAAAATCAATCAATCATTCAACTGACAGAAGTAAGTAAACACGCTGTTACGAATGGTCAAAAACAGATTTCAAGTCTTCAAGAAGCTAACAAAAATTCTAAAATGGCACTCATCAATGTAGAAACTACGGTACAACAACTTAACGGTAGAGTGACAGAAATTGCTGGGATTGTTAAAACAATTGAGCAATTAGCTGGGCAAACGAATTTACTAGCTTTAAATGCTTCTATTGAGGCAGCTAGAGCAGGAGAACATGGAAAAGGTTTTGCTGTGGTAGCAGGGGAAGTAAGAAAATTAGCTGAGGAAACGAACAAAGCTACGACCCAAATTCATACCATGATTACAGCAATAGAAGACCATACGAGCACTAGTGTAGCAGAAATGGCTCATACAATGGACTATTCACAGCAATTAGACCAAGCTGTTACAGATACTGAAAGTGAATTCAGTACGATCTCTTCTACAATACAAGATATCTTAAGGTATGTAGGGAAGAGTAGTGAATACATTCAGTCGGTTGACGAATCGACTAAAGAACTTCTGACGTCCATTCAAAGTGTCTCAAGTGTATCGGAAGAAACGTCAGCAACATCTGAGGAAGTATTGGCTTCTGTCGATCAACAGGCAGGTGCGATTCGAAGTATTTCAGAGCAAGCCGAGTCACTGAATCAATTAAGTGATGAGTTAAACGATTTATTGAAGAGATTTACTATATAAATTCAATCCTTCGGGGAACAGTTCAGATTATGGTTAATCAGCAAATGAATCGATTGAACTGTTCCTAGGGTTATGAATGTCCTTCATCATGAGTGTGAAGGACATTTTTTGTGGGAAAAAGAATAGACGAAGACGCTAGAAGTTACTGAATGGAATATTAATAGTAAGTGTATGAAACAGTGGTGGCCAGGTAGCTACTACTGTTTTTTGTTAGTTAGGTTATAAGCATAAGAGGAAGTTTACTATTCTGTAAAAAATGGAACAAAGTCCCTGTCCCCATGGACCTGCCCATGGACTTGTCTATAGGATATCATTCCTATATTTACGCAAGGAAAAATGATTACTGAGAAGGAGAAAAAGATAAAAAATAGGAACACCAGGTGATAGTACTAAAGTCATGTGTGTGACATTATATTAATAGTTTCAGCATCTTTGTACTGGGGGAAAATAGATGGACATCACAGAACAAGAACATATAAAGGTGGTAGTCTTCCGATTAGGACAAGAGGAGTTCGGCTTACCTATTAAGGATGTGGTTTCGATAGAGAAATTGCAGCCAATTACTGCTGTACCTAAGACAGCCAACTATGTGAGAGGAATTACGACAATTAGAGGGATTGTAACCCTTTTAATTGACTTAAGGCAAGTTATGGATGTAAGCAGCGTGGATACAGATAATTCAAGGATCATTGTTGTAAAAAATGAAGAACAATTTCTAGGCTTAGTAGTCGATTATGCAACGGATGTTTTAGATTTACCTGTTGACACAGTTAAGCAGTCAACGCTTTCGACTAATCATCCAAACTATTTAACTGGAATTTCAAAGCTTAATGAAAGACTCCTTTTTCTAATAGATACACATTCTCTACTAGAAAATTTAGGGGAATCTTAAAATTTAAGAAATTATTAATTACTAATTTAATTACATGGAAAAGTGAGAGTGAAGTATGAATAGAATAAATAATCTTAGTTTACGTTTGAAAATGATATTAGTCGTTCTTATATTACTAGCCTTTATAATGGCAGGCACTTATATGATTATTCAAAATTTCGTAAAGGATACACTTTTTGAAAACCAAACATATCGAAGTGAATATGCACAAAACGTCTTTGATGAGCTTTTAGCCTCTAAAGGACCTATAAATATAAAAAATGGACAATTATATGCTGGAGATTATCTCCTTCATGAAGAGCTAGAAATTGTGGATAAAGTTGTTGATTTAACTGGATTTGGCGCTACCATATTTTATGGGGAAGAAGGAATGCGTATTGCGACAAATGCAAAATCTGATAAAGACCCTTCGAAACGGGCAACAGGTACACCTGCAACTAAAGATATGACTGAAAAACTCCTTAAAGGAGAAGAGTATAAAGGGTTTGTTTCTACACTTGGAAAAAGTTTTATCGTAAATTACAAACCGATAAAGGTTGATAACAAGGTTGTTGGATTTAAGAGTACTTTTATAGAAACGAATGATTTCCTCGGTGGATTAAAGGAAATGAATCGCTACATGATAATTACCTTCATTGGTGCGTCTATTCTCTTACTTATAGCTGTCTATATATTTATGATGAGACTAGTGGCAAAGCCGTTGGATGATATCACAAAAAAGGCAGAACTAATAGCGCAGGCTGATTTGTCAATAGAGGTGGTTAGTACAAAGAGACAAGATGAAATTGGTAGACTTCAAAATGCATTTGCTACTATGGCACAAAACTTACGAGACATAATAAAACAAGTAGGTGATAATGCCAGTCAGGTTGCTGCATCTTCAGAAGAACTAACGGCAAGTGCTGAGCAGACAAGTAAAGCTACTGAAAATATTACAAAATCAATTGAAGCTGTTGCTTCTGGATCTGAGTTACAAGTTTCTAGTGTAACGGAGGCAACTAATATCGTTTCTGAAATGTCAGAAGGGATGAATAAAGTGGCTTCTTCTATTAAGCTTGTATCTGATTTATCAGCTTCTACTAATGAAAAAGCAATAGCAGGTAATCAAGTAGTAAATAAGACGATTCAGCAAATGAATACTGTTCAAGAACAGGTAGGCAGTACAGCCGAAGTTGTTAACTTGCTTGGAGAAAAATCTAAAGAAATCGGTCAAATCGTTGAGTTGATTACACAAATAGCTGCTCAAACGAATCTATTAGCTTTGAATGCTGCAATTGAGGCTGCTAGAGCAGGAGAACATGGTCGAGGGTTCGCGGTAGTAGCTGATGAAGTGCGAAAGCTAGCAGAACAATCAGGCAAGGCAGCAGGTGAAATACAAGAGTTAATTGAAGAGATTCAATCTGAGTCTTCAAGAGCTGTAGATTCAATGAGCGCGGGAACACATTCTGTTAAAGAGGGAATTGAAATGGTTAACCTAACAGGAAACTCTTTCAAGGATATCATGAAGATGGTAGAAGATGTGTTTGCTCAATCTAAAGAAGTTGCAGTTGTCGTCGAGGCGGTAAGCTCTGGTTCCAAAACCATGGTAGACACAATTGACCAAGTAGCTCAAATCTCACTACAGTCAGCTGATAGTTCTCAAAATGTAGCAGCATCAGCCGAGGAACAATCCGCTTCAATGGAGGAAATATCAAGTTCTGCTAATTCACTGACTAAAATGGCAGAAGAATTGCAGCTAATGGTTGGCAAGTTTAAACTATAACAAATAATCTTGTAAGTGTAAGAATCATAAAAAAGTCAAATAAGTATAAGAGATAGTTATCCAATCTGATTAAGGTATCAGTGGATTAACGTTGTCGGTCAAGAAAATGGTAGCTCCAAACCCCCGTAGGTTGTGTTAACGGGGGAAGGGGCCAATCCTAAAATTACAGTCAAGAGTTATGCAAAAGACGATCATTAAAAGGATCGTCTTTTTCTTATTTATTCAAAAACTTTCGGAGTAATTTTTGACGATAAAAACATAGCGACAGAAGGAACACAATGAACCCTTCTGTTTTGTTATTGGGACAAAGTCCTGTCCTCTATAGACCCTGAAAATATAGATGATTTCAAAGGGTGTACTACTTTTGGTACACCCTTTTGTGTAAAATAAAGGAAGTAAATATAGTTGAAAGTAAGATAGAGAATCTTTTTTATATAAAAAAGTGAGTAGGAGGATACCATCTTGAACATTATACTTGGCTATTGGCTAGATTCGACTACGTATCCAGATGCACTTGGGGATCATGAGGCAGCGGTTGGGACAGTCGTTACAGGCTTTAAAGGTTTAATTGGGATACTTGAGACACAGTTAGGGCTTACTTCACCATATGTATCAGAAAATCTGCGGATTGCGGAGTGGCAGGAGCTTCTTCGAAAACAGGATTCTGGTCATCAGCCATTCTCGCAATCTTTTGAGACGGACTCATGGAATACGGCTAGAGAATTATTGCGCCGTAGAGATGAGCTGGTGCTCGCTGGTTGGAATCCTTCTATTCATGTCGGTGGGAGTGTCTGGATTAATACCCTGGCAGAACTGGAGCTTGCTCACTCTAAGAAGTCAATGGGGTTTCCAGACCGGGTTCAAGCGATCTTAGCACGGTTGCAAGAGAAGGCTGATTTGCCGATCAAGATAATTAAGCTGGTAGACGAGGATGAATCACTATGGGATCCGTGGTGTACTCAATTATTAAATAGATTAAAAGGACAAGCTGTTGAAATTCAGAAGGAGTCTGCTATTTTTGAAGAAAAGCAGCAGACAGACTTATCTCGCCTGCAAACGGTGATGGCTGGTGGGAATTCTTATGAAGAGGCACAGGGTGATGGAAGTGTACTACTTATTCGTTCTGAACAGGAATGGGATGCTGCCGATTTCCTAGTTAGTTGGCTACAAGAAAATGGAACGGAAAATACGGTTTTGATTAAAGGAGAAGGAGAATTGTTCATGGATGAGCTCCTTCATAGAAGAGGAATGGCGGCAGCGGGAGTGGACACTTTTTCAAAGTGGCGGACCGCTCTACAGGTATTACCGCTCACCATTGATACCTACTGGGATCCGGTTATGGTAAACAGAATGCTAGAATTGCTGACGATTCCAACTTCTCCTGTACCAGGTAAGATTCGTTACCGATTAGCAAATGTATTAGCTTCTCATCCTGGAATTGGTGGAGAACAATGGCAGCAGGCGATTCAGGATGGAATAACTGATTACAAGGAATCGTGGTTAGCAGAAGGTCTGGATGAGCATGAGGTAAAAAAGCGTAGAAAAAGCTTGGAAGCAAAGCTTAATCTGTGGGTCACTCATGAGTTTTACGATCCGTATGATGGAATTCCATATGAGAAATTAGTAGACATTTGCCAAAAGGTGAGTCATTGGGCTGATTTGAGCTATCACAATACGCAAGACCTGATGTTTGTACAAGCATCAAAACTTGCACGTGAAGTAATGGAAGGCTTACAAACACTTGGCGTGAAAAAGGTATCACGTTTAGAAGTGGGACGGATTCTTGAATCTGTGTTAGGAGAAGGAGCTCCGTTACCAGACTATAACCAGGAAGCCTCAAAATGGAGTGTGATTAGCCATCCTGGGCAGATATATGAGAAGGCAGATACCATCCTTTGGTGGGGATTTCATAAAAATATGTCAGGTCCAAGTATCCGAACGTGGACGTCTAAAGAGCGGGCTTGGTTAATGGAACAAGGCGTTCAGCTCCTTGATGAAGATACACGACGTCGTAGGGAAGCTTCTTCTTGGCAGCGTGCAGCAAGGTTCGCAAAACGAAAACTGATTCTATTTGCTCCATCTAAAGTAAAGGGTGAGGAAATTCCAATTCACCCGTTATGGGATGAAATTCGCTACGCGATAGCTAAAAATTATCATACAGAGAAAAAAATAACGGTTGATGCATCTGAATTAAGAAAGCAACCGATTCTTACGATTTCAGAGAGTACGTTTGATCGTGTCCAGGTGAAGCTAACACATATTCCTGAGCCAATTAGAGCGTGGAAGGTTCCTGGAAATGTGATCCTTCCTCGTGAAGTGGAGTCGGCAACAAGCTTGGAAGGCTTAATGGCTTGTCCGTTAAAATGGACCTTTAGGTATGTGGCCCATGTTCGTCCAGGCAGGGTATTATCTATACCCAATGAGGCCATTATGCTTGGAAATTTAGGACATGTGATCTTGGAACATTTAATTACGGAAAAGACCGATTGGAATGAGGAAGAAGTTCGGGTTCGTACAGGAGATTTATTTGATGAGTTGATTCCTATGATTGCAGCGACTCTTTTAGAGCCTCAAAACGGGATCACTCGTAATGAAACTCGACTAAAATTACAGAATTCATTACCACAGTTTTTCAAAGTATTAAATGAAGCGGGAATTAAGATTCAACATACTGAACTAGAATTACAAAAGTCGTGGAAGGATGGAGTCGAATTCAACGGGCGGTTAGACCTTGTAGGGGAAACAGCTGGTGGGAACAAGATTCTATTTGATGCAAAATGGTCCAGAAAACCAAGTAATTATAAAGCAAGATTGGAAAATCTATCGGTCCAATTGACACTGTATCACTGGTTATTAGCTGATCATGAAGACCAAGAATTACCTGTTGCTTATTTCATGTTACGTAGTGGTGATTTCTTCAGTTTGCCTCATGATGATTTTCCTTCTAATTACCATGTTGACGGGCCATCTCTCATTGACGCACATCAGGTGGTACGGAAATCAGTCGAAGATGTCTGGGGTCTACTTGAAAAAGGAACGGTGATTGCGCCAGGAGTACCAAGTAAACAAGAAGACCATGCGGACGCTAATGATCATATCTCAACAATCGACCCTCCGTGTACGTATTGTGAATACCAGAATCTTTGTGGATATAGGAGGGTGACGGAATGACCGGAAAATTAATCATGCTGAGTGCTGGAGCGGGGGCAGGGAAGACCTACCGTTTATCAAAGGAGATCTTAAATTCGATCCAAAACGGTGTCCCTCCGGAAAACATTGTCGCAACCACCTTCACGACAAAGGCAGCGGATGAACTGATTGAAAGGGTTCGTCTTATGCTGTTGGAAGCAGGTGATCGCACGTCTGCGGCAAGGATTCTAGACGGGTATGTAGGGACGATGAATAGTGTGTTTGGACGACTGCTACGGGAATTTGCCCTTGAAATGGGTTTATCACCTGTACAGAAGGTGATTGCTGAATCAGATGCTAAAGCTCTGTTTCAAAGTATTGCAGCAGAAGTGACGGACCAATTTTACCGTGATTATCGCCAGGTCTTTATACGTCTAGGCTTAGAGGATTGGCGCGATCAAGTGCTTAGAATTATCGAGATTGCCCGTCAGAATGGTATGAATTCTAATGATGTACAAGCCTGTGCTCAGTATTCTTGGAATCGTATGTCAGACTGGTTACCAGAACCATTGCCAAATCCTGATGAGTGTGACCAAGCCTTAAAGTCAGCATTACAGGTGGCAAATTCAGATTTACCGGGTGAAGATACAACCAAAGATACTGCCAAAGCAGTAGTAGATATAAAAGATGTGTTAAAGGAATGGGATCAAAATGGTTCCATTACTTGGCAATCTTGGGCTAAATTAAGCAAATTGAAGACCGGGGCAAAAAGCCGTGACACTGCCTCACCGATTCATGCAGCGGCTGCTGTCCATGATCGTCATCCAAGGTTACATGAGGATATGAAGCATGCGATGTTTGCTTTGTTTCATTGTGCCGCAGAGGCGATGGAAACGTACCGAGTTGAAAAAAGTAAACGTGGTTTCATTGATTTTACCGACCAAGAAGTATTAGCGCTACATCTATTGAAGGATGCAAATAATGCAGAAATGTTAAAAGACCGTATATCCAATGTATTTGTCGATGAGTTCCAGGACTCGAGTCCATTACAAATCGCGTTAAATATGCAACTTCGTGAAATAGCGGAAAAAGCAACATGGGTAGGCGATGTTAAACAGGCGATTTATGGGTTTCGTGGAACCGATCCGGAGCTTATGCAAACGGCTATGACCAGTATTCCTGACATGGAAATTGAAGTGTTGGATGCTTCTTATCGTTCACGTGAGTCGCTCGTTCAATTGGTGAATGCGATGTTTGTTCCTGTTTTTGAAGCAAGAGGAATGTCAGCAGAACGTATTGCATTAGATCCAAAGCGTGAGGATATGCCGGAGCAGGAGATAGCGGTTGAGACCTGGTCTTACCCGAACTCTAAAAATCAGAAGTCCGATGCTGCACATATTGCAGTTGGGGTGCAGAAGGTTTTACATCAAAAAGAAGACTATGTGATTGTAGATAAAATTTCGCGCCAGCCTCGCACCCTCAAGGCAGGAGATATTGCGATATTATGTCGTTCAAATGATGAATGTGTGAGAATAGCAGAGGCACTCTCCAAACTAGGAATATCTGCGACTGTGGGTGAGAGTGGATTACTGGCTACACCTGAAGTAGTGTTTGCGATTGCCGCTTTTCGATACTTAGTGGATCCAAACGATACATTGGCGCTTGCGGAACTCATTCATTTTTCTTCAGAGGCTTGGGGTGAAGGCCGATGGTTATCTGATTGGCTAGATGCCGAGAAGCGAGAAGGGATTTTGGCCTCTGAACCTCTGATTCAAGAATTAGACAAGGCAAGAGAAAAAATCGTCCAGATGAGTCCTTCTGAAGTAGTCGATTTAGCATTAGTTACTGCTAAGGTAGATGAGGTTTCAGTGAAATGGGGGCAAGGTGATCAACGATTGGCTAACTTAGATGCGCTCCGTAAAATCGTGGCAAGGTTCGAAGAGATGTCAGCCACAAATGGAACAACAGCAACAACAACTGGGTTTCTTCTATTCTTAAGTAGTGTTGAGAGAGACAAAGAATTGAATTTAGTTGCTGAATCAACTGACGATCAGGCAGTTCGAGTCTTAACCTACCACAAGGCAAAAGGATTAGAATGGCCCTTTGTAATCTTACATTCATTAGAAAAATCATCAATAAGAAAAAAACAGCCAGTCTTTGATCAGGTGACAGCTGTCAGTACAACAGATTTTGATGTTATGGATCCTCTTCATGGGCGCCGGCTCTATTACTGGCCTTGGCCTTATGGAGGTCAGTCTAGCAATGTCAGTTTAAATGCTTATGTAGAAGAGTCTCCTGAGCTCAGGCAGAGAATGCAACAGCTCGTGGACGAAAATCAAAGGCTAATGTACGTTGGAATGACAAGAGCCAGAGACTATCTTGTCCTAACCGCTCGTGACTTTTCAAAAGTAGGCTGGATCGATGAATTGACCGATGCTTCTGGACATCAAGTGATACAAAATCTTGGGGCTGCTAATGGAGATCAAGAGGATTCTTCTTTTGATCACCAACAAGGAAACATCTTCATCAACGGCCAAACCTTTCCTAGTAAGGTCAGAGTGTTATCAATGGAAGAGGACCCAGGACAACTCTCCCTTTCAGCTGGACAAGCCGAGTTCGTCTATGTGGGGAAAACGGTAGAAGCGACAGCCTTTGTTCCGGCCCGATATAGCCCAAGCAGACAAAAGGCCGAGCAGGTACGTAGTGAACCTACAGTTGAGACAGAAAGTACAAAGATTCACCGTATCGGCCATCGACTTCCACTCTCAGGAAATCCGGACATGGCCATACTTGGTGACACGGTTCATGCCTTTTTAGCTGCGGATGAAAGAAGTAAATCCAAGGATGAGCGATTGAACATGGCCCGCACCATTAAAGCCAGATTTGACATTCATGCCCTCTCAGAAGAAAGCATGCTAGAGGCGTCTGATCGGTTGGAGCAATTTATCACTCAACAGTATCCAGATTTGATATCCAAACACAGTGAGTGGCCGGTTCACATGCGAAAAGGACTGCAAAAGGCTTCCGGTTGGATTGATCTCTTGCTCCTTACACCAAAGGGCTGGGTCATCATTGATCATAAATCCTTTCCAGGTAAAGAAGCGGACTGGCTTTCACGTGGGGAAAGTTATCTTGGCCAGCTCCAAACCTATGCAGAGGCATTGTATAAAGCAACAGGAAAACCAGTCTATGAGGCTTGGATTCATATGCCTATAGTTGGGGCAATGATTCACTTTTCAGCAGCTGATTTAAAAACAAGTGAGTAAAACTGGGGGAGAAAAATTGAAGAAGTTGCCTTGATTCGAGAAATGAAACCAATTATTGAAAGGGAGGGTTCAGTCGTGGGATTATCAATCGAAGATACAGTCCTAGGTCAGTACCTGTTAAATGAAGCGAGAGAAAAGGCGAAAAAAGAGGGTAGAGAAGAAGGTAAAGCACAAGGAAGAGAAGAAGGAAGAGAACTAGGAAGAAGAGAACAAAAGGTTGAAACTGCGAAAAAATTATTACAGTTTAATGTGAGTTTGGAAGCCATTATCGAGGCAACCGGTTTAACCAAAGAGGAAATAAATAAATTAAGAAATTAGGATGAAATCAAAGAAGGGATATCCCTTCTTTTTTTGGGTAAATGTTTAGATAGTTTTTGGATTGCTGAAGATAAGAGTGTCTTCAGCTTTTTTTATTTGGATGAATTGAAGGGAAATGGATTCTGTTCCTTTTGCTATATGAGACAAAGTCCCTGTCCCCATGGCAAGAAAAGAAAACATTATACAAACATTATACATTTGTATATAATGTTTGTATAAGATTGATGGAGGATTGATAAATTTGACAAAGAGGAAAAAGGTCGCCGTGGTTGGTGCAGGTCCTGGTGGGTTAGCGGTTTCTATGCTTCTTTCCGCACAGGGCTATGAGGTGAATGTGTATGAAAAGCAGCCAGTCATCGGTGGCAGGACGTCAAAACTCACGCTTGGTGATTACAGCTTTGATTTAGGTCCCACATTCTTTATGATGCCTTCCATCCTTGAAGAATTATTTCAGATGAGTGGACGTCGTTTGCAGGATTATATGGATCTTCAGGAAATGGATCCGTTATATACATTGAAATTTGGAGACATGACCTTTTCTCCATCGAGAAACAAGGAAAAGATGAGAGCGGAAATGGAAGAAAAGTTCCCAGGTAGCTTCTCTGGTTATGAGAAATTTATGAAGGTAGAAGGGGAGAAGTTTGACCGCGTTACCCCATTACTTCAGCAGCCTTTTACGAAGCTGACCGATTTTATTACAGGAAATATGGTGAGAGCGTTACCTAAGTTAAATGCGCTTGATACCGTATATAACCGTTTATCTACATACTTTAAAGACGAACGCCTTAAATGGGCGTTTTCCTTCCAAGCCAAATATTTGGGAATGTCTCCGTGGGAATGTCCTGGCACCTTTACGATTCTTTCTTATCTTGAGCATCGATACGGGCTTTTTCACCCCATTGGTGGAGTAAACCAATTGTGTAAGGCAATGGCAACCGTGATCGAAGAATATGGAGGGAAGATTCATACAGATACCGGTGTACAAAGAGTGCTAGTGGAAGGAGGAAAAGCGGTAGGAGTTAGGTTAGAGAGTGGAGAAACCGTGATGAGCGATGACGTTATTATAAACGCCGACTTTGGTCATGCCGTTACGACCCTTTTTGATCAATCAGATTTGAAGAAGTATCGAAAGGAAAATGTAGAAAAGAAGAAGTTATCGTGTTCTACATTCATGTTGTATTTAGGTGTGAATAAACAACTAAACCTTCCACATCATATGATTATTTTTGCGGATGATTATCAGAAAAACGTGGAAGAAATGACGAAAACGTTGAAATTATCGGAAAATCCATCCATTTATGTTCACAATCCATCTAAAACCGATCCAACCCTGGCTCCAAAAGGGAAATCCTCTCTCTACGTATTAATGCCAGTGCCGAATTTAACGGCTGATATTGATTGGAATGTTGAAAAAGAGAAGGTAAGAGAGCAAATGCTATCCATCTTGGAGCAAGAGCCAGAGCTACAAGACATTCGCAACTCTATTGAAGTGGAGAAAATAATATCTCCTCTGGAATGGCAAAACGAGGTGTATGTATACAAGGGAGCGACGTTTAATTTGGCGCATAGCCTCGACCAAATGATGTATTTCAGGCCGCATAACCAATTTGAAGATGTTGGTCATTGTTTTTTAGTTGGGGGAGGGACCCACCCAGGTAGCGGTCTGCCAACCATTTTTGAATCAGCCCGAATTAGCGCAAATCTAATAAACAAGCAATATGGAAAGAAAGAAGTCTATTTCACACAAGAAGATGCGTTACAAAAAGAGGAGACGCCATTATGGAAATAGGAATTGTAGGAGCAGGAGTAGGTGGACTTGTAACAGCGCTATTACTTGCTAAACAAGGAAACTCTGTCACCATATTTGAGAAGGAAGCCTTCTTAGGAGGTAGACTAACGTCTCATGGAAATGAGCGTTATCGAATTGATCAAGGACCAACGATTGTCCTTTTGCCAGATTTATTGAAGGAAATCCTTCAGGAAGCTGGGATACCAGAAGAAGAATTAGAGCTCATTCCTTGTGACCCACTTTACGATATTCATTTTAATGATGGAACTACATATACAAAGTTTAGAGATCTGCCTACTCAGCTAGCCGAAATAGAGAGATTGTTCCCAGGAGAGTCCGATCACTTTCTTCGTTATCTTTCTGACATGTCTCGTGTCTATCGACTAGGAATGAAAGCCTTTCTAAGCAAGACCTTTAAAAGAAAGCGAGATTTTCTAACACTCGAAAACATGAAGCTATTAGTTGATTCAAAGGCCTATAAAGATTTGAAAAGCTTTAATGCTTCCTACTTTTCACAATCAAAGCTTCAAGAGGCATATTCCTTACAATCCCTATACATTGGCGGTTCTCCACTAGAGGTACCAGGACTGTATGGATTGGTCTCTTATAGTGAGCACGCTTTTGGTATTTGGTATGTAAAGGGCGGTTATCACAGTCTAATACCAATGCTAGAGAGAGCCTGTAAACGAATGGGAATTAAGATTCATGTCGATGCAAAGGTAGAGCGCCTTCAAATTGAACAGAAAGTGTGCAAAGGGTTAGTGGTGAACAACGAGGATTACCGTTTTGACGCAGTCGTTTTCAATGGTGATTTCCCAAATTTATATCCTATGATAAAAACAAGTGAACGTAAGAAGAACTTTAAACCTTCATCGGGCTGTATCTTAGTATATCTAGGAGTGGAGAAACGGTTTCCGGCGATGAAAGCTCATCAATTTTACTTACCTGAAGACTTTGAAAAGAATATGAAGCAAGTATTTAAAACAAAGCAACTGCCGGATGATCCTTCCTTTTATATCTTTAATCCTGTCGCCTTAGATGAAGAGGCAGCACCTCCTGGAGAAAGTGTCCTTTACTTCCTTGTTCCGGTACCTTCTGGCGAGGACATTGAATGGGAAACGGAAGCACCTGCACTTGTCGAAAAAGTGATCCAAAAGGCTGAAGAGAGACATTTTAACGGGTTACGAGAATCAATCAGATGGATAGAGATCCGAACGCCTAAAGATGCGATAAAAGATGGTCTATTTCAAGGTGGGAGCTTTGGTATTGCGCCAACTCTTTTTCAGTCAGGAGGATTCAGACCTCAACTATCCCCGTACAACATTGAACGGCTATATAGTGTGGGTGCCTCTGTTCACCCTGGAGGCGGGGTTCCCATTGTACTACAAGGGGCACGTATCTTAAGTGAATTAATGAAAAAGGAGCTGGGAGCATGATTCATTCTAAATGGATACAAGAGTGTGAAAAAATGATGAAGAAAGGCTCTGCAAGTTTTTACGAGGCTTTTCGGTTTCTTCCTTCCCCAAGAAAAGAAGCAGTATTTGTCATTTACGCATTCTGTAGATTAATAGACGACTCTGTTGATGAGCCTGAAAATGCACCATATACACTTGAAAAACTAGAAGAGCAATTTAAACATCTTGAGACAGCAGATGGGCACTTTATTTGGCCTTCATTAAGGTGGTTGTTTGCAAACTTTCCTATTGATCAAGAGCCATTTTTAAAGCAAATGTCGGGTCAACGAATGGACTTATCGCTCACACACTATCAATCAATGGAGCAATTAGAAATGTATTGTGAAAAAGTAGCTGGCTCTGTTGGTGAAATGCTTCTACCCGTTCTTCATGATTCGCCGACCCTAGAAGTGCAAAAGGCAGGAATTCAGCTCGGGAAAGCGATGCAAATTGTCAACATTATTAGAGATGTCGGAGAGGATTTAAACAGAGGCCGCCGTTATATTCCGGATGAATGGCTGTCAGCGTATCAATATACTGATACTGAATTTGAAGAGATGACGGTCAATTTTAGGTTCAAGAAAATGATCAATGGTTTGATGGACCTTGCGTGGAGTTGGTTTGAAGAGGGGTTGTCAGACATCGAATCCTATCCAACAGAAAGTGCGTTTTCAATTAAACTAGCATCCAACTATTATGCTGCCATAATGGAAGCGGTCAAAATGAATGAATATCAGGTGTATACAAAACGAGCCGTCGTGAGTGATAAGAAGAAAAAAGCAATCTACTTAACAACCCTACATAGTGCTTTAGAGGGTGTTAACCAATCGATTGAAGCTTAATTATTTGTTTGCAAAAACCATGATCTAATTATCGTGAGAGGGAGGGAGATCATTGAAACAACGTGATGATGTGAACAAGAGAAAAGCAGATCATATCCAGATTTGTCTTAATGACGATGTGAAAGGAAGAGGAATTACAACAGGATTCGAGCAATTTTCATTTATCCACCAAGCTCTTCCTGAGGTGGATTTTACAGAAATTAACGTGGAGACTTCTTTCCTTGAAAAGAAAGTGGCTACTCCATTTCTCATCAGCTCGATGACCGGAGGAACCGAAAAGGCGATGACCATTAACCAAAACCTCGCTATCGCAGCAGAAGAAAAAGGATGGTCATTTGGCGTAGGATCAGGAAGAGCTGCAATCGAGGATCCTGAAAGAGCCTATACCTTTCGAATACGAAAGTACGCACCAAGCATTCCAATCATTGCGAATGTCGGGGCTGTGCAGCTTAATTATGGCTTCGGCGTTGACGAATGCAAAAAAATAGTCGATTTAGTTGAAGCTGATGCCTTAGTTCTCCATTTAAACAGTCTACAGGAATTAATTCAGCCTGAAGGAAATACAAACTTCCGTGGGTTATTCCAAAAAATTGAAGAGCTTTGTCAATCATTCCATCTACCAATCGGTGTGAAAGAGGTAGGGTGGGGAATTAATGGTAAATTAGCTCATCAATTATTTGATATAGGCATTTCATTTATAGATGTGGCTGGTGCAGGCGGAACGAGCTGGAGTCAGGTCGAAAAATTTCGCTCCACTGATCCGCTAAAACGTGCAGTAGCTGATGCGATTAGTGGCTTTGGCATACCAACGTCGGAATGTCTTCTTGATATCAAACAACATGAACATACCGGAACGATTATTGCTAGTGGCGGGCTCACCAATGGAGTAGAAGCAGCAAAGGCTATTGCGCTAGGTGCCGATCTTGCTGGTTTTGGTCGCTCCATCTTAGCAGAGGCCGTAACGTCGGAAAGGGCATTAATCGAGCGTTTCACGCAAACAGAATACGAATTAAAAGCAGCGATGTTTAGCATTGGAGCATCTTCCATCAACGAGTTGAAGAACACTTCATCTATAAAGCGAATGAGATACTAGTTTAAAAGACCGCTCCCTAGAAGTTTGAGAGAGTTTAGAAGAAGACCAATGTCTGGTGGCAACGAGAGGGATAGTTGATACATGTAAAGTATGTCCGGTCTTTCCTATGCTTTAAAGAAAGGTATGTTAAACCATGAATATAGAAAAACCTTTATATTTCATTCAGCAAGTTTCTGAAATAACAGGTTTGTCCAAGCTCGTCATTCGGAAATGGGAGGAACGGTATCAAATTGTCAGTCCGAAACGACTTGACAATGGATACAGAGTCTACACAGAAGCAGATGTAAACAAAATCCTTTCAGTAAAAGGTTTAACCGAAAAAGGGTACTCGGTGAAGCAGGCTGCCTTGATCATTGACAACATTGAAACAAAACCAGAACCAACACTCGTAACTCCTGACAGGCAAACGAAGTCTCAACCTCCAGCAACCAATGATTATGTAATGGAACTAATAAAGGAAGGCACAAGCTGTCATGAAGCCGGTATGAACTATATTTTTCAGCAGGCTTATCATGAGAAAGGAATAGAGTATTTTATCCATTCAGTTGCCTTTCCTTTTTTACTTGAGATCGGAAACAGGTGGGGAACAGGAGAATGGGAGGAGTATCAGGAAGCCATCGCGAGTATGACGTTGAGGGATTTTCTGATCGAACTTCGTAGAAATTTTATCGTTCGAACAGAAGCACCAACTCTACTAGGTGCATGTCTTCCATACGAAAAACATGAGATTCCGGTCATGCTCATTCTTTTGCAGGCCATGGTGAAGGGATGGAAAACCATGTTAATCGGAGCATCGCCTGCCCAAGGCTCTATTGAAAACACTGTTCAAAAGCTCCTCCCAGATCGAGTCATTCTATCAGCAACCACCACGACCCCATTCGAGCAGGATCCTAATGCCTTGCTCAAATTAGACCAATTTGCAGGAACCTGCAAGAAAACTGATTTCTACCTAGGTGGACCTGGGGCAGTCGAATATATGTCAAACAGTAATATGAAGCTAGAGTATATTACACTTTCTCGGTCTTTAAATCAGTTGTTAGAAATAAAATGATCTTTTGCGGGGAGAAAGAGGGAATAAGTAAAGACGTTATATATACATAAAACTCGTCCACTCATTCATATAATCTATCAACACAATGGAGGGACTGCAGGCTTCCTGACTAATAGTATTAATGGTTGGAGTATAAATGTGTTTCATTAAAGTCAAAATGGTAAAAAAGTGAGGTTACACGAATGTTCACTGTTATGATTGCAAGATTACTGCGTCTACTTCCTAATGAAGCAAAAAAGACACCGATGATTCCCTTGCAACAAGTGAAAATGAAAAAAGATGTGGTAGTCGAAACATCTGTTCAACGAACGAATATTTCCTTGTACTATCCCTTAGAAGCAAGACATAACAAGTTCCCTGTCTATATTAATTTTCATGGTGGAGCGTTCATTATGCATGAAAAAGAGATGGATGATCCATATTGCCGCTACCTGGCCAATCAGGGAGAATGTGTGGTTGTTAATGTCGATTATGTGAAAGCACCAGAGTACCCTTTTCCCAAACCGATTGAACAGGGCTATGAAATTCTTCAATGGATCAAGAGAAATGCCGATGATTTGAATATTGATGCGGAAAAAATGATGGTGGGCGGACAGAGTTCAGGGGCAAACATAGCAGCAGCTCTCTGTCTCTACTTAGAAGAGAAAGGGGAAAATCAGCCTCTGCTCCAAGTGCTGTCCTGCCCGATGCTAGATTTTTCCACCCCGCATGCAGATAAACCCGAACCGGATAAGTGGCGTGCCCGATATCCTCAAGTAGCCCATTTTTTGAACATGTGCTATGTACCTGACAAAGGACAAGCGGAACAGCCTCTCGCTTCCCCTGTTCGTGCTGAGATGAGTGGCCGCTTAGCTTCTGCCCTTATTCTCATAGCGGAGTACGACGCATTCAGGCCAGAAGCCGAATGTTATGCTGAGAAATTAAAAACATCTGGGATAACCGTTCAAGAAGAGATATTTAAAGATTGTAAGCATGCTTTTACCCATCTAGGCCCAAAAGAAAAAGCAGAAGAAGCATGGAAGCTTGTCGCAAGGAAACTCAGGGAAGTGGCTGAATCCACTGGAAGTTGAGGAACTTTCTTCGATCAAGTTTTTAGGCGGGTAAAGCAATAAGTGTAAAGTTGTAGACTTGGCTCAGAAAAAAAGGTCAATCGACGGTTTAGCGTAGTACATGATCTGGAAATAGACCTAAAAGGAGATGGATATGGAAACAGAGCAAAGGCAAGCGGATTTTGATTATTGTGAAAGTATGATAAAAAAACATTCCAAAAGCTTTTACTATGCATTTTCACAACTCCCTTCTGAAAAAGCAAATGCCGTTTATGCGATCTATGCTTTTTGCAGAACGGCAGATGAATGTGCAGATGGAAACTACTCGTCCATAGAAAAGACTAGGCTTTTGAGACAATTAAAGAAAGAACTAGATTTGTTCAATGATGGAGCTGAAATAGACAAACCACTCTGGCGCGCACTCAGACACGTATTTAATACGTACGATATGGATATCAACCCCTTTTATGACCAGCTAACTGGGCAATCCATGGATCTATCATTTACAACCCCGAGTACCATGAATGAACTGGAAAAATACAGTTACTATGTAGCGGGGTCTGTCGGTTTAATGCTCTTGCCTATTATCGCTTCGAAATCTTCGGAGGATTTGCGTGTAGCCGTAACAAATCTTGGCGTTGCCATGCAAATAACGAACATCCTCCGTGATATTGGTGAAGATTACCATGAGAAAAATCGTATTTATCTACCAGTAGAAGAATTAAGTCATTTTCAATATTCACAGGTTGATTTACATAATAGCTTAATTAATGATCACTTCATCAACCTATGGGAGAAACTTGCTACACGTGCAGAAGCTTTATATGAAGGGTTTTTAGTAAACGTAGAGCTGCTGGATGGTGATAGCCGAGTCCCTGTTTATCTGTCTGCTCATATATACAGAAGCATACTTGATACTGTACGGAACAATGGCTATCAGTGTCTAACGAAACGGAATTATGTGACAAAAGATAAAATGGACCAAATCAATACTGCAGCGAACAGAATTTCTTATTTACGAGAAGGAGAGGCAAAAACAGGTGAAAACTAAAAATAAAAACGTACTAGTGATCGGAGGAGGACTCGGAGGACTGTCGGCTGCGATTTCACTTCAGCAGGCAGGATACGATGTCTCCTTATATGAAAAAAATAATCATATTGGTGGAAAGCTGAACCGGCTAGATCAGGATGGTTTCGGTTTTGATTTGGGTCCATCGATTCTCACAATGCCTCAAATCTTTGAAAAATTGTTTGCTGCCAGTGGGAAATCAATGAAGGACTACGTCCAAATTGAAAAGCTGGATCATCAATGGCGCTCCTTTTTCCCGGATGGAAAAATCATAGACTTATATGAAGATTTGAAGGAAATGCAAGAGAAGAATGCATCTCTGAGTGAAAAGGATATGCGTGAATATCAGGATTTACTTCACTATTCGAAAAGACTTTATGATGCGACGGATCAAACCTATTTTCAGCATGGTGTGGATCGAACGAGAGAAATCATGAAACATATGGGCCTGTTCTCTGCTATTAAGAACTTTGATCTGTTTTCTACCGTTCATGGAGCGATTGATAAACGAATTAGTAATGAACAGTTCCGCGATATGCTATCCTACTTCATCAAGTACGTGGGTTCGTCCCCTTACGATGCACCGGCTGTCTTGAACATGATGATCTACATGCAACATGACCAAGGTGTATGGTATGTACCCGGCGGTTTGAATAAACTGGCGGATGGTTTGGTGAAGTTAGCGGATGAAGTAGGTGTTCGTTTCCACCTTGGCAAAAGTATCGCCAAGCTTGAAAAAAAGAACGGCGAAATCACAGGAGCACTTTTGGAAGACGGGACAAAGCTAACAGCAGATTATTATGTTTCTAATATGGAAGTCATCCCGGTTTACGAACGATTACTGGAGGAAGACAGCCAGTTTGTAAACAAATTAAAGAAGAAATTTGAACCGGCTAGCTCGGGTCTCGTCATGCATTTGGGCGTGAAAAAGAGCTATCCACAACTCCGCCATCATAATTTCTTTTTCGCAGAAAATATGAAGCAGCAAATGCAATCCATTTTCCATCGTCGTGAACTGCCGAATGATCCGGTTATTTATTTAGTCAACGTGAATAAAACAGATCCGTCGCAGGCTCCTGACGGACATGAAAATATAAAAGTACTACCTCATATTCCTTATATTCGTGATCAGAAACCTTTCACGCAACAGGAATATGAGCAATTTGCTGAGCGGACTCTAATTAAATTAGAAAAAATGGGCTTGCACGATTTGCGGGCTAATATCGTAACAAAAGATCTATGGACACCAGAGGATATTAGAAGGATGTATGGCTCTGACCGGGGTGCCATTTATGGAACCGTGTCAGACCGCAAGAAAAACAAAGGATTCAAGCATCCTAAACAAAGTGAACGCTATAGCAATCTATATTTTGTCGGTGGAACCGTAAACCCCGGCGGTGGAATGCCGATGGTCACCTTAAGCGGCCAGCTTGTAAGGGACAAAATCGTTCAGAGGGATTCACTACATGCTTGACCATGATTTTCTGAAGACATTACCGGTCATGCAGAAGGAGGACCTGTTGTCCACGGGAAGGCCCTCAATTGAAGACCGTAACAAACAGCTTTTGAAGCTGAAAACCATTATTATGGAGCATGAAGAGGCGTTAATCGAGGCCCTTCATTCAGATTTGGGAAAACCGGCCTTCGAATCCTTTTCATCTGAAATCGCTGTTCTATTGAACGAAGTCGAGTATGTATCCAAGCGTTTAGCAAAATGGAATCGGCCTGTCCGTTCCCAGCACCTTAAATTGGGGTATGTAGAAGCAATCAATAGAGTGAGGCATCCATATGGGAGTGTACTCATTATCGGTTCATGGAATTATCCGGTCCAGCTTACCTTGATGCCTGCAATTGGTGCAATTGCTGGAGGAAATCGCTGCGTAATCAAACCTTCTGAACATGCACCGGCAACGGCAGAACTGTTAAAAGAAATCATTAATAACTCATTTTCGCCTGAACAATTACACGTTGTGACAGGAGATGCAAAAACTGCGAGTGAGTTGACGTTAGCCCCTTTTGACCTGATTTTTTTTACAGGCAGTGAAAAGACTGGGAAAGTGGTGGCAGAGCAGGCAGCTAAGCAGCTTACACCGGTGATACTGGAACTCGGCGGGAAAAACCCATGTATTATGGATGAAACAGGTTTTTCAAAAGCAGCGATTAGGGAAATCGTCTGGGGGAAATTCCTTAACGCGGGACAAACCTGCATTGCACCGGATACCCTTTTTGTCCATCACTCCATTTATGAAAAAACGCTGGATGAAATTTCCGCGACGGTTTCCGCTTTCTACGGAGATCGGCCAGAGGAGAGTGGAGATTATGGCAGGATTTGTACTGATGCACATTTTCAAAAGATGGTAGAGTTGATCGGACAGGGAGTTGTCCGGCATGGTGGTGAGCATGATCGAAGCGATATGTTCATCGCCCCGACCGTGGTAACGGATATCAAACCCGGAAGTCCGATTTTGCAGGAAGAAATTTTCGGTCCGGTCCTTCCTGTCATTCCCTATACAGACTTAAAAACATTATTATCGAGTGGCAGGCTTCAGCGCGATACACTTACAGGGTATATATTCAGTAAAAACAAGAATCAAATTGAGCTGTTCAAGGAACATATGCGTTCACCAACCATCAGTGTTAATCAAGTGATCCAACATGCCGCAAGCCCCCATATCGCATTTGGAGGGGTTGGAAGAAGCGGATACGGTGCTTATCACGGTAAAACGGGTTTTCTAGCTTTTAGTTATGAGAAAACAGATTACAAAACGTATCATTACCTACGTTTTCAAGGTAAATTCCCGCCGTATTCCGACCGAAATATGCAAGCGTTGAAAAAGTTACGAAAGTGGCTGCTGTAATTACATAATTGAACATAATTGTGCTTTTCTACTTCAAGACTGTTAAGAAATGAGGGAATTTACATGAGTAAGAAGGTGATTGTCGTTGGAGCCGGTGTAGCGGGGCTTGCCAGTGCCATAAGGCTGCAGCATGCGGGTTATCAGGTGGAAATCTATGAAAAAGGTTTAATGCCCGGAGGCAAAATGAATCGGATTGAGCTGGATGGAGGGTATAAATTTGATTTGGGGCCAAGCATCGTGATGATGCCGGAGTTATATCGGGAACTATTTGAACTATGCGGCCGCAACCCTGATGATTACATTCCGATGGAAAAATTGGACCCGATTTATCGGGCTTATTTCAGTGATATTCCTGACCGGCCACTTGATATCTCCTCTGACCTAACCAAATTGACAAAGACGATCGAATCCATCAGCGAAGAGGACACGGCAGGCTTTTTTCAATATATGAATGAGATTTACAAACGCTTTGTCATCGCCAAGCATCACATTCTTCAAAGACCTTTCCGTAAAAGATCTGATTTTTATAACCTCGCGATGTTGAAGAAAGCAGTGAAACTGAAACCATACGACACGGCAGATGCGTTTGTAGGAAAATATATTAAAAATGAACGGCTGAAACAGTTGATCAGCTTTCAAACGTTATACATAGGTATTTCTCCTCTTACAAGTCCTTCTTTTTACACCATGATTCCGATGATTCAATTTCTATACGGAGTATGGTTTATAAAAGGAGGTATGTATACGATGGCTTTGGCCATGGAGAGGCTCTTCAAGGAACTTGGAGGAACCATTCACTATGGCAAGGATGTGCAGGAGATCACCGTTCACAATCGCAAAGCGGAAGGGATTACCGTGGATGGACAGAAAATCTCTTCGGATTATGTGGTTTGTAATGCAGATTTCCCATATGCGATGAAGCACTTGGTAAAAGACAAGCCTGCCAAAGGCAAATATACTGATAAGAAGATCGACAGCATGAAATACTCTTGTTCATGTTTTCTGTTATATCTCGGTATGGACCGGAAATATGAAGAAATTGACCATGTACATAATTTTATTTTCAACGAAAATCTTGATCAAAATTTGAAAGATATTTTTGATGGGAAGAAACTAACGAATGCCTCCTTTTATGTATACATTGCATCAAAAATGGACCCTTCCCTTGCGCCTGAGGGAAAGGATGGATTGTATATCCTGATGCCTGTGTCGGATGTAGCAACAGCAAATTACGAATGGGACGAGGAAACCATTTCTTATTATCGCAGTTATATTTTAAATGAGATGAAGAAGATCCGTGGCTTTGAAAACATTGAAAATGAGATTGTCACCGAAACGCATACCACACCATTGGATTTTAAATCGAAATTCAATGCCTATAATGGTGCCACGTTTGGGTTGCAGCCAATTTTGAAACAAAGCAACCACTATCGTCCGCAAAGCAAGGCGAGCCATTGTGAAAACTTGTACTTTACAGGAAGCAGCACACACCCCGGTGCGGGTGTCCCAATCGTGCTGTTATCCGCTAGAATTACCGCACAGGAACTGATCCAAGACGATACGGGAAATATGTTTGATTACTCAGTAAATCAGGGATTATAAAAGCTGTGTGCTGACACGCAGCGGGAGGGGGGATGTTTTATGACTGCTTTAGAGGTGATTAATCTCGGTATTGGATTTGTGACAATTATAATTGGCTTTATCATGTTCTGGTCTTTGCCAGTTCCTGTTTTCTCATCCAAATCTAAATCTGATCTACCATTTCTGTCCATCATTATTCCAGCCAGGAATGAAGAAGGCAGGATCTCACCGTTATTGCAATCATTGCAGGAGCAGCGTTTCAGGCAATTTGAAATTCTGGTTGTGGATGACGATTCATCTGACAATACTGCGGCTGTTGCGGAAAGCTACGGTGCAAGGGTTCTACGGAATACCGGGGCAGGAAAGTCATCAGCCTGCTGGCTCGGTGCCGAACAGGCGAAAGGAAGCTGGTTATTATTTTTAGACGCAGATACGAGATTCACCAGTGTGGATGGGTTACACAAACTGCTTCATTTCTATCAAGCAAAGGGAGCCAAGGGAATCACGGCCTTACAGCCATTTCATACCGTTGAGCGCTTGTATGAACACATCTCCGTTGTATTCAACATCATCGTCGTGGTAGGGATGAATCTATTTACGATTTGGGGATCGCGGTTTAAAACCGCTGGTTCATTCGGTCCATGCATCCTATGTAATAAAGAGGATTACTTTTTGTCTGGAGGTCATCAGAAAATCGAGGGAGCCATCATGGATGACCTGGCACTGGGAGAGGCGTTTCTTGAACAGGATCTCCCGGTTCGCTGCCTGGGCGGGAAAGGAATTATGTCTTTACGCATGTACCCAGAAGGTGTGGGAAGCCTGATCGAGGGCTGGTGCAAAAGTTTTGCCGTCGGTTCCAAGTCCACTCATCCACTTGTCATGCTGATGGTCATCTTCTGGATTTCCGGCAGTTTTATCGCGGCGGGAGCATTGATTACTTCCATTATCGAATGGAACCCTATCGCAATGCTAGTCAGTGGGTTGTTGTATATTCTGTATACGATTCAAACAGCATGGTTTGCCAGCAGGGTCGGTAATTTCGGATGGATGGTTTTCCCTTTTTATCCGATATTGTTTATGTGTTTCGTCGGAATCTATCTGTATTCCTTTGTTAGGGTGAATGTCTTCCATTCTGTGAGTTGGAAGGGGCGGAAGATTAAGGTTTGAATGAAACAAAGGGGACGGTTCAAGTGGTTAAACACCCCGCAAGCGTTTCACACAATGAAAACGATCCGCCTAAACTCTCTTGCCGGACACTGAGTCCTCTATTTCACCGATTTCTGATCGTTTTGGACTTGGTGCGGACATTGAGTCCTCTATTAAGGCAATTACAGGGAAAATGACTCGTTTTTGAGCAAATAGAGGACTCGTGGTCCACTTTGTCGGCAATTTCACCGATTATACTAGAAATAGAGGACTGAGGGTCCGCCTAGATTCCCATGTGGACACTGAGTCCTTTATTTCACACTGACCACAAAATAAATGAAGTGAAAGAACAAAAGTTTTTTTGAATAAGGAGACCCCTACAATGAAGAGTAAGGTGATTTTAATGAGATTCTTGCCACCTACAAAACAAAATGAAAGTTATTTGCAGTAATAGTCATGAGTGTGGGGGCAGTACCCTAAGTTTAGTTATGCAATAAATGAAATTCTTGAATGTAAAATACGAAGGATTAAGGGGCAGAAGAAGGTCTTGGGTAATTCAATTCCCTTTCTTCCCGATCCCGTTCCCTCTCCTTAGTACCTAGCATTCCAGAAGTCTTTTTTACTTAAGGATACACCGTCCGCACCACATTGAAAGGCTGCTTGAATTTGTTCCTTTGTTGAGATTAGGCCACCAACTATAATTGGCTTTTGAACTTCATGTTGAATGAAAGGTACAATTTGCGGAGCAATACCTGGCATGATTTCGACGGCATCCGGTTGGTTTTCTTTTATATTTTGAATGGCGGTATCTAAGGAACTGGTATCAATTAAAAAAATTCTCATAATGGTTTGAAGTCCTTCTTTTTTTGCAGAACGGATCATATTACTTTTAGTAGTAACAATTCCTGTAGGTTTAACGTTTTTCACTAAAAATTGAAAGGCTTCCTTGTCATTGGAAAGTCCCTTCATTAAATCAGTATGTATAAAAAAGGGTTTTGTTATTTTTGAAAAAAAAGATTGGTTGTCTAAGAAGAAGCTTAGTTTACTGTTCATTAAAGTCACAAAGCGAGCATTTGAATCTAGTGCTTCCTTGAAATCTTCTGGTTTTGCTGCAGCGATCATTCCCTGAGTTGATAATAGTTCTCTAACTTTCATATAATCAACCTCCTCTTATTTATAGTAGCACATTTTTATTAAGGGAATATTTACCGTAATTTACAAATTTCTCATAGATTCTTAATGACTTCTTTACATGAGTATTGTATAGTGAAAGTGTAATCAAGATAATATGGGCTGAGACGCCGTGGAGAGAGCCCTTCATGTTGAGTAGAAATTAACTAGATATATTATCTAGTAGAATTTTCTATGCATTCATGAAGGGCTCTCTTTTGTTTTGTCTGAAAGGGGGAAAAGTAAAAATTGTGAGCACATCTACGATTAATGCGGTCATTTTTGATTTAGATGGCACGATCTATGTAGGTAACCAAGCATTGCCTGGTGCCATCGAATCAATTAAAATGCTTAGAAGTATGAACAAAAGGATATTCTTTTTTTCTAATACTTCTATACGTACGCGACAAGAGGTCATCGAGCACTTATCCACTATTGGTATTGCTGTGGATTTGAATGAGGTGATTACAGCTGCGTACTTGTCCGCAAAATACTTGCAAAAATATGCACCTGATTCAAACGTCTATGTTATAGGAAATGATGCAGTGAAAAGCGAATTAAATGAACATGGAATAAATGTGATAGACCATGCACAGAAGGCTAGTCATGTTCTTGTCGGCCTAGATAAATTTTTTACCTATGAAAAGCTTAACAATGCAGCGAGGGCAGTTAGAAATGGTGCTACATTAATCGGAATTAATCCAGACCCCTATTGTCCAGTTGAGGACCAAAAAACCATTCCTGATACAGGGGCTCTCTTAAAAGCGATTGAGTGTGCAAGTGAGGTTTCATCCTCAATAATCATCGGAAAACCATCATTGTTTTTTGTTGAACAGCTTGTTGAGCATTTAGGCATAACGGAAGAAGAATGTTTGATGGTGGGTGATCGCATAGAAACTGATATTTTATTTGGAAATGATGCGAACATGAAAACATTACTTGTCCTGACTGGAGTGGCAAGAGAAGAGGATGTCGAAACTAGCACCATTAAACCAACCTATGTATTAAGCAATCTTACAAAATTCATAAATCATATTTTCCTGGCTACTCATAAATGATGGAAAAGGTGGACGATGATGGAATTAACTGCAATGAGCTTCAATCTACGATTACATGTACCGAATGATGGAGAAAATTCATGGCCTTACCGGGTTGACCGAGTTATTACGCTTATAAAAGAAATGAATCCAGCCATTATAGGGACACAGGAAGTGTTACCCATCATGATGGAAGATTTAGAGAAAGGCTTACCTTCCTATCGTAGTTTAGGAGAAGGAAGAGATAAGGAAGATTCTCAGTTTAATGAATATTGTCCAATCTATTACTCTGTTGAAGTGGTCCATTTACTTGAAAGTGGGACATTCTGGTTATCTGAGCAACCTGACGAAAAAGGCAGTATAAGCTGGAATGCGAAACATCCTAGAATCTGTTCATGGGGTCTATTTGAAAGCAAGGATGACTCAAAGACGATGTTCTATGTGTTCAATGTCCACTTAGATCATATTAGTCGAGAAGCAAGGGATAATGGAATAAAAGTAGTGAAAGAAGAAATTAGAAAAAAGCTAGAACAAACAAAGGCTGCTGTTATAATCATGGGTGATTTTAATGCCTATCCGGATGAGGAATGTGTGGTAGCACTAAAACAGAATTTTGTAGATGCCTACACATTTGTTTCTTCTGGGTCTTATGGATGTACTTTTCATAATTTTGAAGGAGTCACTGAGGGGCAACCTATTGACTATATCTTTGTTACAAAAGATATCACCATACAGGAAACTGAAATTATACGGAATCAAATACAAGATGGTTATCCATCAGACCACTATCCTGTAGTTACAAAACTTACATTATAAAATAGAAAGAGGGATGGAATATGAAAAAAAATGTATTAGGCATGTTAACTACTTTCTTAGCAGTCTCTGTATTTTTATCAGGTTGTAATGGCAGTACTGAAACAACGACAGAAGATGGAAACAGTAACGGCAGTGAGTCATCAGAGGTTGTGGAATTAGAATTATTTTCTACGAAAACAGAAAATCCTGAAACGTACCAACGATTAGTAGATAAATTTGAAGAAGAGAATCCCACTATTAAAGTAGAGGTTGTGTCACAACCAGATTCTACGACTGTATTAAAAACAAGATTAACGAAGGATGATTTACCTGATATTATTGCAATTGGTGGTAATCCAACATTTGGAGAGATTGCTCGTGCGGGTGTATTAAAGGATTTTTCCGATGATCCACTTGTAGATAATATTAATGATGAATTCCTAAACCAAGTAAAGAATATTGTCAGCTATGATGAAGAAAAGGTATACGGGCTGCCTTATGCAGGAAACGCAGTAGGTGTCATTTATAATAAGACAAAGTTTGAAGAACTAGGATTAGAGATTCCAACTACCTGGGATGAATTTATTGAAACGGCAGAAACCATTAAACAGAAGGGTGAAATGCCATTTTATCACACTTTTAAGGATGCATGGACCATTACATGCCCATGGAATGACCTTGTCATCAATATAGCTGGTGATGATTTTGCTGAAAAGAAAACAGCAGGTGAGGTAACGTTTGAAGACCGTTACAGTGAAGTAGCAGATAAGATGTTGAAGCTATTAGATTACAGCCATGATGATGTCCTTGGTAAGGCTTATGCAGATGGAAACCAGGCCTTTGCAAATGGGGAAAGTGTGATGTACTTACAAGGGAACTTTGCAGTACCTGAAATCAAGAAGTTTAACCCAGACATTGAATTAGGCATGTTTACATTACCAGCTTTAAATAATGCAGATGATAACATGTTTGTTGCAAGTATTGACGTACTATTTACAATGCCTGAAAATGCGGAGCACCCAGAAGAGACTATGAAGTTTATTGAATTTATGTATGAAGAACAAAGTGCTACTCAGTATTTAGAAGAGCAATTTGCCATTTCAGCGATGAAAAATATTGATTATATTGATCCAATTATGGAGCCTTTAAAGGATAAGCTTGCCAATAATATGATTCGTCAAGCACCTACACATTATTATCCAGCTGGATTCCCAGCAGCAGCAATGATTCAAGAATTTTTAGGAAACAAAGATAAAGATGCGTTCTTAAAGAAATTAGATGAAACATGGGATGCATCTGTGAAGTAAAGATAAAGGAACAGGGCATTTGAATAGATGCCCTGTTCGTTTATAAAGGAGTTTTAATCTATGGCAAATAAAAGAATCTTTTATTATATGACCATCCCGGCGATGCTATTATTTTTTATCTTTCAAACGTATCCTACTATACAAGGAATCTTTTATAGCTTTACGAACTGGAAGGGTTATGGAGATTGGGAGTTTGTGGGATTTGAAAATTTTATTCGGTTTTTTACAGATGACCGTACTCAACATTCATATGCATTTACTTTTCAATATTCCATTCTTTCCACCATACTCGTAAATATCATAAGCTTAGCTACAGCTATGGCTTTAAATGCAAATATTATGTTTAAGAAAACACTACGAGCTATTTACTTTTTACCAAATATATTAAGTGTCCTTATTGTAGGTTTTATATTTGGGTTTATATTTTCATATGCTGTTCCGGAACTGGCAAAGGATTTACACATCCCTTTTCTTGAAAAGAATATACTAGGGAATCAAAATCTGGCTTGGATTGGGATCGTTATTGTGGCAGTGTGGCAGGCAGTTGCCTTTAACACGATATTGTATTTAGCAGGTCTACAAACCATTCCAGCAGATTTGTATGAAGCGGCGAAAGTGGATGGTGCTTCTAAATGGTTAGAGTTTTGGAAAATCACGTTCCCATTAATTGCTCCGTTTTTCACTATCAATATTGTGTTAGCGATGAGGGAATTTTTGATGGCATTTGACCATATTGTTGCACTAACAAACGGAGGTCCAGGGACATCAACTGAATCAATCTCACTATTAATTTATAGAGGTGCATTTCAAGATGGTGACTTTGCTTACCAATCAGCAAATGCTGTTATCTATTTAATTGTGATTGTATGTATTTCTATCATTCAAATTTACTTCCTACAAAAAAGGGAGGTAGATTTATAGTGAAAACGAAGAAAAATTGGCCATTAACATTCCTTTTAATACTAGGAACATTAACGATTATAATTCCTCTTTATTTAACCGTTGTTGTTGCGTTGAAGACGCCCGTTGAAATGTCTCAATCGCTTTGGGCATTCCCGGAAGTACTTCATTTTGAAAATTTTACGGCAGCCATTGAAAAGACGAACTTCTTTAATGCGCTAAAGAACAGTACGATTGTCACTGTATGCTCCGTACTCATAACCGTTTTAACCAATTCAATGGTTGCCTATGCAATTGCTCGTAATATGCACAAGCGCTTTTTTAAAATTTTATATTACTACTTTGTGAGTGCCCTATTTATCCCGTTTCCTATACTAATGCTTCCACTAGTGAAGCAAATGAGCAACTTTGGATTAGACAATATGATTGGATTAATTCTTCTCTATGTTGTGTTCGGATTAGCATTTAATGTCTTCTTATATGTTGGGTACATTAAATCAATTCCTAAGGAATTAGAAGAAGCAGCCATTATGGATGGGGCAAGCACATGGACTATTTTCAGGAAGATTATCTTCCCATTATTGGCACCTATGAATGCGACCATTGCAATCTTAACCTGTTTAAAAGCATGGAATGACTTCCTATTACCATTAATTATTTTAAACGATAAAGAAGAAGCAACCTTACCGCTAGTTCAGTATGTATTTCAATCTGAATTTAGTGCCGATTACAATTTAGCTTTCTCCTCTTATATACTTGCATTACTACCAATGATTATTGTATATGTCTTTGCCCAGAAATGGATTATTGGTGGATTGACGCGAGGGGCAGTGAAGTAAACACGGGGACGGTTCTAATGCTTCCAAAAGGAGTAAGAGAACCGTCTTTTTGCCCTCTTAAAAGTTAGTTTGTTGAGGTGGAGGTCTAACCATGAAGGTATGTCCCTATCTTCTTATCATTGGGTCAAAGAATGGTCACATTATTGTTTCGTATTTTGAATATCTAATTTGAAGTTATTAATGAAGGAGAACATTGATGGTCAAAGTGGAATATTTTTAAGAAAATACAAATTACAATTGATTTAATTGTTCAATTTTTGATTCTACATTGAAGACACGTTTGTTAAGTACTTCTATTTGAGAATCATGTTCTTTGTTTTTACTATTAATTTGTTTCAACATGCCTGTCATATCTTTAGGTTGGTCATTTTCAATTCGGGACAATGTTCGTTCAATACGATCTAATTTTTCTAACTTTTTGTTTGTTTCACTTCTGAATACATTGAATTCTTCTTTGAAATTGCCAAGAATGTTGATGATCATTTCTAATTTTTTATCCATTTCACTCATATTCATTCACTCCTTTCATGTTACGAATTATTTAATATGGTTATTATATCATAGAAAGATGAAATGATAACGTGGAGCAACATAGAATGAAGGATTACTTTATGGCAAGTTGCCAGCTGGAATACATGTTTTTCGATATGTCTTATAAGCTTGAAGAATGGCCAGTCCAAGAAGAAGTTACAACAGTTTAAGTTGTTAGATAGAGGGACTTCATGAATGTCGAGATTTTGAATGATCAGATGATCCTCTAGCTTTAAGTCTTGAGTCAAAATACTAGGCATAGTTTTTCCTCCATTAGCCTTTCAACATGCATGTTATTGACAAAAATGGATAGATTATATCGTATCACCATTTGTGAAGGAGGAATTGTAATGGAGGATACTAAGAAATTCGTGGATCACTTACATGAAAAGCAAGCAAAGGATGAGCAAAATAGAAAGACGCAAGGGAAAGGCCATCCGGAACAAAAACTACCGAATAAACAACATTAGTCTTAGAGGAAATCTATATGAAGAATAACGCAGGCTGTCTCGATTTAGAGACAGCCTTTGCTAGTTCTAGTACCAAAATCTGCCTAGAGAATTAGATAGGATTGTTTTAATGACTTTAGTAAAATAGATTTAGTAGAATGGTCATTATTACAGGAGTGTTTAAGCGATGAAAAAGTTTTTTGAAGATGTATCTAAGGAAGTAGTCCCGAAAGTCAAACAATCTTTACAAATAGGGCAGAAATTGCTTTCAAGTATACTTAATAAAGTGGATTCTGAGTTGACTAAAACGATTAAGATTTTAATAGAAAAACAAGATAAAATAAAACAATTTATTCAAGATAAGGATTTGTTACTGAAGGAAATTGAACGGAAAGAATTTGAGGTTAGTCAACTTCGAGAACAAATTAACCATATTAAAAGTCAATCCCAAAACGATCAACTAGATTCTTTAAGGGATGAATTAAATCATAAATTAGATGATTTATTAAATAGTCAGCATCGATATTATGAGTTAGAGAGTAAAATCGAAGCTGAACAAAAGCGAGTAGAAGAGTTAGTCCTTGATAAACAAAATATAGAACGTGACCGTAATGCTTTAAAAGCAAGATATGAAAAAATTAAGGTGACATTAGCAGATAATAGAAATAAGACAAATCAGCTCGAGAAAGAAATAAAGGATTTACAAGAAAGACAACTTCATTACGAAACGTTACTAGATAAAAGTGTCTCTAATGAGGAAATACAAAAGTATGAGCAACTGTTAAAAGACATGCAGCGGGAGTATGAGAGCAAGATAGAAGGTCAAATGCTCTTAAAAGATGAATTTGACCGCGTTACACAGGAACAAAAAGAGATGGAACAATCATTGCTTAAAAAAATGACAGAGATTACAAAGTTAAGCAATGAATTGAATGCGTCTATTTTAACCCTTGAAGAAACCAAGAAAGAAAAAACAAGCCTAAAATCGAAGCTCCAAACTAAAGAGAAGGCATTGAAACAATCCAAGAAACAAATTTTAACGTTACAAGAAGAGCTAGTGAAATTAAAACAACTGCAGGATACTTACGAATTAAAATACCAAACTGCTTTACAAGATTATGAAAAAGAAAGAGATAAGTTAGCAAAGAATTATGAAGACTTCACTAATGATATGGCTCTCTATGAAGAAAGAATTCAAGATTTACAAAATGAATTGATTGATAAACAAAATGAAATTGCCATTGCGAAAGCGGAAAATGGTGAAGCAGAAGATTTATCAGAAGAAGAATATAAAATCATGGAAAGAGAATTTGAACCACGTTTTAATAATTTATATAAAAATTGTAAGTTCCACCCTGAATTTTTAAGTGATTTCTTTAGAATAACACCTTCTGATCGGTTGAAAGTCGAAGTGGTCATCATGAATTTAAACTATCACTATGACGTAACTACTTCCAATGTCCGTAAAAACCCAATTAAAACGAAGACGTCAACCATATTGGAGTATCCGTTCGGAACCGACTCTGTCGGACGCATCTATTTTAATAAGGAAAACCATACGGTACATTTGTATCGTTTGAGCCGCACCAAGAATGGTAGAGGGAAACTAACACAGGATCATGTAATTGAATGGTTAAAGGTGAACAGATAGTAATAGGAACAGTTAAAGGATTATTAACTTTAGTGATCAGAAGAGAGATGAGATTGTTGGAGCATGAGAAGAGATTAAATAATATTAGATTAGGATTGAGTGGAGATGGCCGAGTTCCTATAGCTTTTGATTCCGGTCTCGTTACAGGTAGTCATCCTCTGGCTCAATGGATGGCTAGTACATTTAATCATAATTTTGATGAGTATGACCGGGCTATTGATGCAGTCTACAATAGCAGTCATGTTGGTGGGTCTTCTTATCATCACTTATTAGATGGGCAACATTCAGTTCTAGGAGCTTTTAAAGCAGTTAGGGATGTTAAAGCTGATGACTCGTTCGTGACGGAGTTTTTACAAGCAGGAGAGCATCTACTAAGAGATACGGCTTCGGTTTCTGGGATTAACCCCTTTTTCTCCTTAAGTCCTGAACAGTTTGATCGATTAGCAGAAGTAGCAAAGTCATTTGGAATTTCAAAACCGTTCTTGGGAGATGCGCTCACGATAAACGCTCCAGAATTGCTTGGTGGAGTCATTGCCATCCTTTCAACGATCGTATTAGGAAAAAAAGCTGATCCGTCATTAATCTCTAAACTATCTGGGGCATATGTAGTTTCATCCATTACAAGTGCTAATCCACTTTTATTTCCAGTAGCTGCAAGTAGCTTAGTTTATTCTATTTATAAGGCAGAAAATAAGAAAGAGGCATTCGTTAAAGCAGGGAAGGGAGCCATCGTATCTGGTGGTTCAATCATGGTGGGTTCTTTAGTTGGGGGGCCTATTTGGATCGGCTGCATTGCTTCCATTGCAGCAGCAATCGCGATAAATTATGCCATAGAAAAACCAGAAGTCACTTTTAATAGAGTTCATCAATTAATAAAACCAACTACATCTGTATTGAGAAAAGTATCTTTGTCATTATAAGGATCAGGTGAATAAATGGAATTTGTTTATAAAGATGAAATATTAAATTTAACAGCCTTTCAATCTATTCTTAAAGAAATAAAACAGATTGACAGTAGTATGGGTGAAAATATTGAAAGTGCATTGAGATCCTCTCTTAGTGAGAGCCACATGCTTATTAAAGAAGCTACTTCAAGTGAACAATTAAACCTTGGATTAATAAAAGAGCAAATCTTTATACAATCACAGAGTAGTCAATATTTAAATATTACGGATGAAATCACTCAAAAGAAGAATAAATTGCTAGAAAGCAAACCGAAAATTTATCATGAGTTTATGCAAGAAGTAGAACAAAACGTCTTTAGGCTGTTAATGGATAAAAAGGGGAAAATGCATAATGAAGTTGAAAAAGATGGAGCTTGGTATAGTGGATTAAGGGATTCTGCAAAGAAAAGTGGTGGACTCCTTGTTAATGCTACATTAAAAGGAATTAATACGGTTTCGAAAGAATTTCAAGGTAAACAGGTTTTTGAAAATGAGAAAGTATTGAATTCTAATACAATTGTGGAAGAATTATTAGAAAAAAACCTCCACAGTAGTAAGGTATCAAACCAAATGAGTGATATCCTTTCAAACGCAACCAAAAATTTCGAGAAAAAGTGGATTGAGCAAATAACTGATAATTTACCAAGTGTGAAGAGATTATCTGCTTTTTCTATTGCTGATTCGGCAAGGAATCATGTTAAGGTAGATTTTCAATTTGGGGCAACCGAACAGGTACTAGCTATGGGACTGGGTTCAGCCGTAATTGGAACCGTGGGACTAGCAATGGGATGGCATACCATGACATATGCGATGTTAAATGTGTTTCCACCAGTGGCAATCTTTGCAGCAGTTGCAACCGTTGTAGTTGGTGTACTTACTAAAGACAAAGCTATTGAAAAACGAAAGAAGGACATTGCGGCGGCTGTTAATGAATATCATCATTATTTCCTAGTTCAGTTGTACACACTTCCGCTAGAATCTTTAGGAAATAAGAGCATCTCCATTTATATGGAACAACTTGGTGATAAAATCATTGAGGAGACCGTTCATCAATGGGAAGCAAGTTACTTCGGAAACTTGAAGATTGATCATTTTAGGAAATTGAATCATGCTTTTGTCAAACATTTGATGTATGTGAATGAAGCCATTGAGGAATTGGAAACAGGAATTTCGAATGGATCAGTTAATTTATAGATATAAATGAAGTTCGATAGAAAAAGGGACGGTTCTTTACATCTATCTAAAGCTAAAACTAGAGGAGCAAGAATATGTACGATTCAAAATATAGGTATAAAACAATGGGCGAAGATACTGAATCTAGCTTTTCATGATAAACATGAACTGCAATTGTCAGATCATCAATACTAACCTAATACATATTCTAGCGGGAAGACTAAAAGAATTGAACATGTCCCTGTCCCTACGATTACAAACTTATGTGAGAGAATATAAAAGGCTGTCTTGAGGTAGAGACAGCCTTTTTATCCTTTTTATAATAAATAGTGAATGTTATATTAGCCTTTTGGCGGATGAAGTAAATCTTGCTTGATCTTTTATTTATATTGGAATCCATAACGCTTATCCTGCTTAAGTTTCTCTATGGAATCTCTAAGCACTCTCAGTTTTAATAATCATTCATGTTCCATCGATTATTTTTTTGAAAATTACATGGGGCAAAGTCCCTGTCCCCTTGTCTCTCTTGTCTCTTATTCCCTCTTATTCCATTGAATGTATGACTTTCTATCTTTCTAGCAGGTGAAGGTATGTATATGATAGAAGGTAAGCCCTATTATTCTGTTCATTCATTATGCGATTATAATGATAAATTCATGATGATCTGCTCTCCGATTGGACCTATTTTACGTCTCCCTGTATCTACAAACCCTACTTTCAAATACAATTGCTGAGCAGGTATGTTTTTATGGTTGACTGCTAATATAATTTCATTGCAGGTAGGGAATTTTGATTTAACAAAATCACTCAATATGATCATGCCTTTTTTAGCATACCCTTTCCCTTGGTTTATATGGTTAATTGACAATGCAGTTAATAGCATGGCTTTCGGATTGTCTGTATACTCTTTTACGCGTTCCGTTGAATGCAAGACGAAGAACCCTACAGGTTGATCTTCACTTAAAATCACAATACGATATTGTCCTTCCTTTACTTCTGTAATCTCACTTGGTAAAGCCGTAAATTGTGACTGTTCTTCAGGAAGCTCAAAAGAGTTTAGTGCTTCTGTATATATGTTTGAAAAATGTACTAAATGAATAGAATCAGCTATAATCAAAAAAAATCCTCCCTTTTATTCTATTAAAACGATATATGTAATTTTTAAGTGAAACCACTGACTAATTCGCATAAAAGTCAACTTCAGTTTAACCGCCCTTTAAACTAATGACTCAGTTTTTACTTTAGATAGTTCTCACTCTTTCTTATTAATCCCATTCTGATTGAGTCATAATATACTCCATTAAGTATAGAGACAATCTTGTATTTATTCGTGAAATTAATCCAAATCCCTGTCAATCTTAAAAACTACTTTTCCAAACTGAGCTGATTTTGACAATTCTTCATAAGCTAATTTATATTACTTCTAGTAAATAGACATTCTTAGAAACAATTGGCTTTAGCTGATGTTCTGAATAATAATCTAGTGTTTTAATTTCAGCAATTGAAGAATTGGAAAAATGGATCATTTAATTATTAGAAATAGAGTTCGATAGAATAAAGGGGCGGTTCACTTACTGTAAAATATGGTAAGAGAACCGTCCTTTTGCTACTGCATAGTAAATTTTAGAAGAAAATGTAAGTTGTTGTTATAATAAATGTAATAGAAACCATTGAAAGGGAGAGAGGAATGAAAATCCAAATACAAGATTTATACCATGGAGCGGTTCTTACTCAGATTACGGAGCATTCATCGTTTAAGGCACTTAATAAAGTAGATTCGACTTATGGGCATTATCTAGTCAACCATGATACTAGACTATTTGTTAAATACTTAACGAAGGAATCATCTCCGTGGCATTTTAAGTTTAGCTACAATGAACTACAGGCTATTCAAAGTGATATGGAACAGTCCAGTCATGTGTTTTTATGTTTAGTTTGTGGAGCAGAAACTATCTGTGCATTAAGTCAGCAGGAGTTTTCAAATTTAATAGATGTAACAACTACTGAAAATCAATCAATTATCGTAGAAGTTCCTCCAGGTGGTTCCATTCATGTAAAAGGGTCAGTAGGGAAATTACCTAGAACACTGCCTCATAATTCATTTCCAAATAAGTTGTTTTCGCAGGCTGTTGAAGAAGTTAATCTAAAGTAGAGACAAGGGATCAACTTGTCTATTAATCTATATAAAGCTAAAAACGAGAGAATCAAAGATATGGAGGACAATCAGTATGATTAAACATGTTTTTAACATAACCCCTATTTTTCGTTATATACAGGATCGAAGCTTAGAAGCAGGATTATTCCTTCGTTATGATGAAGCAAAGGAGACTATTCAATTATTTCTAAAGGAAGAAAATGAGGTTAAGAGAATTGGAGCCATCCAATATGAAGGCAGTAATGATTATGAGAATAGGGAACCTCATATTGTTGGCTGGAGATTTGAACGAGATCTATTACTACATGAGCTAAAGCAAGATTTAGAAAGAATAACATCCTATCGTAGAGATAAAAATACGGGCCCAGCTGTAAATCCAGAAGCACAGTCGATTGCTTTTAAATTTGAGGAATTGGATGAATCAATGAAGGAAGCTGTAGATAGGATTGTAAAGGTAATAAAGAATTACACATAGATAAAAGACTCATAAATTGTTAGACAGAGAGTAGGGGAAACTATGAATATTACTAGAAATGATAAAGGATTAGTCTACTTAGATAAAAAAGCAATAAATGCGATCTTTGATTGTGTCTATGGAATAGATGAACACCTAAGTCGTTCAACTAAGGAAATGTTAAAAGAACCGATGTTTAAGAATCTAGTGGAATTGCTTATAAAGCATAAGGATTTTAATTATTATTACCGACAAGACCAGGTGAGAGAATTATTTCCTCTAGCCGATCAAGCGATGGGGCCTTTTGAAGTGAATTCAGACGGAACAACGATTTGGCTTTCTTTGTGTTTAGGGATTAAAGAGGTTTATGGGTTTAGACGGGAAACATTAAGTAAGGTGCTAGAATTAGTCGAAGTACGTAAATAATAAGGTGGGAGAGAATATGAGAAGTATGTTTGAAATAGAAGAGCAAGGGCCAGAAATAAACATATCTGTTCATACGAGTAGTCCTGACCTACTAAAAGACGAGGCATTGTTAGAAGATGTGGTCGAATTAGCGTATAGTAAAAAAATGACTAGATTTGTAGGTGCTATAGAGCCATCTGAGTTAAAGCCGAATTGGGTATTTATTTTTTCTCTGGTAGATTATTTTGACGATGATGATATGCTAGTTAGGCATAGCGAGGCTTCAATTGTTATTAATAGAATTAAGGGGAAAATTAAATAGATAGGTTTTTGCGAAAGAAGAATTATTTTATAAACATTGTAATCAGTGGAACAAGGTCCCTGTCCCTATGAATACCAGGGGACGGACGGTTCTCATGGTTCAATTATGGTGCACGTCTGGATGGTAGCCAATAGAACCGTCCCTCTGGTCAAGAAAGGTAAAGGGAGTATCAATATCACAGATATACTTCTTTTTCCTCTATCGTTTTTAAATAGGTAATTTATCTGGATTCATTGTTATATAGATTTCATTTATTTTTCCATTATTAATATAAAAACTAAGGATACTCTGAATCTTACCATTCATGTAGATTACGATTCCTGGTTGAAAATTGATATGTTTCACTTCAAAATAAGAGTCTTCAGGTGCCTTTTTTATGACTCCATATAATAAGGCCAAGACGCTTGGAACGGATAGGATTGGACGGATAGCCGCTGAAACTTTTCCTCCACCATCAGAGAATAGTGTGACATTTTCAGATATAAGTTCTAATAAGGCAGCCATATTTTGCATTTGAAATGCTTCTATAAAGCGATTAATAATCTCCTTATTCTGTTCGAAGCTTAAACTTTCGCCTTCCACATGTGAAAGCTTTTGTTTTGCCCTGCTAAAAATTTTTCTACAGTTCTCTTCTTTCTTTTCAATAATGGTAGCAATCTCAGTGTGTGAGAAATCAAATACCTCTTTTAATAGGAGGACTGCTCGTTCATCTGGTGTCAAATGCTCCATCATTCGTAAATAGGCAATACTTAATCCTTCTTTTTGTATAATGATTTCAGATGGGTCAAAGGCATGAATTTTCTCTAGAAATAATGGCTCAGGATTCCATGGTCCAACATAACTTTCTCGTCTGGACCTAGCAGACTTTAATACATCCAGACAGCGGTTCGTCATCATTTTGCAGAAATAGGCTTTCTTATTTTTAATGTCCTCCTCATTTATTTGGTAGGCTCTTAAAAAGGTCTCTTGGACAAGATCTTCTGCTTCTGTTACGGAACCTAGCATTCGATAACCTAATGAAAACAACAATGGTTTATATAGTAGAAAATCCTCATTGGAAATTTGCACCTTTTTTCCTCTTTTCGTTTAAAATGATTTCTTCTGCTGCTTGTTTTCCGCTACTGACTGCTCCATCTGCCAAAATGGAGGTGGGAGAAGCCCAGTCTCCTGCTATATATAATCCTGGTATGTCTGCTTTAGAACGCTGCAGTTTGAGCTCATCTCCTATTTGGGGTAAGCGTTGGTTCACTGTAATGGTAGGGATAAAGCGACTTGTAATTTCATATTCCTTCCACCCTGGCTGCAACTTTTCTAAGAATTGTTCAAGCTCGTTTTTAATGCTCGTTCCATCTATTTGATTGTCTGGATGTTGATATTTAAATACATGAAGAACGGCACTTTTTGAATCATCAGAGAGACGCGCATAATTTGAATGGACAGAATAGTAGAGGGGTTCTGTGATGCCCATGGCGAACAATCGCTTTGGATTCGGAAGTTGTGTTAAAGCAACATCTAAAGTTGCTCCTCTAACAGGTATGATTTCCTTGAAAAAGCTTTTTTGAAAAGGATGGTTCACGTTTAGTAATATTTCACTCAGTTCGTGAGGGCCAGTTGTACAAATCACATACTTCCCCAAAATTTCATCGCCATTAGATAAAACCAACTTAAATTGATCCCGGGTAGGTTCAATTCGTTTAACAGAAGTATGTGACTGAATCTGAACACCTGAGACGATTGCTTTATTGTGAAGTTGGTCAATCATCGTTTGCCAGCCGCCATCCAGATAAAGTGCTCCTCCCATTGCAATTTTTAAATTCGAAACCATTACTTTTGCGCTCGCCATATCAGGGGCATGACAATAGGTTGCAAGTCTGCTAAGTGTATAGAGTAATGACTCCACTTTTTTAGAGGAGGTTACTTGCTGAACCCATTGTTGGAAAGTGATCTCTGCTAACTTTTCAGGATCTAGGCTCATCATCTTCATTAAAACCGCGCCCCACTCTAAACGTTCTTTCCCATTTAAAAGCTTGGTTGTAAGAAGCCCTAATGGAGAAAAAGGAGCATCATATTCAATATTGTTTTCAATTAATAGCCCACCCAATTTGGGTGATTTCCCATTAAGCTGTATACCTAATTCTTCGAGGATAGATATGGATTTTCCTCTTTTATAAAGGGCATGAGGTCCAAGATTAAAATAGTGTTGATCCATCTTATTTGTTCTAGCCCTTCCACCAACACTTTTACCTTTTTCTACTATTAATATAGATAAATTGGTTTTAGTTAAATAATTAGCTGCAACATAACCTGCTAATCCACCACCAACAATGACAATATCCCATTTTCTAGTCATATGATAACCTCCTCATAATCTTTCATAACTCAAGACGACAAAGGGTGAATAGATGTGACAGTGTTTATATAAAATTTTAAAATCTTGCTCATTTTTGGGAATAAGGAGGACAGTAGGACAGGGATGAACTTTGTCCTTCTCTATTGAAATGAGGCAAAAGACCATGTTCAGAACGTTAATAAAAAGTTCGCGTTAATAGACGGAGAGGGTTAGCCTCAACTATTGATTGAGTATGTCTTGGTGTTTTGGAATGTAAGAGATATATAGTCAAGAGAATTGACTCTGATTTTTAGGGAACGGAGATTTTAAGGTCCCCTTATAAGACTCTGTTTCTTTAAAACTACGAGTCTATATGATTGCCTTATTCAAATGTTCTATATTTCAATAAACAAAGGGACTATTCTCTATACTTCTAGTGTGAAGTAGAGAACGGCCCCTTTATAGTTACTTATGTTTTATAATAAAGTACTTTTGCCTTATCGGTGATTATCCTTTAAAAAATGCTGATGTATACCCACATTCACTATCTGGAACAAAGTCCCTGTCCCCTCGTACCACCTAATTAGTTTTTTCTAATTTAAAATGATTGACAAGAGCTTCTAATTCTTCCGATAATTTTGCAAGGTCTTCTGAATTAGTGGTCATCAGCTCCATTGTACTACTTACTTGTTGAGCTGCTGCTGAAGTTTGTTCTAACCCAGCTGCTGATTCCTCCGTAAAGGATGCAATTTCCTCTACAGAAGTCCCCATTGTTAGGCTTTGTGTAGAGAGCGTAGAAAGATTTTCTGTTATGTTTTTGATATTAAGAACCATTTCGTTTACTGATTCATTAATACTTTCAAACGTTTGTCCAGTAGCCTTTATTTGGCTAGTTCCTTCTTCTACCTCTTTATAACCAAGTTGTAAAGATTCAGTTACAGTCTTGGATTCATTTTGGATCGTTGCAACAATAGAGGTGATATCCTTAACAGAATATGACACTTGTTCTGCCAGTTTTCTAACTTCATCTGCAACAACAGCAAAACCTCTTCCATGTTCTCCTGCTCTGGCAGCTTCAATAGCTGCATTTAAAGCTAATAGATTGGTTTGATCGGCGATATCTTTAATGACAGAAACTAATTTAGTGATTTGTTGTGTTTCCTTATCCAATCCCTTAACCTTCATTACAGATTCTTGAACAATTTGGTCTATCATTACCATTTGTTTAATAGAGGAATTCATTAATTTTCGTCCTTCATCAGTCATCCCTAGTACATGATTGGAGGATTCAAAAATATGCTTTCCTTTCATATTTGCGTCCTTTACATTTTCAATAAATCCATTTATTCCAAGTGAAAGGTTATTGGCATTTGCTGCCTGTGATTCAGTGCCAGATGCTAACTCTTCCATAGTGGAAGTAATTTGCTCTGAACCATTTCGAACATCAAAAGCAGATTGTGTTAATTGCTTACTTTGCTTACTTACAATCTCAGAGACATTTGTAATCTTTTGAATGATCGATCTAAGATTTTCGCTCATGACATTAATCGCAACTGCGATACGACCAATTTCATCCGTACCCTTGTATTCAATTCTTTCTATGACAAGGTCAGCGTCAGCAATTTTGTTACTAACCTCTACCACTTTATTTAGGTTTTTAGTCACACCACGATTGATAAGAAGAATAAGTATCCCACCGATGATTCCTGATACAAGCGTAGAAATAATGAGGATCACCCGTGTTAATTGCTCACTACTTTTTACATTTAAAACGGCTTCGGCACGTTCTTCATTTGTCATCTTTCTTATTTCTTCTAAGAGAAAGATATTTTCTTTACGTAGGTCAGTTGCTAACCTTAAATAAGTTTCTGCATCTGTTAGACTAGCACTATTCATTGCGGGTAAAATTTCTTCCGAGAATAACTTATTCATTTTGTCGTCATTACTGATGATCCGATTATATAGCTCTGCTTTTTTATCTGTATCCATCGTTCCATTAACTTCAGCATCCAAGCTATTAAATTCTTTAATGTCAGCCTCAAGATTAGTAATATTCACTGTAGCTTTATCTAATACAAAATTAGTCATCCAAACCCCTTTAGAATGGACAAGTGCTACCATTTCTGTAATATTTACAGCCGTATCACTCTTTTGTTCTAAAATAGAGGTTTCTTCCTTAATACTTGCCATTACAATCGTTACAATAGTAGTAGAAATTCCAAATAATAAAATAATAAACAAAAAAATGAGACCATATTTGGTACCGATATTTAGATTGTGAAGCTTTAACTTTTTTGCCATTCTTTTTTCATTCTGCTGTCTGACTCTAGTACCCTTCTTGCTCCAAGGAATTTTAAAATCCCTTTTGTACTTAAAAAAATGGTTTCTAAACCTTTTCCACATACAATGCCCTCCGTTTCCACTATAAAATTTTCCGAAAAATGTAGCCGTTTTCATAATTTGGTTTAGAAAAAAATAACTATTAGGGATACTCTTACTATCGTCATTTTTTTACTAGTTTTTAGCTATTTCTTTTGGTGGCACATCAGGACTTTGTCTCTTTTTTCATAAAGACAAGCCTCCCTTGTTTTCTGTGAGTTTTAAAATATTGTATATTTTAATGTCTAGTCTTCCCTGATTTTGTAAGAAATTGTTGTAAACTACCAATTAACCTACTAAAGTTGAATTATAAAGAGTTATAGGAGGAGTAAGGTTGGAGTTTTTAGGAATTGTGCTACTGGTACTGTTTGTTCTATTTTCACTTTATAAAAGTAAAATCATAGGTTCTATTGGTGAAGTGTATGTAAGAAAACAAATTAATACTCTAAACCCTGAAGTGTATAAGTCTATTCATGATCTTTACGTCCCGACAAAATTAGGAAGAACCTCGCAAATTGATCATGTGATTGTATCTGAATATGGAATTTTCGTCATTGAGATGAGACAAAGAATTATGAGGGTTGGATTTTTGGTTCTGAAAATCAGAAACAATGGACACAGGTAATTTATAAAAGGAAAGAAAAATTTAGTAATCCCATCTGGCAGAATTACGGACATATTCAGGCTCTGAAAGATTACTTAGGATTGGAGATAAACGATTTAGCATTCTATAATATTGTTGTCTTTACGACTATAGCCGAGTTGAAGTTTGATCCCACATCATTTACTTCAGCCAAAGTCATGCATCCCAAACAGATTACTAGATTCATACATAATGAAATTGGAAGGAAGATCTCAACTGAGGATGTTAACAAAATATTAGTAAAGTTATCTTCTATAAAAGATCAGGACTTCCAAGTACAAAGAGAAATCAAAAAGAACCATGTAAAGAAGATTAGAGAATCTAAGAACATACAACATGCTAAAACTAAGCTAGGGCAGTGCCCGAAGTGTGGTCATGCTTTAACTAGTAGAAAAGGTAAATATGGTACGTTTATGGGGTGTAGTAATTATCCAAAGTGTAGATATACTAGTGCTTCATAAAAATGAAACAAAGGGACGGATCTCCGGTTTCTTTTGTTTAGCAAAACGAAAGAAAAGCAAGATCCGTCCACGTGTTTCCTTTGGAACAAGGTCCCTGTCCCCCTAGATCCCCCTGGATCAACTTATAATAAGTTCATTTGTTGTACTTAACAGTTTTTTGATTAGCTTTTTTGTAATCTTCGCTGAACGTACCTTTAAGTGTAAATCACTAGATATATGGATCGTATAAGCCTTGCTTTGGATTGCTTTTTTCAGTTCAATAACGGTGGGGTAATCTTCAGAAAGCTCATTCAATACTGAGCCGTATTGTAAGAATTGGTGGGTATCACTTCCAGCAACTACAGGCAGTTTTAGGCTTTCAGCAAATGCATACACTTTTTCTTTATTTTCCTCAATACCAATGGAGTGAAGGTCTTTTCCATTTAGGTCCAAAGCGTCTAACCGTTTAAGTAGAAGCGGGTCATGCTGAGTAAGAGGAGTGCTCTGCCTGAATGGATGGCCCCCTATGATCATCGTTTGTGGAGATTCTGCTAGATTAAGTAAGTCTTCAAAAGAAATAAAGTTATTTTCTTCTAAATGGGGGATCAATTGTTCAAAGAGATCGAATATAGTCGCTTTATTACTAATAATAAGAATATGTCCTATTTCTTTTACATCCACTTCCATACCAGGGAAAACCTTTAGACCTTCTACATAATAATAATCATCGTAATAAGGGTAGTGAGCATTTAGGTAGTTATAAACATCCATAAAATTATTCGTGTTAAAATGCTCTGTCAACGCAATAGCATTTAGCCCAGCAGCTTTGGCCTCTTTCATCATTTCTTGAAAGTATTCTGGCATAAACTCTGATTTCTTTGAGATTTTAACATGTGTGTGAAAATCGATATTCATTTTTTTCCTCCCTTTCCTTAAAAACTGAATCCTGCAATAAAAAGAACCAGTAAATAAGTAAGATTGATTAATAGAAAAATATATTCCTTGCGCCCAGTTTTTAGTGATTGTAGCTTTAATTTTTTTACAACAGGGTCTTTAAATGCATTTTTACTTCCCTTTGTCTCTAGTGCCTCTACTGTGGTCCGTGCTCGTTTTGCCGTACTTAACAACAGTGGATAAAAGGACATGACAGATAATTTCACAAAGTAGCTAACCGACCGCCAATAGAGGATTCCTCTATTCTCGGGAGCTTTTCCACGTAGTCTGTATGACATAAAGATATGATTGTATTCTTCTAAAAGTAGCGGTAACATACGGTATCCGTACGAGATAGAAAAGGAAACCTGTCCAGGTACCCCGATGCTTAGTAATCCTACACTTAATTTTTCAGGGTTCATGGAACAAAAAACGGTAATACTTGCTAATGAAATAACAGTTAGTTTAACAGTTAGCATTAATAATGGGTGAAGGATGCTTATATCTCCTCCGAAAAAGAGAGAAGCAATGAGCAAATAACCACCTTGACCTAGCAAGCCAAGGACTAGAATGAATAAGATTAACTTACTGACTTTCGTCATAGCAGTAGTAATAAGAACAACTGCCAATAAGCCGAATAGAATGATTTCATTATGAATAAACCAAGGTACAATCCCAAAAAATCCATACCAGATAAACATGATTCGTGGATCCATTTTAGCAATTAATGTACCATCATTCCCATATGTCGTGTTCATTAGTTCAATCTTTATTTGTTCTACATTTATCTTGTCAATTATACTTTTTGCATAATCCATGCGTCATCCTCCTGAAATAAATCAACAAACGAATCAATGGAGTAAGCAGTCGGTTTTAGATTTAATTCATGACTTAATTCCACGATCTGTGGTGGCACAATCCCAGCCTTCCTCATTAAAAATAAATTTGAAAAAAGTCCTTCTTTGTCACCATCGTATATGATCTGTCCTTCGTTCATGACGATAATACGAGTCGACCATTCACTAACTAACTGCATATCATGAGTAGCAATCATGACTAGGTCTGTGTGTTGCTCAAGCTTATTAATAAATTTCGTCAAGTGCTTGCGTGTTGCAATATCAAGATTGGCCGTTGGCTCATCTAGTAGGATTATTGAAGGATCCATCGCTGCTCCAATTGCAAGGGAAGCTCGACGCTGTTGGCCTCCACTCATGAGCCTACTATCTTTGTCCTGTAATTCTACTAAATCAAATACCTCAAGAATATCATTTACCTTTTCTTTATAGTCTTTTCGATTACGAGCTTTTAAGAAAAATTCGACATCCTTTCGAACAGAATCCTCAATAAACATTTGCTCTGGATTTTGATAGATATAGGTTACATAATCGGCCAACTGTTCTGGAGACTGCTTAGTGGTCAGTTTACCCAGGACTTCCACCGTTCCTGAAGAAGGCTTACGAAAACCAGTTAGTAGTCTCAACAGGGTTGATTTCCCGGCACCATTGTTCCCAACAATTGCAACCTTTTCACCTTTATAAAAAGTAACATTAATACTTTTAAGAATATGATGAAAGGATCGATCCACCGTTTTATAGGAAAAATCGACATCTTTTAATAGTGCTACTGGCTCCTTTACCACTGGTACTTCAACCATTTGCAAGGACGGTTCTGTTTTGAGTAGCCTTTTTGAAAAATAGACGTTTGCATCTGATAGTGTGATAGGAAGTAATTCTTCCTTAGAAAATTGGTAGGCTGCCTGAGTAACCTGTGGAGGAAAGATATGCCGTTTCATGAGTTCATGAACAGAAGTTAACGCTTCCTTAACAGATTTTTTCCAGACGACTTCACCCTTATCGAGAAGGAGAACAGATGAACAATATTCTGCAATAAACTCCGTGTGATGCTCGATCACGATAATCGTTTTACCATATTCCTCATGTAATTTTTTTAATACCTCATACATTATTTTTGCATGATGAGGATCAAGTTGAGCAATGGGTTCATCAAGGACGATAATTTCGGGATTTAAAGCCAGGCAGCCCGCAAGTGCGAGCAAATGCTTTTGCCCACCACTGAGCTGCCATACAAACTCTTCTTCATGACCATCTAATTCAACTAGCCTTAGTGCTTCCTGAGCACGTTCCATATAATCAGAATATCCATAATGAAGTGGGGCAAAAGCTGCATCCTCAAGCACTCTCGCTTGAATGAGCTGATTTTCAAAGTCTTGATATACATATCCGACATTTGCTGATAGTTCTGCCACCGTACTAGAGGTGATATCAAGTCCATTAATAAAGGCTGTTCCTTCAAAATCACCTATATAGTAATGAGGAATTAATCCATTAAAGAGCTTGCATAAGGTTGATTTTCCGCTACCATTACCTCCAATAATTGCGAGAAATTCTCCTTGCCCAACTTTTAAGTTAATGTTGTGTAGAGTAGGACATTCTTCATTTGGATATGTAAAAGTAACATCTTGTATATCTATGACAGGATTCATGCTACATCCTTCCCAATCTTTTTATGACGAGAGGTGATGCTATACATAGTAATGACTGATATAATAGCCGCTATTCCGATGCTGATCCAGATTAACAATCCTTCTGAGTCTTCAGCGAAGGTTGCTTCCCATTCGATAATGTTCCAATCTGTTTCACTCACCACTGCAAAACCAAAGGAAGCGGCTGCTAGAATAATCGATGTGATGATTAGTTTTGGATGGACGACACGAATGGCTTTAGCACTTTCCTTTGATCTTGGTTTTATCCCTAGGAGTGGTTCAATTTTTCCATAAAGACGTGGTACAAGATAAAGTGTAGGAAGAAGTGCAAATAAAACGCCTGAGAATAAAACATCATTTAAGAAAGAGAAGCCCTCAACAACGACAACACTTTCCGCTAAGCCTGGCAGAGTATCAAAATCATCGACTCCTACCCATACTTTTCCGATATCTATTACACTGCTAAAGAACTGGTGAATGGCTACTCCTGTAATCGCAGCAATTCCTACCTGACGTTTATTTTTTGGATTGGTTACCATGATTCCCGCAATATACATAGCTAAAGAGAACAAGATGAATTTTTCTAATTCACCAAAACCACCGAATTGCCCAAGCATGAGCTCACCAAAGATTACTTCACCAAGCGCAGCTCCAATAGCAGCATATAATGGATGGAATAAGATACAAAGAGTTAAGGGAATAAAGGCAAAATATTCGATAGAAAACTCAATAGGACCTAAATAAATCGATGGGACAAGTTCTGTAATCATGTTTGACAAGCCATAAAGAGACATAGATAAAATAAAGATCATCATTTTCTGCGACTGATTTAACTCGTACGGTTTTTTCATTTAATTCCCTCCAATCGTAATTTCGTATTGTCAAAACTTTTATAAGAAATAGGTTATAGAATACTGTGATAGAGGGCTTTATAAGCAAAAAAATTGCCACCCCCTGAATTCTAAGGATAATTGAGGTTACGACACTCTCAACAACCTTAGAAAGGAAGCGACAATTTGTACCCTCAAATTATAACCTATTTATTAACTTTTATAAACTACCAAGAACAAATTATTCGAACATTACTAACCTTACTTATTGGAAAAAATATGTTTGATAAACCGACTGAACAGCCTATAAATAAACCTTATCGTAAACTCCAGGTTGATGATCTGCCGATCATTGAAATTCCAGAAAAACAAGATTATCAAGTTCTCCTCAGGGAATACGTAGAGAAAAATGGTAAACCCTTGAAACCTGTACGCAGGCATAAGAACACAAAGGTTACGGTACCAAAATCTACGATCTGTCCAAAGTGTGGTGCTCCATCTACTTACCTTTATACCAATAATGGAGATAAAGGGCAGTATCAGTGTAAGGTCTGTTCCTGTCTGTTCAGTGATAAAAACCGTTTTTCAAAAGAAGCCGTATTAAAGTGCCCGCATTGTTCCAAAAATCTTGAAAAGATCAAAGAAAGAAAAGACTTTCACGTGTTCAAATGCAAGAACGATGAGTGTCCGTATTATCAAAAAAAGTTAAACGCGATGTCATCTAAAGAGAGAAATCAATTTAAAAAACATCCTCAGGCATTTAAATTAAGATACATTTTCCGTCAGTTTCACATTGAATTTCAACCACTGTCGAAGGATTCTCCAAAGAGACCAAAGGTTGATTTATCTAGGCTTCATGCTTCGCCACATACATTAGGACTGATATTAACCTATCATGTCAACTATGGCCTTTCGGCCCGTAAAACAGCTGCCATTATGCAGGATATTCATGGTGTGCTTATTTCACACCAGACCATATTGAACTACGAAAACAGCGTGTCATTAATGCTTAAGCCTTATGTGGATCATTATCCATATGAACTATCTGATCAATTCTGTGGTGATGAAACCTACATCAGAGTAAACGGCCGATGGCACTACCTTTTCTTTTTCTTTGACGCGGTGAAAAAGATCATCCTTTCCTATCCAGTGTCAGCAAACCGAGATACAACGTCTGCCATTCGTGCAATTGATGAAGTGTTGTTAAAAATGAAAGACATTCCTGAGAACCTTACATTCGTGGTAGATGGTAATCCCATCTATCTACTAGCACAACACTTTTTCGCTCAGCACGGAATCTCATTTGATGTCACACAAGTTATTGGGCTAACCAATGAGGATGAAGTATCAAAGGAGTTCCGACCATTGAAACAAATTATTGAGAGACTTAATCGCACTTTTAAGAGCAATTATCGATCTACTCACGGGTTTGGATCGGAACATGGATCAGTATCCTATGTCACCTTATTTGTGGCTTATTTTAACTTTCTAAGACCACATGCTTCTTTGGAAGGAAAGGTGCCAGTCGTTAATCCAGAACTATTAGGGCTTCCTAATATGCCTGCACGGTGGACAAAATTGATTGAGTTAGCACAACATTGGATTGTAGAACAGACTGCCTAACTTTTTGTTTAGCAGAGCCCTAATTCAGCAATCGGCGGAGCGAACTCTTGACAAACCGAACTTGCCAATGGTTTAAAATGGAAATAACCAAGGGCTATTTGGCTTGCCATCTTTTTGTCCCCTTCGCCCTTGTTAAACTACCATCAAACCATTGGCGTGTTTGTCAAGAGCGGTTGCGTGGCCCTCCATCCCAATAACTAGGAGAGGGTTTAAATCTTCAGGTAGTTTTCATAGAACTTTTGACACTACCCGTAATTTCTCCTTTATTGTACGAAAGGGATATTAATACATCATAGGAAACATGTAAACTCGGTGTAAATATATTATCATTTTGTTACATTATGAATTTTTTTTATCATGGAGTGATATGATAAAAGAAGGCTGTTTTCTTATAGATTGTTGCTTTGCGTAAAAATCCCAAATGCCGGATTTTTACCTTAGTAGTAAGATATTGCTATACATTAAGAGAGTTGCTCTTTTCTAATTAACACTCAATTTGTTAATAAACTGGTTATGCACCGAAACTAAATGTCACGAAAACAACAAAGTTTTAGAAAAGAGCCTAAAAGAAAAAAGGATGAGTGATTCGTGTTTGAATTAGAGGGTGTATCGCAGAGTCAGTGGAAAATTGGTCAGTGGGTATTACACAATGAAACTACTGTTATGATTTCAACGGAAAAGGATATAGCTCAAGCTGTTGGGGTGAGTGTGGCATCTGTGTCTAGATTTTGGAAGATTGTCGGATATAACAATCTGAAAGAATATAAAAAAGCATTAAAAGAGAAACAGGAAATCACTCCTGCTAAAAAGATTTTAAAGACTGTTGTCGATTTAGAATATAGTGATGTACAAGCCCATCATTTAAACAGGAGTATCCACCATCTACAAGAAACCTTAAATCATTTTCAACGTGAATCGTTCCAGGAAGCAATATCAATTATTCAAAACACCGATCGACTATTTATCTATGCACCTGGTCCATCACTTAGCCTAGGAGAATTACTTAGCTACCGATTACGCCGTTATGGAATCGATGCCCGTTTAATTAGATGGATGGGTAGTGAAGTTCTTGAAGAACTCGTTCATTTGGAGGAAAACTCGGCCATTTTAATGTTTGCATTCTCCCGACTTTTAAAAGAGGGAGAGGTCCTACTAAAGCATGCCAATGAAATAAAGTGCAAATCGATTATTATTAGTGATCAACATTTGTTAAAAACGCCTTGTCCTTATGATGTGCTACTATATGCAGAACGAGGAAAGAAGGATGAATTCCATTCGATGATTGCCCCACTGTTTATGATTGAAAATCTAATTGTTGAAATTGGGAAAGATGAAAATGTCCTAGATCAGATGGAGCTCTTAAACAGGCTTAGGAAAAGCTATAAAGAAGAACTGCCGCGTTAATTCATTGATAAGATTATAATAATGCCATATGAAGAAGAGATTGCCTTGATAGAAGAAATAGAACCATTAGTTGAAAGGGAGGGATCGCAAGTGGGATTATCAATCGAAGATACAGTCTTGGGTCAGTACCTGTTAAATAAAGCAAGAGAAAAGGCTAAAATAGAGGAAAGACATGAAGTTGCGGAAAAACTAATAAAACTTAACGTTAGCTTAGAAACTATTATTGAGGCTACTGGATTAAGTAAAGAGGAAGTTGAAAAACTTATAAATTAAGGAACAATAGAATCACCTACACTTTAATGTGCTGGGTTAGGGACAAGGTGCACATCAACCTTGTCCCTTTGTACCAGAGCTTGTCTAGAATTTAACGGTTTTTCCTTTATAGTTTTAAAGTTAAGAACCGTTCTTTTAAATCGTTAGCTTTTCAAAGACTAATGTATGAAGTGATTATCCTTATGGAAAAAGTAGCGTTTCTATTAGCTAGTGTATGTGCAAGAAAAAAAGTACAGTATCCTATACGGTTGAGCTAGCCGCTTCTGAAGCAGGAGATGACTTTGATGGAGTGGTGATTCCAGGAGGTTCAGCTCCAGAGGGTTTGCGAGTGAATGAGGATGTGGTTCGTTTCGTAAAAGAGCCAAATGAAAAAGGAAGTCTCATTTCCGTTATTTGTCATGGACCTCAGATTATGATTAGCTCAGATGTCCTAAAAGGAAAAGCGACAGCGTGCTACATAGGAATTAGAGACGATGTCAAATTAGCCGGTGCAGAACTACAAAGATGGAAGAAGTAGTGGTGAGTGAAAATCTTGTGACCTCTCGGATGCCTCTGGATGAAACGGCTTTTATTCGAGAGATATTAAAGCAGCTAGTGTAATCGAATAGAATTCAAAAGAAAGATACGATAAATGGAACGTTTATTGTGTCTTTTTCTATTTTAACCTGCAAAGTGTAATTTCGAAGATTTAGGATTCCATTGCTTTATGGTGGAATAATGAATTGAAAGTGGTGTGTACTCTATATCTAACTCGCCACTCAAATTGTTAACTATATACTGGCTAAAGATTCAAGGCCACTGACAATAGTGGTCTTTTTACTATATGAAAATCAACTATGGAAAAAAATTTTAAAAACATTTTTTCCTTCACAGGTGATGTAAATTCTCTTGTTAGTTTCCTAACTGTATTAAAATGAACTCGCTTCTTATCTAGCTATTAAAAATCTTAAATCATTCACTATTGAATGTTTTCAAAAAAATGCAAGTGTTAAAAACCTTTATATATCAAGGTTTGTGGTGTTGCTTTCGTTCAAAATGCGGTGTACACTACAGTTAACAAATCGATATAATCAACTAAAGGAGATGAGAAATAATGAAAGACAATCAGAAATTGACTGAAGAGATTGTACAGAAAGCCTTAGTTCCTTTTTTAGACAAAATGAAGAAAAAGAGAAAAGCAAGAGGTCTTTCATATAAGAAATTAGCTGAAATCATTTGTGAATATGGGCACCAAATATCTGAGTCTACTGTTCGAAGAGCTGAGTTAGGTGAATACGAACTCAAAGCATTAGATATGATTTTTATCTCATATGCACTTGAAATTGATATGATGTCGACTTATATCGAGATTCTTGAATCCTATGAAAATAAATCAAATCGTTATTTTCCAAATCTATATATTCGTAACAAAGACTTCGATCTTTATTTTAAGACCAGAGGAATTACGACTGATGAAGCACTTCAGATAATTGACCACTATATAGAGTCAAAGGAAACATTAAAAGACATTCTATTGCGTGATATCAAGCACGATGTTAGAAAAGAGGTTCTAAGAGAAATAAAACTAGAAGAACAGGAACGCTTGGAACGAGAGAGAAGAAGAGAGCAAAGGAGGAAATCACATGAAGAACAGTAAGAGAAGTGAACGCTTTAAAAACTTTAAGGAATTATCCAAAGACTTAAAAGATAAGCGCCCGTATCAAGTATTTGTGAAATTAGACACGGCGGACGGGCAAGAGACAGAAGAGAAGTTAATGGAGATACGATTGCTATTAGACCAAATTGATTCTATTCCTACCATTATGAAAAATAGCCTCGAATCCAAATATCGAATGTTAAGAAAAAGGCTAGACACAAGTGTTCCTGTATTTTTTGGAGAAAGAGTAAAAGAACTTAGGACTACTCTCGGTTTATCTCTTGCAAAAGCTTCAGCCAAAACAGGTGATGTTGTTTCCCACTCTTATTGGCATCGTATTGAGACAGGTGAGAAAAGAAGGATTGGTACCCATATACTAAAGGCAATGGCAGATGCACTTAATGTCTCGGTTCAAGAATTACTAGAACTAGCCACAGAAAAGGAAAAGCAAGAGGTACTTTCTTTGAACCAAGCCATAATGTATAACCGCATTCAATGTAGAGAACACGAATTAACCATTGACCAAAAGAAACAGTTAGTTACGTTACTTGATGTCATTCACCAGTCTGAGTGGGATCAAGAGACGATTCTTGATGAATCTCATAAAATAGTAAAGCTTATTTCAACTTATAAATCTCAATTCTAAGAAAGGAGTGTACAGTGATGAACTTTTTAAACCTTTTTTCAAGAGAAAACATGGTTATCATGATAGGAGATATGCTATGCATGATTGCAGGCTTAATGATTGGTGCTACTATTAAACAATTATTCTTTTAAATCTCTCTATCCTCCACCCGTCATTCGACGGGACTACATAGCTATCTTTCTTTTACATAACAAAGATAGCAATACTAAAAGGAGGCATTCATATGTATCATTTATATTCTAAATCCACTCTTCATTATCTCGCTGAAGCCATTCAACGCATTAATTCAAGAGCAAAGCGAGATTCTACTCTCTATCTTTTAAAAGAACCAGTTCTTCAAAAACTATTAGCAGATGGTTTAGCTACCATAGAAGGGATTCAAGTAAGAAAGAATAAAAAACATTCCTTACTTCCACCTATCTATCTGTTATTAATTCAGATTGGAGACTACTATTTCCATCTACCCATCACTTCAGAATTACAGAAAAACTTATCCATAATAACAGAGTCCAGTCACTGTAATCCTTTATATTCAATAAACCTTGAAGAAGCAATTGAACGACTGGTTCATTATCTTGGCTATAATCCACTCCCACAATCGTATTCACGTAGATCATCCTAACAAAAAAACACACAAGGGAGAACATCAAAATGAATCAAACAATAATGGCAGATGTAATCTATGAAGAATTTAAAGGAACTGGAAATATGGAGTTACATCTTGAACGTTCAATAGTTGAAAAACGCATCTTTCCAGCTATTCTCATTCGTTCTGGTACAAGGAAGGAAGAATTATTCCTACCAACCAAGCTCATTGAAACATTGCGAACTACTCGGAAGAGGTTGGAAATCTAAATGGACTACTGTTGACTCAATTACGCATGACTACTTCTAATAGTGAGTTTATGGGTATGCTTAAAGATTAATAGAATGTAGGCATTAAATAGAAAATTACTAACTACTTGCGCCTATTATTAAAAAAGCAGTCATAAGAGGAGAATGCCGAATGAAAACGAGATTGAAGGATGGAGATGTTACATGCATCTGTTCAAAGTGCAAAACATCAAACTTAATATTTAGGAGTTGGGAGGGTCAGAATGGTGAAACTATTTCATACCTTGAATGTCAGGATAACTTCCTATGTAAACATACTGTGAATCTAGGCATGGGAACCTTTGATATCCCTACCGATACCTTCAGTATCTTGGAACAATCACCATTCCTATCGAGATTTAAATATGAGAAATCTTCTAATGCAAAACAACAAGGAAAAACTAGTGAAGAGATTTCTAGCTTATCCAACGTTGAGATTATGAGCCTATTTCTTATAAATGAAATATCTCAACGTGACATGGTTCATGCTTTTGAAGAAAAAAAGCAGCAAACCATTCAATTGGTCTCTTCTCTTGCATCTTCACTTGGATTAGAAGTCCATCCAAAAAAGGATAAAGAGGATGAGTAATCTCCATAATGGGTATCCAATAGGAACATGTTTGGTTTGCAATCAAGGGGTCATTCAATATCGAAACATCGTTGAGGAGGGTTCAGTCATTGATGTCTGGGCAGAATGTACCTTCCTTCTATGCCAGCAACAATATGAAGTAGAAAAGTCTGTGGTAAAGATACCAACTAATCCCATCTCACTACTAATTAGAAAAGTAGAACCAGACGAATTAGGAGAACCATCTCATGAAATACAGAAGCTTATTAGTAATATGAATGATTTAGATATAAGTAGATTGAGAAATCATGAGATTGTTTGTCTCTACTTCTTAAAACAGATTTCCTATCGCCAGTACAAGGAAGCCTTAAACATAACAGGTGGGGAAGGGGATAATCAACTAAAAGAAATCTCTAGGTTCTTTCGCGATAGATTTTCAAGAATTGACGAAGATCTTCAACATAACGCATTTGAATAAAGTCCATTGAGTAAAAGGAGAGTAAACATGAATACTAAAAACTGCTTACTAGACATTGTAATTGGGGACACCTTTGAAGGCCCTTGCCTTATAAAAGAGGCCACTTTGAGTAAGACGAAAAAAAATGAACCATTCCTAAATGTAAGCATAGCGAAAAAGCAAAAAGTAGTGATTGGTAAGGTCTGGAAGGACGGTTTCCGAGAGCTTAGCGAAGTACAAGTTATGGATATATTCCGACCAGGGAGCCTACTTTTTGTAAAAGGGGAAATTTCTGAATACAATAGTCAGCCACAAATTACGATTTCTACTTATCGGATGCTAAAGGAAGGAGAAGGAGATGTTCGCGACTTTATAGAGTGTGCGCCGGAAACTTCCGAATCAATGGAGCAACAAATACGAGAATATATTCAAGCTATTGATATTCCAATTCTCCATCAAATTTCAAGCGAGTTATTTGAAGAGAATCGCAAGCATTTCATGGTTCAGGTAGCTGCTACAAAAATGCATCACAACTTTATAGGTGGTTTAGCCTACCATACTTTATCTTTGTTAAGAATTGCAGAATCAATTGCAAATCAGTACGAAGAAATTGTCAATCGTAGTAAATTGTATGCAGCTCTTTTACTCCACGATTTGGGTAAAATCGTGGAAATGACAAGAGGAACAGCACCAGAATATTCGCTAGTCGGGCAATTCCTTGGTCATATTCAAATCGTGAATCAAATGATTGACCGTAAACTTGTTGTCATTCGCAAGCAACGAGAGGTTTCCGTAGAAGAAATAACGTTAGTCTATGAGTTAATGAATTGTATTAGTGCTCACCATGGCCCATTGTCGAATGGGTGGGGAAGTACAGCAGAGGCCATGACTTTAGAAGCATATCTTTGTCATATGATTGATAACATTGATGCAAAAATTAATATGATTTCTAAGGAATTAGTAAACATGGAAGTAGGGGATGTATCTAAGATTTATGGATTAGGGAAAATTTACAAGTCTCCTTTTTAAACAAGTTCGATCCCCTTGCTAATATTAAAAATGTGGAGGTACTGCGTATGTGTCTACAAAAGAAAATAGTGAAGATTGACCCGTTATATCCTAAAGCTTACTTTTTATCAACATGTCCTACTTGCCCAATCGGTAGCATCCGTTACCAATTCTCACTAGACTTAAAGCATTTAGAGCATTGGGGAGAATGTGATACCTGCCATGAACAAATTGAACTAAGCACAAATGAATATATAGGTAAAAATGAATTAGACAGAGCAATTTAATCTCCTTTATAGGTTGGTGAACAAGATGTTCTCTTTTTATTACTTTGCGATTTGTACCAGCATATGGCTAGGGATAGGATTGGTAGTTGGACTAAAGTTTATCTTCATTGACAAGATCCTTGATGACAATTCTAGCAATGAGGAAATTTCCAAAAAAAACATTGACCCAATTAGCAAAAGCGTACTACTCCTGTTTTTCAGAAACAGGATCAACTTTCTGGTTGTTTCAACACTGGCAGGAGCTCTTATGCTTGCCATTGATATCTACGTTAATTGGAAGTTAATGAAGGATGAAGAGGAGTAAAGGAGATTTGGAATGTGGAAGTGGCTCTTTAAAAATAGATGCAAACATCGTTATTTGGAGAAAGATAAAGAATATGTTGTTTTTAGTGAGGTTCCAGGTGGGGCTTTTCGAACCTATCTTATTTGCGAGTATTGTGGGAAGGTAAAAAAAGTTTGGTCAGATGAATGGGAACGAGAACAGAAGATTGCTAGATGGAAAGAGGAAGTTAAAGAGAAAAAGAAAAAAGAACACTTCTAATTATACCATAACAATTAGATAGGCAATATAGCCCATACGGTTGCGTTTATATTTAAAGCATCCAGTAATGTAAAATGGAGTGTCTGTATATGAAAAAGTGTCTGATATGTTCAAAGGCATTAAGTAATGTTAAAAGGAAGTTTTGTTCTAATAGATGCGTAGGTGTGTACAATTCGTCAGCTAGAAGAAAAAGAATAGAGACAAAATGTGCATGGTGTGGAAAAAAGATTGAAGTAATTCCAAGTGAGTTAAAAGAAAAAAATTATTGTTCAAGAACACACATGGGTTATGTCAATGCTAAAAGGCTAGGTGCTAATATTGAACAAGTTCAAAATGAACTAGAATTCATTACATGGACAAAGGAAATAGCATACTTACTGGGCATTATTGCTACTGATGGTACGCTTAGAAAAAATAGAAAGCAATTTAAAATCTCAAGTTATAGTAAGGAATTTATTGATAATCTGATTGAGATTATAAGTGGTATTACAGGAAGAACACATTATGCAAACCACCTTACCCCTAAATTCAATGGGAAAATATTTGACCACTATCAGGTTCAATTTACTAGTTATCCCTTATATGATTTTTGCTTAGCTGTCGGTATTACTTCTAATAAGACATATATAATGAATGAAATAAATATTCCTAATGTATTTTTCTCTGACTTTTTAAGAGGAACTTTAGATGGTGATGGTAATTATAATGTAGTAAAAGATGGTCAAAAAAGAAAGGTGAAAGTGAGATTATATTCTGGATCTAAGTCATTTCTAACCTGGATAAATCGAAAATGCATAGAAGTTTATAACTTGCATGGTGGAAAGATCTATCAATCAACAAATGAGTTGGGCTCAAAGTATATTTTGGTTTTTCAAAGTGAATTTGATTCTTATACGATCCTCAAAAAAATCTATGAGGATGCTTCATATTCCTTTATTGAGAAACGAAAAGAAGTTGAATTCTTTTTAAGCTCCATCGATAAATTATTAGCTACATGTAAAAAAAACAGAATTGGTGTTTCTTTATACTGCGCTCAACCAAATTGTAATAAAAAATTTACTGCAAATTCGCATAATCAAATATATTGTAGCTATGCATGTAGAATGAAAAAAAAGAGTAGTTAAGGAATAATCTGTATATATAATGCGCTCATTGCGATTTCTTTGAAGAGTATTAGGTTGGTAGATTAGAAAGAAATATAAAACTATGAATTAACCATTATATTTGGGAATAAGGAGGGACAATAGGGAAAGGGACTTTGTCCTTATCTATTGGGACAAGGTATTCTTTTTCTGTTTTATTAATTGAATTTAACAACTCAACGTATGCTTAGACGATGGGTTTGAGATCAAGGTATATAATCTCATAGAGAATGATACATAATTACTTTCCGTCAATGATAAACCCGAACTATCAGGAGAGGTTCTAATGAATCTTTAACCTATAGTTCGGGTTTATATTTACTGCTCTGCATACTAAAAAAAGAAGGCTCTATTTTACAGTTATATCATATTAAATAGGGGCGGATTTCCAGAGTAAAGGATTGAAAACAACAATGTAGAAAAGAGCAAAAAAGAAAAATGGTTTTCAAACTTATGAAACGATAGAAAATAATAGAAGTTTTTTAGAAGTAGATGGAATTGAGGGTTTTAACCTTACTTGCCTTAATCTAGTAAATGAAGAACTTACGTGTCTATGTATCAGATGGCAAAAAAAGAACAATATATAAATGCTAGGTATAGTGAATTCATATTTATTGTCTATTTAAGCGCTCAATTTCAGTTTCTACGTTGAACACACGTTTGTTTAACACTTCGGTTTTGTTCTCTAGAGTTTTATTCATTCTCTCTAATAAGGCGACAATATCTTGTGGTTGACTTAATTCGATACGGTGAACCGATTCTTTAATATCCTTTTGACCACTTTCAAGAGTATCAATTTTTGTTTCTATTGAATTTAATTTACCTAAGATCTCTATTAACAGTTTCTCCATAGTAATCCCTCCTTTTACTTTTCATTATACCATTTATCAACATATTATTGTCTCTTAGAAATAAAATAGTAATCCTTTTAACTTATCCTTTTATCGTTGCAGTCTCCATGGCTTGTACAAACATGCGGGCTGTTTTGTTATTTCTTACAACTCGTCTACTATTGGTCATTTTTTCGTCGAATGTCATGCGATGCTACATCGTAAGGAAGATGGAGTTAATTTGTCTGTGCAGCAGTTGAGAGAGCGGATTTCTTCAAAGGTTCCTCGAGTATAGGAAACACTAGCCAGGTTTTTCTGAATAAATTTTGCGCATTTGTAACCTTTTTATCCACCTAAGCGTTATATAGTCGAAATGGAAGGAGGGCGCATCTTGGACCAAAGGGAATTGGAGAATATATATAGTCTTTACACAAATGATGTATATCGTTTTTTAAGATTTTTTACAGGGTCTGTAACTGAAGCTGAGGATTTAACTCAGGACGTATTTTTACAGGTTATGAAGTCAATGGACCGATACAACCATCAAGGAACGATAAAGGCGTGGATTTTAACCATTGCACGGAATAAAGCTATCTCACATTATCGGAAGAAAAAGTTTACTAGTTTATTTTCCATACATAGTGATGAAGTGAAATCAAGGGATGGCCACCCAGAAGAAGAGTTTGCACAAAAAGAGCTGAAGTTTGTCATTCAAAAGGAACTATTAAAGCTAAGTTCACAATATCGAATGGTTATTATTTTAAGGTCATTAAAAGATTTAAGTGTAAAAGAGACAGCTGAAATACTAGGCTGGTCCGAATCAAAAGTAAAAACTACATATCATCGTGCTTTAAAAATGTTAGAAATAGAAGCATTAAAAAATGAGTGGTTAGGAGAGAGCCGGGATGAATGTGTCTAACGAAAATCAAATGAGTTCTGTCATACAAGAGGTGATTAGCGAAGAATTACCACGCAGGGAGTTTTTACAAGTATTATCCAATCAACTAGTAAAACGGCAGAAAGAAACAAGACGGTGGAAGTACATCTTAACGTTCGCCAGTTCATTAGCGGCTCTAGCCCTCGCATTTCTTTTGTTCTTGACTTTCCAAGCAGAGGATGTGACTCGTAACAGTTCTATTGATTATCACCTAGAAGAATATAAGCTTACTTCGGTTCATGATACTATGAAAGTTATTTCACAGCACCCAGAGATCATCAACTTTGAAGGAAACGACGAACTACTTAGTGACATTAGCACGATCCTCAGTCATCTTTACTATCTATCCAATGAATTTAGTACAATGAATGTAGATTTTATTAATTTGAATGAGTCCACTCTTACGTTGAACTTTAACGAACTAGGGACTAATAGTGGTCAAGTGGCTCAATTAGTTATTGATGCTAAGCGAGGAGTGATAGACTCATTTTCTCTTAGTTATAAGTATAAGCCTTCGTTTTATTTTAAAAATGAAATAACAAAAGAACTTGCTCTAAAAAGAGGTAAAGAGGCGCTTAATCTATTTTTCTCTGAAAAAATGGATAAAGGAATGGAAGAGATTGTAAACAGCCGCGAAGCAATTGTCACGTTTGGAAATGTAAAAATAGGTGTGGATTCCAACGGTGATATAATAAGCTTGTCTCAATAGAGCACTACTTATTGAATCAACAAGTCTTAATGGATATTGTATAATAGTTCTTAATCATTATGTTTGCAGCGTCTAACATTCTTCAATGAAATCTTAAAATCTATCATGATATACTAAAAATATGCATGCCAAATGACCTTCCTTTATCATTATTCTGGAAGGTTTTTTCATTGTCTTGATAAGTTTAGTTATTATGCATGATCTTGGAAAGTGGTTTTGTTTTTTAACAGGGCAAATATCCATTGTAATAGTTTGTTTGCACTTGCAATTACAGCTACTTTAAAAAGCTTACCTTCACTACGTTTCTTATCGTATATTAGCATCGAATCCTAATTTAATAAACGTTTACCCTTTGGAATTCTATGAGCAGCACCAATTCAGTTCGATTTCAGATCAAGAACTCCTAGAAGAGACCTCAAATACAACTTCTCAGATTACAGAAAAATGATACATCAAGAGATACTATAGAAGAGCTAATACCGTATGCGAGAGGAACTCTCGGCTGAATTATTAAGAATGATCAAAGAGTGTTCACCCGAATTCCTTAAAAGCTGGTGGTCGATCTCTTACTAGCCATGGGGTACGGTGGCACCAAAGAAGATGCTGGACAAGCAATTGGAAGAAGAGGAGACGAGGGAATTGACGGAATCATTAAAGAAGATAAACTTGGATTGGATACCATCTATATTCAAGCCAAAAGGTGGAACAATACGATAGGAAGGCCTGATATACAAGCTTTTGCAGGAAGCTTAGAAGGGAAGAGGGCCAAAAAAGGTGTGTTTATTACAACATCAAAGTTTTCAAATGAAGCAAAAGACTATGTTCGGAATATTAATAAAAAGATTGCTTTAATAGACGGAGAATGGTTAGTTCAACTAATGATTGAGTATGGTCTTGGTGTTTTGGAATGTAAGAGATATATAAATTCGATACAGGAAATGGGGGGAAATGCGCTAAATGCTATTCAGTTCTGGAAAGGAAATGAAGACAGTTCTGAAATTGGGGCAAATATAAATAAAACTTTAGAAAAAGATTTAGATGCTTCTATAGAGGAGATTAGAAAGCTACCTAATGAATTGGCTCAACGATCCAAGAGTAGTATTACGTCAATAAACAATGTTCAAAAAGAGATACAGACTATAAAAATAGCACAAATGATCAGTAGTGAGTGAAGGGGGATACCCCTCTTTAATAACTTTTTAACATTTAAATAGGATTAGGTGACTGAACCACAAATAGCGGCAAGGCAGATGGGGGAAGTTTCCTTTGAGGACCGAGGGGCGGTTCTGGTGGTTCTTTAGTAAATAAAGAAACCGCTAGAATCGTCCCTCTGGGTCTTTCTTGACTTGGAACAAAGTCCCCTTTATGTACTATTAGGTAGTGGCATAATAAACAAAAGAAAAAATTAATTAATAACGAACATACATTCCTTTTTATTGTATAATAAAAGGAGCGATCCATGGGTTGGGAAAATTCCTCAAGACCATGGGGCTCCTTATTTATCGGTATATTATATGTTTATTCTTGTCGATTATATACACTAACATTAAAAATGTCAATATTATTTTAGGAGAGATATAGGTGGAAAGGCATTTAAATAATGAAGATATATTAAAATGGGGAAATTACAACCGTAACCAAATATTCTTTATACTACGATGGACAGAGTTACTTAATGTACATACTCATGCATCTGCGAAAGAAAGAGACGTATATCGACAAAGGTTCCTTGAGTCTAAAGGGTGGAAGGTTACTCGTATATGGAGTCGAAGCTGGTGGCGGAATTCAAGTATTGAGATTGAACGGATTGATCAGTTGATTAAGCAATTGGTTGAGGATGAGAGTATTAAAAGCGAAGTTTTAAGAAGGTAAATGGAAAAATACAAAATATATTTAGAAATCCCAAACAGCCACCCACATTTTATATTTGTGGGGGGTTAATCTAGGGAGGAATTTATAAAACCTTATTGAATATATTGTGTAAGTTAAAGAAAGGTGTTGATGAATTGAATAATCCAGATTATGACTATCTGTGGAAGGATGTCATTACTTCACTATTTGAAGAATTTCTACTGTTTTTCTCTCCTGATTTGTACGAACGGGTAGACTTTTCAGTCCAACCAGAGTTCCTCGAACAAGAACTTCTAACGATCATTCCAGAATCCAACAGCAACAAGAGAACCTCAGACAAATTAGTCAAGTTACATTTGAAGGATGGTAACGAGCAATGGGTATATATTCATATTGAGGTTCAAGGAGATTATAGAAAGGATTTTCCAAAACGAATGTTTCAATCCTTCTATCGAATTATGGATTTGTATGACCAGCCGGTTTATGCCATAGCGCTTTTCACAGAGGAACGCGCCTCTTACAACAAAAATCATTATTTCTACGAATTTCTCGAAACAAAAGTTACCTACAACTATAATACCTTCAGTATTGCTTCTCAATCTGAGACCACACTTTTACAATCACAAAATCCGTTTGCATTGGCGGTTTTAGCAGGATTATACGCCATTAGGAGTAAGAAAAATAAGGATATGAAGTATCACTTTAAACGACATTTGATGAGGATCCTTTTTCAAGATAAAATGAAGGAGGGAAGTATTAAAAAAGAAAATATTAGTAAGTTATTTTTATTCATTGATAAGATTATAATAATGCCATATGAAGAAGAGATTGCCTTGATACAAGAAATAGAACCATTAGTTGAAAGGGAGGGATCGCAAGTGGGATTATCAATCGAAGATACAGTCTTGGGTCAGTACCTGTTAAATAAAGCAAGAGAAAAGGCTAAAATAGAGGAAAGACATGAAGTTGCGGAAAAACTAATAAAACTTAACGTTAGCTTAGAAACTATTATTGAGGCTACTGGATTAAGTAAAGAGGAAGTTGAAAAACTTATAATTAAGGAACAATAGGAATCACCTACACTTTAATGTGCTATGTTAGGGACAATCTACAGGATTAAGTGAAGAAATTTAAAATATAACGCCCCTTGTATAGTTAGTGGCTATAGTAAAACTACCTGCTGGTCCATTCTTAATAAGACTTTATTAAACAAATCACCTACACAAATATGTGCTAGGTGATTTGTTGCTGTTTAAATTTTTTTTAAACCCTTAACCCCTTTTATCCATTTAATCACTATATAGAATATGAAGGCACTTTTATTCGAAAGGGTTGTGATTTTAATGGCAAAATACAAATACAGAATAGTTCGAACAGATTTTTGGCTTAACCCAATGTTCTCCGAGGAGATGACTCCAGAGGATCGGTATTTTTTCTTATATCTTCTGACGAATCCACATACGACGCAGATTGGAATTTATAAGATTACGAAAAAGCAAATGGCGTTTGATATGGGGTATTCGATTGAGAGTGTGGAGTCGTTGATGAATCGATTTATCGAGCATCATGAGCTGATCCGGTACAATCCTGATACGAGAGAGATCGCCATTAAAAACTGGGGGAGGTATAACCTGCAAAAGGGTGGAAAGCCGGTTATGGATTGTATTTTATCTGAGTTAAAGGATGTCGAGGATGTTTCTCTTATTGCCTATGTGGCGCAATGCGTGGAGAAGGAAGATATTTTAGCTGTCTATGAATCTTTTTGCAACAAAATGGAAGAGGTTGAATTAGATGAATTCCTGGAAGATGACGAGTCGTCCCCCGATTCGTCTAGGGACCTATTTACGATACGTGGGCATAAAGAAAAACATAAATATAAACATAAAGAAAAACAACAACAAAAAGCTCTTGAACTTGGTATTGAGTTTGATCTAGATAGAGAGAGCTCCAAGAAAGAAGACATCAAAGAGATTATTGAGTTTTGGGATCAAAATGGTTTTGGTTTATCGAATGTAAATGCTAAGCAACAACTGTTGTTGTGGTTATATGATTCTAGCTTTTTAAATCCAAAGGAAATGATATTAAAAGCCTTGGAGATAGCGTGTTCTAGTGGTGTTAGGAGACTTAATTATGTGGTTGGGATCCTCAAAAACTGGGAAAATGAATCAGTTTTGACGTTAGATGAAGTTGAAACAATTAACGAGAAGAAGAAGCGGGGTACGGAGCTAGTGGAACAGGTAGGCTCCGATCTACCAAAGGAATTCAAACTAGATGTAACGGCTGGTGAAGATTGGTGAGTATAGCAGAAAAGACGTTTCTAGGAAGTTTGATGAAAGCTAATTACTTAATCAAGGATACAGTCATTCGTCCCGAGCAGCTAGAGGGTGCTATTCATCAACAATTAATGTATACGATGATTCAATTAATTGAGGATGGTAAAAGTGCAGATTTAATCACCATCACGACATTAACTGACTTTAATGCCTATGGTGGGGTATCATACCTAGCTGAAGTGTTATCGTACGCAGATATCGAAAAGTTTGAGGTACTAGAAGAAACTTTGATTGAGGTTTGGAAGGAGCGTGAGAAGAATAATATCCTAAAGATTGCTGCTGTGAATGATTGGGAGATTTCAAGAGTCATAGCAGAACTGGATAAAATCAACCAGCTTAGAATCAATGATCACTCATCCATCGAACAGGTACTATCAGCCATCTATTCTGCTCCGTGGGAGGATCAAGAGGAAGTAAAGAACGCGCCAACTGGGATTGAAAAACTTGATGACATTACTGGAGGCTTTCAGGACGGGGAGGTAATCGTTGTTGCGGCAAGGCCTTCCATGGGAAAAACAGATGTCATGCTCCATTTTGCAAAATCTACAGGGTGGGCAGGGGATGTACCGATCATCTTCTCTTTAGAAATGCCGGAACGATAATTACCTCAAGGCTGATTGCTTCCACAGGAGGGTTCAATCGCACCAAAATGCGAAATCCAAAAAAGATGCTAACTCAAAGCCAAAAGGATAAATGGTCAGAGGTCATCGGGAATCTGAATGAAACCAATATCCAGATCTTCGATAGTGCTGGGCAAAGGGTCGCTGAAATGAGAGCGAAAACGCGCAAAATCATGAACCAACATCCAAACAAGAAACCTGTTATTTTTATTGATTACTTAACCCTTATTCAAGCTAGTCAAATCTATGGAGGGAATATGCACTTGCAAGTAACTGAAATTTCCAAGAGCTTAAAAACAATGGCGAAGGATTTCGAATGCCCTGTCATTTGTCTAGCTCAATTAAACCGTTCAGTAGAAACGAGAGCCAATAAACGCCCCATGATGTCAGATATTCGTGAATCTGGAAGTGTGGAACAAGATGCGGATGTCATCTTGTTCTTATACCGTGAGAAATATTATGACAAGGACTCCGACGACTCAGCCCTCGAAATTATTGTCTCCAAAAACCGCAACGGCCCTGTTGGAACGATCACAGTGAAGTATAACGAACATACAGGAGCCATTGAGAATCTAAAGGATCATGTTGCTTAATTCAGCGTCAACTACTTCCCTATAAGAAAGAATGATGAGGTGAACACACATGATGGTGCAGGAATTATATCAGGCCAGTCTAGAATATGAAGAATCAGCCATAGCCCATTACATCTACCACTTACTAGCGGTTGGCAAGCTTTCCTTAACGGATGATGCATCGAAAGTAGATTTGAATCAGGCCGATCACCAAATAGTAAAGGAGTTGATTCAACAAAATCTATTAGGCATTAAACCTATTAATATCTACTCAATGAAAAAGAACTCAGATGTTTTCGTTTTTATCTTTGCACATAGTCCTGCTGAGGCTTATGAATTCTATATGAAAACATTTGGTGCCAACCCGTTGAACTGTCATGAATATTCACTGGAATTGAAAATGGTGAGAGGAAAGAGGGGTGTTACGTTTCGGGAGATGAGGAAAGAATTTAGTAGTTTTCCAGCAGTAGTGGGCTATTACAGGAAAGTGGCAGCACAAGCTAGTATGGTTTTAGATTAATTAGATAGACCGGATGTAATAGAGTCCTAATAATTTTTTGGAAAAATAATGGAAAGGAGGTTAAATGGTGGCCGTACCTGATTCTCAAGCACTTATGTTACCTATATTAAAAATTCTAGAGGATGGAAAAGTACATTTGTTGAAAGATCTTTATCGACAACTAGCAGAAGACATTCGATTAAGTGAAGCTGATAAAAATGAATTACTACCAAGTGGGGCAGAAAGGAAATTTAATAATCGAGTTCGATGGGCAAAGACCTACTTAGAAAAAGGTGGATTAATAAGAACTGTTTCTAAGGCTAGGTATGTCATCACTAAGCGTGGACGAGAAGTATTAGCATCGAATCCTAATCTCATTAACGTTTACCCTTTGGAATTCGATGAACAGAACCAATTCAGCTCGATTTCGGATCAAGAACTCCTAGAAGAGAGCTCAACTACAACTTTTCAGATTACAGAAAATGATACACCAGAAGAGATACTAGAAAAGAGCTACCACCGCATGCGAGAGGAACTCTCGACTGAATTACTAAGAATGATCAAAGAGTGTTCACCCGAATTCCTTGAGATGGTGGTTGATCTATTACTAGCCATGGGGTACGGTGGCACCAAAGAAGATGTTGGACAAGCAATTGGAAGAAGAGGAGACGAGGGAATTGATGGAATCATTAAAGAAGATAAACTTGGATTGGAAACCATCTATATTCAAGCCAAAAGATGGAACAACACGATAGGCAGACCTGATATACAAGCTTTTGCAGGAAGCTTAGAAGGGCAGAGGGCCAAAAAAGGTGTGTTTATTACGACGTCTAAATTCTCAACTGAAGCAAAAGACTATGTTCAGAACATCAATAAAAAGATTGCGTTAATAGACGGAGAGTGGTTAGTTCAACTCATGATTGAATATGGTCTCGGTGTTTTGGAATGTAAGAGGTTTGTTGTGAAGCGGATTAATAAGGATTATTTTGGGGGAGAGGGAGTTTAGAGGGAGTTCTATCTTTCTTAGTCTTTCGGACAAAGGTGATGCAAATTTAATCAGTGGCACCAATTTATTGTTTTAGATATATAAATAATATAAGTAGGAGAACTCACAAATATCAAGTTTGTAAATTTTATCTAATTTTAGCAGTAAATAGGACTATGTTGTTGAAGGTAATTAACTAGTTATGTAGAATAAATAAGAAGAGTACTGACTAAAGTTCTAAAATCTGTCAATAATAACATAGAATTATGAGGTAAGGAAATGCCGTTATTTGTTGGGTATCATGGGACTAAAAGATCTGTTGCAAAAAGAATAGAAAAGACAAATTTTATCGTAAGTCATAAAATAGGCTGGTTGGGTAAAGGAACCTATTTCTTTGAAGAGAAGGAATCCATGGCAAGAAGCTGGGCAATATTCAGATTTGGATTGGCTATAGAAGTATTAGAAGTTGTTATAGATGTTCCAGATGGGAAATTCTTCGATATAACACACCCATATAGTAACGACACTAAAGACTTTTATGAGGCAAGAGATGAATTAATTAATATAATGGTAGAAAACGGAATAGATTTAGATGAAGAAAAAAGTGCCCTTGAAGGAAAAGTTTTAGATTATTTATGTGATTTGAGGGGTATACTCTTAGTAAGAGCGTTTACCTACACTTTTCAAGAAATTGACAGGCAAGATGATAGAAAATTATTCTCTCGTTTTGCTAATGGTATTGAACTGTGTGTGAAACATAATGGAATTATAAAACAAAAACAAATAATATAACCGAAAAATGAGGTGTCATAATGTCTAACATCAGAAAAGAGATTAGAGAATCATTCTCTGGCTTATCTAAAGAAGAGATTTTAGCCAAACTTTTAAACTCAGGCTTTAACGTTAAAGAAGGTAACGGGGAAATTACAATAAGAGATTCTTATCATAAGGAAGATATGAATTTTAAATTGCAAGGTAATTACACTTTGGAGTCTAAAATCGGTTCTGGAAAAACAGAAGAATATGCTCCTAGGAGTTATTCTTTCGCTAGTTAAAAAATCTATTAATCTTTCTAAAAGAGGTATTTTATGAGTGAATTAAAGAGTGCGTTAAAGTTCAATGATTTCATAATTGAAGAAACAATTTTCAGAAGAAATTATGTAGAACCTGGTGAGTTTGAACTTGAGTTTAATTTTAGTGCAAATGCAATTTTATCAGAAAATAAGGATAAAGCAAATCTTGAGTTAACATGTCAATTATTTGATGAGTACTTTATGAATGGAGAAGCACCATTTTATCTAAAGACAACAATAATTGGATATTTTGAATGCGAGAATGTGAGTATTGAAGATTTTGAGTTTAATGCACTGGCAATTTTACTACCTTATTTGAGAGCTTTTATCACAAGCTTTACCTCACAGTCAGGTATTCCACCGGTTATTTTACCACCAATAAATGTCTATAATTACTTTAAAAATAAAAATGATGATCTAATATAACTTGCTTCTTATATAATGCCAACAAACACCTTTAACTCGAAGGTGTTTTATTAAATTTGGATAGCATCGGTACATTTTTTGGAACAATGTCTATAGTCCCCTTGTACCTCAGAACGAAGTTGCATCAAAATTCCCTGAGTTAGTTTCCCTAGTAAGTATTACACCAGGCACTGTTCTAGACGGAGAACTGATCGTAACTAATGAGGATTGGAAGCCGTACTTTGACGCAGAGTGATGAGCCGTTCTCAGTCTATAAGATCCCATTGCCGCATTAGTTATGTAGTTTTTGATGTACTACTTCATCTCGGAGAATCAACAACCAGCCTGCTATTATTGATGCGTAAGGAATTACTTGCGGAGATCATTGAGACTGATACTGACTTACTCTCAAAATCACAGTTTGTTGAAGGTAATGGTAGTGCCCTTTTCGAGCTAACGAAGGAACAGTCACTTGAAGGGATCGTTTTGAAGAAGAAAAATTCTAAATACGAAACAGGAAGCCGTAGTCAATCTGGTTGAAGTGTATCAATTATCAGTATGCTGACGTGCTAGTTACTGGCTTTCGTAAAAATGAATTTGGAAGGTTGATTAGTGATTATGATGGTAAGGCTCTTGGGATTATGGTGCTTGGTGTTCCTGAGAATGATAGGGAAAGAGGGTACCAGGCTAAGAGATTGCAAGAGAGTACCGATTTTATTTTTATAGTGCCGTTTGAGACTAAAGTTAAGTTTATGGAATATACGAAAGCAGGATTATTGCGGTTACCTTCGCTCGCCTAAAGTGGCGGTTTTTTTGTGAGTACGGGGCACTGGTTTATCTTTGTTACGAGGGATGTTTGGTCCGTCTTTTTTATAATAATTAATAAAAGTTGGACCTAATCATGTGTATTTGTTATAATGGTCCCATAATAGTAAGAGTGTAATAAAAAAACGGACCGAATGGAGTGGGCAGTTATTATGGAGAAAAATCAGTTTGTAGAAAAATGCCTGAAAATGCCTCATGCAAAAAAGGTTGGTTATTTCTTGGTTGAAGAAGAAAAAGTCTATGCAGCGATCCATGACAATGGTGAATGTTTCTTTAACAAAGACCAACAGGAAATAGTTGATGCAAAGAAAGAATTCTTAGACTTTAGTAAATTCATTGAAATACCTCGTGCTATTGTAAATGAATCCGATTTAAATATCGGTGATACAATATTAACTTGTTCAGTATTAAATGATGGAAGAAGAGTAATTAAGGATACCAGTCTATTTAAAGCTCTTGATAGATCAAGAAAGGGAGAAACGAGGATTGAAGGTTTCCCTCCAATAATAGGATCTAAAACATTAGCTACGCTATTAACTGAAAAGTATCCGCACTATCTCGAATCAATAATGCCATTTGAAGTAGCACAATTTAATGGAAAGACAGGAAAATGGTATGACGCAAATACAATTCCTATGATTTGTGACCTTTACATGGAAGCTGAAAAAGAGGGCTTAATTACAGCCAACCAGCAACATGTCTTAGATAAAGCAAAAATTTTGTTAAGATCCTTAGCAAGGGTTGGTATTACAGCTCTAATTGATGAAGCAACAAATTATCAGGATATTAGAGGTAAGGATGAACTTCAAATCCTACTAGAGCAATTCATTTCTGAGGAACTGCGTCCCTATTCTCGAGAATTTCGACGTGATTACTTTGAACAGTTGTTTCGCTTATATAATCTTCCATATGATCCTACATCTTCAAGACGCCCTAGATATTTTGCAGGATTCACTCGTAAATATGTCTACGATATGCTACCACCAAATGTATGGGATAAATTAGATAATATGAATCCTTTAATTTACAATAGTGAAAAGGATCGTTGGTATAGAAAACATCGTATACATCAATACCTTTCAGAAGAAAAAGGATTAAAATTTTTAAGGGAACATCTTGAAAGCCTAATTCCTGTAATGAAACTGTCAAGTGACATGGAAGATTTTAAAGGCAAGTTTGAGCTTGTTTATTCGGATAAAATTAGAGCTATTGAAAAAATGAAGGAACAATATCAGACTACAATCGAGGATTTTTAAGTGAATTTATGTCAATGCTGCTTTACGATCGATGACTTTCGATTGGTATAATAAAAATGGGACAGAAGGTTATTTTAAACCTTCTGCTAATAAAGGAAATACTCAGAATAAAGTATGGTAACACTAAAAAAAGTTAACCTGTAAAAAGGTTAACTTTTTGTCTTTTAAATTCTGGAATTTAAGTGGTTACATAAGGTTTAGTATCTTGCCTTAAACAATAGAAAGTGATCAGTAAGTGACTGTTATATCTTTCATTTTTTCGAAAATAACTTAGTCTATATGAAATGGAGGTAGAAGAAAATAAAAGAAAGTGATTATGAAATGGCCAAGATCATCTTAAAGGATAAAAAGTTAAATATTAAATCTCTGAATAAAATGAAGGATCCAGCACTAGCGGAAGTTTTGGCTAAGGCAATTGTCCATTTTGCCTTTCGAAATGGACCGGTTGAAACTATCCATAGCAAAGGGAATTTGACGGAATCGGATATGAAAACCATTAATAAATACATGACAAATCAATTAACGGGCTTGATTCTCTCTATGCAAAAAGGAGAATGGTACCTATTAGATAACATTTTGAAGTCTTATAAGATGTTTGGCATGCAATGGGATAAAGCAGATCTAACAAAATTCAATAAAGAGAAGCAAATTATCATTGATAAGGTAGTAGAAATAATAATAGCTGAAGAGTTAAACAATAATAGTTCAGGTAAGAAAGAAGATGATTACCAATACATTGATATAGATTATTCATCTACTTTGGATGAAGAAACAGGTGTAATTCAATTTTCTACTTCAATTAAGAACTATTGTTTTAACACCGATTCTAATGAAGTAGTTGGTAGCTCCAGTTTTTCATTCTATAACTTTAGTCTGTATGAGGCTTGGTCAGATGTAATGGATATTGCAGACAGCTTTTCAGGCGATGAGTATAAACTGATGGTTGGATTAAAAGATATATTAGAAGAAGAGATGCAAGGTAGAGGTGTTCTTCTAAATTCGATAAATGTTGAAGACCAGTATCAGCAAACGGGAATAGGGACGCTGGCCATGGAGAAGTTACTATCCTATTGGACAGTGTTGGGAGCAGATTTTGTTGTTTTGCAAGCATCCCCACCTATTGGGAATCAAAGTGAAGCAGATAGAGGAAAAAATATAGAAAGATTAGTGAGATTCTATGAATCGTTTGGATTTGAAGAAATAAATAAAGGGAGTACAAACGAAGGACCAATCATGATTATGGATTTATTTACTTTAAATGTTGTTTGATTATGATGCTAAAATGTTGTTGGTAAGGGGACATGTATATGACGAATAAAGAGTATCAGGAAATAGTTGAAGAAAGGTACGGTAAAAGTTTAAGGGATATTATGTATGAAATGTGCGTATTAAGAAATGTGAGTAAATGGGAGGGAGCGCAAGAATTAGGTGTTCCAGATAAGACATTTTTAAAATGGAGAACAAAATTCCGGTTTGGTCCCGATCAACTAAGATACGATGAGGCAGAGCGTTATAATGAAGAGTTGATTGATACATATAAAAACCAGTTAGAAAACACTAATCTAATTAGGGAATTTGAGTATAAAGAGGAAATTTCGTTAAGGGGTTTTAAAGAATTATCCAAGCGTATGCTTGAAGTAGAAAAGTTAAAGAGGACGAATATTGAAGGAGGAAATTATTCAAACATAGAATCAGCATTAAGGATTGGGACTTTAGAAACAATGATTGATTATTTGAATCGATACGAACGTGGTGAGTTGTACGAGAGTTTCCTTCAGGAATTAATGTCAATAGATAGCTGAAGCTTGTTGAATAGCATAAGAAGATTAAGATGTGTGTGAAAGGTGTTTCTTGTAGGGTAGCACTTTTTTACATAAATAAATTAATTTTTGTTTTCCTTCAAATTATGAAATAGCCCAAACCAAACCTCCTTGGAAAAAATGAAGTCCTGACATAGAAATTATTTATTCTAGTCAGGACTTTTGTTTTGAATAAACATATTGCTTATTACTTCCATCACCTAATATCTTACAATTACTCTTTCTTAATAATTCTGCTAATATAAAGAAAAGAGCTAAATATGGTGATAAAATGCTGAATAAAGAAGAATTAAATTATTTATATATATATGTTTTAAAGAAAGGCGAGGAATTAGAAATTCCTCCTGATAGCAACAATGAAAGTGCATTTATAGATCTTAAGATAATAAAGAAAACAGAAAGAACAATTCGCCTAGTTTCAATATTGACTGTAGGTATAAATGAAAATCAGTTTATTGAGTTTGACCAAGAATTATTGAATCTTAAGTTAACTCCTAAAAAGAAGATTCAACTTAAGGACCATGACCGCTCAACACTAAAGTGGTTAGCTGAAGGATGGATTATGAAGGAACTAAGGTTTAATAAAGATGGTAGGACTCCAGAAGCATCCTATTACCGAATGGGTTTTCGATTTTTTAAATTCTTAGAATTAAAGGCTCGGGCTGAGGAATTAAAAATAGAAGAAGAGTTTATTAACTGGAAAAAGGTTGCTCGATCTGCAGTAGATGGACAAACCCAGAGCTTTAACCAAAATCTAAAAAGACTAAGGGATGCGTTGTTGGATTTATCCGCGAAGGATTTAAGTCAAATTAACCAATCCCATTATATTAACGATAAATGGACTTTAACCAAAAATTTGAAGTATCTTCATTTCCTTCTAGCATTTACTCAATTAGCACTTAATAAGAAGGAATTTGATTGGAAAGAAGTTGGAGCGAGTTACTTTAAAGAAATTGGTGGATCAAAAAGGTTTGATCAGAATAAGGACGAGTTTATAGAACAACTAGAATCTTCAGTGGAGTATCCTGTACACATGTTGGGAATGACGAGTCTTGGTAAAATAACACCCTTATATTTTTCTGGACACTTAGAAGGAAAATACTCAAGTCATCAGTATGGTCCTGTACATGCTTTGACAGACTTGTCAATATCCGTTGAAAATTATTCTACGAGGGCGAAGTATCTATGGTTAGTAGAAAACAGAGCAATTCTAACCCGACTAGCTGCTGCAAGAGACTTCTTAAAAGAAACTGATTCACTAGTAGTTTGTGTAGATGGTCATCTTCGCACATCACATAAGCATAGTATCATTCAACTTATTAAAAACAGTTCCCTAAACCAGGTACTGATATGGACAGACTATGATTCGGATGGACTGAATATTTCAAAAGAGTTACATGCTGCTATACCAGAGAGTGATCATGTTATAAAAAAGTGGATTACTCCTAATCAAGATGTAGTCACCAATTGGTATACCTATGAGGGGCTAATTCAGAATTACTTGCAACAAAATAAAATGGAACAAGAGCAGATACTAGGAGGTGTAGAGGAGTGGAAAAAATGGATAGAAAGCTAGTATCGATATTTCAGGCTAATGAGTCATCTCCTGAAGTCTTTCAGACAATGAATGATCTAGCGACACTTTCTGGTGTGTTAAGTGACTTGAGTTCACTTTATTCTTTTGGATCTCCTGGAGAAATACTACGATTTCTTAGGGTAATTCAATTAATAAATGAAGAGGCCCTTGGATTGGATGAGCCAATTGAAAATGCTGAAATGCTTTATTACCGCTATCGAAATCGATACCAAGACTCAGATCCTCCTTCTAAAAAGAAAGTTGAGCAAGTAATTAATATACTTGTTAAATATAACTGGATATCAAAGCAATCAAGGCGGATTAAAATGAGAGATGTTGGGAAAAGAATGATGGATGCTCTTATTCGCTTAGCCAATGATTCTTTAGCCTACTATATGGAAGACGATATTGGACGGGCTCTTTTTCAGGCACGTCGTGATGCAGATTTAAGTGAGGCGTACGATGATAACGGCATTTCAGGTGGAAATAAGATTGCTAGTATGATCCGTAATGTAGAAAATGCTATCCAATTAATTAAGGATAGAGAACTTGAAATGTTAGCAGACCGAACAGCTCTTCCTCAATTGGAGAAGATTCATAAGTTAATGCATGAATTAGATGTTAAATTGAAGGAGCGTATACAAGCCTTTGAGACTCTTGAAGAGAGTTTGGTGCTTTCTAATCTAATGCAAAAAGGTACATCTGCCCTTGCAGAGGGGACAAACTTAAGTCTTGGAATTATTAATAAGTATTTGAAGTTTTCACATATGCAAAATACTCCACTATCTTCAATCATTCAACCTGAAAAAGTACGGGAATTTATTGTTCAGATGTATAACCCTCCACTTGAATCGGATATCCCTAATGTTTACCAGCTTTTTAGTTTTATGGAACAGAATCAATATGAAAATGAGGCAATAGATGGTTTATGGATACCTTTTAAAATGGCTGCACCTATATCATCTGAAGCTATTGATGAAGCCATTTATTTTATGGAGACCTATGAACCATTATCAACTCCAATTGAAGAAGAAACAGAAGAATTGATTTATACAACAGAAGAGTTATCAGAGGAAGATTTAGACGAGTTGATGAGGCAAGCGAACTGGGTACTCACCAAGTCCATGATAAAAACGGAAGCAATTGAAACATATTTTGAAGATCATGAAGAGGCCCCGGTTGAACAAGTAGTAATTGAGGCAACATCATCACAATGGAGTGATGCAATCAATGCTGTTACTGCTATCTCAGCTTTGGTAGCCGATAAAAAACTAGAAATGGTTAATGGAAGGAACGGAACACAGTTACAACACTATGAAAGAGAATGGGAGTGGATGAATCGTGAAGATGGATCCAACATTATCCGAAAAAGAAATGGAAGAAAAGGCCCAACCGGAGGGGGAACATGAAATAAATACTAACTCCCTAAATGCTATGCAACTACTAAAAGGCATTTTATCTGAGAAAGAAGAAATAGCGTTTATGAATATAATTTTTTCTTCTTCTGCTACGATCCGCTCGGGGAATTTTGGGTTAACAAGAAGAGAAGTGGAAAAGCTTCTATCTCTACAGGAAAATGACGAACAATTCTATTCATTTATAACAAGGGTAAATCAATCTGTTAGTCGTTACATGAAACTAATATATGATCAACGGCGTGATCAAGTAATTGTGATGATGAGAGTACCTGCTCGAGCTGCTAGAAATACACTTTCTAAAGAAAGTTTGGCTTTACTATTATATATATTCTATCAACAAGAAGTATTACAGCATGAATTTACGTTGTTTGAGCAAATTTTAGAAGCTTTTGGACATCAGACTACAAAAGCAAACCAACGAATGCTAGTAAATCTAGATTCTTTAAAAAAGATAGGAGCAATTGAAGAATATGATACCAGCTCTAATGAAAAAGCGTATCAAATAACAGCAATTGGTGTAAATATGTTTTCAGACTCTTTCCTTAGACGAACAACTGAATTCAGTCAATCAAATCAGTTAAATAAAGAAGAAGTCCTGAAATTCTTTAAGCGATACAACCTGTATCAGAAAGGGGAAGACCAATGATTCCTTGGAGATTAAAGTTTTCTGGAATACGAGACTATCCCCCGGTCCAAGCTGACCTATCAGGGACTGAAGATCATGTGTTAATTACTGGACCAAATGGGGCAGGAAAATCTACCATTACTTTTTGTCTTGGGGCTGTCTTATATTCCTCAAAAGTGGATATAGAGGGATTGAAGTCTCGAAATCTTCCCTCAGATCAAACCTGGAAAGCAAGTATATCATTATTGTTTAAAAATGAAGGAGTAATGAAGATAGATGCTCCAAGTTTTATAGAGTTCTCAATAAAAATTATACAGGAACCGGGGCAGCCAATAAAAAAGGAATTTACAATCTCGTTAGGAGAAGCTGTTGATAAGTGGGAAGACACTATTCGATATAGCTCTGGAGACCGAGTTTATAATTTTACTGAATATAAAAAAGACTTAAGGTACAAATACAAGATAGATTCAGACCATTATTATTTAATCTGGTATCAGCAAGAGGTGAATCAGTTTGCAGTCATGCATCCTGAAGAACGGTTTAGAATTTTTAGTGAGATGCATGGAATTGATAAGGTGCAGCGTGATTGGGAAGAAAGTATGGAGAAAGTGAAGGAAACAGAAGAAACAGTCCGGTATTCCGAGAATAATGTCAAGCATAAGAAAGCTGAACTTTCGCTAAAAAAGACAGCCTTGGACCGATACGAAGATAATAAAAAACGTTTAAATGAAGGAGCAACATTATATATAGAATCTCTGTTACAACTAGAAATATATCTAAATAAAGAAATAGATCAACTAGGAAAAACAATTGACCAGATTAAAGAGGATATCCTTGTTGCTAATGATGATTTGAACTTATTAAAAGGACTAAGAGAGCAGGAGAAAGAGGAATTAGGGTTAACGAAAAAACAGTTTGTTGAATTAGATTCACAAATTGAATCTGAAAAGGAATCCCAGAAAGTAAAAACGGAAAAAATTAAACAAATTCAAGATAATATAGATACGCTAAATCATGAACTAAAAGAGTTGACCAAAAAGAAAAACAAAATTGAAAGGACAGAAGAGGAAGTTAAGTCAGAGTTATCTAAATCACAAAATGATTATAAAGCAACAAAAGAGGAAATAAAAAAAGTACAAGAAAGCTTAAATGAGATTGATAGCTCTTGGCAAGATATTGTGAAGAAAATTCTAGATCTTGAACAGCAAGTAAAAACAAACGAAAAGCAGGATCTCGTTCATAGGGATAGATTAGAGAAATACAAGAGTAGTCATAAGGTTCAAGAGGAAATAAATGAACTTGATATTAGAATTATTAAAAACAAAGAGGTCGAATCAAGCCTGCGTAAGCAGGAATCGGACCTAAAGAAAGAAAAGAGTCTTCTTGAAGAAAATAAAGAGCTGTCAAAACGACAAATAGAATCTCTTAAGTATTTTGAACATATAGGTGTTAGTGCTTATCCACTTCGGGAACTAATAGAAATGGAGAAAAGTAGCCAATTAAAAGATGAGAAAATATTCGATGCAATAAAATTTACTGTATTTTATGATGCGAAAGAGGTCAGTCCACCTAACGACCTTTATCATGTATCCCTTAAAAATATAATCCCTACTCATATGGTTTCTAGACTTCCAGAGCTCCAATTATCAATAAAACCTGAATTAGAAGAGAACGTTATGCCTCATGCCTTAAAAGCTTTATGGTGGGTTGAACAGTTCTTTAAGGAAGGCTTTATTTCAACTGAGAATGGTATATTAAGAGATCAGTTTGGATTCCGCGGTCCACAAGAGAAAGAACGTTATATACTCAGTGAAAAGGCGCTACTTTCGAGAAAACAAGAAGTTGAGAAGTCACTAAGCCGATTAGATACAAGGATTAGAGACATAAACTTACTAATAAAAGGAGACACTAAAAGCATTCAAAATTTATATAGTGTTATCCAACATGTTCGGGAATCTGAAGCATTTATGTTAGGAGAGCATGACCGAATTACTTTGAAGGAAAAACTTCAAAGGGCTAGAGTAGATAAGTCACATTTAGAGGAAGAACGCAAATTATTAAATGATAATAATCAAAAATTGTTAACCCAAAGAGCCGAGCAGAATCTCTACCTAGAAACTTTGCAAAGAGAAGAATCATTTTATATAGAGCTTGGGAAAATGAAAGCAAAGTATGAGGAACAAGCCACCTTAGAACAAGAATTAGAGTTAGAGAAAGAGATAGTGAAGAAACAAAAAAGAAAAATTGAAGAATTAGAAGAAACATTTGAAGATTTAGCACAAAGAATTAAAAAGTCTGAAAGAGGCATTAACAATAAAGACGATAAAATTTATGATTCACAATTAAATATTCAGAGTATGGAGAAGCAAAAAGGACGTAAACTTGAAGAGGAAGAAGCAGCTAAATTAGAGCTTATTAATGTACTAAAAGAGTTAGCAGATATTGAAAAGCTCATGAGAGAAATTTATAAGGAAACTAAAGATAAAATATTAACTGCAACTCTCCCTTCTGTTACTGCAATTAAACAAAATCGTGAGAATGGTAGGGTGAAGTTTAAACAAGCACGGATGGAAGATGGCATTGATCCCGCAGCACCTGAAAATTATGAAGTGATAAAAAAGGAATTTGAAAGGCTTGAAAGTGAATATAAGAGATCAGTCATTCTATTAGATCAAGATAAAGAGAGAATGGAAAGTTTAAAGGATCAACTAGAAACGACGGTTAATATGAGAGTTGCTGAAATCCAGAAGCGATTTAAGATATATATGAACCACTTTCAATTTGAGGGTGACATAAGTTGGGAATCTTACGAGGACCGTAGTAAGAGAACTCATTTCAAGTTATTCATAAAAGCGCGAAAAGAAGGGCATCGTGGTATGATGGAGGATGTCAGTACGAAGGCTCGTGGAGGAAGAGTTGGTAAAGGAGTTTCTGGGGGCGAGGAATCATTAAGTTCTTTGCTTTTTGCGCTTGCATTGCTCCAAAACCTTCACATAAGCCCTGGCTTTATTGTACTAGATGAATTTGATAGTGCACTGGATGAAAGTAGGAAGGTTAAAATATTTGATTTGTATGAAAGAGAGTTAAATAGAAAGCTCATTATCGTTACACCAAAATCACATGAAGAAGCATATTTAAATAAATTCTCTAAAGCATTTGTTGTAACTCACAATCCTTTAATTCCAGAGAGTAAGGTAGTGGGGATTGTTAAAAAAGAAACAGTATGATGAGGAAAAATAGAGAAAAGTGTAAAACAGTAGGCCCGCTAAGTTCCTACTGTTTTTCTAATATAAAACTTTTCAATAAATTTCTAACAAACAAAGAAAATGCTAAAATATAATTACAAATATATACAATCAGAGGAGTAACAATGAAAGAAATCATCCGAAAAATCACCCAATTCCGAGACGAACTAGGTTGGAAGGAATATCACAACCCAAAAAATCTAGCCATTTCGAGTTCACTAAAAGCAAACGAGCTTCTAGTGAACTTCCAGTGGAGAAGTAGTGAGGAAGCTACTTCTGAATCTATGCAGAATATAAATTGAAGAGATGGCAGATGTACTTATTTATCTACTGCCAGCTAGCGGACAAGCTAGATGTAGATTTAGAAGAGGAAGTACATAAGAAGATGGACAAGAATGCGATAAAATATCCTGTTAATAAAAAGTAGGTCTACAGGGGGATGTATTGAATAAGAGGAGATCTACCTATGAGCCAAGTAGAGATAAAAACATTCCCATTTAACAAGGCATCAATAGATAGTATTAGTAAAGAAAGTTACGTTGAATATCCTGTTGTGTACAATTATTGAAGTATGTGATGAGCATATAAAAGATGTTCAAATAAGAAGAGCTTTGATAAACCAATTTAGTTTTATAAATAGGCGAGAAAACTGATATTGTTTTTGTTGATTAAGAACATTTATTTTTAAATTTAATTTGGTAAAAAGTAGAAATAATTATACTGGGGGAAGTCAATTGATATGTAGAAGATGTAACTCGGAAATTCAAAAGGATGATTTATTTTGTAGCAAGTGTGGAGCTCACTTACCAATTCAAGAGAATGGAAATGAAGTAATAGAAAAGTCGTCTAAGACCTTGTTTCGTATTGGCAAGAATAAAAAAACTATTTATTTATTTTCCTCAATTGCGCTATTAATGAGTGTGGTAGTACTTCTTTCTATCTTCTTACAAAATCCTGTGAGAAGTTTCAAACAAGACATAAAAAATAATAACTATTCTGATGCAATTGAAATCTATGATCAAAAAATTAAGGGGAACAATGAAAAGGAAAACCAGATAAAGCCAATTCTAAAAGATGAAATATTTAATATTAAGAAACTGTTTATCGATGAGGATATTGACTTTAGAAATGCGAAAGAGAGAATTGAGAAAATAAAAACCTTTGGCTTGATACCTCAGGATGTAAAAACTATAATCACCGAAATTGAAAGTCTTAATAACTCAAGGATTTCTTATAAAAAGGCTGTAGAATTCGAAAAGGGTAAAAACTATATTGATTCAATTAAAGAATATAAAAAGGTTATAAGAGAAGATGAGGATTATGAGTTAGCACAAAAACAAATAGAGAAAATAGTAGAGAACTATAAAGTTGATGTATTAAAGCAAGCTCAAGATAGTGCAAATTCTCAGGATTATGACAAGTCTGTTTCATTACTTAAAGAAGCTTCTTCAATAGTACCAGATGATATTGATATTACTGCAATGTTAACAGTCTATGAGAAGAAATTAGTGGAGAAAAATGAAACGGATAGAAAACATAAAATAGAGAATGCAAAAGCAGAGCAGTTGATTATAGTTGAGAACGCAAAAATTATGGTTCAAGATGCAAATTATAAGACATTATATCCTGATATGCTCCAAGCAATTATTACAAATAAATCGGACAAAACAATAAAGAATATGAAAGTTGGGTTCTTGGGATTTGATAATAATGGATATCCAGTTAAAATCATAGCGAATTTTGATTTCTCTGGAGGTAATTATGAATTTGTTGGTGATGCTGATGATGTAAACATTATTAAGGGAGGGAGATTTGGAGAAAATGTTGGATGGGAACTCAGTGAAACACATGGGATATCAAAAGTTTTAGCACTAGTAAAAAGTACATCATTCTATGATGGCTCAACCTGGGAAAACCCATATTATCCATATTGGATAGAAGAATACAAAGAGAAACCACTTCATTAGTAAGAGGCATTAAGACAAAAGGAATCAAAAATAGAGAGGTGAATGATATAACAAGAAATTAAGTAATGCTGTTTACTCGCACAATAAGCAAATCGACATAAATATAGAAATGAAAAATTTGAAGAGATGGAAGCTTTTATTAATGCACTACAAAAAGAAATTTTAAGTAGAATGGATATTTCATCTGGTAATTAAATGATTTTATTAAACTCTAGTGAATATCGACTAGAGTTTTTTTATTTGTACAAAATACGATGACAATATCTAACTTTAGTAAACCTATAACTTTTCTAGTAAAATAGCATTATACGAAATTTGTCAATTACTAGCTTATTTTGTTGTGAAGCTAGATATATATATATTCAAATATGTACTGGAGAGATAGCCATGACAACATACTGGAATTTCCCATCTGCTACTGGTGGAATGATCAACTCCATTAATAATGCGGGATTAGAAACTTTTAGAGGGAATGCACTTGATGCTTTAACAAGAGAAATTTGCCAAAACTCACTGGATGCTGTAAAAGATACTACGCAACCAGTATTGGTAGAGTTTAATAGTTTTACGATTTCAAGCAACCAGTTTCCTAATCGAAACGAGTTAATAGATGTATTTAAACAATGTGATCTAACCTGGAAAGGTAACAACAAGAAGAGTGAAGATTTTATTCAAGATGCATTAGCCATCTTGAACCGTGATGAAATAAATTTTTTACGTATAAGTGACTATAATACGAAGGGGCTTGAAGGTGCAAAAGAAGGGAAGTTAGGATCACCTTGGTCATCATTAATAAAAGAAGCGGGTTCTTCCAACAAAGGTGAAAGTTCTGGTGGAAGCTTTGGAATCGGAAAATCAGCGCCATTCTTAAATTCTAACTTACGAACTTTGTTTTATTCTTCTTTTGATGTAACAGGATATGAATCTCATATTGGTGTTGCAAATATAATGTCGTACCGAACAAGAGATAATGAGATAACATTAGGTAATGGATACCTTACCAATAATCCTAATTCACTTGCCATTCATGGTCAGTTAATGCTGGATCAAGACTATAGGAGAGAAAGTACTGGTACCGATATCTATGTTTCAGCTTTTGAACCAAAAGGTAACTGGGAAACAGAAATTAAACTCTCTATCTTAAAGAACTTCTTTATTACTATATTTAATAATAAATTAGTGGTTAAGATTAACGGGTTTGAAATCAATCAATATAACATTGGTGAACTGATCCATGAGTTAGAGGACAATGAGGAAAATCAATTCTTAAAGAGTTACTATACTGTACTAACTTCAGAAAAAGCATTTAAAATATTATACCCAGAACAGAAATATCCACAAGGTATTCATTTTCACGAAGGTGAAGCAACTTTATATCTAATAAACGGTGAAGATTTAAATAGACGGGTACTCATGACTAGAAAGACTGGAATGCGTATATTTGAGCAGAAGAATATAAATGGCTCTATTTCGTTTACAGGAATTCTAATGATCACAGGTACAAACATGAATAATATTTTCAAGCAATTAGAGAATCCTGCTCATAATGAATGGGCCCCCGAGCGTTTTGAAAAAAATCCTAAACTAGCAAAGAAAATATTTTCGGAATTAAGAAAGTTTATTCGAGATACAGTAAAGAGTCAATTCCAGGAACAAATTACGGATGAAATGGACGCGGTGGGTTTAAATGACTTCTTACCGGATACAAGCTTTGATTTAACGGGTTCAACCAAGAAGAGCGAGTCATTAAACTCTTCTATTAAATCAATCGTGACGAAAGAAGTGAAGCAAGAATCTAAACGCCAAGCTAACCGAAAAGGAAAAGAGACAAAGGATATTGAGGATCAACTAGCTGGAGAGTTTGGTATTACACCTTCAGGTAATGAAGGTGGCAATGGAAATGGTAGTAATGAAACGGAAGGCGGTAATGATGGATCCGGAGTTTCTAATCCTGGTGGGGAAAATGAAGTGAACAAGGACGAAGCTGGTGATCTAGATAAGAAAAAGGAAAGAAAACCAAGTAAGGATCCAATTCGAATTACACAAAGATATCTTTGTATGGATAAGAGCAATGGCAAGTACAATTTCCTTATCTCACCTACCAAAACACTTGAAAGCGGTCGGTTAGTCTTCAAGGTAGTTGGTGAACAAAGCGATTATGATTTACCAATAAAAAATGCATCAACGAATGACCACAATGTATCCGTTGAGAAGGTTAGTTCGAATACAGTATATCTTCAATCACTTGTTAAAGATCAACGATTTACATTGCAAGTGGACATCGATTACTCTGACTACTGTGTATTGGAGGTAGAGTTATATGAAAATTAGTACTTCCTATCCATATCCGGTTCTTTATATGAATAATGATGATTATATCAATTCCAGTTTCCATGGTCAGATTGGGATTACTGAATCATTCGGTGAAGTGAAAATCAATGTAAACTTCAATCTATTGAATGAAGGAATTCAAAGATTAGTAGAAAACGAACAAGCAGTTTATTTAGTTCATATAGAATGTCCACAAACAAGTTTTCGAAACGCGATTAAATCTAGCAGAAATGTGATGGAGATTGGAATTCCTACTGAAAAACTACGAGGGAAACTCCTAATTCATACCTTTATCATTGCCAATGAACGAATAGCTAACTATACAAATGAATCATTAAATGAATGGTACAAAGATAGTCCTATTACCTATGAAAAAGGGAATATTCTAGCGATTGGGGATGCTATCGAAACAACTTTGTTTGAGGATAATAAAGAGCTATTAAACTTACCTTCCATTGTAAAGGTAACGAAATCATTAAAGAATGAATTTATGGAAGTAGATATTCATTCAAATGTTATTACGATTTCACTTCCTGAGTATGAATACAATCAGTACGCACTTCATTCGAAATCCAGATTCAAAAGCACAATTCTAGCTTCAGTGATCGTTCCTAGCTTAGTTTATGTGTTTTCTAAAATAAAAGATAGTCGTGAGGATTTGGAAGAATATAAATGGTACCAAGTGCTAGAGAACACGTTTGAAGCAAACAATTATCGACTAGAAGATGTAGGGACAGACTCATTGTCATCACTAAAAGCAGCTCAACTAGTATTAAGAAAACCAATCAAAACTAGCTTCCTAGAAATTGAGCAGCTTAGTAAGACGGAGGACTAATTATGAAAATGAAATTCTTATCCGATGAAACTCTTATTGATTTAAGGACAAACTATGATGCTTATAAAGAGCATTATTATAATAAGAACGATCAATGGTTTAACGATTACTTTAACCAAGAAGGAAGAGTACTAGAATCCAAGATAGACTTAAACATGGACAAGCTAAACTTGAATGAGGATTATGCAATTAGTGATAAGGAGAACGTTAAGGTTATATACGAGGCACTAAAGGATCTTACCGTTTCACAAGCTACTCAAGAAAGACTTTGGTCAGGCTTAGCTCATCTTCAGTTAAGAAATTTTTCATACTATCGTTTAAAGAATGAACTAGAAAATAAAAACGATCAACGTATTAATACAGCCTTGTTTTTCAAAAATGGTAATAAGAGATCTCTGTTTGTTCATATATTAGCTCGATTATGGTGGGTTGGGTACATGACCTATGATAAAGATCATCCTACCAATCCATATTGGCTAACAGAATTCTTCTGTGAAAAAGACTTTTCTGCCAGATCAGTTGTTTTCTTTTCTAGTAACCTTACTTCTAATCCTAATATTACAAAAGGTATTCTTAAAACGCTTGTTAAGTGGCAGCAAAGTGGGATTAATATAACAAGGGATCATTTTGTTCAGGCAAATAAGTATCTAAACGTTGTTGGTGGAGCGATGATATTAGATATGTTGTCTAGTGAGGAAGTTGAGGAAATGGTTAGTAGTTATCTCTATAGGTATTATGGATTGTTAGATTTTGAGTTAGTTTCAATTAAATAGCTCTCTGTAATTGTCAACTCAAAATTCCACCACATAATCATTTAAAATTCCCCCACCTAATTTTTCCAGTTAGGCAGAGGAACGACTTATTAAAAGGGCAGTTTCTCTAAGTGAACTTCTAATTGCTCTATTATTCTAGCCTTTTCATTCCGCAGATTTCTAATTTCGTTTTTTAGATTTTTATTTTCTTCAAGCAATCTATCCATTTTTGTTTTTTCATCAATTCCTTCTTCATAAGGAGTACCTTTCCATCTACACCATTCATTAAACTGATATAAATCTTCTTCACTTACAGAAGATTTTCTTTCGGTTTGACTTTCTATCAACCACTGCTGGACTAGATTCTCTTCGCACTTCACTCCATAAGACCGAAAGAAAATCATAGTCTCCACTGCTTCTAATCTTTTCATTAATAATTCTCCCTTACCCTAATTGTTGTTTTGCTAGCCACTCTTTTGTTTGTTTCATTCGGTAAGAGTTGCCGTTCATATTTACAAAATAACTTTGATGGGTCAACCGATCAATCATGGCAGCTGTCATAATCGGATCTTGGAAGATCTCTCCCCATCTCTCGAAGGATAGATTTGTTGTAATGATAGTTGATTTCTGTCCAGCCCTCAGTGAGAGGTGAGTAAACAATAACTCAGCTCCTTCTTTATCAAATGAGATGTAGCCCATTTCGTCCGCTATCACGAGGTCAAATCTCTCGAATCGGTTTTGAAAAGAACGAAGAGTTCTCTCAGATCGACATTCTTTAATCTGATTAATCAATAAGGGAACCGTAGTAAACCAAACCTTATAACCTTCCATGCAAGCTTTTAACCCTAAGCCTATGGCCATGTGCGACTTACCAGTACCTGGATTACCTGCTAAAATTAAGTTCCTGCCTTCATTTATGAATTCTAGCGTTTTAAGGTGTTTATATTTCTTTTGGGCATCTTCAGGTAAATCTTCGACTGAAAGATCCTCTAAATATTTTTTATAAGGAAATTCTGCTCTTCTAATTCGATTATATTGTGCATTTTCCTGACGGAAATGTAATAGTAAAGCTAGAAACTCTTCATATGATGTTTCTTTTTGATTCGCGTCTTTAATGACCTCTTGAAAAGTCTGTTTGATCATAGGTAACTTTAACTCACTTGTGTAAGTACAGATCTCATCGATTCTTTGTTTTGATTTGTTCATGCAATGGCCTCCTGTTTTCCTAGTGTCTCAATCTGGAATAGCTCATCATACTTTTTAAGGTGAGCAATAGCTTGATCATTTATTTCCTTTGATTCCTTTGAAATAGGCAGACTGGAGGATAATTTCGTTTTATTCTTTGCACATAAAACTTTAATCTTGTCTGTTGTTACATGCACAGGATTAATTCGGCGAAGCTCTTCAATACATTGTTCAATTTCACTAACACTTGATTCTCCTTTTAAATATTGTATTAACTCTACAAATTATCTCTCGCGGCTGATATAATAAGTCTTGTATATATTTTTTAGTTTTTCGTCTGCCTGTTGTAATGCTGTGCTACCAGCTAATGCACCAGGCTTTTTCTTTATCGTTTCTAGATAATGTTCAAGTTGTAGCCTCCACTCATGACACCCAGTAAGACGGACATGATCAGCTATCTTATTCCCCTCATAGAAACAGAGAACTCGATTTGAATAGATTTTCACTGTTACCTTTTGTTCGACTAAATGATCAGGAACCGAGTAATGGCTTTGATCAATGACGACGGTTGAATATTTGTCCACGCGCACGTCTTGGACACGAGCTGCATCGAACGGATGGGGAAGAGGGAGGAAAAGTTCCTGTTCTAGTATGAGAGACTGTTTCGCAGTCTGATTTTGGTTGGATGGCTGTGGTTTTTGGTTAAGCCGTTCACAAACTTGATACAGATATTGATTTGCTTCTTCAAGGGTTTCAAAGGTATCACGGAACGCAAATGCTTTTCTTCGGATGACTTCAACGCTTCGTTCAACATGCCCTTTTTCATTTCCACGGCGAACATTACAGAAGCGATAATCGAACCCATAATAGATTGATAGCTTTAAGAGGCCATCTGTTGGCTCTTTTTCTGTACCAACAAAGCGTTTAACAGCGACCCTCATATTGTCATAGACCATTGTTTTATATACGCCATCAGTTTCTTTAAAGAAGAGAACATGCGCTTCCTGGAAGCATTCCATCTTCTGCTTCGTAAATAAGAAGGCCATTCGGAAGTTCCCAAAGGCAGATGTAAATACCGCCATTTGAAGCTTTGTCCACTTTCCGTTTATGTTTACTTTCACTTCACCCCAATCAAACTCACAAATATCTCCTGGTAAATAGGAGCCTTTGATGAAAGCCTCTTTAACTTTCTTTTCTATCTTACGAATGGTTCGAAGAACCGTACTATAGCTAATTTCTATACCTTCGGCATCCAAAGCCTCATAGATGTCTATAGGTTTCTTTAATTGTTTTCTCAAACCCTTTTGCTTTTTCTCATCATTCTCCCTAAGATGATCCATAATTTGTTGTTTAATTTCCGTTGTCATAACTCGGCTTGTACGATTTTCTACTTTATATTTTGGAGATTCAACTAGTTCTTGTATCAGCTCCCCAATATGAATAGAATCTTTGTTTTCTTCAATTTCTTTCCGCCTGTCTTCATACTCATTTATGTATTTACTAACTGTTTTACGGTCAATTTCAAGCATTCTAGCAATCTCTCTCTGCGATCTGCCCTCCCTTAAATACATAAGTAGGACCTCTTGTTTCTTCTTCAATGTAATCAACTCTCCAGACTCCCCACATAATGAATATTTTTCTTTGTGGGATTATTATATACTGGGGGATTTTTCAATGACTACTGTGGTCCATTTTTAGGTTACTATAAACAGCTCTCATTATTTATTTATGGGCAAAGGTGTTCTGGGATAAAATCAAAAGGGATTCTATCCCTTTTTTTATAGGTCCAAGGTCCACCTATTAAACATATTAAATAGTTAAATTTAATTAATGTACGATATTTAAGAATTTTGTTAAATGTTATCCTTACTTTTTCCCATACTGTATTCAGTATTTTTAGAATTGGGATATATAAAATATTACTTCAAATAAAAAATATATTGACACTAATTAAAAGATTTATAATAATAATGGAAAAGGTTTACATTATTAAGGTATGAGGTGTTTATATGTACTTTATTGAAACATCAGAGTATCCAAAGATAAGAGACTGGGATACAAAAGTTTTCTCGATGCCTAAAATTCCACGAAGTTCAAAAGGTTACCCAGAAGCATTAAAGGTTATATTATGTGCACTTAAAGAAAATAAAGCATATACTAAGCCAATTGAAATTGAAGGTAGCAATAGAAAAGATACATTAGACCGTTTATTTGTTTTTTTGCGTCCTACTGGTATTGTAAAAAAGAGGTTAAATGGCGAATGGGAAATGTCAGAAGAAATTTCGAAGTGGCTAGAAACAGAAGATAATTTTTATTTAGCTGCTATTTTAAATGCTAATATTAGATTTTTTTCCGAGATTCTTCATATTTTATCTAAAAAAACTGCTCAGATCCAAGAAATAAGAGATATTGCGAGAAATGATTATAAATTGCCCTGGAAAGAGAAATCCGAAATACATAATAGATTAGGTTGGCTAAGGGATCTAGACCTTGTCAAGTATGAAGATTTTTCTTTTACCTATAGCATTACTGATATGGGTGAGAAATTTCTAAACTTAGTAGGTTACTTTAATCATGAAAATATTGAAGTTGAACTCGATAGTACTATCAATGAAGCAGAAGTACATATATCAGAGTGGGCATTAGAGCTATGTGAATTATCTTCTGAAGAAAAGTTAAAAAGGAAAAACGGCTTTGGATATCTTCCTGGAAATGTTTATGCAATGCATGACACTGTTTATGCCTATTTATTACTAATGGCTAATCCAACAGATATTAGAACTATAAAAAATTATTCTAATGAAACTTACGGTATTAAGGAAAGCTCGGTTAACGCACTATTAACTACCCTCTCAAATCTAGGTTTTATTGAAAGAAAAACTAAGACACAGTTCCAAACAACTAGCTTGGGAAGGAAGTTTCCAACCGATAATTTTGAATTAGATTTTGCATGCTGTGTTAATCACAAATTCAACTATGTATTTGAAATACTTGCAGAACTTAATCAAGGAGATTTAAGCCTTAAGGAACTTTCTGCAAGAGGAAAAGTTTCTTATAATTTTTCATATCAAGACCATACAGAACTCCGCAAAAGGTTACATATTCTAAAGACAGCTAATTTAGTACAGGAGATTGGCACTGAATTATATGGGCTAACAAACCGTGGATGTAACTTCTATGATTTAATAAAAGATCATATTTCAGTAAATACAATAGAAAAATCACAAACGAATAATTCTAAGATAGAATATGAGAATCCTAGTTATGTGGATAACTGTTTAAATGAAATAAGGTTAGCATCTAAAGATTCAACAAATCCTGAGCGTTTTGAAAAAGCTTTAGAGGTGGCATTTAGATTATTAGGGTTTAAAGTTGAACATCTAGGTGGTGCAGGAAAAACGGACATTCTTCTAAATGCACCAACAGCCCCTAAATTTGCATACTCTGTAACAGTAGATGCGAAATCAACATATCATAGTGTTGTTTCAGAAAGTTCAATTGATTTTGATACTATTGTTGAACATAAAAACAATCATGGAGCAAATTATGCTGTGATAGTGGGTACAAAATTCCAAGGAAATCGATTGATTGATCGAGCAATAAATCGAGATGTAGTTCTCATTGATGTTGACTCTTTGGGAACATTAATTAGACTTCATATTGAAGTGCCATTAAAATCAGATTCCTATAAAAAGATATTTGAACAAAAAGGATTAGTAGACTTAACAGTTCTGGAAGAAGACCGTAATAAAATAACTAGAGAAGGATTGTTGCTTCAGGCAATATTAGAATGTTTATCAGAGCAAAGTAGCGATCCTTTTACTAAAGGAATTGTACAAGCTCGTGAAATCTATTTACTGTTGAAAAATAATGATAAATTCGATACTCCTCCTGATTTAAATGAGATACAATTCATGTTAGAGTTTCTTTCCTCTCCATTAATTTCTTGCGTTGGAAATGCTAAAGAGGGTTATTATGCATTAGGTTCTATTGAAGATGCAGCACAAAAATTTGACTTTTATTTAAAAGCATGTAAAACGTATTAATATAAGGGGCTAGGAATTGGAATCAAAAGTGATATTACATTTCCATTGGTTTATAAATTGCATCCATGTGACTTTACGCCAACATCGATAGGAAATTGTTCCCTTGTATATCGGGTTTATTGTTATTGTTATTATGAATAATATAAAAACATTAATCTTTATATGGATTTCAAAGTATATCTAAAGTAAAAACTACTCTTGTGATTAAAAAATGGATAATTAGCACTCTAAGTTAAAAGAATTTAACATGTACTCTATTACAAAAAAGGTACATGTTTTTTTATTGGAGGGAATTTGAATTAATTGTCGAAATAAAATTAATATCTGCTAATTTTTAGAAATAAACAAATTACTAATGATCATGTAGAAGGTGTGAAGCTCAAATTAAAGGTGGTGTTATCTATGGCAAAATATATTGTTAATAATGGTTCAATAGATATAATTTTAGGATGGATTAAAGCTGGTGAAATAGCAATTCCAGAAATACAAAGACCTTTTGTATGGGATTCAAGTAAAGTCAGAGATCTAATGGACTCACTATATCAAGGGTTTCCAGTTGGTTATATTATTACTTGGAGAAACCCAGATACGAAGCTAAAAGATGGAACACAATCAATGGGGAAGAAAATATTGATAGATGGACAGCAAAGAATTACTGCTATGACTGCAGCGTTATTAGGAGAAGAAGTTGTTGGTTCAGATTATAAAAAGAAAAAAATTCGTATTGCTTTCAATCCTAAAGAAGAGAAATTTGAAGTTACTAACCCAGCAATTCAAAAAGATGTTGAGTGGATCAGCGACATCTCTAGTGTATTTAAAAGTGGATTTAACATGTTTGGTTTTGTAAATAGTTATTGTCAGAGTAATAATATTCAAGACCAAAACAGTATTGGGGAGATCATAAATAAATTATTACATATTCGGAATAGTAATTTAGGTATAATTGAACTCTCACATGAACTAGACATAGAAACGGTAACAGAGATTTTTATCCGAATAAACTCCCAAGGTGTAGTTTTAAGTCAAGCTGACTTTGCTATGTCAAAGATTGCTGTAAATGAAAATTACAATGGTGTACACATTCGAAAGACAATAGATTACTTCTGTCACTTAGCCAAAAATCCAGCTGATTATTCTACAATTGCATCAAACGATACGGAATTTGCAATAACTGATTATTTTAACAAAATTAAATGGATAAAAGATCATAATGAGTCTCTTTTTATACCTGATTACTCTGATTTACTTCGTGTGGCCTTTACCTCTAAGTTTTACAGGGGAAGGCTTTCCAACCTGGTGAGTTTATTATCTGGAAGAGACTTTGAGACTAGAGAATATAAAGAAGAAATTGCTGAAGCTTCTTTTAAAACTTTAGAAGAAGGTGTACTTTCATTCGTCAATGAAACAAACTTTAAGAGATACTTAATGATTGTTAAGTCAGCAGGGATTATTAATAAGAGTCTTATACGTTCCCAAAATACACTGAATTTTGGTTATGTATTATATTTATTGCTGAAGGATAAGAAGGTTGACCAGGCTATCGTAAATAAAACAGTACGTAAATGGCTAGTGTTATCGATGCTAACAGGACGTTATTCTGGATCACCTGAATCAATGTTCGAATTTGATGTAAGAAGATTTAATAATTCGTCAGATCCACAAAATTATGTTAAAAACATTGAAGAGGGAGAGCTTTCAGATGCATTCTGGAACAATATATTGGTTACTCGATTAAATACCTCTGTTGCAAGTAGTCCATATTTTAATCTATATTTAATGGCTCAAATTAAGAGTGGAGATAAAGGGTTTTTATCTAAAGAAGTAGAGGTTAAACATCTAATAGAAGAACGTGGAGATATACACCATATTTTTCCTAAAAAATATTTGCAGAAAAATGGATACAACAATAGAGGTCAGTATAATCAGATTGCCAATTACGCATACACACAGCAAGAAATTAATATTACGATTAAAGACCAAGCTCCTAATGTTTATATGGAAAAAGTTAAGGAACAAATCAATTCAGACAGTAATAGGTACGGTGAGATCAAAGATATTAATGTACTTATGGACAACCTTAAGCAAAACAGTATACCAGTAGAAATATTTGATATGGACTATAACAGATATGATGAATTCTTGGAGTTAAGAAGAAAATCAATGGCTGGTAAAATTAAAGAGTTTTATTTTTTGCTCTAATAGTTTAATGAAACAATAATTAATCAAAAAGTATGTCACCTCGACATACTTTTTTTGATAAAATCAATTTGTAAGTATATTTCCAATTATTTAGGAACGAGGTTAGATTTATGACATGCCCATTCTGCTCAATAACAGAAAAAATCCTAGAGAATGAACTAGCATTTGCTATCTATGATAAATATCCGGTCTCAAATGGACATCTATTAATCATTCCTAAACGACATATTGCTAACTACTTCGATTTAACTAGTGAAGAAAGATTAGCCATTGATGAACTTTTATATAGAGGTAAAGATTTGTTAGATAAACAATTTACGCCAGATGGTTTTAACATTGGAATAAACTGTGGAGAAACAGCTGGGCAGACTATTTTCCATGTTCATGTGCATTTAATTCCACGTTATAAGGGAGATTTAGAAAATCCTCGTGGTGGTGTTAGAGGGGTTATACCAGATAAAAGAATCTATTAATCAAGAGGAGATCTAAGATGCCAGTATATAACAAGCTTGTAAGAGATTTAATTCCAGAGGTTATTGAAAAGACAGGAAAGTCTTTCACCACAAAAATTCTTAATGATGAAGAATACATAATTGAATTAAATAAGAAAGCAGAAGAGGAACTAGGAGAATATTTAAATGCTACAGACCAAAAGGAAGTAGTAGAGGAATTAGCAGATCTACTAGAAGTTATGCATGCGATGGCTCAGTATCACGGCACTACTATAGCTGAAATTGAAAGAATAAGAGAACAGAAAGAAATGGATAGAGGTGGATTTAAGGACAAGGTTTTACTAATTGAGGTTAGTGATGAGTAATACCCAGTTAATCACGAGTAATTTGATCGAAGAGTTAAAGGTTAGAATTCAAGAAGCCTCTTCTATATATATACTAAGTTCCTTCTTAATGAAGTCCGGGGTACAGCTCTTGGAGGAGCCACTAAGAGAAGCGGTTACTCGTGGAGCTGAAATAAAGGTTTGTACAGGGGATTACCTATACATTACTCAGCCGGAGGCAATTGAAAAATTGCATAATATCCATTCAGGAATTGAGTTAAGACTTTGGAAGAGTTATGGTGTTGCCTTCCATCCAAAGGCTTATATGTTTCAGTATAAAGATAATGGGACGTTAATCATTGGGTCATCTAACTTGTCTAACTCTGCATTAACAAGGGGTGTAGAGTGGAATGTTTTGTTAAAAGAAACAACAAATGAAGAAACATTTGAATTAGCATTGAGGCAATTTATTGAACTCTTTTATTCCGATCAAACCATTTCGATAAATGATGAAACGGTTAAGCTTTACCAAAAGGATTATGAATCCTTTCACGTGAGTAACCCTCATTTGCATCATAAAATGACGAAGCAGGAAGAAATAAATATTATGTTTACCCCAACCCAAGAGGAACCTCAACCTGATAGAATTGCTGAGGAACCATCTCCTTATGATGTTATCAATCCGAGGTTCGCTCAAATTGAAGCTCTGGAACAACTAGAATCAACAGTAGAAGAGGGCTATAACAAAGCAATGGTAGTAATGGCAACAGGACTTGGTAAAACTTACTTGGCTGGTTTTTTCTCTCAGCGATTTAGGCGTATCTTATTTGTAGCCCACAGGGAAGAGATATTGAACCAGGCTAAACTTTCATTTCAAAAAGTAGATCCTAACAAGGCTTACGGTATCTACAATGGAACAGAAAAAGATCCAGGTGCAGAGGTGATCTTTGCCTCTATCCAGACGTTAAGTAGAAAGAGGCATTTAGAAGTTTTTCAACGAGATGAATTCGATCTCATCGTGATCGACGAGTTTCATCACGCTGCTGCACAATCCTATCAACGTGTACTAGATTATTTTCAACCTTCTTTTTTGTTAGGGATTACAGCCACACCGGATCGGAATGATAGTAAAGATGTATATGCGATATGTGAAGGAAATGTAGCCTACCGAATTGATTTTATGGAAGCCATAGAACGTCATTGGCTAGCTCCGTTTCATTATGTTGGTGTATACGATGAGACCGATTACTCGAAAATCACCTGGCTAGGGAAATATTATGATGCAGAAGAGCTTTTAGCTGTCCAATTAAAAAAAGATATGGCTGAGAAGGTGCTAGAAGCTTGGGTATCTAATAAGCAAACCCGTACATTGGGTTTCTGTTCATCTATTCGCCAAGCAGAGTTTTTATCACAATATTTTCTGCGAAAAGGGTATCGTTCAGTAGCACTTCATTCTCAATCAAATACTTCTAGAAAGCAAGCTATAGATCAATTATCCAAGGCAGAAATCGATATCATTTTCACCGTTGATTTATTTAACGAAGGTGTCGATATCCCGTCTGTAGATACATTATTATTTGTACGACCAACAGAATCATTAACTATTTTTACACAGCAAGTAGGACGAGGACTACGCCTACATCCTATTAAAGAAAAATGTGTGATTATTGATTTAATTGGTAACTATCGTAATGCAGATAATAAGCTAAGTCTATTCGATCTATCACCAAGTGATAAAAAGGGTGAAAATAGACCGTTCATTCCTCAAGTACCTGAGAATTGTACTTTTGATGTAGACTTACGTGTGATAAATTTACTTGAAGAACTTTCTAAGAAGCACCAGCCTAGAAAGGACAAGTTATTAGCAAACTATCGCCAATTGAAAGAGGAGATTGGCAGAAGACCAACATATCTTGAGCTACATTTAAAAGGAACAATTGACGTAAATGAATACAAGTAGGAATTTAAGACATTTATTGCATTTTTGGATTGGGCTGACGAACTGTCTGATGAAGAAATTGAAGCCTACAATGAGTATAGAGATTGGCTAATTGAAGTTGAAAAGACAATTATGACAAAGAGTTATAAAATGGTAGTTTTAGCAGCTATGTTAAGGAGAGGTAAGAAAACTTGGTTCAAACCCATTACTCCAGAAGAAGTAGCGCCATTTTTTCACCACTACCTAACAGAAAAAGAATACCGCAAACGAATTGATTTCTCAGACAAAGAGTCAATGACCTTATGGGAATATGATCAGAAAAAGGTTAGTAGACTTATTTCCAGAATGCCGATGAGTAAATGGGGAGGAAACTCTACTTTTGAAAATAATTATTTTGATCTCTCTTTGAATGTGAAACAGCAACATGAAGACATAATATATAAATGGACCAAGGAGATTTGTGAATATCGTCTACATAGGCATTTTGAGAGAAGGCAGACAAAAGAATAAAGTTATATGAAATAATCTCCATAATATTTCTTAGACTATAAAAGTAAAAAAGAATTTACGAAGATGACAGAAAGGACAAAGTTCTCTCCTCTTATATCTAAGGGAGTTTAAGTAGAGTAGTTTGCGGAAAATTGGATTAAACGACACTCTATTAGTGAGTGTCGTTTTTGTACTCTATGTAAAAAGTATATTTAAAAATTTAATTATCTTACAGTTAAGCAAAGCCAGTGGTTCACCCCCAGTCGATTATGTTATTTTTTACTCTAAAAAAGAGGTTGGATAGCTTTTTGAATTATGGAATAATCACCTTTATTATGAAGTTATATATTCAATCCTTTATAGAGTTATATAGAAACAGGAACATTGCTAAATATTTAATTATAAAATAATAATCTCTTTGTCCAAGTTTTGGCCAGCTTTGTTTTTATTATTTACGAATCTATCTTCCGCCATTAATGTATAATACATTGAATCGATTGGTATATCAGTTTGTTTATAAGTATTGTTCATATCTCTTATAAAATTCAAAGCAGCTACAGACATTTGAATAAAGTTATTATTAATGTAGGAATCAACAATACTTAAACCATGTATAGAATATATAAATGTTGCACCTCCTATACCTCTCCATTTACTATGAAATCTCTCTGATAATTCTCTCTTTTCTTCATTCATAGACCTTGTGAATTCTTGTATTAAGTTTTCTCTCTTATCAATTGGTACACTTAAAATTTTCGGAATTTCTTCTTCTATCTTCGTTCTGAATGCTCTCAAAGAAACTTCATGTTTTTCTTTAAATCTAATTAAATCCCAAACATTTTCAACTTCTAGTGGTACTGGAAAGATGGAATCAACAATTATATTACGAATAGCATTATAATGAATCGCATGATTGTCAACCCTTTTAAACCTTTCGGTATGAATATTTAAGTTCAATGCGCTATTGGTTATGGGAGTAAAATCATTTAATTTTGCCAAAACAGTAGCAAGGTAAGACATATATAGATTACCGACGTCTCTCTTCACGAGTAACCACTCCCAGTGATTGGTACGTTTAGCGAACCCTCTTCTTATAAGTTCTGAGCCTATACTATCCATTTTTTCAAAATGAATCCTTACGGAATAACTAGAATTCACGCCCTTAATTCCAGTGTAATTATTATCCAAATAGTATAGAAATTTTTCTTTGAATAAAGGTAAATTTTTTATTTGATGAAGAGGCATTAATGGTTTCACTAGGCCAGATTCCAATAGTGGTCCCATATGCTGTTCAAATCTATCAGGAGATTTCATATAATGTTCAGGGGATATAACTCCAATAGAATCCCAATAAAGCAAGGTTTTATATAACCATGGTGTCTTAGGTATTGAAATATTAGGAAAGTATAACAAGTTATTATTCATTCGAACCTCCAAGTTTAAAAATATTTTAGAAAATTATACCATATATAGTTACTGTTACTCTTCGATTAACAGTATTATGTAACGACGTGACGGGAATGTGTCCTTTATTGCTACATAGTCCCCTATAACATAAGCACTTCAAATTTTATAGAGTACTTAATATATTGGGAGCACTTAAACAGAAAGAGCAATAATTTAGCGATTATTGTAAGCTTTTGGAGGTTAGAAGGAATATGTAATTTTAAAACAGAATATGTTTGGAAAGTATTAATTACTAGTTTATATAATACTTTGATGAATTAATTTAGGGGGATTACTTTGAGATGAAGTTTAACAGGGTAAGATTAGAAAATGGCTTTCTTGCTAAAGTTGAAAGTCTATATCAAAAGGGAGGGAGTGATATCTTAAGAATAGTTGATGCAATTGATGTTTATGGTTTAAGTGAACCAGAAATGATAGTTTCATCTGAAGATGGGGATCTAGTTGAAAGGATAAATGCAGACTATTGGCATATTTCTTTTCATTTCATGGATAGAGAATATAAAATATATATTAGAGAAACGGACACAGAATTTGTCTTTGAAAAAATAGAGATTATTAACTTATAAATTAATTAGTTGAGAAGAACAATCTGTTTTTCTCAACTCTCCCTCCTAAATAATTAATTAAAGTATGAGAATAAATTTTAAAGATTAAGATATAATGTTTTCTGCTATTGGAAATATTAAAAGGAGAGTTTAGTGTCAACTAGACGTAAATGAGAGTTTTGGAATCATTCAGAAAGATACATCTAACTTTATTATCATCTTATTAAGCAAATTTACTTGAAAAGGTTATAAAAGATTTAATTAATAGAAAAGAACACATAAAAATAAATTGGGTTTAGTAGAAACTTAAACTATATACTCACTAACAAATGATTAAATAAATAGGATGTTTTTAGTCTTTAAAATTGCCCTAACTTTAAGGATCCGTTTTGGAAACTATGTAGGAACTTGAGGATTAATAATAGTTGGAATGAGAGATCAAATGTAAATAGTCAAAATATATACATTAGAAATAACTAAAAGAGAATCAGGTTTAGTTTTATATCTCTGAAAGGAGAACTAATCATGAATAATTATGAACTTTCAAAGGAACTGCAGAAGGAATTTTTAGTTTTACAAATACCTAAAAGGAAAATAGCTGATGTTGTAAGAAATCAATTAAAAGATAAAAATTTAACTTATCGTCAAGCAGCCGAAACGATTGAGGATTTTAGTTATACCCAACTTTCCAGAGTAACAAGTGGGTCAAACTATACTATTGATACCTTATTGAAGACTTTGGATTGTTTAGGATTAGAAATTGAGATTAAAAAGAAAATGGATCGTTTATAATAATATATTTTAAATCACTTTTTAGAGCCTATTGAGTAAAAAATTACTTAGTAGGCTCTATTATTTTTTTGTAAATAAGTAATGATTCAAAAAGCTCTACTTGGGGCTGATTAAAATAATTTTATTTTTGATGTTTAAAAAAGATCAATCTGGTCAGAATGGGTGATGTAGTGTTGTTACCTTAAATGGTGATTTGATAACAGTGATAATAACATACTAGCAATCACCAAAGGTTTAAATTCTAAAAGATAGGAGGGAAATTAATGTTCAAGCTGCCAAAGAACAATTTAAACGTCGAGTATAAAGGCCTTCGTATTGAAGATGTAGCAACGAAGATTGGAAGTCTTTTTGGTAAATAAGGTAGAAGAATTGGTGAGAAAATTGATAAAGCAACGAAAAAAGTAGCAATTAAAGTTGATTCCTAAGAAGCTTTTTCACGAAATTATATTGATTTATAAGTAGTTTAGTAGGTAACAAATACTAAACTAAGAGTTCTTCAATCTAAAAGTTTTGTGTATATATTAGCATTCTTACAAAAATGCAGGAAAGCAGAAAAATATTAGCACAGTTGAAGTAATTAATAAAATAAAGAATAGAACGGGGAGAGAAATATGGTTGTAGCAACAGTAATTTCAAAAAATCACCATGGGACGTCTGTATGTGATATCCGTCCTAATAACGAGACACTTTGGCTTGGGTTAGGAGGAAACTATGATAATCTCAAACAAATCTTTAGTGAGCTTCTTGATAACATTTTGGGTAATTTTATTATTGGTAAGGTTCGAAATCCAAATGTAGTTTTGGAGATAGAACCAAGTTTTAGTGCACCAGAGAAATACCCTAAGTTCAAGGTTTCATTACATGATTACGGAACAGGGATGGATTTGGCTAAAACATTAGTAATTGGTTTTAATGATTCTCCAAAATCTTTTATCAATTACTACGGTTATGGTTATAAAGCAGCTTTGGCTGGAGCGAATCCTGAAAATAATGCATGGAGTGTGTATACTCGATCAGAATCAGATTGGAAAAATAATAGTTTCTACTATACTGAAGCACCTTACACGAACAATCAACCGATTCATTACACTTCTGAAACAAATGGTCAATGGGTAGGTAACTTTCCTCATGGAACTGTAACTTCCTTTGAGATTAGTGAATCTTTACTTTACACTGCTTGTTATAAAGTAAATAAAAAAACAGAACCTATAGACTGCCTCATTTCATTAAAGAATTACTTTGGATATGTTTATTCCGGAGCCATTTCATCTTCTCAGATGACAATTACTATTGAATCAAAAGCTTTAAAGTATAGTGAGAGAGTAAAAGCAATAAGACCGAATTGGGGACAGACTCTATATAATGGTGTCAAGACAATTTATTTAGATGATAAAAAAGAAGAGCAAGTTGAAGTTCATTATCACATCGGAGAAATGGTAGATCATAATGATGGTCATGAGTTTTATCATCCAAATCAAAGATGTTCAGGTGTAGAAGTCAGAATTAACGGACGTGTCTTTGAATCAGGCTTAATAACAAAAATATGGGACAAGGAAAAACACCCATCACAGAATAACTTTCTGGCTATATTGGACATAACCTCTAATAATGAGAAGTTATTACCAATAGGAAAAACAGCGAAAAATGGTATCCGTGTTGCGGATAATACTATAGCAAAAGTTTATGAGTGGCTAAGACTCTTGATAAACGAACCTCCGAAAAAGCTTAATAACCAGTGTAGTGAAAAAGATTGGGTTGATCAACTGGAGATTCAAAAAAAGAAACACAATAGCCATCCTGATGCCAGTATTGTTAGGGAATTTAAAGTGTACAAAAAATCTGGAACTCCTGTAGCTGTTGACTTGAAAGTATTTGATGGATCAAAGTTATATTTGTTTGAAGGAAAAAAAGCAAAAGCAACAATTAAAGCTATTCATCAGCTTAGAATGTACTGGGATGGATGTGTAGATGATGGTCTAACTCCTTTTCAGGCAGTGTTGGTTTCGGATGGCTTCACAAATGAACTCTATAAAATTATTGATTCAATTAATAGTATGAATGATGCAAAAGGAAACAAGTATAACCTGGTTTTAACTACATGGAAAGCACAAGGAATAACGGCAGGCCAAGAACTTTTTTAAAGTAATTAATAAGTAAAAGAATGTTAATCATCCTTTTAACATTCTTTTATTTGAATTTATAATTGTTATTACCTGATTTCCCTAATGCATTTTTCCTTATATGACTTATTATAAGCCCCTCCCACTCCTTGTTAGGCATAGTTTATAAGCCCTTCAATCAATTAAATAAGTAAATGCTAAAAAAAGACCGATAGAGTGCTATCACTTTCAGCCCCTGATGCTACTGCCTTTCTACCTCATTTACTATCCTACTGAAATCCATTCTTAATGTTAAACAGGGTCCATGTTCAATAAAAATCGAAGAAAAATAAATAGTGTACGTTAGCAACACTGTTATCCATATTGTGGTATTTTATTAATAGACTGAAATAATTCATTAAATTTTATACTCACGAGAAAGGTTGAAATTTATATATGAAAATAAAAAATCATTCATTTGAAGTATTTGATCGTAACAACTTTATTTATCGTGTAGGTACAGAAGGTTCTAAGCAAGTAAAAAACGATTACGTATCTGCTTGGACTCAATGGAAGGAAATTGTGCAAGAGGCTACTAAAAAATCTGGTAACCATAGTTTAGTTGTCGAGAACACAGAAAATTGGCAGAACAGCGGGAATTTGAGTAAAAGGTTTTGGTCCAGAATTAAGGGCAAGCATTTGCAAGATTTACCTTCTTGCATTGCTGCAATGATTAGTAGTGACAATTTACGAGTCTATTTTGAATGGCATGGATATAAAAACGAAAAACTAATTGAACAGCGAAAGATACATAATAGTTGGATATATCATATACAAGAATGGATTAAAGAGAACGAGATTGATAGTTCACAGTATAAAATATGGACAAGAGATAATAAAGATGAAGAATTTTTAGAGTATTGGACGTTAGAAGACTATTTAACAAACAACGAAATGCAACAGACTATTAAAGAATATCTAGATAGTGATAATAAAAACTGGGTAAGAATTGGGAAGGTTTTTTCAAAAGGAATAGTTCTAAGTCACGATAACTTTACTACTGAGATGGCAAACACCATCTCAGAATTAGAATGGTTCTACCAAAAAATTACGAAAGGACCTATAAAAAATGATACTGATACAGAGAAAAGCCCAAAGTATTGGTTGTTTAACGTCTTTTATGCAAATGAACCTTATGTTTGGGAAAAATCAAAAGAACTAGGTGTGGCAGCCATGCAATATGAGTACGGACGAGAAGCTAGCCCGTCCGTTACAAAACATATAAATTTAATTCAGCAAATCTCCGTCGGTGATTACATTGTGGCATATTCGGGAAGTAAAGGTCTCTTAGGATATGGAGTAGTAGATAGAGAGTTTTTTGAGGAGGAAGACCCTAGAAAGTTTATTAAGGCAACTGGAGCAAACTGGAAGCAACGTGTTGGCGTGGATTGGATAAAGGCAATGGATCTTCCAAACTCTTATAGGGGAACTAGTTTTGTAGGGGATTTAGGAATAGTGGGTAGTTCAGTGATGAGTTCTTCTACAATTTTTGAGATTACAGAAGAAGGCTATCAATTTTCTAAGAAATTACTAGATGGAACTAACCCAATAACGATAAAAGAAAAGCCAAGATCAACTTTATCTCAAAGAGAAGTCATTGATCATATATACACATATATAAAGAAAAAGGGATTTAACTACACAAAAGAAGAAGTTATGAACTTGTTTTTATGCATTAAGACAAAGCCTTTTGTTATACTATCAGGAATATCTGGTACCGGGAAAACTAAAATCATTCAGTGGTTGGCAGAAAGTGTAGGTGCAACGGAAGAAAACGGACAATTTAAGTTGATTTCCATCCGCCCTGATTGGAATGACGGATCAGATTTATTAGGATATATAGATATCAAGGGCGATTTTATACCGGGACCATTAACAGTTGTTCTTCAACAAGCAGAGATAAATCCTGACAAGCCTTTTTTTGTGTTACTTGATGAAATGAACCTCGCTAGAGTCGAGCACTATTTTAGCGATATATTGAGTGTAATGGAGAGCCGGAAATGGAAGAATGGGAAGATAGTTTCCTCATCTTTATTATCAGAAGAAGTGGCAAAGAGAGAAATAAAGCTACCATCCAATGTATATATAATTGGAACAGTTAATATGGATGAAACCACTCACCCTTTTAGTAAGAGAGTTTTAGATCGTGCTAGTACAATTGAATATAATCGTGTGGAGCTCACCAACATATCATTCCTTGGAGATTTAGAAACATTAGACCCTATAGAGGTTCCAAATGGTATGTTCCAATCAAAGTATCTACACTTAAAAGATTTATACTTAGAGAATGAGGATTTAGTTGTAAGGGTTACACAAGAACTGGAGAACATCAACAAAATATTAATACCAATGAATGTTCATTTTGGCTATCGTGTACGGGATGAAATTAGTTTTTATATGAACTATAACGAAATTAGTAATTTAATGAGCTTTGAAAAAGCACTGGATCATTGTATTTTACAAAAAATTCTTCCCAGAATTTCAGGAAGTGATGAGAGAGTGGACACCTTATTAATGAGCCTTTACAAGTATTTTACGGGCGGGGTATTCAATATTCAAGACGTTGAAGACACTATACGCGATACTAATTATCCAATGAGTACTTCTAAGGTGTCTGAGATGCTCAGGAGGTTAGAATACGATGGTTTCACGTCCTTCTGGATTTCGTAGAGATATAGAGCTTGTAAAAATAGACACTGATGAAATTTCACTTGTCATAAAAGGTAGGCCATATCATCATCACTATGAAAGTCTTAAACAATACAGAAAAATCAATTCTCATGACATTATGGATTTCATAGCTGTAGGACCTACATTACGATCAACTCTACTATACAATATTGATACAGATGAATTAACGAACAATCTGAAGGTTAAGCCAATCTTTTTTGAAAATGGAGTTTACCAAATCATTGTTATACCTAAGCAACGACAACTTCTTGAGTTTTATCATGAACATAAAGCCCTCCGAAATGCAATTACAACATCTGATTTGGCTGGTATACCTGTGCTAATGGGAAATCTCGAGTTCCAAAATGAGATTGGCTACTCTACATTTGAGATTAAAAATGCTGGAAAAACAGTATTAAAAGTAGATTTGGAAATTTTCCCAGTTAAGCTTGATTACCGTCAAGATTATTGGCAGCTGATGAGTGAAGTAAATGATGAAATTTACAATTTAGCATTTCATTTCATTCGAAAAACATACCTTGGAGCTAATATCAAGCTTGACGGAACACCTAGTCTTACAGAATTCTATCGCTTAATATCAAGACACTTTCAGCAGTTCATCCAAGCAATTAATAGGATAGAGCAACAGCCTCACCATAAGTTGAATACCGTATATGTGAATGTCAGAGGAGATCAGCTAAGAAAAATGAATTCCTATACACGGAAATATCTTCAAAAGAAAGGTAATTTTGTTGAGGTGCAAAATGGAATTTCCATTCAGGGAAAAACAGTCATGCCCAAAGAGGGAATTAACATAAAGAAAGAGCTTTTGTACGATACCCTCGAGAATCAATATGTGAAGTGGATGATTAAGCGACTGACAGAAAAAATTGAAGACTTAATTAATACGATTTATAATCTCAATAAGCATTGGAAACAGGAACCTGACCATGAGATTATCAAAGGTCTTACTGACATGAATGCAACTTTAAAAAGAAAAATAAAGAATCCATTTTGGTACCAAGTTAGTCGATTAGATCGATCAGTCATGAGCATAGTCATGCAAATGGCACTTGGTTATCGTGATGCATTTAAAATCTACTTAACTGTGACAAAGGGACTCATGTTACAATCCAAGATTTATCATATGTCTGTTAAGGACGTTGCGACTTTATATGAGTATTGGACTTTCTTAAAACTAGGGCAAATCTTAGAACGAAACTATACTATGATAAGTCAAGATATCATTAAAGTTAACCGAAGTGGTCTTTTTGTAAATTTAGATACAAGTCAGAAGGCAGAAAGGATATTTGAGCATCCAATTACAAAGGAGCGTATTATCCTTTCTTTTCAAAAACATGAAACAGGATTACCAACAATTAATCAGAAACCTGATACTATGCTTTCCATATCAAAAAAAGGTAAAAACTTTACTTATAATTATATATTCGATGCTAAGTATAGAGTGGATTATGCTCAAGAGGATGGCAGTTACCATTCGAAATATAAAACACCTGGTCCAGTTGAAGATGATATTAACACAATGCACCGGTATCGTGATTCCATAGTATATAAGAATAATGGTCCATATGAAAGGACTGCATTTGGAGCATATGTTCTATTTCCATGGAAGGAGATAGAAAAGTACAAAGAGCATCCACTGTATGAAAGCATTAATCAAGTAAATATAGGAGGCTTGCCGTTTCTACCTCAAGCAACTGACTTAGTAGAACAGTTTGTGAAAAGGTTAATAGAAAAGAGTCCGGAAGAATTACAAATAGAAGGAATACTACCTCGTGGTGCAAAAGAGGATTGGGAATTATCTCATGATGAAAAAGTGTTAATAGGAACAGTATCAACTCTGGAAGAATACAAAGAGTTTATTGAAAAAAAATTCTTTAGAATATCTTCTAATAGTCTAAAGAAAGGTTGGCAAGAGGCTAAATATATTGCATTGTATGTTACTATCGGGGTAGCAATTTCGAACGGAATTATGGATTATGGAAAAATTGAAGAAGTTACGTCAGAGAACGGAAGTACATTATTCTATGTACAAGGCTGGGAGAATACTAATCAAGTTATAAAACCTGTGAAGTATGGAATAGCATCTAATTCAATGACAACAATTAACCAGTTAAAAGAAGCAAAAGAGTTACCAGAGCTTTACATGAGAAGTGCTCAAGAGACTAATATTTGGAGGATGCTTCGTAGGATATCTAATGCAGTAAGCATTGAGCTGGATGATTTTGATATAGATAAAGCTTCAAGCATTATCAAGCTTTCTATCATGGACTTTGAAATAAGTATTATGAAAGAAGAAAAAAAGATTAAAATTAAGAAGGATCAACAAGAACTTTTTGTAGATGAAGATTTGTTATTAAAACGACCATCAATAGTGTTTAGAAATGTCATTGGTTTATTTTGTAATTAATAAAGTGAGGGAAAATGTTATTTAACTCCTATTCTATCCTCGAAAGACTGCTACGGTGCAGTCTTTTTTTATTTCCAATTACTCTTAATAAATATCTTATGCTTTATATGTAAAGATTATAAATTAATGAACTAGTTCCTATTAATACGTCGGACGCATTAGTAATAGGTTTATTTTATTACTTATCAGTTAAGTAAGCAGTGGTTTATTAAAGGAGGTAGATTAGTGAAATATCAAACACACTCCTTCCGCTACGGAGAAGAATTATTTTCAAAAGAGGAAGAGTTCAATAGGGAATGGACTGATATCAAAAATGCACTAGATAGTATTACGGAAGAAGACTTAATAACTCATTTTAAGAATAATTTGCGCTCGACCAAAAAAAGTATATCTGAATCAATAAATTATTTAATAGACGAAAGGTTAGTGTCTATGGGATGGAATCGACAAAGTCCTATATTCAATAGTTCTTCTTATAAACCAACGGGTAAGAGTCACTGGTGGACACTCGATTTTGCAAAGGTAAACATTTCAGTTGAAGTAGCATTTAACCATGGTGAAGCTGTTGCATGGAATTTAATAAAGCCAGTACTTGCAAGTGAATTGAATCATGTAGAAAAAAAAGTCCAAACAAAAGGAGGTGTAATTATAACAGCCACTAAAAAGTTAAAAATAGCTGGTAATTTTGATAGTTCTACAGGGACTTACGAGAAATTTCTTCAATACCTAGATCCGTTCAGAAACATATTAACTGTGCCGATAGTAATTATAGGTCTAGAGGCTCCTGAGACATTCAAAGTTAATAAAAAATCCAAAAAGGTAGAATATATTCAACAGTCGTTATTTTGAATTTAAATAGGAATCTATTTTGTAGGTAAAACCTTGTTATTAGAAATGTATGTAAATATTTAACCATCAAGGGTATTGTGGAGACTTGCTGATTTTTTAATAAATAAATTAAATTGATTAAAAAAGAAAACTATTATCAAAAATATAATCGTTAGGTAATTATCCCCTTCCCCTATTCCCTATTTAATCTTTTCTAGGTATTATAGTATAATGTGTTTATAATGGACATGCATCGACAAGTTATGACACGTAATGCTTTAATATTGGGGGAAAGGCAATGAACAAAACGGTTATTGAACTCTTTGCTGGTGTTGGAGGTTTTCGTTTAGGGCTGGAAGCAGCTGGCAATTGGGAAGTTTTGTTTGCTAACCAATGGGAGCCCGGGAAAAAAGTACAGCATGCTTTCGACTGTTATTCCAGTAAATTTATGACAGGAATACATTCTAATCAAGATATATCGACTGTTCAAACAGCTGACATACCAGACCATACTCTATTAGTCGGAGGTTTTCCTTGTCAAGATTACTCTGTTGCCCGTACTGGAGCTAATGGGATTGAAGGGAAAAAGGGTGTGCTTTTTTGGGAAATTCGACGAATACTTGAAGATAAACGTCCACCTTTTGTGTTATTAGAAAATGTGGATCGTCTCTTAAAATCACCTGCCAAACGACGTGGACGTGATTTTGCTGTTATGTTAGCAACTTTCCGCGATTTAGGTTATGGAGTTGAGTGGAGAGTAATTAATGCAGCGGAGTATGGATTTGCACAACGTAGAAGAAGAGTGTTTATTTTTGCATTCCACGAGTCTACGAAATATTATAAACGTGTAAAAAAATCGTCTTTTGAGAAAGTTCTACATGGAAAAGGTTTCTTTGCTGACAGTTTTCCAGTTAAAAAGGAGTACTCAAAGAAACATCCGCCATTTAATTCAGAATTAAATGAAGACATTGTAGAGGTATCGAATACATATACTTTACAATTTCGAAATAGTGGAATCATGATAGAAAGTAAGTTATATACAGAAGAGACTATTCCGGTACCAATACCTCCTAAAACGCTTGGAGAAATTATTCAAACCAATGTAGATAAGAAATACTATCTTGGAGAAGATTTGAGTGTATGGACGTATATGAAGGGTGCTAAAAAGATAGATAGAGTAAGTAAAGCAACTGGACATAAATATCAGTATGCAGAAGGACCAGTTGCTTTTCCAGATCCATTAGACAAGCCTGGTAGAACAATGCTAACGAGTGAATCTAGTAAAAACAGAAGTACTCACGTTGTAAGGGATCCTGAAACAGGTGAATTGCGATTACTTACTCCTATTGAATGTGAAAGACTTAATGATTTTCCTGACGATTGGACAAATTCAGGAATGCCAGAGAAATTTAGATACTTTACAATGGGGAATGCATTAGTTGTTGGCCTTGTTACAAAAATGGGAAACACTTTAAATAGTATCATTGCACAAGAAAGCAAAACAAGGAAAGGTAAAACTACTCGATCAACTAAACAGAAAGAAGAAGTCCAAGACAAAAACCAGCTAGATATCTTTTCTTTCATTAAAAACTAATAGTTTTATCTTCCAAGGCAGTGGCTAATTACCACTGTCTATTTTTGTCGAAAACAATCAGAGTTCCCCTGATCATGTTAGAATTTATTGTAGGAAGTTTTTATTTAACGTAAAGAAAAACAAGATATAGAATTCAAAATTTATTAAGGAGGGATAGATAGATATGCCTTCTACACTTTTACATCATCCATATGGTATGTATACTTTATTGGAACATGATGGATTAGCCTTACCAACTATTCAAAAATTGGTATATGATCATTTCACCTTATATGATTTTCAGGTTGGAAATGAAAACGTAGTTAAATTGAATAAGAGTAAACCAGCTCTAGTTGAAAAGATTAACGAGAGATTAGATTTAGTAGATGAGGATATATTTAAGACTACTTTATTTAAATTAGCCTCCAAAGGAATTTCAATTCGAAATATTACAACTCTACGAGAACTAGGTTTTAATTATCTAGATATTCCAACCTTAACAAATGAAACACTAACTTCTTTAACAGGTACATCCAAAAACGCAATGTTAACAAAAATTAAAGAAGCGTTTGAATTAGTTGAAGAAGAACTAATGAATATTTCCACACCTTCATATACTCATGTTATAAATGAAGCATTTAATCAATTGGCACCGAAAGAATTTCTGACTCTGGGTGACCTAAAAGAGAAAATTAGTAACCACTTCAATATCCATACTCATGAAGTAAATGAAAATGAGTTATTGGAAACTTTGAAAAAATTTGAAGAAAAACAATTGATTTATACTAAGGATATGCTGTTCGCTAAAAAATATAAAAAAGTAGAGGAATTTCTTCAAGATGAGTTTGCAGACAAGGACATTCTTATAGCTAGAATGAATAATATGACTCTTCAAGAAATTGGTGATGTGTTTGATGTAAGTCGTGAAAGAATTAGACAAAAAGAAAAACGAGTCATTAACAATCTACCTGTCATTGAAGAAGTTTTACTCTATGAAGATATCTTTACTGAGTTCGACTGGGAAGAAGCCCTTTTTATGGATGTGTTTAGTGAATCTCAACAGGTTTACAGATTTATTAATTTAGTCCTAAAAAAAGGAAGTAAAAGTTTGATTGATAATTTTGATGAACTTGATTTTAAGAGTTCGCAAAAACAAAAAATTGGTAAATATTATAAGTTTTTCATTAACTATGAAAACATACTAGTTAGTTATTCCTCCAAATTAGAGTTTTTTGAACACTTAACCTTTAAATACGGTAAAGAAAATATAAAAGACTACGAATTCGTAGAAATAGCTAATAACTATATATTTGAATCTAATCTAGAACATGCGAATTTACTTTTTGATATTACTTCTGTAAGAGGATTAGTTGATCGTAGTAGTAAAGTAATACGTGAAAGAGGTAACTCATTTCGTTTTTATGATTTAGATGCTTTAGATGAAAAAACGATTGAACAATTAAGGCAAATGTTAGGATTACCTACTGGCATTTATAGTATGATGAAAATTTATCAAGATTATGAAGAGTTTATGAATGAAATAGGTATTCAAACTGGATATGAACTGCATAATCTTTATAAGAAGAAAATAGAGTTGGACGATGTTGAATACACTAGAATGCCTGAGTTTTCAGTTGGTAAAGTATCAAAGGATGAATTTCTAAAAGGTTTGTTTTATGAGCAAGCCCCAATATCTTTGGATGATTTTACTCAATTTGTGGAGGAAAACTACGGGTTGAAACAAACATCTTTAAGAGCCTTATTACAAACCGATTATATTCACTACTTGGTAGGAACTGAGATTAGGGTAGATTATATGCCTTTAACTAATGATGATATAGAGAAGTTAAGGAGCATGCTGACAGAAGATATCTATATGATTGATAAGCTTGCACTAACAGGAAAAGCTATCGACGAATACTTTCATGATAAATTTTTAAATAATAATGCTTTATTACAAGTGGATTATCATATTAAAGGTCAATTTGTTATAAGAAGAGAGTTTCAATCTGTAGACCGTTACTTTACTAATTTAATTTTGAAAGAGGATTATTTTGTTAATCATCGAACCAATATTAATCGCACCGTATCATTTTTAAGAGCTTTGTATGAACTAGAAAGGTCATTAGATATAGTGAAGGTCGAGAAGGATGTTTATATTACAGCTAAGAAGCTAGAAAGCGCAGGTATCACCAAACAAATGTTACATGATTTCAGGGAACAAGCGCTTTTATTTGCACCGGAAGAGGAGTATTTTACTATTCATACTTTGAGAAAACGGGGCTTCCTTCATGATTTAGATCAATTTGGATTTGATGAAGTATCCTATGAACGAATCATATGGACAGACTCTAGAGTAAAGACTATTCACTTAGCTGTAGGAAGTATATTCCTAAAAACAGACCAAGATATTAGCTTTATTGACTTTATCCAATCCATCGTTGAAGAATACGAGTCTATTAATATGTACGTCTTACAGGATGAGATACAAGATAAATATAATTTGCAAATTGATCTTGGAAAAGTAATCTATTTATCGAAGGAAACAAACATGTATTACTCTGAAGAATTAAATAAGTTATTTATTGATAAAGAAACTTTTTATGAGGAGATATATTAAAATGGCGATTAAATTAAATGAATTAATTAACACAAGAATCACTGATACAGAATCAGCACGTAAATTAACCATTAGAAATGAGACTAAAGCTTATAAGGTTTATAAGATTCCATTAGATTTATGTCATTACAATGAAAAAAATGGACGTATTGCCACTTATATTAGTGAACATATTTCCAACGGTAATGCTCTTATTAAAGAAGACTTAGAAACATACAATTCGATCCTTGAGGCGTTCATTTACCAGTCTAATCCCTCGGCTTTAGATGCTACTAAGAATAATATTAATAGTTTTGGTCAGAGAGTAGCAGGCGTTGTGCTAAATGATGGTCGAATTATTGATGGTAATAGACGTTTCACTGCTTTACGTAAATTAAAACGTGACACTGGGAAAGACTTATACTTTGAAGCAGTTATTCTTAACCCAGAAGAAGGAATTGAAGAGAAAGATATTAAACGTCTAGAGTTAAACCTCCAGCACGCAGAGGAAAGACAAGTAGATTATGATCCAATTGATAATTTGGTGGATGTGTATCGTGATTTAATAGAACATAAACTGTTTACTGAAAAGGAATATTCTGAAAGCACAAACAAAAAGCCTTCTGAAGTTACTCTTATGATGAAAAAAGCAGATCTAATGGTACAATTCTTAAACTTTATTAATGCAGAAGGAAAATATTATATTGCTCGTGATTTAGCACTTGATGGTCCACTGCAAGAAATGGTTCGTATTCTGGAGAGTCAGTTTAAGGGGATTGACATTCGTACTATTCTATCACCAACTCATCAAGATAAAGGGGAACAAGCAGCCTATTTACGAGTCAGAAATGCATTATTTACAGCCATTTTCTCAAAGCGCAAATTAAATGAAACAGATGTAAAAGGTGACTTATCTCGTGAAATTCGAGAAATGGGGAAATATATAATTAATTCTAGTAATAGAGAAGAATTTTTAGAGGAATTCGACGAAATTGTTGAGTCAGTATATGAAACTTTCCAAGAGTTAGACTCTGTTGATGTCTCGACAGTAAGAGAAGCAGGTAGAGAATTAGCAGATGTGCGTAAGGAAGCACAAAATGTTATTGAGAAGCATGTAGAGGATTCGCGCTTAGTATCAGCAAAAGCGAAACCTGTTGATTTATTAAATAAAGCATTCGATGATTTAAAGCGGATTGAAGTTGAGCAAGTAAAACGTATGGATCCTGTGACGGAGCAAGAGTTTTTAGTAGTCTTTGAAGAAGTTAAGAAAAAGATAAAAGAATTTGAAGAGGCCTTAAATGTTTAATCAGCTTACTTTACAACCTTCATATTATACTAAAACAGATAACTCAGATATTGTTGAAGAATTTTATAATCCGGTTTTGTCTGTAGCGATACAATATGATCGTGTAAGTGCATATTTCAGCTCGAAAGCCTTGGCAGCCTACGCCAAGGGGCTTTCGGGCTTAATTCATAATGGTGGGAAAATGCGGTTGATTGTCTCACTAGAAATTAGTGAAGATGATTTTGAATCCATTAAGGCTGGTTATAACTTACGAGAAGAAATAAAAGACAAGATTGAGAGTAGCTTAGAGGATGACCTCTCTCTTGAAGAAGAAAAAAACTACTCTAACTTGGCGCATTTAATTGCTCTGAGACATGTAGATGTTAAAATTGGATTCACGAAGAAAGGCATTTTTCATTCAAAATTTGGTTTATGTAAAGACAGTGATGGAAATGTGATTTATTTTACTGGTTCTAACAATGAAACAGAAGCTGCGATTCAATCAAACTACGAAGCATTTGATGTCACAGCATCATGGTTATGTTCGGACTTTGATATCCAAAAATTATATAGAGCTGAGAGTGAATTTGAGAAGCTATGGAATTTAACTGATAATACCTCTTTTGTGTATGTAAAAGAGATTAATGAAATAGTACGAAAGAAGATTATCCAGTTTGACAAGGGGCGTGTCATCTTGAACACAGATACATTAACTGAGGATTCATTAGTATTAACGTATGAGAACGACAGAATTGTATTATATGATAATTTGCAGTCGTATCAAATTACCTCGAGAGATATGGCTATTTCACAAAAATTAGTACCATATTATGATGGTGACTATCCTAATTTTTCTCCTGAATTATCTTACATTGAAATACAAGATGTTATTAGTATCTTGGAGAAATATGCAAAGCGGAAAAAGTTTAATTTTATTGTTAGTAAGTCTTTAAAAGACTTTTTAACCACAATGGCATATTTTATTAAAGAACGGGCTGATTATGGAAAAGCTATTAAATACTATGAAGAAGAGTTAGACCCAATCGTTGCTGAGCGTTTCAATAAATTTCAAGATATTGTTGGAGTGGAATTACAGAGAACACTACGTCCTAAGCAGATGTGGAGCGCATTTTTTATGTGTGAGATGAGAAATGCTGCCAACTTCTCAGTTCCTGGTGCAGGTAAAACCTCAATGGTTTATGGGACATTTGGATACCTAAATTCTCGAGCAGTAGATAAGGTTGATAAAATTGTCATGGTTGGTCCTAAGAACTCGTTCTTATCTTGGAAAGATGAATTTCAAGCCAATTTTGAAGATAAAAAAGCATTGAAAGTATTAGATGTTCAGAAGACTAAATTAAGTGAATTTGAGTTTCGTCTGGAAAGCGGAGATCGCAATCTGATTTTAGTGAACTACGAATCTCTACCTAAATATGAATCGGCATTATCAGATATAATCGATTCACGAACAATGCTTGTCTTTGATGAAGTGCATAAAATAAAAGGTTTAACGAGTGTAAGGGCTCAGGCTGCTAAACGTATTTCCGTTAAAGCGGGTTATAAATACGCCCTAACAGGAACACCGATACCAAATACTTATCAAGACATATATAACTTATTAAATATCTTATATGATGATGAGTATAAGATATTCTTTAACTTTAATAAGAATGATTTAAAAGAGCCTAGTCCAGTAATGGTAGAGAAGATTAATGATAAACTCTATCCTTTCTTCTGGAGAACGAATAAAAACGAGCTTGGTGTACCGGCTGCTAATGAAGATGATTTGGTACAAGTGCTTGCATCACCTGAAGAACAGGAAGTCATTAACTTACTTTATCGTAAATATGGTAGAAGTGCCTTTCATTTATATATCCGTCTCATTCAAGCTTCAGCTAATCCGGAGTTATTATTGAAGTCAGTAGATTATATTGAAATGTACGGGGAAGAAGATAATCCATGGAGAGAAATGGAATCAGATCAAATCGTATTTACTGAAGATGAGATTGAGTTAATAAGACGAGTTCCTAAATCCTCAAAATATTATGCAGCGATTGATCTAGCAAAGAATTTACATGCTGAAGGTAAGCAAACTATTATCTGGTGCATGTTTGTAAATACCATTGATAAAGTCTATCAGGATCTACGTTTGAAAGGTATTAAGGCAGGGGTGATATATGGTAGTACACCTCAGGATGAACGAGATAAGATGATAAAAGCATTCAAAAATAAAGAGATAGATGTATTAGTAACAAATCCACATACATTAGCAGAATCAGTATCTTTACATCATACTTGTCATGATGCTATTTACCTTGAATATTCCTTTAATCTTACTCACATGCTTCAGTCTCGTGATCGTATCCACCGCTTAGGACTAAAGGATACTGATTATACACAATACTATTACTTCATGCTACAAGGGAATGAAGGAGAGAGGAACACCATTGACGAGCGCATTTATCATCGGTTAAAAGAAAAAGAAAAAAGAATGGTTGATGCAATTGAAAGAGGCGTTCTTGAACCTGATCCAGAAGTTGATTTAGAAGAAATTATAGCTTTATTTGGTAATTGATCTAACTGATAACTTGTAAAAAGATGCATAGCTAGAAATAGAGAGCTATGCATCTTTTTATTATTGAAGGTAATTTACATAATGAATTTTATCAATAAACAGTCTTTCTAAATCTGGTGAATAGTAGGGTTTCTTATTGTATTTCAACAATACTTTTTCTAATGAATCATAAGACACAACTTCGGTGTAGAGTTCTTCTATAGTATCACAGAGCTCACTTAATTTTAGTGAAGTTTCCTTTTTCTGTTCAATTACATTTATAAAGAAAGCCTCACTTTTTAATGTTCGGTTGGACTTCTTAAAAAATGTAGTATCTAATATCTTTAATGACCTAAAATTTGATACCTGAGTAATAAGAGACTCGTAAAAAATTGAATCAAACCCGTATTTATAAATATCATGAGAAAAACCTTCTCTTGTTAGTGACTTATAAGTGAAATAATCTTTATTCTTTACTGCTGAGAGTACGGCAGTTTGAAAAGATTCTAAATCTTTCTTTCTAAGTCCAGCTGATTCCATAGCCTTTTTCGTTATATAAGAAGTATTGTCTACCTTTACAATAGAGAGGGCTTTTTCTAAGTTTTTAAGGTATCTTTGGAAGTAGTCAGTTTGAAAAATGTCTCTACTAGAAGAATTGAAATACGGTTGGTCAATAATAACTTCTTCAAAGTAATCTTTAACTTTTTTATATTTTTTTGAGTAGACATAAGGTGGATGTATTTTATATCCTATCTCATCTAAAAATTTGTCAGTGATTTGGAACAAATTAAAACCTGGTAATTGGCGTTTTACATAATGATAGAAATGCTCTATGGTATAGATTGGTTCTTGAATAGCTGCTTTGAGTATATTGAATTCATTTGAAGATAACTCTGATACAGAGTTTTCAATAGAATTATCTACTTTTAAATCTGATAAATCCGAAACAACTTCGCCTATAAAACTCGAATTCAGCCAATAAGAATGTTTCGTTATCAACTGACCATCGGGTAATTCTGTTTTGTCATTACTATCATTAGCTTTAGGGCGAGTATGCATAACCCTATTATCTGTCGAGGAAGGAAGGTCATTTTCGATAATAGTACTATTTTGCTGCTGTACGGGAGTTAATGTAACACCTTCTAAAAGTTTATTATGTAAGTGAGTCCAAAAAATTTTAACTTCTGTTTCAAGAACTTCACTAGGCATTTTCCACTGTTTCATACCTCTAAAATACAAAATACCATCTTGTAGCTGAAAAACGACAAAAAGGAAAGTTGTATTCTTAAACTTACTTTTAATAAAACTATCTTCCCACTTTTCTTCTGATACCTTTTGAAAATCAATTTGTTCAAAAGACATTGATTCTTTTGGTGATCCACTATCTTGTAGACGTATAGTTTTAATGGAGATTTTATTTTTCTTGTACTTTTTTACTAAGTGTTCTAAGGCAGTGTATGAGTACATTTCTTTTACTAAAGACGAAGTGCCTAGATGTGGACCCATTAAGAAAGGATTTATACCTAAAGTTTGACCGATGGTATATGTAGAAAGGTTTCTAAATTGATTAAAAGAATCTATATTAACTTTAATGTCATTTTCTAAATCATTATTTAAGTTATTGTTGGACATCGTATCACCCGTTTCTCAAGTAAATATAAATCTGATATATCTTATACTAAATACTACCAAAAATAGTTTCCCACCAAAAGGATTAGCTTAAGTTTTTTAGGTGATCGTTGTCTAGAAAATGGAAGATAGAGACTCCTTGGAACATTATTGTTTCTAGTATAAAATTATTTATGTGTGCTATTATTTAAATAATTCCACAGAATAGATTAGTGATTTAAGAGGATAAGCAAGAATGGTTAATGAAAGGTGAGAAAAAAGTGGATAATAATAGAGATACTATACAAGAAAAAGACGAACAAATTGCACAGCTAAAAAGACAGATAAAAGAATTAACTGAAGCACAACAGCAAAGTGCTGCAACTATGGCGGTAGATCATAACCCAAGATCTTTTTCTCCTCCGAAAGGAATCTTTAAGTCTATCTTACAAGCTGGTGGATTGAAGATTATTTTGGCCATGGTGATTCTAGCGATCATCGCTTTTGGAGGGTTTCAGCTATTTGTGGGCAGTAACTTCAAACAAGAGTCTATTGTGTTTGTTGAACATGTTCAGGAGTTAGCTACACTGGCGACAGCCGAAGCTCATACGAAAGCGGTAATACACCAAGAGGATAGTAAGAATTTCTTCTCTATTAATCTACCAGGAACAAAGCGGGAACTTCTTTTAGTTGTCCCTGCGACGGTTATTGCTGGTGTTGATTTAAAAGGGGTTACTTCTGAGGACATGGTGATTAATGAAGAAACAAAAGAAATAAATCTAACCCTTCCTCATGCAGAGCTGATCCAGGAACCTTCACTACAGATGGATAAAATACAAGCCGTTGACAATAGTGGGATTTTCCGTGGTGATTTTAAAATGGATGAGGGGTTTGAACTGGCTGCTGTGGCACAAGAGCAAATTCGTGAAGAAGCCATTTCTATTGGTTTACTAGATACGGCAGAGAAAAACGCAGAAACAGCGTTAAAGGAATTTTTTAAGAATATGGGTTATACGGTGAATGTCACGTTTAAATAAAAGGGACGCCTGTCCATGCTACTTGGACAGACCTGTTCTAATTTACTAATCTGAGGAGTGATTTCATGTTAAAGAATCCATTTAAGAAGAAAACAGACCTTGATGAATTATCCTCATCTACTATTGATGAAGTCGACAAAATTGAATTGGAAGAAGAACTAGTTGCTGATTTGAAAGATGAAGCAGAAAAGCTAAATGCAGAAAATCTTAACCAACACGAAAAGCATTTCTCTGAGGAAAAGTTTTGGACGAAGGTTCAAAAATTCGCTAAAAAAGCGGGAACTTCTGTAGTCTATGCTGTTCTATTACTTTATTACACACTCCAAAAGCCAGAGGTGCCATTGAAAGTTAAAGCAACCATCGTTGGGGCTTTAGGTTACTTTATTTTACCTCTAGATCTAATACCTGATTTAGCACCTGGTGTAGGATATGCTGACGACCTAAGTGTTGTACTATTCGCTTTAGTTCAGGTCGCTTTATATGTGGATGATGAAATTAAAATGAAAGCGAAGAGTAAACTAAAGGATTTGTTTGGAGAGAATGTAGATACATCAGAGATTGATGATAAATTAGGTAGATAAAGAAAGTATGAGTCTGTTTCCGAGGGTCTTAGGAAATAGACTTTATTTTCTTGTAACACCATACCATTAAACACATTGAACACGCCTGCTTAGAAGGTGGAGCCTCGTTAGAAGGAAGATAGAAAGTACTCCGGCACTTTAAGTCGTTTCACCAATGTTCGCCCATACCGAATAACCCTTTAGAAGAATCTATTCATTTCCAACCATCTCTCCTGAATCCTACGATTGTAACTAGATTTTCTATGATCATAACCACTATCTTCAACCCAAACTCCAAGCTACTGTTATAACCTTCCGTAACCAACAAACCCTAGAAGTTCTATTTCGATTGCTGTGATAAATTAGCAAATATCCCGGACTGCTTGTATTGTTTCGTTTAGTAAACCTAGGAAACGAAAACTGTTATATGAAACGCGTCGAGTTATGGAAGACGTTGTACAGTGGATTAACTAGCATAGTAAAATGCTGTAATCTTGCATGTAGCAGAAAGTGCTGCCCTCAACATGCATGACTGTATTGAACTGATGCTAAAGGTAGACACAAATAAAGAAGGGCACGAACCAAGTCAATTTCAGGTTCGTGCCCTTTAATCTTGCCTTCGTCTTATTTGAGGTTGTCACAGAGGTCACATCATGAAACGAAGAAAGCCATAATTTATGCTGAGGTATTTTTAACCGCTACAGGGGGATAGACTGGATTTTATCTTACCTCTGAAAAGGCATTGGAACAAAGTCCCTGTCCCCATGTTTCCAGGATAAAGAAAAAGTAATTGATCAATTAATGGATGACTATGGTCAGTCGCTATTGCAGCTTACCTATTCATACGTAGGGAAGCGGGACATTGCAGAAGACCTGACTCAAGAGATTTTTGTGAAATGCTATAAAAAATTAGATCAGTACCAAAGAAAGTCTTCACTAAAATCATGGCTTTGGCGGATTGCCATTAATCATTGTAAGGATTTTTTAAAGAGCTGGCATCATAACCATATTATCCTTTCTGAGGAAAAAATAAGACATACGGTAGATGAGACTGAAGTGGAAAATGAAGTGATTCAGCGAGATGAAGACGAAACCTTAGTAAAAGCAGTGTTAGGTTTACCTGATCCATATAGGGAAGTAATTTATTTGTACTACTATGAGGAAATGACGATTAAGGAAATATCCTTCATGACGAGTTTGAATCAGAATACAATCAAGACGAGATTAAAACGGGCAAAAGAGCTTTTAAAAGATTGCTTGGAGGTATAAACATGGAAGAGCGATTAAAGAATTTAAAAAATGCGATGAAACGAATGGCTTCTGAAGATCTTACCTTTACTGTTACACATAAAGAAAACTTTAAACGAAAAATTAACCAGTTATCTACTGATTCAGAAGAAGATGTCTTAGTCGCGATTTTTCAGCTACTCAAGGAGAAACGGACGGGATTTGAGCTAAGCAGACTGTTGCGGACAAGAGGAATGGAAATGATTGAAAACGAAGAAGGCTTCCTTTATATGTCATTACATAAATTTGAGCATAAGGGCTACTTGACGGTTGGGTGGGAAGAGCCTGATGTGAAATACTATCAGCTCAGTAACAAGGGAATGAAAATTTTAAAGGCGATTGAAACCAAAGCAGAGGGAAAGGCTTTCTTTTTAAAAGAAATCGCAGAGAGGTAATTCAGATGAAGAATCTTAAGGAACAGTACTTAACTGAAGTTATCCATTTTATCAAATTAAAAGAAGCCAAGGAAGTTGTTCACAATGAATTAAGCTACCACCTAGAAATGTCTAAGAACGAGCTCGTATCAAAGGGAGAGAACGCGCTAGAATTCCAGGAACATCTTCACCATCTGCAATCGCATTTAGCATATCTCTAGCTGAGACCCCCATAACATCTATCTGAAACAACTGATCCTAACACTAAATATTCGCTCACTCTAGAACTTTTTGAAAACGATTATGCTGCCTAGCACGTTCCTAAATAACGCTTCGACGATAACGAACGAGTTCACGAATTAATAGAAAACGTTTGAATCTCCTTTCCTTCTGGTGTGATAATACATGTGGTAATGTTATCTTTATGGACATCCTTCCACAGGCTATTTCTATGGCTACATCCATTGAAATACATCCTTTCTAGGGCGATAATTAGAATTAGAGGCTGGTGCATCAACCAGAATAGGATTAATGCTTCCCGTGTAATGTCACAGAATTCTGGTGGAGAAGAGTCAATTGTTGGAGGCAGTAGGTCTTGCATGATTGGGGCATCGTGCTGGATGGATTAGTAAGTTAGGAGATGATGAGTTTGGTAAATCTATTTTATCTTTTTAAAGGGGAAAACGTTGATGTAAGTCAAATCACAATTGACCTTGATGCCCCGATAGGAACCAAATCGAAATTTGCAAAAGTAGGATTCGTTTAGTTTAAATGAATTAACTCAGCTATATGTGAACGGAGGACACAATGAATGCTTGCAATTGAACGGCATGAGCGAATACTCGATCAACTGGATAAAAATAAAATAGTCAAAGTATCAGAGCTTGGTATGTTATTAGAAGTAACTGAAAAAACAATTCGAGGTGACCTTGAATTATTAGAACAACGTGGACTTTTAAAACGAATACATGGTGGAGCAAAATTGGCAGAAGGTGAAGAAAGAATGCTACCCATTGTTGATCGTCAATTAGGGCATAGTGAAGTGAAGCTTGCCATTGCTAGAGCGGCACTAAAATTAATAAAGCCAAATGAAACAATTTTGATGGATGGGGGAAGCACGACATTAGCTGTAGCAAAGCTTTTGGGTGAATTTCCAATAACCGTCATTACGAATGATATTATCATAGCGAATGTGTTGCTAACCAAGAGTAATGTTCAATTAATAGTTTTAGGTGGTACAAGAATTGAAAAATCTTCTTCTTTAGTGGGCAGTCAAGCAACAGAAATGCTCAATCGAATGAGAGTTAACCGATTGCTTTTCGGTTCAACCGGTGTCTCGATTGAACATGGATTAACAGTTTTTAATAGCATTCACGCAGATTGGAAAAAACAAATTATCAACATTGCAGACCATATTACTCTTTTAGCTGATTCTACTAAGTTTGAGAAGGTAGCCCTTATCCAATTTGCTTCATTAGAAGAGGTCGACGAGATTGTTACAGATTCTAATCTTAGTGAAAGTATAAAAGGGAAATTTAAAAGCAATCAAGTCCGCCTACATTTTGCAAGGGTATGAAATTCAGAGATTCTTTAAAATAAGATGATAAACGAATAATTTTTCGTTGTTATCTTATTTTTTTGTGCTATAATCGAACCATAATGAACATAAAAGAACAAAATAGAACAAAAGATGCTGTGAAGGAGGTTATACATTGGAATCACTTTTTTCGTTAAAGGGTAAAGTAGCTCTTCTAACTGGAGCGAGTCGAGGGCTAGGTCAAGGCATGGCGTTAGGGCTAGCAGAGGCAGGAGCAACCGTAATTGGAGCAGGAATGAGCGATATGTCATGTACACGACATAAAATCGAATCAATTGGTGGAACGTTTCATGATTTGAAGATTGATTTATCCAAGGATCAATCAGCCCAGCAGCTAGTATCAGAGGCGCTATCACTCTCGAGCAAGATTGATATTTTAGTAAATAACGCTGGTATCATTCGGCGAGCGGATGCGGAAAATTTTTCAGATGATGATTGGTATGAGGTTATTAAAGTCAATCAACACTCTGTATTTCAATTGTGTAGAGAAATAGGAAAGCATATGCTTGAAAACAGAACCGGAAAAATTGTGAATGTTGCTTCCATGCTTTCTTTTCAAGGGGGATTAAGGGTTCCTGCCTATACAGCTAGTAAGCATGCAGTAGTGGGTTTAACCAAATCTTTAGCAAATGAATGGGGAAGTCGAGGAGTAAATGTAAATGCAATTGCTCCTGGATATATGGAAACAGATAATACGGCTCAGCTCAGAGCGAATCAAGAACGAAATGAATACATAACTTCAAGAATTCCTCAGGGCAGATGGGGAACTCCAGAAGATTTAAAAGGTGCTGTTGTTTTCCTTGCTTCCAATGCTTCAAATTATGTAAATGGACATATACTGTGTGTTGATGGCGGATGGATGAGCTCCTGAACAAAAGAATAATGACTAGAAAGGGGAAAAAAAGTGGAAATTAGACATACGACAAATCCTGTGGATTTTAAATCATACACAACAGAAAGATTAAGAGATGATTTTTTAATAGATTCGTTATTTTGTAAAGGTCAAATCAACATGACGTATTCACACTACGATCGGGTTGTAGTTGGAGGAGCGATTCCAACAGATCAAGAACTTAAACTGGAGGACCAAGACACATTAAAAACGGATTACTTTTTAGAAAGACGTGAGGTAGGAATCATTAACATTGGGGCTGAAGGTATCGTCATAGTGGATGGTCAGGCTTATACATTAAACAAACGAGATTGTTTATATGTTGGATTAGGAAAGAAGGAAATTTTATTTAAAAGCAGCGCAATTTTAGATCCAGCGAAATTTTATTTCGTTTCAACACCTGCACATAAACAGTATCCTACAAAGATAGCGCCTATCGAGGATGCTGAACCAACTCACTTAGGAGTTGATAGTGAATCAAATAAACGCACGATTTATAAGTATATTCATGCTGATGGAATTCAAAGCTGTCAATTAATGATGGGAATGACGATATTAGAACCAAATAATATGTGGAATACTATGCCAGCGCATCTTCATGATCGTCGAATGGAAGTTTATTTATATTTTGATATGGAACGACATTCACGTGTATTCCACTTTATGGGGGAACCGAAGGAAACTCGTCATTTAGTTGTTGAAAACCAGCAAGCCGTTCTTTCACCGCCATGGTCCATCCATTCAGGGGTAGGAACTAGCAACTACTCATTCATTTGGGCAATGGCTGGAGAAAACTATACATTTACGGATATGGATCTAGTAAAAATGGATGAATTAAAATAACCGTTGTAAAAAATGAAAAAGTGCTATATTCCCTTTTAAAAGAGAATATAGCACTTTTTTGTTTTTTTCCTGTTAATGGATAATGGTTAGCATCTTGTTAATCGGCGCATAAGAAGGAAATTTGTACTTTATATCAACCCACAAAAAAACGACTCCAACCTAAAATAGACCAATATCCTTCACCTAAATGAAGTGATAGTATTTTGAATATATGCGATCAAGTATCCTAAATAGAAAAGAAAAGAGGGTGATCCGTTAAATGCTGAAAGGTTTGAAGATAAAGAAAGATACAGCTGTTCAAGGCTATTTGAGTCCTAGTTTACTAGCCATGTATGTTGATACACTCTTAATGGCAATTGGATTTTATATGCTTGTACCGTTATTAAGTGTTTATTTTATTCATCATTTACATTGGAGTATTTCTCTCACGGGTTTGATCCTTGCTGTCAGTGGGATATCACAAAATGGTTTACGGTTTTTTTGTGGATTATTAGCAGACCATATTGGCTATAAGCGAGCGATTTTATTAGGAGTGGGCATTCGTATTATAGGTTTTGTTTTGTATGGTGTTGTAAGTCACCCTGTTGGTTTTGCAATCGCTGCCTTCATTTCAGGTATAGGAGGGGCCTTTTTCCATCCAGCAAGCTTTGGGGCATACGCCAGAATAACGTCTGAAGAAATGAAGACAAAGATATTCAGTATCCGAGAGACACTAAGTAATATTGGTTTCATACTAGGTCCAGTCATTGGGATGTTTCTACTACAATTTGACTTTACCATTGTAAGTTTTTGTTCAGCCTTTATGTTTATCTTAGCTTTTCTATTATCTTGGCTTTTACTGCCCGAGATGAAGGGAAGTTCACCGATGAAACAGGAGTTCATACCAATAGTAAAGAAAATCGGAAAAAATACTAGGTTTCTCCTATTTTGTTTATTAATCATTGGTGTATGGTCTTTAAATGTACAACTGTACCTTGCAGTTCCAGTAAGAGCTGAAATGTTGCTAAAGGATGTTGATCAAGTAGCCTATTTATATATGGCTGGTGCCATTTTTATGGTTGTTTTACAGATCCCATTACTACAAATGTTATCGAAAAAACTAGAACAACTACATGTTATGGCTTTAGGGACGATCATTCTTGGAACTAGTATGTTGATGTTTGGTTTTACAAAAGGCTTATGGTCCATGCTATTTGCGGTCCTACTATTTACAGTGGGGCAAATGATGGTGGTCCCTACAATGAACCACTTAATCTCTAGTTATGCTGATCCTCAATCCTTCGCAACCTATTTTGGGTTTACGGGATGGAGCTTTGCCTTAGGTGGATTACTAGGGAATATGGGTGGAGGATTTCTCCATGATTATTTCAGATTACAAGAGAATTATACATTCATTCCTTGGATTATTTTGTTTTTATTTAGCTGTGTAATATCTATCAGCTTTTTTATAGATGGGTCTTCCGAAAAAAAATCCACTCCGGTAAATCTCAGAACCTAAAAAAAACACAAAGCGACTAAAATGTAACCGAAGAACTTATTTTACTTGATTGATAAAATGAGAATACAAAAAATAGAGAATATTTAATATAAAGGCCTTTTTTTCTATAACTTTGTTGCTTTTGAATCTATTTATCTAAAGCTATGCTCAATTGATACTACAAAAGCCGTATTTATGATTAGAAAAGGGCAACTCTCTAGATGTAAAGCAAAAGACATTGTACTACCAAGTAAAAATCCGGCTTTTGGGATTTTTACACAAAGCAACAATCTATACGAAAAAAGTAAAAATAAAACAACTGTGAATTCGAAAGAAACTTGCTAAGGAGGTTATAGCTTTTTATCACATAGAACAAGAGATAGATCAAAGATCTTCATAAGGGGAGAGAAGAGGGATGAAAACTATAGTTGAAACAGAAAAAGTAGATCCTAATAAAACGGTCATACTTCATAAGAAAACGACCTTTCGTCATAAATTAGGTCAACTTAATAAGTATAAGATGCTATACTTAATTTCAATTCCAGGTATTCTTTATTTTATTATATTTAAATATGTACCATTAATGGGTTCTGTCATTGCGTTTAAGGATTACAATATCTTCGCTGGTATCTGGGACAGCCCTTGGGTTGGCTTCAAACATTTTGAAGCACTTTTCGTAAACCCTGATTCCATTCGTGTACTAAAAAATACACTACTACTAAGCTTTTATGATATCTTGGTTTTTCCAGCACCTTTATTGCTAGCCTTATTATTAAATGAGTTACGGTTAGTGATCTATAAGCGCTTAATACAAACAATCGTTTATATGCCGCACTTTCTTTCATGGGTGATTATAAGTGGATTATTTATTGGTATTCTCTCTCCTACTACAGGATTTGTAAATCATTTTATAGAGTGGTTAGGTCATGAACCTATCTATTTTATGGGATCTGAAGAGTTCATTAGGCCAATTCTTGTATTTACGTATCTATGGCAGAGTGTAGGATGGGGTACCATTATCTACATGGCTGCTCTTGCTGGAATTAATCCTGAACTTTATGAAGCAGCGAAAGTTGATGGTGCAAATCGTTTTCATCAAATGTTACATGTAACTGTACCAGCTATACTTCCTACGTTCAGTATTTTATTTCTTCTTCATATTGGACATTTTCTTGATTTCGGATTTGAAAGGGTTTACGTTTTCCTAAATCCGTTAAACCAAGCGAATGGAGATATATTGGATACGTACATTTATGAGGTAGGTTTGCAAAATGCTCAATATAGCTTCACGACAGCCATTGGAATTTTCAAATCCATTGTTGGTCTAATATTGTTGGTCTTTGCTAATTTTATGAGTAAGAGAATCTCAGGTAATAGTCTATATTAGGAGTTGAACTTAATGAAAAAAAATGTAAGCCTTTCCTCAAGAATTTTTGATTTATTTAATATCCTATTTCTAGCGTTACTTGGATTAAGTATGCTTCTACCACTTATTTCTGTAATGGCTAAGTCATTTAGTAGTTCAGAAGCCATCTCGAAAGGCGAAGTATTTTTTTGGCCCGTTGAATTTACTCTTATAAACTATGAATATGTCTTCCATGACGCTTCCATTTGGAGAGCATTTTTCATCTCAGTATTGATTACAGTGGGAGGAACTTTAATCAATTTATTGGCGACTACTTCGCTTGCATATCCTCTATCAAGACCGGAATATAAAGGGAAAAAAGTAATTCTCTTTCTCGTATTATTTACAATGATTTTTTCAGCTCCATTAATTCCATCTTATCTAGTTGTTAAGAGTTTTGGGATGGTTGACACACTTTGGGCTTTAGTTATTCCAAGTATGATAAGTGCATTTAATTTCTTTGTAATGAGATCCTTCTTTCAAAATATTCCGAGCACCCTAATTGACGCTGCTCGAATTGATGGACTCGGGGAGTTAGGTATTTTATTTAGGATTGTTTTACCGCTCTCCAAGCCTGTCTTAGCTACAATTGGTATTTTCTACGGTGTAAGTCACTGGAATAACTATCAATCAGCTTTGTATTTTTTAAATGATCCGAAATTATATCCACTACAGGTAAAATTACGCCAAATGATTGTAAACGATGAAATGGCAGTTGAAGCAAATTCAGTATTTTCTTCTATGGCACTAAACTCACCAGAGGGAATTCAAATGGCTACAGTTGTGGTTGCAACTCTACCGATATTATTATTATATCCTTTTTTACAAAAGCATTTTGTTAAAGGATCAATGATTGGATCCATAAAAGAATAACAACAAAAAAATGACAAGTGTACTAAAGTTAACCTATAGTTGGCCCGGTAATATTCAGAATATAATAAATTCAAGCTTTTGAAAGCGCTTAAATTTAAAGGGGGATAGGATGGATGAAAGATTATAAGAAAGTACTCCAGCTTTTTGTTGTCTCATTATTGTCAATTTTGATAGTGGTAGGTTGTCAAGCTGAACCTGTGCAAGAAGAAACTCTAGAAACTGAAAAAGAGAACACAAATGAACCAAATGATGTTGCTGTAGATGAGGATCCGCTAAAAATGTCAATCTCTATGAGAACTCTAGCATTTACACATGTAGAAAATTCTCCTGATATTAATCAGGATGAATACGTACTTGAGCTAGAAAAGCTAACAAATGTAGATTTAGACATTAGGTTATTACCTCATAAAGAATACACAACAAAAATGGATTTAATGTTTGCTTCTGGTGATATACCTGATGTAGTTCAAACTTCTGGTGGCTTTGGTCAAGGAAGTGGGCAATCTTTGCAGCAAGCAGTTGAAGCTGGCGTGTTCTTACCACTAGATGACTTGATTGAAAAGCATGGACCTAACTTAAAGAAGTATATTCCAGAAGAAGCCTGGGAGCAGCAAAGGTATACCGATGGTAAAATTTATTCCATTCCTGAGTTTCTATCAAATCCATCTCGCCGTGCGACTTGGATTCGAAAAGACTTGCTAGATAAGGCTGGACTTGAAGTACCTAAAACTGTAGAAGAAACGTTAAATGTCTTACGTGAGTTCAAAAAAATGGGTGTACCACAGCCATATGGAGGCCGTGCAGAATTCAAGTATTCTGATACATTCTTTGGTTCATATGATGTTCAACCATATGTAAGTATGTGGGAATTAGATGATAGTGGAAATCCTGTACCGAAGTTCTTTGATTCAGAAAATATGCAAGCTGCTCTTCAAACATATAAAACGATGTATGATGAAGGGTTATTGCATAAAGAATTTTTAACAATTGATTCTAAGCAATATAAAAACGAAGCAGTTAACGGAAATATTGGAATGTGGGTTATGAATGCAAATGAATTATTACAATGGGAGCAGCAACTAAAGGAAAATGTGCCTGATGCTGAAATTGCGCTTATTCCAGCTCCAGTTGGACCTGATGGAAGCGGTGGTTATTATCTATACGGCGATGTCACCCGTGCATATGCTATTAATAAAGATGCTCAAGATCCAGCAAGAATTGTAAAATTCTTTGATTGGATGCTATCTGAAGAAGCACAAAAGTACTTTACTTACGGAATTGAAGGAAAAGATTACACGGAAAGTAATGGACAAATTAATTATAATACACCTGAATCGATTGATGATATAAACATTGAACGCTATCGTACAGCCTTCTTATGGATGGTTCAGGATACAACCTATATCAAAGGACTGCTAGAATTGACTCCAGAGGGGCAAGAACTAATTAAAGTATATGATACAGTTCTTGCAAATGAAGGAAGAGATGGTATACGTTTTGACCCACCATTAGAGGCATTAGATACGTTACCAGATTTACAGCCTGGTTCTGATGTTCCACCAAAACTTCTTATGGGACATATGGCTAAGATGATTACAGGTGTTGAACCTATAAGTGATTGGTCGAAAGTTGTGGAAGAATGGAAGGAAAGAGGAGGAAGTAAAGCATTAGAAGAGGCTGCAAAACGTTATAAAGAAGGAGATTTCCAAGCTCCAAGAAAATAAAAAAGAACTGGCTGTTCTAAATGCTACATTTAGGATAGCCTCTTTGTATTTATGCTATTTGAATGACAAAATATGCTATTTTTTTCCTGTGAATTTATGTTTTGTGCTATAATTCTATTAATTTTAGAAAAAGTTTGAATACTTTATTATCTTTAGAAGGAGAAGCGCTGATGAAGATATTAATTATTGAAGATGAATTTATGATACGTAAAGGTATTCGTCATCAATTAGAAAACATGGACTTGCCAGACATTCATATAGAAAGTATATGGGAGGCAGAGGATGGAATTGAAGCTGATGAACTCTTAGTCTCTCACACTTTTGATATTGTTTTTACGGATATTAACATGCCTGATATGGATGGCTTAACTCTCCTAGGTAAGTGGGAAATGTCTCATCCAAACACACAATGGGTGATTATTTCTGGACATGATTCTTTTCATTTTGCGCAAAAAGCCATTATTCATGGCGCAAGGGACTATCTTTTGAAACCGGTTACAAGAAGAAAGCTAACCACAACATTCGAACGCTTAGTCGCTAATTATAAAGAAAGACAACTTGATTTCATTGAGGTAAATGAGATGGATGAAATCTTAGATCTTCTAGAAGGAGCCCTGTGGGTGTTAAATGAAGAAATGATGATAAAGACAATCACTGATTGGGCAAATAAAATTGAAAAAAAGCAGCTCCATTCATCCTATTATCAGCATGTGTTGAACCATCTATTACAAACATTAGTGGAACGGATTGACCAAAAAGGAAGCATTAATCTAGATTTAACTTTTGATATTAATGGTAATACGTTTAAAGAAATCACAAATGCATTTATTACTCACTGTCAAACAATGATTGAAGCCATACGACATCAAAGAAAGGGCAAGATGATAGATCCTATTGAAGCTGCAAAAGAATATATGATAAGTAAGATTGGTGAAAAAGTAAATTTAGATGATGTGGCGGAAAGACTTGGATTTAATCCCTCTTACTTTAGTCAATTATTCAAACGAGAAACAGGTCAAACTTTTGTAGAGTATAGAATTAATTTAAGGATGGAAGTGGCTAAAAAGCTTCTTGAGCGTAACGAAATGAGGATCATTGATATATGCAGTGAAATTGGCTACGATGATGCTCCCCACTTTACGAAAACATTTAAAAAATACACTGGATTTTCCCCTACTGAGTATAGAAAATCATTAGGAATTGACGCATGAAAAAATGGATTCTTCGTTTAAACTTGTTTCAAAGACTACTATTATATTTTGCTATTATTATGATTTTGCCACTTATCATTGTTGCTAGTATCATTTATATGCAATCAGCCAAGCTACTTGAGCAGCAAGCTGAAGACTTTCTTGAACAAAGTGTCACTAATCTTTCTTTTCAATCTGACCGCTTTATTAAGGATTATGAGTTAGCGACCTTGCCACTTGTTTCAAATCCTAATGTTAAGTACTTTCTAGATTTAAAGGAAGATAACGTGGAGGAGCACGTTCGTTACCAATATTATCAAGCCATTTGGACCATGATGGAAAATATCGTTTTGCAAAATCCTGAAATAGACCGAATGTATATCATTGGGGATAATGGAAGACATATCTCCTTACGAAATGAGGGGATTACTTCTCAGCGGTTAGAAAAATACAAAAACCTAAAATCCATAACACCAGAGAGCGGAAAAATTATTATTCAACCTTCCAATCAATCTGGTGATATATCTATTACAATAGCAAGAAAGATAAGAGGAATGGAGTCATTTGTACCCAACGGTATACTAGCAATAGAAATTAGTGCGTCGCAATTAGGGAAAATGTGGAAAGAGGCAAACCTTGGCAATGGGGGCTTCTTTATGATTGCTGATGAAATGGGGAAAGTCATTTATCATCCAGACTTTAAATTGATTGGACACCAACTGAATGAAACAGGAAGACATCAGCTTAGTCTTCATAAACAAGGAAGTTTTTTTGACCAATGGAATAACGAGTCTACATTCTTTCATTTTTCTACATCAGAGTATACGAACTGGAAGCTTATTGCAGCAGTTCCAGAGTCGCAGCTTTTCGTACCAATTTCAGGTGTTCGATTAACAGCGTTTTTATCAGCTATTTTTGTTTTACTTCTTGCATTTAGTATTTCAATTAATTTTATCAAACAAATAGTTCACCCAATCCGATTGGTAGAGAAAACAATGAAAAGTGTTGAGGAAGGTAAATGGAAGAAACTACCGAATTTAGCTCGAAACGACGAGATTAGTAGTCTTTTAAATAGTTATAATAATATGGTAGACAGATTATCCACACTTGTTGATCAAGTATATAAAGCTGAATTAGATCATAAGCAAATAAAAATTGAATTACAAGAGAGAGAGCTTGAAAAACAAAAGGTAGAGATTCAAGCACTTCAATCACAAATCAACCCACACTTCTTATATAATACACTTGAGACGATGGGAGCCTATGGAATGATTAATGGGATCGATGAAATCTCAGAAATGGGTGATAGTTTAGCAACGATGTTTCGCTATTCTGTGCGAAACTTAGAACTGGTTACAATAGGAGATGAAATAGAACATATCAAGAATTACCTTGTCATTCATGAGCACAGAAACAAAAAGTCCATTCATTTAAACCTTGAAATTGAGCCTGCATTTTATGATGTCCCGATGGTAAAGTTAAGCTTGCAACCTCTAGTGGAGAATGCAATTGAGCATGGTATGAAACGATCAATGAAAGACATGTCGATTAAGATTCGAACCAGAATCTCTGGCTCTTCTTTAAAAGTATGTGTCATAGATAATGGGAAGGGAATGACAAATGAAAGAGTAGATGAAATAATGGAGCACTTGAAACAAAATAGAATGAAAGAATCTGAGCTTGGTAGTCATTTAGGAATTGGAATTGCAAATGTAAATAGAAGAATACAGCTTCTATTTGGAGATGAGTTTGGGGTATCGATAAGTAGTCAAGAAAATAAGGGGACAACTGTTACCATTACGATTCCATTTCAAAGAAAGCATATTGAATCTACAAAGCTGTCTTCTTAAAATTTTAAATATTCTAAAAAATATATAAATTGATATAAAGAAAACAACAGACATACTCTTAACCTTCTTTATACAATAAAAAAGGATACTAAATCCCTTGAATTGATAGCGTTTACAAAATCGTTATGATCGAAAGGTGTATTTAGTTTCTTTTTTTAGATTAAACCAAACAAAGATGAAGGAGGAGTATGATGAGGGGAAAGTCAGGTAAGAGTTTTACAATTTTTTTGTATGTACTTGTATTCATTTTAGTTATTCCAAGCATCCAGGTACATTCTGAACAAGAGCAGCCAAGTAAACATACAGTTGTAGATGTAACGGCAAGTGGACATGATGGGAATTTTCCTGAGAATACGTTAGATGATAATCTATCGACACGATGGTCTTCTCAAGGGACAGCAGAATGGATCTTATATGATTTAGGCTCTTCGAAAGAGGTAGGCTATGTAGGTCTGGCTTTTTACAAAGGAGATGCTAGGCAATCTTATTTTGATATCCAAGTCTCTGCTGATGGAGTGAATTGGAGTACGGTCTTAACTGATGGTATAAGTAAAGAGGGTGAGGCCGGATTAGTTGCATATGATGTTGAAGATTCGGTCGCAAGATATGTCAAGGTTGTAGGGAAAGGGAATACATCCAACGAATGGAATAGTATTGCAGTGACGCATATTTATCGCCCATCAGAAAGTGGTGAATTACTACTTATGGAACTAGTGCCACCTAAACCGGAAGAGAGAGAGGATGTTACATATACAGAACCAGGACTCGTTAATCCAGACGGTTCCAAGCATCCTATTCATAAAGCAAATAAAGTAACAGGAAAAAAATTGAATGTTATTGACTTTGGGGCAGATCCTTCAGACAGTGATCAAGATGACCTTCCTGCTATCTTAGCAGCAATTGAAGCCTCAAATGCAGGAGATGAAGTGTTTCTCCCAAAAGGAACGTATAATTTAAAAAGCACTTTACCTAATGATGGCTCTTCACATATCGCCTTGAAGTCAGGAGTGAATATTAGAGGAGAGAACCAAAAACATGTCTTTTTAGTTTCTGATTTTGATGCAGATGATCCAAGCGGTAAAGTGTTTCGGGCTTATGGATTAAATAATATTGTGATATCGAATTTGACCATTACGTCTACTTTCAATGGCAACTATTCATCTGATTCAAAGCAGAACAATCCAGATCGCGGGGGCCCAGTGTACGGTATTTATATTGCGGATGGCTTTGGCAATACCCCTTCTTCTAACATTTTAATTGAACATGTCACCATTGAAAAATATCAAAGGATGGGTGTTCGCATTGAAAACAGCCATGATATAGTCGTACAAGATGCTCTATTCCAAAATGCTACAGATGTTGGTGGCGGTGGAGCTGGATACGGGGTGAGTATCCAGGGAGTACCAAAAGTCGACCGTACAGGGTACAAAAACGACACTCGCTTTAATGTAGTTCGTAACAGTGTCTTTAAAGGACCGTATATACGTCACGGCACATTACTTCAGTATTATGCTCATAATAATGAGATCTATAATAACACGTTTGAGAACACCGTCTTAGACGCGATTGATTTACATGGTGAAGATGAATACTTAAATGAAATCTATCAAAATACGATTTCTGGTATTATTACCGGTGCAGGAATCGGTGTGGGGAACACAGGTGGTACTGCGCCAAGTAATCATGATGCATCTGGTCCATATAACTATATTCATGATAATAAAATTACGAACTCCCGTGAAGGGATCAAGGTGTACTTGGGTTCTCCAAATACAATTATTGAAAATAATACCATCATGAATACTACAGAACCTAGTAATGCGAAGGGAATCTATATTTTAAATGCTCCAGGAACGATTATTAGAGATAACAAGATTATGAACAACAAGGCTGAAGGGTTTGTTGGAATTTTATTAGCGCATGATAAAGGTGACAGTAATGCGAACAACATCGGCTCAGGTGATCCAACTAATATTACAATCTCAGGAAATCAAATAAAAGGAAATACGAATGGAATTAGAGTTGAAGCTGGCAGCAATATTTTTATGAATGATAATGATGTCAGTAAAAGTGTAGAAAATGATTTTTATCTTAACTTCCAACAAACTAAACAAGAGACAGACATTCCAGGAGAAGAGGAAGTTGTCATCCCTTTTGCTGATGCTCTTGTTGATATTGAAAGTCCTACATCAAACTATGGTTTAGAAGATCCAGACTTAACATCAGCAGGTACATCTGATAAAAACTATTATAAATACTTTAATGTGAAAAGTAATTCGGACTTTAGTAAAGGTCGAGTAGCTTTCTTTCAGTTTGAAGTAAATAAACTAAATGAAATACGAAACGTACTATTTGAACTCACTGGCAAAATTGGAAGTAATACAACCAGTGTTGAACTGGACGTTTATGGCTTAACGAATGATCAATGGAATGAAGAAACCATTACATGGGAGAATGCCCCTAATTTGGCAGCAGATTCAGTAAAAGTGACAGGAATTGGTGAAACGGCAACCCTTCTTGGACATATTAATGTGGCTACATCAGAAGCTGAAAAAATTAATATCGATGTAACTGACTTTGTAAAAGCCCAATCGGATGGGAAAGTAACTCTTATGGTTGTGGATACCATAGGGCAAAATGGAAACGTTAACATCTATTCAAAAGATGAAAGTAACGAGTCAAGGTGGCCGGCATTAATTATTGGAAAGTAAAACGTCTTGCTTACCCTATCCGGGCACTTATGCCCTACCAATCTATATAGTAGTTTTCTATAGTGCCCCCTTTTAAAAAGGGGGCTATTTCTTCTGTAACCAATTTTCTAGACGATTTACTATTCATGAAACAGAGATTAATCATAGTAAATTCTAAAAAAAAGACAACAGAGTCTAAAACTATTCCGACGATTGTAGGAGGAGCTGAGTGATAAAATAGCATTATTACACGGTAGCATCATTTATCAGAATAGGGGGCTTATATGAATATTGATCTGAAAGATAAAGTCGCATTAGTTACGGGAGCAAGCGGAGGTATTGGGCAATCCATTGCGATTGAACTAGCTGAAAGTGGTGCGAAGGTAGCTGTAAATTATTTAAGTAATAGTCAAGGTGCAGAGGAGACAGTTAGGCTCATTGAAGAAAAGGGTGGAGAGGCGGTCATGATTCAAGCAGATGTAACCGACCTTTCTCAAATTGAATCACTTGTTTCCGAAGTAGAAGAAAAACTAGGAACAGTGGATATTTTAGTAAACAATGCTGGGCATTTAGTAGAGAGACGACCAATCGCGGAGATGACGATTGATTTATGGCAGAAAGTATTTGATGTCAATGTAACTTCTGCTGCATTTATGAGTAAAGCCGTTATCCCTGGTATGAAAGAAAAAGGAAGCGGTTCCATCATTAATCTAAGCTCGCTTGCAGCACATGATGGAGGTGGACCAGGTGCAGTTCCTTATGCTACATCAAAAGGGGCTATCATTACATTTACCAAGGGATTGGCAAAGGAATTAGCTCCATTTGGAGTTCGAGTTAATGCCATCTCACCTGGTTTTATAGATCAAACGAAATTCCATACTACATTTAATACGGAAGAAGGAAGAAAAGCTACGGCTGCTAGAGTTCCACTTGGACGAGGAGGAGTTCCTCAGGATATTAGTGGTGCCGTTCTATTCCTTATTTCACCTTCTGCTTCCTATATTACGGGAGAAACGATTGAAATTAATGGCGGACTATTTATGAAATAAAATTTGTGTCAATATTTTACAACTAACAATAAAGGAGGAAATGAGATGCAATCAATCTATCAACCTGCTAGTGGCATTCTAGATGTTAAGTATGCACCAGATGAAAATACAGAACATATTGAGAATCCACCTAGATTTACCTGGATGCCTGTACAATTACAGAATGACCAGTATTGCTTACAGATTTCTAGAAGTTCAGTTTTTTCACCTGAAGATACTGAAACCATTCAACCGATTCCATATAATTTCTATACACCTAATCAAGCAATGGAGCCTGGAACGTATTTTTGGCGCTATTGTCAAATCGATACGACAACAGATTCCGTCCTTTCGACGTGGAGTGAAACAAGAAGGTTTGATATTCCGGAGAATCTTCCTGATACATCACTGCCTAGTAGAGAGGAACGATATGAAGGAGTGAGCCATGCTCATCCAAGGCTATGGTTAGGTCCAGAGCAACTCGAGAAATTCAAAGAAAATATAAAGAAAGACGCTACGCATTGTAATTGGAATGTATTCTATGAAAAGTCCGTTTTACCATGGCTTGAACGCGAACTCATTTCAGAACCGAGTCCTTACCCTGAAAACAAACGTGTCATTAAGCTTTGGAGACAAATGTATATGGACTGTCAAGAAACTCTATATGCTATTCGTCACTTAAGTGTTGCTGGTGTGATCCTTGAAGATCAACAAATTATTGATCGTGCTAAGGAATGGTTGCTTCATGTGGCAAAATGGGACACAGAAGGAACAACGTCAAGAGATTATAATGATGAATGCGCTTTCCGTATTGTGGCAGGACTAGCATGGGGCTATGATTGGCTATACCATCATTTAACTCCTGAAGAAAAAGGATTAGTTCGTCATTCTCTTCTAAGAAGAACCGAACAGGTAGCTGATCACAATATCAAACGTTCGAAAATTCACCAAGTACCATATGATAGCCATGCGGTACGTTCCTTATCATCTGTCCTTATTCCATGCTCGATTGCACTCTTAGATGATGCAGAAGAAGCAAAGGAATGGCTTGATTATACATTAGAATATTACGCTTGCATCTACACTCCTTGGGGAGGTAAAGATGGTGGATGGGCTGAAGGTGGCATGTATTGGACGACGGGAATGGCCTACCTTATTGACGCACTAAATCTTGTTAAAAATTATATGAAAATAGATTTCTATCAACGCCCGTTCTTCCAAAAGACAGGAGATTTCCCATTGTATTGTTACAGCCAAGATACTAGACGAGCAAGCTTTGGTGATCAGTCTAATCTTGGTGAGCGACCAGGATTAAAAACAGCCTTTAATATTAGGCAGTTTGCTGGTGTAACAGGAAATGGATTGTACCAATGGTATTATGAGCAGGTTAAGGCTTGGGACACAGATGCCGATCAAAAGTTTTTTAATTACGGATGGTGGGACTTCCCATTTGACGATATGATTTATTTACATGATTTCCCTCATGTAGAAGCCACACCACCAACAGAGGTAGAACCTGTAAAATGGTTTAAAGATGTAGGCTGGGTTGCGTTCCATCATAAGATGGACCAACCAGATGAACATATCATGCTTTTAACAAAGAGTAGCCCATATGGTTCATTAAGTCATAGTCACGGAGACCAAAATAGTATTCTTATCCATGCATTTGGTGAACCACTTGCTATTAAATCTGGTTATTATATTGGGTTTAATAGTACGATGCACAAAAAGTGGAGAAGACAAACTCAATCGCATAATACATTATTATTCGATGGAGTAGGTCAGTATTCGGACTCTAATAAAGTACTTAACAAGTCAGCACAGGGAGAGGTTTTAGAGGTTTTCTCCAATGATGAATATAGTTATGTAAGAGAAGATGCAACGAAAGCTTATTCAGAAACTGTGCCATATCTAGAAAAGTTTGAGAGAGAAATCTATTTCGTCAATCAATCGTATTTTGTCGTAGTGGACAGTGTTGATTTAACTCAAGAAGGAAGTGTGAATTGGTTATTACATTCCTTACATGAGATGCAAATTAACGATCAAGTATTTAAAATTGCGGGTGAAAAAGCTGAACTTGAAGGTCGCTTCATTTATAGTTCTTCCGGTGATTTGTTCTTAGATCGATCTAATGAATTTAATGACGTTGATCCTTCCGAGGTAGAAGACCTACCTAAAGAGTGGCACTTAAAAGCCATTACTAAAAAGTCTAAACGCCATCGTATTGTTACGCTTTTAACTCCAAACCGTAAAGGAGAAAACAAATACGTATCTTATTTTATGGATGACCAAGATCATGGTGTGCATATCTATTTAACGGAAAATGGAAAAACGTTTTGTGTTGATGTAACGAAAGCATATTAATACTTGATAGGGGGATTTAGGATGGGTACTCACGTGCAATGGGAACATGCGGAGCCAGGTGTGAAAAGAAAAATCTTTCCTCCTGGTGACACCATCATGATGATGGAAGTTCACTTTGAAGAAGGAGCAGTTGGGTATGAGCATAGTCATCCACACGAGCAGTTTACGTATTGCTTAAGAGGTCAATTTGAATTCACAATCGACAGTGAAAAACATATTATCGGTCCTGGTGAAACAATTTTCATACCAGGAGGCGCAAAGCACGGGGCTAAAGCACTGCAAGCAGGTGCCATCATTGATACTTTTACTCCTCTTCGAGATGATTTGCTTAATAGATAATTGGGCGAGAGTGTAAGAAAGCAAAAAAGTAGTTTAGAGTTGGAATACCCCTATTGAACATAGGGGTATTCTGCATATAGTCAACTGTCTACTAGCTTTTAAGACAACTTACTTGAAATGAGGATTTTACATTGAAGATGACGTTAAGATGGTATGGTGTGGACGACAAAGTAACGTTAGACGAAATACGACAAATTCCTGGTGTTTCAGGTGTAATATCAGCTATTTATGATGTACCCGTTGGTGAGGTTTGGCCAGTCAACAAGATTTTAGAATTGAAGAATAAGGTCGAATCAAAAGGACTGGTATTAGAAGGAATTGAGAGTGTACCGGTTCATGAGGACATTAAATTAGGTCTACCTACGCGTGAAAAATATATAGAGAGCTATCAGCAAACGATTCGGAATTTATCAGAGGCTGGGGTTCATTTAGTATGTTATAACTTTATGCCTGTCTTCGACTGGACCCGTTCCCAGTTAGATTATGAACTTCCTGATGGTTCGACTACATTAATTTATATAGAAGAAACAGTTCAAAAAATGAATCCATTAAATGGAGAACTTGATTTACCAGGTTGGGATAAGAGCTATCACCCTGAGGATTTACAACATCTATTAGAGAAATATCAGTCTATTACGGAAGAGAATCTTTGGGAGAACTTGGAATACTTCGTAACGAAAGTAATCACAGTTGCAGACGAGGTCAATGTGAAAATGGCGATTCATCCCGATGATCCCCCTTGGCCAATATTTGGACTTCCACGGATTATAACAAATAAAGATAATTTGGACCGATTTTTAGGGTTAGTCGACAGTCAAAATCATGGAATTACCATGTGTTCGGGGTCTCTAGGAGCAAACGAAGAGAATGATATACCAGCTCTCATTCGTCATTTTGGAAAGCAAGGAAGAATCCACTTTGTGCATGCACGTAATATAAAGCGGGTTGGAAAAAAATCTTTTCAAGAATCCTCCCATCGATCAGAAAGTGGATCTATAGATATGTATGAAGTCATGAAGGCGTTTCATGACATTGGTTTTTCGGGGCCTTTGCGGCCTGATCATGGAAGAATGATTTGGGGAGAAACAGGAAGGCCTGGTTATGGGTTATATGACCGAGCATTAGGAGCAGTTTATTTAAATGGACTATATGAAGCTATTCATAAATCGAACTGATATAGGAATGGAAGAGCAATTGCTTCAAGTAGTATACAGAATAGTAGGATAGGAGGAACGGAATTGAACGATATTATAACCTTTGGCGAAAGTATGATGTTATTTACTCCCCAAAAAGATGGTTTACTTAATCATTCACATTTATTTGAGCAATCTTTTGGAGGAGCAGAATCAAACGTAGCAATAGGCCTTGCTCGGTTAGGTGCAAAGGTTGGATGGTTTTCCCGTGTAGGTGACGATCCCTTTGGTGAGTATTTGATAAAAGCGATTCGCGGAGAAGGCGTCGATGTATCTAGGGTGAAAATTGATGAAGAGCACCCAACTGGTGTGATGTTTAAAGAAATAACGGGAATTGGGAACCCAAATGTTTATTATTACCGAAAGCATTCTGCTGCCAGTCACATGACGCCTAACGATTTAGATGAAGAGTATATAAAAGAAGCAAATATATTGCATATCACAGGGATCACGCCAGCTTTAAGTGAGAGCTGTTATGCAACTATCCTCGAAGCGATTAAATTGGCTAAAAAGCATAACTTAAAAGTATGTTTTGATCCGAATATTCGATTAAAGCTATTATCTCTTGAAAAAATAAAGAAGATTGTATTAGAACTGGCAAGGTTAAGTGATTATTTTTTACCTGGGATCGATGAATTAGCATTACTGTTTGATTCAAAGGATAAAAATCAACTGATTCAAGAAGTACAAAAACTAAACATACCAACAACGATTATAAAACTTGGTGAGGGTGGTTGTATGATCGTGCAACAGGAAACAACCAAAGTCATAAATGGGAAAATTGTTGACAAAGTGGTAGATACCGTTGGTGCAGGGGATGGTTTTTGTGCAGGGTTTCTTTATTCTATTACGAACGGAAAATCAATTGAAGAAGCAGCGGAGTTTGCGAATGCTGTCGGAGCACATGTTATTCAATTTAAGGGTGATGTAGAAGGTCTACCAACCAAGAGGCAGATACAGTACTTTGATATGAATCATAGGAAAATAGAGAGGTAACTTATGAGGAAAATAGAAATTATTCAACAAATTCAATCACAAAAGTTAATTGCTGTTGTTCGTGCGGATTGTTCTGCTAAAGCTCTACAATATATTGATGAGATTATCGCCGGGGGCATTAAGCTTATTGAAGTAACGATGACTACTCCATTTGCACTAGACATCATAAAGGAAATGACAATAAAATATAAGGAAGACAAGCAGGTAATCATTGGAGCGGGAACAGTACTAGACTCTGTGACTGCTAGACTAGCAATCTTACAAGGTGCTGAATTTATCGTAAGCCCATCCTTTGACCAAGGAGTTGTCCAACAGTGTCACTTATACCAAGTACCTATATTACCGGGTGTCATGTCTGTGAATGAAGCAGTTACTGCATTGCAAGCGGACTGTCCTATTGTGAAACTTTTTCCAGGGGATATATTTGAACCGTCCATGATTAACCACTTAAAAGGACCACTACCACAACTGGAAGTGATGCCCACTGGAGGGGTAAACTTGGAAAACATAAAGGAGTGGCTGGATGCAGGAGCATTTGCCATAGGTATTGGAAGTGATTTAACCAAACAGGCTTCAAAAACTGGGGACTTATCTTTTATTAGGTTAAAAGTTGAATCCTATTTACATGCTTTTAGAAGAGATTAAAGTGTTACAAAGTTAGCATGCTAAGATGTTACTTAAGTGAACGATAAATGATAATTTACTATGTTAAAAAAAGATTCATAATCCCAAAGAAAGGAGAGAGTATGATGGAAATGCAAGGGATATATGGTGGATTTTACCGAATTTGTGAATGGATAATGAGATTAGCTTATGTTCAATTTTTATGGTTTATTTTTACATTGGCTGGCATTGGCGTTTTGGGTGTATTTCCGGCAACCTCTGCTCTTTTTACCGTTATTAGAAAGTGGGTTATGGGTGAGCATGATATTTCGATTTATGTTACTTTTAAATCAGCTTATAAAAAAGATTTTTGGAAGATTAACGGATTAGGCTGGATATTAGCTGTTATTGGATTCATATTAGTAGTGGATCTAATGATTTTTAAGTTTGGTGAAAATGGATTAACAACTCTAATTCGAATCATGGTGATAAGCCTACTATTTATATATAGCTTAACGATATTATTCTTCTTTCCTGTATATGTTCATTATTCGTTTTCCTTGAAGGAATATATTAAAAATAGCTTTCTCTTTAGTCTGACATCACCTATATTAACAGTAACAATTGTCGTTGGATACTTTATCCTCTATAAAGTACTAGCTATTCTACCAGGGCTTATCCCATTTTTCTCAATCGCAATGTATGCCTATCTTAGTATGTGGTGTAGCTTTAAAGTCTTTCAACGTTTAGAAAAAACTGACAGGCTTCTAGCATCTGACAGTTAAGGATTGAGAAGGAACTACTGCTTATTCGAGGAACATGTACAAAAATACTATTCATCACAAAGTGATATGATAATCGGCTTCATTGCAAAAGACCATAAGCTTATTCCTCGGAAAAAAATAAAGAGGTATAAGCTTTTTTACTTTCGAATTCCTAACATTTTCTATTGGTAACCACATTTACAGCAAGGGCTAAAATTCAAACTACTGCAATCTTTACAATTCCCAACGTATACATTGTTCAAATCTCCTATCCCTACCAAGATAATAGGGTTCAAAGGAGATAGAGTGATGTCAAAAAGGGACCTGTTATTTACAAAATTACTAGGACAAAAGCTTCGTGAGCAGCGACAAGAACTGGCTGAAACTCAGGACGATTTTGCGGATAAGCTTGGCATCCATGTGAACAATTATGGGAATATTGAACGTGGCGTAAATCCTCCAGGTGGACAAACGATCATACGTCTCATTACAAAATGTGGGATTGACATGACGAAGCTTGTGCTTGAAGCAGAAGCCGAGGCTAAGAAAATTTTTCCAGATGAAGAATAATCCTTTTTGAGCATTCTATGAAACCATTAAATGAAAAGGAGAATAATATTTGTTAGAACTAAAACACTACGAAATATCCTCAACCACCCTCGCTATTGTACCTGCATACCATCCTACATATGGATCCAGAATCATCGATCTCCAAGGTGAATATTATTGTAAAGAAACTCCGATTAAACTCATTGAACACGCCTGCTTAGAAGGTGGCGCCTCGTTAGAAGGAAGAAAGAAAGCTCTACGGCACTTAAAGTCGTTTCACCAATGTCCTCCTATACCCATTAACCCTCTAGAAGATATCTATGCCTTTCCAACCATCTCTCCTGAATCCTACGATTGTAACTGGATTTTCTATGAACATATCCACTATCTAACACCACAACTCCAATCTACAATTATAACTTTTCGTAACCAACAAACCCTTGAAGTTCCGATTTCAATTGCTGTGATGAAGAAGCAACTATCCCGAACTGAATCTTGTATTGTTTCGTTTAGTAAACCTAGAAGACGGAAAGGGTTGTATAATCCAGACCGTACTTTTCCAATTACATCTTTATAGAATACCTGTACTATTTTTAATCACCATCATGAGGATAGGATGGTTCTCGTGGAATAAAGTAAAAGCCAAAAGTAACGAGTACTTTTGGCCTTGTAAGGCAGAAGGGGAAGTTTTTTTCGAAAATCGAGCCCTACTAATGGTGTAAGGCTTTTTCGAAAAGATTACAATATATGTTGAATCCAAACATTAGGTTCGATATATTCTCCACAATCCCTTTCTCTATTAACGGAAATCGGAACAAGTGCTTCAGGAACAATATATTTTCCGGTAACAGGAAGAGATAGTCCAATCCATTGTTCCCATTGCGATATCTTTCCTTTTATGATCATTGATTCATTCGCAATCGACAGGATATTGGCATTTGTTCGTAAATGTATTCGAATCCAAGGATCAAAAGCTTGGCCTTCATTTGTCACCCAATAAGCGTATTGCTCCATAGGTATTAGGGGGTATTTATGTTTTAAAGAGGGACGAACAGGTGCAAGCATATACTGATAGTCATGCTCCTTAACAATTTCCTTCATCCTTCTCACCATTAATTCACTAATGCTCTTACCTCTATACAGAGGATTCACCACGATGGCAATTGCAGAAACGGTATTTGCCCTAATGCCTTTTTTAGATTCTTCTACAGAACGCTTTAGGACATCATCCCAGCCACTAGGTAGATCTTTTACTGTTCCATCCCAATGAAAACTGACTGCGTTTCCACAGGCAATAGCCTTTTCATCCTGATCTAATAGTACAAATTGTAAATGAGGAAATACCTTTGGAAGATACCCAAAATATTGATTAGCTACTTCATCCTGTAACATGAATTTTGACCATCCTAGTCCATGTAAAATGCTAATTTCATTAACTAGGTCAGGTCTTTCTGAGATTGTAAACGACTTATATTGATTCATTTTCTATTCCTCCCAAAATATTAGATGATTGATTAATATTTTGGGAGCTTTACATTGAGCAGAATCATTTGATCAGTCCTTTCCATTTATTCCCTTACATTATACAGTGAATGACTGAGATTTTGAATAAAATTTATGCTTCGCATTTGTTCGCAACCTAAGAGTGGCATAGAATAGAGCTAATTTTTTGTTTAGGGAAAGTGAATCATATACAATATGTCTTAATACAAACTAGTATCAAGTCTAGTTTTGAATCTAATCTAATAAAAAAGGATGAATTCATCATGAGCAATCACGACGCTAAAAAACAAGAGATCATAGCAGCATTTAATTTTCGCCATGCAACAAAGGTATTTGACCCTACTAAGAAAATTTCCGATGAGGATTTTGCATTTATTTTAGAAACAGGCCGTTTGTCTCCAAGCTCTGTTGGATACGAGCCGTGGAAATTCCTTGTGGTCCAAAATGAGGGCTTACGTGAAAAGCTGAGAGAGGTGTCATGGGGAGTACAAGGACAGCTGCCGACTGCCAGTCATTTTGTTGTGATTCTTGCCCGTACAGATGTAAGATATGATTCTGATTATGTGCGGAACTTGCAAAAGAATGTGAAGCACATGCCTGATGAATTACTTGAGACACTGAAGGATCGTTACAGAAGTTTTCAAGAGGATGATCAGCGTTTGTTTGAAACCGACCGAGCATTGTTTGATTGGGCGAGCAAGCAGACCTATATTGCGCTAGGCAATATGATGACAGCTGCCGCTCAAATCGGCATCGACTCTTGTCCAATTGAAGGCTTTAGCTATGAGAAAGTAAATGCGATTTTGAAGGGTGAAGGACTTCTTGAAAATGGCAAGCTTGCCGTATCAGCTATGGTTGCCTTCGGTTATCGCCAAGAGGATCCAGCACGTCCGAAAACGCGACGAGTGATGGAAGAAGTTGTGCAGTGGATTGACTAGCATAGTAAAGATGCTTTAAGCTTACCTGTGTGTTGTCCTTAACAAGCAGCATTGCTTTTTGAACAAAAAAGATAGACACAAATAAAGAAGGGCACGAACCAATTCAGTATTGGGTTCGTGCCCTTTTATTTTTGCCTGGATAGAATTGGGAGTGGAACAAGGTCCCTGTCCCCATGTTTCACGCCACTAGACCCCCGTACGAGCACACGAGCTTCTTTCCATTAAAGTGGGCGTTAATGGTTGCACAAGAGGTACAGAATCCTTATCTCTTATATAGTGTAGCAAGGTATTTACCATGGCTGCTGCAAGGGCGTCTACGGAAACCCCAACACTCGTTAGGGGTGTTTCAAGATTAGCCATTTGTGGAATGTTATCGTATCCCATGACTGAGATGTCCTTTGGAATAATAAGCTGTGCCTCACGAATGGCCCGTATGATTCCTCCACTTATATCATAGCTTGATCCAATGATGGCGGTTGGAATATAGCCAGAATCCAGTAGCCTTTTGGTCGAGGTATACCCATCAAACCAGGTTAAACCACCAGTATTGACGAGTGTTTGATGATCAATCCGTAAATCAAAGTGCTTCATTGCCTTTTGAAATCCCTTATATTTTTCAATTTGCTTTCGATCTACAGGTGAAAAATCACCAACGAAGGAAATTTTTCGATGACCGAGGCTATATAAATACTCTACAGCCTGAAACATAGCCTCCTGATAGTTAACATCGATGATGGGGAACGTGTTTTGACCACCTACCCCATAGGAGACAAAGGGAATGGTAGAGGCGAAGGTATTCGTCAGTTCCTCGTTATTTTCCTCAAATACAATAATCCCATCTACTTGGAATCGTTTAAACATTTCAACAGAAGATTTCATCGAATCAATAGATAAAATCATATTGTAGGAATGCTTTGTAATTTGTTCATTCAATTTTGTGACTAACGTAGAAGGCGTGACTCTTTCTAGTGTCGGCCAAATAAGTCCTATGGTTTTAGACTGCTTGGAGACAAGTCGTTGTGCAGCAAAATTGGGTTCATAGCCCATATCCTTCGCAATTTGAATGATTTTCTTTTTCGTGTCTTCCTTTACAAGCGGGCTATCATTTAATGCTTTTGATACGGTAGAAAAACTTACCCCCGCTGCAGTTGCAATATCCTTAATCGTAATATTCATCATTATTCACCCATATATTCCTATTGTAATGACAACGTTATTATTAAACCTGTGTGACGTTCTTGAAAATCAATAATAATACTATTAATTTTTATGTAAATCACTTAATTTGTCAAGAATAATCACCAGAATAGAACAAAAAATAAAATAGTTGAAATTTTTTAACATTTAATTTACCATAATAATAACAACGTTGTTATTTTCTGATAAGCATCCTAACGCACGGTAATTTTAAAAAAAATAAGAGGGTGGAAGCATGAAAAAATTTATGGATGATACTTTTCTTCTAACAAACCAAACAGCCATTGAGTTATACAATGAATACGCTAAAGAGATGCCGATCATCGATTACCATTGTCATTTAAATCCAAAGGAGATTTATGAAAATAAACAGTTTAAAAACATAACAGAAGCCTGGCTTCACGGTGATCATTATAAATGGAGAATGATGAGAAGTAATGGAATCGATGAAGAATACATAACCGGAAAGGCAAGTGACTATGACAAGTTTCTAGCGTGGGCAAAAACCGTTCCCATGACAATCGGAAACCCACTTTATAATTGGACGCATTTAGAGCTACAACGGTTCTTTGGCATTCATGACATTTTAAATGAAACGAGTGCACCTGACATTTGGGAAAAAGTGAATGCGTTACTGAACCAAGAGGATTTTACCGTTAGAAAATTGATTGAAAAGTCAAATGTAGAAGTGGTCTGTACAACCGATGACCCAACAGATTCCTTAGAATATCATCTGAAACTAAAGGAAGAGAACGATTTTAATGTCAAGGTTTTACCAAGCTTTAGGCCTGATAAAGGGTTAGAGATTAATCGTCAAGGTTATCTAAGCTGGGTAAACAAATTAGCGGAGGTAGTTGAAAGAGAAATTACGACTTACGATGAATTGTTAGCTGCTCTTTCCGAGAGAGTGGACTTCTTTCATTCACATGGAGGAAGAGTATCAGACCATGCTCTTGATGTCATGATGTATGCGGAAGCAACGAAAGAAGAGGTTGATTCCATATTCCTGAAAGCGCTAAACGGGGAAACTGTATCCTTAGAGGAAGAGAAAAAATATAAGTCCTATACACTTACATTTTTAGGGAAGCAGTATGCAAGACTCGGCTGGGTGATGCAATTCCATATGCATGCCTTAAGAAATACAAATACAAGAATGTTTCAGCATATGGGTCCTGATACAGGATTTGATAGCATGTATGACGGTCAGGTTGCGAAGCCATTATGTCAGCTCCTGGATTCCCTTGATCGTGAGGATGCCTTGCCAAAAACGATTTTATATTCCCTAAACCCAAACGACAATTACGTTATTGCGACAGCGATGGGGAGCTTCCAAGGTGGTGGGATACCAGGAAAAATTCAGCTTGGTACAGCTTGGTGGTTTAACGACCAAAAGGATGGAATGCTTGACCAAATGAAGACACTCGCAAGTGTTGGTTTGTTTAGTAGATTTATAGGGATGCTAACTGATTCTAGAAGCTTTCTTTCTTATACAAGACACGAGTATTTTAGGAGACTAGTGTGTGATTTAATCGGAGGCTGGGTTGAAAGCGGTGAGGTGCCAAACGATCGGGAGTTGTTGAGTCGGATGGTAAAAGGCATTTCCTATGAAAATGCAAGAGAATACTTCCGTTTTGAATAGGGACTTCTTTTCTATAGGCTGTGTTAAAGTACAATGTTAATTTTTTTGCACAGTTGATTGAAGTGGAAGGACGCGAGTGTCCTGTAACGAAAATCAACAACGAAGTTTAACACAGCCTTTCTTAATGTAACAAAAAAAAAAGGAGGGAAAAGCATGCAAACTCTTTCAAAAGAAACGTATAAGGAATTCCGGTCGTATCCAGAAAAAGTATTACAGTTTGGAACAGGGAATTTTTTAAGAGCCTTTACAGACTGGATTATCGATCAACTTAATAAGGAAGCTAACTTTTGCGGTAGTGTAGTTGTGGCCCAGTCAACAGAACGAGGTAAAGTGGATCAACTAAATGAACAAGATGGACTGTATACGGTATACCTACAAGGAATAAAAGATGGACAGCCTTCAAGAGAGCATAGTGTCATCAACAGTATTAGTCGGGGGTTAAACCTTTTTACCCAATACGATGACTATTTACAGCTAGCTGCTAATCCAGACTTGCGATTCATCGTTTCGAATACAACAGAAGCAGGCATCACCTTTGACGAAAACGATCGATTAGAAGACCGGCCACAAAATAGCTTTCCAGCAAAACTCACGGCGTTATTATATGATCGCTATCAAGCGTTCAAAGGAGCTCACGATAAAGGCTTTATCATCCTTCCTTGTGAGCTGGTTGACCGGAACGGAGAAGAGCTGAAAAAGTGTGTCCTTCAATATGCAGACTTATGGCGCTTAGAACAAAACTTTATTAACTGGGTTCATGATGCCAATACATTTTGCTGTACGTTAGTTGATCGGATTGTACCTGGTTTTCCAAAGGATAACCTAGAAGAGATTACGACCGAATTAGGCTATAGGGATGACTTGGTCGTGATGGGAGAGCCGTATTATCTTTGGGTCATAGAAGGTCCGGAGTGGATTAAACAGGAGTTACCGATAGAAGGAATTGCGAAACAGGTAAAAATCGTGGAGGATATGACGCCTTACCGAACCACGAAAGTCCGCATTTTGAATGGTGCTCATACAGCGATGACACCTGTTGCCTACTTGTATGGTTTAAACACAGTAGGGGAAGCAATGACGGATAAGGAAACAAGAGAGTTTGTGGAAGAACTGATTCATGAAGAAGTTATTCCTACGCTAGATGTACCAAAAGAAGAATTGACAACGTTTGCAAAGGATGTGGTAGACAGGTTTTTAAATCCTTATATCCATCACTACTTTACAAGTATTGCTTTGAACTCGATGTCTAAGTTTAAAGCTAGAAATCTACCTTCTTTACTTGCCTATCAAAATCAGAAAAAAGAATTACCTCGTAAATTAGTTTTTTCCTTTAGTGCTTTGATTGCGTTGTATAAAGGAAAGCGAGAAGGTGAGGAGATCCAACTTGTAGATGATGAACGTATATTAGAGCTCTTCCGTTCCTCATGGAGTAACTATGACGGAACAAAAGAGAGCTTACAACAACTTGTTACGACTGTGTTAGGGTATGAACAACATTGGGGATTCGATTTAAATGATATTCCTGGATTAAAAGAGGCTATAACTAGCAATCTTCATCTAATAGAAACGCTTGGTATGAGAAGCGCATTAAAGGATATATTGGACAAAAATGTACTAAACAGTGAGGGAGCCCAATGAAGGAACTATTAAAGATTAAGAAAGAAGACAACGTTGCTGTTGCCTTAAGAAACTTTTCCGAAAATGAGAGAATCGTGGTGGACGGAATTGAAATTCAGTTACGAGATCCTGTCAAAAGAGGGCATAAGGTTGCTTTAGTGGATATCAAAGAAGGGGAACATGTGGTGAAATATGGTTTTCCCATTGGCCATGCAATTAAAGCTATTGCCACGGGAGAGTTTGTTCATACACATAATACAAAAACAAATTTAGATAGCATTCAAGACTATGAATATAAGCAAAAACTCGTTTCTAACTCCTTTCAGCTTGAGAATCGAACGTTTAAAGGATTTAAACGGGAAGACGGGACAGTTGGTATCCGAAATGAATTATGGATTGTCCCGACCGTAGGCTGTGTAAATGGTGTTGCCGATTTAATTATTCAACGCTTTAAAGAGGAAATAGGAGATGTTAGTCCCTTTGAAAATGTGCTCGTTTTAAAGCATAACTATGGTTGCTCACAGCTAGGCGATGATCATGAAAATACGAGAACGATTCTAGCAAATGCGGTAAAGCATCCAAATGCTGGTGGTGTACTAGTGTTAGGACTAGGGTGTGAGAACAACAACATAAACGAATTTGAAGAGTCGTTAGGTGATTACAATACAAACCGTGTAAAGTTCCTATTATCTCAAGAGGTTTCAGATGAGGTGGAGGAAGGGGTAAAACGTTTAAAGGAAATCTATGACTATGCAAAACAGGATAGTAGAGTGGATGTTCCTTTATCCGAATTGAAGATTGGGTTAAAGTGTGGGGGCTCCGATGGTTTCTCAGGAATCACGGCCAACCCACTTCTAGGGAGATTATCCGATTATCTCGCCGCCCAAGGAGGAACCTCCGTTTTAACAGAGGTACCTGAAATGTTTGGAGCCGAAACGATTTTGATGGAAAGAGCTGAAAATGAGGAAGTGTTTCATAAGATCGTTGCGTTAATCAATGACTTTAAACAATATTTTATCCAGCACAACCAACCCATTTATGAAAATCCGTCCCCTGGAAATAAGGATGGAGGGATTACGACACTTGAGGATAAATCACTTGGCTGTACTCAAAAAGCAGGAACGTCAACTGTTGTTGATGTATTGAAATACGGTGAAAGATTACAAAAGAAAGGCTTAAACCTTCTAAGTTCACCAGGAAACGATCTAGTAGCATCCTCTGCTTTAGCGGCAGCTGGTTGTCAAATGGTTTTATTTACAACGGGACGAGGGACGCCGTTTGGCACGTTTGTTCCAACTGTTAAAATCTCTACGAATACCACCCTTTATGAGACAAAAAAGCACTGGATTGACTTTAATGCAGGCCCTTTAGTAGAAAACGTTTCTTCAGACGAGGTACTAGATGATTTTATAAACTATATTATTAATGTTGCGAGCGGACAGCTAGTAAACAATGAAAAAAATAATTTTAGAGAAATTGCTATTTTTAAAACAGGAGTAACACTATAAGTCACGTAGGTATAGAACAGCTCGATTCAACTGGAGGTATTGTTGATGACAAAGGACTTAATCAATCAGTTAAAAGAAGAAAAAATTATTGCCATTATGAGAGGTGTGCCAGCAGATTCGGGTGAGAATATCGCTGAAGCACTATTGAATGGAGGCGTGTCATTTCTAGAAATAACATTAAATACGGAAGGTGCCTTACAAATGATTTCAGATTTGAAAACTAAATATGGAGATCGTTTGAAAATTGGCGCAGGAACAGTTTTAGACGTAATGATGGCGAAAGAAGCAGTCTCGGCCGGGGCCGAATATATTATTTCTCCACATCTAGATGAGGAAGTTGTGAAATATGGATTAGAAAATGGTCTCCATGTGTGGCCCGGTACGATGACACCTACAGAGGTAATGAGAGCCCATAAGCTCGGCGCCAAGGCCGTTAAGGTGTTCCCAATCGGGTCCCTTGGTGTCAACTATATAAAAGAAATTCGTGGACCGTTAAATCATATTGATATGATTGCGACAGGTGGAATCAACCTTCAAAATATGAATCAAGTTTTACAGAATGGAGCGATGGCAGTCGGTCTTGGAGGAAACCTAGTGAATAATCAACTTGTTGAGCAAGGAAGATTCCAAGAAATCACATCGATAGCAAAAGGCTTTGTTGACCTAGTGAAAGAGGTGGGGACTGTTGACGCAAAATGACAAGCTTGATGTACTAACGATTGGTGAAAGCATGATTCTCTTTCAATCCATCACAGAGGGCTCACTAACACATTCCCCGCTTTTTATGAAATCACTAGCAGGGGCAGAATCCAATGTTGCCATTGGTTTATCTCGATTAGGTAAAAAAGTACGCTGGATTAGTCAGCTTGGAGCAGACCCGTTTGGTGATATGGTAGTTTCAACACTTGCTGGGGAAGGTGTGGATGTGTCCTTTGTAACAAGAGATTCCCACTATCCAACAGCTGTCTATTTTAAAGAAGTGAAAGGGTATGGCGATCCCAATGTTTTCTATTACCGGAGGGGGTCAGCAGCAAGTCAGCTTCGTGTAGATTGTATAAATCCTAGCTGGTTTGAAGGTGTTCGTCATTTGCATGTAACAGGTATTACACCTGCGCTCGGTCCGAATACGAAGGAATTCATGCTAGAAGTCATGAAAGTGGCTCGTTCAAACGGACTTACCATCTCGTTTGACCCTAATTTACGTAGAAAGCTTTGGAGTGAGGAGGAAGCTCGTAACGTGCTTCTCTCCATGATTCCGCTTTGTGATATTTTCTTACCTGGCGTAGAAGAAGCAGAATTCCTGTTAGGACCTAACACTCATGAGGGTTATGGGGAGCAATTCCTTCAAATGGGTCCCAAAATCATTGCGCTAAAATTGGGAGACGAGGGCTCAATTGGTTTTACAAAAGAGAATACATACACAGCAAATCCTTATACCGTGAAGCAAGTCATCGACACAGTGGGAGCAGGGGACGCATTTGCTGCTGGGTTTTTATCGGTTCTTTTAGATGAAGTGGATCCACTACATCCAGAAGCACTTACAACTTCCCTACCAAAAGCCTTACAAAGAGCTAATACACTTGGAGCATTAGCCACTCAATACAAAGGGGACTGGGACGGCGCGCCTACCCTTCAGGAAGTGCAAAAATTGGTAGAGGGGAAACAAAGCGTTACAAGGTAATTCATAACAGCTTTCACTTTAAAAAAGGAGGGTAACAAATGTCTTTCACATTAACAGGGAAAGTGGCCTTAGTCACAGGGGCAAGTCGTGGGCTAGGTCAAGGAATGGCAGTTGGACTTGCGGAAGCAGGTGCCGATGTTATTGGAGTTGGTACAAGTGATCTCCGTGAAACAAAGGAAAAAGTTGAAGCTACTGGCCATAGATTCTATGAACTCATTGTCGATCTATCCGCACCGAACGCTGTGTATCAGCTAGTAGAGGATGCTCTAGAGAAAACTAGTGAAATCGATATTTTAGTGAATAATGCGGGTATTATTAGACGTGCCGAAGCGGAAAACTTTTCCGATCAAGATTGGCATGATGTGATGGACGTAAATTTAAACGCGGTCTTTAAGCTAACGAGAGAAATTGGGAAGCATATGCTTGAAAATGGATCGGGAAAAATTATAAATATTGCGTCTATGCTCTCTTTTCAAGGGGGCTTACGAGTACCAGCGTATACAGCCAGTAAGCACGCGGTTGCGGGGTTAACAAAATCCTTTGCCAATGAATGGGCTGGGAAGGGGATCAATGTGAATGCCATCGCTCCTGGTTATATGGTCACTGACAATACCGCTGCGTTACGAGCAAATAAAGAAAGAAATGATTTTATCACGTCGAGAATTCCTGCCGGAGAGTGGGGAACACCTGAAGATTTGAAAGGTCCTATCGTATTTTTAGCATCTGATGCCTCACGCTATGTAAATGGTCATGTGTTATGTGTAGATGGCGGATGGATGAGTTCATAATCATAACCCATAAAGGAGAGAACGAAAAATGGAAATTAGACATGCAACAAACCCACTGGATAGTAAACAATATACAACAGAAAAATTACGAAATGAATTTTTAATTCAATCCCTTTTTGTAAAGGGTGAAATTAATATGGTGTATTCTCACTATGACCGTGTGGTTGTTGGAGGGGCAATTCCTACAGGATCTCCATTAAGACTAGACGCAGGTGATACATTACAAACGGAGTATTTTCTAGAACGAAGAGAAGTCGGAATCATTAATATCGGACCAAAGGGTAAGGTCATCGTTGAAGGCCAAGAATATGAGCTGAACAAGAGAGATTGTTTATATGTAGGGTTAGGAAACAAAGAAGTTTCCTTCCATAGTGAGGATATTGATAACCCTGCACGTTTTTATTTTGTATCTACAACTGCACATAAAGAATACCCAACTCGTGTTCTTCCAATTACGGACGCTGAACCGGTTAAAATGGGTTCAGATAGTGAGTCCAATAAGCGCACCATCTATAAATATATTCACCAGGACGGTCTTCAAAGCTGTCAATTAATGATGGGGATGACATTACTAGAGCCAAATAACATGTGGAATACGATGCCAGCACATATCCATGACCGACGTATGGAAGTGTACTTATATTTTGATATGGACGAAGAATCTAGAGTGTTCCATTTCATGGGTGAACCAAGTGAAACACGCCACCTAGTCGTTAAAAACGAAGAAGCTGTCCTATCCCCGCCTTGGTCCATCCACTCAGGCGTAGGAACCAACAACTATACCTTTATCTGGGCAATGGCAGGCGAGAACTATACCTTTAAAGATATGGAATTTGTTAAAATGGAAGATTTGAAATAAAAAATAAGGAAGATACCCGATTTTAATAGGTCCATAAAATCGGGTATTTTTTATCTAAATCGTCTAGGAGGAGAACATGAAAAAAATCGTGATTTGCGGCCTTAGTAATCGAGCCTTCAGTATGTTTATTCAACCTATTTTGAAAGAATATAGTCATCTTAACAAGATTGTCGGCTTACTTGATTGTGATGAAAAGAGAATCATGCTATGTAAAGAAAGATTCACTAGCTTAGTAGCTGTTCCTTCTTATCAACCAGATGAATTCGAAAAAATGATAAAGGAAACAAAAGCAGATACCGTCATCGTTACGAGTAGAGATGATACGCACGTTGATTATATTTTACAAGGATTAGAGCATGACCTACATATTATTACCGAAAAGCCGATGGTCACAAAGCTAGAAGATGCAAGGAAAGTAATAGAAGCAGAAGAAAAAAGTAAAGGGAAAGTAACGGTCGCTTTCAATTATCGATATACGCCTTATCATCGAAAAATAAAAGAAATGCTACTAGAAGAAAAAGTTGGGAGAATCACATCGGTTGACCTCAATTGGTATATTGACACCTACCATGGTGCGAGTTATTTTAAACGCTGGAATCGAAATCGAGATTTATCTGGGGGGCTCTCCATTCACAAATCCACTCACCATTTCGATTTAGTCAATTGGTGGCTAGATCAAAAACCGGAAGAAGTATTTGCCTATGGAGCGCTAAATTATTATGGAAAGAATGGCGAGCTAAATCCAAGTCCAACCGATCAGCGCTATTGTGGAACCTGTCAAGAGAAACAAAACTGCCACTATTATATGAGATGGTCTAATCGACGAAGTGAAAGCTTTGTCCACGACGACCATATCAATCAACAAGAAGCCTCAAGGAACAACTATACCCATTATCGACCTGACGCCTGTATTTTTGATCATGAAATTGATATTGAAGATACGTATGTTGCGACAGTGAGGTATGACAAGGGTGCATTGCTGAGCTATTCGATAAATTTTTCTCTTCCTTATGAGGGGTATCGACTCGCTATTAATGGGACAAAAGGCAGAATAGAAACTACTGAATTTCACGCACCAAATCGTGTCCCCTTTCCCATTCCAAAGCAAACAATCGATTATTTTCCACTCTTTGGATCGAAAGAAACCATTCATGTGCTAGAGAGTGAAGGTTCGCATGGAGGTGGTGACCCCATCTTGCAAGAGGACCTCTTCTTAGGGGTAGACCCTACAAGAAAATACGACATTTTGGCAGGTGCATTAGCGGGTGCCTACTCCATAGCAGTTGGGGAAGGGGTATGGCGTTCTAGTAAGGAAAAGAGACCCATTCCAATTCCGGATTTACAGCCAAGTCCAAACGGTATTAGGCAATAAATGATAAACAAACGCTTTCATCATCCTCCATGTATGTTTTTAGAATTTAGAAGAAGTCTAAAGAGATATGGAATCAAACTGACAATGGAGGAAGCAAATGAAGAAAGTAACGATTATAGGTGGAGCGGGAACGATTGGAAGAATTTTAACGAAAGGGTTACGTGACAAATATGAAATCGTCATTCTAGATAAAAAGGCTCCAACGGATTCTAGTGTACCCTTTATCGAAACGGACGCCACGAACGTTGATGAATTAATGACGAATATCCCAAAGGATACGGTTGCTCTTATCAATTTACTGACCATTCAAACAGAGGATGATTTAAAACATCCAGAACAATTTCGGAAGATGACAGATATTCACTTTACATCATCCTTCTATATCTTACATGCAGCCATCACAAAAGGGATTCCAAAGGTCGTCTATGCAAGCAGTAACCATACAACCGATTATTACGAATACGAAGGAATTTCTACACTAGGTAGAGAGATTACAAATCAGGACTATCCCTTATCGAGGAGCTTATATGGGGTATTAAAGCTGGCATCTGAAAATATCGGTCATATTTTGGCAAGAGAAGAGGCAAATCATCTTTCCGTCATCAATTTACGAATCGGAAGTGTTCAAGACGACGAAAAACAAGCAGTAAAAGAAAAAGGTCGCCTCCATCACACTTTATTATCACATGCAGACACTGTCCAGATGTTTGATTTAGCGATTCAATCATCTGTTAAATATGGAACGTATTATGGAGTATCTGGTAATCCAGAGAAACCGTGGTCCACTGAAAACGCATGGAGAGAACTAGGCTATAGTTCAAAAGTAAATTCAACTGATTTGCTGCAAGATTAGGGTGTTTCCATTGGGAACACCCTTTAGTGAGCAATCCATATAACATGATAGGGAAATCCATTGTTATGTGGCTATCAACACAAAAGCAAACGAACAAAACAAAGGTGTAGTTTTGCTTTGAGTCATTATATAGAGGCTGATCTTCATGATATGGAGGTCAGCCTCTATTTCTTTTCTATAGGGGAAGGGGAATTGTTTGTTCGTCACTAATTTCTTTTATTCAAATAACAGAATGGACTAGGAGCTCCTTTGCTCGATCAATCCGTAAATAAGTTAAGTAATCAATAGGACTATAGCCAATGTACCTCTGAATATGTCAGGTTATCACCAAATTTCAGACCCAGTACTCATCATCTTACACGATAATCATAATGTGATTTAGTACCTATGGAGTAGCGTTTGACTGAATGAGATTATAGCTGTCATCCTTTCTGGTTGGTAAAGTAAATACCAATAACTAGATAAAATAAATAAAAAAAAGAGGGGATTAACATGAGTAAGATTTCTATTTTCATTGCAGGAGATTCAACCGCTTCTTCCTATTCTTCTGAAGTATTTCCCCGTGCAGGATGGGGCCAAGTTTTACATCATTTCTTTACGGATGAGATCCGTGTAATCAATGAGGCTGCGTCAGGTCGTAGCTCAAAAAGCTTCATTGAAGAGGGGCGGTTAAGAACGATTACCAATCAGCTCAGAGAAGGAGATTATTTGTTTATTCAATTCGGCCATAATGACGCGAAGAATGATGAAAGGTATACAGAGGCTATGACAAGCTTTAAGTATTACGTTAGTCAATATATTGATACCGCGTGGAATAAAAGGGCAATTCCCATACTCATCACCCCCGTACAAAGAAGAAGTTTTAATGAAGAAGGAATAATGGAAGACACTCACGGTTTATATCCATTTGCCATTCATCAATTAGGACTAGAAAATAATATACCGGTTATTGATTTAACCAGCAAAAGTAAAGCATTTATTGAATCTATAGGTGTCAATAAATCAAAAGAGGTCTTTCTCTGGCTGGAACCTGGAAAACATGAACATTATCCTCATGGTGTTGAAGATAATACTCATTTTTCCACACAAGGGGCTAAAGAGATTGCGAAGTTAATTGTAGAAGGAATTGTAGAGTTAAAGATTCCTTTAGAAAAGTTTCTCCGCTGATGTAAGAAGGCGATCGTGAAGAAAAATGGTTACCTACATAGTTGATTAAATTTTCTGCAAATTAATAATCATTTCATTAGTTATTATGTGATAACCCTTTAAAACCCCTGTGTTTTCAAAGAATATAAGAAATTGATTATAGGCGGAATGTAAGCGTTTCAATTAGTCTAAGGGTGTGCAAAGTCACATCCAAAAAATTTAATAGGGGGTAAGTACATGATTAAGTCTAAAAAATTCCTAAGTACGTTTTGTGCACTTTCATTAGGACTTGGATCTTTGGTAGCTTGTTCAAGTGCAAATGAAAGCGCTTCAAACACGACGGATGGAACAAAAAATTCTGATGGAAAACAAACAGAGGTCGCTCAAAGTAATGAGCCAGTGAAATTCTCCATTATGGCGAATCTTCATACGCCAGAGGTTCCTTCAGATAAGATTGAGAAGCTATTAGAAGAAAAAACAAACTCAGAATTAGAGATTCAATGGGTACCTGACAGTAGTTATGAAGAAAAATTAAATACTGCCTTTGCGACAGGTTCATTCCCTGAGGCAGTATTTATGAAAAATCAAACAACGTATCTTCAATTTAAAGAAGCAATCCGTGATGACCAATTTTGGGAAATTGGACCTTACTTAAGTGAGTTTGATAATTTAAGTAATTTAAAGGAAACGGTGCTAGCAAATACTGCAGTAGATGGAAAGATTTATGCTCTTTATCAAGGAAGACCATTGTCACGACAAGGCTTAATTTTCCGTAAGGATTGGGCTGATAAGCTTGGTCTCTCTACTCCAACGAATGTGGACGAATTTGAAGAAATGGCAAGGGCGTTTACAGAGGATGATCCAGATGGAAATGGAAAGAATGATACATTTGGACTGACTGATCGCAGTGATTTAGTATATGGGGCATTTAAAACGGTAGCTTCTTGGTTTGGTGTTCCAAATGGTTGGGGAGAAAAGGATGGAGAATTACTGCCTGAATTTATGTTCCCACAATACGTAGAAACAATGGATTTCTTCAAAGAACTTCGTGCTAACGGTTATATGAACCAAGACTTCCCTGTTACGAGTAAACCAGATCAGCAAGCCTTATTTAAAAATGGAACAGCTGGTATGTATGTTGGTTCAATGGCAGATGTCGTGACTCTTAACAACGATGCTGTAAAGATTAATCCAAATATCGTATTAGATGTACAAAATAATATTAAGGGACCACATGGAGAATTTAATGTATGGGCAATACCAGGATATGGTTCTCTTGTTATCTTCCCTAAATCAGCAATCGAAGATGAGGAAGAATTAAAAAGAGTATTAGGATTCTTCAATCAATTAATGAATCCTGAAATTGCCAATTTAACCTTCTGGGGACTTGAAGGAGAACATTATTCAGTTGTAAATGGTAAAGCAGATGCGATTGAGGACACGGATTTAACGGACCGTGAAGTGAAGCCTTACCAAGCTCTTGAAATTGGGGAGCCGGCTACAAATGGAAGATTTGAAGGGGTTCACACTTATGAAGTAAAGGCAAAAGCAGAAGAACTTATCATTGATAATGAAAAGTACTTAGTACATGATCCGACTGCTGCATTAGATTCAGCTACAATTGTAGAAAAAGGTGAGAGACTAAACCAAATCATCTTAGATGCTACGTATAAGTATATGCTTGGCCAAATTGATAAGGCTGGTTTTGATGATGCTGTAGCAAATTGGAAGAGTCAAGGTGGAGATCAAGTCATCGAAGAATACAATACTTCTTTTGCGAATTCTAAATAATCCGTAAATATGATTTTCCTAAAATTGTGGTTGGGGCTGACTTTATTTATCATGTCAGCCCTATCCATATACAGAAAGGGTGACGTTAATGAACACGGATATAGTCGTTGGAAAAGATGCAGTATCCATTAAGCAAGCAAGGCGTTTAGAGTTGAAGAGACAAATTTTGAAAAATAAATGGATCTACTTAATGATCTTGCCAGGAATCCTTTATTTTATCATTTATAAATATATTCCTATGTATGGGTTGATTATCGCTTTTCAAGATTATAAACCTTACTTAGGGATTACGGGTAGTGAATGGGTAGGTTTAGAGCATTTTAGAAGACTCTTTACAGAGCCCGATTTCTGGATGATCTTTGGAAATACATTGATTTTGTTTGCATTGAATTTAGTCTTGTTCTTTCCTATTCCGATTATTCTAGCCTTAATGTTGAATGAAGTTCGATTAATGGCTTTTAAGAGAACAGTACAAACCTTAATCTATATCCCTCATTTTATGTCATGGGTTATTATTGTTTCCATTGGATATGTCATGCTAACGCTTGATGGAGGGATTGTAAACGGAATCCTTGTGGCATTAGGCTTTGAGAAAGTAAACTTCCTTCTCAACCCAGATTGGTTCCGTCCTATGTATATTATACAAGTGATTTGGAGAGAAGCTGGATGGGGAACGATTATTTACCTAGCAGCGATGGCCTCTATTAGTCCACAATTATATGAAGCGGCACGAATGGATGGTGCGACTCGTTTCCAACAAATGTGGCATATTACACTTCCATCTATTAAAAATGTCATTATCATTCTATTACTCTTAAAAATCGGAGATGTTTTAGAGCTAGGCTTTGAGCACGTCTACCTATTATTAAATGCTGCCAATCGAGAAGTGGCTGAAATATTTGATACATATGTATATGTAGCCGGTTTAAAGCAAGGTCAGTTTAGCTATAGTACAGCAGTTGGATTCTTTAAAGGAATTGTAGGACTGATCCTCGTTGTATTTGCCAACTGGTTAGCCAAGAAAAACGGTCAAGAAGGTATCTACTAGTAGTTTTAGTTAAGGAGGGGCAACAATGGTTGAAGACAAATCTTTAGGCAGTCGCATTTTTAATTACACTAATATGTTCTTGTTAGCCATAATCGCATTAGCAACAGTCATACCTTTTCTACATGTAATCGCTGCTTCTTTTACCACAAGTGCAGAACTAGCTGAAAAGCAGTTTGTTCTGTTTCCTACGGATTGGAGTATAGCAGCTTATGAGTATATTTTTTCGACGGATACCATCTTTCGTTCTCTTTTAGTATCGATTGGGGTCACAGCTGGAGGAACACTTTGGAGTATGTTTCTTTCGGTCTTAACGGCATATGGACTGTCCCGAAAGGATTTAGTGGGAAAAAGATTCATTATGTTTTTCTTTGTATTCACGATGTTATTTAATGGTGGGATGATTCCAACTTTCTTAGCCGTGAAATATACGGGATTACTAGATTCATTGCTGGCCTTAATCATTCCTGTTTCAATCAATGTGTTTAACATGATCATTTTAAAAAGCTTCTTCCAGGCACTACCAGATTCCTTAGAGGATGCTGCCAAAATTGATGGATGTAGTGATTTTGGAATCTTATTTAGGATTATTATCCCGTGTTCAATGCCCGCCATTGCCACGATTTCACTTTTTTATGCGGTCACGTATTGGAATACGTATATGCATGCGATTCTTTATCTAAATAATTCTGCTCTTTGGCCTGTTCAAGTCCTTTTACGCCAAATTGTTGTATTAGCCACCGGATTAAATTATGACGGATCTGAATTTACAGACGTTCCACCACCCGATATAACAGTAAAAATGGCGGTAATTGTCGTAGCCACTCTCCCTGTGTTATTAGTTTATCCGTTTTTACAGAAGCACTTCACGAAAGGTGCATTGTTAGGTTCGGTTAAAGAATAACAGTCTAGGTGTAAAAGCATGGATTTCTAAAATGAGAAGGTGAAGAAATGAGTAAAGAGCAAACGGAGTATGTAGCGCAATTGGAGACGTTAGAGGATTTATTTACTGGCTTTTTTCAATGGTTAGCAGGTCAGTATGATGCGAGTACGGGGGGCTTTTATTATGCGAAAAGCTCAATTGAAGCCCCTCAGTTTACGCCAGATATTGAATCAACAGCTCAAGCTTTAAATATTCTGAATCGAAACGAACTACTGTCCTATATGCCCGATAAAATGAGGCGAGAAATTGTCCAGTTCTTCCAAGAAAAACAGGACCCGATTACCGGTTATTTCTTGGATGAGAATCCAGCTATGAAAAAGGATGAGGTGATGGTGCATAGGGCTATCAATTATTCTGCGGGCTCTATCATAAGACTCGGAAGTCAGCCGTTGTATCCTCTTCCATTAGAGGCAAATGCGGCACCAACCTATGTGAGTTCACCAGCTGAATATTTACATAAATGGAAAAGCATTGATTTAAGTAACAGCTGGAGAGGCTGTGATTTGCTAGCAACCTCCTGTGTTTATATAGGTGAAATGGATGTGGAGAAGAGGCAGCCCTACTTGGATGAGGCCATCCGATTTTTGGAAAGCATCCAAGATAAGGAGACAGGGTTATGGGGAGAAGGAAGCTTGTATGTCAAGATATCTGGTACGTTTAAACTCCATACATTTTATAGTCGTTTCAACCTTCCAATGCCAAATACAGACAAGATTTATCAAAGCATTCTAACCTGTCTTCGAACAGAAGAGGCAAAGGATATGTGCTATATTCGCAATCCTATTGATCTTTTATCCTACTCAAACATCAAGATACCACATCAAGAATTACTGGAGATCATGGACATTACGATTCAAAATATGGCAAAGCTCAAACGAGAGGATGGGGGTTTTTCAAGAGAGCTAGAAACCTCTCCATCTGCGCCAAATGTGGCACAAGTGAAAAAAGGAGAGTTCTACCCCAATATGCCAGAGGCCGTTCACTTAAGTAAAGGCTTATATGAAGGGGATATGAATGCTAGTACCCAAACCACTCTTATTAGGCAGCAACTTTATAAATTGTCCGGACTAAGGCCATCGCCCATAAAAGGAGCTCGTGAATTTTATCAGTTCCTATAAAAGAAAGAAGTGTTGGAGCTCATGAACCTCTTTAACATTGCGAAGGAAAAAAGATTATCAGAGCAGGCAGTTATGTCATTAGTGATTCATGCAATCTATCAATTTGGCAATTCGCTATCGATTATCTTTGTGAACTTGTATCTTTGGCGATTAACAAATGACCTTTTTATCAATGGGATGTTTAACTTATTGGCGATCCTCTCTCAAGCATTGACTACCTATTTGATGGGGAAATATGCAAAGAAACAGGATCGCTTAATTCCGTATCGGATTGGAATTTTTTTAACAGGGTTCTTTTATCTATGTATCATTTTTACACAAGAAAACATTATTCATTATTTTTTCTTATTTGCGCTCTTAAAAGGGATGTCACAGGCTTTCTATTGGTTAGGTTATTTTACGTTAGTGCATGATGTCTCACATGACGGAAATCGTCACCGTTATTTAGGGTGGAATCAGATTGTCATGAGCGGTGCTAACTTGAGTGGACCAGCTTTAGCAGGTTTTATTATTAGTATGAATAATGAATTGAACGGCTATATTATCGTGTTCTCTTTAGCCTTTTTGATGTTCCTCTTTGCCACGATTGGTAGCATGCGCATTAGAAAAGACCAGGTCCATCACCGAGAATATTATATGAAGTATTTAGGTTTAATGGTTCAACGAAAGCCAAAGTTTTTACATGTCTTAATTGGTTGGTTCATTATTGGGTTTCCTCAAGGAATCCTAATGTATATCCCACCCATTTTATTGTATAACATCTTGCCTGAGGAGCAGTTTGTTGGGTATTTAAATGTTATATTTTTGAGCATGTCTATTATCGCCAGCTATTTAATTTCACGAATTGCGGATGTGAATTCTACCGTGAAATATTTATATATTTCTGCTATCGGATTTACTTTTTCATCTATATTTTTACTCTCGGATCTATCGATTTGGACGGTTGTGTTGTTTATGTCAATCAGTTCACTCTTTAAACCACTTCAAGCAAATGCCTATGCTGCTCATTATTTTAGCTGGATCGACAGGCTTCCACTAAAAGAAAATTTCCGTGTCGAGTCGGTGGTTTTACGTGAATCAATTATTAATGTTGGCAGAGGAGTGGGGATTATCATCTTTATGATTTTTTCAAAGGAGATTAATCCAACCACCATTCCATGGATCATACTCGCTGTCATGGCTATTCAGTTTCTAATCCCTTATTTAGCTAGCGAAAAAAAGCTTACAGTGAACGTAAACGTGAATTCAAGTAGTTAGAAGCATTTTTCTTTAACAGGACAAATTGGAGAGGTGAAAGATGGTTACACAACAGACGAACGAAGAAATACGGAGTGGAGATTTACGAAATGGGACGTTTCGAAACCCTATTCTAAGAGGGAATTATGCGGATCCTTCCATTATCCGTGTTGGTTTAGACTATTATATGGTGAATACGTCTTATAAGTATACCCCTGGTTTAATCATTTGGCATTCTACTGATCTAGTCAATTGGGAGCCGATCAGCTATGCGTTAGAGAAATTAGTTGGGGATGTATGGGCACCTGAATTTGTTTATTATCAAGGGGTGTATTATATCTATTTCCCTGCAGAAAAAACGAATTGGGTCGTGTATGCAAACGATCCTCATGGTCCTTGGAGTGACCCCATTAATTTACATACAACATTAATTGACCCTGGTCATGTGGTCGGTCCAGATGGAAAGCGTTATTTGCATTTATCTGATGGACATATGGTCGAGCTTGCAGAGGATGGATTATCTGTAGTCGGGGAGGTACAAAAGGTATATGAACCTTGGGTATATCCTGACGATTGGGAGGTAGAGGCACTGAGTCCAGAAGGCCCAAAGTTGCGATACCATAATGGTTATTATCATTTAATGCTGGCCATTGGTGGAACGGCTGGTCCTCCTACAAGTCATATGGTTGCTACTTCTCGTTCCCAAACACCTTGGGGACCATGGGAGCATTCTCCTTATAACCCTATTATAAAAACAAACTCGAGAGACGAGTATTTTTGGTCGCAAGGACATGGTACGCTAATCGATACTCCGTCTGGCGAATGGTGGATGATTTATCATGCCTATGAAAATGGTTACCATTCGTTAGGGCGTCAGACTATGCTAGTTCCGATTGAATGGACAGAGGACGGATGGCCGAAGGTACCAGATCATATTCGTCCTAATCAAGTGTTGAAAAAACCAGAGGGTAAAACAGGAGCTCATGGTTTTCCTACTATAGACCATTTTTCTTCTGACTCATTAGATTTTCACTGGCAATGGCTTGGAGAGCCTGACAAGGAACGGTTTCAAGTAAGGAATGGTGGACTCGTTGTGAGCGGCAAACAGGAGGTCACTCCGTCACCGATTTTATATATGACGGGTCATAAAAGCTATGAAGCAGAGATTGATGTTCAAGTTGAGGGGGAGGTAGAAGGCTTATTTATGCTGTTTTATGATACTTCTCATCATTTAGGACTTTCTGTTTCAAAGGAAGGTGTCCGTCATTTTCGCACCTTTAAGAAGTACCGACTACTGCCAAACAACGGCAGAACCATTCGACTCCGAATTAAAAACGATTGTCATATTGTTTCCTTCTACTATAAGCAAGAAGGGGAGGAATGGACCAAGTATGATAAAGTAATTGACGCTTCTGGCTTTCACCATAATACATTTGGTGGATTCCTAAGTCTTAGAATTGGGTTGGACGCAATCGGAACTGGTTGTGTGACCTACAAAAACTTTGAATATCGAACACTGTGAGGGTGAAAGGAGGAACATACTAATGATCTTTTATGATGTAACGATATATGGAGCAAAAGGTGATCGTATAACTGATAACACAGATGCCATAGAAACGGCCATTGAAAATTGTGCGATAAACGGAGGAGGGACGGTTTACTTTCCGGCAGGAACCTACCTAACCGGACCTATCAGGCTAAGGAGTAACATGACCCTTTATGTTGATGCAGGAGCAACAATCCTGTTCCAAAATGATTTTGATACCTATCCGGCTGTTAAAACAAGGTGGTCAGGCTATGAATGCTATGCCTTTTCTCCGTTAATCTTTGGAGATGGTTTGAAGAACGTGACGATTAAAGGGGAAGGGTGCTTTGATGGGCAAGGGGAAGCCTGGTGGAAAATCAATCGTAAGCTAAGAAAAGGTGAGACCTATTCTTCGGTTACTACGAAAGAGATTGGGAAATTAAATCAACAATTAATAGGACCCTTGAATACTAATCTTGTAGAATGGGAATCTCAATTCCTACGTCCGCCATTATTACAATTGATAAATTGTGAGCATGTAACCCTAGAGGGAATAACGTTGCAAAATTCACCATTTTGGAACACACATCTAGTCTATTGTCAGGATGTAAGTGTTCGTGGAGTGACATTTAAAAACCCTTCTAACACACCAAATGGGGATGGTTTTGATATTGATTCCTGCTCCTATGTAAGAGTAACAGATTGTCATTTCGATGTCGGTGACGATTGCTTGTGCCTAAAGTCCGGAATTAATGAAGACGGAAGAAGAGTTGGAAGGCCAACAGAGAATGTAACCATCACCAATTGTACGATGCAGAGTGGTCATGGCGGGGTCGTGATGGGAAGTGAGAATTCTGGTGGTATCCGTAATGTCACCGTTTCAAACTGTGTTTTCATAGGAACAGACCGGGGGATACGAATTAAAACAAACCGTGCTCGTGGTGGGTACATCAAAAATATCCTTGTTACCAATATCTATATGGAGGATGTATTCTGTCCATTAGCAATTAATTCCTTTTATAGACATGGAGTGGATGAAACAGATCAAACCATCAATAGTGTAGAGGCGATCCCCATTTCTGAGAAGACTCCTGTAATTGAACATATTCAAATTAGTCATGTCACCGCGAAAAATTGTAGAGCAGCAGCTGGATTTATTTATGGGCTTCCAGAAATGCCAGTACAAGATGTTTCCCTTCGAGACCTTACTTTTGAAATGACAGAGGATCCAGACGAACAGGGCGGCGAACCAGACATGGTAAAAGAACAGATTATCATGGCAGGAGCTGGCATGTATTGTAGGTATGTAAAAGGCTTGGAGCTACATCGTGTCAAAATAAAAACACGTCAAGGTTCGGCACTACACATGGAAAACGTGTCAGATGTAGAAATTGATCATGTATCGATGAAAAAATTACATGACAACACCCCGGTCGTGAAGCTGAAAAATGTTGATAATGTCTATGTTGAAGGGCGTCAAGCAAGAACAAATGAAAAATCTTATCTCTATATTGAACAAGGTCGTGCTGAGGATGTCGTTGTATGTGGTAGACCTTATCCTGTAGCCGTTAAATAAGGTAAGGAGTGAGATTTGTTGACGTTTATAAAGCCTTTTCTAGAAAACTTATATAACCAAACCTATCAGCCGTATACGGGAATGTATCATGAAGAATGGAAACAAAATCTAAGAGCTCGCTTTCAAGAACAATTGGGCGAGTTTTCTTATTCTAGCAAAGAAGACTTTTATCCAAAGCTAGTAGAAAAAATAGAAACAGAGGAATATGTTCGATTACGAGTGGAAATTACAACGATAGGTGGTTTAAGGGCCCCTGTTTATATACTGATTCCAACAACCAACACCCACCACTTGAAACTCCCTGCTGTACTCGCTTTACATGGTCATGGGTATGGCAGTAAAGAAATGGTTGGATTACAGGCAGATGGTGCCGTGAACGATGGAGAGCCTGGCATTCATAAAAACTGTGCGATTCAGCTTGTAAGAAAAGGATTGGTTGTAGTGGCTCCAGAAATTATAGGGTTCGGAGATAGACGGCTTGAAGCTGATATAGATCCAGCGTCTACATCGAGTAATTCCTGCTTTTCTATAGCTAGTCAGCTGTTAGTAATGGGCAAAACGCTAGCGGGATTAAGAGTCTTTGAATGTAGGCGAATAATAGATTATCTTATAACCCTTGATGAAGTAGATTCTCAAAAAATTGGTTGTATGGGTTTCTCGGGTGGAGGGCTTGTTGCAGCCTTTACTTCTATTCTTGATGATCGAATAAAAGCGACCGTTATTACAGGTTATACCAATACTTTTAAAGGAAGCATCATGGATCGAAAACATTGTCTAGATAATTATGTTCCAGGTATCTTACAGCACGCAGAACTTCCTGAGTTAATTGGTTTAATAGCTCCAAGACCATTATTTATAGAAGCAGGAAAACAGGACCATCTTTTTCCCATTGAACACGTAAAGCATGCTGTAAATGTTTTAACCAATATCTATCAGAGTTTTGATTCAAGTGATGAATTAAATCACGATTATTTTGAGGGTCGTCATGAAATTAGTGGGGCTAAATCGTTTGACTGGCTATATAGCTCTTTAGTAGAAGGAAAGTAGGGAGGTTTTATCGTGAAAAGTGCATATACACTAGTGAACGAAAGAGATAAAGAAGTATGGACGGCTGATTTAGGGGATGGGACCTATCAAAACCCTATTCTTTATGCGGATTATTCCGATCCAGATTGTATACGAGTAGGCGAAGATTTTTTTATGGTATCATCCAGCTTTCATATGTCACCTTGTCTTCCAATTCTCCATTCCAAGGATCTTGTGAACTGGACAATCATTAACCATGTATGCGAAACCCTTCCATTTTCATCCTACGATTTACCGAGGCATGGGGACGGGGTGTGGGCTCCTAGTATTCGCTTTCATGAAGGTAAGTTTTGGGTGTTCTTTAGTGCGCCAGATGAAGGTGTATTTATGAGTACGACAACAGATCCATATGGGAAGTGGAGTCCCTTACATTTGGTAAAGGAAGTAAAAGGCTGGATTGATCCTTGTCCATTTTGGGATGATGATGGTCAGGCCTATTTAGTTCATGCCTTCGCCAAAAGCAGAATTGGCTTTAAAAGCATTCTTCAAATATGCAAAATGAACCGAGAGGGCACGGAGCTACTTGATGAAGGTACTTATGTCTTTGATGGAAGGATCAATCACCCTACAATTGAAGGTCCTAAATTATATAAGAGGAATGGATATTACTATATCTTTGCACCAGCAGGCGGAGTGGACACAGGGTGGCAAACCATTCTACGATCGAAGCACATATATGGACCATATGAAGATAAAATTGTGCTTCAGCAAGGTCGTACAGAGACGAATGGACCTCACCAAGGTGCTTGGATTGAGTTACAAGGCGGGGAGTCCTGGTTTCTGCATTTTCAAGATAAAGACGCCTACGGAAGAATCACACATCTCCAACCAATGGAATGGGAGAACGATTGGCCCGTGATGGGTAAGAAGAATAGTGAAACTGGGATTGGTGAGCCTATAAGGCGCTGGAAGAAGCCGAATGTTGGGTTAAAACAGCACGAAATTCAAGTTCCCCCAATTAATGATGAATTTACAGGGAACTCCCTAGGACGTCAATGGCAGTGGCAAGCAAACGTGAAAAAGGAATGGTTTACCCTAAAGGATAACCGTCTTGTCTTATATGCGGTTAACCCACCAAATCATGTCAATACCCTTTATGGAACGCCCAATATCCTCACTCAAAAGTTCCCTGCACCAGAATTTGTGGTGACAACAAAGCTATCGCTCGATCTGGATGAGAACGACCAAGCTGGACTTGTCATTTTAGGCTATGAGTATAAAGGACTTATGCTAAGAAAACGCGGGGCTGGGCTAAATCTTGTGTATCTATCTGGATTATCTCCTGAAAAGGGCAATGAAGAAACCGAAACCGTAATACGTCAAGTGGATCATCAAACGTTCTTCTTACGGACTGAAGTGAAAAAAGGGGCTATTTGTCAATTTAGCTATAGCCTTGATGGTGTAATGTTTCATCCTGTGGGTGAGGAGTTTGTCGCCTCTAAAGGCAAGTGGATTGGCGCCCAAATAGGCTTATTTTGTTTGAATCATGTGAGTAAGAAGAGTTCAGGCTTTGCAACCTATGATTGGTTTAAAGTGGAGAAGATAGGCGGTGGTACGCATGATGGAAATAACGGTTTGTAAAAGCGGAAATGGTGACTTTACAACGATTCAGGATGCGATTAACGCAATTAGGGTTCATCCCCTTGAGCCAGTTACCGTTCATATAAAAAATGGTAAATATAGAGAGAAATTAGTAATCCCTGATAACAAACCGAATATCCGATTAATCGGGGAAAGTGCTGAGCAAACAATCATTTCAGGCTGCTTATATGCTCAAATGCGAGATGCCGAAAATCAACCGCTTGGTACATTCAGAACACCTACAGTCACCGTTACAGCGGATGAGTTTGTCATGGAAAATATCACAGTAGAAAATACAGCGGGGTATGGACCAGAAATCGGGCAAGCATTAGCCTTATATTTATCAGGTGATCGAGCATTTATTAAGAACGTTAGACTATTAGGCTATCAAGACACATTTTATTCTAGTAAAGGGCGGCAGTATTTCTTACATTGTTACATTGAGGGCCATGTTGATTTCATATTCGGCTCTGGAACCGCTGTCTTCGATCAATGTGAGATACATAGTTTACATATGGGCTATATTACAGCTGCCTCCACTCCGGAAGATAAGCAATATGGGTTTATCTTCTTTGATTGTAAGCTTACGGGTGTTGCAGAAGAACGGTCTGTGTACCTTGGGCGGCCCTGGAGACCACATGCCCAAACCGCATTTATAAGAACCTGGATGGGTCCGCATATTAGATTTGAAGGCTGGAATAACTGGCGAAACCCACAAAACGAAAGAACAGCTCGGTATGCTGAATATCAAAGCACTGGGCCTGGGTCAGCTTACGATCTTCGTGTGAATTGGTCCTCTCAGATTAGCGAAAGTGAGCTTGAAGATTTTACTCTCGAGAAGATATTTGGCCAAACAGACGATTGGCCAGTGACACTTATTAAACAACATTAGGAGAATCATACAATGAAGAATGTCTTATGGCCTGAAGGTGTACCGCTATCTAGTAAAGACTATGATGACGAACTACCAATCCTTACTCCATATCTGTTAAAATCCTCCCAGCTGCATGGGGCGATAATTGTTTGCCCTGGAGGCGGGTATCACCATCATGCTGCTCATGAAGGTGAACCTGTGGCAAGGTGGTTAAATAGTATTGGTATATCAGCATTTGTCTTACAATATAGGGTTGCACCTTATGTTTACCCTGCACCAATGCTTGATGCCAAGCGTGCGATCCGTTATGTTCGTTATCACGCTCAAAAGTGGAATCTTCATCCTGAAAAAATAGGGATTCTCGGCTTCTCAGCGGGTGGTCATCTAGCATCTGTTATGTCTACTCAGTTTGATGAAGGTAACGCGAATTCGAGTGATCCGATAGAACGTCTAAGCAGTCGACCAGACGTTTCTATTCTTTGCTATCCGGTTATATCATTTACACAGCATTGTCATGAGGGATCCGTAATAAATCTATTAGGTGAAAATAACACAAGTGAACGTCAACACTTACTATCTAATGAAAGAAACGTTTCACCACATACTCCTCCTACCTTCCTATGGCATACTAGTGATGATGCATCTGTACCTGTACAAAACAGCCTCCTTTATGCGCAGGCACTCAGTGAAAAAAGAATACCATACGAATTACACATCTTTCCGAACGGGCGACACGGTCTAGGACTTGCAGCTAAGGATCCAATTGTCAGTAGTTGGCCCCATTTATGCCAGTCTTGGTTAAAGGAGCAAGGTTTTTAATGTTAGAAGGGGTAGTTACATTTCGTAGCTCCCCTTTTATAATGGAAAAAAATAAAAGAATATGTAAATTTTCAGAAAAGTATATGGTATGATGAAACTAGTAAATATACAGCTTTAACGATTGTCATTTATTCTATTATGTAAGCGTTATCATTAATCTGTAATTTGAATTAACTTGATTGCTGGAGGTCTACGATGAAAAAGAAACTACGATTCCTTATTTTTACATTCATATTAATTTTGGGATCAGGGTGTACCATTCACTCACGTGCAGTGGGGAAGGAGCCATTAATAGATAAAAGTAGTTACTCTGGCATGAATGTAGAATGGATGGCTGTTCTGTATGAACAGAATCCTCCAACGGATGCCGTTATAAAGGAAATTGAAAAGCGAACAAATACAAAGCTAGATATGATTTGGGTACCTGATGCCATTAAGGAGGATCGTCTGAATATGGCGTTTGCATCTGGGAAATTACCGAAAATAGTCACATTAACTGATCTTAAAGCATCATCTGTTCAGCACTCTCTTCGATCAGGGATGTTTTGGGAGCTTGGGCCCTATTTAAAGGATTATCCCAACTTAAAAGAAATGAATGAGATCATATTAAATAATATATCAGTTGAAGGGAAAGTGTATGGGATCTACCGAGAAAGACCGATTTCAAGACAGGGAGTTGTGATCCGAACTGATTGGCTGAGAAACCTGGGATTGTCGATGCCTACCTCTATTAACGAATTATATGAAGTAGCAAGAGCCTTTACCTATCATGACCCTGATGGAAATGGTATGGATGATACGATTGGCTTCACAGATCGGAATGATTTGACCTATGGAATTTTTAAAACACTTGCCTCCTATATGGGGACACCAAATGAGTGGGGAGTGATAAACAATCAGATTATCCCTGATTTTGAAACAGAACCGTATTGGAACACAATGCATTTCATGAAAACACTATATGATGAGAAATTAATGAATCAAGACTTTACCATTACGAGTAAAAAACAGCAGCAGGACCTATTTGTAACAGGTAAAGCAGGGATCTACATAGGAAACATGGTTGATGGAATCTATATGAGAAATGAAGCAGTTAAGCTAAATCCTTCCTTCGAGATGGATTTCACAAATCGGATTAAAGGTCCCGATGGTAAGCTGAATGTCTGGGCCATCGGTGGTCAGAATGGCATGTTTGCCATTCCAAAAACGTCTGTTAAGACAGAAGAGGAGCTGAAAAAGATATTAGCTTTCCTGGACAGAATGGCAGAAGAGGATATAGTGTCTTTATTAGAGATAGGCATAGAAGGAATTCATCACATAAAAAAAGACGATGGAACATATGAAATGTTAGCTGAAAATAAAGAGTTATATGAAAGAGACGTAAAGCCTTTACTAACCTTAAAGAGTATAGGTAATCAAGAATTATTAAATAAGAATGAGCCTCTAAGAATGAAGTTTGACACTCTTGTTAAGGATAATGAGACATTCGCTGTCATGAATCCAACAGAAGGATTATTCTCACCAACCTATACAGAATATGGTAGTGAAATACGAAAGATTATTGATAATGCGACCTTTCACTTCATTATTGGTGAAATGAACGAGGAAGAATTTCATTCAGAGATTAGAAGATGGAGAGAGAACGGCGGAAACCAAATAATAGAGGAATTCAACGAAGAGCTTGTGAAGTAAAAACAAATGTAAAACAAAAAGGGGGTGGATCTCATAGCGGAGATCCATCCCTTTTATTGAGCCTTTTTTAGCTCACGATATTTTCCTGGTGTCGTTCCTTCACTTTTTCGGAATGAACGGATAAAGTTTTGTGAATTATTGTATTTGAGCTTTTCTGATATTTCTTTTACCGACATCTCTGTCTCAAGTAACCAGGTTTTAGCCATGTTCAGGCGGTATGAGGATAAATATTCACTAAAGGAAATATTGGTCTCTTTTCTAAAAATACTACTTAAATAATTGGGGTTGTAATGTAGTCGTGATGCAATAGAATCAAGAGTTATATCTTGATCAAACTCTTGCTGAACAATATGAATAATCTTATCAGACAGATTTTTATATTGAGATTCGGTACGTTCTTCTATTTTAGTCATTAGTGGATAAATAAGGACGTCTTTAAACCAATTTTGTATTTCAGAAAGTGTTTTTAAATCGTATAAATGATCAAATAAGGACTTTTGATTATCTAATTCAATGATATCGATTCCTAACGTTTGCATTAATTCTATTAAGTCATTCAATAATCGGACAATCGATATTTGATATTGGGTATGATTTAAGTCTTTTTCTAGTATGGTCGTTAAGAAGCTATTTAATAGCTCGTCTACCTTAGGCTTGTCACAAACTTTAATAGAGTCGAATAATTCATTTTTAATTTGTTTAGGAAAGAAGGTATAAAAGGACGTTCCTCTTTCTAAGTTTTCAAAGAAAATAATCGATTCACTACCTAATTGAATTGTATACTTTAAACTTTCAAGCCCTTCCTTATAAGCATGGATGGTCGAGGATAAAGTGGAATAAGGTAAACTGATTCCAATACTTACGGGAAGATGTAATTCTTCTTTCACTCTCGTTTGAATGATTTGAGCCGTCTCATTTAAAAAAGCCGTATATTCTTCATCCGTCTCATGATTACTAAGAAGAATCGTAACCTGTGTGCGATTCATCACGATAGGTGTCAATCTGCTTTGAGTAGGTAGTAGGTCCTCAACCATCGTATTAATGGCAAAAAGCAATAAATCCTCTTCCTTTTTATGATAAACGGTGCCTTCCAATGTATCTATTTGTAAAGTAAGGACTGATAGCCGTTTCCATTGCTGTTTCCATCCAAAGGATGCTAGCTTTGTTGTTAATTCTTCTTGGCTAACCTTCCCTTGTAAGAGCTTGACCATAAAGAATTGTTTTAATTGGGTGATTTGCCCCCGAACTTTTTGTTCAAGCTGACTATTCTGATCTAACATATGCTGAATTTGATGTTCAATTAATTCAAATTCGTTTCGATGCTTTATTTCAGTTTTTGGCTGAAATGTCTGAAGTATCATTTCTTGAAGGTGTTGAACCGGTCTATACATTCGATTTGAGCCAATAAATGAAATGATAAAAGATAAAACAAGTAATAAAGAACAAATGACGAGGGTAAACACACCAATAGAGCTTGATTGTTTATTTAAATCACTGATTTGAATTAAGGATATGTATGTCCATTCATTATAGTTTGACTTTCGGTACGTGACTTTGTAATCGGTTTCATTAATCTTCATATTAAATTGACCTGAAGATTGACTACTCTCCATTAAGTTTTTAACGTATTCCTCATTGGAAAAATCTTTCCCCATATGACCACCAGGAACAGTATGACCAATTACTTGAAGTTTCTCGTCTAAAATAATGGTTGTCTCTAGTTCTGAGTGTTGAGAGAAAATGTCTGAAATCTTGCAAATAGGAATGGTTGCTACAGCCACACCTGTTTTATTAACGCTATTAAGAGGTAGCTGTTTAACAAGATTAATATGATAAGAACAGGAATCCTCATTCTCTGTGTCGAAGAGATCCGTATTCTTTCGTTCTAGAACCCATGCGGATTTTGTAGGCAAAGATAGATATTTACTATGGATTTCATCAATTTGATCTTCATCTAGTCTTTGTAGTCCAGTATTATTGATTAACCAATTTTTCTGAAGACTAGCTAATAGCACATCATGCAATCCAGTATCAAATGTCTGAAGGTGACTTAACTCTTCTCTCACTTGATTGTATAACTGAAATTGTTCGGCATGTAACGGTTCCTTTAACACCTCTCTAAGCTGAGAGGAATTGACGAAATGAGTAAGTGAATGATCCACTGTTTTTAAAACCTGTTCAACATTTGTTTGAATTTGATAGATACTTTGCTGTTTTTCTTTTGCAACATTTGATTGAATAACCTCAGAAGATTTTAAATAAGAGAACAATCCAACCACAATAACTGGGACTGTAGATAAGATGATAATAAACGTCATTAATTTCAAGTAAAAGTTAGTTGATTTTCTCTTCATAAGTACCTCCCTTATAAAATGATTATATCTAATATTCCAAAAATATATAGGTGTATTATCATTCATTATATAGAATGAAGAGGAGTATCGGTATAATCATTTTCTAATATTGCGGTCAATATATTAGGTTTTTACTCAAATGTTTTCTTTTTTCGCTCAGAATGTACCTATTCTGTCTTTATGATTGTAGATGTCATCTTCTATCTCCTTTAAGGTAAAGTCATGGGCATCACTTAAGGGGACTACTAACAAAGTTTATTCGACTTGGAAGGTCTACTTAGCCTTTGGACTTTGTAAAATGTTACCGCTTACAAACAAAAGTAAGGTAGCACAAATTTATTTAATGAAGGGATGACTAAAATGGAAGAAAATGTAAAGGTAAAATCTCCGTTATTCTGGGCAAACAAGCTATGCGATACAGTGATGAATACATACACTCCAGCTGAGTTACCTCCTGCCAGCCGTTGGCACTATCACCAAGGGGTGTTTTTATGTGGAATGTTAAGTCTATGGGAACAAACAAAAGATGAGAAGTACTTCCAATATACAAAGGATTACGTGGATAACTTAGTGGATGATTACGGTAACTTCTACTTTAGTCGAGATGAATTAGATTCTATTCAAGCAGGTTTACTATTTTATCCGCTCTATAAAGAAACAGGTGAAGAAAAATACAAGCTGGCTGCTGAGAAACTTAGAAATCTATATCCTACTCTAAATAAAACAAGCGAAGGTGGTTTTTGGCACAAGGATAAATATCCTTACCAAATGTGGTTAGACGGTTTATACATGGGAGGTCCTTTTGCGCTTCATTATGCACGTGAGTTTCAGGAGCCTGACCTAGTTGATATGGTCATTCATCAGGAAAAATTAATGAGAAAGAACACAAAAGATGAAAAAACTGGATTATATTATCATGGGTGGGATGAAAAAGGTCAGCAGCCATGGGTGAAAGAGGAGACAAATACCGCTCCTGAATTTTGGGGGAGAGCATTAGGTTGGTACGGTCTAGCTGTCATTGACATGATTGACCTATTACCTGAGAATCATCCAAAACGACTTGAGTGGATCGGTGTAATCCAAGACCTAGTTCTTTCTTTAACGAAGTTCCAAGATGAAGAAACAGGTTTATGGCATCAAATAGTAGATAAAGGTTCTAATGAAGAGAATTGGTTGGAAGCGTCTTGCTCTTGTTTATTCCTCTATACCATTGCCAAAGCCGTTAGGAAACAATATGTTGATGAAGAGTATACAACCCTAGTGAAAAAAGGATTCGAGGGATTAATAGAAAATAAGATTATAGAAACAGAGGATTCAGCTGTTCTGAAGGACATTTGTATCGGTACATCAATCGGGGTATACGATTACTATATAAATCGAGATCGTAGCGAAAACGACTTACATGGTGCAGGGGCATTTGTACTTGCGTGTATGGAAGTACAAAAGCTACTTTCTTAAACGCCTTTCCACACTGTTAGAGTAAAAAATAGGAGTAGATCATCATGACAACCTATCTAAAAAAGAAACCACTAATTACATTCCTAGTATCCGTTCTTATTTTTTTCATTATGACGGGCTGTCAAAAGAAAAGTGAGGATTTTGAAGTGTTTATTTTTTCCTCTTTACCAGAGGAGTCCAAACAAAACCTGACAGATATGGTAAACCAAGAGTTAGTGGGGGATAAAACGGTTCGCGTTGAAATCTTTTCCGCCATGTATGAAAAATTACTCGTTGAATTTATCGATCATTCAGGAGATGTCCTCTTAATGGATAAAGAACTGTTATCATCTATCTTTGATCCTGTCGGTCTTCATCCTCTAGATGACATAACGAATACGAGGTTAAAAGAATACGAGTTGCAGGATGAAGATGGTGATGTACATATGTATGCACTACCCATTCAGGCTGAAGCAACTCTATTAAAGGACCTACACTATCAACATACTAGTGAAGTGGTTGCAATTATTCCAAAGTATACAGATGATAAAGAAGCAGCTCTCAAACTTTTAGAAATATTGACTAAAAGTAATGGAAATTAGAAATCTTTTAAGGGAGGTGAAACAGGATGCAGTTAGGCGGGCTATCAGGGAGATTTTTTTTAATTAGTGAATGGATATCAAGGTTTGCTTATGTCAACTTCCTTTGGATTCTGTTTACATTGCTTGGAGGAGTAGTAATTGGTTTTATGCCAGCAACAGTTTCTCTGTTTGCCGTTACTCGGAAATGGGTTAAAGGAGAACTGGATGTTCCTGTTTTTACTACTTTTTGGAAAACCTATCGTCAAGAGTTTTTCAAGTCAAATCTCCTCGGTCTCATGTTATTCGTATTAGGATATATTTTGTATGTAGATTTAGCCTTCCTTCCAACTGAAGGCATATTGTTCATCGTATTAAGATTCGCTGTAATTGTCGTTACCTTTTTGTTTTTTATTGTCTTACTTTATATCTTTCCCGTTTACGTACATTACAATTGGAAAAACAGAACGTACATTAAGTACGCCCTTATATTAGGAGCTTCTTTTCCGCATTACACATTCGGAATGATCATAGGGATGTTCATACTGTACTTTCTTATTTCCCTTTTACCTGGAATCATTCCATTCTTTAGTGTGAGTTTATTAGCTTACTTTGTGATGTGGGTATCTTTTCAAATGTTTACAAAAACCGAGGTTTTACTAGTGAATAACTCAGAGGTGGAATCTGTATAACTAATCGTCTGACTATCTTAGTGAAAGGAAGGTCTTGTTAATGGGTAAAATTCAAGAGTGGGAAAATGCAGAGCCAGGCGTGAAGCGGAAAATCTTTGAACCTGGTAAAGGGATCATGATGATGGAGGTGCACTTTGAAAAAGGAGCACAAGGGTACGAACACAGTCATGTTCATGAACAAATGACTTACTGCCTTAAAGGGAAAATAGCTTTTTATATCGATGGCAAAGAAACGATTATCTCTCAAGGTGAATCTATCTATATCCCAAGTAATGCCAGGCACAGTGCGACCGCACTAGAACAATCTGCCATTATCGATACCTTTACGCCTATTCGAGAGGATTTATTAAAGGCATAAGCTAATTCAATCCTAAGAATTGACGATCATTTAGTCAATCTAAACAAGTCGGGTTCCTTACCATAAAGGGAATGCGACTTGTTTAGGTTGTAATGCTAAGAACTATGGTCATGATAAGGGGGATAGACTGGTTTTTATCTTCTGGTACATAATGGAATTGAGAGTGGAACAAAGTCCCTGTCCCTATGTTTTTAAAATTTTTGGGAACCAATTAGAAAAACCGTCGTCTGTATTTGTAGGAAGGAGGCGATAAGATGGAAAGCTGTTTACATGAAGATGTTCTTGATCACTTAGAACAAGAAGACCTTACAGTAGAATCTATTATAAAAGAATATGGTCAAAACATACTCTGGCTCGCCTATAGTTACGTAAAGGATCGAACCTTAGCTGAAGATATTACCCAGGATGTCTTTATTAATTGCTATAAGAACATACATAGGTTTAGAGGTGATTCTAGTATAAAAACGTGGCTTTACCGGATTACGGGAAATCGCTGTAAAGACGTTATGAAGTCTTGGAGTTATCGTAGTAAAAAAATGAGCGAATATTTGTTTGATCATCATATATCTCCAGGTCGAGATCCGGAACAGGAAATGATGGGTAAATTTGAAGATAGAAGTTTATCTTTGAAGGTGCTATCTCTTCCTGTCAAATATCGTGAAGTCATTTTTCTTTATTATTTTGAAGAATACAATATTGACGAACTCAGTGATTTACTAAAAATTAAACCTAATACAGTTAAAAGTAGGCTTCATAGAGGTCGCAACTTACTTAAGGAAATGTATGAAAAGGACGGTGATTCATATGGAAAATAAATTAAAAAATCTTAAACAGAGCATGACAACGACCGTTTTATCTGAAATCGAATTTGACCGTTCACTTGAAATGAAGATTAAGAAAAGAATGGTAGGTGAAAAAGAGCCTGTAAAACGGTGGAAGTTTAGGCCTGTGGTTTTGGCTGTGGCAATTCCTGTATTCCTTCTAACAGCGTTCTTTTTTACAGCAAATGTTTCACCAACTGTTGCGAGTGTCGTAGAGAAAATTCCTTATCTAAACACGTTGTTCACACATCCAAGCATGGAAGAAAAATTGGCTGCTCCTTTAGTAGAAAAGGGAATCGATCTAATAGGAATTAATGTAAGTCCTATTCAAAAGGATGTGTTAGTTGTTGTTTCCGGTTCAGACGACTATCTTAAAGAAGTGAAGAGTGATGTGATTCATACGGTAGAAGAAACTTTAAGTATAGAAGGATTTAGCGATTATGATATAAAGGTTAAGGCATTCGCAGCACCTCATCAAGAATTAACGGATGATATGTTAATAGAGTTGAAAAACCAACAATTCAATATCTTCTCCCTCTATGTGAATACAGACGGGAATGGCAAAGAATTTATTCAAGTCGAGGTCCCACATACAGAAATGCAAGAGGGGTTAATAAAAGAGATTGTACTAGGCGTAGCAAAGAAACATGATTCGGAAATAAATAGTGTCCAAGTAAAAAAAATAGACGTAGCGAAGTTGCTGAAAGAAAATCGATGGTCCGTTGAAATTGTCACACCTTTATCGGACCAAATGACAAACAATAAACAATTTAAGGTGAAAAGCGTTGGATACACGGTTCATCCATCTCCAATAATAATGATTCAATCATCTGTGTCTGCTTCAGAACCAGATAGCAAAAACTATTCCCTTGAATTAGAAAAAAGAATAACTGAGATGCTAGAATCAGATGAGATGAAGGAAAGCTTAAAAGGGGACTCTTACAAAATAGAAATCTATAGTAAAGAGGGAACCATACTAAATTAATTTGTGCCTCAATCCATCAGGTTTGAATGCCATTTGGAACAAAGTCCCTGTCCCTATGTTTCCGAGAAAAAGGTCCTACTCAAAAAAAGAGTAGGACCTTTGATTCATTACCCCCATTGATTTCCAATATTTAAATTGAAATCTGGGTCAAAATTTAAATAAGCTTTTGGATTTATTTGAGTTTTAGGATTTACTTGTGTATAAGGACTAACGTTTAAATACGGGTTTACTTGTGCAGACGGATTGATCTCGGACTGAAAGTTAAATCCTGAATTTGTTGATGGATTCATCATAGATGGGTTCATACCTGGATTCATTACTGTATTCTTTATAGATGGGCTCATACCCGGATTCATTGCTGGATTCATCATAGATGGGCTCATACCGTGATTCATTGCTGGACTCACCATAGTTGGATTCATACCCGGATTCATTGCTGGACTCATCATAGACGGGTTAATACCCTGATTCATTGTTGGATACATCATAGTTGGGTTCATACCTGGATTCATTGCTGGACTCATCATAGCTGGGTTCATACCTGGATTCATTGCTGGGCTCATTGTAGGTTGTTGAAACCCACAACTACAACGTTCACCCTCCTGTAACCAATAGTGGTGCCTCATTCTCATATCTTGCATGTTATTTGCCTCCTTCAGTTTCATCCATGTATCTATATGGATAATCAAAGAGATTGGGAACAAGTCTACTAGATAAATAGGCTAGTGAGTAGAAGCTAATGGAACAAAGTCCCTGTCCCCATGGTTCATCCCCATGGTTCACCCCCCTCGTTCACACCCATGGTTCACATGGTATAAACTTACAATGAATTAATATTTAAAACACTAAATACATTATTCTTCTTGTGTGGTAAAATTTCTGTATGTCGAAATATGTCTTTGTATGTCGTTTTTATCATTGGTAAATCATGTAAAGGATGATGTTTATGAGCAATATTAATTCATTATCGAAAATAATTACACTAGAATTGTTATTAAAGTCCATTAATAGTTCGTATGCGATGATTATGTTTGACTTGAATAAAAGAGTTCTATGGGCTAATGATAATTTTGCTTCAGGCATGGGATACAAAGTAGGCGAATTATTAGGAACTAGTCATAAAAACTTTTGTGTTCCTGACTTTGCTAATAGTAGTAATTACGAAAAATTTTGGGATAAATTAAAAAGTGGTAAGGATTTTCAAGATAAAATTTTACGAGTTAAAAAGAATGGTGAACACATTTGGTTACATGCATCTTATTCTCCAGTAATAAATGAAAATAAAGAAGTGGTAGCTATTATAAAACTTGCGAGTGATATTACAGGTCGAGAACAAAAAGTTAATGAATTGGTATCAGAATTACAACATATTTCAGAGGAACTTCAGCATAGCTCAAAACTAGGTATCGAAAAAATGATCGATGTTTCTCACAACACCCAAGTAGTGACAAAAGATTCAACGAAAAATTCGGAAATACTAGATAACCTGAGTGTGCAAATTGGCTTAATCCAAAGTAGTTTAAAAGATATACAAGCCATTTCCTCACAGACCACAGTATTGTCATTGAATGCAAGTATAGAAGCCGCAAGAGCAGGAGACCATGGAAAAGGGTTTAAGGTTGTTGCAAGCGAGGTTAAAAAGCTAGCAGAAAGAGTAAAATTAGTCGTAGAAAAAATAGATGATAATATTGAAGCAATGACAACTGAAATTGAAAGAATTGGTCAAACACAATCTACTATAAAAAAGAATCAAGCTTTGATCGAGGAAGCTGTTAAAGAATTCAGTAATATGGCTGAAGCTTCTAACCGTTTAAAAGAAGGAGCAGGAGCATTTAAACAAATCCTTTAGATGGTCTATATGTCCTATTATTATGGGTACAATTTTTGGTGAATCTTGTTGAATTTTGTCGAAAATGTGGTATATTTTATCTAGCTTTAAAGGAGGGGGAAAATCAATGTCAATTTATGATTTTGAAATAGAAACACCTGCTGGTCTAAAAAGAACATTATCGAGATATAAAGGTAAAGTGTTGCTAATCGTTAACACAGCGACTAAATGTGGTTTTACACCGCAATTAGAGGATTTGCAAAAATTACAAGCTAGATATGAGGCTAAAGGTTTTACTGTATTAGGTTTTCCATCTAATCAATTTGCGGAGCAAGAACCATTAGCAGATGGAGCGATTGAAGAATTCTGTTCTATTAATTACGGAGTTAACTTCCCAATCTTTAAAAAGATCGATGTGCGAGATGAGAATGCACACCCTTTATTCAAATATCTGTCTCAACAAAAGTCATTTGGTGGTTTTGATATGAGTCACCCGGTTTCAAAACTGTTGATGGAAATTATTAACGATAGACACCCAGAGTATATGACGGATAATTCTTCTATTAAGTGGAACTTTACAAAGTTCTTAATCGATCGAGAAGGTAATGTAATGGCTCGCTACGAATCAACAACGGAACCTATTGATTTTGAAAAAGAAATTGAAGCACTGCTGTAACACTAAACAAGCTATCCACAAATGTGGGTAGCTTTTTACTTAATTTTATTCAATGATAAAGATCTTTATATGGACATATTGGTGTGACGGTAGTGCGATCAATTGTACTTTCATCAAATACCAACGCGTGGCTACTCCAAAAAAGTAAGGATTCGTTGAGTTCTTCTTTTGTTGAGATGTTAGGATCTTCAGGCTCTCTATATGCCCCTTTTCCAGGAAACATCGTGACTAAAAAGTATTCATTTTCTTTATGTCTGGATTTGTTAAGAATGACAACAAAGGAATTGGTTATGCTGCCTTGTCTATGTTTCACAAACCTCGTATATAAATTTCTCTCTTTCCGCTTAGCGTAAACAATTTCTGAATTCTCATCCGTGTCTACTAATGATGTAATTCCAATCGGTTCAGGTGATGTAATAAATACTTTCTCAGATTGATTGGTAAGGTGATCGAAATAGCCTTCTTCTTCATAACTCCTTAAAATTTCTTTCCAATCGGAAAAGAAGTCCTTCTGATGAACTTCCATATGAATTTCACTTTTAGTAGATATAATGATTTTATTTGACATGATTTTTTGAACTCCTCTTACATGCGAAGATTATACGATTAGGTAATGATGATTAGTTTCTGACAGATTGTATTATTTATACAAATTCGATATTAGGTGGAAGTCGATTCCTATATAAAAAATCATCATTTTTCTAACATTTAATTTTCGTTTGAAAGGATATGAACTGTGGTAATAGTAAAAAGAGATAAACTACCTCTGAAGCATAACTACTTTAAACAAACGTTTGTTTTGAATTTTTAATAGGTGGTCACTTCAAAGTGGCCGTTTTTCGTGTTACTCGGCCTTTTAGGTGAGAGATTGTACTTGAGCGAACAGCGGGTAAAGGGGATGTCTTGAATGGAAGAACAAAACAGGTTTTTAAAATTGATTGGTGGTAAAAATGTTTTATACTTATTAGCATTTCTGATTCTAAATGGTATTACCATATATATTTATACGAAAATTTCGTTTATCTTTTATCCACTACAGGTCATTGTATCGACCATTGCACCTCCAATAATCCTAGCATTTATTGCATATTATCTATTAAATCCAATTGTTGAATTGCTCGAAAGATTTCGGATAAAACGAATTTGGGGAATTATCATTCTTATTATTGGTTTTACTGGTGCTTTAACTGGAGTTCTCCTGTTAACTGCTACATCGATCGAAGCACAGGTGAAAGATTTAGTTCAAACATTTCCAAGTTATCTAAAACAGCTAGAAGATAACATGACAGAATGGGCACAGAATTCTTTTTTAGGGCCGTATTATGATGATGGTTATAACTGGGTAACAGAGAGATTAAGTGAATTTCCACAATTGATTGGAACTTATATTTCAAGTGGTTTTCAAGGGATACAGAATGTTGCTAGTACGATTACAAATACGATTATATCTATTGTAACCTTTCCATTTATTTTATTTTTCTTATTAAAGGATGGAAAAAGGTTTCAACGTTTTTCTATTAAATTATTTCCGCCGAAGTTTAGAGATGATACCAAGCAAATTTTAAATAACATCGATACGCAAGTTGGTTCTTACATCCAGGGTCAGATTATTGTCGCAACGGTGATTGGTATTCTATTATTTATTGGTTATCTGATTATAGGACTTGAATATGCTTTTACATTGGCTATAGTCGCAGCAGTGACAAGTGTTGTTCCTTATTTAGGGCCAACCATTGCTATCATTCCTGCTGCGATCATTGCAATTGTCAGCTCCCCATTTATGTTGCTAAAGCTAGCCATTGTATGGATCGCAGTCCAATTTCTAGAAGGAAATTTCGTCTCTCCCAATATCATGGGAAAAACGATGAAAATTCATCCATTAACGATTATCTTAGTTTTATTGATTGCAGGTAATTTATTTGGTGTCATCGGTGTCATTCTTGGAATTCCGGGCTATGCCATTGTCAAGGTTATTGGTTCTTATCTTTTCTATAAGTTTAAGAAACGATATAACAAGTATTATGGGGATGACCGTGGGTATTATGAGATAGAAGATTAATTAGTGTTCTTATGACTATTAGGATTCCATATTAGCTTGATAATTAGCAGAAATGTTTTTCATACTAATCATGTCTACTACTTCTTATAGTAAGTTAATGTTTTAAAAGTTTCTAACGTGGAAAAAGATTAATAGGTTACTATTTAAGGAGGAGAAAGACATGAAGAAAGCCACAAAATTATTAGTACCGGCTCTAGGATTGGGACTAGTGTTTGGGGCTGTCAACGTTTCAGCATCCAAAACAGTAACGGTAGAGCCAAGTGACACATATTGGGGAATTGCCCAAAGTTATGATGATGTTTCGGTTGAAGATATGATGGAAGCGAATGAGTATGACCCATATGCCATTCCTGTTGGAGCAGAAATAACAGTCCCAACAGAAGAAAGGGTGACACACGTTATACAACCTGGCAATACACTAACAGATATTGCTGCTGTCTATGATGGTGTATCTGTAGACGAATTAGTTGAATTAAATCCAGAAATTGACCCTTATAGTTTAACGATTGGTTCAGAAATTGTAGTGGTTGATTATGTGAATGTGGACCAAGAGAACGAAGATACGGTTCCAGAAGTTGATGTAGCCGAGCTAATGACTGAAGCTAGGGAAACAGTTGATTCTATTTTTGAAAGCAGAAATGATGAACTTAAAATCCCAAATATAGAATCCAAGCAAGAGTTGGTCGACCATGTTCGTTCGTTTATGTCACTTGGATTTAGTAAATGGTTTGCCGAAAACTATTTTGAAGAAAAAGATGATGGGCTATATGTGATTCCAATGGATGGAATTACTTGGTTAGACACTAATACTCCATATATTATAGAAGAGTTGAATGAAAGAGAAGTTAGGGTGATCCAAGAACGAGAAACAGAAATGCTAGGACATAGATATATGATCTACACCTTACATTATGAAGATGATCATTGGGTTGTGGATACGATCGAAAGTGAAGTATTGTGACGAGTGTAACGAGGGGACAGGGACCTTGTTCCAGCTACCTTTCCATCTATTCTTAAGGGCTAGGTGTTTCCGCTCAAACGATTGAAGCATTTCTTGCACAGTCTTTATTTGAAAAAGTGAATTAGAGGACAGAGAGAGGCACCCGAAAAAAAAGGGTGCCTCTTTAGATTCCTTCTACACGGTAAGAATCCCTAGGTATTCTTAAGTTATTCTTTCTCCCTGAACCAACCAATCGTATTAGCTAAGCCTTTTGATGAAAAGTTCAGAGCGCCATCATCACTATAATGCCTGTATTCACATTCAATTAGCATAATTAAATACATATATAAGTCATAGAGCTTCGACCTTACTTCCTCCTCAAATGTAAGGTTTTGTTTCTCATACCCTGCCAATTGATGAGGATTACGCCATCGGAATAAGGATTCCATTAGAGCATCTCCCCATAATGCCCTCTCAAAGTCAATAATGCCCACAACCTTACCATCCTTAACAAAAACATTTCCATCCCAACAATCCCAGTGAATAAGCTGTGGAGTGGTAACTACTTTTAGATAATCTAGCTTCCTTTCTATCAGGGCATATAGCTCATCATAGCTGCAGCCTAGGTCTACTTGTTTCCTTTCTCCATCTTCAAGGACTGAAGAAATCATTTTTGAGAAGGCTTCCCTCCAGGTCTTTCCACGAAGCTCCGGGTTGCCTTCATAGCCAAAATAGGATGTACCTTTGATGCTGTTTATCTGTTTGAGAAACTTTCCAATCTGAGTGTTAATGGAGCTGTTTATTTCTTCGGATAAGTTCTTCTTTTTATGATCGTAGTTGCTTCCAGATAGCTTTTCCATAAAGAAATAGTCAGAATCGCAGAGGTCCCTCTTTTGGTCATAGTAAAAAACTTCAGGCACCCTTACCTCTGTCTCCCTTGCAACCAACTTCATCATGTTAACTTCAGTAAACATGATGTTTTTTTCATAGGTTAGAATTTCTGCATCTAGGGGTGGTGCTATTTTGAGAATAGTCTCTCGTCCATCTGTTAATGTGATTTTATATGCAACATTAAACCAGCCTTCTTTGAGTTCTGTAAGTGCATCCACTCCTTCTGCAATCCCTACACCGTTAAAGCCCCTCCGTACCATAGCATCAATTACTTCTCTATTTTGTCTATTCTTTGTCCTGCTTTCCACCCTTACCTCTCCCTTCCAATAAGGTAATATTCACCTATTATTTTCCAATGTTACATTCAATAAAATAACAAAAAACCCTGCCAAATAAATGGTAAATTTCAAAAGCATTTTAAGTTTATATACCTTATGATCAACAACATATAGAAACGGATATTGAGTTGGAGCGGGGACGGTTCAGACCAGAGGGACGGTTCGAATTCGGTGAAATGGAGGACTCGGTGTCCGCACCGGAGTCTAGGCGGACCCTCAGTCCTCTAATTCTAGTAAAATCGGTGAAAATGCCGACAAAGTGGACCGAGAGTCCTCTATTTGGTCCAAAACAAGTCATTTTCGCTGTAATTGCACTGAATAGAGGACACAGTGTCCGCATCAAGTCCAAAACGACTAGAATTCAGTGAAATAGAGGACTCAGTGTCCGCACCGGATTCCGGTGTGTGACGAGGGTGTGACGAGGGGACAGGGACCTCGTTCCATGAGACGGGAGAACGAGCTACATTTGGTTTCTATAGTTTAAGGACCTGGTCTAATTTTAATAGACGGAAGCACTCCGCTTATTTCCATTAATCAAACGTAAGAGAGCTAAGAAACTCATTTTGGGTGCATCACAGGGATTAGTATCACTAATAAGCATTTCACTAGTAGAATGATTGACTGGGGTTATCTAAAAAAAGAGCAATAATAGACAAAGGAACCACTGAATTCAATACTCGACTTCGGAGGTAAAAAAGTCACCATGCAAAAAAAATAATCCTACTCAGAGTAGTTTATTGAGTAGGATTATTTGTAAGGATAAAAATATTAAATTAGATCAGAAATTCTGAATTATATTAAGCTGCTTCGTTCATTAGGATCTTCCCCAAGTTATTTTATAAGGGGTTAGTCTAAGTAGATTAATTTTGTTTTAAAAATTTTGGATCCATGTATTCTGGATTTGGATATTTGTAGAAGCCTTCTCCAGTAGCTGCTCCCATTTTTCCTTTATCAATCATTTCAGACTTCAATTTGTCTGCAATTACGCCATAAGCTGGATCTAATTCGGCGCGTGCTCTATTCAAATTATAAGGTGTTTCCATGCCGATAATATCTAAAGTACCGAATGGACCTCTTGGTGAACCAGTTGAAATCATCCAGTTTTTATCAATCGTATGTGGGTCAGCAATATCTTTTGCCCATAAAGTTAACCCTGCATTTAAAAACGGTACCAATAATGTGTTTAAGATATAACCTGGTTGTTCCTTTTTTAGGACAAATGGAATCATCCCGATAGAACGTGCAAATTCAGTTACCTGTTCTACATATTGGTGTTCAGTTCCTGGATGCCCCATAATTTCAGCAGTGTTGTTTTGCCAGATTGAATTTGCAAAGTGTAGCGCTAAGAATTTTTCTGGGCGGCCAGTAAACTCTGCAAATTGACTTGGTAGCATGGTGGAAGAGTTTGATACAAATACTGTTTTTTCAGGTGCAACAGCTGCCAGCTTTTGATAGAAGTCTTGTTTAATATCAACACGTTCAGGTACAGCTTCAATGACTAAATCGACATCTTTCATTGCTTCAGCTAAATCAGAACTAAATGAGATCCCTTCCAGCGCAGCATTTGCTTTCGCTTCGTCGTTAAAATAGTCAGCATATACAGGTTGTAATTTTGTTATACGATCCTTTCCAAGCTTAATTGCATCCTCATTAATATCGTAAACGGTTACATTACAACCAAAAAATGCAGATTGAAAGGCAATTTGACTTCCTAAGACACCGCTACCTGCAACCATAATGTTTTTAAAATTCATAGGTTATTCTCCTTTACATATGTAATCAATAATAATACTCAAATTATTATTTCCACTATTTATTCTATAATACTATCGTGGCATAATATACGTACAAACATAGGTAATTAAGGTGTGAAAAATTATATGAATGTAGGTAAAATAATGAAGAAAATTGACTTTCAATATCTCCTATTTTATAAGATACACCGCTCTGAAATATTGAAGAACTCATTGATACGACTGGAAAATAACCCTGACATAGATAAAACCCAGAAGGAGCAACTTCGTCAGTTCATTTCTGCATTTATTGCGTTCTTAATGATACAGATGAAAAATACAGAAATTGAAGAGGATGCTTTACATTATTGGGTACAAATGCACAGTAAAGAAATGCCCATTACAAAATCAAATATATTTCAAGACATCGTATTTGAGTCATTCAAAAGTGTCTTATCTCAACACCGTCATCATTATGAAGAAGAATTACTTTCTTTCCATAATGAGTTGCTTAGAATGGTAACTACTTTATATCTGAAATGGATTGAGGACCCACCTAATGCCACTGAGGAAAAACAGAAATACACAGACAAGTTAGATGCACTTAGTGAAATTCTTATTCAGTGTAATGGTACGGAGGATTTACCATACCTCCTAACACAAATTGAAGACATCTTTCATTTTAAAAGATGTATATTCTTAAGTTATAATCCTTGGTTAAAGGAGTTTTCAGGAGCCATTGGTGAAGAATTACCAAAGGTACAGTTACTGCGAGGTAAAATTGAATCAGAACCAGTATTCTCGTTAAAGAAGCCGTTATTTTTAAGAAAGCCTGAGCCTTATGTACAACAAGCAGCAATAGAGTTATTTAATCTATCTTCCATCATTTTCATTCCAATTACATTTGAAAAACAGTTGTATGGTTGGTTAACGTTAGACCAACAAGGAGAAACTTTTGATTGTTCAAAAATAAAACTAGATGTACTAGAACAAGTTGGGGTCCGTATGGGAATGTATTTAGCTCGTAAACAATTGGGAGTGGGTGTAAAATATCACTTAGATCTTTCAGAAAAGGAATTAGGAATTCTTCATCTTTTATCAGAAGGTTACAGTAACAAAGAAATGGCGGAGCTGATGTTTTTAAGTGAGTTTACAATTCGTGATTATATTCAAAAATTGATGATTAAACTAAAAACCAAAAATCGAACTCAAATTATTACGATGGCTTTTCGAATGGGGTTAATTGACTAAATCCTAGCTCTGGCTAGTATAAATAGCAAAAAATCTATAATAAAAAGGAAAGCGACTGTATGTTAAACAGGCGCTTTCCTTGATTTTTACAGATTTTTATACTTGAAAAATCTATTTTATGATTGATTCTGCTTTTTGAGTAGTGTCATCCATGAGCTGTGCAATGGATTGATTATCATTGGTAAGACTAGGCGGACCCTCAGTCCTCTAATTCTAGTAAAATCGGTGGAAATGCCGACAAAGTGGACCGAGAGTCCTCTATTTGGTCAAAAACGAGTCATTTCCCTGTAATTTAACTGAATAGAGGACTCAGTGTCCGCATCAAGTCCAAAATGACTAGAAATCAGTGAAATAGAGGACTCAGTGTCCGCACCGGATTGTAGCGGACCCTCAGTCCTCTAATTCTAGTAAAATCGGTGGAAATGCCGACAAAGTGGACCGAGAGTCCTCTATTTGGTCAAAAACGAGTCATTTCCCTGTAATTGCACTGAATAGAGGACTCAGTGTCCGCACCGGATTCCAGTGGACCCTCAGTCCTCTAATTCTAGTAAAATCGGTGAAAATGGCGACAAAGTGGACAGAGAGTCCTCTATTTGGTTAAAAGTAAGTCATTTTCCCTGTAATTGCACTGAATAGAGGATTCAGTGTCCGCATCAAGTCCAAAATGACTAGAAATCAGTGGAATAGAGGACTCAGTGTCCGCACCGAATTCTAGGAGGCCCCTCAGTGTAACTTTTTACGTCCCTTATATGGCTTCATTTTGTGAAACTCTAGCTGGGGTGTGTAGTTACCAGTAGAACCGTCCGAGCCTGGGATAAGTATATAAACAAACGAGCCTCTTGAATTGATTCTAAGGCTCGTTTGTTATACTAGGTGACATATTTGATCCCGAAAAATAGTTTACATATCAGAAATGTCTACTTTTTCACTGGTCTCAAACCGTCCCCCGGTCTTCTAAAATTTAAATTTATTCACTTGTTCTTGTAAATCCTGAGCTAGTTTGCTTAGAGTCTCTGCTGATGCAGAGATTTCCTCCATTGAGGCTGTTTGTTCTTCTGCTAATGCGGCAACAGTTTGTGTTCTTGCTGTAGCATTTTCAGATATTTCGTTTACTGACTCAAATGATTGGGTTACTTGATTTGCACTTGCTGCCATTTGTTCTGATACGGCAGATACCTCTTCAACCTGATTAGCAACATTTTGAGCAGACTTTAAAATATCTTCAAAGACAAATCCTGTTTTTTCGATAATGCTTACTCCAGTAACGACATCCTCTGTTACAGTTTTCATTTGTTCAACTGTGGATAATGTGTCTGACTGGATCGATTGAATAAGCTGAGTGATTTGTTGAGCCGATTGATTGGATTCTTCTGCTAGTTTCCTTACCTCATCTGCTACAACCGCAAATCCTTTTCCGTGTTCTCCAGCTCTTGCTGCTTCTATTGCTGCATTTAGAGCTAGAAGATTTGTTTGTGAAGAAATATTAGTAATGGCACTTACAATCTTTTCTATTTCTTTGGAACGTTCATCTAAGGTTTGAATCGATTTTGCCGTTGTATTCACGTTAGTTTCGATGGCCTTCATTTGTGAAACAGCTTCGTGGATACTATTTGTACCAGCTTCAGACTTAATGGTCGTTTCTTCAGAAGCTTTTGCTACAGCAGATGAGGTGTTTGCAATAAGCTGAATTCCATTGGCAACCTCGTCTAAAGCTTGATTACTTTCTTGAACCTGCTTTAATTGTACATCAGCACCACTCGATATTTCATCTATAGACGTGGCTACTTGTTGAGTCGCATTCGTTGTTTGTTCAGCACTAGCTAGAAGCTCCTGTGATGATGCTGCAACATTTTCACTTGCCTGATTTACAGAGAATAATAGATTTCTAAGACTATCATGCATTGCAATGAAGGAAAGAGTTAATCGACCAATTTCATCCTTTGATTTAGGTTGAGTCACTTGAATATTTAAATCTCCTGTTGCTATTTGCTCAGCAAATGCAGTAAGTGACGCAAGTGGCTTCATTTTCATAAATAGCAATACAAATGTAACAATTATTGCAATTAATACTAATAGAGAAGATATAACTAGCCCTGCTATTCCCAAATCAACACGGTTGATGGCGTTAGCAACCTGGCTTGCAGTCCACTTCTCAAGCTTCTCTTTAAACTCATTTAAAGGCTCGGCAATAAATTGTTTCCCAGCCTCGTACTCATTGCTGTAAACTATGTACCTAGCACGATCTAAATCACCTTTCTCAACTTCTGCCATGGCCTTTTCCTCTAATGCAATTAAAGCATTTGAGTTTTCAGCAGCCTGCTCGACAAGGTCTAACAGTTCCTTAGGTATCTTTAATTCCTGTAGTCGGTTAACAACCTTTTCCCTTGTCTTAGTCTTGTTCACTTCTGTCCGATAATTATCATAATGATTCCTTTTCCCGAATTGAGTGTATGCTCTAACTTCATTCGTCAAGTAATCAGAGGCTCCTTGTAACTCTACAACTAGCGCTGCAATCTCTTTGTCCACCTTTTGTGCTTGTTCTTCTTGATCTATACTTGTAAAAAGTGAGTATAGACTCCATCCAGTAAAAGCAAATAAAATCATTATTACAATGGCTGTTCCTCTTAACAATGTTCTAATATTCATATCTAGTCTTTTCATGAGATCCTCCTGGTGTGATAAAATATACATTATTATATCGACATAGATTTACAAATTTCGATAGTTACTTTAATTTTATCTCGTCTGTATGGGGATTACGTTTTATTAGTTCATGCTTCTATTTGAAGTAAATCATCTTTTATAAAAAGACTACTCATTCTCTGATGATTCCGAAAGATCCCTGTCACTCCCTATATTAAATCTATGTAAAAAATGTCGAATGAACACCTCAATCCTAGTGAACTTATGGTATAATTTTACTAGATTGATAAAGGCAAACTTGTTGAAAGGCAAGGACGCAAAGCCCAAGGACCTACGGTTTATACTATGGTAGCCTGGCTACCGAAGAATAGATCGACCTGTAAAGGTGAATGAGATTCTTCTCGTTCACCTTTTTTTGTGACTTTTTTACCAGTTCCCATAAGATATGAAGTTGAACTAAGAATGAAGAATATAGAGTTTGACATAAGCAGCTTATAACCAATCATCTTGAGGTGTGAAATTGACTTGACTGAAGGTGCGCATCTGCGAGGAGAAGAAGTAAAGTATTGTTTTGTGCCGAAGATAGGAGCGAGTCAATGTTTAACCTAGTCATATATTTAAGTTTATGCTGCATTCTATGCGTTACATTGCTGAATATGAATATGCATTTAACCAACTCTTCTGCTGGGAAGAAAATGCCTGAGATTTTATATACCTTTATTTTAGCTACTATATGTGGGTTTATTATAACGATCATTCCATATATGGCCCTTCTAGGTAATAAAATCATTGAACTATCAAATGAAAATTTAATGCTTACTTTTAAAAATGGTATTTACACCTTCTTATTTTGCTTCATTAGTTTTCTTCTCTTAAGTGGTATTGGAAAAGTTGCCGTAAAGCCTTCTAAAATTGAAACGAATAAGAAGAAAGGCATCCTTCCTTATTTAATGTTAAGTATTGGTGTTGCTGCCTTTATATTGTTTTATATTATTTATTTAATTGAAGAAGTGTACTCTATTTCCATTGATATTAATAGTGAGTATGTTTTTTATGTGGTCATCCTATTAACGACTTCCATTTATAATATAGCAAGGATATTTGAACATCTTCATATTGATCGATTAATGATTAATAGGAGTTTAACTTATACAAAAACTTCTTTATTTTTTACGATTTTTAGTATTTCATTTGGTTCGATTCTTTATATGTTTATACAAGGACTTTATCAAAATATAAATTTCTCGGTGACAATTATTGCTATCACTAGCTTAATATTATTGTTTATCATCACGGTTAACTATATTGAAAACCAAATGATTTACCAGCATGGTATGCTTGAGAATCAAAATTTGAGACTCAACATAAATGAACAGCAGTTTCGCTCTTTGTTTCAATACAATCCAGATGCTATTTTTAATTTAGATTTGGAAGGAAATTTTAAGGAAGTAAATCCTTCCGCGCTACCTTTAACCGGCTACACCTTAGAAGAAATTCTTAAGTTGAATATAAGGGATTTATTGTTCCAAGAGGAAACTTTAAAATTGACTACCTTTCTTCATGAGATTTTAAAAGGGAGCAGTGTTAGTTTTGAAACCTTTATCCTTAATAAGAACAAGCAGTTAGTCAATCTAAATGTAACAGCAACGCAAATAAAAGTAGATGATTCCATTACAGGTATCTATGCAATCGTTAAGGATGTAACGGAACAAAATAAAGTCCAAGAGAAGGTGAACTACCTAGCTTACCATGACGAGCTTACTGGACTTTTAAATCGAAGAGGAATTTATAAAGAAGTGGAAGACCAAATTAACAAGAAGTTACCGTTTGCGACTGTCATTATTGATGTGGATATGTTCAAGGACATCAATGATCATCTCGGTCATGCTGCTGGGGATACATTGCTCAAGCTTATTACAAAGAGGCTACAATATACAGTTGAACGAAAAGGATTCATTGCTAGACTGGGAGGAGATGAATTCCTGATTTGTATACCTGAAATCACAGATACTATAGAAGTGAGGAAAACGATAGAAGCTATTCAAACCGCAATGAAACAACCGTTTAAAATTGAGGAAGAACAGAAGGAAATCACATTAAGTATTGGAATCTCTTATTATCCAAATGATGGAGAAGACTATCATACATTAATTAAACATGCGGACATGGCTATGTATGTTGCAAAAAAAGCTGGACGAAATAGTTATTCAGAATATAAAGCATCCTTAGAAAAAGATATGCTATCGAAGATTAAGATGTACGAAGAATTAAAGATTGCGATTGAAGAAGAACAATTTGAACTCTATTATCAGCCTAAGCATAGTGCGAGAGATGAAGGAATAGTTGGTGCAGAGGCACTTATCCGTTGGCAGCATCCTATAAAAGGCTTTGTTAGCCCGGGAGACTTTATTCCTTTAGCAGAGGCAACCGATTTAATCATCCCATTAGGCAACTGGATTATGAAAGAAGCCTTAAGACAATTTAAAGATTGGGAAAAGGAGTTCCCGAAGGACTTTCAACTATCCGTAAATATCTCGCCAAAGCAATTTATTGCAGATAATTTTATTCCATTTTTGCTTAGGAGCATAGACGAATTTTCCATTCCTCCAGAAAAAATAGATTTAGAAATTACCGAGAGCTTAGCTATTGAAAATACAGAACTAACAAGAGAAAAAATAAATCTATTAAAAGACTTTGGATTCCAAATTACAATGGATGACTTTGGTACAGGATATACGTCCTTAACCTACTTGTCTAAGTTTCCCCTAGATCGGATTAAAATTGATCAATCCTTCATCCGGGACCTAGCCAGTAACAAAAATCATGCAGCGATCGTCCAATCTCTAGTATCAGTCGCTAAAAACCTGGGTATCAAAGTGACAGCAGAAGGAGTCGAAACAAAAGAACAATTACACTTTCTCCGTGAATGGGAATGCGACGAAATCCAAGGCTATTTCTACAGTAGACCATTACCAGCTAGTACATTTAGGCAATACCAGGGGGAAGGTTCTCCTAGTTCACTTCGAGCAGAACTTTCTAAATAAAAAAAAGGAGCAGTGGACTTCATGGCAAACAATGTAAAAAGTAAAGTGCTTGTGATTGCATTAGTTATAGCTTGCAGTATTCCGTTTCTCTTCCTATGGTTGTATATAAAGGTAATGAATTCAATGTAAGCGGTGGAACGAGGGGACAGGGACTCTGTACCTGCAGCCCAGAGGAACGGTTCGAATTCGGTGAAATAGACGACTCAGTGTCCGTAACGAAATCTAGTGGACCCTCAGTCCTCTAATTCTAGTAAAATCGGTGAAAATGCCGACAAAGTGGACCGAGAGTCCTCTATTTACTCAAAAATGAGTAATTTTCGCTATGATTGCCTAAATAGAGGACTGTGAGTCCGCACCAAGTCCAAAACGACAAGAAATCAGTGGAATAGAGGACTCAGTGTCCGTGGAACGGGGGCATGGAACGAGGGGACAGGGACTCTGTTCCTTTGGTTGTATTATAGTAAATGGAATATCATGTATTCAGCTATTCTATAAAAATTACAAATTCTCTATTCTAGCCTTATGTTTATAAGACATTTTATTAGTAATTAAAAAGCAACTTTCTTTGAATGTAGGTAAATTTTGTAAACATAACACTTTAATTATAAATCATTCAATGCTATCCTATATTTATTAAATCAAAAGGAGTGATGGGTGGACGATGGATAACTAATCTTATTTTTAGACGTTTGAAATTGTATATTTCAAATTAACAAAAATTGGATTAGTCTGCCCGTTTTAATAAACATGTAAAGCTATGAAAAACAGTAGCTTATTTGTTTTATTCATCCTTTTAAGGTACGGCTAATCCTTCCAGTAAAATGGGAGGATTTTTTATATGAATATGTCCAGATCCTCCCTTATTTAAGAAGGGATTGATGATATGAAAGAACTAATTAAGTTACACAATGTTGCTTATGATGTCGTAAATGTTAACGTTTTTGAAGATGTAAATGCTAGTGTGCAGCAAGGAGACAGAATAGGAATCATTGGTAAGAACGGGGCTGGAAAATCCACGTTGCTGCAATTGATTAATCAAGATTTAGAACCAACACAAGGACAAATCCAACGATTGCAGCAGGGGCTAAAAGTAGTGAGGCTTGATCAGGAAACGGAGTCACATACTTCTGATGATATGACCAATTTTGAAGTGGAGTTATTGGAGAAATGGCATGTACCTTCCCATGATTTTGGGAAATTGAGTGGTGGGGAGAAATTGAAAGCACGACTTGCCAGTGGGTTTGCAAAGGAAGCTCATCTATTAATGCTAGATGAGCCAACCAATCATCTTGATGAACGAAGTACTGAGATTTTGATTGAGCAAATGAAGAGTTATAAAGGAACCATTATTTTTGTCTCTCATGATCGTTATTTTTTAGATGCAATTGCAACGAAAATATGGTCGATTGAGGGAACCCAACTGATTGAACATAGGGGGAATTATTCAAGCTATCAAGAGAGTCGGAAGCTTAGAAGACTTACCCAGCAGCGAGAATATGAAAAACAGAAAAAGATGGTTGAACGTATTGAAGGTCAGATTAATGAACTCACCTCTTGGTCGAATAAGGCTCATGCACAATCGACGAAACAAGAAGGGTTTAAAGAGCATTTTCGTGTGAAAGCAAAGCGTATGGATTCCCAGGTAAAGTCAAAACAAAAACGTTTAGAAAAAGAGCTTGAAAAAGTAAACGTGAAATCAGTTGAGCCAGAATATGCGGTACAATTTTCTATGAACACAACTAATAAAGTAGGGAAAAGGTTCTTAGAGGTAAAAAATTTAACAAAGTCTTTTAATGGACGAATTCTATTTCAAAACGCCAACTTTACGGTTCAGTATGGAGAAAAAGTAGCAATAACAGGACCTAATGGTTGCGGAAAGACGACCCTATTAAAAGTCATCATGGGTCAGGAATCAGCGGAAGGCGAAGTATGGATGTCTCCTTCAGCGAGAATTGGTTATCTTACACAAGAAGTGTTTGATTTGCCACTAGATCAAACACCAGAGCAATTATTTTACCAGGAGACATTTAAGGACAGAGGAAAAGTCCAAAATTTAATGAAGCATTTAGGATTTAACTCATCACAATGGACGGAGCCAATAAAGGCCATGAGTATGGGGGAACGTGTGAAGTGTAAATTGATGGCATATATATTAGAAGAAAAAGATGTGCTTATTTTAGATGAGCCGACCAATCATCTGGACTTACCTTCACGGGAACAATTAGAGGATACTCTGGCGAAGTATAATGGTACGTTACTAGTGGTTTCTCATGATCAATATTTTTTAGAAAAAGCAACAGAAAATAAATTGATCATCTCCAACCAACAAATACAAAAGCTATGGAAAGAAGCATTTCAAGAAAGTGATGATACGGAAGAACTACGCTTAAAACTAGAATCAGAGAGGCAGGAAGTGTTAGGGAAGCTTAGTTTTATGACTCAACATGATGCTGGCTATGCTGAACTTGATAAAAAGTTTATTGAACTCACAAAACAAATAAAAGAACTTCCTGTTGAAAAGTAAACTCTAGGAATAAGTAATCTAAATTAAAGCGGTCACTTTCTAGTGATCGTTTTTTATTGTTGTCATGGTGGTGATTATAATATTCTTTCCTATTGCATTAGGATATAGGAAACAGGGTAGACCTTAAGAATTTCAGTTCTTTTATACAAGAAGAATTGATGCCCTGCAAATTAATGAGTGGATTTATAACCCAAATTGTTGAATAGATTTTTCATATTAATACAAATAATAACTAGAAGTTCTTAAATAATGTCTTACTTTGGAGGGATCCCATGTTTGAAATGACTCACAATCCTCGACTAACAGCACCAGAGCTATCAACTCTTTGGACACAATATTTAAATGATAGTATGTCAATTTGTTTTCTTTCACATTCATTGAAACATGTGAAGGATCAAGAAATTGAGTCAGTTCTGCAATTTGCCCTGGATTTATCAAAGTCACATGTAGAGCAAATTAAAGTGTTTCTAAATCAAGAGAGTTATCCGGTACCGATAGGCTTTACTGAAGAGGATGTGAATCTTGATGCACCTCCTTTGTTTACTGATTCACTTTTAATGGAATATCTCTATGTTATGACCCTTCATGGTATGAACAGCTATGCACTTGCCGTTGGATCTTCGGTTAGAGTGGATCAAAGGAAGTATTATAGACAATGTAGTTCTGAAGCGATGGAGTTATATGACCGAATCTTAGACGTTATGCTGAAGAAGGGCTTACATAATCGTCCACCCTATATAAATGCACCTTATGATCGTGACTTTATTACGAAGCAAAGCTACCTAACAGGGTGGTTTGGGAAGAGAAGACCTTTAAACGGAATAGAGATTGGCTGTATTTATTACAACACTCAAAAAACAGTAGTAAAAGTAATATTAGAAATTGCCTTTAGTCAGGTAGCACGTTCAAAAGAGCTTCGGAAATATTTCGAAAGAGGTGGAGATATTTGTAAAAAGCATATTGAAGTATTCAATTCTATCTTTGCAGAGGAAAATCTTGATACTCCTAAGAATTGGACATCTGAGGTTTCAAACTCAACAGAAGCACCTTTTTCAGATAAACTGATGCTTTTTCATGTTGTATCCTTAGCAGCCGTCACGGTTGGTTACTATGGAACAGCTTTTTCTGTCTGCCAAAGAAGAGATTTAATGCTACAATTCACCCGCTTAATGGCTGAGATTGGGAAATATGCGGAGGATGGGGCTAATCTCCTAATAAGTAATGGTTGGATGGAACAGCCGCCCATTACAGATGACAGAAAAGCATTAGCGAAGAAAAAATAGTGGTTTTCTCTAGTATTATGGCTAGGTGAATCTATATCAGACAGTTATTGTCTTACATTAAAGGGTCAAGGCATGTTGGTTACCATGCCTTGACCCATTTATATTTTCTACTGTAAGTTGAGTGTTTCATTTATTTACTAAGCAGCTATCGCTTTACGGATCATATAATAGAAATTGCCAGCGGGTTCATGCCCTTTAATTTATAAATTACCCACTTCTATCTCTGTCAGAAATGGTTCGGCTAGAAGAAATATTTTTATTTTAGTACCTTTTCCTTCTTCACTGGAAATATCTATTCGTCCTCCATGGCTCTCGATAATCTTAAAAGTAGTCATCATACCGAGCCCTGTTCCTTTTTCTTTCGTTGTGTAAAAGGGAAGGCCAATCTTACTTAAAAAGTCTTCAGGAATTCCACACCCATGGTCTTCTATACTCAGGCATATCTCCTGGTCAGATATTTTCTCCAAATCGACTTTTATTTCTCCTCCATTTGGCATCGCTTCAATTGCATTTTTTAAGACATTGATTAATACTTGCTTGATCTGATTTCCAATACAGTTAATCATCGGAAGATCTTGGCTAATTAGTGTAATATCAACACGATTAAGTAATGCTTGAGAACTAAGTAAAGAAACTACGTGCTCAGTTAACTCTTGTACGTCCTCTAGATGGAAGTGATGAGCTTGTGGTTTTGCATGTAGAAGTAGTTCACTCGTAATACTTTCGATTCTTGATACTTCATCTGTCATAATGTCATAATAATCAGGAACTACTCCCAACGATGCCTTTAGTAATTGCAGAAACCCCTTTAGAGAGGTAAGTGGATTCCTTATTTCATGCGCAATGGAAGCAGATAACTCACCTACAACGGATAACTTTTCTGAACGTAAGAGCATTTCCTCAGACTGTTTTTGCTCGGTCAAGTCCTTTGCTATTCCATATACCCCAACAATCTCATCATCAATAATAATAGGGATATTGGTCACATTCACCGGAACAGAATGACCGTCTTTGTGGACTGCAATTGTTTCGTAATTTTGGGTCACACCATTAGCTGCTCTAGTAAAATATTCATTCGTATGTATTAAATAGTCATCTGCTACTAATGGGGTATAGGAAGTACCCAAATATTCCTTAGCCGAATAACCGAGTAATTTTTCCATGGCAGCATTTACACTTAAATAGTTTCCTTCTAAATCAAAGGAAAAGACGGCATCATTATTGTGTTCAAACAAAGACTTGTAATGCTGCTCATTTTCCAATGCAATCTGCTTCTTGGCTGTTATATCCTTAAAGAATACAGAGATTCCATTATCTGATGGATAGGCCCTAACATCAAACCAGGCTAATAAAGGGGGGAAATACGCCTCGAAGTTGACCTGAACTTGTTCATTGAGAGCTTTATGGTACATTTTATAAAATAGCAAATCGACAGCTTCAGGAAACTCTTCCCATATATTTTTATTAAATAAATCTTCACGATTACGAAATAATAGATTGGAAGCCTGTTTATTCACATAAGTAAAATTCCAATTCTGATCTAAAGAAAAAAAGCCATCTGTTATTCGTTCTAATATCTCAGCTGCATTTAATTCCAACGTATGTTTCTTCCCTTCTAATCTGTAAATAGCATTCTATATAAGTATTCTGCAAGAGTAGGTAATCACCTTTTAAAAACACTTAAATAATATGGATTGATTATTTAAATAAGCAGAATAATTTAATCAGCAATGTTGGAAAATAACGAAAAAGGCTGAACCTATGGACAAAAACAAATGGGAAGTATTGGATGAAGTTAGAAAAATTCAAACAGAATTAGTGAAAGTTGACAAAGAGGGTTGGTATAACAACGAATTTCTAACATGGAATTGGTGGCTTTTATTAGGAATATTGATTGTTCCATGGATCGTCTATATTGTGCTATGTAAACGAAGTAGAATTGTCTCAACAATGTTAGTTGGTATGATAGTGGCACTTGTGACAATGCTTTTTGATGTAACAGGAAGTGACTATGGATTTTGGGGCTATCCTGTTGAGTTAGTAAGACCAGGACCTGGGGCATTTGCCTTTGATTTAGGAATGGTTCCAGTTGTAATTATGTTAATATTCCAATTTTTTCCTTTGCGGAAAGAGTATGGTGTAGCATTGGTAGTAATGGCGTTAGTTTTTTCCTTTATTGGAGAACCACTTTCACATAAATTTGAGCTCATTATATATTATAAGTGGAAGTATATTTATTCATTTTGTTACTACATATTAATTGGAGTGAGTGTCAAAACCTTTACAGATAAACTACTAAAAATAGAAGAAAAAGCTCGAAGATAAAACGTAGCCAACTTACGGGGCAAATGTTGAAAAACAGAGGATAAATAATAAGCAAAAGAAGGTCACATACTGTGATCTTTTTTTATTGGCGCTTCTTGATGAAGGTATTTTCCATTTTTTGTAGAAATAAACAAGTATATGGAAATGAGGATGATCCTAGCAGGTTCTTCCTCTATAATGGATATAGGAAAAATATGGAGAATATCAATGAACTTTGAGTATATAAACAATCATGTGATCGATAACTTATTTTATATTTTGGTAAGTGTGTTTGTCTTCTTTTCCATCTTTGAACATATGAAAAGGTTTCACCACTACAAAAAAATTCTCATTACCGTTTGTATGAGTTTGCCAATCATGTTAACGATGAAATATCCTATTTATATTGATGAGTATTGCGTACATGATTTAAGACAAATTCCCTTCCTGTTAGGCGCACTATATGGCGGGGGAACGGTAGGATTTGTGTTATTAGTTGTCTTATTAACTTTTAGATTTATCGTATATGGGTACAACTTCTTAACCCTACTTGTATATGTAATCAGTTTTGTCATGGTCTTTATCTTTTCGAAAAAGTTCATTAGGTTCAGTAGGAAGGAAAAGCTGCTATATACTCCTTTGTTTACCCTTATGGTTGGAATCATCACAACCTTGATTTCCGTAGGTATATCTGACTTCTTTGTTATTACGGAAGCCTATGTGTTTTATTTTATTGTTCTACCACCTGTTGTCATGCTGAGTGTCCTTTATATTATTGAGCTTTTACGAGAAGCAATTGGTTTAAAATACAATATCGTGAAGTTAGAAAAAATGGAGGTTGTGAGTCAGCTAGCAGCTAGTATTTCTCATGAGGTACGAAATCCTTTGACGGTTGCAAAGGGGTTTGTTCATTTATTAGATCAAACCAATCCTACCGAAGAAAAAAGACTAGAATATCTTAAACATGTGAAGAGAGAAATTAATCATGCAGAGGATATTATAAGTAATTACCTTGCCTTTGCAAGGCCTGTTGATGAAAAGATTGAGAGTATTTCAATAGAAAAAGAAATGAATAGCTTGATTGACACCTTAACTCCTCTAGCAAATATGAATAGTATTAACCTATCAAGTGAACTAATAGATGCAAAAGTAAAAGGAAACCGAGAATATTGTAAGCAGTGTTTATTAAATATCATGAAAAATGCCATTGAAGCGATGCCTAATGGGGGGAACCTTCATGTAGCCAGTTTTATGAATAAGGAAAACATTGTAATAAGCATTAAGGATAATGGGGTTGGAATGACTCCTGAACAGATTACTCGTTTTGGTGAACCTTACTATAGTAATAAGACAAAGGGTACGGGGTTAGGGTCGATGGTTATTTTAAAGACGATCCAAAGTATGAATGGAACCGTTCATGTAACAAGTGCCATAAATGAAGGGACTACCGTTGAGGTTTCTTTGCCAGTAGTGATCGAAACCAATTAGTAGTTATATAACTAACAAAAGAGGGATGATGTTAAGCCGACATCATCCCTCTATTAATGAAAACTATAAATTATTGCAGTTTAGAATTTGGGTCATCATTTTCACTGTTATTCCTATTTCTTCAATTCCACTCCGTTGTGTGCCAAAGCCGAATGGAATATCTCTAAACTAGAAGGAAGGTCCTCAATGTCCGGCCAGGATTCACTGTTCCATACTTTTGATTTCTTCAATGCACGTGAGCAGTGGATGAAGCACTCTTCTACATCGACACCAATTCCAAGTAAAGGTGGTTTTCCGTTTAGGCTCATCTTGCTTAAAATCTCAGGATTTTTTATGACGGTTGCACGTCCGTTTATGCGGAGTACTTCTTCTAGCCCGGGAATGAGGAATAGAAGTCCAACATGCGGATTGGATAGGATATTGATGAAGGAGTCTACTCGTCTATTGCCTGGACGATCCGGAATCAATAGTTGCTTGTTGTTTACTATCTGTATTCCACACGGAAAGTCTCCTTTGGGGGAAACATCACATTGTCCCTCCGCACTTGATGTAGATAGGAAAAACAGTGGTGACATTTCAATAAATTTCTTGCAATGTTCATCTATAACCGAAACACTTTTTTTAACGACATGTTCGTGTGGCGTTCCGACGATTTCACGAAGCTCTTCTTCTGTAGTAATGGCATCGGCAGAAAAGTTGATTAACTCCATCAGACTACCCTCTTTCTTTGCGAATTCACATACTGTCTATTTTACAGTAATGAAAATCATTATCAATACTTGATTTTTATGCGTCATGTCTGATTAGACTAAAAAAGAGCCTCTCAACTGCCAATTGGCGAGAAGAGAGGCTCTTGTTAAAATATTATTTCGTTACGCTTTCAACCACATCGTCGATGATTTGTTGGTTAGCGATTGGTCCAGAGTATAACCAGCTAGATGCTGCTGGGTACTCGTATACGTTTCCGTTTTTCACAGCAGGGATGTTTTGCCATAAAGAGTCTTGTAATGCTTCAGCACCGTCACCATCACTATTAATTAGGAATAGGTGATCAGCATCTAGAGTAGCAAGCTTCTCTAGTGAGATTTCAGACCAGTTTCCAGTAGCTGCAGCAGAAATTTCTTTCACCACTTCAGGTACAGTGATTCCTAGGTCTTGATATAATACTGAACCACTTGATACAGTGTCACCTACAATGTAGAAGGTACCTCCAACTAACCATAGAGCAGCTGCAGATTCTTCTCCGATTGCTTCTTTGATTGTTGCACTAGCTTCTTCAGCATTTGCTTCATACGTCTCTAGTACTTCAGTTGCTTTGTCTTCTAGTCCGAATACTTCAGCGATTCGTTCTAGGTTTTCACGCCAGTTTTCATTTGTTTCTTGTCCAATTACATAGGTTGGAGCGATTTTGTTATATTGCTCATATTTTCCACCTTCTACTGATGAAGCAGCAGGCATAATGATTAGATCTGGTGTAAAGCTTGATACAGCTTCAAATGGTAAATCGTAAGGAATTGTTTCAACATCTTTTAAGTATTCTTGCAGGTAGTCTTGAACAGACGCACCATCTGCTACAGACCATTGTGCTACTGGAGTAACTCCAAGTGCTACTAAGTGGTCTTCTAAGTATGAGGCAATAACTCTTTCTGGTTTTGCCGGAACTGTTACTTCATTTCCAAGAGCATCTGTTAAAACGCGCTCTGTTGCTTCTTCTGTATTTTCATCGGTTACTTCCTCCGACTGTACTTCAGGCTCTTCATCTGTAGATTCTGCTTCGTCGTTATTTCCACAACCTACTAATAGGATTGAAATAAATAGGAAACAGGCAATTAGTAATCCATTTTTGTTTAACTTAAACATGTTTTTTCCTCCTAGATGTGTTTCTTCATTGTAGATGATAACAATTTTCATTATCATTGACAATGGTTTTTTAAAAACTATGCGATATTTTGTCCAAATTCCTAAATAATATGTGACATACTAGAGAAAAGGGAGCAATGCATTCATTGACCTTGTACCAAAATGAAAGTTATACTTAATTGTTAATGAAAATCATTATTAAATAAAGGTCGGATATATATGAGTATGGATGAAGTGAGTAACGAACAAAAAAAAGAAGCACGAGAGGAATTAATAAGCCATAGTACTCGTCCTCTTGTTGCGTCTACGATATTAGTTTTAGGACTGATCCTTTTAGTTGTGAGTATGATAACCTCTATCATTTTTGGCGCAGTGGATATAGATTTGAAAATGATTCTGGAAAGCTTCACTCAATTTAACCCAGAAGTGACTCAGCATCAAATTATTCAAGAGCTTCGAATTCCGAGAGCCTTGGCAGCTGCCTTTGTAGGAGCATTTTTAGCCGTGTCTGGAGCTATTATGCAAGGGATGACACGTAATCCACTTGCGTCTCCTTCTATTATGGGAGTAACCTCTGGAGCAGCATTTATGATTGCGATTGCGTTTGCTTTTTCACCCAATCTATCTACCATTGGTTTAACGCTTTGGTCTTTTGTCGGTGCTGGGTTAGGTGCGGGTTTTGTTTTTATGATTGGAGCCTTTTCAAAAGGGGGCTTAACACCGGTCAAGCTAGCATTAGCAGGAACGGCGGTTACGGCCTTTTTACAATCCATCTCAACAGGAATAGCGATTCATTTTGATATTGCGCAGGACGTGAGCTTCTGGTTCGCTGGTGGAGTAGCGGGGACAAAGTGGATCAGTGTTCACTTGATGATTCCCATTGCCATTGTTGGATTATCCCTGGCCTTCATGCTTTCACGTTCCATCACTGTGCTTAGCCTAGGTGAGGATGTGGCGAAGGGACTCGGACAGCGCACGACTATAGTGAAATTGATTGGAACGATTGTGGTCTTGCTATTAACAGGAGCGGCTGTTTCAATTGCTGGAGCAGTTGGCTTTATCGGATTGGTTATCCCGCATATTACTCGTGCATTGGTCGGTGTCGATTATCGCTGGATTATTCCGTGTGCGGCAGTGTTAGGAGCTGTATTGTTAGTCGTCGCAGATATTGCGGCCCGAATGGTGAATGCCCCATTTGAAACTCCAGTTGGAGCAATCACTGCGTTGATTGGTGTACCGTTTTTCCTCTACCTTGCACGTAGGGAAAGGAGAGGTTTGTAATGAAGAAGAAAGCATTACTATCAAATCCATTTATCGTAATGGCTATTATATTATTTCTTATTTTGGTAACGTTTTTGGTTAGCTTGAATTTAGGCTTTACAAAAATCTCTACTCTCGAAGTGTTGAAAACATTGTTCGGTGCTGGCACAGAGGGGAACGAACTCGTCCTGTTTGAATTCCGGTTACCAAGGATGGTGATTGCGCTTTTAGTTGGAGCTGGACTTGCTGTTTCGGGTGTGATTTTACAGGGTGTTTCTCAAAATGGGCTCGCTGACCCAGGTATTTTAGGAATCAACTCAGGGGCAGGACTCGCCGTTGTGTTATTCATTTATTTTTTCCAGGGAACTTCGTTTGCAATGGGATCACTGTCGATTTTTATCATGCCACTAGCTGCCCTTATCGGTGGAATCACGGCTGCAGTTCTTATTTATGTGCTAGCTTGGAAAAAAGGTGTGACACCAGTAAGGTTAATTTTAGTCGGAATTGGAATCAATGCAGCTTTCGCTGCTGGTTTAATTATCTTTCAATTACGAATGAATCCACAGGATTTCATGCAAGCAACGATTTGGCTTTCCGGTAGTATTTGGGCAACGAATTGGAAGTACGTTTTATCTACCTTGCCTTGGATTCTTATTTTAATCCCATTAACAATTTATAAGTCACGCTATTTGAATGTGTTAAATTTAGGCGATCAAATCGCTACTGGATTAGGGGCTGCGGTGGAGAGGGAAAGAAGAACGTTGTTACTATTATCAGTGGCATTAGCCGCATCTTGTGTAGCAGTTGGAGGAGGAATCGCCTTCCTGGGACTGGTTGCGCCTCATTTAGCACGAGGGCTTGTGGGGACAAAACATCAAATGTTAATTCCTACTTCAGCACTGATGGGAGCTTTGCTGCTGCTTGTTGCAGACACAATTGGGCGTAATCTACTGGCTCCTTCTGAAATACCGGTCGGTCTCGTCGTATCGGCCCTTGGAGCACCTTATTTTATCTATTTATTGATGAAAGCTTAAACGGAACAAAAGTAGTGAACCTTCATAAACAAAAAGGTCAAGGCTTGGTGTTTTACCAATGCCTTGACCTTTTTTGTATGACGTATACTAAGCAGCAACTACCTTACGATTCTCCCCATCCGTATTAGGAGTGTCTGGATTTTTAGTGTTTCTTACGATTACCTTCTTAATGAGTGGTAACACCCAACGGTCTAAGCCGTATCGACCTGCATTATAACCAGCTACCATGATGATCATTCCCATCAGGATGTCAGTTGGGTTATGGCTCAACGTTCCAGCAAGGATGAAAGCAAAGTTCATCACTACTCCGAAGAACGCTGCAGCCGTTGTGAAACAACCAAGGATTAAACCTAAGCCTACTAAGAATTCACCCATTGGAACTAAGAAGTTAAAGAGACCGACATTTGGTAGAGCAACTGTTTCTAAGAATGTAACATACCAACCATATACAATCCCATCTGGGCCAGCGACAGGGTTAGCAATTGCTCCTTTTAAGAATCCTGTTGCATCAAATCCACCACCAGTCAGTTTTCCCCAACCTGCGACCATCCACGTAAATCCTAAATAAAATCGTAAAGCTGTTAAGATATATGCACTTATTTTATTATTTCTTAAAAAGTTGACCATGATGATTTCCTCCTATGTCCCTTTGCGGGAAGTTGTTATATTGTGAAGTTTTTCACAAATTGTTTTGAACTAGTTCTTACTTATAATTTACAGCATTCCTTATTACTTGGCTGTGATGTGAATCACACTACTTAGAATTTTTTAATAGACAGAAATAGAGGTAGTCTCTAAGGATCTACTCGAAGAATAGTTGATTTTGAGAAAACGCAAGGATTTAAAGAAATATATGGTAAATTATACTAAAGGATTATAAAAATTCAGTTCTTCAACTAAAAGATAGAAAACTAGAAGTGAGGTAATCAGAAATGAAACGTTTATTAGTAGTTATATTGGCTCTTCTGATTTTTGTAGGGTGTAGTCAAAGTAGTGTTCAACGAAATACCGAATTAGAGGACTCGATTAATTCCTTTTTTGAAGATGAACATAATAGTGAACTAGCTATAAATGATTTGACAAATTTTAATTGGGACAAAGCAATTTTCATTACACCTTATACTCCTCAAGAAGATATGAATAAGAAGCTAGGTGTTGATTTCAAAGATCCAAGCGATATAGCTAGTAGGGACGATATATATTTATTGGTTTTTCTTTATGAAAACAGTGTTGTTCAATATGCTGAAATACAACGCCAACGTTCTGATTTTTCCGTTGCAGAACTTACCCCATCTAATGATGTACTAAAGATTATAAGGTACTAAAAAAATATTAATAAAGGCTGTGGATAAGGTTTAAAGCATTGTTGGATTTTACTAATACAGTAAGATTAGATTTTCAAGAAAGGATATACCTTAGGGGGAAACTTATGAAAAAATCGATTATCTTAATAGTGTTAGTTTTATTAGGGATGAGCATTTACTTTGTTATCGGATTATTTAATACAAATCCACCAGAACCAACTATAACTGCTGAAGGTGAAAGAGTAGAAGTGGTACAAGGTTCATATTGTTGGGATGGATTGCTTAGCTCTATTTGTGCTGATACGAGTTCACCGCCAGAACTTGTTAAGGATCAAGGACTCAAACCTGTGGTTGTATCACCTGAATCTAAAATAAAAATAGAATTTAAAAAAGAACCTAACGAAAATTCATTGGGGGTTAGTAATTGGACTAGTGATAATGAGATAGATGAAGTTTCGCTAAGAAGTAATAATGTATTAAGAGCACCAAAAGAAAAAGGTATATATGTGTACGATGTCCATGCAAGTTGGGAAAAAGGTAGTTCAAGTTTTGCTTTTGTAATTGAAGTTCAATAAGTAGTCTACTTATTGAACGGGTGTTTATAAATTTTAAGTAAATCGTAAATTGAGGAGATTACAAAATGCCTGAACCTAGTATTAGATTGACAAAGATATGGGAAGACGTTGATTTTTATGAAGTACAAATGGAGTTTAAAGGCAACGGGTGCAAGGTATATATAGATTTTTATACTACAAATGATGAACTCGAGGAGTTAAGAAAAGGGATAATCGATTTTTCCCACACCAGAACAAGTGAATATACCTGGACATCAGGTAATGATACAGAAATTGTCACTCATTTCTTATCCATTAGATTCTTTAAGCATAATAGCAGAGGGCACATCGGATTAGAAGTAATAGCTGATAATAAAAAAGATAAACCTTATTATATGCGATCAAATATCTTTATCATTACAGAACTTAATCAACTAGATGACTTGGTAAAGAAACTAAAGAGACTAATTGATGAGGAAATAATGGAGTTAGATAGCATAATTCCAGCTCATTAACTGAAGGAATGGTATTTAATTTAAGGCGCGATGATCCTAGAAGGATTATCGCGCCTTTAGTTGAAGTTATTAAGCTCTAAGATTAGCTCAATAAGAGGCAAAGGTTATTGGGTTAGAATGTAGAACAAGTAAAGGAGTTAAATAATATGGGAGGTAATGTATGATTAAAGATTTGTGGTTTACTGTGCAACAGATTAATAGTAATACATACGCAATTAGTGAATATGGGCATTGGGAGAAGGTACACTCATTTCTATTATTGGGCGACCAAAAAGCGGCACTCATTGATACTGGTCTTGGAATTGATAATATAAAAAGAATTACTGATCAGTTGACTTCCTTACCAGTTGAAGTGATCACTACTCATGTCCACACTGACCATATTGGAAGTCATGGCGAATTTGAAAAGATACATGTTCATGAGGGAGATAAGGATTGGTTAGTTAATGGAATAAAAGGCTTATCAATCGAACAAATAAGAAGAGATGTTAGTAGAGATATAACATTGCCTACTCCGAATACATTCAATCCGAACACATATCAACCATTTCAAGGGGAACCAACAGGGTTGCTAGCTGATGGCGATGTAATCGATTTGGGGAATAGAAATTTAATAATCTATCATACTCCTGGACATTCTCCTGGTCATATATCCGTTTTTGATGAAGCAAATGGTTATTTGTTTACAGGGGATTTACTATATGATGAAACCCCCATATATGCTTTTTATCCATCAACAAACCCTGTGGATTTAGTCAATTCGTTGGAGAAGATTTCTGAAATCACAAACATTTCAATGGTTTATGGTTCACATAACACTTTAGGGCTTAAACCCAAAATTTTAGAAGAAGTAAAAATTGCAGTTAAGTTTTTAAGAGAAAATAAACTTACTAAATTCGGAACAGGAATCCATAAGTTTAATGGTTTTAGTGTTCAGTTTTAATAGTGTTATTAAACAGAAGTTTTGTAGAAGGAGTTGGCATCCTTTTTATTGAACATCTTAGCTTTATAGTAAGGAGGGATTAATTTGAAGGAAACTATTGATACTGATGAGTTTGAGAATACGCTAGATGCTGTTAATCATCTTACAGAAGATGATGCTAAATCATTGTTAAAAATGATCTATGGATTTGTTAACTTTGCTATGACGGGAAATGGTGGAGATACAATGAGATTAGAGATTTTAGAAAAGGTATCTGATATTTATAAACGTATTCCTGATTTAAACGAGTTAAGAAAATAATAGAAGTGCTAAAAAACTGATTATTGTTTTTTACGGAAAATTTAACTGACTGGGCAAGACGCTTCAAAATGATTGTTGGCTAGGCATTTCAAAAACCATGAACAAATAGGTATATTTCATGAACCTTTTATAATTTTCTAATGAAGGAGGTGGATGCCTATGATCATTTGGTTTCGACACTTACCACAGAAAAGTATGGATTTGTCAGAATGGACTCCTTTCATTCAAAATAATTGGTATCGAAAACATTATATGAAGTTTGTATACGTACTTCAGATCATCATATTTCTGATACCAAACTTCTTTACTATAAGTTTCACTACTATTAATATATTTTTACTCATCATAACAGGTTCCCTTGTCTTCATCATTCATGAATATCTACACATCTTGGTCATAAACAAAAGAGGTGATATTAGCCTAACGTTTAGCGGTATATTTTTTTGGATAAATACAAATGCAATTCTCTCCAAAGGTAGATTTTGGGTCTTTATGAGCTTGCCCTTTATTGTATTATCGGTTGTGCCTGTCATTACATCGTACTATGTATTAGGAAATATTAAATTAGTCTTATTATATGTTGCTTGGATCAACACTCTGATTTCTTGCTCAGATATAATTAATTCAATTCTAATTGCCATTAAACCCAAGAATACAGTTTTTTGCAGAGGCTATTACCAAATAAAACAGTATTAAAAGTCACTCAAATACGTATGAACTTAAGTTAGTTTGAGTTGGGCATGATAGGCTGGCTAGCCTGTTTCAATTATATAAAAGCACCAGCTACTAAATTTAGATAATCGTGGTACACATTAGCAAGTTCAACTTATGGAATTCCAATGTGAGAGCATATATACACCTATTTTTAAGAAGTACAAACATCAGCAGTCTTTTTATTATTAGGGGTGATTAAATGAAATATACTTGTCCTTGTTGTGGCTATAAAACACTAGATGAACAACCTCCTGGAACCTATGACATATGCAGTATCTGTTTCTGGGAAGATGATGGAGTACAATATGATGACCCTGATTATGAGGGTGGTGCTAATATCCCATCTTTAAAGCAAGCACAGAAAAACTATATATTATTTGGGGCTTGCGAGGAAAGGTGTATTAAGTTTGTAAGAAAACCAAACAAAGATGATGTGAAAGATTCCGATTGGAAGCTGTTATAGCTTGTTCAAGGGAAGGATGCAAATAAGCTGCCTTGACCTTAATTAAGTAACCAGAGAAAGTAAAATAAACGGAGAAATTCCGGTTAAATTCAGAACGAAGCTCTTTTGAGGCAAAATAAGGGGAGGATTTCCGGTTATGCCAAGCAAAATCCTCTATATTCATGCTTTTGGAGTCTTTAAGCGGAATTTCTCCGTCTATTTGAGCCATTTTCAATGGTATTTTCTATTTAAGCGGAGTTCCTCCGCTTATTGAGCAAATCGAGTGCTTATCTGATCTCTAAACGGATCATATTATGAAGCGAAAAAGTATGATAATTCATCGAATTCCAAAATAATATCACAATAAAGACAAAAAGCTTGGGGCATCCCAAGCTTTTTGATTGAAGACATATTAGATAAGAGCCAAATGGTACGAGGTCCCTGTCCCCTCGTCTCCTGTTAAGTTATAATAGAATAATAACTTAACAAAAGAAGGGGGAAATGAAATGCCTTCATTCAGTTCATCTAATCCAATATCAAGTAAGGAAAAGAAATCTGATCGCCAATCCGTACGTATCATTTCATCCGTATTGATGGTACTGAATATCCTTTCAATTATTTGTACTATTTTATTTTTATTGGACTTGCAAATGGCTAGCTTCTTACATGTGTTTGGCGTGGTCCTGCTCCTAACGTTTATAGGAAATATTGTAGTTGCTGCATTGCCAAGTCACAAATATGCCTTGGATCAAGGGTATCTATTGTTTACGATTTTGGCTATGACTTTGCTACCGGTGATTAATACCGTTGCGTCTAGCAATCCTTCTAACCAAGCTTCTACTAGTTGGTTATCAAGTGCCATGCTTTTTGTGTTGCTTGGTTTTGGAGCGTTTGTGGCTTGGACGAAACGAGCTAGGTCCAATTCTGAGTTTGTGGGAGTGTCTAGTGAGGCTAAACAATCAATTAGAGCATTAGTAGCTTTAATTTTATTAGCATTGTGCCTATTGGTTGGTATGTTTGTTACCTATCAACTCATAGTGGGGAAGACGGGTGGAGCTGTCGAAATGTTCTTCCCAGGCTATGCACTATTTTTTAGCATAGGTACACTGGCAATCACTGCTTTGCTTCTAAAAAGAAAGCGGACAAAGACTAGAGTCTCACTAGCGATTGTAGGGATCGTGATCGCAGTAAGTTTTAGTGCTCCAGTCGTTTCAACTTTATTTACTTTAAATGAAGCAGAGCAGGAGTTTTCGGGGGTATTTGGGGAGGACTGGGAAGAAGGGATCCCAGACGAGGTAAGTTCTTACTTCCTAAACACACCTTTTTCACTACCACATTATTTCTTCGGCACAAGAACAGAGGATTATACGTTGAAGGAAAACATTTTGTTTTATGAAGGGGTGGAAGGTGTAGACGAGGATATTAGATTATATTTTGATTCCTATCTACCACCTGAAAATGGCAACGATCTCCCTGGTAATCGAGCGGTGTTAATTCGAATTCATGGTGGTGGTTGGACCATTGGGGATAAAGGGTCAGGAAACAATGCAGAGGTAAATAAGTATTTTGCTAGCCAGGGCTATGTTGTTTTTGATGTCCAGTATGGGTTAAGCAGCGAGGATAAGTTTGTGGAATTTGCACCTGTGCCTGACAATATTGTGGCAGACTTTACGATTGACGATATGGTTCGGCACATTGGTATTTTTACTAATTATTTGGTTGAGTATAATGATGACTTTAAAGGGGATTTGGATAGAGTATTCGTATCTGGGCCTTCAGCTGGAGGGCAGCTAGCTAATGCCGTAGGGCTTGGATTGGCAAGTGGTCAGTTTACCGACATATTGAATCCTGCTTTAAAAGTTAAGGGGATTATCCCAGTGTATCCGGCAAATGGCTTAGCAAGAAATGTTGGGATTGATGGTACAGACGAACTAATCGATCCAGCGTTACTAGTTACTGAGAATAGTCCTCCTGCGTTAATTTTTCAGGGTACAGCAGATGGTGTCGTGGATTCATCCATTGCAACAAAATTTGATGAAACGTATCTTAATCAAAATAACAATGGTTCCATTTTATTCATGATGCCATTCGCAGGTCACAACGGTGACTTCTATTTCTCTAACTATTATAATCAAATTTTTATGTATTATATGGAACGGTTTATGTATTTGAATCAGTAGTTGGTTTGAGGGGATGAAGTCCCAGCTAGTTTTCCAATTGATCTAATATTAGTGATAAAAGGAACCTCTACTCGGGTAAACGAATTCGTTTCTGTAGAGAAACATATGTAATAGAATACTAAACAACAGACCAAATCGCATATGATTTGGTCTGTTGTTTTTTCCTTATATAACCATGTTATACACTTGGGTAAGTTATTTGTCATATTGACTTTAAAAGATCCATCAGCTGTATTTTTTTGTTTTTTTCAACAAAAACAAACGGGGATAATTCAATATGAGAGAAGAATAAATTAGTAGGCAATACCTACACGAGATTTTATAAATTCGCTTGCTTTTATCTGTTTATATGCAAATTCTGCTGTATCCGGTACGGATATCTTAGCTCCATCCTTCGGTAAAAAATCTCGTTCTATTCGATACTTTCCTACCCTTTCTCCATCCGGTAAATACGTAGGACAAACAATTGTCCAATCAAGGGTTGTTTGTTTAAGCAAATCGTAAACTTTATGATGTTCTTCCGCAGCACGGGTTGACTTTCGCTTTGATTCACTTGATTGATAACGTAGAGATTTTGGCGTATTTCTACTCTGTAGAATCCCCGCGGTCCCTATAGTGATTACTCGATTAATACCTTCGTTTTCCATTGCTTCGATAATGAGTGGCAAACTTTCAGATAGAGTGGTTGTACCATCCGTGTTAAGTGCACTAATAACTACATCAATTCCGTGCATTGCACGTTCTATATCATTTTTGTTTAAAACATTCCCTTTAATAATGGTTAAATTTTCATTTGTTATTTGAATCTTTTCTGGAGTGCGAACTAAAACAGTAACATGATGCCTGTCACAAAGGGCGTAAGTAACCAGATGACTTCCAACACGTCCAGTTCCACCTAAAACTAGAATATTCATAAGTATATGGCTCCTTTTATCAATACTAATAATATTTTACTATAAAAGTTATTTTATTGTCTTATCCAGATACCTTGTGCGTTGATTTAAGAAGGATTATCGCTTTTAAAATGATTAGATTAAAAGTAGTGGAAAAAGAAGGGGAATTATTTACTGTTGTCAAAATATGTTATAAAACAGAGTTTTTTTCAGGAGGACAATATGGGGTATATAGAAGATTTACGCACAATGGTTGGAAACCAACCATTAATTTTAGTTGGAGTTGCAGTAGCTGTAATCAATGAGAAAGGTGAATTCTTATTACAAAAACGCAGTGACGGACTTTGGGGAGTTCCAGGTGGATTCATGGAATTAGGCGAATCTACAGAAGAAGCAGGAAGAAGAGAAGTATATGAGGAAACTGGCATTGAAGTAGGTAAACTTGATTTAGTAGGAGTTTTTTCAGGGAAACAGCATTATGTTAAATTAACAAACGGAGATGAATTCTATCCAGTTACAGTTGCATATATTTCGAAAGATATAAAGGGTGGAATTCTTAAAGCAGACAGTAAAGAAACTCATGATGCAAAGTTTTTTAAAGCTAATGAGTTACCAGAAGGACTAAATCCCATAATAAAAAACCTCATTAAACAATATTCCCTATCAATTTCACCATAATTAATAACAAGTGTTTAAAGAAGTGTACATAACGTAAAGGGTGCTAATGTGGAAGTATGAAAGGTACTTATCGACGCAGGATCAGTACCTTTCTTTTCTTGTGAAGTAAGCAATAATAATTCAATAAGAGGATGGATTTATTTGATATGACTGTGGAGCTGGGAGGGCTAATAATGAAACTCCAATATATAATGGTTTTATTAACTGTGTTTTTATTAGTTGGGTGTTCCCAAACAAATGATAAATCGCATGAACAAAATAAAACCTTAGAACAATCATTAAAAATTGCAATAGTAGGAACAGAACCACTTTATGATTTTGAAAATATAGAATGGATTAAAGTAAATATAGATGAATTATCTGATAATATAAATTATTATGATGCTTTGTTTGTTATGGAAGAAACATTTTCAAAAACGTCACAAGCCAAATATGCTGAACTATATCAAGAATTACCTTATCCAACTTATTTTATTGGGTTAAATGAGCCATACGAAGTTTTTATGGATAAAGATATTACTATTACCGACCTTAAAGAAAGTGAAAGTATGGCTTTTGCACAAGGGTATTTTAAAAGCGAACAGGGAGAAAAAACTTGGACTTTTGTTCCACCACAACCTTTAAAATCGGAAAGCGATTTTCGTTCAATATATAAAGATATTTTTCATTCTATTATTGAATTTGGATATTAAACTAAAAGGTGCATTAACTAAACAATGGTAATGCTTTTTTCGTTACTATTGTGGAAGTTTTGTTCAATAGGTTAATACATTTAAGGTAATGTAGTGTTCAATTTTTGATATGTCATAATTATAATAAGGGGTCTAACTGAATTGATTAGTAAAGTTAAAATGTTTTCACTTTAGTTTTTAGGGATTACCCCTTATGCACACACATTTTTGTTTTTTTCTTATTAAAGGTCCATTTTGTTGAAGTACATGTAAACCAAACAGTTATCCAAAGTGATTATGAAACCACCAAACTATAAGAATCATACTCACTATTCCCCAAGCTGTGGTACTCGCTATCCACCAAATTATAGATTTAGCTTTTGCTGAGCTTTCCTCGTCTTCCATATTTGCTGTTATATAAGCGAGCTTACTTTCCATACCTTTTTTCATAGAAGCGAGAACAAAAAATCCACTTATGATGAAACCAATAGTTATCAAGAGTAATAAGTCCATCTTTAATACCTCCATTTTTTGTGAATTACTTTCCTTTCATGCTTCTTTATTCAATGATCTGGCTTTTCTAGTTAAAGAAGACAACTGTTTTGACGTTCTCCTATCTTGTGCTAAAGTCCCGTTAAATAAGGAATGACTAATATTGTCATATTATTTCTTAGGTACCTTACTTATATTTTCATTTTCTACTGTAAATCCCCCTAAAAATCCTTTTACATGAATATCTAAATAATACGAAGAATCTTCAAGATTTCGATATTTCAAATCTGCTTCTTTTACAAATGTACCTGGGGAGTCACTTCCCTGTACGGTTTGCATTAAAATTAGTTCCTTTCCACTTTCTTCTAATGATTCTATTTCGAAAGTAGTACAGTTATAATCAAGACACTTTATTTCATATGTATTCTCCATCCACCTAACAAAATCTGCATCATTTGGTTTTTGATTAGCTACAATTATTGCAATTCCAACCGCAATCACTAGAACCAATATTGACCAAACTTTCTTCTTCATACGCTCCCCCTAAACCTTAGACATTTGCTTCTTAAACCAAACTCCCGGTACTTCACTATCGCCATTAATTATGCTTTTAATCAATGACAGTTTTTATTGAGATGGAATCAATTTGCACTACTTTAATTCTTCTGTGAGGTAATCAATTGCTTCATTAACATTATTTGTTTCTACTCCAATTTTTGCTGTTTTAACACTAGAATATTTTAAAATGCTAACCAATGGTGTATCTCTAATTTCTGTCGAATTAGTCTTACGTTCATTTAAAAACTCTTGTTTACTTATATCAGCAATGGCTATGATTCTATCGTTCCCTTCAAATTGCTTAAACTGTTTAATAATTTCTTCATTACCTTTGACGATGGAGATCTCATATTTAGGTGGGTAAAGAAACTCTATTTATATGTATCCAAAAGTTTTATAACCAACAAATAAGAACAAAACAAGAGCTGAAATTTTAATAAATGTCATTCGATTTTTTATCATCGGAAACATCTCCACCTTTACATATCCTGTTCAACTATTATTACGCTTTACTTCAAGAAGAAGGTACTTTCCTCTATGAATATACGTCCCCTTTTGAATAATAAGGAGCATTACTAAAGTGTAATACACTCTTCTACATAGAATTTAATTCCTAATTCGTTATAAACACCTTTCCAACGTTCTTCCATATCCGAAGAATATAAAAAAGGTTTGAATCCAAGTTTAAGATAAGTCTTTAATGCTGGTAATCTATGGTCATTTGTTACAATTCTTATACTTTTATAACCTGATGATATTAACCTGTTTGCAGCTAACGCTGTAACATAAAGGCCTAAACCTTTCTTTCTATGTTTAGGATTTGCAAACACAAATCCTATATCTCCACCAAATGGAAACGTATAATAACTTGATTTTGGATTATGTAAAGCTGATGCTGACGCAACTATCTCTTCTGTTTTTTCGTCCACTATAAAATATAGTCCATCAGGTAATATTCTTGAAAAGAAATCGTTTATATCCTCATTACTTAAGTTCCATCCCTCTTCCTCTAACATCTTTTTATAATTTAATTTATCTTCTTCTCTAAAATTTCTTACATAATATCCTTTCGGTAGGGAAGGTTCTGGTGGTAAACGAAACAGCTCTGGTGGACATAACAATATCAGTGCATTTTCTTTTTGCATAAGTATCCTCCTGTTTCTTATTGGAGTACGAATTTCTTCTATTCTTTGGTTTAGTTAATTCTATAAAAATAGTGTCAATCCCTTCTTGAATCAAGGCACATGTTAGTTCCAAAACTCCTAATTGTCATAATAAAAATAAATATAAAAACCAATTTCAATTAATTTTTTTGTTTTAAATTTATCCCACCCAAGTAAAAAGTCAGAAAATCCTTATTAAACATTCCTGCTCTATTATCTTAATAATTTCCACAAAAAAGCACTTCTCCATCTTGAAGAAATGCACCCTATAGTTTAAGTACATCATTTCACAATCTTTTCTAATTCCCCTTCTTTTATATTATTTGCAATAACTTCACATTTTTTTATAGCCCAAATATAATGATTGGAAGTGTTTGCTGCAAAATAGCTGTATAAATTACTTGTTTTAGTCCACTTATAGTATTTTTTTGTCATTATTTCTTCATCGGAATGTGACTTAATTAAGTCCATTACTCTTTCATGGCTTAACTTTAATTTTTGTATAGCTTTACTCAAGGTAACATCTTGATAGTTTTTCCATATTTGCATATTAAGTAGCTTGATAGAACTCCATTTATACCCTGGTGCTGGCATAAACGGAATATCCCCATCCATACCTTCCTTATACCATCTCTCAAGCATTGCATGCCATTCATATAGGTGCATCAATACATCACGGAAATTTTTATCTCTTTCTTCCGTTTCAATAGATATGCCCCTTTTTCTGCTGGGTACAGATTCAATTATTTCAAGCATAGCTTTAAAATTCGTGTCGCTATTTAACAATAGAATTTCTTTTTCACTATTCTCTGTCATACTCTTATCCTCTCCTTTTACTGTAGATAAAAAGAAAAATATATATTCAATTATCCTGCCCGTTACTTCATTAACCGAAAATCCTTCATGGATCGACGCACCCGTTTGTTGAAGAAGAATACCTAGGGTTATTTTACTTCTATAACAAAAGCATAATAGGAATCTCCTAATGAATACTCACCATCTTCTGAGTGCCAATACACTAAAAAATCATAATAATATATACCTTCTTCAATTGGAGCAGTAAGTACACCATCTACTAATTCATCTTTTACCCATTCTTGGTCTGTGTCGAGCATTCTGGATACAGAAATACTCGATGGCTTTGGTTCATAATCAAATCGAATTTTAATGTTTGCACCTTTTTGAACTTGGAAGGGTAATTTTCCTCCTAGTATCTCAGGAGGTCCAGCATAGTCAACACAACCAGTATTCCAACAATAGGATGCTCGCACAACTTCAATTTTTTCTTCTCCAACAGTAACTATTGGTATTGGTGGAGTAGCACCTTCTAACTTTTCAACTGAGCATCCTGCTATAACCACTACTATGACGATAAACAACCAAATAACCATTTTAAACGATTGCAGCTTCAAACTCCCCCAATTATAAAGACGATTATGATCTATAAAATTTTTCTTCTTTGACTAAACTTCTTCGTTAGTTCAACAAGCTCCTATTGAATCAGATCTATACAGATTCTTAATTTCTCAATTTTATTTAGAATGATTGATACTTTCTTCTTTCTTTTCATAGCGTCTTGAAAAGAAAAGAGTAAGGATAATTCCTAATAAAACGAAGCTTATACAAATATAAATTGGAAAATCCAACCTTATATAAGCTGCTGTTGAAACTCCTAAGATTGTAATCCATTCAAATACTAAAAATGGCTTTATGTATTTCATTAATTGCCCCTCCCAAACATCCTAAATATTGTTAATTTATTTTAACATATTTAGAATTAAAAAAATCCAAGTGTTTATACCCAATAAACATTGATATATGAGGAAAAAGCAACAGACCAAATCATATGCGATTTGGTCTGTTGCTTTTTTTTGTTTCTCTACAGTAACGGAACCGTTAACTACGTAGATCAGGCTTCGATTTAAATCGAGTTGAGACTGCTGTCTGATCTAGCATCTGTAGTCTATCAGGCTTGCCCAATAGAAACCCCTGTCCAATAATTGGACCTATTTCCTTCAACATTTGCAGCTGGTCTTCGGTTTCGATTCCCTCACATACCACTTGGAGCTGAAGAGCCATCGCAATATTCGTAATCCCTTTAACAATCTCTTTTTGCTTCAGGTCTTGATCCACTTCCATAATCAAAGAACGATCAAGCTTGAGAGTGGTAATCGGATATTCTTTTAAATAACCGAATGAGGAATAGCCAGTACCAAAGTCATCAATGGCAATGAGGATTCCTTTTCGTTTAAGGGAGGCCATCTTCTTATAAACATGGGGACCTGCTCCCATGGCAATATTCTCTGTAATTTCTAATTCGAGTTGATGTGAACCTAGTCCACTGAGGCTTAGAGCTGCTAGAACTCTTTCTTCAAAATCTGGCTGTTGAAATTGTAAAACAGAGATGTTAACCGATAGCTTCACATCTGATTGTGCTTGAGAGTTGTGAAGGTATTGCTTGTACTCCTGACATGCATGATTCAGTACCCAGTTACCAAGCTCAATGATTTTGCCTGATTCCTCAGCGAGAGGGATAAACTCACCTGGAGAAATCATCCCAAGGGTTGGATGCTCCCAACGCACAAGCGCCTCTACGCCAATCAAATCCATAGATTCTAAGTGATATTGGGGCTGGTAAAGTAAATGAAATTCGTTGTTCACAATCGCACTGTTTAAATCATTTAAAATCGTTTGTTTTCTAACACTTTCATGATTAAAGGTTGACGTATATCTTAAATATTGGTTGCCGCCATTGGATTTAGCGTTATACATCGCAAGTTCAGCTTGCTTATACACCATATCTGGTTGGATGTTTTCGGTAGAAACAAACGAATATCCGATACTAGGTGTGATATAGATGTCATATTCTTTGGTCTGAAAAGGTTGCTTGAATAGAAAGAGGATGGAGGCTGCCAATTTGTTCATATGATCTTCAGTTTGTACTTCCGAAGAAAAGATAATAAATTCATCTCCACTCCCTTTTACCAGAAATTGATTACCTTCCAACTTGGTATTTAACCGATCTGCTATTTGTTTTAATAGCTGATTGCCACCGGAGTATCCATAGCGATCATTTATATAACGAAACCGGTCAATATCAATGAAGAATAAGCCACCTGAACGGACTTTTTCCGTTTGACTTACCTCCATAGAAAACGATAGTGTATACAGACCTGTGATTGGATCATGTATTCGGTTATATTCATGATGAATAAGGGTTGATAGGATGCTAGCGAATAGTTTAATATGGCCCGCGTCTTCCGCTGAAAAGGAATCCACGGTTGTTCTAAGAACAACCAAACTACCGAACACTTTTCCGTCCCCTGTAATAAGGGGGGCCCCTAAATAAGATTTTATCCCTAATTCATTCGTAATCCTTAGATTACAGGTGAATTCTGAAGCCGCAGAATCTATAATTTTTAGTAACTCACGGTTACTTTTAAATAAATACTGTCAATAAGCTTCCTCTAATGGAAGCCTTGTCCCTTCGGAAAGGATAATGTCACTATCGATTAAGGACTTCACGATAGAAAACGTTTCTCGGTCCATGTGTGACACGAAAAAGGTTCCTTCCCCTATTAGTTGGCGTAATGTCTGAAGGATCTCCCATGATGTGTCATGGAATTCATGATAATGTTGTATGTCTGTGTAGGGTATCTGCATGAATATGATCCTTTCTAATCTATTGAACTCGTTTACTCTTTAAACTGGTGAATCAGCTCATCAAGTTCTTTTGACATCTTCGTTAATTGATCTGAAACAGATTCAATCTCTTCTACGAACTGTAATTGTTCATTCGACAATTGTATCATATGACCGGCAAATTGATTAGTAGATTTACTAATTTCGGTCATATCCTTGGTAGTCACTGACAATTGTTCGGTACCTGCTGAGATTTGCTGGGAAACGGCTGAAACCTCTTGAATTTGGATGGTCACATCTTCAGCAGATGCCACAATTTGTTTTAAGGAAGTTGCCGTTTTCTCCACACTATGGATTCCATCTTTTACTTCGGTTAATCCCTTGTTCATTGCAGTTGAGGCTTCCTTCGTGCCTTGTTGGATATCGGACACAAGGATTGAAATATGATGAGCAGATTTCTTCGATTCCTCTGCTAATTTGCGAACTTCATCCGCTACTACAGCAAATCCTTTTCCGTGCTCGCCGGCTCTTGCCGCCTCGATGGCAGCATTTAATGCCAGTAGGTTTGTTTGTTCCGTGATCCCGGTAATTAGTTGAATAATGTTTCCGATCTCACTAGATTTATCGGTTAGTTGTTCAATAATTTTAGCTAGATGTTGAACCGAATGGTTAATTGAGTCCATTTGCTGACTCGTTTCATAAAGAGCAGTTTCTCCAACCTTCGCTGCCTCAAGACTTTCCGAGGCATGATCTCCCACCATGTTTGAGCTCTCTACAATTCGCTGAATACCAATCGATGTTTCTGAAAGAGCTACAGAATTCTTTGATATCGCTGACAATTGTTGATTTGCTCCAGCGGCAACTTCATTACTAACTTGTAGAATCTGATTGGACGCTGTTTGTGTTTTTCTGACATTGTCTAATAGATAGTTGATGGTATTTACCACTGTTTTTGAAGCGGAATCTAATTTGTGTAAAATATCATCGAACTGCATCTTCTTCTCAGCACGTTCTGATTCTACTTCTTGTTGATATTTCTTTTTATGAAGAATCTGGATGATCGTAAATCCACTTGTTAATAGTAAGAAAACGGCATGAAGCATTAAAAGTCCGAAATGATACTCGGTCATACCACAAATTAACTCGGGAACCGTAAAATACCCAACCAAGTGATGAATAGCAAATATAACCGTACTTACTAAAATTAGATAAATAGAATCATAGTAGGCAAGCATCGCAATGACCATGAAAATAGAGAAGTGGTACTCGACCATTCCATTTCCACCGGCAATGATAGAAATACTTGAAAACGTTAAGGTCAATGCATTAAAGAGTGGAATCTTGGTTTGCCAAGCAGGAATCCATTTTTTTGAAATGATGGTCAAAAGTAATGTAATCATTGGAATAATCATGACAAAGGTGACCAATCCTGTACTCGGACTAGCGAAATTATTGAGGGTTAAGTAGTCTTCAAAGGGGTTGAAAAACCGATGCATGACATGAATGAATAAAGAAAGAACAACTGCACAGACAGCGTAATTAAACATAATGGTATTTTTGGATAAACTCATCTTGATCACTCCTGTTTTCTAGGTCTTTATAATAGTTGGAATTTTGGGCGCGATTCTTTCTACTACCATTAAAGAGGGTACAGTTTCATCTCGAAAAATTAAGCACATACGATACAACTATACCTTAAATATATCGGCTGGTCTGACCAATCCATTATGCAAACTTTTAACATTTTAATTTGTAATTAATGGTAGTAATATAATCTCTCGTTTAACCAAAAAAAGCTCCGGAATGTTCGCTTGAAGACATTGAGGCATTAAACAAAGCGCTGGAGCACCTGTCAGAGCAAGTGTTAAAGAACTTGTACAGAATAACTACATACTTACCATTTCAATCATTATAGAAGGATACATCCTTTTATATTTTTTAAAACTGAGGTCAGGAAAACAATAGATATGAGAGTGACGGACAACATAATAACTACACCGTAACAGATAGCCAAAAGTTTCAAATTAGAACAGTTGGGAAAAATTAAGTAGAGAATAATCAACTCCCTGTACAAGCCATAGTAGTAGATGTAATGTAAGGGAAAAGAGTTGGACGAATTCCGTACCCCATTTAAGTGTGGACAAGATGAACAGCTCTTGCTAGAAATCCTAAAGCAGTAATGAATCACGTTCTGGATGAGGCTAACTGCTGAATTGGATGAACACACAGAGAATCCAATTGGTTATAAGAAATAGTCTCAGAGGGAAAAAAATTTGAAACCTAATGGATCCAAATACGTAAAGTAAGAAGTTGGAATTTAACTAACCATTTAGTAAATAAAAAATGAGTAAATTCAATAGCCTTTCACAAATATTAATAAGTCGTCATTATTATAGGTGACGCTTATATACAAAAAGCATTGGGGGATTTATCTTATATGAATATGTTGGAGTTGGCTTGGGCTTATGGAGTCGTGTTTATTTTAGCGGCCCTTCCTTTTTTTGAAGGTTATGGAGTCATAGCACTGGCCATTATTGCTGGATTACCACAAATACCTGTTATTTTAATTGCATTGTTTGGTAACATCTTAACGGTGTTATTATTAATCCTTTTTATAAACAAAATTAAAGCCTGGAGAAGAAAAAGAAAAGGAGACGAAGCGGAGAAAGAACCGAATAAACGAGCAATTCGTGCACAAAAGATATGGAAAAAATATGGATTGCCGGGATTAGCGTTCATTGGACCATTAATTGTTGGTAGTCACCTGACGGCTTTTATGTGTCTTACACTTGGTGGCACAAAGAAAAGTACGACAATCTGGATGGTTACAAGCATCGTCGTATGGGGTCTAGCATTTGCTGTATTTACTCATTTAGGTGTAGATTTCCTTGGTTATGAAGATAAAGGATTTTTTAAAGATTTAATTTCGAATGATTGATTTCTAGAAGAGTTAGTTTTAGTAATGAAAGTCCTTCTATTCTTTATTTATATTGTAATGGTGAAAAGAGGGTCATTTATGCCTTCTTTTTATTTTGTTAACAGTAGAGGGAAGTTAGGGAAATCATTAAAAGTATTTTCCAATAAGAGGAAAAAATTAATTCTAGTAGAATTTATAATGGGAGTTTATTTACCTTAGGGAGTTGATTGTAATGAGTGGACAGGTGCAAGAAAGATTAGTAGAACGGATTGATGCAGTATTCCTTCCTGTAAGAAATCTAAAGGAATCGTTATCTTGGTACCAGGAAGTATTTGGATTTAACTTAAGATGGAAAAATGAAAGAATGTGTGGTCTTGCGATTGCCCCTAATTGTGGGTTTCATCTGGTTCAAATTTCTAATTTTCAGCCTATTACTACATACACACCTTTTAATTATGTTGTTAAGGATGTAGAAGAAGTAAGAACTAAGTTAATAGAAAAAAATGTAGTAGTGTCGGACTTAAGAGATGGAGAACCTAAACGGTTTGATCTAACTGACATTAATGGAAATATGATAAGTGTCATACAGTTATAAATTCTGGTAAATAATACGGAGAGTCTTGTTTACTAGAAAGCAAGACTCTCTATTTTGTATAAGAAGCTTGGACTTAAATGAGGATCTACTAGTATGGATTATTAGCTGATCTTGAAATATAGTGGATAGGTTCTTTTAAAAAAATTATTATTATGATAGAAAATTTAAAAATGGGATTGACCTTAAAGTAGGTTTAACCTTTATCCTAAATATGTAAAAAATAGTAAAGGAGTGGTTTGGATGTATCGTTGGGATGGAGGCTTTATCATGGTAGCCCCTGAAAAATTTGATGAAGGGATCAGCTGGTATGAGGAAGTGTTCGGATGGGTATGTATGGACAAAATTACTTCATGGGTAGGTAGGAAAGGGTTTATGAAGCTGCCTAGATCTGGAGTAGTGACGGTTAAGTCATTTGAAGGAGAATTCGATCACTTTCAGTCATATGATATTGAGGGTAATGTGAGATTAGTATTTGTCACCTATGACCTTGATCAGACACGAAGCTATCTTGATGATAAACAAGTCAATTTTACAGAATTAAGGATCTTACCAAATGGTCAGAGATACTGTGATATTTTTGCTTTTGATAATACTAGGCTAACAATTGTAGAGGAGCAAAACCAAGGTGATCACCAGGAGTATCCAGCATCAGGTATCATTGGGTTTGGTAGTGTGAATACGATTATCTATGTAAAAAATCCAAAAAGATCTGTTGAATGGTATGAAAAGAACCTTGGATTTGAATTGGTTGAACTCAATGAACAAGAGGGTTATGCGCATATGCGAACAGAAGATGCGTATGACAGAAATGTACTAGATCAACAGTTTTGGGACAATATTTGGATTCTTCAAGATACAGAAAATCTAGTCGAGAAACCGAATGATACGAACGCAAGAGCCTATTTCGATATAAGACCGGCTGTTTTCTTTGAGGAATACAATAAGCTAATTCATAATGGGCTCAAGCCTTCAGACATTGCTGGTAACCCTATAAATGGTTGGGGCGGATTCCATATTTATGACCCTGACAATAATCGTATCAATATTTGGTCCTACAAAGCGAATTAACATAAGGCTAACGGGAGGTAACTATGCATTTTACTATACAGGAATTTTCAAAAAAAACAGGGTTACCTCCTAGTAAACTGAGATTTTATGACAAAAAGGGATTGATTCAACCAACTCGCTTGGAAAATGGATATAGAGTTTACTCCCAAGAACAAATACATATAGCTAAAATGATTGATTCTCTAAGACAAGCAGATATAGCAATCCAGGATATTAAGCAATATAGTGCAGCTAACTCACAAGAGAAGAAAACATTAATTGATAAGTGGAACGAGGATTTGAACAAAAAACTAGATGTACTACTTGCCGCAAAAAAATTTATTGGAGGGATTCAAGTAGAGAATCCTCAAACTCTATTACTTTCAAAATGGGAGACTCCAAAATGTTTAGTGTGGCAAAGGTTTGAAGCAAATAAAAGTCCACATCCTTTTCGTGAACATTTCCTTACTGCAAAGCATCTACTAGAGGAGCAGGGGTTACAATCTTCAAACGAGGTCTATCTAAAATATGAAACGATTATTAAGGACAAAGTAGTTGGAGAAGTAGGGTTTGAGGTGTTGAATCATTTTCAAGAGACTGGAAACGAACGTTTTCGGTATGAAGAATTTCCCCCCACCTTATTTGCTGTATTGAAAGATTGTAGTGCAGATCACGCATTCCTATGTTTCTCCTACATACAAGTGGTCATCCGTTACGGGTTTCAGCCTAAAGGGACTAAGATAGAGAGATATTCGGATATCGATGATTACACCTTTGATTATTTAATACCGCTGGTGAATTAGTACAATGATAATGCTGATTTCCGATACAGCATTTATGGTAAAATTATCTAATATATGTGGTTATATTCATGAACCTTAAAAAGGACTTAATATAGAGTCCTTTTTATTTTGCAAAAAAATAATACGAACTGCAACTTTATGGAAGGGCTACTCGTTATTTGAGTGAAAGGGGGAGGAAATTGGATATTCAACAACTCTATACCCTATATATCCATGATGTCTACAGGTATCTTCTCTCTCTTTGTAAGGATGAAAGCTTGGCAGAGGATTTGACTCAGGACACCTTTATGAAGGCATACTCGGCGTTAGAGAAGAGTCCAGCTCAAGCCATGAAACCGTGGTTATTAAAGATTGCCTATCATACATTTATTGATTTTGTGAGACGAAATAAAAAAGTGAACATTGAAAACCCAGATTACTTTTCAATGATTCCGTCTAGTGAGTTTACAGATGAATTGGTTCAAAAGGAACTAGAAAAAGATGAGCTGTACAAAATGTTAGAACAGTTAAAGCCCATTCAAAAAAGAGCGATCCTGTTATGCGATATCCAAGGCTACTCATATAAAGAAGCAGCGACGATCCTTTCCATCAAAGAAAATACGCTGAAAACACATATTTTTCGAGGAAGAGGAAAGCTGAGGCAGCTGTACAAGAAAGGAAGTGTGGAGGAATGAGTGAGGAATGGAAGCGGAAGTTAAAGGACTATTATGCTGGGAATCTCTCGGACGATGAAGCGGCAGAAATCGAACAAGAATTAGAACGATACGAAGCTTACCAGGAAGTGATAGCTGAAGAGTTTGAGTCACAGGAAGAGACTACCCAAGCAGAAGCTCTTCCGCCTGAAAAAGCTAATAAGATTATTAAGAATAGTATCCGAAATGCGAGATTTTCGTTAACTGCCTATGTGATCATGATTATTTTGATGATTTATCCCTTCATGACAGTGTGTAGTTATCTCTATTATAGTTGGAATCATAAAGCAGAGGATTTCATCCAAGTAGCCATTCAAACTGTTTATGTGACAGAACCAAATATGAGCTTGGAAGAGATGGAGATTGAACGGGAATTTGGATTGTTTTCCTTTAATGTATATATGGACTTATATAAAAGAGTTGGTAAAAACGACATCAAACTAGGAGATTGGGAAGTGGAGTACCGGTTTAATGAAGCACAGTTTCCAAAGAGAAATTATGTCATTGAAAATCCTCCAAAAGAAATTCCTACTTTTGATACGAAGAACTTGTACCACCCGCAAGCGCAAATTACAAACCCTGATTTTAATGCTTGGGAAACATTAGAGAAGCTTCCAGAAGGTACAGTTGCGGAAGTGTATGTATCTTTAGAAGAGGTAATGGAACCAGAAAACCTTCAGAGAATTCTAGAGGGGACCAATTTGGAATGGCGTTGGTATGCAATTGACACAGGACTTGAAGCTTCTGGTGTAGGTTTGGAAGGTGGTTATATTACTCCACTTGGGTACCCAGCTCAGCCTGATCCAGATGGATGGTCTCCGTTTAATGAGAGAGAACCAAACGATGAACAATTTATGGATAGTCTTTACTTTCTGCAGAAATATGAACAGCAAGCCATTGATATTGCCCATGCAAAATGGTTAGATCTTGATGAACGAATCAACTTTCTAGAAGAGAACGGCTTGAAATCATATGGTGGGGTCATTACAGGACCAACAAAGGAAATTTTGAAATTAAAAAGTAATCAGGACATCCGGAATATCAATATGGGGGAGGTGCGACTGTGGAATTGGTAAAGCGCCTGAGTGGTAAAGGGAAAGAGCCAAAGCTTCGCGAAACAAGACTCGGGATTGTCTCCTTTGTCTGTGCCTTATTATCATTGGCTTACTTGAACATCTTCTTAATGACCCTAGACGGATTCGATGTCTTTTCCAATTTATTTCTTCAAATCATCCCAGCAGTAGGTATACTGTCTGCTTTACTTAGTTTTACAAGGACTAGATATAAAAAAAACTTCACATGGTGGGCCATCGCCTTATATCTATTTATGTTTATTTGTATTATCGTTATCTTTTTTGTTGAATTTGCGACGTATATGAAGCCTTAAGTAGGATGGATGGTTTAAAATTGGGGAGAAAAGTCAGTTCGGAGGTTTCAATATGGAAAAGCAGACTGTTACAGAGTGGTTAACGGAGAAAAAGCTAACTGAACATGAAATAGACTTCCTAGTTACATTCATTCCAACCTTAACATACCTGCAAAAAAGTTCTGAGAAGAAACCAGCTGCGTTTCAAATGTTGAAGGAACAATTTCCAACATTTAAGGTGGAGCAAGATGTAAACTACTATGAGTATGAGCATTTTAACTCAGCTATCCAAACTAATATATGTAATAAGTTCTCAACTAGAGAATTATTGGACCGTATGTCAGAACAAGGCTTATGTAAACCATTTTGTGAATCGTTGCTGAAGAAATAATTCCAATGGATGAAAAAGGTCAAGGCATGGTAGCTACCATTGTCTTGACCTTTTTTATGGTAAACCATTTTAGAAAGATTACTCAGTAAACGTAAAGGTTTCCTTTAGTTGCCTACCATTCGGTTCTTCTTTCCAAACAATTTCAATCTCCAATTCAGATGCTCTTTCGGCAAGAAGGAAGTTGTTAAATTGATAAGATTCTCCCTCATTGAATTGTTTTGCTAATAAAGTTGCTTCTTCTTTTTGCTTCTTTTCACAATCCGCTCCTTCAGGACAGCTGACCAGAGAATACTTGATTGTTGTACTTGGGTCATTTCTATACAAATAGATTTCCACTGTATTTACGTCCATCTTACTAACCTTGTCAATTGTGAGAGAATACGTATGAAACTTTCCTTTCACTGGTTTAGTTGATCCTGCACCTTTTTTCGCTTCACCGACTTGAACCGACCATTGCTCAGATGTTTGCTTAGTTGGTAATTTTTCAAATGTCAGGGCTTTTACATGTTGAGAACACGAGAACACAAACAAGAGTGAGAAAATGATAGCTATAAATGTAGGTTTATTAATCAATTTTTTACCTCCTTATTTTTAAAATTAAGATTAGTTTTCCAAAAAACGGATGAACTATGAGGTAGGAATTCAACAACTTTTTGGTTGAACTTGAATGAGGAGAAACGAAGCACACTCTCATTTATGTAAAAAACCTCGAAATTACTGATGTAATATTCGAGTAACATTTGTAATAATCCCTTAGAAAATCTAAGACTACCTATCTAAAATAAAAAGCTTTATTAGCTTATAGTGATGTTTTTTACGGAGTTAGTATATTCCTATTAACTGCTATTGAAGATGAAAATTTGCACGATTTACAACCTTCTAATAAGCTGAAAAGCTATAGAAGCAAGAAATTCTATCTGGTTAAAATAATGTGATTTTAATATGGTTGTCACAGAATAAATGGGAATATTTAGTACAATTGAATGTGAGTGAATTATAAAGTAAAAGAGGGGGAGCACTGCTTGGAAGAAACGATTTATAACGAAGAAGATATACTAAACATGTTAGATTCCTTATTGAGAGAGCCTACACAGTTTTGGAATCAGTTTTATGCTGATCGTAATAAGGGTGTTCCGTTTTTTGCGAATGTACCTGATGAAAACGTAGTTAGCTACTTTGAGAAAAACCTATTTAAAAAAGGAAGAGTCCTTGAACTAGGGTGTGGTCCAGGGCGAAATGCTATTTATTTTGCTGAAAAAGGCTGCGTGGTAGATGCAGTAGATCTATCACAAGAATCCTTGCTTTGGGCAAAAGAACGAGCAAATGAACGGAACGTACGAATCAACTTTATTCATGCAAATATCTTTGAATTGGATATAGAAGAAGGTGCCTATGATATCGTTTATGATTCTGGCTGCTTTCACCATTTAGCTCCGCATCGAAGAATGTCTTATGTCAATTTAGTTAAGAAAGCTCTCAAACCGAATGGCTTTTTTGCGATCACCTGTTTTCTTCAAGGTGGGAAGTTAGGTGGAGCCGAAATATCAGATTGGGACGTTTATAGATTGCGAAGTCTACAAGGTGGATTAGGTTATACAGAGGAGAAATTACGGGCTATTTTTAAGGAGCTAAAGGAAGTAGAGATTAGAAGCATGAAAGTAATCGATCCACCAGGGGATGTCTTTGGTGTACCGGACTTTTTGACCGCTTTATTTCAAAAAAAGAATGAGGAGACATTTAATGACAGAGAAATCAGCATTAGCTAATTTTGAAGAATATAATAATCCAAGTTTATATGATCAAGAGAATGATACATATAAAGATGATGTAAGATTTTTAGAAAAATGGGTATCTAAGACTGAGGGAGTTATCATCGATTTAGCTTGTGGAACAGGAAGAGCGACGATTCCTTTAGCAAAGAACGGACACCAGTTAATAGGAGTGGACCTTCATAAAGGAATGTTAGGTGAAGCGAGAAGAAAAACAGCCCAGCTTGATTTACAAGTAGAATGGGTTGAACAAGATTGCTCCAAATTGAATTTGAACGTAAAAAGTAACCTAATCTTTACAGTAGGGAATTCATTTCAACACTTCCTTACAAATGAAGCTCAAGATGGTTTGCTTAGATCGGTCCATCAACACCTAGAAACGGGTGGAATCTTTATATTCGGAACAAGGTTTCCGAATGCAGACGAGCTGTTGCTACCACTAACAGAGGAATATTGGAAAACTTACTTAGATCAGGAGACTCAGCATAAAGTCGATGTATACACGATTAGCACCTATGACTCTCTAAATCAAGTGCAACACAACAATACCATTAGAAAGTTCATCAATCAAGCTGAAGAAGTAGTGGATGAGATTAGAACAAATATAAGTTTGCGATATGTGTTTCCAAAAGAAATGGAACGAATGTTAAGTGGAAATGGATTAGAAATTTTGAGTGTGTATAAAGATTGGAATGAAACTCCGCTAACGAATGATAGTAATCAAATGGTTTATGTTTGTAGGAAAATTTGATAGAAATTGCAGGGGCTGCTAGCTCAGAATTTCTATGTCTATGAAATCCAATGTGTAAATGTAATTGCCATGATTATTTTTTAAACTTGTGTAACGATACCGAGAAAGCCAAGCTGGATTTCCAATTCGTTGAAGACAAAGGGATGGGAAGTACTTCGAATTATTTGTTATTCCTAAGGACCATACAGATGATCCTGAATTACTAAAGAATCAACACTTTACCTTCTATTATCTGCAGCATTCTAAAATGGTCACTGATTATTAATTATGTAGACTAAATATACTGGGCCTGTCCTCTTGAGCGTTAAGCATTTGGGGAAAGGCTCTTGATACTTTGGCAGGGGCTCACAGGAGAGAAATCCGAATCTGGAATTTTTTTAGTGTTGAGTTTTGTTGGTTTATATTGAATATCCAACATTTGGTTGATTATAATAGTAGTAGGAGGTGAGTATACCATGATGAAAGAACGTGAAGATGATATCTTATGGGATACGGTCACAATATTAAAGGAGCAAGAACGTTTTGAAAACGCCATAGCCTTGTTCAAAAACCTAATCGAACGAACATTTTCAAAACTAAAACTGCGATCGATGTTTTTGGATGAATTCAAGATGGATTTGCCATCTAATGAATTCGTGAACCATATTCGTAAACTGGATAAGGAAGTTTATGAATCTGTAAACAGTAGTGATACTACTCAAGCTTATGAATCATTGGTGGAATACATTGAGAAATTATCAGAAATAATTCCTGGAACAGACCGTAAGAAATTACTAGCCAAAATTTTAGAGGAACAGACACAAAGTTATAGTAGGTCTATGATAGAGAGATATGATTGGGCCATACCTATTAGGGCAGACCAGACTGAAGTCTACACCTCTACAGAAGTGGCTGAAATCTTGGGTGTTTCTGATCAAACCATCAGACGTTGGTGTGATCAAGGAAAATATCTAGGAGCCTATCAAACCCCAGGTGGTCATTGGCGGATTCCGAAGAAGCATTTTAGAGTTTCCCTTGATGAAGCTCGAAAGCGGAATGTCTTTGAACAAAAGTTAAATGAATTTAATGCTAAACATGGGGAGGTAACTGAAGATGAAATCCTCTAATTTTTCCTCTCCTATTGTTTTATTTGATACAACAGTACTTTGTGGGGCGATTCGGGGTGAAGGGATTAATCGACAATTACTGAAATTAGCTGCTCAAACCTTATCGTATAGAGTAGTTATTTCAAGAGTTTGTTTGATGGAATTCATGCGAAATGCAACGTATGATGGAATAAGTGGTGTAACTTATTCAATCGAGATGGTAGAGGGATTCTTAGATATGTTTGTGTATCCGATATTGGAAAACGATCCCGCGGTAAATAGTGTGGTAGGTCGTCATCACTGGGAAATTGTTCGGCGAAACGAAATGAAGATTGGACAAGCCCTCGCGGAAATTAGCGGGCTTTCAACAGAAGAAGCAGTCTGCTTGGCTGAAGAATCCGGAATGCAAAAGCCTTTAAGGGACTATGATGAACAAGATGTTCATGTTTGGGTAACAGCCATTAAAGAAAAATGTTCGTATATTGTAACGAAAAACACGAAACGCTTTCCTGAAGCCATTGGAGAAATTAAACGGATTAAACCGGGTCAACTTTATAATATGATGATGGATTAGTTCAAAATAATATATATATGTATCATCTTCCACTTCAACAACATCCCACCACAAATGAAATTCAAATCATCCACCATAATTAACTCACCATTTCATATTTATCCATATAGGTCAGTCAAGGGTTTTTTAACTTTACACACTATAGAAAGTGTAAATTAAGGCAAAATACAATACTAACTAAAATGGCCAAGGTATAGAATTCCCAATACCTTGACCAATTTTTTATCATTATATATTTTCTTCAGAAAGCTACATCAAATCATTTTTCATTTACTAAACCGTAAATGGTCTTTGTTTTTCTTCTTTTTTCTTGTTTCTAGCCTTCTTAATCATAGGCATTACCCAACGGTCTAATCCATATTTACCTGCATTGTAGCCAGCCACCATAATGATAAATCCCATCAGGATGTCAGTTGGATTATGACTAACGGTTCCAGCGAGCATAAAGGCGAAGTTCATCAATACACCGAAAAATGCAGCTGCAGTTGTAAAGCATCCAAGTATTAAACCTAAACCTACTAACAATTCACCCCAAGCAACTAATATGTTAAATACAGATACATTAGGCAGAGCAAAAGTTTCTAAGAACGTGACATACCATCCATATACCACACCATCTGGGCCAGCTACTGGGTTTGCGATGGCTCCTTTTAAATAACCAGTCGCATCAAATCCTCCTGTAACTTTCCCCCAACCTGCCACCATCCAAGCAAACCCTAAATAAATTCGTAAAGCTGTTAACAGATACGCACTAATTTGATTGTTTCTTATGAAATTAACCAACATTATGGTTTCCTCCTGCTCCCTTATACGGGAAGTACTTTACCTATTGTTTTAAACTATTTCTTACTTATAACTTACATCATGGTGCTTTACCTCGCTGTGATGGGAGTCACACATCTTGGAAAATTTTACTTTTTTTTTTAGGTATTTAAGTATCAAGTGGTTGATATTCATTATGGAGATGTAGTCGTATAAATATCGTGGAGTGTAAGTAAAAGGAAAAATAAAAAGGCTGTTTTCGCATACTTTGTTGCTATTTCACAAAAAATGAATTTATATTGGGTCCGTTGACTTCCGCTCCAATCAACTCAATACTTTAACAATGCTAATAAAATAACAACAATCTTTACCAAAAGAGCCAATAAAAAAGAACCACAATCGTGATTCTCTTACAGTTTCTATTAAGGTAGATCAAGTAACAGAAAACATTGATCGTCCACGTTCAACGTTGTCTGCGTTTTTTCTTCCAACGCTAATGCTAGTTTTTCTCTTACCTGTTGTATGGACAGATTCCTTGTTTCTTTCAAGAGTTCTTTTAAATCATTCACCGCTATAAGATCTGATACTCCGTCTGTGTATAGAAATAATCGGGAACCTTCAATGTAGGAGCATGATTCTTGATGAAAGGTAAGTCCTTGCATCACGCCAATAGGTGGTGAGATGGAAGATAATTCAGTTTGGTTTCCATCTGGGTTTTGAATAATACCGGAAGGATGACCAGCATTTAGATACGTTACTTTTTTAGTAAATACATCTATTTCTACATATAAAAGGGTAGAAAAGTGTTGTAAATCATGTTGGTCCTGAAATAATAAATGTAAATAGGTATCCATTTCTTGAACAATTTCAAGAGGAGAGCTGCCATTAGAGACTAAAGCTTGAAATAATGATCGAAGCGACATCGATATAAGTGCTGATGAAATGCCGTGCCCCATGACATCTAGAAGGATAATCCCGTACTTATTTTCACCAACTGGATAATAGCCGAAAATGTCTCCTGACAGATCATTCGAAGCGGTATAATAACTCTGAATATTGATTTCCTTCTTGTTCATAGATACCATGGTTGAAAGCTTTTGGATGTTTTTCGCTAATGATAATTCTTCTTGCATTTGCTCCTGGTACTTCACATTCTCAACTAACAACTGTTCCACTTTTTTAAAGGCTTTTTCTTTATCTTGAAGAGCAACTTCTGCTTCTTTTTTTGCTAAAATGATCTCATTTTCAAACTTGTCTCGATTCTCCACTTTGATTAGCACACATTCGTTTACAAATTCATCTGCCCTTTTTCTGCGGTTTCCATTAAGCAGAATGGGGATCTCCCTGCCATCTTTGGCTTGGAGAGACAAGTATAATTCCCGAATAGATGACTCAACCTTGAGCAAGGGTAAGATAAACATCTGATAAAAAGCTTGCCCTGAAAGTGGGAGCAGATTATTGAAATGTTTATCGATTATTTCATGTTTTTCATATCCCAATAATGTAGCTAGTGTTGCGTTGACCATCGTAACAATTCCGTCATCACGGAACGACACATACCCACACGGTGCTTCATCTAAAAGTGGTTCCATATTAATTCCTCTTCTCTACACACCTATTTCTAAATAGTTCTTTATGACTGATATTGTTTCATCAGGGTGACTCATATGGGGTGAATGCCCGGTTGCCTTTAAGTAAACGATCGAACTGTTTGGTAGATTTCTATGAACATATTCACCAACTTCTCTTGGTGCAATAGAATCATCAGAGCACTGCATAACTAACGAAGGCACAGTCGCCTTTTTTAAATCTTCTCGGTTATCTGATAGAAACGTTGCCTTGGCGAAATTTTGAGCAATCACTGGATCTGTGGAACAAAAGCTCTCTTCCAATTCTTGCTTGAGCTCAGGGCGGTCTTCATTTTTTACAATGACAGGAGCTAATGTCTGTGCCCATCCAATATAATTTTTCTCCATTAAAGTAAGTATTCCGTTAATTCCTTCTTTAGTGAATCCACCTTTGTAGTGGGGAAGGTCATCAATATAACAAGGAGACGGACCAACCATCACGAGCTTACTAAATCGTTGTGGCTGTTGAATAGAAGCTAGTAATCCAATCATACTGGAAACAGAATGACCCACAAAAATTATATTTTCTAAATTTAAGTATTGAATGACATCCAACACATCCTGGGCATATCCAGAAAGGGTGCTGTACTTATTTATGTCATAACAAGATAGATCGCTTTTCCCTGAACCAACATAATCGAATAAAATGACTTGATACTGTTCTTCAAACGCAGGTGTAACAAATCTCCACATTCTCTGATCACACCCAAAACCAGGTGCAAATAGAATAGGTTGCGTACCTTTTCCTGTAATAGTGATATTATTTCGTTGAACAATGTTGGTATTCATATCGATCATCCCTATTAAATATTTTATTTATCATGCTTGCTTTACTTATACTAATCAATCAGTTCCTACATCATATTATACCTAATTTCATTGCATTATGTTTTGAATTAATCCATTTGAAGCGTGTAACTAATTGTTTTGGCCATTATTTAGAATTCTTACATAGTTGTTAACTGAAGTTATTCATTAAAAGGATTCAGGATGTGATGGGGGATAAATGGGAACGTCTTTTTCATTCAAGGAAAAAATAAGTAGCCAAACTAAAAAGATCAAGACATGGTAGCGTTCCATGTCTTGATCTCCGTAACTATGCAGCAACCGCCTTACGGTTCTCCTCATCCTTATTAGGAGTGTCGGGATTGTTGGGAGTTCTTACCATCATCTTCTTAATCATCGGCAACACCCAACGGTCTAAGCCGTATCGCCCTGCGTTGTATCCGGCCACCATGATGATCATTCCCATCAGAATGTCAGTAGGGTTTTGACTCACTGTTCCAGCAAGAACGAATGCGAAGTTCATCAGGACTCCGAAGAATGCAGCAGCTGTTGTAAAGCAACCAAGAATTAAACCTAAACCTACTAAGAATTCACCTAGTGGTACGATGAAGTTAAAGATTGCCACGTTCGGTAGAGCTACATTTTCTAAAAATGTAACATACCAACCATAAACAATTCCATTCGGGCCAGCGACAGGATTAGCAATGGCTCCTTTCAAATACCCTGTTGCATCAAATCCACCACCGGTAAGTTTTCCCCATCCTGTCGTCAACCAAGCAAAGCCTAGAAACAAGCGTATAGCCGTTAAAATATATGCACTAATTTTATGAGTTCTTATGAAATTTACAACCATTTTAATTTCCTCCTATTTCCCTTATAGGGAAGTGATATTGTGAAGCGATTCACAAATTATTTTGAACTAGTTCGTACTTATAATTTACCTCATCATGATTACCTTCGCTGTGATATCAATCACACGTCATAAATAAAGGATAAAGTTTTTAAATTGTCGAAGTAACAATCATGCATTTACATAAAACCGGAGTGTGAGAAAAATGATTGATTTAAGTTATAAACCACAAATTATGGGAAAGAAAATAATTATAAGGCCTTTTAAAGAGGGAGACTTCCCTTATATAGAGGAATGCTTGAAGGACCCAGAAGTGATTAAACTAACAGGTAGTACCCCTGATTTTGATAGGGAATCTATTTTCAAATGGTACCAAACAAGAAATGAGCAAAATGATCGATTAGATCTTGCGATTGTGGATTTGGAACAAGATATCTTAGTGGGTGAAGTAGTAGCAAATCTCTATGACGAGAAAAGTCAAAGTATGAATTTCAGAATACTGATTGGACCAAGAGGAAGAAACCGAGGCTTAGGCACGGAAGCGACTCAGCTGTTCATTGATTACATCTTTCAAAACACGAAACTGAATCATCTAACATTAGGTGTCTATGCCTTCAATCCAAGAGCTAAGAATGTTTATGAAAAAATTGGGTTTGTCGTAGAAAGCATCGATGAAAACGAATTAGAATACGAAGGAGAATGGATCGACTCTATTACGATGCAATTAACAAGAGAAGAATGGCTAAAAAGACAAACGTAACAAACTAAGCTTGGTGATAAACCAGGCTTAATTTATTGGCTTATTTTTAATTATTTCTACAAATCTTCACAAAACCCAACGTATACATTGTGTACATTTTACATCTTTGGAGTTAATGGATGAGCCTAATTACACAACTTATGTAATTAGGCTTTTAGTCCGGGTGGGTTATTTCTTAAGCTTGGAGAGTTTCTTTGTGATTTCCGTGATTTCCTTTTCAACCTCGTAAAGGTTGGTTTGCATTCTTTCCCTGCGACCTGTAAGTACACTTAGCTGTTCCTTCAGTTCCTTTTCTTTTTTTTCACTCATCAGTTGCTAATCCCCCATTAAAGTTTGTGATCGCTTGGTCATCTTAGAGCCAATACTAAGATAGTTTCTCTCATTAAGCCTCATTTATATAGAACAAATTTTTATTAAATCTAATTTTATTATGAATAGAGGGTCGGCTATTTCGTTTGATGGATCATCTTTTCACAAATCTAATTAACTGAACAAAAGATTTAAAACAGGTAATAATGCTCCAAGATTTTATTCCACTTTAAAATCAAATTGGAATTGTATATCCAAAAGGTTGTCCAATGGCGTATAATCTCTTTTGTGTGTTAAAAACAGCGAAGAGGTAAAACATGAGATTAAGAGACTGGGATTTAAACTTAAAGGTTCGTTTATGTGGTGAGTTTTTTGTTAATGTATTGTTTTGGATGTTTTTCCCGTTTATGGCCATCTATTTTTCCGATGAGTTTGGCAAGGACAAAGCAGGTTTATTATTAATTTTGTCCCAGGTATTTGGGGTGTTTGCTAATTTAGTGGGGGGCTATTGTGCAGACCATTTCGGTCGTAAGCGGATGATGGTCATATCCACATTTGGGCAAGGTGTCTTCTTTTTGATTTTTGCCTTTGCGAATTCGATTTGGTTTGAGTCCGCCGTAATTAGCTTCATTTGTTTTACGGTGATTGGGGTGTTCGGTTCTTTTTACTGGCCAGCCAGTCAAGCGATGGTAGCTGATGTAGTGGAGGAGAAGAATCGGAACTCGGTGTTTGCTATTTTTTATACAGGTATTAACATAGCGGTTGTGATTGGTCCTATTGTTGGTGGGATTTTCTTTTTCGAGCACCGTTTTGAATTGCTGATGACAGCAGGTCTCACAAGCTTTGTAATAGGATTTGTTTTACAAAAGATGGTGACCGAGACCGCACCTTCCCTTCAAAATCAGGCTGTGAAGAAAATAGAGAAAGAAACTTGGATTGGTGCTATTACGAAGCAGGTTGCAGACTATAAGGTTATTTTTCAAGACCGCATTTTTTTATTATTTATTATCGCAGGTGTATTGTCAGCTCAAACCTTCATGCAGCTAGATCTTCTAATGGCTGTTTATACGAAAGAATTAGTTCCACTCCAAACATTGATTGGCATTGGTGATTGGCGTCTTGAACTTGGTGGAGAAAAGGCGTTTGGTCTAATTGTGGCCTTTAACGGGTTCATGGTTGCGTTATTAACGGTGGTGATTACTAGGCAGGTAGATAAATTTAGAGAACGAGATGTGTTTATAGCGTCGGCCCTTCTTTATGGAGTAGGTATTTTTCTATTTGGACAATCGACCATGCTTTGGATTCTATTAGGCGCAATGGCTATATTCACGATGGCTGAGATTATGGTGGTGGGGATTCAGCAGAGCTTTGTTTCGAAAATTGCACCTGATCACATGCGAGGCCAATACTTTGCAGCTGCAAGCTTACGATTTTCAATAGGCCGAACCATCGCACCGATCTCGATTTCCCTTTCAATGTGGGTGGGGTATCAGTGGACGTTTGTGATGCTGACGGTACTTTGCGTAATTAGTGCATTGATTTATTTTGCGATGTATCAATTGTTTGAGAGGCAGAAGAAGCAAGTGGTTGAAAAGGTGTTAGCTTAGAGTAGTAGTCTCCGGTTTCGGGGGCTTTTTTTAATGTTAACGAAGTACTCTCCGATCAGAAGTCTGTTAATTAAGTAACAAGCGAAATAACCGGACATTTTCCGATTAAATTAGGAATGGGACTCTTTTGAGGCTAAATAAGGGGAGTTTTTCCGGTTACACCATGAAAACTCCCCCATTTTTATGTTTTTTGAGTAAATAGGCGGAATATCGAGACCGTCGATTAACTAATAAATCTCCCTTTTTCACAAACTGTGTCAAGATCCTCTAATTTACTCACACCTCACTCCATATGTACGGTAAAATTTAAATATATCTAATGTATGGAGTGATTGTGATGGCACACATTCAGTATAAAACATTTGGTCAGTTAACCTTTTCAGATTATGAAGTCTTCTCTTCGGTTCCTCCACATCCTTTCTGGAGTCGAATCGATCAAGTGGTTGACTTTTCCTTCGCAGATCAACTCTGTGCACCCTTGTATTCCCCCAAGGGACAACGTCCGTATGCTCCTTCCTTAAAATTAAAGATTCATTTTTCGCAACGCTATCACAATTACTCAGATCGTGAAATGGAAGAGGCCATACTTTATCATCTCCATTTAAAACGTTTTTTGGGAGTACCTGTATCTTTTACCGGATTCGATCATAGTACTTTAGGAATGGACCGAGATCGCATGGGTTCTGACCTATTCGATGCCTGTCATCACCACATCCTTGCCCAAGCTTTGGCCAAAGGGCTATGGGGGAAAGAAAATGATCGCTGGCTGATTGATTCCTTTCATACGTATGCGAACATTGCGAAGGTGGGAGCTTACCGTTTAATCCAACAAGGAATCCTTCAACTTGTTCAACACATCAAACGTACATATCCAAAATTGTATACTTCACTTTTACAAGACTGTGCGCTCAACAGCTTTCTGAAACGACTCTCCGACCGAACTCCTGAAAATGATCGATTGGTCTTATTCAGCCGCCTGGTGGTAGAAGCCTATAGTCTGTTACATTGGCTAGAAAGTGAAAAGTTAAAACCTTTATTCTGGAAATGGGGGAATACAAAACAACAGCTTCGTTGTTTGGAGCTTCAAGCCATCCTCTATCAAATTTTACAAGAGAACACCAAACCGATTGATTCAGATAAGCCCGAAGGCGCCGAACAGGAACCACTTCAATACCAAGAATTATCCAGAAAAGAAAAACCACAAGATCGAATCCGAAGTGCCTATGATTCAGAGATCCGGAGTGGATACAAATCGAAATCCATGAAGTTTACCGGAGATAAAGTCCAAATGATAGAGTCAAGAGAGAACGGATTAGTCTTGAATACCGAACCCATCCCTGGAAACGAGTGGGATGGGGATCGTCTTGTCCCGATGGTGAAGGAAGTGATCTATTATCACGGGATAATACCGAAACAACTCATCGGGGATACATCCTATGGCACTGGTGAAAATCGCCAGAAAATACAAGAGATGAAAATTTTAATGACCGCTCCTATACAAAAATATACAAACCCAACGGGTTTGTTAGATAGCGATTGGTTTGTTTATGATGCAGAATTGGACGAGGTCACCTGTCCTCAAGGGTACTCGACTTCAAAAAAGGTGCGAAATAACCCTAGTCAAGGCTATCAATTTAAATTTGAAGAGAAAACCTGTCAAACTTGCCCATTATTTAAAAAATGTACGACCAATAAAAAAGGACGAACCGTCTTTATCAGTGATTTTTATGAAATCATGGAACAAGGAAAATCCCATAATCTAACCAAGGCTATCAATTTAAATTTGAAGAGAAAACCTGTCAAACTTGCCCATTATTTAAAAAATGTACGACCAATAAAAAAGGACGAACCGTCTTTATCAGTGATTTTTATGAAATCATGGAACAAGGAAAATCCCATAATCTAACCAAGGCTGGAAAAAGTGCATTAAGAGCGCGATACGATGTGGAAAGAACAAATCATGAAGCTGCCAACCATCATGGACTCAGGAAACCAAGAACGAGAGGAAGAGAATCATTAAGGATCACGTCCAAATTAACGGCCATGGTCATCAATGTGAAAATTATGGTAAAGAAATTAGCTGAACCCATCCAACCCATTTATCGTTACAAAAAATGCGAGAATCGGGTAAAGGCCCCCGTCTGCCCAAATTAGGAAAATCAGGAACAGTAGAAGGCCTAATAAAGGGAAAATACATAAAAATTACTGAAAGTTTGTGAAAAAATCTATAAGATTTCACAAAGTATGTGAAATAAGGGTTAGAAGCGATATAAACTACAACTTAATCGACGGTCTCATATCTCCGGCTATTTAAGCTAATTTCAACCCTATTTGCTAATTAAGGGAAATTTCTCCGTCTATTGCAATTCCAATAAAAGATCATCCTGACTCTGAGTCTTATTAGCTTCTGTTAATGTTAATCGCTCTCTTTGACTCCACCTGATAGTAAGTTATATGAAACCTTTTTCTTAAAAATCAACTCCCGATCCACATATACCTTACAATTCAAGCTCACTAAGCCGCCCAATTTGACCTTTACTAACCGTGTTTGATTCTGTTCCTCAATCGTACCAGTTAACGTTTGAAAAGGAATCACCCAAGAATACCAACCTGTTCTCTTTTTCTCCGATACTAAATGTCCATTGATGTATAACTGTTCATGATTATATCGATTAACAATTTGTAGCTCGTTATTTCCATAAGTTACATTCCACGTTTTCTCGAAATCCTTCTTTGCACTTTCTAGCACGTCATCCCATGTTTCTTCAGGCTGCTGGTTAGATTCCTTTTCTTCCGTGTTCTTATTTTTCTTAAGTCGACTAGAAATCCATTCAGTGAAGAAAATAAAGATAAATATGCCTATTATGAAGATAAAAACATTTTCAAAAATAGTACCTGCTGTAATCTCACCGTAAAAATAGCCAATTATAAAAAATACTACTAAATAAAAAATAAATTTAAACAATGTGCCACTCTCCCTGTTAAAAATCGTAACTTTATTCATCTAATTATAACATCTATAAATTTCCTAAAATATTACATATTTTTCAAGTGGTCTGAAATGTAAGTTCATCAAAAAATTAAGTGCGTATTCTCAGAGAAAATTGGTTAAAATACATCCGAATGGATTGATTAATAACCTGGAGGATAAACGGATGTCTGATCTAGAACCAGTAGAATATGAAATAGGTACAGCGATACGTGATTACGATATTATCGACATTAAACCAACTGAAACTGGATATGAGGTTACGCTTGATGTGAACTTGGACAGTGGCTATTCCTTATCCAAAACGGTGCTCGAAATATCAAAGGAAGACTTAGAAGGATATGAAACGCAAGAAGTAGAAGAAGGCATTAAATATGCATTAGGATTTTTTAGTTAGTTGAATTCCGGTAAATATTTTAAACAAAGAAGAGTGTAACCAAAAGTCACACTCTTCTTAAAGTCACTATTGTTTGTGATGAAAATAATCAACAAAAGCATTGAAGATCTCAATACTCTGGTAAGAAAGTAAAGAAAGAGCCGTTACTGAAAATACAGTAGTCATAATCATTCTGAACAACATCATATGGAATCCTCCTCAAATTTTAATTTGATATCAAAAATTTAAAGGAGTGCATCCACATAATTAGAATGATAGTAGCGAGACTTTAATAATCTATAAATTCTTGTACATCTAATCAGCAAGTAAAGCTGATTGGCTAGTTGAATAACTAGAAGCGTAGAGAACAAGATTCCAATGGAATATATAACTTTGCCTTTTAGATCATCATCAATGGGTAACGTATCAGGTACTGAAATACTTAGATTTTCGACATCTTGTACTACTGCATCAAATTGATTATGTTCGATTTGATGTACAGTTGAAAAAATTAAAAGCGAGTATAGTAGGACTAGAAAACTAATACACTTTTTCATCACTTCACTCACCCTTAATGGAATATATCCAATATACATGATGAACCTAAAAATGAATACACATATTATATGCTAATACAGTCAAAATGTAGAACTGAACTGCTTGTATTTGTTTTTTTAAACTGACTGATTCATTCTCCCAGCTACATGCCACAAATCTATTGAGTATCAATTACGAAAAAAGATGTCTGATAGATCATCATAATTTTGAAGGTAAGTATTGATGTATCAGGGATTTTCTTTATAGTAGAAGATATAATTATTTAATACATAATATAGGGTGATTAGATGAGTGACAAGGTTAATAGAGCAATAGAAAAACAAATGATTCATGCCTTACAAGGGTTACAGGAATATAGCAGAAAGCAGAAAGAGAAACAGTATAAAAGAAACTGGGGACAAATTAATGTTCCTTTTACCCTAAATGAAGGTCTTAGAACATATACGAAGACTGAATTGGATGGAATAAGAAAAAGATTAAACATACCTAATGCAAGTCACTTGAAGAAGGAAGAGCTTATTTCCTTATTAGAGGAAAGAATTCCGAGGAATCTAGAATTTGTTTGCCAATATTGGGATATCGAGCGCTTTAAGATGCTATTGGATTTGGCAGGTAATGGTGGGCATATGATGGCACCAGATTTAGAGGCTAGTCAAATTACCTATCTTCGTGAGTGTGGCTTTTTTTACACAGGTACTTTAAATGGCAAAAAGATATTGGCTGTACCTGTTGAACTGATTGAACCAATCACAGCTTTAAAAGACAATTTGCAGGTAAGAGCAAAGGTTAATCGAAATACAGAATGGATTAAGCTTACAGCTGGTCTTTTATACTATTATGGAACGTTAGAGCTTCAACAGTTAGAAGAAATGATTGAAAAGTATACAAAAGAAAATCTTCATCTTAGGGAGTACCTGGATGTAATCCACGAGTTGAAATCTTATCGAAAGGTTATCAGCATAAGTAAGGATGGCTACTCCAATAGTAGAGTGTTTGACCCAGTAAAAGTAAAGAATGAGCACAAGATGCGAAAAGATGTTTCTTTTTATCCATTTACTAAGCAACAACTACTTACGGCTGGTGAACCAGGTTTTGTTGAAAGGAATCAAAGCTATCTTCAATTGGTCAGCTTTCTTACAAAAAACTTTGAGGTTAGTAAGGCGGAAGCAGACGACATTGTAGAAGAATGTGTTTACGCTAATAGAGTGGGAGAAAGTCCGAACCATATTATGCAGTTCCTTGCTAATAAATTTGAGTTTGATCATATCGAGGCTGTTAGAGCATTAATGGATCATGTTGTTTATTTAATGAATAACACAAGGGAATGGTTTCTTAAAGGGCACTCCTCAATGGAGTTGCGTAAAATGGAGAAATCTGAGTTACCTTTGAAGCAAACCACCAGTAAAATAGAAGTTAAGATAAGTAGAAATGCATTGTGCCCTTGTGGAAGTGGGAAAAAGTTTAAGAAATGTTGTGGGAAGTGAGTTTAGGAAACGCCTTATATAAACAAGGTATATCAATCTTAAAATCTAGAAGAACAATTTTTTGATAAATTGTTCTTTATTTTTTTGCTGAAAAGAAAACGGATTGCTAATTTTCTGAAACCTTTTTATCAGATTAAACGTAATACATGAAAGGAAAAAATGGGGAGGTAGTACCATGGGGAAAATGAAATATGTAATCTTTACGCTTATTGTGATCGCGATTGAATTCGGGATATCCTATCTTGTGAATCAAATGACAAGCCTTCACCTTTTAGATGCGATGTTCTATGTAGCGATCGCTTTTAGTGTACTATTTATCTTTTTTTCTAGTAGCGGTGGAATGACGTCTAATACAAATGAAGCCAAGGTAGCGACCAGTATAAACGGCTCCAAGAGCAATTATCAAATGAATTATTCTTCATTTTCGTTAGGCTTAAATCCACTTGTTCTCGGTTCGGTCTTATTTTTCGTGATTGGAATTGTTGTTAGCTTGTTGATGTAAGAAGAAGGGGCCAAAGGGGTGCTGTGAAATACATGGAAAGTATATACAAAAATTGGTATATTAGTAACGATATGTATTTTACTTGAAAAGAGGGTACCATTATGGCAAAAACTCTAGAAAACTTACATTCTGAGGTTATAGCAGAAGCGAAAAAGGGGTTTCCGATTCTGTTAGCAGGTTCAATTGTATTTTTTGTTTTTACTTTTTTACCGTTGTTTTTACCAATGGAAGTGGTTCATTTAGTTTGGATCTTTGGATTAGGGGCAATTTTTCCACTGGGATTATTACTCAGCAAGCCTCTTGGTGTGGATTTTTTCTCGTCTAAAAATCCTTTAGGTACGTTAGGTGGCATTATTGCAGCTCCACAGGCATTCTTTATTCCCGTCTTTATTATCGTTTATCAAAATATGCCTGAGTACCTACCGTTTACGATTGGTTTACTTGGAGGTTCACACTTTCTTCCTTATATGTGGATTTATAAAAGCAAAGCCTATTTGTTTGTGACGTTAGCAGCTTGTATTTCATCCTTTATTTTAGGTGGTTGGTTAATTGACCAGGCATTTACGCTTGTCCCGATTGCTATTTCGCTTACTTATTTAATCGGGGTCCTTCTGATTCAGAAGGAGTTAAAAACAGAGAGCGTTACACCCCCAGCACTTAAAGCCTAATTTGGAGATGGTGTTTTGTTTCATTTAATGTTGATTATTCATATTGTAACTGGCTTGATCTGTCTCATCAGTGGTATTTTTGCAATGTCTTATAAGAAACGTAAAGGGAAGCATACGGTAGCGGGTGAGATTTATCATGCATCCTATGTGTTGGTATTTGTAACTTCCGTTACGATGTCCATTTTACACTGGGAAGAGAGTGCCTATCTTTTCTATATTGGAGTATTTTCCTATGCGCTTTGCGTTCTAGGGTATGTGGCCGGAAAAAGAAGATGGAAAGGCTGGATTGTAAGCCATATTGGTGGAATGCTAGGTTCCTATATTGGGATTGTGACGGCAACTATTGTCGTGAATACTCCAAACATTCCAGTGATCAATGAGGTGCCGGTGCTGATATTCTGGTTCTTGCCAACGATTATTGGAACACCGTTTATCTTTAAGGTGGCGAATCGTTACAAACCTCGTAGTAAAAAGGGGATGTCTTTAAGGCTGTAACATAGGGCGTGAGGTAGTAAGGAGTATAAAATGAAAAACCATACGAAGATTGGAAAAGTAATCTATTGGCTAGGCTTTCTAGTATTTATGTTTGGCATTATGTTTAATGAACATATTGGTATACTTGGAGAGGAGTCTAGCGAATTCTCTTCTTACTCTATACCTGCCATCATAATCGGGATCGTGCTAATCGTTATAACCAATTTCTTTAAGAAAAGTTCAGGGAATAGATGAAAGGGTCTGAAGTGAAATGATGATTCTCGAAAGAGTAGCAGGTGTCCTCATTGTTATTTTCATACTTGGATTATGTCTTTTTATTGTGTTTTGGAGTGCAAGTCAGCTGTTTAAGATGTCCCAAAAGTCAAAACGAAATCAGGATACTAAGCTTCATTACGAAATAGAATCTCTAAAACAACGAGTAGAGTCGCTGGAGAGAAAAGAGAAACTGAAATAGAGCGGTTGAGCGGACAGAAGAGAGCCTTATTCTTCTGTCTTTTTTAGTGATTTTTCATTTTCGCGGAATTACGTAAAGAAATCGTGGAATAAACAAAAAAATCGCGGAATTAATGGTTGTTTTCATGGAATTATAGAAAAAATCACGGAATTAGCTGTAATTTTCGTGGAATGATCGAAAACAGGGTTTGGAATGATGACTATACTGCCAGTCCGCAAACGGTTATAAAGCTGAATAACATGAACTAGACTCCAAGTCATCCAAAATTAAGATTAAATGGACTTTTTTTGTAAAAAGAAGGAGTTATATAGATGTTTATGGAAGGAATTAGTACGACTAAACTAAATAAGAAGGTGTAACTGAAACTATGAAAAAAGCGCTACTAGTAATTGATGTACAGAATGGAATTGTTAACTTTGGTGATTTTGAACAAGAACTTTCCAAAATGGAAAAGGTCATCAAGGATTTTAAGGATCAGGAATTGCCCGTTATTTTTATGCGACATATCGATGAGATGGAGGAAAGTCCACTTTACAGAGACTCAGCTGGATCAGAATTACATGATTCATTAAAAGAATATGCTGACTGTGTCATTGAAAAGCAGACGCCAAGCTCATTCTATAAAACTGAATTATCCGATAAGCTAGAGCAATTAGGAGTAGAACATGTATTTATAGTTGGATTCAATACTGAATTTTGTTGTATGTTTACAGCGATTGCCGCTTTCGACCGAGGATATAAAGTGACCTTTATAGAAGAAGCGACGGGTACTGTGAATACAGAGGAGACCTACGAAATGAAAGGTCTTGATATAAAAGATTTTGTTGGGACTGTCCTGCACTGGTCCGAGACAATTGAAGTGTTAGATTATGAAGAGTATGTGGAAGAATATAAGTAAAATAAAATGGTTTATGATGAGGTGCATGTAGATGCATCTTTTCAAGGGAAGAGACTTAAAAAATCACTGGATTCAAATATAATCCAGTGATTCTTTGTGTCTTTTGGACCACTCGCTGGTTTATAAGAATTATAACTATGAAAAGGATTTTAACTTCATCCAATCTAACGTTTCTTTTAACCCTTCTTCATAGGGTGTTCGTGGCAGGATACCTATTTTTTGTTCATATTTGTCACCACATAGAAGTACAGGTGATTCTTGCAAATAGGTCATTTCTAGAAACTCCCTCATAAATGGGGAGAAAAGGGCAACGAAGCGAAGCATATTCTTGGTGACGATCGAAATCTTAAGCTGGTAACCTGTTAGTTTCCTAATCATATTGAAAAGTTCCTCACCTGTGATGGAATGGGTAGCAGGAATATTCCAGTTTTGATGGTAAGCATCATCACGAATAGCTAATTCAACCATAGCTTTTGCTCCATCTAATGTATATAAAAACTCTCTTGCTACATCAGGTTTTCCTACAAAACGTGCCTTTTTATTGAGAACAATATGTTTCAATGTTTCATGTAAAATGGTACTTTCAGCATTAGGACCATATAAATCAGGAAAGTGAACAATTAAGTAAGGAAGGCTACTTTCCTTTAATTGTGTTTCAAGCTGAAGTCGAAGCTTTCCTTTTTTCGTATGAGGTTCCTTATGAGTTTCTTCGCCAATCAGGATTGATGGCTGACTACCATAAGCATAAATATTATCAACATGAGCAACCTTGCAATGATGGACCTGGGCAGCTTTTATTATGTTCTCCATACAAAGGGGATGATGTTCAGCCCATTCCTGATAAGGAAAGCTAATGGCATTAAAGATGACCTCGACTCCTTCTGCTGCCTTCATAACCTCTTGTTCGATTAACACATTACCAACATGAATTCTAACCTGATTCATTCCGTCAAATAGTCTATTTAATTTATCTTCATTCCTAGAAAAGGCAATCGTTTCAATTCCTCTTGATGCTAATTCCTTCACTAATGCATAACCCATTCCACCTGTTGCTCCTAATACTAATACTTTTTTCATATTAATTCCTCCTTTTAATTAACCAGTGGTTAATAATATTCAAAAAAATACCTCGTAGGTAATTTTTCAATTTGACTGTTTTCATATAGAGAGTTGCTTTACGTAAAAATCAAGATGTTGCTATACTTTAAGAGAGTTGCTCTTTTCTAATCAATCCTCCATTTAGCTTATATAAAAATGGTGTACAGCCAAATTGAATGACACGAAAGCCAACAAAGTCTTAGAAAAGAGCCTTATTTATAGCCTTTAAAATGAATTGAACATAGGCATCTGCTTCCTCTTTTGCTTCTTCAAAATTGCTAACATAGCCGATATGATGAGACACAAAGCCATGAAGTGCGATAAAAGAAGAGTAGATTTCTTGAGCAGTAAGCGTCTTAACGGAAAGCGAATCGACTGCATGGGCGAATTTTTGATAACTGGTGGTAGCAGCTTCTTGGCAGAGACTGTCTACTTCAGCATTCTTCTTCATAAACATTAACTCATACTGACTTTGATGATCTAACCCAAACTCAATAAACCGAAGATAAACCAGGTAAAGCTGCACGTCATGATCCTGAGGGTCATTTAAGGTCTCTTCCAGACGTTTGTTTAAAACATGGAAGCTTTCCTCCACAATAGCGTAAAATAATTCGGCTTTGTTCTTAAAGTGATAATAAAGAGAGCCATGTGTACAGCCCAACTCTTTAGCGATGGCTCGCATAGAAACTTGCTCAAAATCTTTTTCACTGAATTGAATACGAGCTATACTTAAGATCATTTCTCTTGTTAGTTCCTGTGAAGCTGGTTTACGAGGTGACATACCTTAACTCCTTTAATTGACCATTGGTTAATTGTATTTTATTCCAGATTTAGGAATAATGCAAGGGGGATTTTAATCTTTATTAAAGGCTCCTTTTCTGAAACTATTGAGTAAAATAGCTTCCTAATTAAGCAGGATTGATTAGCGATTTGTGGAATTTCTCTGTATAGCAGTTTGTTTGAAGAATGAAAGTTAGGAGAATTTTTGAATATGATTAGACTTGCTAAAGAAAGAGACATTACTGAATTAATTCAAATGAGATGGGACTTTACGATTGAGTATGATGAAAGTAAAAAAGATTCATCATTCGCAGACTTTGAAAAAGAGTGCCGTTCCTTCTTAGAAAGTGCCATAAAGCAGGATCAATGGTTCATATGGGTGGCGGAGGAAGAGGGGAAAGTTGTATCACATATATACATAGAACTCATCCAAAAGGTTCCACGTCCAGGTAGAACAACTCATCCATTTGCGTACATGACAAATGTATATACTGTTCCAGGTTATCGGAATAAAGGAATTGGTAGTGAAATGCTTACGGTTATTAACAACTGGATTAAAGAGAACAAGTATGAATTTGTGATCGTATGGCCAAGTGAAGACTCTATTAATTACTATAAGAAGAATGGTTATGTTCACTGCACAGAGCCTATGGAGTACTTTCCTTCATAAGTTTTTGTGAAAGGAGAAAATCATGTTACCTTACCCAAGACCAACTAGTAGAGAAGAAAAGATAGACATGATTGACAAGATTAAGGATAGATTATTAAAAGTTTATGGTGACGAGGTGTTAGCAATTGGAGCATATGGTTCTATCGCTTTAGGGACGGATGGTCCCTATTCTGACATTGAATTGCATGTCGTGACAAGAGATGGAACGAGTCTTAAAGGCTATGAATTTGTATATGATCCATTCAAAATCGAAATTAGTTTTAAACAGAAAAAGAAATTATTGGAACAGGCCGTAGAAGTAGATGATTCCTGGTCCATTAAAGCTGGAGTATTCACCAATATTTTAGCAATCTATGATCCTAAGAATATATTTGAAGAGTTGAGAGAACTACCGTTACAGGTATCCGATATAGCTATTAAAAAGGTAATGCGGGAATTTATGATTTGGGAACCATATGAGACGATGGGGAAAATCAGAAATAATTATGTAGGAAAGAACGTAAGCTATATTCCGATGGGAGCTACAGACTTAGTTTGGCAAACCTCTAAACTTATTGGGTTGGCAAATAGACAGATTTTTAGTACAAGAGCTAGGGTGTATGAAGAATCACTTGTAATGAAATCAAGGCCTTTTGGTTTTGAGGAATTAGTGCGTAAGGTTATGGAAGGGAAACTAGGGGATATAGAACAAGTCTATACTCTCTGTGAGAATTTATGGATGGGTCTGAATGAATGGTATGAGGAATTAGGGATTACTTATAAATTAAACAAACTGCCTTTTTAATTTCTATTTGGTTAAAATTAATATATACAGGAAGGAAGTGAACCACATGGATTTCGAAACGGTAATGCAGGAGCTAGAAGCGCTCGGTAAGGCACGATCTAAAAAAATGTACATATCCAATGGTGCACACGAGCCGGTTTTTGGGGTAGCTACAGGGGCAATGAAACCATTAGCTAAGAAAATTAAAATAAATCAACCTTTAGCGGAAGAGCTTTATGCAACAGGTAATTATGATGCCATGTATTTTGCAGGAATCATTGCGGATCCGAAAGCTATGACGGAGTCCGATTTTGAACGTTGGATCGAGGGTGCATATTTTTATATGATTTCTGATTATGTGGTTGCCGTCACATTATCTGAATCACCTCTTGCTCAAGATATTGCTGACAAATGGATTGCGAGCGGTGATGAATTGAAAATATCAGCGGGTTACAGCTGCTACTGTTGGCTACTAGGAAATCGTAAAGATCATGAATTCTCTGAGTCCAAGATTTCCGATATGCTTGATCATGTCAAGAAGACCATTCATGAAGCGCCCGAACGAACGAAATCTGCGATGAATAATTTTGTGTATACCGTGGGGGTTTCTTATTTACCACTACATGAAAAAGCAGTGAAGACTGCAGAGGAAATAGGTACAGTAGAAGTGAGACGCGACGAGAAAAAAAGCAGTCTCTTGAACGCTCGCGAAGATATTCAAAAGCAAGCAGATAAAGGAAGACTTGGTTTTAAGCGCAAATATGTAAGATGTTAATAGAAATTAAGCCTTGCGTCTAATCAGGGCTTTTTCTATGGTCAAGAATAAAATGGATTAAAGAAAGGAAAAGTTATGAAAATTAATTTGATTATTTTTATAACCTCTACAAAGGCGGGAAATGAAAATAGCAGGTCGGAAATGGTAATGAAGACGATCGAATCACAAATTCGTCCTGTTAAAGGAGATATCATTGATGATTCTGGATTTGACTCAAGATTTCATAATGGATATGAGGTTGTGAAAGTGACAATAAATTACGAGACAAATGAATGCTATGTGTCTCTAAGTCCATTGGCGATAGAAGTAGAGGAAATAGGGATCGATGATTATTTAGACAAGCTTGTAGCAAATAAGTGGCGTATTGTTACAAAGGAAGAATTATTCAAGTAAGTTTATTTGAGTACTGTACTTACTTCCATAAAAGGACCAGCTAGCTAAAGAATAAAAACTATAAGTTAGGACATTCTAAGGTGTAGTTTTATCTTTGGGAGGGTGCATATGTGGAAACATTTACACCACATTTCGTTATGTTATCAATAAACAGTAGATGGGAAGAAATCATTCGGTTAAAGCTTAAACTGAGAGACTTATCAATCGAACATTGGTTGACTGAAACCTTATTTTCTTTCAATTGGTGGTTACTTTTAATTTCTTCGCTAATATTTTTCATCATTTGGATTAAATTGTTGGACAAGAGAAGAATTATTGAGATTTCTGCATTTGGTCTTTTAATTGGTACGATTACGTTTTTGTTAGACATAATTGGAGTCTCATTAGTTGCTTGGTCATATCCAGATCAGCTTATTCCCTTAATAAATTCAATATTTGAAATCCATAAGATCCATCTTCCTATTATTTATATGATTATCTATCAATATTATAATACTTGGAAATCGTTCTTGATTGCTTTAATGGTCAGTTCTTTTGTTTTTTCTTTTATATTGGAGCCAATAACTGTGTGGTTAGGAATTTATGAAATCTATCATTGGAACTACTTATATTCTTTCCCCATTTATATTGTAGGTGGGATCCTAATAAGGTGGGCAATACTGAAAGTGAAAGTGATTGAAAAAAATGCTTAAAGCACCGTGACAATTCACGGTTCTTTTATTACTGCTGTTTTTAACCAAGTTATTTTGAATGTGGAAGATAGTCCTCTATAACAACTAACTCATTACCACTCATTTCATCTTTTGTTTACGGTCCTCAAGTTGAGGAGGCTCTTCCATCCAACCATTTTTAATCATGATCTTCGCACCTTTATGAGCATATTCAAATATATCTTTCATGAAAATCCCCATTTTTGCAGGTAGATCATTACGTAAACTAAAAGCAGTACCTAATGAGCTGCTTCCCATAGAGAAGCTACAAAAAAGGCTTGTACAATACATCATTAACTTATCAGAGAATGGAGCTACAGTTGAATCAGTTGCATTTCCACCTGGTGTCTGAGGAATGGCCAGATCTACTTCAATCATAACTTCACTTATTTCCTTTATAATGCCTTTAGCAAGCTCTGCGCCCTCATTAAAGAACTTTTTTACTTCAACATCGTTCGCGCACTGTCCAAACCCTAGAATCATCTGAACGCCTGTAAGATTTGATTCAATTGCTTTATGAAGATGAGCAACCTCCACTGTATTTAAAGTTCGTTTTTGGCTAAAAGGATTAAGTGCTACTGCAGCTAGATAACTATTGTCTTTAACAAACTCAACTGATTTTGGCATCGATACGTAAGGACTTCTAACCAGCAGCCCCTTTTCAAGCAAATATTGAGAGCAAATCCTGAAATACTTTTGAGTGAGAGCAGTTAGTTCTTCAAACAACATAGTGATGTCTTCGCGAAAGGTCATCGTGAAATTTAATGCATGTAACCCTATGCTAATTTCTTTTAAAAGACGAACAAACATAATGTCAAAACCATTATCATATAGCTTTGGTACATCCTTGTTTACATCTTGGGATGTAAATCCTACCGGGATTACCGCCCCTTCTTCTTTATAAATCTGAACAATTTTCTCAACATATTTTTCGAGGTCTGTGTGCAAATTAGTCATAATATCTTTAGCTTTTTCATCATCTGCTTTTTCAATAAAGTACTCTAACATTCGAAGAATCATTGTTTTTTCTTGATATGTAAGCCATAAGGTACCTAATTCAGAAGATGTAATTGCTGCTTTTTCTGGCATGAAAAATCCTCCCTAAAATAGTTAATTTTAGGTTGTGTAATTTGTGGCAGATTCATACGTTCACACTGAATTACAACCACTCTCCCGCTAAATTTTACCCACAAAGTTAAAGTGTTATTTTCTGAGTTTTCCACAAAACACCTTCATTTACTTCAATTAAAATTCCCAATTCGTTCATAATCAACTGTTACTCATCAAAGCAAACTCCTTTAATTATTGACACTACAAATCTACCATGTTACTATTTTTAATGTTTTTAATACGTTAACATATTAGTGATTTACCAAACTAAAGGATAATAACTGATACAACTTAGGAGGATTCATCATGAATGCAGTCATTATTGCAGTAGTAGTCATGCTTGTATTGAGCTTGGCTCGTTTAAATGTAGTCGTTTCATTAGTTATAGGTGCGTTAGTCGGGGGAGTGGTTGGGGGCCTCGGACTTAGCAATACCATTGAAGTGTTTAGTGGAGGTTTAGGTAATAGTGCGGAAGTGGCACTTAGCTATGCCTTACTTGGTAGCTTTGCTGTTGTCATTTCTAGGACAGGCCTGCCGGAAGCATTAGTGAATGCTGCACTAAAAATAGTCGGGAAGCAAGGCGAATCCAAGAGAAAATCGTTATCAAAGGTTGCTATTATTCTTATTCTATTAATCATGTCGATTTTTTCTCAAAACATAATTCCGATTCATATTGCATTTATTCCGATCCTTGTTCCACCTTTATTACTAGTATTCAACCAATTACAACTAGACCGCCGTTTGATCGCATCAGTGATTACGTTCGGTTTAATTACACCGTATATGTTATTGCCTACAGGGTTCGGTGCGATTTTCCATGATATTGTACAAACGAACATGGCTGAAAGTGGGCTCACTATAGCGAGAGAGGATATCCCGGTTGCGATGCTTGTTCCATCAATCGGTATGGTAGTCGGTTTGTTAATTGCTGTGTTCTTCTCTTATCGTAAGAAAAGAACATATGAAGACATCTCTATAACTGAAGAGACGCAGAAAGAATCATATACAGCAACAGGTCTTATTTTAGCAGGAATTGCAATTATCGCTTCATTAATTGTTCAATTATCAACAGATTCCATGATTATGGGTGCTTTAGCGGGGATCATCATTGTCGCCTTAAGTGGGAAAGTAAAATGGAAGGACACAGATACTGTCCTAACAAACGGTATGAAAATGATGTCCTTTATTGGATTTGTTATGCTAGCTGCATCTGGATTTGCTAGCGTTTTAAAAGAAACAGGGCATGTAGAATTATTGGTAGAGCAAGCTTCAGGCCTGTTAAATGGTAACCAGCAACTTGGTATTCTAGTGATGTTACTAGTAGGTTTATTGGTGACAATGGGAATTGGATCATCATTTTCTACGATTCCGATTATTGCTACGATCTTTGTACCATTAAGTCTTGAGTTTGGCTTAAGTCCAATGGCAACTATTGCGATTATTGGTACAGCGGGAGCGTTAGGGGATGCCGGTTCACCTGCATCTGACAGTACACTAGGACCAACATCAGGATTAAATGCAGACGGCCAGCACAATCACATCTGGGATACATGTGTACCGACTTTCCTTCATTATAATATCTTGTTAATTCTATTTGGATGGATTGCTGCAGCGGTTATATTATAAGTTCTAAACACTAGTAGTGGAGACCAAATCTTAGATGATTTGGTCTTTTTATATATACAAAGATTTACTATAGTATATTTGTAGGTGTAGATTTTACTAAGTAATGTTTAAATTTTTCTTAATGTACTCATAGTATAGGGCGGTTGTTGTCTGAACCACTAAAAATACAACCAATGAAAAGTACATTTGATATCCATGTTGATAATGTGTCACACCCATTAAGGAAGACACTTTTTCCATAAATAACCCAATGACGGTCCATCCTAGAATATAAGGAATAAAGAGTTTCTTGGTTATATTTAAAACCTGATAAAAATAAATGAAAAAATAACTGAATGTAGCAAATAAAAAGTATGTCATTAAGTCTGTGAGCTCATATTTATTAGAATCATTTACTTTGTAAAAATCTAACATTCCTCCTCCTATCGTGAAATCAAATAAGGTGGAACTAGCAAAGCCCCAGACCAGAAATAAAATGGTGATTTGAGGGGAGAGTTTTTTAGGGAGAGCATAAAGTGTTATATATGCAACAAGTAACATGATAATGATATATGCTTCGTTTTGATCATAACTTTCCCATAGCATCATGGGTCTTCACCTCGCGTTTAGAGACTTTTGTGAAAAACTTGAAACATAGAATGGATAATAGACAAAGGCTAAAAAAATAAGCTGATTCATACCACAAATTCCATTCTTTGAATTCGATTACGTTAAGACGGATGGATAACAGACTTAAACCATCTAATAGGATGACAGTAGAAATAAGTATGATTATTCTTTTAACTAGTTTTTTAGCCATTAACAGAACATTTAGTTGTATTAAAATAAGTAGAGGGATAATGATACTTCGATTTAAAAGAAAGGCTATATAGGGAAAAGCCTTTTTAGTATTTGAAATTAGACCCCATTCATCGTTAATTATCCATGAAAAGTTTATATTAATTACGAGGATTAACAAAAAAATGAATGTATTCTCTATCAGATTTGTTTCTTTTTTCATTACACCAAATAATGAAATTACTAGCCATGAAATAAAGAAAAATGCTACAAACTCCATATAATCCTCCACTTTAGGTTTTATTGGTAGTATGCCATGAAGATAAAGGGAATATCCAAATTTATGGAGGACTAACCCGTCTCTATTTCCTAAGATAATAGTTGATCATAAGAAAATGAACGATTTGTACTGGTTAATCGTATTACATATAAATCTTGAATGATGGAGTAGAAGACATGGATGAAAAGGATTTGATTCTCAAGGCTCAAAAGGGAGATTCTTTGGCACTTTCGACGCTGTTACAGCAGAATTATTCTTTCCTTGTGAAATATTTAATGAAAGTTACCCTTCATCCACAGTTTGCAGAGGATTTAGCGCAAGAGACGATGATGAAGTGTATAGAAAAAATCCACCTGTATAATGGGAAGTCCAAGTTTTCCTCATGGCTCATGACGATTGCAACGAACCTTTACATTGATCAGCAGAGAAGAAAGAAGCGAGAGAAAAATTATCATGACCAAGAGCAGGCACTCCGAAAAATGAAATGGCAAGCGGGTGTGAGGAATGATGAATGGTCGGATGTTCTGGATGCACTTGCTAAATTAAATGAAGAAATTAGAATGCCAATCGTGTTAAAGCACTATTACGGATATTCTTATGAGCAAATTGGACAAATGATGGGGATCGCAGAAGGAACAGTAAAATCTCGAGTATCAAATGGTTTAAAAAACCTACGAAGGGAGTTGACTGAACGTGAAGAAGAATCATCCTAATCATAGAGATTCACTCTTGGATCAAGAAGAGGAACAAACGATTAAGGAACTAAAAGAAGGATTAGACAAAATAGATGAATGGAATCCAGTATTTACTCCAAATATTCAGTGGTTTCAAGAGCATGTTGAAGGGGAGAAAGCAAGATTACGCAAAAAGCAGTGGAAGGACCTACTCGTTTTTATTTCAACAGCTTTACTACTGTTAATTGTCGTCGTTGCGGTTGTGTATCGTCAACCAATTGTATTTCTTTATTTTCAACTGATCGGCATTATCTTACTGCCTTTAGCTTTTCATAAAAAAAGAAAGAAGGTCAGTAGTGAATGAACACCAATGAATTAAGTAGTGTACCGTTGTATGTATGGATCGGGGTGGCGTTCATTCTGTTATGCCAGGGCTCATGGATGTTTTGGGATGCACGAAAGAGAGGACATAATGCCTGGTTATGGGGATTTCTGGGTCTCATTCAATTCCCAACATATCTGATCATCTATCTTATTTTTGTAAGAAAAATATTCAGACGTAAAATCTCAGGATAAAAATTCCTGAGATTTTTTTTATCCAGAGTGAACGATTCTCCAAACGTAATCGTATTAAGGGTAAATAAACATTTTGGAGGAGAAAAAAATGAACGAATTAATAAATGAAGTACCTTGGGGAGCTATTGCACCGATTATTGTAATTCAATTCCTACTGATGATCACGGCGTTAATTTCTTGTATAAGAGAGGAAAACACGAATGGTCCAAAATTGGTATGGATTCCGGTGATTATCTTTATTAGCTTAATTGGTCCGGTACTTTACTTCGTTGTTGGAAGGAAGAATGATTAATGGAGCTATTACAAGCAACTGATTTAGTTAAACGGTTTGGGAATACGAATGCAGTAAAAGGTATTAGCTTTACGATTGATGAAGGTAAATGTGTGTCGTTACTTGGACCAAATGGTGCCGGAAAAACGACAACCTTAAAAATGCTTTCTGGATTATTGGAACCTACTTCAGGAAATATTCAGTTTCAAGGGACTAAGGTAAAAGACATACGAGAATTTATTGGATATTTGCCTCAATACCCAGCCTTCTATAATTGGATGAGCGGGAGGGAGTTTCTTGTTTTTGTAGGTGAACTGGCTAAACTAGGTCGCAAGGAAGCGGAAAAAAGAAGCGAAGAATTGCTTGAGCGTGTAGGCCTACTCCATGCGAAGAAAAGAAAGATTGGTGGTTATTCTGGAGGAATGAAGCAACGTCTTGGGTTGGCACAAGCGCTGATTCACCGTCCGAAGTTACTTATTTTAGATGAGCCTGTATCTGCGCTAGATCCACTAGGGAGACGAGAAGTTCTTGACATGATGAGAGAGATGAAGCGCGAAACGACGATTCTATTTTCCACACATGTTCTCCACGATGCACAAGAAATTAGTGATGATCTGTTGATTATGCATGACGGAAATATTGCTGTGTCTGGTGAAATGAAAACCGTAATCGGTCAACATCAACAGCCGATTATTCGGATTGAATTCGAGTCCCAAGCTGACGAATGGCTTAAAAGCATTGAGAAGTATAGCTTTGTTTCTGAAGTGAATATTCAAGGATACCAGGCAAGCATCGTACTAAACGATATGGATACTGGAAAACAAGCTCTATTAAAAGAAATTGCTGAGAGAGGACTTCCGATTCAAAAGTTTGAAATCGCACAAACAACATTAGAAGATCTATTTATGAAGGTGGTGAAAGCATGACACACTTTGCTGTACTTTATCGAAAAGAAATGACGGAAATGGTTCGTAATTATAAGTTAATGTGGATTCCTCTTGTCTTTATTTTACTAGGAATCATGCAGCCAGTGAGTGCCTATTACCTGCCACAAATTTTAGAAACCTTTGGTGGCCTTCCTGAAGGAGCAAGAATCGAAATACCGACTCCAACGGGCCCACAAGTATTAATGGAGGTATTAGCTAATTTTGGGATGATTGGTGTACTTATTCTTGTACTCAGTGGAATGGGAATCGTTTCAGGCGAGAGACAAAGCGGTGTAGCAGGAATGGTCATGATGAAACCTGTTCCATATTCATCCTACATTTTATCGAAATGGGCGGGGTTCATTACGATTACTTTATTTTCACTGCTGATCGGTTATGCAGCATCTTGGTATTATACGAATTTACTTATTGAAAATGTATCGTTCAAGCCGATCTTTCAGAGTGTAGCGATTTATAGCTTATGGTTAGTGTTTGTGGTAACGTTGACGTTATTTTTTAGTACGGTAATGAAAGGAAACGGTGGTGTTGCTTTTGTGACCCTCTTTGTGGTTGTCATTATTTCAACCGTTACTTCACTTATAACAAAATATATGAAGTGGAGTCCAGCTACCATGACCGAGCATGCCGGAATTTTACTACAGGCAGGTGAGCTACCATCTACTTTCTTACTAGCAATGGTGGTCACATTCGGAATCATTATCGGTATTCTGTTCCTATCCATCCAAATTTTTAAACAAAAAGAGCTATTGGAATAAAGAACAACTCCTCATTCTTCATGGTTGAGGAGTTTTTTTATGAAAATAAATGCCTAGTAATCTGGCTATGCATGGTATAATTTTATTGGTTATAATTAACAATTTACTAAACAAATGGAAATTGCGGGATACTTCAATTCCTATCAGATTGCAGGGGGAAAAGGAATGGAAATCTGGTATTGGCTTATTATTGTTTTTCTATTATCCTATGAGCCTATCTACGGATATTATGATTATCAACACTTTAAGGGGAGGGTTCAACTCAACCCAAGTGAACGAGTTCGATATTATAAGAAGGTTATGATTGGACTCTGGGCCCCGACAGTTTTTATTCTAAGCTTGGTTGTAGTTGGCCCGTTAACTTTTGACGATATAGGCTTAAAGAGGATTCAGATTAATACCGAAATCCTAGGACCATGGGTAACATATATTGTAATGGGATTGGTAGCTGTCTATATTCTGAGTCTAGCCTATTACATGGTGGCTGCAAGGGTGAGCGAGAAGACGAAGAATGACATTGTTAAAATGAAGCAACAGGAATTAGAGAAGAGTCAGTTTGTCGATATTATGCCTGTTTCTAAACAGGATAAAAAGGTATGGACGTATGTGTCATGGACAGCAGGGATTACAGAGGAAATTATTTACCGAGGATTTTTAATATTCGCCTTGCTGCAACTGTTTCCGACCTTATCAATTTGGATTGTTCTATTCATTTCCTCTTTAGTATTCGGACTTGCTCACACCTACCAGGGATTCCAAAATGTAATCAAAACAGGGCTAATGGGTTTATTCTTTGCGATGTTATACCTCTCGTTAGACTCACTTCTTCCGGTAATCGTTCTACACTTCTTAATGGATTACGTTGCGAAGATTGGCGATGAGGAAGCTACTCTAGAGAAATAAATTTGGGTATTGATAGAAGATCAAATAGGAAAAGGATATTGTCTTTGGCATTTACTAAACAAATCTTTTATAAATGAGGTAAACATGACGGCAATCATTGTAGTTACAATAGTATTTATTGTATTCGGGATTATTTTTTCCACTGGGAAAGGGGCGTTCTTGATCGCTGGTTATAATACAAAGTCGGATGAAGAAAAAGAAAAGTATGATGAAGTAGCGTTGAGTAAGTTTATGGGGAAAATGATGTTTGCTTTGGCATTTAGTATGGTCTGTTGGGCACTGAGTGAGGCCTATCAATTAATGTGGTTATTTGTAATGGGTCTTGTTTTATTTATTGGGATTCTTGTCATCACCATTTTTTACGTTAATGTTGGGAATCGATTTATGAAATGAAAATGGATACAAGAAGATGTGAGGGGAATAAGTAATGGAGTTTAAAATAAATAGTGATTACTTGAATAAAGCAATAGTTGATGTTACTAAAGCCGTATCATCCAAAACGACACTCCCCGTATTAACTGGTATCAAAATAATCGCTAAAACGGATCATATTATGTTAATCGGAAGTAATTCTGAAATTATTATCGAAAGAAAGGTTCCAGAATGTAGTGACGGAGGTAGAATGCTAGAAGTGTTTCAAACTGGGAGTGTTGTTATTCCAGCGAAGTATTTTAGCGAAATAACGAAAAAACTGCCTGGTGACATTTACATAAAGGCGAAACATGATCATACGGTAACGATTCAATCGGAAGACATTATTAGCAAATTAAATGGCTTTTCAGGTGAAGAGTTTCCGTCTTTACCAGAGTTACAAGCAAGCCAATATTTTAGAGTAACCAGTGATCAGTTAGTAGAGATGATTAAGCAAACCGTTTTCGCAACTTCTAAAAATGAAACACGACCAGTCCTTACAGGGGTAAACTTTTCATTCGAAGAAGATTTACTTACTTGTGTAGCAACCAATTCTCATCGACTAGCCTTAAGGAAATGTGAAGTTAGCTCTGAGTTAAGGGGCTCATTTATTGTTCCTAGTTCGGCTTTACATGAGTTTGTGAAACTATTTGGAAGTAATAAAACCGATATTAATATTTTCGCGAACGAGACGACTATTTTATTTAAATCTCATAACTTATCTTTATATTCCAGATTAATAGAAGGAGTTTATCCGAATGTATCGAGTTTAATTCCAGAAGAGACAAGCACGATTATAACACTTGATACGAATCAACTATTAAGAGGTATTGACAGGGCTAGTATATTTGCAAGCGAATGGAAAAATAACAATATTAACTTTCGACTTAGTGAGGGTTCAAAAATTATAATGGCCACCAAATCTACCGAAATGGGACAAATCGAAGAAACCCAACCTGTAAAGAAGATATTAGGAGATGGAGAGTTAACCATCACTCTTGATGGAAACTTTATGATGGATGCCTTAAAGGCCATCAAGGAAGTGGAAGTACAGTTATGTTTCCAAGGGACGATGCGGCCTATATTAGTAATACCTGTAGGGAATGATTCATACCTTCAGCTTATTTCTCCTGTTCGGTCGTCTTAATAAAATTACTTGCATGATAGTCTATTATTTTATTCTTGTAAATTAGTAGTGATAAGTTAGAGATATGTTACTATACTACTATGACTTTTATACTAGATTTTATATGAACAAAGGAGACTATTATGACTAGTACCATTAGCAAAAGAAGTTCTCAAGTATTCGATCATGAATCCGTTCTATTCTCTCTAGAATCAAACCTAGCTATGATTGAATTTAACTTGAATAGGGAAGTAATCTGGGTTAACGAACTATTCGCAAATGCAATGGGGTATAAGCCAGAAGAGATGTATAAACTGAAGCATAAAGAGTTTTGTACGCCAGATTATGCTAGAAGCAAGGAATATGATGATCTTTGGAATAATCTATTAAAAGGCCAGAAATTCCAAGAAAAAATTCAAAGGGTAAACAAGGCAGGCCAACTTCTATGGTTAGAAGCTACCTATATCCCTATTGTGGATGAAGTGGGAAATGTGAGTGGTGTTCTTAAGATTGCAACTGACATTACCGAACGGGAAAACGAGACATTAGACATTATGTCTAAGTTAAAAGAATTACCAGTTGAGCTTGTAGAGGTAGTTGAACAGAATACAGCAGAAAAAATTAAGGCAATCCACGAACTTAAAACGCACACGAAATCTATTCTCGAAATCTCTAATACGATTCGTCATATTTCCGCACAGACTAATATTCTAGCATTAAATGCAGCGATTGAAGCAGCACGTGTAGGCGAACAAGGAAGAGGGTTCAAAGTTGTTGCCGATGAAGTAAGGAAATTAGCAGCTAACGTAGATGAGGCCATTAAGAAAGTAAATAACAGTGCAGGTAATATAACGGAAGAAGTAGATCGAGTAAGCGTTATAACCCAAGACTTGCAACATAGCGTTGTAGATAAACAAACGGAGTTTAAGGAAATGATTGATTTATTTAATCGCTGGGTGGGCAAGTAAGAAAACCTCCTACTGATGAGGTAGGCGTATATTTAAGAATGAATGATTACATACATATTACATAACATATATTACTCTCTTACTAAGGAGTGCTGGAAATGAAAGAAAATCTAAAGCTTGCCTGGGTGGCTTCATGGTTTGCACTTGTCGGTCAATTAGTGTTTTTTATAGGTGTGTCTCTTTTTACAGGGGATTGGCGTTATGTCATGTGGAGTTTTATCGTGAGTATGGTGGCGGGTGTTCCTAGTATGATTAACACTTGGCAGGCGCAGAAGAAAGCGAACCAGAATAGAGACCATAAATCTCCTTTGTGATCCTAGCAGATCAACCTCATAATAAGAGAAAAGCATAGAGTCATAAACTAGTAGTTCAGTATTGGTGTATAATTTCTATACTAGTACCCACATGAACTGCTTTTTTATTTGGTTTGGCTATAATTTAATATTAGAAAGTAGTGAGCAGTTAGATGCAAAATCTTTTTAATCAATTTCCGGTTCTACATTCAGAACGGCTAAAATTAAGACCAATTTTTGAAAAAGATGCTGAAAATATATATGAATATTTTTCTGATGATGAAGTAACTGAATTTTATGGAATTGAATCTTTTACAAGCATTCAACAAGCTATTTCGCTTGTTACCCAATTCCAAACAGGATATGAAGAAAAGAAAGCTATACGGTGGGGGATTGCCCATGCAGATACCAATCATCTTATTGGTTCAATAGGATTTCATAATATGAATGCCCATCATAAAAGAGTAGAGATTGGTTATGAGATTACTAAATCAGAATGGGGTAAAGGCTATGTAACAGAAGCATTAAAGACAGTTATAAGCTATGCTTTTGACCAAACTGAAATTCATCGTATAGGTGCAACGGTAAGAAGAGAAAATCTCCCTTCACAGCAGGTACTAACAAAGCTAGGGTTTATAGAAGAAGGGATGCTTAGAGATTATCAATTCTCAAGAGGAGCGTTTCATGACCTAATTATGTTCTCACTAGTTAAAATAAGCTGAAATTAAGAACAGATAGATAAAATAACGCCAAATAATGGCGTTATTTAATCGTTCCGCTTATTCGCATTCTTATCTTTGTCAGTTACATTGCTAATTGCTTTTGCAGTTGCATCTACAGCATTCATTGCGGCATTCTCTGTGGCTTCTAATCCTTGGTGGATCGAATGGAATGCAGCACCAGCTGTTTCTTTAATATTTTCTGAAACATTTTTATTGTTTTTATCTTGATTAGCCATGTTCGTTTCACCCCCTAAACAAACTTAGGTTACGTAAAAGAACTCAAAGTTATTCTGTGTGCTCCCCTTATGGAACCTTAAGAATAAAATAGCGAGGTTGATTTTCTATTCTGATAAAGGAAGTATAGTGAAGGAAAAGTGAAAGAAAAGTAATACTTTTTAGCGTAAATGGAGGTAACTATTATGCAGGAATTAAAAAGAATAGGCGATTCATTTTGGTATATGACTCCTGTTTCAGAAACGGACAGACCGATTTTAGCGATGGTTATAGGCAAGGAAATGAACGTGATGATTGATGCTGGTAATTCAGAAGCACATACCAGATTATTTTTAGAAAAGTTAGCAGAACAAAATATATTAAAGCCCAATTTCCTTGTTTTAACTCATTGGCATTGGGATCATATTTTGGGAATGTCGGCTCTAAAGGATGTAGTGTCTATTTCATCCTCACTGACTAAAGAAGAAATGACTAAACTGCTCGATTATGAATGGACAGATGAGGCTTTAGATGAACGTGTTAAAGACGGACTAGAGATTGAATTCTGTGCGAATTGTATAAAAGAAGAATTTGGTCCAGATAGAGATATACATATTGTCTTACCGAAAATCACGTTTGACCAAAAGCTTGAAATAGACCTAGGAGATGTCACATGTGTGTTGAAGCATGTAGGGGGAGACCATTCACAAGACTCGGTTGTTGTTTATGTTAAGGAAGAAAAGATATTATTTCTCGGGGATAGTATTTATCCAGATATTTTTTCTGCTAAGAGGAACTATACAACAAAACGCACGTTAACATTAATCCAAGAACTAGAGATATTCGATGCAGAGACATACATCCTATCCCATGGTGAAGCAATTGATCGAAATGAATACATGCAAGAAATTAATTTGCTAAAGGCTGTAGCTACACTAACTGAGCAATATAAAGGTGATCCCGAGCAGATAAAATCAAGCTATAAGCATATTCAAAATAGAGAACTAAATGAAGAAGAGCTGGAAACAATAGAGTACTTCGTAAATGGTTATCAGAAGGATTAAGACATATTGAGTGAGTGAAAATAGCAATTCAGCGCTTAGGAGTCAGTTGATCCTAAGCGTTTTGCTATTTCTAGGGTATTAAATGAAGAAAGGTTGTTAAACTTAAAAAAATATCAAAGATTATTAAATGAAATAAGGGCATGTTCGGTGTGTTTAAAGTTTACTAGTTAATTTCTTTAGAAAGGTTGGCATGCTGTTGATCGTTTATCATGGTTCGATAAGAAAATTTGAAAGCTTTAATCAAGAAAGTGTAGTTCAGCATTTAAGGGATGATATCAATACGATCGGATTTTGGTTTACATCTGATATTAATTCTGAGAAACCTAATGCTGTAGGAACTGAAACGGTTACTAAAGAGTCAGACACAGAATTTTGGGAGGATGGAGAACCTAAAGTAGTACAGGTGGACCGGCTAGTTAGAGGATGGATTTATAAAGTGTATTTTGATGAACTAAATCTTAAGGAGTATCAATCAAATACCGAGGATTCATATGATTTATTCATGAGGGAACGTGACAACTATTGTGATTATTTAGGTTCAAAAAAAAGAAAGCTAACCTGGAAGGATCAAGCCATCCTTTTAAATAAAGAAGAAGCCAATACTGAATTTCGTAAATATCTTATGGGTCATGGGTACGAAGGATTGGTGATACGAAATACTAAGCAGCAAAATGATGTTATAGATATGTTTTGTATATTCTCGGGAGATTCTCTACACATTGTAGATGTTGTTTCTATCGATGATCTGAAGTAGGGACAGGGAACACCTACCTATTTAAATTCGATCTCTTTTCCTTCTTAATGGTTATAAATAGACAACCATCACCATATAACTTAAAAAAGAGCTAATTGGACAAGTGGCTGTCATGATTAGTTTCTTTGTGTTTTAGTTGTCTATTCACCTAGAGTCCTACAGAAGGAGGAAAGTTGATGAAATATATTCAACAATTGTTAGTTGATTGGGAGCTCGCTCCAGCTTTAGCTAAGTATCTTTCTATAACCATAATGGTTCTTTTTATAGGTATCATTTGCATCATTGCCAATTTTATCTCGAAAAAGGTGGTCATCCGACTGATCACCCACTATGTTTCAAAGAGTAAATTCCCACGGGCAACAATGGTGCTGAAGAGAAAGGTATTCGATAAACTATCACATATTGTTCCGGCGATTATTATTTATTATTTCGCTGCGACTTTACCGGACTATCAAATGATGATTGAAAAGGGTGCTGCTACTTATCTCATTATCGTAAGTCTAATGGTTTTCCATGCCCTATTAACAACCATTAATGATATTTACCAGACCTATGAGATATCTAAGATTAAACCAATCAAGGGGTATATTCAGGTTGTTAATATTATGGTGTTAATACTAGGTGGTCTTCTCGTCATTTCGAACCTGATGGGAGAGAGTCCACTCATTCTACTAAGCGGGATTGGAGCTCTTTCAGCTGTTTTGATGTTAGTGTTTAAAGATTCGTTGTTAGGACTTGTAGCAGGTATACAATTGGCTGCCAATGATATGGTTCGGGTTGGAGATTGGATTGAAATGCCAAAGTACGGAGCAGATGGGAATATCATTGATATCTCTTTGAATACCGTAAAGGTTCAAAACTTCGATAAAACGATTACGAGTGTCCCAAGTTATGCGCTCATCTCAGATTCCTTTATTAACTGGAGAGGAATGGAGAGCTCAGGTGGACGTAGAATCAAGCGCTCCATCCTACTAGATACAAGCTGCATCTCTTTTTGTTCGGGAACGATGCTCGAGAAATGTAAACAAATTCACTATCTAAAAGATTATGTTTCGTCAAAAGAAAGAGAGATCTCTGAGTACAACGCAAGATTTGATATGTATGAAGAAAATCGTGTAAATGGAAGATCGCTCACAAATATCGGAGTGTTTAGAGCCTATATCCATAATTACCTAAAACATCATTCAGGAATTAACCAGGAGATGACTTTATTGGTGAGACAGCTACCTCCTAGTGAACATGGGTTACCAATTGAAATCTATGCATTCACGAAAGACATCAGATGGGAAGTTTACGAATCCATTCAATCTGATATCTTTGATCACTTATTAGCAGTGGCAAGTGAATTCGAGCTAAAAGTATTCCAGAATCCATCCGGAAATGATTTGAAGGATCTTATCGGTGAAACGGGTAAGAAACCAGTACGTTATAAGAGTGTTGGTTAGTTGACTAGTAGCAAACACAAAGCTTAGGGAGTAGTTTTTCACCCCTGAGCTTTTTTGTATGTGGATTTATTTAAAATTCCTTTTCTTAATAAATTTAGATGAATCACTTATTTTTGGAATTATTTTTCGGGTGTTACAAATCATAATAAAAGTTGAAAATAGTTGGAGGTGTACAATTGTCTAATCCCTTTGAAGCAGTTTGGAATACGTTAAAAACAATCGTTGATCATGAAGATAAGGCACCACTACATGTAGGAGAAGTAATGAGTTTTTGGACGTACTTAACGGTTCTTGATGAGGCCATTAGATATGAGGAAGTAGGTCTAAACACAACTACAGACGATGAAGTAAAAGAATTACTTGTGGATGCGAAAAAACTATGCGAAAGTCAATCCCAAAGGTTATCAAGTTTTATGCAAAAAGAAGGAATTCCACTTCCTCCTGGCCCAAAGAAAAAACCACTATCAGAGCCAAATGAAATTCCACTAGGCGTGAAGTTTACGGATGATGAGATTGCAAATGGGGTATCTCTAAAAGTTGCAGCTGCTGGTATGGAATGCGCCTTAGGTAATTCTCAGTCAATCAGATCAGATGTTGGATTAATATGGACAGAATTTTACGCGGAGCTGTTAACTTTCGGTGCTACTACTAAAACACTTCTCCGAAAAAGAGGCTGGATCAAAGTACCACCGTATTATTCACCACCAGGGTTACCGAAGTCATAACCAATTCTAAAATGTATTGATAGGAAGTAATTAGAAGAGGAGATACCACTAGTTTATGGATCTCCTCTTTCGTTATTTGAAAAAAGTTATAAAAATAAAGTTAGGAAAAATAATATCATTTTCCTTATTTAAGTATAGGAAATTTTTAAAAAATTTCCTATACTTTTCCAATTATAATCTGCTATAATAAAAGTGACTAAAGATTCAGAAATGAGGAATAAGTATGGGATAGGTAAAAATATCAAATATATCCGTACACAGAAGAAGATCACGCAAAGTGAGATGGCCGCGGGAATCTGTTCAATATCTTATCTCTCAAAAATAGAAAATGGAATAGCAGAACCTAGTACAGAAGTTCTAGATAAGTTTTGCGAAAGACTAGGTATATCCAGTGAAGAGATAGATAAACAAGATGATAATTTAGAAATGATAAAGACAGAGTTTGATAGATTGCATAGTATTATAAGAGACCGAGATAAAGAGAAAGCTGAACTTAAGTTCAATGAAATTATGAGTCATTTTCCTAATCTTATTGAGCCGGAAGCTTACTTAATAAAGGCTCTATTTGAATTAAGATTGGCTATTATGAATAGAGATAAATTAAAGGCTGACACTTTCTTTATTGAGGTAGCATCACATATTAATTATCAATCTGAATGGACAGCTCAGTATTTCTATCGGTATTGCGGACTCTATCAATATTTATATGGAAGCTATCAGGATTCAATAGAATATTACCTATTGGCAGAGAGGTACTTAGAAGAAGACAAAGAAGAAGTATATTACCATTTAGCTCTTGCATATCATGAGTTAGACCAAATCTCTATTTCAACGTTTTATATTAACCGAGCTATAGATATATTTATTAAGAAAGAAAAAGATGAACTTGTTACAAATTGTAAGTTGTTGCTAGGGCTTAACTATATTAAATTATGTGAATACAAGAAAGCTAAAGTTTATTTTAATGAAATTTTAGAACATACATCAAGAACTAACTCTCTTCTAAGGGGGAAAGTTTACCATAATCTTGGATTATTATACTCAGAAGAGGGAGACTCTGCTAAAGCTATTCAATATTATTTTGAATCCCTTGTAACAAAGGAGGATAACTCTTCAAAGACAAGCACTATGCACCTACTAGCTACGGAATATTACAAGCAAAAAGAATTTAAACTTGCGTTTGATTGGCTAGAAAAGGGATTTGAAAATGCAGTAGAAAACCAAGATCAGGATTATCGTGTTAAATTCACTGTATTAAAGTATTTCATCCAAAAGCAAGAGAATGAAGAGCTCTTCGAGAATTATCTAATTAATGTAGCAATTCCTCATTTTGAAGCTAAAAATGAAATTGATACAGTAAAAGAATATATCGAACTACTAGCTTCCTATTATGAAAGAAACAGACAATATAAGAGTGCTAATGAATTATTAAGGAAACTTATTAGTTAAAGGAGGTGAATTGAATGAAGAGCTTAGTTAAGAAAATTTCAATTTTATTAGTGGTAATTGCTGTAGCAACAACTATAAGCTATTCTGTCTCTCAAGAGGCTGGTAAAGGCGATCTACCAGAACCATATAGCATGTTTTCTTTCACATTATAATTCTACATAATCATTATATTTTGTGGCACAGGCAAAAACCTGTGCCATTTTTTTTATCTCTATCATTCCTACTTACCCTCAGAAACCTATCCACTTTATCGAAAAATATAGTAAGAAACCAAACAAATAGGAGAGATAGACCATGACACATAATTGCCGTGCAGAAATGTTAGAAGAAAAGCAAATCTTTACCCTGTTTGGGAAGCTACGGACTAGCACTACTTCTTTTATACAGCATGATTTATTAACTACCTTAAACCAAGAAGCGAAGAGATATGTGATTGATCTTAGGAAAGTTACGGATTTGGATTGCAGAGGGATAGGACTGCTTGTGACTTTAAAAAATTCAATTAAAGATTCTGCAAAAGTAGTGGAACTGATTATTGAGGATTCTTTTGTCCGAGAATTAATCATAATGGCAAAATTAGATCAGATGTTTCTTGTAACTTCCGAAAGAGCATACCGCTAAATTAGTAATTTATTATGATAATGACTCACACTAATTCAATATAATGTTGGACAAGCTTAGGACATAGTAATCCTAAGCATTTTTTATAATCTTAATTTCTGGATTGTTTAATTTCAATATTAAAATTTTATATTCCTCTGTAACAAACTCTAACAATCATTAGTCTAAATAGTTGATTGGAAAAAATAGGAATTAACGGAGGGTGTAAAATGAAATTAACGAAGAAAATGGTATTATTCAGTTCTGTTTGTGTAATGGGTGTAGGCTTGTTAACTGGTTGTGGGATTGAGGATCTGAAGCTAGCTGGAAATAAGGTTTCAGCAGAAGAAGTGAAGTCGAAGGATGGAATAGAGGATTTAAACCTTGAGGGTAAAGGAGTTTATAACGGTGAACTTGAAAATGGTTTAGTTGAAATTACAATGGATGGTTCATTAACTCCTTTCCAACTAACAGATGAAGCAAAGAAACAATTGGCGTCTATTAATGGTGGGGATGAAGTATCTTTCATCTATACTGATACCCAAATAGAACATAGGACAATAGAAAAATTCCTTCTTAAGTAACTTTGAGGAACAAAGTTAGAGTTATGTAGAAAATGCCGCAAAATAAACGCTTAGGAACTTAAAGTCCTAAGCGTTTTAACTATTTATATGTAAATGGTGATAATAATAAGGATGGTTGAACTAATACTATGTATGTATTATTTTTTGCTTTTCTTTTTCATCGATTTTAGAAGATAGCCACCTTTAAATCTCCGAGGCTCATAGGAAATCATAAAGGCATAAGGCTCGTATTGTTCAATTATATTGATTAATTTATCCTCCACATTTCTCTTCGTTAAAATCTGAAGCTGATAGCGAATACTCTCTTTTCCCATTCCTTCAAATACCGTCACCCCGAATCCATTATCACGAAGATTTGAGACAAGCTCCATGTTCTTATTCAATAAATTGACGGTCAGGGTTGTGTACCCTAATGCTAATTTATTTTCAATAACTCCTCCTAAATAGATACCTGCTGAAAATCCTGTTGCATATACAAGCATCTCCGCTATACTTTGCTCTCCGCTAAGGACGATAGATAACCCAAACACATAAATTAATGCTTCTAAAAATCCAAAAATAGCAGCAGGTAGGATCATATTCTTCACAACAAAAATAATCCGGAGGGATAGGATTGGTACCAGTATAATCTGTAATAAGAAAATAAGAAGGATGCTAGACAATGGAATCTCCCTTTCTTTAAGGTTTCATTCAAGTTAACTAAGACTCTTTACTTTAGCATTTACTAAAACGTAGAAATCATGAATAGGTCCAACTATGATAAGCTTGTTTTGTTATAATTTCATTACCCTAAATCAGTATTCATTCCAAAAAATAATTCATTTTCTTGTTACCGTTTTGTATCTCAACCGTTTTATCTATGAAGGGGGGAGCAAGTGAAATCTATTGACAGTATTTATAATCATTATTTTCAAGATATTTATCGTTTCCTACTCTCCCTTAGTCATGATCACCACACCGCAGAAGACTTAGTTCAGGAAACTTTTTTTCGGGCTCACCTTAATATTGAACATTACGATGGGGAAACCGTTAAATCCTGGTTGTTTTCTGTGGCGTACCGAGCTTACATCGACTATTACCGGAAGCATAAACGAATGGTAATAAAGGAACAAGGTTTCTTCTCAAATCTCTTCGACCAGAAGAAGGTTATGTTGGATACTATCGTTTTAAAAGAAGAAATTAGTGAAATTGTTATGCTGTTAGACAGCTTGCCAGAAAAACATAAATTCGCGGTGCTGCTCCATGATTTCCATGGATTGTCTCAGACGGAAGGGGCAGAGGTTATGAACATCCAACAAAGTCATTTTAAAGTATTGTTATTTAGAGGCAGGCAGGCGATTAGGCGCAGAAAGGCGGAAGAAAATGAGTGATGAATTTAAACGGAAACTAGAAGCCTATGAAAAAGGCGAGTTATCTGAAGCAGAGTTGGAAGCCTTTGAAAAAGAGTTACAGAAGCTAGAAGAATATCAGGAATTTTTGCAAGAGAATGATCAGCCAGAAGATCACGCTAAAAAAAATAATGTAAACGATAAGAAGCAGAAAAAAATCTTAAGACGAGGGAAATGGAATGCTAGAATTCAAACAGCGTTAACCGCACTCTTATTATTTATAGCATTCACCATGTTATCAGGTATATTTACGGGTATTTATTATTCGTGGGGAAAGCCTGACCGACTTGAAGTGTTACGAAACGTGATTGATCACACGCTTACGGTTACGAATCCCTATGGTTATCTAGGGGGGACGAGTACAAACACGAAAGCCTATTTTGGTTTAGAGGCGACACGAGATTTAAGTAAAATGGTAGGGCATGATCGCATCGAGGTCGGAGAGTTGAAAGTGAATTTTCTATTTTCGATGATGGCTATTCCGGAAGAACAACATTATGGAAGGGTTTCTCAGGATCGACCAGCGTTTACGTATCCAGGTATGGGTTCTAGAGGGATGTCGGATTGGTCACAACTAGAGGAGATCTCTGATGGGACAGTCGTTTCTGCTTATGTATCCTTTTCTAAACTACTTGAAACAAAGGAAGTATTTGATTCATTTGAAGGGAAAAACATGGACCTACTTTGGTTAGCTGTTGATACAGGAAGAGAAACAACAGGTTTTAATGAAGGAATCGTTTTTGAACCGATCGGATTTCCAAGCTATCCAATCTGGCATGAAGATGATTTTATTGTCACGGACCGAAAGATAGAAGAGGGTGGATGGTTTGGTCCAAAAGTGATATCTGAAGGTGCTACTTCACCGGAATATGAAACGGGTGACCAAGAAGTGCTTCAAAAGCAATTCATGAAGACGTTAGCCTTTCTAGAGCCTAATGAGAGAAAAGCGAACAATCTAGTATTCCATGAACTTGAACTGGATGAACGAATTGACTATCTCAACAAGAATGGATTCCAGCACTATGGAGCAGTAATCACAGGCCCTACAAAAGAGATTTTAAAACTAAAGGATGAAGAATGGATTGCTGAGTTGGAAGTAGATGAAGTAGCATTTTGGAACTGGGAAGAGCAGTAGGGAAAAGGAAAGTTGCCTCATAACAGATCTCAGTTAGTTAATCCGAGTGGAACTTTAATTTTAGAAAATAAATAAGAATTGTGATGGTACCAAGTGGGCTAATATAATGTCCACCTGTAACGAAAATCAACACCGAGTTTTAACAAGGCCTTTAAAAAAGATAGCTAATTAGAAAACTAGTGACATTTATCATATATGATACCCTTCATATGTCACTTTCTACTAGATTCCTATTGAGGGATAATTAGAATAGCTATAAAAAACAAAGTAGGTAAGGAGAATATCATGTTAAATTCTGATTTAGATATACGTTTAGAACCACGCATTAAAGAATTGTATCAATTACATAAGGACCGTTCTGCCAATATTGATTGGAGTTATCATGAATTTATTCCATGGGACAAGGCTATGTCTTTCAAGCGAGTTCCTTGGGAGGAAAGTCAAGTTACACTTCCAGAGGGTGTGATTGTAGCCATTGAAACAGCGTTACTGACAGAGGTTAATTTACCTTGGTATACTTCGCATCTGGACTATACATTTAAAAACTCAATGGAAGTCATTAATGACTTCGTTCGTACTTGGACCGCTGAAGAAGACCAGCACTCTAGCTTATTGGAAACATACCTATTAGTGACACGAAATGTGAATCCAAAAAGATTACATGAGTTGAGAAAAAGAGTTGTGGAAAGTGGTTGGTTTCCAGATTTTACGAACCCACTAGCAACGATGGCCTATACGTCATTACAAGAGTTAGCCACACTCGTTTTTTATAATAATGTAGCAAAAATAGCTGCTCCGCATGATAAAGATTTAGCGACACTACTTCGACGTTTAGCAAAAGATGAAGCCCTTCATTATGCATTTTATCGTGACACAGTGAAAGCACATCTTGAGCTTGATCCGAATTTCATTGTTTTCTTTGAAGATGTCATTATTAATTTCTCGATGCCTGGTGCGGTGATGCCTGACTTCAATGAAAGAATGAAAACCATTGCGATTGATGCCAATTATGGCCCACTTCAATACTTTGACCAGGTACTTGATGTGATTGTCACGTATTGGGATATTGCTAACCTACAACCTACTAGCGAAGAGGCTAAACAATCACAAGAGAATATCTTAAAATATCACGGCCGTCTAAAGAGAATCAGAGACCGTCAGCTAGCCAAAAAATAAAAGAATCGTATGAAAGGAAATCTTTATTATGAAACCTACCTGTGAAATATGTGATAAAGAAACAAAAGATAAAGTAAGTTACTTAGAACTTGAGACATGGGAATTTGATTTTTTAAAGAAAGAGAAAAAAGAATTCTACTCGATTTGTTTTGAGTGTTTTGACAAACATACCAATCAGTTTATTGATAAAGGAATGGATCTTGAATTAAGAAAGAAACGTGCACTTTCAGTAAATAAAGAAATTCAAGAAGAGATTGAGGATATTCTGGATATAGAATATAAATTTTAATTACTGAACAAGCATTTAGGTGCGTATGTAGCTAAAGTATAGTAATAATAGGCAGAGGGAGCAAAAGCTCCTTCTTTTTTATGTCCTGCATTAGGTTAGGGTGAAGTGAGGGGCCTTATTAAGAAAATACTACCAATCTCCTAGAACTATTTAGTAATATATAGATATAACTGGAAATTACTTGAGGGGAAAGACGAACAAAATGATGAAGAAAATAGGGTTTGTATTAATTTTTTTGTTAACGTTTGTTTTAGCAATATCGGCAATTGTTCGTTATTTTGTATTAGATCCCGTTGAGACCAACGCCATCCTTATTAGAGAAGGAATGGTAATGTTTGAAATGAAAAATGGGTTATGGAACATAGCATTGTATATTCATATAGTAACAGCTGCTCTTCCTTTGATTATGGGGCCATTTTTATTTATAAAAAAGCTGAGAAATCGGAACTTACTTCTTCATCGGAATTTAGGAAAAGCTTACGTCCTCATGATTCTGATTAGTTCTACAGTGGGGATCTATTTATCGTTTTACGCACATGGAGGAATTTTCGCCATCCTTGGATTTTTATGCTTAGATCTAGCGTGGTTGTATACGACTTTTAAAGCCTATCAATATATTCGCAAAAAACAACTGGTTCTTCATGAGGAATGGATGTATCGGAGCTATGCGGTTACATTTGCAGCCATCACATTTCGAATGTGGTCTGCGATTGTCGGCTATTCCATTGATCACTTTACAATTGGGTATATTGTAGCTATTTGGCTAAGTTGGATGGGGAATTTAATCGCTATTGAATTATGGATTCGGTTTATCCATCGTAAAGGACAATTACAAAGCACCAACCTTAGTCATTACAGGTGAAAAGGATGTGTTCTTCCCTGCTAGCAAAATAAGCAAGGTTGCTAACAATATCATTCCAAATTTAACAGCATGTAAAATCTATGATATGGGACACTTTCCATCAGAAGGTGATCTTGTCGTTATATATAATGAGATTCAAGATTTCTTAAAAGAACATTACTAACTATAATTTTACTTTTTTCATTGGTGTGGATTAAGTTCATTCTACGTAGGAATATCAACTGGCAATGAGCGTAACCAAAATGAGTTTGCGGAAGGACCTTATAAAGATGAGTCGCTTTTCAGGTTTAAATGAACAATCTATTAAATTTATTTGTCTGATATTCTTTGCTTCCATGATTGTCGTACTCCAAATAAATAATTATTTAATTTTACTAACCTGGAGTCTTCTAACCTATTTCTTCTTTCTTAAAGCAGATAAGAATATTAAACAATTTATGCTCACAATTCTTTCATTGGGATTCGGATTTTACTTATATTTATATGCCAGGTCACATTGGAATCTAGAGCCTTCTGTCTTAGAGAGAGTTTATCTTATACTCTTAATCATTCCACTTATTATTGTATTTCTGTTTCTAGGAAGAAAGGTATCCCTTTATTGGAAAAAACCTGAATGGAATAATCTTATTTGGTTTCCATTTATATGGACTGGATTCCATAACACTACTATAAGTAAGTTTCTGATGATTGCCATATCAATCAATATTTTGTCCCTTCTACCTTTTTATATGGATCATCTTGAATTTATTAGAAGTGCCTTACTAGGAATACTGCTATTTTCGGTTATTAATGCAACACTTGAAGAAGTCATATGGAGAGGTTTACTACTCAAACTATTTTCAGAGCAAGTAGGAGACAAATGGGCTGTGATCATAACAAGTATTGGATTTGGATTACAACATTACTCACTTGGATTCTCTTGGATCAGTTGTATGTTCTTCGCATTAGGAGGTTTGTTTTTCGGAGGCCTCACCGTTCGATCCAATAGTATCTTTCCAACAATCATATGGCATATTGTCTTAAATTTTTTAATGGTTAGTAGTGGTCTAATCAAACTCTAATGTTAGTTTTGGCATGGGGTAACTACCGTAGATTGTTTAGAAGAACATCTTAAGTCCAATTAACAATAATCCAAAGTCCAAAGAACCAGTCACATCAATCGGGATCCCAAACCTATGTAGAGGTCAAAGACTCTCCTTGATAGGAGTGGTTCTTTTTTATGTGTGAACAAAGAGTAAATCACTTGATACAGTTGGATATAAACATGGAGGCATCTTGATTCATAAAGATACTTTTACCGTGGTAGAATGTCTTCATTTCTATTGAATGAAAGCCAACTTCGGACAAAATATTTTTCAGTTCTTCATGCGAAAAACCGTTATGAACTTTTGGATGATTGATATGATCATTTTTATCAAAATCAACAATAATTAGTTTTCCACCATCGTTTAAAATATTGAACAGTTCTTGTACAATTTTCTTCGTATCTGGGATATGAAGGAGAACTAATGACATTAAAATGATGTCTGCCTTTAGTTCAGGTGTTTCCCCAGTGAAATCAGAAAAAAGCACGTTTGAATTGGAAATTCCTCTGCTAGAAATTTTAGCTTTGGCAACCTCCAACATTTGTTTAGAGGAATCTACTAACAATACAGATTCTACTAGATCTGATAATTCTAAACTAACTAACCCCGTCCCACTCCCATAGTCAAGTAAGGATTTTGATTGACAATTCTGTAATTCGGATTTCACTTCATTTGCAACTACTTTTGCTAATTCCACTCTTGGTTCTGTATCATATCTTTTTGCCATCTCTTCAAACACGTTATCTTCCATAATTCCATATTCAACTCCTTGTTGATAAAAACGAATGCTACATAGTGGTCATATTATAACAAAGTTTAAAGGTAATCTCCTATTTTACTGCCTCCCCAAAAAAACTGGAGAAGCATAAGGTTGGAATAAAGAAATTTACTTTAGAAGCCTGCTTGCATAATCCAGATCTATTTGTTAATATCGTTTCATAGCTAATGATTCAGAAAAAAGGAGGGATTCTAATTCATTCCTATAAAAATGAAGGAGAACTTCTACCTGAAGAAATTGATACCATTAATCGTTTAACGCAAATACCTATTGAATCTCTAGATCTTGATGCAATTGCTGTAGTAACTAATTTATATCGTGTTGCCCAAGGGTTAAAGAACAAAATGGAGCAGGAAGTTTTATCAGAATACGGATTATCATGGACTGCATTTTCCATGCTTTATGATTTGTGGATATGGGAATCAGTTGAGACAAAGAAGCTAGCGGAGTCTTCAGGTGTTTCAAAAGCCACTGTCAGTAATATAACCAAAACCCTCGAAAATAAAGAACTTTGTTTTAGGAAAACAGACAATAGAGATCGAAGAATTACCTATGTTGCACTAACTGATAAGGGTAAGCAAGTAATGGAGCAACTTTACCCTCGGTTCCATAAAGGAGAAGTTGAAATTGTTGCAAGCCTTTCAACAAATGAGCAAATAGAAATAACTAAATTACTTAGAACGGTTATTAGAGATAATAACTTTTAATAACAATAAAATATTGTAGCTGCAATGACAGGAAACCCAGTAGTAGTTATCTCCCTGTGTACAGAGAGTCGGTGGTTGGTGCAAACCGATACATAGATAACACGAATTACATTCCTTGAGCTTTCTTTGTGGATAAGCAAAGAACGGTCGAGCCGTTAACTCGCTTAAGTGGGAGGATTTGTTGATCCTTCAATTAGGGTGGTACCGCGTGTAAAAGTTAACCACGTCCCTTTATTTTTTAGGGATGTGGTTTTTTTATATTTATTTTTGGGAGGAAATTAGGATGAGTCATGTACTGGAACAATTAAACGAGAAACAAATAAAAGAAGTAAAGAGACAAATGACGATGTACAGCCAAGGAGTTCAAGAAATTATTCCAGCTGAAGAGCTAGAAAATAAAGTAGCAAAGTCAGTATTAGAAAATAAACCACTTAAGATTAAGTTAGGACTAGATCCTTCAGCGCCAGATGTTCATCTAGGACATACGGTTGTCCTAAACAAGATGAGGCAGTTTCAGGAGAACGGACATATCATTCAACTTATAATTGGGGATTTCACTGGTAAAATTGGTGACCCAACTGGTAAATCAGTTGCAAGAAAACAGCTAACGGATGAGCAAGTAAAGCATAATGCGCAAACCTATTTCGAACAATTTGCAAAGATTATTGATATGGAAAAGGTTGAGCTACATTACAATTCTAAATGGTTATCAACGTTGAATTTTGAAGATGTCATTCAGCTTGCAGGGAAAATAACGGTAGCACGCTTGTTAGAGCGAGATGACTTTGAAGAACGAATTGCTATGGGCAAACCAATTTCTCTGCACGAATTCTTTTACCCTCTAATGCAAGGTTATGATTCAGTGATGCTAGACTGCGATATAGAACTGGGTGGAACAGACCAGCACTTTAACATTTTAATGGGAAGGCATTACCAAGAAAAGTTTGGAAAAGAGAAACAAGTGGCTTTGTTAATGCCATTATTAGAGGGTCTTGACGGTGTAGAAAAGATGTCTAAATCAAAGAACAACTACATCGGGATTGATGAAAGACCGCAAGAAATGTACGGAAAAGCCATGTCTATTCCCGATGAACTAATGGTTAAATACTTTGAACTAATCACAGATTTTACTCCAGAACAAATTCAAAAAGTAAAAGAAGACCTAAATGCAGGATCCTTACACCCGAGGGATGCGAAAATGTTATTAGGTAAAACGATTGTTAGAATGTACCATGGCATGGAAGAAGCAATTAAAGCAGAGCAGCATTTCGTCTCTGTTTTCCAGGAAGGGACATTACCTGATGAGATGCCAGAGGTGAAATGGAACGGAAACGGCGAAACACCAGTGATTGATTTACTCGTTGATTTACAATTACTAAACTCAAAAAGTGAAGCACGAAGAATGGTTGAAAACAAAGGAGTAAAAATAAATGGAGAAAGAGTAGAGGATCCTAAATTAATAGTGTCTATTACGGATGGATTAATACTACAGGTAGGTAAACGAAAGTTTGTAAAGATAAAGAAGTAATCGATGTAGAGGTGCAACTTTAATGTTGTACCTTTATTTTTGTTCTTTATATTAACCCAGGGAGGAATAATACTTTTTTAATTGAATACAAACATATGTGTTTATCAAAATTAAGTCAATATGTTTTCATGAATCTTCATAAAGAACGGGGGATTACAATTTTAATTCTAGTCGGTATTTTACTAACTTTCATTACCGTTATATTATTCTTGATTTTATGTGCTTTTATAGTAGGTTCTTTGATTAGAAAGAGACCTTTCCCTAAAAAATTATTGATTGCAACATTATCTGGGATTGTTATAGTTTCCTTCATTTATATTTATGAAATGTACTTTTTTACATTTAGTGAAATTGACCGAACTTCGGTCCAAGCGGGACCTGGCCCTATATTATCACCAACCGAAGAATATACGGCTAATGCCTATTATGAACTATACGGTGGGGCAGCAGGTGGTGTTAATGTATGGGTTGAAATTACCTACAATCATGAGAAAAATAAAGTGAAAACTGTTTATTATAGTGATGCCAAAAGAGATATTATGATTAAATGGGTGGATGAAGATACCCTTTCTATTTTAAATAACGATTCAAATAATCCAGATTTAAATAGAAGTGTCGAATTAGATATTGGGAAAGAGATTTATCACGAAACTGGATTAGCTTGTAAAAGTTTATTAATGAAGGATGAATATGAGACTTGCTATCAAGATTGATATACCTTGTTGGCTTTAAAATGAACACTGTATGGAGAACTGCACCCCTTTTGTTAGAAAACACTAACCCATGGGGTGTTTTTTTTTGCTCATTAAGAAACCCTTTTTAGGTTTATGTGAAACCAAATGGAAGGTCAGCCGTAGATATAAATAAGGATAAAAAAGGAAATTCAGTAATAAGAAGAGGTTGGACTTATGTACTACAAAACAGAGATGTAGGAGGAAGATGATGAAACCGGTTCTGACATTAGATAACGTCAAAAAGACGATTAAAGGGAAGAGCATTATTAATGGTATTAGTTTTACGGTTACAGAAGGAGAGGTTTTTGGTTTCTTAGGACCCAATGGAGCAGGGAAAACAACGACCATTCGAATGATTGTGGGTCTCATGGGAATTACAGAAGGTGATATCGTTGTTTGTGGGAAAAGCATAAAGAAGGATTTTGAAGGAGCAGTCAGCAACATCGGTGCGATTGTTGAAAACCCAGAAATGTACAAGTTTTTATCAGGTTACCAAAATCTCCTTCAATACGCTCGAATGCATAAAGGAATTACAAAAGAAAAGATCAATGAAGTGGTTGAGCTTGTTGGGTTAACAGCTAGAATAAATGATAAAGTGAGAACTTATTCATTAGGTATGAGGCAGCGCCTTGGTTTAGCGCAATGTTTATTACATAGTCCGAAGCTATTAATCTTAGATGAACCAACAAATGGTTTGGATCCTGCAGGTATAAGAGAAATTCGAGATCATCTGCGTATGCTTACCAGGGAAAAGGGATTAAGTGTAATTGTATCGAGCCACTTATTATCGGAAATGGAAATGATGTGTGATCGAATTGCGATTATCCAAAATGGAAGTTTAGTAGATGTACAGCAGGTCCGTGACTTTGTACAAAATGACCAACTAATGTATACCTTTGAAACAGGAATTCTAGGAGAAGCTGAAGGTTGGTTACAAGAGGAATTTAACGCAACGATTGTAGAAAAGGGTTTTACCATTGAGGTTGAAAAAGCTACAATTCCGGCACTTATGCAGAAATTAATCCATTCCAATATTGATGTTTATAGTGCATTTCCAGTTTCAAAATCATTAGAGGATCGCTTTTTCGAAATAACAGCGGGTAAGGGGGAGTAGGACATTGGGTAAATTAATCATAAATGAATGGGTGAAAATTTTTAGAAGACCTGGTACATATGTCATGATTGGGCTAGTGGTTCTTTTCATCTTAGCTTATGCCGGAATTAATAAGTATGAAGAGTCGCATTCACAGCCAATGAATAACTCCAGTTGGAAGCAGGAACTAGAAACACAGATTGAGTACGATAAACAATCTTTAAGTGAGATGGGCGGTATAAACTCGAACCTTAAAATGTTTTATGAACGAGAAATTGCTATAAAGGAATACCAGCTCGAGCACGAAATCGCTCCACAAACGGAAAAGCATGTGTGGTCATTTGTTAACGATGCAAAGGCAGCCATTAGCTTTGCCGGGCTATTTACAATTATTATTGCAGCGGGTATCGTTGCTTCCGAGTTCTCCTGGGGTACGGTGAAATTACTTTTAATCAGACCACTAAGTCGATCGAAGATTTTACTATCAAAATATCTTACAGTTGTCTTATTTGGTTTACTTTTACTCACTATTATTTATACCATGTCTAGTCTAGTTGGACTTTTACTATTTGGGATGCCATCAAGTGAAGTACCTCATTTAGCTTATGCTAATGGTGAGGTCGTTGAACGAAATATTGCACTCCACCTAATCGGACAATATTTCTTAGGCTCCATTGATATCTTAATGATTGCAACCATGGCGTTTATGATTTCAGCGGTTTTCCGTAACAGTTCTCTTGCGATAGGGATCTCTTTATTCCTCTTTTTCATGGGTGGAACAGCTACGATGGTGCTAGCAAGCAGATTTGAATGGACAAAATATATCTTATTTGCAAACACCAATCTGTCCGTCTACTTTGACGGTGTACCACCAATAGAAGGGATGACACTTACTTTCTCTGTAATCATGTTAGTCCTATACTTTGTTGTGTTTCATTTGCTTGCCTTTAGTGTGTTTCGTAAGAGGGATGTTGCTGCGTAAAACAGTGATCGTATAAAAAGAGTATTTACCTAATAATAGTAAGTAGTTCCGGTAGCGTGTTGAAAGCTTAATATCGCAGCTCTTAGTTAACGAACGAGAGGGGGACATCATGTTGGAATGGCTCTGGTTACCATTGATTGTTGCATTTTCTCTAACTTATTATGCTCATAAGAATAAATTGAAGCATCAGCAAAAATTAAGAGAAATTGATTTGAAAGAGAAACAAATTGAGTTGGAAATGCTGAAAGAAAGAAACAGCTCGAACAGAGATAATAAAGGGTATTAAATATACGACTAAAAGGTCTTTAATTGATTAGAACAGCACATTCAAACACAAAAAGCTTGGGATATCCCAAGCTTTTTGTGTGTTAAAGTATTGTTGTTAATTAGTTTGCTATTTATATGTCAAAATAAAAAAAATGAAACCAAATCAATATTTAGTCGTCTTAGCATTAGCAGAAAAGAGGTGAAACTTTTTGAATGACAGCAATAGACATGAACTTGAGGACAAGGATCGTTGGTTCGAGCAAACGATGGATGAATACGGGGAGAGACTTACTAAGCTTGCCTACAATTACGTGAAGGATTGGAGCTTAGCAGAGGATATTGTGCAGGATGTTTTTGTTACTTGCTATAAACAATTTGAACATATTGATCAGGTTGCCTATTTAAAATCATGGATTTATAAAATTGCGATTAATAAATGTAAAGATACGTTGAAAAGCTCCTATATGAAAAAGGTAATCTATGATTCAAATCTGTTTCGTTTTTTCTCATCTAAAGAACGTACACCAGAGATGGAGCTACTTCATCGAAGTGAAGAAGAACATTTATCAATAAGTGTTCTATCCCTGTCAGTAAAATATCGGGAAGTAATCATCCTTTATTACTACGATGAGTTATCGATAGAAGAAATCAGTGATTTACTGGAACTAAACCAGAACACAGTGAAAACTAGACTTAATAGAGGACGATTAAAATTAAAAGAAATATTGGAAAAGGAGTGAAGAGGATGGTGAACGAAAAGCTAACAAATTTACGTAATGCAATGGATTCTTCCACTCATAAAGGAAGACATTTTACAGATATTCAGAAGGCAAAGATTAAACATGTGATACAAGCTAAAGAAATTGTAAGACCTAGTAAACTAAAAAATTATTTACTATTTGCCATTACACCTATAACGATTGCATTTGCAGCCTTTATGCTGACTGTTGAATTAACGAAACCTCCAGTGAATCCAGAACCTTCTCAAGGCGGAACTAGCCCAGGAATGATTGAACAGGATTGGGAGCCACGCAATCAGTTTGTGAAGGATGGGGAAGTATTGTTCACTATTTTTCCAGACCCAGCTCTTACTGCAACTACAAAAAAATCCTACGGCTATATGGTTAGTTTTACAGAACCATTTGAAACATTTGAAGGAAAGACAATGGCGATTTATGCTACTCATAAAGACACGGGCATGCAAATAACTATACGTCCTCCAAAACTGATCACTGAATCTTCTCCTGGGTACGATAGTTTACAGAGATTTACTTTTGAAGCGAATACACCTCTTAGTGGGTATTGGAAATATAAAGTGGTACTAGATGGTGAGGTCTACGGCGATGTCATCCTATATATTCCAGAAAACCAAGAGGAAGAAGCTCCGGAATATTTACTGGATCCCAACCTAGAACTAGTAGATTATAACTTTGAGGATTTAGCAGCCGAACTAAAAAATAAAGGGATAGAACACAAACTACCTAGTAAACTTCCTGTGGAAATTATTAACTATGAAATTATTGAAGGAGATCCCAATAATCCATATGCACCAAAAGATATCTCTATTGTGCTAAATGGAGAAAATGGTGAGATTTTTACAGTAAGGTCTGGAATAATAGATCTTCCTGAACTATTCTTTAGTACTCAAGTAAATATGAAGGAAGAAGAAGTAAGTATTAGTGGTCACAAAGGTCTTTATATCGAAGGGTACATGTTAAAATGGTTGGAAGAAGAGGAGATAGCTTATACATTTACCTCAAGTAAACTACTTTCAAAAGAAACCATGATTCAAGTGGGGGAGTCATTTAAGTAAAGAATGAAGTTTGGTAGTGGAGCGATTCTTCAAGATGAAGGTCGCTCTTTTCTTATCTAATTACTGTTGGAATTATTAAACCATTAATTAGGAATAATGTTAAAATATCCTAAAAGGAGGTTATCGTGTTGGGTTCTAGAATCATGCATTTAATCATTGGTAATAAAATTGCAGAATCTTTACAAATAGAAGATAAAACATCATTTTTGCTAGGGAGTATTGCAGCGGATGCCGTTTTTTCATTTGAAGAAAAGAACCGATCACATTTCTTTATAGGTGACGTAAAGGACTGTTCAAGAAGAGTCGATGAACAAGGGTTTTTACATAAGTATAAGGTGCATGTAGAAAATAAAAATCACTATATACTGGGGTACTATACACATTTGCTTGCTGATGATCTATGGCTTAAAGGCTTTTATCTCTCTTGGTTAAAAAACAGAATGGATGCTGATGAAGAATTATATAAGTTATATCATAATGATTTTAGAATATTAAACGGAAGATTATTAGAATACTATGGTTTTACTAATGAGCTTAGAAAGGCACTTGAGCACTTTCCTTCAATAGTAGATTTGGAAGAGGTTAAATCAGACGATGTAAGACAATTTGTTCCTTATGTCTTAGGAGACATGGAGTATGGTAAGGAAGTAATAAATGAGCAACTTACTGTGTTTACGTTTGATCAAATAATCGGTTATTTAGAGACATCCGTTAATCTGGGGTTACTGAAAGTTAAGCCCTTTTTTACCAAATAGATACAGAGTGACGATACCACTCATTTTAGAATAGTTTGCTTCAACTAAATATGATTCACTTTAACTAGTCTCAAAAATTTAAAAGAAGATATTAGTTTCCTTTCCTGTGAATATAGTAGTAAAAAATAGTTCTAGGAGGGAATATGGACTTTTTATTAAAAGGATCAGCGTATGTTGTATATGTTCTGTTTTCACTTTATTTCTTTTTTGGCAAGGATGTTAATAAACGAAAAACGAAACACACCGGAATCATCATGCTAGTCAGCATTTTAGTATTAAGTTATTACTATTGGTTTCCACATGAATAAGCAAAACTAACTACTCTAAAGTAGCACTTGGAAGGTTTGATCAACTTCTCACTTATCACACTAGGTGTGGCAAAAGGGAGGATTCTGTCTTCTTTCGTCGAATATAGTGGGAAAGTGAAGTAGGTTGTATGGGGAGAGAGTAAAGTGAATGGAACAGAGATAAACCCATTTATGAAAGAAAAAACTAGAAAAATTGACGTAAGTTCATTGATAGATTGGTTGGATTCGAAAAAAGATGAATTTTATAAAGCAGCTTTACTCTATTTAAAAGATGACCAACAAGTTCAGGTCGTTTTTAATAGAGTAATCAAAGAGCTACTGGAAGAGAAGCAACCATTAAAAGGTAGTGTAAATACTTCGTTTACCCATCTTTTTATAAAGGAATGTAAGGAAGTTTCTACGAATGAATTTAATTCGTTAGAGGGAGAAACACTTACAAAGTTAAGTCAATTGAACGAAAGTTATAAAGATGCCATTATATTAAAATATATACTACATTTACCTTATGATGAAGTTTCCGATCTGCTCCAAATTCCTATTGAAACGGTTAAATCACATCTGCTTTCGGGAATTCAATTACTTCAAGATGAAGTGGAAGACAGCTCCGAAAATGAGTCTTGCATTCGGTATCAAGCTAGTTTTGTAGATTATCTAGACATGACGTTAGGAAGAAGAGATCAAATCGCACTGGAAATACATATACATAAGTGTGATAGCTGTAATAATAGATTGTATTTGCTTCAACAAGCTTATTTAACCCTCTGCAGCGAGTTGGATGAATTCATGGCACCCTCTACAATTATGGATGGTGTTAGTGAGTTTATAGAGGCGGCTGTTAAGAAGAGTGAGAATCAAAGAAAGAAACGGATTATAAAAAGTACAGCTATCGCCTCTATTTTAGCTATGGTGATTCTTCTAGGGGTTGTGTCCAATGGATTTAATTACATGTATTATACCTGGCTTGACTGGAATCAATCAGAAGATGAAGAAATGCTAGCCTACTTAAAAGGTGGATTGGGAGAGCCATTAAACATTGTGTCAGAACATAACGGTGTGAAAGTAACCATTAAAACGGCGATTGCGGATGATTACCAGACACTTATATTCTATGAGGTAGAAGATACGAAGAATGAACAACAAAAATATGCAATTAATATGTTTGAGGGGATATACATTGAAAATGAGAGTGAAGTTTTTAGCTCCCAGAATCATCATTTAGCTAGATTGCCGTTTGAAGGTAAGATCATAGAGCGAGGAGAGAAAAAAGTATTTAGTGGTAAGCTTAGTCTATTACCTATTTCTGACGAAAGTGGGACTATAAAGCTTAAGGTATCAAGGCTAACAGAAGTAAACGGAGAGCTTAGTGAGCTGTATGAAAACTATCAGGTGGAAGGTCTTGAAGGTGATTGGAGCGTCGAAATACCAGTGACTAAACAAGCTTCCATTGAACATATCGTCAATCAGGAAGTTGAAGTTGACGGAACCCCAGTCACCATTGAAAAGATCATTTTTGCGCCAACGGTTACCATGCTTCAATACATTTATGAACATTATACGGAAGAAAGTGGTTTCGTTCACGATATTCATCTTGATCGTATTGTGAAAGGTGATAGCCAAGCTCCATTCTATAATTTTTATAATATGGATGATCAAAGCGGTGCTTACATAAAAAGTTTTGACTCACTTTATTTTGAAAAGTCTAAGGATATTAACATCTATTTTAGCTCTATCCACTATGGAGTGGGAGATGAGGTATCTTTTGACCTAAATGCTAATGAAAACTCTATACAGACCTTTGAATATCTAGATCATCCTCTCACCTTAGAGAGCGAAAACAACGGAAATCAAACGAAATTTATCCTTACCCTTCCACCCCCAAGGGATAGACGATATGAATCTCTGAACTTTGAGTTTCGCACGGATAACGAATCTGAGATGCTCAATATGAATTATAACCATGTTGAGTGGGTAATGATTGATCGTGAAGGCAAGGAACTTAAAGAAGACGAGTATAACTATTATGAAATCTTTGAAGCTAATAAGGAACAACCCACCTATTATCCAATTAAGTATGAAATAGAATTAATAAGAGATTCTAATGTTGAACAAACGTTTCCTACAAAGCTTCTAATACATGGTTATGATTTTAGAAAATATATAGATGAAAGTGTGGATGTAGAGTTAGATTAATCCATCCATAAGAAGGGCTTAGAGATAACATTCTCGAGGCCTTTTTTATTTGGCTCTGTTTAGAACAATATACATTTGTATGAAAATATTTAAAGGGTTTTTCATCATTTAATAGAACTGTTATATTATTCCATTTAATAAAAGGAGGAATGTAGAATATGCCAATTAGAAGTGGGTTTTTCTTTAGCATTGTTTTCTTTGTGTTAGCTTTACTTTTTGAATTGGAAAATCCGGGTTTCTCAATTACCAATATATTTCTTGGATTAATTGCAGGTGCACTTATCGACTTAAATATTAAAATTTTTTATAAAAATAAAGTAGGTAAAGTAAGTAGACTAATCGAGGGAAGACCAAAAGTAATTTCCATAAAAAAAGAATTGTAGAATGGTTATGAGTTGCTGTGAAAACTTGTAGGGATAAAAAAGTCAGTAGATTTGAAACTAAAAAGTAGCTGTTTCGTCTAACTTATAAAGGCAATAAGAGAGGATGTTGCGCTATGAAAAAATTGAATATTATCTTCTCTTTATTTCTTGTGTCCATAGTTTTATTTGGCTGCCAGCAAGGTCATGAGGAAAATATTTTACAAGCTAACAACAAGATCACCATTTCTCCAATGGACAATCCTTCCGAAGAGATGGTTTTTGAAGATACAGAAACAATCGAAATGATTAAAGAAGCAGTAGTTCAAGCAGAAAAACAATCAGGTGTTGTTAATATGGCAGACCCTGAATATAAAGTGGCTATCGGGGATGAAACATTTTTCCTTTGGATTGATGGGAAATCTGGAACCATTATGAATATTGAAGATTCACATACGATTTATAATTTATCTGAACTTTCAGCCCAACAGATGAATGAAATGATTTCAGTTGATTATATGAAAATCAAAGAAATTGCTTGGAATTACTTAAGAGAACAGGGGTGGAATGATCGAGCTATGGAAGAATGGGAAAGTGCCGCTGTCAGTAAAATGATCGCTAATAAAGACTATGTACTATTAGATAAAAATTATGAAGGGAAAGAGGTATTCAAGATTTCTTTTGAAGATCATGCGAATTCTGTTGTAGGTACTCCAGTTATATTGGTTGATGAGAGTACAAACAAAGTAATTGGCTATATGGCGGGAGAATAGCTAAAAGGTACCTAGCAGAACAGTTTCTAATCAAAGGATTAGAAGCTGTTTTTGTTTGAAAGGAAATTGACTGAATTATTATTCTAAGAAGGGTTACGCAATGACTAATCGAATGTTTATATATGATGTTAATTTGAGGGGGATTGCAATTATGACTAAACCGCTACTTAAGGGAATGGAAGGAGTCTTTATACCAGTAAAAAATCCAGCACTTTCAGCAAGCTGGTATGAGGAAATTCTTGGTTTTCAACTCATTTATATGGAAGAAGATGCTGCTGTCATGAAGATTGGCGAGCAAGCTCAAACGGTAGTTTGTCTGGTTAAGACGTTAAACCATCAACCCATGAAGTTTCCGGAGAATAACTTTGGAGTGGGAAAATACTATAATTTTATTCCTGATGATATAGAAGAAACTTATCGCCTATTACGCTCTAGGAATGTAAAAGTAAACAAAATGAGTGGAGAAGGGACTACAAAGTTTTTTACTTTCTATGACCCTGACGATAATCCATTAGGGGTTTGCCAACCATAATGTCTTGTTTCAAAGTAAACCTTTTAATAGTTAAACAAGTACCTAGATGTATAAATAAACTGAAAAAAGGAGATTCAAGATGTATCAATATTTCAAAGGCTTAGTCATAAGAGAAGGAACCGATGGTGTTCCGGCTGATTATGTGGAAGCTCTTTTTAAAGATGCGGGATGGTCAAGAAATACTCCAGATTGGCAAAAAGAGAAGTTTACCCTTATATTTAAAAATTCAACTTGGGCATTTACTGTCTGGGATTATGACAAGATGATTGGGATGGTAAGAGTTCTCTCAGATCAAATTATGGCTGCTACCATCATGGATTTAGTGGTTTTATCAGAATATCGTGGAAAAGGAATTGGAAAAAAACTCGTGGAACTTTGTGTTCAAAAACTTCCACATGGAGATTGGTTTGCACATACATCCGCTAATAATTTCAGCTTCTATGAGCAATGTGGTTTTGAGGTAAAAGACCTAACCCAAAATGGAACTTGTGCGTATTACGGTTATATTCAAGCTCGGAAAGATGGACATAGGTAGTTAATCAAAAGTCTATTAGAACTCTCTCTTTAAGAGGATGATAGGTTTAATAGATAGAAATTATTAGGAGATGAGTAATCATATGGAGGGAAATCAGGAAGTAATACATAGTGGTTTTGAAATCGAAGTAAATACCCCTTACTCGTTAAATTACTTAATATATATTCAAAACATTTATCTAAATAGTAAATTGGATGACGATGAAAGACCTAAGTTTCCATATATTGATTTTTCAATGTGTGGGATAGTAGATGAAGGTTTTAAAATGACCTTTATAGAAGTGTGGAGAGAGGCTGTAAATAAAAATTTTCAAAGTGGTTTGTATGATCATAATGCTATCTTAAAGTATGATCAAGCACTCTATCAAAAACTATTTTCGAACAATGAAAAAGGTGAATTTGGTTATTCAGAAAGTGTTAAATCCTTTTTAGCTTGGTGGGACGGAATTTATGGAAAGATAGCCATTGAAAGTGTGTTTGATCATGACCGAATGAATAAGGTTTATAAAGAACTTTCTACCTCTATACATGCCAATAAACGTCTGAAAATTGATTTACTATTTGATCAACCATTGATAACAGGGAGAACTGAACATTCTTGGTATACAGTCCTGCCAATTGAAGATATATTCATTCCCAAAAAGCGTCCAGAGGTCATATCGAGTTTATTAAAGTGTTGTAATATCACCTAACCTTTCGTTATGTCAGTTTAGAGTACTAGAGTGATCATCGGAAGTATTAACATTAATTTTGTTTTAGGAGAGCTATTATGGGTTTTATATTAATTACTATTGCTATCATTTGTTTTTTTATCATTGATAAAGTGATGCAAAGAAAGCTGAACACGCCAAAAAGAGGTTGGACTTGGTATAAACATGATCATAAAGGTTTCGCTACATTGTTTTATATCATCTTTATACTTATTATCCTACTACCGTTTATTTTTCCGGAGGTTAATTTATTTCTACTATTCCCATTCGCAGGTACACTGATAAACATACTGTTTACTATTGAGAAACTTATTTTCCAAAGAGAAACAAAACTATATTTAAATTATTTGCTAGATGCAAGTTTTTGGTTTGTCTTAGGTGTTATTGCCTATATCTTCTTTTAGGTAGATCAGTTGTGTATGTGTCAAGAACACATTAAAGCTATGAGGAGATGATTATGAAGCACATCAAGTTGGTTATATTATTATGTTTGTTAATGTCAGGATGTAGTACTGCCTCTACAGGTAATCCAACAGCACAGGATATTTTAGAGGAAAATAAGGATGCAGATATTATTAAGTTAGACGGTTTAATTTACTCAAGAAATATGACGAACTTTAACCAACCAGAGGGAGGCTATTCCAAAGGGGCAAAAATAGGTGTGATCAAAGCGAAAACTACTAATACTCTGTGGTATCGAAATCTCTACGCAAGTAAACTACCAAAAGGAACAGAAGTATTTTCAGCAGACGAGGAATACCAAAAGGGAGATGCGCCTTTTATCATTATAGTAGAAGTAGATGGAGAGTTAGTTGATTACCATGCTTTGATTGAAGGTTAAAATATGTTGGAGAGATCTTAGTTTTATAACCCAATCAAAATGATAAAACTACTATTAATGAACAAAAATGGAGATATAAGAAGGAGTGAGTGTACATGTATGAACTCAAAACAAAAGAAAACGACCTGGACGTAATAGAGTTTATTGAAAAGGTGGATCATCCTAAAAAACGGGAAGATGCATATAAGCTTTTAGATATTTTCGCAGAGACTACGGGATATGAAGCTAAAATGTGGGGAGCAAGTATAATTGGATTTGGTTCGTATCATTATAAATATGCTTCTGGGCATGAGGGGGACGCACCTTTAGTAGGTTTCTCACCTAGGAAAGCAAAAATCAGTCTATATTTTGCTACAGGTGATACAAACAGGGAGCACCTACTACAAAAATTCGGGAAACATACAACCGGAAAAGCTTGTGTATACATAAACAAAATCGATGATATCGATACGGAAGTGTTAAAGGAGTTAATTCTGCAATCAATAAAGTTCTTAAAAGACACCTATCCAGATTAATGAACTTCTTTTTTGGATACACACAACTAAGAGAATGATTATTGAAGTAATAACGTTATTTTGTGAATTTTTACGTCATAAATGAAACCTTACCAAGATTGTTTCGTAGAGAAGTAAAAGGGAGTGAAAGAATTGAAAAAATATTTTGTATTTATCTTAAGTTTTGTTCTGTTGTATGTAGTCGCTCAGATTTTATCAGGGTTCTTCCTGACAGCTCTTTATACTCCTGAATTATCTTCCATGAATAATAGCTTCAGTCAGGAAGTTACATTTGGAAATACTTCATTCATTCCGTTGTTGATAACTTTATTGATTGCGACACTTTCCTACTCATTATCTCAACTATTCTTCAAAACAATTAAAAAGTAACTTAATCTGGTGACTACAAGTAAAAAAATGAAACAACCGAGATTGATGTTAGGAGCCTTGTGACATAAGTATTTCAGCCAGTGATAAACCCGAACTATTAGGCGATACTTTGATGTATCTTTCACCTACTAGTTCGGGTCTTTATTTTTTCCCTTCAATTAATTTGTTGGTTTTGCATAACTATTTTTATAACCTAGTGGAATGGAGCGGAAGGCACTCGACTCCTGCGGGAGTAGCGGGACAGGTGAGACCCCGCAGGCGAAGCCGAGGAGGCTCACCGCCCGCCCCGCGGAAAGCGAGTGCCTGAAGCGCAATGGAACAACCCTGTTTTTCCAACTTAACTGGTTAATAAGTATGAAAGAAACTGAAAACAGTATTATATTTAATCGGCAGACTAATTTAGAGATTATTCGGCTTTGAGACTGGTGTAATAGGTTTTGTTCCAGCCTCTTTTGTTTGAATAAATGGTTTCTAAAATAAAGAAGGAACTGTAAAATAAACTAAATGTAAAGTTTATTTTACGTAAAGTAAACTTTACTATATAATCTTGTTAAATAGGTGGTGAGGATATGAAAAATAAAATGAGTGAATACAGAAAGAAATTCGGTTATTCCCAAGACTCATTAGCTGAAAAGTTAGGGGTATCCAGGCAAACCATTATTTCTATTGAAAAGGGTAGATATAACCCCTCTCTGCCATTAGCAATGATCATTGCTGAACTATTTAAAACAAATGTAGAAAACATTTTTATCTTGGAGGAAACAGATTATAAATAATTTGTTATAAAACAAGGAGGTTCAAAATGGTATCTCAAAAGAGTTTTTTCATTGCAGGTTTACTCATTTCATTTATTTTTATTGTTAGATTTGTCCTTTTCTTTATGACAACCTCTGTTTCGATCATTGAACTCATCAATTGGGGTTCACTAGCCTATATGACATTTGCAATTAGTCACCTTTATCCACAATTTAAGCATAAAGATGAGCGAATAGATGCGATTAGACAGAAGGGTATGTATTACTCCATCTTTATTGTTTTGGTTATGTTAATCGTCTTAATGCTTATGATTCAATTAAACTTGCTGGCATTAAGCTCTTTAGAAATCGTTAGAGTCTTAATTTCAGTTATAATAGTTTCAATCTGGACGAATTGGATCATCCTGTCAAAGAGGATGTAGTCGGGTGAATTCAAGGTAGATGATAAAAAACGGGCCTAGAGATTAATTTCTCCAAGCCCGTTTTTACTTAATAATTAGAATAGGGTTCTGCCATCTTTACCTAAATAAATCAAACAACAAATCCAAAAACCCTTTTTCTTCTTCTGGTTCTTCTTGAACGGTTTCTTCTTCTTCCATTTCAATGCTTTCCGTCTTAATCACGAACTGTACGGAGTGTACCTTTTCATTTTTAGGAGAGACAAATGAAATGGGGTCAAAATCGGATTTATCATATTCAGCGATCATCTGATTAATTTCTTCCTGCATTTGTTCAGGAAGGTCTTTTGTTTCTTGGTATAACTCATTCGTTCCGTTGTAGAGTTCAGTCATTCCTTCATCAAATCCAGCCGTTCCACGTGCTATTTCCACAATACCTGAGTGTAGGCTACTGTAAGAGGTAGATAATTGGTTAATCCCTTTTGTGTACTCCACCAATCCAGCATGGAAGTCACCATAGTTAGCAGCCAACCCTGCAATTCCTTTTTGTAAATCTTCAATTGCACTTAAATCCATTTCCTTAAGTGAAGTGTTGAGCCCTGTTACGATTGATGTAATGTTGCCACTCATAACCGTAATGGCTTCACTAGATTGTTGCAAGGAAGGACCAACTAAAGAAAAGGCTTCATTTACTTTCGTATAAGTAGCTTTGACAGTTTGTGCGGCTTGATAGGTTGCAAGTAGTTGATCTACAACTGCTGGGTCAGCACCACTAGCTCTTAAGGCAGTGATTTGTTCTTCTGTGAGCTGAACATCCGGAATTCCATTAATAGTCGCATCTAGTGCTTGATAAGCAACCACGTAGTTCTCTTGTAAGGTTGATAACCCATTTGCTGTAGCAGTGAGGCCAGTCGCTAGTTCCGTCAAACCTGCTGGCAATTGAGTCAAACTCGTCAAGTCTAATTCGGCCGTATTCTCAGAAAGGGCAGCATTGATTTGGTTAAGTGCATCACCAATTGATTTGGATCCACCAACTAGTTCAGAAGAGCCACCTCCAGCCTGAGCAATTCCATTATGATATTGTACAGAACCTTTTCGAATCTCCGCGGCCCCGCCATTTAATTGGGACATTCCATCTTCTAATTCGGCAACACCATCATTTAATTCCTTAATCGCATCCGATAATTGGGACATGTCTTCTGTCATGCTATCCATTTCCGACGTATCAATTGGGAGAGTAGATGGTAGGGCTGCAATTTGAATTCCATCAAACTCAAACTCTGTGACATCTGCCTCGACGGTAAGAGATTTTTCCTCTGCAGGCATCACCGTAAACGTGATTTGCTTATCTTTTCCTGCATTAGCAATAACCCCGTCCGTCGTATCTAAATTCTCATACGTATTTGGGAGTAAGAGCGAAACTTGAAGCAGGTAGTTTTCAAAGAAAACAACATCTCCATTTTCATTAGCACTTGTTTCGATCTTGATCTCGAGATGTCCTGATTTACCAGCAAGCTCTTCTGGGTCCACTTCTTTACCGTCTAATAAGTAGGTAACCGTGATATCCCATGGTAGTTCAGTATCAGTTTCCATGTTTCCTTGATAATAAAACTTACCATCTTGAGCATCAATGTTAACGACCTGACCGTCTTGTGTGATTTCTGTTAAATCAGTTAAATTTTTGACGCTGCTATAGTCACCATAATCAATAATCATTCCTGGCTGCGATACATCTAATGTATTGACGACATAGATATCATTCAGGTTTCCAAGAGCGTTAAGTGTTGCATATACCACTTCATCCTTCGAAATAAGCTTTCCTTGAATAGCTTCAGCTTTTACAACGTTTGAATTTGTTGCATTCACAAGAAATGAAGGCAAGATGATTGTACAAGCCATTGCAACTGTAAGTAACTGTTTTTTTCTCATCATCATTTCTCCTCGTAATAATTTGCTTTATATGTCGTTTTTTTAATCAGCTTATCAAATACAAACAGCATAGCTGGTAGGAGGGTTATAACCAGGATAAAGGCTAGTAATGCCCCTCGACCTAGCAGTAAACCAATAGCTGAAACGATTGGATTGGAAGACGTAATCCATAAAATAAATCCTACACTCGATAAAATCGCAGCTGATATCGATATCGAGAATGTTTTTTCATCCAATGTTTTCACAATCGCTTTAAAAGCAGGCATTTCCCTACGATGGTGCTGATATGCTTCTGTTAAAAGGATGGCATAATCGACCGTTGCCGCTAGCTGAACTGTACTGATAATGAGATAACCAACAAAGACTAACGGTGTTTCCGTAAAATAAGGAATCGATAAATTTATCCAGACAGCTGCTTGAATCGTGATCAGTAACACAAGCGGAATGGTTAGCGATTTGAAGGTTACCAGTAGAACGATCGCAATTGTAATGATCGTAATCGCGTTAACCACGACATTATCTTTAGCTACCGTATTTTTAATGTCGTACAACGTAACACTTTCTCCAAGACTCAGTGCTTCATCCCCATAATAGCTAGCAGCCGTATCCTGAACCGTTTGGACAATCGCAAAAGGAATGTCTCCCTCCGTACCTTTACTTGTGTTGATGACGACTCGGCTGTAGTTGTCAGAATAGAATTCATTCGTAATCGACTCATCTAAATACTCAGTTGGAATCACTGACCCAACCATATTCGTATAAGCAATCACACTTGTCACATGATTAAGATCTTCTAAATCCCGAACTAGCTCAAGCTCTTTAGCTACATCACCTCTTGGAACTAACAGAACAATGGGTGTCGCTTCACCAAATTCCTCTTTAATTTTGATGAAATCACTTCCGGCACGTGATGTTTCCGGTAATTCTCCGAGACCATACGTAAAAGCTGTATTACTTTGTGCAAGAAATGCTGGAACAAGAATCGCAAACACAATGAGTAAGCTCGGAATTCTGAGTTTAAGCATAAACTTCCCGATTCCTTCAAAGCTTGGGACAAAGTTTTTGTGCTGTGTTTTATCCATCCATTTATAAAACCATAACGTTAAAGCAGGTAAGAAAATCATAACGCTAATAAAACTTAACACAATCCCTTTTACTAAATTGATTCCAAGGTCAGAACCAATTTTAAACTCCATAAAGGTAAGAGCAATAAATCCAAAGAAGGTTGTTGCTGCACTAGCAGTTATCGCTGGGAAAGATTTTTTCATCGCGAGCTGCATCGCTTCTTCTGGACTATTGGTTGTCTTCCGATATTCATGGAAGCTATGTAGTAGAAACACGGCATAGTCGAGTGAAACGGCTAGTTGTAAGATCGGAGCAACTGATTGTGTTACAAAGGATACTTCTCCAATAAAGATATTAGTTCCCAGGTTAATTAATACAGAGACTCCAATTGCTGTTAGGAAAAGAATAGGCTCCACCCATGAAGTCGTTGAAATGACTAATATAAAGATAATGATGGGGACTAAAAGAATCGCTGCATACATGGATTCATTCCCAGCCATTTTTTGGGAGCTGGCTGTATTAATCGCTTCACCAGCAATTGCACCATTTTCACCGATTAGTTCATAAATGGTATCAGTAATTCTTACCTCTTCCCCCGATTCAACACTTATCGAAAACAGGGCATTCCCATTTTTGTAGTAGGTTTCGACCGTTTCTTGATCGGCCATTTCTAGCGGTGTCTTTACATCGACAACATCATCTAACCAAATAATGTCCGATACACCTTCAATGGCTGCAATCTCTTCTTTCAAGGTGAGTGCTTCCTGTAAGGATACGTCGGGAATCATCACCCTCGTGTTTGGCACAGCGGCGGTGAATTCCTTTTCCATTACTTCCAATGCTTGCGTAGATTCAGCGTCATCAGGCAAATAGTCAACCATATTATAGTTGACCGACACAGAAAATTGAGCGATTGCTGAGAGTATCGTAAATAGAGCAAAAGCAATGACTACGGCTTTTTTATGTTTTATGATCTGAGCTGATAGATTGTTCATAATTCACCCTCTCTTGAGTCTTTCGAGTAATCTAGCTTCAGCGCCTTGCGCCTTCTGTTTTTTCACTTTATTATTATATCGACACGGTGTTGGGTATACAACAAACAGTTATGTATCATCCGTTTAGTTTCCAACACATTAGAATGATGTGTTGGGTAATTTGAAAAATTGTCACAAAAGTACAAGAAGGGATGGTTCCACTTTGAGTTCGAAAATAGACAGAAGAAAAAAATATACCCAGATGGTTTTAAAGGATAGTTTAATCCAATTACTGAAAGATAAACCAATTTCAAGCATTACGATTAAAGAAATTTGTGAAGTGGCTGATATTAATCGTTCTACGTTTTATTCTCATTACTCCAATCAGTACGATCTTCTATACTCCATTGAGGACGAGTTAATCGAGGACATGGTCACTACCCTAACTCAGTACAATTTCTCAAAGGAAGAAGATTCGTTGAAGATGACAGAAAAAGTCCTAGAGTATATAGCGGTTAAAAGTGACCTTTGCCAGATACTCCTAAGTGAGAATAGTGATACCCACTTTGAGAAAAAGGGGATGATGATCATGAAGGAACACATATACAAAAACTGGATAACAAATATACATGCGGATGAGGATACGTTTGATTATATAAGTCTATTTATTGTAAGTGGAAGTATTTATGTCATCAAGAAATGGCTAGAAAATGGACTAAACAAATCGCCCAAGGAGATGGCTGGGATTATTAACGATATTTCGAATAAAGGCTTATCAGGAATATGATAATGAAAAATATACCTATTGAAGTAACTGGACGAAAGTATGAAGGGGTATAGTTACTAATTCGTAATGAATTAGGAGTAAATTATTGGTAAAATGGTTCATGGGAGTTATTGTAAATTAATAGAAACCTTTTATCAATTGATTCGTAGAACAATAGTGGGAAATAAGCCAGTCGAAGGGAGAATATAATGAGTCATTTTGCTATTAAACTAACAAGCTTGTCTAAATCATATAGAAATCATGATGCTGTAAAAAGTTTGAATTTAGAAGTGAAAAAAGGGGAATTGTTCGGTTTTCTTGGTCCAAATGGTGCGGGGAAAACAACGACCATTAAGATGATGACCGGATTATTGGAGCCAACTAGCGGAGCAGCTGAAATTTACGGTACAGATATTTGGCAACATCCAATCGAGGCAAAACGGAAAATTGCCTATGTTCCAGATCAACCTAATCTTTATCCGAAATTAACGGGTTGGGATTACCTCAATTTTATTGCCTCTGTGTTTCGTATTCCAAAGGAACAGTATGAAGCAAGAGCAGAAGAATTGTTGGAGGTTTTTAATCTAACTGCTCAGGCAAACGATTTAATTGAAAGCTACTCACATGGGATGAAGCAAAAAATTGCAATATGTGGTGCACTTGTTCATGAGCCGGATGTATTGTTTTTGGATGAACCAACAGTAGGTCTTGATCCAAAGAGTGCGCGAAACTTGAAAAACCTGTTACGAAAACTTTGCGATGATGGAATGACGGCATTTGTTTCAACACATATTCTAGAAATTGCTGAACAAATGTGTGATCGGGTTGGAATCATTTTGGATGGAAAAATCATCGCACTTGGAACAATGGATGAGTTAAGAGAAAGTAAAGGAAATGAAAATCAAAGCTTAGAAGATATATTCTTAGAGTTAACGGGTGGAGAGGACCAACAAGCTGTAATTAATGAAATATCTGGTGATGGAAGATGATGAAAGTCCTCTTAGCCAACCAATGGAGAATTTATGTCAACACATTGAAATCACAGCCTTCACGTAATTACATAGGCTATTTTTTCATGCTCATTATTTTAGGGATATTCTTAGCCTTGATTTCTACTAGTGTACTAGAAATTGGAAGCTCGATTACCGAACCACTTTTTGCTGGGATTGCATCCTATGGATTTTTAATGATGATCGGATTTATCCTTTTGTTAGGACTCCCGCAGGTTTTTAAGAACTTATATTCTGCTACTGATTTACAATTATTATTTACGATGCCAATCCCAACAAGGCATATATTTTGGCTGAAATATTTACAAAGTTTCTTTGGGGTTCCATTGTTAATGTTCATTTTATTTATCGTTCCAGTGTTTATGTACGGAATCATTTGGGATGTGCATGTACTATTTTATCCTGTGGTCGTTCTTGTTTTACTATCAGTAATCATAATCGGAATGTCATTTGCTTATTTATTTAATCTTATTCTCATTCAAATTGTACCGGCAAGTAGAGCAAATGAATTTATGACGGTGATGAGCGTTTTATCTGGTGTGTTTGTTTATTTATTATTCATGTTACCGAACACGGTCAACGATGAGCCACTAACTGATCTACTGTTAAAAGGCCTGCCATTATTTCCAGATTGGGTGCCAGTGGCATGGGCAAGTCATGCAATTGTAGAATCAATGAGTGGGTCACTTCAATTTGCCTTACCGTTGCTGATGATCATCTCCCTTGCAATTGTATTGATGTTAGTGACATCAACTCTTGTTGAACGCGGCTTCCGAACAGGCTGGGTTAGACTAAGCGAAGGAAGCGGGAAAAGAAAGAAGAAATCGAGAACGAACTCACAGAAATCTGGATTACGTCATCCAGTAATTGCCCTTGGTGTAAAAGAGTGGTACGCCATCAAACGTGATCTACGCGAGTGGTTAGTTTTTATGCCATTAATTTTCTTCTTTGTGTTTGGGGCATTTGGTTTTCTATCGAGTGGAGGAGAACTTAGTGATTTACAAGGACCAAGTGAAGTAACATGGGTGATTGCTCAAGGAATCTTCCTGTTTATCTATTCAATGTTCAATGGGAGCGTCGCTAGCGCAACTGTTGCTAGGGAAGGAAACTCCTTATGGATCCTACAAATGCTACCACTAACTGGAAAAGACATTGCAGTTGGGAAACTATGGATTAGTTGGTTGATTCCGTTCTTAGTGTTAACCGTGATTGAAATTGTGATTGGCTTATTCTTGCAATGGACGTTTCTTCAGTTCATTGGAGGTATTATCATGAAGGCAGTCATTACTGCTGGTATTAGCGGGTTAGGGCTATGGATTGGAACGATTGGTGCAAAGTATAATCCTGCCAATCCACAAAATAGACTTACATTTAGTTCTGGTTTCATTTTAGTTATCGTTTCGTATGTATATGTGCTTCTTGCGTTTATCCCTTATGTATTATTACTTGTTCCTACTGACGCAATCAGTTTTGTACAGGAAATTAGTAGGGAATCAGGAGGGTTTATAGGGTTTGTAGCAGGTTTAGTGGCAACGATGCTTTCGTGGAAGGCTGCAAGTCCTGTCGCAGTATGGATCTCAGGAATTCTGCTAATGGTAATTTTCTCATTAGGGGTTACCTTCCTAACGACAAAGGCAAGTGCTCGACGATTTGATAAGGGGATTAAAATTGAAATGGTGCAAGGGAGTCGTTCATCTTTAGGTGGAGGCAAAGCAGGTGGATTTTTTAGAGGATAATGGATTGTTTAAAAAAGAGGACTCTTGAGTTTAATAGTCAATACAAAAAAGCTGCTTTCGCAGCTTTTTTTGTTCAGTTTACTGTTGTCTGAAATAGTTACCTTGCCCAAACTGATTACCGCTATATTGCTGTCCACCTTGAGCTGATTGTTGGTTTTGTTGTCTTACATGTTGCGTATCTGTTCCTGCATATCCAGAGTGGAATCCAGTTTGTGGACCCCCGACGAAGCCTCCACTTTGGAACTGACCGCTGAACGGTTGTTGGTTAGTGAATTGTTGTTGTCCGCCATTTGTAGGACCATATTGGTAAGACTGTTGATTTTGTTGTCTTACGTGTTGTGCATCAGTCCCTGCAAAGCCTGGTTGGAATCCAGTTTGAGGGCCAGTAGTAAATTGACCACCTTGGAACTGATTGTTGTATGGTTGTTGGCTATAGAAAGGCTGTTGTTGTCCACCTTGAGCTGATTGTTGGTTTTGTTGTCTAACATGTTGTGCATCGGTTCCCGCAAACCCTTGGTGGAACACAGCCTGAGGACCACCAAACTGACCACCTTGGAACTGATTCCCTTGTGGTTGTTGGTTGTAGAATGATGGCTGTTGGCCTCCATTAGGACCATACTGGAAAGACTGTTGGTTTTGTTGTCTTACATGTTGTGCATCTGTTCCAGAAAAGTTGTTTGAAAATGTGCCGTTAGAACCATAACCTTGGTTAAAGTTATTCATTATTTGTTACCTCCCCAAATTTAAGTTGATGAAGCAACTATAGTTTCTCTTAATTACAAGCTCATCATGCCTCATTTATTTTTCTAATTTACTTATAAAATCAGAGCTTTTAGACACATTCTCTCCATTGCAAGAGAGTGTATAGTAGCCATTCATTTAGGGGAGATTTAATTTGTTCGTTGTCTTAACCTGTTCACTAAAAAGGGAAGAGCACTCTCTTCCTTTTACATATGTAATCCTAAACGTAAGTAAGAAGCCGGGGAAGGCTTCTTACTTTTTCAAAAATCTTGATAGTAATGGGCTAAATTGATTATATAATTGTCTCATTTGTTTAGCTGTACCGTTAATTCTATTAAAGTCAATCTTACCATCAGCATCTTGGATGAGCGATAATAGGTTCTGCTTTTTCTGGGGGGATGGAAGTTGTTGCGGTCTTCTTGGAGGATAAGGTCCTCTTCTACCTGGATACAAGATAAAAACCTCCTTTCCTTCATTCTATTATTAGGGAAAAATAAGATGAGGAGAACAAGAACATTTGAGGCTATTACTACTTTTTATTGATCATTTTAGAGATAGTAGCTGGATCAATTTGTTGCTTTTTCTTAACAAGCGTATCTACTATCTTTTCCTCAAGCTCCTTTGGAACCTTTTTACCCGCCATCTGGGAAAGCTGTTGAACCAGGCCTCTAATGGTTTTTTCATCCTGAAGGTTAGCTCCGTTTAAGGACTGTGCGACCTTCATAATATCCTGCATTTTAACACCGGTCTTTTTTTCTACTCCTTTAAACATATCACTCATATAAATCCCTCCTTTCAACCTTTTCTATAGCATATGTGTGGGATTGAAAAGGGTATGGACATTCATTTTAAATAGTAGGTTCGTCTAATTAAAGGAAAGAAATATTTCACAGAAGGCAGGGGGTGTTTATCATTTTACTGTAGGAAATGAGGATAATGGTCTGTTCACTTAAAATGGAAAATACAAAGGTGAGGAAATATAAAAAAGCCCCTACAAAGTAGGGACTGCATTTATGATCTATTAATCTATTAAGCCCAGCTAGCTCCAACGATGATTAATAAGATGAATAGAACCACGATTAAAGTGAATGAGCTACCTGCACCATAACCTCCTGTTACAGGAGCGGTATATCCAAATCCGTGACCTCCGCAACCTAAACCAGTACCAAACATGAAAACTCCTCCTTTTTTAGTGTTGAGTTAGTATCCAACGTAAGCTGATCCGACAATGATTAATAAAATAAATAATACGACAATCAACGCGAATCCAGCACCATATCCTGTTACTGCACTCATCTTAACACCTCCAAAGTGATGCATTCGATATATCCTATGTAGCGCCCTTTGATTCGAGTGGGTAGATGCCTAAAAATTAGAAATTTGGGTATTAGCTGATTTTTTATTAGGAGGATGATCACCTAAGGCAAAAGAAAGGTTGCTGTTGTAAAGTAGCAACACTTTTCACATAGGCAGAGAGATATTCCTCCAAGAACGGCAAAAGGAGAGCGATTGCTCTCCTTTTACATAATTCTATCGTTTATTTTCTAAAAAATGGTCCGAAACTCTTTTTAACTCTTCTATATAACGCAATTGATCAGCCGTAATAATTGGAATATTAGAGGTTGGAAGTTTATCCAAGGCTAATGGTTCCAATAATAGTTGGAAATTCTGGAGAAAGGTGAGGTATTCGTTGAGTGCCTTGAAGTATGTCTCCCGTGAATGCTTCAGGTTCTCGATGAGAGGAATTAACTGATTTTCTTTAAATGTTGGGAGGACATGTTGCTCCCAATCTTTTACGATCGACCTTACTTCCTTCGATCTTCTATAAGAATCCAGTTCTATTATATCCCCATCATTTACCACCTCCCTGTCCTTATTCTGTTATATTCAAAAACAACAAAAAAGGAAGGGTGTTCATCCATTTGTCATTAAAAAGGGCATAAAAGAATGACCGGAATGGGACAAATTCACAACCAAGTTTTCTTATTGAACATAGGATATACGGAACAGAAAAGGATAAAGGAGTGATAATTATGCCATGCTTTCCAGGTTACCGATATTGTGGACCGGGATGTAGTGGACCAGGGGCTCCTGTTAATCGCTTAGATGCGATTTGTCGTGAACACGATCTCTGTTATCAAAGAACCGGCTCAAGAAGAATTTGTGATGATATTTTTTTAAACCGGATTCGACCACTTACAGATCAGCGTTCACAAATGGCAAGGGATGCAAGAGTGATGTACAGATTAATGAATTTAAACCGTTCGTTTTAGATAAGACTGCTTCATACAATAAGCGCCCCTACTAAAATAAGTAGGGGTGAGATTATTCAATGTCTTCTGTAATGAGTTGACCGGTAAAACTCTATCGTTATTATGTCCATATGTTTAGAAAACTTGTCTATATTTAAGAAAAGGCTCTTCTTTAAAGCTTTAACCAATAGAAAAACAAAATGTGATAGAATAAATACTTATTAGGTTAATTTCCATCATTTTGTATATGCAGGGATTTTGGTACTCAAGGAGGGCGAAAATTGGGGAACGAACAGACTAATAAGCGCTTTAAATTGTTTGTGGTTCTGACTTTATTGGTTAGTATCATTATCAATATTAACTTACTATCCAAAGTGGGGCAGTTAGAGAACGAAGTCTATCTTTTATCTCAAAATCAACATAACATACTTAGTAACGTAAGCAATCAGTCAAATCAAGTGCAACGTACATTGGATGAGTTTATTAATGAACAGAGCTGGATTAGTTCCTTTAAAATGGATATAAATCATGTAGAAGCTAACCAATCAGAATTGGCTATTCAGTGGCAGGTAAAGGAGCTTCAAAGTGAGTCAGAAGTATTATTTAATTATGTGTACGGAGAAAAAGAAGAGAATTATAAAGTGCTACCAGCAGAGGAAATTCAACAAGGACTATTCCAAGTAAAAATACCTGTAGAATTTGATATAGAACCACAATGGGAAGTGGGGATGATTTCTAATTCGGATATGGATAACCAATCTAAAATGGAAGAAGAAGCTAAGAAGGTTGAAGAGTATAATAAACATACACTCAAGTACTTTGTTTCTGTATCCAATCAAGACATGGTAAAAAGCAGTGAAATTCTTACTGAACACATAGGTTACTTTGGAGCGAGCCTTTATGGACTCATCCATGCTGATCTTCATCTTGGTAATAATCATGCCGATATCACTTTGATTAATGATAATATCGATTCCTCTATTTTCTTAGAAGAAGTGTATCTGTTAAAGTATGAAGGGGATCAACTAATTCAAGAAGAAGAATTAGAATTAGATGACCAGTCTCATCCACCTCATGTACGATTCTTCCAAATAACCCAGGTCGAGCAGGTTGATGATATGCGACTAGTACTGAAAGTTTTGTATAGTAACGGAGAAACCTTTGAAAAAGAAGTATATTAAACAAGCAGGGAGTGGCCTCAATAAGGACCACTCCCTTTTATGATTAATGAAATTTCACGATTTTTTCTAAATCAAAACGGTGATGAGGGAAACCTTCCATATCTGCAACCCCAAATGGTACCATGGCAGCAATTCTCGTTTGTTCAGGTACACCTAATATCTCTTTTACCTTATGTTGGTCAAAGCCAAGCATCGGTACACTTGAGTATCCTAATCCTTGTAAGGTGACAAGAAGGAATCCTAACGCAATATTCGTTTGGGTTAATCCCCATTGAGCTCGATCCTCAGAACTCATTCCGTTAAACAATCCAGAGAGATTAGCTACTTCCTCTTGTCTTCGTTCAGGACTCAACCCAGGATGAACGGTTTGTTCTAAATTCTCAAGGACATCCTCCATATCGCTAACAACGAGGACGACGGCAGGAGCGGAAGTAACCTGTTGTTGGCCATAAGCCGCTTCCTTCAGCCTTTCTTTTAGCTCGGAATCGGTAGCAATATGAAAACGCCATGGCTGTAGATTCCAAGCACTTGGAGCTAAACGGACCAATTCAAAGATCTGATGGATCTGTTCTTTTGAAATCGGCTCTTGCTTGAACTTCCTGATACTATGACGTTCTTCAATTGCTTCCTTCACAGACAGAGTCTCTTGTGCCGTTGTAGTTGCCAAGGTTAACCTCTCCTTTAAAATCGTGAATTGTAGAAAGATCTACGAGGATTAGTATGCACGTTGAACAGCTATTGAATAGTTGTTAAAGTTTAGAAACAGTCAAAACTAAAGGAATACTAAATAACAAAATGGAAACTTTAAATACTACGAGAGAAAAGTGCTTGGTTGTAAAGGTAATTGCAAAATAAAAATAGCTGAGCTAGCCAGTCATAACTCAAAGTTGGCCATCTTATAAAAACAAAGAGGAGAGGGAAATCGTCAACAGTGATTTCCCTTTTTTAGTTGGAAATTTTTACATTTTAAGAAACCTTTTGCCTGGTTAAACCGTAGAAGTATATAGGAGTGATTTTTCAAGAGGAAGGGTTAACACAGTTCAATCATCCCATTACTTAAAGTTAGTAAAGAATTGTTTCAATTGTAAGGTGGTGTTAAGCATGAGGCTAGTAGTTGATTTATTATTTTTAGTCATCATTAGTTATTACGCTTATAAGTTTATTGAAGTCTTAATTCGTTTAAAAAAAGAGATTTTATTGCCTACGACAGAAGAGGAGATTTCGGTAATCAGAATTTATCCTCAAAAAACAGTTAAGCTACCGTCCTACTCTAGTCAAAAAGTAGGAATCATCGTTTATTCAATTATGCTTCTATATGTAATAGGCATGTTCACAGCAGGTAGTTATTTCAATCAGTTTGAATGGACCATATATTTATTGGTTCTTTTGCCCTTGACATACTCAGGAGATTTGTTGAATTTGTTCGCCTTTACAAGAGACGGGTTACTAAAGGGAAGTCGGTTTATTCCTTGGAGGAAAATTAAATCCTATTCATTTGCTGACATGGATTACAATAGTAACTTTTATGGTTTTTCAAAAGAGGCTGACAAAGGATATGAATTAAAAATTCAGACTAGATATCGAGTTATTAGATGTGTAGTCACGACTGAAGAAATGAAGGATAGAATAGATCAGCTGTTAGCGCAGCATGTTTCAAGTACATTTCATAAGGGATGATGTTATGGATAGAAGAATAAACGAACTAATCAATCTAACTAGAGAGAAGTTTAACTTACATGATTATTACCTAAACTCCTATCACTTCTTTCGCAACATCAATATCTTCGGTAAAACGATTTATACACTAAGTATGGAGTGGTTTCCTAGTCACATCACAGATTGGAAAGATGAAGATTCCAATCCTAAAGGGACGGCATGTATTGATGTGGATGTGAAGAGCCTTGCGTTTCATCATGTGATTTTTGTTGGTAATCAATCCTTTGCCGAACAGTTCCCATTAAATCATTTAAACAAGGACCAAATCATTACGTGGATTGAAAATGAGATGGGCTTAATTTATGGGGAGCAATTTCAACTAGTGAAGGAAGAAGAAGGAGCAATTCATTTTAAAGAATGCATTAAGGGAATAGCGGTCTCTCCTTCAGGCTTCATTGAAATAAAGTTTAATGAAGAAGGAAAGCTTACTTTATTCTCGTTCCAAGGGCAATTTCCGTCAAAAGAGCAAATACAGGTAGAGGCTTATACTCTATCTCTTGACCAAATAGAGGATGTAGCAAAAGAACAAGTTACGTTACTGGAGCTTCCTTTAGATGCAGAAGAGCGATTGATTCCAGCTTTTGCAATAGAAGAGATTTATATTAGAAATGATAGAACATCAACGATTCCTTATGAGTTCATTGTTGATGAAAAATCTCGCTTAACGATCAATCGATTATTGAAATGGGAAGCCCCTAATCAACTACCATTCCAAAGAACAATACTTTCATTATTGGAAGAAATCAAGGCGGAACAAGCTTTTACAGGTGAGCCACATCCAGATCTAAAACCCATCACTGAACATGAGGTGGAGAAGTGTATCGATGCTGTTTTGTATTTTTTGCGACAACAGTATTCAAACGATAATGAAAAATGGGTACTAAATACTTTACATCGAGATAGAGGATATATCATTGCTACATTAAAGACCACCAATCAAAGTCATCGTGTGTTTCAGAGGAAACTAAAAACCTTCATAGATGCCCAAAAGTATGAAGTGGTGAATTATATGGATAATGAGATGATGTTGGAGAGGTATGAGGGATACGAAGAGGCTGAAGAAATTACGCTAACAAAAGAAATAGCTTATGAAAAACTAAAACCATTGTTGGAGTTAAAGCCTTACTATGTTTATGATTTTAAACAACAGCGCTATCTTTTATGTGGGAAGTTGGACTGTCAGTATGCTGTCAATGGATCAAATGGAGAAGTAATTGCGTTAGATGATATATAGATTATATTGTTATTCTAGTTGGGGGGAGAACTTATGTCCTATTCATGGGAACGACCGAAGCTAAACATTCCAAAAACGAGAAGTGAGTGGGTGTGGGATTTTATAGGTTTTGTAAGCTTTTTTGGTTCGATTATTCTTTTAATCGCAATTTGGAACCAGCTTCCGGAACAAGTGCCGGGGCATTATAATGCGGCAGGGGAAGTTGATCGTTGGGGAGCGAAATATGAACTATTAATCCTACCAGGAGTAGGAGTCTTTATGACTCTTTTCATGCAAATATTTGAAAAGTTGCCTGAAACCCACAATTATCCTAAACGTTTCAATGAATCAAATGCAGCACAGTTCTATTTACAAAGTAGAAAAGTTTTAAATCAGGTTAAAAATATTTGCCTTATCTTGTTTTCTATCATCTTATTGGAATCTGTTTCGGTTGCATTAGGATGGGGATTAGGGCTGAGTAAATACTTTCTAGCGTTTACCTTTATTGGAACAGGAATACCCATTGTGATAGGGATCTTAAAGTTCCGAAAGATTAAATAGAAGGCTGTTATCGTAAAGATTGTTGCATTGAGTAAAAATCCCAAAAGCCGAATTTTCACCTTAGTATCAAGATGTTACTATACAAAAAGAGCCATAGAAAGAGTGAATCTTAACTAGAAGATTCACTCTCATTAGACAATATCAAATATATTTCCAATTAATCTTCCAAGTCCTCGAACAATCCAAAAGATGATTCTAAACGGTAAGAAAAGTAGTTCGGGAACCCAAAGCAGTGTGTCTAGCACGAAGTCGCCAGCCGTATATTCACGAGGGTCTTTGTGACCCCGTCTTCTTCTTCTCGCTTCCTTCTTTTTGTTCCACCAATTTTTCATGTAAAACCCCTCACTTTTAAAGATACCCCTATTTACTAATACTATTCGGTGAAAGCAAGGTCCATAACAATGGAGAACAAAAACCTGTTATTACTAATCATCCGTTAACAAATAGCTTTTCAGTTAAAAGAGGCTTGATACTTTGGCGAATTGCTTTTACATAGGATTTAATATCAATCATATGTGGTTCTTGAAATCCGTAGGCAAAAAGTTTCTTTGTTTCAATAAATCTAGCATCTGTCTCATTTGTTCCCATTACAACCGATATAAGTCTAGTATCTCCTTGTTTGGCAGTTCCAGAAAAGCAGTAGCCTGCTTCATCTGTAAATCCGGTCTTTAATCCATCCACTCCTTTAAACCAAAGCGATTGATTGTTAGTATGTAGCATCCTATTTGTTGTATGAACGGGAGAGCCATTATAATCTAAGATATAGACAGGGAGCTTTGCTGTTTCAAGAACTTCTGGATAGTCTTGGATCAGGTGAGCAGCCAATATGGCTACATCCTTTGCAGTCATGATGGATTCCTTATTTAGTTGGTTTTGCAGTCCTGTTGAATTGACAAAAACACTTTGTTCAGATAAACCTAATTTTTGAGCTTGTTCGTTCATCAACTTCGTAAAACCTTCTTCACTTCCAGCAATCCTCTCAGCTAGGGCAACGGCTGCATTATTAGCAGAACCAATAACCATCGAACTATATAAATCCTTCACCGATACTTTTGTTCCAGGTTCAACTTCAATTTTAACCCCTTGACTTTGTGCCGTTTGTTCGGTGATTGTAATTTGATCATCCCATTGAAGTCTGCCTTCACTAATCTCTTTCAACACAATATACTCAGTCATTAATTTAGTCATACTTGCTGCAGGTAAAGGCGTGTCTGTATTTGCACCTGCAAGGATCGCTTGAGTTTCGGCATCTATTAATATATAGGACTTTGCAAATATTTCAGGACCCTCAACGTAAAAACTAGAAAAATACATAATGCCGACTGTCACAATCGTAGCGAATAAAATGAATGGAATTTTAAATTTTTTCATGATGCTTTCCTCCAAAATCAAGATTTACACGTAGTATAGACAATAAATCTTAGAATTTTGGAAAGAAAAGGTAAAGAATTTCTAAAGAACGTTAATCTTTCAGCTAATTTTCGGTAGAGTCACGGTGAATACCGTTCGCTCGACGTCACTTTGAACCTGTATAGTTCCTTCATGTAATTCGATAATGCCTTTGGCAATCGCAAGGCCTAGGCCTGAACTTTTGTCACTATCACTTCTTGATTTTTCAGCTCGGTAAAAGCGTTCAAAGATAAACGGAAGATCCAAACTCGAAATTGTAGATCCATAATTCACGACTTCAATCTGAACGTGATGATTGGTTTCCGTTACATAAAGATCAACATATCTGCCATCTGCTCCATATTTAATCGCATTACTTATTAAATTTTCAAACACACTAGCTAGCTGATCACCATCAGCGAAGACGAGTATCTGGTTTTCTGGAATATACAATCTGCATTCCATTTGGGCACTACTTAGCTGTATTCGAAATTGAACAGAAAGCTGAGTGAGTATTTCTGCTATATTTATGGGATTCTTCTTTAACTTCAATCCCCCATTTTGGACGCGTGTATATTCAAATAAGTCATTAATTAATTGATGCAACCGTTTCGTTTTTTCATAGGCAATCTGGACGTAGTATTTCAGCTCAGTCTCATCCTTATATCGATCATGCTCAATTAGCCCTAAGTAACCAATCATGCTTGTTAAAGGGGTACGTAGATCGTGGGAAACATTTGTGATTAAATCTTTTTTGGCTTGTTCAGCCAATCGTTCCTCTTCCATTGCGTTTTGGAGTTTATCAACTATTAGATTAACATTCTTTGCAATAGCGGAAAGATCGGCTTGGGTGGGAGCCATCAGTTTGTGATGAAAATTTCCATCGGCAATGATTACGATATCCTCTAATAGAGATTCAACCGCCCGCCTATACAATATCCCTTGTTCACGTTGATAGTAAAGGAAACTATATAAAATGAAAAAGCCAATATTTAATAGAAGGTATAAAAATGGGCCATACGTCCGCTGCAAATCCATAAATTTATAAGGCCCTACTAAATTTCTTATTTCATGGTAGAGTCCATTTAATGTAACAGAGCTAAGTACCATGTGCATTCCCACTTGTACAGTATAATGAGAGGTAATAAGTGTAAGAAGCAAAATCAGGAAACCGAAAAAAATAAGCCTCCATTTGGAAATGGTTTGGATGGTTTTGAAAAAGCTATTTTTCGATTTTATATCCGACACCCCAAACTGTATGAATGATTTGATCCCCTTCAGCTGCTTCTTCTAACTTATCTCGTAAATTACTAATGTGTACCATGACAGTTTTATTAGCCCCTGTCCCGTCTTGTTTCCAAATGCTTTCAAATATCTCTTCTGAACTAAAGACCCTTCCTTTATGACTAGCAAGTAGATAAAGAATATCGAATTCAATTGATGTTAATTTAATTTTGTATCCGTCTACTTGAACAGAGTGAGTACTTTTACTAATTTCAACAGAACCCACATAAATGACCTCTTCAGCTTTTTGCTCAACGGTCTGTACCATATTTGCTCTACGTAATAATGCTTTTACTCGTACTGTTAGTTCCAGTGGATTAAAGGGCTTGATCAAATAATCATCAGCACCTGTCATAATTCCAATGATTTTATCCATATCCTCGGTCTTGGCACTCACCATTAGAATGGGAAGATTATTAGTTTTTCTAATCTTCCTACACACCTCTAGACCATCCATTTTGGGCATCATCACATCTAGAATAACTAAATCAATCTGAATTTTTTCTAATAGAGTGAGGGCCTGCTCTCCATCATAGGCATGAAAGGTATGATAACCCTCATTTTTTAAGTAGATTTCTATAAGTTCGACGATTTTTTGATCGTCATCAACGATTAACATGTTTTTAGGTTGTATCATCAGTATTCTGATTCCTCACTATCCAAGTATTTCCAAACTATATGAAACCCTAATTAATTCTCTATTTGAAGTGAAATGTCCTTTTTATCTCAGTCTGAATTTTGGATTCTTGAGGAGACATTTATAAAAGTCATAATGAGTAACTAAGGTAAACAAGGGGATCGTTGTTCATACAAATAGAACCCTTGCAAATGCAAGAGCTCTAACATATTTATTTCATCAATTCATACACGAAGAAAAAATGTCTCAAATATGTTTCTAGAATTGATTAATAAATTTGTTTTGGTTTTCTAAGTTTCTTAACAAGAGTAAATACCAATATTGGGATGAGGAGAATTAAACCAATTTTAAATGCACCTAACTGTAAAAATGAAACGAATAATGCTTTTAGAAAAGCGAACATTTATGATCCTCCAATGTTTATATTAGTTAAATATTAACATATTTTAACAGAATTGTGGTTTATATATTAGACTTAGATCCTCCTTTTTTAAAGCGAAGGAGTTTTCTTATGTGTGGAAAATTTACATTTGGGCCAAGGAACTATTGCATATTTATGGAAAATGTAATATAGTACATTATATCACTAATGCACTAACTCACTAAGTATTGAGGGGAGGTACTCGTTTGATTTTAGACACAGACAGTACGAAGCCGATCTATATACAAATTGCCGAATGGCTGGAAGCAGAGATTTTAAATGGAAATTTAAAAGAAGACGAAAAGGTTTTTTCCCAATATCAACTTGCCGATATGTATAACATCAATCCAGCAACAGCAGCAAAAGGACTCAATATGTTAGCGGAAGAAAATACCTTATATAAGAAAAGGGGTCTTGGTATGTTTGTTTCTAAAGATGCGCAGGCCATTATTCTCGAGAAGAGAAAAAACCAAACATTAAAAGGCCTCGTTCGAGAAGTTGTCATGGAGTCGAAGCGATTACATGTAAGTGAGCTTGAACTAATCGAGATGGTAAAAGCTCAATTAAAAGAGGAGGGAGATTTAGGATGAATGTGATTGAGTGTAAAAAGGTTAGTAAAGAGTACGGACAGACAAAAGCTGTTCATAATCTAACCTTTACCATAGAAGAAAACAAGATTACTGGACTGATTGGAAGAAATGGAGCGGGCAAATCAACCATTCTAAAAATGATTGCCGGGCTAATTAATAAAACATCTGGTGAACTCATTGTATTTTCGGAGCAGCCGTTTAATAGCTTAAAGGTTTCTGCTAATCTCATTTTTATTGATGAGAATATGATTTTTCCGAACTCAATGCCCTTAGCAAAAATTTTAGAAGAGGCGGGGAAGTTTTATCCGAATTGGGATATGAAGCTAGCTGAAGGATTGTTTAAATACTTTTTATTTAAAAAAACGGATCGATACGATTATCTATCAAAAGGGAAGAAAAGTACCTTTAATATGATTGTTGGACTATCAGCGAGATGTCCGCTCACCATTTTTGATGAACCAACCAATGGGATGGACGCTTCTGTGAGGAAAGACTTTTATCGTGCGTTATTGAAAGATTATATAGAATTCCCAAGAACAATCATCTTATCTAGTCATCTACTAACCGAAATGGAAAATCTACTTGAGGATATTTTGTTAATCAAGGACGGAGAAAAATGTCTGCATATGCCAGTGTTGGATATGAAGGAATTTGCAATTGGATTATCAGGAACACCGTCATTAGTTGAAGAGTGGACGAAGAATGCGAAAGTACTGCATAAGAAAAGAATCTCTAATGAAGTTTTATATGCAGTCATCGAAGATCAATTTAGTAAGGAAGAGAAAGAACATGCAAAAGGAAAGGGAATGGAACTATCACCAGTTTCAGCTGAGGAATTATGTATGTTTATGACCAGTAATACGACGGGAGGGATTGATGATGTCTTTAACCGAAGCTAGTTTATCGCAAATTATTGTAAAACAGTACCGATATAAATGGAATTCCTTCTTTGGAATTTTTTCAACTTTGTTTATTACTCAATTTCTGGGTGTTTTGATTTCATTAGGAAGTACTAGTGGAGGGGGCACAAGCTCTGAGTTTCTATCCGTGAACCTTTCGTATTTTTCCGGAAATATCGTGATTGGTTTTACATTTATTTGGGGGATCATTTCTGCGATTCTTTTAACAACGAAGGCCTACCGCTATGAGGATTTTACATTTGTTACGAACCGGTTGTCTAGTAGTATTTCCAACATCCTCATACTGGTTACCGCAAGCATAATTGGAGGAATTACAACCATCTTGTCTAGTGTACTCTATAAGCTCATCATTGTATTCGTATACTATAATTCAGAGCTTATAAACACTCCGATAGCTTTGAGTGAGTTGTTGCTTGGGATGGTCGTGACTACTTTATATATCCTGTTATTTATGTCAGTAGGGTACTTGATAGGAATGGTTGGTCAGCTAAATAAATTATTAATGTTTTTGTTTCCACCTCTCGTTATTTTTCTATTGTTAAGGAATGATGGAGATGTAATCAACTTTTTCATCTCAGAATCTTCTTTTCTACTGTTTTTTGTAAAAGCAGTAGCCATTGCGTTTCTGTTCTTTGCGACATCAGTTTTAATTCATAATCGAATGGAGGTTCGGACATGAGTATGCTTACTTTTCTTCCACTCTTTATATTTCTGATTGTCTTGACTCTTGTTTTCGTACCTGCCTTCTCACCTATGCTGAAGTCAAAGAGAATCGGATTTCTAGCAAAAGTCAATTTGAAATGGTTGAGTGGTGTTTATTGTTTGATCCTGTTGGTCTCCCTTTTGACCTTCTATCTTTTGCCAAGTGATATTTTTTCCTATACAGATGAGGAATTTGGAAAGCTTAATCTTGACGACGTTGATTACAATACAAATATCATCTATGATGCGTTATATAAAGGGAAAATCGAGGAAGTAGAAGAGGTTAATATTAATGAACAATGGGAGTTTTCCTATAGTGGGGAGCTGTTGACCATTAATATGAATGAAGACCAAACATCCATGCTCGTCATAGCAGAAAGAAGTAGTGAACTGAACGGTAAGATTGAGGCCACTCACTACACCTCGAAGGCATTTATACAGGGAATTGATTTCTCAGATCAACTACACCCACCGACCGTCGAATTAGATGGGGAAGAATTAAACATTAAAGACCCAGAATCGATAGAGTTGAAATTTTTTAAGCTCCAGAAAGAGTTCGTAATGAACCAGTTCGACCCAAATAAGAAAGACAATCAGTTTGTGATGGAATCCTCAGTTGGTGTCAATGTTCTGTATATAAAAATTCCCAAGGATTTAGGACTCGTTGGGAATATTCAATATGTTAAATGAGACAAAACAAAATAAAGCAGTCCGGTGATTTTATATCCGGGCTGCTTGTTTTAATTGTATATACATGAGAAACAGAGTGTTGTTTTCAAATTTATTCCAAAAAGGAAGGTGATAGCATTATAATCAATATAAAGACTAAGTGAGGGAGGAACGGATGAAGATCATTCTATTAGTAGTTGCAATTATTGCCCTTTTCTTCGTGTTAAAAAACTTTACCGCCATAGAAAAAGTTAGTGCTAGCTCAATGGGAAAAGAGATAGAGAAAAACACAATCATTATGCTATGGGGAATATTACTTGTCTTTTGCATGCTATTTATTCCTTATCAAATATGGAGTTTAACAGGAAGTTTAACTGATTGGAATGGGGTTTTTATAATAGGGGCTTCACTGATAGGAACAGTAATTATTTCCTACACGCTCTATTTTAAATTAAGACTAAGAGTTAAATAACCTAGAGGAGAAAAACAATGAATCAAGGAAAAATCATCGTTCTTAATGGAGTTTCTAGTTCAGGTAAATCGACTTTATCAAAGAAGTTACTTAGCCAGCTAAAAGATTATTATCATCTTAGTATAGATGAGTTCGATAAAGTTATTGAGGTAATGGAAGAACGAGGTATTGAAAACGGCAGATTAATACCAGTTCCAACCGAGTTTCTTTTCCATGACAATATAAAGATGTTCAGTGATTATGGAGTCAATTTAATAGTTGATCAAATTCTTTTTAATAAAGAAACTATGGACGATTTTTTAACGAAATTACATAAATATCCTATATTGTTTGTAGGTGTTTATTGTTTTGAAGAGGAGATTAATAGAAGAGAACTGCAGAGAGAGAACCGAACAGTGGGACAAGGGAAGAGCCAGCTGCAATTTGTCCACCAACAAAATGAAGTATACGATGTTTCGGTTAGGACAGATATAGAACCGCTAGAGCTATGTGTTGAGAACATTATCTCTGGGTTACAAAATATTGATAACCTTAATGGAGTAAAAGAGACATATAATAAGTGGTCCAAAAGAATAGAATAGTTTAGGAGGGAAAAATACTTATGTATCAATTACATTGTTTATTTGTCTTTTTTGGTGAAATGTTTATGTAGCCGAAGGAACCATAAAACTGTTTTTAGGAGAGGAGAGAGGAGATAAAAAATGGGAGTGCAAATTTATAGAAAAAGACGATCAATCCAAAGTTACTTATTTGAGAAGTTTATAGTTCTGCGAGGTACCAAAAGAGGATTTTCCAGTTTAGAAAATACCACAAAGTTTGTCAAAAAAACAGGTACTGAAAATATTAAGCCATATGCGATTGAGAAAGTTACCTTTTCTAGCAAGATAAAAGAGGAACTTTTTGAGGACATGCAGGTTTTCACATTAAATGACCATAATTCACCAAAACAAAAAGTTATTCTATATATACATGGCGGTGCTTGGACAAATCAACCTTTACATTATCACTGGATCTTCATGGATCAATTAGCTCAATCATTAAATGCCAAAATAATTGCTCCAATCTATCCGAAAGTCCCTCATTTTAACTATAAGCATACGTACCCCAAAATCTTAAACCTGTATAAAGAAATGCTTAGCTCTGTTGAAAGTCCAAGGCAATTGACCATTATGGGAGACTCGGCAGGTGGGAATATAACACTTGGCCTTGCACATCTTCTAAAGATGAACGACTTGCCTCAACCTAAAGACCTACTATTATTTTCTGCATGTGTGGATATGGAGTTGAAAAACCCTCTTATAGGTGAATATGAAAAAAAGGATCCGATGTTGTCAGTGGGAGGAATGGAAGTCATTACAAAAATCTGGGCAGATGATAAAAGTTTAGAAGACCCATTAATAAGTCCCATACATGGTGACTTTAAAGGACTTCCAAAAATCACACATTTTATTGGAACGCACGAAGGCTTATATCCAGACGCAATTAAACTAGATGAAAAGTTATCAGAACAAGGAGTTGAAATCAATACCTTCGTTTATCCTAAAATGAATCATGTATTTGTGGTGATGCCGATTCCTGAGGCAAAAGATGCTCAACAAAAAATAATGGATGTAATTAGTAGTGACTAAAGCTATTCCTTATAGAATTAGAACTTTGAGAATAGAGGTTTAGTGTGAATTGATTAAACTTGTCACACCAGGTCAGAATACTTGAATGAAAAATATGTACTATAAACTGTATACTTTTTTTGAGGTGATTTTCTGTTTAAGAAATATAGTAGGGTTTTATTGGCAGCTTTATACTTGTTTGGAGTGTTATCTCTTAATTACATTTATGATTTAAATAATACCACTTTAACTATTTTATTTGCTGTTTTCCTTATCTTATTGTGGATTTATGACATATCCAAACTAAAATCTAAGGGAAAGAAAGACTTTTAAAAAGTTATCTAGAAAGTAATGGAGTTCTTATTAAAACTACTATTTTCACATAATACTTAAGGGAACTAAACGTGAAGTAGTAGTTACATTTTAGAGTGAAATAAAGTAGGTGAATGGTTCATGAAAAGGGTTTTTCTCCCAGTTATTTATGTAGGGGAATGGGTTTTATTTTTATATGTTCTCCTTTTTGTTACTGTATTTAATATGATGTACTTTGCCAATTTGTTTTTGATTGATACTTCTTGGGAAGAACCAATTCTCCTACCTTTTAAAAGCTTTCTGCTTTTTGTATTAGGTATAGGAATTGTTTCCTTTATATATATAAGGTATTTAGTAGGGAATCTGTTTTATAAAAAGTTTAAAGAAGTAATCTGGGGATTATTATTCGGATCGAACCTGGTCAGTTGCATTCTTTGGCTTGGCTTGAGCAATACATTTAACTTGGCTAATAATGACCAAATTTTGCTGATAATTGCTTTATCAGTAAGTGCAATTTTAACCGTCCAGATTTTCTTGAAATATAAGAGTCAAAAAAACAACCTGCAACAATGATTACTGGGTAATCTTTAATTGCAGGCTTTTGTGTAAGAATTTAAGTAGTGAAAGGCTTTCTTTTAATACCTATATGCACCTTCACATGTATTAGCAATAGGTTCATAATAACAATGTTGTTTGTAATTTCCAGCAAATGGTTGATTGTACCATGTAGGTGGACACTCTCCATATGGATTAAAATACCATAGAGAATATTTAGAAGGATGCTCTCTCCAATATTTTAAGGTTTCTCTGGCTAATTTCTTTTCAACTTCTCTTGCTGGGTTATAGAATAAATTGCCTTTTTGTACTGCTTCAAAAGAATAATTTCCACCTTGTACTTGAAAAATTACATCACGTATTGACCTTAGATCCTTAAAGTCTAAGCAATCAGCTTTTAGTCGATTTACAATTACATTTCCAACCATCTTCATTCCTAATTTACCTTCACCCTCAGCTTCAGCCCTCATCATTCTTGCTAACACATCAACGTCTTTATCGGTAAATGCAACTCTCGTCACTTTTTCATCACCTCTATAAGAATTGTATGGAAAAAATTGAATAAAAATGTTTTATAAAAAAATAAATTGATGTTCTTTATGCAAGGAACACTCAAAAGTATAGAAAACAGTATTTATCTAAAAGGTATGAGTCAAGAATATATGCGGGATGAATTTCTCTTAAGTGCTGCCCTAGATAACTCAATGAACTGTGATGGATTTATATGGTAAAATAAAAGGGAAGAGGAATCAATTGAAAGTTTGAACGGGCATGAACTGAAAGGAGTCATGTACTTGCTCATCTTTGCAGAAGCTTTGCGAACAATTTCTATAACTATACTTGTTTTTAGCTCTTCCTTTTACTTTCGGCATCTAGTTAAGACTAAGAAACACAGGAAACTTCAAGCAGTAGAATTTATCATGTATATAGCCATTCAGATTGCGTTTTTTCTTTTTGCCATCAGTTTGCTTCTTTTTGTATTTGTTGTCTAATCAAGAGATACACCATGAAATAGAATTTACTTTATATATAGACTACTAATATATGTTTTTATTCATTTTAAGTTCATGATTTTCCACAGAAATGTTTATGAAGGAATAACTCATGGCCTTATGGCTGCATTTGAAGGAAAACATTTATAGCGAGGTTTCATACATGTATACTTTACTTATTTTATTTGCAATAGCTTTGATTGGAATCGTGTTGCTTTTTACCATTAAGAAAAGGAGTCCGTGGAAATTTATTATAGTCATATCTATTCTAACCATAGGAGCTTTACATTTTTTTGGTTTTCGATTTACTCCATCAAGTGCATTACCTATGGGTTCAAAGGTGATTCAAAGTATTGACACTGTTTATGGGAAAGCCATTTTAACATGAACTAAACCGTTTACTAAAAGGAATAAATGGATTAGAAAAAAAGGAAATAACTCTTTTTAGTAGAAAATATACTATTGAATGATCGTGACTCTTGATAAGGTGCATTTTATTGAAGAAAAGGGTGAATTGAGTGGTTAGACCTAAAGAACTTTTGGAATGGACGAAGGCATTGTTAATTGGGGCTTCATTAGCATTTATTATTCACACTTTCATTCTTGTACCTATAGTAGTTGAAGGAGCATCCATGCAACCTACTTTGCAGGATCAAGATCGAATGATTGTAACAAAAATTGGACAACCAAAGAGATTTGATATTATTGTTTTTCATGCACCCGAAGGCAAGGATTACATAAAGCGTGTAATTGGATTGCCAGGAGACCGAATTGAATACATTGATGATACCTTGTATATTAACGGGGAAGCTTACGATGAGCCGTATTTAGAAGAATATAAAAAAGACATAATCGATCGACCGCTTACAAATTCTTTTACGTTACAAGATACTCCTGTTAACAGTGAAGTTGTTCCAGAGGGTCATTTGTTTGTGTTAGGTGATAATAGGCGATTAAGTAAGGATAGCCGCCATATTGGTGTTATTCCAATTGAAGAGGTAGTAGGAACGACGAAACTTGTATTTTTTCCTTTTACTGAGTTGAAAATAATAGGTCGTTAATCAATAGTAAAGCGTATCCCTATTAGATACGCTTTTTTGCTTTGAAAAATTTTTCAATAAAACCCTGTGTATAGCATGGAATAAATGACAGACGATCTGCATAACATGAAAACTAGTTACTATTTCCAAATGAATTTTTTGCCGAATTATGTAGACAAATATTTTTCGGCGTGATATATTAATACCTGTCCTCATAAAACAGTGACATGCGGGTGTAGTTTAATGGTAAAACCTCAGCCTTCCAAGCTGATGTCGTGAGTTCGATTCTCATCACCCGCTCCATACATACGTTTACAAACGCAGTATTTCGTTTAAATGAAAACGAAGTATTGCGTTTTTTACTGTTCAATGGAGATTTGTGCTGTTCCTCCGTTGACCTGGGTAAACATATTACTAATGGCTTCCAACAGCTGACTCGCCTCTTCTGCCTCCATCGAAGGTAGCAAATAAACCACCTGAAGAGCTGAAGTTGTTTCCTCTGTAACAGCTGTCCGCTTTGCATCCACATAAGGACTTCCGAATGGTCCCGTTTGATCGACTGTTACGAGCTTTCCGCTTCCATCAATGTCTCGGTTGTTTAAGCCTTCATAGCTTTCCGTTTCATTACCGAGTCTCAGCTCGATGTCTCCATTCAGTTTATGCTGATCATAAATACCGATAGGAATTCCATACTGAATGGAAAAGAAATTATTGATATCAGCCGCAGAGTGAATCGTAGTCAAAAACTGCCTTTTCCCAATTCGTCTTAATAATGCTTCATGAGAAGGACGGTATTTACTTGGATCAACACCTAACTGTTTGAACACTTGTCTCCATTCTTGGATGCCCTTTTTAAAATCAACAAGAGGCATCGTCTCTAAATCAATCGCAACAGACTCTTGATAAAGCTGAAGACGGCCTTTAATCATTTGGGGAGAGGCACCTACAGTAATATTCTCGTATGTAATAATTCCGATTTTAAAGCCAGGAATTTTTTGGATTAGATTTGGGGCAATTGTTAGTTTCAAAATCTTACCTCCTTTTTGAATGCTATGAAATATGATACTATCACTATATAATTTTGAATGATATGAATCAAGAAAGGAGTGAGTTGGCATGGATATTCGTACTTTTCAAGATGAACTGATCCAATATAGTAAGACAATTGGTATTGATAAAATTGGATTTACAAGTGCATCTCCGTTTATAGAATTAAAGGAAAGGCTAGTTCGACAACAGGAGCTAGGGTTTCAATCTGGCTTTGAAGAGCCTGATCTTGATAAACGAACTCATCCGGAGTTAGTGTTACCACAAGCAAAATCCATTATCGCTATTGCATTAGCCTATCCATCTAAGCTTAAAGATGCACCAAGAAGTACAAAATCAGAACGCCGTGGAATTTTTTGTCGTGCTTCCTGGGGACAAGATTATCACGATGTATTACGTGATCGGTTACGAAAGCTTGAGGCGTTTATCCTTGAGCGTGTTCCAGATAGTAAAGTCAGGTCGATGGTAGACACAGGCGAGCTCTCTGACCGAGCGGTTGCAGAGCGGGCTGGGATTGGCTGGAGCGGGAAAAACTGTGCCATCATCACTCCTGAATTTGGTTCTTACGTATACTTAGGAGAAATGATTACCACGATTCCATTTCTACCTGACAAGCCGATAGAAGATAACTGTGGGACATGTACGAAATGTATTGACGCTTGTCCAACTGGTGCGTTAATTCAAGGTGGTCAGCTAGATTCTAACAAATGTATAGCGTTTATTACGCAAACAAAAGGGTTTATCCCCGATCAGTACCGAGAAAAAATCGGTAATCGTTTATATGGCTGTGACACCTGTCAACTAGTTTGCCCAGAGAATAAGGGTAAGGATTTTCATTTTCATGCCGAAATGGAACCGGACCCTGAAGTGGTCAAGCCTGTTCTAAAGCCATTATTATCAATGTCAAACCGTGAATTCAAGGAACGTTTTGGTTCCATTTCAGGTTCATGGAGAGGTAAAAAGCCTATTCAACGAAATGCTATTATTGCGTTAGCTCACTATAAAGATGATTCAGCAATGGAGGAGCTAACCAAGGTGTTAACGGAAGACCCTAGACCTGTGATGAGAGGAACCGCTGCATGGGCGATTGGGAAGATCGGTCATCAAACGAGTGAGAACATCTTAGTAAAAGCTCGAACAAAAGAAGAGGATCAGGATGTTTTACAGGAAATTGAAAAAGGTTTAGAGCTGCTAAACATTTAAGGTTCATCAATTCAATTTTTCACTCATACCCTTTAACGTAACACCTATTGTGGAGGGGTGAAATCTTAATGAATATAAGATCTATTTTGGAAGACCATGTATCCACTCGTATTCATGAGAATGTTGGGCGAAAAGGGAGCAGAAGCCCAGTTATAGAAGATGAATTAAAGCTTCGGTATCAGGGATTAAGAAATAGGAAAGCTGTTATTGTAAAAAGCCAAGCGGTTTGTCAAATACTCGAAATAAACGAAAGAGATAATGGACTCGACGTCCGATATTCAGTCCAGCTAAAGGATTTAATCAAGCAAGGTAATCAGTTTTTTAATGAGGAATTGATGGAAGAAAGACGAGCATTGATCGTGGATGAACAGGTTGTACAAGACCAGTTAATCCAACCGATTGAAGAAGCAGAAACCTTCGATGAAAATGATTTAATCTATGAGGACTCGTCACGAGAGCCTTTCGTTTATGATCGACGTGAAGCCGTTCGTTACGCAGAGCAGTGGTGGGATTCCTATAATCCAAAGTATGAAAAATTCGAAGTAGACTGTACGAACTATATCTCTCAGTGCTTACATGCAGGTGGAGCTCCGATGACTGGCTACCCGAACCGTGGAAAAGGCTGGTGGATGAGGGATGGTTCCTGGAGCTACAGCTGGTCTGTGGCAAATGCTCTTCGGCGATATCTGCCTAATGCTAAATCGGGCTTACGGGCGGTTGAAAAGGACAGTGCAAGTGAACTAGTGATTGGTGATGTGATTTGTTATGATTTTGAGGGAGATGGAAAATGGAATCATAATACAATTGTCGTCGCTAAGGATAGTGATAACATGCCACTTGTGAATGCACATACCTATAATAGCCGGATGAGATACTGGGAATATACAGATTCAACGGCTTATACACCAAACATTAAATATGCATTTTTGCATATTATAGATGATCAGTAAAATTTGACTTGGCGTAGGCCAAGTTTTTTCTTTTTGATAATGGTATACTACTGTGTAGAAATATTTAAAGAGGTGAGTAAATCGTGGGACTACATGTGGTTATGTACCAACCTGAAATTCCTGCTAATACTGGAAATATTGCAAGAAGCTGTGCAGCAACAGACACAACCCTTCATCTGATTCGTCCGCTTGGTTTTTCAACAGATGATAAAATGTTAAAGCGAGCAGGCCTAGACTATTGGGATCACGTTCAAATTCATTATTATGACTCATTGGACGAGCTATTTGACAAATATAATGAAGGCGAATTCTTTTACTTAACAAAGTTTGGAAAGCAGCCCCATACTACATTTGACTATAGCAATCTTGAAAAGGATTACTTCTTTGTTTTCGGCAGAGAAACAACTGGATTACCAAAGGATCTAATTGAGAGGAATATGGACCGCTGTTTACGTATTCCAATGAATGATAATGTAAGATCCCTGAACCTTTCTAATACAGCCGCGATCTTAATATATGAAGCGTTAAGACAACAGAACTATCCAGGTCTTACATAAAGAGAGCGTTCTGTTGTATGAAGGACATTTTTAGATGTAAACAGGCGCAAAAAGTCCTTCATCGAGGTTATGAAGGACATTGACAGACCTAAACAGGCGCAAAAGGTCGTTCATCGGTGTTATGAAAGCCCTTCTGAGGTCAAAATAAGGGCAAAAGGTCGTTCATCGGTGTTATGAAAGCCCTTCTCAGGTCAAAACAAGAGCAACCGGTCGTTCATCGGCGTTATGAAAGCCCTTCTGAGGTCAAAACAAGAGCAAAAGGTTGTTCATCGAAGATATGAAAGCCCTTTTCAGATCAAAACAAGAGCAAAAGGTCGTTCATCGGCGTTATGAAAGCCCTTTTCAGGTCAAAACAAGAGCAACCGGTGGTTCATAGAGGGTATGAAAGCCCGCAAACAAAAAGAACCACCTCTAGTAGGTTGGTTCTTTTTTATCATTACTTGTTTTTAATACCAGGCTTTGAATTATACCCAGCAGAGAAAATCGCTGTTAAGAAAGCAAGACAAACTCCAAGAATTAGAACTAATCCCATCTATAACGCCCTCCTTTAAAACTAGTCTACCCAAAACGTTAACTCTATTATAGCGAAATAATCATACGAAGTGAACGATTGTCACATATTTTTCTAAATTTTTATTAACCCCATTCATAAAAATCACATAGGTTAGTGTATATCTGTTAGGAGGGGAACAATACATGTATCGAAAATACGGAACTATTCAACAATATGAGGAAATTCCTATTCAATTTCCACCCCAGCATCAAGACGTACACCCAGGACTTCAGTATGTCATGGAGCCTCAACCTATTAGTGAAGTAAAATCCTATAAACCAAGTGGAAAATTAAAAGGAAAGATTGCATTAATCACTGGTGCTGATAGTGGCATAGGTCGTGCCGTAGCAATCGCCTATGCAAAAGAAGGTGCAGATATTGCTTTCGCCTATCTCTATGAGGATCATGATGCACAGGTAACGAAGCAACGAGTGGAAGAGCTTGGTAGACGCTGTCTTGCATTCAGAGGGGACTTAGGGAATGAAGAATTTTGCCAAACGATTGTCGGTCAAACGGTTCAGCATTTTGGGAAGATTGATGTACTCGTCAATAATGCAGCGATGCAATTTGTGGCCGAAAGTATTTTGGATATCACGACAGAACAGCTTCATCGGACATTTCAATCGAATATCTTTTCCATTTTTTACTTAACGAAAGCAGCCCTACCGTTCATGGAGAAAGGTAGTTCTATTATTAATACCGCATCAATTGTCGCTTACAGAGGACATAAGAAATTAATTGATTACTCGGCCACAAAAGGAGCAGTTGTTACGTTCACGAGATCATTAGCGCTGTCGCTAGCTGATAAAGGAATACGGGTGAACGGAGTCGCACCAGGACCAATTTGGACTCCACTCATTCCTTCTAGCTTCTCTGCTGATGAGGTCATGACGTTTGGCTACGAACAAACAGAATTAAAGCGAGCAGGACAGCCATTTGAACTCGCTCCGGCCTACGTATATCTAGCTTCTAAAGACTCTAGCTATGTTACCGGAGAGATGATCCATGTTAATGGTGGAGGATTTGTAAGCGGGTAAGATGAGAAGGCGTATTAATTAAATGAAGCATGAGGGGTAATCAATGCTCTCATGCTTTAGTTGTTTCTATGAATAACGGAAATATTATTTCAGTAGTTATGCTATATTTTTTAACCAAGTCAATATTCGAATAAATTGGATTGATTCAAACCAGGTTAGCAAATATAAAATGATAAAGAAGGAAGAAATGGATACAAGCTTCAATCGTCCTATTTCTTGCTTGAAGAGAGATATAAAGCCTAATAAACCACCCAATATTAAAGCTAGTAGGCCTATAAATGCCAGGGGCTCAAAGAACACGTCAAGCATTTTACTTAATCCAAACGAAATCATCGCCAGTGTTATAAGTACAGCTGAAAAAATACTGTAAAGTCTCATCGGTATGTACCTCCTCTATAAAACCTCAACTATTAGTAAAGACTAATTTTTTGGCAAGCCTTTCAAATAATTATTATTCTACAAAAGGTAAAAATATCCTTTTCATAAACGCAGGTTTTGAAATTACCACCTAAAAATAAAATTATGATAAAATTTACAGGCAGTACCTTAATCATCAACATCTGTACTAATCATAGATATGCGTAAAAAAGACAAAATACTGGAGGTATTAAAATGAACGAAAAAGTTGGACTAAAAGCAGTAAGAGAAGTGTCGAGAGAAGAGTTTATGGACTTGGCTCAACATGGAATTCGCGAATTATTTGACCTCGAGCATTATAAAGTGTTTGATGGGATGAAAGGTGAAGAACAAAGTTATTTTGTTTATGATATGGGACCACACCGCTGTTATTTAATAGATCAACCAACATGCTATGACTTGGTAACCGCATTTTATTGTGGTGGTAATAAATCAACAATTCTTGAGAATATAAAGCATATTGCTTCATCAGTAACTGAATAGGAGTTACAGCGATTTGATTTGCATAAAAACTTTGGGAACCTCTTAATAGGGTTCTTTTTTTTTGGAGTAAAAGGTTGAGGTGATATATACCAAAACAAATCTCGTTTTATATGAAATCAAATTGGGTCTCTAAAGAACATATTCCTTTTAAAAGCATAGGTTATTTTACAATATCCCTTTTATATGAATAAATGGGATATTGATTAAACTTACATTTCTAATAGAACATTGGCAATACAGTGCAGTTTCATTGAATCGGTTTAAGTTGTAACGAGTTATTGTAAAGTAAAAAGCCGGCTTCCTGCAATGATCTATATTTCAACTCAAAACGGATGAATATTAAGATAAAATCCAATCCAAGCGAATGATAAGGGACGGCTGTGCATAGATTGTAATAATCTCAACTTCACTCGAGAAATTGAAGGAGGTCCTTATGGATATATTAAGAAGAATTGAAGAACATCGTGTTGAGGAGCATCGTCTTAAGTGGGAAGGTACCTTCGCTGAGTATTTAGAGCTTGTAAAAGAACGTCCTTATGTCGCCCAGTCCGCTCATTCGAGAGTGTACAATATGATTAAGGATGCTGGAATTGAAGAGGTTGATGGAAAGAAGAGATATAATTTTTTCAGTCGTCAGATGTATGGATTAGAGGATTCATTAGAACGTCTAGTGGAAGAGTATTTTCATCCAGCAGCTAAGCGATTGGATGTAAGAAAGAGAATTTTACTTTTAATGGGACCTGTAAGTGGGGGGAAATCGACCCTTGTGGCTATGCTAAAGCGAGGCCTTGAGGCATATTCTCGAACTGACAGAGGAGCTATTTATGCTATTAAAGGCTGTCCGATGCATGAGGACCCGTTACACCTCATTCCTCAGCATCTAAGGGAAGAGTTCTTCCAAGAGTATGGTGTTCGAATTGAAGGGAATTTATCTCCTCTTAATTTAATGAGATTAGAAAAAGAATACGGTGGACGTATTGAAGATGTAGTTGTGGAAAGAGTTGTCCTATCTGAGGATCGCCGTGTTGGGATTGGAACCTTTAGTCCGTCTGATCCAAAATCACAGGATATTGCCGATTTAACAGGAAGTATTGATTTCTCTACGATTGCTGAATATGGTTCTGAATCAGATCCACGAGCGTACCGTTTTGATGGAGAGTTAAACAAGGCCAATCGTGGAATGATGGAGTTTCAGGAAATGTTAAAATGTGATGAAAAATTCTTATGGCATTTATTATCACTAACCCAAGAAGGTAATTTTAAGGCTGGTCGTTTTGCGCTTATTTCAGCAGACGAATTAATAGTCGCCCACACCAACGAAGCAGAATATCGTTCCTTCATTTCTAATAAGAAGAACGAAGCCCTCCACTCACGTATCATCGTCATGCCTGTCCCTTATAACTTAAAAGTATCTGAGGAAGAACGAATTTATGAAAAAATGATTAAGGAAAGCGATGTTTATAACGTCCATATAGCACCACATACATTAAAAGTTGCCGCCATGTTTACGATTATGACGAGATTGAAGGAGCCGAAAAAAGGTGACATCGATCTAGTCAAAAAGATGAGACTCTATGATGGTGAATCCGTAGAAGGCTTTAATGATGTAGATGTTCATGAGATGCAAAAGGAATTTAATGATGAAGGAATGACGGGAATTGACCCTCGTTATGTGATCAACCGGATTTCTTCTGCGATTATTCGTAAGGAAAATCCATCTATTAATGCATTAGATGTTTTACGTTCACTTAAAGATGGATTGGACCAGCACGCATCTATATCTGATGAAGACCGCGAGCGTTTTATGAACTTTATCTCGGTGGCACGTAAAGAATACGACGAAATTGCTAAAAAAGAAGTTCAAAAGGCATTTGTTTATTCTTATGAAGAATCAGCGAAAACCCTTATGAATAATTATTTGGACAATGTCGAGGCTTATTGTAATAAGAATAAGATGCGAGATCCTCTGACGGGTGAAGAGATGAACCCGGATGAAAAGCTTATGCGTTCTATTGAAGAACAAATTGGAATCTCTGAAAATGCGAAACGAGCATTCCGTGAAGAAATCTTAATTCGAATCTCTGCCTATGCAAGAAAGGGTCAGCGTTTTGATTACAATTCACACGAACGTTTACGCGAAGCCATCCAAAAGAAGCTATTCGCAGACCTAAAGGATGTAGTGAAGATCACGACTTCATCGAAAACACCAGATGAGGTCCAGCTGAAGAAAATTAATGAAGTAGTGTCAAGACTAATTGAGGAACACGGCTATAACTCTACTTCTGCTAATGATTTACTTCGATATGTGGGAAGTCTATTAAATAGATAAACTAAAAAGAGGAGTGGTACTTGGATACCACTCCTCTTTTATATATAAGTTCGTTGAATGTAGCCTTGTATTAAGGTTGGAATACTAGAAAAACAGGTTAATGCACCGTATTCGCGATATATGCGTCAAATTTTTTTATTATATGCACGGAAATTTTAATTATATGCGTCAAAACCCAAACTAACAAGCCGTTTCATTTACTCCCATTTCGGGTATGTAATAAGTAGAGGTGATGTCAAAATGAAAACGAATAAAACCGCACAAGAAAAACACGATAAGCCAAAAAACAGCTCAATGGTTAACAGTGAAGAGGAACTAGAAAAACATTCAAAAATTATGGAGCAGATGGCCACTAATCAAGAAGTGAAAGATGACAACAAGATTCCAGATCCGAAGCAATTTACTGATAAAGAACGATCAAAAAAATAATGTAGTAGAGTAAAGCAACTCTTAATAAAGTCCATGCTTATAAAGGCAGGAATGAAGGGTTTCATCGTCTAACATAACTTGTCTAATTTTGAGAGGTGGGTGCCTAATTATCAAAATAATTTGTCAATTATTGATCAAAGCTGCATAGGATAGAGTAATCAACCTTTCATCAAGGAAAAGTGAAGTAAAAAACCGTCAAGATAGTATATGCTTTTTTATGATGATGGTGATGAAAAATCACAAAAAATATAGGAGGGGAAGTAAATAATGAATGAAAGTGGTAAAGATAGCTTTTTGATTTCAAAAGAAGATTGGTCCCTCCATCGAAAAGGGCATGATGATCAACAAAGACATAAGGAAAAAGTACAAGAGGCGATCAAGAGTAATTTACCCGATTTGGTGACAGAGGAAAGTATTATCATGTCAAATGGTAAAGATGTCATCAAAATTCCAATCCGGTCACTAGATGAGTATAAGATTCGTTATAACTATGATAAGAATAAGCATGTAGGGCAAGGAAATGGTGATAGTCAGGTTGGAGATGTGGTCGCTAGAGATGGTTCTGGTAAGCCAAAACCTGGTCCAGGTAAAGGTGAAGGAGCAGGTGATCAAGCTGGAGAAGATTACTATGAAGCAGAGGTTTCGTTAATGGAGCTAGAAAAGGAATTTTTTAATCAGCTTGCCTTACCGAATTTACAAAGAAAAGAACAAGATGAAAATACCATTGAACAAATTGAATTTAATGATATTAGAAAAACAGGTTTAATGGGAAATGTGGATAAAAAGAAAACGATGTTAAGTGCTTTTAAACGGAATGCTCTCCAAGGAGAGGCAAAGTTTCACCCCATCTATCCAGAAGATTTAAAGTTTAAAACATGGAATGAGGTTGTAAAGCCTGATTCAAAAGCAGTCGTTCTAGCGATGATGGATACAAGTGGATCGATGGGCTTATGGGAAAAGTATATGGCACGAAGCTTCTTTTTCTGGATGACACGATTTTTACGTACTAAGTATGAATCGGTTGAAATTGAATTCATTGCCCACCACACAGAAGCGAAGGTCGTTGCTGAGGAAGATTTCTTTTCAAAGGGAGAAAGTGGAGGCACGATTTGTTCGTCAGCCTATAAGAAAGCACTAGATTTAATTGATACCAAGTATTCCCCGTCACGCTATAATATTTATCCATTTCATTTTTCTGATGGAGACAATTTAACTTCAGATAATATACGCTGCGTTAAGCTAGTAGATGAGCTTATGAAGGTATCCAATATGTTTGGATATGGAGAAGTGAATCAATACAACCGCCACTCAACCCTAATGTCCGCTTATAAAAACATTCAAAACGAAAAATTCCGTCACTATATCCTCAAGCAAAAAGCCGATGTATTCCATGCCATGAAGAGCTTCTTTAAGAAGGAAGAAGAGAAGAAGATGTATGCATAAAAAGACAGGGAGACCTGTCTTTTTGCATTCACTTAAACAAAAAAATAATACGATACTGTATATATTACTTTGGATTTGGAGCGGAGAAAGGTGTACGATAAGAATATGAGTAAATCGATAATCAAGTGGAACGAATGTACCAGTCATGATTTTTAAAAATTGCCAGCAACAGTACTAGGAAAAGCCGAGCAAATGCTATTCTAGTTTATTCCAAACAAACAAGGTGATTAAATGCTTAAATATAACGATATAATCAATAAAATGACTCTCGAAGAAAAAGCATCTATGATGTCTGGTGGGAATTTTTGGAATACGAAGTCGATTGAACGGCTTGGTATCCCTTCTATTATGCTGACGGATGGACCGCATGGCTTACGGAAACAAGGTGGTAAGGCCGATCACATAGGCTTAAATAAAAGCTTGCCGTCTACTTGTTTTCCTACTGCAGCGACACTCGCCAACAGCTGGGATATTGATTTACTGCAGGAAGTGGGTCACTATATTGGCAAAGAGGCGGCAAGTGAGAATGTAAGTGTCTTACTTGGACCTGGTTTAAATATTAAAAGAAATCCGCTTTGTGGAAGGAACTTTGAATATTTTTCCGAGGACCCTTTTCTTAGTGGAAAGCTTGCTGCTAATATGGTGCAGGGAATTCAGTCAAACGGGATTTCTGCATGTCCGAAGCATTTTGCGGTTAATAGCCAGGAGCATATGAGAATGACCATTGATGAAGTGGTAGATGAACGAGCATTACGTGAAATCTACTTAGAAGGTTTCCGTTATGCTATTCAAGAAGGAAAACCGAAAACCATCATGACCTCTTACAATAAAGTGAACGGCGAATATGCAAATGAAAACACACATTTAATGAATGACATTTTATATGGTGAATGGAAGTATGAAGGCGTTGTAGTAACTGACTGGGGCGGAAACAATGACCGTGTAAAAGGACTTATAGCGGGTAATCAGTTAGAAATGCCTTCTACAGGTGGTATCACCGATCAGGAAATAGTAGAAGCGGTTAAATCGGGTGAGCTAAGCGAAACAATCCTTAATGAAAGTGTAGACCGAATGCTTACGTTGATTTTTGACACGAAGGAGTCATTAAAGGAAACACCGTATGTTGATTTCAAAGAACATCATGTTAAAGCTATTGAGGCCGCAAAACGCTCTATGGTACTACTTAAGAATGATGATCAGATTCTTCCACTTAAAGAAAACCAACGGGTAGCGATTATTGGTGACTTTGCAAAGAACCCTCGTTATCAAGGGGCAGGTAGTTCCCTTATTAACCCAACAAAAATTGATAACGCACTAGATGTGCTTAATCATTCATCACTAAATATCGTAGGGTATGAACCAGGCTTTAAACGATATGGTGGAAAGAGTGCTTCCTTAACAAATAGAGCATTACAATTAGCTGAAAAGGCTGATATCGTTTTACTATTCCTCGGACTTGATGAGGGTAGTGAAGCAGAAGGTGTGGACAGAACGGATATGAAACTGAGAGAAAATCAGTTATCTCTCGTTCATGAGCTAGGAAAATCACATGAAAATATTGTGGTGGTTTTATCAGGTGGTTCTGCTATTGAAATGCCTTTTGTTAATGACGTAAAGGGAATTCTCCATGCATATTTAGGTGGTCAAGGTGGGGCCTCAGCTTTAAAAGAAATTCTCCTTGGTAACTATAACCCAAGCGGAAAACTAGCAGAGTCGTATCCCTTAAGATATGAAGATGTCTCTTCTGCCCCTTACTATCCTGGGCTAGAAGCAACTTCCGAGCATCGTGAAAGTATTTATATTGGGTATCGTTATTTTGATTCGGCAAAAGTACCTGTTCTGTTTCCGTTTGGGTATGGCTTATCCTATACGCAGTTTGAATATCGTGACATAATAGTCGAAAACCAAACGGTAACCTTTACTGTAAAAAATGTAGGAAATCTAGCTGGGGAAGAAATCGCACAACTATATATTAAACCATTATCACCAAAAGTTTTCCGCGCAAATAAGGAACTAAAAGGTTTCACAAAGGTTTATCTAGAACCTAACGAAGAAAAGGAAGTAAGTTTCAAGTTTGAAGATCATGATTTTGCTTACTACAATACGTCGATTCAAGACTGGTCTGTTGAAACTGGATCTTATGAATTACAGATTGGCAGTTCAATAGATGATATCCGATTAACTCAAACGATTGATATTCAAGGTGATGATGCAGCACATTCTTATAATAGAGAACAGTTTGAACATTATTATGCAGGTGATGTTCATAAGTTAACGGATCAAGAATTCTATTCATTATTAGGCTATAAGCCTCCAAGTCCACGTTGGGATCGAAAAGGGAAACTTGGCTACAATGATACGATTTCACAAGCACGGTATAAAAAAGGAATGGGAAAGCTAGTCTATCTTGTTTTGCTAGGGATTCAGAAATACCTGTTCTTAGTAAAAAAACCATTAGATGCTAATAATGTCATGTTCGTTTTGAATATGCCATTTCGTCAGATCGAACGATTTTCACAAGGGAAAATTAGCAAAAGAATGATTGAGAGATTTTTAAAATTAATTAATTTGTGGTAGTAAAAGAGACAAGGTGTGTAAATCCTCAACATGGATTACACGCCTTGTTTTTAGTTGAGAATCAAGGGAGATTGATTAAGTAGTATGTAGGAGTGTTAAAGATAGCAAGATATTTGCTATTTTCATTCCTAGATGTCTGAAGGTTCTGGTTCTAATGCCTGAAGTGATATTAGGATTAACTTTACTTAAGTGTAATCGTTTTTTTACATTAAACTGGTATAGTCGGAAATAAATACCATATGAAGGAGAGTTAACTTATGAATTTGAAAAAATCGTTTGTATCTGTTTTGACAGCAGGTGTTATTTTATCTGCTGGAACTCCATTCAATGCTTTGGCTGATGCACCATCGTTCTATCAATATGAGGCAGGTACACTACATCTCTCTCAAATTGCACAATATGATAGCGGGGTAGGAGAGGCTGGTACTGAGATCTTAGCTTACGATGAAAAGACTCACACAGCTTTTGTAACAAACGGTGCAGAATCTGCTTTTGACATTGTGTCCTTTAACTCTTTAGAAACTAATCAATTTCAAACCATTTCTTCCAATAAACGTGTTTATCTCAAAGAGTTTGGTATTGATAGCGTAAAAGATATTACAAGTGTTGCATCCCATCCAACAGAAGATCTTGTTGCTCTATCTGTAGTTAGTAAAACTAAGACGGATCCTGGATACATAGTATTTCTTACAAAAAAAGGGGAATACATCACAAAGGTTCAAGTTGGGTCGTTACCAGATATGGTGACCTTTACTCCTGATGGTAAGAAGGTTGTCGTTGCCAACGAAGGTGAACCAGCTGATGATTATGCAGTTGATCCTGAAGGTTCTATCTCAATTATTGATATTCAAGATGGTGTAACGAAGGACAAGGCTCTTTCTCATACTCTATTAAAGTTTACAAATGATTTACTAGATGAACGTGTACGTGTAAGCTCAAAAGGAACAGTAGCGCAACAATTAGAACCAGAGTATGTAACGGTTTCATCTGATAGTAAGATTGCTTATGTGTCCCTTCAAGAGAATAATGCAATAGCGACAGTGGATTTAGAAAAAATGAAAATCGTGAGTGTAAAAGGACTTGGAATGAAGGATCATTCTGTTAAAGGAAATGAGCTTGATGCAATTGAAAATGGTGAATTTAAGCTAGAAAAGCAGCCACTATTAGGCTATTACATGCCAGATGCGATTGATTTACTAGAAGTGAATGGAAAGACATATATCTTAACACCAAATGAAGGAGATTCCCGCGACTATGACGGGTACTCTGAAGAAGTATCTATAGGTGATATCGCTGATAAAATTAAGTTAAATGCTGAAAACTATGCAGGATATACACAAGAAGAGCTTGATCAACTAGTTGCAGATGGACTTCTTGAAACATTGGCAGGTACTGACGTGACAGCAGAAAATGGTTTAGTAAATGGAGTCTATGAATCTCTACACTCATACGGTGCAAGAAGCTTCACAATATTTGACGCAGCTAATATGGAGCTAGTATTTGATAGTGGCTCAGATTTCGAAAAAATAACGAATGAAGCTTTTCCTAAATATTTCAACACGGATAATGATGAAATAGAGATGGACAAAAGAAGTTCAGCGAAAGGTCCAGAGCCAGAGTCTATTGTTACAGGTAAAGTAGGAAATCAAACTTATGCGTTTATTGGATTAGAGCGGATCAGTGCAATCATGGTGTATGACGTAACAAACCCAGCTAAAGCGAAGTTTGTGTCCATGGTTTCAAGCCGTGACTTTTCTGAAGATATTAAGGGAGACGTGGCACCAGAAGGATTGAGATTTATTCCAGCTGAAAAGAGTCCAACAGGAAACGCATTATTAGCCGCTACACATGAAATGTCAGGAACAGTAGCGGTTTATGAAATTGCAAGAAATACGGAAGAAAAACTATATAGTTTTAAGGATGTAACAGAGAATCACTGGAGTTATGAATATGTAAAAGACCTGTATAATAAAGAATTAATTCTTGGAACAAGCAAAACTACGTTTTCACCTGATCACCATATTACATTTGGACAAATTTCTAACATCTTATCGAGAGCGTTCCCAGAATATTCTTCACAAGACTTAACAACACTAATTGTGGCACAAGGAATTATTCCTGCTGAGGAGATTCGTGCAGACAAAAAAATTACACGAGAACAGTTAGCAACGGTTCTAGTTTACGCTTACGAAACAGTTACTGGTACTAAAATTGAGCCATCTTCTTTTACTTACACTGATGCTTCCCTAATTAGTGATTATGCAAAAGTGAGTGTACAAAAAGCACATGAGCTTGAGATTATGAGTGGTTATGCAGATGATACGTTTCATCCTGAAAATCTAGCAACTCGTGCACAGGCAGCAAAGGTTATTTCTTTATTGATGAATCAAGTGAATTAATATTACTAAAAAAACTGTCTTGAAAGTATAAATTTCAGACAGTTTTTTTGCGTCAAAAGGTAAAGAAGCTTAAACAAAAATGACACCCAGTGAGATGCTATGTTGATAATTTAGGGGATTGTTTCTGACTAAACTTATGACAGCTGATTATTGAAAGCTTAAAACTTCCTTTCTAAAAATAGTGCGAGTCTTGCTGTTATTACATTTAAACAAAGCCTTCAATCTACAATAGGAGGCAATTTGTATTTATACAGTCTTTATCAAATGATGCTAAAAAGTAATCCAATCTATCTTTTTAGTCGTTATCTATTTAACTCTTTCTTTCCTTGTTCTTGTAAACCATAGTCTACGATATGTAGGGATATGCTATGATATCTGTAATTGATTATAAAAAGAGGAGATTGGTATGAGAGAACATGATGTAGAGCTTTATTACCAGGTTCAAGAAGGTAATAAACGAGCGCTAGAAGCTTTGTACGATCGATATGAAAAGCTTCTTTATTCCTTTTCATATCGAATAACAGGACAAAAGGAATTGTCTGAAGAAGTGGTCCAAGAGGTCTTCATTAAACTTTGGACCAAAAAGGGTATTTATGATAAATCAAAAGGAAAATTCTCATCCTGGCTATTAACAGTTGCCCGAAACACGAGTATTGATATGATTCGTAAGAGAAAAGAAAGCACCTACACGATAGAAGAGCGAGACTCCATCCATAGTAATGAACCCTCAACGGAGGATCTTGTAGAATGGAAGGAAGAAGGGACTACTCTTAGGAAGGCTGTCTCATTGTTAGGAGAAGAACAACAAAAAATGATCGATTTATTTTACTTCAAAGGTTTATCGCAACAAAAAATCGCTGACTCGTGTGAAATCCCACTTGGAACTGTGAAGGGGCGAATACGATTAGCACTTCAGCATCTTCGAAAAAGTCTACCAAACTCCAAGGAAAGGGGGGTGTGAAGTGATGGAACAGGTTGGATGTGAATTTCTAATTGATTATTTTAATGAAGGATTAGATGAAGTTGCGAAGGAAAAATTTGAACGTCATCTATCTGACTGTAATAGATGTCAAATTGAACTTCAGGAATTACAAGAACTTACAGAGGATCTACCTTTCTTATCTGAACCAGTCGAACCACCAATGGAGATGAAAAAGCGTATTCTTGATCATGTTTTTGCCGAGGAGATGCCGATGGAAGACCCCTTAGAAAAATTGGTGATATTGAATGACGATAAACATAAAGAGCCTTTGTCAGTTCCAAAACAAAAAAGGAACTGGTTAACACCTCTTCTAGCTGCCTCCCTTCTATTTTCGTTACTTGGAAATGGTTATACTTTGCTCAACCAGAAGGAGTCAATACAACAAGCGACAACCATGGACGGACTTAACAAAGTAAACAAGGCCATGCAGTTAATACCCGCAGATCCGGCTATAACTGCTAAAGTAACGGCTGCCATGATTCAACAAGAAGAGGGATTGGCACTTGTGATACAAGGTGAACAATTGCAACAGCTTGAAGGTACCGAAGCCTATCAAGTATGGCTCATAGAAGGTGAAAATAAGTATCGTGCAGGAACATTTATACCCAATGAATTAGGCGAAGGAGCTGTCGCTTTCCCCATCAACTATAAGGGTGAACATGATTGGGAAATGATTGCTATTACTTTAGAACCTACACCGTCAAGTGAACAGCCACAAGGGAATATTGTATTTAGCTCAGAACTATAAAGCTACACGGGGCATTGCCTCACAATATGTTAGTTGAACGTGATACACATGCAGGAGAGGTACTCTAACCTCTCCTGTTTTTTTGTGGGAAAAATCTTGGAAAAGAGGCACTTTAGAAACGATACAAGATGATAGTCGTTGATTTATAAAAAAAATAAAAAATAGTGATCCAAATTAAAACTTGAATCGTTAGCTTCATGTAAACACAAATAAAAAATACTTTTAGAGGAGAGATCATGATGATGAATTGGAAGAAAGCACTTGTAGCAGTTCCGTTAAGCTTATCATTATTAGTACCAGTAACTGGAGGGATGGTTAACGCAGCAGAAGAAACAAAACCATCAGTGGTTACTCCAGCTGTTGAACTTAGATCTGCTTTAGACCACCTTCTCAGTGAGCACGCATACTTAGCTATTGAAACGATGAGAAAAGGAGCACAAGGTGCTGCTGACTTTGAAGCATCAGCAGGAGCATTAAATGCCAACACGGAAGATTTATCTGCAGCCATTGCATCTGTCTATGGTGATGAAGCTGGTAATCAATTTAAGCAAATGTGGAATGATCATATTGGATTCTTTGTAGATTATGTCGTTGCATCAGGCTCTAATGACGAACAAGGAAAAGAAAAGGCATTAAATGAGTTAGACCAGTATCGCGATCACTTTTCAAAGTTTCTAGAACAAGCAACTGGTGAAAGACTAGAAGCGGGAGCACTTGCTGAAGGACTTCAAATGCACGTAAAACAATTATTAGGAGCATTTGATAGTTATGTAGCGGGTGACTACGAAAAAGCGTACGAATACGAGCGTGAAGCCATTCACCACATGTATATGGTAAGTAAAGGGTTATCTAGTGCGATTGTTGATCAATTTCCAGATAAATATGAACATACGAAAGCCGTTACACCAGCAGGAGACTTACGTTCAACACTAAATCACCTGTTATCAGAGCACGCAGGCCTTGCGATGATGGCTATGCAAAATGGGATTGATGGCTCTGAAGATTTCGCTGCATCTGCTCAAGCTTTAAGTGATAATACAGATGATTTATCTGCTGCGATCGCATCCATCTATGGTGAAGAAGCAGGAATAGCGTTTAAAGATATGTGGTCTGCTCATATCGGTTTCTTTGTTGATTATGTGAAAGCAACTGGAGCAAATGATGAGGAAGCGAAAAAAGCTGCGCTTACTGAGTTAGATGGATACCGTGCTGACTTCTCAGCCTTCATCGAAACAGCTACAGACGGCCGCGTTCCAGCAGATGTTTTAGCAGAAGGACTTCAGATGCACGTGGATCAATTAGTTGCTGCATTTGACAGCTATATAAGTGAAGATTACGAGACAACTTACGAGTCAGTTCGAGGTGCATATGCGCACATGTTCGGATCCTCAAAAGCTTTGTCTGGAGCGTTTGTTGATCAGTTCCCTGAAAAATTCGAGACACAAATGCCGACAGATATGCCTAAGACAGGTATGGGTGGTACTGCTCAGGACCAAATGAACTGGACATGGATGTTGGTCGGAATATTAGCAACAGTGATAGCAGCAGGAATTGTGATTCGTAGAGAGACAACAAACTAAAAAAGATATGGAAGAGAGAGGAATCCCCTCTCTTTTCTGTATATTAAAAAAGGAGTAGATATGTTGCGATTACTCTTTCTAATCCCTTTTATTTTATTAGCTAGTTGTAGCCAAGAGCAAACTAAAGAGAACACTAGTCAAATAAATGATTCAAAGCTTAATGCTATAGAAGTTAGTAGTAAGATAGATAACACACCTCAACAAATAGAAGATAAGCCATCTACTTTTGGCACGAGTGAACAACCTATCATCCGAGATCGAGAGGTGGGAGTCATTCCATCCTCTCTTTCCATTCCTGCCATTGAAGTTCACGCAGAAATAATGAACGTCGGATTATTGGAAAATGGTCAAATGGGAGTTCCCTCAGACTATATGGAAGTCGGGTGGTTCGAACCAGGTACGAAGCCTGGTGACCGAGGAAATGCTGTACTTGCCGGACACGTTGACAGCAAAACAGGGCCAGCCATATTTTTTAATTTAGAGAAATTAGAAATAGGTGATGAAGTGGTGGTAACAGGAGAAAAAGGTGAGACACTAACCTTTATTGTTAGAGATAAAAAGGTGTTTCCTAAGGAAAATGCCCCCGTATCTGAGATTTTTGGATACACTTCCAGAAGGATGTTAAACTTGATTACATGTACCGGTACATTTGACCGAAAACAAGGCGGACATATAGATCGATTAGTCATTTATACAGAGCTTAAGGAAGAGAAACAGTAAAAGATTTAGTATAGTTCTCTTGCTATTAAGAGAAACAGTTAAGGAAGTCCACAAAAATACTATTTACCGTTTTCTCCCTATGTTTGAAAGAACTAAAATACTATTCATTTAACAAATCAATGATTATAATAGTAGAAATAGAGCAATAATGATTTAACATTTATGTAAAATATAAGCAAGCTCTTTTATTAATAGTATTGCTGTTATGGGGAGGGGAATAGTATTTTTACTTATTCTCAAAGATTATATGATGCTACTACTAAGGTATTTAACACCATGTCTCGTGTGTTTGGAACTAATACATTCTTTATCGCTCTTAATGATGGAAAAACAAACAGAGTGGTGAATGCTTTTAATAAGAATAGTAGTCTAGTACGAGAAGGATCTGAATTCGACTTTGAAGACACTTACTGAATGCTTACAGCAGAGTGTGGTCGTGAACCACTATCGATACCTAACCTATTAGAAAATCCTAAAACAAAAGAAATGGAACTAACCAAGACATTTAAAAGTTATCTAGGTGCTCCAATAATAGGGAAAAACGGATCTGTATTAGGAACATTATGTGCTATCGATGCAGAACCGTATATGTTTTCTAACGATCAGATTGAATTGTTACAAGACTTAGCTCACTACCTTTCTGACATCATCATGATTGATCAGCATATCCAAAATAAAGATCGGACAGAGCAAATCTTACAGTATCAAAACCAGCTATTAGTAAAGATTGCAACTGGTGCTCCTTATCAAGAAATGATTACCGAGTTTTGTATGACGGTTGAAAAGCTTATGAATGGTTATTATTGCACTGTCCTAGGATATAAGGAAGAAACCAACCAGTTAACATTAATCGCAGCCCCTAGTCTTTCTTCAGAATTTCAGCAAGGACTTAAGTCTGTAGACGTAGGGCCGAATCAGGGATCCTGTGGGACAGCAGCCTATTATAAAAAACGCGTGATTGTGGAAGATATCAACACGAGTCCATTATGGGTCACCCATAAAGATCTTGTGCTTAATGAAAATCTTCATTCCTGTTGGTCGGTGCCAATCCTTTCCTCTAAAAAAGAATTATTAGGGACATTTGCTGTCTATAGCCAAGAGTCTAAAGCGCCCACTCAAGAGGAATTGGATGTTTTTCAACAATTTTCTTCTTTAGCGGGAATCGCGTTAGAGAAAGAAAAAACTGAGGAACGTATTCATTTTTTAGCCTTTCACGATGAGCTAACACAAGTGGCGAACCGTATATCATTCAGAGAAAAAGCAAATGAACACATCAAGAACGCCTTAATACATCAGAGTAAACTCTCTTTGATGATTATTGATTTGGATGAATTTAAAGAAATTAATGATCAGTATGGCCATCAGAGTGGCGATGAAGTGATTAAAGAAACGGCGAAGAGAATGGTTTCAGTTATAGCAAATAGAGGGTTGGTCGCACGTTTAGGTGGCGATGAATTTGCTATTGTCCTGCCAGGTTTAAGTCGTGAAGAAACGAAAGAGCTTGCTGCAAGCCTAATTCATAAGCTAGTACAACCTTTTGAAGTCCAAGGCGAGGAACTCCAAATAACTGCTTCCTTAGGCATCTCCGAATTAGGAAGTAATAATTCCACTTTGTACCAACTTCAAAAACAGGCAGATACAGCCATGTATAAGGCTAAACAAGCAGGTAAAAATCAGTTTTATTTTTTTATTAAGTGATTACTGATTTTATATAAGTTAAACGAGTTTGGTTTTCCCAAACTCGTTTATTTTTGCTAACACAGTTTTTATAGTCGTAACAATTAATACGCAGTCCAGCCAGCATCAGCTGCGATGACCTGTCCATTCACGAAGCTAGATTCATCGGAACCTAAGAAAACTGCAAGCTGAGCAATCTCTTCCGGTTTTCCGACACGTGGCATTGTACCTTGACCAGTCGATTGACGACCGTAACCAAATTCGGAAATGCTCGTCATAGATGCACCAATGTTAGTCTCAACACCACCAGGGGCGATACCATTACAACGGATACCAGATTGAGCATACATGTATCCCGTGTTTTTCGTTAATCCGGTTACAGCATGTTTAGAGGCTGTATAGGCTGCACCTGCACGTGCACCACGTAAGCCACCTGCTGAAATATTATTTACGATGACGCCATGACCTTGTTCTAAAAAGATATTAGTAGCGATTCGCATTGCACGCATAACCCCAGTCGTGTTAACGGCAAAGACGCGGTCCCATTTTTCATCAGAAATGTCTCCAACTGGTTCCATACCGTCCATAATACCAGCGTTGTTTACTAGAATGTCTAGCTTTCCAAATGCTTCTTTCGTTTCAGTGAATAATTGTTCTAAGTCAGCTAATTCAGCCACGTTTGTACGGTTAGCAATTGCGTTACCGCCATTGCTGTTAATAGATTCTGCTACTGCTTGTGCACCCTCAAAATTATAGTCAGAAACTACTACCTTTGCGCCTTCCTTTGCATAAAGTTCAGCGATTGCCTTACCCATACCTGAAGCTGCGCCTGTTACGATGGCTACCTTATCTTTTAATCTCATATCATAGTTCCTCCTTTAATTTATTGTACATTTGTTCAATAAAATAATAATATTAAAATGTAATCGCATTCAATGAGCAAAAAATGATCAAATGTACAATATTAATCAATTAAGCGTAAATTGTTCAATAAAGGAGAGATGCTATTTGAATAAAAATGATTTGCGGGTATTAAAAACTAAAAATAGTATCCATTTAGCACTAACAAATCTACTAAAAAAGAAACCATTAACCCGTATAAAAATAACAGAGCTTTGTAAAGAAGCAAATATAAATCGAGGTACATTTTATTTTCATTATCAAGAAGTGGGCGATGTTTTTAAGGAGTTTTTCGAGGAGATCATGTTAGACTTAAAAGAATCTTATCATGAACCTTATCGTCACACAGAATTTCTCAACGTTGAAAATTTAGACCCTAAAACAGTCCGTATTTTCCATCATATAAAAAAATATGAGGATTTTTATAAAATCGTATTATCTAAAGAAGTATCGACAGAGTACTATTACATGTTATTTGATAAAATACGTTCAATTTTTATAGAAGATCAAAATACGGAACACCATGGAAAACTAAACAATTATTTATATTCCTATTCAGCAAATGCCATGATTGGGTTAATCATTGAGTGGTATCGTCGAGATTTTCAAGAAACCGCTGATGAGATGAATGTCCATTTGGTTAGTATTCTTAAAAATAGAATATAGGTACAGATGGTTTAGGCTTTTCGTCCTGTAAGGCTTGATGATTATGTATGCACGTAATGGCAGGGAGACCTGTCTTTTTCATTGACCTAGTTGCAGAAGGCGAAAAACTCTAGGTCAATAACTCTGTAAAACAATGTATCAATATCGATAGGAAAATTAATCAAAAATATTTGATTTAAATATTTGCAATTTGCAAATAATATGATAAAGTAAATATATAGTAAAAAATGTATTAAATAGTAATCGTGTTTTGGTTAACCTTGTTGATGTGAAGATATTCATTTGATTTTTCAATTGCAAATTACAAGTAAATTTGGTCTTAACTACAAAAAATGAAAACATATATAACAACGTAAAGGAGAAAGAAATTGAGAGAGTATTTTCAGACCATTATAAGACGTTTTGGAATTTTAAATAAAACTTGTTGTTCAGTAGATGGTATTGATGTTTCAGCCATTCAAAGTCATATTCTTTATGAGATTCAGAAAAAAGAAGGTCTTTCGATCCAACAAGCAGCTGAACTATTAGGTATCGATATTACAACATTTAGTAGGCAAATCCAAACTCTCGTTAAAATGGGACTTGTTAAGAAAAGTCCATATTCCGGGGATAAAAGGATCACTTTACTCCAGCTAACCGAAAAAGGAGAAAAAGTTGCGGTGGGAATTGATCAACAGATGAACCAATTTATTGAAGGGATATTCAAGGAAATGTCTGAGTTTGAAAGAGAGAATGTCCAGCGATCGATCGCATTACTCGCAAATGTAATGGAGAAAACCACTTTACGAGATCAAACTGACTGTAGTCAGGAGAAGTGTTAATTCAGGAGGAAATACGGATGTTAGTTCGTGAAGCTACAATTAATGACCTTCCAACGATTCTGAAAATCTATAATCAAGGAATTGAGGACCGGATCGCTACGCTAGAAACGGAATTGAAAGATGATCAATACATGCTAAATTGGTTTTTGCAGCATGGAGAACGATATAAAGTGATGGTCGCGGAAATAGATGGTCATATAGCAGGGTGGGCTTCTTTAAATCCCTATAATATGCGGGAAGCTTACCGGGGAGTTGCAGATTTATCGGTATACATCTCAAGAGAATCAAGAGCCAAGGGAGTTGGAACTCAATTACTGGATGAGATCGAAAAGCAAGCTTGTGAACAAAATTTTCATAAAATGATCTTGTTTACCTTTCCATATAATAGACTTGGGCAAGGTTTATATCGTAAAAGAGGTTTCCGTGAAGTGGGTGTTTTTAGAAACCAAGGAATTTTAGATGGTGAATATGTAGATGTAATGGCGATGGAGAAATTACTTAAATAAGGGAGGTAGTTAAATGAATTCAGAATTACCAGTTGCGATAATTGGTGGAGGGCCGATTGGCCTTGCGGCGGCAGCCCATTTGGTGCAAAAAGGTGAGAGATTTATTGTAATTGAAGCAGGTGATCAAGTAGGTGCTAGTGTACTAGAATGGGGTCACGTTCGAATGTTTTCTCCATGGCAATACAATATCGACAAGTCTGCAAGGGAATTATTAGAGACATCTGGCTGGAAATCACCTAAGGGAGATGATCTACCAACAGGAGAAGATCTTGTTAAAAAGTATCTACTACCACTAAGTAAGTTACCTCAAATAAAAGACAGCCTTATGTTGAATACAAATGTGGTTGGGATTGCAAGGAAGGGTATCGATAAATTAAAAACTACAAACCGTGAGAATGTTCCATTTCAGATTTATGTTGAAGTAGAAGGTGAGTCAGAAATCATTGAGGCAAAGGTGGTAATTGATGCATCAGGTACTTGGACAAATCCCAATCCAGCTTTGTCAAATGGTTTATGGACGAAAGCAGAACGGAACATACAAGATAAAATCTATTATGGGATTCCAAATGTGTTAGAGAAAAAGGACCGGTATGCGAATAAAAAGATAGCAGTAATCGGAAGTGGACACTCTGCTATTAATGCCTTACTTGATGTAGCAAAATTAAAGGAAGATTACCCTGAAACAAGCATTTATTGGATCATGCGAAAAAAACAAATTGCCGCAGTTTACGGCGGACAAGAGAAGGATCAACTAGAAGCCCGAGGGGAGTTGGGGATCCGAATTCAAAAACTAGTTGATTCAGATCAAGTCCAAGTGATAACTCCATTTTACGTTCACCAACTAAAACCTAATGTTGACAAGATACAGGTAATGGGCTATTTAAATGAAGAAGAATATGAACTATCTGATGTCGATGAACTAATTGTAAGCACAGGATTTAGACCTGACAAGACTTTCTTGGGTGAGGTGCGCATCAATTTAGATGAAGCAGTTGAGAGTGTAAAGGAACTCGCTCCACTCATTGACCCGAATCTTCATAGCTGCGGTACAGTTAGACCTCATGGTGAAGTTGAGTTAAGGCAACCAGAGAAGGATTTCTACATTGTTGGAATGAAGAGTTATGGAAGAGCTCCGACATTCCTATTGGCAACTGGTTATGAGCAAGTGAGGTCTGTAATCTCTTATTTAACAGGAGATTTGAAAGGTGCTAAAGAAGTTCATTTAGAACTTCCGGAGACTGGAGTATGTAATACAGGTATTACTGCAAGTAATTCTTCAATAAATGAATTTTGCTGTGGAACAGGATTGAAGGAGATTAAGCTGGAAATTAAAAATAATTCCTGCTGTGGAAACTAAGCGGCACATAACTATTGCTTAATAAGAGCTAGCAGATATTTGTTAGCTCATTTTTATTTACATAAAAATTACATAAAAAGAGTTGTAATAAGTATATAAGCATTTTATTATATAATTAATTCGTAATATTAGGTTGAGTTTTGTTTAATGATTTGAGCATATTATTAAACATGGAAGTATGGCAAAAATGGAGGTGTATTCATGCAAGGATCAAATACATTAGAAATTGATAAGGCTGCCACCATCTTAAAACTTCTTGGTGATAAAACCAGACTGACTATGGTCAAAATATTGGACTCCAGTGATTGTTGTGTATGTGAGTTTGTAGAAATCTTCAAAGCAAGTCAACCAGCTATAAGCCAGCATGTTAGGAAACTCAAGGATGCAGGCATTGTAAGGGAAACGAGAAGAGGTCAATGGATTATATACTCTCTGCATAAAGAGGGTGAATTTTATCCTTTCGTTCAAACTATACTTCAGCAGCTTCCCGATCAACAATTTAAATTACAAGAGTTAGAAGAACAAGGATTACGAATTTCTTGTGATTCGTAGTAGGGGGAAAAAGAGTGACTTCAATCGTTTTAGCATCTTTTATATTTTTACTTACATTAGTTTTAGTTATATGGCAGCCAAAAGGCCTTTCCATCGGATGGTCTGCCTGTGGAGGAGCGATCCTCGCATTAATCGTTGGAGTCGTTGATTTCAATGATGTGGTCGACGTAACTTCAATTGTTTGGAATGCAACATTAGCATTTATTGCCATTATTATTATTTCACTTATTCTTGATGAGATTGGATTTTTTGAATGGTCTGCCCTTCATATGGCAAGAGCTGCAAAGGGAAATGGAATCAAGATGTTTATCTATGTATCTATACTCGGAGCTTTAGTTGCAGCCTTTTTCGCCAATGACGGAGCAGCACTTATCTTAACTCCAATCGTATTAGCAATGGTTCGAAATCTAAAACTTGAAGAGAAGATGGTTTTTCCATTTATCATTGCAAGTGGATTCATCGCAGATACAACCAGTTTACCATTAGTCGTTAGTAATCTTGTGAACATCGTTTCAGCTGACTTTTTTGGAATTGGCTTTGTTGAATACGCGTCTAGAATGATCATACCCAATTTCTTTTCATTAGTAGCCAGTATTTTAGTGTTATTTCTATATTTTCGTAAAAGTTTGCCACGTCAATACCAGTTATCAGACTTAAAGGTACCGTCGGAGGCGATTCGTGATCATAAGATGTTCCGTCTCTCCTGGATTGTTCTTGGTATCCTATTGGTAGGCTACTTTGCTAGTGAATTTATTGGAGTACCAGTATCATTTATTGCAGGTATTGTAGCGATTTTCTTCTTAATCATGGCTAGAAGAAGCCCAGCCGTTAACACTGCGACAGTCGTAAAAGGTGCACCTTGGGCTATTGTCTTCTTTTCCATTGGTATGTATGTAGTCGTATACGGATTAAGAAATGTAGGGTTAACGAATCTGCTAACGGATGTAATCCAAGTGACAGCAGATCAAGGTTTGTTTGCTGCTACGATTGGTATGGGCTTCATTGCCGCTATTCTTTCATCGGTTATGAACAATATGCCGACTGTCATGATTGATGCCTTGGCTATTGCTGATACCAATACTTCAGGAGTTACCAGGGAGGCACTTATCTATGCCAATGTAATTGGTTCAGACCTTGGACCTAAAATTACCCCAATTGGATCCTTAGCCACTCTTTTATGGTTACATGTTTTATCTCTCAAAGGAGTCAAAATATCCTGGGGAACTTATTTTAAAGTAGGAATAATCTTAACCATCCCAACATTGTTTATTACGCTTGTTGGTCTATATATTTGGTTGCTCATTATACACTAAACAATAAAAGGAGCTATTCATATGTCAAAAAAAACAATCTATTTCTTATGTACAGGAAATTCTTGTAGAAGCCAAATGGCTGAAGGTTGGGCCAAACATCATTTAGGTGAGGGATGGGATGTAAAGAGTGCCGGGCTAGAAGCACATGGATTAAATCCGAATGCGTTTAAAGCAATGAAAGAAGCTGGAATTGATATTTCTAATCAAACATCTGATACCATTGATCCGGAAATTCTAAACAAAGCAGACTTAGTAGTAACACTTTGTGGACATGCAGCCGACCATTGCCCAGTAACACCACCACATGTTAATCGGGAACACTGGGGATTTGATGACCCAGCAAAGGCAGAGGGAACAGAAGAAGAAAAGTGGGCATTCTTCCAACGTGTACGGGATGAGATTGGAGACCGCATTAAGCAGTTTGCGGAGACTGGGAAGTAGAGCAGAGTAAACCCAACGTGCCAAAGGTAGCTCTTCAAGTGTATATCATGAGGCATAGAAAAAAGACAGGGAAACCTGTCTTTTTTCTACATAAATATTGATATCTTGTCCTTCATCTGGAGGGTATTTTCAATCTACATCCATTACCTTTACGATTATGATTGGATTTCTTCTTAACCTCTCATAGATAAAGGTAGATAAAGTCTCCTTAATCTCCTTTTCAAGATCATAGCGACTCTTTTTTACACTAAGAAGTGGAGTAATCTGTCCCCGAATGTTCTCCATTAATTCCTCTGACTGGCGAATATAGACGAATCCTCTTGAAATGATCTGAGGGGTTTTTACAACCACTCCGTTCGTTCTTAGCATGAAAATGGAAATCATCCCATGCTCAGAAAGAACTTTTCTTTCTTTAATTAAAGCTCTACCGACATCTCCAATTCCATTTCCGTCCACATAAACAGGGTTAGCAGGAATTTTATCAGTAATTGAGACGTAATTAGACGTAAAAGATAGAACATCACCATTATCTAGAATAAATGTATTTGGTTCAGCTATTCCACATTGCATTGCTAAAGTTTGATGAGCCTTTTGCATCCGGTATTCCCCATGGATGGGGACAAAATAAGTTGGTTTCATTAATCGAATCATTAATTTTAATTCTTCTTGTGCACCATGACCAGATGTATGGATATTGGTTAATTTATGATGAATGATCTCTGCGCCTGCACGTGACAACTTATTAATTACACGGTTAACACTTAACCCGTTTCCTGGGATAGGAGAAGAGGAGAAGATCACGGTATCTCCGTTCATGATTTCAATATGTCGGTGTCTTCCTTCTGCTATTCTAGAAAGTGCTGCAAACGGTTCACCCTGACTACCAGTACATAGGATAGTAACTTTGTCAGCCGGATATTTTTTAAGTTCATAAGGAGAAATAAGGGTCTCCTTTGGTGCGTCAATATAACCATATTCAATTCCGAGAGAGATCGCCCTCTCCATACTTCTACCCATGACAACAACTTTTCGATTCGTTTCTACTGAAGCTTTTACAACTTGTTGAAGCCTGTAGACGTTAGAAGCAAAAGTAGCAAATATCACTCTACCTGTTTGGTTCTTGATAATCTCCAAGATTGTTTGGCTAATTTGTCGCTCAGAAATAGAGAAACCAGGAACCCCACTATTTGTACTATCTGATAACAAACATAAAACGCCATTAGCACCAATTTCCGCCATGCGAATTAAATCTGGTTCCTTACCAACTGGGGTGAGATCAAATTTAAAATCGCCTGTATGTACAATATTTCCTAATGGGGTGTTGACGACTATTCCATAGGAGTCAGGAATACTATGAGTGGTCCTAAAGAACGAAATGTTCAGGTTTTCAAAAGAGATACAATCTTCTTCTGATATTACATGCAATGTAGATTCCCTCAGAAGATTGTGTTCCTCAAGTTTATGCTTAATAAAACCAAGCGCTAGTTTCCCTGCATAAATGGGGATTTGTACATGTTTTAGTAAAAATGGAATTCCACCTATGTGATCTTCATGACCATGAGTGATAAAAATTCCTTTGATTCTATTAGAATTTTCAATTAGATACGAATAATTTGGAATGATATAATCTACCCCAAATAATTCATTATCCGGAAATTTAATTCCAGCATCAATGATGACTAACTCATTGTCGTATTCAACTAGATACATATTCTTGCCGATTTCCCCTAATCCACCCAACGGAATAATTTTTATAGATTGATTTTCTATTTCTACCATAAATCCTCCAGTTAATTAACCATTATTTATTGTCTTGTTCTACATATTCATAAGTGCTTTTTATTTTGGTTCATTTATAGATGCGGAATTTTAGAAGGAACAGGGGAAAAAAGGGGTTTCTACTTTTTACAAACAGCAATCCCAATTGGTAAATGCTCTGTTCTACCAGATTCTAATGGTTCAATGAGTACACCATTTTGTCCGTAAAATGACACATCTTTGTATGAATGAAAAAGGTCCATAAATTCTGTGATCGTCAATTGGTGTACATGAAACGGTGAGCCACACGGTTTCCCTCGTCCTTGACCAAAAGGAGTTGAAATCACCAAAGTTCCATTTGGGTTTAACATGTTATAGATATTAGATAAAAATTGTTCTTCTTCTTGGACATGCTCAAGCGTCTCAAAACTAGTAATTGTATCAAATGTACCCAGTTTCTCAGGTAAACGGGGATCCACTGCATTTTCATGTTGATAGGTAACCAAAGGGTGATAGTAGGTTTGCTTTGCATACGAAATCGTGGCTTGGTCTACATCAATTCCAATTGCTTTGTGGATATTTTTCTTTCTTGTTTTTGCCATCATGTGCGTTCCATATCCTGCCCCACAAGCAAAATCTAGAACGTTTCCACGCACATATTCAAGGGCAAACTGATACCGGGCAACATGTTCGAGTAATGAAGGGTTTGTATGCTTCATTAGTTCGGGAATAACTCTTTCATCTGTATTATCTATCAATGTATTCACCGCTTCAAAACCGTTCACCTTTTTTTTGCTTTTCGATGAACTCTGATAAGTCTTCTTTTTTGACTCTCCAGTGTCGACCAACCTTAAAGCCTGGGATTTTTCCTTCTTGTACGAGTTTATAGGTGGTCATTTCGCTGATTTGAAGATATTTTGCTACTTGTGATACAGTCATGATTTCTTGGTCCATTGGAGAGACCTCCATTTAAAGATATTATAATTTATTATATTTAAAGTGACCCAACTAGTCAAAGTTATAATAAATTATAAATGGTTATAAAAGACTCGGTTATAATGTCTTACTAAAAATAGTGGCTCTGTAAGAATATGTGATAAATTCATATTTTGGTTGTTAAAGAAGATGCTGAAAAGTAGAAATTGTTTATTTGTTGATTTTAGAGGAACGGATCTAGTTGTAGAGTACAAGAGGGGGACCAAAAGACCGAGCTAGGTCTTTTGGTTATTTAATTTAGTAAAAGCAATCCTAAATTTGTGTATTTTCAGCAGGAATACGTTCAACAGTTCTTGCTTTCTCTGTTAAAGATTGAAACCCATATAAAAGCAAAGATTTTAGGAAGAACAACGATGATAATTGGATTTTCTTTAAATGAACTAATCCACCGATTCGGAATTTCTTGAAACGATCTATGATGAAATAAGTGAATAGTGAATCAACCATAAGATTGATGACAATGTACCTAAGGAACTTGCCATAACTAAGTTTTAATATCCACATAGAGCCAATAAAAAAAGGTCCCAATAAAAATGGGGTAATCCCAGACAGTTGTGGAAAGAGCTTCTCATACCATACCCACCACTTCCGTTTTTGGGCAAAAAGATCTTCTATGGTTACTACAACCAACATAAATAAGCCAGCTGGTAAAAACCTTTTGAAATCATTTCTCCCAAAGAGGAGAAGTGAAGTCCAAGAAATGAGCATCATTAAGAGTAATAATGATTTTGAATATCGCCTCATAACTTTCAATGTAGTTCCCTCCGTTCAGTTAATTTTGATTATTATGCCCCTCAATGGAATAAAAATTAAAACAAAATTGGAGTCATAATTAGTCTTTCATGGGGGTGGAGGAGTTTAACTGTGTATAATGCAGATAATTACATTCGATCAAAAGAGTATTAATATATTGCAAGCGGGAATATTTACTTGAAACCTTTTACCTAGTTACACGTATTAACTAATAAGCAGTTATGAAAGGAGAACATCTATGGGGAATATATTACTATTTTCAGTCATTGTTGGGTTAGCTACCGCAGTTGTATTGACACCCTTCATGAATAATAAGAAAAAAGAGAAGAATAGGTTCAGACAAACAGGGTTTATTTTTACACTAGCTCTAGTCGTTCCGATCACTTTCGGTTTTTACTATTTAAGTAATTTAGATCAGAACTTTTCATCGTTATGGATTTATCTAATCTTTATGACGGGAGCAGGTGCACTTTTAGCTACGGGTAAAGAGCGAATGGTTAAAGCTGGTCTCTTTGCAGCAACTCTTATTCTGGCTATCTATATGCTCACAGCGACAGTATGGAATGCAAATGAGAAGTACGAATTATCTCAAATGGACCAGCAAACCGAAATTGAAGCATTTGATGAAACAAAAACTCCTGCAAGTGTACCACCTCAATTTGCACGGAATAAAATGAGAAAAGCATTTGGCCAGGTACCAAATACAAGCTATTATGAACTTGGTAATCTACAAATCCAAAAGGTCAATGGAGAATTTGTTTACATTGCGCCAGTGGAATTCTCAGGCTTTTTCAAATGGTTGAACGGCGATAGTATTCCGGGATATTTTAAATTAAGTGCGACCGATTCTTCTGCAAACCCAGTCTTTGTGAAAGCAGACATGAATTATGCTCCATCTGCGTACTTCCATAAAAATATTGAGAGAAAGATTCGTATGGAATATCCGACTCATATTTTCTACGGGGACCCACAATTAGAGGTGGATGATGAAGGAACGCCTATGTATATTCGAACCTTTGGTGAGTTTGTATCTGCAAGAAATGGCTTTGTTGCCAAAGGAGTGGCTGTTGTTAACCCTGAAACTGGGGCAACAGAGTTATATCCTTTATCTGATGTACCAGCCTATATCGACGGTGCCGTATCTCCAGAAGCCGTAAGTTTACAAAACAGTTATTTTGGTAAATATGTACATGGTTTTTGGAACAGTATCTTTGGAAAGTCAGATGTGAAATTGCCTTCTGATGAAGGAACGGAAGCGAATGTTAGCCCTATTTTTGACGAAGAGGGAGAAATGTATTACTTCACTGACTTTACAAGTCCAAAAGAGGGTGTCGATTCTATGTTAGGCTACTCTCTAACAAACGCAAGAACAGGAAAAGCTACGTTTTATTCTGGTAATTTAGAAGAATCGTATATGGACTCAGAAGGTGCACTTCAAATTATTGAAAAGAAATTCATTGAAAAGAAGTGGCATGGGGCTATGCCAATTCTATATAACTTCTACGGAGAAGCCAGCTGGTTGGCACCTGTATTAGATTCAAATGGATTCTTGCAAAACTATTTTATTGTTTCAGCAGCAAATCCTGAGATCTCTGTTTATGCCAATACTCCAAACGAAGCATTGCGAAAGTATAAAACTGCGCTCCAAAGAGGAGGCAGCTCAGTAGATGGCAGTTCCGATGCTGAGGAAAAGAAAATGAGCGGTACGATTGAAAGAGTGTATAAGGAAAAAGTCGGTGATTATACTGTTGTTTCATTCCTGTTAAACACGGGGCAAAACTTTATCGTATCTTCTGAAAGCTCACCTCTTGTGATCTATTTACAAGAAGGAGATACAGTTGAAATCAGTTACCTAGATACAGGTGAAGATTTCCTTCCTGTTAGGGAACTAAAAATTGAAGGTATAGAATAACCAAAGAAACCATTCAACAATAAACTTGTTGAGTGGTTTTTGTTTTGAAAAAAAATTTCAAGATTGTTACATAATTTAATTGTAACTTATTGTTGTGCCCATTATTTCCAAATTAACTTACCTATAACTAGGTATTTACATAAGATAGGAGGAAATAAATGGAGAGAAGATGGAGGAGAAGGCAATGCATCAACCACCGTTTTACCAGTATCAATGGTACAACCCAATCCAAAGTAATTGGAACATGAACCCCTATATTCATGCTAACTGGAATCACCACAACAGTTTGGATCCATACAATTGGGTCAATTATGTGAATCAAAGTCCTTGGGCTAATCATCAGTTGGGAACGTATAGCCGAAATAATAATATTAAAGATTATGGGAAGAGACCATTTGTTATTAATATGGAAGAGGTGACCAAGAAAAATAAAAACTTCCGAACGGCTTTATGGACCGGTAAGCATTTGCAATTAACGCTAATGAGTATTAACTCTGGTGAAGACATTGGCTTAGAAATCCATCCAAACCTTGATCAATTCATCCGAATTGAAGAAGGAAGAGGCGTAACGCTAATGGGTGACAGTAAAAATCAACTTGATTTCGAGCGTAAGGTGTATGAAGATGACGCGATCTTTATTCCAGCAGGTAAGTGGCATAACCTAATAAATACAGGGAGCAAACCACTAAAACTGTATTCGATTTATGCCCCAGCTGAGCATCCATTTGGCACTGTACATGAAACAAAAGCTGCGGCTATGGCTGCTGAACGGAATTACCGCTTTTATTAGCGGATGGACTTTTGGAGAGAAGGGAGAAGAGTTAAACCTCTTCTTTTTTTCGTGCCTTTGATAATTTGGACAAGCTTTTGGAAGATGGCTTAGGAAGCTGTTATGATAGAGGACGGCGGTTTTATATAATACGCAAGAAATCTATGATGATGAAGAGAATTACTAGTATAATGATAGGGTCTTTTATTTTACCGTAATTTCTGTATAGTAATTTATTGTCACGTAAGATAAATTTTTAGAACAAAAGGAAGTGCCATCGTGAAAAAGCTTATTTTAATCATCCCTATAATGGTCATTGTATTTTATTTGGGGTTAAGAATACTTACTAATAATTATCCAGAGATCCCAAGTGAAACTCATTTCTATATTGCTCTTGGAGGAGCACTATTATCTGGTTTGGTTTCTTTATTCCTATTTCGAAAGGTTGATTGAGAATTTCCTCCGGTGTCGGAGGTTTTTCTATTACAGGGTTAAAAATAATCAATCTTTAAGTCAAAAAACTTCCAAAGAACAAATTATAGGACTATAATTGTTTTTCGAAGAGAGTATTTAAAAAGAATGTCTTAGGGCAGATTTTCGCAACAAGAGAAACATTTGTGGAATAAAATGTGCATTGCTGAATAGTTACCAGTAATGCTTTTTCCGATTTTAGGGAAATGTAGATTCTAAATTAAAAGCAAAAAAGGAGAAAAAAGATGAATATTGACTCTCAAAGTACCAACACGAAAGGAACGGAAGTCGGTTCTTATAAAGTTCTTCCGATCCTAGTCTCTTTCTTGATTGCTGGATTTATTGGTTTATTTAGTGAAACGGCTTTAAACATGGCATTAAGTAGTTTAATCAAGGACTTCGGAATCGAAGAGACGACTGCACAATGGCTGACTACAGGTTATCTATTAACCTTAGGTATTCTTGTTCCAGTATCAGGTCTTATTTTACAGTGGTTTACGACAAGGCAATTATTTATTCTATCACTTGTCTTTTCGATTATTGGTACTTTTATAGCTGCCATTGCCCCAACCTTTGCTGTCTTAATGGTAGCTCGTGTTATTCAGGCAATGGGTACGGCACTCATGCTCCCATTAATGTTCAACACGATTCTCATCATTGTTCCGCCATATAAACGTGGAAAAATTATGGGTATGTTAGGGTTAGTCATCATGTTTGCGCCTGCTGTTGGACCTACACTGTCAGGACTAATTCTTCAGACGCTTTCATGGCATTGGATTTTCTGGATTTCACTTCCGTTATTAGTTTTTGCGCTTGGCTTCGGCATACGCTTTATGGAAAATGTGACGGTTCCGACAAAACCAAGGATTGATATTTTATCGATTCTTTTATCTACAATTGGGTTTGGTGGAATTGTATACGGCTTTAGTAGTGCTGGTGAAGGAGGCGGTGGCTGGGGAGAACCAGTTGTGGTATTCTCTATAACCATCGGAATCCTTTCATTACTAGTATTTAGCATCCGTCAAACGAAAATGACTCAACCGATGTTAAATTTACGAGCATTTAAATATCCTATGTTTACAGTAGGACTGTTATTAATTCTAGTATGTATGATGGTCTTGCTTTCAACGATGATTTTATTACCGTTGTACCTGCAAACATCGCTAGCTTTAAGTACGTTTACAGCTGGACTTCTGCTTCTGCCAGGAGGCATAATAAACGGACTCCTTTCACCTATTATGGGAGGATTATTCGATCGTTATGGTCCTAAATGGTTAGTTATTCCTGGACTTGTTCTGGTGATTGCGTCATTAGTAGGATTTTCGACCGTAAGCATTGAAACATCCTCAGGCTTTTTAATTGCGATGCATATTATCATTATGATAGGGGTTTCTATGATCATGATGCCAGCACAGACGAATGGTTTGAATCAATTACCACCCGAGCTCTACCCAGATGGCACAGCCATTATGAATACCCTGCAGCAAGTAGCAGGTGCAATTGGAACAGCGCTAGCCATTTCGATTTTATCGTCAGGAGTAGCAGATTACATGAATAATGTTACGGATGTAACAAATCCACTCAACCCAGTGCTTGCATTTACAGCTGGAGTACAAGATGCCTTCTTATTTGCAATTGGCTTTGCTGTTGTTGCGTTGATTATTAGCTTCTTTATTAAAAGAGTAAAAGTCGAACAACAAGTGTCTGGAAGTTAATATGCTTGGTAATTAATCTTGCAAAAGAGAACATGGGAATTATTAATCCCTTGTTCTTTTTTTTTGATATTGTGATTACAGGGGGGAATTCCATAAATTTGACTTGGTAGGGAGCTAGGTTTAGTCCTGAATTGGGGCGTATGCACGAAATTCCAAATATATGCTCAATTTTAATCATAGTTGCACAGAAATTTAATTTATTTGCACAGTTTTAAAAACATATGCACATATTTGATTTTTACGCTGATATCTAAACGCTAACTAGAAGTTCCATATAGTAGAAACTTGATTTTTTTATCTACTTGACATTATACCTATAGGGGTATATTATTAATCTCGTAGGACAGCTAAACCTTTATACATTATTCAAATTGAGTATAATAGTATATGAGTCAACTATTAATAAATCTATTGTTTACACTATATAAAAACGAATGAAAGGAGTTGAGAGCTGTGGAATACAACGATCAAATGAAAAATAGAGTGAAGCGGATGGAAGGACAGCTTAGAGGGATTTTGAAAATGATGGAAGAAGGAAAAGATTGCAAAGAAGTCATTACCCAATTATCCGCTGTACGTTCGGCAGTAGATCGAACAGTTGGAGTTATTGTTAGTTCCAATTTAGTCGAGTGTGTATTAGAAGCAGAAAGCAAGGGACAAAAAGCTGATGAACTAATTAAGGAAGCAGTAAACCTGCTTGTCAAAAGTAGATAAAAAAGGGTTGACACCTTTTTTTATATCATATAATATACCCTTAGGGGTAAGGGTAATTAATTTAAAGGAGGAAGGTAAAATGAATGTTAATAAACTTGTTGATGTGAAAGGGTTGGCTTGTCCGATGCCAATCGTAAAAACAAAGAAGGCAATAACTGAACTAGAGTCTGGTCAGGTCATTGAAATCCATACGACAGATAAAGGGGCAAAGAAAGATTTTACAGCTTGGGCAGCATCAGGTGGACATGAAGTACTTAAGATTGAGGAAGAAAATGAAGTTATTAAATTTTGGTTAAAAAAAGCTTAATTTTTTTTGGAATTCTTTATACCCCTGTGGGTAATCAAATGAGTGGAGGGAACATCATGTTAGAAAAGAAAAAAACAACGATTGTATTATTCAGTGGTGATTATGATAAGGCAATGGCAGCTTATATTATTGCAAATGGAGCAGCTGCCTATGATCATGAAGTGACAATTTTCCATACTTTTTGGGGATTAAACGCATTGCGTAAAGAAGAAAATATTGAAGTTAAAAAAGGATTTATGGAAAAAATGTTCGGTAAGATGATGCCTAGAGGCGCAGAAAAGATGGGACTTTCAAAAATGAATTTTGCAGGATTTGGTCCGAAAATGATTAAGGATGTTATGAAGAAGCATAATGCCTTGCCACTATCAGAGTTGATTAATATGGCTCAAGAGCAGGATGTAAAGCTAGTTGCATGTACCATGACAATGGACTTGTTAGGGTTACAGCAGGAAGAACTGCTTGATGAAATTGACTATGCGGGAGTTGCAGCCTATTTAGCAGATGCTGAGGATGGGAATGTAAATCTATTTATTTAGTTCATGAGAGGAAGGTTTATATGGAAATCATTCAATATGCGATCATAGCTCTATTTGGATTCTTCATGATTACTCGTTTATTACCAGCGAAGGGAGTTAGACAGATTTCTACAACCGAGTTGAAAAATGAATTACAAGATAAGAATAAACAATTTATTGATGTCAGAACCACTACGGAGTTTAAAGGAAATCATTTAACAGGATTTAAGAATATGCCTTTACATGAACTTTCCAAGCAGGCCATTCAATTGCTCTCAAAAGAAAAAGAAGTCATTGTGATCTGTCAAAGTGGAATGAGAAGCCAAAAAGCAAGTAAGGTACTAAAAAAACTTGGCTTTACAAACGTAACTAATGTAAAAGGCGGAATGAGTGCCTGGAAATAGGAGGGGTTATCTTGAAGCAGTTTACTGCAAAAGAAATTGACGAGTTTATGACAGAAGGTAAAAGCCTAAATATCATTGACGTTAGAGAAGTGGATGAAGTTTCTACTGGTAAAATACCTGGAGCCATTCATATCCCTCTAGGGCTGCTAGAGTTTAGGATGAATGAATTAGAAAAATCCAAGGAGTATATTATGGTGTGTCGATCAGGTGCAAGAAGTGGTCGAGCTACTCAGTTTCTCGAAAGCTATGGATATAATGTTACGAATATGACAGGTGGAATGCTTGCCTGGGAGGGTGAAATCGAATAAATTTTTTTAATAATAATGATACCCAGAGGGGTAAAAATGGAGGTAGGATTAATGGAAACAGTGAAAACCAATCAAATTTTGGATGCAAAAGGTCTAGCTTGCCCAATGCCAATCGTAAAAACCAAAAAGGCAATGAATAATTTATTGGCAGGTCAGGTTCTGGAGGTGCAGGCTACAGATAAGGGTTCGAAGGCAGATATTCAAGCTTGGGCTAAGAGTGCTGGTCATCAGTATTTAGGAACTCTTCTTGATGGGGAAGTTTTAAAGCATTATCTAAGAAAATCTTCGACTGATGAAGCTATTGAACGAAAGCATTCAAATGTTATTAACAATGAAGAACTAGAAAAAAAGCTTGCTGATGCTGAAAACATTGTCGTGTTAGATGTAAGGGAAGCAGCTGAATATGCGTTTAATCATATTCCAGGTGCGATTTCTATTCCTTTGGGGGAGCTAGAGGAACGAATCGGGGAATTAAATAAAGACGTGCCACTTTTTATTGTTTGTCGTACTGGAAATAGAAGTGATCTAGCTGCACAGCAATTATCTGAAAAAGGCTTCGGCCAAGTAGTGAATGTGGTTCCAGGTATGGGTGCTTGGACTGGTGAAACAGATTGTATAGCTAAATAACGTTTAAACCAAAGCAAATTTTTTTAATCATTTTTATACCTAGGGGGGTAAATGTAATGACTGTCAAACTAATGAATGCAAAAGAAGTAGCTAAAAAAGTAGTTAATAAAGAGGAGTTATTTATTTTAGATGTTCGAAACGAAGGTGATTTTCAAGATTGGAAAATTGAAGGTGAAAAGTTCAAACACTATAACATTCCTTATTTTGAGCTATTAGACGGAGTAGAAGAGATCTTAGATGAAATCCCAACAGACAAAGAGATTTTAGTTGTTTGTGCAAAAGAAGGTTCTTCCCTCATGGTAGCTGAAATGTTATCAGAACAGGGGTTATCGGCGTCATATTTAGAAGGCGGAATGAGAACCTGGAGTGAGTATTTGGAGCCTGTTAAGGTTGGGGAACTGAAGGATGGAGGAGAGCTTTATCAATTTGTCCGTATTGGGAAGGGCTGTTTATCTTATATGGTCGTTTCAAATGGAGAAGCTGCGCTGATTGATGCAACAAGAATGACTGATGTATACCTGGATTTCGCTGATTCACTAGGGGTCAACATTACGCATGTGTTTGATACTCATCTTCATGCTGATCATATTTCAGGTGGAAGGAAGATTGCTGAGAAAACGAATGCCGCTTACTGGTTACCACCAAAGGATGCTGTAGAAGTGACATTTGAGTATAAAGCATTAGAGGGGGGTAACGTGGTGACTATCGGAAATACCGCAATTGATATTCATGCTTTGTATTCTCCGGGGCATACAATTGGTTCAACTTCATTTGTTGTTGATGAAAAGTTCTTGCTTTCAGGAGATATCCTTTTTATTGATTCCATTGGAAGACCAGATCTTGCTGGAATGGCAGAGGATTGGGTAACCGACTTAAGAGAGAGTTTATATTCACGTTATAGAGAACTGTCTCGGGATCTAATCGTTCTTCCTGCTCACTTTATGATGATTGATGAGTTAAATGAAGATGGAAGTGTTTCTGAACAACTAGGCGTATTATTCACAAATAATCATGGTTTAAATATTGAAGATGATGAAGAATTTAGAAAGCTCGTGACAGAAAACTTGCCACCACAACCCAATGCATACCAAGAAATTCGTGAGACGAATATGGGCAAAATTAACCCGGATGAAGAAAAGCAACGTGAAATGGAAATTGGACCAAATCGTTGTGCAGTAAGATAACGAAAAGTCCATCACCATCAGCAAAGAATAAATTTAGGAGGTTACTAGAATGGAAGTAACAAAGATCTTAGACGCAAAAGGATTAGCGTGCCCAATGCCCATTGTAAAAACAAAGAAAGCAATCAACGAGCTAGAATCTGGTCAGATTCTTGAAATCCATGCCACGGATAATGGAGCAAAAAATGATTTGATGGCATGGGCTAAATCAGGTGGACACGAGTTCTTAAAGCATGAAGAGGAAAACGATGTATTAAAGTTTTGGATTAAAAAAGCGTAAAAAAAGGGAACCGGTCCAGGTTCCCTTTTCCATAAATGGAGGTAAAATCATGGATATTACATTTATTATCACCATCTTTTTAATTGGGTTTATTGGTTCTTACCTATCAGGGATGCTAGGGATTGGTGGCTCCATTATCAAGTATCCGATGCTGTTATATATACCACCAATGTTTGGGTTGGTGGCATTTAGTGCACATGAAGTATCGGGTATTAGTGCCATCCAAGTGTTTTTTGCGACAATAGGTGGGGTGTGGGCATATCGAAAAGGTGGGTACTTAAATAAGGAACTAATTACTTATATGGGAGCTAGTATACTAATAGGTAGTTTTATCGGAGGGTATGGTTCTAAGTTTATGTCAGAGGGTGGAATTAATCTTATTTATGGAGTGTTAGCATTGATTGCCGCCGTAATGATGTTTATCCCTAAAAAGGGAATTGACGATATCCCGTTAGAACAGGTGAAGTTCAATAAAGTCCTAGCTGCCGTTCTTGCACTTATTGTTGGTACGGGAGCAGGGATTGTAGGAGCAGCGGGGGCATTTCTATTAGTGCCAATCATGTTAGTTGTGCTAAAGATTCCGACTCGTATGACCATCGCTTCTTCATTAGCGATTACCTTTATTTCCTCCATCGGGGCAACTGTTGGTAAAATTACAACTGGGCAGATTGAGTACTTCCCAGCTTCCATCATGATTATCTCAAGTCTGATTGCCTCTCCTTTAGGAGCAATAGCGGGAAAGAAAATCAATACTAAAGTGCTTCAGGTACTTTTGGCCGTTATAATAGCTATAACGGCTGTGAAAATCTGGATAGATATTCTATGAGTAAACAGCTAAAGTTTAGCTTATTATTTCTTTAACCTTGGAGGTACTATGGAAATTATCCAGATTGGTTCATTGAGTATATTATTAAAATGGTTTTTACTTGGCGTGTCCATAATACTAGGATTAATTCTTATTAATCTACATTTGAGATTTACTCAAGAGAAAGAGATCTTTAAAACTATTTTTGATTTGGTGACCAATACAGTGTTTCTTGGATTTATTAGTTGGAAACTTAGTTTATTGGTGTTACAGCCAGCACTTGTCATCAGAAGTCCTCTTTCACTTCTATACTTTACAGGTGGGCAAGACGGTTTGATTTTAGCGATTATCGTTGCAGTGCTTTACTTCTTGTGGAAATCAAAACAAATGAAAGATCAACAACACATCATATGGCAAACTGGTTTTCTATTTTTTATAGTGGTACTAGGTGGATATCACCTGTTGGCCGTATTTTTAATAAATCATTCTGTAGTCTACCATCTTTTTTTAGCTTTATTTTCAATTGGTATTCTACTCTTATTTTTTTATAAAAAAGGGAGATTTTCTCCTAAAGGAACTATTGCTATTGGTATTATACTAGGTATGGTTGGACTTTTTGGGGGAGACCTAATTGAATCAAGTAGTGAGCTATTTCAAGTTAATGAAGTAGTACAGAATGATGAGGAAACAAAAATAGGCCTTCAAGAAGGAAATAAAGCCCCTGATTTTCAACTGGAGACGTTAACTGGAGAAGTCATAAATCTATCTGATTTAAAGGGAAAAAAGATCATCCTAAATTTTTGGGCCACTTGGTGTCCACCATGCAAGGCTGAGATGCCACATATGCAAGACTTTTATGAAAAGCATATAGATGATGAGGTTGAAATTCTAGCAGTTAATCTAACCAATTCAGAGAAAAATATCGCATCAATAGAAGAGTTTGTGAATGAGTATGGTGTAACCTTTCCTATATTACTAGATCAAAAAGGTGCAACCAATAAAACCTATCAGGCAATCACCATCCCGACTACCTATTTCATTGACCGGGAGGGGATTATTAGAAAAAAGATAATCGGTCCTATGAATACTGAAATGATGGAGGAGCTAGTTGATCATATGGAATAGTTGGCTTGTTTTTACTGGGTACTGCCATGATAGACTTTAGTCTAATCTAGCAGTACCTTTTTAGAAAGTTAATGTAAAAAATTAGTTTTACTATCCACATAAAGTGATCCATCCTGTTGGACTTCTGCGTAAAAAACGTCTGAAACGGACTTAACACCAGAATTCTTTAATTGTTGATCTAACCACTCTTCATTTAACCTTAGCTTTGTCAGGTTTTGTGAAATGATTTTTCCGTCCAATACTAGCTCTGTTGCTATGGGGAAAATTTTCGTTTTCTTACTTACAATATTCATATCACTTTTTGTTAAGAATTGTTTTGGTTCTTTTTTCATGACTGAAAGTTTACCGCTTGTTTCTAAGATAGCAAAATCAACATCAGCCATTGAAAAAACATTCTTTTGTCTAAGTAAGGCATTTAAGGAATCCAAATCAAGTCTGGTTTTCTTAAGGGAGTTTTCGATGATTTTTCCTTCTTTAATGACTACTAAAGGTTCACCATTTGTGAATTTTCGGGCCTCTTTTGACTTTATATTAATAATGGACATGGCTAGTGTGAAGATGGTCCAACCCACTAAGGCAATAACCCCGTTTTGGACACTTAAATTATTGTTAACAACAAGATTTGCTGCAATCGAACCAATGGCAATGGCTGAAACAAAGTTGAAAAAGGTAACTTGACTAACCTCTTTTCTTCCCATCGTTCTTGCTAGTATAAATAAGACGACAAAACCAATTGAAATTCTAAGTAAAAGTTCAGGGGTTTCCAATTTGACATTCATCCTTTATTGTTTTTGGGTTCGTTACTATAGATATTCAATGCTAAAAATAGAGTTTCCTTACGTAATCGTTTTTAATTTGCTCTATAAAAGAACTTTGTATTCCATTATTTGTAAAGTTGTTCATATCAAAAACAAAATAGTAATTGTGTGCAAGCTTATGTTATTATGAGAAAATTAGGTCGTGAAGATTAATACTCATATTGGATGGATGCCAAGTAACCTCCGCCTATAGAGATCAACGTATAGAGGTGTAAAATAAAAATGAACAAAAAATGGACAATCGGTAAAATTAGAGAATTTGTGGAGAACAATTCGGAAAGCAAATTGCTGACAACTGAGTACCACGGTTTTTCACAAAAGCTATTATTCAAATGTGCGTGTGGGAGCAATTTTGAAAAGACATTTACGAAATTTAAAAATAACAACCAACGTAAATGTGATGTCTGCCAACCACCCAAAGCATCGCGATAAAAAATAGTGCCAATTTCAATTGAGTTGAAATTGGCACTGTTTTTTTTCTTTAGCTGTGTTAAAGTACAGTGTTGATTTTTAGCAGAGTTGATTGAAGTGGAAGGATGCGAGACTCCTGCGGGAGAAGCGTGGTGAAGGAGACCCCTCAGGCGTTTGCGCCGAGGAGGCTTAGAGGAACTTCTGCTAAGGTCGCTCACGTCCTGTGAGCAACGCAGAAGCCAGCACATCCTGTGCAAGTGCGGAAAGCGAGTGTCCTGGAACGGAAATCAACAACAAACTTTTATAGAGCCTTTTCTTTAAGGGAGAAGAAATGCCACTAATACATTTGTTCAAAAGGCTACTTAAGTGAGTAAAGAAGGAATTAACTGTAAAAAGAAGAATAAGATACTTATAGATTTTGCTTCAATTAGCTTTAGATGAGAAATAAATAATGAATTGAATATAAGGAGAACGTGAACATTGATTACTTTCTTAATCGTTTTAGCAGAAATATGTTTTTGGATTTTTATTTTACTTGGACTTATTACAAGGTACATCTTCAAAAAAGAGAAGATTAGTATTTGGCTATTGGCGGCAACACCGCTCATCGATGTAATGCTATTACTATTTACTTTCTTTGATTTGAAAAGCGGAGTAAAGGCAACGACAGTCCATGCACTTGCAGCAATCTATATTGGGGTATCGATTGCTTTTGGTAAACAAATGATTAAGTGGGCAGATATAAGATTTCAATACTATTTCTTAAAGATTGATAACCGACCAGCAAAGCTATATGGCATTGAACGTGGAAAAAAAGAGATTCAAGGATTTATCAAACATCTTTTAGCCTATATGATTGGTGCATCGATCATAGTTGGATTGAGTTATTTCTTAAGAAATTCTACAGATACCGAGAGCCTAACGGATACATTGCGAGTATGGTCTATGATCCTAGGAATTGATTTCCTGATTTCGATTAGTTATTTTCTATTTCCTACTAGGAAGAAAGAAGAAGCAAAAAAAGCTTAATAGTCATATAGAATCTAAAGGTATCCTACAGAATTACACCAGGATTAGGAAAGGCTTCCTTCAAAAAAAGAAACCATCGTGAACTTGTGAGAAGTATGTACACGATGGTTTTTCTTTAGTAAATCCTTCTCATAAACATCCTCAACCCACCTAAAAAAAACAGTAGAAAGCTTCCACAAATGACAAAGATTAAGGTTTGTACACTAAAAAAGAACATACTATCAGGTCCCTCTAGCGGAATCATTCCTAAGAATGGCTGGGCCCATGGGTAAAAAGGTCCGTATTTTTCAGAATTAGCAGCAAGGATACTTGGAAACGTCAAGATCACATTAATTGCCATAGGTGCGGCAAAGCTTTTCCATGCAGTTGAAACCCATAGCTGTAAGGCAACAAGTGGGAAGGTTGCAATCCATCCACCTGTTAAACTTATTAATACCACAGTTAATGGGAATGGATCTGACATACCTTTTATGGTTCCTGCAAGGAAGAGTCCAGGAATCATAAGTAATTGCATGATTGCAATCAGTCCCATAATCATTGAAAATTTAGCAAAGTAGAGATATGTTCGAGGGATGGGCAAGGTTAGCATCTGCTTCCAGCCTCCATCTAGATGTTCATATCGACATAAGTAACTCGCAAAAATTCCGGTAATCATCGGCAGAAATAGAGTACCATGAGTGAAAACCATCCCATAATAAGAATCGAGCCATTCATTCTCAGATGCCCCCTGAAAACCTCCACCAAAAGCAACGAAGCTGCAAAGGATGGGACTTAATAATAATAATTGATAGATTTTGGTTTTTCTGATTTTCAGGAATTCTGCCTGAAAAAGTCTACTAAACATGGTCATTCTTCCACATCCCTTATATTAAAGTGGAGCGAGGAGACAAGGAAAATAACGATTGCTGTCATAATGCCAAAGTATACACTATAAATAGGTGTCTCCCATTGATTCATTAATGAAGGCCATTTCCATATGACCCAATCTGGCATCTTAAATGAGTAGGTTGAGAACATCGCTCCAAGGATTCCAACTGTAATCGCTACTCCTTGGTGACTATAAATGACGGCAATCCAGAGCTGGACAGCTAGAATCGGAAGGGCTGCTAGGTAAGGATAGAATGCTATTTTCACAATCTCTATAAATGGAACGGTATTTACTCCGAATTTCAAGGCAATACCAAGGATGACCGTACCGATAGCTAATAGGATACTTGAAACACCTAGCATTAAAACACTAAGGAAGAATTTTGCTAGAAGTAAAGTGTATTTGTTTATTGGTAAGGACAGAAGGTGCTTCCAAGAACGATTTTCGTGATCGGTTTGGGCAACGATTGATGTAATAATAGCCATGCCCATGATTAATACGGCCGGTGTAAAAGCTTGGACGTTATTGAGTAAGCCACCCCAAAGGTCATCTTTATATTGATTCGTTAAATAGTCGTATCGAACGCCAAAATTTACGGCTTGAAGAGCTATTACTCCAAACGGACCAAGGAAAATGAGAAACCAAGCCCATTTACGTTTTACTTTTAGAAATTCAGCTGCTAGTAGACGACTTAACATATTGATCCTCCTCAATCAGCTTTAGGAAGATATCTTCTAAAGAAGATTTGTGACCTTCTACCCGGTAAATAGGCACTTGGTTTTTGACAAGTGACTCGACGACTAGAGCAACGTCCGCGTCATCTATATTGTGTAAATAAATTGAGTGATCCTTCTGTTCACATTCCACACCTTTTGCAAGTATTAGGTTCCATGCTACTCGTGGTTGACCAACTTCTAAACGAATAGAGCTTCTTGCCTTTTGTCGAAGTACTTCAATAGAGTCTTGAAAAATTAATTCACCTTTTGAAATAATGCCTACATGAGAAGCCATTTGATCTATTTCACTTAATAAATGACTAGAGACAATAATGGTTAATCCTTTCTCGGAAGCTAGCTGTTTAATCAAGTTTCGTATCTCATGGATACCAGAAGGATCTAATCCATTTGTAGGTTCATCTAGAATTAGAATTTCAGGGTCTCCAAGCAACGCTGTTGCAATCCCTAGACGTTGCTTCATTCCAAGAGAGAACTCTTTTACTTTCTTTTTCGCCGCGTGAGCTAGTCCTACGACTTCAAGGATTTCAGCAATTCTAGCTTTGTGAACTCCAAGAATTTTTCGATACACTTCTAGATTTTCCGTTGCATTTAAGTGGCCGTAATAGGAAGGAGACTCAACTAGAGACCCTACTTTTCTCAAAATATCAATCTTGTTTTTCTTAAAGCTGTTGCCGTAATAACTGATATCTCCATAGGTTGGTTGAATGAGTCCTAACAACATCCGGATGGTAGTCGTTTTTCCAGCACCATTGGGACCAAGGAATCCATAGATTTGGCCTTTTTCAATTTTTAAGTTGATGGTATTGACGACAAACTGTTTATCATACTTTTTTGTCAGATTTTTCGTTTCAATGAAACCATTCATGTTTATCACCTCAATAATCATTCTAGACAGTAAAGGTTAAATCAAAGGATAACCAAGTTTAAGTTTTGTTTAAATTCAGCTGTGTTTTAGGTTAATAATGGTAATTAACATTCCAAAACAAGGAAGAATGGATTACGATAGGATGGTAGAAACGTAAATGGAGTGAAGTAGATGAAAAGTATTTTATATATAGAGGATGAACGTGAAATAGGTCAATGGGTAAAGGAAGAATTAGAAAGCCAAGGCTATGAGGTGAACTGGTTAACTTCAGGAGAAAATGTTTCGCGTTATATGGAAAGAACGGATGTCATCATCCTTGATGTGATGCTTCCGGGTTTGGATGGCTTTACCTTGGGACAGCGCTTTAAACGTGAATACCCAGAAGTACCGATCTTAATGTTATCAGCTAGAACAGCTGTTGAAGATAAGGTATATGGGTTAACATTTGCAGATGATTATGTCACAAAGCCATTTCATCCAAAGGAAATTCTCGCTCGGATAGAGGTGTTATTAAGACGTTACAATCGATTGCAAGAGAAAACAGTTCGACTTCTTCATTTAGAGGTCAATCTTGAGCAAAACTTAATAGTAGATAGTAGGACGAATACAGAAATCATACTGACTGGAAAACAGCATTACATATTCTTCTATTTTCTAAGACATTTAAATCAGATTCTAACAAAGGAACAAATCTATGAAAATATTTGGAACGAATCGTATATAGATGGAGATAAGTCCTTAATGGTTCATATTCGGCATCTACGTGAGAAAATTGAAGTGGACCCAAGTAACCCAGCGATTATTGAAACGATTCGCGGAATTGGATACAGGGTGAAAGGATGAAATTAAACTTATCACTTCAGACTAAATATTTGTTCTTAATTATCGGTGCACTTTTAGCGGTCCCTTTCTTTCTTACGGTCGTATCGATGGCTGTTTTCCTTCCATTCTTTTATACGAATCCAGAAACGTATAATCATTTTTACAATTCTGAGGAGCTGGAAGACATGTGGCATCATGAGGCTAGTGAATTGGCTGGAGCAGGAATAGAAGAAATTAATCACGTGCTGCAGCAATTGAAGAGCGAGTATAAGGAAGCCGGGATGTTTTGGGTAAATGAACAGGGTCTCTTGCAGGAAGCACTTTCCCCTATAGGTGATATTTCTAAGAACTGGACAGCACAAGATAGTATTTCGTTTATGAAAAGAAGCTATGATGCTGATCCTTTTACAGTTGTAGCTTTTATCGGTCAAGATGAGTCACAAGGATTTATGGTGTTACAAATGCCAAGAGAATATTTAGACCCACCCATGGTCAAGTTTCAAGATCGATATGGGTATCTCTATTATATTGTGGCCCTAACATTACTCATCATTTTTCTTCTCATTTCATGGCTATATTTTAGAGGAATCAGGAAGCGTCTTGTTCGTTTACAGAAAGCAATGGAAATTCCGAGTGACTCTTCCATACCTGAACTGATTGAGATCTCGAAGAGTGATGAAATTGGCGAATTAGAACAATCATTTAATGAAATGGTTGTTGCATTACAGGAGAGTAGAGAAAAAGAACAGAAAGAGCTGAAGCTAAGACAGGAGCTCATTGCCAATCTTTCACATGATTTACGAACACCTTTGACAGTTCTTCGGGGAAATCTTTATAGTTTAAAAAAGGAAACCCAAACTACAAAGTCAACGGAATTAATTGAAATAATGGATGACAAAATTAGTTACATTGCCGATTTAATTGAAAACCTATTGTCCTATACTCTTTTGACTTCTGGCAAATATCCATATCATCCACAACAGGTGAATATCACTCGGCTATTACGAACACATCTTGCTACTTGGTATTCTGTTTTTGAGGAAGAGGGCTTTGAGGTGGATATTGATTTGCCTGAAGAACCAATATACTGGGAAGTGGATGAAAAGTGGATGAAAAGAATTGTCGATAATATTCTTCAAAATGTAATAAGGTATGCGAGTGTTGGTAAATATGTAAAAGTTGTTATTCATGAGGGACAGCTCATATTTGAAGATCGTGGACAAGGAATGCACTCAACAGCTGGAGAAAACAAAGGGACTGGTATTGGATTAACGATTATCTCGATGATGATAAAGGAGATGAACATGAACTGGAAAATTGATTCTAATGAACATGGTACGAAGATGATATTTTCACCATCACTTAAATAGAGGCTGTTTTCATTTTGAATGTGGTTTTGTTCGAAAGGGCTTAGCTATAAGAACGTAAGACAGGAAAACCTGTCTTATTTTTTATGGAATAAAATTACAAATTAGGTATTGCTATACTAACGGTCGTTAGTTATAATCAAATTGCACTAACGGTTGTTAGTTGCGTATGTGGTTGGAGGTCAAAATTAATTAAGCAAAACGATTTAATGTTTTTATGATACAGAAGGTGTTACCTTATTCAAACATTAAAAAACTAGAAGGGAGCTATAAAGTAGCAAATGAATAACAAACGCGATACTAGACCAACAAGAGATAAAATTTTAGATGTAGCAATAGATTTATTTTCACAGCAAGGGTATAGCGGTGTGTCCATTCGAGAAATTACAAGAGGTGTCGGAATAAAGGAGAGCTCTTTATACAATCATTTCAAAAATAAAGAAGAGATCATTACCTCTATTTTCACTTTATTTCAGGAAGAATTTGCAAAGACTTTGCCACCAATTGAAATGCTAGAGACCATTCTTAAGGTATCAAGTACCCAGCAGTTTTTTGAAAGGGGATTCGAGCGATTTAAAGAGCATATCGATCAACCCATTAACGAAAAGCTGTGGCGAATTATTTATATTGAACATTACCGAAATTCTTTTGCTAGAGAAATTTTTCTACAGGACATTATTAAAAAGACACTTGAATTTTTAGAGAGGGTCTTTGAGAAGTTGATTGAGCAAGGGAAGATTAAACCATTAAAACCTTCATTATTAGCTGCTGAGTATCAATATCCAATGTTCTCAATGATCGCCGAATATAACATGTTAAGATTCGATGATAAAGATACAACTGAAATAGAAAACAAAATGAAAGAGCATCTTGATTTTTTCCTTGAGAACGTAATGATTAAGGATTATTGAAGAGTGAAGGAATTTGAAAAAAATAGATGAATATTTACTTGGAAACAAATTTTCTGGTGTTGTTTCCATAACGCAACAAAATAAAGTGATGTATGAACAAGCATTTGGATGGAGTGATCGAGAAAAGAGTATAAAAAACACACCACAGACTAAATTCTTTGTAGGTTCGATGATCAGTAAACCGATTACAGCAATCTGTATTTTGCAATTGGTTGAAAAAGGATTGCTCACCTTAGAACAATCATTAGAAGAATTTTTCCCTTATTATCGTGGCAAAGGAATTACGCTTCATCATCTACTAAATCACACATCAGGAATTGTGAATTATTTGATGCTGAGAAAAAAGCTTAAATGGGAACAAGCTTATACACCAGAGCAGCTTCTTCATATTGTGGAACAGGAGGAATTAAGCTTTTCACCAGGTAAAAAGGCTGCTTATTGTAATACCGGTTTTCTTATGCTTGGGCTTATTATTGAAAAGGTTACGGGTCTAGAATATGCACAATATGTTAAGAAGCATATTTTTCTACCTGCCGACATGACAGACAGTAGTTTTATTAGAGAGGAAATTGAGGGATATGCCTTAAACTATGTAAACAATAAGAAAGGTCCAGTTGTTGATCCATCTCTCTTGTTTGCATGTGGTGAAGTTGTTACAACAGTTAGTGATGTTCATAAGTTTGATCGAGCGCTTAAAACAAATACATTACTAACCAATGAATCTATTCGCTTAATGGAGAAACCATCTTATCAAGGGCGTTTTATTACGTTTGGTTATAGTTGGTTTCTAAAAAATTTAATGGGGCGTCAAAGTACTTCACATGGGGGAAGTCACCCAGGTGGATATACAAGTCATTTGGAACGCTATATGGATGAGGATCTGACGATTGTTGTTCTAAGTAATAACCTAGTAGGTTATAAAAAATTGATGATAAAGGATATGGGAGGTACATTTATATCGCGTGAGGTAGCTTCTATCCTTTTTGAACACAAGCTTCCTTTCTGGCAAAAGGTTGTGTAACTAATGTCATTCACAAAAAGAACCGGGGGTTGATTTATGAACAAAATATTTACTATAGATTGTGGAGATATCATTCTTAGAGAATATATGGTTGAAGATGTAGATGCAATCTATGAAATTACTTCTCAACCAGAAGTGTATGAATTCTTGCCTGATTTTAAATCAACAAGGGAGCAACGTTTAGATTGGGTTACTAATTATGAAATCCCTTCTAATAAGAAATTTCTTGCAGCGGCACCCAATATTAATGATCAAATGTATCTTCGTTTGGGGATTATTTTAAAAGAGAAAAATGAATTAATTGGATTTTGTACGACTGGAATAAAAGAGGAATTGCCTGCTCCTAATCGGGAAATTACTTACGGTATTTCAAAAGATCATCGAAATAAAGGGTACACGACTAAAGCAGCTAGAGGCTTAATCCGTTATTTATTTGAAAGTACAAATGTTGAGACGGTAAATGCAATTGCTCTCTTTCAAAATGTTAGCTCAAATAAAGTTATTCAGAAGCTGGGTTTTGAACGAGTTGGCAATGTTGAAATAGAACATGAGATGTATCATCATTATACGTTGCAAAAGAGTCAATGGAAATAAAATAACAACTCCAAGCAAAAAGAATGAGCTCTGCTTGGAGTTGTATGTAATTTCTTAGTCTACTATAGTAGAATCGGTGGTTCTGGTGCTCTTATTAAAGCTGTCATACGGATCGTCTGGATCATTATTTTTCCTATCTTCAGAAGCCTCTTCCATCTAACTCTAGGTTTCTTCTTCGCACTGCTAGTCTATATAGTAGCAATAGAAGAAGAAACAGGAGTAGTCATCTTTTTATGCGATGAATCTCCTTTTATAAGGTTATATGTGATACACATTGGTTTATTTGTTCTTGGATCTTTCCCAATTTGTGCATCAATTTGAAAGACCTCTCTCAATACATCATTAGTAATCACTTCTTCAGGAGAGCCTGCTTTAATGATTTGACCGAATTTTAAGGCGATAATAAAATCAGCAAAGCGTGCAGCCTGATTTAAATCATGTAAAACCATAACGATGGTCCGTTCTTGCTCTCGATTCAACTTTTGTAAAAGCTCTAATATTTCTAGTTGATGGGCCATATCGAGATAGGTGGTCGGTTCATCTAGAAAGATCATCTCGGTTTCTTGAGCTAGTGCCATCGCAATCCAGACACGTTGTCTTTGTCCACCGGAAAGGGCATCTATAGGATGATATTTGAAAAAAGATGTTCCTGTTACTTCAAGTGCCCAGTCGATTACTTCAATATCCTTTTTGGTTAAGCGGCCGAATCCCTTTTGATAGGGGAATCTTCCATATGAGACGACTTCTCCAACCGTTAGTCCACTAGAGCTTTCAGGATTCTGTGGTAGGATTGCCATTTTTTTAGCCAAGACTTTCGTATTTTCTTTTGAGATGCTTGCACCATCAAGAATAATAGATCCTGCTTGGTGAGGAATAATTCTGGTCATGGCTTTTAGCAGAGTCGATTTTCCACAGCCATTTGAACCAATTATTGTCGTTACTTTCTTATCTGGAATATCAATAGAAAGATCTTTTACAATTAACCGGTCATCGTAACCTATATTTAAGTCCTTTGTTAAAAGGCGAACCATAACTAAAGCCTCCATTTGATCATTGTGTAATTAATATTGATAATCATTATCATCATGAGTTACAATAACATTAACAATATATTAATAATGAGATTCATTGTCAATAAATATTACATGTTACTAGCATATCACAAAAATGGAGTGATTATTTTGAATATAGCCGAAAATTTTGATGTGACAATTATTGGTGGCGGACCTGCGGGATTATATTCTGCTTTCTATAGTGGACTAAGAGAAATGAAAACAAAAATTATAGAATTTCAACCATATTTAGGGGGGAAAGTTCATATTTATCCTGAAAAGATGATTTGGGATGTTGGTGGGTTGACACCAACTCCTGGTGCTAAACTAATCGAGCAACTAGTAGAGCAAGGTCTCACATTTAATCCAACGGTTGTTTTGAATGAACGAATCACGTCTATTTCAAAAAACGAGGATGGTTTATTTCTATTAAAGGCAGCATCTGGTGCTGTTCATTATTCAAAAACGGTCATTGTCGCAGTAGGTAGTGGGATTTTGAAACCTCAGAAGCTTCATATAGAGGGAGCAGAGAAGTTCGAAGTATCCAACCTGCATTACACGGTAAAATCATTACAGTATTTTAAGGATAGAACGGTAATCATCTCGGGTGGAGGTAATTCAGCCATTGATTGGGCTAACGAGTTGGAGCCAATCGCTAAAAAAGTGTATTTAACACATCGAAAAGGCACTTTATCGGGTCATGAAGCCCAAATATCTCAATTGTTAAATAGTACTGCTGATTGTTTGTTCAATACATCCATTACAAAATTGGTTGCGTCAGAAAACCAAGAGATTATTCAGAAGGTCGAGTTAACAAATAATGAAACAGGTGAAGTTAGCTATCTATCAGTCGATGATGTTGTCATTAATCATGGATTTGAGCAGGATGCATCTCTATTACAAAATAGCGACTTACAAGTTGAGCTAGCAGATAATTACTATATACTTGGAGACCCCTCCAGTGAATCATCTGTTCCTGGACTCTATGCAGCGGGAGATATTTTAAAGCATGATGGAAAACTACATCTTATTGCCGGTGCCTTTCAGGATGCGGCTAATGCTGTGAATAATGCTAAGTTATATATTCAACCAGACGCAAATAAATTTGGAATGGTGTCCTCGCATAATGAAGTTTTTAAAAAGAGGAATAAGGAATTGGTTCGTCACTTAGTGAAATAGAAAAGGCAGTGTTTAAGTTAAATTGGAAAATACGAATGTAACACAAGTTAAAATGTTTAGTGTCAGTCGGCCGAATCTAAAACATAGAAACAGTTTTATATTTGGCTTTATTTTTGATAGATAAAGATATCATCTGATCTCAATAGAATACCAATTAAATATTTGAAACTTTTTGGATAGGAACACGTCTAATAAAAGGGGGAAATTGGATTTTTATTGAGGGAGGTTGAAACGTATGAATAAGATTATATGGGGATTTATTTCAATAGCTCTATTGCTAGTGGTCTTATATTTTGGTTATTCGACTATTAGAACGCTAAACGGTAATCCCTTAAATATGTCAAAAGCTGAGGAATTAGCTGTTGAATATATAAAGCAAGAATATCCAAATGAAAATTTATTAATAGGTGAGGGTACATACGCTAAAAACTATGATAACTTTTATTATAAAGTAGAAGGGTCTGCTGGTGTCGTGAATGAACTGGTCATTCAAGATAGACTTAAAACAATTGAAGATACAAACCTAAGTAAGGAACTAAATACAAAGGTAAGAAATTATCTACCGGATGAATCAAGCTTATCTATTCAAGTAAATGAAGTTAATGGTACCGTAAACTTTACCACTGATGATTTTTACAGAAAAGATACTATTTGGATTACGTTATCGGGAGAAGATGTAACTAATGAAGAAATAGCTAGCTTGGGGAAGGGAATAACAAATTGGAGTGAAATAAATGGATTATCACTTAATAAGTTAATCATCGACTTCACTAATTTAACTTCAAATGAAAGCTTTCGGCTTTCTGTTAGTCATAGTAAATTAGAAAGTCAGGATTATGTCACGATGATTGAAAAGATAGGATGAAATCTTTTTTATCCTTGCGACCGGGTAATTAGTTACAATTTTATTTCATTAAAAAAAGCTCGAAAACCATTGCTTGGATAAACGAGCTTTTTCTAATTTGTTTGTTATGATTCAATTCTCGCAAGTTTCTTCTTTAAATCCGTTTCCATCATAGCCAAGTCATTTTCAGCTTGAAGACGTTTTGCTCGACCTTCAGCCTGTATACGAAGTGTTTCTTCTAATGTAGACACCAAATGGTCTTGTACCTTTTTTAAAGTTTCAACATCCACTAGGCCTCGTTCATTCTCCTTGGCTGTCTCTACTGTATTAACCTTCAACATTTCTGCATTTTTTAACAATAGGTCATTCGTTGTTTTGGAAACAAGTTTTTGTGCTTCCACTGCACTCTTTTGTCGCAGTAAAGTGAGAGCAATAGCCACTTGGTTTTTCCAAAGTGGGATCGCAGTTGTAATCGAAGCTTGAATCTTTTCCACCAGTGCTTGGTTAGCACTTTGGATTAATCGGATTTGTGGGGCACTTTGAATTGTGATTTGCCTGCTTAGGATTAAATCATGTGTACGTTTTTGTAATCGCTCAGCAAATTGGATCACATCATTTACTTCTTGGAACGCCATTTGGTCTTGAGTTTCCTCTGCTTTTTTCCTTAATTCAGGAATGGTCTTTGTTTCTAATTCCTCAAGTTTTAACTCTCCTGCCGCAATATACACGTTTAACGCATGGAAATAGTCCTTATTTTCTTCATACAACTTTTCAAGTACTGTAATATCTTGGAGTAAATCATTTTTGGAATGGTCTAATTTCACACTAATTCGGTCAATTTGAGCACCTGTTTTTTGATACTGGGAAAGTACTTCCTGAACCGAGGTTGAAATTTTTCCAAACATGCGTGAAAGCATATTTTTCTTAACTGGCTTTAAATCATCTGGTTTCACCTTTTCTAGCTTTTTCATGAGATCGCTAATAATTTCGCCAATCTCACCAGTGTCCTTCTTTTGGACATGATCGAGCATATGATGAGAAAAATTCACCAATTTGGTTTGGGCTTGTGAGCCGTATAATGCAAGGGATTGATGATTTTTTGGATCAATTTGTTCGGCAAGTTGAATCGCCTTTTGCCTGTTTTCTTCTGGAAGAACATCAATTAGCTTTTTAGTTTTATTTTCAGTCATATTATTTCCACCTACAAGCTCTTCTTCTCCAAAAGGGTTGGCAAGTAATTCTTCAAGTTGATTATTCGATTTCATTATGAGTACCTCCGCTATCTATAACTTTTTGTTCTTATCAATTCTTAACTTAGCTACGTCTAGCTCAAATTGTAGATGGCTGATATCTTTTTCGAGGATATCATGTAAATCTTGTTCAATGATTTCAGCTAGGTTCGCCATCGTCCTTTGAGTTTCTTGAAGTGATGTTGATAATTCGTGATTTTTCTTTGGTTGAGAAGCCAAAAAAGCATATTTTTCACTAATTTCGACCATTGAGTCTAAATGTGAGTAATAGAACTGCTCAATTAAATAAAATCTTCTTGGTTCATTCTTGGTTATTGAGTAAATTCTATTAACCACCCGCATAATATCAAAGTTTTGTTTAATCGCTGAAACCGTACGAATATTTAATAATGCCTTGCGTAATCGGCTAATTTTTTTGGCTGCCTGGTCTAAATTTTGTTTTATGTAAGCATATTCTTTCCTCGTTAACCTGTTTTTTCGCAAGTGACTCTGGTTAGTTATAAACTTGATTCCAAAGTAGACAGCTACTCCACCACCTATTGCGTACAAACTTGATAGTAGATAAGGTTGATCGAATCCGAAGAAGCTAATCAGCCAAAAGATTATAGTAGATAAGGTTGCAACGGAAGAACGAAGTAAAAAATATAATAATGTTTTCAAATTTTATCGACTCCTAAATATTTTACGTTCTACTTGTTATACGTGTGATATCGAAAAAAGGTTTCAAATGTGTTGCAGTCGATGCTTTCTCTATACAATCTATCCGTTTAATGTAGGTTTATAACGTGAAATGATAAAGAAAATGGTATATATATTAAAAAGGGATATGGGATATCAATATCCTAATGCCATACCAGTTTACTTTGGACATGCTTTAATAATGAAAAATAAAAACGGGGTGATAATGGAAGAGCTAGATTTAATATATACCTCATCTCTAACCACAGTTTTAATCCTACAACAAACTATTCCATATTATGACGACACCTTTCATTTATATAATAGCAGGTATTATGTGTATATAAGAGGACATACTTAATATCTATTCAGATAAATGACTACAAAGCGACCCTACTATCTATTTCAAAAGAGTCATAAAAACAAGACATCTTTAAAAGAAGATGGTAATATATCCAAGAAATAATTATAGAAAGGTGGACGTGACCATGCAGTATAGAAAACTTGGTAGAACAGGATTAAAGGTAAGTGAGATTAGTTTAGGAAGTTGGCTAACTTACGGCAATTCTACTGAAAAGGATACAGCAACGAAAGTAATCGATCGTGCCTATGACCTAGGGATTAATTCGTTTGATACAGCTAATGTTTATGTCACAGGTGAGGCAGAGAAAATCGTAGGTGAGGCTTTAGCTAAGTACCCGCGTGAATCCTATGTCCTTGCAACAAAAGTATTTTGGCCAATGGGAGAGGGTCCAAATGATCGAGGCCTATCGAGAAAGCATGTATTTGAACAATTACATGCAAGTCTTAAGCGATTAAAAATGGACTATGTAGATATATATTATTGTCATCGTTATGATCCAGAAACACCTGTTGATGAAACATTACGCACTATTGATGATATGGTTCGTCAGGGAAAGGTACTTTATGTAGGGGTGAGTGAGTGGACTGCTGCTCAAATTGTGGAAGGGCTCGGAGCATCTGATCGCTATTTATTGGACCGTATTGTGGTTAACCAGCCTCAATACCATATGTTTAACCGTTACATAGAAACTGACGTCCTTCCAACTAGTGAGAAGAATGGAATTAGTCAAATTGTCTTTTCTCCACTAGCACAAGGTGTCTTAACAGGTAAATATAGGCGTGGCCAAGCTTTACCTGAAGGAAGTCGCGCGGTAGATCCGAATTCAAATATGTTTATGAATCCATACTTACAAGATGATGTGTTAGAAAAAGTTGAACAACTTGAGGGACTCGCTAAAGAAATAGGTATTTCACTTTCTCAACTCGCGTTGGCATGGATCTTACGACATCCAGGTGTAGCTAGTGCATTAGTCGGAGCTAGTAAGCCAGAACAAATTGAGGAAAATGCTAAAGCGACAGGTGTTAAACTTTCAAGTGATATAGTGAATAAGATTGAAGAAATACTACAATAATAAGCTTTGAGGTAGTCATAGTGGAAACAAATGAATTGAAGTCAATTGAAAATCAGTTGACTTCAAAGAGTTTTCGGAATCTGAATAGCTAAGTAAAGCTTTTGGAAAGAGCTTGTTTACGAGAAAGAAAGCTATACAGTACATATAATAATTCGAGATGAATATAATGTTTTTAGAAACCGATTTCTCTTTTTGTAATTTTTATGTAAAAATAGGTTGATTTTTAATTTTGAAAGGAGTAATATGAAGTTACGAAAACGCTTTCCGAGAGAATGATAGTTTTCAAGAGTAGTAAATCTTTAAGAATTACAGATAGAAATTACTTTTTGAGGTATAAGAAAGCGATTACAGAAATCGGTTTCGGTAACAAAAATTTTTAGGAGGTGATGTGGTCAGCGAGCTGACTTCAATTACCATAATAAAAATAGCAACAAAGTAAATAATAAGAAAAAATTAGGGGGTACTTACATGAAAAAGTTTTTTGCGATTTTCATTACTGCAATCATGGCATTCACTTTAGCCGCTTGTAGTGGTGGTGATGAAGGAGCTTCACCTGAAGGTGGTTCTGATGAGAAAGTAACATTAGATTTTTGGGTATTCGGTTCAACTGGTTACCAAGCATTAATTGATGAGTATCAAAAGCAAAACCCGAATGTAACAATCAAATTAAATGAAGGTGAAATGAACGACGTTCACAACAACCTTTTCACTTCAATCTCTGCTGGTAGCGGTGCTCCAGATATCGCAATGATCGAAGTAAGCCAAATTGAAAAGTTTAAAGAAGCACAAGATCGTTTCTACAACTTAAATGAATATGGTGCAGAAGAAATCGGTGGAAACTACCTTGACTGGAAGTGGCAAGCAGCTCAAAACGTAGATGGAGATTTCCAAATTGGTCTTCCAACTGATATTGGTCCTACTGCAATGTTCTACCGTACTGATGTAATCGAAGCTGCTGGTCTACCAACTGACCCAGAAGCACTTGCTGCTGAACTTAGCACTTGGGAAGATTACTATGCTGTAGCAAAAACTATTAAAGAAAAAACTGGTAAGCCAATTGCTGATGCTCCTGAGTTAGTATTCAATGCAATTCGTGACCAACAAGAACAACAATATTTCAATGAGCAAGAAGAGTTAATTATTGAAGATACTGTAAAAGAAGCTTACGACTATACAACAAAAATGATTCAAGAAGGTTTAATTGGTCAAAACGGTCTTTGGACTCCTGAGTGGGGTAGTGCAATGGCTGACGGTTCTTACGCTACGATGCCAGGTGCTCCTGCTTGGATGCTTGGTGTAGTAAAAGGTAATGCTCCAGATGCTGGTGGTAAGTGGTCATTAACAGCAATTCCTGAAGGTGCTGGAAACTGGGGAGGTTCATACTTAACAGTTCCTGCTGAGTCTGAGCATCCACAAGCAGCATTTGACTTTATCTCTTGGTTAACTTCACCAGAAAGTCAATTAGGATCGTTCTTAGAAATGGGATTATTCCCTTCAACACCAGATGTATATGAAAATGAAGATTTCTTAGCTCAAACTGACGAGTACTTCAGCGGTCAACCAACTGCTAAAATCTTTGCAGAAGCTGCTAAGAGCGTAAAGCCTGTATACATGGGTAAAAACTATGCGATCGTTAACACTGAGTTAGTTACTGCACTTACTAACGTTGCAACTGCTGGTGCAGATCCACAAGCTGAGTGGGATGCAGCAGTAGAGCGTATCGAGCAACAATTAGGAAGACAATAAGGATGAATGGTCAAGCGGTCTATGGTGAAATTCTCATAGGCCGCTTGTACTCTATGGAAGGAGAAAAACCATGGCTGAAAATAAAACAGCACCACAAGCAATGAACCAAAAGAAGTCATCCTTAAGTGAAAGTGCAAAAGAAGCACTTTCTGGTTACTTGTATATATCACCGTTCTTTATATTATTTGCTATTTTTGGTTTATTCCCAATATTATTTAGCTTTTATTTAGGGTTTCAAAAGTGGAATGGATTTGGAGAAATGGAGTTTGTAGGATTAAATAACTTTAAGTTGATCCTAGAAGACCCACTTTTCTGGAAATCGCTATCCAATACGATGATTATGTGGGTTATGGGTACATTACCTCAGTTAATTATTGGGATTATCCTTGCTTATGCATTGAACTCTGCGATCATTAAATTTAAAAGTGTTTTTCGTGTTTCCATCTTTATGCCTTATGTTACCTCAACAGTAGCAGTAGCAATCGTATTTGGAATCATGTTTAATGACCAACCATATGGATTGATCAATATTATTATCGGGTGGTTTGGTTTTGAGCCTCATGCTTGGACAACAAGTGAGTGGGGAGTAAAGATTGCTATTTCCGCAATGGTATTCTGGAGATGGATAGGATATAACACCATCATTTATCTGGCTGGTCTTCAAGCAATTCCAAACGAATTATATGAAGCAGCAACGATTGATGGAGCATCTACAAGACAAAAAATTCAGTACATTACCATTCCGTTACTTCGTCCGATTATCATCCTAACTGTATTTACTTCAACTATTGGTGCCCTGCAGTTATTCACAGAGCCGTTAATTCTAGTAGGAAGAACGTACCGTGAAGAAGGATTAACAGTGGTGCTATATCTATATCGTGAAGCCTTTACAAATATGGCATTTGGTACTGCATCGGCTGCAGCGATTATTCTATTTTTCATTATCATCATACTTTCTGCGATCAACGTTTTCGTTGCGAATCGTTTAGGAAGATAAGGGAGGCTTTGGCATGAGTAAAGGTAGTTATTCAAAACAAATTGTTTTTTCTAAAGTATTTCTTTATTTAATCCTTGGCATTGCTACTGTCCTATCGATCTTTCCTTTTTACTGGATGTTTGTAATGGCAACGAATTCAAATGAAGTGATTAATCGGATTCCACCAGCAATTTTACCTGGTGATGCGTTAGTTACTAACTTTACAAATGTAATGAATACAATTGACTTCTTTGGAGCAATGTGGAATTCATTTATCGTTTCATCAATTATTACAATCGGTGTTTTATTCCTATGTTCATTAGCTGGATTTGCATTTGCGAAGTTAAACTTCAAAGGTAAAAACTTTCTGTTTGTTTTCATTCTTGTTACGATGATGATTCCACCACAGCTTGGCTTAATACCACAATATATCATCATTACTAAGCTAGATTGGCTAAATGATTTAAAGGCGATTATTGTTCCAGGCTTAATTGATGCATTCGGGATCTTCTGGATGAGACAATACATTAGTAGTAATGTTCCAGATGAACTAGTAGATGCTGCTAAGATTGACGGTTGTTCGATTTTCCGCGTGTACTGGAATATTGCTGTACCAGTCATTATTCCGGCATTTGCAACACTTGCGATTATTAAGTTCATGTATGTATGGAACGACTTCTTATGGCCTTTAGTAGTTTTACGTGATAAAGAAACACATACTATTCAGGTTGCATTAAGAGGACTAATTGATAACTATGTACGTGATAATGGAATGATCCTATCAGGGACATTCTGGGCAACTGTGCCACTTGTTATCATCTTCTTGTTACTAAACAGAATGTTTATTGCAAGCTTAACAGAAGGTGCAGTTAAGTAAGCAGTCCTAAATAGCTTCTCATTTTAGGAGAGCGAAAATGAGAAGCTCCTATTTAAATTCAACAAAAGAGAGTGGTGTCAACATGGAACAGCATAAGAATACCTTTAATCATATCCTAACTGTATTTAGTTACTTCTTTCTTCTAAATGTGATGTGGTTTTTGTTGTGTCTACCTGTTGTAACAGCTTTTCCAGCAACCACTGCCATGTATGGGACAGTAAGAAAGTGGATAAGAGAAGGATTCGATGTTGGAATCTTCCATGTTTTTTTTCAACAATTTAAAGAGAACTTTAAGAAAAGCTTTATCATCGGTTTATTTTGGTTGTTCGCGGTTGTCATATTATATTTAGATTTATTCATCGTGTTCCAAAATGAGTTCACAGGAAGAAGCTTACTTGTCGCGTTATTATTCTTTTTTGGCATCATTGTTGCGTTTACAACGGTCTACGTATTTTTCGTACTAGTCCATTACGAATTAACGATTTTTCATACTCTAAAAAATTCATTGTTCCTTTCAATTAGTCATATGAACTTTACGATCTTGTTTATTGGGATGATTCTACTAACTCTAGTCATTGTTTACTATTTTCCTTTCTTTTTACTAATAGGAGGTAGCCTACTAGCATTTACTATGTATGGTATTTTTCATAGATTGACAAAAAAATTGGAAGAATTAAGAAATAGATGATGGATTTGAACTACATGAGGAGGTATTACTAAATGGCAATTATTCAATTTCCTGAAAATATGAAATGGGGTACAGCTACGGCTTCCTACCAAATTGAAGGAGCAATTAATGAAGGTGGACGTGGTCCTTCTATCTGGGATACTTTTAGTGCAACTCCCGGGCGAGTATTAAATGGAGATAGCGGTGAAATTGCTTGTGATAGTTATCATCGTTATGAAGAAGATGTAGCAATCATGAAGGATTTAGGAATTGATTTCTATCGTTTTTCAGTTGCTTGGCCAAGAATCTTTCCAACAGGAACTGGTGAAGTAAATCAAGAAGGGTTAGATTACTATCACCGTTTAGTGGATGCATTACTTGCAAATGGTATTGAACCAATGGTCACACTATATCACTGGGACTTACCCCAAGCTTTACAAGATAAAGGCGGCTGGGATAACCGCGAAACGATTGATGCTTTTGTTAATTATGCAGAGGTTATGTTTAAGGAATTTAATGGCAAGGTTAAAAAATGGATTACTTTTAATGAGCCTTGGTGTGTATCTTTCTTATCTAATTTCATCGGTGTACATGCACCTGGAAATAGAGACCTGCAATTAGCCGTAAATATTGCGCATCATCTACATGTAGCACACGGTCGTTCTGTTCAAAAGTATCGTGAACTTGGGTTTGAAGGCGAAATCGGTTTCGCTCCAAATACTACTTGGTTAGAGCCATTTAGCAATAAGCAAGAGGATATTGATGCTTGTCACCGTGGAGTAGGGGAATTTGTTGAGTGGTTCTTTGATCCTGTATTCAAAGGAAGTTACCCTCAGTTCTTAGTGGATTGGTATGCGACTAAAGGCGTAACGGTTCCAATTTTAGACGGAGATATGAAAGATATTCACCAACCAATTGACTTTGTTGGAATTAACTACTATACAGGTAGTGTGGCTAGATATAAAGAAAACTCAGGTAATCTTGATATTGAAGAAGTAGACATGGGGTATGAAAAAACGGATATTGGCTGGAACATCTATCCTGAAGGTTTCTATAATGTATTAACTTACATTACAGAGCAATACGGAGAGGTTCCAATTTATATTACTGAAAACGGTTCATGCTACAATGATGAGCCTGGACTAGATGGTCGAGTTAGAGATGACCGTCGTACTAACTATCTGAAGCAACATTTAACTGCCTTAAAGCGCAGCATGGATTCAGGAGTTAATATTAAAGGTTATATTACTTGGTCCCTTTTAGATAACTTTGAGTGGGCAGAAGGATATAGCAAGCGCTTTGGAATTGTGTTTGTCAATTATCGTACACTTGAACGTATTAAGAAGGATAGTTTCCATTGGTATAAGCAAACCATCCGTAATAATTGGTTTGAGGTGTAAGGAACCAATTTAAAATGGTTGGGTATTACTCCTTTCAGACAGAAAGGGGTATTCCCATATATTGCAAGCTATGAATCTCCAACTATTTTGTTAGGTTTTGTAGATATTTTAATAGGATTGGATTATTCTAAAAGTAGATTTTAAAATTGATACAAACCTAAGAAACAGTAATTTCCATAATTGGTTTTCCATGCGTAGGAGTTGGATTGGCTATGAAATTAACAATACGAGATATTGCAAAAATGGCAGGGGTTTCACCGGCCACCGTTTCTAAAATAATAAATAATTATGACGGTATTAGTATTCGAACAAAAGAAAAGGTAATGGATGTAATTGAGTCCACAGGCTATCAACCTACTTTTTCTGCTAAGTCTTTAGCCACAAAAAAATCGAATCTAATTGGACTAATCTATGCTGGGAAAATTAATGTAGAGCTTAATCATCCATTTTTTAATGAAGTCATTAATGCTTTTAAGAAGACAGTTGGCGTCATGGGTTATGATATATTAATCTTTAGTAATGAACGATTCAACAAACAGCGAGAGGATGATTATCTTCCGCGTGCTAGACATTTTCATGTGGATGGCTGTTTAATCATTGCCGGTGAGGAAATTGAATCAGCAATCTATGATTTAGATCAAAGTGAAATTCCTTGTGTCGGCGTTGATATTCCACTAACAGGTCCCATGTCAAGCTTTGTTCAAACTGATAACCGTAAAGTATCATCTAACGTCATAGAACATTTGTATCTAAACTCCGTTAGGGAGATTGCCTACATTGGCGGAGGAAAGGATTCCCCTATATCAAAGGTTCGTTCAGAAGGATTCTTCACGACTATGAATCAACTTGGTATCTCCATCAATGAGGATTGGATTGAATACGGGAATTTCCATGAACAAAGTGGGTATCAAGCAATGAATCGTATATTAGCTAAAAGGCCTTATCCAAAAGCAGTGTATGCTGCTTCTGATATGATGGCATTGGGTGCAATGACTTCGATTAGGGAGCATGGTCTTAAGATCCCTGAGGATATAGCTTTAGTTGGCTGTGATGATATAGAAGCATGTAGATACAGTGATCCAAAGCTTACAACGGTAAAGCAAGATAAGGAGAAATTAGGAAAACTTGCAGCGTATATGCTAATGGACTTAATCAATGGAAATACAGAGCCGAAATCAGTTTTAGTCGATCCTGAATTAATTGTCAGAGACTCATGTGGGGTTAGAAGTAAAAAAACGGTTTTATAAAATCATTAAATGGTAGTTTTAATTGTTCTAAGAAGGATAAAATTTGAATATAAATCAAATTTTATCCTTTTTATATAAAATCGTATCTATTTATAAAGATTGTAAACCGGTTTCCTTGCTATAAATTACATATTGGTTGTGAATACTTACTTAGAGGTGAATAGAATGGGAAAATTAACAGGAAAAGTAGCATTAGTCACAGGTTCAAGTAGAGGAATTGGACAGCAAATCGCACTAGGGCTTGCTGAAGAGGGCTGTAGCTTAATTATTCATGGTCGAAAGAAAGAAAACACAGCCAAGACAGTAGAACTATTAAAGCCCTATGGTGTAAAAGTTGATGTTGTAGAAGGAGAACTTTCTTCAGAAGAAGAAATTAAGCGGTTAGTTGATCAAGTGAAAGCAAAGTACAGCAAAATTGATATTTTATATAATAATGCAGCCATTCAAAGCGAAAATAAACAAATTTGGGACTTTACTTCACAGGATTTCAATCGCTTATTACAAATCAATTTATATAGTGTCATTCAGTTATGCCAAGCCTTTGCACCAGGAATGAGAGATCAAGGCTATGGAAGAATCATAAATATGACATCTGGAATTAAAGATCAGCCGAACCTTAGCCCATATGCAGTTTCTAAGGCTGCGTTAGACAAATTTACTCAAGACTTAGCTTTTGAACTAAAAGACACAGGGGTTTTAGTCAATAGTTTAGATCCAGGCTGGTTAAAAACAGACTTAGGTGGCCCAGATGCTTGGGATGAGGTTGAAACCGTTAAACCAGGCGCACTTCAATTAGCCTTATTCGATCAAGATGGACCAACAGGACAATGGTTAAGTGCTCAAGAGATTCGTAAATCATTGGAGTAGTGTCAGAAATAGTAAGCGCTGAATCTTAAAATAAAGAGTGGAGCGGAAATCAACGGACCCATTCAACTAGGTACGCTTAATCAATACATATACGAAGGGAGATTTGCAAATGATACAATTTCCAAAGGATTTTATATGGGGGACGGCTACGTCTTCTTATCAAATTGAAGGGGCTGTAAAAGAGGATGGACGTGGGGAGTCTATTTGGGATCGGTTTTGTCGGATTCCTGGCAAAGTACAAAATAAAGAGAATGGTGACATTGCTTGTGACCATTATCATTTATATGAGGATGATATAAAGCTAATCAAATCGCTAGGTGTTCAATCCTACCGATTTTCCGTTGCTTGGTCGAGAATTTTCCCAGAGGGGACCGGTACTCCGAATCCAAAAGGATTGGATTTTTACAAGCGTTTAATCAACAGTTTACTAGAGCATGATATTGAACCATTACTTACCATGTATCATTGGGATTTGCCTCAGCTACTTCAGGATAAAGGTGGCTGGATGAACCGTGACATGACCGATTATTTTACGGATTATGCGACATACTTATATCAAGAACTAGGTGATACCGTAAAAAAATGGGGAACTCATAACGAGCCGTGGGTCGTATCTTATAAAGGTTATTCATTAGGAAATGCAGCTCCTGGTTATTTAGACTTCCGCTCACATTTAAAAGCTTCACATCATCTTCTCTTGTCCCACGGTAAAGCAGTTCAAGCTTTTCGTGAACTAGGCCCAAAGGGTGGAGAAATTGGTATTACTTTAAACATAGAGCCAACTTATCCACTAGAGGATAATGAGGAATGTAAAAAGGCTGCACGTATAAAGGATGGATTTTCAAATCGTTGGTTCTTAGATCCTGTCTTAAAAGGTTCCTACCCACAGGATCTGGTAGACATGTATTCGAAGTTTGAAACATTTGATTATATTAAAAATGGTGATCTTGAAGTCACGTCTAGTCCAATGGACTTTTTAGGTGTGAACTATTATTCTATCTCGACAAATAAGCCAGGTAACGAGGGTGAATTAGGCTTCCTTGGTGTGGAATCAGTTAAGACTGGTAGACCTGTAACCTATATGGACTGGGAGATTGAACCTCAGGGGTTAGTAGATACTCTTAAGCGTATTAAAGAGGATTACGGTGATATCCCTGTCTATATCACAGAAAATGGTGCGGCTTATGATGATCAAGTCGAAGAGGACGGTTCGGTGAATGATGAAGACCGTAGATCCTATATTGAAATGCATTTAAAGGCTTGTAAAGAAGCAATCGATGCAGGGGTTAACCTTAAAGGGTATTATTTATGGTCGCTAATGGACAATTTTGAATGGCGTTACGGATATTCCAAGCGATTCGGAATGGTCCGTGTGGATTATGACACACTAAAGCGAACACCTAAAAACAGTGCATTATGGTACAAAAAAGTAATTGAAGCAAATGCGATTCCTGAGACAATTAAATAGTAGATGAAATTTCAAAGGAGGCAAATGGTATGAAATATAGAAAGTTAGGTAATACGGATTTATCCGTTAGTGAGTTAAGCTTTGGAACCTGGGCCATTGGTGGCGCTTGGGGGAAAGTAAATGATGAGGAATCATTAAAAGGATTACAGGTTGCTATGGATGCGGGGGTAAACTTCTTTGATACCGCTGACGTCTATGGGGATGGACATAGTGAAGAGCTCCTTGCTACAGCGACAAAGGGTAAAGAAGATAAGATTCATATAGCTACGAAGTTCTGTCGAGCTGGGGATATTCATGATCCTTACACGTATTCAAAAGAAAAGGTAAGAGAATATTGTGAGGCTAGCTTAAAACGTTTAAATCGTGAATCTATTGATTTATATCAAGTACATTGTCCTCCTTTTGATATCATCAAACAAGGTGAGGTTTTTGAGGTCCTTGAGGATTTGAAAAAAGAAGGAAAGATTAGGTACTACGGTGTAAGTGTTGAAACAGTTGAAGAGGGATTGTATGTTGTCAATGAAACGAATGCTAGTGCCATTCAGGTCATTTTCAATCTGTTTAGACAAAAGCCGTTAGAGGAGCTTCTTCCATTAGCTGCAAAGAAGGATGTAGGTATTCTTGTGCGACTTCCACTTGCTAGTGGCTTATTAACGGGGAAATTTACAACTCAATCAACCTTTGAAGAGGATGACCATCGTAAATTTAATCGAAATGGAGAAGCATTCAATGTAGGGGAGACCTTTGCCGGGCTTGAATTTGAACGTGGTGTGAAGCTTAGTCAAGATCTTTCATGGATTGCCAATGATAGAGGGAATATGACGAGAGCCGCACTTCGTTGGATTATCGATCAGCCAGAGGTTAGCTGTGTCATTCCTGGATTTAGAAATGTGAAGCAGGTAGAGGATAATCTTGGTGCACTTGATGTTCCTTCTTTTTCAACAAGTGAGCTTGAAAAAATAAGGGACTTCTACAAGAAAGAAGTTCACGATTCTATCCGTGGTGTCTATTAGAAATATAAGACGAGGGCAAGTTGCATATGCAGCTTGCCCTCCTTTTTATTTTATTTAGTTACTAAAGAATATTGTTGAATCAGACTTTCTAGCTCACTAAGAAAATGATTATACTCCTTGGAAAGCTTCGTGGTTAATGTTAATAGACTGCTTTCAATTAAGACCATTCTAGGGTTTTGGGAATGGAGGAGTTCCTCATGTAGGAAATCGATTAACTCCGTATACTTTGATTCTTTACCAGAAAGAATAAGTTCCTTTTTTAAATCTAATAAAACAGCTCTTAACTTTTGTGTTGGTAACTCCGTTTCTTGAACCTTGTTTGGCAACCATTTATTTAATAAGTTTGGTGGAAATAAAGCTTGATCCGTATTTTGGTATTGTTTAATAATCGTAGAAATTCTTTCAAAACTATAGTGCACCACTGATTGTGGATTAGACTCTATACCATAAGCTTTTGTGAAAAATTTCAAGTTGGACTGTAGAATACCCATGAACATAATGGCGCTGTCGAGAAGGAATTCCTTCTTGTCCTTTCCAAAGATATCTCCAAGTCTGCTATGCAGCCACTCTAAGTTTTTAAGTTGTCCTTCCTTTAGGAACAGGCTCAGCTCCTCGTCTTTCGAAACAAATATTTCTTCGAATAGTGAAATTAAATGATTCGTCCGGTTCGTTCTGATGATTAGCTCAACCTGTTGAATAAAGATTTCTTGATTAGACGGGCTCTGCCCAATCAGCAATTCGTTACGCTCCACTTCCATCTCTTGATAAATCGCTTTGAGTAGGGCGATGAGTAGCTCATTCTTGGAGGAAAAGTAATTATAAAATGTTCCCTTTGATATTCCGCTGTAATCTAAAATGTCTTGAATGGATGTATTCTGAAACCCTTTTTCTACGAATAACTGATGAGCCATTTTCATGACATGTTGCTTCCGATTATTCAATTCTTCACCTTCTCCCTAACTCTCTATATTCAAATCGTATCGTATATTTTATTTTTGTACATACTCTTCCTAATTTTTCTGATTGAAATTAATCCTTCTTTAGTATAAGATAAGATTCGTTATAATAACAGTATAAAAAAATATACTAACGGTATAAAGAGAGGGAATGACATGGGAAATTCCATAAAAGAAACTGTACGCCCACCATACGGTATGATAGCTATATTAATGATTGGCGCGTTTATTGCATTTTTAAATAACACCTTACTAAATATTGCTTTACCGTCTATTATGGCTGATTTAAAAGTAGATCCCCCCGTTGTACAATGGTTAACAACGGGTTATATGCTAGTGAACGGTATACTAATCCCAACTACGGCTTTCTTAATTCAGAAATTCTCGACTCGCCGTTTATTCCTCACGGCTATGGGGTTATTTACATTAGGTACGATTTTAGCAGGGATGGCTGAAATTTTTCCGATTCTACTGGCTGGTAGAATGATTCAAGCGTCTGGTTCTGCCATTATGATGCCTCTTTTAATGAATGTCATGCTAGTGAGTTTTCCTATCGAAAAGAGAGGAACAGCAATGGGGGTATTTGGCCTCATTTTAATGGGAGCACCTGCAATAGGGCCTACTCTGTCAGGGTGGTTAATTGAACATTATGATTGGAGAATGCTGTTTCACTTTGTGACACCTATTGCCGTTTTCGTTTTTATTGCTGGATTTATTTTCTTAAAAGACAAGAAGGACAAAGTAGACCTTCGCCTAGATTTTGTATCGGTTCTTTTATCAAGTATAGGGTTTGGTGGTATGTTATATGGGTTCAGTACAGCTGGTAAAGAAGGCTGGTCAGATCCACAGGTGTACGGAACGATTACAATTGGGGTTATTTCTTTAGTAACCTTTATTGTTCGTCAAATTAAACAAGATAAACCAATGCTTAATTTTAAAATCTTTAAATACCCGATGTATGCTTTATCAATTACAATTTCAATGGTTGTGACAATGGCAATGTTTTCAGCGATGCTATTAACGCCTATGTATGTGCAAACAATTAGAGGTATTTCACCACTGGATGCAGGATTAATGATGCTTCCAGGAGCAATTTTAATGGCACTCATGTCTCCTATAACAGGAAGATTGTTTGATAAGTACGGCGGACGTGTCCTTGCCATTATTGGCTTAACCATTACTACGGTTACGAGCTATTATTTTAGTCAATTATCGATGGAGACAACATACACGTATTTAATTGTTTTATATTCAGTCCGGATGTTTGGGATGTCATTAGTCATGATGCCTGTTTCAACGAACGGATTAAATCAATTACCTAAACGCTATTATCCTCATGGAACAGCGATGAATAATACACTACAACAGGTCTCTGGGGCCATTGGAACAGCTTTATTAGTCACCATCATGTCGAATCGTACGGCTACGTATGCAACTGACATGACGGCTGAGGCCATGAAAGGTATTGTTGGACAGCCAACAGAAGCAGCTCTTGCAGAGATGCAGCAGCAGATTCTAATGAAGGCAATGCTAGAAGGAATTAATGATGCATTCTTTGTGACAGTGTTTATTTCTGCAGTTGCTCTAATTCTTGCTTTCTTTATTAAGAGAGCCACTGAAGCTGAAGATACGTTAGAGGAAGTTCGTCTAACTCCAACGGTTCAGCCTAAATTAGCGGAAAACTAATTTTATTCTGTAATGATCCCCACTTATTAAAATAAACGGTTCCGTTTCTGCAGAGAAACATACGAATAGAGCATACTAATTAGCAGACCAAATCGCATATGATTTGGTCTGCTTCTTTTTCCTTGTATATCAATGTTTATTGGGTATAAACACTTGAATTTGTTTACTAAATCGCACCTTAAATAACATAAAAACAATAGCTGTTGTCAACTTGCTAATTACTATGCTAATTGGTATGTCATTTGCCATATTGATTTAAAAGATCCATCAGTTACTTGTAAACTTATGTTAAATTAACTATATAGTTTGTGAAGGTTTTTCTTAATCTAACTAGGAAGTAGAGTTAAAGAAGGAGGGGAACTGTTTAAAAATGCATAGAAGAAAACGGGTTTTTGACATCATATTCCTCTTATTTGCTATTATCACATTCCTATTGATAATACCTAAATTTGGCTTTTTATCATTATGGACAATAGGTGTATTATTTTGGATTATAGTTGGAGTGCTCATCTTAGTACACAATTTAAGAGGAGTGAATTAGTTATTTAACGAACGTCCCCTTTCTAGAAAAAGAAATAAGAGCAAATAGTCGCTTGGAAAAAACTCCAAGCGTTTTTGTTTTCTATTTCTAATGTTAATTAAGGCGGTTTCGATACTGTGGTGAAAACGTAAAAAACAAGTGAAATAACATACCAAACTGTAGTTATTTTACGCTCTGTTAAAGTACAATATTTATTTTTAGCAGAGTTGATTGAAGTGAAAGGACCGAGACTCCTGCGGGAGCAGCGTGACAGGAGAGACCCCGCAGGCAAAGCCGAGGAGGCTCACCGCACGCCCCGCGGAAAGCGAGAGTCCTGTAACGAAAATCAAACACCAAGGTTAAAAAATAATCTCAGGCAGGATTAGTCCTTTTTAAGTGGAATAATTTAGAATATCACTAACAAGTTGGTACTGACGGGAGAAATCGAGATGAGAATTGGGCTAGCACAAACAAGATTTTCTGCGAAAGCATCAGAGGGATTACAAAATGTAGAGAGCATGATGGTAGAAGCCAGTAAGAAACAATGTGAGTTAATTTGTTTCCCAGAATCAATTATTCCAGGTCTAAGAGGCGTTGGGTATGAAATTGAAGTTTACAACCACACTGTACAAAAACAAGCATTGGATAAAGTATGTAAACTAGCCAATCAGCTAGATCTACATGTCATTCTACCTATGGAGTGGAAAGAACAGGGGAAAATGCATATAGTAGCGTTTGTTATAAATAAAGATGGTGACATTGTAGGTTATCAGACAAAAAACCAAATGGATCCTGAAGAAGATCAATATGGCTATGTACCTGGAAAAGGAAGACTACTATTCGAGGCCGAAGGTGTCAAATTTGGAATTGTTATTTGTCATGAAGGCTGGAGATATCCTGAAACGGTGAGATGGGCTGCAAGAAAAGAAGCAATTATTGTATTTCACCCGCAGTTTACTGGCGAAGTTAACAATCCGGAATTTTATAACCAAGCTATGGTATGCCGGAGTTTGGAGAATAATATCTTTTTTGCTAGTGTCAATTATGCTTTGCCAAATCAACAAAGTACCACCTCGTTAATTTCTCCTACCGGTGAAAGGTTGTTATGTGCGACTTCAAATGAGGAAGAGCTTCTCATATACGATGTAAATCCAGAAGAAGCTTCGTTACAGCTAGCTAAAAGATTTAATCCAACACTATTTTAACCTAGTCGTTAGTATTCTATCTGTTTTTAAATAAGGCTGTTTTCGTAATGATTGTTGCTATGTGAATTGCTTTTGTTAGAACATTGAGTTGATTGGAGCGGAAGGAACTCGACTCCTACAAGGAAAAAGGAAAGAGCTTTTTCTTCGGAGATAGAGGGAAGCGTGAGACCCCGCAGGCGAAGGCGAGGAGGCTCACGTCCCTCCCCGTGGAAAGCGAGTGCCTGTAGCGGAAATCAACGGACTCAATATTAATTTATCTTTTGGTTAAAATAGCAACAAAGTATGAGAAAACAGCCTTAAATAATAAGAAAGTAGTTTGCAATTTACCCTTTTATACATAAACCATAAAAAACGAAGACGTGATTTACACTCTTCGTTTTTTTTACGTTTAATTTGATTATGTCGTAATCTATTTATTAGCCAAGCACTTCGAGTGTTTTCAATCCGTCCAAACCGGTAACTGGAGGAAGGGTTTGTTGAGCAATTGAAGCAATAAATGCATCAATACTATTGGTGGCGTAGCTTTCTAATTCTTGTTGGTTAAAGGTGACCGTTTCTTTCCCTTTTTTAATAATCAGGCAGTTTTCTATGTCAGGGTCAATTTCCATCGTTCCCGATTGACAAAAGAGAACTGTCTTATTGTTTACCCCATTTTTGTATGTCCAGCTAAATGACCCTGTCCCTATTGCCCCTTTTACTGTTCTTATGATACATACCATGTTATCGGCAATGTCAATGGGAGTCCCATCTGTCTTCTTTTTTTCTAATGTCGCTTCAAAGCTTTGAAAATCTACAATGTCATCATCAAGAAGAAAACGAATGAGATCGATTTTATGGACTCCTAAGTCTCCACCTACTCCAAGTCCTGAACGATTTTTATCAAAAAACCAAGTGCCATTTCCTTTAGTTGCTGCCCAGAATTCTGGGCCATGATGACTGAATGTCGTTTGAAAGGTCAGCACTTTTCCGAGGTCACCATTCTCTAGAATTTCCTTTGCCTTTTGATGTGGCGCTAGAAAGCGTTGGTTATGATTCACCATCAGGATTTTACCAGATTCTCTCTGGGTATCAAGTATAGATTTGGCTTCCTCCACACCAATAGCTAAAGGCTTTTCACATAATACATGTTTCCCGTGTTTTAGGGCTGAGGTCGAAATAATGTGATGAGTTTCATTTGAGGAGCAGTCACTAATTGCATCAATTTCATCCGATTCAGTAATCTCCTGGTAGGAGGAAACTGCTTTTCCACCGTATGTAGCGGCTAATTTTTCCGCGCGTTCAGGGTTACGGTCATAAAATGCAACAAGCTCGACATTTGGGTTTTGATCGTAAAGTGGGGCATGATAGCTAGTCGTAATCGATCCACAACCAATGATTCCTACTCTAATTTTTGTCATGACGAAATCCTCCAACTTTTCTATGTAGTATTACTGTTCATTATAATATAAACTCTGGGACTAACCTTCTGTTTTATTGGAATTATTTTTTTCAGGTTTCGAAATAAAAATATAGCATTAACGGGCATAAAAATTTATAATATGAAAGGTGGGTGCTAATATATTTACTTACATTCAATCAATGAACTTATAGAGTGCATGTCTACTTATTTTGAACGGAAACCGGTTTCTTAAATAGCATGTCCAACAAAGATAAAACTCCGAGGGACGTAATATCCCTCGGATTTCTAATGGAAAAGGGTGAACAACATGGGTATAAAACAGAATAAAGATATGGTTAAACCACTAACATTATTTGCTTTAACATGGCCGATTTTTATTGAGTTATTTCTTCACATGCTAATGGGAAGTACGGATACATTTATGCTTTCCCATATTTCTGATGATGCTGTAGCAGCTGTAGGTGTAGCGAATCAGCTGATTTTCTTTACCATACTATTATTCGGTTTTGTTGCAACGGGTACGGCAGTATTAGTTTCTCAATACCTCGGTGCGAAGAAAGTTCTAGAGGCAAAAAATGCTTCAGCAATTTCGGTAACTCTTAATCTTATCTTTGGTATTTTTATTAGTATAGCAGTCGTTACCTTTAGGAATGAATTTTTAAGTCTATTTGACTTAACTGCAGAGATTCAGAACTATGCTAGTCAGTACCTATTAATTGTTGGGGGTACCATTTTTACCCAAGCATTACTGATTACGATTGCTTCCATTCTTCGAGCGAATGGCTTCACTAAGGATGCGATGTTTGTATCGATTACCATGAATGTGATTAATGTCGTGGGTAATGCTCTCTTGATTTATGGATTTTTTGGCTTACCTGAACTAGGCGTTCAAGGGATTGCGATTGCAACAGCAGTAAGTAGAGCCGTTGCGTTACTATTGATTTTCCGTTTGATGTATAGACTATTGCCTATTTCGATAACATTTAAAGATTATTTGAATTTTGATATGAAACAAATTAAGAAGATCTTAAATATTGGAGTACCAGCGGCAGGAGAACAAGCAATCTATAATACTAGTCAAATTGCCATTACGGCAATTATTGCCTTACTTGGTGCGGAGGCTCTAACCACTCGTGTCTATGCCTTTAATATTATGTCTTTTATCTTGCTATTTGGCTTAGCGATGGGACAGGGAACGCAAATTTTAATTGGGCATAAGGTGGGTGCACGCGATTTTGATGGCGCTTATAAACAGCTATTAAAAAGTTTAAAGTCTAGTATTCTCATTACCATTCTAATTGCCATCTTAGTGGCAACCTTCAGAGAATCACTTATGTCGATCTTTACCGATAATAAAGAAATCATCCAGGTTGGTGGATTTCTATTGCTCCTAAGTTTAATCCTTGAACCAGGTAGAACCTTTAATTTAGTCGTCATCAATTCTCTCCGTGCAACAGGAGACGCCAAGTTTCCAGTGTTGATGGCTTTTATTTCAATGTGGGGAATAGGTGTCCCGTTATCTTACTTTCTTGGTATTAAATTAGGACTTGGCCTTGCAGGTGTATGGATTTCCTTTATGGTGGACGAATGGCTCAGAGGAATCATCATGTACTTTAGGTGGAAGAGTCGAGCATGGGAGAAAAAGGTGATGGTTTCTCAAGATGATGATCAGGACCAATTTGAAGATAAAAAACCAGATCTAGTTGGTGTTGATGTATAGAGTCAATTAATAAAAAAGATAAGAGGTCAAATCGGAACGTCGATTTGGCCTCTTGTTTTCCTTCAATTTAACAATCTAATCCTATTATCTGATATAGTAATTCTAAGGGTTGCATCGTCCACTAAATTTAACAACTGAGGTTACTATATGAAATTATATAAACTTAAAAAGCAGTTTAATGGCTATAAAAGAGGAACACAGTTCTACTTGATTAGTGAATCAGAATTTATCGGTATTAAGGAGTTTGTCTTACGAACGACAGATCTAACGAATCGGATCTCAATCAATGAAAAGGAACTTCTAAGCCATTTTACTTTCATAAAAGAAGTAGCAAAAATCAATATTGATCTATAAAGGACCTAACCATAAATCATCATGGTTGGGTCCTTTTTTTACCTTTAGACATGATCAATAAAAGCTGAGAGATGATTACTAGAATGGGTAGCTCCAATAAAGGTCCTATTACTAAAGTTAAGGCAATTAAAGGTTGTTCTGGGAAGGCCGTCATTGCAATGGCCAATGCTACTGGAGAATTTCTAGCTAAAGTAGTTAAGCTTAAACTGACTCGCTCTGAGTTAGAGAACCTCATTAGTTTTCCAATTCTTTGACCAACGAAGAAATTGATGATAAAGAAAAACAGGATAGGAATCGTTATTTTCCAGAGCAAATCTATGTGAGTCATCAATAATTGTCCTTGTGAAGCAAACATTGCTACAATTGCGAGACTTAGGAAAATAATCGGTAAGACGCCGAGTTTGGATATAAGTTGATCTTTTAAAGCTTGCTTACTCCTCAAGCACATTTTTGTCAAGAAAGCTAAGACTAACGGAATGAATAGAACCGTTAAGATACTATTTAGCAGAAATGAAAGCTCAATCAATCCTGTTGTTTCTCCAAATATAAGCAGATAAATAGGTAACAGCAACACCTGTAACATTAAATTGAGAGGTAGGATGGCAGTAGATAATGCAAGGTTTCCTTTTGCGATTCCCGTAAAGATTAAGTACCAATCCGTGCATGGTGTGACCATCAGCATGATAAACCCAATTGTTAATGCTGGTTGATCATGTAAAAATATCAATGCGAGCAACCAAGCTAAGATCGGCGTCCAAACAAAGTTAATGATGACAGACGAGTAGGTAAACCTGATGTTTTTAAAAGCCTTTTTTATTTCTTCAATAGGAATTTGTAAAAACGTAATAAATAGCATAGCCATTAATAAAGGCACAATTAAGCTTTCTGCATGAGTACTGATTAGACTTACTTGCCCTAAACTTATTCCGATGATAACGGCTAAGAAAATAATAAACGTATATAATTTCTCAATAATGTTCAATGTGTATTCACACCTTGCAAATTTAGACTTCTTTCATTTTATCATAACGGCTGTTTTGGCCTAACTCTAAGAGAAATAATCCTTCAAAAAACAGCCTCTCATATTCAATAGACGGAAAAACTTCCCTTAATTAGCAAATAGGTTTGAAATTTGCTGAAATAGGCGGAGATATTCCGCCTATTGACTCAAAAAACATAAAAATGAGGGAGTTTACTTGGTGTAACCGGAAATCCTCCCCTTATTTAACCCGAAAACGTCTCCATTTTGAACTTAGACGGAAAAACTCCGCTTATTTACTTTCGCTTGTTACTTAATTAAGGACAGACTTTTATCAGAGAGGCACTATTTTAATTTCACGCCCATTAAGTTAAGTAAGGTAAGGGGTTGACCTATTATACCTTCATTTCAGCATGTGTAATTTGTTCTGTTTCGATTTGGAAGGTAGTGTGTTCTAGGTTAAAGGAATGTTTCATTTTATTAATGGCTTGCTGAAGAATTGCTTGATGATCGTTTGAATCTTCGATAACAATATGACAGCTTAGTGAATCTAGGCCAGAAGTGATCGTCCAGATATGCAGGTCATGTACATCGATTACTCCCTCAATACTTTCTAAGGCTATTTTGATTTCACTGTGGTTAATACGACTAGGTGTCCCCTCCATTAGAATGTGAATCGAATGTTTAATCACACCCCATGCACTTTTTAGAATGAGCAAAGAAACAATAACGGAAATTATGGAATCTGCAATAAACCATCCGAACAATAGCATTACCAACCCGGCTAGGATGGCACCAATAGAACCTAACGCATCACCAAGTATGTGGAGATAAGCACTTCGTAGATTCACGTTGTTTTTTACATCGCCTTTTCTCATTAAGGCCCATGCACTTATTAGGTTTGCAAATAATCCAATAGAAGCAATTAACATCATCGAGCCACTAGCGACAACAGGTGGATCGAGGACCCTCTGATAGGCCTCCCAAACAATAAAGCCGGCAATGAGAAAAAGAGTAACCCCATTAAGCAGTGCAGCTAAAATTTCAAATCGATAAAAGCCAAATGTTTTGTTTGGAGAAGGTGGTTTAGCTGCAAACCACATTGCTACTAAACTTAATAATAGGGAGCTGGCATCACTTAACATATGGCCTGAATCAGATAATAAGGCCAGGCTGTTGGTGAATAACCCTCCAAAGAATTCAAGAAGCATAATACTAACCGTTATGAGTAAAGCAATCGTTAATCCCTTTTTATTTCCTTCTCTCGTTTCTTCAAAATGGTGGTGGTGATCATGGTGATGTCCATGATGATGATGATGATGGTGTCCCATTTTAAGTTCGCCTCCTAGTCATGTTGTATATGATGAATGACTTGCTGCAAAATCGAGATTACATGGTCATCGTCATATGTATAAAAGAAGGTATTTCCGACACGATTGTATTTGACAAGCCTGAGATTCCTTAATGTACTTAATTGGTGCGAAACAGCCGACTGGGACATTTCTAATACTTCACAAATATGATTAACTGAACATTCCTCCTGAGATAGGAGGTATAAAATTTTAATACGAGTTGGATCACCTAATGCTTTAAATATTCGAGATGCCTCGTCAACTGTGGGTTGAGATAAAAAGGAATGATCTTTTTGTTCCATCTAAATTCCTCACTTTCTTTGGTCTATCTATATGAACATATGCTCATATAGATATTATATGCCAGAAAGGGGATGGTGTTAATATAAACGATGTTTTTTTATTTCTAACATAGAAATAGGGTGAAAAAATAGCGGCCTTGTGTTCCTAAGTAGGAATGAACAAGACCGCTTTATAATTTTAATACTATTGTTATTTTATTAACCCTAATGATTTAAGTCCATTAAATATCCCGTCATTCTCAACATCCGTTGTCTTATGTTTTGCATATTGAAGTAGATCAGAATGGCAGTTGCCCATTGCAAATCCATGGCCAACCGTCATTAACATCTCTTTATCATTCATCCCGTCACCAAATGCAATCGTACTCTCTACAGGTATGTCCAATCGTTTTAAGACAGCCTGGACAGCCACTCCTTTATTAACTCGTTGCCTAATGACGTCCAAGCAGTTCGTAAGTCCTGCAACATTTACTATCGTAAAATGAATGTCTTTAAAATCATCCTGATAATGGGTGACAGCTTCTTCTTTCTCTGTAATGATGGTAATGCCTAACACGTCCTCATGAATGGAAGAGTCATATTCTGCATTCAGCTTTAGATGGAATGTTTCAATAAATTGCTTCACAATATCGGCTTCTAATGAACTGAATACATTTTTTTCATGAGTGTAAAAAACGAGATGATGTTCATTCGCTTTTGCTATCTCGATAAGTTGATCGATGTCACGACCTGGCATGGTTTCCTTAAATACCTCTTGGCCTTCATAAATTGCGTAAGCTCCGTTATATGCAATAAACGAACTAATATTTAACTCCCTGCCTAACTCCTTTATTTCATGTAAGGGGCGCCCTGTTGCTAAAAAAACTTCAATTCCCTGTTCCTGTAATTGTTTAATTGCGTTCCGTGTAGAATCCTGAATCGTGTGGTCAGGTTGTAAAATTGTTCCGTCAATATCTAAGAAGACGATTTTATAGGCTGACATTCGTTAACACCTTTCTAATCTAATTTTTATTAAATACATGATAATAGTGCCATTTTATCAGAATGAGTAGGTAAATTGATAGCCTACAGAATTTTAAATGAAAGGTGGAAATGCTACTCTTTTTAATTATGACAACATTGTGAATGACAAAATACGTTTTTCTTTAAATTGAAAACGCTTTAAATCAGACTTATGATAATTATAGAAATCATGTTTAATACGTTTTTATAAAGGAGTAAATACTAACAACTACTTAATAGTTGAAAGGAGAATGAAAAATGTCAAATCAAAATGAAGGACAAAAGCCAGATTTTCGAGTCAAGATTCAGCGCTTTGGAAGTCATTTAAGCGGCATGATTATGCCGAACATTGGAGCTTTTATTGCTTGGGGGATCATTACAGCATTATTTATCCCAACTGGATGGACTCCAAATGAAGAGCTGGCTGAGTTAGTAGGACCAATGATTACGTACCTATTACCATTATTAATTGCTTATACAGGTGGTAAGATGGTATATGATGTGCGAGGAGGAGTTGTCGGTGCAACCGCAACAATGGGGGTTATCGTTGGTTCATCGATCCCAATGTTCTTAGGCGCAATGATTATGGGTCCTCTTGGAGGATACTTAATTAAGAAATTTGATAAAGTCATTCAGCCTAGAGTAAGACAAGGTTTTGAAATGCTTGTTAATAACTTTTCAGCAGGTATCTTAGCTGGTCTATTAACAATCATTGCATTTTACACAATTGGACCTGTAGTAGAAGGATTGAATAATGTTCTAGCAGCTGGAGTAGAAGTAATTGTTAATGCTGGCTTATTACCATTAGCGAATATCTTTATAGAACCAGCAAAGGTATTATTCTTAAATAACGCAATCAATCATGGAATTTTAAGTCCATTAGGGGCTAAAGAAGCAGCTGAGGCTGGAAAATCAATTTTATTCTTGCTTGAAACAAACCCTGGACCAGGTCTTGGAATTTTATTAGCATTCTTAGTCTTTGGAAAAGGAACTGCCCGTCAAACATCTGGTGGAGCAGCCATCATCCATTTCTTTGGTGGGATTCATGAAATTTACTTCCCGTATATCCTTATGAAGCCACTATTAATTTTAGCAGCGATTGCTGGGGGAGTTAGTGGAGTATTTACTTTCACATTATTTAATGTTGGATTAGTAGCACCACCATCACCAGGTAGTATTTTTGCTCTATTAGCTATGACACCTAAAGGTGGAGGTCATGTTGGCGTATTACTAGGAGTATTAGTAGCAGCAGCTGTTTCATTTGCTGTAGCCGCGTTAATCTTAAAAGCAAGCAAGAAGGATGAAGAAGAGGATATTTCAGGTGCAGCAGCAAAAATGCAAGAAATGAAGGGTAAAAAGAGTGCTGTAGCTGGAAGCTTTGAAGCTAAATCTGAAGGATTTGATCCTAAGAATGTAAACAAAATCATCTTTGCTTGTGATGCAGGAATGGGCTCTAGTGCAATGGGTGCATCCATCTTAAAGAATAAAGCAAAGAAGGCTGGATTGGATTTAGATATTACCAATACTTCAATTAGCAATATTCCAAGCGATGCTGATGTCATTATTACGCATAAGGATCTAACACCACGTGCTAAAGATAAATTACCAACTGCGCATCACATTTCAGTAGAAAATTTCTTAAATAGTCCTAAATACGATGAGCTTATTGATCAGCTTAAATAAACAACAAAAAGATTGACTCTTTCCGGGTCAATCTTTTTTGTATCGTGTATTACTTTTACAAAGAAGGGAATATTCAAATTAAGAATTCCGTAATTATATTTAAATAATGGCAACAAGTCTAATGACGAAATTATACCTTCTATCTATTGAAGACAATTGATGTAACCCCTAAAATTGTAAGTGTAAGGTGAATCTGTAATTTTGGTTTTGGCAGTAACTTTTGTTGATTATCATTTAAGTATGTTAACCTGACTGATGGAGTGGTTCCATGTATATATCGGCAAGAGAACGGAAAATCCTTGAGCTTTTACTAATCAATAACGATGAAGTCACGGTAAAGGAATTGGCAGATGAACTGGATGTTAGTCCGCGAACAGTCCACCGCGATTTAAAAGGGGTAGAGAAATTAGTAAAAGACCAAGGACTGGAGTTAAATAAAAAATCAGGTATAGGTATTCAGGTTATTGGTACAAAAGAACTGAAGGAAAAACTCCAGCTGTATCTATATAATCTTTCCCATAATGAATATACTCCCGAAGAGCGCCAAACGATGATCCTATCTGAGTTACTTTACTCGCATGAACCGATTAAGCTATTGGCAATTGCTAATGATTTGAATGTGACGATCGCGACTATCAGTAATGACCTAAATAAAGTAGAGGAACGTTTAGCTCCATTTCAGCTCTCTCTCATTAGAAAAAGAGGGTATGGTGTAGAAGTAGTTGGTTCGGAATCAGCTAAGCGAAAAGCAATGAGCAATCTCATTAGTGAGAATATTGATGAATTCGAGCTCCTTTCGTTTATCAAAGAGAATATTCAAAAGAAATCATCTCAATCTATTGATACCATTACTGACCGTTTGTTAGGGTTAGTTGATAAAAAAAAGCTACTTATTATTGAAAAGCAAATTGATGATATAAAAAATGAATTACCATACTCTATAGCAGATAGCTCCTATATTGGATTGGTGGTTCACTTGGCACTTGCCATTGAGCGAATACAACATGGGGAAGATATTAATTTTGATGAAGAGTATCTGAATAGTCTGAAGCCAACTAAGGAATACAAAGCGGCGGAGAAAATCGTCAAGGGACTTGAAGAGATTTTTCGACTTACGATTTCAACAGGAGAAATTGGATATATTACGATGCACCTAATGGGGGCGAAGCTTCGAAATGAGCATGATGATCTTTTGGAGGATTCTAGTCTCCAAGTAGGCATCATCGCACAGCAATTCATTCGTTTTGTAAGTGATGAAATTAATTATGATTTAACGAGAAATTTGTCACTATTTCAAGGGCTGGTTGCTCATTTAAGACCTGCGTTATATCGGATTCGTCAAAATATGGGAATCTCTAATCCGTTATTAGGAAAAATAGAAAAGGATTATCCTGAGATGTTCTTACTGCTTTCAAATGCTGTACAGGTCATTCTACCTGATTTGCGGATTCCTAAAGAGGAAATTGGGTACCTAGTGATGCATTTTGCTTCAGCTCTATTACATAAAGAAGAGGAAAAAGAGCTGAAAACCTTGGTAGTTTGCTCGAGTGGAATTGGTACATCCAAAATATTATCTTCAAAGCTTGAGCAACAAATTTCAGGGATTAAAACAAAAAATGCTTCATTATTTGATTTATCTCATTTAGATATTAGTCAATATGATGCCATTATTTCAACCGTCCCTCTTAAGGATTTTAAGAAGGACTACCTAGTTGTAAGCCCTTTGTTATCAAATGATGAAATTAGCAGAGTAAAGCATTTTTTACTAGGTCAACAACAAGAAGGTAGTGGAGGGCGCACAGCACGACAAGAGAGTGGGAGAAACATGGTTGATCACCAGACTTTTCTTCTTCAGATGAAGAGAATAAGTCAGTATTCATTGGTAATCAATCAAGTGTTAGGTAGCTTTTTCATAGAAGAAGTAACAGAAGGGCTAACAATAAAAGAGATTTTAATGAGGAAGTGCAGAAGTCTTGAAGAAGGTATGAAGGTTCATGATGCTAAAGTCCTTGTTCAAGAGCTTTTTGAGCGTGAAGAGTTAGGTGGACTTGGAATACCTGGTACAACAATGGCGCTCTATCATACTCGAAGTGATCAAGTAAACGATCCAAGTTTTACAATGATTAGGCTAAAGGAACGTGTTTCAGTAAAAGCTATGGATGGGTCGAACGTCTGCATGGGCACTGTCTTACTGATGCTTTCTCCTAAAAAAGTTAGTGAGGAAGGATTAGAAATACTAAGCGCTATAAGCTCTCTCATCATTCGTGATCAAGAGGTAATCAACCAATTTGAAACAGGTAGTGAAAAAGCGATCGCTAATCTTTTGGCAACAGAATTAAAAGAAATTTATGATAAAAAAAAGTGAGGAGTTTTTAAGATGACAAAACAAATTTTAGCAGCTGAAAATATACAATTAGATGCAAGTTTTACAACGAAAGAGGAAGCAATTCGTGCAACTGGGCAAATTTTAGTTGATGGCGGTTATGTTGAGGCATCATATGTTGAAAAAATGTTAGAGCGTGAAGAACTTACTTCTACATACATGGGGAATTATGTGGCGATTCCACATGGTACAGAGGATGCGAAAAAGTCTGTAAATACATCTGGATTATCAATTATCCAGGTCCCTTCTGGAGTTGATTTTGGAGATGGGAATATTGTGAAGGTATTAATCGGTATTGCTGGTAAAGACGGTGAGCACCTAGATATTCTATCGCAAATTGCGATTGTATGCTCAGAAGAGGAAAATATTGAAAAGATTGTTGGTGCAGACTCAGCAGAAGAAATAATTGGCTTATTTTCCGAGGTGAATTAAATGTTAGCTGTCCATTTTGGAGCTGGAAATATTGGAAGAGGTTTTATTGGTAGCCTTCTGTCTCAGGCAGGCTATGAGGTTTGTTTTGTAGATGTAAATGCAGAAATGGTGAATCTGCTTAATGAAAAAAAGGAATACAAAGTTGTGTTAGCAGCGGAAGATCGTCATGAATTACTTGTGCGTAATGTGAGAGCAATCAATAGCATCGAGAATCCGGAACAAGTTGTGGAGGCAATCGCTAATGCTGACCTCGTTACTACTGCAGTAGGTCCTAATATTTTACCGATTATTTCTAAAGCAATCTCAAGTGGTCTTCAAAAGAGGGCTGAACAATCAAAACAACCATTGAATATTATCGCATGCGAAAATATGATTGGCGGAAGTGCATTCTTAAAGGAAAAGGTATATGAGCAATTACAAGACGGGGACCGATCTCGTTTTGATGAACTGTATGCTTTTCCGAATGCGGCTGTTGACCGGATTGTACCTCTACAAACAAACGAGGATAAGCTGATGGTCATGGTAGAGCCATTTTATGAATGGGTTGTCGATCGTTCTAGCATGATTGGAGAGGTACCTACGATCGAGGGTGTTACACTTGTAGATGACCTAACTCCTTATATTGAAAGAAAGCTATTTACCGTTAATACGGGCCATGCTGTTGCAGCCTATGTGGGTTATCAGGCTGGGCTAGCGACAATTAAGGATGCAATGGAAAATGAGGGTGTGCTTGAAGTAGTAAAGGGAGCACTCAGTGAATCGGGTTCAGTGTTAATAAAGAAATATGGTTTTAACAAAAATGAGCATCTAAAGTACGTTGAAAAAATTATAAGCCGATTTATGAATCCGTACATCAATGATGAAATTCCAAGAGTAGCAAGAGGACCGATTCGAAAGCTTGGACCTAAAGATCGATTAATTAGCCCAGCTTCCCAGTATTATGAGTATGTAGAAGGTGAACCGGTTCATTTGGCAAAGGGAATTGCAGCCGCTCTAAAATATGATGTTAGTGAAGATGAAGAGGCCGTTACTCTGCAAGCGAAGGTCAAGGAAAGCGGAGTTGAAGGAGCTTTAAAAGAAATAAGTGGTCTAGATTCTAATCATTCACTACTTCAATTAATTCTAAAGGAAATATAATGTATAGTAGTGCATATAAATATGTAAATTGAATCTTTTAAAAGGAGCGTTATGCATGCCTGAGAAGGAATTTACAATTACGAGTGAAGCTGGTTTACATGCAAGACCTGCAACTGTCCTTGTCCACACAGCAAGTGGGTTTGAAAGTGATGTACAATTAGAGTATAAAGGGAAAACAGTTAACCTAAAATCCATTATGGGTGTAATGTCTCTAGGAGTTCCAGGTGGAAGTACGATTAAAGTAATCACGAATGGAACAGACGAAGAAGCAGCATTATCTGCATTAGCAGAAGCACTAAAGAACGAAGGACTAGGTGAATAAAGGGAAAAGAAGAGCTCAAAGGCTCTTTTTTTTATGGATTGATATAAGAAGAATGGGAGCTAGATTAATAACAATAAATAGTTTTAAATAATATTATTAAGCTTGCAATTAAACAAACGTTCAATTAATAACGTTGAGATTTATGATTGTAGCAAGGTTTAATGAATGTGGAACAAAATTAACTTTTAATAGAAAGGAATAATTATTATAGTAAGATAGTTTATTTTGAAGATGTATTTGTTATTAAGAGAGAATAAATGTTACGGCGGCCGTAATTTATCATGGTATAATGGGGGAATGAAAAGGGAGGAATTTGAGTGGGAGCGACGCAACAAAAAGAGAGAATGTTACAGAAACCGGTTGAGACACCTTTCTATTATGGTTGGGTGATCGTAGTGATGGGAGCCTTAGGGGTGTTCTTTTCAGGTCCAGGTCAGACCTATTCAAATGCAGTATTTATTGATTATTATTTAGCAGACTTTGGTTGGAATCGTTCTACGATCTCGTCGATCTATTCAGTTGCAACTTTAATTGCAGGCTTATTAATGATGGTCGTTGGGCGCTACATAGATAAATATGGTCAGCGGGTTGCAATGGTGTTTGTAGCATCGGCACTTGCACTTGCATGTTTTTGGAACAGTATCGTCATGAATACGGCTATGCTATTTATTGGTTTCTTTCTAATCCGTTTATTTGGTCAAGGTTCTATGACATTAGTTCCGAATACGCTTATTCCACAGTGGTTTATTGAAAAAAGAGGAAGAGCTTTTAGTATGATGGCAATAGGGGGATTTCTTAGTTCGGCTCTTTTCCCGATTATGAATCTTTGGATGATTGAACAATGGGGCTGGCAGCACACTTGGAGGGTTTGGGGATTCCTTCTTTTAATAGTGTTTGTCCCACTTGCTGTATTTTTTGTAAGAAATAAGCCAGAGGATATTGGGTTATTACCAGATAACAAGGTAATGAAACAGCAGAAGTTGAAGGAAGATAAGGAAGATGTAATGGAAGAGGTAAGCTGGACATTAGCTCAGGCTAAGAAAACCAAAACGTTTTGGTTGTTACTTTATTGTGTAAGTATTCCGGCGATGGTAAACACCGGCATCACGTTTCATTTAATGTCCATTTTTAGTGAAAATCAATTATCACCAGCGCTTGCTGCTACTGTCTTGAGCTTGATGGCAATTGTCGGTTTTCCAATTACGGTCTTGTCAGGATTTATCCTCGATAAAATACAAGCAAATTATATGCTAGTGGTCACCTTCGTAGGTCAAATTTTATTTCTTATTTTACTGCTGGTAACGCAATCACCTTTACTTGCTATTGCTTTTGGTGTGTTTTGGGGGATGGTTGGAGGAGTGGAGCGTATTGCCTTAAATGTCATTTGGCCCAACTTTTTCGGTCGAACTTATATCGGAAGCATAAAAGGACTAGCCATGGCGGTCATGGTTATTGGTTCAGCCTTTGGTCCTTTACCATTTGGGATTGCTTATGACTTTTTTGGAGGATATGAAGAAATCTTATTGATTATGATGATCTTTCCTGCATTAGCAGCAGTTGCCGCTTTTTTAGCTAAAAAGCCTGTTTTGAATGGGTAATCCTTAAGAGGCTGGGACAAAACCTAATACACCGTTCTCAAAGACGAATAATCTTAAAATTAGTCTACCTATCAAATATAAAAACTGTTTTCGTTTTTTCTCATACTTATTAACTAGTTAAGCTGGAAAAACAGGGTTGTTCCATTGCGCTTCAGGCACTCGCTTTCCGCGGGGCGGGCGGTGAGCCTCCTCGGCTTCGCCTGCGGGGTCTCACCTGTCCTGCTTCTCCCGGAGAAAAAGCTCTTTCCTTTTTCCTTGCAGGAGTCGAGTGCCTTCCGCTCCATTCCACTAGGTTATAAAATAGTATTCAAAACCAACAACTTAATTGAATGTAACAAATAGAGAACCGAACTAGTAGGTGAAAGTTAGATCAAAATCTCGCCTACTAGTTCGGGTTTATCACTGACTTTAATACTTATGATCTAGCCTCGTTATTATATTGTTAGATTGAAACCAAGATCGCCTATAATGCAGCAAAGGCAATAGGTAACTTATAGCCATTATTACGCTAGTATTCGACATTCCTCTCCCCGACATTTTCAGTATATTTATTCTAACCTACTTTCCCTATAATTAAATGTAAACCCTTACATACCTAGTTTATACATCCTGGTGTTTTTTAAAAAAGGGTCTATATCCGTTTAGGAGGTTACATGATGGAGAAAAGAACAATCTTAACGACAAGTAGTAGAGGACTATTAGAGGATACTTTACCATTTCGATTGTTTCAAAAAGCAAAGCGATTTGGTGTATGGGACCCAGCAGATATTGACTTGACTCAGGATGTAAAGGATTGGGCTTCATTTACTAGTGAACAGAGGGAAGCAATTTTAAGGCTCATTTCGCAATTTCAAGCGGGAGAAGAAGCTGTTACGAGAGATTTACTACCTTTAATGATGGTAATTGCTAAAGAAGGGCGTCTAGAAGAAGAAATGTATCTGACTACTTTTTTATTTGAGGAAGCAAAGCATACCGAGTTCTTCCGGCGTGTATTAAATGCGATTGGAGAAAATGAGGACCTATCCTGTTATCATTCTGAAACCTATAACACAATTTTTAATGAAATCCTACCAACAGCGATGGAGAGACTTGAGACTGATCATTCTGCAGAAGCTTTAGCGGAGGCATCTACGGTTTATAATATGTTTGTCGAGGGTGTATTGGCTGAGACTGGATATTATTCCTTTTATCAATCCTTAGAAAGGACAGGGGCTATGCCGGGCTTATTAAAGGGAATAGGCCTTCTGAAGAAGGATGAGGGACGTCATATTGCTTACGGTACCTTCTTATTACAGCGACTAATTAGTGAACAACCACATATCTTTGAGGTAGTTGCTAATAAAATGGAGGATTTAACACCACTTGCGATTAAGTTAAATCATGAAGGTATGACAGAAGATTCGCCGTTCCAGGTCGATTTTGAGGATACGATGAACTTTACGATGAAGCAGCTCTCCGTAAGAATGGAGATTCTAGCTAGATCTAAAGGCAAGAGAATGGAAGAGATCTATAAGCAACCCGAGAGTGAATTGGGAATCGTGTAAAAAAGGACTGTTTGTGTCAATGGCACAAACAGTTTTTTCTCATTATGCCTGGTGAAACAGTCATTCGTGCAATTCTTTAAGTACACTTTCACAAAAAAATTAATAATTATCAATCATATTCTGAACGATTCCTCTATATAAATAAAAGGGTATTTAAACTGTATGACTTTCATGGGGGTGTTTTTCATCATGTTATTTACAAAAAGAAAGCAATATGAAATGTCCTTAAAACGAAGAGCTGATGATATAGAAAGCCAAAACGACCAGTTAGAAAAAAAAATAGATACGCTACAATATAATGTAAATAAATTAATTGAATTAAACTATCGCATCTTCTCGCTTGAAAAGGATAAGTTAGGGGAGCCCATTATTATATATACAGATGCAGATCAAACTTCCAGAAATGTGTATATTAAGGATTGTCAGACAAAATGGTATGAGGAATACGATTTTGCAGCATTTGCGACCTACAATGAAGCGGATAACAATCTTCGAATTGATGGGATTAAGGGAGATGCTATTAATCAAGGCTATGGTTCCATTTGTATCAACTATTTACAGGAAATCGCTCATAACTTAAGAGTAAAAAAAGTAGTGGTCAGCATTAATGAGCCGGAATCAGAGGAAAGAGTGGAACATTTTCTCACTAAGCATGGATTTACATTAGACTCTGTAAAAGGGTATGCCGAGTGGATTCGTCCTTATAGATAATAAAAGGTCAACCCGGAATAGGGTTGACCTTTCGTATATATTAAACGAAACAGGTACTTATTAATTTTGATGTCTAACCCCAATTACACCTTCAGCAAGGTTAACTGCGTGGTCACCAATTCTTTCTAAGTTACTAACGATATCAACGAATATGATTCCAGCATCCCCTGAACAACGACCTTCATTAAGTCTTAGGATATGCCCTTTACGTAATACGCGTTCCATCTTGTCAATTTTATCTTCATTTGTTAACACACTCTTAGCAAGCTCGATATCTAGCGTTTCGATTGCCTTGATTGCATCATTTAATGTGGATAAGGTAAGAGTAGCCATTTCATTAAGCTCTGCAATCGCGTTATCCGATAATGAAACTCGGTTAGAAATACGATAATCAATTAACTCGACGATGTTTTCAACATGGTCACCAACACGTTCTAAATCTCTAACATAGTCTAGAAGTTTCGCATGATCACCTGTTTCTTCAGTTGTTAATGGCTTTGCAGAAATATCAACTAAATAGCTGGTAATCTTACGGTCTAAACTGTTTAGCGCCTCTTCAATTTGAAGGGCTAGGTCAGCATGCTTCTTTTGGTTCGTGTTAAGAAATTGAAAAGCTTCTTCTAAACCCTTTCCTGCTAGTTCAGCCATACGGATAATTTCCTTTTCGGCTTGTCCTAAAGCAATGGAAGGTGATTTATCAATAAACATTGGGTCTAGGTTTTTTGGCTTATAATCAATCGTCGTGTCATCTCCGCGAACCAACTTGGTTACGATCCAGGCAATTGCTGCAATAAACGGGAATTGAATAACGGTATTCGAAACATTAAAGATACCGTGTGCAAATGCAATGGTCATTTCCGGATTAAGGTCTAAGGCCCCTTGGAGGTAAGCTATAAAGCCCGTATACAATTTCAAAATAATTAAAAAGATGACAGTACCAATAATATTAAACATGACATGGACCGTTGCAGCTCTTCTAGCCGCTACAGAGGTACCAATTGATGCTAAAACAGCCGTTATTGTCGTTCCAATATTATCTCCAAACAAAACTGGTAATGCAGCTTGAAGGGTCATCGCTCCTTCACCAAATAACTCCTGAAGTATACCAATAGTGGCACTAGAGCTTTGAACTAAAACGGTAAATGCTGTTCCAATAACAACACCTAAAAGAGGGTTATCACTCATAGTAACCGTTAATTCCCTGAATACTTCAAGTGATCGTAGAGGCTTCATTCCGTCACTCATTAAACCTAAACCTAAGAAAAGAGCTCCAAATCCGAAGAGTACTTGTCCCAAAGATTGTAGTTTTTTCCCTTTTAAGAAGAACAATAGTATTGCTCCAACCGCCATAATAGGAAGGGCATATTCCCCAACTTTAATCCCGATGATAAAAGCTGTTACAGTAGTTCCAATATTTGCTCCCATTATAACCCCAATTGCTTGACGGAAGGTCATAAATCCGGCATTTACAAGTCCAACAGTTAAGGCTGTAGTTCCCGAGCTAGATTGAATAAGGATTGTGACAAGGATTCCAGATAGTACTCCCATAAAAGGATTGGAAGTCGACTTTTCTAAAATCTCACGTAAGCGGTCACCTGCAGCATTTTGAAGTCCGTCCCCCATGTACTTGATTCCAAATAGGAAAATTCCAAGTCCACCAAAAAACTGAAAAAGCATGGTCTGAGTATTAATATCCAAAAGTTCCACTCCTGATTTCGACAAATTTTGAGCACCTTTTTGATTGTAAATAAAATATGTAGTGATTGTAAATAAAATTCACTTAATCTTTACAATAAATTTACATTGTAGATAAAATAAAAAAACAAGAGCCTATTATAGGACTCTTGTTTTAGTGTAACCAAAAGTTGTTATATTTCTTCATTTGAACCATCAAGATCGACAGCAATGACAATTCCAATTGTACAAACGATAATCATGGCAAAAACCGCTGTGAACATTCTGATCATCTCCTACCAAGTTTGAAATCCTTTTGAACCAGGTGGTGCATGCTGAATCATCTCAGAGAGTGGGATATAGTAGGCAATTGCAATCAATACGAGTGCCACCACAATCCAGATTCCCCAATTTTCTAAAAACTTTGGTGTATTTTCAACGTCACTTTCAGCAATTGGAAATTCTGTTGCATCCTCGTCACTCTTTGCCTTAGGTAAAATAAATAACGCTTGAAGGACAAAGAAGATAAGCAGCATGGCAGATAGGAATAAAATCGTTCCTCCTACAGCCATCGTGACATGGGATGATAAAATTCCATTAAACCAATCAAGAGTTGATGGGTGATCCTGATAAGTAGAAAGGGCAGTACGTCTTGGTGCACCTAGTAATCCCAAAATGTGTTGAGAGGTGGACATGAAGAACATCCCAATCGCCCAGGATATGATTTGAATAAAAGCAAGCTTTTCCATTGATTTGGTTAGCTTCCGTCCTGTTAAGTAAGGTACAAGCCAGAAGGTTAAACCAAAGAATGTCATTGCTACTGGTGTACCAACTGTAATGTGAAAGTGACCCACTACCCAGAGCGTATTATGAACGACTTCATTTAGCTGGAAGCTAGCATTTATAATTCCGCCAGCCCCACCAGGGATGAAAAATGCCATGGCAATAAAAATAGATGTAAAGCGGATATCATTCCAAGGAAGTTTGGTAAACCAACCGAATAATCCTTTTCCGCCTTTTTGTCTTCCGGTAATCTCAAATGTTGCAAACATGGAGAAGGCTGTCATTAACGACGGAATAATAACCATGAACGTTAATGAGGTTTGTAGGAATTTCCAGAATGATGAAATTCCTGGCTCCACTAGCTGATGGTGAAATCCAACTGGAATCGAGAATAAAATAAACAGGATAAACGATAATCTCGCAAGTGAATCACTGAACACTCTTCCTCCAATAATTTTCGGAACAATGACATACCAAGCAATATAAGCTGGTAACAGCCAGAAATATACAAGTGGATGGCCGAAGTACCAGAATAATGAACGACTTAGTTCCACGTTAATAGTGTCTACCCAACCAAACGCTAGAGGAATAAATTGGAATAATACCGTTGCGACTACTCCTAAGCAGGCAATAATCCACAATATAATAGTAGAAATGGTCATGAAAGCAAATAATGGACTAAGCTGACCTTTATGATTCTTTTTCCAGGCCATATAATGACCAACAAGTGCAAAGCTACTAATCCAAGTTCCCACAACGAATAATGCCAATCCGACATAATACCAACCATTTGCATTTAGGGGAGCATAAAAGGTATAAAGTACGGATGCTTCACCTGCTACGATTAACGCGATCGCAAGGATTGTACCAGCTGTCATGACATAGAAGCCAATCCATGAAAACAGCTTTGTCTTCGGTCCAAATGCCCCTAATGTCTTACTCATCCCAGTTTGGAAAAATCCAAATATAAAATAGGTGGTAAAGACAAGAGCAAGTAAGACACCGTGCGCGGTTAACACTTGATAATAATCAAGCCACGGTGGAAGTTGAAGGGCATCATTACGAATAAATACTTGTAATAATCCACAAAGAGTACCGATAAGAAATGCAAAGTAAGCTACAAGAATATGAGTTAGAGCTAATTTTCGTTCAGATAAACTAATTAATGAGTTCATTCTTCTACCACCTCAATCGATGTCGACATTAAATGATGGGCTGTTCCACAGTACTCGTTACAGAGGATTAAGTAATTGCCTGGTTCATCAAATGTATACTCTTTTGTAGTGATTCGACCCGGAACGACCATCATATTAACGTTCGTACCCACAATCGAAAAACTGTGAACCACATCTTTACTAGTTACTTTAAAGACTACTTTACTACCAGCTGGAACTGTTATTTCTTTAGGCTCATACGTAAATGCCATTGCAACAATAGCTGCCTCATAGGTACCATCTGCTAATTTCTTCACTCCTGGCTGGTCAAAAGGAGGAGTTTGATCGACCTTCTCAGGATCAATAGCGTCCATTCCACCTGATGGTTGATGATTATGTCCAAAAGCACCAACACCAACAACAGTTAAAAATATAATGAGGGAACAAATCCCAAATGTTAACCAAATTTTTTCATATTTATGAAAATGCATAAGAACGGTCACCTTCTTCTTTCTTTATCGTGTTAAGTGAAAAATATAGGCTGAAAACCATGAGATAAAAATAAAGATACCAATCGTAAATACGCTAATCAGGGTACCTTTTAAATTAGGCTGGTTGTTGCTCGGACGTGGTTTACTCACAGTCAATGACCTCCTTTGTTACTAATTAACTTGATTGTAAAGGAGGATCGATGTGCTCTCTGTGACATCGGTCACAACCTACTATTTTTATTTGAAGTTGTGTCCATTTTGAGTCTTGTAAAATTAGTTGTGTCTTTCTTTATAGAATGTTTTCGAATCCTTGTATCTTGAAAAAACAATACCCCCCAAAAAAACATGCTAGGGAGTAAATCCCTAGCATGCTATTTAACAGTTAGATTTTAAATTTCTGCACAATTTCTTTTAAGGTATTAGATAATATAACGGTCTCTTCTGATCTACTTGAGATTTCCTCTAGGGAAGCTGTGGTTTCTTCGGCAGATGCGGCTACCTCTTCGGAATTTGCAGCGATGTTCTCTATAGAAAGAACAAGGCTTTCAATACGAGAAACTGTTTGTTCTGAGTAGGCTGCTTCCTTTGTTGTAACTTCTGCTATTTTATTAATATCTTTAACGGTGTTAGAAACTTCTTTTAAAATATTTTCTAGAGCAACTCCAGTTTCAGTTACTGCAAGCTCTCCTTCTTGGACAGTGGCTCTGCTTTCATTGATGGATAAGACGGCTTCTTCAATGCCAACTGTAATCTGTGAGACTAGCTTTTCAACCGTTGCCACCTCACGATTTGATTGTTCTGCGAGTTTCCGAACCTCATCAGCAACCACAGCAAAGCCTTTTCCATGTTCACCAGCTCGTGCTGCTTCAATTGAGGCATTTAGGGCAAGAAGATTGGTTTGACTAGCAATTCCGTAAATCGTTTCTGTTATTTTCTTAATCTCTGAAGTATACGTATTTAAGAGGTTGATGGATTGTTCAGTCTCTAATGTTGCAGATTTAATACCTTCCATCTTAGTTGTAATTTCAATCACTTTTGTTTTACCGTCTCTTGCTGTATCTAGGGTGATTGTGGAAGCAGATACATTTGTATCCGCTAATTTATTCGTTGCAATAATCGAGTTCGCAAGTTGACGTAGAGTTCCAACTGCATCAACTGCCTCTTCTGTTCCACGTGCGGTATCAATAGCCACTTCACTCATACTATGTGAAACTTGTTGAATCGCTGTATTCATCTCTTGTAAAGAAAGGGATGACGTTTCTGCATTTCTAGTTAGTTGGTCCGTACTTGTTTTTAAAACCGTGACAATCTCGACCAGATTATCGGTCATCGTATTTAAGGTCTCGGCCAAATCCCCCACTTCATCCTTGCTTGTTACTTGAAGTCTTGGAACGGCTAAATTACCTGAGGCCACTTCCTTTGCGTGTTGGATTAGATTTGAAATAGGTTTTGTTTTCTTTCTTAATAAGAAAATCGTGAAGATGGATGCAATGATCATAGGAATCAGTCCAAGGAGTAGTCCACCACTTACAACATCCCACGTGCGTTCTTGAACGATATCTGCATTAAAATCAATTACGCTGATGGCTATAACCTCTTTTGAAGAATCTTGATCTTTATAAATAGGTGCATAACCAGATAAACGATTGATCCCACCGAATTCATATATTTTAGAGTAGGTAGGGTGCTTCATTTCAATCAACATAGAAATAGCTTTCTCATCAATCTTAAAAGAGTCTCCAATCTTAAAACCTGAGGCCTTTAGGTTATCATCTAATGCTAAGATTTTTCCTTCCGTATTAATGATATACTGAGCTTCAAAAATATCTTTATGGGCAGTCGTCCAGTTTAAGGAACTACCAATTTTTTCACTAATTTCGAGGTTGCCATCTAGCATTTTATCAATCTCAGTGGGATTAAGGAGGCCGGTTGTTATGTAAGCACATCCATATGCTTCGACTCCGGCAGCTTCGTAAATCTTGTCATAAGCTGTATGGTAAGTAGCGATTGATGTGATTAAAAGAGATGCAAAGATCACACCAATAATAATCCGACCTAACTGCCACGTTAACGTTCTCTTCATTTAAAATACCCCTCTTCGTTTTTATAGGACAGGAGGATGAGGACGTACACTGTCGCTATAAAATGTATATATAAAGAATAACTGAGACATGTAGGACGAACTGTGATAAATATCACAGCTTACCAAGTTACTCTTCTTAGAAAATAGAGATAAGGGATTCTCCCTCGTAAAATGGGTGTATTCCCTGATAACTAATTTCCAAAAAATATTATAAAGTAAGAAGTATGATTGAAATTAAAATGTGGAGAGAGAACTCATGACAAACATAAACGTTCAAACTTTATCAGAGGTCATTAACTCTTTTGAAAGCGATAGTAAGCGAATTTCAAATGAACTACATGAAGGAATTGCCCAGACTTTATATAGTGTTTATACTGGGTTACAATTTATAGAAGCAAAAAGTAAAGATGAAGAAGTGGGAAAGCAATTGAAGCAGATGGCCCGAATGATTGAAAGGTCGATCGATGACCTACGATGGCTGGCTACTGATTTACATCCTCCTTCTATGGATGTGTATGGTGTTTATTCAGCTTTAAAGGCGTATGTAAACATCTTTATCAAAACGTTTGGGATCGAGGTGCTTGTTCATTCAGTTGGACAGGAAGTCAGATTAACTGATTTTACAGAAAAGCTGTTATTTAGAAACTGTCAGGAAATCCTAAAAATTCTAGGTCAGTATCCAGAAACAGAAGAAATAACGATTATTTTCGACTGGGATCTCAAGAATCTAATTATTTCCTTCCATATTAAAGGATTAAATGAGGAAATAGTGAACTTAGAAGTTGAGACTGTAAAGGTAAAAGCAAAAGCACAGCTAATACAAGGTGAAGTGAAACAAAGAGTAATCAATCCAATGGAAATCGTCTTAACGATTGATGTTCCATATCCAATTGAGGTGAATAGGCGTGATCAAGATTCTATTAGTGGATGACCATGCAGTAGTAAGGACAGGATTAAAAATGCTGCTAAACTCAGTGACTGATATGGAGGTTGTTGGAGAAGCGACGGAAGGAAACGAGGCTATTCAAAAGGCTCAGGAATTAAATCCCGATGTTATTCTAATGGACTTAAGCATGCCACATGGGAAGGATGGGCTGTTAGCAACTGCAGAGATCAAACAGCTTCTTCCAAAAATCAATATCTTAATCTTAACGATGCATGATGATGAGGAGTATTTATTTAGAGCCATTAAAACCGGGGCGTCCGGATGTATATTAAAGAGTGCTCCACATGATGAATTATTAAAAGCAATCCAAGTTGTATATGAGGGATCAGCTTATTTATATCCGAATGCAACCAAAAAGCTGATGGAGGAATATGTTGAGAACCTAAGAAACGGCGGAAATAGTGATACCTATTCATTATTATCCGATCGAGAAAAAGAGGTATTAACGCTTATTGCCAAAGGGTTTTCCAATAAAGAAATTGCAGAACAGCTCATTATAAGTGTAAAGACCGTTGAAACTCATAAAGCCAATTTGATGGAAAAGCTAAAGCTTAAAACCAGACCAGAATTGGTTGAATATGCAGTAAAAAAAGGCCTTTTAAGCTATGGTCTATAAAGAATAGAATTGAGTGATGATGATGGCTCCTTTAGGTCAGATTGAAGAAATTATGTATGTATGCCAAGAGATTCATCAAACTATAAATAGTGATTTTATGGGATTAGCCTGCTATGGCAAGGACCAAAAAGAGATTCGTTGGAGATATGTATTCGGCAATCAGAGTAGTAAATGGAAAAGGATGACGATTCGATTTGGAAAAGGAATGGCAGGTAGAGTCTTTCAAACAGGGAGTCCGATTACCTACACACATTCTAGTGAAGAAGATGCAATGGAGTATCCCATTATTCTGGCAGAAAAGCTTGAGTATGCCATAGCCTACCCGATTACTGTTCACCATGAAATCTGGGGAGTCCTTTTATTCGGATTTCGAACCCATCAGGAAGGATTAGCATTACAACAAGATAAAATAAAAGATTCAATTAGAAGTTTAGAGCTAGCGGTAAACTCATCCAAAGCTTGAGGAGGGATTGGGATGGATAAAAGGCTTGATTTGTATAATCATCGCTCTTCTGAACAGAAGGGTGTTTCTGGCTCAATAGATGAATTATCCGATTTGAAATTTGCACTAGATGTGTCGGCAATTGTTGCGATCACCGATGAAAAAGGTGTTATAACCTATGTAAACGATAAGTTCTGTGAAGTCTCTAAGTTTCAGCGATCTGAATTAATTGGAAAAACGCATCGGTTAATCAACTCAGGCTATCACTCAAAGGAATTCTTTCGAAGCTTATGGGAGACCATTTTAAGTGGTCATGTGTGGAAAGGTGAAATTAAAAATAAAACGAAAGAAGGCTTGTTTTACTGGGTAGATACGACAATTGTTCCTTTTTTAACTGAAGCAGGAAAGCCTTATCAATTCTTGTCAATCAGATATGAAGTTACGGAAAGAAAAAGGGTGGAAGAAGAGTTAAAGAATATGATGACAAAAATGATCGGTTTACAGGAAGAGGAGAGGAAACGTCTATCTAGAGAACTTCATGATGGGGTTGGACAGAACTTATATAGCTTATTAATTGGAATCAGCCGCTTAAAGAATGAATTGGAGCACCCACTATTAGATCAAATGCATGATGAAACAACTCAACTAATTGAAGAAATAAGAAATATTTCATGGGAGCTTAGACCTTCCGTACTTGACGATTTAGGGTTGGTTCCAGCAAGTAGGTCATTTATTAATCGTTTTTCCAGCCACTTTGGAATTAGTGTACAATTTGAATGTACATTAAAAAGAAGGTTAAGTCATGAAATAGAGACGACCATCTATCGAATTATTCAGGAGTCTTTAACTAACATCAGAAAATATGCAGGTGTTTCTAATGCCTATGTAGAAATCATGGAAAACGAAAATGGGTTAGAGGTTAGTATTAAGGATTCGGGTAATGGCTTCAATACCAACAATCGAAAAGGTATTGGCTTATTTAGTATGGAGGAACGCGCAAAATCAATCGGAGCACAGTTACATATTCACTCTGACAAAGGGAAAGGTACTTCGATCATCTTACATATCCCTATTGATCATAGCAACGAATAAAACACCTAATGTGAAGAAACCATAATAGATTGACTGTAAAAAGGAAGGTTAGCTAATTTCTTAAAGAAGTTGACTAACCTTTTATAATTCCTCTATACCTAAGGCTTTTTTCTAAAACTTTGTTGCTTTTGATGACCCCTTCAAAAAAAACATAGCTAACGCCTAGCTACCATGCTTTGTGTTAGCCAAGCTCTAACTAGTAAGATACCCTCGATTCCCAGTACATAAAGCCTCTAGCTCTTGCTCATCTTTAATCGAAAACAGGAAAGGCGAAGTAATATTCCTTTGATGAAATTCACCTTTTGCTAGTTCAAGATATACATCAGGATATAAGAAATCAGTTACTCTATCATGGCTCCAGTCAAATCCCTGTAGCTTTGGTAGGAGTGTTTGACTATAAATTCCATGTAAAGGCTCGGGTCCTACTTCGCTATTGACCATAACAGATACACCATTTGTTTTTTCAAGCTTTGATAACATAAACATAGCAGCCTTACTTGAGATATAAGGCATACCACATCCAACAATCCAAAAGTATGGATTTTTGGATAAGGATAGGGCTGAATACATCCCACCCAATACACCTTTTCCTTTATAAAAGTCGGTTAAAATTCTAATATCAGAAGGAACTGCAGCAAGATATGGCATAGGGGTAGCTGTCACAATCATGATTTCAGAACAAATTTTCTTCATTTCGTTAATCTGGTAATCAATGATTCTTTCTCCTTTTAAGGGTAAAAAGGATTTTAATGTTCCCTTTATCGTATCCTTCTTTCCGCCAGCTAAGATCACTCCCGTTAACATACGACCACTTCCTTCAACTTCCTTTTTGATTAAATCGGATTGCTATCCTTTCTCAAACTATATCCCGAAAAAAGAGAGCTTGCTGTTACATTCATCACACCCTGTTGATTTTCAAAATAAATAAGGTTTTATTCCTATCCTTTTGGGGGGATTCCCTGATTAAAAAGAAAGATGATTGATTTTATAATGAGGATAAGAAGAAAAACCTAAGAAAACAGGTGATGATAAATGATGAATGTAAATATGACACATGGTGACCATGTTCAAAATACACAAATTTTTTCTGTAGAAAATTTTAATAAAATAGAAGATATTATGTATGATTATAAAGTTTCAACTGGTTCTAATCTATTTTGGGAAGGCGATCCTTCTGACAAATTGTACTATGTGAAAAAGGGAATTGTTAAGTTAACTAAGATGACAGACGATGGTAAGGATTTATCGTTCTACTATTTTGGGCAAGGCGATATGTTCGGGGAGTTTGATACCTTTATTAAGAGTACGTGTTCATTTAGTGCAGTGGCTGTCAATGATTGTGAAATCGGAGTCATTCAACAAAGTGATTTAGAGGTATTGCTATGGAGAGATGGTAGCTTTCCAGTCGAGTTTACAAGATGGATGGGCTTTATGCAGCGCCTAATTCATGTAAAGCTTCGTGACATTTTATTCTTCGGGAAAAATGGGGCATTGGCGTCTACTCTAATCAGAATGTCTAATACCTTCGGGGAAATGGAAGGTAAAACTATTAAGATTACCGAGAAGTTCACCAATACTGATATCGGATGTTTAATTGGCGCAACAAGAGAAACAGTGAATCGAATGATATCTCAATTACGAAAGGAAGAAATCATCGATGTCGATAATGGTTATCTCGTTATTTATGATTTAGATTACTTGAAAAGTATTTGTCATTGTGAAGGATGTCCGAAAGAAATCTGTCGTTTGTAATGTAAGGTTACTCTTTGGCGTAAAAAACCTAGTAATGAATCTAGTACCACCTTAGTAATATCTATATCAATAATGAGGAATGACTCAGTTTAGAGTATAAAATGCTTAGAGAACACAATACTCTGAGCATTTTTGTGATTGGTTACTAAAATCACTTTAAGATAAAGAAATATATAAGAGACTATAACAAATACGGGCTCCTACCATCAATTTATGTAGGAGGCCCCCCTTTCTTGTTAACTATTTAAGAAGAGTTTATAGATAAAATTTATTAATTGTTTTGGATAACTCTTCATATTGATTAAACATTTCTTTATATATTTTGTGGTTATGAGGATTAGGTGTAAAATGCTTTTGCATAGGTATGAATGATTTAATTTCTGCCAGACTATCTACTTCACCAATCCCATATAGAGCCATCCATGCAGCCCCCCATGCAGAGCTTTGATGACTTATGGGAACTTGTACTTCCTGATTAAAGACATCAGCTGTAAGTTGAAGCCACAACGGAGATCTTGCAAAACCACCACTAGCAAGAAGGTTAGTAGGTTTACCTGCAATCCGTTCCAAGGCCTTTCCCACATGGTAGACACTATAGATAACCCCTTCGAGCCCAGCCCGAATGATATGTTCCTTTTTATGGTGGATCGATAATCCAAATAAGTTACCTCTCATCTTGGCATTCCACATGGGAGCTCTTTCTCCATTTAAATAAGGTAAAAATAATAATCCGTCTGCACCTGGCTCTACTTTTGCAGCTAAAGCTGTAAGTTCTTCATAGCTTTCGGTACTAGAAAGTGTTTCTTTTATCCATCTGAGTACAATTCCACCGTTGTTAGTCGGCCCACCGATTAGTGAGAGCTTCTCCGTTAAGGCATAACAAAACGTTTGCTGTGACGGGTCTGTCTTAGGACTCGAAATAAGTTGTCTTATGGCACCGCTTGTACCAATGGTAATGGCAACTTCACCAGGATTAATGGCTCCAACTCCTAAGTTGGCAAGCGGACCATCGCTTGCTCCAATGACGAACGGAATATCTACTGGTATACCCATAAGTCCAGCTGTTTGTTTATCGATTCCAGTTAGTACGGTTTCAGGAGATACGGGCTTAAACAATTTGCTCTCGGAAATTCCGGCAAGTTCTAGTGCATCCTGATGCCATGTCAAGGTTTCTAAATCTAGTAAACCTGTAGCTGATGCGATTGCATAATCAACAACCATAGTACCGAACCATCGGTATAAAAGGAATTCCTTAATTGATACATAGTAATCAGCAGCCAGATAGGGAGGGAACTTATTGTCTTTCATCCACCTTAATTTTACGAGTGGTGACATAGGGTGAATTGGGGTTCCTGTAAACTGATAGATGAAACTATTAGTTTCCTTTAATTGGTCTGCCTGGAGTGAAGCCCGGCCATCAGCCCATGTAATAGAGGCAGAAAGGGGTTGTCCCTCTTTGTCCATACATATTAACGAGTGCATGGCTGCCGATAAACCAAATGCCAGTACCTCAGTAGCCTGAAACTTCCCAGATTCAAATAATGTCCGGATTACATTAAAGGATGCCTGTTCAATTTCAAGAGGGTCCTGCTCGGCATATCCGGGGCTTGGAGTATGTAAAGGATATTCAACTTCCTTTTCATCTATGACTCGTCCTAATATGTTAAACGCAACTGCTTTTACGCTTGTTGTTCCGATATCAAGTCCAATTATAATTGATTTCGTCAACTGCTTTACACCTACTAACTTGTTTATATTTTACTTAATAGTCCTATTAAAGTTTGTTGTTGATTTCCGTTCCAGGACACTCGCTTTCCGCGGGTGGGTTCGGGAGCCTCCTCGGCGCTCACTCCTGCGGGGTCTCCCTCACCACGCTTCTCCCGAGAAAAAGCTCTTTCCTTTTTCCTAGCAGGAGTCTCGTGTCCTTCCACTTCAATCAACTCTGCTAAAATCAACACTGTTTTAAAGAATTACATTTTAAACTATTGAACCACACTTTTCACTATATAAACGATTTTTAACTGTAATATAAAACTATTTATTTCTGTAGTGTATGTGATGTTGATAATAATTACAGTTTATGAGGATTCTACCTAATTGTATATACTAACTTTATAAAATGGGAATTTATGTTAAAGTTATGATAAGATTGATATTTTATTTATTGGGAGGATTCAGATGACTAGTCTTTTATTTGGAGCAGTGGCTGGAGTACTTACATTTATTTTTGCAGGTGAACTCAGTGAGCTATTTATAACAAACATTCTCTTGGGTATAATTGCGGGTAGACTAATGGATAAGAGGTAAAGGGGAACGATTATGACAACAAGTAATAAGGAGTTAGGACTAGAACACCGTAAAGTGTTACTCAGTACTCTACAAGCTCGTTTTGAGAAAAACATGAACCGTCATGTTGGTATAGAATGGGCTGAAGTTAAAGCAAAGCTTGAAGCGAATAATGAAAAACTATGGTCCCTTCATGCAATGGAAGAAACGGGTGGTGAACCGGATGTTGTTGGTTATGATCAACAGACGGGTGAATACATATTTTATGATTGTTCAGCGGAGAGTCCTAAAGGTCGTAGAAGTGTATGTTATGACCGTGAAGCACTCGAGACAAGGAAAAAACATAAACCGGAGACTAGTGCTATAGATATGGCTGATTTCATGGGCATTAAGATTTTAACCGAAGAAGAATACCGGGAGTTGCAGAAGCTCGGAAGTTTCGATAGGAAAACGTCGAGCTGGGTAAAGACACCTGATACCATCAGAAAACTTGGCGGGGCCATCTTTTGTGATTGTCGCTACGAAACGGTCTTCATGTACCACAATGGAGCAGATTCTTACTATGGGGCAAGAGGGTTTCGTGGATTGCTAAGGGTCTGAAATTTTAATCCTAAGAAAAAGTAAAGGACATTGAGGAGAAGCACCTCTATGTCCTTTACTTTTTTTATATGCCTTTTTGTATTCTCGTTAAGCTTTCCAGAACGTGTAAGTATTCTTGCCGTTATCCTTTGATTGATAAAGAGCAGAATCAGCTCTCTTAATGAGGTCTTCAGGGCTTAGATTCTCTCCATGAAAGGAGGCAATCCCGATGGAAGTGGTAATAAAGACTTCCTTGCCACTGATTAGAATTGGATTTTTAAGTTTCTCGTGAATGACTTTAGCTATGCTACTTGCCGTTTCAGAAGTAGCCGGAGCTGAAAGAATTGAAACAAATTCATCACCACTAATACGGCAAACCTGATCAGAGGTACGAAATGAATCTTGAAGTCTTTTTGAGAATTCTACCAAAACTGTATCACCTGCAGCATGGCCGTAATAATCGTTAACTTGCTTAAAATGATCGATATCAATATACATGACCAACATCGTTTGAAGCGTAGCTTTAGCAATAGCCATCTCTTCTTTTAAAAGCTCAGTAAATTGATAGCGGTTTGGTAGGCCTGTGAGTGTATCATGAAAGGCTAGATACTTTAATTCTTCCTCATATTTCTTCCGATCACTAATGTCTCTGGATACAATCATTGTTTTAGGCTCATCGTTATCAAACACATAAGAAGCTTTTACTTCCATCCAGACAATTGATCCATTTGCGTGGAGGTATCTCACCTCTGTCTTAAACGGTTCTTCAGTTGTTTTTAACTGGTTGAGCATTTCCAAGAAGTGAGGCACATCGCCTTCATAAATCCATTTAACGATATTGTTGTTTCTATATTCTGAAGCTGTGTAACCCAGGATTGTCTGGATAGAAGGTGATATATAGGTAATAATCCCTTGCTTGTCTAACACTTGAATTAGGTCGGACGTATTTTCAGCTATAAATCTATATTTATTTTCATTTTCAACTAAGAGACGCTGGGCTTCGACTTGTTTGGTTACATCTTTATACATAGCGACAATTAACAAAAGGTCACCTTGTTCATCTAGAACTGGACAATAAGATGAAACAATATCAATTAATTTACCGTTCTTTGTGACTCGCTGTGCTTCGTAATAGAGAATTTTTTCTCCCTTATGCATCTGATCTAAAAATGGTTTTTGATCTTTGATTAGGTAATCAGGAATGATAGGAGGCGTTGGATCATTTACTAGCTCTTCAGCTGTGTATCCAAGAACCCGTTCGAATGCAGGGTTGGCTTTTAAAACAGAGCCATTCGGAGCAATGAGAAAAATAGCATCGTTGGTATTGTTCCAGATTAACTCTAGTTCATCTTTAGATGTAAAAATATCCGGATTGGTATAAGGGATGTTCGTGTTAACACTCATGACAGATGCCTCCGAGTCAAACGTTTTCATAGTATTACAGATTGAACCTTCAAGTACTATGATACTAGATAGGAATCATTTTAAAAATACTACTTAAGGGTATATCTGTCAAAAAAAAGAAATTTTACATTAAAAAATAATTTGAAAAACTTGTAATATTTTGTCTTGAATTATGACAAAGATTCATTTAAACTGAAGTAAGTTCAATTAGAAGATACCATATGTTGTTCTGTGTTTTGTTCTAACAACTAAATATTGTGTTTGTCGTAAGTGTAGATGCCATTAGGCTTAAAAAGGGAATTTGGTTAAATGCCAGAGCTGCCCCCGCAACTGTAAGTGCTGACGAAATGAAGATACCACTGTGATTTCAGGATCATGGGAAGGCTTCATTGGAGGAGGAAGCATGAGTCAGGAGACCTGTCTTGCTTATAAATTTCACTTTTTCGGGGATGGAGAAGATGAGATGGTGACACAGTTGAAGTCTATTTTCTTCTGGTGGAATCGTTTCATCCGTTCATTCAATTGAGCGGTTTTTTTTATTTTAGCTCTGTTAAAGTAGAGTGTTGATTTTTAGCAGAGTTGATTGTAGTGGAAGGACGCGAATATATAAGGATCCTCTACTAAGGGCTGCCACGTCCTGTGGCAAACGTAGAGGTCAGCACATCCTGTGCAAGCGCGGGAGAAGCGTGTTGAGAGAGACCCCACAGGCGAGAATCGCCGAGGAGGCTCAAAGGATCTTCTGCTAAGGTCGCTCACGTCCTGTGAGCAACCCAGAAGCCAGCACATCCTGTGCAAGTGCGGAAAGCGAGTGTCCTGTAACGAAAATCGACTTGAAGTTTAACATAAACATAGCCTTTATTTTCGTACATACAGGGAGGAAATAGGATGACAACAGCTATAAAACCAGAATTAACAGTAGTACTAGACGCAATCGAGTATGCATCAAATCAGTACCAATTAGATAGTACTGATCTAAAAAATCGAATTTTACAAAGCCAATATACAGTAGACGAAGCTAATCAAACTGCATTATTTTATGCATTAAATAATATTAAAATGGATGAACCAAACTGGACATATCTAGCAGCAAACCTTTTTTTAAAGGAATTGTATCGGAAGGCCGCTCACAATAGAGGGTATGAGGAATCTTCTAAATACGGTAATTTATATCATTTAATCGCTGAATTAGTAGAAAAGGGAATCTATTCTACTAAACTATTAAATGAATATACACAAGAAGAAATGAACTACTTAGAAAAACAAATTAATCCTGATCAAGACTATCTGTTCAACTATATTGGATTGTTTCTATTAGCGGACCGTTATTTAGCTAGGGATCATGATCGCAATGTCTATGAGCTTCCTCAGGAGAGATTTATGATCATCGCTATGACTTTAATGAGTAAGGAAAACAAAGAAAACCGTCTAGAGCTGGTTAAAGAAGCCTATTGGGCATTAAGTAATCTATACATGACCGTAGCAACCCCAACTCTATCAAATGCAGGGAAGAGCTTTGGACAATTATCCTCTTGCTTTATTGATACCGTTGATGATTCCTTAGATGGAATCTATTTAAATAACTGGGATATTGCCCGTCTTAGTAAGGACGGTGGTGGAATTGGAATTTATTATGGCAAGGTACGTGCGTTAGGATCTGATATTAAGAAATTTAAAGGGAATTCCTCTGGAGTAGTTCCATGGATTAAGCTTCTTAATGACACAGCTGTGAGTGTAGATCAGCTAGGTCAGCGTCAGGGTGCCATTGCCATTTACCTCGATGTATTCCATAAGGATATTATGAATGGCTTTTTAGACTTAAAGACGAATAATGGTGATGAAAGAAGAAAAGCTCATGACATTTTTACCGGTGTATCCATTCCCGATTTATTTATGGAAAAGCTTGGTGAAGTAGATGAGAGTGGTAGAAGTGTCGGTGAATGGCATGCATTCTGTCCACATCAAGTAAAGCAAATCATGGGCTGGAAGGATGAGTTTGGAAATTTACTAGGTTTAGAGGATTTCTATGATGAAACCGATCGTAAATACTTTACAGAAAAATATGAAGAGGCAGTGAACCATCCTCTACTTCCAAGGAAGACGTATCGTGCCATGGAGATTATGGCGCGAATCATGGTATCTCAACTTGAGACGGGAACACCATATATGTTCTATCGTGATGAGGTAAATAGACAAAACCCTAACAAACATTTAAATGGAACAGGTCGAACGTCGATATTCTGTAGTAACCTATGTACAGAAATTGCTCAAAACATGTCTGCAACGACGATTGTTAATGAGTACGAGGATGCGGATGGAAACCTTGTCATTATCCGTAAGCCAGGTGACTTTGTCGTTTGTAATCTATCATCTATAAATTTGCCAAAAGCTGTTCGTCAACAGGTGCTAGACCGCGTAATCAAAATTCAGGTACGTATGCTAGACAATGTGATTGACCTTAATACCATTTCAGTTGGACAGGCAGAGAAAACAAATAAGAAATTTAGAGCAGTAGGACTAGGAACTTTTGGGTGGCATCACCTTCTCGCCTTAGAAGGAATCCACTGGGAATCGGAACAAGCTGTTGAGTATGCAGATAAGCTATATGAAGAAATTGCATTTAATACCATTCAGGCTTCTATGGAATTAGCGAAGGAAAAGGGTGCTTATAGCAAGTTTGATGGATCTGAATGGCAAACAGGTCAATACTTTGCAAGAAGGAACTATCAATCTCCAAGATGGAATGAGTTACAAACTCAGATCAACGAGAATGGTATGAGGAATGGGTGGCTGATGGCAATTGCACCGAACTCTTCAACAGCCAAAATTGGAGGTTCGACGGACGGTATTGATCCACTATACTCAGTTGAATATGCTGAAGAAAAGAAGAACTTTAAATTTAAGGTAACCGCACCAGACTTAGATCACAATACTTACAATTACTATCGTCGTGCCCGTCATGAACTGGACCAACTATGGAGCATTAGACAAAATGCAGCAAGACAGCGCCATGTCGATCAGGGCATTAGTTTTAACCTATATGTCCGACATGATATTAAAGCCAAGGAGTTATTAACACTTCACTTAGAATCATGGAAGCAAGGGTTAAAAACCACCTACTATGTTCGCAGTACATCTCAGGCTGAAATTGAAGAATGTGAAGCTTGCCACAGCTAAGTTTAGATAAGGAGAGGTCATTATGAAAGCTGATACACCTTTGAGAAAAATTAAACTAATGAACCCAGAGTTTCCAAATAAAGCAACTGGATTAATAAATGGGGAATCTTCAGGACTCTTAAACTGGAACGATATTGCTTATCCGCAAATGTATACGATTTATCAGACACTATTATCAAACTTCTGGAAAGCACAGGAGATTAATATGCAGGATGATATTAAGCAATGGGATCTACTATCAGCCAAGGAGCAGGATGTATTTTTACGTATTAATACACAGCTAGCTTCCTTAGACAGCCTGCAGACTCCGACGATGAGTCAGGTCATGGATTATGTAACGGACCCGAGCTGTAAAGCCATATTTGCTGTTATTTCTCAGCAAGAGGCTGTTCATAATGAATCATACTCCTATATTTTAAGCTCGCTCGTACCACTACGTGAGCAAAATGAACGCTTTAATCAGGCTAAAGAAGACCCGATGGTAATGAAGCGGAACAATGTCATTTTAGAGTCTTACGAGAAATTTAGAAAAGAGCCTACTATTCAGCACTTATTTGAGCTTTGTGTGAATTCTATTAATCTTGAAGGAATCTACTTTTATGCAGGCTTTGCCTTTTTCTATAATCTTGCTCGCCAGCAAAAGATGCTGAAAACAAGTACAATGATCAGTTATATTCAGCGAGATGAAATGCAACACGCTTATTTTACATCGATGTTTTTGCGAATCTTACTTACAGAGAATCCAGCCTTAAATACAGATGAAAATATTCAATATTTATATAACACGATTGATCAAGCGGTTCAGCTTGAAAAGGAATGGGCTGAGTATATTTTAGCTGATATTGAAGGGATTGATGTAGCGGAATTTGAAGGCTATATTGAATACCTTGCGAATAAGCGTCTTCGCCAATTAGGCTTATCTAACCTATATGAAGACCGGGACAACCCAATGCCATGGATTCATGTATTTAGTGATGAAATGATTAATGAAACCAAGTCTGATTTCTTTGAACAAAAATCACGAACGTATACAAAGGTAACCCAGTCCAACGGGTTCGATGAATTGTAGGTGAGTAAACATTGAGATTGGCTATTATCTATACTTCTGGTACAGGAAACACTGAGGAGGTTGCCTCCATCATTCACTCCTATATAGGTGGAGAGCTTTATAATGTCCATCATTTTCCTTTAACCGATTTAGAGAAGTATGATGCTGTTCTAATCGGAAGCTATACTTGGGGAAATGGCAATCTACCTAGAGAGATGATTCCTTTATATCAAGCGTTTGAAGCTCAGGACGTAGAACATGTGATTACAGGTGTGTTTGGTACAGGTGATAGTTTTTATCCGAATTTTTGTGGAGCTGTTGATGAGTTGCGAGATATGCTCTCGTTCCATACTAATCTAGCCGTTACATTGAAGATTGAACAAAGGCCTCAGCGTGAGGATATAGAAAAATGTAAACTTTTTGTGGACCGTATTCTAGCAAGATGGAATATAAAGAAAACGGCTTAACCATAAAGAAAAAACAAAAATGGTCAACCCTTGTTACTTGGGTTGACCATTTTTTTATAATAGTTTTATTAACCTAGTAGAAAGGTTTTTGTCGAAATCTATCAAATTATGTTTAGTGCTTCTGAGTCCGGGTAAATAATAACTGTACGCTACTAAAACAAGGAGGAGATTAGAAAATGAGAAAAATTTCGAAATTTTTAGTACCCACTTTTGTATTAGGGCTGATACTAGGAGGATTCGGAATAGCAGCAAGTGCCGCAACGGTTACGGTTCAGTCAGGTGATACGTTATGGGGCATTGCCCAGGAACATGATGTGACAGTAGGTGAATTGAAGGAAATGAATAGTGACTTAGATCCACGGGCAATCCCGGTAGGAACGGAAGTCATGGTAAGTACGAATGAGGAAGCAACAAACGATACAAGTGTTGTTACGCATGTTGTTCAACCAGGAAACACTTTCTATGAGATTGCTAGTGTCTATGACGGTGTAACAGTAGATGAATTGCTTGATTTAAATCCAGATGTTGATCCAAATGCTTTAACCGTTGGTTCTGAAGTAATAGTTGTTCATCACCAAAATCAATCAAATAATGAAGCAGAAGTAGTTTATCACACCGTTCAACCAGGAAATACCTTCTATGAAATTGCTAGTGTCTATGATGGAGTTTCAGCAGAAGAAATTATGACAGCAAATCCAAATGTAGATCCCCTTTATTTACAGATTGGCTCCCAAATTACAATCCCATTAAAATAATAGAAATAGCTAAGAGACCCTAATAAGGAGGGTCTCTTTTCTATGACTTTATTAAGGAATATATTAACCGCTTACATAAAAAGGATGATTTATTTAGTAACCCTTGTTAAAATATAACCTATACTTATTGATGTCGTAATTTAGGATTGAGGATATAAACATGACAAACGCTACCTATTCACCCTATATATTATTTGATCGAGAAAAGTGGGCAAATCTACGCTTTAATACGCCTTTAACCTTAACTGAAAAAGAAATAGAAGAATTACGAGGGTTAAATGAACAACTATCGATTGATGAGGTAACAGAGGTATATTTACCCCTGACACGTCTATTAAATTTATATATAATCGCTTCACAGCAGCTTCATACCGTAACAGATACCTTCTTTGGAGAACAAACAAGAAAGGTTCCTTATATTATTGGGATTGCAGGGAGTGTCGCTGTTGGAAAAAGTACAACGGCTCGTATTATACAAGCGCTATTATCACGCTGGCCAAACCATCCTAAGGTTGATTTAGTAACTACTGATGGATTCCTTCATCCAAACGCCGTACTAGAGGAACGCGGACTTTTAGGAAGAAAAGGATTCCCAGAGAGTTATAATATTAAAGAACTGATTAATTTCCTATCTAGAATCAAGTCCGGTGAAGCACATGTGAGAGCTCCGATCTATTCGCATTTATACTATAATATTATTCCGAATCATTATATCGAAATTAATCAGCCTGATATTGTTATTGTCGAGGGGATTAATGTACTCCAGACACCAAGGAACGAAGATGAGAACTTCCCTAGTGTTTACGTATCTGATTTCTTTGATTTATCGATCTATGTAGATGCGGAAGAGGATGATATCTCAAGATGGTATGTTGAGCGATTTAAACTTCTGCGAAAAACAGCATTTAAAAATCCGGTATCCTATTTTAATAAATATGCCAATCTAACGGAACAAGAAGCCGAGGATACAGCAACCGACATATGGAATCGAATTAATAAAAAGAATCTGGAGCTTAATATAAAGCCTACCAAAAACCGTGCTGACATTATCTTGAAAAAGAGCACGAATCACTATATTTCATCTATTAAACTTAAGAAGATGTAAACGAGGGATTCAAATTTATACGATTTTAACATAGTACGGGTTTAACTTTTCCTCGAAAAATATAACAAATCAAGTAAAAAAACTGCTAAAATTGTTATAAAATTTTAGTAGTTTTTATTTATAATAGCTCTTTTCAGCCAAGAGATTAAGGAGTAAGTAGCATGACAGATACACATACAATTAGCAAACTTATTAATCACTCTTCCGTTTTAGATAATGGTGGTACTCATATTCTTTATATGTACCTGCTTCAAAAGAGTGACAGAGCGCATAGTGAGAGTAAAATGGTATAAGTAATAAAATGGGTCAGTTTAAAAACACTGGCCCATTTTTCGTTGTTATAGGTTGTTTGCATCTCGCTATCTAAACTACCCATTCAAAATTTTGTCACAATCATAACGTTTGAAAAGATATATCTAAGTAAAATAATTGACGGTTTTAGTATTCACATATTATAGTTAGCAGTGTTAATAGTTAATGATGTGAACTAATTTGGACGAAGGTGAGTTTTTTGGAAAAAAACGGTATTGAAGAATTGATTAATAAATATATCGAATATTCCTTCTCAGTAACAAAAAAGGCAGAGAATCTGATCAGGAAGGAAATCGGTGATGATCTGACAACTGAGCAACACTATACATTAAAATACATACATCGAGTGGGGGTATGCACCTCAACAGAGCTAGCTGATGAATTTGATGTAAAGAAAAGTGCAATTACTGGAACCATTAATCGCTTAGTGGAACGAGAGCTGATTGATCGAAAACGAGACGAAGGTGATCGTCGGGTCATATACTTATCCCTTACTCCGAAAGGCATTGAGGTATATAAAAAAACACAGCAACAAATATATGGCATTGTAGAAGAAATCATAACGAAGTTTGATAAACAGGAGATAGATAGTTTTTTACAGACATATGAAAAATTAAATCAAATTCTAATTGAACTAAAAGACTCAAAGCAGGAGGAATTAAAGTGAAGTCGATTATAAAAGGTAAATGGTTAGTTTTGGGAATTTGGATTGCTTTAATTGTTGGACTGTTCATGATTGCCCCAAATATGGCGGATCTTGTCCGTGAGAAGGGGCAGATTTCTGTTCCAGAAGGCTATTCATCAACATTAGCTAATGAAATTATGGGAAATATCCAGAGTGAAGAAGATGCTGGTGATACCTCTCAAGTCGCACTTGTATTTCATAGTGAAAACAAAATGACAGGTGAAGAGCTATCAGAGGTAGAGGGAGCGATTCAAACTTTAGAAGATCAAAGTAAAGAGCTTGGAATTACAACTATTCTTTCCCATTTTAAAGAAGAGAGCTTAGCTGAACAATTAGTTTCTGAGGATGGTAAAACGATTCTTACTTCTATCACGATTGATTTAGAAGGAAAAGAAGCAACAGAAGTAACAGATTCGTTATATAAAGCAATTGAAGATACAAGTGTTGAGCATTACTACACAAGTAGCTGGATGATTGATCAGGATCTAATGACAAGCTCACAGGAAGGCTTGAAGAAGACAGAAGGTATTACGCTTGTCTTTATTCTAGTCGTTTTATTACTTGTTTTCCGCTCTGTCATTGCGCCAATTATTCCACTAGTTACTGTAGGGCTTACGTACTTAGCCTCACAATCTATTGTTGCTATATTAGTAGACACGATGAATTTCCCGATATCCAATTTCACTCAAATCTTCCTAGTGGCTGTTTTATTTGGAATTGGAACTGATTATTGTATCCTGCTTCTTAGTCGTTTTAAAGAGGAAATGGCACATAATGAAAGCATTACAGATGCAATTATTGAGACCTATCGTCATGCAGGGAGAACCGTGTTCTTTAGCGGACTTGCCGTAATGATTGGATTTGCAGCAATTGGTTTTTCAACCTTTAAGCTTTATCAATCAGCTTCAGCAGTAGCAGTTGGAGTAGCGCTTCTATTAGTAGCTTTATTCACAGTCGTACCTTTCTTCATGGCTGTTCTAGGGAAAAAGTTATTTTGGCCAGCTAAAGGTAGTCTTGAACATAAAGATAATGCACTTTGGGGTGTCGTAGGTCGTTTCTCTCTGAGAAGACCGGTCATTTCATTATTAATTGTTGCAGGAATTTCTGTTCCATTTTTAGTGACGTATGATGGAGATATTTCGTTTAATTCCCTTGAGGAAATTGGCGATGATGTGAAATCAATAAAAGCATTTAATTATATTGCAGATGGATTTGGACCAGGTGAATCCATGCCAACGCAAATCGTGATTAAGAATGATGAAGCAATGAACTCTTCCGAATATATCGCCATTGCAGAAGAAATAAGTCAAGAACTTGAACGAGTAGATTTAGTTGGAACAGTTCGTTCGATTACACGTCCAACCGGTGAACCGATTCAGGAATTATTTGTTGCATCACAAGCAGAGACTCTCCAAGAAGGAATTGGAGAAGGTAATGATGGGATTAAACAAATTAGTGATGGTTTACAAGAGGCAGGTAGTCAATTATCCAAATCAGAACCACAACTAGAGGAAGCTACAGAAGGAATTAGCAGTTTAATTTCCGGAACGAATGAGCTTAAATCAGGAGTTATCCAGCTTCAAGCAGGCTTGAAGGAAATTGAGGGTGGTTTATCACAAGGAGCAGCAGGCTCTGAGCAAATTAAAAATGGATTACAAGATATAAAGGCAAATGCTGAAAAGCTAGTTGCTGGAAGTAAAGAGCTGTTAGCGGGTTATCAGCAAGCTGCTACAAATTTATCTGGATTAGAAACAGGTTATACAGGAATTGGTCAAGGACTACAGGGTTTATCAGGAGCACTTGCTTCCTTAACGGAAAGCTTTGAAAACCTAGAAAATAATCCAACCTACTCTGGTATTAATGAAAATGACGATTATAAGACCATCAAAGGTACTGTTCAAAATATTCAAGGCCAAATTGCTGGTTTAGCTGGTTCGATGGAAGAACTAAATGCCGGTCTTGGTCTAATCCATAGTGGTGTGGTAACAGCCAATGACTCGTTCTCTACAATCATTGAAGGGCATACAGCGCTAATTGCTGGAATGGAACAGCTTATAAAAGGTATTGAAGAACAACAGACTGGATTACAAGCTATGGCAAACGGCCAAGGCACCATTATTTCTGAGCTCCCAGGTGTTACAAATGGTCTTACAAGTATTAATGCTGGTCAAGAGCAGTTGTTAACAGGATTTAGTGATATAGGCTCTCAGCTTGGCCAATTAACTGGGGGACTTACTCAAAGTGCGGACGGATTAAATGAAGTATATGAAGGGTTAAATTCTGCACAGGATTATCTAGCAGACCTTTCTGAGTCAGATGAGCGAGTAGGTTTTTATATCCCAGATGACGTTTTAGAAAGTGAAGACTTTGAAGAGGCATTAAATGCATATATGTCAAGTGATCGTAAGGTAATGACCATCGATGTGATTTTTGAAGAAAACCCTTATTCAAATGAGGCAATCGCTCAAGTCAATCAGTTAGAGGAAGCAGTTGCACGTGTGACAAAGGATACGAAATTAGAAAATGCTGTCGTGGCAGTTGGTGGAATTACGAGTACAAATGCTGACTTATCAAGTATGTCGAGTGCTGATTACTCGAAAACTGTACTTTATATGTTAATTGGGATTTCTATTATACTTGTATTCTTATTTAGATCATTAATCATGCCACTCTATTTAATAGGTTCTTTAATTTTAACCTATTATACATCGATGGCTATTAATGAAGCGATATTTGTTAATCTACTAGGGTATACGGGGCTTAGCTGGTCGGTTCCATTCTTTGGCTTTGTCATCTTAGTTGCTCTAGGGGTGGACTATAGTATTTTCTTAATGGATCGATTCAATGAGTATAAGGACTTATCCGTTGAAGAGGCTATGCATTTATCTATGAAGAAGATGGGAACAGTTATTATTTCAGCAGCCGTCATACTAGGTGGAACATTTGCTGCGATGATGCCATCTGGTATGCTATCTCTACTTCAAATTGCATCGATTGTTTTAGTCGGATTATTCCTATACGCTTTAGTCGTGTTACCTTTATTCGTACCAGTAATGGTGAAAACATTCGGTAAAGCAAACTGGTGGCCGTTTAAAAGAGCATAGGTAATCAATAAGACTAGTGGAGGTTGAAAAAACCTTTGCTAGTTTTTTTGTTTTGGAAAGAGTTATTAAAGTCGCCGATATAGTGGTGAAATTGCCGATATAATCACCCAAGTCGCTGATATATAGCGAAAGTCGCTGATATATAGCGAAAGTCGCTGATATAAAGGGTGAAGTCGCCGATATAATCGCCAAAGTTGCTGATATGGCGGAAGTCGCTGATATAATCGCCAAGTCACTGATATAAGGCGGAACTCGCTGATAAAGGGTAAAGTCGCCGATATAACCGCCAAGTCGCTGATATGGCGGAAGTCGCTGATATAAAGGGTGAAGTCGCCGATATAATCGCAAAAGTCGCTGATATAAGGCGGAAGTCGCTGATATAACCACCAAGTCGCCGATATATGTGTCAACTTAGCCGATATCACAACAAGAGCAGGTGGTATAACCGGTGTTACACCCAATCATAGTTGCGAGACTAGAGGATTCACCTCAGTTTATGACTATTGCAGATCCAAAACACTCAAAAATACCAACAACTACTCTTTAACCTTTATAATAAAGATATGAATGTACAAGTAGAGGTGAAAAAACATGTCGTCTAAAAGAATAATCATTGCTGGAACTGCCAGCGGTGTTGGAAAGACCACCATAACGATTGGAATCATGGCTGCCTTGCATAAGCGAGGGCTGATTGTTCAGGGTTTTAAGTGTGGTCCGGATTATATCGACCCTGCCTATCACTCCGCTGTTACGAATCGTCCCTCTCGTAATCTAGATAGTTGGATGTTAGATGAAGAAGTGTTAAAAGATATCTTCATTCGTGGACAGGCTGGAGCTGATATATCAATTATTGAAGGGGTGATGGGCTTTTTTGATGGAGAAAGTCCAACCAGTAATGCGGGTAGTACTGCTGAAATTAGCAGTATAACAGATACACCTGTAATCCTGATTGTAGATTGCTATAGTATGGCAAGGAGTGCTGCGGCAGTCGTAAAAGGGTTTCAATGCTTTGAAAATGATTCAAGAATTGCCGGAGTGATTGCAAATAAGGTTGGCGGTTTTGGTCATTTTCAGCTAGTAAAAGCAGCCATTGAAAAAGAATGTGGGATTCCGGTTATTGGCTACTTATCTAAAGATACATATATCGAAATGCCTGAACGTCACCTCGGCTTAGTTCCATCCATTGAACGAGGAGAGCTAGATTCCTATTTTAATCAACTAGCCGAAACTGTAGAAAAAACGATTGATTTAGATTTGCTCCTAAGACTCGCGCCACCAAGTAAAACGTTGGCAATCACCCATCACCACTCAATTTTCACACCTAGGAAAAAACAGATGCAAGTAAGAATAGCTGTAGCAAAAGACGCAGCCTTTAATTTCTATTATCAAGAGAATCTAGAGCTACTCGAAGCATATGGAGCTTCATTAGTCTATTTCTCGCCTTTAAAAGGAGAGACTTTACCAGAGCATGTCGACGGGCTCTACATAGGAGGTGGGTTTCCTGAGGAATTCGCTGATGAATTATCACAGAATAGAGAAGTCCGAGAATCTATTAAACAAGCCATATTAAATGGATTACCTACACTGGCTGAATGTGGTGGTTTTATGTATTTAGCAGAAAGTATGGTCACAACTAGTAAGCAGGAGTATGAGATGGCTGGAATTATTCCAGGTAAAGTTGTCATGAATCCTACTCTTACGTCAATTGGCTATCGAGAGGTAAAGGGGGAGCCAGGTAACTACTTATTGCCAGATGGAGTCACCGCAAAAGGTCATGAGTACCATTATTCTAGCTATGAAGCGAATGACATGGATGATCAATCAACTTTTGCCTATCAGACGAAGGGGTATTTTAAGGCAGGGAAAGAGGGTTATATGAGAAATCATTTAATTGCAGGTTACACACATTTTCATTTTGCATCCTGCCCAGAGATGGTTAGGAATTGGATCAAACTGTGCGAGGAGAGAAGACAAGATGAATAAAGGGCTGCCAATCATGATTCAAGGTACTCATTCTGACGCAGGTAAAAGTGTGCTTGCGACAGCCTTTTGCCGAATTTTTAAAGAGGATGGATATGTAACAGCACCTTTTAAATCACAAAATATGTCACTTAATTCGTATATTACAGTTGATGGTAAAGAAATTGGCCGAGCGCAAGGTGTTCAAGCGGAGGCAGCAGGGATTGCTGCCACAACGGATATGAATCCAATCTTAATCAAGCCGACTAAAGAGTACGAGTCTCAAATTGTTGTCCACGGTAAACCATTGCGAAACATGAAGGCAGGGGAATATCGCCAGGATTATTTTGACACGGGGCTTGGGATTATAAAAGAATCATTAACAAATCTACTGTCTAATTTTGAACGAGTCGTAATTGAGGGAGCAGGGAGTCCGGCTGAAATTAATCTAAATGACCGTGAGCTCGTTAATATGAGAGTCGCTAAATTAGCAAATGCACCCGTTATTTTGGTAGGGGATATTGATAAAGGTGGGGTTTTTGCCAGCCTTGTTGGGACTTTACAGCTACTAGACCAAAGTGAACGTGACCGTATAATAGGTGTCATTATAAATAAATTTCGGGGAGACTTAACTCTACTTGAGCCAGGACTTACTTGGTTTGAAGAATATACAGGGAAACCCGTACTTGGAGTCATTCCGTTTCTGCCTAATTTAAGAATAGATGCAGAGGATTCAGTTGTTTTAAATCAATACCAAACAAAGAGAGATTTAACAAAGGATATTGATATTGCTGTTGTTCGTTATCCCATGATCTCAAATTTCACTGATATTGATCCATTCTTCATTGAACCAGATTGCCATGTGCGGTTTGTAACAACTGCTAGTGAATTAAATGATCCAGACCTTATTATTCTTCCTGGAAGTAAGAATACGATTGAAGATTTGAAGTATTTAAAGGATACAGGCATTCAAGGCGAACTTTTAGAGCTAGTGAAGGAAAAAGGATCCATGCTAACGGGTATTTGTGGTGGCTATCAAATGTTAGGGAAAACGATAGCAGATCCGATTGGTGTTGAAACTAATCCACAAACGATTACTGGTTTGGGCTTATTACCTATTAATACGACCATGATTAAAGAAAAAAGAACGGTTCTTTCAAAAGGAAGATTGTCTTTTGAAGGTAAAAGTATTGAGGTAACAGGCTATGAAATCCATATGGGAAAAACAGAGTCAGACCTAACTTTGTCACCATTAATTCAAATGGAAGAAGGTACAGATGGTTGCAAAAGTGAGAATGAAAAAATAATTGGTACCTATTTCCACGGTATTTTCCATAATGACTCCTTTAGAGAAATATTGCTTAATAAGATTAGAAAAGAAAAGGGACTTTCTGAAATATATGGACGTGCTTCATTTAATAAACTGAGGGAGACTGAATTTGACCGACTTGCTAGTCATGTAAGAAAGAATGTGAATCTTGAACGAATTAAGGATAAAATGATTGAATTTGCGACCCAATCATAAAAGGGAAAATGGCCGGAGGAATCAAGTTCCGGCCATTTTTCTAGAGATCAGCATATAGCCGATTCAGCCTATCTTCCAACAAACATTTGGGTCCAGTGATGTCCGTTTTGCTGATAGCCTACTCCAATATGGGTAAACTTATCGCTTAAGATATTTTTACGGTGTCCTTCACTATTCATCCAAGCCTGTACGACTTCTTCAGGTGACCGTTGACCTTGGGCAATGTTTTCCCCAGCTGTGTTATAAGTTACTCCAAAATCCCTCATCATATCAAATGGTGATCCATAAGTTGGACTTGTATGTGAGAAATAATTGTTTTTTTGCATATCAGTTGATTTCTCTCTTGCCACATTACTTAATGATGTATCTGCTGCTAAATCCTTTAAACCGTTCTTACGTCTTTCTGCATTGGTTAGCTCTATCACTTTTGATTCAAACTCACTTATAGCTGTATTTGGTGCAGTTTTCTGCTCAGCTGTTTCTTGAGCTGGCTGTTCAGCAGGTTTTTCTTGTGGCGCAGCCGCTTGCTGTTGTGTTGCCTGTTGTTGCTCTTGCGTTTGTTGAGCTTGGGATGTTCCCTGTTGATTTTGAGCAGTAGCGTTATTTTGTTTCATTTGATTCTGTGTGGCAGCATTTTGTTGCTGTCCTTGTTGAGCGGCAGTTAAGTTTTGCTTGTTTCCTTGGTTTGCTGCGTTTTGGTTCATTCCTTGTTGGGCTTGTTGATTTGCTTTACCTCTAAGTCTTGTTTGGGCTTGGTCTATTAGGCCTTGTGCTTTAGCCTTAATATCGTCAACCTTAACATGTTTGTATTTTGCTTCCTGAATCAGGATTGCTTTTGTGTGTGGATATTTATTGCTAGAAATATCCGTTACATCAGCCGAAATGTTAGCACCTGGATTTTCTAATTCGTGCTCAATAAACGGTTGGTCATTGACATTACGGCCAAATTGAAAATCATCATTGTTATCATTTTGTCCAAATCCTTCACCATTTGTAACATTTCTAGTGTTAGCTCTTCCATCATTGGTGTCCATATTGGTATCCATGTTGTTTCCGTTATTGTTTCTTGTATTTGCTGTATTTCGATTGTTGAATCTTTCGGTGTTGTTCGTAGTATCGTCTTGATAATTAGCGTAATTTCTATCTGCTGTTGTATTTGTATATCCGTGGTTTACATTTGTTACGTATTCATCAGCTGTGTGTCGTGATTTTAAAAGAGTATCGTTTTGTTGTCCAGTGTTGCCTGCAGCGCCTTGATTCATATTATTATTACAAGCAACTAGTAACACTAAAAGCAGTGAGGTAAGTATGGTCAGTATTTTTTTATTAATCATCTTTGAAGCCTCCTAAGGCTGGAATTTTTATTCGTTATAGTTTTGATTTTTTTCTATTGGATTATGGCTGGTAATTTTCGTGAAGATTGGTAACCCTTAAATTAGGAAGGTGACTACACAACAGGTAATTTTATCCTTCTCTTTAGTTTAGTGAATAGAATAGACCTCCAACTTAACAATATATAATAATGAATGATGTAAAGGGGATCTAAAAATGTCATTAACTCCAGAGCAGAGAATTGAATTACATGGTTTTAATAATTTAACGAAGTCACTAAGCTTTAATATGTATGATATTTGCTATACGAAGACGAAGGAAGAAAGAGAAGCTTATATAAACTATATAGATGAGCAATACAATGCTGAGCGATTAACACATATATTATCAACAGTAACCGACATGATTGGGGCGCATATCTTAAATGTTGCCAAGCAGGACTATGTTCCACAGGGATCAAGTGTGACAATTCTCGTGTCTGAAGGTCCAGTTGATGAGGCACCTAAGGAAGCGTTTGAAGAATCACCGGGTCCATTAGGGAATGCGGTTGTCGCAAACTTAGATAAAAGTCATATAACGGTTCATACCTACCCTGAATATCACCCTGCTGACGGTATAAGTACCTTCCGAGCAGATATTGATGTATCGACTTGTGGAGAGATTTCTCCTCTTAAAGCCTTAAACTATTTAATTCACTCTTTTGAGACCGATGTAATGGTGATTGATTACCGTGTTCGAGGCTTTACGAGGGATGTACAAGGTCATAAGTTGTTTATCGATCATGAAATCAATTCGATCCAAAACTACATCCCTGAAGAAGTGCAGAGCTTATATCATATGATTGATGTGAATGTATATCAGGAAAACATCTTCCATACCAAATGTAGACTTAGACAATTTGATTTAGATAATTATTTATTTGGACATCGTAAGGACTCCCTATCTGAAGAAGAACAGAAGCAAATTTCAAAGCTGTTAAAAACTGAAATGGAAGAGATTTTTTACGGTAAAAATATCACTCAATAAAAAGAGAACCTTCCGTTTTGAAGGTTCTCTTTTGAATTGAACAATCATTAAAACATTACAAATAAAGCAATAAATTACTTTAATCTTAGTAGTAAAGACCAATTGAACCAATGTTTAGACTGCACTTGTTTGGTGAGTACGATAAAATGTAGAAAAGATAGTAGTCATGTAAGGAAGTGAAAAAGATGAGAGGTCCGTTCATTGTTTCGAATTGTCAGGTGGTCACTGAAGAGTTGGTGCTGAATAATGGATTTGTAAAAGTGAATAAAGGAACGATTATAGATTTTGGCTCCATGTCAGAACTGACCCATCAAGATAAGGATGAATATGAGTTAATCACATTTCCTTCTGGATACTATATCATTCCGGGAATGATAGACCTTCATATTCATGGACTTAATGGAGCTGATGTTATGGATGGAACCATAGAGGCTTATGACGTAATCGCTACAAGCCTTCCATGTGAAGGAACAACAAGCTTTTTGGCTACGACGGCGACTGATAGTGAGGCGAAAATCCAGAAGGTATTACAAAATGTTCCACATTATCTCCGCTCAGTTAAGCAGAGTGGTAAAGCAGAAATGCTCGGAATCCATTTAGAGGGTCCATTTATATCAAAGGAAAAAGTGGGTGCACAACCGCTAGAACATGTGATAGAGCCAGATGTTAGCCTATTCAAAAAGTGGAATCAGATTAGTGAAGAATTCATAAAAGTTGTCACTCTAGCACCAGAACTAGAAAATGGTTTGGCATTAACAAAATATCTAGCTGAACAAGAAATCATCGCCTCGATTGGACATTCCAATGGAAGTTACGAGGTGCTTCATGAGGCTTTGTTAGCAGGTGCCTCTCAGGTCACTCACCTTTTTAACGCGATGTCTGGCGTTCATCATCGTGAACCCGGGATTGCTGCTGGAGCTCTTTTGCACAAGGAATTAATAGTAGAGGTCATTCCGGATGGAATTCATGTTCATCCTAAAATGCTAGAGCTAGTTTATCAGATAAAGGGAAGTGACAACATTTTAGTTATCACTGATTCAATCCGGGCAAAAAATTTAGAGCCAGGAACCTATGATTTTGTAGGGCAAGAAATTAAAGTAGGGAAAGATAGAGCTACTCTTTTAGATGGAACTCTTGCTGGAAGTATATTAACGATGGAAAAGGCTCTTCAAAACATGCATGAATTCACAAATGCCTCTATAGATGATTTAGTAAAGATGACTTCTACTAATGCGGCTAAACGATTAAAGCTGGAGCATCGAAAGGGAAGTATTACCAAGGGGAAGGATGCAGACCTTGTTATATTAAATGAGAAGCTAGAAGTCGTCATGACAATTTGTCGTGGTGAAATTGCTTTTAAAAAGTTTACATAGTTATACAATTGTTTATCGATTTATTCAAAGGTTTTTGTTAGAATGGAGTAATTAGTTAAAACGGTACATATTGCCACCTATGGATGTTAAAACTGCACTAATGCTTCTAAGTAGTATCGTTTCCAAATGAAAGAGGTTGATAAGAATGGATAAACGGATCGGATTTATTGGCTGTGGAAAGATGGGGCAGGCCATGATCACAGGAATGCTGCAATCATCGTTAGTGAAACCCAATCAAATCATTGGAAGTGCTCGTTCAGATGAAACATTACTGCTAGTAGAACAAAAGTATAATATCAATGTAACTCTTTCAAACCAAGAAGTAGCGAGTTCGTGTGATTTCCTTTTTATTGGAGTAAAGCCTCATTTATATAAGGATGTTCTACAAGAAGTGAAGAATAATGTAAATAAAGAAACGATCATTATCACGATTGCTGCAGGAATCGATATTGATTTTATAGAAAGTCAGTTTGATCATGAAGTGAAAGTAGTACGATCAATGCCGAACACACCATCCTTAGTAGGTGAGGGCATGAGTGTGCTATGTGTGAATCATTTAATAACGGATGAAGAAAAGGAGCAAGTAACAAGCTTGTTCAATAGCTTTGGTAAATCCGAAATTGTGGATGAATCCTTAATGGATGCGATTCCTGCTATAAGCGGATGTTCTCCAGCCTATGTATATATGTTTATCGAAGCACTAGCCGATGGCGGAGTGATGAACGGGATTCCAAGAAAAATGGCTTATAAGCTAGCTGCTCAGGCAGTTCTAGGTTCTGCCAAGATGGTACTAGAAACAGATAAGCATCCTGGTGAATTAAAGGATGAGGTTTGTACGCCTGGCGGAGTTACGATTGAAGCGGTTGCTACCCTAGAAAAACAGCAATTCCGTGGAGCTGTTTTAACAGCAATGGAAAATGCTACAAATAAATCACGACAATTAGGAAAAAAGTAACCCAGCCGTGGGTTACTTTTTTGTTTTTAGTAAATAAGGGGCTAAAAAGACAATACCTATAAAGTAAAAGGCTAAGGCCAAATAGGCAGGAAATAAATGAATAAAGTCTAAGTATCCAATAAAGAAATGTGTCAAAATACCTGCTAAAAATGCAGGGACAGCACCGACTGTTAATGTCCACAATACCCAACGCTCTCCCTCACGGATTCCCCAAAGTGATAGCATCAAGACCAACAATCCTACGCTTAATAGTGCACTTCCAAAGCCAGCCCGGTCATGAGCAATCACAGGAATAAGCCTGCTGTTAAATTCATTTAATTGCTCAACAGACATACATAGATAAGTGAGGTCCGTCGAGACGAAGACTGATGTAGTTCCAATTATGGAAATAACGATGCCACCAATGGTTAATGAGAAGCCCAATATAACAAAAGAAAGCTGGCCAATCAAACTGACTTTCCAGCTGATATGGTTCCTAAGATTGATTCCACTTGGTGTGAGAGTTGCTTCTTTGGTTTTATAATGACCTAGTATAAATAAGGGCAATAGGATGACCCAAAACAAAGCATGTAGCCAGTCAAAATAACCATAACCAATGAATAATAAGATTCCTAAAAAGCCTATGATTCCTCCAATGTTGACAGCCTTTTTTGTCCAATGAAGTCCTCGTCTTATTCCGTGTTTAGCAAGCTGCATATATAGAAACCCACCAGAGATCATCGTCCCAGCAAGGGTCATTCGGTCATGTGCCATAAAATTAAGAATGAGTGGATTGTATTCGACAATTTCTCCTCTTACCATTTGTAGAAATAGTTCATCATAGGGTAAAACCACTTTAGTCATACTGAACAAAAGAGTAAGAAAACCAGCTAATAGGATGCATAACCCAAACAGCCAGTACCAAATCCAACCTTTAATTTCTAATTGCTGATTGGAATCTCGATGTTGCAACGCTTCGTTAATCCGTTTAGGTAAGCCGGGGCCCGTGAAAATATACTCAAAGCCTAAAAGAATAAGCGAGGCTCCTTCGTCCAATAAATCTAATGCATCTTTTGGCTCCTTAACTCCACCAACGGTGAGAATAGGTACCTGTATGCCAAGCATGTTCATGTGATGAATAAGCTTTAGGTGGGCTGATTTGAGTTCCTCTCCTTGCTTAAGTTGAGGGTCCTCTAACATAATCCCATCTATAGAGGATAATATAGAATGATCATGATTGAGCAAGTCACTTAATTCATCGTGTTTGAATGAGACTATTACTCCTTTTCCACCAAGTTTTTTTTGGAGTTCCGATAAAGTAACATCGGTTAATTCTGGACGATAATTGATGATGAAACCGTCTGCTTGGGTGAAAAAGGTGTTAATAAGCGTCTGTATATCATGGAATGAACCATCTAGTCTACAGAGAAACGGAAGTCTTTTCTTTTTTATCAAACTTAGTTTCTTCTTAGCTTCTTCTAATCCTATTGAAATGGAGCTAGATTGATTAATCTGGTTGTCGTTCTTCGTTATTTGACCCTCTTTGTTTCCTTCTATTGTAATCGGACCAATCTCAATAAATCCAAACCCAAGGTGTTGAAATGCATTAATTCCAGTCAGCTGAGGGTCAATCCTGCCGCTAAGCCCGACTGAAGATGGAAAAGAGGTATTGAACAATTCCTTTTTACTAGTAGAGGGTGTCTTCATATGACCAAGGAATTCAATGAACTTTTCTCCAAATGGAAGAGCTGATATCATATTCATCGAGCGGTGGATCAATTCTCTGCTGGTAGCAGGGTGTATTGAGTTTAAAAGTGGTTTAAAAACCGTGTGATATGACCAATCTGGCATCAAAATCATCCTTAGCATAACATTATAATTATTATTTTATCACATATAATAAATCAGAATAATTAGATAATTTTGCTCAATTTTTGAAAAACTATAGACAAAAGTAAAAAATGGAAATATAATTAAGTAATAATTTAATTAGCCTCGGAACAAAAGGGGAGTAGCTTAACAATAAAGTCGTCATGCCGTGATTTTCGCAAGATCACCGGCTTTATTGGACAACGGAGCGTTGTTGGCAAGACCTTTATCATGCGAATGGTAAAGGTCTTCCCTTTTTTAGGAGCCTTTACCTGTTATGGTGGAGGCTTTTCTTCATGTATGTAAGCTTTCTTACTGAGATAAAAAGAGAGTGCGCAGAGTTGGCTACTATTTAAAAAGAGATATATACAAGGGGGAAATAAAAAATGGAGTTATTTTCAGCTGAATTTTTCTCTGCATTACTGGCGATTATTATGATCGATTTAGTATTAGCAGGTGATAATGCGATTGTAATCGGACTTGCAGCTAGAAACCTTCCAAAGCATATGCAAAAGAAGGTTATCATTTGGGGAACAGTAGGGGCAATAGGAATTAGAGCACTTGCAACAGTATTAGTTGTATGGTTGTTAAAAATCCCAGGATTATTAGTAATTGGTGGGGTACTACTCCTTTGGGTAGCTTATAAATTACTTACGGATGAAAAAGATCATAACGTTGAAGCAGGATCTAATTTTTGGGCTGCTATTCGTACAATCATCATTGCAGACGCACTAATGGGTCTTGACAATGTGTTAGCAGTAGCTGGTGCAGCTCACGGTAGCTTCCTATTAGTTATTCTAGGATTACTGATTTCAATTCCGATTGTTGTTTGGGGAAGTACAATTATCCTTAAATTTGTAGAGCGTTACCCAATTATAATCACGATTGGGGCTGCAGTATTAGCATGGACTGCCTCTAAGATGATTGTAGGGGAACCATTCATGAAGCCTTACTTTGAAAATTCTGTAATTAAGTATGGTTTTGAAGCACTAGTGGTTGCTGCAGTAATTGGCTTAGGCGCTTATGTAAAGTCAAAACGAAAAACACCTGAAAAGCAGGCTGCTTAATATAATAGTAAAGCGACAAGTTCAAGTGAACTTGTCGCTTTTTTTATCTTGAATGTACCTCATAAATTCCAAATTTAAGATAGCTACCTTCCTCTGCAGCTAAAAGCTTCGGATGGTCATAGCCTGCACCGCTCCAATGAAGTTCTCGGAGTACTTTCCTTGCATCTGCAGCCGCATCCTGAAGCATCTCTTTAAACTGATCAGAACGGACATGGAAAGAGCAGCTTGCAGTAATGAAATATCCACCTTCTTTAACTAGCTTTAACCCGTTTAAATTAATATCCTTATATCCTCCTAATGCTTTTCTTACTGCATGAGCAGATTTTGCAAAAGCAGGTGGATCAACAATCACTACATCCCATTGCTTTCCTTCATTAACTGCTTCTCTTAGGTAGTCAAATGCATTAGCCACCACATAATCAACGTTTTTATAACCGTTTAATTCTGCATTTTTCTTTGCTGTTTCAATGGCATGTTCTGAAATATCAACAGCTGTAACATGCTTCGCTCCGTAAGAACAACCATTTAGCATAAAGGAACCGGTATGTGTAAAGCAGTCTAACAAGGTGGTATCAGATGTAATAAAAGGCTTGATGGCCGATCTATTTTCACGTTGGTCAAAGAAAAATCCAGTTTTTTGACCATCTTTTATATCGACTAAGTACTTTACATTGTTTTCTTCAATGACTACCTCTGTTGGTCCATCACCATACCAAAATCCCTTTTCTTGTTCAAGACCTTCAAGCTCACGAACATACACATCATTCCTTAGGTAAATTGCTTTAGGCTTGAATGTCTCTAATAATCCTTTAAGGATCCATTCTTTTCTGACTTCCATACCTAGAGCCATAATTTGAACAACTAGTGTGTCCTCATACTTATCGACAACTAGACCTGGTAGAAAATCTGCTTCACCATAAATAGCTCTACATGAATCAACATTTGGAATTAATAATTTTCTAAGTTCCCAAGCCTTTTGAATTTTATTAATGAAAAAGGCTTCATTTATTTCTTCTTCTTTGTATGTAAGAATTCTAACAATCATTTGCGATCTTGGATTAATATACCCTTTTCCTAGAAAATGCATTTGATGGTTGTATACATCCACGATGTCACCAGGTTCATATTCACCCTCAATTCGATTAACCTCACTCTGATAAACCCAAGGATGTCCTTGCTCTATACGTTTTTTTCTTTTTCGTTCCAAAATTACTTTTGTCATTTTCACCACTCCGAATCATAGTCGCTATCCATCATAACATTAGTTTTACCTAGTGTCAGATTTTTTAAATGCTTTTTAATATAGTAAGTTGTTTTCGTTAGAGTACACTAGCTTTTTGCGGGTATAAAAAAGGCGTGAATCAATATCGATTCACGCTAGTACATTATGCTGATGAGCTTTTCCCTAGTTAGGAATATAAGGCTCGTTACTTACTTATAAAAAGTTAATTGATTTTTCCCATGGTCTTTTGATAAATAGAGAGCTTTATCGGCATGTCGGATTGCCGTGTACGGGTCTTCATTTTCATTATCCCATAATGAAATTCCGATACTACAGCTAATGTTAATTACTTCTGTTTCCACTTCAAAAGGCTTATTTATTACTTCAATTATACGATTTCCAACCGCTTTACCTTCTGAATGACCATTAGCAGAATTCGACTTTACCACAATGAGGAATTCATCACCAGACAAACGACATACAAATTCATTACTACGTAAACAGCCCTTTATTCGGTTGGCAACGGCCTTTAATAATAAATCTCCGTGATAATGGCCTAAAGTATCATTTACTGATTTGAACCCGTCAAGGTCAACATATAAAAATAATAGATGTTGATTAGGGTTTTGCAAAGTTCGGATTGCCTCTTCTATATACACATCAAGTGCTAATCGGTTAGGAAGACCTGTCAACTTATCCTGGTGAGCAATCATTTCCATTTTTCCTAAATCGGTCTCTGTTTTAACCAAAGTTTCGATTAAATGGCGAAGTGAGGTAGAAAGGATTTCAATATCTCGGATTCCCTTTTTTATAGGAATTTCTAATTTTTCACCATTTTTCAATCTGTCTGCTGTCACTGCAATCTGCTTTAGTGGATTAGATATAATTCCAGCTAAGTACCAGCCCATTACAGCAAAAAGGACTGTAGAAAATAATCCCAATGTTATGATGTTTTCTTTTAGTTCTTGAACGGAGTAAAAGGCAACTGCCTCTGGTTGGCGAGTAATCACAGCCCAATCTAGTCCAGGATAATTAAGAAATCCATCAGCCAGCGCGTAACCTGTCACATAATGTTTCCCATCAGGCCACTGCTCTATAGACCAACTATTTTTATTGGTTTGTGCTTGGTTCACAGCATTAATGTGTAATGGCTGCCCAATCATATCTCTTGGTCCCAAAAGGATCGTGTCATCATTTTTACTGACAATAAAGACTTCTAGTTCCTTTTCTTTTTTCTGAAGAGGTTGAATCACAGTTTCGGTTATCTCCTCAGCCCATTCCCAGCTTAAGTGGGATGCTAGGACGCCAACAAGTTCTCCTTCTTTGTTTTGTACAGGAGCACTTATGTCAACAAATTTAATAGGTTCACCAGTTGGATTCGGAAGAAGTTTAGCGAGTAATACCGCTTCATGAACATCACCGATAAAGGTATCTTCAAGAGCTTCGTAATAAACAGGTCTTTCAGATATATCCATTCCTTTTAATATATCATCGGTTGATGCTAGTACTGTTCCTTGATGGTCGGTAAAGCCGATCCAAGAGAAGGAAGGAAAGCTTGTTTTTAACTCATTTAATAAATCAGTGATTGACTGTATATTGTTAGCATCTCGTAAAACGTCTAGCTTAGTAAGGACGGTAATTTCCCCGTAACGGGACCACATAAACTGATCTAATTTATCAGCCATTTGAAAGGAGTCTCTTGCTAAGTTTTCGCCAATTTGCTTTTTAACTTCCTGTCCAGATTCTTTACTTATTGTAAAACTAAGAAAAGCAGTTAAAACTATAGTAAATAATGAAAAAATAATAACGAAATATGTTCTAAGTGTAACGGACATCACTATAATCCCCTTTTTTGTTTTACCCAGTTTTATTTTAACAGAAAGATGTCATATTTTGTCGACTTTTTTGGTGCAAACTAAATGATAAGCTCAGTACTGTACAGATTGATGGGAATTGTAAATAATAGTAGTAACTTACAAATTTGGAGGAGAAGAATGGATAAGGATTTAGAAGAAAAAAACGAAGGTCCTTTTGAGCATGAGAGGGAAGACTTTGACTACGACGCCTTCTTCAACGAAGAATATGATGAGAAATATGAAGAGTTAAAAAAGAAAAAGAAAAATCGCAAAAAAGTATACTCTAGAGTAATTGGTGGGATTCTTGTCTTGGTATTATTGGTCAATGGTCTTGCGATATGGCCTAAAATTATTAACCTACCAGCTGTTGAATTCCTTGCTGTATCTGCTAGGTTGTCACAGCAAGAAAATATTAAAGAGATGAAGCAGTCAGTTGTAACGATTGAATGGGCTGGGGTTAAGGGGACCGGCTTTAATGTTGAAGCAAACGGTCTTATTATAACGAATGAACATGTGGTTGACCATACATCGAATGTGAATGTTCACTTTAAAGCAGGTGATTCATATGCAGGCAAAGTGATTGCTACATATCCTGAGCTTGATATTGCGATTGTTGATATTGAAGCAAATGACCTACCTGTTTTACCTTTTAACTTCACAAAGAACTGGCAGGTTAGTGACCATGTAACCTTTATTGGAAATCCACTCAGCTTTACTCAAATAGCGAATGAGGGAGAAATCATAGGGGAAACAAAATTATCAGGATGGGACCTTCCTGTCATGATGATTGAGGCTCCTATTTATAAAGGAAACAGTGGGAGTCCGGTGATTAATAAGAACGGCGAGGTAATTGGTGTAATATTTGCCACCCTGCAAAATCCAGATATTGATACAAAAGAGATTGTTGGAGTTGCGACACCGTCTAGTTATCTAGAAGAAATAATAAACCAGGTGACTGATTAGCTTAAACCGTTCAGATTTGAGGTGCATATGAACGAAATGACATAGAAAATGGCGTGTGAAATGACCACGCCATTTTTGTTATTCTGACGAGCTTTTCTGAATTTATCCCCTTCAATTGACACCCAAATGTTTAATAGTGTTTACTTGTGAAAATACTTGTTGTACAAGAAAAAATCATTGTCAATTTGACTGTCAACTCTATTGTCATTTGGGTGGTCAATTTTATGAAGTTCATTGAACCAAAAGAGGATCTAGGTAAGAAAGTTGATTGGAAAGTAACAGACCACACTAGAGCGATTGTTAAATACTATGCAGAATATACCCACTTAAATGAAAGCGAGATTGTTGACCGTTTTTTGAAAAATATTTTAGAAGATGAGAAATTTCTTGATTGGATCCTTCGAAAACGCAGAAATAAGAGAATGATTGAACAATTAATGATTAACGAGGAAAAGATAAGTGGCTAAATTAAAGAGGTTGGTCGATAGAACGGACAATCTGGTTGAAATTGAAATACCGGTGTCTCAGGCTGAATTACTCGAACGCAAGGAGTTTTATGAAAAATTACAGCCTAACCGTTTTGCAACGAAATTTAGACATACATTGTTTCGACCAGGTTAAGGTCTTTTTAAAAGGAAAAGAGTTTGTAATTCAAATGAACTGCTGTATAAATCCATTTTGTTCAAGCGTCGGGTTACCCCAAATGAAACATGACGCTAAGGGTAAACCCCAAAGATATAAATTAGATTCTGATAGCAAAACAAGTAAAAGAATGGCGATTTGTAACAGATTATGATGATTCCTCAATAATATCTGCGTTAATGAGTGTCTTTTCAAAGAAGTGAGACTTAGCGATTTACATCATTTCATTTATAAATTGGAAGACAAAAGTAATTCACTACCAGAAAATATACAGGATTATAGAGATGCGCGGACTGAACTAAAGGAACGGGCAAAGTCATTAGGTATGGATGAAAAAAGCATATTCCAAATAGCTCGACTTAAGCTTGAAGATGAACTAAAAAGCCACCCCTTTTTTGAAATAGTGAATAAAGAAGAGAAAACATTTCGTAAATGGGCTCAAACCCCAATTACACATCCACTTCCTTTTAAGGATACCGGTTGGGCCACAGTAGATGTTACAACAGATGTAAGTTCAATGGAACCAGGAGAGCTTGCTAGACTCATTCAAAAGGTAAACAACAAAGCAAAAGATACTTTTATTAATCAAATTCGAAGAGGTATTACCATATTAGAAAGACCGCTAGTATCTGCAAGAGGAGATGGAAAAAGTTATATCTACTCTAATTTTAATCCTGAATATGCCCAATACGGATTACTATTTTTAGGACATATTACAATTTCTGTTCACCTTATAAAGCCTATAAAATGGATCAGAAACTCACGCCAGCTCAAAGAATTGGAGTTGCAGATAAAGCGTATGATTGGAAAGATATAATTTACTTCAGATAAAAGGAAAGGCACTTTGGATGGTTAACGGGGGCATTTCTTCAAGAAGGAGAAGTGCTATTTTTGTGGGATTTATTAACGGAGCAGTTATTTGGATTAAAGGAATGGCACTCGTTAAGTATGATAGAAAGAGGCAGTCCAAAACCCTTTCGAGCTTACCGAGTGCCTCTTTTCATCTATTCATTCTAAATTAGAGTTACTTAATTGTCAGTTCTCTCATTTACTCCCTTTTTCTTTAAGTACCCCTTGTGTATTTTATGATAACCTGCTGTACTGAAAGGGCATACTTTAATACAGTTTGCACAACCAAAATTTGCAGAGAAATATTTAATGCATGTTTTATAATCGATACACGTTATATCTCCATTTTCATTCATTTGTGGTTCAGTGTTAATTGCTTGAACTGGACAGCTTCGAACACATTTTCTACAGTATGAGCAAAAATCTCGTACCCATAGGTGTGGATTTTCTGTCTCGACAGAAAACGTATCAATATCTGTATAAATGGTACTTATTCGAACTCTAGCTCCGGCATCAGGTGTAATTAGAAGTCCATGATATCCGATTGCTCCTAAACCTGCTAATTCACCAATTGCAACGTAATCCATTTGTCCTCCCATTGCCGTGCTTGGATAGGCAGAGTACCCTTTTTCTCGAATAAACCCACACACTTCATTTGAAATGACAGCCAAATCACCGTATCCCTTTGCTACTTCAGCAAAGCATTCAAAGCTCGGGGCAGTTTGGATTTTTTCATTGTCCATCTCAACAGTGAACACGATTGCGTTTTGATGAGGTATTGATTTACCTTTAAATACTTGCTTCAAAGGTAAATCCTTTACGAACTTTACATCAATTGCTCCTAATCTTTGAGCCAATTGTTTTATTTCATCAAAAACTTCCATTGGAGCTTCTGTTTGTTTCGATTCAACTCTTTTACTATAGTAACGTTTACCATTCCACATTCCCTTCATTAATCTAGCCATTCTAGGCGCAATTTTTAATTTTTGTGAAAACGTAAAGTTTTTAACCGATGTCTCATTCTTAGGAATTAATGGTGCAAAAGAACGACGTGGCTTTGAATCAGCTGCTGAATGAACTAGTTCTCCAAAATTTCGAGGCTTCGTTTCCATGAATTCTATGAGATCATCTAGATTTCTTACCTTTTTCTCCAGTAATTCTGTCATTTCCAATCACCCCTCTTGGATGTTCTCTTTAATGTTGCCTTGCTCATTTTGTGGTATTGGTTTAAAAGCCGAAACAAATATGATTAAAAAACTGATCCATGAAATATTAAATAGAGCTAGGGTTGGCCCATCAAAACTTAAAGATTTTCCAAAATACAATAAGTTGCGGAGACCTTCTACACTAAATCGCATTGGCAGCCAAGAGTGAATCCAGTCTCGGTAAAAGGCAGACATAAATTCAGGAGGCATTGATAAAAGTGGTATCCCAAAGAAAAAGAGTAAAGCGAATACTCCAATACCTTTAAAACCAAACCAATTAGTTACGGCGGATATTAGCAAAAAGAAAGTTAAATAGGATAAGCTCACAAATAATGCTGTGTCTAAAAAGTTTGGAATATGGAAGCCTAACCAACTGTCCAAAATACCGGTTAACCCCAATCCAACAATAAAGGATAAAAGAGATCCAGCAACAGTCTGAGTGAGTTTTGATAAGAGACTTTCTCTTCTGTTTACCATTTTCATTTTCCTCATTGAAAAGAAGACAATAGCTGCCCCAACGATGCTACTCATCCAAAGTGGTTGAATGAATGAAACAGGTGCATTCCCGTTTGCACTATGTTTTCCAACTGCGTTAACATTTGTTTCAGTCACAGTAAGTGGATCTATTAATAGAGCAACCTGATTAGCTGGTATATTCTCTCCTTTCTTTTCAAATCCAGCAAGTAATTGCATTGACACATTTTGACTGATGTTTTCAGTAATTCCGGTAAGCATTTGTCCAGCCATTCTTGCGGCTGTAGCATTCATCCCCTCATTAATTAATATTTCAATGTTAGGTGAAGAAGGTTTTGGTGATTGAAGTGAAGCTTGGTCTTGGCTAAAATCGTTAGGGATGATGAGTGCTGCATAATACTCTTTATTGTTCAATCCTTCCATAACCGTGTCTCTATCTGATATAGATATCCAATTAATAATCGTTTCTTCATTAGAGTTTTCTCTGGACATAGATTGAACTTTTTCAACAAGTGCATTCCCCATATTCATTTTCCCTTGCTTCGGAATTTCAACGCCTTCATCTTCGTTGACGATGGCAATCGGCATATTCTTCGGAGTAGGGTTAATAGATGGAACCAATGTAAGTGAAAAAATAAGAGCAACTGTAAGGACAAGTAAAGGTGACAATACTACTAATTTTTGTTTAAAGAATTTCATAACAATCTCTTCCTCCTTATAATGAACACTGTGTTGATTAATGACCACAGTATCTATTATAATTTGTATATTAATGAATTCAATAATCAGTAATTACGTTATTGTTGTGAAATCAACACTTTAAAGGTCTTCTGTTCATAATCTCTAAAAAAATTCAAAAGTGGGTGTGTAAAATGTCAGAACAAAAGGTTGACCGTCGAATTGCTCGCACGAAAAGATTGATTCGGGAGGCACTAGCAGTATTAATAGAGGAAAAGGGGTTTGAATCAATTACAGTCAGAGATATTACAACAAGTGCAGATATAAATCGTGGCACTTTTTATTTGCACTATCAGGATAAGTTTGATTTGCTAGAAAAATGTGAAAACGAAATTTTCCATGAAATTGAAGACATTGCAAAGGATATTAAAGTGGATGATTTAAGGAAATTTAGTGAAAATCAGAAACCGCTTGCGTTTTCAGTAAAATTACTGGAGTACATTAAGGACAATGCGGCTTTTATGAAAGCAGTCCTTGGACCGAATGGAAATGTGGCCTTTCAGATTAAGCTAAAGGAATATATTAAAACAAACATCGGGAAGGTATTTTTAAAAGAAGTAGAAGTAAATGAAGATCGCATGAAAGTGCCTAGAGAGTATTTGCTCTCTTATATAGTTTCAGCCCACTTAGGTGTCATACAACAATGGCTACAAAATGAGTTAAAGGAAACTCCACAAGAGATTGCACGGTATATAGGAATTGTCACAGTAGAGGGACCGTTTCAAGCAAGTGGTTTTAAGAAATAATAATATTTATTTATTGGAGAAAGTATTTAAATGAAGAACAAATAGTTTATTAATTTAAAGGGAGTTTATTTTGATGGAAAACAACTAACAAAAAAATAATTGCTGCAGAGTACAAGAATACAGTTAAGTAGGCAAATAAAAAAGGACGATTGCATAAAATTAGTTTATATTCCTTCATCAATTATATGATCCTTAGTTGAAGAAGAGCTTTGTGTCTTCATGGCTCAAAAAATTCATAAATTAAAAAATGGCGTGTCAAAACTGTTGTCAGTTTACACGCCATTTTGATTATCAATTACATGATATGCACCCCAAAACGGAACGGTTTATGATTAGCTTCACCTGGTTTTTTAATCGTTCTTTTATAATGATTGTATTCTCATGTAATGTTAACTAAGCTCTCAAAATGAGAGGGTAAAGGAGCTTCAACAGTCAATACTTCCTTTGTAAATGGATGAGTTAGGCTAAGTGAAATAGCATGTAAAGCTTGATATTGAAGTAGCGAAGTTTGTCCCCCATAGAACTGGTCTCCTACTAAGGGGTGACCAATATGACTCATATGAACTCGAATTTGATGAGTTCTCCCAGTATCTAGCTGGAGTTTCACCATTGAGGTGTCTAACTTTTTATTGGTTGATTGTACTTCATAGTGAGTAACAGCTTGCTGACCTGTTGGTGAGACTCTTCTTCTTGTTGGATGATGACGATCTTTTCCGATGGATTCATTGATTGTTCCTTTTTTCTTTTTTAGGACACCCTCAACAATGGCCACATAGGTTCTAGTAATTTCTCTCTTTTCTAAAGCTTGATCCAGTAATGCACTGGCAAGAGAGTGCTTGGCAAATAAGATTACGCCACTCGTATCGCGATCTAAGCGGTGCACATGACGTACCTTTGTCTGTAATCCAAGGAGCTGCCAATGATAAGCGACCCCGTTTGCTAATGTATCTAGCTGGTCTTTCTCGTTTGGATGTGTATCCATATGTGGCGGCTTATTTACTATAAGTAAGTGATCATCCTCATACACAACATTGATTTGTAAGTCCTGTGGTAAAACGCCATATTCCTCTTCTTTAAAGCATTGAATATAAAGTCGATCCCTCATTTTTATGGTTTGCTGCCAAGAACTCGATTGTCCATTCATTAAAATGCCTTTATTCATTCGAAGCTCATGAAGAAGCTTTTTAGGTACGCCAATCTGTCCTTTAACTACTTCTTCAACTGCTTGTCCTTCCCAAGAGGAGGGAGAAGTTAGGACTAACCATTCCCCTTTCTTTTCAGCTTGAATCAAGAAGCTTCACCTCTTTGACTATCTATTTTTCTTTGTTTTAAAAACTGAATAAATCTCAAGGTAAACATAATTAGTAAAAATCCGATGTAGCCTAACGAAATTGTTAAACCAACAGTAGAAAAGCCCATGATTTTAAGAATCATATTAATAACCGTAAACACATAAAGGATACCCAAATACCTTTTAATCTCAGCATCCTTAAATAATCTGGTCAAATAAGCACCAATTTGACCACCAATAAGGGCTCCAATAATAAGTGTAAAGGCAAATGAGTAATCAATCGTTGTATTGGTTGAATATGTAATAAATCCAGTTATAACAATAAAAAGTACGGCAAAAAGACTAGTTCCTACAGCTTTTCTCGGCGCCAAGCCTACAAATGAAAGTAGTAATGGAACAATAATAAATCCACCACCCACTCCCAAGGTGGTCGATATAAACCCTCCTGCTAAGCCTATCAGGATAGGAATTAGCCAAGTGTTTTTCTTTTTTGTTTGCGGGTTGTGATCCTTCTTTTTATAAGATAGTAAGGTATAAGCAAAATAGCCAGCTAATAGGATATAAAAGATGGGAATGGTTATTTCTTCAATACGAAGCTCCTCCAGTAGCATCACAAATGGATGTGCTAATTGAGTAGCTAATAATCCTGAAATAGCGACAAGTAAACCAATCTTAAATTCAATATTTTTCATTCTAAAATGAGCAATAATTCCTGAGAAAGATGTACCAATGGTGTACAGTAAACTTGTTGCGATCGCTATAATAGGAGAGAGTCCCATTAATAATAAAATAGGGGTGAGCACAAATCCTCCACCAATTCCAAAGTAACCTGATAAGACCCCTACACATGCACCTAGTAAAATAAACAGTAATAATTCCAAAATAATACCCCTCTCTACATTCCTTTTCATTATGAAGAATGGAGAAAATTAACACAACTTTTTCATCCGTGTTTATAAATGTTTTTCCTCGTTTTTTTCCAGAGGAAGCATGTATTAGTTTATGTAATTGCTACTATATTATGGGTGAAAAGTTTAATCTAGTCGATATTATGCCTTCTTTTCATGCAAGTATTTACCGAGCTATATAGGAAATGGTTAAGCCGGAAAGACTTACCTTAGCAATTTAAGAATAGAATATGGTAACGTATAGCTATACATTAGAATCGGCATTAAAAAGGTGGGCTAATCATGAAAATTGTAACAGCTTCAACTCCTGAACAAGAGAACTATATTAAAGAGCTAGTTAATTACATGTACTGCGAGGTTTTCCCTCATTATTTCTCTGATCAGTTTATTAATGAGTTGAAGAGTCTTCATGTTCTATTACCAGAGAACACTGATCTATATAACGGTACTCTTAAAGAGGCCTTTCAATTAATTTCTGGTATGCAATCATTGATTGCAGTGATTGAAACAATTAGACATGAAGAATTAGAGAATCATCATCGTGAAATTTTTGAAAAAAATACTGGTATTCTTGAGGACTATGGTTATAAATTTCCTCTCAAGATTGAGCAATTCCTAAAGGCGAAGGAAGAATGCATTAGTTTATACTCAAAACCAACAAGTCATTACATCATGTAAAACAAGAAGATGAATTCATTTCTGAATTCGTCTTTTTTATATTATTGAAGAAAAGGATAAAGAAGAAATGACGTCGAACTAAAACTAGGGTAGTTTAGGAGGCTCTTTTCGTAAAGATTTTTTTGGGGGTTATCTTTGTTAAAACATAGAGTTGATTGGAGTGGAAGGTACTCGACTCCTGCGGGAGCAGCGGGACATCGACAAAGGAATTCGCTTTGTCGCAGGTGAGACCCCGCAGGCAAAGCCGAGGAGGCTCACCGCCCGCCCCGCGGAAAGCGAGTGCCTGTAGCGGAAATCAACGGACCCAATAAAAATTCATTTTTAGTTAAAATAGCAACAAAGTATGCAAAAATAGTTTTTTTTAAAATAGTGATAAGGAGGAAATCAAGTGAACAGTGTCAGTCATAAACAGAAGTATCCATCCCTTGAAACCGAACGAATGAACCTTCAAATTCTTAATCTAACCCATTTAGAAGAAGTACATAACCATTTTTCAGATGAGCAGGTTACAAGATTCATGGATATAGAGCCATGTAAAGATCTTAAGGAAGCAGAAGAAATCATTCGTTTCCATATGGAGGACTCGGGTTGTAGATGGGGAATCTTTACGAAAAGTACGGAGGAGTTCATAGGTACGGTAGGCTTTCACTACTTAAGGAAAGGGAATGACGAATTGGTTGCTGAAGTTGGCTTTGATTTAGCAAGGGCTTACTGGGGCCAGGGGTTTATGCATGAAGCCATGAAAACAGTGATTCTATTTGGGTTTTCACAAATGGAATTAACTAAAATGGACGCAACGGTGGACCCTAATAATGAGCGATCCATTCATTTAATGAAGAAGCTACATTTTATTCAAGAAGAAGAGCTTCAAGATGGACTCGTTTATTTCTTTTTAAATAAGTAGTTTTAATATTTTACGAATACTTAGGTACAAGCTGGTTGTACTGCTTAGCAGTTCACTAAAAAAGTGACTGCTTATTTGTGTTTTTTGTTAAATGATTAATTTCTTTTCTACTTAAAATTATTTTTCTAAAACGATATATGAAGCGGTAAATGGATCATTACTAGATATAAATCTCCTCTAACTAATTATATTGTAAAAATAATATCCTATGAAACTAGAATTAATCTGGGAGTTGCTTACTATTTAAAGGTTGATTTTTACATTTATTACCATTATATTAAGTTTATATTTTAATAGAGGGGTAAAAAAACTTATGGTTATGCTGATGAAAAAAATGTTAAGAAGTTCTGTTCTCCTTTTTCTTGCTTCTATCGTAATCATTTATTTAGTATACATATCCACTATTTATGAGTTCTTTGTGAATAAATTTAATTTAAGTATTATGTCTCAAGCAATTTTTGACTATTACAAGAATTTAATTGGTAATCAATCGTTCGGGATGTCGATACAGTGGACTGCAGTTCCTGTTAACGAAATTGTTGCTGATCGTTATGGAAAAAGCTTAAAAATCATCATTCCTGCTTTTATCATCAGTATTGTGTTTGGAATCCTGTTAGGAATCCTTCATTTTCTGGTCAGAGAGAAAAAAGTACAGAATAGACTACACAAGATCAACCATCTCTTTTTTGGTACGGTTCCAGATTTTTTTCTTCTTATTGCCATTCAGTATGGATTAATATTACTAATACGGGCAGATTTGATTGAGTTAGATTTATTTGGAGATGAAACATGGTTTAATCTCTTTTTTCCTACTTTGATTATCTGTATTACCCCTATCTTTTACATCTCAAATATTACTTTTCATTCTTTGATGATTGAAAAAGATAGGGATTATGTAAGAACTGCCATGTCCAAAGGTACAGGTCAAACAATCATTACACTAAAGCATTTGCTATGGAATGCATGGCCAACGATTCTAGGTTACACGCAAACCCTAATGTTATTTATTATCAGCAGTTTGCCTATTATTGAAAGACTAACTTTCTATGGTGGTGCCGGTCAGCAGTTGATTATGTCGCTTAAAGCAAACGACGCAACTGTAGTCTTAGGACTTCTTATGCCTTTCCTTTTACTAGTATTAATCACTTCATGGATTACAGACATTATAAAGCTATTTATTACGCCATCTAGCCTTGAGCAAGAATTGTCCGATGTGACAATCAGAGCTAATCGTTTAAAGAGAGTCCGTCATTTCATCAAGTCATTTCCAAATAAACTTTTTAATTCTCTAAAGGTATTCCCACAAAAGTTATTGATGGGAATATATACACTAATTAAACTACCTTTTAAGGTTATAAAGGGGATATATAAACTTATCAAACTAATACTTTACATATTTATTAAGCGAAGCATTAATTTGGTTAAAACATTCTCATTTATAAAAATCATTAAAACGATCTTTACCTTTATTAAGGAATATCCTGCTTTTAATCTAGGGGTGCTCCTTTTGGGTGGAATTGTAATGATGGCGATTATTGGACCGAGTATGCCTTTTGTGGATAACGAATTGAAAGGTTTTCGGATTGGGTACGATGAAAACGGTAAATTACTTAAAGCCCCTATGCCACCAGGGGAAGATTATTGGTTTGGGACAAATCGGGAAGGCCGGGATTTATTCAGTATTATTATACACGGAGCTAGAGAAACGCTCCTACAGCTATTGGTGATTGCCGCTATTCGATTCTTCATTAGCATACCGCTTGGCTATTTTGCCTCTGTGCATAAAGGAGCAAGGAATCTACTTGGTTTCTCAAATAGTATGCTCTCCTTTTTACCAACGATTATCTTAGTCATGTTAATCGGGAGTATACCTCCCATACAAGAGTCTGCTGGGCGATATATGGTCCTAGTAATCTTTATTGCTCTTTTAGACATTGGTCGGATTGGTGAAATCATGAGACAAGAATTCACAAAAATTAATAGAACAGAGTTCATGTTAGCAGCTGTTGCAACTGGAACAAACTGGTACAATATTATCATTAGACATTATATTCCGAATATCTACCAAAAAATCATGTATATTTTTATAAGTGACATGGCTCGGATTATGGTTCTACTCGGTGGACTTGGAATTGTAGATGTATTTCTGGCCCAGGAACTTAGTTGGGATCCAAATTTTGGCTTAACTGTTGAAAACCTAACATACACCTGGGCATCCTTACTTTCTGATGCGATCAGGGATCTTCAGACAGCACCATGGATTACGTTTTTCCCATCCCTCTTTATTGCTATTTTGATAATGGGTCTAAACTTGTTCGGGGTAGGATTAAAGGAAGTTTTAGACAAACAGAAGAAAAAGAAGGAACAGCAAGAATCTGAAAACCATTTAAAGCAATGGACGACAAATGAAGCTACACGGAAAATAAGTGTGTAGAGTTTGGATAAAAAATAAAAGGAACTCACCCTTGAATAACAAGGTAGTGAGTTCCTTTTTTATAGGCTCCAGGTAAGTGTTTTAATCTATAAACTATTCTGCATACTGTTCGAACCAAGCCTGGAATTGCTCATCACTGACTTTTCCTTCTACACGGTTTACTTCCACACCGTCTTCATATCTAACGACGGTTGGAGTACTCGTTATTTGGTAGGTTGGGAAGCCTTCTTCAAATTCTAATAAGTTAAACAATGGGAGCTCCATCCCTAATTCTTCTGCCATCGGAACAATTACTGGAGAGGTCTCCTTACAAAAAGCACATTCTGGGCTGTAGAAATAAACGGTTAAGCTTTCTTTATTATCCAATCTTTCCTTTAGCTCGTCCGGTAGAATTTGATTTTCATAGTTAGGATCATCCAATTGAGCAATGGTTGCAGACTTTAGCTTTTCCTTTCCATATGGATTTCCCTCTGATGCTTGTTGGTTAGAGTAATTAGTAACAAACGCTAAAGCCCCGAACAAGGCAATGATCACTGCTAGAAATATAATGACTTTCTTCATGTTATGATTGCTCCTTTCTTATTTTTAAGATCATAATCTGTAAAATAGTAATCGCAGTAAAAGCGGTTAATGCTAGAAATGGGATGGTGATAAATCCAAGCCAGTTTATATATTCACCTGTGCAGGGAACTACTCCACATGAAATAGAGGCATCAGCCATTAAATCAATTTTCTGGATTGAGTAGTGATAAAGAGAAATTGCTCCACCAATAATTGAAAATGGAAGAACATAAATAGATAAAGACTTGTACTCTTTCTTAACTAACGCAGTTCCCATCAGTAACACGAGTGGGTACATAAATATCCGTTGATACCAGCAGAGCTCACAAGGGATATATTTTAACACCTCAGAAAAAAACAAACTGCCCATTGTAGCAATCACCGAGATTGCCCATGAAGCAAAAAACAGGTTTTCGATCTGTGTTTGTTTCCTTTTAGACTTCATCTTCCACCAACTTTAATTTTTTCTATTAAAATTGTAATGCAAACAAGGTCTATAAAACAAGCTAGCTATGTACTAATTATGTATCGATTTCGTGAAAAATAAAAAAGCTACGCGCGAGGGACGTAGCTCAACATGTAAGTACTATTTTCTTTTAAAAATTTTCCCGGTTGTATCTTTAAAGGTCTTGGTCGTTGTATCAACGGTTTTGCCGATTACCTGATTCCCTGTATTAGAAACATTTTTGACAATATCGGCTGTTGAATCAGTTACCTTCCCAACAAGGCCACCTTCACCAGAAACGCTCTTCACGATGTTATTGGCAGTATCAACCGTCTTATGAACCAGGTCGTTTGCATGATTGGATGTGTTTTTTAACAGGTTTTTATTCTGCCTATTCTCGTTTCGTTCATTTGTAATGACAATCTCCTCCTTTGTTTGGGTACGATGTTAGGTTTATGAGGAGGGGACATTAATTAGAACGAAACAGGATGTCCTAATTTTATAGTTCCTAAATTAAAGTCTGTTGTTGATTTCCGTTCCAGGACACTCGCTTTCCGTGGGCGGGTTCGGGAGCCTCCTCGGCGTTACCGCCTGCGGGGTCTCCTTCACCACGCTTCTCCCACAGGAGTCTCGCGTCCTTCCACTTCAATCAACTCTGCTAAAAGTCAACACTCTACTTTAACACAGCTAAATTAAAAATAAAAAACACAATATGAGAATTAGTCATATTGTGTTTAAATCGCCTGTTTTTTCATTTGCTCTAGTATATACTCTGATGAACGAAGGGCAAGAGAATAGGTAGTTAATGTTGGGTTTGCCGATGGAGCTGTTACATAGGTTGGTGTCCCCACAATAAACAAATTCTTCACATCATGTGTTTGCCCAAAACTATTAACAACGGATGAGGCAGGGTTAGTCCCCATTCTGCAGCCACCCATCAAATGAGCCGTCATCTTCAGATGATAAAGTGGCTCACCACCAGAGGCAATCCCTACATTCGAAAGTAAATCCTTTGCCGCTTTCCGGATCTTTAAGTCATTTTGATGGAAGGAAAAGTTAACCTTAGGAACTGGAAGGCCATATTCATCCTTCTCATTACTTAAAGTAACCTGATTCTGCTCCTGTGGTAGCACCTCGCCTAGCATGGCAAAGGAACCATAATGATTATAATCTAACATGATCTCACGAAGTTTTTCTCCATAACGACTTGAATCATTATCAAAGAAAAGGCTCGCTAAACGGACTGGACGATGCCCATATGAATTCATGATAAAGCCTCTTGCAAAGCCTTCTTTCTTTCCTTGTTCATAAGGGTCAAGGGTAATCGCCTGGACAGGATTCCCGCGATACATTCTGATTTCATCATTATATTTAATGATCATTTGGTCATTGGTATTAACCATAATGTACTTGCCGACCACTCCGCTAGAGTTGGCAACCCCATCAGGAAACATTGTATTAGCAGAGTTAAGAAGAAGGCGAGGCGTTTCAATTGTGTATGAGGCAAGAATGACCAACCGGGCTTTGAGCTCATGCTCCCTGCCGTCTTTCACATAAATCACACCACTGATTGAGCCGTCCTTATTCATGACTAGCTGTGTAACCATTGCATTACTTATGACTGTCGTCCCATGTCTAACAGCTTCTGGTACAAAGGTATTCAAAGGAGTGGTTTTTGAATCAGGCATACATCCTTCTTCGCAGAAACCACGGTTGATACAAGGCTCTCGGTCATGATGTGGTACCGATAAAATGGCTAAAGGTGATACAGAGTGATTAAGGCCGAGGCTTTCACAACCTTCTCTGAATTTTAAGGAATTATTACTAAGATCATGATGCTGAGGGAGAGGGAATGGACCTCCATACGGCTCCCATGGAAATTTATTGGGTCCTGATAATTGAAGGGTTTTCTGCATTCGGTCATAATAAGGTTCAATATCTTCATATTGAATAGGCCAATCCTCGCCAACCCCCTCTTCAGAATACGTTCTAAAATCAGAGTGATGGAATCTAAGCATTTGGGCGGTATAATGAACAGCGCTACCTCCGACCCCTTTACCAGAGTTACTTCTTGATAGGTTCAAGGGATCATTCCCTATGCTAATTCTAGGGTCATTCCAAAATAACTTTTCTGCTTCTAGTTCATCACTTGCAAAATCACGTTTTGGTTCACGTAATGGCCCAGCATCTAGGGCAACCACCTTTAACCCAGCTTTTGAAAGCTCAGCCGCTACTACACTTCCAGATGCACCCATGCCAACTATACATACATCAATATCACTCATGCATTTGAGCCTCCCATTTATCGAATTGCTTGGGTCCAAAAGCATAATAACCTCGAGGGTACGCAGGGCCTCCATAGCCAATCTTAGACCATGTAGACGGATCAGAGTATATGATCGGTAATAGCTCTTTCATGACTGTTGTAAAAAATAGATGTGGTGATACATCCTGCCAAATATTTTTGTAGCCTATATTCAGTTCTAAATCTTTAATCATCTGCTTTTGTATATTTTCAGCTAGTGCGGAGAAAGGCTGTTTATGTTGATCAAACGTTTGTTTAAAAAGCCCCTCAAGCCCTGCCTTAATAACATGTAACTTTTTCATCGAGCTGCCTTTTGCAAATCCATTCATGGTTTGGCAGCGGTCATCAAAGAGAGGAAGTATATTCATGGAGATATCCCCTAGGTGGGAAGGAAATAAAATGGGGATGAGTGCAAGGAGAACATCCTTTTCATCCTCATTAAAAAAAGTGGTTTCACTATGCGAAAGTCTTTTTTTAAGAACAGACTGAGTAGTTGGATCCCATTCATCCCATTCTGATAACACATTATATTCTGGGTAATACGTTTCTTTTGGGTGCGACATTATGACCCCTCCCATCAAAACCAAATTAATAATAAGTTAATGATTCCAAGCGCAGCAATGGAGAACGGAAGAATAAACGGAGGTCCTGTCATCAGGTTTTCCATTCTAAAGCCGCCTGTGCGATGTTTAATAGCGGAGATATGTAAATATCCCCCGTATAATCCAGCAACGATTCCAATCAAGGCAAGAATCGTTTGAAGCCATCCTAGTGCATGGGTTGGCCAAATTGACAGTAGTATGGCTGACAAACCTAAGATTGGGAGTGCAATAACTGGAATCCACATCTGCCATTTATGGAATTTTCCTCTTGCATGCCATACAGTGATCTGAAGCCATAGCATGATATAGAAAATACCAAATATAAAAGTAAGTAATCTTGGTAAAATCCATTGGTCCCATCCTATTAGCATAATACATACTCCCTTCAAACCTAATAACGTTAATATGAGGAAAAGGGTTCCAACTTATTCCTTTTAAGGAATTCTTCCATTTAACTTATCAAGTATTGACCTTTTAAAAAAGGATTACACTATAGATGCGAAAGGAGCGATGTAGAAATGAACTTACTTAGAGACATCATGACTGAAAATGTAGCAACGGTCTCTCCCAATCAAACAGTCCAAGAGGCAGCAAGGCTGATGAGTGAATATAACGTAGGGTCGATTCCAGTCGTAGATAATCGGAAAGTATTGGGGATTATTACGGATCGTGATATTACGTTACGTTCTACAGCCCAAGGACTCACGAGCTCTACTGTTGTGTCAGAGGTTATGTCAACAGATGTAGTGTGCGGGACGCCAGACATGAATGTGGAAGAAGCGGCAAGCTTAATGGCTCAAAAACAAATTCGTCGATTACCTGTTGTGGAGCACAACCAGTTAATTGGTGTCATTGCCTTAGGAGACATTGCCACAAATGAAATGTTTGATGAGGAAGCAGAAGCAGCACTTACCAATATTTCAATTCCTTCACAGCCTGAATTGTAGGAATAGGAGCACCTGTTGAACATTGTTCACGGGTGTTTTTTTGTTGGCTAGTTTGATCGTGACTAGTGAACTTATCTTGAGTTTGGGAGAAAAAGGAATTTCGTTGATAAAAAGTGTGATTTCGTTGATAAACTTGGAGGGTTCGTTGATAAGTGCACTAAATTGGAAGTTAAATTGGAGAATTCGTTGATAAACTTAAATTTAAGCGGTAAAGCACCTGCTGAATGGCATAACAAACTTAAAAAGCATTTTCAATCTATCAAAAGTGAACGTGTTTAACTAAATAATCATGTAACGAGCAGCTTAGACATACTCATCTAATGAAAATAGCTTTAATTTTTTTATACATATGGAGACAATTGGGTTATAAATCCAAAAAACTAGAGAAAAACTAGTTTAACGAGTGAAAAAAGCGGGTAAAGTAAGCTGATAGATTATAAGGGGATGAAAAAGAAATGTCTAAGATCGATTTAACTAAATTTGAGAAAAAAATGATTATAAGAAGAATAGAAGAAAAAGACTTTGATTCTATTATGGAAATGCAACAGGTTTGCTTTCCGGGGATGGTTCCTTGGGAAAAGGAGCATCTTGAATCACATTTAGAGCATTTTCCTGAGGGGCAATTGTGTGCGGAATATGACGGTAACATCATCGGTTCATGCTCGAGCTTAATTATTAACTTTGACGAATATGATGACAAGCATACATGGGATGATATAACAGATGAAGGATACATAACGAATCATAATCCAGATGGTTACAACCTATACGGAATTGAAGTAATGGTTCATCCTGAATATAGAAGAATGAAGGTTGGGCAGCGATTATATGATGCTAGGAAGGATCTTGCAAGAGAACTTAACTTAAAAAGTATTATTATCGGGGGACGAATTCCTAATTATCATAAATATGCAGAGGAAATGTCACCACGCCAATATGTTAAAGAAGTATCTATGCATAAGGTATATGATCCAGTTCTTTCGTTTCAGTTGATGAACGGATTCACCTTAATGAGAATAAACCCGAACTATTTAGAGGATGATCAGGCCTCTTATAAATATGCAACACTCATGGAATGGAATAATATCGATTATCGAGGTATAACAAAGCGTCACTTCCAAACTTCATTCCCGGTCCGAATTTGTGCCATTCAATATGCGATGAAGAAAATTGATTCGTTTGAAGAGTTTGCTAAGCAAGTGGAATACTACACAGATGTAGCTGCAGATTTTGGGTCAGACTTCGCTGTTTTCCCTGAAATTTTTACGACTCAGCTACTCTCATTTGTTCATGAAAAAACACCAAGTCAGGCTATTCGAAAGCTAACCGAATTTACAGAGCAGTATTTAGAGTTGTTTGCGAATCTTGCCGTTAAATATAATGTAAACATTATTGGCGGTTCCCATTTCGTAGATGAAGATGAAAAAATTTATAATATAGCTTATTTATTTAGAAGAGATGGAACGATTGAAAAGCAATATAAGATCCACATTACTCCAAATGAAAAGCGCTGGTGGGGTGTAAGTGCTGGAGATGAAGTGAAGGTCTTTGATACAGATTGTGGAAAAATTGCCATTCAGGTTTGCTACGATATTGAATTCCCTGAGTTAGCTCGTATTGCAACCGATCGAGGAGCTAATATTATTTTCACTCCTTTCTGTACGGAGGATCGCCAAGGATATTTACGCGTACGACTTTGTGCACAAGCGCGTGCCATTGAAAATCAAATTTACACAGTAATTGCCGGTACGGTAGGGAATCTCCCACAGGTTGAAAATATGGATGTTCAGTATGCCCAATCTGGCATCTTTACCCCTTCTGATTTTGAATTTGCAAGAGATGGTGTTGCCGCTGAATGTAATCCAAATCTAGAGACCGTTGTCGTAGCCGATGTAGATCTTGAAATCTTAAGAAGACAACGTAAAAGTGGAACGGTGAGACAGCTACGCGATCGTCGCCGTGATTTATATGAAATTCGTTATAAAAAATAATATGTCTTAGGAAAAGCATTGCACACAAAAATGGTGCAATGCTTTTCCTGTTGTAGACGATCAACTAATTCTATAGTTTTTCATAAAAATATAATTGTAAAACATTGTAAAGCTTTGTTATTCTAATTAAGATAAAGGTAATTATAGTTCAATCCTAAAACAATATAGAAGAATGACATACTTAGGAGGAAAGCTGAATGAATTGGCTTGAACAGTATGAAAGATGGGTACAAGCAGACCAACTCGAACAGGAACTGAAGCAGGAACTGGAAGGGTTAAATGGTAAGGAAAAAGAATTAGAAGATCGTTTTTATAAAAGCTTAGAGTTTGGAACAGGTGGAATGCGCGGAGAAATCGGTGTTGGCACCAACCGTATGAATACATATACAGTAAGAAAAGCTTCTTTGGGTTTAGCTCGATTTATTTTGGCCTCTGGAGCAGAAGCAAAACAAAAGGGTGTTGTGATTGCGTATGATTCCCGTCACAAATCTCCTGAATTTGCGATGGAGGCTGCGAAAACACTTGCTAGCCAAGGAATCCAAGCCTATGTCTTTGAAGAGCTGAGACCAACTCCGGAGCTAAGTTTTGCAGTTAGGCATTTACAGGCTGTTTCAGGAATAGTTATTACGGCAAGCCACAATCCTCCAGAATATAATGGCTATAAGGTATATGGAGACGATGGTGGACAACTTCCGCCTGAGGCTGCAGACCTTGTCATTGCAGAAGTTAATAAGATTGAAAATGAATTGGTAATAGAAGTACAGGATGAAAAGAGCTTAAAGGAACTAGGGCTAATTAAAATAGTTGGTGAAGAAATCGATAAAGCCTATACGGAAAAGCTTTTAACCATTTCAGTTAATCCCGAACTAGCTAGTGAGGTAGGAAATGACGTTAAAATCGTTTTTACCCCTCTGCATGGTACAGCGAATAAACCAGTAAGAAGTGGTCTAGAAGCAATGGGATACCAGCAGATTAGCATTGTCGAAGAACAAGAACTACCTGATCCTGACTTTTCGACAGTCGCTTCACCAAACCCTGAGGAGCATGCCGCGTTTGAACTTGCGATTAAAAAAGGGAAAGCGATTAATGCTGATATGCTAATTGGAACAGATCCAGATGCTGACCGTCTTGGAATTGCTGTGAAAGATGAAAACGGAGAATATGTTGTGCTAACGGGGAACCAAACAGGTGCCATTTTCCTTGAGTATCTTTTATCTCAAAAGAAAGAGAACGGGACTCTTCCATCGAATGGAATCGTTTTAAAAACGATTGTTACTTCTGAGATTGGTCGTACGATTGCTTCCGCCTATGGTTTAGATACAGTTGACACGTTAACTGGGTTTAAATTTATCGGGGAAAAGATTAAAGAGTACGAGGAATCTGGAGAATACAGCTTCCAGTTTGGTTATGAGGAAAGCTACGGATATTTAATCGGTGATTTTGTCCGTGACAAAGATGCTGTTCAAGCAGCATTATTAGCAGTTGAAGTATGTGCTTACTACAAAAAGCAAGGTCTAACTGTCTATGAAGGCTTATTGGAAATATTCGAGAAATACGGATTTTACCAAGAGGGTCTGAAGTCTCTTACTTTAAAAGGTAAAGAAGGCGCTGAACAAATTGACTATATCCTCTCATCCTTCCGTCAAGATGCACCTACAGTGTTAGCTGGTAAATCTATTACGGTAATTGAGGATTATAAGACGAGTGAGCGTTACTTAACAAAAGAAGGTGAAACTGAAACCATTCACCTGCCAAAATCTAATGTATTGAAATATATTTTAGAAGATGGCTCCTGGTTCTGTTTACGTCCATCTGGCACAGAGCCTAAGGTTAAATTTTATTTTGGAGTAAATGCTCCGACTCTTGAGCAAAGTAAGCAGGATTTAGTGGACTTAACAGAAGCGTTAATGGCAAATGTTCAGGATTTAATCGAAGCATCAAAGACAAAATAATAGGCAATTTACACCTCTCTTCGAAATTTGAAGAGAGGTTTTTTATATGGGGTAGCAATGGTAGTTAACAAGTAACTTTGTGAAGTCGCAAGAAAAAAGGGCGAAAAACTTTAGAGGTAAGCACTCCATCATATCTACATCAAAAGTCGTAGTAAAAAAACCTTCAAATGACTGAAACCAAACTTTGGAAATGCTGATATACTAAAATGAGAGAAAGATGAGAGCGGGGATCAAAATGCGAGGCGAACAAAGGATAGAGGAGCTTCACACGTTAAAGGCGATTGCGGAAATTTTAAATGAAGCAACCGACCTAAAAGGAATGCTAAATTGTGCTTTAAGAGAACTACTTCATTTAACAGGACTTACTTCCGGTTGGATCTTCCTAATAAGCGAAAAGGGAGAATATCGGCTTGTTGCGGATGTTAATCTTCCTACGGCCTTGTTACGGGATGACAAACTTCCGATGTGTGAAGGAATGTGCTGGTGCGTTGATCGTTATAAACGAGATCGGTTAAGTCAGGCTGCAAACATTATGGAGTGTAAACGGCTAGAGGAAGCGATTGAAAATGGGTGGGGAGACACAGCAGGACTTACCCATCATGCTACTGTTCCCTTAATGGCTGGAGACGAGAAATTCGGTTTACTCAATGTTGCTTCTCCACAGAAAACATTATTGTCAGAAGAAGAGCTTGCACTACTAGAGGCAGTGTCCTTACAAATTGGGACTGCGATTAAGAGAATTAAGCTTGTGGAGAGAGAGCAGGAACATGCTTTATTAGGGGAAAGAAATCGTCTTGCCCGTGATCTCCATGATTCTGTGAATCAGCTGCTTTTTTCACTTATGCTCACAGCCCGTGGAACGAAAGAAATGACTGAAGATGAGAACGTAAAAGAAATGCTTGGCTACATACAGGAATTATCACAGGAAGCTTTACAGGAAATGAGGGCACTCATCTGGCAGCTTCGCCCACAAGGTTTGGAGGATGGAATTGCTAGTGCCATGATTTCTTATGGAAAGGTCTTGGGGTTATTGGTTGAGTTCAATGTTCGAGGTGTTATTGATATACCATCTAGGGTTGAAGAAACACTTTGGAGAATTGGTCAAGAAGCGCTTAATAATTGTAAAAAGCATGCTGGCACAAAATCTGCATGTATTGATCTTGAGGTAAAAGACAATGTGGTTAAAATGACGATTGTTGATCAAGGAACTGGTTTTCAATGGAATGATGACCGAAAAATACCATCCCTTGGTTTAGCAAGTATGAAGGAACGAGCAGAGTTGGTTAGAGGATATTTTCAGATAAAAAGTGAAATGGGAGTAGGTACCACGATTATAGTTACGATTCCATTTTAACAAATGCTGTTTTCATATACATTGGCGTTTTCGTAAAAATCCTAAAAGCCGGATTTTTACCTTCGTATCACGATTTTGCTTTACATTAAGAGAGTTGCTCTTTTCTATCTATATTCAATTTGCTTATAATCTGGTTGTACAACTAAATTAAATGTTACGCAAATAGCAAAGTTTTAGAAAAGTGCCTTAACAAAGGGAGAGAGTTAAAATGCCCATTAAAGTACTAATTGCTGATGATCATCATGTAGTAAGAAGGGGACTTCTTTTTTTTCTTAAAACACAGAAGGATATTGAAATTGTAGCTGAAGCAACAAATGGCAGGGAAGCATTACTGCTTGCCGAAAAATTTAGGCCCGATGTAATATTAATGGATTTAGTGATGCCAGAAATGGATGGTATAGAAGCGACGAAAAAATTAAAAGAAAAGTTCCCGTCAATAAAGGTGATTATTCTAACTAGTTTTTCGGATCAGGATCATGTCATTCCAGCAATTAAAGCCGGGGCAAATGGTTATCAATTAAAGGATGTCGAGCCTGATGAGCTTGTGCATGCCATAAAATCGGTTTATGAAGGACAAAGCCAGCTTCATCCGAAGGTGACAAACCATGTGATGACACACTTGATGCAGGGGCAACGTAAGGATACGAACTTATATGAAGAACTAACGGCCAGGGAACTGGAAGTACTTGTAGAAATCTCAAAAGGGAAAAGTAATAAAGAAATTGCGGCCTCGCTTTATATTACTGAAAAAACAGTAAAAACGCATGTGTCCAATATTCTGTCTAAACTTCAGCTTCAAGACCGAACTCAGGCAGCATTATACGCGGTGAAACAGGGGCTCTCTAGTTAAATCATAAGTAAAGGAAGGGCCAAAAGCCCTTCCTTTTATAGTTCCACATTAACTAAGCTTTCCATGTCGATGGATTGATTTTCTAGTGCGTGGTCAATGTATCTAAATAAAGAGTGTAGGTTGGTCTCAATGATTTTGTAATCACGTGAAAAATTATAAGCATGCAAGAAATGCTCTATTTTTTTGGATAAAAAATGATCCTTTGTGCGTACCATAAGGATTAATAAATTATCCCACTGTGATCGATGTGTATAGTACAAGGCTCGATCATAATCATGTATGTTCATGGATGACTTAAACCTCCTTTTGTTTCTGACCAAGCAATCCATGCTTGTACCTTCAAGTTAAAGGAGTATTTATAGTGTACGGTATTTTGAAGTATTTAAGCGTGGCAGTGACTGTAAATGATGGGAACAAAGAAATGTATGATGTAAAAGCTTGAAATGAAGAAGGAAAGGAGAGTTTCACTTGCGTGTCTTCCCAATCTTACTATTATTGGTATTTTTTACAATTCAGCAAGCCCATGCAGAATGGTCAAACACCATACCAATCGATCAAGTTTATACGCCAATGGATTTAAACGAGGATATTGAAGCTTTTAGTGATAAATATCCTCATCTTCTACAAACTGAAGTAATTGGTCATTCTTCTTATAATCAGCCTATTTGGGCGATCAAGCTTGGAAAAGGAGAAAATCACATCCTTATCCATGCATCACATCATGGAAGAGAATGGATAACTTCTATGATTGTGATGAAAATGATTGAAGAGTATGCCGAAGCCTATAAGAAAGGCAAAAGTTATCAGGAAATCCCGACTGCTTTATTGGATAAGGTCTCTATTTGGTTTGTACCGATGGTTAACCCAGATGGAGTGGAAATTCAGCAAAATGGGCTATCCCAAAGCTTAAGCATAGATCCCCATGATTTACTACTGATGAACGGTGGTAGTGTGGACTATGCGAGATGGAAGGCTAACGGAAAAGGTATTGATTTAAACCGCCAGTATCCAGCAGGGTGGGGAGAATTAGCAGGCAGCTCACCGTTTCCTTTTTATCAGCTTTACAAAGGAACAGAACCGCTAATCGCTCCGGAAGTAAAGGCTCTTGAACAATTCACCAGAAAAATCAACCCCGAAATTGCAGTAGCCTACCATTCATCAGGGAGAGTAGTCTATTGGTATTATCAAACAAATATCGGACATGTTATGCGGGACTGGAGGATTGCCAATCATGTTGCAGAAACAACAGGATACAAACTTGATAAGCCAGTTAAGACTGCTACAGGTGGAGGGTTTACAGATTGGTTCATTCAAACATTTGAAAGACCTGGTCTAACGATTGAGGTTGGATATGAGGTGAATGAAACAAATCCTCCTTTATCCGTTTTAAAAGAAGAATGGCAAAGAAATCGTACGGTTGGATTATTACTTATAAAAGAGGCTTTAAACTTAATAAAAACAACTGAATAATACAAAGGAATTCGTACATACTAACTCCAACACTTGTTATGATTTTGGAGGTACTTTGTACATATGAACAAACGCATTGCATTTTCATTGGTTCTTTTCGCTTTCTTGATTGGTTTGACTTCTTCCTATTTTTTTCATGATTCAATTGGTGTAGCCGAGCAACCAGATTATGCTAAATGGGGTAAGATGGCAATAACGGTGGTAAAAGAAAATTATACCGAGCAGGAAGTTAGTGATTATAAATATGAAGGACGAAAACAGCTATCAGATAGCAAGGCAGAGGATCAATTTTTATTTGAAGTCAAACAAGATGAGAAAAAACACTATGTTAGAGTAATCATTACATTCAATTCAAAAACCGATACATTACAATCACTTCAGTTAATTGAAGTTAAGTAAATTACTCTCTAGAAAGCAGTTGAATTCACATGTGAATTTAGACTGCTTTATTTTATTTTTCAAATGAACTCTTCTACTAGACATCAAGTGAATTTTATTCATTCCTTCTTGTAATTATCTATCTGTTTTCATCTTTCTCTCTTTTTAATCATAGATTGTGATAAGCGATCAAAAAGGGGAGATGAGCATGAGAACCGATGAGAAGAAATTACAATATGCCATTGAAGAGATAACGGAGATTGCAAAAGGATTCGGCCTTGATTTTTACCCAATGCGATATGAAATCTGTCCTGCTGATATTATTTATACATTTGGTGCTTACGGGATGCCGACACGGTTTTCTCATTGGAGCTTTGGGAAACAGTTTCACAAGATGAAGCTTCATTATGACTTAGGATTAAGTAAAATTTATGAGCTGGTGATCAATTCAAATCCTTGCTATGCATTTTTATTAGATTCAAATTCACTAATTCAAAATAAACTAATTGTTGCACATGTATTAGCTCATTGTGATTTCTTCAAAAATAATTGTCGTTTTGAAAATACGAAGCGTGATATGGTTGAAAGTATGTCAGCCACAGCAGAACGTATTGCCTATTATGAACATGAATATGGAAAAAAGGAAGTTGAAACCTTTCTAGATGCAGTCTTAGCTATTCAGGAGCATATTGACCCATCTTTAATGAGACCCAAACTAGCATATGACTTAGAGGAAGAAGAATATGAAGAAACAAAGTCATCGAGTCCATATGATGATTTGTGGTCATTAGATCAGCAACAAGCCCCGAAAAAGAAAGTCAAACGAAAGAAGAAATTCCCACCTAACCCTGAAAAGGATATTCTTTTATTTATTGAAGAATATAGTCGTGAACTAGAGCATTGGCAACGTGATATTCTAACCATGATGAGAGAGGAAATGCTCTATTTTTGGCCACAGCTGGAGACGAAAATCATGAACGAAGGCTGGGCTTCGTTCTGGCATAACCGAATCATTCGAGAGATGGATTTAACTTCAGATGAAGTGATTGAGTTTGCTAAGCTTAATGCAGGAGTGGTTCAGCCTTCAAAAACAAGCATCAATCCATACTATCTTGGTTACAAAATGTTTGAAGATATTGAAGAACGCTGGAACAATCCAACAGAAGACATGCAAAGACTGGGTGTAAAGCCAGGCTCAGGAAGAGAAAAAATGTTTGAGGTGCGCGAAATCGAATCGGATATTTCATTCCTTCGTAATTACCTAACCAAAGATCTTGTGATGCGAGAGGATATGTACTTATTCCAGAAACAAGGAAAGGATTACAAGGTAGTTGATAAAGAATGGGAAAGTGTTAGAGATCAGCTAGTGGGGATGCGTGTAAACGGAGGATTTCCTTATATTACCGTAAATGATGGAGATTATTTAAGAAACGGGGAACTCTATCTTAAACATTGGTATGAGGGGATTGAACTGGATCTCAAATACCTTGAAAAAGTACTACCCTATATTCATCAGCTTTGGGGTCGAACCGTTCATATGGAGTCTATGGTGGAAGGTAAGGGAGTCATGTTTACTTATGACGGCAAGGGGATTCATCGGAAGTATTTATAAATAATGAGAAAATTGCTGAGCAATCAGCAATTTTTTTGTGCTCTTATCTTGAAGATTTTAGTGGAATAGTCCTATTTTATAAGGCTAATTAACTAATAATAAGAAAACTAATTGACATTGATTATCATTTTCTATTATACTTCGTTTTGTAAGCAATAATGATAATCATTATCATTATTGCTGTTAAAGAAAACACTTAGGGGGAAAAGCATGAAAAAGTCTTTGAAGTTTTTATTATTTTCAGTCATGGCATTTGGATTAGTCCTTGCTGCAGGTTGTGCGCAAAAAGAAGAAACTGCAACTGAGCCAGAGAAGACAGATGTAAAAGAGGAAACAACTTCGGCAAGTTCAGAAGAGGAAGTGAAGGACAAAGGTGAAGTTAACCTTTATACTAGCAGACACTATGATACAGATACAGAGCTTTACAAAAAGTTTGAAGAAGAAACAGGTATTAAGGTAAATGTCATCCAAGGTGATGGTAGTGAATTGATGGAACGTCTAGAGCGTGAAGCGGAAGCTACTGAAGCAGATGTATTTTTAACTGCAGATGCTGGTAACTTAGCTCGTTTGAAAGAAAAAGGGTTAACGCAAGCTGTAACGAGTGATGTGTTAGAAACTAATATTCCTGAAAAACTTCGTGATGTTGATAATGAGTGGTTTGGTTTAACAAAGCGTGCTCGTGTAATCGTTTACGCGAAAGATCGTGTAGATCCATCAAATTTATCAACTTATGAAGACTTAACAGATGCAAAGTGGCAAGGAAAAGTATTAATTCGTTCATCTGAAAATATCTATAACCAATCTTTATTAGCTTCATTTATTGAACTAAATGGTGAAGAACAAGCAAAAGAATGGGCAGCAGGTGTAAAAGCTAACATGGCTAGAGAACCACAGGGTGGAGATACAGATCAAGTGAAGGCGGTAGTTGCTGGTGAAGGAGATATCGCAATTTCTAACACCTATTATGTAGGTAGACTACTTAATTCAACGAACCCAGAAGAAGTAGCAATCGGAGAGCAAGTTGGAATATTCTTCCCTAACCAAGATACTACTGGAACACATATTAATATTAGTGGTGCTTCAGTCACAAAGCATGCGAAAAACGTTGAGAATGCAATTGCGTTTCTTGAGTTCTTATCTGATTTAGAAGCACAATCAGCATTTGCAGAAGGAAATAACGAGTACCCTGTAAATGAGTCAGCAACAACTTCTGAGACATTAAAATCTTGGGGTGAGTTTAAGGAGCAAGATATTAACCTAACTATACTAGGTGATAATAACGCTCGTGCGATTCAACTCTTTAACGAAGTTGGCTGGAAATAATAAATATACAAATCATAAAGCCGTATCCCCACTATAGGGATACGGTTTTACCTTTATAAAGAAAATGGTTGAAAACGATATTCATTTTCAATTAGATTATCTGTATAATATAAAATGTAATTTGATATAAATGTATTGTTTTAGTTGAAGGATGTGTCAAAAGTGAGGTTAGTACATCAAGCGAAGCGTCAACTGAATGTATGGGCAATTCTTAGTTTTTTATTTGTTCTAGTCATCTTGTTGCCGAACCTTTTAATTGCCACTCATTTCTTTGCACCCCCGAATGAGAACTGGCAGCATATAAAAGAATATTTATTACTAGATATCGTTTCTAACACTGTGATTCTAATGGTATTCACTGGTTTATTTACCACGATTACTGGAACGAGCTTAGCATGGATTGTAACGGTTTATCAGTTTCCTTTACGGAATTTTTTTAGATGGGGATTGATCTTACCCTTGGCGATTCCTCCGTTTATTGGCGCCTATACGTATCATGGAATCTTAAATTATACAGGGATTATACAATCAACATTACGAAATCACTTCGATATAAAAGTTAACCAGGACTATTTCAATATTATGACGATGCAAGGGACTATTTTTATTTTTACGATGTTTTTATTTCCGTATGTATTTGTTATAACAAAGAGCTTTTTTCAAAATCAGTCTTCTTCTATTATCGAAAATGCCACGCTTCTAGGTGGAGGGCCTTTTGAAATATTTTTCCGTGTGATCTTGCCAATTTCAAGAGCTGCAATTGTTGGTGGAGTAACAATTGTTATGTTAGAGGTCATTAATGATTATGGTGTTGTTAAATACTTCGGCATTCAAACATTCATTACATCTATTTTTCAAACTTGGTTTGCGATGGATGATGTTGATTCTGCATTTAAATTAGCGGGATCACTAATGATTGTAGTAATCGCCGTCCTAATTTTTGAAAAGTTTCTTAGAGGAAGAAAAAGATATAGTTACACGACAACTAAAATTAGACCCATCCAGCCTAAGCAAGTAAAAGGTGCTAAGGGTTGGCTACTAATGGGATACTGTTTAACAATCTTCAGCTTTGCTTTTGCGATTCCATTTGTTCAACTCATTCATTGGATTTTTATGACTTATAGAAGAATAGTATCAATAGAATTTATCGAGTTAGTAAAGAACTCATTTTTTGCTGCATCGATTTCTGCCATTATTGTGGTTGTGGTTGGGCTAGTCATTGCCAATTATACTCGAATCCACCAAGGAACGGTTCCAAAAGTCTTTTCTAAAATTACAGTGCTCGGTTACTCTGTACCAGGTGCCATTATTGCAATTGGTGTCATAACGGTATTTTTAGCTTTGGATCAGTGGATCTACTCTATATTTGCCTTTTTTGACGAAAATCCAATTATTGTTTTTAGAACAAGTGTGGTTATGTTAATTTCGGCATACGTTATTCGTTTTCTTGCGGTTGGATATAATTCCATTGAAGCTGGGTTTGAGAAGGTTGGTACGAGTTTTACCGAAGCTTCTAGGACTCTTGGAGCTTCAACAATAAAAACTTTTTTTCGTGTAGATATTCCAATGGTACGTGGGGCAATTATGGGCGGGTTTATTCTTGTCTTTGTTGATATCTTAAAAGAACTTCCACTTACGATGCTATTACAGCCTTTTAATTTTCATACGTTAGCAACAAAAGCTTTTCAATATGCTAATGATGAAATGATAAGTGAAGCGGCATCTGCATCCATGTTAATTATCTTAATAAGTGGAATTTGTATCTTCTTCTTTCATAAAGTGCTCGATAAGGAGGGGCAAAGCTAATGTTTGTAGATATAAAAAACTTACAATATACATACAAAAATGCTAGCGAACCAACGATTAAGGATTTCTCCTTACAAATAAAAAAGGGTGAAATTGTCTCAATTCTCGGTGAAAGTGGGAGTGGTAAAAGTACTATTTTAAGATTAATTACTGGATTGGAAGTACCTAACAGTGGTTCCATATCCATTAACGACCGGACGATTTTTGATAAAATGACGTACACTCCACCTGAAAAAAGAGAAGTGGGTATGGTGTTTCAAGACTATGCTCTGTTCCCACATATGACAGTTACCAATAACATCAAGTATGGTTTACGAAAGATGAACCAAAAGGAAAAGAAAGATAGAATCAATGAAATGTTGTCTTTAGTGAACCTCTCTAAGTTTAAGGACCGTTATCCATATGAATTAAGTGGAGGTCAGCAACAGCGTGTTGCACTTGCTAGAGCATTAGCTCCAGCACCTTCATTATTAGTTTTCGATGAACCGTTTAGTAACCTAGATACTTATCTTCAAATTAGAATTAGAGATGAGTTAAGAGAAATCTTAAAGAAAACAGGTATTACTTCTATATTTGTCACTCATGACCAGGAAGATGCAAAGGTACTTGCAGATGAAATTATTTATCTTGAAAACGGAAAAACAATCTGGAATGGGACTCCTGATGAGTTGCTACCCTATTCTCAAGCTAGCGAAGTAAAACAAGCGAATCTTTTTAAACCTAAAAAAGTAAATAACGGTTAGACATTCGAGAGTACGGCATAATTTCTGTACTCTTATATGTTAAATTAATTAAAAGGGAAAGGCTTGAGCATCATAGGGATGCTTCAGTTTCTTACATAAAGGGTGATCATGTGAATACTAAAACTTCTGAAAAAACAACCAATGGTAAAGCAATAGGTAGTTTATTGATCGGAATTGTTTCCATCTTTGGTCTAATTTTTGTTGAAGAAGGAACGCTTCTGAGTATAGTGGGACTAATGCTTGGAGTTATTAGTCTAAAAGAAACCAAACAATTTAAACAAATAGGAAGAAAAATAGCACTAGTTGGTATTGCATTTAACTTGATCGGGTTAATAAGTATTGTTGTTAGTTATATAATTTAAGCTTAGGGCCATCTTAAAAGATGGTCTTTCTTTAGGTTGTTTTAATTGACAAATTATGGATTTAACCATTATATATGGAATAGACTCATGTATAAGAGGGGATCCAATGAAATATGATGTGATTGTTATAGGTGCAGGTCAAGCTGGATTAGCGGTTGGTTATTTTTTGAAAAAGACAGGTTTGTCCTTTCTTTTATTAGATCAAACCGAAGCAACAGGTGAGGTCTGGAGAACGAGATATGATTCATTAAAACTTTTTACGCCTAGACGATATAGTGCATTACCTGGGTTGGAATTTAGAGGAGATACAAACGGTTATCCTACAAAGGATGAAGTGGCTGATTACTTACTTGCTTATGCCAGCCACTTTCAATTACCTATCCAGCATAAAACTAAAGTAGAAAAACTACATAAAAGAGAAGATGTATTTGTTGTCAATACAAGCACAGAAGAACTTCATGCTCATCAGGTGATCATTACAACAGGTCCGTTTCAAAAACCATTTGTTCCTAAGATGGCTCTGTCAAAGGAAGTGTATCAAATTCATTCTTCTCAATATAGAAACCCAACACAATTAGATTCTGGTTCAGTATTAGTGGTAGGGGGAGGTAATTCAGGAGCCCAAATTGCTGTTGAGTTATCAAACACAGGTAGGGATGTCTTTCTTTCTGTAGGTCATAAAATGAAATTTCTGCCTCAGGATATCGGGAACAAAAGTATTTTTTGGTGGTTTGATAAATTAGGGGTATATAAAGCGGATGTTCAGTCTAACATTGGCAAATTTATTCGGAAACAGCCAGATCCTATTTTTGGTTATGAACTTAAATCCGCAATTAAACATAAAAGTGTTATATTAAAGCCTCGAACTATGTCTTCTAGTCAACGTTCTATTCAGTTTGAAGATGGAAGTGAGCTTGATGTAGATCATGTCATTTGGTCAACTGGATTTACATCAGATTACAGTTGGGTTGATATACCCAATATATTTAATCCTGACGGAATTCCAATTCACCTAAAGGGTGTAACAAATGTAGCTGGACTTTATTTTGTTGGCTTGCCATGGCAAACAAGTAGAAGCTCTGCCTTGCTTCAAGGAGTTGGTAAAGATTCGGAGTATATCTCTAAAAAAGTGGTTGACTTTGAAGCATCGAAATTGAATTAAATCTTTATTTGTGGTGTAATAAAAATAATTATTATACTATTTGGTATAAAAAATAAGTTAGTTTTAATTGATTGATGTTTCGTTACCTCTTAAAGTTGCTATAGCAACTAAGTGGTAATGACAAAAGAAGAGGGATTATATGGAGATTATAAACGTAGCTTTAAAACCGCCCATTGATTCAACTCCACTTGTTTTGGTCATTGGAAAATTTGATGGGATCCACAAAGGTCATCAGCTCCTTCTGCAAACAGCGAAAGAATATGTGAATGATCAAGAAGTACTAGCTGTTTGGAGTTTTAATAGGCAGCCGAAACTGATTTTAAATAATGATCAAGAATATGAGAAAAACCTTACCCCAGAAAATGAGAAACTTTTTATTCTGCATCAACTAGGCGTAAAAAGGTATTACAACGTTGAATTTACAAAGGATTACTCAAAAATAACTTCTCAAGAATTTATTCAAGATCATCTAAGTAGGCTAAACATTAAACGAATTGTTGTGGGGGAAGATTTTTACTTTGGAAAAGGAAGAGAAGCAGGAGTCACTAGACTAATTGAGCTTTGTCAACCAATAGGAGTTAGCGTTACAGTTGTACCTTTATTGAAAGAAAATGGAGAAAAAATAAATAGCACAAAGATTCGTTCCTTCATTAGAGAGGGAAAAGTAGAAAGAGCACTTTCTTTATTAGGACGAACTTATCAAATAAAAGGAACCGTGATCCATGGCAAAGCTTTGGGAAGAAAGTTAGGATTTCCAACGGCTAATCTAGGTGAGGTAGATTCCTACGTATTACCTAAGCCTGGTTTATATTTAGGTTCAGTCGACATTTTAGAAGATGGATATATAAAAGAATCCTGGAGTGCACTAATTAATGCGGGTTATCGCCCAACGGTAAATGGAGAAGACTACTTAATAGAAGCCTATTTGTTGCATTTCAACGGGAATCTATATGGAAAAACAGTGGCTGTATCATTTAATCAATACATGAGAGATGAAATTGAGTTTCAAGGAGTTGAATTATTGGTAGAGCAAATGGAAAGAGATAGGTCTGAAGCAAACGTACTATTAGGATTTTAAGCTTTCTTAAAGACGATTATATATAGAATTTAAAGAAAAAGGTGATAAAAGATGAAAAACTATGGGATTGATCCAAGTAAAGGTTTGGAGTTTGGAATTTATACATTAGGTGATCATTTGCCTAATCCACTAACAGGTGAAAGAATTTCGGCAAAAGAGCGTGTTCATGAAATTATTGAATATGCTAAGCTAGCTGATCAAACGGGAATTGACTTCTTTAGTGTAGGGGAAAGTCATCAAGAATATTTCGTAACACAAGCACATGCGGTGGTATTATCGGCTATTGCACAGGCAACAAAAAATATAAAAATTGGGAGCTCTTCTACGATTATCAGTACGTCAGATCCAGTGAGAGTATATGAAAATTTTGCAACGGTTGATTTAATTTCAGGTGGACGTGCAGAATTAATTGCAGGCCGTGCCTCAAGAGTAGGGTTATTTGATTTGTTAGGGTATAACCTTCGTGATTATGAGGAGTTATTTGAGGAAAAGTTTGAATTGCTATTAAAGATTAATGAAGAAGAAGTGGTCAACTGGAGAGGTGAGTTTCGTGCTCCTTTAAGAGATGCACAAGTCCTTCCGCGTCCTGAAAAAGGAAGAATACCGATTTGGAGGGCAGTTGGTGGAACTCCAGCAAGTGCAATTAGAGCTGGGTATGCAGGCGTCCCGATGTTTATGGCTCACTTAGGTGGACCTGCTGAAGTTTTTAAGCGAACCGTTGATGCTTATCGTGAGGCTGCAAGAAGTAGAGGGTTTGATCCAGCAGAATTACCAGTCGCTACAGCTGGTTTCTTCTATGCCGCTGAAACCTCCCAACAAGCTCTGCAGGATATGTATCCCCATATTAACGAGGGAATGAAAAAGACAAATGGAACTGGTTTCCCTAAGCAGCATTTTGCTCAAGGTGTAGATCCGCATAATATTATGAACATTGGAAGTCCACAGCAAATTATTGAAAAAATACTGTATCAGCATGAAATGTTTGGCCATCAGCGTTATATCGCACAAATTGACTTTGGTGGGGTTCCATTTGAGAGACTGATGAAAAATATAGAACTCATTGGGACTGAAATTTTACCAGCGATTAAGAAATACACTAAAAAATCGGAGGTATAAATATGAAGATTGTTGCGTTATCAGGTTCAAAAGTTGGATCTAAAACAAGAACAGCGATGGACTATACAGTTAAAGCAATAACAGCTAAATATCCGGACGTTGAGGTGGAATTACTCGATTTAGCTGAATATGATGTTCAGTTTAGTGATGGTCGCAATTATTTGGAGTATGAGGGTGATACCGGTTATGTTACCAAAACCTTGATGGAAGCAGATGCAATCATAATGGGGACACCTGTTTTCCAGGCATCCATACCGGCTACGCTAAAGAACATATTTGATTTGCTACCTCAAAACGCTTTCAGAGACAAAGTAGTAAGCATGCTTGTTACAGCAGGTTCTTCTAAGCACTACTTAATTGCCGAACAGCAACTAAAGCCTATTTTAGCTTATATGAAAGCACAAATTGTCCAAACATATGTGTTTATTCAAGAGGAAGATTTCTATCGAAAAGAAATCACCAATCACGATATTATATTTAGGATTGAGCGTTTAGTTGAGGATACTGTTGTATTAACTGACACCTTTGCCGAAATCAGAAAGAAAAAAGAAGATCAATACGATTTTTAATATTGTAGGTTCGAGCACCTGACCAGAGTCTATGGTTAGGTGCTTTTGTTTGTCTGTATCGTCTCGACATACTTAATCGACTCCAATCATAGAAATATAATTGGCTTGCTTTTTGATTTCTAGACTCCCTAAGCAAAAGTGAATATGTAGGCAGATTAATTGATTATAAGTTATTAACTTAATATACTAAAAGGTATAAAAAGTAACATTTGAAAATAATTGTTTTTTTATAGATTAAAGCATATTTAGAAGAACAACTATAGGAGGGATTTCATGAAGTTAGTGGGCATTTCAGGATCATTAACAGGGTCAAAGACAGCAAAGGCTGTAGTCGAGGTTTTACATGCAGCAAAGAAAATCGATCCAAGTATTCAAACAGAAATATTAGATTTAAAGGATTATGAGGTAGAGTTTGTTCGTGGTACACCATTATCCTATTATAATGAAGATACTATAACTGTTGTTAACAAAATATTATCGGCTGATTTCTTGGTGATTGGTACACCTATTTATCAAGCTTCCATAACAGGTGCGTTAAAGAACCTTCTGGACCATCTTCCAACCGATGCATTTAAATCCAAAGTAACTGGAATTGTCTCGACTGGGGGATCGCAAAAACATTTTCTTGTGACGGAATACCAATTAAGACCTATTCTAACCTTCTTAAAGGGATCTGTTCCGAATGGGAATGTTTTTGTTCATAATGACTCATTTAATGAAGATAATCAAATTAGTGATAAAGACGTAGAAGAGAGAATTCAAAAGCTAGCAAACGAGATGATTCACTTACAAAAGTTTCTTTCAGGAAAATAAAGAAGGACATTACTTAGATGTTTTAGTAAAATAGACGGTGGACAAAACACCTCTATTGTTAGTTAATAGAAAAACTTTTTGCACTAATCTTACAACTGCCTCTTGAAGACTCGTTTTGGAGTTGTCTAAAAATGAAACTGATCAAAAAAATATTTTCAAAGCATAAGAAAATTAATATAGAATTTTGTCAAAAGAACTTGGACCGATTTCTAAGTGAGGATCAACACTCGGATTACAACACCTTCTTGAATTCAAATAAAGTCATCTATACTGAATATGAGTGTCAGAGTAAATGTAGGGAATGTAAAGCCTCTCCCTATGCGATTGTTGATGGACAATTTGTATCTGCTGATGACTCCAAGGAATTATTGGAGAAGCTTTTGTCATATACGGGAGGGAAATAGCATAATTAGAAATCTTTTAGAAACCGAGCTTGGCTAATTAGCCAGGCTTATTTTTTTGCTTAATAGATATAAAGGTGTGATTTTGGTCACAGTGGACAAGCTGCTTTTCCTACATAATAGCTTTATATAAACCAAGTAGTTATTTTTTAGGAGGAGCACAGCATGAGATTTAAAGCATTGAAAATCGGTACCAAATTTAATCTATTAGTAATTGGAATTATTTTATTTTTAACAGTTGTGATTAGTTTTGTTGCTTATAGTCAGGTTACAAAGGTTATGGACGAAACCTATACGACAAGAGTAAAGGCAGTATCGGCTCTTGGCTATAATTGGTTGAATGAGAAATATCCTGGTGAATGGTCTGTTAAGGATGGACAGTTATATAAAGGCGATACGAATTTATATGACAATAATGAGTTTGCTGATGAAATGGGAACAATTACAGGTGGGGCAGTTACGATTTTTCAAGACGATACAAGAATAGCTACTAATATAAAGGAAAATGGAGTTCGTGCCATTGGTACAAAGGCATCGACTGCTGTTTCTGATGTAGTGTTGAAGCAGGGTGAAACTTTTCTAGGGGAAGCTGATATTTTAGGAAAGAAATATTTAACGATGTATCAGCCGATAAAAGATAATAGTGGACAAGTAATTGGAATGTGGTTGGTTGGACCAACTATTGATACGATTCAAGAATCTGTGTTTTATTTAGTAACAATCCTCGTGATCGTTTTAGTTGTATCAGGAGTTATAGCAGTGGTATGTAGTGTGTTATTAACAAAGGCAATTACTAGACCTATTATTGTTATGAACAGTCAGTTAAGAGAGATTGCTGAAGGAGAAGGTGATCTTACACAGGAAATTAAGGTAAATACGAAGGATGAAATGGGAGAGCTAGCTTCTTCTTTTAATAAAATGTTAGGTAGTTTGAGAACGATGATTCGTCAAATCGGCGATACTTCTGAACAGGTGGCTGCTTCTTCTGAAGAGCTAACGGCAAGTTCAGACCAAACCATGCAAGCAACGAACCAAATTGCAGTATCGATTCAAGAGGTTGCTGGTGGTGCAGAGGCACAAGGTAAGGGAGCAGAAGAAAGCTCACGTGCGATGAACGAGATGACGATCGGCATTCAGCGAGTGGCAACTACTGCTTCTTCTGTATCAGAGGCCGCTCTGGAAACGACGAAGGAAGCTAATGAAGGAAATGAATCTTTACAAAAAGTAATCCAACAAATGAATGCCATCAATTCTTCTGTGGATCATTCAGCTACTGTGATTTCTCAGTTAGGAGAACGCTCGAAGGAAATCGGCAAAATAATTGAAGTGATTACTGCTATCTCGAATCAGACGAACTTACTGGCATTAAATGCAGCAATTGAAGCAGCACGTGCAGGAGAACATGGAAGAGGATTTGCAGTTGTTGCAGATGAGGTTAGAAAGCTAGCAGAACAGTCTAAGGATTCAGCTGACCAAATCTCAGGATTAATCCAACAAATCCAAGAAGACACGGATCGTGCGGTGGAAGCGATGGAAATTGGAACAAGGGATGTAAATGCTGGAATGGAAGTAGTTTATGAGACAAGTAGAGGATTTGAGAGAATCTTACAATCAATTGAACAGGTGGCTTCTGAAATTCAAGAAGTATCAGCAGTATCTGAAGAAATGTCAGCGGGTATTGAGCAGGTAAATTCTTCTGTAGAGGAAATGGCCAGAATTGCGAAAGAATCAGCAGCAAATACACAGAATATCGCATCTGCCTCACAAGAACAATTGGCCTCTATGGAGGAAATGGCATCGTCCTCTGCATCCTTATCACATATGGCAGAGGATTTACAAACGCTAGTTAATAAATTCAAAGTGTAAAGATTGTTTCTTCTAACTATATATGAAAATTTGTAAGGCCTCGTATATGCGGGGTCTTTTTTTCGAGATACAGTTATTAGCAAAAATGCAAGCATATGCATTGGTTTTAAAAAAATAACTAGAAAGTTTGAACAATTTATTCTAATTTTCCGTGAATAGAAATAGTTATTAAAAAAGGGACTGGTAGCGTTTTCGTGGTGAATAAAATAGACATTTAACATATAGTAGTGTGGTTCTTTCTCCATGGTGGGGATTGTATGATGGTTGCTCTATAGCGAACCTGTAGAGCGCTATCATGGCAATACCTATAAAACGTTTCAAATGAAACGAGAAATGGAGGTAAGAGGGTGAAGACGAAAAACAGATGGTTAATTGCATTGTCAGCAGTAGGGATTCATCTTTCAATTGGTTCTGTGTATGCCTGGAGTAATTTTACGAACCCCTTGAAAGACATGTTTGGTTGGAGTGATCAAGAAGTTGCGTGGACATTTAGTATTGCAATCCTTTTCCTTGGATTATCTGCTGCATTTCTAGGACATTTTGTTGAGAAACATGGGCCAAGGAAGGCCGGATTGTTAGCCGCCATATTTTTTGGGGTGGGGCTCATTGGATCAGGCCTAGCTGTTCAATTAGAGTCAAAATATCTTCTCTACTTTTTTTATGGTGCTCTTGGTGGGATTGGACTTGGTGTGGGTTATATTGCCCCGGTTTCTACTCTGGTAAAATGGTTCCCTGACCGACGAGGTATGGCTACCGGTTTAGCCATCATGGGATTTGGTTTTTCAGCAGCGATTGCAAGCCCAATAATGAATTATTTAATTGATGGATACGGTGTTGCAGCAACGTTTTATACATTAGGAATTGTTTATTTTATTATCATGCTTTTATCTTCATTATATTTAGAGAAACCGGAAGAAGGCTGGATGCCTGCTGGCTTTAAAGAAAAGGTGGATTCGGGGAAAGCCAAAGCCCCGATGGAGCTGTCGCAATTAATAGCCAATGAAGCCGTAAAAACACGTCGATTCTGGTATTTATGGATCATGTTGTTTATTAATGTTACGTGCGGAATTGCTGTATTAGCAGTAGCGAAACCTCTAGCAGAGGAAGCAATTGGGATTAGTGCAGCGGCAGCGGCGGCATTAGTTGGTGCGATTGGAATCTTTAACGGACTAGGAAGAATCGGATGGGCTTCAGCTTCTGATTACATTGGAAGACCTAATACGTATACAACTTTCTTTGTCCTGCAAATTATCATTTTCTTTTTACTTCCGTCAACTTCGATTCAATGGCTGTTTGTTGCCATGTTAATCGTTGTATATACATGCTACGGAGGAGGATTTGCTTCTATTCCTGCTTATATAGGTGATTTATTTGGGACAAAGCAACTAGGTGCTATTCATGGATATATCCTAACAGCATGGGCAGCCGCAGGATTAGCAGGTCCACAATTTGCTGCCTACATTAAGGACACGACCGGAAGCTACTCTGGAAGTCTGACTTTCTTTGCGGGCCTTTTCGTTATAGCATTAATAGCCTCATTACTAGTTCGTATTGATATCAAGCAGCTTAAACAAAAATCAGAGGCAGCTTAATAGACTGACAAACTAAGTTCGCTTTACTACATTAACGTACCGGGGGCCAGGCCCCCGATGCTTTAACGTGTTAAAGTTAGCACGTAATATATGAAAAAGGGTTGATTGTAATGGGAAAAAGTAAGCATCTTGGTCCTCAGAAAATGTCGAAAATACCTCAACCTAAACACTGGGTGAGCCCAGTACCATTTGGCCTAGGGAAAGTTAAGCCTAAGCATATTCGTGATACGATGAAGGTTGTTTTAGAGAATAAGGATAATCTAAGCTATGCCACAAAAATACTAACTAAAGGTGTCTGTGACGGGTGTGCGTTGGGGGTTGCAGGACTTCATGATCAGACGTTAAAGGGACCACATATTTGTACAACACGTTTAAATATACTAAGGCTTAGTACGATGCCGGCCATTAAAGAAGAGATTTTACATGCTGATATTGATGAATTGAAGAAATATGATAGTACCGAATTACGCAAGCTTGGTCGTATTCCCTATCCGATGATTCGGCGAAAGGGGGAAAGGAAGTTCTCTCGTTTGACTTGGGATGATGCGATGGGTCTGATTGCTGATAAAATGAAGAGTTTGGATCCTAAGCAGTATGGTTTCTACTTAACTAGTAGGGGAATCACGAATGAATCCTATTATGTAGCGGGAAAGGTAGCACGCTTTTTAGGGACGAATAATATTGATAACTCGTCAAGAATCTGTCATTCTCCTTCTAAAACAGCTATGAAACGGTCTGTTGGAGTGGGTGCATCGACCTGTAATTACCAAGATTGGATTGGCACAGATGTCATTCTGTTCTTTGGTAGTGTGGCTTCGAACTCCTCACCTGTGTCAACCAAGTATATGTTGGCAGCGAAGAAAAAAGGGACGAAAATAATTGTTATTAACCCTTATAAGGAACCAGCAATGGATCAATATTGGATTCCTTCTGTTGCGGAATCTGCTTTATTCGGGACAAAGCTGGCAGATGACTTTTACCAAGTAAATATTGGTGGAGACATTGCCTTTATGTATGGAATTATGAAGCATTGGTTTTACATGGAAGAGGATGAAGCAAATTCAGCATTAAATCATGACTTTATTAATCAGCATGTAAACGGATTAGAAGAAATTAAACAAAAAATAGATGATTATTCTTGGGAAGACATTGAAAAATCGTCGGGTGTAACCAAAGAGAGAATCATAGAATTAGCAAAGCTACTAGCAGCTTCTAAAAATGCAGTCTATGTTTGGGCCATGGGTCTTACCATGCACTCATTTGCGACCGATAATATATCGCAAGTGTCTAATCTTGCCTTACTTCGCGGTCATTTAGGAAGAAAATATAATGGACTTATGCCGTTTCGTGGTCATTCCGGAGTTCAAGGAACGGGAGAAATGGGATGTGATCCGTTTGTGTTACCAGGTGGGGATTACACCGGAGCTAATATTAGTAGAGTAGAAGAGCTATGGAATTTTAAATTACCGGAGTGGCAAGGGGATATTGTAGGTGTAACGCTTGAAAATATTTTGCTTCCAGACGATCATGAACGAAAAATAAAGATGTATTATATGAGCGGTGGTAATTTCCTTGAAACTATGCCTGAACCTGAGTTCATTGAAAAGGCATTATCAGAGCTTGAAATTCGGGTTCATCAGGACATTATCCTAAATACCTCAGCGTTAGTGGATGCCAAAGAAGCCGTTATTTTACTACCAGCGAAAACACGTTATGAACAAGAGGGTGGTGGAACGTCAACCTCAACAGAGCGTATGGTGTATTTCTCACCTGAAATTGAAGGTAATAAAAATCAAGTGGAAGAGGCTAGATCTGAATGGAAAATCTACATCGATCTGGCAAAACGAGTGAAGCCAGAAACAGCTCATCTTGTAGACTTTAAAGATGCAGATGAAATACGTCAAGAAATTGCGAAAGCTAATCCAAATTATGAGGGTATTCAGCATCTAAAAGAACAAGGTGATGTCTTTCAATGGGGCGGAGCATGGCTCTGTGAGGATGGAATTTGCCCAACTCCTGATGGGAAAGGATCTTTAATAGCAGTAGATATTCCATCACTTCAGAAAAAAGAGGGTCAATTCGTGGTTACCACACGTCGTGGGAAACAGTTTAATTCAATGGTATATAACGAAGTGGATCCTATTAACGGGGCTGGTCGATATGATGTATTAATGAATGCTGAAGATGCCAGACAATTAAGTATTGCAGAGGGGGAAGGAATCGTCCTCTATAATGGCTTTGGTGTATTCCAAGGGCGGGCTAAATTTGTAGAAATTGCTAGAGGTAATGTGGAAGTCCATTTTCCAGAAGGGAATTTTCTGTTACCAAAAGGTAGATATGAAAAATATGCAGGGATCCCTGATTATAATATTACCGTTAATCTAGAAAAAGCCGACCGGTTTAATGCAAGAAAAGATGTTCAATATGTTGAAAAGAATGTGGAAGACGATGATCTTAATGGATATGGAGAGTACTAGGGTAATAGAAAAGGGGCACTGAAACTTACTTTCAGTAGCTCTTTTTTGCTCTGAATTGAATGTTACTTTTTAACCAAAAGGGTCATTGTTCCTTCTTACCTCATCACTCAGTTAATTTTTTCGCAGTAGCACTTTTATGAACATCTTTTCCGTTTTTCATCGTTCCAAATAAATAATCTAATGAAGGATTCGTAACTCCATACCAATACTGTTCATTTTTGTAATGGTGAAGTAAATGAAGCTTTTTCATCCACTTTCCCCAGGGCGTTTTAGGTTGGTATGGACGATGTGCTATATAATGAGTCCACTCATAGTAAGTCATCATAATGATTGCCCCAGTAAAAACTGAAATTCCGAAAATTAAGCTTCCTGTTAATGCGGTGGTAATGGCGACTAGGATAAACAGCTGAGGGATGCTATACCAAATCGGTAAAAATAATAACTTTAAGTCATTTGGATCCTCATGATGGTCATAGTGAATTCTTTTCATGAATGTTAAAAATAATTGGTTTTTAGGAGCTTTCATATGGAAGAAGAATCGGTGGGTTAAGTACTCACTAATGATATAGAGGATAATTCCAATCAGAATACCAAACCATACTTGTACATTTAATGCATGAGGGAGAAGAATCACGAATGCTACAAAAATTAAGGTGCTAATGATCCAAATATCATGAAAAGAGAAAAATTCCTTTATATATTTACCCATCCTGTCCATTCCTCCTATGTTCTTTTTTTATATGTATGTTTCTACCTATAAAAAGAGAATAGTCGTAAGGTACAGGTTTTATCATGAATCTACAGATTAGGTAGGGATTAGAACATTTTAAACTAGAAAGTAGACAATTCATTCTAAAAATCATGTAAAACCTTTATATGAAATTTATAATTTCAACTATATAAAATGAGCAATGTACAAGAGAAAATCAGGAGAGAATCTGCATGCCATTACTTGAACCATTTACAAGCTTTACGATCTATGACTTAGAACAATATGAACATATCCTGTCTGAATTAGAAAAACAGATAGGGCTCCTATATTCTGCCAATCTTGAATTTACCATAAAGGTTGCTTTATTTGAAGCTGTTAATAACTCGATAGAGCATGGACAACTTCCAATTACTATAAACTTTGTATCTAATGAAAAAGAGATTCAAATAACTGTAAAAGACAGTGGTGAAGGTTTTAAAGTCAACCAAAAATTAGAGCTGATAAAAGAAAAAGGGATTGATGATTTGCTTGAAGAACAACTCTTTTCTACAAGGGGGAGAGGAATCTATATGATGTATAAAATGGTTAGTAAAGTGGTATTTAATGAAAAGGGTAATGAGGTTTCATTAATCGTTCAAACCAATTAGAATCGTTAACAGCTAATCTAGGAAAAGGAGGTAGTCATAGACTATCTCCTTTTTATAGGTAGTAGAGTAGTCAGGTGTGTGTAAATGATTTTCCTGTAAATAATAATAGATTTTTAACAGAAAAGCTGTGTTAAAGTACAGTGTTGATTTTTAGCAGAGTTGATTGAAGTGGAAGGACGCGAGACTCCTGTAAGGAAAAAGGAAAGAGCTTTTTCTCGGGAGAAGCGTGGTGAAGGAGACCCCGCAGGCGGTAACGCCGAGGAGGTAGGTTTTTTCACGCTAGTGAAAATAACCTCCAACTACCGCCCACGGAAAGCGAGCGTCCTGGAACGGAAATCAACAACTAACTTTAACAGAGCCAACAGAAAAGGAAAAAACTGTGATTTAGATCACATGATAAATTAATTTTGACCTTTATACTAAGGAGTAATAGGAGAAAGGACTTATGTACGTTTATAAAAATGATAGCGTTTACTTGGACTTTGTTAAGAATACAAAACAATATCCCGATTTAATTCATGGTTCATTAAATGTGAACTAGGAAGCTATGAAAAGATTAAAAGAGAATCCTAATTAAGAATACTTCTACACAATTCGACAATTTTCGAGTATGATAATACTAATATAGAAAATACAGGAGATTAACAATCATGACTTTAATACAGCAACAATCCTCCTTTCAAATTTGTCGGATTGACGAGTACGATAGAGTTGTAAATGATGTCGAACAAGAAATTGTTAAGTATGGCTGCCATTACCCAATGACTTTTTCTACTAAAATAGCTTTTCTAGAAGCACTTGATAATGCGATTGAACATGGTGATTTTCCAATCAATATTAAAATCAGTAATGATGGTAATAAAGGATTAACGATCATGATTAAGGATAGTGGCACTGGGTTTTTGGTCAAGGAAAAACTGAGCGTCATTCAGGAATATGGTATAGAATACCTCCTTCAAAATCAATTGTATGATGAACGAGGAAGAGGTATTTACATGATGTATAAAACAGCAAACCATGTACTTTACAATGATGCTGGTAATGAAGTTTCACTTTTTATATATAAGTAAAAAGTATGAGACATAGGAATGGCTTCCTATATTGTTTTTTAAACATATAAAATATACTATAAAAGTCCCGGGTGAGGATGCTGGATTGGGTCAAAAGGTGCATATTTAGATTTCTGGATTTTTTAAACTTTTAAACCAAGCAAAAATTTAAGTTTATTACATAATGAAGTGGTGAATGAAATGATAAGTGAAATTATTAGACTACCGTTATCAGAACGAGATTCAAGGCGAGCCAATGGAGAAGCTGTTGCTGCTAGAGTCATAACAAGAGAGGATGACCGGACGGTAGTGGCAAGACTGACACAGGACTCACTGTTTTTCCCTGAATTGATTGAGGAAACATTATTAAGAGCCGTATACAATGATAAGCGTCAACGCTGGATTGTTCCGTTTGAGGATATAAAAGAATATAGACGACCAATCAGTTAACCGTATATAAATAAGAGCACTGTTTTCAAAACAGGAGCTCTTTTTTGTTATTTTGTGTTTATGGAGATCTTAGTATAGGAATTAATAAAAGCCTGATAGACACAAGTCTACAGGCTTACTCTTTTATTCGGGGAATCTTAATACTAAGCGATTTATACTTTTTACCAGAAGGGCGGCTTTTAGTGATGACCTTGTGTTCAATATTTTCAAGATCAATATCATGAGGAAGCATGATATCAACTAAAAACTCACCATTTTTTTCTTCTGTATTAATAAATAGCTTACCTCTCATTAACTCCGAAATATGAGAGTCAATTCCTTGTTCAGGCAAGTCAGAACCATATTGAAAGGGATTGAAATTTGAAAAGAAATATTGAAATTCATCCCAATTAAATTGCTTTTTATTATTCATATCTCATCACCCCAATTTACACAACAGTTGCAGGGTTGCTGTCAATTTGATTCATTGGATTTTCAATGACGTCTGGATCATTAATATAATTTAAGTTTCCGGTAACCGGTATACTTGCAGCAAAGGCTGCAAAATTCATTCCTTGGTTCTGATTCAATTTCTCATGAACTTCCCAGCCGTTAGCAGAAGTATCCCCAACAAATACGCCACCAAGACTCTCTATACCGTTAACATTAATCATGTTAAAAATAATGGGTGCAGTCATGTCAATTCCCTCCGTTTCTATAAAAATATTTTATGTGTAGCCCTCTACGTTGTGCATGAATTTACTCCTTAAGCAAAATAGGCACTAAAATAATGACCATACATAAACTAATTTATGAATGAGTAAGAGGGGCGTGAAGATATGGATCAGACTCCGAATTTACTATTGAAAGATATAAATGTAAACGTTATGCAGTCTAATGCTGGGATCTTCATTGGAAGCAACCGTCAATCCTTTTGGTCGACACAATCAAAATCAAACCACGGTTTTGGTTCGATATCTGGTAATGGAAATAAAACATTTAGAAATGTAAATATTGTGGTTGACCCTGATGTAGTGGATTCACCAACTTATAGAAAATAGTGAAAAGGTGATGAGGATATGAGTCAATATAAAGGAGGCATTACATTTAGAAATATTAATGTAAATGCACAAAGCTCTAATGCTGGGGTTTTTATTGGCAATACGGAATCAATCGGTTGGAAAATCAGAGAGAAGCAAAACGTTGGTTTTGGGGAGACGCGCAACAATAAAAGAGGAGAATCACCCATAAGGGAAAATGTGAACTTGATTTTTGATGATGATGTAATTGACCATTATCATGAGAAATAAGGTTCGTTCCTCATCTAAAACATATTAGAGGACATTACGACATAAAAGTGTAAGTAGGAGGGATTTTTATGAAGCCGGAGATTAAACTAACTCATTTAGATGTGTCATCTATTTCAAATAGTAGTGGAATTTTTTACGGTGATAATAAATTACACTTTTTCCGTGGCACCTCAGTGAAAAATGAAGGGTTTGGAGAAATAAATGGGAACCATAATACGATAAGTGATACAGAGAATGCGTTAATTAAAGAAGACTATGGCGAATAAAAGGGAAACGAGTGGATCCCTTAATGGAGAGGAGCTAAAAAGTCTTCTGCAAGAGTTAAAGGACCTAAAAGATCAACTCGTCATTAATATAAATGTAGAAAAAGTGGAACTAATGATTCAGGATATACAGGAACTGCCGCTGCATCTGAATTTTGAAAAAGTAGAAGTTAAGGAGAACAAAGGCAATATTAACTTTGGTAATAACTTTGGACTTTCTAATGAGGAAACTAAGGACATGGAAAAAAAGCAGAGTGAAACGCATGAGAATATAAAAATCAAAGTGAATAATAGGGAAATAGATTACTATAAATAAGAGGGTGGTTTTTAATGGATGATCACACCATGAGATCTTCCGAAGAATGGGAGGAAGAAAAGCATAGAGAATCCTCAAAAAATAACAAACCACAGACTCCTTTTTCTCCTATATTCCATATTAAAGAGTTCAAAGTAGGGAACTTAGAAAACGCTAGTACGATTAATATTGGTAATAACTATCCATCAAATTTTAAAGGCTTTAAGAGGCATAGCCAAGGGCTTGGAAATATTGATGGTGATCACAATGATATCCATGATTTAAAATCGCATCTGAATTTGAGATATTTAATGGATACATTAATGGAAAATCAGGATGAACTCCCTGAATGGGTGAAGGAGTTATTAAATGAGCAGGAAAAGGAATTAAAGAAAGAAGACACAGAGTTCAGCGAGGATTTATTTGAGGAAATAAATTCACTTTTAGGGGTAGAGGAAACACCGCTTTTTTTTCGAAAGATTGCTAAAAAGCACGAACTCTTAAAAAAGGTCTGGAACCATATGAACCACCTATGGAATTCGGACAAGGAATTTAATGAATTTTATATAGATGTTTTAAAAATACTTAATCAAATTACATTTTCAGAGCAATATTCAAACGTTATTAAGCTTCCACATTCTATTTGTGAAGGATTAGCGAATGAAATTGAAGAATTAGCGAAAACATTATTAGCTGTTGTTCCTATTGCTCATGCATTGATACCTGGTTATATCGCTAACATGAAAATAAGCACTCTTGAACATCCAGTCTTGAATCCATCGCATCCAATGGAGACAATTAAATCTTTATTTCTGTTACAAGAAATCCCCCCTCATTTAATGGAATTAAAAAATATGCAGGAAGTTCTAAAATACATATATACAGACATTATAAAACCGACTGTTGAATCAAAGCAGGTTCATCAGTATTTTGAGGATATAAAAAATCTGTTAGATTCAAAGGGTAAAATGGCACAAGTGCTTGAAGAGGATTTCACTTCAGAGGAACAAGGACTTCTCCTACCAGAACTCATTCATTGCCTACAAAATTACCCCAAATATCTATTCCTTGAGTTTTCTTTACTTCCGTTATGTGAATAAATGACTAAGGGAAAATAAAAACAAGCAGATGATTTACTCATCTGCTCGTGTTATTTATTGTGTGGCAAAGTCAGAAACGGCTTCCTCAGGAATCGCACCTGTAACGCGACTGGCTTCTTCGCCATCTTTATATAATACCATTGTTGGAATACTCATGATTCCGAATTGTCTAGCTAAACCTGGAGCTTGATCAACATCTACACTGTAAAAATCAACTTTTCCAGATAATTCTTCGGATACACTACTTACAACTGGAGCCAGTTGTCTGCATCCTGGTCACCAATCTGCTGTGAATTTTAGAACAACAGGCTGATTGGATTGTTTTACAACTGCTTCGAAGTCGTTCTCATTTAAATTTTTTAACATGAAAAAACCTCCTTGGTTATTAGGATCCACAAATTGTGAATCAAACTTGTGAATCAAACAGAGGAAATGGAAAATTCTCCTCTACCATTATTGTAACTAATTATAAGCTCATTTCAAATATTGTGTTCCAAATCAATATTTGGATATTAGCAGGCAAATGATCCACAGGTTAACCCTTGATAGGCAAGTATAAACTGATGATAGGTCTCAGGGCCGTATCTTTTTGGATCTTGTTGGAAAAAGAGGTTGAATGTTATATCTTTCGCCTCTTCTAACGTGCATTGTCTAGAAGTGATTACTAACATAAGATAAGCCTGAAAATATTCCTTCCTTAATACGCCTGCATGATTAACAGTCATCGGTTTTTTCCTCCTTAAAGAAGACTCCTATTTATTAAATAGTTGCGCAGCAAACTTGTTTTTGGCAAGGCAGTGAGACTTCCGTTTGCTTTGTACTTTCTTTAATAGCACTATTAGAAAACTGTGCTCTTTGGATAGGTGCAAACTTCCAGGCATGAGTAGCCTTTTTTTCCACCTCAGATACTCGTTGTTTTGCTAGCATTTCATTTTGAAAATAAAACATGTTAGTTCCTCCTATATCAAGTAAATTTGATTAATTTAATCAAAAAAAATTGATTATGATAATAAAAAAAATGGAGATCAGTAAGTTTCTACATGTTGAATAGTAAATCAACTTTATTTGATATACTAATCATATATCCATAATTTTCTAATGTCAACTAAATTTATCAAAAAAAATTGATTAATATGTAGTCCACAATAAAATACTTGCTAAGAGGAATTATTTGTATAATAGTAATATCATACTGATTAGAAAATTCTAATGAAAAGGGGAAGTAGTAATGAATATTGTTCGGGCAACGCTAAATGAGTTAGAGGAAGTTGTGGAATTATTTGATTTATATCGCCGCTTTTATGAACAGCCTTCTGATCAAGAAGGAGCAAGAAGCTTTATTAGGGAACGGATTGAAAATAATGAATCTACGATTTTCCTTTGCGTACATGAAGGGAAGGCAGTCGGATTTACACAACTCTATCCTACATTTTCATCTGTAGGTATGAGACGAACATTAGTATTGAATGATTTATATGTGACAGAAGAAGCTCGTCGATTAGGAGTAGGCAATGCGTTGATTGATGCAGCTATAAATTACGGTAAAGAAGTTAATGCAAAAGGTATCGCATTGGAAACAGAATCAGATAACGAAAAGGCACAAGCTTTATATGAAAAGATTGGATTTGAACGAGAAACTAATTATTTTTATTTTTATACAATTAAGTAGGAATGCCTTTTAAATTAATTGTGGAGAAGGTTCGCAATTAATTTTTTTAGTTGGAGTTCATAGAATGAAATGGTATAAGATTAGATATATTCTTCTAAATTTAAGGTAAGGAATTGAAACTCTATGATTAAGCTCAGAAATATCAAACTTCAACAACGAATCATGATCTTTATTGTATTTCTTACCTTAGTCATTGTGATGCAGACAAGCCTACTTTTTTACCAAACCTTATCTAATACAATTGAAAAACAGCTAGGAAAGAGAGCACTACACATTGCAAAAACGGTAGCAGAGACGCCAGAAGTAATCCTCGCCTTTGACTCAGAACGCCCGTGGGAAATTATTCAACCCATTGCAGAAAGAATCCGATTAGAGACTGGTGCTGAATATATAGTGGTTGGAAATCAAGATGGGATTCGTTATTCCCATCCACTACCAGAACGACTAGGTGGAAAAATGGTAGGCGGAGATAATGAACGGGCATTAGTTGAAGGAGAGTCTTATACGTCTATAGCTACTGGAACGCTTGGTCCTGCACTAAGGGGAAAAGTACCCATCTATGATGAAACAGGCGAAATTATAGGAATCGTTTCTGTAGGTTTTTTATTAGAGGACATTGAACAACTTTCAACGGATTATGGTAGCCCCATTATACCCATTGCAATAATTGGAATCATTATAGGTATACTAGGGTCAGTGTTGCTATCAAGAAGCATTAAAAAATTGTTGTTTGGTTTAGAGCCAGAGGAAATTGCATCCCTTTATAAAGAGAGAAATGCAGTTATCGAGTCTGTTCGAGAAGGGATCATTGTGGTCGATCGCCTAGGGAAAATTGTTCTTGCTAATCAAGCCGCTTATGAAATACTTTCATTAGAAAACAGTCAATCAACAATTGGAAAGTCTATTCTAGACGTGATTCCTCATTCAACGATCCTTGAGGTCGTAGAAACTGGAGAAGAGCAGTTAGATCGTCAGCTTCAATTAGGTGGGAAAACAGTAATAGCAAATAGGTTGCCAGTGAAAGTAGGACAGGATGTAATTGGTGTGGTCTCTAGCTTTAGGCTGAAATCAGAAATTGATCAACTAACGGAAGAATTGTCACAGGTCAGACGATATTCAGAAGCGCTACGAGCACAATCACATGAATATAATAATCTACTTTATACTTTATCAGGTCTCATACAATTGGAGTCCTATGAGGAAGCACTTGAATTAATTCATAAGGAAGCTGCAGGACATCAGGAGCTTGTAAAATTAATCATGAAGAAAATTCGAGATCCCTTACTTGCTGGAATTCTATTAGGTTTTTATAATCGTGCAAAAGAATTGAAGATTGAGTTTATCATAGATCCTTCGAGTCATCTCCAAGATTTGAAAGGTGTGATTGATAGTAGTCATTTTGTCTCAATAATAGGGAATTTGGTTAATAATGCCTTTGAAGCAGTTGATCAACATGATAAAAACGAGAAAATTGTACAATTCTTTGTGTCTGATAGTGGTGGGGATATAGTGATTGAGGTAGAGGATACAGGAAAAGGAATCGATAGTGAATCAACTGAGATAATCTTTCAAAAGGGCTTTACGACAAAGGAAGGAAAAAATCGTGGCTTAGGTCTTGCGAAGGTTCAGGAGCTAACAGATGAGCTTGGTGGATATATTTCTATTGAAAAGGGTGACCTTGGTGGAGCCTTATTCATTATTTCTATTCCTAAGAATGGAGGGGAAAACCGGTGGAACAAAAGATAGAAGTGCTAATCGTGGAGGATGATGTAAGAATCGCAGAAATCCATCGGAGATTTACAGAGAAAGTTAGTGGATTTTCGGTAATTGGAACAGCAACTACCGGGGAACAGGCAAAGGATTGGCTAGAGACGATTCAGCCTCAGTTGGTCCTTCTCGATGTTTACTTACCGGATATGTTAGGAATCGATTTAGTGAAATTTATAAGGAAACAATTTTCTAGTATCGATATTATTATGATTACGGCAGCATCAGAGGTTGATATTATCCGGCAAGCCCTTCATGGTGGGGTTGTTGACTACATTGTAAAGCCCTTAACCTTTGATCGATTTAAAAATAGTCTAGAGAATTATCGGACAAAGTTTTCACAGCTTTCAGGACACACCAATTTAACACAGGAGCAAATCGAGGGCTTATGGAATAATGCAAATAAGCAGAGGTTAGAAGAGGATGTCCCCAAAGGGATTGATCCGCTCACTTTGGAAAAGCTTCTTGAAAGTATTAGTATGACTGGAAGTGAAGGGGTTACAGCTGAAGAATTAAGTAAAAAGTCAGGAGTCAGTCGCTCTACAGCTAGAAGATACTTAGAGTATCTAATCGTTCAAAATAAGATCCATGCAAAATTAATATATGGAAATGTTGGTCGACCTGAACGCAGATACTTTCCGTCGTGACTTTTATGAACAAAATAACCATAATAATCTTTTTCGAACTTATGAACAGATGCTATAAAGATAGCTAATGTTCTGATAACTTTAAGACAGCGCTTACACACGCTGTCTTTTTTTAATGGCTTTGTTAATGTACAATGTTGACTTTTTAGCAGAGTTGATTGAAGTGGAAGGACGCGAGACTCCTGCGGGAGCAGCGTGACAGGTGAGACCCCACAGGCGTAGCCGAGGAGGCTCACCGCACGCCCCGCGGAAAGCGAGTGTCCTGTAACGAAAATCAACAACAAAGTTTAACAGAGCCTTTTTAATAAAATTGAAAGTACAATTAAGGGGGAAAAATGATGAAAAAACTATTATCTGTACTATTTATTAGTTTACTAGTATTTAGCTTAGCAGCCTGTGGTGGAACAGCAGAAGAAACAGGTGGAAATAATGAAACCGCTTCCAATTATCCAGATAAGCCACTAACAATCGTAGCGCCATCCGGTGCTGGTGGTGGCTGGGATCTAACTGCTCGTGCCCTTGCAAAGGTTTTTGGTGAGACGAAGTTAGTTGATCAAACGATAACAGTTGAAAACCAACCAGGTGGTGGTGGGGCAGTATTCCTAGCAGAATATGCGACTAAGGATACTAAGAACCCATATAAGCTTTTTGTTAGTTCTCCGCCGATTTTAATTAATCATGCGAAAAAAGAAGGAAATAGTCCTTTTGGTTATCAGGATACGACTCCGCTAGCTCAATTAACAACAGACTATGGTGCCATTGTGGTTAATGAAGATTCACCATATCAAGACCTTACCTCCCTTCTAGAAGCAATCAAAGAAGATCCTACAAAGATTACTGCAGCAGGGGGTTCGTCACCAGGGTCAATGGACCATTTAGTAGCTGTTTTACCTGCATTTAAATTTGGAGTGGATCCAAAGCAAGTAAAATATGTTTCATATGACGGTGGGGGAGAAGCGATTGCGGCATTACTTGGTGGAAATGCAGATTTCATCGCGACAGATGCTTCTGCTGTTGGTGAATATTTAAAAGCTGGTAAAGTTCGCGTCCTTGCTGTTAGTTCAACAGAACGTTTAAGTGGTGATTTAGCAGATGTTCCAACATTTAAAGAAGCTGGTGTTGATGCTGATTTCACGATTTGGAGAGGGTTATTTGGACCTAAAGAAATGTCAGAAGCTGAGTTAGCATTCTGGGAAAGCAAGCTTGATGAGCTTTCAACAAACGAAACATGGTTAAAAGAACTTGAGACAAATGGCTGGGCAAGTGAATATAAGAATCCTGCAGAATTTAAGGTCTTCTTAGAAAACCAAGAGAAAGTAATCGTTGACTTATTAACAGCTCTTGGAATGCAGAAGTAGTTCAGAGCGTATGGAGAAGATTCCCTCTTCTCCATACTTTTTACTAGAGGGGGAGTTAGATGAGTAAAACCTTTGATCGTTATACAAGTTTCCTATTTTTAATTATAGGTGCGGGATTTATTTTCGAAAGTAACAAGATATCAGCGAGCTCTTATGGGAGTAATGTAGGCCCAGATATGTTCCCTAAAATTCTAGGGGTTCTATTAGTCTTGCTAAGTTTAAGGCTATTCTATGAAACATTTAAGTACCAAGCAACTAATAGGGGTAGTCAGAAACCTGAGTATCTGAGATTCTTCATGATATTTGGTGCAGCTATTTTGTACACAGCTTTGCTAGAAACACTTGGATATGTAGTGACGACCTTCCTCTTTCTAGTAATCGGCTTTCAGGTGATGCAAAAGGGTGGCTGGGTTAAAACAATCATCATCTCAGCAGCCTTCTCATTCGGTGTATATTATCTATTTGTTGAAGTATTAAAAGGGACTTTACCCGGTTTTCCGATTTGGTTTTAAGCTAGGAGGTGGATGATATGGAGATTTTGCAATTTTTAGGAAGTGGGTTTGCTGTTGCCTTACAATGGCAGAACCTAGTTTTTGCATTTATAGGAGTATTAATTGGAACAGCGGTTGGAGTTTTACCAGGTATTGGACCGATGAGTGGGGTTGCTTTATTGATTCCTGTCACAGCTTCACTTACGGCAGGGCTAGATCCTGAATCTGCAGCAGCTAGTTCTATCATTCTATTAGCGGGTGTGTATTACGGAGCCATGTATGGAGGTTCAACTACATCCATCTTATTAAATACGCCAGGAGAATCATCTTCCGTTGTAACAACTTTGGATGGTTATCAAATGGCAAAGCAGGGCCGGGCAGGAGCTGCACTTTCAATTGCGGCAATTGGATCCTTCGCCGCGGGACTAGTTTCCTTAATAGGTCTGGTGGCTTTAGCAGAACCATTGTCAGATTTGGCATTATCATTTGGTCCTGCAGAGTATTTCTCTTTAATGATTTTAGGATTATGCGCGGTTAGTGGTTTAGCAGGAAAATCTATGACAAAAGCATTAATGATGACAGTCGTGGGTTTACTTCTAGCAACAATTGGAATGGATACAGTTTCAGGTGTCGCTCGTTTTACCTATGATCAGCCGATATTATATTCTGGAATTGAGTTCCTTACGATAGCTGTCGGACTCTTTGCCCTAGGTGAAGTGTTCAAAACGATTTTAGAAAAAGAGTCCGGTGATGGAGAAATAGCCAAGGTAGGTAGAGTCCTTCCTACTAAACAGGATCTAAAAGATAGTTCGGCTCCGATTGTTCGTGGGTCGCTACTTGGTTTCTTTATCGGTATACTACCAGGAGCAGGTGCTACATTAGCATCCTTCTTTTCTTATATTGCTGAAAAGAAGCTTAGTAAAAATCCAAAGAAATTTGGAAAAGGGGCAATTGAAGGGGTAGCAGCACCAGAAGCAGCAAATAATGCCGCATCCGGTGGAGCGATGATTCCGCTTTTAACACTAGGAATTCCTGGGTCCGGAACAACTGCCATCTTGATGGGTGCGTTAATCATGTACAATATCCAGCCAGGTCCTTTATTCTTTACTGATCACCCAAAGGTAGCATGGGGATTAATTGCAAGTATGTTTATTGGGAACCTGATGTTATTAATTTTAAATATGCCATTAGTTAAAGTGTTTGCGAAAATTATTGAAACACCAGCGAAATACTTATTACCAATCATTATCGCTATTTCAATCTTCGGTGTGTATGCTGTTCAATTTACAACCTTTGACTTATTCTTATTACTTTCCTGTGGTGTATTTGGTTACCTGCTAACGAAGAATGATTATCCAGTTGCTCCACTTGTACTAGGATTAGTCCTTGGACCAATGATTGAGAACAACCTAAGAAGAGCATTAACTATCTCAAATGGGGAATTTAGCATTTTCTTTAATAGTCCATTATCACTTGTCTTCCTAATTATTGCAGCACTTTGGATGCTAGTACCATTCCTACTTAAGTTAAGAGGGAAGAGTGTCGTCATAAATGAAGAGGGTTGATGATAAAAAGAGTAGATAGCTTTAGGATCTACTCTTTTTAGTTTGTAAAAGCTTGGGGAAGGATGGTTCAAGGTGGAAGTTTTCATATTAATTGTCACTTATATTATGTTCCCCATCTTCTTTACGGTTGGGGTTGGAGTATTTTTACATAGAAAGTTTAGCTTTGATCTACAAACTCTATCTAAGCTAAACACCTATTTTTTACTACCTGCTGTATGCTTTACTAATATTTATGCTGGAGATATTACCTTTACATTGCTCGGTCAGGTTCTATTCTTTTTAGTAATTAATACATGTCTTTTAGTTGGTGCCAGTGTTTTATTATCAAAAGCTGCTAGATTAAAGGGTGGATATGCTTCGATCTTTAAAAATAGTATGGTGTTAATTAACGCAGGTAACTTTGGGCTTCCTGTAAGTCAGCTTGTCTTTCAAAAAGATCCAATTGGATTATCCATTGCTGTTATTGTATCAGCCTATCAAAATATCGTAACCTTTACATATGGCTTATACAATTCAGCCTCTAAAGAATCAAGTGCAAAAGGGACGTTTCAAGAAATACTTAGACAGCCCATCATCTATTCACTAATCATTGCTATTTTATTTAAATGGTGGAATGTAACCATTCCAGAATTTATTTGGATGCCTATGGAAAGTATTTCAAATGCCTTTTTAGCTATTGCTCTCGTTACGCTAGGAGCTCAGCTTGCCTATTTGAAAATCAAACGGCTTTCTAAAGCTTTATATCTTAGCCTGCTAGGTCGCCTTATTGTCTCTCCCATACTTGCATTTGTATTAATAACACTACTAGGAATTGAAGGAATCACAGCACAAGCTCTTTTAATAGCTAGCTCGTTTCCAACTTCAAGAAACAGCGCTCTTCTTGCGTTGGAATTTAATAACGAACCAGACTTCGCTGCACAGGCTGTACTAGTAACGACAATTCTGAGCAGCATAACCGTTACAATGGTCGTTTCACTTTCAACTGTTTTATATGGATAGACATATTTTAGAATAGCTCTTTTTGTAAAGATTGTAGCTATTAGAAGTGACTTTGTAAAAACATAGAGTTGATTGGAACGGAAGGCAATCGACTCCGGCGGGAGAAGCGGGACAGGTGAGACCCCACAGGCGAAGCCGAGGAGGCTCACCGCCCGCCCCGCGGAAAGCGAGTGCCTGCAGTGGAAATCAACGGACCCAATATTAATTCAATTTTTTGTTAAAAAAACAACCAAAGTAATCGGAAACACTTTAAGAAAAAACAATATATTTCTGACCTAGGTAGTTCGAAAACGTATAAAGGCCAGCACCAAGGAGAATTGCTACGTCAGTTTCTGACAAAAAAGAAGGGACCATGGCTGATACAAATGTGAATGAAACCATCCATTTACTTATGGTATAGGAGCTGAAATAACAAACCAAGATCACCAAGATGAACAACGGGATTCCACGCTGCATAGAAACCGAACTTTTAAAGGTGAAAGTTCGGTTTAATAAAAAGCTAACAGCTGCACCGATTCCGTTTCCGACAAAAGTGGAGGACCAGTAATTCATGCCAAGCTTTATCATCAAAAAAATCATCGATAAACCTACAAGTGTATTAAGGACACCAACAAGTAAAAAACGAACAAAGGAATTAGTTGGTCTCAGATAGCTTAGTAAGGTTAATGGACCTTGATTCATGCTCGTTCCTCTCCGTTTCGATTAGATGCTTTGGAATAGGAAGGTTTAATAAATCAATATCAATAATGTACTTGGGTCTCCGCTTTGTTTCCTTATAGATTTTACCTATATACTCACCGATTAAACCGACTGCAATTAATTGAAGCCCACCAATTAACCAAATTGAAGTAATCAAGGAGGTCCACCCTAATTCTGTATCTCCGAAGAATTTTAAGGATAGAAAATAAATTCCGAATGCCATACTTACTAAAAAAGAAGTAATCCCTAGAAGGAGTACCATCCGAATCGGGGTTACCGAAAAAGATGTAATCCCATCAAATGCAAAGGATAGCATTTTTCGTAACGGATATTTTGTTTCACCTGCTAATCTTTCTTTTCGGTCATAATAGACAGACGTTGACTTAAATCCTATTAATGGGACAATTCCCCTTAAAAATAAATTAACTTCACTGAAATTCTCAAGCTCTTCAATGGCGCGTTTACTCATTAACCGGTAATCAGCATGGTTATAAACGAGTTGGACCCCCAGCTTGTCCATTGCCTTATAAAATCCCTCTGCTGTAGCCCGTTTAAACCAGGTGTCTTTATCGCGCTTATCTCTGACACCATAAACGATTTCATGACCTTCATTAAATTTAAGGATAAACTCACGAATAACAGAGAGATCGTCCTGTAAATCCGCATCAATGGAAATCACACAATCGGAACAATCTTTAGCAGTAAACAGTCCGGCTAAAAGTGCATTTTGATGACCTACGTTACGTGAGAGCTTTAACCCCTTAACAAAGGTCCGATGAATACTTGCCTTAAAGATGATAGACCATGTATGGTCCTTGCTACCATCGTCCACAAACAACACCTTGCTCGTATTAGAAATAAGCTCTTCATTGATCATATCCTTCAATTGATTCTCAAGCTGGTTGATACTCTCCTCTAGCACTGCTTCCTCGTTATAGCAAGGAACAACAATGGTAAGTGATGGTTTATTCACGAAGATCCCTCCTGATGTCTATATCAATTTGTATAAATAAATCTTCCATTCTGCATGCTCGTGATGAAAGGTCCTTTCTAAATGAAGATTATTGTCTACGGCATTTATGATTGGAACCGCCGAAAATATATATTTACCACCCATCTTTTTTAAAGGATCAGTATTGATTTCCAAGTTTTCAAGCTTCTTCTTTGTATGTTTCGAAAACATATAGTGTTTACCAAGCTCGGCTGTGAAAATATAACAACGACCACCCCATTCATCAAAATAGCGTTTAATCGTTTTGTTTTTAGTTAATTCATCTTCAATTACTTCACGAAATTGATATTTATAGGTAAGTGGATAGAAATTATTATACGTATCAAGTGTGTAGAATCCGTTATATTGTGAGACAGCTGGGTGGATTCCAATGGAAGCAACTCGGTACTCTTCAACTGGTAAACCAATATACTCTTTAATATCTGAAAATAACTCCTCCGCGTAAAACTCTTTTACAGAAGGCTTATTCTGATAAATAATTTCGTCATTAAAGGCAGCTAAGACAAGAAGCTGGCAGATGATAAAAAAGGTAACAAGGCCTCTAGAGTTACTTGTATATTTTAGGAGGATTTTTAAACCGAGAGCAAAGCTTACATAAATCACTAAGGGTCGTAAAAAATGGAACCTAGCAAAATTAAAGGTATCCATAAAGTGAAATCTTTCTGTTAATGGTAACCAGCCCTTATAAAACCAAAAGGCATACCAGGTTGAAAGTCCGAAATTTAGAGCAAGTAAATAGAGGAATAGTTTTTCCTGCTTCCATAGCTTCTTTTTGATAATAAGATAGACTCCAAACAATATGACTGGGAGAATAATCAACCCGTGAACGGTCATGACATGAGTATGACCGAGAATAAAATTCTTAAAAGTTAAGCGGATGACCCTCCATAATGACAGTCGGGCATGAAAGTATTCATCTCTTGAATTAGCTTCAGTCGAGAACAAAAACGAATAGACAAGCCGGTATTCAATGAGCAAATAGATGGTTGTCATATAGACAATGGAAAGTAAGAATCTAATATTAAATGTCCTTTTTCGAATGAGATCAACCAGCCATAGGACACCAATCGCGACAAGGAAAAAGAAGAAACCTAGGACGATACTTGAATAGAGAGGTAACAAGGTAAGGGTTAAATAATTTTTCCAGGAATGTTCTCCCTTTCGAATATTTAAGAACGCCCATAAGGCTAACGGCATTCCCAGCGTACTGAGCATACCTGATGGCCAGAAAGGTGTTAAGGCAAACGCTACAGATGTCCCGACGGTAATAAGATTCCATTTAGCATCTGGTAAGAAGTGCCTTTTTAAGAGAAGATACATACCTAAGAAAGCAAATATTCTCGTAATGGCTTGGCTGATGGCATAGGCAAGCATAGTAGGGAAGATTGCGTGTAGCCATACAATTCCACTCCACTCAGTGCCAAATGCATTTCTAGGAAGACCGTTAATAATCTGTGGAATGGTGGAATCGATACTTCCAAACAGCTGTCCACTCTCTTCTAAGACCTTATACCAGGCGAGGTTAGAATCTAAATTGTCATGAACTCGTATATGAGCATTTTCACCTAATAGAAACAAAGGGGATAAATAAAATGCGATGATAAGGAAAGCGAAAATAAGAAGATTTCTCTCCTTGAAAATTCTTTGTTGAAAACTCATAAACTACACCTCAAAATGAAAGTTGTTAATAAGGTTTGTCAAATAAGGGGAAATTATCCATTCTTTAAATAGGATGCTTTCGAGTGTTGTTTAGTAAAAATATTATTTTTATATGAAGAGAATGTTCTGGAACAAAGATCCCTTATTTTGAGGGTAGCCTTAAAAAATTTACCGAAAATAATAGAATCTTTATTAATTTCGACATAATCTACCAAAAAATGAAAAATGCCTATGATATGATACAAAAAAGGTAAATTGTAGAAATTTGTTGGAGGTTGCAGGATGGAGACAAATGTTCAGGTACCAGTTCGTCGTTTTTTTCAGTCTAGGGAATATATTCAAAATGTGTCAAAACAGGAGCAACTTCTTCTAAAGCCGGTATTTTTAAAACTATCTTTATTTGTATGTCTAAGTGTATTATTTTCAGGAACTCTTGGTATGGTGGGATATAACTCTGAAGAAATCTCTAAACTGCTTGCCCAATCACCAGAATCAATTGAGGCCTTACAATTTTTCCATGTACTAGGACTAGGTATACAAGGTTTGCTTACACCAATTTTCTATTTATTATTATCGGTTCTATTAAGCTATTTTCTCTTAAAAGAATTGAAAATCGGGACATTGCTTCACATTCATTTACTTTTTATTTGGTTTATTTTATTGAACCAATTAATAGAACTAGCCGTTTTCTATTTTTTTGGCATTCCTGCCATTTCGTCACCAATTTCATTAGGAATTGTGGCTCAAATTTTGTTGGATCACCCGTTGTTTATTCATTTCTTTAGCCAAATTAATCTTGTTTATATAGGTGGACTCGTGTATCTAGTATCGATTCTTCAAACAGTTTCCACTAAAAAGAAAGCAGAGCTGATTATGGTCGTACTAGTTGTACATTTGATCATTGCCATTGCTAGTGCTGGGATTTCAGTCATAAATATTGAAGCGTTACTGAATGGTTAGGAGGGAAGCAATGAAAAAGTGGATTTGGACGTTATCCATATTACTAGTTCTTTGTATCGTGATGGGAAATCTATATCTCTATCAAACAAATAGGGACAAGGTTTATCATGTTACGAAGATTACATCATTTGATAAGCCGACAGAAGGTGATATGCGAATTTCCTATTTAAAAAAGGGGGTTGTAACCTCTAGCGAAGAAAAAGTTATTACCTATCAACAACAATTAGGTGTACTTGATGAAATCTTAGTGAGCGAAGGTGATCAGGTTCAAGTAGGTACTCCACTTGTTCAATATAGCATAGAAGATTTAAACGTCTTAAAGCTTCAGTTAGAAAGTAAAATAGATCGTTCCGAAGCGGAAAGTTCTAAGCTCCGCAGCGATATTTCTGCATTACGGGCTGTTACTTTTCCAACTGTATTTGAATCCGAATGGGAGGAAGCACAATCAGAGGCCAATGAGACGCTGATTGACAGTCAAATTAGAGAATTAGAATTACAAGAAGAGTTACTTGAAATGGATATAGAGGATTATGAGCTCGAGCTTGAGGCGTTAGCGAATTTAGAGGCCTCTAGAACAACTACAAGTACATCACCTGGTATTGTGACATCGGTCAATGAAAATGGCCATGATGAGCTATTGACCATTGTTACATATCCTTATGTTATTGAGGGAGAGCTATCTGAAAGTGATTTAACAGAAATTGAGGTGGGGCAAAAGGTATATATTCCAAATGGAGAGAAGCCTCTAGTCGGAACAATTAATGAAATATCAGCCTTCCCAGTAAAAGCACCTTCTCTGCATGAGGAAACAAGCTATTTCCCATTTTCGATCACCGTTGCCGAGGAAGAAGGAGCACTTTTATATGGTCATCATATGGAAGTTGACATCGTAAAAACAGAAAGCCTTGATACATTAATCTTACCTAGTCAGGCTGTCAAAGGCACAAAGGATCAAACGGATATTGTTTTTATTTTAGAGCGAGGGAAAGTGAAAAAAATAGAAGTTGAAAAGGGTATCGAAAATGAAGGGAAGGTCGAAATTGTAACAGGTCTAACTGGACAGGAATTAGTGGTAACATCCCCTAAGAAAAATATAAAGGCTGATCTTCCATTTACGATGTCGATGAAGAAGCTTTATGTTGGAGCTTCAGAGCTTAAAAGTGTTGAAAAAAAGGAATGGACCACTACCATTCTAAGAGCAGTGATTTCTAATTAAAAGGCTAAGTTAAAGTACATTCTTGATTTTTAGAAGAGTTGATTGTAGTGAAAGGACGCGAGACTCCTGCGGGAGCAGCGTGACATATGGACAAAGGAATTCGCTTTGTCCTTGGTGAGACCCCGGAAGCGAAGCTGAGGAGGCTCACCGCACGCCCCGCGGAAAGCGAGTGTCCTGGAACGGAAATCAACAACAAACTTTAATAGAGCCAATTTAAAAAACAGGGGAGGAGGAGCTATGAAGCAAATTCTATTACTTCTAGGTCCAACTCTTATGATTTGGATTGGACTACATGTGTTAAAAAGTGTACCCATTACTTTTCTGTTATTTTACGGTTGGCTACTTTTAATTCCTCTTCTTTTTCAAGGTAGGAAAACTTTACGGTGGGGGTTCCGTCTAAAGAAAAGGGATGTACTAGTAGGATTGATTAGTGGAATGGTTTTCTTACTAGCGATTTTAGGTAGTGTAACGATCTTACTGGATTATCTAATAGATGTTCCTGCTTTACAGCAAATACTATTAGATTGGGGATTTACTGGTAATCACGTAATAGGGTTGATTTTCGTTCTTCTATTCATTAATCCAGTACTTGAAGAATGGTATTGGCGGGAATTTATGTATAAGCGTCTCTTATCAAAGGTGGGGATGATCAGTACAGTATTGATTACGGCGGGATGTTACTCCCTGTATCATTTACTTTCAGTTATTCCTATGTTCTCTGCCCCTTTAAATGTAGTATCCGTTTTACCCGTCTTTATAGCGGGAGTAATATGGGCCTACTTTCGGTATCGATTTGGCCATATCGGAGTATCTATTATGAGTCATATATTGGCTGATCTTGGAATTATTTTAGTGTATGTGTTTTATATTGCATAAGGAAAAGCTGCTGAGTAATATCAGCAGCTTTTTCTTTAATGTTCTTTGGTTATCTTTCCGTTCGAATTTTTAAATCTCCAAACTTAATATAGCCTTTTTTCCTCATCCATTCTGATAATACCAAGCTTATAATGGCTGGACCAACAAAATGGAAGAAGAGAATTTTGATAAATACAGCACTGGTGAAGCCCATGACCGATAACGTCATCATAGGTCCGACAAGTCCACTCGTACCCATTCCAGCCCCGGCTGCATTGTTAAGCATTGGGAATAACATCGTTCCAAAAGGTGCTAGCAATGCTCCAGCAATAGTCGGAGGTATGAGAATGAGTGGATTTTTAATAATGTTACCAACTTGTAGCATGGAGGTACCTAAGCCGATAGCAAAGAGTCCACCTACACCGTTTTCACGATAGCTACTAATTGCAAATCCAACCATCTGAGCAGCACAACCAATGGTCGCTGCCCCTGCAGCAACCCCTTCTAAGCCAAGCATTAATGAAATGGCTGCACTTGAAATAGGTGCAGTCAATGCTAATCCCATTAAAACAGCTACAAGAACTCCTAGAATGAGCGGTTGCTGTTTCGTTGACCAGTTAATAAGATCGCCAAAAGATGTCATTAAGTCACCAATAGGAGGTCCTATAAACGTAGCGACACTAAACCCGACTACAATGGTCGTCAAAGGAGTTAAAATGATATCCACTTTGGTTTCATTATGTATAAGTTTTCCACATTCAGTAGAGATTACGGCAGCAATATAGCTTCCTGCAGGACCGCCAAGTGTTGCTCCAGCTGCCCCACTAATAATACTTGCAAAGATGACAAGTGGAGGTGCTCTAAGTCCAAATGCAATGGCTGCCCCTATCGCAGGCCCCATTAATGTCTTCGCTAGGTTCCCCATATCAATTAAGAAGGTTGATAAACCAGGACTAAACGTAAGTTGTTTCCCAATTGTTTCAATAATCAAACCGATTATGAGAGTTGAAAATAACCCTAATGCCATAAAGTTAAGAGCTGTTACAAAATAATCATGAGGTCTCAATGAGACATCCTTTTTCTTTAAAAACGAAATCAATGAGTTCACCACCTTACCAAAATTAAACAAACTTATGATTAGATTATATAGTTATCCCTTCATGACGGCAAATAGGTAATATTTAAGGAGTTAAAAGAGGTGGGGGAGGGTGCAGTAGTTGGTAAATGAGTCATTGAACATGAAACAGAAGAGAAAGAGTCGAGTATATCCTTAAAAATAGTGTTTATCAACGAATTAGTAATGTTTATCAACGATATTTCAGATTTATCAACGAAAACTAGGAGGTTATCGACGAAACAATCAATTTATCGACGAATAACTCTATTTATCAACGAAATTCCTTTATATTCCAATTCTGCGTTTTCCTCCAATCTCATAGTTAGTAAACAGGACAAGGCTGAGGATCATTGTACTATCCAAACTAAAAGCTTTGCCCTTATTATTTATAATCAACCAAATAAAAAAGAGGGAAACCTAAGTCCCTCTCTTCTAAATCTATGATGCGGGAGATTGTTGAAGTAACGTTCTCTCCACCTTAATTTTTTTAATATGATAGCCTTCCATTTCGATAATGTGGAATTCGAAATTATTGACGTTTAGAATATCACCCATTTGTGCATCCATCTTTTCAGTAAGAATCCAACCACCAATGGTGTCTACATCTGAGTCATCGATTTCAAGTCCGAACAGGTTATTCACCTCTTCGACCAGAACTCTTCCATCGATGATTGTTTTATTATTGTCAATTTTGCGAATGTCAGGGGCTTCATCATAGTCAAATTCATCCCTAATTTCCCCTACAATCTCTTCAATGATATCCTCAACAGTTACGAGTCCATCTGTACCACCATATTCATCAATTAGAATGGCCATATGAACACGTTCCTTCTGCATTCTAACTAAAAGTTCATGTAGGGATACGGTTTCAATTACCTGAATAATAGGCCTCATGTATTGAGAAATAATTAATTTCTTACGTTCACCTTTTATATATTCAGTTAAGATTTCTTTCATATTGATCATACCAATGATATGGTCTTTGTCACCATCATAAATCGGATATCTCGTGTAGTTTTCAATGGATGCAACCTGGATACATTCTTCAATTGACATATTTTTTTCAAAGCCAACGATTTCTGTTCGAGGTACCATTATATCCTTTGCGATACGATCATCAAACAAGAAGATATTGTTCATATATTTATATTCAGACTGATTGATTTCACCGCTTTTTAAGCTTTCAGAGAGAATCATTCGAAGTTCCTCTTCAGAATGAGCCATATCATGCTCAGAGGCACGCTTTAAACCAAACATTTTTGTAATTAAGCGTGCAGAACCGTTTAATGTCTTTATAAATGGATACATAACTCTGTAGAAGAAGATTAAAGGTCGTGCGAAAAGTAAGGTAACACTTTCTGCTTTCTGAATAGCTACCGTTTTAGGTGCAAGCTCCCCAACCACTACGTGTAAAAATGTTATAAGTGTGAAAGCAATTGCTATTGATAAAATAGTTGATGCTGAACTAGGGATATTGAGCAGACTAAACAAGGGAGCTAATAGATGTTCCACTGTTTCTTCTCCTAACCAACCTAATCCTAGTGCAGTGACGGTAATACCAAGCTGACAAGCGGACAAATACTCATCAAGGTTAGTAATTACTTTTTTGGCGGCTAATGCATTTTTGTTTCCTTCTGAAACAAGTTGGTCAATTCGTGTACTACGAATTCTGATAATCGCAAACTCTGAAGCAACGAAAAATCCCGTTAACGCAATTAGTAAAGCCACCATCATTAAATTAAATATCTCCAAGCAGTCTCTTTATCAGTAAGAACTGATAAAGATTACACCTCCTGATTATTAGACTATTAGTAATATTTACTTTATTAAAGCTTGATTTATTCTAAAATGTGAAAAGAATGGGTAGAAGTGTAAAACCAGAGGTTCTTAGAAGAGTGTGTATGGGGTCATGAAGCTAATTTGGAATGTATTTAATCATGATTAAACCCTTAATCTATAGGAAGTCTCTGATTTGACACAGATATAATTCTCCTAATCTATAAAACTTCCCAATGAATGTACCTCCTTTAAACGTATTAATTTAAATTTACAATAGAAAATTTATATCGTCAATGAATACAAATTGACAGTAGAATCAACCTGCGTTACGAAACACCCGTGTTATCATGAATGTTTGACGTTATTTTAAGTTATGATAAATTTACAGAAGAAATTACATTTTTATAATAAAGAAATCTTGTGTAAGATGCAGTTTATCAAAGGGGATGATTTAATAATGGCCTGGCTTTATTTAGTAATTGCAGGCATTTTTGAGATTGTGTGGGCAATCGGTCTAAAATATTCTGAAGGTTTTTCACGACTGTATCCGTCCGTTCTTACGATTTTAGGGATGATTGTTAGCTTTTATTTTCTATCTTTATCCTTAAAGACACTTCCAATCGGTACGGCCTACGCAGTTTGGACAGGAATAGGAGCTGTAGGCGCGGTCGTAGTTGGAATGGTTCTATTTAATGAACCAAGACATATGGCAAGGATTATCTTTGTATTATTAATTTTAACAGGAATTGTGGGATTGAAAGTAACCTCAGGAAATCAATAAAAAATCCCAATATGTTAAGGGGAATGTATCTCCTTTGCATATCGGGATGTTGATTCTCCTTATACCGTTAAACTTCCAACTTCTATAGGGGACAAAGCTTTTGTTTCTTCAATGTAAATAAACGCATTATATCGTTTCGACACTTTAGTTGGGACGTAATTCCCCATATGTTCATACTCTGGGTGATAGACCACCCCGATTGCTCGGTGCCCCATTGTGTCTGCGAATTCAGTTTCGTTTTCTCCATTAAATAACAGTAATTTATTCCCGTTATCCGCTTTTTGAAGATAGTATTCCCAGCTTCCTTGAGTGGCTTCTGGAACCCTCATGACTTCAAAGGGAGACCCCCATTTTGTAGCTGCAACCACCGTTCCTTTGTAGCTTCCAAAACCAATGGCATAAATATTGTCTATACCATATTTTTCTCTAGTGAGCTGCCCTACATTAACAAGCCCAGCCCTCGCCATATCGGTTGCTCTCGCATCTCCAATATGTGTATTGTGCTCCCAGACAATCCCCTTTGCACCTTCCTGATAGAAGTTAGTCACATGTTCTAAAGCTTCGACCATATGAGTATCTCTGATGTTCCAAGATTGATTATCATTTGTAATCATTGCTTCATAGTAGTACTCAGCGTTGGCAGTAACCAGGGCGTTTACAACCAAATTTAAGGCTGATTCAGGATCGTCTTCATACCCATTACGTCTAGCCAGCATTGCTTGAAGAAGCTCTGATACTTCCTTTCTGCAATCTTCTCCATATATGGCAGCAGACACACCGTACTGTTCAGCTTTTCGATGAAACGGCTCAAAGCATTCAAATGCCTTTTTAGCTTGTTCAATTTCAGGTGACTCTGTTTTTTCTAAGTAGTGAAGAATTGCCTCCATGGATTCCCATAGACTATAGACATCGAGACCGTAAAATCCTACTTTCACATCTTGGCCTTCATTATATTCCTTAAGCCACTCGACCAATTCAACCACTTCTTCATTCGACCACATCCACGTCGGCCATCTATTAAACGCTTGAAGGGCATCTTTTGCAGATGTATAAGGGGTATCATAGCCTTTAATATATCGATTTACTTCATAGCAAGAAGGCCAATCTCCTTCAACCGCAATAAAGTGAAAACCTTTCTCCTTGATTAACCGCTTAGAAATCTCCGTACGAGCCGTATAATATTCAGATGTGCCGTGAGAGGCTTCACCAAGTAGAACATACTGAACATCACCCACTTCTTGTAGAACAGGAGTCAAATGCTCAGGATTTTCATAAGGAAGTGCATGTCTTTTAATACTGTCGACTATAGTCTTTGTTAAGACCATTTTGATCCACACCTTCTTTTAGTTGAATTAAAGTTTCACTTGATAGTTTTAGTGTGGAGCCTCTCCATTATTCTTCTTTTTTGATAGAGCATTCGTCCTGTTTCACCTATATCATTAATCATCGATCGGTTAATAAAAGCACCGAACACCATTCCAGCTACAGGAACCAATTGAAATAGCTTTTTCCAGCCAAACTGATCACGATATGTGTAGATCACCTCACGCCAGCCCTGGAGCTGTGACATCATCGCCTGGTGATGTTCATCACGATGGTAAAAATCACTAAGCTCATCTAATATTGCCTGCTTGCCGACAATGTCTGCTGAAGAGAATTGTAGACATTTTACAATAAAGATTCGTTCGAGCTTATCTTTTGGGTCATACCCATATGTAATGGCGATCTCTTGTAGGGTTTTAAGAGATAACCCTAATAAAACAGGAATGTCGACAGCTAATGTAAATATCCCACCAAATCCAGTTGTCGCGCCTTGTACCGTAGCAATCTTTTGACGGCTCTGTGTAATTTCCTCGCTAACCTTATTCATTGTAGCAAGTGGAATCGAAGCGATTTCCTCTATATTCGTAGGGAAATAAGAAGGTGAACTTTTTACATATCTCTTAAAGATTTGCTCTTCATTCACTAAATACTGTCCACCTGTCTGAACATATTGACCCAACTCATCCAATAATATGCTGATTTTCTTTTGGATAAATGAAGGAGTCATCTTATCAAGGAGCTTAAATGGAATCCTACCGATTCGCTCCCATAAAAAAAGCCCTTTTTGTTCATTTTCCCATGATGTAATACTAGCAAGTGAAGCTTGTAATTCTTCCATTGTTTCCATCTTTCATTCTCCTAACATTCAAATTTAATATTTAATCGGACACGGGCTTCTGTATTTTATTTTGCACTTCTATAGCTGGTTTTATAAAGGCTCTTTTCTAGTTGCACAAAACAACAGTCTATTTGCAACCAGTCTTTATAAAAAACTTGCACTTTAGATTTGATAGATCGTTTTTTTTCGGATATAAAGATACAATAGTGCTTAGTATGAATATTAGACTAAAGGATTGAGTATTAGAATGGCAATTGATTTTTTTGAACCAATTAAACTTTCTATCCAAGTGGCCATACTTGCGAGCTTGATTGTACTTTTCTTGGGAATCAGTATTGGGAAATGGATGGCTCGGAAAAAGTTCAAAGGCAAGATGATTATCGAAACTATTTTACTATTACCGTTGGTTTTGCCTCCTTCTGTTGTAGGGTTTATTCTTCTTATACTATTGGGGGCAAACAGCCCAGTCGGAATATGGTTTGAATGGCTGTTTAACCAACCGATTGTATTTACTTGGTGGGCAGCTGTCATTGCTTCTACAGTTGTAGCCTTTCCACTCATGTACCAAGCAGTAAAAACTGGATTTGAAGAGGTGGATGGAAACATTGAGGATGCGGCTCGAGTAGATGGTGCATCCGAACGTGATGTGTTATTTAAAATAACAATTCCATTAGCAAGAAGAGCCATTATTTCTGGTGGAATCTTAAGCTTCGCTAGGGCATTAGGCGAATTTGGTGCAACTTTAATGATTGCAGGGAATATTCCTGGGAAAACGCAAACCATGCCCACAGCCATATATATTGCAATGGATATGGGGAATGAACGCTTAGCGTGGGCATGGGTTCTGATCATGATATTCTTGTCTTTTATTATGCTTGCAGTCGTGCATTCTTTACGAAAAGATTAATGACAAAAATTGTCGATTATATGCACAAAAACAGATGGTAATCATGTAAAAAAATGCTAAAATAGAGATGAATTATTTATTTTGTTTTTTCACCAGGAGGAACTCTATGGAAGTGTTTGTGGCAAGGCAGCCTATACTTGATACAAATGAACAGTTATTTGGTTACGAATTGTTATATAGAAACGGTCAAGTAGACTTCTATAACCATTTAGATGGGGATAAAGCTACGATTGATGTGTTAATAAACAGCTTTGTTTCAATTGGTGTAGACAATCTGGCAAATGAAAAAAAGTGTTTTATCAATTTTACTGAGAATCTATTATTACAAGGATTTCCAGCTCATTTTCCGGCAGAATATGTAGTGATTGAAATATTAGAAAATATTAATCCAACAAAAGAGATCATAAATGCGATTTCTGAATTTAAAAAATTAGGTTATACGATTGCCCTCGATGATTTTGTTTATGAGGATCAATATAAAGAATTAGTAAAGCTAGCTGATATCATTAAAGTTGAATATCCTAAGACAACAGCCGAACAGCATTTAAAGCTTTTGCGAATTGCCAAGGAGTTTAATATTAAACTATTAGCGGAAAAGGTTGAAACAAGGGAAGAGTTTAATATAGCTGTAAAATTAGGTTATCACTACTTCCAAGGGTATTTTTTTAGCAAGCCTATGATTGTTAAAGCAACAGATATCCCTTCCTATTCACATGTCTATCTGGAAATTATCCAAGAAATCAGTAAGCCGACACCGGATATTGAAATGATTACTAGATTAGTAGAACGAGATTTATCGTTATCTTATAAACTATTAAAGCTAATCAACTCAGCAGGGTTTCAGTTGAGAAATAAGATTACTTCATTAAAGCAGGCCATTGTATTACTGGGCTTAAAGGAAGTCCAAAAGTGGACATCGATTATTTCATTATCTAGTGCGGGAAGAGAAATCCCCTTCCAAGCAATTGAATTATGCTTATCAAGAGCAAAAATGGGAGAGTTGCTTGCAGTACATTTGAAAAAAGATCAATCGGAATTCTTTTTATTAGGGATGTTTTCACTTATTGATACCATTTTACAGCGACCGATGGAGGAAGCGGTGAATGTATTACCATTTTCAGAGGAATTAAAGGAAGCTTTACTGGGTGCGGACAATCTTTATGGTAATACCCTTCTTTTAATGAAGTCCTTAGAAATTGGAGACTGGGTTACTTTTTCCGCAATAAGTACCAAAATCGGTATACCTGAGGAAGAAATTATGAACTGTTACTCAAAAGCTTTTGAATGGTCAACCTATATTGTTGAACTTGTTTAAGCAGCATAAACGGTAAACTCAAGAAGTGCTAACTAGCATTTCTTTTTTTTTTTTTTTGAAAATTCTTTTTAATTATAGATATGGACTTTTATGAAAGTTAGAGTAAATGATAGAAAAATTAAGAAAATGAAAGTTTTTATTAGATGATGTACGCTTACATGGACATTTGATAATTCGTAAGGGTGTGATAAGATTTTGATGTTAAAAACGGCCCTGACTTTCATGAGAGTTGAAAGTCAATAATAAATTTATAATAGGAGAAAGAGGTGCAGTTTTGAATTTACAACAACTAAAAACTGAATGGTTTGGAAATATCCGTGGGGATATTCTAGCAGGGATCGTTGTGGCATTGGCTCTAATCCCAGAGGCAATCGCATTCTCAATTATCGCAGGTGTTGACCCAATGGTAGGTCTTTATGCTTCCTTTTGTATTGCTGTCGTTATTGCTTTTGTAGGCGGAAGACCTGCTATGATATCAGCTGCCACAGGTGCGATGGCGCTATTAATGATTACCCTTGTTAGAGACCATGGATTGGAGTATTTATTTGCAGCGACTATCTTAACAGGAGTCCTTCAAATTATTTTTGGTCTGCTTAAACTGGCTAGATTTATGAAATTTATTCCGCGTTCCGTAATGGTAGGGTTTGTTAATGCGCTTGCGATTTTAATTTTCACTTCGCAGTTACAGCATTTTGTGGGAGAAGGAATTGCCATGTATGCAATGGTAGCGGGGGCTCTTGCGATTATTTATCTGCTACCAAGAATTACAAAAGTAGTACCATCACCACTAGTAGCGATTGTTGTGATTACAATTATTGCTATATACACAGGTAGTGGAGTTCGTACAGTAGGAGATATGGGTGAGTTAACTCAAGCTTTACCGTTTTTCGGTATTCCCAATATTCCTTTCACATTTGAAACATTAGTGATTATTTTCCCTTACGCTCTAGCTTTAACTATGGTTGGTTTGCTGGAATCTTTATTAACAGCTACGATTGTTGATGATATGACAGACACTACAAGTGATAAGAACATGGAGAGCCGTGGTCAAGGGATTGCGAACATTGTGGCTGGATTCTTTGGTGGTATGGCTGGATGTGCAATGATTGGCCAGTCTGTGATTAACGTAAAGTCAGGCGCTAGAGGTAGATTATCAGCTTTAGTTGCAGGTGTGTTCTTAATGTTCCTAATCTTAGTATTAGGAAATGTCGTAATCCAAATTCCAATGGCCGCTTTAGTAGGTGTCATGATCATGGTTTCCATTGGTACATTTGACTGGTCTTCTCTTAAGAATTTAAATAGAGTACCAGTAACGGATTCCATAGTTATGGTGGTCACGGTGGTAACAGTAGTTTTCACCCATGACTTATCAAAGGGTGTATTCGCTGGAATTATATTAAGTGCCATCTTCTTTGTTGCGAAAATATCAAAGGTACATGTTTCCAGCTCGTTTGATCATGTATTAAATAAAAAGACTTATAGAATAAGAGGGCAAGTATTCTTCGCATCTGTAACCGATCTTGTTGAGTGCTTTGATTTGAAAGAAGAAGTACAAAAGGTTGAAATTGACTTCTCGCAGGCCCATGTCTGGGATGATTCAGCGGTTGCAGCTATCGATAAAATTGTTATTAAACTAAGAGAAAATAATACTGCAGTTACGATCATTGGCTTGAATGAGCATAGCTCTACGCTAGTGGACCGTTTAGCTGTTCACAATAAGCCAGGCGCCAAGTTGTCTGGACATTAATAGATTGTGTGGAACTCCCATCCCTTGTGGATGGGGGTTTTTCTGTTTTAGGGAGTATGAGTATTGGTTTTTCCTCTCTACCTCCGGCTTGCTTTGTCCTTCATCTGCCTCATGAAGGACATTTACTCTCTACCTCCGGCTTGCTTTGTCCTTCATCTGCCTCATGAAGGACATTTCCTCTCTACCTCTTGCTTGTTTTGTCCTTCATCTGCCTCATGAAGGACATTTCCTCTCTACTTCTGGTTTGCTTTGTCCTTCATCTGCTTCATGAAGGACATTTCCTCTCTACTTCTGGTTTGCTTTGTCCTTCATCTGCTTCATGAAGGACATTTCCTCTCTACCTCTGGCTTGCTTTGTCCTTCATCTGCCTCATGAAGGACATTTCCTCATGAGTGCTGATTCTCTTGAGTTCGTGCTGGTATTGGGATTAGTGCAATTCTTCATGTATATCAACAGCCTGAAACTTAGGTGAAAATCCGGCTTCTAGGATTCTTACGCAAAACAACAATCTATACAAAACCAGCATTTATTAAAAACAGCTACCATTTCATTCCAAAAAGTTATACATTTAAGTAGGGAGTGATGAAATTGAAATATATTCTAATTTCATTATTAATAATTAGTCAGCTGGCTGGATTTTTCTTTCTTGTTCAGCAGCAGTTTGTTACGGCCATTATTTGTTTTATTCTAAATGGATTAGCACTGGTACTCTTATTAATCACACTAATTCGAGACCGTGTGAAGGAAAAAAAAGAGGAGGAAGACAATGATTATCGCGACTACTGAGTTTGTACCTGGTAAGGAAGTTAAGGAGTATATTGGTTTTGTTAAGGGGAGTACTGTTCAATCCAAGCATATTGGGAAAGATTTATTGGCTGGCCTTAAGACAATTGTAGGTGGAGAAATTAAAGAGTACACAGAGATGATGGAAGAGGCAAGAAAAAATGCAATTGGGAGAATGGTAAGGGATGCAGAGGCGAAGGGTGCAAATGCAATTATTGCGATGAGACTAGAAACCTCTGCTGTCATGACCAATGCTTCTGAAATTATCGCATACGGGACAGCAGTTATTGTCGATTAAAAATCAAGTGAGTAGTTGTTGACAAATATTTGTAACATGTTATGATGATTACGAAAATAACATAATCGAATGATTTCACTAGGGGAGCCTTTAAAAGGCTGAGATTAAAGTTTCACTTTAAGACCCTTTGAACCTGATCTGGTTTATACCAGCGTAGGGAAGTGGAGGTTGGAATCTTTATTCCTTTCTAACTACAAAACCACTTTTCTTATGAAAAGTGGTTTTTTTGCATTTATGCATTCACTATACCTCTAACCTAGTGGAAAAGTTCAAGAAAATGGAGGGGAAGTATGAAATTTACTGAGCAATTAAGGAAAGATGCAGACGCGATTTGGGAAGCAAGCTTTCATCACCCGTTTGTAACAGGGATAGCGGATGGAAGTCTGCCCTTAGAATGTTTTAGGTTTTATGTTTTACAGGATTCCTATTATTTAACGCATTTTTCAAAGGTTCAGGCACTAGGTGCATCAAAAGCATTAGACCTACATACGACATCTAGATTTGCGGCACATTCACAGGGGACATATGAGGCAGAACTTCAGCTGCATGAGAATTTCTCTAAAAGAATGGGAATAACAGAGGAGGAAAGACAATCCTTTCAACCAGCCCCTACTGCTTATGCCTACACATCACATATGTACCGTGCAGGTTATGGTCATCTAGGAGATATTCTATCTGCTATTCTACCTTGCTACTGGCTTTATTATGAAATTGGAGAAAGGTTACAAGGAGCAACTCCTGCAGAACCAATCTACCAGGATTGGATCGCTGCATATGGCGGCGAATGGTTCAGAGAGTTAGTAGAAGAACAGATTAATAGATTAGATGAAATAGCCAAATGCTTAACTGAGGCGGACCTTAAACGAATGAGAGAAAACTTCCTAATTAGCAGCCAATACGAGCTTTCTTTCTGGGAAATGGCCTACAAACAAGAAAAATGGCCAGTAACCGAAACAGCAAACGTTTAGGGGATAATTAAGGAAAGACAGATTCTTGTAAGTTTTGCTTATGTAAAAAATCAAACTGATTATTAGCACTGTTGATTGAAGTGGAAGGATGCGAGACTCCTGAGGGAGAAGCCGTTCAGGTGAGACCCCACAGGCAAAGCCGAGGAGGCTTAATGGAACTTCTGCTAAGGTCGCTCACGTCCTGTGAGCAACGCAGAAGCCAGCACATCCTGTGCAAGTGCGGAAAGCGAGTGTCCTGTAACGAAAATCAACAACTTAATTTAAAAGAGCTAGCTTTTAAAATACAGGCCAAAAACGGCCAATAACTTGAACCAACTCGGAGGGAATACCTATGTCAAAAGGATTAAAGCTTACAGATATATTAGTAACAGTTATCATTGCGATTGTATTTGGTGTTGTTTATAAACTATGGAGTCCTATTTATGCAGCTGTTGCTCCATTAGGTCTTCATGTGGATCAACTTCTTTATGGAATGTGGTTTATTGCGGCTACTGTTGCGTTCTTGATTATTAGAAAACCTGGAGTGGCCTTTCTAGCAGAAGTTGCAGCAGCATCTGGTGAATTTTTAATGGGATCTGAATGGGGACTTGAAGTATTAATTTATGGAGTATTCCAGGGTCTTGGTGCAGAGCTTATTTTCATGTTATTCCTTTACAAGCGCTTTGATCTATTAGTAGTAAGTTTGGCTGCTGTTGCTTCAACGGTTGGATCGTTAATTATGGACTTCTATAAAGGATATATTGGAGACCTAGCTCTTTGGAACTTAAGCCTGTATATGGGTGCAAGAACCATCGGTGCAATTTTAATAGCGGGAGTATTTGCTTATTTCCTAGTGAAAGCATTAGAAAAGACAGGGGTAACCAACTTGGTTAGATCAGCCGATCAAGCAGATTACGACGCATTGAATCAATAGGTTGTGTCAAAGTACAGTGTTGATTATTAGCAGGGTTGATTGAAGTGGAAGGACGCGAGACTCCTGCGGGAGAAGCGTGGTGAAGGAGACCCCGCAGGCGTGAAGCGCCGAGGAGGCTCCCGAACCCGCCCGTGGAAAGCGAGTGTCCTGGAACGGAAATCAACAACAAACTTTAACATAGCCAATCAATAAAGGATAGGTGACGTATGAAGCCTTGTATGAAACTTGAGAATCTACGACTGAAATTTCCAAAAGAGAAAGACTTGCTATTTAAAGATTTAAATATAGAGATTAACAAGGGGGAGAAGGTACTCCTCCTTGGCCCTTCTGGGTGCGGAAAGTCTACCTTATTGCAGGTATTGGCGGGAATCATTCCTAGGTCCATAGAGGTGCCAATGAAAGCTGACACCATTGAATTACCAGTCTCTTCAGGGTATGTCTTTCAAGACCCAGATAGTCAGTTCTGTATGCCTTATGTTGATGAAGAAATTGCATTTGTACTAGAAAATCTACAAGTACCAAGAGATCAAATGAAGCAACAAATCACCACATATCTTGAGAAGGTTGGTTTAAAACTAGCTGATTTGCATACGAATATACAGACCCTTTCAGGTGGCCAAAAGCAAAGGTTGGCGATTGCTTCCATATTAGCCCTTGAACCAGATGTGCTATTTCTTGATGAACCTACAGCCATGCTTGATCCTGAGGGGACAATAGATGTATGGAACACCATCGAACATTTGATGGATGATCAAACATTAGTAATAGTTGAGCATAAAATTGAGCATGTAATGAGATTAATAGATCGAGTGATTGTGTTTAATCACGATGGTGCAATTATTGCCGATGGAGAGAAAGAGGTGATTCTCCACACTCATTTGCCTCTACTCCGAAGTCATGGTATTTGGTACCCAGGAGTTTGGGACGAATACATGGATATTCATCCTAGAACGCATACAGAGGAGAAAATTATTCAATCTTCTCCTATTATTTCCTTAACAGATTTCGAGGTGCATAGAAAGAAGAAGGCTGTTGTTAGTGTACCTTTTGTTCAAGTTCATTCACATGAGTGGATTGCGATTGTTGGTGAAAATGGAGCTGGGAAAAGTAGTTTACTCCAGGGCTTGATGCAATTAGTTGAGACCAAGGGGAAGTATCTCCTTAATGAGAAGAACGTGGATAAAAAAAGAGAACTGTTTCTAGACCTTGCCTTTGTTTTTCAAAATCCAGAATTTCAATTTGTCACCAACTCCGTTTATGACGAATTGGCTCATTCACTTAAATTGTTTGAAACAAAAGAATCGTTAATACAACAAAAGGTTGATGAAATGTTGCATCGTTTTTCACTTACAGAGCATCAAGAGAAGCATCCTTATCAATTATCAATGGGGCAGAAAAGAAGATTAAGTGTTGCTTCATCCATTATGCAAAACCAAAGGATTCTTCTACTAGATGAGCCTACCTTTGGTCAGGATAGTAAAAATACCTTTGCCCTTTTAGAGTATTTAGAGGAGGAGCGGCGAAAAGGAAATACCATCCTGATGATTACCCATGATGAAAAGATTGTGGAGCAATTTGCAACAAGAAAGTGGGTCATTTCTAAGGGACAATTAGTTGAGGACCACATAGTTAGTGAGCTAGACCAAGCAAAACTATTAAATGTATAAAATAGGGTGAAGTCGATGAAGGAAACCTGGATGTATCAGATTAATCCTACATTAAAATTAGCAGGTTTAATCTTATTGTTTATTGTCATTTTAACGATCCATAACATTAATATCCTTTTAAATTTAACGTTTATCGTTTGTGTAATATTTTTCTTGTTTAATGGTTTTCCATTGAAGAAAGTAGCACTATTGCTACTTCCATTTATTTTAGTCTTTATTTCAACATCGTCCTCTATGATTTTTTTTGGTAAGGGCGATACGACTTGGTTTAAGTGGGGACTTATTCATATTACAGAAGAAAGCTTTTATAGAGGGCTTCATGTTGGCTTTAGGGCCATTACTTTTGCATTTTTAGGGTTATTATTTACGTTAACCACAAAGCCAGTCCTTTTGTTTTACTCACTCATGCAGCAAGCAAAGCTTAAGCCTAAGTATGCATATAGCTTTTTGGCTGGTTATCGTTTAATTCCGATTATGTTTGAGGAGTTTAAGGTCATTCATCAGGCCTTAAAGGTGAGGGGAATGAACCGAAAGAAGGGAATATCTTCAATTCCAACAAAGCTTAAAGCGTATTGTATTCCACTATTGTCTCAAAGTATCAGAAGGGCACATCGGATTGGGGTAGCCATGGAAGCAAAGAAATTCAGTTCTACAGGTACTCGAACCTATTATTACCGAGTAGGATTTTCTGTAAAGGATGTTTATTTTATCGGACTTCTAATTGTTCTTTGTTTAGTCTCCTATTCAATAGGAAGCAATTACCCTTATTTTGCAATCGATGATGTAAGATATCAATAGGCTCTTTGCTAATAACAACATATCAATAAAAAGGAGTTTAGGTTTTGGACTTACACCTACTATCCAATGGTAAAATGTCACTAAAGGAGTTTTCAGAGATTGCTAAAAAGGTAGATTCTTATGTGGATTTCTTTCATATAAGAGAAAAGCAAAAATCTGCTAAAGAATTGTATGAGGGTGTTCAATCCTTGCTCGATAAAGGGATTGATTCAAAAAAAATATTTATGAACGACCGGGTAGATGTTGCTGTCGCATTAGGGTTGAGAGGAGTCCAACTTGCTTACCATAGTTTACCTTTAGAGGTTGTGAGGAAAGAGTTTCCAACCTTAGCAGTAGGATGCTCGGTCCATTCTCAATCAGAAATTAGGGCTGCTGAACAGGGCGGAGCAAGCTTTGCGGTCTATGGACATATATTCCCAACAAACTCAAAGCCCAATTTAATGCCTAGAGGTTTAGAGGAACTTAAAACTATTTGTAGTACTACCCAACTACCGATCATTGCAATCGGTGGGATTACACCGGAAAACACACTAGATGTATTACGGAATGGTGCAAACGGGATTGCGGTAATATCAGGAATACTACAGCAACGAGACCCGGTTTATGCAGCCGAACAATTTAAAGAGCAAATGTTTAAATGGGAGGAGGAGCAGCATGAAAAAACATTATGACACCATTGTTGTAGGCGGTGGGATTATTGGGCACTCTGTTGCCTATTCTCTATTAAAAAGAGGCCATACTGTTCTCGTTATAGAAAAAGGAGAGATCAACCGAAAGGCTACAAGTGCAGCAGCAGGAATGCTTGCCGCACAAGCAGAGGTGACAGAACCAGGCCCTCTTTTTGACCTAGCACGAGAAAGTAGAAATATGTTTCCAGCACTGAATGAAGAATTACAGGATAGAGCTGGCATTGATATTGAGCTGATTCAACAAGGTCTTCTAACTGTGGCTTATACTGATGAAAAAGTAAAAGAACTGAAGAACACCATTGCTTTTCAGCAAAGTGTTGGTGAGGAAGCGTATTGGTTAACACAAGAGCAGGTCTTAATGGCTGAACCTCACGTATCCAAGCAGGTATTGGGTGCTATGTTTGCACCAAAGGATGGTCAGGTTTCTGCCTATAAGCTGGCAACCGGTTTTGCAAGAGCTTCAAGCAACTTAGGTGGTCAACTACTCGAATTTACGGATGTTACAGGATTTATTATTGATCGTGGAGAAGTACAAGGAGTAAAGACGTTACAAGCTGAATACTACAGTAAGAATGTAGTCGTAGCCGGAGGAGCTTGGTCCACGCATGTACTTGAACAAACAGGTGTCGACCTTGGGATGTATCCGGTCAAAGGAGAATGTTTATCTGTACTAACTCGTCAAAATCTTGTTACTAAGACGATTTTCTCGGATGAGTGCTATATTGTTCCTAAGAAGGAAGGACGTCTTTTCATTGGTGCTACTATGGTTCCTCATTCATTTGATGAAAAGGTAACGATTGAAGGTGTTTCTAAGTTACTTGACCGTGCAATTCATTTAGTACCAGCATTACAGGATGCTGAATGGGAGAAAGCTTGGACAGGTATTCGGCCTCAAACGAGAGATGGCTATCCTTACTTAGGAAAGCATCCAAGTCTATCTGGGCTATATGTAGCTACAGGTCATTATCGAAATGGAATTTTACTAAGTCCGATCACTGGTGAGACGATTGCAGACATGATAGAAGAAAAACCACTATCTGAAAGTGCATGTGCATTTTCTTTAGAGCTAGGAACTAGGAGGGGCCATTATGAAGCTTCGTATAAACGGTGAGACCGTTGAAGTACCAGCTGAATTAAAAACGATTGCTAATTTATTGGAGCATTTTCAGCTTCATGAAAAGGTTGTGATTGTTGAGCACAACCAAGTAATTTTAGAAAAAACAACTCATCAGCTTGTTGGAATCTCTGATGGGGACCAAATTGAAATTGTACATTTTGTAGGAGGCGGATGATATGTTAAAAATTGGACCATATTCTTTTCAATCACGTTTATTATTAGGGACTGGGAAGTATCCTAATTATGATATTCAAAAGGAAGCAGTTGACGTTTCAGAAGCTGAAATTTTAACGTTTGCTGTAAGAAGAATGAATATTTTTGAACCTAACCAACCGAATTTTTTAGAAAAGCTTGATACGAAAAAATTCACATTGCTACCTAACACTGCTGGGGCTAAGACAGCAGAGGAGGCGGTACGTATTGCAAAACTCGCGAAAGCTTCAGGACTTTGTGACATGATCAAGGTAGAAGTAATTGGTGATTTTACAACACTTTTACCTGATCCATTTGAAACATATAAGGCGTGTGAAACACTGCTAGAAGAAGGATTTATCGTTTTACCGTATATTTCAGATGATGTATTATTAGCGAAAAGACTACAAGAGCTGGGCGTACATGCTGTTATGCCTGGAGCGTCCCCAATTGGTTCAGGCCAAGGAATTGTAAATCCATTAAACATCAGCCTCATCGTGGAGCAAGCAGAAGTACCAGTCATTGTGGATGCTGGAATCGGTTCACCAGCTGATGCAGCATTGGCGATGGAGCTGGGTGCTGATGGTGTCCTTCTGAATACAGCCGTTTCAGCAGCAAAGGATCCTGTTAAAATGGCTAAAGCAATGAAGTTAGCAATTGAAGCAGGAAGATTTGGTTATGAAGCGGGACGAATTCCTAAGAAAAGGTATGCAACAGCAAGTAGCCCAATGGAAGGATTGAGCACTGTTTGAGTGAACGATATTCAAGACAAGAGTTATTCGCTCCAATTGGAGTAGAAGGCCAAAAAAAGATAAATGAAAAGCATGTGTTAATAATAGGCGCAGGTGCATTAGGAAGTGCAAATGCTGAAAGCTTAGTTCGTGCTGGAGTTGGTAAGGTTACTCTTGTCGACCGGGACTATGTAGATTGGAGCAATCTACAAAGGCAGCAGCTCTATACAGAAAAGGACGCAACGGAACGATTGCCTAAGGCAATTGCGGCTAAACAGCGTCTTACGGAGATTAATAGTGAAGTAGAAATAGAAGCGATTGTCGCGGATGCAAGTGTAACTGAGCTTGAAAAGCTTATAAAAAATGTCAGTGTGATTATTGATGCTACAGACAATTTTGATATCCGGTTAATTTTAAATGATCTTTCTCAGAAATATGAAATCCCGTGGGTTTATGGAGCTTGTGTAGGGAGTTATGGAATTAGCTATACGATTTTACCAGGACAAACGCCATGCTTACATTGCTTATTAGAAAGAGTGCCAATGGGTGGGATGACTTGTGATACAGTCGGAATTATAAGCCCGGCAGTTGGAATGGTTGTTGCCTATCAAACGGCAGAGGTGTTAAAGATTCTTGTTGAGGATTACGAGCATGTTCGAAAGAAGCTTGTGACCTTCGATTTGTGGACGAATCAGTCCACCGCTATCTCAGTGGATAAGTTAAAACGCCCTGGCTGTCTTTCATGTGGTGAGCAACCAACTTATCCGTTTCTATCCTATGAAAATCAGTTGAAAACAGCTGTTTTATGTGGAAGAGATACGGTACAGATTCGACCACAAGAGGGGTCTGTAAGAGATCTAGCACAGGTTGAGAAGCAACTTTTGGCAACAGGTGGAAAAGTAGAGCGAAACCCATTCCTTCTATCCTTTGATACAGGACATCATCGTCTTGTTATTTTTCAGGATGGGCGCGTACTCATTCACGGTACAAAAGATATTACTGAGGCAAAAGGGATCTATCATCGTTATTTAGGGTAGGGTGAGAAGATGGAGACATATAAGGCATTAACCATTGCTGGTTCAGACAGTGGTGGGGGAGCAGGAATACAAGCAGATATAAAGACTTTTCAGGAGTTAAAGGTTTATGGAATGACAGCTATAACCGCAATAACGGCTCAGAACACACTAGGTGTACAGGATGTTTTTCCATTACCGGTTGAAACAATTTTAAATCAATTAAAGTCGATTTCAGAGGATTTACGACCACATGCTTTAAAAACAGGAATGTTATTTAGTAGTGAGCTAATTGAGGCTGTTTCAGATGCGGTTAAGTTATACCATTGGGGTAACTTAGTGGTGGATCCAGTCATGATCGCCAAGGGAGGAGCACGTCTTTTACAAAGTGAGGCTGTTGAATCTGTGAAGAAGAAGCTTCTCCCAATAGCGACAGTTGTAACACCGAATATACCTGAAGCAGAAGTACTTACAGGTAAACAAATTTATACTCTTGAAGATCGAAAGGAAGCTGCAAAAATCTTGATTGATCTAGGAGTAGAAACAGTCGTCATCAAAGGTGGACATGGGAACGAGGAAATGGCAGTTGATTTATATTATAACGGTAAAAGTTTTGAACTTTTGAGTACACCAAGGATTCAAACGAAAAATACCCATGGTACAGGCTGCACGTTTTCAGCTGCTATTGCTGCCCATCTTGCCAAAGGAGCCTCTGTATTTGAAGCCGTTCAGCAAGCAAAATCCTATATTCAGCTTGCGATCACACATGATTTACAGCTTGGTGGTGGTCATGGCCCAACGAATCACTGGGCTCACCGTCAAGAAGGGACAATATTACGATGAATATAAGAGAAAAGCTAGGTTTATATCTTGTAATGGGAAGCACTAATTGTGAGCAGGATCCTGCTTTTGTATTAGAACAATCGATACTTGGTGGAGTGACGATGTTTCAGCTCCGTGAAAAAGGAGAAGGCTCATTTCTTGGAGAACAAAAGCTTATATTTGCGAAGCAGCTTCAAGCCATATGCAAGCGTTATGATGTGCCGTTTATCGTAAATGATGATGTCGATTTAGCATTGGAAATCAATGCTGACGGAATCCATATTGGTCAGGAAGACGAATCTGTTGAAACGGTTAAGAAGAGAATGGGTAAGAAAATACTTGGTGTATCTTGTCACAATTTACATGAGGCAGAACAAGCTATTCAACATGGAGTAGACTATATTGGGGTAGGACCAATGTACCCTACTACAACTAAGCTAGATACTAGAAATGTGGTTGGCCCTGAACTCATACTAAGCTTAAGAGAAGCAAGTATTTCCATTCCCATGGTTGGGATCGGTGGAATTAACGAAAAAAATGCAAAACCTATATTCGAAGCTGGTGCAGACGGAGTTGCGATCATATCAGCGATTAGTAAGGCGAATGATCCGAAGCGGGTAGCAGAATTAGTAAGAGGGACTTTCTCATTGTAGAGAGTCCTTTCTTTCGTTTATGCCATCTTTTTAGTATTTATATATTTTGTAACTAATATCTTTTTAAGAATCATACCTAATATAAAACCAAGGAATATCGCTAGTATAGGTGTGAAAATCGGGCCAAAGGTGATTGAGAATATGGGTCTATTTGAGTAAATAACACCGATTGTTGTAATATAGGCTGCGAAAGAAAAGGGAATGGATTCGAACGGTAGGTTAGCAATTTTTGCCTTTCTTTTGGCAGAAATATAGGCATCCCACATTGCAAAAACATACAAACAAGGATAAAACATTATCCACCGGTAATCAACAGTTTGGATGGCTTGGGTGATATTCCCTTGAAAGCTATAAACAATAGCTAAATTGATTCCACCTTGGAGGTTTATTAAAAACTCTAAAAATACAAGGATGATTGCTTTTACGTAGTCTCTATTTAATATCTGTCCGAATCCAGGCAAGGCAATACTCCAGAAGATCATCTCTATAGGAGTAGTTATTCGTTTTGTATCCTCCATCACCTTACACACCCTTTTCCTCTGCGTATTATATAAAGTGGTCAAAAACACTGAAAAATATATATTTAAAATAGATGTTTTCTTAGATAAAAGTTTGTAAATATATGTATAAATATTTAAAAAGGATTGACACCAAATAGAGGACGGTGTTAAGCTTTTTCGGTGGATAAAGAAAAATTTGGAAGGAGTGGTTACGATGATTAAGCATTTTTTACGTTTTGTAAATAAAATCCTATATGATCACGTGGCCATCTCAAACGTATAAACTAACCAAATTAGTCTGAGCGTAGGTCATATCAATGACTTGCGCCTTTTTCTATTAAAGGCACATTTCTAATTATTGAATGTGCCTTTTTGTATGTTAATTATTGGTAAAAAATGGTTAAATCTATTTTTTATAAATCAATCATCCTTAAGGAGGAAATGAAAATGAAGAAGGTAGAAATTTTGTTAATTTGTTATGCAGGAGAGAAGGATAGTGGATAAATATACCCGGTTTTCTTGGAAGAGAGAGGAGTGTAAACGATGTTTTCAGTGTTAAAAAAATTAAGTTGGTTTTTTAAAGAATATTGGAAGCGTTATGTGCTTGCCATTTGCTTATTAATTTTTGTAGGAATTCTTGAAGTAATTCCTCCAAGACTAATAGGTGTTGCTATTGACGCCATCCATGTTGGTTCATTAACGAAAAATCAATTACTAGAATATATCATCTTTTTATTAGCATTAACGATCATCATATACGGTTTGACTTATGTTTGGATGTATAAGCTGTTTGGCGGTTCATTTATTGTGGAACGACTTTTACGTTCGAAATTGATGAATCACCTTATAAAAATGACTCCAACATTCTTTGAAAGAAACCGAACGGGTGATTTAATGGCCCGAGCAACAAATGACCTAAAGGCAATTTCACAAACAGCTGGCTTTGGAATTTTAACCCTAGTGGATTCATTTGTGTTTATGTTCATCATTATTATCACGATGGGTGTACTCATTAGTTGGAAGCTTACCCTTGCAGCGTTGCTTCCACTTCCGATTATGGCGATTGCGATTAATGTATATGGTAAAAAAATTCACAAGCGTTTTACAGTCGCGCAGGATGCGTTCGGTGATATGAATGACCATGTGTTAGAGTCGATTGCTGGAGTAAGAGTAATCCGAGCATACGTGCAGGAAAAAGCGGATGAAAAGAGGTTCCATACTTTAACAGAGGATGTATTTAGTAAGAATGTGGATGTAGCAAAGATTGATGCACTTTTTGAACCAACTATAAAAATACTAGTTGGTTTAAGTTACTTAATTGGTCTAGGGTACGGTGCATATTTGGTATTTCATCAGACTGTGACACTTGGGGAACTTGTTTCATTTAATGTTTATTTAGGTATGTTAATTTGGCCAATGTTTGCAATCGGTGAACTGATTAATATCATGCAACGTGGGAATGCCTCTTTGGATCGGGTCCAAGAGACATTATCTTATCAGCAGGATGTTGCAAATCACCAAGAACTAATCCATGTTGAGTATCCAGAGGAAATTGAATTTAAGAATGTAACCTTTCAATATCCCTCATCTACAGTACCTAATCTGATTGACATGAACGTTTATATCAAACGAGGGCAGACAATTGGAGTTGTCGGAAAGACGGGGAGTGGAAAAACTACCTTTATCAGGCAACTGCTCCGCGAATATCCAATCGGTACAGGAGAAATCCTTGTCTCTGGTGTGCCAATTGAAAGGATTCCAATTGAGGATATTCAAAGCTGGGTTGGTTATGTCCCGCAACAGCATATTCTCTTTTCAAGATCTGTATATGATAATATTACTTTCGGTAAAAGTAATAGCAGTGAACAGCAAGTATTAGCAGCGATTGAGCAGGCTGCTTTCACAAAAGATCTAGAGATGCTTCCAGAGGGACTAAATACACTTGTCGGAGAAAAAGGTGTAGCCTTATCTGGTGGACAGAAGCAAAGGATTTCCATTGCAAGAGCCTTACTCATTAATCCGGAAATATTAATTCTAGATGATTCCTTATCAGCTGTTGATGCCAAAACAGAGGCTGCAATTATTGAAAATATTCAAACGGAACGAGAGGGAAAAACAACTCTTATTACAACCCACCGTCTATCTGGTATCCAGCATGCGGATTGGATTATTGTGTTGGATGAAGGAAGAATTATTGAAGAAGGTACTCATGATACCTTAGTTAAACAAGATGGTTGGTATAAACAACAATTTATACGCCAGCAGGTAGAAGAAACTATTAAAGATCAGGGGGTTAGTATATGAGTATAAAGCAACGTTTATTCCAATACGCCCTCCAATTCAAAAAGACGATTATTATAGCGTTAATCATGCTTTCGCTTGCAGTAGCAGCAGAGCTTGCTGGACCTTTTATTGCCAAGCAAATCATTGATAAGCATATAATGGGTATTGAAAAACCATGGTTTGAGACAACAGTAAATAGCAGTAAGACTGTTTCCTATAATGGGAAGTTGTATAAACGTGAGGATTACTTTACAGAAGGTGAACGAAAAGGGAATGAGGTTAGACTGCTTCAGGCTGACCGGAGCTATTACTTCGTTCCTTCAGGTATTGAGTTTGATGGAGAAAGATCGTTTGAGCAAGGAATCTTAACCATTAAAAGAGGAGAAAACGAAGCAACATATCCAGCAGAGAAACTTGCTTCAGATGAGTTACTAGCCTTCTATACACCAGAGGTAAATCCGATTCTATGGCTAATTGGTGGATATTTTATACTTATTGTTATATCGGCTATTTTCCAATATGGTCAAAGGCTATTATTACAAATCTCTGCTAATCGAATCATACAGAAAATGCGAAAAGATGTCTTTCAGCAAATCCAGCGCTTGCCGATCAATTACTTTGATAATCTTCCGGCGGGGAAAATCGTTTCTAGAGTAACGAATGATACTGAGGTAATCAGAGATTTATTTGTAACGGTGTTATCAACCTTTTTTACAAGTATCATTTACATCACTGGTATTTTCATTGCCTTGTTTTTATTAGATGTCAAGCTAGCGGCGGTTTGCTTAATACTAGTCCCAATCCTAATTGTTTGGATTATTGTCTACCGCAAATATGCATCTAAATTTAATCATGTGATCAGGTCAACGTTAAGCGATATTAATGGAACGATAAATGAATCAATCCAAGGTATGACGATTATTCAAGCATTTAAACGTCAAAAAGAAACGAGAACAGAGTTTGAGGAGCTTAACACAAATTACTTCAAGTACCAAAATAAACTTTTAAGTTTAAATGCGATGACTTCACACAACCTTGTGTCTGTGTTGAGAAATCTAGCTTTTGTCGCGTTAATTTGGTATTTCGGTGGGGCATCTCTACAAATTGGAACCGTTCTTTCACTAGGTGTGCTATATGCCTTTGTTGATTATTTGAACCGTCTATTTCAGCCGATTACAGGCATGGTGAATCAACTTGCACTCCTCGAGCAGGCTTTAGTAGCATCTGAACGTGTATTTGAACTATTAGATGAAGTTGGAGTTGATGTAACCGAACAGGCAATACCAAGGTATAAGGGGAATGTGTCATTTGAACAAGTGACGTTTGGTTATAAAGAAGATGAGCCAGTTCTAAAGAATATTACATTTGAAGCGAACCAAGGAGAAACAGTGGCGCTTGTTGGGCACACTGGTTCTGGAAAAAGCTCGATTATGAATTTATTGTTCCGCTTCTATGATATAAAAGAAGGAAAAATAGAAATAGACGGACAAGATATAAACAAGTTTTCAAAACAACAGCTTCGTAAGCATATGGGAATTGTGCTACAGGATCCATTCCTGTTTACGGGAACGATTGCAAGTAATGTGAATTTAGAGGTCGACACAATCTCGCGAGAAACTGTGATGAAAGCATTAAAGGATGTAGGAGCTACTAGGTTTATTGAGAAATTACCAAAACAATATGATGAGCCTGTTTTAGAGAAAGGAAGTACACTTTCAGCAGGTGAACGCCAGTTAATTTCCTTTGCAAGGGCACTTGTATTTGATCCGGCTATATTAATTCTCGATGAAGCCACTGCCTCTATTGACACAGAAACAGAAGCACTTATTCAAGAAGCACTCGAAGTGTTGAAAAAAGGAAGAACAACCTTTATTATTGCCCACCGCTTATCAACAATCAAAAGTGCTGACCAGATCCTTGTCCTAGATAAAGGAGAGATTGTGGAAAAAGGGAATCATGATGAATTGATGAAAAAAGGTGGACGTTATTATCAAATGTATAAGCTTCAACAAGGGTCAAATCCTGCTGTATAGGTTTTTGATTTTAAATTACTAGCTAGGTGATGAAATGAAGTAAGGATAAACAAAGAAATAATAAAAGCACAGAGGGTTCAGTAGGAACTCTCTGTTTTTTTATAGCTTAGGAAATTATAAAATGTATCATTTGTGGGTAACTCAAGTCTGTGCATTTCAATCTAGCTCCAGCGCCCAGCCCCTCGAGGTTAAATAACCTGAAGAGAATAAAATGGAAAGAGCACCATTTTTTTCTCTTCAGAACATTTACTATGCCTGAGGCTAAACGGGGCGCTTGCGCCTTTTGTTCTGCACCGATAACAAATGTCTTGTCTAGACACCTAATAAAATATTGTAGATTTTTGAGGAATTTTGTCGAAATACGTATAAAAAAATCTTCGCTAACCGATATAAATAAAAACAGATGAATTTTAGAAGGCAATCAAACAGTAAATGGGTTTGGACCGACGATGGTACTGACTTCTTCTTACATTCTATACGGTTATGTCAAAAACAGGAGTGGACCATGAATAAATATAAAGAAAAGTTTGTACAAGCGGCTCAACAGGTGTTTCAGCTATTGAATGAAACGGTTCCTGCTCGTACGTTTTTTATTGCTACTACCTCTAATGAGCAATTCACTATATTGGAGATGTTTAACCATGAAGGTGGATGTACGATTCCCGATGGATTTAGTGCCTCTTTAGAGAAGTCTTATTGTAGCATGGTTGTGAAGGCTGCCAAACCTCTACTCATAAGTGATACGGCAGAATCTCACTTAGTAAGAGATATGGACGTAACTTCTGTGTTCTCAATCGGTTCTTATCTAGGCGTTCCTATATTTCTAGATAATGGTAAAATTTTCGGAACCCTTTGTGCACTAGATCCCATGCCGAATCAATTGGAAGATCGACACACGAAAATACTTGAGGGGTTTGCAAAATTAATCGCAAATTCAATTGAACTGGAACAAAGTATTAAGTTGCTACGTAAGCATGAAATACAGACAGAAACCGAATTTCAATTAGCACAGAAGGTTCAAAAGTCTCTTTTTAGTAAGCCCCTTCTAAATGAAAAAATTAAAATTGAAAGTATCCATTTACCTTCTTCTTATTTGTCAGGTGATTTGTTCTCTTGGCAGAAGCTTGGTGAAGGAAGATATGGTGCTATCATTCTAGATGTGATGGGTCACGATGTTTCGTCGGCTTTAATTGGGATGATGGTATTTTCCCAATTGAAAAAGCATATGGTCGAGCTTCAAAATCCCTATGAAGTAATGAAAGCCTTAAATATAGATGTACTTGACTTCTTTAAAGGGACAAAAGACATTGGTGCTTTTGTGACGGGGGTTTATCTTGAAATTGATACGCAGAAGCTTCAGTTAACCTATATGAATGCTGGTCATCCGCCTGCAATTCTTATTCAGAACCAGGAATTGCAGTTTCTTTCAGCTGCAAACCTGCCATTAGGAATTACGGAGAATTTTCCGGATTCGAGTGAGGTCATTCATTTAAATAGTGAAAAGTTCAATATTCTTCTTTATACAGATGGGCTTCTTGATTTATTAGAGCCTACTCGTGGAAAGGTGTTAACTACCCTAAAGGAAGAGCTTGAAGGACAGTTAGCTTTACAAATCCCTTTTAATAAAATCATCGAAAATTTGATTAAGGCGATTGATCACCTTCCGGACGATATTTGTGTCTTATCAATTCAAGCTAATTATAAATAAGGATGAGGACTTATGTTTACTTACGAACTAGAACTACCATGTCAACTTCATTCAATAGAAGTATTTGATCAAACCGCCAAGGAACTGTTAGAGAAATTTACAAATTCTCATCATAGACTTGGGTTTATCGTTCACGAACTTTTAATTAACTCGTTAGAAGCTACCAGGCAAAAATACGACGAAGAGGCAAGTAATTACTCTATTAAATTAAAAATAACCTCTCAGCAAGAAGCAGTGGAGATATCAGTGATTGACCAAGCGGGTGGAATGAGACTTGAACAAATTCAAAATCTTGATGCTACATGCCTTGAGGACCTCCTTTACAGTGAGTGTGGAAGAGGGCTATTGATGATAAAAAGTATGGTTGATGATATGGGAATGTACTATGATCGACATGGACTATTTGAAGTGAAAGTTAGAAAAGAAGGGGTTTTATAATATGATTAATGACATTTGCAAGTTTGAACATCATACACAAGATAATATTCAAATCTTTAAAATTATAGGCAAGCTTCAATATGGAAGTACTCAATCTATTAAGGAAGATCTATTAAATCAAGTAGACTATCAACTAGAACACTATGTATTTGATTTAACAGGGATCACGTATATCGACAGCACAGGTATGGGCATTTTCGTCACCTTTTTAAAGCATGTCAACGATTCGAATAAGAAAATAGTACTAGTAATTGAGGATTTATTTATTAACGAATTATTTAAAATCGCAAAATTAGATACTATTTTCTCCTTAACAGAATCTGTTGAGCAAGCAGTAAAAAATCTAACCGCGGGTACAACCGTTTAAAGGAGATTAGAAGATGCGCCTTGGGATTAAGTTAAAGTTTACACTTGCATTTATTATTTTATTTACAGTGGGAGCTAGTATATTAATTATTGATTCGGTAATAACGCTTGAAGAAGAGATTATGGGTGTAGCAGAAGAGAATTTAACTAAAGACTTAAACTTAGCAAAAGGTTTGATAGATAATTCTTACCCAGGAGATTGGTCCTTGAAAGATAACCAGCTCTATAAAGGTTCAACTCTATTAAATGATAATTTTGATTTAGTAGATGAAATAGGTACATTAACTGGGAACGCTGTTACGATCTTTCAAAATGATACTAGGGTTGCAACAACGGTAAAGAAAGAGGACGGTACACGAGCAGTTGGAACACAGGTATCAGAAGAAGTTGCCGCCCACACTTTGAAAGGTGGGAGTATCTATACGGGCGAGGCAATCGTTGTTGGGAAGAATTTAGTTACGATTTATGAACCAATTAAAGATGCCTCAGGTACGACAATTGGGATGTTATTTGTAGGCCATTCTGCTGATCAATATCACACTATTTCAGATAATTTTAGAACAGAACTTATTATATTTGGAGTTGCTGAAATCTTGATTATGGCTCTTATTATTTTAGCCCTAGTACATTATCAAGTTAAACCTTTATTACAGATCAATCGAGTAGCTAAAGAAGTTGCTACTGGAAATTTAGGTGTTGCAAAGTTAAAGACTACCTCTAAGGATGAAATAGGAGATCTATCTTTATCGATTAATAAAATGGTAGATAATTTAAAAGAACTTATTTCAACCGTTGTTTCTACATCTGAGCAGGTGGCAGCAACATCAGAAGAATTGGCAGCAAGTGCTGATGTTACAGGAGAAATGAGTACACAAATCTCAAAGACAACCAATAGTATTGCGAGAGGGACAAATCGACAATCAGAAGAGATTCAGAGCATTCTAGGGAAAATGGAACAAGCTGCTGGGCAAATAACTAGTGGGAAAGAAGCTGTTAATGAGACGTTATTAAATGCAAGTCAATCTACTAATGTTGCGAATGAAGGAAAAGAAGCAATTAATGATGCCATTCAGCATTTAAGTAAGGTAACAAACACAGTTGAATTTGCTACTGATTCGATCCAGAAGCTTGGTAAGAGGTCAGAAGAAATAGGTGGAATCATTACTGTTATTACCGAAATATCCAACCAAACCAATCTTCTAGCTTTAAATGCTGCGATTGAAGCTGCAAGAGCTGGTGAACATGGAAAAGGTTTTGCTGTTGTTGCCTCCGAAGTAAGAAAGCTTGCGGAACAATCCAATCATGCTGCTAGTAAGATTACGGAACTTATTGAGGATATCCAGTCTGAAACAAAGGTTACTGTCAATACAATGGAAACAAATCTAGAGTCCGTAAAGGAACAAGTAGGTATGATCCAAAAGGGTGGACAATCTCTAGAGGCAATTGTTCAAAATGTTAAAAATACCGAAAATGGTGTACAGAATTTAAAGAGCGTTCTAGACCATATTAATAGTCATATTGGTGGGGTATTAACCTCAACACAGCAAATGAATGAGATTATTGAAGAAGCCGCAGCATTCTCTGAGGAAGCCGCAGCTTCTACTGAACAACAGACAGCTACGATTCAAGAGGTTGCAGCGAGCGCTAACGAATTAGCTAAAACTGCTGAAGAGCTTCAAGGAAAATTGAAAGCATTCACTCTATAACAAATTGACCACAGGATTATTAACCTGTGGTTTTTCTTTATTTACTAAACTTATGTAATGGAGAAAAAATGAATAATACTCACCTACTTTTTATTCATTTTTTTACTCCTAGATTGAGTGGACCAAAAGAATTGGGCACGTCGACTAAAGCGTAATGTATGTTCTTGGGTAATAGTCATAACAAGAAAACTAATTAATTTCCAATCTATAGCCTCCATGGTTTGACGCCTCCCTTTCAAGGTTAATATATGGTTATGAAGTAAAAATGGTGTATGTTTCTGGCAACCCTTCATATGTTTGAAATGAAAGGGAACAGAAAGTAAGGAGGCTAATGATGGAATTCAGAATAGAGAAGGATACACTTGGTGAAATACAGGTTCCTAAGGAGATGTATTGGGGAGCACAAACACAGCGTAGCTCAGAGAACTTTGCAATTGGCACAGAGAGAATGCCAGTGGAAGTCATTAAAGCATTTGCCATCTTAAAGAAATGTGCAGCGGAAGCCAACTATCAGTTAGGTAGATTGGAAGAACACAAACGGGATGCAATTAAATTTGCCGCTGATGAAATAATCGAGGGAAAGCTAATTGAACACTTTCCTTTAGTCGTATGGCAAACGGGTAGCGGGACACAGTCTAATATGAACGTGAATGAGGTCATCGCTTTTCGTGGTACTACTTTTTTACAATCGAAAGGGATAGACGAAAGACTTCACCCTAATGATGATGTCAACATGTCTCAAAGCTCAAATGATACGTTTCCAACAGCTATGCATATAGCCGCGATGGACCAAGTACTTAACCATTTGATACCAAGTGTTCAGAAGTTAAAAGCAACACTTCATCAAAAACAAATTAAATTTCAGGATATTGTTAAAATAGGTAGAACTCATTTACAGGACGCAACCCCATTAACAGTAGGTCAAGAAATTAGTGGCTGGGTTACAATGTTAGAAAGATCAGAAGAGATGATTACCCAATCAACGAATTACTTAGTTAATCTTGCAATTGGAGGAACCGCTGTTGGAACAGGGATTAACGCGCATCCCCAATTTGGTGACAGAGTAGCTAGGTTGATTTCTGAAGAGACAGGATTCTCCTTCGTTTCTTCACAAAATAAATTTCACGCATTAACTAGTCATGATGAGATTGTTCATGTCCACGGGGCTATGAAGGCACTAGCCGCAGATCTGATGAAAATTGCAAATGATGTTAGATGGCTTTCGAGTGGGCCACGATGTGGAATAGGTGAGTTGATTATTCCTGCAAATGAACCAGGTAGTTCGATCATGCCTGGGAAGGTTAATCCTACTCAGAGTGAGGCGTTATCAATGGTTGCTTGTCAAGTATTTGGTAATGATAGCACGATTGGTTTTGCAGCAAGCCAAGGAAATTTTGAATTAAATGTATTTAAGCCAGTTATCATCTATAATTTTATGCAATCAGCTCGTCTTCTTACAGATGCGATTCACTCATTTAATGATCGATGTGCAGAAGGAATCGAGGTTAATTTACCGGTTATCACAAAATATTTGCAAGAATCATTAATGCTGGTTACGGCCTTAAATCCACATATCGGCTATGAAAATGCCGCAAAAATAGCAAAGCTTGCATACAGTGAGGAGCTTACCTTAAAAGAAGCTGCAACTAAATTAGGATATCTGAGCGAAGCGGACTTTGATAAATTTGTCATTCCTGAGGAAATGATCTCACCTAAAGAATAATTACATTTAACCATCAAAAAGTACAGCTTACTAATAACGTTAGTAGGCTGTACTTTTTTTGTTATCTTAATTAAATGCCGAGGTAGTTAATATAGGATTTTTGGAAAGCTAATATATGACATAACTAGTAAAGTAAAATGAAGCAGATGAAGGCCAAAGCAAGCCGGAGGTAGAGAGGAAATGTCCTTCATGAGGCAGATGAAGGCCAAAGCAAGCGAGAGGTAGAGACCGAATGTCCTTCATGAAGCAGATGAAGGCCAAAGTAAACCAGAAGTAGAGAGGAAATGTCCTTCATGAGGAAGATGAAGGCCAAAGCAAGTGAGAGGTAGGTAGGAAATGTCCTTCATGAGGCAGATGAAGGCCAAAGCAAGCCGGAGTTAGAGAGGAAATGTCCTTCATGAGGCAGATGAAGGCCAAAGCAAGTGAGAAGTAGAAAGGAAATGTCCTTCATGAAGTAGATGAAGGCCAAAGCAAGCCGGAGGTAGAGAGGAAATGTCCTTCATGAAGCAGATGAAGGCCAAAGCAAGCCGGAGGTAGAGAGGAAATGTCCTTCATGTCAGGCGCAACTTCTCTCGTTTGATGTATAGAGATACTTGTCTTGTCATCCGATTTAACAAGGTACTTGCACAAACCGAGAGTTTATAGCTAACATTAGGTGATATAATAGACAAACTTAGACACCACATTGGAGGAAATGGTTATGAATTGGGATCAAGTTTTTGAGACAGCAAAAAATTGGACATTAGAAGCCGGAGAAATTTTAAGGAAGGCTACAAAAGAGACCTTTCAGGTTGAATACAAAACCTCTGCAGCAGATTTAGTAACGGAAAAGGATAAAGAAGTTGAACAATTCTTTATTGAAAAGATTAAAGAGCATTTCCCAACCCATTTCTTATTAGGAGAAGAGGGACTTGCGAGTGATCAAGTATTTGATTACAAAAAAGAAGTGGTTTGGGTTGTTGATCCCATTGATGGAACCACAAATTTTGTACAACAGCAGCGTAATTATGCCATTTCCGTTGGTATCTATGAAAATGGACAGCCTAAAATTGGACTTGTGTATGACCCCATTAGTGATGAGTTGTTTCATGCCCAAACTGGTAAAGGTGCTTTCTTAAATGACCAGGCATTACCAAGGCTCACACCAAGGGTGTTAGAGGAAGCGATGGTAAGTATTAATCAACTTTGGCTAATTTCGAATGAAAGAGTAAATCATATGTTGTTTGAGCAGATTATAAGAAAAGCAAGAGGTACTAGGTATTTGGGTTCAGCAGCATTGGAAATAGCTTATGTTGCCTGCGGTAGATTAGATACATATATTGATTTTCGATTATCACCATGGGATATTGCAGGAGGTATGGTTATCTTAAATGAAGTTGGAGGTGTGGCTCTCAACTTAGAAAACCAACCTGTCAATGCATTTGAACCTGGAATTACGCTTTTCTCAAATGAAGATATTTTAAAGGAAATTGTAATGAATTTGTCACGATAATGAAATTTTTTGTAATTTTTTGATGAATATTATTAAAATATTGTCGAAATTTAAAATAGTGTGGGTTATAATTGAAATCGATTTAGAAACAATTATTAGGAGGAATAGTAATGAAGAAGTTCGTATCTTTATTCATGGCAATGTTTTTAGTTCTTGCTTTGGCAGCATGTGGTGCTGGCGGTAATACTGAAGAAGAAGAAGCAGAGGGTACTACTGGTGAAGGTGCTGGTGAAGAAGAAATTACAGAATTAACAATGGGATTCATCCCTTCTCAAGAAGCTGACCAAATTGCTGATAATGTTAAGCCATTAGAAGAATACTTAACTGAAGCACTTGGAGTACCTGTTAAAGCTGAAGTTATGATTGACTTTGTTGGACTTGTTGAAGGTATGAGAACTGGTCAAATTGATATCGGTTTTACAAATCCATTTGGATATGTACAAGCAGTTGATCGTGCAAATGTTGAAGTATTAGTAAAAGCAATGCGTCATGGTTCTGATACTTACAAAGCTCAATATATTGCAAGAGCTGATTCTGGAATCGAGTCAATTGAAGATATCGTGGCATCTGAAGGATTAACTTGGGCTTTCGGTGACACACTTTCAACTTCAGGTTACTTATTCCCAGCTTCTCAATTAATGGAAATGGGTGTTACTGATTTAGATGCATTCTTTAATCAAACAGCTGTTGGTGGACATGACAATGCAGTACTAGCAGTATTTGAAGGTCAAGCAGATTTTGCTACAACTTTTGATGATGCTCGTACAGTAATTGAAAAAGATCACCCAGCAGTTATGGATGAAGTAGTAGTTGTTGGACATACTGATGAAATTCCAAATGATGGAGTATCAGTACGTGATGGACTTTCAGACGAGTGGAAAAATAAAATTAAACAAGCATTCTTAGATATTAATGACAATGCAGATGTACTTGCTGTTATGAATGAAGTTTATACTTGGGATGGAATTGCAGAAGCAACTGATGCTGAGTATGATATCGTACGTGAAGTATATGCTAAGTTTAAGGATCAATTAGAAGAATAATAAATAGTTTTCAATCTCATAAAAAGAGAGAAGGGAGTAGTCTTCTCTCTTTTTTACAAGTAAAGGAGTAACAAGATGATTGAATTTAAGAATGTCTCTTTAACCTATCCAAACGGTCATCAAGGTTTGAAAAATGTAAACGTTAAGATTAATCCTGGCGAATTTATTGTTGTAGTTGGTCTATCTGGAGCTGGAAAATCCACTTTTATCAGAAGTATTAATCAATTGGTTAAGCCTACTGACGGAGAGTTGTTAATAGATGGAAAAGATACGCTAAAGTTTAAAGACAGTGAATTGAAAGCATTACGTAAAAACATAGGTATGATTTTTCAAAATTATAACCTTGTAAATAGAATGTCTGTACTTCGTAATGTACTAACGGGAAGACTTGGACATACTGGGACAATAAAGAGTTTACTTGGCTTATTCCCACATGAAGACAAAGAATTAGCAATGAATAGTTTAAAAAGAGTAGGAATTGCTGAAAAAGCTTATTCAAGAGCAGATCAGTTAAGTGGTGGTCAACAGCAACGTGTTAGTATTGCTAGAGCACTGACTCAACAGCCAAAATATATTTTAGCTGATGAGCCTGTAGCAAGTCTTGATCCACCAACTTCACATATTGTTATGAGAGACCTTAAGAAAATCAATAAAGAAGATGGAATTACAACAATTGTAAATCTTCACTTTATTGATATGGCGATGGAATACGCAGATCGAATTATTGGAATGAGAGCTGGGGAAATTGTATTTGATGGTCCTGCATCCACTGTAAATGAAAAAACATTCGAGCAAATCTATGGTCGTCCAATTAAGGAAGATGATTTGCGCGGGAGTGTAGAATAATGGTGAAAAAAGGAGAGCCTATCAATACTAGAATCCCTGTTATTACAATGCGTACGAAAACAACAATGACAAGCATTTTAATAATTGTTATAGGATTATACATTTTTTCAGCATATTTTACAGAGGCCTATCCAAATCGTATCATTGAAGGAATGCCTATTGTCGTTGACTTTATATTCCAAGACTTAATACCACCAAATTGGGGGTACATAGATAAAGTACTACCAAGTATCGTTGAAACTTGGAATATGGCATTATTAAGTACTACTTTATCTGCAATATTTGCGCTTCCGATTAGCTTTTTAGCTGCATCAAATATTAATACTAAAAAAGGATTGTATAGGACTGTCCGTTTCTTATTAAATATTTTACGTACAATTCCTGAGTTAATATTAGCTGTAATTTTAGTAGCGTTTATGGGAATTGGTGCTTTAGCAGGTATTGGTGCACTCTTTATCTTTTCATTAGGTATTTTAGCGAAGCTTATTAGTGAAACAATAGAAGCAATCGATCCGAATCCATTAGAAGCTATTAGAGCTACCGGTGGAAATGTTATTCAAGTAATCTGGTATGGAGTTATGCCACAAATCCTACCGCATTTTACGTCATACTCTTTATACGTACTAGAAATAAATGTACGTGCCTCTGTTGTCCTAGGGTTTGTAGGTGCAGGTGGAATCGGACTCATTTTAAAGCATCAGTTAGCATTATTTAATTTTGGAAATGTATCAACCATTGTTATTATGACGTTTATTGCGGTTACTGTTATTGATTTTGTTAGTAACCGTATAAGGGGGCAATTTACCTGATGAGTAAAACAACTGAAATCATACAACCACCAAGAAAGAGTCGTTGGAAAATTGCCGTAATTTCCCTTGTGTTACTTTATTTATATTATGTTGCATTAACAATGACAGATTTAACGTATAGAGGCTCATCTTTAAGCCCTGCTGCAATCTTCAAAAGATTATTTATTGATCCGTTTTTCCTAGAAGATGTAAGAGCAAAGGTGCCGGAATATGCGTACTATATGTTTGAGACATTACTGATTGCCTATGCAGGTACATTGATTGCATCAGTGTTAGCCATCCCGTTTGGATTTTTGGCAGCAAGAAATATGTCAAAAGTATCTGGTGCAGGAAAATGGATATTGAATGGTATAAGAGCCTTCCCGGAAATTATGCTTGCGATTATTTTCGTGGCAGCGGTTGGAATGGGTCCATATGCTGGGGTATTAGCAGTAGGTATTCACTCAATTGGTATGTTAGGAAAGCTATATGCAGAGGTTATTGAGTCCATAGATATGAAGGTTCTTGAGGCACTTAAAGCAAACGGTGCAAATCGACTTCAAGTAATGTGGTATGGTGTTATTCCTCAAGTTACACCACAATTCTCTAACTATGCGATGTATCGTTTTGAAGTAGATGTTCGTTCTTCTACTATTTTAGGAGTTGTTGGTGCAGGAGGAATTGGTGCACCACTGATCATCGCTTCCATGCAACGTAATTGGGAACAGGTTGGGATGATGCTTATTATCATCATCGTGGTTGTAACCGTTATAGATTTAATTAGTGGAAAGATCAGACAACGTATTGTCTAAAAAGGAAAGGGTAGTGGATTCAGAAGAATTCGCTACCCTTTTTTTTAAATCTTTGGCTCTGTTAAAGTAGGGTGTTGATTTTTAGCAGAGTTGATTGTAGTGGAAGGACGCGAGACTCCTGCGGGAGAAGCGTGACATAGGACAAAGGAGTTCACTTTGTCCCTGGTGAGACCACGGAAGCGAAGCTGAGGAGGCTCACCGCACGCCCCGCGGAAAGCGAGTGTCCTGCAACGAAAATCAACAACAAAGTTAACAAAACCTATTATTTAAGAACATCGAATATAATTTTAGCAATATCCGTGTTGTTGATTAAACCGTGAAATTCTTCAGAATTCGGTCCGTAGGCATATATGGGAACATCATCTCCTGTATGGGCATTAGTCGTCCAACCTGTATTGGTTCGTTGATTAAATAGATCTTCAATTGCATCATCGATTGTAGTAAGAACTTTTGTATCAGCTGCACTTTTAATTTTATTGATTTCTCTAGTTGATAAGTTTAAATCAATATACCTCTCTAGAGCCTCTTCTACCTTTTCTCCATCAATTATCTTTTGGGCTATATAATCTGGTGTTCTTTTAGCTGCTTTAATGGGGTAAGAAAACCAATTATAAATTCCATTTGCTCCTATTGTAAATCCTCCTGTTGAATGGTCAGCTGTCGCAATGACAAGCGTATGCTGATCCTTTTCGGCAAATTTCAGAGCTTGCTTAAACGCTTCGTCAAAATCCTCTACTTCACTCATTGCAGAGACGATATCCTGGTCATGGCCTGCCCAGTCAATCTGACTTCCCTCTACCATAAGGAAAAAACCATTAGGGTTTGTATTCAATCTTTGAATAGCCGAATTAGTCATTTCTTTAAGGGATGGAATGGTTTCATCTCGGTCGAGCATTTTTGGTAATCCATTCATTGAAAAAAGGCCCAAAATCTGTTCATTTTTATCTTGAAGTAATGAGTCCTTATCGGTGACATAACTAAATCCAGAATTCTTAAATTCGTCTATTAGATTTCGATCCTTACGATCAAAATACTTTCTACCACCGCCAAGTAAAACATCAATTTTATGATTACCACTGATCAACTCGTCAACATAATCATTAGCAATATCATTCATATTCTTACGATGAATATTATGAGCCCCAAATGCAGCAGGAGTTGCATGAGTAATCTGTGCTGTGGCAACAAGGCCAGTTGCTTTACCATTCTCCTTAGCCATTTCTAAAACAGATTTTAGCTTTTTACCATTTTTATTCATAGCTATTCCATTATTATAGGTTTTGAATCCTGTTGCTAAAGCTGTGCCAGCAGCAGCAGAATTCGTAATATTTTCGTCTTTATCATTTGGGTAAGTCATTTGATATCCCACAAGATATTGGTCGAATGTAGTTAAGTCAATTTCATCTTTATTAGGATTATCTTTTAAGTATCGATAAGCAGAGGTATAAGGAAGCCCCATTCCATCTCCAATTAAGAGTATGACATTTTTTACATGTTGCTTACTCTCAGCACTTGTTCTTTCTGGCGTTAGACAAATACCCGCGAAACTTGCAAATACGAATATAGTAACTAGGATGCTTTTAAACAAGATCATTTTACTCCTTTCATATTTAGTCAAAAGAAAATCCCAAGCAAATGCTTGGGATTTTAGCCATGTTATTTAATTGTTAATTAGCGTTGTTGGTAAGATCCACCAAGTTGTTGTTCAGCCATAGATACTAAACGCTTAGTGATTTCTCCACCTACAGAACCGTTAGCACGAGAAGTAGTGTCTGCTCCTAGGTTTACACCAAATTCGTTAGCGATTTCATACTTCATTTGATCAAGTGCTTGTTCTACTCCAGGTACTAAAAGTTGGTTTGAGTTGTTGCTAGATGCCATGATGTAGTCACTCCTCATAAGAATTTTTTTGGTTGGGTTAGCTGGAATTGAACCAGATACGGAGCATGTCCGTCGCCACCAGGCTCTAACCCAATGAGTAAGTTTTAATCAATTGCTTTGCTTTGTTTTGTTTACATTTCTATTATGTTTCAAATCGTGGATTCTATTCGGTTTTTTTAAAAGAAATTTTTTTCCAATTTCTCTACTGTGATTTGATACATAATATCGCCTGTGAACCGCGAAAATATAAGAAAAGAAGTATCTGAAACTTAATATCTGTAATATTTAAAAATTTATGCTTTCAAAATTTTCCATAAAAATGGAGTTGAATTAACAATGGGAATATGTCCGCTATGTAATGGATTTAAAGTTTCTGAAACTACTTGTCAGCATTGTAAAAATGTTATGGAGGATAAGGGAAGGGTAATGGACTACTTTGATGATTATAGTCCTTATATGGAGATTGATGGAATGAAAAAGCTTGATGGCTTTGAGCAAACCTATATTCAACAACAATGCCCACATTATTTATATTGTAATCACTGTCATACCGAACAACTAATCTTTATACAGGAATAAATAATAGCCCGTTTTCACGGGCTATTATCATTTTATCGAATACGTAGTTCTGAATCTTTGTCAAAGTAATGTGATTTGTTCATATCAAATGCAAGTTCAATACTTTGGTTTGGCTTAATATCAGTACGTGAATCAACACGCGCTACAAAGTCAGATCCATTTATACTTGAATAAAGCATAGTTTCTGCACCCATTAATTCTGCCACTTCAACTTTTGCTGTAACCTTCGTATCTTGAGATGATTGGATAAATACAGGCTCATCATGAATATCCTCAGGTCTAATTCCAAGAACTAGCTCTTTGTTTACATATCCTTGTTCACGAAGAGTTTTCATTTTTCCTTCAGGAACCTTCACAGTTATATCACCAATCTTGAATTGGCCATCTAATAAAGTACCAGTAAAGAAGTTCATTGCAGGTGATCCGATAAATCCAGCAACGAAGATATTTTCAGGCTTATCATATACTTCTTTTGGAGCACCTACTTGTTGAATCACTCCATCTTTCATTACAACTAAACGAGTAGCCATTGTCATCGCTTCTGTTTGGTCATGCGTCACGTAGATTGTTGTTGTTTGTAGTCTGTTGTGAAGCTTAGTGATTTCAGCACGCATCGCTACACGTAGCTTAGCATCTAGATTTGATAAAGGCTCATCCATTAAGAAAACTTTTGCATCACGAACAATTGCACGTCCTAAGGCAACACGCTGACGTTGTCCACCAGATAGTGCTTTTGGTTTACGATCTAAGTATTGCTCTAATCCTAAAATCTTAGCTGCTTCTGTCACACGCTTTTCAATTTCAGTTTTAGGAATTTTACGAAGCTTTAATCCAAATGCCATATTGTCATATACGTTCATATGAGGGTAAAGGGCATAGTTTTGGAATACCATTGCAATGTCACGGTCTTTTGGTGCAACATCGTTAACACGACGATCATCAATATAGAAATCACCTTTTGAAATATCCTCAAGACCAGCAATCATACGTAATGTCGTTGATTTACCACAACCAGATGGTCCAACGAATACGATGAATTCCTTATCTTGAATATGAAGATTAAAATCTGTAACAGCAGTTACTTTATTGTCATAAATTTTATAAATATTTTTTAATTGAAGTTCAGCCATTTTAAATTCCTCCTTATGCTTGTTTACAACTTAATCCTATTGTAACCATATTGAGCCTATTAAGAAATGTGAATAGTGCACAAAAATGCGCTTACATTTTGGGCAAGTATACATATCTTAATATCCTTCACTTAAGATGGCTAAATAGATAACCAGTGCTCCTTCAAAAGACTTTATATCTACAGCTGTTTTTTCAATAAATTTATCCACTCGGTATTGTAAGCTATTTCGATGCATGAATAGTTTTTTTGCAGCTAGTGAGATATTTAAACCATTTTCAATGTAGAGCTTAATGGATTGAATATCAGTCGGTGGAATATCCTTCAATAACTGAGTAATTTTATATTTCGTTTTTTCTTTAGTCTCGTTTAGTAAGATGTAAGGGATTGCTTCATAAAACTGATATAAATTTTTATTTTTTAATTTTAATTTAGAAAGCTGAAAGCATGTCGTTTCCCATTCATACCGCTCGTGAAGGGAATCAGTAAGGGTAAACAATTCTCCTAAATAGAAATAAAGATCTGTATAAAAATCTGATATAACTGCATTTTGCAAATCAACTAACTCTTCAAACTGAATGGTTTCGTGTTTAACTTCCTCAATAATCACACCACTATTTGGACTAATCCAAATAAAGATTGAATGTAAAAATGAAAGAGATGATACAGCTTCTTCAAAGTGAGTTTTTTCTACTTCTGTTTGTAATTGAAAATGAATGAGACGAAATACACTACCTTCGTCATAATTTTGGAGCAAGTATTCTTTTGATTCGGAATCATTTGTTAGTAACGACTTTTTCCAGTAGGTTTGTTCTAATGACTGGTTGTCATTTGTCGAAATAGGAGTCAAAAAAATAGAAAGCAACTGATGATCTTTTTCGGTAAGTTCATCCTTTTGAATAGATATGTATTGTCCATTATCCATTCTAAAATATTCGCATGTGTCTGATAAAGTAAGGACATCATGAAACAGTAAACTTGGAAATTGGGCTTTTAATTTTTCCAGCATGGTCTTTTATTTCCTTTTTATTTTTATTATAACAACACTATACTAAAATAAAAAATCATAATGTGTAAGCTATTTAATTCGATTTGATTAATAAAGCTCCATGAAATATGCAAGTTTTCGTCATATATATTTTTTTGAGATTTCCTTACTTGCTCCACGCACCAAATCCTTCTTCAAAAACCACTTTATTGACATTAGGGAATTAGCCTAAATCTTATCCATTAAGGGTATTTGCCCAATCCAAATCCATTTACCGTCATAGGCTGTAGTGTAATCAAAAATGATTTTAAGAGAGAGAAAGGGGAACTGTTCGATGTATAGAAATGCATATAGAGTACCGGCTCAACCACAACAAAGACATATTGGAGGTTTTGGAGGCGGCTTGGGTGGCCCTCTTACAACAGGTTTACTTGGGGCAGGTCTTGGTTTCTTAGGAGGAGAACTTCTTGATGGTCCAGGTTTTGGAGGCGGCTATGGAGCTCCAGGCGTTGGCTTCGGTGGCTATGGTTATCCAGGAGCACCGGGAGCTGGCTTTGGCGGCTATGGTTATGGAGCTGGATTCCCAGGAGCAGGTTTTGGTGGCGGCTATGGTTACCCAGGTGGTCCCGGCTATGGTGGGTATGGATATGGAGCAGGTTTTCCAGGTTTTGGACCAGGTCTATAAATAATAGGTAAATAAAATAGATGAAAAGGTTACTTGAATGAGTAACCTTTTCATCCAAAGATTAATTTATTGAGGGAAGGAGCAGAGGGAAAATGGGAGATGTGATTAGAATAAAGAAAGGAAATCAAGATAACCATCCAAAACTAGAAATCCAGAAAGGGAAGGTTGAGGATTATCATTTGGTACTCAGACATTTTCAAGGTTTAATGATCGATAAATATCACCAAGATTTTAGAAAGCAAACAAAATAAGGGACTAATTATAAAAATAGACCCCATGGTGGGAGAATAAATCCTTTATGAGAAACCACAAAAAGGTTTCTTCTTATTTTTTCATTGTGCTCTGATATCTTCAGCAAGGTCAAAGCTTCTGATTAATCCTAATGAGACACGTACAAATAAAAAGGTAATGGTTAAGGTTATTAAAGTGATCAACCAGCTCCAATTATTTTTATATTTAATAAGGTCTGTAAATCTTTCGAGGATGACTTCTAGTATGGTCATCGGAAGGCTAAAAACAATTGCGTACCCTATCGTTGCTAACGAATTTTTATTTACTGTTACCCGGTTAAAGAAAACGCAAATTAGGGGAAATAATAAATAGTCAAATAAGATACTGATTCTGAAGAACTTTCGCATAAACCTTACTGGATACGAAAGTTGGTTGTTTCTTACGACTACAGTCCCTATAAAGCTAGATATATATCCTTTTAAGAAAAAGACAATCATCCAATCCTTTAATCCTTCCCGTTTAAAGGCAAATGGGATTAATAAAAAACCAATACATAAGAAGATTTTCAATAATTTTTTATCCATGTGAATCCCCTTTATAAGTAACATATGGATAGGATTTACGAATAAGAGTATGAATATGAGCAAGTAATCAAAAAAAGCCTGGAACCCAGGCTTCTTAATTATGATTCGGTGGTTCTTCTTTAGGAAGGTGAATGGTTGGCTCGATGTTTGCCATATCCTCTCGTTGGTGTACAGACCCACCTGATAACCCTTCATTGATCATCCGATCTACATCTAAATAAGCAATCTCTTTCCCCTCATTGGGTAGATCTTCTTTAAAATCGCTTGTATTTTTATCCACTTTCATCCCTCCTCTATAGTCCTAAGATGTGTAGAAATAGGAGGGATTAAACGGATTTTTTAAGAATCGTAAACATGAAAAAGCATAAGCTCGTGAATATGAGATATAATGTCTTCTAGTTCTTCTGAAGGTGGATTACCCTTCCAAACAATGCTACCATCCTTTTGGTAGGTAGCTTCATAAAGGTTTCCTTTGTAGTAAAAACGAATAGACCAGCCAGGTAAGGACTGGTCTTTAAATAAGGGTTTATACATAAAATGGGATAGCATTTGACATCATCCTCGGCATGTTTTAGTACTAGCATACCATGAATGATTCCATTTTTGATGATAAAGTAAGCAGTTTTGATTAGATCCTACTTGAAAAACCTAAATCGTTAAATAACTGAAATATTGAAGGAGGTTTTCTAAGCCTTCCCTTCTTATATCATCCTCGTCAAACACCATCGGCTTTGAATTTACTTCGAATATATATAAATTACCGTTTCTACTTTTACCAATATCAATCGAAAATTCACCAATATAACCTTGATACTGCTTTAATGTAGGTCCGATTTCATCAACTAGTTTTTTTATAACCGATTCATCTTCAGGAAAAGGTAGTTCTTGAAAAGGAATAATTTTACCACCAGCAGGAAGATGGGTAGTTATTTGCTGTTGCTCAGACTGCCTTACTCCTATTCCACTGATAATAAATTGTTTATCATCTTTACGATGAACTAATACCCGATAATCAAATCGAGCCCCATTCCAACTTAAAGGCTCAATTGCTTCTTGAACAATATAATCATTTTTTAGCTTAGGAAGGATCCAGCTTTCAATCAGCTCTTGCTTGGGAAGTTCTGTTACTGATTCCTTAATCGAGTGGACACTCCATAAATGATGGTGGTCTTTCTCAATCACAACAATACCTTTTCCCTTCTTTCCCTTACTCGGCTTTACATACACCTTTCTGAATTGATTGACCATTTTTTCAAATGATTCAAGGTCCATAAGCTTTTTAGTCACAGGGAGATGAGGGAGGAGTCGATCATTTTTAGAAAGCCAGTTAAATATATGATCCTTTTGTAAAAAAGATTGATTAAAAAAAGGTATCTGCATTTGTTTACATTCAATTTGAATCTGAAGGAAAGCTTTCTTTTGTTCCAATTTCCTAAAAGGTATTCGGTTATAGACGACATCTGGATGAGGAAAACAAGCTTTTACCCATGTTCCATTTTTAAAATCGTAAATGAATCCGTTAATTTGATTCTGATCCCAACCTGCTGGGGTAAAAACATAAGCAAGCCCTCCTTTATGCTGAAGGGCTAGTTGTATTCGTTGAAAGGCTTTTTCGTTTCCGGAAAAGTGTTTATTTTGGCTATCTCCTGCCAGTATTCCTACTAAAGGCTTTAAAGAAGATACATTAGTTAGCTTTATATTGGGTGATAACAGAGAAGAAGAGTAAGGAATGAGTTTGGATTGTTTTCCCCATGTAACGGGTTTATTTTGATCAATAACCCAATGGCCTTCCTTTATAGACAACCTCATTGTAATTGAACCTCTGGATGAACAATTCCTTGCTCTGTTAAATAAATCGCATAAGACATCGAAAGCTGACGAGTATATTTATCTTGTGATCGTAATTTTGGATGAGAAAAAATGGCTCGACCAGGCTTTGAATTGGCTTCAAATAACCAAAGCTTCCCTTCACGATCTAAACCGATGTCAAACCCAATTTCACCAATATAACCCTCTATCGATGAGGAGATTGCTTCACTAAGTGATAAAACTGTAGAAGAGAATTCTTGTGAAAGTTGGTCTCGTTTTACGGGATCAGGAAAGAGCTCTTCCATTGTTTTTACAATCCCTCCATTATTGAGATGAGTAGTCACACTCCCTCTACCGGCAACCTTTGCACCGATAGCAGTAACCTGCCAATCCCCCAGGTGGTCCCGATTTGTATGAATCCGGAAGTCTAATGGTCTATTTTCATATCGAATCAGGTGAATACCTTGCTGCACAATGTAGTGCTTCATGGTTCGATTTCTAAATATATAGGCAATCAGCTTATCAAGTGAAAAAAATCGTTGGAGACGATTTTCTTCTCCATCTTTATATCTGCAATAATATGAGCTGCCATCCTCTGACGCAATGATTTGGAAAATACCAAGACCTAGACTTCCGTTGGCAGGTTTAATGTAGACAAATTTATGCTCATCAATCATATTTCGAATATCTGATAAGGAAGGCTCTGATATGGTCTTAGGTAAAAACTTGGAAAGACCATCAACTTCTGATAAAACCTGAAAAACCTCCCATTTATTAAAAAATCCTGGATTGTACCAAGGAATTAAATATTCATCTTTTAATCTTTGTTTAATTTTCTTAAGGGCTTGATGACTCTCCGACCGTCGGTTTGGTAACCGATCATAAATGACATTAGGTAGAGGAATCTCCTGCTGAGTCCAACCTTCTTTTTCATCATAAAAGTATCCATTTACTGTTCCTTCATTCCAATCAATAAGGTGGGCTCCAAATACATATGCACAGATACCTACTGATTTTTCCATGGTTAATAACTTCGCAAAGAAGAGAGAGCGCTCTCCGATTGGACGAAGTAGAGATTCTGTGAAACCGGCTGTGAAAATCCCAACCAATGGACCCACATAAAAGGTATCCGCATCATTAAAATAATGGAGGCTACGATTGTTCGGAATGTTTAAGGCTTGAAGGATATCCTCACTAATATAGATTGTTTCTTTGTCCTGATTTTCATTTACACTAATCTTACACGGAACCTTTTTGGTACCAAAACCAATAAATTGTATGTGATCAATTGCTATTTCTTTGGGAAGCTGGAGAGTGCCATCGATTCCTTTTAGTAATTTTATGAAAACTTTTGATTCCAAAGTGGTCACTCCTTATCAGTCTATCTTCGTTTTATTCGTTTCCAGATAGTTAATATACCTAAGTGGGGCCTGATATAGCCGGTGGTTTAATGAAGGACCAGTACTAGTGATGACCTTTCTGCCAGGCTTTGAATTAATATCCAGTAGCCAAACTGCCCCTTCTTTTGTTACACCGATATCTAGACCTAATTCAAATACTCTACCAAATTGTTCTTCTATAAGGATAGGGACGAGAGCTGTAATGGTTTCGATTTCCTCTTGAATGAGTTCTTTTAAAGGACTGCTCCAATAGGAAAGGATCGCAGGAAAAGGTAGTACTTCTCCACCATTATGAAGATTTGAGACAATCCCGTTTTCACGCCCAATTCTGACGCCTCTACCTTCTTCCCTCCAACTACCTCGTTCATCTTTTTGCAGAAGTATTCTTATATCAAAGGGTTGATCATCATGCTTTAAATCTAGAAAGCTTTGACCAATAAATGAGGTTTCCTTTAGCAAACTATCTATAAAACGTTTAAATTCCAAATGGTTAGAGAACGATTTGTAAATCGATTTCCCACGTTTTTGGGTATGAAAGGTAATTTCCTTCTCAAGTAGCTCTAGGTGGATGACTCCGTTTCCTTGTGAACCATTTGTAGGCTTAATAATAATGGACTTTTCCCTTTTTAATAATCTTTTTAGCTGCTGAAAGTTCTCAACTAGATTGGTTACCGGGAGATAGGAAGAAATGGAATCATGGTTATGGATCGCCTTATAAACCTCCCATTTATTTGGTAAACCATATCCTAAGAAAGTAGTACCAGGCCGTTGTTTTAACCATTTAACAATCGGTTCTGCTTTCTTTGATAAATCATCAGTTTGGTAAAAGCAGCGATCATACAAATAATTTGGAATGGGATAAATGGCAAATTCCCATTCATTGGTGGATTCATTAAATTGATGGCCATGAACCATTTCAGTAGATGGGTCTATGTCAAGAGGGGTAAACCTATAAATCGTTAATGAATTCCCTTTTAAAGCATTTGCCATTTCAGTAAAATAAGCTAGCTCTTGATGCTTCTTAATGGTTAGAAAACCAAGTGTTGTCATAATAGGTCGCTCCTTTGAAAAGGGTTTGATAAATATAAACAGTATTGAATCACTGCCTTGGCAGAAGGACGAACGATTAGAGTTGGGGTAGATGAATCAAGGTTTTTTGAAGGTTTGGTATTAACTTCTATGATCCACGGCTTTGCCTGCTCATCTAACGCTAAGTCAATTCCTAATTCTCCGAATAACCCTTCTTCTGATTGACCAATCGATGATGCCACCTCAACGGCAAGCTCATATAACATTTTATTCACATCAAGGGCTGTTTTAGTATCGAGAAGATTTCGAAGGAGGGTATTTACCTTATATAACTCTCCTCCTCTTGCAAGATTTGACACAAACTCGTTAGGAGATGATACTCTCGCAACGGCTGAGGTCACCTTCCATTTATTCATATGATTCATATGACATAAAAATCTAAAATCTAAGATTCGATCTTCATAGGTAAGTAGAGTAATACCTTGTTGAATAATAGAGGTTTGGTTAGCAAGTCTAGGTTTTATAGCATGGAAAAGCTCTTGGATGGTCTCATATTTCTTTTCAATTTCTCCATTAAAAGTGGTGTAATCTAGAAGGTAATGCTCATCGGTCTTTTCAATCTTCATAATCTTTTTTCCCTGACTACCATGAATAGGTTTAATAAACACCCTATTATGTTTGGACAGAACTTCTTCTAATAGATTGATATTCAGGAGTAATTCAGTCTCTGGAAGGTAAGGAAGTAGATGCTCATGCTGAATTAAATGCTGATGCGACTCCCATTTATTAAGGAAATGGTCATTGAAAAAGGGAATCTGCTTTTCTTGTAAAAGAGTAAATAGCCGATCAGCACCAACTGACTTTTCTCTTTTTCTTGAATGAATCCGGTTATGAACAACATGCGGAACGGGAACCTCACTTAACTCCCATTTACCACCATTCCATATATATCCCTGTACCTTAAGTGAATCTACGTCAAAGGTGCGTAACGAAAACACATAGAAAAGAACATGATTCTCTTGGCAATAAGTAGAAAGCTCTTTTGCAAACTCATGAACGGAGCCAAAAGAAGGACCATTCTCTAATTCTCTTGTTTCCGTTAATAGCCCAATTATCAATCCAATGGATAGCATTTCAGCATGTTCATGATAAAAGAGTGTTAGATTTTGATCGGTGGTTGGAAGCTTAAGTGCATTTATTAGTTTAGGATCCATCACGACGTCTTTAAGGTCCGGTTCAGGAAATAACCTAACATATGTGCTATAATCACCGCATTGTAAATGGTATTTTTTACTGAGCGAGAGAGACCACTGTAAAAAAAGCTCTTCTGGTATTCTAATTACAGAAGGATTTTGTAGTTTTTCGCTTGTTATGCGTACTTTTTCACTAACAATCATATTCAACCCTCATTTGATTGAGAAGATAATAACTCATATAATAAAATAGGCACTTGCTGATATCGTATGATGGTCAGTTCGAGATGGTGAAAGAAAGGTTGATCAGGATGAAGGAGTTAGTAATGATTGGAATGATGATCGTAGTGGGAGCAATAATAGGTGGATTTACCAATCACCTAGCCATCCAAATGCTCTTTCGACCACATCATCCTATCTATGTAAAAGGGAAAAGACTCCCGTTTACCCCTGGATTAATTCCAAAAAGAAGAGAAGAATTAGCGGTTCAAATGGGTAGGCTTGTCGTGGAGCACTTGGTAACAGCAGAAGGGTTCAAAACCAAGTTCTCAGATCCTGCTTTTATCAATGAGTTAAATGAGTTGGTTAAGGTTGAGGCTAATAAGCTTTTTACAACCAATATCACGGTCAATGAGCTACTAGAGAGAATGAATATTAATCAACTAGACCAAACACTACTTGATAAAGCAGATACATTCTTAGAAAAACGGATTGATCAGCTTTGGACTGAATCAGAACAACGTCGAATCGATGAGTTGATTCCTGAAACATTACTGATAAATATTGAACAGAAATTACCTTACGTTAGTGAGTACATATCCAATAAGGGAGTAGATTTTTTCAAAAGTGAGACAGGCAAACAAAAGCTTAAGGCGATGATTGATGATTTCCTGGCAACCAGAGGGATGCTTGGGAATATGGTTCAAATGTTTTTAGGACAATCTAGTTTAGTTGAAAAGGTACAGCCAGAAATCATTAAGTTTCTGCAACACAAAGGTACGACTGAGATTTTAACGACCCTAATTCAAGAAGAATGGATTAAGTTCAAGGGCAAACAAGTAGGGGGATTTTCTTCGTTAGTCAATAAAGAGGAGATCACCTCTGTAATTAAGAGTGCAATACTGAAGCAGTTAAATATTTCAGAAGTATTGAATCGTCCAGTTTCTGAAGTGATTCAGCCATTTAAGGAAACGATCATTGAAAAAATGGTCCCGTCCTTTGTAAAATTTGGGGTTCATTACTTAGCGGATCATTCTGATAAGCTGCTTCAAAAACTACGAGTTGAAGACATGGTCCGTCAACAGGTAGAAGGCTTTTCTGTAGCTAGACTAGAAGATATGATACTATCCATTTCGAAGAAGGAATTTAAAATGATTACCTTCCTTGGTGCCCTATTAGGGGGGCTTATTGGTCTACTTCAAGGAATCATCGTATGGCTTATGGGATGAAATACACAAGCAGGTCTGTTATAGTTGTTAAAGAATAAACGTATAGTTAGTATAGATACGTATTCGCTTACTTAATTAGAGGAGGGACTTATATGTCTACAAATCTTTACGATGCAGCATATGAACTAGAAAAGGCAGTTAGAAACAGTAATGAATTCCAGGAGTTAAAAAAATTGTATGACGAAGTAAACGCTGATGAAACGGCTTCAAAATTATTTGCAAGCTTCCGTGATATGCAATTACAGCTTCAACAAAAGCAAATGTCAGGAATGGAAATCACGCAAGAAGAGGTTGATCAAGCACAAAAGCAAGTGGCACTTGTTCAACAGCATGAAAAGATTTCCCGTCTCATGGAAACGGAACAACGCATGAGTATGGTGGTTGGAGAGCTTAACCAAATCATCATGAAGCCTCTTGAAGAACTATATGGTCCATTGCAATCTTAATTAGAAAGCTAGACTTCGCAATTTTTTGCGGGGTCTTTTTTTGTGTGGGGTGTTGTATGCATTTGGGGATGCCGGCACTAGATTTTTACTTTCTGCACATTTTTTCGTGTTTTTGCACGTTTTTTGTATTTTATGCACCGTTTTTTCGTGTTTCTGCACGTTATTTGTATTTTATGCACGTTTTTTAATTGTTTCTGCACGAATCATCGATCCCGAGCCGAGCCAGTCAAACTAGATTAGCAATCATTATTTTAATAGCAAGCATGAGAAACGGTATTTAATCCAATTAATGTTATAATATTATAATATAGAAAAAAAAAGGGGAGGGATGAGTTTGGAGAATGCTAAAAAAATTGCTCAACACAAACATACTTCAAAATTAAAAATTATTAGACGAGCTGTATTTATTTTATTCGGTTCCATCTTAATGGCCGCTGGGCTTGAATTATTCTTAGTTCCAAACAATATTATTGACGGGGGAATTGTAGGGATCTCTATTATCACTTCCTATTTAACAGATATTAAATTAGGGTGGTTTCTATTTTTCTTCAATTTACCTTTCCTGTATATAGGCTATAAACAAATTGGAAAAACCTTCGCAATCTCTACTTTATTTGCCATCATTATTTTATCCTTTTCGACTGCGGCCCTTCATCATGTTGAAGTTGTAACATCTGATCCATTACTAGCTACTGTTTTCGGAGGAATTACCCTTGGTGTCGGTGTAGGTATGGTTATTCGGTATGGAGGCTCTTTAGATGGTACAGAAATATTGGCTATCTTGTTTAATAAGAAAACACCATTTTCTGTAGGCGAAATCATCATGTTCTTTAATATCTTTATTCTAGGAAGTGCCGGCTTTGTATTTGGCTGGGACCGTGCGATGTATTCTTTAATTGCCTACTTTATCGCGTTCAAAACGATTGATATAACGGTCATGGGATTAGATGAATCAAAATCTGCATGGATTATTAGTGATCAGTATGAAGAAATTGGTGATGCCATCATAGCTAGATTAGGACGTGGGGTCACCTACCTAAAAGGGGAAGGTGCATTTACAGGAGATAATAAGAAGGTTATTTTCTGTGTTATTACTCGTTTAGAGGAAGCTAAGCTCAAATCGATTGTTGAAGAGCTTGATCCTGGTGCCTTTTTAGCAGTAGGGAATATTGCTGAAGTAAAAGGTGGACGCTTTAAGAAGCGTGATATACATTAGGAAAAGATCACTCCCTTATACAAGTTCTATTCCCTTTAAAATATTCATATTTTAAAGATAGAGACTAGACTTCTGAAGGGAGAAGATCGTATGTATTATCGAATGTTAGCGCTAAATATAGATGGGACGATTCTTCGTCCAAACGGTCGACTACAAAAGGGGCTAAAAGAGGCGGTTGATTTTGTCAAAAGTAGAGGTGTGTATATTACTTTAGTGACAAATCGAAATTTCCCAGCTGCTAAAAAGGTGGCCAAGGCTTTAAGGCTAGACAATTTACTTGTTACACATGGAGGTGGCTTTATAGCCTCATCCGTGGATGCTCCAATCATTAATAATCGGATTTCGGAAGAGAAGACCTTTAATATAGTTCAAGTATTGGAGAACTTTGATTGTAATATTCGCCTATTACATGAACGGTACTCACTGGGTAATCGAGTTCATTTGCAAAATAATATGGTTGCACGAGCTGTGATTGTAACAGGTGATCCTTTGTTTTATCCGATGCAGTTTGTCGAATCATTAGGAGATTCGCTTTTAGACTTTCCAGTTTCAACACCTAAAATTGACGCCTATTTTGCAGATCAAGAGGAATTGGAAAGAGCGCGAAACACCTTAGAGCAAGCATTTGAAGGAATTCAATTGTTCCAAGATACACCACAAAAGCTTGAAATTGTAGGAAACAAGGTTTCTAAAAAGAGTGGATTAGAGCTACTTGGTAAGTATCTTGGTATTGAGTTGAGTGAAATGGTCGTAATTGGTGACTCTTATAGTGATATAGACATGATTCGCGATGCAGGTCTAGGTGTGGCTATGGGGAACTCCCCAGTAGAACTGAAAAAAGCGTCAGATTGGATTACAAGAACGAATGAGCAAAATGGAGCAACCTACATGATTATGTCTCACTTTCGAAAACAACTTTCCATTACTCATTTAAATAAATGATAGGATTGGTGCTGATTATAAAATCAGCACCTTTTTTTAGAGAAGACAATTCCTTAAATTGACCTCGTCCTCATCCTTATGTAAACTAGAGGAAGCTTTAAATAGAAAGGTGATTATTCTTGAAAATCCAACTAAATGGAATACAGGATGAAAGATTTATTAGACCACTTACTCATATTGTTCAATTATTCTTTGAGGAAGCAGATCTTCATTTCGAAAAAGTTGAGTCCGCAGAATTAACCGTTCAAATCCAAATTAATGAAGACCAACAAAATATACTAGGTTCAGCCGTGGGCTTGTTACATTCTACTGATCAACAATTTGAAGCAGCCTTTGAGCAGCCGATTTCAGCCGATTTAACAGAAAAAGAAAAGTTTCGATTAGTAAAGCGAACCGTCTCTTATGTTTTGTTAAGTGTACTTGAAGAAGTAACAGGTATGGTTCAGCAATGGGGTATTTTGACTGGCGTTAGGCCGACTAAGCTACTTCACAATAAGCTTCAAGAAGGAAAAAGCGTCGAGACTGCTCACGCAGAGTTAAAAGAAGATTATAAAATTCAGGACCATAAAATTACGTTAATGCAATCAATTGTAGACAGACAGCTTGAAGTAATCCCAGATTTATATCAATTAGGTAAAGAAGTTAGTATTTATATTGGGATTCCTTTCTGTCCGACGAAATGTGCTTACTGTACGTTTCCTGCTTATGCTATTAATGGAAAGCAAGGGAAGGTTGATTCATTCCTAGGAGGATTGCATTATGAAATGCGAGAGCTAGGAAAATGGTTAAAAGAAAATCAGATTAATATCACGACGATTTACTATGGTGGTGGAACACCTACTAGTATTTCGGCTGAAGAAATGGACATGCTTTACGAGGAAATGTACGCTTCTTTTCCTTCCGTTGATAAGGTAAGAGAAATTACTGTTGAAGCGGGCAGACCGGATACGATCACTCCTGAAAAACTTGATGTGTTGAACAAGTGGAATATTGATCGTATCAGTATAAATCCTCAGTCATATATTCAGGAAACATTGAAAGCAATTGGACGTCATCACACGGTAGAAGAAACGATTAATAAATTTTATATGGCACGTTCAATGGGAATGCATAATATTAATATGGATTTAATTATTGGTTTGCCGGGTGAAGGGGTAACAGAGTTTCAATATACGCTAGATGAAACCCAAAAGCTAATGCCAGAATCATTAACGGTGCATACATTATCTTTTAAAAGAGCTTCAGAGATGACTCAAAATAAGCAAAAATATAGAGTGGCTGACCGTAATGAGATTACAAGCATGATGGAGCTTGCCAATAATTGGACTGCCTCTCATGGATATACACCTTATTATTTATATCGTCAGAAAAATATTCTTGGTAATTTAGAGAATGTTGGCTATTCGTTACCAGGTCAAGAAAGTATTTATAACATTATGATTATGGAGGAAAAGCAGACGATTATAGGGCTAGGTTGCGGAGCTTCTAGTAAATTTGTTCACCCTGAAACAGGGAGGATTACTAGGTTTGCCAATCCTAAAGACCCTAAGTCTTACAATGAAGGCTTTGAAAAATATACTGAAGATAAAATTAGCATTTTAAATGAGCTGTTTGGTTTACAACAATCTCATGTTTAACTCAGTGAAAATGTTAAAAGAGGTTGGGACAAAACCTTATACACCGGCCCCAAAGCCGAATAATCTCTAAATTAGTCCTATCTATCAAATATAATACTGTTACTAATTAACTAGTTATGCTAGAAGAACAAGGTCGTTCCATTGCGCTGCAGACACTTGCTTTCCGCGGGGAGGAAGTCGAGCCTCCTCGGCTGCGCCTGTGGGGTCTCGACCTTTCCTCTATCTCCCGCAGGAGTCAAGTGTCTTCCGCTCCATTCCACTAAGTTTAAAAATAGTATGCAAATTAACAAATTGATTGAAGTAACAAATAAAAACCCGAACTAGTAGGTGAAAGATACATCAAAATATCACCAAATTGCTCGAGTTTATCACTGGCTGAAATTTATGTCACAGCCTATTTATTGAATCAATACCTTGTTTACGTAAGATAGATTATGTATTTTATCAATAACTCCAGGGTTTTTATCCAATTGGCTCATATAAATAGAAAATTGATACTTGAATTGTTTTTTATTTTTATGTGGAGTAGTCTCTTCAATTTCGGTATTTAAAATTTCAATTTCTTGTTCGTCTAGATAAGCTTTTATTTTTGTGAATGTATCCTCTTGCTGTTCAGTCATAATCGTAAGTAGTGTTTTTTCATCTTTCCTATCAAGTTTCTTTTCAAGCTTATTTAGGAAAAATAAAGTAAAAAGCACGATTCCGGTCGTAACAGTTCCTGCAAAAAACATCCCTGCACCAATGACAAGTCCAATTCCTGCTACTAACCAAATGGAAGCAGCAGTTGTTAACCCCTTAACTGAGCCCCCTCCTTGAACAATAATTGTCCCAGCACCTAAGAAACCGATACCACTAATAACATAAGAAGGTATTCTACCAGGATCCACTTTAATGATTCCATTTTCGTAGCTAGATATAAAATGTTCAAAACCATATAAAGAAAGTAACATTAGTAAACAAGAACCGGTACCAACTAAAATGTGTGTACGTAATCCTGCTGGATGATTCTTGATCTCTCTTTCAAAGCCAATTAATCCACTTAGTAGAATTATTACAGTTAGTCTTTGTAAGATAATGATCATTTCTTGATTGATGATTGAAAGACCTCCTTTCGACCCGTCCATTATACTTGTAAACCTATTATTCTATTATTTTCCTCACTTACATGTAAGTAAACATAAATGGACTGCTTAATACCCACAAAAGACCAAAATTAAAAGGAAATTCCTCATATATATAGAATAAGTATTAGTAACTGACGGAATAGGAGGAGGATACATATGTCTGGAACTGTTTTACTAGAGCAACAAAATGGTGTTATAACCATCACATTAAATCGCCCGGAAGCTTATAATTCACTGGATGTACCTATGCTAGAGGAATTATTACAGCTTTTAAAGAATGCAGCGAGTATGGAAGAAAATATTCTAGTTTTAAAAGGAAGCGGAAAAGGATTCTCTGCAGGTGGAGACATTAAAACCATGCTTTCTTCGTTTGATACACCATTTGAATCCATCATGAAAACAATCGGTGATGTCGTAACGAGTTTATATGAAATGCCTAAGCTTACTATTTGTGCAATTCATGGAGCTGCCGCAGGACTTGGCTTAAGCCTTGCCTTAGCTTGTGACCATGTCGTAGTTGATGAGCGAGCGAAGGTGGCTATGAATTTCATCGGTATTGGATTAGTTCCTGATGGTGGAGGCCATTTCTTCCTAAAACAGCGTTTAGGTGATCAAAAAGCAAAAAATGTAATCTGGGAAGGAAAAACACTTTTAGCAGTAGATGCTTTTTCACTAGGGATGATTGATGAAGTTAGTAGTCATATTGAGGAGGCCGTTCAACATAAAGTAACAGAGTGGCTTGCTAAGCCTGTTCAAGCAATGATTTCAACAAAACTGATTTATGTAAATCAACTACTCCCAGTTTTAAAGAGTACATTAGAAATGGAAACCTTTCATCAATCTAAGATGAGAGCAACACAAGATCATAAAGAAGGTGTAAGTGCTTTCTTAGAAAAAAGGGTTCCACAATTTATAGGTAAGTAAAAACAAGATTAGTGTTCTTGATTACAATAAAAACAAAAAACGGTCACCTTTTATGTGACCGTTTTCATATGAGCAAAAGGAAAAACTTTAACGGTGAAATAAAACTAGTTTTCCAGCAGGTGAAACACAACGATGAGTATACTCTTCATAGCCCTTTTCTTTTAAAAGCTCCTCACCCTTTGTTTTTGCTTCTGCTTCAGTTGCAGCATCAAAGTTTTCATCTAATAATTTACTACCTGCTTTATCAAAAACAGTAATGGTATAAATAGCCATTTCATAACCTCCAAGTGTAATCATTACTTATCATTACTATTTCGATATTTTTTTCATAATTCCTTCAAAAAAATGAATCATTCTTCATTTTGATACGTAAATAAAATTGGAAAGCGAGGGAGAAGAGTGACATTAAAAATTGAAAATGTAGTCAAACGATTTGGAGCATTTACAGCAGTAGATCATCTATCTATTTCCATACCTGAGCGTGAAATGTTTGGATTTTTGGGTGCCAATGGTGCAGGGAAAACAACTACGTTCCGAATGATCCTAGGCTTATTAGAGCCAACTTCTGGGGGAATTACTTGGAATAGTGAGCCAATCAATTATAAAACTAGTAATATTATCGGATATTTACCAGAGGAGCGTGGCCTCTATCCCAAGTTAAAGGTTAAAGAACAGCTTATTTATCTTGGTAGATTACGTGGGATGAAGAAAGCCGATGTGATCATTGAAATGAGACATTGGCTAGAGCGCTTTAAGATTACAGATTATGAGAATAAGAAAGTGGAGGAGCTATCAAAGGGAAATCAGCAGAAAATCCAATTTATAGCCTCGGTTATTCATAAGCCTAAGTTATTAATACTTGATGAGCCATTTAGTGGATTAGATCCAGTTAATGTTGAGCTGCTTAAGGATGCCGTAATTGATTTAAAGAAACAAGGTACATCCATTGTGTTTTCAAGTCACCGGATGGAGCACGTTGAAGAACTATGTGAGCACTTATGTATTATGCACCATGGAAAACCAGTTGTTCACGGAGCTTTAAAGGAAATTAAACGGTCATTTGGTAAAAAGAACGTATCCATTCAGGCTGACTTTGATTTATCCTTTTTAAAGGAAGTAGAAGGTGTATTGAAGGTAAAAGAACGCAGTGGAGGGGTTAACCTTCAGGTCGAAAGTGAAGAAATATCAAGTCAAATATTTTCAATGCTATATGGAAAAGGATTTGTTCGCAAGTTTGAATTAGAGGAACCATCCCTACATGATATCTTTATTGAAAAGGTAGGTGCAGCTTACCATGAATAAATTTTGGATTATTTTATTTCATACGTATTTAAATAAACTAAAATCAAAATCATTTATCATTACGACCGCCATTACTGTTCTACTAATTATCGGTGTCAGTAATATTCAGAACATAATTGGATTATTTGATAAGGACAATACCACAACAGTTGCGGTTGTTGATGAGACGGCTGAACTGTTTCCTCTCCTGGGTGAACAAGTAGGTATGTTAGATGATGAACTGACGCTTGAATTATATACTGGTAGTGTTCAGGAGGCTGAGGCTGAAGTAATAAATGGTCAGTATGAAGGGTTATTAGCCCTGTCCTATAATGAGTCTGGTCTTCCAGAGGGAGAGTATAAAGCTAATTCTATTACTAGTACGACTACTACACTTACTCTACAACAATCATTACAGCAGCTAAAGGTCTCCGTTGCGACGACGCAAATGGGACTTACCGAAGTTGAAATCGCACAGTTATATGAGCCTGTTAGTTTTGAAATGGTCGCACTAGAGGAAAATGCAAAAACTGAGGAAGAGTTAAATTCAGCAAGAGGACTAGTGTATATTATTTTATTTATGATTTACATAGCTGTTATCATGTATGCAAACATGATCGCCATGGAGGTTGCAACCGAGAAATCCTCCCGTGTAATGGAAATACTCATCTCCAGTGTTTCACCTGTCTATCAAATGTTTGGAAAGATTTTAGGAGTTGCGTTATTAAGTATGACCCAGTTTACGATATTGATTGTCATTGGGTATCAATCAATTAAGAGAAACTTGGCAAATATGGATGGAGGAATGTTCCAGTTTCTCGGCTTTGAGCATTTGCCTTTAAGCACCATCATATATGCCGTTATTTTCTTTCTATTAGGTTACTTCTTATTTGCAACGCTAGCCGCAGTATTAGGCTCTCTTGTAAGTAGAATCGAGGACGTTCAACAAATGATTACGCCTATGACTCTATTAATCGTGATTGCCTTTATGATTGCAATGTTTGGGTTAAGCAATCCCGAGAACTCATTTATAACGATTACTTCCTTTATACCATTCTTTGCACCGATGATTATGTTCTTACGTGTTGGAATGCTAAACGTACCAGGGTGGGAGATTGCATTAGGACTAGGATTACTAGTTGGAACAATTGTGATCCTGGCTTTATTCGGTGCACGCGTCTATAAAGGAGGAGTACTGTTATATGGTAAATCCTCTTCGTTTAAAGATATTAAACAAGCAATAGATGTTACTAAGAAGTAGTATAGCTTTGTTAATTTTTAATTATTTGACTTTGTTAAAGAACATTGTTGATTTTCAGCAGAGTTGATTGAAGTGGAAGGACGCGAGACTCCTGCGGGAAAAGCGTGGTGAAGGAGACCCCGCAGGCGGAAACGCCGAGGAGGCTCAAAGGAACTTCTGCTAAGGTCGCTCACGTCCTGTGAGCAACGCAGAAGCCAACACATCCTGTGCAAGTGCGGAAAGCGAGTGTCCTGGAACGGAAATCAACAAACAATGGTTTAACAAATCCAATCATTTAAATAGGAAGATTAAACGCTGGGTTTAATCTTCCTATTTTTCAATCAAAACGAATATTGCAAAAAGAGGAGGAGAGAACCATCGGATATCTAAGAACAACAATACTGCTCATTAGTTTTTTAATACTTGTTACAGGATGTAACTCAACCGAGAAATTTCATCAAACATTCATTGGGAGTAGTGATCATTGGCAGGCAGAATTGGTTCAAGAAGGAAAAGTCACCTATAAAGAACATGAAGAACTTGAAGATCAATATGAAATAAGTTACGAAAAAAACGAAGATCTGCAATTAACTTATATTGGTACAGAAGAAAATTTGGGTCAGGTAGTGGAATATTTTACGGAAACAAGTGCTGGTGAGGTTAAAGCTTCTGAGGGTGAAGTGATCGATATCCAGAAAGAATTTTCACTTTCTGGAGGAACAGGTGGCACATCCCATATTCCAAAAGATCTCAATTTTTCCCCAATAGATAAACAAGATCATGTTTTTAAAGTGACTATAAAATGGAACGATAAAATAGAAGAAATTGAATTGACGTATCAGGACTAGAGGTAAGTCTGTACAAGAAACACAAGATTAATTAAACATTAATAGGAATGAAAAGGTGTACACAATGAATAATCGTTTTATTAATTATTGCTTATTTTCTCCAGTATCTCTCAATCAACAAAAGCTTAGGCGCAGCATTGCTGGAAAGACTATACTAATTACAGGCGCTAGCTCTGGTATTGGTGAGCAACTAGCCTATCAATTAGCAGACATAGACTGTCATATGATTCTAGTTGCTAGAAGAGAAGAGATGCTAGCCACTGTAAAAAAAGAAATTGAAAAGAAGGCTGCTAAGGTGACCATTTATAAAGCAGACCTAAGAAATAAAGAAGAGTTGGATGTTATTCTATCCTACTTACATACATTACCTAACGGGTTAGATATAGTGGTTAGTAATGCAGGATTATCCATTAACAGATCGATTTATGACTCACTAGAGCGTTATCACGATTTTACTCGTACCATGGCGATTAATTATTTCGCACCTGTCCAATTATTGCTTTCAACCATACCTTTGTTAAAGAAAAACAAGGGTCAGATTATTAATGTCTCAACCATTAACGCTTTACTAGCACCTGTTCCTTATTTTGCTGCTTATCAAGCATCCAAGTCAGCCTTTGATGTTTGGCTAAGGTCTATAGCTCCTGAGTTAAGAGCAGAAGGAGTAACAATTTCCTCTATTTATCTCCCTTTAGTAAGAACACCGATGATTCAACCAACAGCGGCTTACCGTCGAATGCCGGCGGTGTCACCAAGTCATGCTGCTAAAGCAATCTCTAAATCCATGTATAAGAAGAAGAGATATGTACAGCCATGGTGGTTAATATTTGGCCAATTAGCTTCTGTATTCATTAGGGAACTTTGGGATCTAACAGGGAAAAAGGGGAGTAAATCATGAAAGTATATAGACTCATAAAAGTCTTATATAATATTAACCTACTTTCCCCTTTACGCTTGTTCCAATTAGTCTCTTCTATTCGTAAAAATGGGGTTAATTTATTAACATTGCTCCATTTTGCAGAGAAGAGATATGGAGATGATATCGCATTAGTAGAAGAACATGAAACATTCACTTATAAACAGCTACGTTTACAATCGGACAAGCTTTCGATCTATTTTCATAAACACGGTCTTGTTCAAAGCGGTCAGAAGGTGGCCTTCTTATGCAAGAACCATGCCTCTCTTGTAAAGTCCATTTTCGCAGTTTCTAGATTGGGGGCAGATTTGTATTTACTAAATGCAGAAATGAGTTCGGCTCAATTTAATGATTTAGTCCTTCAACATGATTTCGACCTAATTATTTATGATAATCAATTAAGCTCTCTACTCGAGCATTCAATCTATCGTAAATCAAAGGTTTTAAGTTATCATCAAAACCTACCAGCTATCAACAACATGATTGAGTCAGATTCTAAGGAAATGAAACCTTTACCAAAAGCCTCTTTCAGTAAAATTATTTTGCAAACAAGCGGGACCACAGGTAAACCAAAAGCTGCAGCACATCAACCTTCTTTATTTAACTACTTGAATCCTTTTGTTGCTTTTATCAAACGATTGAAGATCATGAAATATCATACTGCTTATATTGCATCACCCATCTATCATGGATACGGGATTGCAGTGCTTCTTTTGTTTATTCCATTAGGGAAAAAAGTAGTAATTAATAGTGGGTTCGAACCTGAGAAGGCTTGTAAACTAATTCAAAAACATGAAGTGGAAGTGGTAACGGTTGTTCCTTTAATGCTTCAAAAGATGTTAAATCATAATCCTGAAAACTTAAAATCTTTAGCTTGTATAGCATCAGGTGGTGCGAAGTTAAGTTCAAAGCTAGTAAATCAGACCTTTAAGCATTTAGGCCCTGTTTTGTATAACTTATATGGAACTTCGGAATCTGGTTTAAACTTCATTGCAACTCCTGAGGACTTAATGTATTCAAGTACAACAATAGGAAAAGAAATCGAAGGAATGACTATAGCTGTTTTAGATAAGAGCAACCATGAAGTGAAAATTGGCGATATTGGGCAATTATGCATTAAAAATGATTGGTCAAAAAGTAATCGAAACAGCTTGTGGATCCAGACTGGTGATTTAGTTTATCGAGATAAAAAAGGCTATTATTTCTTATGCGGTCGCAATGATGATATGGTGGTTTCTGGTGGTGAAAATGTATATCCAATAGAGGTAGAACAAGTTTTAATCAAGCATCCTTTCGTCGAAGATGTAGCGATCATTGGAATCAATGATGACCAATTTGGACAAAGATTAAAAGCCTTTGTTCTTCCAGCCGTCGATGCTGTTCTAACCGAGGATGAACTACTTGAGTGGATGAGATCACGAGTTGCTAGATTTCAAATGCCAAAAACGATTGAATTTGTCGACTACATACCATACACAGCATACGGTAAGCTCGATAAAACAAGCTTGCGACCTGAATGAATTCATACATAGAAGAATGAACAGCGTGGTATGAGCCATATTGTTCATTCTTCTCTTTTTTTAGGTTTAGAATCTCGATAGGAACGTGCATTCGCATTTAGAAGATGGTACAATATGGACACGAAGATAAGAGGGAAGTGAGAGTGTGAAGCCAATTACATTTCTTCATACAGCAGATTTGCATCTTGACAGTCCATATACAGGTCTAAAGTTCTTACCAGATTCTTTACTTAAAAGAGTTCAAGAGAGTAGCTTTGTTTCGTTACATACAATCATCGATTTAGCAATTAGCAAGAATGTTGATTTTGTCATCATAGCTGGAGATTTATATGATTCTGAGCAACGAAGTCTACGAGCTCAAATACGGTTAAGAAATGAATTTCTTCGCCTACAATCAGCAGGGATCCAGGTCTATATCGTTCATGGAAATCATGATCCTTTAAACGGTAATTGGATTCAACTAGAGTGGCCAGCTAATGTCCACTTTTATTCAGATCAAATTGAGGTAAAGTCTTTTAAAAAAGAAGGGAAACATCTTGCTAATCTATATGGGTTTAGCTACTTGGATAAGGCAGTTACTGACAACATGGCAATTAACTATGAAAAGGGAACTGAGCCATGCTACCATATTGCCATTTTGCATGGGACGCTTGCCTCCAATAAGGATCATAATCCATATGCTCCTTTCTTATTATCTGATATAAAAGTTAAGGGCTTTGACTATTGGGCACTAGGACATATTCACCAAAGACAAGTGGTTCACTCTGACCCTCCCGTTATTTACCCTGGAAATATACAAGGGCGGCATAGAAAGGAAACCGGTGAGAAAGGCTGCTATATCGTATCGATGAACGAAGGTGAAACAAGGTATTCATTCGAAGACACCTGTGATATTTTATGGGAGAGAATAAAGCTCTCCGTTACAGAAGTGAATTCCATCGATGAATTTATTCATGTTTGTAAACAAGAAATGGAACAGCTAAGGAGAACGAAGCAAGGTGTCATGGTCTTCCTTGAAGTAACCGGCAGTGGTCATCTAACTGATTTTCTTACCAATTCAGTAGATGTTGAAGAAATACTTGATATTCTTCATTCAGGGGAAGAGAATCGAACAAATTTTGTATGGTTTAGTTCCATTCACTATCAAGCAAGGTCTATTAAGGATAAGGATCAATTAAAGAAAGAGCTACATTTTCTTGGAGATTTACTTCAGCAGTTTGAAAATTATCAAGAGTTTAACGAGGATGTAGCTCCTTTATATACACATAAGGATGCTCGGCGGTTTCTGTCCCCATTAGAGGAAAGTGAAAAGAGTATCTTAAAAGAAGAAGCTGAAAATTGGATCATCAACGAACTGTTCAAGACGAGTACGTAGGAGGTGAGTGCATGATCATTAAACACATACACATATATGGCTACGGAAAATTAGTAGATTACCAACTAGATATTACGGATCGTTTCCATACAATTATTGGTGAGAATGAAGCGGGTAAATCTACAATTATGTCATTTATTCATAGTATTTTATTTGGCTTTCCTCTAAGGAATCAACAAGAGAATCGATATGAACCAAGAGAAGGTATGAAATTTGGTGGGAAAATTACTTTTGAAACGGATCAACATGTTGTATTCACCATTGAGCGGGTTTCTGGTAAAGCCGCTGGTGAAGTTACTGTGTACTTTGAGGACGGTACAGTTGGTGGAGAAGATGAGCTAACTCAGCTGTTAAATGGTATGAACAAAAAGCTGTTCACCTCTATTTTTTCATTTGGACTACAGGGACTACAAGATATTCAGTCAATTAATGGAGATGAATTAAGTCAGTACCTCCTTTCAACAAGCATACTGGGGAATGATCAAATAATTGAGCTAGAAAAAAAGTTAACAAAGGAGATGGAGCTCCTTTTTAAGCCTAGTGGTAAGAAGCCGGAGCTTAACCAAGACCTTGAAGCAACAGCTAGGCTAGCTCAGCAAGTACATGCTGCTAAAGCTCAGGCGGGGGAGTATCAAATACTGATAACAGAAGAATATAGACTTGATTCAGAAATTAAAGAAGTGAAGAAAGAGCTTCAAGAGCTTCGTCTATTAACAAACAGTTTAGATGTATTCGAGCAATATATTCCTTTGAAAACAGAACTTACATCCATACAAACGCAGAAGAAGCAGTTAGGAGAACCACCCAATATTCCGATTGACGGATTGAAAAGGATGGAGCAGATTAACCAAAATTTATTGCCCCTTGAGGCTAGAATTAAAGGACTAAGAAAACAGTATGATGACTATCAAAAAAAGATAGATAATCTAACGATTGACGAAGAGCTTATTCACTGCGAGGCTGAAGTAAAAAGTTTTGTACAGCAGTATAATAACGTCGTGCATATAAAGGATAAGCTTTCTGAATTAAATTCAAAGATTAATAACATGAAGGATCGAGTTATTCAAATTCAGAATACCTTAGGGATTCACCTTGTCGAGGAACAAATAGAGGAAATTCCTTTATCACTTGCTGTTAAAAACGACTTGAAATTACTTGTTGAGGATTACCTAAGTCTTCTTCATAAAAAGGAAATATTAGAACAGCAACAGGATCAAATAAAGGGTCAAATCGAAGTGATTGAAAATAATCTCTACAACTACCGGCAACAGCTCTTGAGTGTGGAAAGGAAGAAAGAACTACTTTCGATTGTTGAAATTCAAAGGAATCACAAAGTTCTTCACAATAACCGTCAACAAAGCCATTCTAAGTACGAGCGTGTAAAGAAGCAGATCAGTGAACAAGAGAAGCAAAAAAAATCTGTTGAGCGGATTAGAAGTATATTCATTTTACCTTTTTCTCTAGTGATGCTGGGTTATGGCATTTGGCAGCTGGTGATGGGACAAGTAGTCACAGGAATCCTATTTCTTATAATTGGAGCATTATTAGGAGTTAGTGCATGGGTTCTCACAAAAGTATTCCATAATCGACCATTACAATTGAGTTTGCAAGAGGAGCTTAAAGAGTTAAAGGAAGAGCTAGTGAAGCTTGACCAGGTGAACCATAATTCTTCAAATTGGATGGAGGCAGAACAATTAATAGCAAAGGATGATCAGTTCCAACAGCTCATCAATAAAGAGGAAATTCTCCTTCAGCAACTTGGTAGTGAATATGAACGAACAATCCAACAGTTTGAAAAGTGGGAGCATTCCTATTATGACGTTTCATTGAAATTAGATCAGGTCAAGGTTAAGCTTAAAGTTCCACAAGCCTATTCTTATCAAATGATCCTAGAATACTATGAGCACCTGGAAGAACTCGTGCAAACAAGCAGGGAACTTAAACAACATAACCAGGATCAAATGAAACTTACACAAATAGTCAATGATTATCAAACCGGGTATCAGGAATTACTTCAGCGGATTGGCCGTACTTTTTCAGCTATTGAAGTGACACCTACAAACCTTTCCGATGAACTTGAAGTGGAAAAGGGGAAGAAAAGAGAATGGGACCTAATAAAAGAAAATCAGAAAGAGGTCATGGAAGAACTAGAACAATTAACGAGTGAAGCCGAATATTTTGAAGAACAGATCCTCCAACTATATAAAGCATCAGGTGCTGAAAACGAAGATGTATTTAGAGAGAAAGCGTCATTGCTTGAAAAATGGAATGATTTAGATCTGCATGAGAAGAGAATTAATGAGCATATGATGGTCCTTCTTCATTATAATCATAACAACCTTCAAGATTTTAATAATCAATGGGAAGTTTTGTATGAACAGCTTAATCAAAGAGATACATATGTAAATACATATGAAGAATATTTACAAAGAGAAAAAACGCTGGTAGCAGAGTTTGCAAAAATACAATTGCAAAAAAAGCAAATGGAGGAAGCAGGTACCTATTCCACACTTCTCCAAAAGCTTGAACTTCAAAAATCTAAGCTACAGGATAAGGTGAAGGAATGGTCAAAGCTGGCTGTTGCTAAAGGTGTTTTACAACGGACAAAGGACTATTATAGAATGGTTCGCCTCCCAGAGGTTCTACAAAAATCTGAGCAGCATTTTAGAGTTCTTACAAAAGATGGCTACTCTAGAGTTTTGTTACAGGATGATATTCATTCCATCATCGTTGAACGTAAAGATGGAGTAAGATTTATGCCCAATGAACTAAGTCAGGCAACCTCTGAACAGCTATACTTGTCAATTAGACTAGCATTAGCTGGATACTACCAATCAACCGTTACCTTTCCAATAATTATTGATGATAGCTTCGTAAACTTTGATGAAGCAAGATATGAGGTAACCTTAAAGCTACTAAAGGAACTAGCAAAAGAAAGACAAATCATCTTCTTTACATGCCATCAGGGAGCATTACCCTACCTAAGCGAAGATGAACACGGAATAACTAGGCTACAGGGACCATTAACCAATAAAAGCCTAGTAAGAGATAAAATCTAATATGATATAATGCAAGTATAAAATTTTAGAGTATGACTGAATAAGGGGGATTGAAATGGCAAAGGGAATTGTGCATTTTGAGGTTGGAGAACAAATCGATATTTATTTATTAGTTAAATCTAGTACAAAAGGAATTGCAAGTAACGGAAAACCATTCCTTACCCTTATTTTCCAAGACCAAACCGGAGAAATAGAGGCGAAGCTTTGGGATTGTACACCTGAACATGAAAGTGAGTTTATTGCTCAATCGATCGTCAAAGTGTATGGAGATGTTCATAGCTATAGAGGGAGAAATCAGCTGAAAATCCGTAATATTCGTCCGGTAAATCATACAGACTCAGTATCAATCGATGATTTCTTAGAGGTAGCTCCTCTAGAAAAGGACGAAATGATGTCAAAGATTACTCAGTATATTTTCGAGATGAAAAACCCTAATATACAACGAGTAACTAGACATTTAGTGAAGAAGTATCAGCAGTCATTTTTAGAGTATCCAGCAGCTACCAAAAATCATCATGAGTTTATTTCTGGATTAGCGTATCATGTAGTCTCGATGCTTGACCTTGCTAAGGCTATATCAGGGCTCTACCCTTCATTAGATCAAGATCTACTCTATTCTGGAGTCATCCTTCATGACTTAGGAAAAGTTATTGAGCTATCTGGACCAGTGTCCACTGTTTATACGACAGAAGGAAATCTACTTGGCCATATCACGATCATGGTAAATGAAATCGGCAAAGCTGCTGAGGAGCTTGGTATCGCTGGTGAGGAGATAACCGTTCTTCAGCATATTGTCCTAAGTCATCATGGAAAAGCCGAATGGGGTAGTCCAAAGCCACCTCTAATTAAAGAAGCAGAAATTCTCCATTATATTGATAATCTAGACGCTAAGATGAACATGCTAGATCGTGCGTTAGAGCATGTTAAGCCTGGAGAATTTTCTGATCGTGTGTTTGCTCTTGATAATCGCTCATTCTATAAACCAAACTTTCATAAATAAGTAAGGGGCATAAATTACGGTCTAGTTTCATATATTGTTCGTAATCAGAGCTTGTCTTGAAAGGGGATGAAATTATGATTACTATTCCGTGGTGGATTTACTTAGTAGTAACTGGAATTGTAGGTAGCGGCATCATGATGGTGCAAACTGGTAAGAAGGAAAGAAAGATGCAACAATTTTACATTGAGCGTGAAGGTCAGGTATTTATTGAAAGAATTAAGTATGAACGTGAAAAAAGAAAGCAGCAAACAGATGAGGTTAAAACAGTAGCAAACTAAAAGAAAGGAAGGTGTCCAGTTTAGTTGGACACCTTCCTTTTTTACATTATTCCTCTTCTACCGGCTCAAACATATTCTTTAGTTCATCATCTTTTACTTCTACATTGGCTTCTTCTAATTCATTAAGAACCATGGCTTCAACTTGAGTGAAGTCAACTTTCGCACGACCAAGTTCTTCTACAATTGTCTCTCTCATGTCCTCTAGTGGATCAAGGTCCTTCTTATCGGTAAGCTTGATAATATGAAACCCGAATTGGGATTGAACAGGTCCACTAACCTCACCAATTTCTAATCCATAGGCAGCTTCTTCAAAAGCTGGATCCATAACCCCTGTTCCAAAGAACCCTAAATCTCCACCAGCCGCAACAGTACCAGTATCAGTTGAGTATTCTTCTACTAGTTCTTCAAAGGCTGCTCCTTCATCAAGCTTTTGCTTCACTTCTGTAGCTGTTTCTTCATCAGCCACTAAAATATGGCTTGCCTGGATTTCAGGCTTTAATGCATCGTAGTGCTCTTGAATTTCTTCATCTGTCACTTCAATGTCCTGCATAGCTAGTTTTTCCTGCATGAGGCCAACTTTCATGGTTTTCTTCAACTGTTCTTCAGTTTTAAAACCACTTTGCTGAAGTAGCATAGGGAACTGATCTTGATATTGTTCCTTAAGTAGGTCTACTTCCTTTTGTACTTCTTCATCTGTTACATCAAAATTCTGACTTAAAACTTTTCCATACACAAGCTCACGAAGTACCTGTTCACCGTATCTTTCTTTCATTGCTTCGTAAAATTCATCCTTGGTTATAGCGCCAGCTTCTGATTCAACCACTACTTCTGAATCATCCACATTTCCTGCATTATTGTCATCTGTACATGCCGTAAGGGCTAAAACACCTGCTGTAAGGGTTAGTGTCAGTAGGTATCTCCTCATATTTAACACTCCTATATGTAGAAAATTTGTAGAATTATGGATGGGTTTCCTTAAACAGTATGTCCCAAAAAAACTACATCCATTACTATACCATATTTTTCTAAAAAAGAAATGAGGAATCAGCCTGTAACTAATCGGGACAAATGCCTATTTTTCATCAAAACCGGGACATTCGTTTAGTCAAAAAAGTTGTAGCTGTATAGTATGTAGTAAACCTAAAGAAATAAATTATTCTTTAGGGGAAGAGCAAAAAGAAAAAATTTCGACTATAAGTCAAAAGGAGGTAATCTGAATGAGTCACGGATTTACTGGTGGATTTGCGCTTATCGTCGTGCTGTTCATATTACTAATTATTGTTGGTTCTGCTTACGTTGCATAACTAAATTTAAAAATAATCATTAAATGTATGATAAACGCCTACTCGTTTTTTAGAGCAATGGCATATGATATTTTAGCCTTGTTAAAGGAGGTGTTCTCATGAGCCACGGATATGGTGCAGGTTTTGCGTTAATCGTAGTGTTGTTTATTCTTTTAATTATTGTTGGTGCTGCTTGGTTATAAGCAAACTAAGGCAGAGGTGATCTCTGCCTAATTTATAAAAAAAACTAGGAGGTATGTATTATGTCACACGGATATGGTGCAGGTTTTGCGTTAATCGTTGTATTGTTTATTCTTTTAATCATCATTGGTGCTTCTTGGGCTTAATATAATATAAAAAAAGTGGTGATCATAGGGATCACCACTTTTTAAGTAAATTTAAAAATATGAGCTGTGGGATTATGTGAATATCTTGTTACATAGTAGAATAAAGGAGAAATCATACAGGAACGACCTGTTTGACCTTCTCTTTACTTATGTATACATAACCTCAACAAACGATGATATGAGCAAAATCGTGACCAAAATGTTGATAGTGCGAAAAACTTTTGGTTGGCGCTCATCAGGTATTTCTTTTTGAATGCATAAAGCATTAGTTAAGCTGTTAATGAAGTAAAGGATCAATACAGCCAATGGAATATATAAAATGATCATATTTGAGCCCCTCCTTTTTATAGTATAAGATAATTATAATGACATGAAAACATGAAAATTTTGTTGTTAAGACGGTTAAGTCTGTATATGTATGAGGTATACTGCTTGATAGTAGATATAATTTAAAAGAAAATTAATTTAATTATTTGGATGTGTTAAGTTTCATTTTTTCATTTAAGCAATAGTGATATAGAAATCTGGAAAGAACAAGAACTAACTTTATGTATATTTACCATTTTTACATAAATTTCTGAAAATGTCTTAAAAAAGGCTCTAAGTTTTAAATCCATTAGCCTAGTACTTGTGGATTTTGTTAGTGCGAGGTGCATAAAGATAGCACATTTTTTGAAAGAGGGATATTCTCCTTATTAAAGATATGATGAAAATGGGGTGACATGACAATGTGGGAGAACCAAAACTGGAGACGAGCATTTTTTATATTATTAGGAACGGTTCTAACCGTAACGATTGTTATACTTGCTATTGTCATTCGTTTACTTTTATCAGAACAACCAGAATTAACCATACCTAAAGCAGAAGTCGAGAAGGGGCGACCGTTTTTTACATTATCTACTTCTAGAACAGCCATAAATAGCTGGATACAGGATGAACTAGCTGAACAGGAAAAGGCAGTTCAAAATATAAATTATGAAGTGGTTTTAGAGGATTTTATTTATTTGCGAGGTAATTTAATTGTATTCAATAGAGAAATCCCCTTTCAAATGACGTTACATCCAGTAGTAAACGAAACCGGAGGACTTACCCTTCAGCAACGTGAAATTAGTGTAGGTAGGCTTCAACTCCCAGGTGAACTTGTTCTTGGCTTATTAAATGAACAGGTTGATTTTCCAGAATGGGTCAGAGTTCAACCAGAAACCAAAGAAATTATTGTAAATGTAAGAGAAATTCAACTAGACCAAGGCATGCAATTATCAGTTAAAACCTTTGATCTACAAAAGGATCAGTTAGAGTTTCAAATAGAGAGATAAGGGAACTCTTTACAGTCCTTTATAAGTTTGTTCTCTTAAAAACATTGATGATTAGTAGCAAAGTTGAGTATCCAGGACATAGTCAACAATAAAGGTGCTTATAAAAAAACTAGACTACCTATTCGTGTAGTCTAGTCGTATCATAATAAGATTGAATACCATGTTAATTAATCATGTAATATAATATCATAACCACCATTATTTTCTTCTAACATACACTTACGTGGAGCTTTTACAATATGGTAGCTGTATACTATATCTGACACACAAATACCGATATTGATTGCCATTAATATAGACACATAATGGATATAGACAGGATACATCATGCTAAATACAGTTAACAAAAAGGTAAATAACGTAAGAGGCGCAAGTATTGTTAATAATGCAAGCGGCTTAGATAATAATTCACAATGTTTTATGGTTATAATAGGGAATAAACCTCTTCTTACAATCTTAGTTTTAACTTTTTTTCCAACTAATTTTAGTGCAATAATATGAATGATTTGATGACCTGGGACAAGCAGTAAGGCAGCTACTAGAACATATAACAGGCCGTTATCCTCTAATGGTTTAGAATGAAAAAATAATTGAAGAGATAAGTACAACATTATAAAAGCCAGAATCGAAATTAAAAAAGAAAGAAAAATCAATCGTTGGAACCCGTAATCTTTTGATAGATTAATGGTTTTCCAGCATGTCATGTAATTCACCTCAAGACGTTAGTAACTATTCAACATTTGCTACTTTACTTGGTTTAGGGAAAAAGGTCAATAGGTATTTTTTTATACTTTTTAAAATGAATGGAGGCTGCCTTTTGGAGACCATTGAGAAACGCTTAGAACGATTAGAATATTACCAAAAAATAATGCTGGAACTAATTGATTTAGAGAAGAGGCCCTTTCACCATTTATTGATGAAACAAAAGCTGGCAGAAGATGAGGTAGCGGAGTTGTACCGTTTATGCGAGGAATTAACGATGGAATATAAAAAACAAAAAGCAGAGGGCTTTGTAGGCTTTTCTCCGCTTTTGAAGATTTTTAGTGAAAGATTAAATCCAAAACTTTCACTATTAGAAACTATTGAAGCGCTTCATAAAGAACGAATCTATATGCCGTTAATGACTGTTTTGAAGAACACGATCATTGATCAGCATACAAAAAGCAGTTAATCGACTCGTTTATAAAGCTTTCCATCAATTTCAATAAAATCATCTTCAATGTTTTCAATTGATTTTTCAAAAATATCCAGAAATTCATTTCCATAGATTTTGCGGATGATGCTAACTAAATCTTGAAATTCTGGGAATTTCCCATAGACTTCTTTTAATGGAAGTGACCCTCCAAATACCGAATAGGTAGATGGTCGATAGTTTTCCATAGATTCTATCAATAGAGATTCTCCTTCTTCGGTTAACTCTACATAAGTATTCCTCTTATCATCTTCCTTTTTTGAAAACCTTAAGTAACCACGGTCTTCTAACTTCTTTGAGAAGTTAAAGGCTGTTGATACATGCATAACTCCGAATTTAGCAATCTCTGAGATTGAAGCCCCTTTTAAATGATAAGCAATCCACAGAATATGATGCTCATTAATATTTAGATCATAAGGCTTAATCCATTGCTGCCAATCCTTTTCTATCGACTTCCATAATGCCTTACTGAGTTGTGCGACCCGTTGGCTGTAAACAAGGGCTTCTTTCATAGAAAACTCTTTAGAATGATTATCCAGAATGACCACCTACTAACATAGTAATTTCTTTGCTAGGGATTATAACTCTATTATGCCAATAAACTCTAAAATAATAAAGAAAAGGTTTTCATAAAATGCAAAAAAATTTCAAAATAACTTTTTGTAGTAAGCAACCATTCTAGTAACTATAAGTGCTTATTACACCAAAGAAAAGTAGAAGCCGCATATTCCCTAGTGGGAAGTGGGGGTGCGGCTTGATTCAAGTACTAATTCAAGTTGGTTTAATGTTTCTTCAATTTCTTTTATTTCATTATGGATATTGACCTGATGAGGTGCAATATCCTTTTTCCAAGAAACTATTGTGTTTTGGACATCTTCTGTAAATTCCTTCACGACTTCTTTACCATCTTTTGTAGATTGTTCTAGTAATTGAAGAAAGTCTTTTGCTTCAATTTTAAGATTATAAAGTTTTTCAGATAGATCTTGGCTATTTTCTTTGATAGATGCTCGTAATTGAGATCCTGATTTTGGTGTTGATAATAACATAGATATTCCTCCAACAATACTACCTACAATGACACCAACCAAAAATGTGTTTGTTTTCATTACTTATATCCCTCCATTGAATAAACTGTTAAGGCTGTTTTCGTATAAAAAGATTTTTTTACTATATTCGACATGAAATTTGATAATCCTTTCTTTACATTTATACCCATTTTAAGGTGTGATGAAACACCTCATAGAAATAGGATTTAATGCATAAACATTAAATAAAGAGGGGGAACGGATATGCTCGTAGGCTTAATGATTTGTTGTGGAATTATTGGGATATTTTTTTATACAAAGATGATTCATTTTTTTATATCGTCTAAAACTACTGGGGCTTATCCCCCTGTTAAAATGTTAAAACAAAAGGCAATTGCAATGGGAGCGATTGGATCTATTTTTATCTTGTTTTCGATTATTTTATACTTTTTTATCTAGGAGGGAGAGATTATTTAAAATATAGGCTGTGTTAAACCTCGTTGTTGATTTTCGTTACAGGACACTCGCTTTCCGTGGGGCGTGCGGTGAGCCTCCTCGGCTGCGCCTGTGGGGTCTCACCTGTCACGCTACTCCCACAGGAGTCTCGCGTCCTTCCACTTCAATCAACTGTGCAAAAAAATCAACATTGTACTTTAACAGAGCCAAAATATAAACGAAAAGCTGAACCCATTTAAAGTTCAGCTTTACTTTCTATTAATTACTCAACTTTCGCACACTGAAATAGGCAGGTAGACCTTGATATAGTTAGGCAAGCCTGCAATCCATTGTTGTAGTTGACTTTGTATTAACTTCTGTATTTTGCTATTACTTTCTTTCAGGACGTCTTGAAGAAGCTCGAGTAGCTGTCCAAGTGCAACAGACCAATCAAGATCACTGATTTCATCACAAAGATCATAAAATAGCCCGCCTAACGTTCTTTGATCTGTGCTACAGCGGTTCTGCCAAGAGAGTACGATGTATCTAGTAAATACAATCGTGGTATGACAAATTAAGGAGTCATATGAACGACCTTGAAACTCCTTTTGTAGCTTTAATAATGATTTTGTTGTTTTGAAAAAGACTTCGATGTCCCAGCGCATACCGTAAATTCGAATAATTTCTTGTTCACTTAATGTGCAATCTGTGCTTATAATGGCTAACCATTCACTCTTTTTATTACGGTTACGTACAAAGACAATTTTGACTGGAACCCCATTCGCTTGCGTGGTATGAATGGAGCGAAGTATTCCTTTCTTTCCTTGAATAGGAGAAGCTAACTGATAAAGCTCTTTCAAACTAACCTTTTTATCACGTATTAGATAACGTTGCTTCAAGTTTTTTACCATGCCAATGACATCAAGACCTTGATCCTTGATTTCTTTAATAAGCGGTTGATGTGTAAACCAAGTATCCATTAACACATAAGAGGCTTCTATACCTGTTTTCATGGCACGTTTAATCATCGATGGAATTTGTTCAGGTGCAGATTGTAAAGCTTCTAAACGACGCTTATATCCAGAACTGCGTTTATCAATTTTATCTGAAATTCCATTAATGACACTGTTTTTGGAGCTCAATAAAGAGAAGTCTACAGGCATAAACGTTGTACCATCAGACCACCCAAGAGTAAGCATACGAAACCCTTTGTAAAAACGCATTTTTTGAGAAGCATGGTCAAAGCACCGTGCTAGTAGTTCAACCGATTTACTACGATTTTTGTCAAAGGAAGAATCGTCTAGAATCAATACTTTGACACGCTCATGATCCGTTAGTTTGCTTACCTTCTCAATCGAGTCAATGCTTAATAGAAGTAGAAACCTTCTCCAAGAATAAGTAGAGCGGTTTAAGAAGCGGTAGACCGCATCTTTGGCTGGAATTTCGGCAGACTTCCTGCTTTCGAGTGTACGAAACCAGTTTTTGTTTTCAAAGATCAAGCAGAAAATAAGTTGAAATAAATAAGCACAGGTAAAGCCAAACGATTTGGTAATTCCAGCTTTTCTAAGATGTTTCATTACTTGTAATTCTTTAAAAGTAGATTTAATTTCATTTGGTAGTTGCTTAGATTGGTCATGATTCGCTATCATATAGAGGACACCTCTTCTGTATGGTTTTGTGATTCTAGTCAAATCAACTATACCAAACAGATGGGTGTTTTTTCATGTAAACTTTTCATGTCAAGGAAAGTATTCCAATGGTTTCAGCAACTACTGCTGATTAAACTTATTAAACTTTTATCGATGCGAAAGTTGAGTTAATTATTAATATGGATCAGAAACATGACCCATTTCTTCTGCTTTTATTAATGCTTCTTCCATCTTATCATTTGATCCAGCATTTTTTAGACCTTCTGCAACTCTTCTTCCGTATTCTTCATCACATTGTTTAAAGTGTTCGATCATACGGTCCTGGATTTCTTTTCGACAGCCAGATAAAGCACCAATTAGATTGGAAATAAGTTCATTGCGCTCCCAATCATTAAAACGACGATACGTTTCACCAGCTTGGCCGTAGTTGTTTTCACGAGAAATTTTTTCTCTTTTTACATTACCCTCGACATATGGCTCATGCTCTTTGCCAGGATTTTTAGCTTCTTTCAATCCACCTATTAATGAAGGCTCATAATTCACATGAGGATTTTGTTCTTTACCATAATCAGTTCGGAAATCCATTTGACCACCTGATTGGTTAGTTGCCACATGTTTATTAGGCTTGTTAATTGGTAATTGCAGATAGTTTGACCCAACACGGTAACGTTGTGTATCAGAGTAAGAGAATGTTCTACCTTGTAATAGCTTGTCATCAGAGAAATCTAACCCATCAACAAGTACACCGGTTCCAAACGCAACCTGCTCGACCTCTGCAAAGTAGTTTTCTGGGTTCTTATTTAACACCATCTTACCAACCTTATGCCAAGGGAATTGATCCTTATACCATAGCTTTGTTGGATCTAGAGGGTCAAAATCTAAATCTGGATGCTCATGATCTTCAATCACCTGAACATACAGCTCCCACTCAGGGTATTCTCCTCGATCAATTGCTTCATATAAATCCTGAGTGGCATGATTAAAGTTCATAGATTGAATTTGATCTGCCTCTTTTTGGCTAAGGTTCTTAATCCCTTGGACAGGCTCCCAGTGGTATTTAACAAGATGAGCCTTTCCTTCCTCATTTACCCACTTATAAGCATGTACGCCGGACCCTTGCATCTCACGATAGTTCGCTGGTATTCCCCAAGGTGAGAATAGGAAGGTAACCATATGCATGGATTCAGGCTGATGACAGAGGAAATCAAACATACGCTCTGGGTCTTGAAGATTAGTCACTGGATCAGGTTTAAATGAATGAACCATATCAGGGAATTTTAGTGGGTCGCGGATAAAGAAAATCTTTAAATTGTTTCCTACTAAGTCCCAGTTCCCATCTTCAGTATAGAATTTAATAGCAAATCCTCTTGGGTCACGAAGTGTTTCAGGAGAATGTCCTCCATGAACAACAGTGGAGAAACGAACAAACACTGGCGTTTGCTTTTCCGTATTTGTAAAAACCTTTGCACGTGTATATTTAGAGATAGGCTCACCATTAATTGTTCCATAGGATTCAAAATAACCATGAGCACCAGCACCACGAGCATGAACAATCCGTTCAGGAATCTTTTCTCTATCGAAATGGCTAATTTTTTCTAGGAAGTCATAATTTTCTAGAGTAGTCGGTCCACGGTTTCCAACCGTACGGACATTTTGGTTATCTGTTACAGGATGTCCTTGGCGATTAGTTAGTGTTTCATTAGATTCTTGCATATTATCGTTATGTTCCTTCACCATATTACCTCCTTTTATGTACAGATTCATTTTTTCCAATAAAGTGGGTCATATTCCTTATAAATCAATATTTATAAAATATTTACAGGTATATCTTATTTTAAAATGGGGACTAAACTGGTTCATGATAAAATTAGAAATATATTAATAAACGATTAAAGGAAGTGTTCGAGTGTATAGAGAGAATAAACCTTTACATATTAGTCCTTACGATCATCCTGATATATATCCTGGGCCTAGACCATGGAGTTCTTTTTTATTTTATAAAGGAGTCGCTCATCGAATAGAAGAGCAGGGGGAAAGCCTAGAAGCGTCAGTGGTTCATTTAGCTCAAAGTGATCAACTATTTGGTTCGTTTTTACCTTCCATAAGTACTGGGATGACTGTAAAGGATTTTTTACATCATGAGGGTTTAACTCCACTTCAAAAAAGAATACCGGTTTTGGCTTATGGTTCAAATGTCTGCTTGGCACAGCTATTATATAAAGCAAACTTAAATAAAAATGTATCGGATTTATATATTTGCTTTCGTGCAACCATTCAGGATACTGAAATTGTTTATGGCTCATTTTTAGCTCCATATGGGGCAATGCCTGCTATTATGGCACCTCATAAAGGGGCCGAGACAGAAGTATGGGTTACATTTTTAGAACCAGAGCAGCTTGAGCATATGAATAAGACTGAAGGAGGCTATCAGTTAAGAGAACATCATCTTGGTAAAATTAACATGAAGGTGAAGGAGGCCGTTACTAGAATTTACGGTTATTATTGTTCAAAGGCTTTTGTTTATGAAGATTCACAATATCGGTTTCCTGACATACCAGGTACTTCTTCGTTACCAGCTATATGGCAAGCAGATATGTTAGAAACACTTAAAAATATTTGTCACTACAAAGGAACAAGAGAAGAGTTTATACACCTAATCAGATGGAATGATGTGTTCAGGCAAAAGGTAGGAGAAACTCTTTCTCAATATGAAATGTTGATTGATGATCATCCAGATTGGAGACCAACAAGCACATTTCTTCCTATTGAAAGACAGTAAAAAAACCTGTCGTCTTACACGACAGGTTTATTCTAGTCCAGATGAAATGGTGCTTGCGATTGAACTCAGTTGATCAGGTGTATAGTCATTTGCATGTGACTTCCAAACTGCACCGAATCCATCTCCTTTTCCATAGCGAGGGATTAGGTGTACGTGAAAATGAAATACGGACTGTCCAGCTTGTTCACCGTTATTGTTCAGTAGGTTTAGACCGACAGGAGAAAATTGCTTCTTTATTGAATTGGCGATAGAAGGAACTACTTTGAAAATTTCTTGAGAGATCTCAGGAGTAAGTTCAAAAACATTTTCCTTGTGTGTCTTTGGAATAATGAGTGTATGTCCTTTTGAGACCTGGCTGATATCTAGGAAAGCTAGTACTTGTTCATTTTCAAACACTTTCGCACATGGTATTTCTCCCTTTACAATCTTACAAAAAATACAATCATCTTTATGTTCCATCAATTTCATCCTTTCTAAAATAAGTTGTAACTATTATCTATATTGTAAAGACATAAAGGTGATTTTACAAATTTGTCCATTGATAAGTGTTTTGAAAACCTGTCATCACATACTTTGTTGGTTTTTGTAAGAAAATGGAATTTATACTAGGTCCGTTGATTTCCGCTGCAGGCACTCGCTTTCCGCGGGGAGGGACGTGAGCCTCCTCATCGAAAAGTGGAAGTGCCCGGATTAGCTCCGACAAGCAAATGTTCCTTCTAGAAAAAAAGGGTGGATTTCCCTTTTATTCTAGAAGGGTTATTTGACCTCGAGGAGCTGGGCACTACAACTAGACAAGCTTCGCCTGCGGGGTCTCACGCTTCCCTCTATCTCCCGCAGGAGTCGAGTGCCTTCCGCTCCAATCAACTCAATATTTTAACAAATTTGTTCGTGCAAAGCCTTTACAAAAAAAGCCTCTTAAAAAAAGAAAACAGGATGCAACGACTAATCGTTGCACCCTGTTCGGTTGAAGAGGAGTGATAGAAGAAAACATTATAATAGGTTATTTTTCGTAGACACCTCATTTGCGATTTGATAAACCAATCATTATTTACAATAATGGTAAATGGTCTACCGCCAACACCTCATTTTTTCATTAGAATGTGTTAGTTGATTCATGCAAAATGGTCTTTGATAAACACCTCATTTATAATTTGGTAAATGCTTAATAAAGTGATCTAGGATCCTTGTTCAAGCTTACCATCTCCTTCAACATTTTTTACAATAACTGAAGGTTTGAGTTGAATCGAAAATACCCTGCCGTAAACACCTCATTTGAGTAGTTTATTTGCTTGGTTACGATTCTTTTTTTCTTCATCTCCTCTTCAAATATTATTCTGTCCGATAGTGTTGTAAATATACAAAAAAGATTTTTTCTTTTATAAGAAAAATTTGGTAAGATAAGAGGAAAGTCAGAATAGGTGGGGGATCTGTATGAAACCTTTATTAGAAATAAAAAACCTAACGGGTGGTTATACAAAAAATCCAGTACTACATGATGTGAATTTCTCCATTCATACGAATGAGTTGGTGGGGTTGATTGGTCTTAATGGTGCGGGTAAAAGTACAACAATTAAGCATATTATCGGTCTGATGGATCAAAAGGAGGGTTCCATTACTATTAATGGACGTACCCTTAAGGATGATCCTGAAGGCTATCGATCCGATTATACTTATATACCTGAAACTCCGATCCTTTATGAAGAGCTTACACTAGAAGAACATCTAAAATTAACAGCCATGGCATACTCCATTAATGAAGTCGAATATAACAAGAGAGTGGAATTTCTTGTGAAGGAGTTTCATATGGAAAAACGTATGAAATGGTATCCTGCTCATTTTTCAAAAGGGATGAAGCAAAAGGTCATGATTCTTTGCGCGTTTTTAGTGCAACCCCCTTTATATATTATTGATGAGCCGATTGTCGGACTTGATCCACTAGGAATTCAATCTCTACTCCAGTTACTTCAAGCCAAAAAAGAGGAGGGAGCAGGGATTTTAATGTCCACACATATTTTAGCAACGGCTGAAAGGTACTGTGATTCTTTTATTATCTTACATGAAGGCCAGGTTCGCGCTAAGGGAACATTGAAGGAGCTTCAACAAGATTTTAATATGCCAAATGCAACGTTAGATGATATTTATGTCCAACTAACAAAGGAAGAAATAACAAATGGATATAAATAATATTTGGAGCAAACGTTTCACAAGCTATTTAAATGAACTAAGTCGTTATATGAAATATATGTTTAATGATCATCTAATGATCGTCCTGTTTATCGGTTTTAGTGCTGGGGCGGTCTATTACAATCAATGGTTATCGCAATTACCAGCAGCCTTTCCTTATGAGTGGGTGATGGGTGTAATCTTAGGAATCGTCATTACTACAGCCTCAATCCGTTCCTTCCTAAAGGAGCCAGATTTAGTCTTTCTCTTGCCGGTCGAACATAAGATGACGGTCTATTTTAAAAAAGGAATCGTCTATAGCTTTGTTATACATAGTATTACTGTTATCATAACGTTTTTGGTGTTTATTCCGATGCTCAATCAGTTTACTGAGTACTCGATGGAAAAGCTGTTTATTCTCTTGTTTATCATGTTAATTCTTAAAGGCTGGAACTTATTTTTATCATGGCGAATGCTTCATGTATTTGATCATCCGGGCTGGGTAGATTATAGTATTCGATTATGCTTTACAGTTGTATTTTTAGTGTTATTACTTGGAGGAGCCCCGTTTATTTATTTGGGTATTCTAATGGTAATAGCAATTGGGTGGGCATTTGCTTTTTATAAAATGACAAGCGGAACCTCCGTCAAATGGGAGCTATTATTAGAATCTGAAACAAGACAAATGAATAGATTTTACCGGATCGCCAATTTATTTGTTGATGTTCCCCACTTAAGAAGTGAAGTAAAGCCTAGAAAATGGCTAGATTGGATCACCGCATCCATTCCATTAAAAAAGGAAAAAATGTTTGACTTCCTCTATATAAAAACATTTGTAAGGACTGGTGAGTTTTTAGGCCTATATCTTCGATTGTTAGTGATAGCAGGGTTTATATTAGCTGGAGTTCACTTTCAATTTGCGGCTCTTATCATTGTGCCATTCTTTATCTTTATATCAGGGCTTCAGCTTTTAACGATGTTTAAACAGCATGATCAAAAGCTGTGGATTGATTTATATCCAGTTTCGATATCAGTTCGACGGCTAGCTTTTTTAAGGCTAATATTTAAGCTTATGATGGGATATGTAATAGTTTTATCAATCGTCGTTGTCTTCTTTAAAGGAATACTGGTTGCTCTATCGTGTTTACTTGTTTCTGGATTATTTAGTTATGCATTTGTATTTATGTATATAAAAAACAAGCTAGTCAAGCTATCGTAAATGAGGAATAGCGATGGATTATGAAACGGAAATAAGGCAAGAAGCACAGGTGTGGAAGAAAAAATTAGTCCGAAGAAAAAGTATGGTTGAGAGATTCTCCAAGAACACACAGACAAAGATTAACCAGATGATTCCTCAAAAAGCCCATCAGATGATTACGGAAAGTATTAAGCAAATGGTCCATGTAACAATGACCGGTTCGAACTATTTACCAAAAACCACTTATGACTCTAACTTACCAATCCGTCAAAAAGAAGTGTTGATTGATGAAAAGTTAGTAGTGTATAAACGGACAGCTGCTCTTGAGGGAGCAGGAACCGGTGCTGGAGGAATTTTACTAGGTTTAGCAGATTTCCCTTTATTACTAGGGATTAAAATGCGTTTTTTATTTGAAATTGGATCTATTTATGGTTTTCAAATAAATGAAGAAAATGAACGATTTTTCATTTTACACGTATTTCAACTAGCCTTTTCAAGTGATGAAATGAAGGAAGATTTACTAAACAGAATTGAAAACTGGGATAACAATCCGAGTGGAAACCAGATTGATTGGAGAGTATGGCAACAGGAATATCGGGATTATATTGATCTGGTTAAATTATTTCAGCTTGTTCCCGGAATTGGAGCTGTAGTCGGTGCATTCGCTAACTACCATTTACTCGATCATCTTGGTGAAACCGCCAAGCAATGCTACCGGTTAAGGATGCTTCATTGAGGGTAAGAATAACTTTAAAAAACCCATTTTTCAATTTGAAAAATGGGTTTTTGTATTATTTAGAAACTGTTAATGATACTTCCTTTTGGAAAGCAAGTGCTGCATTTCCTAGAGTTTTAGCAGCAACTAGCATCGCTTTTTCGTCTATATCGAATTTAGGATGGTGATGTGGGTAAGGGGTTTCTACTCCCACAGGTTTTGCACCGGTAAAGAAAAATGAGCCTTTTACATGCTGTAAATAGTAGGCGAAGTCTTCTCCACCCATTTGTAACTCAGCTTCTTCAATTACGTTCACATCAGAAACTTCCTGAGTAGCCTTCACTAAAAGGTCTGTTTCTTCTTTATGATTGACAACAGCAGGATATCCCCGATGGAACTTGTATTGATACGTTGCACCAGCTGTTAAGCACGTTCCCTTTAAGACGTTTTCAAGCTCTACTTCGATTTGATCTCTAACATCCTCACTAAAGGTACGAACTGTTCCAATTAAAGTAGCACTATCAGCAATTACATTAAAGGCATTCTTAGCCTCAAAGCTACCCACTGACACAACAGCAGGCTCAGTAGGGTTTACTTTTCTACTTACAACCTGTTGAAGATTCATAACATATTGAGAGCCGATTACAACTGAGTCCTTTGTTTTATGTGGTTGTGCACCATGTCCACCAGATCCGTTAATCGTTACTTCAAAACGGTCAGCTGCAGCCATGATTGGACCTACTCGATATTGAATCGTTCCAGTTGGAGCACTTGCCCAAAGGTGGGTACCGAAGATGGCGTCTACACCATTTAAACAGCCGTCCTCAATCATAGAAATTGCTCCACCTGGTGCATATTCTTCTGCATGCTGATGAATGAGAACAATATTTCCAGCTAATTGATCCTTAAGACGGTTGAAAGCCTCAGCTAGGACTAATAGAGTAGCAGTATGCCCATCATGACCACAAGCATGCATGACACCCGGTACTGTTGATTTATAGGGAACTTCCTTTTCATCTTGAATTGGTAAAGCATCAAAATCTGCTCGAAGTGCCACAGTTGGACCAGGAAGAGCACCTTTGATGGTAGCAACCACACCATTCCCTCCAACCCCTGTGCGTACCTCTATACCTAAATCATGATAAAAATTAGCAATATATTCAGCTGTTCTAACCTCTTTGAAAGAAAGCTCTGGATTCATATGTAAATATCTACGAATCTCAACCATTTTAGGGAAATTTACATTTAGTTCTTCGAATAGGGATTGTAACAAGATACATTAACCTCCTTGTGTTGATCAGAATTTTCAAAAATTATGATTCTGTCTATTATATCATTTTTTTCAAAAAGAATGACTAGAAAAATAGTTCAATTCTATAAAGATATTATATACTTATATGTAAATGGAGGAGAATATAAATGGAGATTAAAAGAAATATAGAACATAAACCGAAAACAGCGTATACGTCATTATTCGCAACATTGGGAAGCCTAGTATTATTCTTTATTTTAGCTTTTATTATTAATAAGTATGACGGGTTATCAATAGATAAGAAATTAGTAGTTTTTGCTGAAGAGAATATAACGGGTAATACCTATCACATGATTGCCTTTTTTACGAATCTAGGAAGTGAACGAGTGGTGATCCCGGTGGCTGTTTTATCATTACTGATTTTATGGTGGAAAACAAGGGATTATATTGGAATGGTGACTATTGCTATCGTGTTAGCAGGAAGCAATGAGTTATTTCAAATCTTGAAGGGAGTATTCTTGAGAGAACGTCCGATCCTTGATCCTTCAATTGATGCAACAGGATACAGCTTTCCAAGTGGACATTCTACTGTCTCAATGGCACTATATGGAATTATCCTGTATTTTATCTTGAAATATATGCAAAAATCTTTAATGAAAAATGTGATAGTTGTATTCCTGAGTGGTTACATCTTATTTATGGGGTTAAGCAGAGTGCTATTAAAAGCCCACTATCTGTCTGATGTGTTAGCAGGCTTTGCAATTGGATTTGTTTATCTCATGGCATGTATTTTTATATATGAGAAGGTAATGGAAAGAAGAGTGGCAATTAAAAAGAAAAAGAGCGAACTAACCGTTTAGGTTGGTCGCTCTTTATTTACATACTTAAACTCTGTACTTTCTTGCAGCTAGAGTGCTTCATTCACATTTGAATCAACTGCATCCGGGTCTACATTATTTGCAGAGCTTAAACCGTTATTGGTAACAACCGAAAATCCTGTATTAAAACTTCCCGAACCGGCAACGGTTTTGCTTGTACTTGTCGGTGAGGCATTAAAGGCAGATCCTGTAATAATCCCTTCATTAGTATTAAGAATTACCGGTCCTAATATTAAATTTTGCATAGACGTTCACTCCTTTTTGGATTGTCCTCTATTTAGTATATGAACAAAGAGTATACCCGTAACAACTTCTCTAAAATTAGGAGAGTACCTACTAAAAAATGAAGAATTCTAGGACATGTATCATAACCAAATTTAACAATTCTTTCATAAAATATACTGAAAAAAGTGAGAAGGAGGGACTGATTATGTTTCCAAACAGAAGATATATTCCACCATCCTATCCCCAAAGAAGGCCACAGGGAAGTCCTCAACAAACAGGTAGAAATCGAGATGTTTTCTCTTATTTTCGTACACCTGATGGAACCATTGATTTTAATAAAATTAATGGAACAGCCAAGCAAATGAAACAATTAGTTGATCAGGTTAGTCCATGGGTCTCAAAATTTTTTCAAAGATAAAGAAAGAAGGAAACCTGTGTCTTAGGTTTCCTTTACCATTTACTTATAAACTACGCGAGTTATTTTTTCCCCATCATTTTACTAATGGTTGAAGCATCAATTGGTTTATTGGAATGAACTAACGTTTCGACAATTTTATCTTCTAGCTGCTTCGGTACATTTTTATTTGCTAATTGTCCTAGCTCTTTAACTAAGTTTCTTATTGTTTTTTCATCCTTTAAGTTTGCACCATTTAGGGATTGAGCCACTTTCATAATATCCTGCATTTTGACTCCAGTTTTTTTCTCTACCCCTTTAAACATATCGCTCATACATATCCCTCCTTTATTGACGTTGCTTTATTATATGAAAGGAGGGATGTTTTGTTTGTACATCTGTCTATATTAGGGGATGTTTAGTAACACTTTCCTTTAATAGCCAAAAAGGTTACTCAGCTGAGCAACCTTTTGATTAGGCTCATATGCTACTTCATCATTAGTAACCTACATAAGAAGTTCCAACAATGATTAGTAGAATAAACAACACAACGATTAGTGCAAATCCTGCACCATATCCACCTACACCACTCATCATAACACCTCCATTATTTAAAGGTTACTTCAGTGTATGAAAGGTAAGTATAAAAGGTATGGACAGATCGCTAAACAGGTTGAAAATCATCAAAATACCTATATTGGGAAATTATTTTTGCGTTATATTCTATCCTACTTAATACGTCTAAATAGTGGTTGGAGCCACTTGTTACTTTGTTCTAGTTCACCTGCAAGCTGAAGGAGTAGTGCTTCATTTCCTTTTGCTGCTATAAACTGAACCCCAGATGGTAAGCCTTTTTTTGTTTGATGTAAAGGTACAGACATAGCTGGTTGACCAGTAAGGTTTGCAAGCTGGGTAAAAGGTGTTCGCTTCAAACTGTTTTCAACAATTTGGTCAATCATTCCTGCCTTTTTTAAAATACCACCCCAACCAAGCTTACCAACCATCTCCATCATAAACTTTTCAAAACCGACAGATTCTAGCTCCCCAATTGTTGAGGGAGGGAAAGCCGTGGTAGGTGTTAGATAAAAGTCATACGTCAGATGGAATTCATCCATGATAAAAGATGCTTTATCCCATTCTCTTAGGCTTAGTACAAACTCTTCAGCTGATGTAGCTCTTCCTAATAATCCAAGTAGCCATGTGGTAGGTTCTACATCCGTAAATTTTGCAGGACGACCGATTACCTCCTCCAAGGAACGAATTCCTGCAGCGACCTCCCCAAAATACATGGTAATATAACTCTTCGCAATTTTACCTCCATCAACAGGGGCCTGTTTTTCTTCCACATGGTGTCCCATTTCCTCCAGTAATTTGACTGTTTGAAGTACTGCTTCCTTACATTCAGGATGTACATCTGTCCCAAGTGGAGATTCGGTTGAATAGGCAATCGTAAGTGGTTTAGAAAGTGGTTTACCCACTACATCTAAAAAGGCAACATTATGAGGTGGTGTATGATAGGCTGCTCCTCTTTCGAATAGGGTCAATTCATCTAACATGGCCGCACTATCTCTTACTGTCCTTGTTAAAACGTGATCAACAGAGGCCCCTTGCCAATTTCGTCCGACAGTTGGTCCAACAGGTGTTCTTCCTCTAGTTGGTTTTAGCCCAAATAAACCGCAGTAAGCTGCTGGAATTCGAATAGAGCCTCCACCATCATTAGCTCCGGCAATAGGGACCATTCCAACAGAAACAGCAGCTGCCGATCCACCACTAGAGCCACCTGGAGTATAATCTGAATTCCATGGGTTACGTGTGGGACCGTGAAATAGTGGTTCTGTAATACCCATCAATGCAAATTCCGGTACATTCGTTTGTCCCAGAATAACCGTACCAGAATCTTTCATTCTTTTAACAAATGTAGAATCAACCTTTCCTTTATAATTTTTTAAGGCTCTGGAACCAGAGGTTAGCGTCTCGCCGATCATCTCTTGTTGGAAATGATCTTTTAGAAGGATGGGAACTCCAGCAAAAGGTCCATTAATCTGTTTGGTGTAGGGTATACTTCCAGATTCATAGAACTTATTAATGACAGCATTTAACGGTCCATTATGATTCTCAATTTCCTTTATGGCTGCTTGAACCACTTCTTGTTGTGTGACTTGTTTATCCTTAATGAGTTGAGCTAAACCAAGACCATCATATTCTTTGTAATTAAAGCTCATTTGTTAGCCTCCACTTCTCTTAATTAGTTACTTTATGTAGAAAGTATAAAAGTCTGATAATTCTTACTAGTTTAAGTGTACTCCTTTTAGGACTGATTGTGTTAAAAATATTAACAGAGCTTGATCTTGACTATCTACCTGGCTAAAGGAAAAAGAGGTTGCAAGAAAAATAAATGTAATAGCAAGATACAGAAGTAAAGTCGCAAGAAAAGCGCACCAAGTTGCAAGAAATATAAACTTAGTCGCAAGAATAACAATCAAGGCAAAGTATGTTCAAACATCTAAACTAGGCAGCCGGAAAATAGAAAGGCTGATTTTAAATAGTGTGACTTCCATCACTTACAGCTGTTTCGCAACCATCTATATTAAAAGTATAGGAGATACATTTACAATGTACATCCGATCAATATAAGTTTATTTGTGAAAGGAATCACAAAAAAGTCGCTTCATTTGAAGGGGTGGGATTATGTATTACTGGAGAGGGTTTACCGAAGGAAAGTGGCAAAAAGAAATCGATGTTCGTGATTTTATTCAGTTGAACTATATGATCTATGAGGGGGATGAGTCCTTCTTACGTCCAGCTTCTATACACACAAAACAATTATGGGATCAAATAATTGTTTTAACTACAAAAGAACGTGAAAACGGTGGAGTACTAAACATGGACACAGATATCGTTTCTACAATAGTTTCTCATGAACCCGGATATTTAAATAAAGAGTTAGAACAAATCGTAGGGATTCAAACTGATGAACCATTTAAACGTTCACTCCAGCCTTTTGGAGGAATAAGAATGGCAGTTGATGCATGTGAAGCCTATGGGTTTAGTATTCCAAATGATATAGTTGATACCTTTTCAAAGTATCGTAAGACGCATAACCAGGGTGTGTTTGATGCTTATACACCGGAGATGAAACTAGCAAGAAAAGCAGGTATTATTACTGGCTTACCTGATGCTTATGGTCGGGGGAGAATCATTGGAGATTATCGGCGAGTAGCCTTATATGGTGTTGACCGCCTCATTCAGGAGAAGGAACAAGAGTTAACACGTTTAAGTAAGACAATGTCAGAGGAAATCATTCGAGAACGAGAAGAGACGGCTGAGCAAATTAGAGCCCTTACTGAATTAAAACAAATGGCCAATTCATATGGGTTTGATCTTTCCATTCCTGCTTCGAATGCAAGGCAAGCATTCCAATGGTTATATTTTGCTTATTTAGCTGCGATTAAAGAGCAAAATGGCGCAGCAATGAGCCTAGGTAGAGTATCAACTTTCTTGGATGTTTATATTGAGCGGGATATAAAAGAAGGAATTCTTACAGAAGTGGAAGCGCAGGAGTTAGTTGATCATTTCGTGATGAAGCTTAGACTTGTAAAGTTTGCTAGAACACCCGATTATAATGAGTTATTTAGTGGTGACCCGACATGGGTAACAGAAGCAATTGGTGGTATTGGTGTTGATGGAAGGCCTCTTGTTACTAAGAATTCATTTCGATTTCTGCATACATTAACAAATCTGGGAGCTGCTCCAGAACCCAATCTTACCGTTTTATGGTCTACTAAATTACCTACTAACTTTAAACGCTATTGCGCAAATATGTCGATCCAAACTAGTTCGATTCAATACGAAAATGATGATTTGATGAGGAAGGAATTCGGAGATGACTATGGCATTGCTTGTTGTGTAAGTGCTATGAAAATTGGAAAGCAAATGCAGTTTTTTGGAGCGCGTGCCAATCTAGCAAAAGCTTTATTATACGCAATCAACGGTGGTAAAGATGAGAAGTTAAACATACAAGTCTCACCTGGATTCCCCTCTATCACTGAAGAGTATTTAGATTACGAACAAGTAGTCACTAATTTTGATCACGTAATGGAATGGTTGGCTGAGCTTTATATGAACACGTTAAATATCATCCATTATATGCATGACAAATATAGCTATGAAAGAATTGAAATGGCTTTGCATGACCGTGAAATTCTGAGAACGATGGCATGTGGTATAGCGGGATTATCGGTAACTGCGGATAGCTTAAGTGCCATAAAATATGCGAAGGTGAAAGTCATTCGTGACGAAACAGGACTTGCGGTTGATTATCAAATTGAAGGGGATTATCCGAAGTACGGAAATAATGACGACCGTGTTGACGAAATTGCAATCTGGTTAGTTAAGACGTTTATGAACAAATTAAAGAAACATAAAACGTATCGTCAATCCGTTCCAACCTTGTCTGTCTTAACTATAACAAGCAATGTAGTCTATGGAAAAAAGACGGGTAGTACCCCAGACGGAAGAAAAGTAGGGGAACCTTTTGCACCTGGTGCAAATCCATTACATGGAAGAGACCAAAAGGGAGCACTGGCGTCACTAAATTCAGTAGCCAAGCTACCGTATGAGTATTCATTAGACGGAATCTCTAACACGTTCAGTATCGTTCCAAAAGCTCTTGGTAAAGAAGAAGAGCAACAGATCACCAATTTAGTTGGAATTCTAGATGGATATGCATTAAAGGGTGGTCACCATCTTAATATTAACGTTTTTAACCGTGAAACATTATTAGATGCAATGGAGCATCCGGAACAATATCCACAGCTGACAATTCGTGTATCAGGCTATGCGGTTAACTTCATTAAACTTACGCGTGAGCAACAAACAGACGTAATTAATCGAACATTTCACGAATCTTTATAACGGGGATCAATGGTCCTCGCCAAATGAAAATAGGGAGGACCTCATATGATAGGAAACATTCACTCCATCGAGACATGTGGTACAGTAGATGGTCCCGGATTAAGATACATTGTGTTTTTACAAGGTTGCTTATTAAGGTGTCAATACTGTCATAACCCTGATACATGGGAAGTAGGAAAGGGGGAAGAATTGACAGTAGATGAGATTATTAAGGACTTAATGGATTATCTACCATTCTTCGAAAGTAGTGGAGGAGGCATCACCGTCTCTGGTGGAGAGCCCTTATTACAGATTGATTTTTTAATAGCATTATTTAAACGGTGTAAGGAATTAGGCATTCATACCACCATTGATACATCAGGGGGATGCTATCACGAACATCCAGAATTCTTAAGGAAACTTGACAGATTAATGGATGTAACAGATTTAATTTTGTTAGATATTAAGCAAATTGATTCTATGAAGCATCAAGAATTAACGGGAATGAAAAATAACCATATTCTCACTTTTGCTAGATATTTAGCTAATAAAAATAAGCCCATATGGATTAGGCATGTACTGGTGCCGGGTAAAACAGATGAACCTGGTGATTTAGAAAAGTTAAGAGTGTTTATTAAACAGCTTTCAAATGTAGAGAAGATTGAGCTTTTGCCCTATCATCAGCTAGGTGAATATAAGTGGAAAGAATTAGGGCTCAAGTATGAGCTAGAGGGAGTCTATCCCCCCACCGAGGAGCAAATTCTTAGAGCAAAGACACTTTTACAAATCGTATAGTCAGTTGAGAGCACTTTCTTAATGGAAGTGCTTTCTTTCGTGTGAGAAATATCACAGAATTAGATTAATAGATAATATATAATGCTCCTATATTGATGAAAAAATATGAGATTAAATAACTGTAATAGATAAAGTTAGGGGAGCTTTTATGATTGAGCTTAGTAGAAAAACAACTGTGCCGAACCAACTATTACTATATTTAAAGTTAACCGACGCAGTTATAATAACAGACAAGAATCATATCATCATAGAAGTAAACGAGCAGTATGAAAAGATTACTGGATTTAAAAGAGATTCTATTCTAGGAAGAAGGGCCGGATTCCTAAAGTCAAGTTTAACTCCCGAATCTACATACAAGCAATTGAAGGAAGCACTTGATCAAGGTGAACCATGGTCAGGGGTTCTAATAAACAGAAAGAAATCAGGGGATCTATGGCATTCATCGATTTCAATCACACCGATAAGGATCGATGGAAACAGTTACTATATTGGTCTATTTCGTGATTTAGAGCAGTTAGAGCAAGGCGTGTATATTTCAGAGGACCAAAAGATAGAAACACAAAGAGAGCTATTAAAGGTATTAGCAATCTCTTGTGAAATTAGAGACCCAGCTATTGAGAATCATTTAACGAGAGTTCAAGAATTAACAAAATTATTGGTGGAAGAGTATATTAAGTTTCATAGAGCAGTTCTTTCGGAGACGTTTGTACACAATATAATTCACTGTAGTATCCTTCATGATATTGGAAAGGCTGGGATTCCTGAGGGGATCCTGTACAAGCCTGGTCCTCTCACAACTTTTGAACGAAAAATTATAGAGATGCATCCTCTGATGGGGACTGATATACTTAACAAAATTTCCACGAATATGAATAATGAACTTATCACAAGTTTAGAGGTAGCAGAAAATATTATTATGCATCATCATGAAAAATGGGATGGGACAGGCTATCCACACGGATTAAAGGGTGAAAATATTCCACTTGAAGCAAGATTAGTATCAATTGTTGATGTATACGATGCTTTAACGAGCAGAAGGGCATATAAAGAAGCTTGGACAAAACAGGAGGCTTTGTCTTATCTTAATGAACAAAAAGGAATCCAATTTGATCCTATTCTAACAAAGTTGTTTATTAACATTGCAACGGAAATTAAAGGCCTGGATTAACTATAAATGTAGAAGCCAGAAAAGGATACTGGTTAGGAACAGGCCGACTATTGAGATACTGATAACAGAAGTTTTATCCCCTTATTTTTGAGGGGTTATTTTTTTGTAATTGTCTTTTTTCACGAAATAGGTTCTTGATATAAACAGCAAAGTAGATGATTGGATTAGCTCCGAATATTTTAGTATGATAAATTTGATAAACATAGAGATAGTTGAAAGTTTAAGAGTTATTAAATACATAAGTGAGTGAATAGTTTGAGGAGGAATTATGATGGAAATCGGTATAAGTACATTTGTTGAGACAACACCCGATGTCAAAACAGGTCATGTAATAAGTCATGCACAAAGAATACGAGAGGTTGTCGAAGAGATTGTCCTAGCAGATCAAGTTGGGTTAGATGTGTTTGGAGTAGGCGAGCATCATCGTGAGGATTTTGCAGCCTCTTCACCTGCAGTCATTCTAGCAGCCGCTGCATCCCAAACAAAAAGAATTCGCTTAACCAGTGCAGTTACCGTGCTTTCTTCTGCTGATCCGGTCCGAGTGTTTCAGGATTTTGCAACCGTTGACGCCATCTCAAATGGACGAGCAGAAATCATGGCAGGACGTGGTTCGTTTATTGAATCATTCCCATTGTTCGGTTACAATTTGCAGGATTACGATGAGTTGTTTGAAGAAAAGCTAGAGCTACTATTAAAAATAAGAGAGTCGGAAAAAGTGACATGGCGCGGAGGACATCGACCTGCGATTCAAAATTTAGGTGTTTATCCACGTCCTGTCCAAAATCCTTTACCCGTTTGGATTGGTAGTGGTGGAAATTCAGAATCAGTTGTTCGAGCAGGACTACTTGGGTTACCTTTAGTGCTGGCAATAATAGGTGGACGTCCAAAACAATTTGCACCACTCGTTCAGCTTTATAAGAATGCAGCGGAACACGCTGGTCATGATCCAGAAAAGCTTACAGTTGCATCCCATTCACATGGTTTCATTGCAGAGGATACAGAGACTGCAGCGGATAAGTTCTTTCCTTCAACCCAACAGGTCATGAATAAACTGGGAAGAGAAAGAGGTTGGGGACATTATGATCGGGCGAGCTTTGACGCTGCACGCAGTTTTGAAGGAGCATTATATGTTGGGGATGCGGAAACAGTCTCCTCCAAAATTATTGATTTACGTAAAAATGTGGGGATTACTAGATTTATGCTTCATGTTCCGGTTGGATCTATGCCACATGAAGAAGTCATGAATGCGATTGAATTGTTAGGTAAAGAAGTTGCCCCAAGAGTAAAAGAAGAAGTTGAAAAGTGGGAGAAGGAAAACAAATAAATTGAGAGCTAAATTTAATAAACTCTGGCTCCATATAGGGATATTTATTAAAAAGAAAGACGCTCAGAGTTGAATTTCTCTGAGCGTCTGTTCCTATTCAACTATGACTTTAAAATATCATGGTCAACATAACGCTCACCATTTAGTTCACTGATGATATTGATCGCAACCGCTGCACCATTTCCAGATGTAACGATGGTATGAACGCTAACCCCAGCAACAGTACCAGCTGCCCAGATACCTTCAATATTAGTTTTACCGTTTTGATCCACTTCAATTATTGATTTAATTCTTGGTTCAGTTCCAGGAACAACCTTTAAACCAACCTTTTCAGCTAGATCCGTTAAAGCCCCTGATGCAAACACAACATGTTTTGCTTCGTATTCTCCGTTTTCACCTTCAATAGTAAAGCCAGAGTCTGTTTTAGTAATGTTTAAAACAGTTTCACTCTTAAACTCTGCTCCAAATTTAGTAGCTTGCTTCTTTCCTGTTTCAATCAGGTCAGGACCTGCAATTTCATCTACCCCATAATGATTTTCAACCCAAGCACGATTGGTCATGCTCTTGCCATTTTCAAATACTAATGTCTTTTTACCTGCTTTTGCTGCAAAAATTGCTGCACTTGCACCAGCAGGGCCTCCACCAATGATCGCGATTTCAAACATATTAGAAAACCTCCAAGTATTTAAATTTATATATAAATAGAAAAGCTAAAAGTTTTCTATTTAACAACATAATTGTTGTTGTAGCAACTAAGTTAGTTCGCAAAGAGCTATATTAGCTTTTGGACATTCTTATTAATTTTTGAAAGAATTCGCTCTAATTCTAGAAGTTCTTCATTCGAAATGTCGTTACAAACAATCTCATTAAATTCTTCAGCAATCGGAATAATATCTTCTCCGAGTTCTTTCCCTTTTTGAGTGAGATATAAACGTACTGAACGGCGGTCATGATCACAATTCATTCTTTTAATGAATCCCTTACCTTCAAGGTTAGATGCCATTCTTGCAATATTCGTTTTATCTTTATCTAGGCTTTCTACAAGCTGATTTTGAGTTAAACCATCTTTTTCCCAAAGTAGCATCATAATCAAATTTTGTTCTGGTGCAAGGTTATAGGGTTCTAGTTTAGACTTAATAAAGCTAGTAAGGTTTAAGTCAGTTTGATGTATTTTGATACTAATGTAATCGTGCAAAGACAATTTCAATGCGATCCCTCACCTTGTGTGCTAATGGTTGCTATAGATACTAAATTGGTAATTACAGTATAGGAAAGGGAGTATCGAATGTCAATTAATTGAACTGAAAAGTGCGGAAAGTAAGGCTGGAGATTTATTGGGGAAGTGTCAATTATTACTCTCATCCTTATATCATACTTCAGTATTTATGGTTCAATCTGTGATAAAAATCACAATGATAAATAAATCGCGTTTTGTTATGAACACTATGTGAACCGTATTGTAAATGCAGGTAAAAAGGGATAAAGTAAGAGTATAGAAAGTAAGTGAAAACATTCACAAACTTTCTTTTAGAAAAGCTAGCTGGCTTATTTTCTACACCATCATTACAAACAGTTACCACTTGATGCTCAATTAATAAAAGGTAAATGGGGGTAAAATTATGAATATCATTTTACACGGCAAAAATATAACGATTACAGAAGCGTTAAAGGACTATATTGAAGATAAGATTGGAAGAGTAGGTAAGCTTTTAGATAAAGAAGAAGTCAATGTTTATGTCAACCTATCCACATTCAAACATAAGCATTGTATCGAAGTAACAATCCCGGTTGGTGATCGGACCATTAGGGCAGAAGAATTAACAGAAGATATGTATAAATCAATTGATATTGTAGAAGAAAAATTAAAAAGAAAAGTAAGAAAGGTTAAAACGAAGGTGTTACGTGAAGTTAGAAAGTTCGAACCTACTTTTACACCTATAATAGAAGAGGAAGATATAGATCAAGTGGTTAGAATCAAGAAATTTGATATTAAGCCGATGAGTACAGACGAGGCCATTCAACAAATGAATTTGTTAGATCATAGCTTCTTCGTATATCTGAATGCCGATACAGAAGAGATGAATGTTGTGTACAAACGTCACAAAGGAGATTACGGTCTAATTGAATCTTCAGCAATCAGTAGCTAAATAAACTGAAAAGGGAAGCACATTCTACTGTGTTTCCCTTTTAAATATATGAATGCATTGGGGGGCATCACATATAATTGTTTCTCTTTCTTATTCATATATCTCTTTCTTTAAGATTATGCAGTAAAATTCCCATTCAGTTCCATTGCCTTCATGTTTATCTTTCTCCTTTATTGTTTCAACTTCCATTAATCACAAATTAATAGGTAGAACTTTATCATTTAGCTGCAGACATTCATAGAAATAGAAAAGTAGATTCATAGTATTTAAGAAAATTCTGCTATAATGTAAAAAAGTTAAATTAATTCTTAAGGAGTTACCCCTATGCGAAGCATCACCTCGATTGTAACCGTTATCATTTGTGTTATCCTTTTATACTTTACACTTGAATCAGCTGTAAGAGTATTTCATTCTGACTGGCAGCTACCAGCAGAATCTGACCAAGAACCTATTAATAACCGCATCGTATTAATCACTCAAGGGTTAGACACACCTTTTTGGGACAAGGTTAGTGCTGGAGCTAAAAGGCAAGCAGAGGAGAATGGAGCAAGACTAGAGATATGGGGGAGCTATACAAACAACGAAGAAGATTTTTTGAAACAAATTGACATAGCAATCTATTCAAAAGTTGATGGTATTATAGTCCAAGGATTAGATACGGATGAGTTTAAGGAGTTAACTAAAATAAAAGCTGCATCTTACGGTATTCCAATTATTACGGTTGCGAATGATGTACAAATGGAAGAAAGTCTTCGTAAAACCTATGTTGGTTCCAATCAATATGAGGCAGGAAGAATGATTGGAGAGCAACTTATTGATGATATGGGGACTAATGGAGAAGTGGTTCTCTTGATAGATAAGAGGAAGCAATATTACCAAACACAGAGGTTAAGTGGCATTCAAGATACTTTACGTCATTACCCAAACATTGAGATGATTGAAGTGAATACGGGTGATACGAGAGAGGAAGTTATCACTAGTACAAATGATGTACTGAACCAACATCCAAATGCTGTTGCTTTCGTTACCGTAAATGCCAAATTTGCAGGTGATATGATTGAGGAAATAGAGAGACGTTCAAACGTGGAACCGTATCACATTTATTCCTTTGATGACGATCCTATATCCTTATCACTTTTGAAACAAGGTAAAATGGATGGAATCATTGAACAGTCCCCTGAAATGATGGGACAACTTAGTGTTACGTTAATGATGAATTGGTTAAAGGAAGAGATGATACCACTTGATTTAACTGGTTATCTCACTGATATACAAATGATTAAACAGGTGGATCTAAAATGAACAGTATCCAGAAGAAAATTTGGGGTCTAGCGCTGAGTGTGCTGTTAATCATGGCAGCAAGCTGGACTTCTCTCATTTACTATAATCAAAAAATGCAAAACCAATATAATGACATTCTTGAAAGATATTTAGTTATGAATGAAGTGACGAGTAATAGTCAGCAAATGGTAACAGCCTTGAATAATTATTTACTCGATTCCTCTCCACAGTATACTGTATTGGTTGATGAAAAAAAGGAAGAAATCGAGAGAATGAAAGCGGAGATAGTAAATTTCAAAAATGTCGAGAATGAACTTGCCTTAACCAACTATGTCAATTTAATTGATAGTCTTGTAGAGGTCATTGATCGTTCCTTATTCTTTCAAACTGAAGCAGACAATGAAAATTCGATGAAAGCATTTGTAGAAGCAACGCATATTTCTAACTATATATCGGAAATGACACTTACATTGATTGATACTGAGATTAAGACGTATGACCGATTTTATCGAGGTATTATTCACCAATCACAGGAACTGTGGGAGCTTGGGATTTGGTTATTGCTATTAATCACAGTCTTTCTATTAACCTTTACCTATTGGTTCTCGCTTCGTATAACGAAACCGGTAGCAAAATTGACACAAGCAGCCAGTGAGATATCAAAAGGAAGGTTTGATTTAACAATTGAAGTCAATTCCAACGACGAAATCTCATTCCTAGCCAAGACGTTTGAACGAATGCGAATAAACATAAATAATTTAATTTCAGAAATCCAGCAGAAAGCACAGCTGGAAAAAGAGCTTCAGCAGAGTAAATTACTTTTAAAAGAAAGCCAGCTAAGAAGTTTACAAAGTCAAATAAATCCACATTTTTTATTTAATACACTTAATACTCTTTCAAAAAAAGCTTATATGGAAGGATCAGAAGAAACTAGTGATCTACTTGTTAGTGTGGCTGGTTTGTTACGTTATAACTTAAAACACTTAGACAAAACGATGACACTTTTTGATGAAGTAGGAGTTCTCAAACAATACATTGAAATCCAAAAAGCTAGGTACACAGATCGACTCACATTTCACTCTGAAATAGACGAGTCTTGTCTTGGTATTGAAATTCCAGGTCTTATTCTACAGCCAATTGTAGAAAACGCTGTCATCTATGCGGTTGAGCCGAAAGAAGAAGGTGCTGTCATTTGGTTTCGTATTTATGATGAGGGAGATCGTATCACGATTGAAATCGAGGATGACGGTCCTGGAATGACAAAAGAAACCATTCAACAGATTATGGAGGAGAAGTTAGATTCAACAAAGGGGCATTCTACAGCGATTGGCTTAAGTAATGTAGTGAAGCGTCTCCGTCTTTTCAATGGTAGAGATGAAGATGTCATAAAGATTGAAAGCAATATAGGTAGTGGTACAAAAGTGGTCATCCATATTCATAAGGAGAGGGGAGTCAATCAAATATGACGAGAATATTAATTGTGGATGACGAACAAGTCGAGCGTGATGGACTTCAACTGATCCTAGAGAAAAATTTTCCTAATACTGTCATTCAACAGGCGAAAAATGGAAGACTTGCCATTGAATTAGTGACTGAATTTCAACCCGATTTAGTGTTTATGGATATTCAAATGCCAGGAATTAATGGTCTTGAAGCAATAGAAGCCATTAATGCCTCTAATCCTGAATTAAGATTTATTTTGGTTACAGCATTTGCAACATTTGATTATGCACGTGTTGCCATGAAGCTAGGTGTAGTCGATTATATTGTTAAGCCGACAAAGGCATCTGAAATCGTGGAAATCGTTGGGAAAGTAATAGATATGATTAAAAAAGAGCAAGATCTTCAACGTAAAAGCAAGCAACAGCAGAATACCGTCCAAAAGGCTATGTCCCTGTTTGAAACTGACGTGGTCACCCAACTAATTTTTGATCATGTCCATGAAGTTCACTTAGAAGAATTAGTTGAGCTATTAGAGATTCAAGCGACTGAGGAGAAATTTGTAATGAGTCTCTTGTTACCAGCAGGTTCTGAAGGCTGTTATTCTTCAATCAGAGATAAAATTAGACAAACTGGAAGTGGTTGGGTGGGTGCTTTATACGGCCGCCAATTACCCATTATTGTATTCCGGAGGTCAGAATACTCATTCCGCACACAAGCAACGTTGTTAGCTAAGGAAATCCTAACATTAAAGTCGGATATTGATGAGGGATGGTTTATTGGGATTGGAAATGTATATAGTTCTTTAGATCAAATCAGGCAATCCTATCAAGAGTCATTAATTGCTACGAGAGATCCTTCACTCCCGGTCAAGTATCGATATTATGCAGACCTACCTCCAGTCGTCCCAGGCTTTGATGAGAAAACATACAAAAGAAATGAACAGCAATTTTTTGAACAAATTCGAAGTGGTGAGTGGGAAGATATTAATAACAGTTTTACTGAATTTATTAGTCGTTTGGAACAAGAAGGTGCTAATCTATTACAAGCCCAACAGCATGTCATGGAACTTCTTTGGATCGCCTCACAAGTGTTAAGTGAAATGGGAGTCATACGAGACCTACCGTTTTATTCTTTACAAGCAACTGATTATCGGCAATTAAGAGCTGAAACCAATCAATTAATTGAAAAAATTCAGGAATCATATGAAAATCATAGTGCCGAGCTAGAGGTCGGCTCCATTCAACGGATTAAGAAATATATTATTGAACACGCCCATGAAGATATCTCATTAGAAACGATCGGCGAAATGGTAGGTTTGAGCCCAATTTATATAAGTAAAATTTTCAAAGAGCAGTTGGGGATTAATTACATAAATTTTTTAACGGAATGTCGGATTGAGAAAGCGAAGAAACTGATGCGAGATCCGGAGAAGAGCTTAAAAGAAATTACATTTGAAGTGGGGTACCATGATCCTAACTATTTTAGCAAAGTGTTTAAGAAAATGTGTAATTCCTCACCAACTGAATATAGGAAAAAGCTGTTAGATTTATAGTTCTTATATATGGCGTAAAAGGAGTAAAACAAATGAGAAGGATGTTCCCCCTAATGATTCTAGGAATGCTTATGTTCATAACAGGAGTGATTGTTGTTGCTTGTGAACAGAGTGAGAATCCTGTCAGTGAGGCACCACCTAACACGGCCATAGATGAGCATGAGGAGAGTAAATTGGCAAAAGAGATCATTAAAATTGGTTTTGCTATGGACACGCTTGAAGAAGAGCGATGGGTGAAGGATAAAGCTCTTTTTAAGGAGTCGGTAGAAGCCCTTGGCGCTGAAGTAATGCTTATGGCATCTAATGGTGACGATGCTCTTCAAATTTGGCAAGCGGAGATAATGATCAGCCAAGGTATTGATTTACTTGTCGTTGTCCCTCATAATGCGGAATCAACTGCAGCAATTGTTGACAAAGCACACAAATCTGGTATTAAGGTTATATCTTATGACCGGCTAGTAAAAAATGCAGAATTAGATATGTATGTATCCTATGACAATGAACAGGTAGGTGTACTGCAAGCACAAGCCATTACAAAGATTGCCCCTAAAGGGAAGTATGTATATATTGGAGGCGCAGAAACTGACCATAATGCACATTTACTAAAAAAAGGTGTATTTAAGGTGCTGCAGCCACTAATAGATAATGGAGATATTACAGTTGTATTTGATCAATGGACAAAGGATTGGCTGCCATCGAATGCAAAAGCTAACATGAAGCTTGCTTTAGAAGCAAATAATTTTGAAGTTAATGCAGTTATTGCAGCAAATGATTCAACAGCGGGTGCTGCAATTGAGGTGCTTGAAGAATACGGACTTGCAGGTAAGATTCCAGTAGCAGGGCAAGATGCTGACTTGGCTGCAGCACAACGCATCGTGATGGGAACCCAGGCGATGACTGTATATAAACCGATAAAAATATTGGCGGAGACAGCTGCAGAAATAGCTGTAAAGCTTGCTAAAGGAGAAACGGTCAAAGAAACTAGGCAAGTAAATAACGGAAGAATAGAAGTGCCCTCGATTCTGTTAATGCCAATCCCGATTGATCAATCAACAATAGAAGTAACCATTATTGCAGACGGCTTCCATTCGAGGGAAGATGTATACCGTTACTCAAAGGACTGAATAAATTAATAGCAAAATATAGTAACTGAACAAAAGGAACTTGAAGCAAAAATGCTAAGTTCCTTTTTTATTTGGATACTTTCTAGTAGGCTCTTTTCTAAAACTTTGTTTCTTTCGTGAGATGTAGTTTGAATTTACAACTTAGTTTTATAAGCAATGAATAATGAATAGAAAAGAGCAACTTTCTTTATGTATAGCAAAATCTTGATAGTAAGGTAAAAATCCGGCTTTTGGGATTTTTACGCAAAGCAACAAATCTATACGAAAACAGCCTTTTAGTACTAGAAATTTTTCATCATGTTAAAAAAGTACAGATGAATAACAAAATAGTGCTATAAGTAAGCGTTATCATCTTTGATTCTCGATGATATATTTGGTCTAGAGACAAATAAAACAAGTTTTGAAAGGGGATTCATAGAATGAAAAAGAAGATTTCTATTTTTCTAGTTGCAATGATGTCTATTTTTATTATTTCTGGTTGTAGTACTGGTGGAGGCGAAGTAAGTGTTGGAATTGTATTACCAACTAAAGATGAGCCAAGATGGGTACAAGATGAGGAAAGATTTAAAGCAGCTCTAGAAGATTCTGACTATACTACTGAAATTTTATTTAGCCAAGGATCATCTGCTAAAGAAAAGGAAAATGTTGAAACATTACTAAATAAAGGGATCGACGTTCTAATCATTGCTCCTCATGATGGGGCAGCTGCTGGTTCTGCAGTGGAAGCAGCAAAGAAAGATGGAGTTACAGTTATCTCATATGACCGTTTAATTACAGATACAGATGCAGTTGATTACTATGTAACATTTGACAGCATCGCAGTAGGAGCAGCACAAGGGCAATACTTAATCGACAATGCTGAAGGTAGTGGAGTTCCACTTTACTTATATGCAGGTGCAGCATCTGACAATAACGCATTCTTATTCTTCGAAGGTGCATGGAGCGTGCTTCAACCTAAGATTGCTGATGGCACATTCGTAATTGCTAACTCTTCTGAAGCAGAAGCTTTAAAAGACAAGTCAACGTTAACTCGTGATGAATTAGGGAAAATTCTAGGTCAGGTTACAACAAACTGGGATCCAAACGAAGCAAAAAATAAAGCACAAACAAACCTTACAGCTGCTGGTGCAGATCTAAAAGGTGATGTAGCAATCCTAGCTCCAAACGATGGAACAGCTCGTTCAATCGCTGATGTATTCGGTTCTGATAGTGCAGTTACAAGTTACCTAGTTTCAGGTCAAGATGCTGAATTAGCTTCAATCCAATATATCATTGACGGAAAGCAATCAATGACAGTATTCAAAGATGTACGTACATTAGTACAAGATGCTATGGGTATGGCAGTTGATATTTTAGATGGTAATACACCAGAAACTACTGGTAGCTACAATAACGGGGAAGTTGATGTACCAGCAAAACAAACGGATGTAATCGTAGTAAACCAAGATAACGTAAAAGCAGAATTAGTTGACTCTGGGTACTATGAAGCTAGTGAATTTACAGGATTAGAATAATAGATAAATTGAATAAAAAGGGGGATTAGTGTTAGATGACAATCTAGCACTTTTCCCTTAGTTGTCTGGTTAAGGAGGCATAACAGTGAGCGATTATATTTTAGAGATGAACCAGATATCAAAAGAGTTTACAGGCGTAAAGGCACTTTCGAATGTCAATTTCAAAGTCGAACGAGGAGAAATTCACTTCTTAGTAGGAGAAAATGGTGCTGGGAAGTCCACACTTATGAAGGTACTTAGTGGTGTTTATCCCTCTGGGACATACTCGGGAGATATCATTTTTAATGGAGGAGTTCAGCAGTTTAATAAAATCAATGATAGTGTGGATGTCGGAATTGCAATTATCTATCAAGAGCTAGCATTATTCCCTGACCTCTCTGTTTATGAAAATATCTTCGCAGGTAATGAAATACAAAAAAGTGGTGTATTAGATTGGAATAAGGCGATCGTTGAAGCGAAAAAAATGCTGCAAAAAGTAGGCTTGAAAGTTAATCCTGAAACCTTAATTAAGGATTTAGGAGTAGGAAAACAGCAATTAGTTGAAATTGCAAAAGCATTAAGTAAAGAAGTAAAGCTCCTTATTTTAGATGAACCAACTGCTGCTCTTAATGAAGATGATAGTGAAAACCTACTTGAATTGTTACGTGAATTGAAAAAAGAGGGAATCACCTCTATCATGATTTCTCACAAATTAAAGGAAGTTACTTCCGTTGCAGATAAAGCAACAGTCATCCGTGATGGGGAATCCATTTGTACGTTAGATGGATCAAAAGGAGAAATTACCGAAACAAACATTATTAAAAATATGGTAGGGCGTGAAATTGAAGATATTTATCCAAAACGACCGAAGAAAGAGTTTGGGGACACGGTTTTGGAATTATCGAATTGGACGGCGTACGATCCAAAACTAGGACGTAATGTCGCTAAAAATGTCAATCTTCATGTGAAAAAGGGAGAAATCGTTGGAATTGCAGGGCTAATGGGTTCAGGACGTACCGAGCTTGCTTTAAGTATTTTTGGCAATTCAGCTAATTACAAGTTACAAGGAGATTTATTTTTAGAAGGACAACCTACTAAATTAAAGCATACGAGTGATGCCATTAAAGCAGGAATTGCTTACGTAACAGAAGACCGAAAAGGCAATGGCCTATTTTTACTACAGGATATAAAAAGCAATATTTCAATTGGTAATTTAAAAGGCATTTCTTCCAACGGAGTAGTCAATGAAAACGAAGAGATCATTATTGCCCGGGGCTACAAGGATTCTTTAGGAATCAAAACACCATCGTTACAACAGTTAGTTGGAAATTTAAGTGGTGGAAATCAACAGAAGGTTTCGCTTGGGAAATGGCTCTTTGTTGGCCCAAAACTATTAATCTTAGATGAGCCAACACGTGGGATTGATGTTGGTGCTAAATTTGAAATCTATTCAGTTATGAATGAACTAATAAATAAAGGTATGAGTATCATTATGATTTCATCAGAGCTTGGTGAAGTTCTTGGTATGAGCGATCGCGTTTATGTAATGGCAGAGGGTGAAATGAAAGGTGAACTTTCATCTGAAGAAGCCAATCAAGAAAATATAATGCAACTTGCGACGCAATAGGAGGTAGTACGATGAAATATATTAACGAACTAAAGAGCTTATTAAAGCATAATATACGTGATTATGGAATGTACATCGCATTAATAGTCATTATGATTTCATTCCAAATCCTGACGGGTGGACTATTCATGTCCTCTCGAAACATTAGTAATTTACTAGATTCAGCAGGGTATATTGCGGTACTTGCTGTTGGGGTTATGCTGGTTATCGTCATTCGACATATTGACTTATCGATTGGATTTTTAGCAGGTTTCCTAGGTGCGGTTGCCGCTATTCTCTTAATGCAAGTAGGTCTACCAGTTTATATTGTTATACCGATTATTCTTATACTAGGTATGTGTGCTGGTGGTATTACAGGTTTACTTGTAGCAAAAGTAGGAATTCCAGCCTTTGTTGCCACATTAGCAGGTTGGTTGATTTATCGTGGTGCAATTTTGATGGCAACTGAAAAAACTGGAACCATTATTGTAGATAATGATGCGTTTAATGCGATTGGAAATGGTTATATTCCATCTATAGCAGAAGTAGGTGGCCTCCACTTACTCACACTACTTGTTGGATTAATTGGAATTTTATTATATATCTATAGTTCTATTTCAAGTCGTCAAAAAAAGATAAAATACGAATTCGATGTGGTTTCAAAGCCGATTTTTGTATTACAGTTAGTGTTTGTTTCAGGAATTATGGCTTATATTACATGGCTATTAGCTGGATATAATGGATTCTCTTGGACTGTGATGATTGTTCTACTTGTTGTCATTGTCTATCACTTCATTACGACGAAAACAGTGATTGGACGTCATATCTATGCAGTTGGGAGCAACCCAGAAGCAGCCCATCTTACTGGTATTAATGTAAGTAAAATCACGCTTCTTGTGTTCGGTTCAATGGGGATGCTTTCAGCTTTATCTGGTATCTTATTCACAGCACGATTACAATCTGCAACAACAACAGCAGGAACACTGTTCGAACTTGATGCGATTGCAGCAGCCTTCGTTGGTGGTGTATCAGCCGCAGGTGGTGTTGGAAGAGTAACGGGAGCAGTTATTGGTGCTGTTGTAATGGCAACCTTAACGAACGGAATGAATTTAATGGGTGTAGGGATAGCCCCCCAATACATGATTCGTGGTGGTGTACTTGCGTTAGCAGTTATATTCGACGTAATGACACGGAGACAACGAGCTTAAAGACCAATTCCAATAAGAATAAGTAACAAAAATAGCTAGGATGTATTTCCTAGCTATTTTTATTACTATTGATTCAAAAACTGTATTACTTATAAGAGATCTCTCTTTTCATTAAATTATAGCTATTGTTTGATAATAGATGGCACATGGTCTATGATATAGCTAGTTTTTCTTAAATATGTACGACAAAGGAGACAAGGTGAATACGATGGATCATAAGGTCAAAGGTTACATAGGAACTTACACAAAAGGTGAGAGTAAAGGGATTTACTCTTTTGTTCTGGATACAGAGGCTGTAACACTATCGGAGCCTACATTAGTAGCAGAGCTTGAAAATCCAACCTACGTCACAATCAGTGAAGACAATAACTATTTGTTTGCTGTAAAAAAAGAAGGAGACCAAGGTGGAGCAGCATCTTACTCAATTAATCAACAATCAGGTGACCTCCAATTTTTAAATAGTCAATTAGGGGCAGGCGCTTCACCTTGCCATATTAGTGTAAATAAAGCGAATAACTTTATTGTTACCGCAAACTATCATAAGGGAACGGTTGATTTATACACAGCAGATTCCAAGAACGGAAACATTCTTTCTTTAGTATCTACCATTCAACTTGAGGGAACGGGTCCAAATCAAGAGAGGCAGGAAAAACCCCATACCCATTATTCTGGTTTTACTCCAGATGAAAAGTATGTCGTAGTTGTTGATCTGGGAATTGATAAAATTCTTACATATGAAATAAAAAACGAGTCCCTTGTTGAAGTTCAGAGTTTATCTGTGAAACCTGGAAGTGGTCCTAGACATATTGAATTCCACCCTAATGGTAAATATGCCTATGTGATGACAGAGCTTAGTTCTGAGGTAATTGTCCTTTCTTATAATCAAGGAACTGGTCAGTTTACAGAGCTTCAATCGATTTCAACTATACCAAGCAGTTTCACTGATAATAATCAAGGGGCTGCCATTCACGTTTCTTCTGATGGTCAATTTGTGTATGTATCAAATCGTGGTCATAATAGTATTGCTGTCTTAAAAGTAAGTCAGGAATCCGGCGAACTAACACTTGTTGAACTTACTTCAACTGAAGGAGATTGGCCTAGAGATTTTATGCTAGATCCTTCTGAGAAATATTTAGTTGTTGCTAACCAGGAAACAGGTAACCTCGTATTATATAAGCGGGATGAAGATACGGGGAGATTGAAGTTCACTAACTCAAGTTTGGCTGTACCTTACCCTGTTTGTGTGAAGTTCCTAAAAAAATAATAACTTACTCATTATGAAGGTGATTCTGTGATTTTGCAGAATCATCTTTTTTGTTTTTTAACTTTGTTGCAGCACTTATTTATGGGCCCTTATTGTAAATTTGAAAAGAACCAAGCATATGCATGGTCCTTAATAGTAGTATTTTCGTTTATAATGTTTTCTCTACACTCATGTTAGGATTTCCTACTGCCTTTTTCTGACCTCTATAAAAGAGAATAACCGCATAGATAGCAAGAGAAACTGTTATAATTGCAAATAGAGTTAATGTTTGAAGTGGGATGGAATCTGAATGGACACCATATTCACCAGTAGAAAAATATTCAACAGCATCTAATAGTAAATGGATGATGATGACTGGATAAAGACTTTTATTACGTAATCTCATTGCAGATAATAGTACACCAGCAGCGAATGTCCAGAGAGTTTGAAAAATAGCAAAAGTAGGATCTCCACCCACAAAAATATTAGTAGAATGTGAAAGTGCGAATAAAGCACTAGGTACAAAAATAGCAACCCATGGCCCCCATTTCATAAATCCACGCAGTAAGATTCCTCTATATAACACTTCCTCATTCACAGCGACACCAATAGCAGCAATGATGAGAACTAGATTGGTAGAGAATCCCCATGAGGATACACCATTTTCTAAAAGAATTAATAATGGTAAAAGAAGTAATGGAACTATCGTCAACCATTCCTTTATTGATTGAGGCTTCACTAAACCAATTTCTTTAGCAGAATCCGTCCAATAGACTAAGCTTACTACTACACCTGCATACACCATCATAAGTAACCAACCAAGATCATCCTGTATGGTTAAATCTGGTTGGAATAGCTGAACTAATTCAATAGTAGCCATACCTGCTATTCGGCTCATAATTAAAGTGAAGATAGCGAATAAAAAAGGGTGTTCCTTTAAGAAAGTTTGGATTCGGTTTAAAACGTTCATATTATCAATCTCCTTTAGTTGTCTTAATCACATCCTCATTATCTAAAATAATTGGTCATACATCCAAGTGCCTGGAGTAAGGACTTTTCTGATGTAGTCATATATGACTGAGTTATTACTAAAGGCTCTTTTCTAAAACTTTGTAGCTTTTTAACTCATAGATTGGATGTTCACTTAGTTTTTGGTACCAATTGGGTAAAAATTAGAAAAGAGCGATTCTCTTCATGTAAAGAAACATCCTTATACTAGGGTAAAAATCCGGCTTCTGGGATTTTTACAAGGAACAACATTCTATACGAAAACAGCCTTACTAAAAAACTACAACTCTTCCATTTTTTATCTGTATAATGAAGTTATTAAAATAGTCGAAACGGAGTGAAAAAAGATGGATTTACCACTGGGAAGTCATTGGGGTTATCGAGCTTTGTTTTACACAAGGTTCATTTGGCTTGTTGCTCATTTATTTTTATTTGCTTACGTATATAACAAACATGACCTTACCTTATACCTTTTGTTGATTAGCGGACTAATCGCAGTTGTGATCCCCCAGTTAGTCTGGTGGAAGGGACAACGAAAGCTAGTTTGGTTATACCCGGTGACTGAACTTATTATAAGTGGCCTCTTTCTTTTGTATAGCTCCTATGTAATAGGCAATTACTCTTCATTTCTAGCAATACCCGCAATGTGTGCAGCTGCAGTGATTCATACAACGAGGCTTCGAGTTATTCTGTGGATTTGGTTTGCTATTGTCCCGGCTGTTGTCATGACAATCGTTCTTCCAGATGCATCGTATAATTTATCCATTATTGAAGGGTTTTTCTTCTTTGCGCTTGGGTGTGGTGCTTGGAAAATCATAGACACTCAGAAGAAAATGAAAGAACTTCTGGATGAAAATGAAAGGCAGCGGGAAGTGTTAGAACAGTATGCAGAACAAGTGGAAACCCTTACGCTTCTGGAGGAGAGAAATCGAATGGCCAGAGAATTACATGATACAGTGGGGCATACTCTAACTTCTGTGATCATGGGACTGGATGCAGTTTCTTATCTTATGACAACCGCACCTGATGAAGCAAAAGAAAGCATAAATCAACTTCGCAACGTAAGTAGAAACGGACTTGAAGAAGTAAGAAATCAGATCCATCATATTGTTCCCACTCATGACAAAGAATCTCTTATTATTCAGCTTAGAAGAATTGCTAATGAGTTTTCCATCCATACCGGAACGATTATTGATTTTGAAGCTAGAGGAGAGGATGGAGCTGTAGCCTTACCGCATACACTAACTCTTGTACGTTGTTTACAGGAATCATTAACCAATGCAAAACGTCATGGTGGAGCATCGAGGATACACATTTCACTTTTAGTTCAACCTGATGAAATTAAATTGACGGTAAAAGATAATGGTGCTGGTATGGAAGAGGTTCATTACGGGTTTGGTCTATCCGTGATGAAAGAAAGACTTGAATCATACCAAGGTGAGCTGCTCGTGGAATCTAGTCAAAAGGGTACAACTGTATCATGTCAGTTACCCATTAAGAACAGAAAGGTGGGTTAATCAATGATTAAGGTGGTACTAGCAGATGATCAGGATCTAATAAGAGGTAGTTTACGAATTGTCTTACAGAGCGAATCAGATATCGAAGTGGTTGGAATGGCTGCTAATGGAGCTGAGGCTATTGATTTATGTAAACAGTTTCAGCCTCATATTGTATTAATGGATATTCATATGCCAGAAGTGAATGGAATCGAAGCAACAAAGCAGATTAAAGAACAGTGGCCGACTATTAAAGTGGTTATGCTCACAACCTTTCATGAGATGAACTATGTCCGGGAAGCAATGAAAGCAGGTGCAGAAGGATATTTACTAAAAGCAATGCAACCAGAAGACTTAGCATCTAGTATTAGGCTTGTATACAAAGGCGGAACGCTTATTCCACAAGAAATTGCAAAAATGATGGTAGCCGAATGGACCGGAGATTTATCTTCTAATGCACCAGTCCAAAATGCAATAGAGATCAAACCTCGTTACGGTATGACCAATAGGGAAATGGAAGTATTACGCCTTATAGTAGCTGGCAGTGATAACCGTCAGATTGCAAGTAAGCTCTATCTATCAGAAGGTACTGTGAAAAACTATATATCGTCTATCTACTCTAAACTAGGAGTTACCGATCGAATTCAAGCAATCTTGAAAACTCAGGAGGAGAGATTGCTTGAGGTAGATTTGTGAGGGTAAACTACTGCTAGATGCATATATTTTAAGGGCAATTATCATATTATCTGATAGCTTGCTCTTTTTTTATGTTTTAAACTGTAAAAAAACGGAATTTCGTGATAAAACTGATGGTTTCGTTGATAAGTGTTGATAGTTCGTTGATAAAATTTAAATATCGTTGATAAATGACTTAAAATCGTTGATAAACCTAGCAGTTTCGTTGATAAACGTAATTACAATGTCCACTTTAGTTTCCTTAAAGCGTTAAATGAAACCAAGTAGCCTAATTTTGAAGAATTAGACAGTCATAAACCCGGTTTATATCCTATATGCTTGGATTACATGAATTTACATCAATAAAATGATTACTGATGTATGGTTACCCTTGTACCTATTGGAACAATGCTTGCTAATTCTTCAACATCTTTATTGTACATTCTGATGCACCCACTTGATACAGCTTTACCAATTGAACTTGGATTATTCGTCCCATGGATTCCGTAGTGCTGCTTGGATAAGCTCATCCACATTGTGCCAAATGGACCTCCAGGGTTTGGTGCTTTGTTAATGATTATAAAATCACCAGTGGGTGTCTCATGTAACATCCGTCCAACAGCTATGGGGTATTGCTTTTGGGGTTGGCCGTTTTTATATAATCTTAAAATGCGATTTTGAATGGATATATCAATGCGGTATGGAATCGATTCAGGAGATGGTAATCCAGGAATGACAATAGTTTGACCAGGGTAAATCAAGTTAGGATTAATGGAAGGGTTTGCGTTGATAATAGAAGAAAGAGGAGTACGATAATCTTTTGAAATCTGAGCTAATATTTCACCAGGTTTCACAATATGAATCAATCGGTCCCACCTCCGTAAATTTATGAGTTAATCTATTGTATGTGCAAAACTAAAAAAGTTTATCTAAAAAATGATAAACACCTCCTGAATCTTGTGTTCAGAAGGTGTTATGAAGTCTGTGAGATATATAAGTCAATTCAGGCTTCCTGAGTTCAGGATACCAAGATACTCTTTCCAAGGTCCTACATCCGTCTCATACCTTTTAGCCATGATCCTTACAATTTGAGAAATATGTGTTAAATCATGTACCACCCAAGTTGAAATTAATTCTCGTATTTTTACTACGCCAAATGCGGGATGTATTCCTGTTAGATCAAGATGTTGGTCTGGATTTATAAGTTTCTTTAATCTATCTAAGTTTTGGTCCCTTAACTTTTTAAACTCAATTAATTTTTGATGTACCGATGTTCTAGAGTTTTCATCTAAATGCGAAAATCGATTGAATGGAGGGAAGGGCTTTTCGCCTTCTTTTACAATCATTTCTAGACGAGGAATCCAATTATGAACCTCTGCTTCTATCAGGTGATCCAGCACCTGGATAATATTCCAGGTATCTTTTCCTTCATTACATTGAAGCCATGATTCGGATAAACCGGATATAAAATAATCTAATGTTTCGGGAGTTCTCTCCAATACTTCGATAGCCTCATTTATTTTAAAATTCATCAGTCTACTCCTATCTAAATTAATCATTTTACTAATATACAGCCAAACTCAATGTAATGAAAAGCAACAAAAGCTTTAAGAAAAGAGCCTTTATAAATAACAAAAAGAGCAGCTATTCGAGACTGCTGAAAAAGTCTCATTAATACCCTTGTGTTGAAAGGAAGAGGAAACTCTTCCTTTTTTGTATACATTTGATTCAGTTGGTGAGGGGAAATGGTATCATAGTGAAAGAATACATTAGAAAATTGGTGAAACTATGCTACCTAAAAAAGAATTAGTGCTCAGTTCATATAGTGCACTTTATGATATATTAATCCCGAAAGATCATTTCTTGAGGAAATTTAATAACCTAGTTGATTTTGAATTTATCTATGACGAGTTAAAAGATATGTATAATGAGGCATTTGGTGCTACAGCTAAATGTCCTATTATGATGTTTAAATTATTACTCCTTAAAGTAATGTACCCCATGTCTGATCGAGATTTAATTGAGAGAGCGACATTTGATATGTCATTTAAATACTTTTTAGATGTAGCACCCGAAGATAAAATTGTGCATCCTACAAGCCTAACGAAATTTAGAAAACTGCGTCTACAAGACGATTCATTATTAGATTTACTAATTAAAAAGACGGTTGAGATTGCCTTACAGGAAGGTCTGATTAAATCTAACCAGATTATTGTGGATTCAACCCATACGGACAGTATGTTTAACTCTAAATCACCCATTGAAATATTGATTGAACAGTCCAAACAACTTAGAAAGAGCGTTTATAAACAAGACGAAACCTATAAAGATAAGATGCCAACTAAGCCTGGTACGAATGAACTACTAGATCATATCAATTATTGTAATCAATTAATTGAGATCATTAAAAAAGATGAGAGATTATATATCAAAGAAGACGTGAAATTAAAAGCGAACTTATTAGAAGAGATCGTAAATGATGATATCGAACACCTGAATTCAACGGTGGAAAAAGATGCAAAAGTAGGACATAAGAGTTCGGATTCTTCATTTTTTGGATACAAAACTCACATCGCAATGGTTCCAGAGCGTATTGTAACATCGGCAATTGTTACAACTGGGGAACAGCACGACGGAAAGCAAGCAAAAGAGCTAATTGAGAAAGCTGTTGAAAACGGAATTGAGGTAAAAGTATTTATTGGCGATGGGGCTTACTCTGAGAAGGATATGATTGAATATGCGAAAGAGAAAGAAATTAAGTTAGTATCGAAATTAAGCAAGACTGTTTCAGAGGGAAACAAAAGGGCATCAGGAGAATTTCAATACAATAAGGATGCCGGGCGATATGTATGTACAGCTGGGCATATGGCGATTAAGAAAGCCTTACATGGAAAGAAGAAACATGCGACTGAAGGAACAGTATTACGAGAAACACACTACTTTGATATTGAAAAGTGTAAGGTTTGTCCACTTAGAGAAGGCTGTTATACAGAAGGAGCTGCAAGTAAAACGTATACCGTAACTTTGAAGAAGGATAAAATTCATGAAGAACACCAACTTTTTCAGGAAACAGATGAGTTCAAGGAGCTAGCAAAAAGCAGGTATATGATTGAGGCTAAAAATGCAGAGTTAAAGAATCGCCATGGTTTTAAAAAAAGCCAATCCCATGGTCTTTTAGGTATGCACATACAAAGTGCAACCACTCTCTTCGTAGTGAATATGAAACGAATTATTACGTTAAAGGGTTAGAAATAACCCTTTATTTTGCCTTTCAAAACACAAAATACGAAAAAAGATTAGGGAATGTTTAAAATCATCCCCTAATCTTTTTAATTTCATTGCGGTAACTTTAGATTGCCGATAATTTCAGCAGTCTCCAGCTATTCCTACTCTTTTTGTAAAACAAACTATTCGTAAGGCTATAATTAGAAATTTTTAATGATATCAGCCCCACCTACGCTGAATATCTTGATGACCACTGATGTCATCCGACCTACTTTTAGTATAAATGAAAACGTTTACATTTTCAATAAGAAATGTAAATAATGTGAAAAATTTACCTTAAACAAAATGTTCATTTTAGGTAAAAAATATGAGTTAAATGTACTTTTTATTAGATAGTGATATGCTATGTAATACATTTAAAAAAGGAGTAACGAATTATGAATGTAACGAGAATATCTTTCTATTTAATAGGACTTCTTATTTTATCTCTAGGAGTCGCATTTACTATTCAATCTAATCTAGGCGCTGGACCTTGGGATGCTCTAAACGTAGGCTTATCAACAACCTTTGGATTGACTGTTGGAAGTTGGGTTATTATTGTAGGTCTTATTCTTATAATCGTCAACGCTGTCTTGTTAAAGGAGAGGCCAGATGTATTAGCTGTCTTTACCATTGTGATTGTGGGGGCATTAATTGATTTTTGGTTACTATTTATTTTACATCAATTAGAGCCAACCACTTTTATCAATCAGCTTATGGTAATGGCGCTAGGTCTTATCTTGCTATCACTTGGGATCTCTATTTATCTGCAAGCTAAATTTCCAATCATCCCTATAGATAAATTCATGCTTGCAATTCAGCACCGGCTTAACGTTAATTTAATGGTCGCCAAAACAATAGGAGAGCTGACTGCTCTAATACTCGCTTTAATTTTCGGTGGACCCATCGGAGTAGGCACGATTATTATTGCTCTATCGGTTGGCCCATTAGTGCAGCTATTCTTTCCACGCATGGAACGATTAAAGGAGAAGTGGAGTTAAAGGTTGTATTAAGTTTGATTGGTTCAATCTTGTTCATTTTTCTAAATTGCGGATGTATACGGAGAAATGTCTGGCATCAGCAACATGAAGGACATTTGTTACGGAGATAGGAAGCGAAGTGTCCTTCATAAGAGCCATGAAGGCCATTTGTTACGGAGATAGGAAGCGAAGTGTCCTTCATAAGAGCCATGAAGGCCATTTGTTATGGAGATAGGAAGCGAAGTGTCCTTCATCAAAGCCATGAAGGCCATTTGTTATGGAGATAGGAAGCGAAGTGTCCTTCATCAAAGCCATGAAGGTCATTTGTTACGGAGATAGGAAGCGAAGTGTCCTTCATAAGAGCCATGAAGGCCATTTGCTATGAAGATAGGAAGCGAAGTGTCCTTCATCAAAGTCATGAAGGCCATTTGTTATGGAGTTACGAAGCGAAGTGTCCTTCATCAAAGCCATGAAGGCCATTTGTTATGGAGATAGGAAGCGAAGTGTCCTTCATCAAAGCCATGAAGGTCATTTGTTACGGAGATAGGAAGCGAAGTGTCCTTCATCAAAGCCATGAAGGCCATTTGCTATGAAGATACGAAGCGAAGTGTCCTTCATCAAAGCCATGAAGGCCATTTGTTACGGAGATAAGAAGCGAAGTGTCCTTCATCAGAGCCATGAAGGCCATTTGTTATGGAGATAGGAAGCGAAGTGTCCGTCATCAAAGCCATGAAGGACATCTGTTATGGAGATACGAATCGAAGTGTCCGTCATCAAAGCCATGAAGGACATCTGTTATGGAGATACGAATCGAAGTGTCCGTCATCAATACCAAATAACAATTTTTTTAATAATTATCGACTTCTAGTAAAAAATAGAGGTGTATACAAATTATTGGGTTTAAGAGAGGAAATACAGGATGAAGAATAAGAGTATTCCCTTTATCGTCTTGGCTATTATTCATGCGGTACTCTTAATAATTTGCTTTAGGAGGAAAGGTCCAACCAAAACTATAGGGGTTTTGTATATTAGTATTGGAATTGCCTATGTATTTGAGTATTTCGTATTAAATATATTTAAAATGTATGTTTACTGTCCTAAAATTTTTAAAAATAAATGGTTTGATGCCGTGTTCGGAGCATTGTTATCACAATCATTATTTATTCCCATCAAATCGACTCTTATAACCTTATTTAACATAGGTTGGAAGGGGCGGATTACTGTTGCACTTATATATGGAATAATAGAACGAATTTTTATTAGATGGGGGATTTTTGAAAATAAATCATGGAAAACATTTTTAACGATTACAACAATGCCTGTCTATTTTTATATCGTGAAAATATGGTGGGAAAAGATCCAGAAAGGTAACAAGAAAATAATAGCTATTTCAATCTTCTTTTTTTACTGGGTGAATTATGCTAATGTGTTATATTTTGCTTTAGTATTTTTTAAACAATATCGCTTTCGAATTGGCGTATTAAGGGATAAGTATTGGGAGCATTTTATTATAGTTCCGATTTATGCCTTAATCACAGGTATAATTGGTACGATCAGTACTCTATTCTTCAGGAAAGAGCATAAGTGGATTAGCATTTTTATTGTTCATGTATTAGATCAAATTTTATATAAATACAGAATCATCAAACCTTCAACCCCCCATTCTAAATATGCTCTTATTCTCATTCATTTAGGGTTGTTAAGGTTCGGAGAGTATTTTAAAAACCTCATTAATCGTGTTCAGTTTACAAATGAAAAAGCCTCACTAGGTTAAATTCACCTGTGAGGCTCTTTATTAATTTTCTTGAATCTCTTTACGGTTTTTCTTAAATAGTTTTGATAATACTTCATATACAATTGGTACGATGATTAACGTTAGTAATGTTGAACTTGTTAAACCTCCAATTACGGAAATACCAAGACCTTTAGAAATTAAACCGCCCCCACCTGAGCCAACTGCTAATGGAATTAATGCTCCAATTGTCGCAATGGCTGTCATCAGAATTGGACGTAAACGAGTAGCACCAGCTTCTAAAATTGCTTCACGTATATTCATACCTTCGCGTTCCATATGAATAATCCGGTCAACTAGTACAATGGCGTTTGTGACGACAATACCAATTAACATTAATAGCCCCATCATTACGGATACAGAAATCGTTTCACCGGCGATTAACAATCCAACAAATGAACCAATAACGGCGAACGGTAATGAGAATAGGATAGCGAATGGTGCTAGACCCTCACCGAATGTTACAACAAGGATAAAGTACACGATCGCAATTGCTGCAAGCATTGCCAGACCAAGCTGTGTAAATGTTTCATTCATATCAGCAGCAACCCCGGCTACCTCCATAGTCACACCTTGAGGTAAATCTAATTCATTAAGCTCACTGTCTATTTCAGATGTTGTCTTTGAAATATCATCTTCAATGATTGTTCCTGACACACTAGCGTGGTATTCACCTTTGCTTCGAGCAAGTGTGTTTAAGGTTGTTCCTTCTTCTACTGTAATTAAGTCAGAAAGTGGAAGCGTCGTTCCAAGTGCTGTTGGTATTTGTTTTTCTAAGATATCATCGATTGATTCAGGTTGTTGAGCTTCCTCATGCTGAACGATGACTTCTAATGTTTCACCATCTTTTTCAATGGTGGTTAACATTTCTTCTGTACGGTCAGGCATTAACATCATTACAATTTGACCAGTTGTTAAGCCATATTGTAATAGTTCACCCTGATCTACTTTGAAGGTATATTCCACATAAGCATCTTCAATACTTGAAGAGACGTCTTTCAATCCTTCGTTTTCATTCATTACATCTTCGACCATTTTAACTGCTTCATTTAATTGATCTAAATCTTCACCATAGAATGTGTAGCTTACTTCACTGCTGGCCATTGCACCACCAGCTGCAAAGTTTTGACTCTGCCATTCGCCAGTTTGACCAATGTTAAATACGTACTCTTCTATTTCAGTTCTTACTTCAGAGAAGTTTTCCATATCAGGATCAAAGATTAAGTACATTAATGCACCGCCACCTGCTCCTCCACCCATCATGGCTGATTGTGTATCGCCTTCTTCTGTTATTGATACTTGAACGATATCAATATCATCTCGTTTAAGCATTTCTTGTTCTACAACTTCAACATTAGCTAAAGTATCTTCCTTTACCTCTCCGGCTGTAGGAGTGTAAGTTAAATACATAACCTTATCTTCTTCACTACCCAAGAAGCTAAAACCGATTAACGGAGTTAATGCTAAGCTTCCTACAAGAAGAGCAATTGATATTAAAGACGTAATGATCTTATGGTTTAAAGTCCAGCGAAGAACTCCTTTGTACCATTCAGATAATTTACCTGTCTCTTTGTGGCTGCTTTCTGTCTTTTCACTATATAATTTCTTTTTAAATAAGAAATGCGATAGAGCAGGTACAATTGTAACTGCAACAATTAATGAAGCGCCAAGAGCAAATGTCATCGTTAAGGCAAATGGCATAAATAGCTCTCCAACCATACCACCAACAAAGATAAGTGGCGCGAATACTGCGACTGTAACTAGAGTCGAAGATAAGATTGGTTTGAACATTTCAATGGTTGCTTCACGAATTAACGCCCGACCTGTTAATTTTTCTTGTTTTAAATGCAGTCGACGATAAATATTTTCGACTACAACAATCGAGTCATCGATGACACGACCAATCGCAACCGTTATCGCACCTAATGTCATAATATTAAGGGTGATTTCCATCCAGTTCAGTAAAAGTAATGCCATAAAAATTGAAACTGGGATAGAAACAATTGAGATGATTGTTGATTTAAAATCACGTAAGAATAACAAAATGATTAATACAGCGATTAAACCACCAAATAATGCTTTTTCAATCATCGTGTGTACGGATTTTTCAATTGGCTCTCCTTGATCAAGTGAAACATCAATAACTAGCCCGTCTATTTCACCTTCAAAATCATCAACTAAATCTTTAACGGCATTTACAACAGTAACCGTATTGTCTTGTTGACCTTTCACAATTTGAATCGCAATGGCATCCTGTCCGTTTGTACGAGAGACTGATTGTACTTTACCAACCACTTCAATCGTTGCGATCTCGCTAAGCTTTACAAAAGGAGAAGGGCTTGCTTCAGTAGGAGTAACAGGAATAAGCATTTCCTTTAGTTCATCAGCGGTCATGAATTTCCCGTCAACTGAGACGGCTTGTTCGCCTTCTTCAAATTCGTATAAACCTAATGAAACAGCAAGGTCACTTGCTTGAATCATTTCCTTTACTTTATCTTCAGTTAAACCAAACTCAGCCATTTTAGCTTCATCATAAGTAAGCTCAACTTCTTCAATATGTTGACCTGTAATAGTGGCAGATGCGACACCGTCAACTTTTTCTATTTCAGGAAGAATGAGATCTTCAACTGTATTTGTTAGTTGAACGATGTTCTCAGATTCACTACTTATACTTAAAGCCACAACCGGCATCATGTTTAGACTAATTGCTGTAATGCTAGGTTCTTGTGCTTCCTCTGGTAAAGTTACAGAATCCAGAGCAGATTCTAATGAACGTTTGGCCTCGTCCATGTCTGCACCATACTCGTATTCCACTTGAATGCTGGAAATGTTAGAATAAGAGTTTGAGTAGACTGCCTTTACATCTTCAAGACCCTCAATTGCTTTTTCCAATGGAATTGATACATCTTCCATTACTTGCTCTGGGGTCGCCCCAGGATATACATCCATTACCATTAAATATGGTATTGAGATGTTCGGGATTGTCTCCATATTCATCCTTGTACCAGAATAAATACCTGAAACAGTAATAATAATCGTTAGTAACCAAACTGCGAGTTTGTTTTTTAAGACGAAATTTACTAAACCTTTCACTATGACACCTACCTCTATTTGACTTAGTTAGCTCAATTACATATACTAATGACTAATCGGTCAATTGTCAATGAATTATATTAGGAGAATATTAAATGAAAAAACAACTAATTATGGAAAATGCCCTCGAACTCTTCTCGAAACAGGGGATTGAAGCCACTTCGGTTCAGCAAATTACAGAACATTGTAACATCTCTAAAGGTGCCTTTTATCTATCTTTTAAATCAAAGAATGAGTTGGTATTAGCCTTGATTGACCATTTTATGTCCCAGTTCATATCTGATATTGACTATGTGGTCAGAAATTTAGAGAGTTATAAAGACCCATTATATAAGTACTATTATGTTACGTTTGAATCCTTCCTCAAACATTCAGACTTTGTGAACATTTTGTTAAAAGAGAAAACATACTCATTTAGTGAGGAACTATTGGGGAAGATGCAATACTATGATCATTTATCAGAAAAATATATTTTAACGATCATTGAAGAGATATATGGGGATAAAATTACACATACAAAATATGATTTATTGTTTTGTATCAAAGGTTTTACTAGGATGTATCATGAGCTTTTTCTTTTTTATAACTATCCTGTGGATTTAGAGCTACTGTCAAACTCATTGGTAGAAAAGACTAATCTGATTGCTGGCGGAGTAAAAATTCCTTTTGTTACGGAAGATTCAGTCATAATAGTTAAGAGGCCAGTACAAGAAGAGATAACGAAAGAACAAATTCATCAGCATTTAGAAAAAGTCATTGCAGAAATAGAAGATCATTCTGTAGAAAAAGAATCGCTCATCCTTTTGAAGGACCATTTTGATGAAAAATCTATCTTGAATAGAGCAATCATAAAGGGATTATTAGAAAATATTCGGAATCACCCTCATTGTAAATGGATTTCCTATTTACTGCGCAATTATTTTGAATTTAAATAGGGGTTAAACACAACAATGTTTCAGGATAGAGTCTAACTAATTGATTTTGTTGATTGTTCTTTAAATGTTCTTATTAGTCGTAATCGTTTATAATGTTAGTAATAGGTCAAGCTCTGGAATTAGAGCAAATAAATAAAGGAAGCGTGTTTATGTCAATGGATCATTTAACTAGACTAACGGTCAACAATAAAGAAATCATTATCATTGGAACAGCTCATGTATCAAAGCAAAGTGCAGATGAAGTTAAATTGGTAATTGAAACAGAAAGACCAGACTCAGTTTGTATAGAATTAGATCAACAAAGATATCAATCCATAACCGATGAGAACAAGTGGAAGGAAATGGATATATTTGAAATCATAAAGAAAAAGAAATCTTCTTTACTACTGATGAACCTTGTCATTTCTTCCTTTCAGAAGCGTATTGCTAAGCAGTTAGGGATTAAACCGGGTCAGGAAATGATTCAAGGGATTGAATCAGCAAAAGAAGTAGACGCAAAGCTTGTACTTGCTGACCGTAATATCCAAATTACGTTTTCACGTATTTGGAATGGATTAACCTTTTGGGGTAAGTCCAAGCTATTAATGGTGATTATTGGAAGCATCTTTAATAAAGATGAAATTTCAGAGGACGAGCTAGAAAAACTGAAGTCTGAGGATATGCTCGATTCGATGTTAAAGGAATTCACGGAAGCTTTCCCGGCGCTTAAAAAGACATTAATTGATGAAAGAGATCAGTATCTTGCTCAAAAGATAAAAGAAGCTCCTGGAGATAAGATTGTAGCAGTAGTGGGTGCAGCCCATGTTCCAGGTATAAAAAATGAAATTGATAAGGATCATGATTTAAAAAGCCTTAGTAAAGTACCAGTTAAAAAGAAAAAACCTCAAATACTAGGATGGCTCATCCCAATCCTGATTGTCGGGCTTATAGCCTATACTTTAATAGAAAATCCTACTGCAGGTTTACAACAAACGATCAGCTGGATTCTTTGGAATGGTGGGTTTGCAGCTTTAGGTGCTGCGATTGCCTTAGCCCATCCGCTCGCGATTATAACGGCCTTTTTGATTGCTCCAATCAGCTCTTTAAACCCGTTGATGGCAGCAGGTTGGTTTTCTGGACTTGTTCATGTTTACTTCCAACGACCTAATGTGAATGACTTTATTAATCTATCAGAAGATGTGTACACGATTAAAGGCTTTTGGAAGAACAAGGTGTCTCGTGTTCTATTGATTGTCATTCTAACTAATTTAGGGAGTACATTAGGAACGGTTATTGGTGGAGCTGATATCATTAGAGTGTTTTTTGAAAATATTTAATAGTTTTATTAAAAAACGTGGCATTTCGCCACGTTTTTTCTTATCTCTTTCTTAAGAAAAAGTATTCTAATAAGATGATGAATAGAATCATCAAGCTTGAAACCATCACTATAACAACATCAGTTTTGACTTTAACCCAAAGAAAAGCTAAAAGTACAATTACATCAAGCAAAATGGCTGTTAATACAATGAATGAATTTGCACCTATTTTAGTTCGGAGATGTTTATAAACTCCCCAGTGAATGGTTATATCCATAATTAAATATAAAACTGCTCCGATAGAGGCAATCCTACTTAAATCGAAGGAAATCGTTAACACCATGGCAAGGACGACTGTAAAAATAAGAGTATGCTTTTGAACGGAACCGGATATCCCAAAATCTTTATGTGGAATCAGCTTCATCTCTGTTAACATGGCAAGCATTCTCGATACGGCAAAGACACTTGCAATAATTCCTGTAATTGTTGCAATAATAGCAAGAATTACCGTAAACCAAACACCGAAATCACCAAAGGCTGGTCGAGCGGCTTCAGCAAGAGCATAGTCTTTAGCATGGATTGTTTCAGTTAATGTCAGATTACTTGAAACAGCCCAAGCAAGTAGTAAATAAACCGCAAGACTGATCGTGATTGAAATCGCAATTGCTCGTCCAACATTTTTCTTTGGCTCTGTGATTTCTTCCCCACTATTAGTGATTGTAGTAAACCCTTTAAATGCGAGAACTGTTAAAGCTATCGAACCGATGACACTTGAAACCCCAATATCCGGAGGATTATTCCCAGGATTAGGGGTTGAAAAAGCGAAGTCAGTAACCCAAATACCTGCGATGGCCATTGTAGATAATCCGACAATCTTAATAAGAGATGCAGTTGATGTAAACGTTTGAATAAACGTGTTACCTGAAATGTTAATTAAGAACGATAGAATAATCAATCCAACTCCAAGTAAAGGAATAAGCCATCTTGCTTGAGTTCCATCAAATAGTTGAAGGGTGTAAGTTCCGAAAGTTCTAGCAACAAGACTTTGATTGATGATCATGGATACGGCCATCATTAAAGCGGCAGAGGCAGCAATTGTTCCTTTTCCATATGCTTTTACTAAGAACATCCCTATGCCACCAGCAGAAGGATATTCTTGACTAAGCTTTACATAAGAATAAGCACTGAATGAAGTCACAATACTTCCAATAATAAATATGAAGGGAAACCATTCTCCTGATAACTCGGCCACCTGGCCAAGAAGAGCGAAGATTCCAGCGCTAATCATCACACCAGTACCAAGTCCCACTGCCCCAACAAGAGAGATGCTGTTCTTTTTGTATTTTGGCATCATTTACACTCCTTATCGAACACATTTATTGGTTTACTTCCCTGTTTTGGCCGTTCAAAACAAGAACAGAGAGCTTGTTCATCATTAGCTTTAAAAAAATCTATAACTATTTGAAACTTTTTTCGGTCTAGGCCGTCTATACTTCAGCTAAAAATAATCAATCATTTTAATGTATTACAACTCACCTATTTAAGAAGGTTCTAATCTAGCATACGAAAAGTAAGTATGCTGGACAGAAAATCAATCTTAATGGAAGAACAACATTTTGGGAGGTGCTATCTTGCTTAAAGATGAATATTCAAAAAGTAATAAGGAGGCGGTATTAGAAGCAATTATTTATGAGTATGCAGAGCGAATTAAGAAACTTGCCTATACTTATGTTAAAAACTGGAGCACGGCTGAAGACATTACTCAAGAGGTGTTTTTATCTGTTTATAACAACCTTGACAGTTTTCGATGGGATTGTTCGATGAAAACTTGGTTATTCAAGATTACTAGAAATAAATGTATGGATGTCCTTCAGAATAGATGGTTTGGTGTACAGTTAATTTTTGAAACGGTGGCTACGAGGTTTAAATCCAATGTATCAACTGAAGATACCGTATTGTTAAGGAGCGAAGCCCGTGAGTTATCAGAAAATGTTCTCAATCTACCGGTAAAGTATAGGGAAATCATCATTTTATTTTATTATGAGGAGCAAAAAATAACAGAAATTCATGAATTAACAGGAATTAAAATAGACACGATTAAATCAAGATTAAAACGAGGAAAAGAACGACTTAAACAGATGTACGGAGGTGAGTTTGGTGACGGATGAAAAATTAAGCAAACTTCGTAAAAGTATGAATCAAACGGTGTTAAAAGAAGGGGACATGTCAGCACAAGAAAAGAATGTATTACTTTCAAAAGTAGTAAGTCACCGTAAAAATCAAAAATTAGGAGAAATCATACTATCGATCATTATTTACTTTTCATTTTTTTCTTTGATAACAGGGATCTTTATATATAGTGTGAACCAAGCGAATCCAAGCAATCATACATTATTTTCTTTTATGAAATTAGAGAATGAAAGAGGAGTTGAGATTATGCTGAATCAATCACTTTTTATTATGACAGTTGGCTTAATTATTATTGGAAGTATCATGGTTTTATTAATAAAGAAAAGGAAAGGGACTAAAAAGCTTCTTTGGGCTCTGGCAGCTACGGCAGTGACTGTCATTGTTGTAAATATTCAACCTCCGCAAGATCAAAATACCAAAACAGCTTCAATTGTCATAAAAGAGAGCGACGTTAAGGCAACAGAAGAAGAAGAGTTAACGTTAGAACGAAAATTACAGATTGGTATTCATAAAAAGCTAGGGATTAAAAACAATATAGATGTCCTTAGAATTTCAAACCTAATCGTTTCTGAGAATGAGGAGGATGTTCAGGTTAATTTGAGTTCAGATGCAAGTGAAGACATGGAGAAGGTAAAAGAAGGCATCTGGATTAACAGCGAGATTGCCATAAAAGAAATTTTTCAACACAAAGAAGTGAAATCTGCACTAATTAACTGGGAAATCACAACCTATGATCAGGTTGAACAAAAGCAGAAACAAGAAGTGGTTGTAAGTTATCTATTAACTGTCGAAGATTATAATGAGATAGACTGGAATATATTCAGTGAGAATCATATCAAAGATATTGCATCAAGTTATGAGACATTTTCATATTTTGCTAATGAATAAAGGGGATTAATAAAATAGTTCAGTTAGTAGCAGTTTAGGATAAGTTCAAAGGCCAGGAACATACTATTGGTATCAAGTTTTAACGGAGAAAGAGGGAATGATTCATGAGCATACCAGTAGGTGTTTCAAACAGACATATCCACCTAAAGCAAGAACACGTGAATATCCTTTTTGGTGAAGGGTATACATTAACAAGCTTAAAGGAACTTTCACAGCCAGGCGAGTTTGCAGCAAATGAGGCTGTCCAGGTAATAGGACCTAAAGGACAATTTCCAAATGTGAGGGTACTTGGTCCAGTTAGAAGCTTGACGCAACTCGAGATTTCGATAACCGATTCGTATACATTAGGAGTAAAAGCACCGATCCGTTCATCAGGTAACATTAAAGACACGCCGGGAATCACAATCGTAGGTCCAAAAGGTGAGGTCTTACTTAATGAAGGCGTTATTGTAGCTGAGCGACATATTCACATGACAACTTCTGATGCAGAACAGTTTAAGGTTGTGGATGGAGAGTATGTAAGCGTTAAGACTGAAGGCGAAAGAGGTCTAATCTTTAATCAAGTGTTGATCAGAGTTAAGGATACATATGCACTAGATTTTCATATTGACACAGATGAAGCCAATGCCTCTGGACTTAAAACTGGTGATTCTGTAAGTCTTATTGGTAGAGATTAATTTGTCTAAGGATATGGAATAGAACAATTTCCAAGCAATGTCTTTTATGATATTGCTTTTTTTATATTCAATCATTTCTTACCCGACTGTTAGCGGTATATTTCCTCTAGTTAAGCATTTCATTTGATTTAACTATGAACTCCAGAATATGATATTTACTATACTAATAGGTATAAAAAGTGGTGTTGCTAATGAATGACTTTTGACCTTGAAGAAACGGGGGAATTGGTCGGGTTTATTTACATTGGCTATCCAGATATGGATCCACCAAGAGTAAATAAAGTGAGTTATCATGAATTTACGACTTGGATTGAGTAAACAATTGTAGTATTAACGGTAGAGCTCAAGGAAACGTTGTTCAAATAAATAGATGTATTAAATCTCCAAGGAGGAATAACATGGATAGCAAATCGTCATTTACAATTTTAAAAAATGATTCAACAAAGGGGGATGGTGGCTTTGGAGTAGGTACCATTTCATTAGAGAATGTCACTCCAGTTATTATTGACCCTGAAAATAAAGAAGCTTCAATCGACATGGGAGCATTACATGGTCGAAGTAATATTGAACAAAGAATTAAGTTTAAGAATACAAAAGAGGGGTTTGAAAATTCACACCAGTACTGGATTGTTTGGATCGCACTTGAAGTAGGAGGAGAAGGTGCTTTCTATTCAGGAGCAGGTTCATGTGAAGTGTTGATTGCTAAGGACACAGTAGAGGGAAGTAAAAAACGCTTTGGATACAAATCTATGCCTGAACATGTTAATAGCCTAGATAAAGCTATAAAAAGAAAGTTTTCATTAGAGAATATGGATAATGTCTCGAAGCAACTACTAAAAAACTTCTTACAAGAGTTTAATAGCGAATATTGGGAGAGGTCTCCAGATGAATTAAAAGAAAGCTTATTAGTCAATTAAACAAAATTTTTTGAAGTATAAAGAAACAATGCAATTCCAGGTAAATAGTTGCTGTAACAACATTCTCCTTTAAAGAAAAACAAATTGAAATTTTAATAAAATTATGATGTAATAAAAAACAGTTGTTTTTTATACAAGGTTGTATAAAAAGGCCAACAGGTAAGGAGAGAGACGGAAGTGGACGTAATTGAGGGAATAATCACGAGTAAACGAATGAATAGTTCGGATATACTCGTAATAGGGGATATTCCTGTAGCAAAATTCTTCATACAGTTTAATGGGAAAAAGTCAGTTTTCTCAATTCATTGTAAGGACGAACCTTATGAATTTCATTTAAAAGGTTTGGCTGACGTTTATTTTTTTGAGGGGAAGCAACCATTTTATAGAGACAAAAAATTTGTAAATGATTTTTTTATAGAAGATACTGATGTTATTGAGCTATTAATGCAACATCAAGGTGAAAATGTTAAACTAAGCATGTCAACGGTTAAGGAAGACTCTCACAAAGCTTCCTGAGATCGTAAAGGTGAATTTTTGTAGAATAGGGAAGAATACAGAAAGGATAGGTATAATGGGTATTGTTGTAGTTGAGATCTGTACGAGTAGCCTAATTACCCAATTAGATCTTGAGCAAATACTTGAGACCGAATTTCCTGAAGTAGCTGTGATAGATAATCATTGTTTATCCTTCTGTGGTATGTGTGCACGAAGTCCTTATGCAATCGTGAACGGAAAAAGAGTGTTTGCAAAGACAGTTGACGAATGTCTAGAAAAAATTAAAGAACAAATTAAAATTGAGTTGGAAGCTTATTCAATATAGTTAATACATGAAAGAAAATATTGCTATATTTTGAAATTTAATAAGTTTTAATATAGAACAAAGGTAGGGGCTTAAAATGAACCATCCATATAGAGTATTACTTTATTACATGTATGTTCCTATTGATCATCCTGAAGAGTTTGCTGCTAAACATTTAGAATTTTGCCAATCACTTGGCTTAAAAGGAAGGATTTTAGTAGCAAAGGAAGGCATTAATGGAACTGTGTCAGGTACGTATGAGCAAACAGAAGAGTATATGAAAACAATGAAAGCTGATCCACGATTTGCCGAAATGATTTTTAAGATAGATGAAGCAGACAGACATGCATTTAAAAAGATGCATGTTAGACATAAAGACGAGCTTGTTACTCTTCGTCTAGAGGATGACGTGAATCCCTTAGAAACTACCGGTAAATATCTTAGTCCAACTGAATTTTATAAAGCAATGCAAGAGGAAAATACTATAGTCCTTGATGCGAGAAATGATTATGAATATGATTTGGGTCATTTTCGTGGGGCCATTAAACCTGAGATTACAAACTTCCGTGAGCTTCCTGACTGGATTGAAGAAAACAGAGATCTCCTCGAAGGTAAGAAGATTTTAACTTATTGTACAGGTGGTATTAGATGTGAAAAATTCTCTGGTTGGCTAGTGAAAGAAGGATTTGAAGATGTGTCACAACTGCACGGAGGGATTGTAACATACGGGAAAGATCCTGAGGTTCAAGGGAAGCTGTGGGATGGACAAATGTATGTTTTTGATGAACGGATTAGTGTGCCCGTGAACCAAACCGAGCATGTCATAGTGGGAAAAGATCATTTTACTGGTGAACCTTGTGAACGATATGTTAATTGTGGGAACCCTGAATGTAATAAAAAAATAATATGTTCCGAAGAAAGTGAACATAAATTTTTACGAGGTTGCACTCATGAATGCCGAGTACATCCTAGAAATCGTTATGTAATTGAACATCAATTAACAAATGAGCAGGTTCACGACATCGTTAAAAAATTACAAGAAGAAGTAAGAGCTTGAGGTATAAAGAAAAGGGCGAGCCAATTTGGCTCGTCCTTCTTTTCTGATTAAAATTTTACTTTTACTTTCCATTGAGTTTGCACCAATCAGCTTAACTTGTCATTTACCGAAGCTGAATTTCTAAATAAGAATTTACAGTGGTCGTCACCATCTGTTTTACAGGATATTCGTTGAACTTGATCTGTCTCCAATACGTTTTTAAACATATTGGTTTCACATCGACAGGCAATTTTAAACTCCTTAGCAACAGAGAATATAGGACAATTATACTCAACAAGTTCAAAAGAGTGGTCATCTATTTGATTGAGTTTTGCCATATACCCTTTCTCGTTTTGAATATTAGTCATTTCCACTAGTTTTTCTGAAAAGGAGGCTTTAGGTAATCTATTTTTATACTCCTCTGTAAGTCGGTTTTCCCTTTTTTCAAACAGTAGTTGAATAGATTGGTCACCATGGATTTCTTGAATATCATGCAGGAATTCAAGGGTCATCCCCTCATAGTTTCTTGGAAAAGATCCTTCCCCTTTATCGGTAAGTGAGTAAACCTGTAAGGGACGTCCCATAGGTTGCTTAACCTCATCAGATTTTATCAAATCATCCTTTTCTAATATATCAAGATGTTTTCTAACAGCCATATGAGTAATATTTAAACGAGAAGTTAACTGATTAACGGTCATGGAAACTTCGGTTTTTAACATATCTAATATAAGATCTCTTGTCGTTTGTTTTGTTTTAATCATTCAATCCCACCTCTTTTCGAATGGATGAACACATAATAGAAAAAGTAGTGCAATACGGATCGCGCACTACTATTTTAATAAAAATTTAATAGTATATTAATTATACAATAAAGTATAAATTGTTCAAAGTAACAGCTTTTAGGTTGTTGGAGGGAATTTTGTTTAGATAAAAATTTTTTAGTTAAGCATATTAATTGAAAACGCTCCATTAATTAGATATAGTATTAATATACTTATTATACTATTTAGTATATAAAGTTAAATTACATAGTTTAATAAACTATAATTAATGGGAGGAAATTATTATGACTAAATATTCTTTACCAACACTAAACTACGGCTTTGATGCGCTGGAACCAAATATTGATCAGCAAACAATGGAAATTCATTACGGAAAGCATCATCAGACTTATGTGAATAATTTAAATGCTGCACTTGAAGGGAAATCAGAATTACAAGAAAAGTCACTTGAGGAGCTTTTAAGTCATTTAGAATCTGTACCAGAGGCAGTTAGAACGGCAGTAAGAAATAATGGTGGAGGTCACTTAAACCATACATTATTTTGGGAAGTAATTGCTCCAGTTTCAGGAGAATCAGTACCAAGTAATAAGCTTTCAGAAGCAATTGTTACAGCATTTGGTAGTTTTGACCAGTTCAAAGAAGATTTCTCTAAAGCTGCTACTACTCGCTTCGGATCAGGTTGGGCTTGGTTAGTTGTTAACCAAAACGGTTCACTAGAAGTAACTAGTACACCAAATCAAGATAATCCTGTGATGGAAGGGAAAGTTGCGATTCTTGGACTAGATGTATGGGAGCATGCTTACTACTTAAACTATCAAAATAGAAGACCAGATTATATTTCAAGCTTCTTTACTATCATTAACTGGGATGTAGTATCTAAAAAATACGAAGAAGCATTAGCTTAATATAAAAACAAGACAGAGTTGGGAATAGTCCCAACTCTGTTTTGCCTCTTCTTCATCAGGATCATGTATGTATATCAAGGGTATACTTATGTGCAGTTACTAATGTTACACTTAGGCCTAGATACTTTTATCGAGTAGTATTATATTTAATACATACAACTTATTCAGATAAGGAGTCGCCTAATGAATCAAAAGTCAGCCTTAATTGCAGGTGCAAGTGGTTTAGTTGGAAGTGAGCTTCTTACCTATCTACTCAATGAACCTGGGTATGAAAAAGTTAATGCAATTGTTAGAAAGCCTCTTGGAATTGAACATCCAAAGCTAATGGAAATAATTTGTGATTTTGACAAACTCGAAGAAGTTCAAGAATATTTTGCAGTGGATGATGTGTTTTGTTGTTTAGGAACAACCATCAAGAAGGCCAAAACAAAAGAGGCAATGTACAAGGTAGATGTGGAATATCCTTTGACAATAGCAAAGCTTGCAAGGGAAAAGGGAATTGCGCAGCACTTTATACTAATTAGCTCTATGAATGCAAATTCTGCATCCCGAATCTGGTATTCAAAAATGAAAGGAATACTTGAGGAGAAACTCCAAGCAATGTCTTTTCCAACCATATCAATCATCCGACCTTCACTACTCCTTGGTGATCGTAACGAGTTTAGATTTGGAGAGAACACCGCAATCAAAGTGTTTAAAGGATTATCTCTATTTATAAAAGGGTCATGGAAAAGTCGTCTAGCTATTGAAGCAAATACCGTTGCTCGAGCTATGCATAAGATTTCTCAAATGGATCAAGTGGGGATCACTTTCTATGATGCAAAAGCTTTAGCAGATATAGGGGAAGATAAACATTAAAAAATAGCTGCCTTATATGGGCAGCTTATTCCTTTAGTATTTTTGAAATAATAAATACTTATTTTCTGTAGTTTTCGCAATTATATAATCTGGGTGGTCTTTGACACTATAAACTAAAGCACCTACTTCTAAGAAGTTTGACGTGAAATTTTCCTCAGGATGAAACTGTTCATCTATCTGTTCTTCGATTTCCCCTAGTTGTTGGTCAAGTTTATAGGTTTTTTGTTCCGTAGGACTTTGGATGTATTCTGTATTATTAATTACAACCGTTGGTCCGGTTCCACATAATTCATACGTTGCCTCTTGACTGCTACAACCACTTACAACCCCAATGAAAATGATTAAGAGCATGAATCTTCTCATTTTTTCCCTCCATTCAAAAGTTTTAGATACAGATATATATGCATGCTTGTCTATTTGAATGTTCCATTAGGAAAGAATAGTAAAAAGAAAAGCGAATTAGCTCTCTTGTGGCTATTTCGCTTCTCTTTTAGTTTGAAAAGAATACCTATATTAATGGATTTGAGTTTCTAAAATCTCCTGATTAAACAGGGTTACGCAAAGCTTCCAAGACTACTTGTACATCATATCCTACTTGAAAGTCATATAATTCACTAGAATCCCCATTTATAGCATCGACGAAAGCCGTGATTAACTCATTCCAAAAGTGATTAGGACTTACTTCGAGTTCCTTGTATACTTCTCCTACTTTTCCAGCCATAACTTTCATGATGTCAACGTGTGCGATGGTTCCTTCCGTCCCGTAGACAGTTAAGCTTAAGTGCTGTTCTTCTTCACCAGCCATTCCACTTATTCCGTTTACAATCACAGGTGTACCATTTGCTAATTTCATACTAGCCATTATTCCCGTTTCTGGTAAAGTAGGATCGTTAGGGAGCTCTACTTCACTTTTAATGTCATGCAAGGGCCCAAAGAAGCGTTGAATCAACTGAATAAAATGACCTGTCACTTCAAAAACAAAACCACCCTGTTCTCTAGTGTTGATCCAATTGTTTTGCTGCCACTTTCTTGGCCATGTTGGGAATTTCATTATTAACTCAATTCTCCTGAGATTTCCAACATAGCCACTGTCGATTAACTCACCGAATTTGCGTGTATTATTCACATAATTAATGGGAAAGTTCATTGCATGAACGACCTTATATTCTTTAGCTAATTGCAGCATATTGGCCGCTTCTTCAATGGAATTAGCAAGTGGTTTCTCACACAGAATATGCTTTCCCGCCCGAATCACGTCTATAGCAAGATCGTGATGCCATTTAGGAGGTGTTGCAATATAGACCATGTCTATATTTGATTTGTCCAGAAAAGTCTTATGGTTTGTATAAGCTTCCACTTGGTAATGTTGGGCAGCTTTGTATACTTTTTGCTCATCAATATCACATAATGCTACAAGCTCTGTTAAGGGATGTTTTGAGAAGACGTCTACCATTCCTTCTCCTAAAGCTCCAATTCCTATAATTCCAACTTTCACTTTGTTCACTGTTTTACTAACTCCTCTTGACTTCTAAAGAAGTTCCCCCAATAAGCTAAAGCATTTTCATTCGTTAAATCAGCTAATTTGCAAATGGTAAGAGCAAAGTCAACATACCCTTCACCTTTGGCAGTAACAATATTACCATCTACTGCTACACCAGTATTTACAAACTTCTCGCCATTAAAAGCCTCGAAAAGATCAAGATCTGGTGTAACAGATGTAGTAAACTGTTTATCTTGTAAGATATTAGCCTCTGCTAGTAAAAGTGTTCCATAGCAAATGGCTCCAATTAGCTTGTTTTGTTCATTAAGTTGCTGAATTAATTGCTGTAATGGTAGACTCCCTAAAATAGAAGGAGTATTCCCACCTGGAATAACGAATACATCAACATCATTAACGTCAACTTGATCAATCGTTGTGTTTGCTTTGATGATGAAACCTTCTGCTGCTGTAACTTCCTGAGCACCTAATGATACCGTAACTATCTCATGTGTTCTTCCTTTAACCCATCCAACTAAATTAGCCTCAAAATGAGCATATTCATCATAAACTAAAACGTAAATTTTCATGTTTTGATCCCCTTATCACTAGTATTTGTATCACTATTTAACATAATAAGAAAATAATGGATACTAAAAAAGAACCAATTTGATATAATTTTACTAGCCCACTTTTAGAGAGGAAACCACTGTTATGGATCTTTTTTTTACATTAGATATTAACAAGACTGATTATAAATTTAAGTATCAAGCAATCTATTATTTTTTAAGAAAATTAATTTTAGAAGGTAAAGTACAAAGTGGAACAAGATTACCTTCTAGTCGAATGCTTGCCAGTATGTACGAGGTGAATCGGAATACGATAAAACTTGTATATGAAATGTTAGTGGCAGATGGATATGTAACAACAATTGAGGGAAGCGGAACGTTTGTTGCTTATTCTCCTGAAAAGCTTGACCTTATGAAAAAATCAAGCAAAACTATTCAGTTATCAAAAAGAAGTCAAAAGATCAAAACAAATAAATCAGAGATGAATGAGGGTGATTTTGTCATCAATTTCCGAGGTGCTGGTTTTTCACCTAATATTAATGATTTTCCATTAGAAGAGTGGAAGAAGACTGTTTATCAGGCCTCGAAGGATTTGAATTTTTTGGTGGAAGAGGGGGATTATCACCTTATGGGTCTCCCTCAGTTAAGAGAGGCTATTTCTTCCTACTTAAGTAGATCACGTGGGATGTCTGTCAATCCTAATCAAATTGTCATTATAAATGGGGTAATGCAGGGGATTAGCATCTTATCACAACTTCTTATTAATGAAGGAGACCATGTGGTAGTGGAAGAACCTTCGTTTACATCTATTAAAAATAATTTTCTAATGATGGGTGCAGAATTAATACCTTCACCGTTAGAACCGTATGAATTTAGCGTAAGCAATTGGAAGAGCCGTTTAGCTTATGTGACACCCAGTCATCAGTTTCCTACTGGGAAAGTTATGTCCCTTGATCAGCGTATTCAGCTTTTGCACTGGGCCAAAGAGCAAAATGCCATTATCATTGAAGACGACTATGATAGTGAATTTAGACGGAAAGGCAGACCAATTGAACCTCTAAAGGTATTAGATTATGAAGATCGAGTGGTTTTTCTAGGTACTTTTGCCAAAACAATTTTACCTTCCTTACGAATTGGATATCTCATATTACCGGCTGATTTAACTAAAGAATTTCTTAAAATACGAAATCTAGGAGGAGAATACACCACCTCGATTATAGAACAGATGGCCATTTCACTTTTCATAAAATCAGGAAAGTTTGAACGTCATTTAAGACGTCTAAATCGAATCTATTCACATAAAGCCAAAGTTTTATATCAAGCCATACAAACCTACATCCCGAACGTGTTTGAGTGGATTGAAACAGACGCTGGTTTACATATGTTTGCAACATGGATGCATTCAACAGAAGCCTATAATATATTCGAAAAGGAGTGTCTAAAAAGAGGAGTAACCTGGGATACAGCAAATCAATACTATATAAATCAACCTCTTCAACCAAAAGTAATACTTGGCTTTACCCACCTTTCTGATGAAAACATAATAAAGGGTTTTCAAATAATGGGTGAGGTAGTAAGTGGGATGAAACTAGATGCAGATGTCGAATCTATATCTGAGATTTGATAAATGAAAGTATCTAATAGTATTTATAGATTGCTAGTTTGCTTTTAATGAGGGAAATAGAATGTAAAAATGTCATCCATACGCTGATGAAGGACAAAGCTAGGTAATATTGGAGACAAAAGGTAGTTCGAACATCCACAGAAAAAGGCTGCAAAATGCAGCCTTAAGTTTCTATTTTTAGCACCATGCAGCGCCAACTATAATTAATAGGATAAATAAAACCACGATTAGTGTAAATGTGTTGCCTGCTCCATATGCAGGAGCTGCTACAGGAGCTGTGTAGCCATATCCGCACCAACCTGGTCCACCCCAACCTAGACCCCAGGACATATACTTCACCTCTTTTCCTTAAAGTAATGTAAGTGATTAATATCCGTACCCAACATAAGCTGCACCAACAATAATTAGAAGGATGAATAAAACAACAATAAGTGCAAATCCTGCACCGTATCCACCTACTGCACCACTCATAATCACACCTCCAACTTATAGGGTTAATACACTATATGAATTAACATGAATAGTGAAATGGACATTTTCCTATAAATAAGGTAAAAGAGGCTGTAATTGTTAAGTCCCAAGTGTGTTTGGTAAAATAAAGTTATCAAAATCTATTTCTTCTTATAAAGGAGTACAAATGAAAACAGTCGTTGTAATAGGCGGTGGGATCACTGGCCTATCATCCATGCATTATTTACAAAAACTAAAGGTTGAAAAAAAGCTAGACGTGAAGTTAGTACTTGTAGAGAAAAATGAATACTTAGGAGGGAAGATTCACACAGTTGAGCAGGACGGATTTTTAATGGAAACTGGGGCAGACTCGATTGTTGCTCGCCATGAGAGTGTGATGCCATTAATTCAAGATCTGCAGTTACAAGATGAGGTCACTTATAATGCTACTGGAGTTTCTTTTATTTATAAACATAATCAGTTGCATGCTATTCCCACTGACTCAGTATTTGGAATTCCGATGAGTAAAGAATCGCTGTTTAGCAGCACTCTTGTTTCCGAAAAGGGTAAACAGGAAGCTCTTAGAGCCGATGAGAAGGTAAACGACCATTTTACATTGGAAAGCTCTGTTGGTGAATTTTTAGAGTATTTCTTAGGTAAGGAATTAGTGGAAGAGCAAATTGCACCGGTTCTATCAGGTGTTTATTCAGGTGGTTTAAATACATTAACCTTGGGCTCCACGCTTCCGTATTTATTGGATTATAAAAATCAGTATGGAAGTATTATAAAAGGTTTATCGATGAATAAAGAAAAATTTCAGTCATCGAAACCAAAGTTTGTGTCTTTTAATAATGGCTTATCTTCTATCATAAATAAGCTTGAAGAGGAATTGAATGATGTTGCCATTTTAAAAGGGGTCAAGACTACTGAAATCAGTAAATTAGATGATAAATATGAAATCCACTTTGAAAATCAACCATCAATAGAAGCTGATTATGTGATTACTGCCATTCCGCATGATATCACACAAGACCTTTTAGATCATAAAGAATTAGATGAGGAATTCAATCGAATGAAGAACTCATCATTAATCAGCGTTTATCTCGGGTTTGATCTACCAGATAGCCTTCTACCTGCTGATGGAACTGGTTTTATTGTGCCTGATCAAGATGATTTAAAATGTGATGCTTGTACATGGACCAGCAGAAAATGGTCACATACATCAAAAGAAGGTAATTTGTTAGTGCGACTATTTTATAAAAGTTCAAATCCCTCTTATGAAACTCTTAAGACATTAGATGAGGAACGGATCTTATCTGAGGCGTTAGCCGACATCGGAAAAAGCATTGGAATCAATAGTCAACCTGCAGTTGTGAATATTACTCATTGGAAAGAGAATATGCCTAATTATCATTTAGGACATGGTCAAATAGTTTCTACGCTCAACGAAAGAATGTCTTCTCTGTTCCCTAATGTATTATTAGCGGGTTGCTCTTATTATGGAGTAGGTATTGGCGCATGTATTAAAAATGGTAAGGAAATTGCTGAGAAACTTGGGGAAAGGTTAACTAGTTAAATCAAGATTAAACAAGAAAAGAGAGGGGTTCCTCTCTTTTCTAATTTAATGAAATATACAAACTTAATTTAACTACTCATCACTTTTGATCTAGTAGTGAACCTGTAAAGAAATCTCAATCCAACGGAACATAAACGTAACCACAACCAACTATATAAAATGGAGAATAAAAAGGTTAATACAACGACTTTAAAATCAAAAGTAGTTGAAATAGTTGGTCCCAGAATAGGAAATTGTACAGCGTAAAGTAAGGTGAGAATTCCAAACGTTAATGATAGTGAAGCAAACAAAGTGGATAATAAGGAATTCTTTACTATTTTTATACCAACCCCAAGGCTTAGCCCAAGTAATCCCGTAGTAAATGGAAAAATCAACAACTCAGATGGTTGTATAAGAACTAATAAAAGAATCGTTGAAAAGTAAGACATGATTCCTATTTTAACTGATATAACAGTGGCGATAGCTATTGGCCATGTAGTAAGGATACTAAGTGCATAACCAATTCCAACTATAATCCCAGCAGATTGGAACAAGGCAGCGAGTGAAGCGAGAATTGCTCCAAGGACTAGTTTATTAGTAAAAGAATAGACCTCAATATTTTCCACTACATCAATTGCTTTACTCATCCTACATCCCCCCTTTTTAAGGTTAGTGCAGGCACTTCCAAATTAGACCTTTTTTTGTACTTATACATTGTTCTTATACAAGATGGAAATGGGGGCTCCTTCAAGTATATACTCCTGAAGAAGCAGTTGGTGCATGGTCTTTTCGTGTACCACAGGGAAGGAAATGTCTACGATTTCCTTGATTCCCATTGATAGTCCAAGTTGTTCAGCTGCAGCCATGGTGTCCATGGTCTGTTGATTCACGGATTTTTTCGACAGCTTCTTTAATATGAGGCCCACGAATGGCTTCAACAGTCTCCCTGAATCTGCCTGTATTGGATTTTGAAAAAATAAGAGCGTACTCGCTCAGAGCCGCCCAGTTGAAACTATATAAAACTAAATCAAAAACATCGCTACAATGGTCGTCACAACTAACCCTATTGTTACCGGCAGCAAGTTCTTCCGAGCAAGCTCAAATGGATCAACTCCACAAATCGCCGCCGCAGGAATCAATGCCCAAGGTACAAGCGTACCTCCACCAACCCAGATTGCTGCAATTTGACCAAGTGCTGTTAATGTTGCAGCACCAGCTCCAATCGCTGTTGAAAATAAATCAGCGATTGATCCTGCTAACGAAATTCCAGAAAATCCTGAACCATCCAATCCTGTAATAGCACCAACCCCGGTTAAAGTAATAGCAGCTACCGGAGCATTTAGTGGTACAACGGATGCTAATGCCACACCAAGATCATTTACGATTCCCTGTGAGTTTTGAGGGAGGTATTCACCTATGATTTTAATAAACCCTGAATCTCCAAGATAGAAGAAAGCAGCAATTGGAATAACTGGACCGAAAACCTTAAAACCAAATTGGAATCCTTCTATTAAATAACTAGTTGTTTTCTCAAGGCCTTTGTTTTTATGTGCTAGTAGTACGAGGATAATTAATATAAAAATAGAAGTTCCACCTATTAATGCGGTTGCATCGCCGCCTTGCAGGTTGAAAAGGACCATCGCCACAACGTTTAATGCAAATAGTATCGGAATTAATAAGGCAATAAATCTCTTACTATTAGTTGAGAGTAAGGTTTTATCGATTTCATCGCCACTTACGAATTCATTACTTTGCTCCTCAGCTAGTGCAGTGTTCATCGTGACCTTGCCATTTTTCATATCCCGTCTTAATAGAAAGAATGCTACTACCGTAGTTACAACGCCCATTACAAATACTAATGGAACGCTTGCGCTAATGACTTCCGATACAGGTAACCCTGCAGCATCAGCCGTTAGCTTTGGCGCTGCTTGGATAATGAAGTCACCTGATAAAGCAATGCCATGGCCAAATAAGTTCATCGCCATCGCTACACCCAGTGCCGGAAGACCTACTCGTATTGCGACTGGTAGTAGAACTGCTCCTAGTAAAGCTACTGCTGGGGAAGGCCAAAAAAACCATGAGATTACCATCATTAGGATTCCTATCGTCCAGTAAGCTAAAGCTGGCGTCCGAATTAGTTTTGTGAACGGTGAAATCATTACATCATTGACTCCAGTTCTGGTAAGGGCTTTACTCATTGAAACGATGATGGAAATAACTAAGATTGTTGCTAGTAATTCAGTAATAGCGAATATAAAGCTGTTGAATATACCACTTACTGATGCAGTCAGGGAGCCTGTAGCAGTAAAGGCAATGAGGAATATTCCGATGATACAGACCAATGTAGTATCCCGTCGCATTACCATAAAGCCGATAATTAGAGCGATGAACACAACATAGATCCAATGGAGTGCGGTTAATTCTGCAAGCATATAATCCCTCCATAATCTAATATTCATCCGCTTCTTAGGCATTTGACTAAAAAGGATGTAATACAGAATATGATGGGAGAAGCTTCGTGTGAGTAGCGAGAAAAATATTTATTTGCTATATTCTGATAAAATCTATTGGAATTAGTTTTTATTAAAGGTATACACTGTAGGATTTAACGGCTTCCTGTGGCTTTTTGTCATTCTTTTGTATTTCCTTGGAAATATTCTGATAGGTTTCTAGTCGATTCGACCTTTTCTATAGGATCTCAAATAAAATAAAAAGACATGCTGTAATGAACATGTCTTTTTATCATAGCTGTATTCGTATAGATTGTTGCTATTGTGAAAATTCCAAAAGCCGGATTTTTACAATAGCAACAATCTTTCAGAAAAGAGCCTATATCATTTATTCTATTACATTATATTTTGTTGCGTAGGATGGTCTAGGGAAGATAGGCTGTTGGTCAACACCTTCTGAAGTGCCACGTTTTTTATGTGCATGATCATACGCCTTTGAAGTTTGCCAATTTGTAAAGTCCTTCTCAGTTTCCCATTGGGTGAGAATGATATATGTATCAGAATTTAAAGGCCTCAATACTCGAATGGCTATAAACCCTTGTTCATCTTCTACCATTCGGGCTCTATTTTTAAAACGATATTCAAAGAGAGGGCGACCTTCATCTGTGACTGGAATATTATTTAAAACTGCATATCCTGTCTTTCTAAGTTCTCCAGTTTCATCAATTATTTCATATTCTCTTCCTTCTTGGAAAACACCTTCACCAGTAGATTCATGAATTAATAATGATTGATCGTCATTATCTTGTAATACGAGAAAGTCCTGACTTTTATTTTCTTCTACAATTTTCTGTAGGAAATCGGTAGTACCACCTGTAATGTATATTTTCTTCATTTCAAAACCTCCTTAAGACTATTATATCCAGTTGAGCATTTTAAGTAAAATTAGGTGCTTTTGGGAAAAAGATACATAATTAGGTCAGTTTATAAGATACTACTTAAAAAGTATATTTGATAACGTGAAGGGATTTAGAACAAGCCGAATTCTAAAAAAATGTCGAATTTAGTGTATGATGGATAAGAAGGTCGAATATAAGAGGTGACAAAATATGAAACGAAAGCTTCTAATTGGTGCCATCGCTATAGTCTCTACAATTATCATCGGATTAACAGGCTATATATTCATATTACTTGCTGGAAATAAAGTGGTGGATGAACAAAAGCTCGTAATGGATTCAACGACAACATTGGTTGATGAACAAGGGAGTATCATCTCAAAGCTTTATATTGAGGATCGAGACTTAGTCACAATTGACGAAATTCCTTCCCATGTTCAAGAGGCTTTTATCTCCATTGAGGATGCAAGATTTTATGATCACCATGGTATAGATTTAAAAGCTATCTTAAGAGCACTATATAAGGATTTAATTGCTGGAAGTAAGGTTGAAGGTGGTAGTACGATTACCCAGCAGCTTGCGAAAAATGTCTTCTTATCGAATGAAAAGACATGGCTGAGAAAAACAAAGGAAGCGATCATCTCTATAAATCTTGAACGAAAATATAGCAAAAAGAAGCTCCTTGAAATGTATTTAAACCAGATTTATTTTGGTCATGGAGCTTATGGAATAGAGACAGCCTCCCAGCTATATTTTAATAAACATGTGACCGATTTAACTTTAGAAGAAGGTGCATTACTTGCAGGGATTCCTAAAAGTCCTAGCAATTATTCTCCAATAAATAATCTCGACAATAGCACCAAACGTAGAAATATCGTCCTTGATGTAATGGATCAACGAGGTTTTATTAGTTCGGAAGAAGCAGTAAGAGCAAAGGGAAAGCTAGTTTCCTTACAAGTTAATCAATTTGCTAAGAATCCAGCCTTCTCCACTTATATCGATATGGTGATGGAAGAGGCTAAAACTCGTTTCAATCTATCTAATGAAGAACTGATGACTGGTGGATATAAAATTACAGTACCTATTAATCATCATATTCAGCAGGTTGCTTATGAGCTATTTAAAAAAGATGAATACTTCCCAGGTACAGATAACTCAGTTGAGGGCTCATTTGTTCTAATGGACGCTAAAGATGGTGGCGTGTTAGCCGTTATAGGTGGACGAAATTATGTCCATAAAGGAATTAATCGTACAGTGATAAAAAGACAACCTGGTTCAACCATTAAGCCTTTGGCTGTATACGGGCCAGCTCTTGAAGATGAAGAGTACCATCCATATTCCATGTTAGTTGATCAGCAATTAAGCTATGGAAACTATTCTCCGCAAAATTATAGTGGGGAATATAAAGGGAAAATCTCAATGTATGAAGCGTTAACAACCTCTGCAAACGCACCGGCAGTATGGCTTCTAGATAAGATAGGTATAGATGAAGGGAAAAAATATATAGATAAAGCTGGAATCAAGATTCCTGATAAAGGACTAGCAATTGCACTCGGTGGGTTAGAAGACGGAATTTCACCGCTTGAGATGACTAAGGCGTATCGTGCTTTTGCAAAAGAGGGAAAGGTTGTAGAGCCTTACTTTATTAAGAAAATGACCAATCAAGAAGGTGAAAACATTGCTACAACTGAAATTGTTGAGAAGGAGGTCTTTTCTTCTCAAACCGCATGGTATGTAACAAGAATGCTAGAAGCAGTCGTTGAAGAAGGAACTGCTACAGCGGGTAATTTTGATGGAAGCCTTGCAGGTAAGACGGGGACAACCTCATACACGAGTGTCCCTGGTGCTTCTCGTGATGCATGGTTTGTTGGATATACCCCTGAAGTAGTGGGTGCCTTGTGGATGGGGTATGATACGACCAATCAAGAGCATTACTTAACAAAGGGAAGCTCATATCCAACCAGTCTTTTCAAGAAGATTCTCTCATCAGCACAACTAGATGAAACAGCAAGCTTTGTTGCACCAAGTGGAGTTTCAGAGCTTGAGAAACCAATCATGATGCCAAAAGAAACGAGTCTCTCAGCTCACTTGACGTTTAAAGCATTTGGATTATTTACCGTTCAGCTAGAATGGAATGAGGAACCTGATGAACGACTAGTGTATCAAGTATATGAACAGAAGAACGGACAATGGAACATGATCGGTGAGGTAACAGGGGACAGGACCTTTGATGTTGAAAATGTAAACATTTTCAATCTGCCTAGCTATTATGTGATCCCCTATAATCCGCAAACAGAAGAACAAGGAAACCCATCCAATACAGTCAAAGCTAAGATTGGTTCATAGCCTCTTATTTAATAGCTCTGTTAAAGTACAGTGTTGATTTTTGGCAGGGTTGATTGAAGTGAAGGGACGCGAGACTCCTGCGGGAGAAGCGTGGTAAGGGAGACCCCGCAGGCGGTAACGCCGAGGAGGCTTAATGGAACTTCTGCTAAGGTCGCTCACGTCCTGTGAGCAACGCAGAAGCCAGCACATCCTGTGCAAGTGCGGAAAGCGAGTGTCCTGGAACGGAAATCAACAACAAACTTTAACATAGCCTATTCTAAAAATAAGAGGCACACTTTTTGTGTTGGGAGATCAATTATTATAAGATAAAGAAAGAAAATCTTGACTTTTTTATGAATTGTCACATCAATCTCTACACAAATTTCTTAAATGTTGTATAGTATAGTGGGTTAATAGAAAAATAACGGTTAGATTAGTTAGATTTGGAAGGTGTGAAATTATGGCAATAACAACATTCAATGATACATATTTAAAGGCCTGTCGTGGGGAGAAAACGGACCATGTACCAGTATGGTATATGAGACAAGCTGGTAGATCTCAGCCAGAATACAGAAAGATTAAGGAGAAATATTCTTTATTTGAAATCACGCATCAACCTGAGTTATGTGCATATGTAACCAAGCTTCCTGTTGATCAATACAATGTAGATGCTGCGATTTTATATAAGGATATTATGTCACCACTTCCTGCTATTGGAGTCGATGTGGATATAAAAGCAGGCATAGGCCCTGTTATTGCGAATCCGATTAGATCTTTAGCAGATGTTGAAAAGCTTGGTGAAATTCATCCAGAACAGGATGTACCATATGTACTTGATACCATCAAATTATTAACACAAGAGCAATTAGAAGTACCTCTGATTGGATTCGCTGGTGCTCCGTTCACACTTGCGAGCTATATGATTGAAGGTGGTCCTTCAAAGGGGTATCATAAAACAAAAGCTTTTATGTACGCTGAGAGTAAAGCATGGTTTTTAATGATGGACAAATTAGCGGATATGACGATTACATATGCAAGATCACAAATCCGTGCAGGAGCAAAAGCATTCCAGATTTTTGACTCTTGGGTAGGGCAATTAAATGTTGCTGATTATCGTATGTTTATAAAGCCAACGATGCATAAGATCTTCACTGCACTTAAAGAAGAAAACGTACCTTTAATTATGTTTGGAGTGGGAGCGAGTCATTTAGTAAACGAATGGCATGACCTTCCTGTAGATGTAGTAGGGCTTGATTGGAGAATTCAAATCAATGAGGCGCGTGCAAAGGGTATAACCAAGCCAGTAATGGGGAATTTAGATCCTTCTGTTCTACTAGCTCCGTGGGAAGTAATTGAAGATCGTGTAAAGAACATACTTGATCAAGGCATGAGTCAACCAGGATATATTTTCAACTTAGGACATGGGGTATTCCCTGAAGTAAATGTCGAAACACTTAAAAAATTAACAGCTTTTGTTCATGAATATAGTTTAGCTAAAAAGTAATGATAAAGGGGACCTTATAATGAAGAAAAAAATGGGTTTATTAGTGATGGCCTATGGAACTCCTTATAAAGAAGAAGACATAGAGCCTTACTATACACATATTAGACATGGTCGAAAACCATCACCTGAAAGTCTTGAAGATTTAAAACAGCGATATGAGGCAATTGGAGGAATCTCTCCTCTAGCTAAGATTACGTTGGAACAGGCAGAAGCACTAGAGAAGCATTTAAACCATATTCAGAATGAAATTGAGTTTAAGATGTATCTTGGTTTAAAACATATTGAACCATTTGTTGAGGATGCTGTACAACAAATGAAAAACGATGGGATTGAGGAAGCAGTTAGTATCGTGTTAGCACCTCATTATTCTACATTTAGTATCAAATCTTATAATGGTCGTGCCAAAGAAGAATCAGAAAAAATTGGTGGACCGGTTATTCATAGCGTAGATAGTTGGTATGATGAGCCTAAGTTTGTCCAATATTGGGTAGATCAACTAAACGATACATATGCAAAAATGTCAGAGGAAGAGCGAAATCACTCCGTGTTAATCGTGTCAGCACATAGTCTTCCAGAGAAAATTATTGCTGCAGGTGACCCGTATCCTAATCAACTACAAGAAACGGCTGATTTAATTGCGAAGGGTGCAGGGATTTCTAATTATGAAGTAGGCTGGCAAAGTGCAGGGAACACCCCTGAGCCATGGATTGGCCCGGATGTACAGGACTTAACACGCGATTTATACAATGAAAAGCACTATAAAGCATTTGTCTATGTACCGGTTGGGTTTGTTTCTGATCATCTAGAGGTCCTATTTGATAATGATATCGAGTGTAAAGTTGTAACCGATGAAATCGGTGCAAGTTATTACCGACCAGAAATGCCGAATGCGAAACCAGAATTTATTGATGCAATGGCTACTGTGGTTATGGGTAAAATTGCAAGTCATGTTTAATAGTAAAATACTGATTTAGTAACTTTTTAATAATGATAAAAATGGGGGATCTTCAATTTTGAAGGTTTCCTTTTTCTATTTATCCACAAGTGATGCATTAACCCATTAAAAACGATAATTTTATATTAAATTTAAGGTGAAAAATATAGAATATCCATCAAAGTTACATCCCCTATATAAAATAGAATCCTTATTCTTTCCTCTCCATAAATGAACTTATAAAATTTATCTATCTCTCCTGAGTATTTAAACCAATTTTGTAGACAATATAACCTGATAGAATTAAGCCTCCAACAAAGGAATAGTTTGACAGGGATTGTACATAATACAAATGATTATCAAGCTATCATGTGTCTAATATTTGAGGCTTTTTTTAAACAACCATTTTATTGAGGGGGTAAGAAATATGAAAGGATCATTTTTTAGAAAGATGATGTCCTTTACATCGATTCTAACGATGTCCACTATTCTACTAGTTGGTTGTGGTGGCGGTGGAGATGAGGAAGGAAAAGAGGAACAAAAAGATACAGGAGGAGCTGAAACAGCTGAAGGTACTCCTCTTGAGCAAGCTTATGCAGGTGAGTTTAAAGGTAGCACGGTTACGATGTTTGGACCTTTTACTGATGCTGACCAAGTAAAGTTTGAAAATAGTATCAAGGAATTTGAAGAAAAAACAGGTATTGATATTCAGTATGAGGGGTCCAAGGAATTTGAGGCTACCATTTCTATTCGTGTAGAAGGTGGAAATGCTCCAGACATAGCTGATTTTCCACAGCCAGGTCTATTAGAAACATTTGCTAAACAGGGTTTACCAATCGACGTGACAACCTTTCTTGAAGAGGATTATTTAAAAGAACAATATAATCAAAGCTGGTTGGATATGGCGACAATGGAAGGTAAAGATGGAGAATATATGACTGGAATTTGGAACCGTAGTAGTGCGAAGAGCTTAGTATGGTATCCAAAAGCAGAATTTGAAGCAGCAGGCTATGAAGTACCAGAGACATGGGAAGAGATGCTTGAGCTTTCTGATCAAATCGCAGCTGATGGTGATGCCCCGTGGGCGATTGGAATTGAGTCAGGTGCTGCTACTGGATGGCCAGCAACAGACTGGATTGAAGATATTATGCTTCGTACGACTACCCCAGAGAATTATGATAAGTGGGTAACGGGGGAACTACCGTTTACGTCACCAGAAGTAAAAAATGCATTTGAAGTGATGTCAAACTTATGGTTTACAGAGGACTATGTGTATGGTGGAAGAAAATCAATTGTAACGACTTCGTTTGGAGATTCTCCAAAGCCGATGTTTGATAGCCCTCCAAGTGCTTATATGCATCGTCAAGGTAGTTTCATCACAAGCTTCTTTCCTGAAGGAACGGTTGCAGGCGAAGATTATGATTGGTTCTACTTACCTCCGATTAATGAAGAATATGGTAAGCCTGTATTAGTTGCGGGTGACATTTATGCGATGTTTAATGATCGTCCAGAAGTCCGTGCGGTTATGGAATTCTTTACAACGGGTGAGTCTATCAAGAATTGGATTCAGTCAGGTGGTGTAGTGGCACCGATGAACGATGCTGATCCGGAATGGTATACAACAGATGTAGAGCGTCGAATGGCTGAGTTAGTTCAAAATGCAGACACCATTCGATTCGATGGCTCTGACCTAATGCCAGGTTCAGTCGGTGCAGGGACTTTCTGGAAAGGAATTACAGATTACGTGAGTGGTAATGTAGAGCTCGAACAAGCGCTTGAGGAAATACAAGCAGGTTTTAATAAGTAATGGTATAGAAAGCATTCCATTTGGACTGGACAAATAAGTCCAGTCCTTTATCTTTTTACTACACTTAAAAGGGAGGGTTAATATGAGTGTGGAAGCTAAAAAAGTATCGACTGTCAGTTTAATTGTACTTTCCTTTGTCATTCCCATTGCCAACTTAGTCTTGCATACAGGGATCTTCATTTTTCTCCGCGATGTCCCTTTGAATCCGGCTCTCTATGCATTACTCGCAATTATTTGGGGTGTCTTTGGGATTTACACCATTTATTATTCTTTAAATTGGCTTGTCGAGTTGTACCCAGATAAGGTGAGAAGTTTTCTACAACCGTACATATTTATTGGACCGGTTGTCCTCTTACTTGGCTGGTTATTACTACTACCAACTATACGTACCATTTATTTAAGCTTTATGGGGCCTGACTCTAGTGAATTTGTAGGGTTGTCCAATTATGTGGCTGTTTTCACGGATCGCCTTTTATTAACAGCTTTTCGGAATAATTTATTGTGGGTAGCTATTGGTGCAACAGCATGTGTGGTGTTCGGTTTACTCATTGCAGTTCTTGCTGATCGAAGTAGCTTTGAAAAACTGGCTAAAGGTATTATATTCATGCCAATGGCAATTTCAATGGTAGCAGCAGGTGTTATTTGGAAGTTTATTTACTATTATCAGCCAGGAGATCGACAGATAGGATTGCTCAATGCTATTGTTGTGGCATTTGGTGGTGAACCCCAAGCTTGGACAAGCTTACTACAGCCTTGGAATAACCTCTTTTTGATTATTATTTTAATTTGGATGCAGACAGGTTTTGCAATGGTCCTTTTTTCTGCAGCATTAAAGGGGATTCCAGAGGAATTATTGGAAGCAGCTCGTATTGATGGAGCAACTGAAATAACCATCTTTTTTAAGATTATCATTCCGTATATTTCGGGAACGATCTTAACAGTTTCAACAACCATCATTGTATTTACGTTAAAGATTTTTGACATTATTATGGTCATGACTGGTGGACAATATGGAACAGACGTAGTAGCAACTCAGTTCTATCGTCAATTCTTCATGTACCGCAACTTTGGTTACGGTTCAACGCTAGCAATTGTTTTACTTATTGCGATTATCCCTGTCATCATCATCAACTTAAGAGAATTTCGTAAACAGGGGGGGTTCTAGATGAAACGGAATGGAGCAAAATCATCAAAGCTTTTGGTTAATTTAGTACTGATTCTTCTTTGTCTCATTTGGTTAATTCCTACCTTAGGGTTATTTATCTCATCGTTTCGACCAGCTGATGATATTTTAGAGACAGGATGGTGGACGATTTTTCCTCACCAGGATTGGGTAGATACTGAAACAATCACGCTACCGGAGGACACAGATTTACGTCAACCGATAGAAGTTAACGGAGAAATCTACACGAATGACCAGTTAAATGAAGGAGTTGTTCTCCCTAACAATACACGATTGAAATGGGAAAACCGTCGTGCTCGACTTCTTAGTGTTCAGGAGAAGGAGTGGACGATGAATACGAACTTCACGTTAGAAAACTATGAAGCAGTTCTTGGAGGAAAGCAATATCAAATCACTTTAGGGAATGGCGAGACCATGACGGAGCAGGGGAGTAATCTTACTAAGACCTTTCTTAACACTCTAACGGTGGCAGTTCCAGCAACCATATTACCTTTATTGATTGCTACATTTGCGGCATATGCTTTCGCCTGGTTAAGATTTGCTGGAAGAAAAATTTTATTTGTAATAGTTATTGTGTTGTTAGTCGTTCCGTTACAAGTTGCATTAATCCCGATTTTAAAGGATTATACGGCGCTAGGCTTGAATGGTAGCTATCTTGGAATTTGGTTAGCTCATGCTGCCTTTGGACTGCCTCTCGCGACATATTTTTTATACAATTATATAAGTCAGCTTCCAAAGGATATATTTGAATCTGCCTTTATAGACGGAGCATCCAATTTTACGATCTTCACAAAGCTTATTCTTCCACTTTCCATTCCTGCCTTAGCTTCAATTGGAATCTTTCAATTTTTGTGGGTTTGGAATGATTACTTAGTTGCCTTAGTATTTTTAGGATCTAGTCCTGATGTACAGGTTCTTTCGATGAGAATTGCCGACATGGTAGGTTCTCGGGGAAACGATTGGCATCTTTTAACTTCGGCTGCCTTCGTCTCCATGATTATGCCGCTGACCGTTTTCTTTGCACTTCAGAGATTCTTCGTAAGAGGACTACTTGGAGGATCTGTAAAAGGATAATAACAAGAAGGACCTGTGTCGTATATATGGCACAGGTCTTTTTTTAAAAGAAATCCCCACAGTAAGTATACCGAGGGGAGTAGTTTAATATTAATTTCGAGTAGGACTATTAATCGCCAATTTTGATACAGTTTTCACAATGATTCATATAACACTCATGCTGCTCATCGATTTCCTTACCACATTCCATACACTGTTTTGCTGGTAGGTTTTTAAAAAACTCTGTACTTTTGATTAACATGTCGCATACCCCCTTGTTATTGTTAACACCATTGTATTATAACAAAACACCATAAGTCAATATCTGTTTTGTAACAGTTTTAAAATTGTGTATTAGTCTAGTCTTTGTTATGATTTTCTTAAAAAAGGAGGAATATGGAAATGGAAATAACGGTAATAGGCTATTGGGGTGGCTTTCCAGCTAGAAATGAGGCTACTTCAGGTTATTTATTTGAAGCGGAGGGCTTTAAGCTTTTAGTTGACTGTGGAAGTAGTGTTATATCACAGATCCAAAATTATTGTAATCCTGAAGATCTTAATGCTGTAATTCTGTCTCATTACCATAATGATCACATAAGTGATGTCGGCACTTTGCAGTATGCTCGTTTGATTAAAGGGTTTATTGGGACAAAGCCTCCAACACTACTGATTTATGGGCACAGGGAGGACCAACAGGGATTTGAAAGACTTACATATGAAGGAGTCACTAAAGGTGTCGAATATAATCCTGAGCTTCCTTTAGAGGTAGGCCCATTCACCATTACATTTCTTAAAACTAAGCATCCTGCAGATTGCTATGCAATGAGAATTAGTAATCGGGATACAACAGTTGTATATACAGCAGACACATCCTATTTTAACGAACTTGTATCTTTTTCTAGAAATGCAGACTTGGTAATTACTGAATGTAATCTTTATCAAGGGATGGACGGGGAGGGAGCCGGCCACATGACAAGCTCAGATGCAGGTAAACTGGCGTCACAAGCAGAGGTAGGCGAACTATTGTTAACCCATTTACCTCACTTTGGAAATCATCTAGATTTAAAGAACCAGGCCCAAGAGCATTTTAATGGAAAGATCGAGCTAGCAAAAACTGGTTGGAATTGGAAAAAGGAATAGTAAAGAAATATTTTACAATAATCTTTTTCACAGAATTATGGAAAAAATTGTGCATTTCTCAAAACTCCACTTGAAGTAAACGTTTTCATGAAATATAATTAGTAATAGTAAATAAAATGAATGGTTATTCATTCATGTGGAGGGGGAAATGTATGAATCTAAGTAAAAAATTGCAAGAAAACGCTCTCAAGTTTGGGGAAAAACCTGCTTATTATTTTCTGAATTCTCAAAGTTCTTATCGTGAACTAGATGCTACGGTGTCAAAGTTTGCGGATGCACTAACAAATATGGGGATTAAAAAAGGAGATCATGTAGGTTTATTGCTTGGAAATAGCCCGCATTTTGTTATCGCTCTATATGGTGCTTTAAGAGCTGGGGCAACTGTAATTCCAATCAATCCGATTTATACTCCTGAAGAAATTGGATACATTCTTAATAATGGAGATGTAAAGGTAGTAGTTGGGTTAGATTTATTGATTCCACTTTTTGAAAAAATGAGTGGGGCACTTCCTAAGGTAGAACAAGTTATTTATTGTGAAACTCCTAAGGAGGATGGGCAAGAACCGCTTGATATTACAAAGCTTTCAGTATATTCAAAATTGAAATCGTTTACTAACTTTGTTGGATCCGGTAGCCATCTTTTTGAAGGACCTGAGCTTAATGAAGAAGATGTTGCAATTATTCTGTATACATCTGGTACAACTGGAAAGCCAAAGGGTGCGATGCTGACTCACAAGAATATATATAGTAACGCAAAGGATACGGCTGATTATTTGAAAATTAATGAAACAGACCGTGTCATTGCAACATTGCCAATGTTCCATGTGTTCTGTTTAACCGTTGCCTTAAATGCACCATTATTAAATGGTTCAAGTGTTATTATCGTTCCAAGGTTTAGCCCTGGTGATATTTTCACTATTACAAAAGAGTTAGAGGCTACTGTGTTTGCTGGTGTACCAACTATGTATAATTTCCTAGTACAATTCCCTAATGCAGATGCAGAGGATCTAAAATCGTTAAGACTCTGTATTTCTGGTGGCGCATCGATGCCAGTAGCACTTTTAAAATCGTTTGAAAAGAAATTCCAAGTTGCTGTATCTGAAGGCTACGGTTTATCAGAAGCATCACCAGTTACATGCTTTAACCCATTAGATCGTCCTAGAAAACCAGGCTCCATCGGGCAAAGTATTGTGAATGTAGAAAACAAAGTCGTTAATGAGCTTGGTGAAGAAGTTCCTGTAGGTGAGGTTGGAGAATTAATCGTCCGTGGTCCAAACGTGATGAAAGGCTACTACAAGCTTCCAGAGGACACTGTTCACTCAATTCGTGAGGGCTGGTTATATACCGGAGATTTAGCACGTATGGATGAGGAAGGTTACTTCTATATCGTGGACCGTAAAAAGGACATGATAATTGTTGGTGGCTACAATGTCTATCCTCGTGAGGTAGAAGAGGTGTTATACGCTCACCCATCAGTGGTAGAAGTTGCTGTAATTGGAATTCCTGACGAAAACTTTGGAGAAGCCGTAAAATCCTTTGTAGTTACAAAGAAGGAAGACGAAATCACTGAAGAAATGCTACTAGACTATTGTAAGGAGCATCTTGCTAAATACAAGATTCCTAGTTCCATAGAATTTCTAGAAGAGCTACCAAAGAATACAACAGGTAAAATACTTAGAAGATCATTAAAGGATAAAGTTTTACAATCATAGTTTTATAGAAGGATCAAAAAATCGGCTTACATTTGTAGGTCGATTTTTTTGGCTTTGGGGAGTGGGACTTGACTCTGCTTGATTGGTGGAATGTGCATATAGTATAGTTTTCGTGCATAAATGGGTGAAAGTCGTGCATAAATGGGAAAAACTCGTGCACAAATGTGTAAAAGTCGTGCATATATACAGAAATTCGAGCAAAAACAAAGGAAATCTTACTTAAACGGTAGACTTTTTTAAACTTCAAATAATGAAAGCGGTATCATTTTTGTCATCTATAAAAAGGATTCGAATAATCTTTAGAGAAGTATCTTATATGTATAACTTGGAGTTAGAAAGGGGCTGTCAGAAGTGGAGTTAGTATTATATCGGATTGAAAATCATATTGCCTATGTTACTTTAAATCGTCCAGATAGTCTAAACAGCTTTAATTATGAATCATTATGTGAACTAGAGAAGATTATAGATGTACTCAGGGTTAATCCCGAGGTAAGAGTCATTATTTTTACGGGTGCAGGTAATAAATCTTTTAGTGTAGGGGCAGATTTGAAAGAGCGGAAGACTTTGTCAACGCAAGAGGTAAAGAGAAATTTACATAAAATCAATCAAGTCTTTACAGCTATTGATCAACTACCTCAACCGACCATTGCAGCGATCAATGGCTTTGCCTTTGGTGGGGGAATGGAGCTTGCTTTATCATGTGATTTCCGGATTGCGGCTCGTGATGCTGTGATGGGTCTGACGGAAACTAGTCTTGCCATTATTCCGGGGGCAGGTGGTACGCAACGGCTTCCGAGAATTGTAGGGGAATCTAAGGCATTAGAACTAATTTTAACTGCGAAAAAAATGGATGCAGACCTGGCTTATCAATATGGACTCCTTTTAAAAGTAGTTGATGCTGATTTACTTATTGAGGAAGCAGTTGCTTTTGCAAGGGAAATGACCAAAAATGGACCGATTGCGCTCCAGCAGGCTAAGTATGCGATTAAACAGGGGATGAATGCAGACCTTCAAACCGGACTTCAGCTAGAAAGAAAAGCGTATGAGGTCACCATTCCAACAGAAGATCGAATAGAGGCATTAGAGGCTTTTAGTGAAAAAAGAAAGCCGAATTTTAAAGGTAGATAACTGGAACTTGAATGGTTTATTTTTAAAGGTCCAAATAGGAATATATAATAATGGCTTGTAACTGTTAATAGAAAACAAAAACACCTCTTTCTCTCGTGAGAAAGAGGTGTTTTATTGTTTAATCTATTAAAAATAGGCTCAGTTTGGATTCAAATATACTCATTTTTAAAAATATCGTGCATTTTTAGTTGTTAGAATATAATGGTAGTATTTGTAAATGAGTAGATATGCGTCGAACTCAAATTTGAATAGTCAACCCCTAACGTACTATACCCACTCCTTAAGATTAACAGATATTTTCATTGCAAAAACGAATAGAATAATAGAAAATAAGGATACATTTTAACAAGGAACAGTTTGAAAGGGGTAAAGTGAGTTGCGAGCTACAGCCATTGACAAAAAGCCATCATCATTTACATATGGCTTGCAAGCGGGGATTACAATTGGAATTGGCTATATGCCGATTGCTTTAGCATTTGGACTTTTAGCGAAAGCAACGGGATTGACGGTTACGGAGACCTTCTTAATGAGTCTTCTTGTCTTTGCCGGTGCTTCACAATACATGTCACTAAGTCTATTGTCTTTAGGAACAGGGGCGTTTGAGATCGTTTTAACGACCTTCATCGTAAACATCAGACATTTTTTAATGAGTGCTTCTTTATACGAAAAGCTAGAAGATGCTCCGAAACCTATAAAAGCCTTGTATTCCTTTGGAATCACAGACGAAACCTTTTCTGTTGTCGCAACAAGAGAGGGAAAGGTTTCAACAGGCTTTATGTTTGGTGTTATTTCGGTTTCTTACGGGAGCTGGGTCATTAATTCGGTTATTGGTTACCTCATTGGTTCAAGTTTACCGAGCACCTTACAGGAAAGCATGGGAATCGCTTTATATGCAATGTTTATCGCACTGCTAGTACCATCCTTGAAAAAACAGAAAAAGGTTGTGTATTTAGCTGGTTTAGCAGCGATATTGAATACCATTTTTTATCAATTTATGGCACCAGGATGGGCGATTGTTAGCGCGACCTTGCTTTCTTCGTTGGTGGTAGAAGTGGTAGTAGGAAGAAGGGTGAAACAGCATGGATCATAATATAATTTTGATGATTGTCGGAATGGCCATCGTTACCTATATCCCTAGGATGATTCCGCTTGTATCATTAGGAGGTAAGGAGCTACATCCTTTTATTCAAGGAGTATTAAAAAATGTACCATTTGCCACACTAGGAGCGCTTATTGTCCCGGGTATCTTTTTAGTTAGTGAAGATCTTTGGTTTGGAATCATTGGGGCAGGGGTAGCTTTTCTAATTGCCTATTTTGGTGCAAATGCGATCGTCGTTGTTTTAGGGACAATTGGGGTACTTACGGTTTATTCAATATTTTTGTAATCAAACAGTCGGAGCGCCGGCTGTTTTTGTTTTATGGATGAATTGCTGTAGAATAAAACTGGAATCTTTAAGGTGTTTATGATCAGATCTTCTAGAATGAATTTTAGTGTGGACTAACAAGTTCTAAATCTTTATTTTTGGACTAAGTATAAAAATGAGGACTAGTTAGGAGGGACAAACGATGAAGAAAGCTGTGTGGAGTTCAGTTATTGTATACATACTTTTTAGCGTAGTAATGTATTTGTATATTTTCCAATGGGCCGATACAACGATTCCAAGTACATATCAAGGAACGGCAGCAGATCCAGCAACATTCATGAATGATCAGCAGCTATTATTAAGTGAGGAATATTCCAAGGTAAGAAATATCTTATACTTTCTCACGACTCCATATGAATGGGTCTTATTATTTATCTTATTAGGTGTTGGCTTATCGTCTAAAATACAATCCTGGTCACAAATGACAGCAAGATTTAGGGTTCTTCAAATTTCTATTTATCTATTTTGGATGACCTTGTTTACAACGATTTTAACTTTACCTTTTCAGCTATATGGGTACAATCTGTCAAAGGAATATGGGATTAGTGTTCAACCATTCCAAGGCTGGATGAAGGATTATTTACTAGATTTTTGGATCAATTTTTTACTAACGGCGATTATTGTCATTGTGTTATATAGCTTGATGAGAAAAAGTGAGAAACGCTGGTGGCTATATGCTTGGTTTTTATCGGTTCCGTTCACCTTATTTTTAACGTTTATTCAGCCAGTTTATATTGATCCTTTGTATAATGATTTTTATCCATTAAAAGATAAGGAGCTAGAGGCTCAAATTCTATCTCTTGCTGATGAAGCGGGGATTCCTGCTGCTCATGTATTTGAGGTCAATATGTCTGAGAAGACAAATGCAATGAATGCTTATGTGAATGGAATTGGTGATCACTCAAGAATTGTCCTATGGGATACTACCTTAAACAAACTAGAGGATTCTGAAGTTCTGTTCATTATGGCACATGAAATGGGGCATTATGTGAAAAAACATGTGTTCTTAGGAATCATAAGTTATATGGCAGTTTCACTAGCTGGTTTATATCTAATCTATCGACTGATGAATATGATTGTTCGAAAATGGGGAAATCGGATGGGGATTCAGCGCGTCCAGGATATCGCTACGATTCCATTATTCTTTTTACTACTCTCGGTTTTGTCTTTTCTATTCACTCCAGTCAGTAATACAGTCTCGAGATATCACGAGCTTGAAGCTGACAAGTATGCCGTGGAGCTAACAGAAGATCAAGTTGCAGCAGTAGGCTCATTTCAGGAGCTATCAAAATCGAATTTAAGTCAGGTAAATCCACCATTACTGGTGAAAATTTTTAGGTATACTCATCCGACGATGCTCGAGCGAATTCACTTTTTGGATACGTATGAGTTAAAGGAAATTGAGAAGAAATGATATTAACAACGGTTTAGTATATACTAGGGGTAAAAAAGTTTGAGGTGGAACTATTGAAGGGTGTTATATGTCTTGGAGAAGCATTGATTGATTTTATTCCACTGGATGCGAGTAATATAACTTATGAAAAATGTCCAGGGGGTGCTCCAGCGAATGTTGCAGTAGGAGTCTCCAGACTAGGTGGCAAAGCTAGTTTCTTAGGAAAAGTAGGAAAAGATGTATTAGGTGACTTTCTAGTTGATACTCTGAATTCCTACGGTGTGAATGTGGAAGCTTTTTTACAAACAGATGAATCTAAAACAGGTCTTGTGTTTGTTACGAATAAAGAAAACGGTGAAAGAAGCTTTGACTTCTACATAAAACGAAGTGCTGATCAGCTTCTTTATAAAGAAGACATTCAGCCAGACCTGTTTAAGGAAAACAATATCCTTCACTTCGGCTCTATTTCGATGATTCATGAACCAAGTCGATCTGCTACTCTTGAGGCAATTCGTTTGGCGAAACAGGAGGGATTACTCTTATCCTATGATCCTAATTTACGTCTTGGGTTATGGGAGTCCCCTCAAGTAGCTAAAGAAGTCATTACATCATTACTTCCTGAAGCAGATTTGCTTAAAATTTCAGAGGAAGAGTTAGAATTTCTCACTGGAAAAACAGATCTTGCTGATGGCTTGAAGGAAATAGAGAAGTACCAAATTCCTTTAATATTTGTTACCTTAGGTGCTGAAGGTAGCCTTGTTTATTATAAAGGCCAAACCGAACAAGTATCAGCAATGAAAGTAAATGCCATTGATACAACAGGGGCAGGCGATGCATTTGTCTCTGCGATCCTTTATCAGCTAAGTGAGCATGGTTCGGATTTAAATACTTTAACCATAGAGAAAATAGTTGAGTTCGCTAAATTTGCAAGTGTGTCAGGTGGACTTGCAGCTTCCGTTAAAGGGGCAATGACCGCTCTACCAACACAGGAACAGGTAACTAATTTATTGAAGTAGATCGTCTTTATAGGCGGTCTTTTTTTGAACTGTTTTTCTAGTACGAATTGTTGAACATGGTAAACAAAATGAATGAAAAACGATACAATTTACAAAACGTTAGTTATAGTGGAAAAGCCTCTAAATCAGGGTGTGTAGATAGAGATACTAGGATAAAAACATGTCAAAAAAATATTAAATTATGCTGAAAAAAATGAAACCTTTTTTAAACTTCGACCGTCAAATAGAAAAAGGGGGAATTTTTTAATGCTAGTGGAGTTAAATAAACATATCAGAATTGCCCAAGAACAGGTTCGAGTGAAGAGGAAAATGGAAAAACAGCTGATCTCATACAGCCAAGAGTTTAAACAAGCAACTTTAAAACTAGAAGGACTTAAGGCAACACTACAACTAGAGAACCTTGATGTTGAAGCACTTGAGGGATTAAGTGTAAACGCTGTATTTTTAACCATCTTAGGTACAAAAGAAGAGCGTTTAATTCAAGAAAAGCAAGAAGCTGCTTTAGCTAAGTTACAATATGATGAAGTCAAAGCAGAAGTAAGAAGTCTTGAACATGAAATTGACTTACTGACAACCAGTCTTGATGCTATAAAAAATGCAGAAACTGAGCTTACCCTGCTACTTTCTGAAAAAGAGAAATACATAAGAACACAACAGTCTACTTACATCAATCGCCTAGAACTTCTAGATGATCAAAGCAATCAGCTCATCTGTAAACAGCTTGAGCTTGAAGAAGCATTAGTGGCAGCAGAAAATGTAAGAAAGAGCTTAACTAATGTTTCGGCAGCTCTTGAAAACGCTAAGGGCTGGGGAGTAGTAGATTTATTTGGTGGTGGTATGGTATCAACTGCACTCAAGCATAATCATTTAGATGAGGCAAAAAGCTATATGCAAGATGCACAGTACCTTGCTAATAAACTTAAAAAAGAATTAGAAGATATTGAAGCAGAATTTACAAACACTCTTGAACTTTCAAGCTTAGAAAAATTTGCTGATTACTTCTTTGACGGTTTGATTACAGACTGGGTCATTCAAAGTCAAATTAGTGACTCTTTAGAACAAGTAAAGGCATATAACCATCTAGTTTTAGCAATTGTTAGAAGAATTAATGCAGAGCAGTTGCGTGTTATAACACAGTTAAATAGTATTGATATTCAAAAGAAACAATTAATTGAAACAGCAGTATAAAGAGACTTACAGTTGTAAGCCTCTTTTTTTTGCGTGAAAACATGATTAAATCAGGGTTTGATGGGGATCAAGTAGAAGTAGTGAAAAAAATTTTGGATAATTTTACAAAAAAGGGGTTACAAAAATAAAAACACTGTTATATAATAACACAAGAAGTAAAAATTCTGTGTTATAACAAGGGGGACTACGAAAATGACTGATCAAAGATTACAAATGCTAAAGGAAAACTGGGAAATGGATCAACGCTGGAATGGAATTACTAGACCTTATAGTGCAGAGGATGTACTGAAGCTAAGGGGATCAATTGACATTGAGCATACTCTTGCAAGACGCGGTGCAGAAAAGCTGTGGAATCTCTTACACAGTGAGAATTATGTGAATTCTCTTGGAGCGCTAACTGGAAATCAAGCAGTTCAACAAGTAAAAGCAGGATTAAAAGCAATCTACTTAAGCGGGTGGCAGGTGGCAGCTGATGCTAACCTATCAGGACATATGTATCCAGACCAAAGTCTATATCCTGCAAACAGTGTACCAGCAGTAGTGAAACGAATTAATCAGGCTTTACAAAGAGCGGACCAAATTCAGCATTTAGAAGGTAGCGGGGATATTGATTGGTTTGCTCCCATTGTGGCGGATGCGGAAGCAGGTTTTGGTGGTCAGCTTAATGTATTTGAGCTTATGAAGGGAATGATTGAGTCAGGTGCTGGTGGGGTGCATTTTGAAGATCAGCTATCATCTGAAAAGAAGTGTGGCCATCTAGGTGGTAAAGTGCTATTACCAACCCAAACCGCTGTTAAAAATCTAATTTCGGCGCGTCTAGCTGCTGATGTTATGGGTGTACCAACCGTGATACTTGCAAGAACAGATGCAAACGCAGCGGATTTAATTACAAGTGATATTGACCCGTACGATCATCCATTTATCACGGGAGAACGGACAGAGGAAGGCTTCTACCGAACAAATGCAGGCCTGGATCAGGCTATTGCTAGAGGGTTAGCTTATGCTCCTTATGCTGATTTAATTTGGTGCGAGACAGCAGAACCAAGTCTAGAGGAAGCACAAGCATTTGCTGATGCAATCCATAAAGAGTTCCCTGGTAAACTATTAGCTTATAATTGTTCACCATCCTTCAACTGGAAGAAGAAGCTTGATGACGATACAATTGAGAGATTCCAGCAAGAGTTAGGAAAAATGGGCTATAAGTTCCAATTTGTTACACTCGCTGGCTTCCATGCACTGAATCATTCCATGTTTGAACTTGCTAGAGGCTACAAGCAAAGAGGAATGGGGGCGTATTCAGAACTACAGCAAGCTGAATTTGCAAGTGAGCAATACGGATATACAGCGACACGTCATCAAAGAGAGGTTGGAACGGGTTACTTTGATGAGGTATCTCAAGTGATTACAGGTGGAACCTCCTCGACAACAGCTTTAAAGGGTTCTACCGAGGAAGCACAATTTAATAGATAACTATTTTGTGGAAACCAAGCATTTAATACTTTGCTTGGTTTTTCTTTCTTCATTAGAAGGTATACTCCGTTTTAAATAGAAGTCTTACATATTATAGTGGAAATTCATGGATTCATAGATACAGCATGAACTTAACCCTTTTAATTGGAGTGGTAAACATGAAGAAGAAGGTAGTGCTAGCAGGTGGGACAGGATTTATAGGGAACTATTTTAAACGACGTTTTGAAGAAATGGAATATGACGTTAGGATCATTTCAAGACAGCCCCAGCATGTTTCTTGGGATAATCAAGAGGCAATGAAAGAATCATTTGAAGGGGCTGAGATGGTCATTAATCTTGCTGGAAAGTCGGTTAATTGTCGGTATAATGATGCGAATAAAAAGGAAATTATGCGTTCGAGGATTGAGACAACTAACATAATCGGAAGGACGATTCTGGCATGCAGCTCACCTCCAGAGATCTGGTATAACTCCAGTACTGCAACGATATATCGACATGCTGAAGACCGTCCAATGACAGAGGAGACAGGAGAAATTGGGTCAGGATTTTCTGTAGATGTAGCGACAGCATGGGAAGAAACATTCTTCGCTTATCAACTGCCTGAGACAAGACAGATTGCGTTACGGATTGCGATTGTATTAGGAAAAGGCGGAGGCGTCATGACACCTTATAAAAATTTAGTAAGGTTTGGTCTAGGGGGAATCCAAGGGCCAGGGAACCAAATGTTTAGTTGGATTCATGTGGAGGATTTGTTCAATATTATACTCTTCTTAAAATCTAGAAACGAACTCGCTGGTGTATTCAATTGTACTGCCCCAGAACCAGTTAGTAATCGAGAGCTTATGAAAAAGCTTAGGACAGCAATGAAGGTACCAGTAGGGTTACCTGCTCCTAAGTTTATCCTTGAGCTTGGTTCTCTGGTGATTAAGACGGAGACAGAGTTGGTCCTAAAAAGTAGATGGGTTCTACCGGAACGTCTTGAACGAGCAGGTTTCCAGTTTGCTTATAAAACACTTGATGAGACTTTTAGGGAAATTCTGACGGAATGAAAGTACTAATTATAATAGAAGACGGTGAGATCATCTGTAATTAAATGAAACCCCGTCACTCCTTAATCGTACTTAATAATATACTTCAAAAGGAGAGATGACGATGGGTGAGAAAGGCTGTATAAAATGTGGTCACAGAGAAACAGGCACTAAGGAAGTAGCGATGACAGGAACAGGTTTGTCGAAAATGTTTGATATTCAACATAACAGGTTTACTGTTATTTTCTGTAAGAACTGTGGTTATTCAGAATTTTACAATCAAAATTCTTCGACAGCATCAAACCTAATTGACTTATTCTTTGGAGGATGAGTAGAGAGAGGCTGGGACATAACCTAATACCTCAGTCTCAAAGACGAATAATCTCAAAATTAGTCTACCTATCATAATACTGTTTTCGTTTTTTTTATACTTATTAACTAGTTAAGCTGGAAAAACAGGGTTGTTCCATTGCGCTGCAGCCGCTCGCTTTCCGCGGGGAGGAATCTGAGCCTTCTCATAGAAAAGTGGAAGTGCCCGGTTAGCTCCGACAAGCAAATGTTCCTACATCAAGAAAAGGGTGCTCTTTCCCATTTCTTGATGTAGGGTTATTTGACCTCGAGGAGCTGGGCACTGCAACTAGACAAGCTACGCCTGCGGGGTCTCAGCCTTTCCTCTATCTCCCGCAGGAGTCGAGCGTCTTCCGCTCCATTCCACAAGTTTTAAAAAATAGAATGCAATTATAAACAAATCAATAAAAGAAAAATAAAAAGACCCGAATTAGCAGGTGAAAGATACATCAAAATATCACCTAATTGTTCGGGTTTTTCACTAACTGAAATACTTATGTCCCAGCCTCTTTCTAAAAGTTTGGGTTGGATCTTCATTATCGTTTCACTCTATTCATTGAAAATAAATAATAGACGGTACTACCAAGTAGTAAAACTGCTCCATAGAATAGACTAGGGGTGTATGGAGCCTTTGCTTCACCCATGACATTCTGTTCATTCAGAAGCTGATTAATTGATTGTTTGGTTTCTCCTATACGCAGAAGCTGTTGACTTGTTTGGAGAATGAAGTCATCGTGAAGCATGTCAGAAGTTAAATAAATATCACCAATTAAATCTCCTTGCCGATTATGTAAATCTATTTTTACACTCTTCCCATGCAGTTCATTTAAGGACTCAACATGGTCAACAGTTTTTAGTGGAGTAGAATTTACATAATAGGTAGGCACTAGGTGATACAAATTTAGCACTTCATTAAAAACCGGAAACACCTCTTTTTTTTGATCAGTTGAAATAAGTTTAGGCTCTTCAGTATTCGTATTTAGCTGTTTTTTTATTGCAGTTAGTTGTTGAAATAAGGAGGGCTGCTCTAATGAAGTAACATGATGATAGAGCTTTGATACTTCACCATCAGACAAGCCGATGTAAGAAAAGAAATTTGATAATCCAGCTAAATCCTCAGCATGTTCAATATAATAGGAAACAGCATGATTGAGATCTTCGATAAACGTGTATTCCTCAACTTGGTCTCCAACCTGGTGTAAAAGCTTCTCTAAATCAGGCTTAGTTAACTGATATTCATTTAATAATTCGGTAATGTTTGCTTCATTTATAGGCTCTCCTTCAAGTGGTGTAGCGTAACTATAGTGCGGAAGCATAAACAAAATTGAGAGTAAGAGTACACATGATGTGAATTTCAAAACAACTACTCCATTCCATTTTATTGATTCCTTGGTATTATTTGTAGAATGAAGAAATTCATGTATAAGTTATGTGAGTTGTAATGCTTTTTCAGGTTGTCCAGCTTTTTTAGCTAGCTTCCGTAACTTCTCATTTACATAATGTTTATCCAATGAAAGTAGGCTCTCCTGGTTAATACCTTCTGTAATATATTGAGCAAACGTCCATACATCTTTTTTTATGGCAGCATCATTATTAGATGCTATAAGAGTAAGTGCTTGAATGATGGAGGATATGATTGAAATATCATCCTTTCCATAATGACGAATTTGATAAAAGGTTTTATATAAATACTCCATAAAATCTGGTTGCTCCATAATAATACGCAAGCTTCGGTTCTCATCATTTATAAATGCTTTTGGTAGATGCTTGGTAGAAATTTTAGCAAGTATTTTCCCTATTTGTGAAATGCAGTTAATCGCTGTATTAGGATCATTGAGAGCAGGTGAAACTGCTCGTAATGCAATTTCCACAAGCTTGGTAAGGCCAAATTCTAAGTCTTGAATTGTTGTTCTCTCTAGTCCTAATGAGACAAAACGTAAATAATCAGGATGGATTTGCTTATCCTCCATCTTCCAGATCGAGAGAATGGGAGACTCCGTATCAATAAATTCTCCGACCCTTATTTCAACACGAACAATCGTGTTATCGAGTGTTGCTTGTTGCAGTAAACCTTTTTTGTCAATTGTTTGAAGGTAGCCAGATCGCTTAGGGAAAACCTGATGCGGAGTGGAATGGAGGATTTCGTCATACTCCCAGTCCTCCCAAGGGGCATCAGGATGAGTATCTTTTTTATCAATAAAGTGTTTTTGAATAATTTGTAGCGCATTTGTTGTTATATCAAAAATGAGATTGCTTACTTGAATCCATCTGGAGACATGATGGATAAAGAAGACAAAAAAGATGAGACAGATTAGAGCATAAATGACAGCAAGGGTTGGCATGATGAAAAGCTGATGAACCTTTGTTTCCCTTGTCAGTAATAAGAGAATAACTGAATAGATAAAACCACCAACAAAAACGGCCAGTACTCTTTGTGTAGGTGGATCAGTTATAAAATTTTGAAGTGTTCTAGGTGAAAATTGTGTTAAAAAGGTAGTAAGTACAATCATAATAGAGGAAAAAGTAATCGTAGTCATCGTTAACAAGGCAGTCGCAATGGAACTAAGAACGGTTAGGGCTAGGTCAATATCGGCTAAAAATATGATTGGGATATATTCATAAAGACTAGGATGATGTGCAATGAAATTGTCTAAGTAATAGCTTAAAATGGCTAGAATTATTGAAACAAAACCATAAATAAAAGGGATTAGCCATATGCTGTCGCGAATGATAAACCATATTTTTGAAATTTTCATAAATATTACCACCAAATTCCAGTTAATTTCATGTAAAATATAGAAGGGCAATCATACATAGCTTCTACGAAATCTTGTCAAATTATTAAAAAAGCTGTAATATTTGGGAACTTTTTTATTTTTAATTCGTATTACATAGAGGAACAGGGGGTGATCAACATACTAGAACTCTATTGGGGATGCTTGATTACTGGAATTATATTTACGCTTTTAACGGTTATATTTGATGACTTCCTCGGAAACATGATGGAAGGGATCCTAGATGCACTAACCTTTGATTTACCTGGATTTTTTAACACTACAGTATTAATGAGTGCACTAACATCATTAGGTGGAGCAGGTATTTTACTAACACTCTATACATCCTTTTCACCGGTTATTGTTTTTATTCTTGCACTTTGTTGTGGCTTCGTTTTAAGTGTCCTTTTTTATTTGTTTTATGTAAAACCAATGGAAAATACGGAAAATTCAATTGGTTTTTCAGTTCAGGATTTTGTTGGAATGGTAGGTGAAGTCACCGTTCCCATCCCAGAGAAAGGGTATGGCGAAATTGTCCTTTCTATTGGAGGTGGTTCCTCCAATCAAATTGCAGCTAGCTTCGATGAGATTGGGATTCCCTCTGGTTCAAAAGCATTAGTGATCGAGATTAAGGATGGCACATTACTGGTGTCACCTTATGATTTATTAAATTAAAAGGGGTGTTTTGTTAATGTTAGAGCCGTATTTAGTTATACCAATTGTTGTGATTGGGGTATTTTTAGTATTGGGGATTGCCTTTTGGGCCCGTTACAAAACGGTAAGTTCAGATGAAGCTATGATTGTCACTGGTTCTTTTTTAGGAAGTAAAAATGTACTATCCGATGAATCAGGTAGAAAAATAAAGATTGTCAGGGGTGGCGGAGCATTTATTCTTCCAATCTTCCAACAGGCAGAATTTATTTCTTTACTATCTCATAAGCTTGACGTCACTACACCAGAGGTCTATACAGAACAAGGTGTACCTGTTATGGCTGATGGGGTAGCAATCATTAAAATCGGTGGAACTGTTGAAGAAATTGCGACAGCAGCTGAACAATTTTTAGGAAAGCCAATTGAGGATTTAAGAAGTGAGGCACAAGAAGTATTAGAAGGTCATTTGAGAGCAATTTTAGGTTCAATGACAGTAGAAGAGGTATACCGAAATCGTGACCGTTTTGCTCAAGAGGTACAAGGTAGTGCTGCAAAGGATTTAAAGAAAATGGGTCTTCAGATTGTCTCATTCACGATAAAAGATGTTCGTGATAAGCATGGTTACTTGGATGCGCTTGGACGTCCTCGAATTGCAGCAGTTAAGCGAGATGCTGAAATTGCTGAAGCAGAAGCGATTAGAGACTCTCGTATTAAAAAAGCTGTAGCAGAAGAAGAGGGGCAGCGTGCAGAATTATTACGTGATACTGCGATTGCTGAAGCTTCAAAAGATAACCAATTAAAGGTAGCGGCCTATAAACGTGAGCAGGATACAGCTAAGGCGGAAGCTGACCAAGCCTATAAAATTGCTGAAGCACGTTCTCAACAACAGGCTGTCGAAGAAAGTATGAAAGTAGAAATTGTACGAAAAGAACGAGAAATCGATCTTCAAGATAAAGAAATATTACGTCGTGAGAAGCAATATGATGCTGAGGTTAAGAAAAAAGCGGAAGCAGACCGTTTCTCAGTGGAACAGGCTGCAGAGGCAGAAAAGACGAAAAGAATGCGTGAAGCTGATGCAATTAAGTATAAAATTGAAGCAGAAGCGAAAGCATCAGCAGAAGCAGAGCGTGCACAAGGTAGTGCAAAAGCAGAGGTTATTCGTCTACAAGGTTTAGCAGAAGCAGAAGCAAAAGAAAAGCTAGCTGAAGCCTATAAGAACTATGGTGAAGCTGCCATCCTCGATATCTTAGCGAAGATGCTTCCAGAACTTGCTGAGAAGATTGCTCAACCACTTGGCAATATCGATAAAATTACCGTGGTCGATACAGGAAACGGTGAAGGCGCGAACCGTGTAACTAACTATGTAACGCAGTTAATGGCAACAGCACCAGAAATGGTGAAGGATGTATCTGGCCTAGACTTAATTGATATTATTAACAATATTACGAAAAAATCTCCTGATTCAAGTAAAGGACAGACAAAGATTTTACCTGCTAAAACAGAAGATCATTAAAATGAGAAAGGTGGCCAAAGCATTTAATTGCTTGGCTACTTTTTTTTATATTAAGAATTTATATTATTTAAAAATAGCCTGAAGAGACCAAAGGAGGTTTACCCTTTTCTCTCTTCAGACTATTTACTAAGACATTCTAAGTCCGTGTTTCCCTTCTATGAACCCTCGATTAATTGCTTGTACTCATTCGATAGTCTTTGAAACGATGTGTAATCTCGATGTTCTAAAGCATAGTCAATTTCAATTAGTAATTTTTCGATTCTTGCTTTAATTAGAATCTCATCTAATAACATTTGTACATATATATTGACGTTTTCTGGTGTAATTTCTTTAGTTTGATCCTTGGCTTTGTGGATATCTGAGTATGAAGGTCTTTCTTTCATAACACTCACTCCCAATAGTCTCTTACAAGAGACTTAGATTTTTTGAAGCCCCAGGTAATGATGTGGGATATTATATGTATTCGAGTTTTTATCAGAATATTCATTTAATTTTAAAAATAAATTGAAATTGAATAAAAATAAGGGATTCGGATAATCTGAGCATTAAAAGGAAAATCTAATAAGGGAGGTGTTTCATACATGAAGGAAAGATATCCAGGGGTTGGAAAAGAGAATGAAATTCCATTGGGAACTCCATTGAATCCTCAGATGACAGTAACGGCTGCATTCGATCACTTTAGTGGTTCTAATATGGGAGATTCTGTTGACGAGCATATTGCAGTCGAAGAAGGCAATGAATACCTCGCTGAAAAGGAAATTATGCAAGTGTATAATAACTCATAATTGTGTATAAAAAAGTGGTTTCCCTTATGGGAATCACTTTTTTATAGCTTTCAGCCCTGTTGCTAAAAGGGGAGTAGTATAAGAGTAACTGATTTATAGTTTTTTCTTTAAACATAGTTTTTTTGTAAAAATAATTAGAATTTTTAGATATAATGCTTTAAATTTGGTGAATTTTGTCTTATTATGGAATCAAGACAATGAAAGGAGCAAATAAATGAACAAACAAATCTTAACTGAATATGAAATTAGTCCCTACACTATGGCGATTTTACCTGAGGTAACCGAAAAGGGAGTGCATTCTTTAGTAAAAGAAATGGACGCGGAGTATCTCGTGAAAATGAAGCCGATTGACATTATTGATCGAAGTTGTCGCTTTTTTGGAAGTAGCCTTAAAGGTAGGCGTGAAGGCACGAAAGACATTATGGGTATCACTCATAAAGCCCCGATTGTTATTGATCCTTCGAATTATATTTATTTCTTCCCTACATTATCTCCTAACCGCCAGCAATGTTCCTGGATTTCCCACTCTTTTGTTCAAAGTATCCAATCTACTCACTATGATGAAACCATCCTTACTTTCTCAAATAGAGAGGAAATTATTCTATCGATCTCCAAAGGCTCTCTTGAAAATCAACTGTATCGTACTGCACAGCTAAAAACCACTTTATCAAGTAGAATAACCCCTGATCAACGAAAAACGTCTTTTCTTACCTCTCCCTATTTTAGAAGAAGTGAAGTTCGGTAAATCTAAGCCCTTGTTTGCAATAAGTATTTCTCCATAAGGGATTGAACATTATTTCGAATCCTTGGATTGAAGTAATTATGGTGCTCTTCGTAGCCTTTATAAACAAATAGAAAAGAGGTGAAAGTATCATCACGAGTAAGCTGCTCGGCTTTCATCTTTTTTTTCTTCATTTCATGCTTTAACATCGCTAAATCACGTTGGATATGATTCATTGACTCTTCAATACAGCGGATATATGGCTGCTTTAGCTTAAATGGTGCTTTCTCAATAATTGATAAATCACGTTGGAAAACAGTCAATGCCATTGGTAAAAAGAGCGATTGCTCAAGAACGGAGCGATCTTCCTCAGGTATACGTGTCATGTCTTACTCACCTCTTTTTTTAGAACGTGTGTTCGTGTTATAATCATAATGAATGAATAGTAAAAAATCAAGTGTAAAATATTGTAGGTATTAAAGGAGAATCACTCCTAGCATCGAAATACAATTATAAAACGAGAAAAGGATGTGGCAACTTCATTATGAGCGAAAAAAGAGGAATTCAATCAGCAGATCTATATAAACTTAAATCAGTTAATAATCCATTATTTTCACCAAATGGGGATCAATTTGTATTTGTTCAAACGGAAACAAATGAAGAAGATCACAAGTATTATTCTCATCTGTTTGTAGGAGACAAGAGTGGTGACCCAATTCGTCAATTTACATATGGGAAAAATAGAGATACACAGCCTTCCTGGTCACCAGATGGACAGAAAATTGCCTTCCTTTCTAATCGCGCAGAGAAAAATGAATTATTTATTATGAGTGTAAATGGTGGGGAACCGCGTCAATTGACCAAATCTGCTAACGGGATTAACCAGTTTTCTTGGTCACCTGATGGGAAAAGCCTTCTGGTTGCATTAACTTTGGGTGAGGGAGACTTAGAGGTAAGCAAGAGGAAGACAGAGGATCAAAAAGAATTAGAGCCACTTGTTGTAGAGAGGTTGTTTTATAAATCGGATGCTAGCGGGTTCTTAAGTCATAAATACTCTCAAGTCGCACTTGTAGATGCTGAAACGGGTGAAATTAAAGTACTTACTGATGGGAAGTACGATTATTCAATTGGCGCTGTTTCTCCAGATGGCTCACAAATTGCCATATTTTCAAATCCATCTGATGAAGCTGATTATGAATTAACATCAGATCTTTATATTTATCATGTTAAGGACAAGACGTTAGATAAAGTTACAAATGGAGGTAGCTTTAGCCAGGCAAGTTGGTCACCTGATGGGGAAATCTTATCTTTTATTGGACATGAGCAGGAATTCAAATCAGCCACTCTATCTAAAATTTGGTTATATCATGTTCAAGCAAATGAGATTACTTGTCTGACAAAGGAATGGGATGTTCAAGTTGGTGATGTTGCCATTGGAGACTTTCATTCTGGTAGTGTATCAAGGGGACTAGTTTGGACTGAGGATAGTCAAGGTTTTTACTTTTTGGCAAGTGATCAGGGGAGCACCGCAGTATACTACGGAAATGTTGAGGGGCTAGTCTATCCAGTAATTTTAGGAGATCAGCATGTTTATTCGTTTACTGTTGATGTTCATACACATCGTGCTGTTGTAGCTATTAGCACTCCAACACACCCAGGTGATTTGTTTATCATTGATTTAAATACAGGTGAGAAAAAGCAACTGACGTTTGTTAATGATGAGTTCTTAAACGAAATTGAGTTAGCTTCAGCTGAAGCTATAACTTTTAAAGCAGAGGATGGTTGGGATATCCATGGCTGGATAATGAAGCCGGTCGGTTTTAAAGAAGGTGCGAAGGTTCCACTAGTTGTTGAAATTCATGGTGGTCCCCATGCTATGTATGCAAACACCTATTTCCACGAGTTCCAGGTGCATGCTGCAAAGGGATATGCCGTGCTATTTACCAATCCAAGAGGAAGTGATGGATACGGTCAGACCTTTGTTGATGCTGTACGCGGTGATTATGGTGGGAAAGATTATCTAGATATTATGTCTGCAGTAGATTATGTATTAGCAGAGTATGATTTTATTGATGAGACTCGCTTAGGAGTAACTGGAGGAAGCTATGGAGGATTTATGACCAACTGGATTGTCGGCCATACCAATCGCTTCAAAGCCGCAGTAACTCAGCGCAGTATTTCCAATTGGATTAGCTTTTACGGAGTAAGTGATATTGGCTATTTCTTTGCTGAGTGGGAGGTACTTCGTGGTGAATCCTTTGATTATGATCGATTATGGGATTGTTCTCCATTAAAGTATGCAAATAATATTAAAACACCATTATTAATTTTACACGGTGAAAAAGACTATCGTTGTCCGGTCGAACAGGCAGAGCAGCTCTATATCACGCTAAAGCATCAAAAGAAACCAACAAAGCTTGTTCGTTTCCCGGAATCCAATCATGAATTATCAAGAAGTGGAAATCCTAAGCTTCGCATTCATCGCCTTGACCACATCGCTGGTTGGTTTGATGAATATTTGTAAAGAGTAAGAAGACGTATAAGTCTAATAAGACTCCATATTATAAGACCTCGTGCTTGTAATATGGAGCTTTTATCCACACTTATATTTCTTCTTTTCTTTTTGTTCACAGCAATATTGTGTACAATAAGAGTAAGCTATTTATTGAACGTTTTAATACATACTCTAGGAGAATTAATTAATGGAAATGGATTCGTTACAGCAATTTTGGTTATTCATACAAGAGTATTTCACTTTAGAAAATATAGAAGAGTTAATGGAAGAATACCGAGATTTAGGTCCCCTACCTGGGATTTTTCTCCCAATGCTAGAGGCTATTCTACCTTTTCTTCCTTTGGTTGTATTTGTAGTGGGGAATGCGGCTGCTTTTGGACTGTGGTTAGGATTCCTATATTCATGGCTTGGTACGAGTCTAGGTGCAATTATCGTATTCTTAGTCATTAGAAGGTTAGGACAAAAGCGGATCTTTCGGTTTTTAAGTAGGAATAGACAGGTGAAGAAATTGATGGATTGGGTAGAGAGGCACGGGTTTGGGCCACTTTTTCTCCTTCTTTGTTTCCCGTTTTCTCCTTCAGCTATCATTAATGTGGTAGCCGCTTTATCACGTGTTAGTATTGCACAGTTCATTTTAGCGGTTTTAACAGGGAAAATGGTAATGGTCTTTATCATTAGTTTTATTGGCTATGATCTTAAATCTCTTATTGAGCAACCAATTAGAACCGCAATTGTAGCCCTGGTCATTTTTATTTTATGGTTGATAGGGAAGCGAGTAGAAATATATTTAAATAATAAAGAAGAAAAAATGCGTGGAAGGGAGTAGGTAGGGAGAATTTCCAGATTTAGCGGCTTCGGTATTGTAAAACCCCTGTCAGGTAGACTGGAAAGTAATTCGACGTTACAATCCATTTCAACATATAGCGATTTCCTTTGAAACCCGTAATAGGGTTTTTTCTTATGGGAAAAAACAACCTAGTAACCTTTATATATTGTGATAAAATAGAAATAAAATCCAATTAACTTATAGGGTGTGATGATGTGGCTTCCTCTTTTATACTTCAAACTAAGTTAACACCTCCTAGTATTAAAGATGATATTTTGCGAAGGCCCTCCTTAACAAAGAAACTTCAACTCATTTTCAACTCGCCTTTAACGATTGTTCAATCGGGTCCTGGATATGGCAAGAGTACAGCTGTTGCTACTTTTTTAGCTGATTCTAGACGAACCTACTGTTGGTATAGTCTATCAAGCTATGAAGATGAACTGATTCCTTTCTTAACTTATTTTATTTCGGCCATTCAAGGAAAGTATTCGAATTTTGGGGAAGAATTGCTGCAATATTTAACTAAAATGACCCGTTACGCCCGTGATGAGGAGATTCGAAGCTTTAGTGCCATGCTAGTTAATGAAATGATTTCAATAGATAGTGAGATTGTCCTGATCATTGATGATTTTCATCTTGTTCAACATTCTAGTCAAATTGAGGAATGGATTCTTTGGTTTTTAGAGAACATGCCCTCTACCCTTAGACTTGTTTTACTTAGTAGGAACCGTCCGCAATGGCCAATTATTAGTAATTTAAAGCTAAAGGGTTCATTACTAGAAATAACTGAAAATGATTTGATGTTTTCCAAAGAAGATATAGAAGCCTGGTTTACAGATGTATATAGTCTTGATTTCTCTGAGAATGAAATTGGACAAATCTATCAACTAACAGAGGGATGGATTATTGCCTTACAAATGGTGATTCAGCAGCTTAATCATCACCGAGATTTATCAAAGCTTTTACAAAATAAATATGGATCGATGGAAGATTTGTTTCAATTTTTAGCAATGGAAGTTTTAGTGAAACAGACACCGATGGTTCAGCAATTCCTTGAACAAACCTGTATTTTTGAAGAGCTAACCCCTTCTATTTGTGATGACGTACTTGGAATCTCAGGATCAAAGGAGATGCTTGAATTATTACTCCAAAAAAATCTATTCCTACAACAAATCGGACAGGATCAATATCGTTACCATGCCTTGTTTAAGGAGTTTTTAGAGCAACAGCTAAGTCTACAGAAATCTAAATTTACTCAACTCCATAAACGTGCGTCTCATTATTATCGAAAGCGGAACCAGTTAGAATTAGCGATTTATCATTTAGAACAAATTGATGAGTACGAAGAGATTGCCTATTTACTAAATGAGTTTGGAGAAACATTAATTCAGCACGGCAAACTTGATAGTTTACTAGAGAGGCTTCGGAGGATTTCCGATGAACAAAAGCAACTGTTTTATCACTTGCATTTTTTGGAGGGAGAAGTGCTTCGATATCAATGTTTATATCGAGAGGCAGAAAATCATTATCATCAAGCGGCCCTTCTTGCCAATCAAGCTGGTGATATAAAGGGCGAGTGTCAAGCATTACAAGGTCATGCTTATATTTACTTAGATACGATTTCACCAGGAAAAGCAGACCGATTACTTCAACGTTCTATTGATATCATGGAACAAAATGAAAACGCTTTATCAAGCGAGAAGGCAAAGGTTTATCTGTTAATGGCAGAAAACTTAATTAACGCTGGGCAAGCGAGAAAGGCAGAAAAATGGTTTCAAAAAGCGTTGGAAAATTATCAACTAGATGATGTTGGAAACTTAGAGGCACGTCTAAAACTACGTACAGGTAATTTGTACGAAGCGAAAAGAATCTTGCAAAGTAAGAAGAATTTTGATTTGCAAACTTCTAATCATATTGATCATACACATTTGCAACAGTCCCACCGAGAAACAAATTTACTGTTAGCTTTAATTGAGTGTTTTGTTGGAAAGCCGGAACAGGCGAAGGAGTTAGCCGAAACAGGAATACAAGAAGGAATCCGGTATAAAGCACCATTTGTGGAAGCTTGCGGTTGGATTAGAATGGGTCATGCCGTGCAATTGATTGACCGTTATGATCCATCTCTAGCCAAAAAATGTTATGACACTGCACTAGAGATGATGGATGATTTACGAGTATCTAGGGGGAAGGCCGAGCCGTTAATGGGTTTATGTATGCTGTACGGAAGAGACGGTGCCTTTGAAAAAGCAATGGAATTTGGCAAGAGAGCACTGAGTGAAACAGATGAAGTAAACGACCTTTGGCTTTCTGCCTGTATACAGCTTTGTATATCAGTCACTTGTCTTCATGCTGAGCGGTTTGAGGAAGCGGAGGAATGGCTCAACAAAGCACATGACCAGTTTGATTTTTGTGGTGATCAATACGGGATTTGCTTGACGTTTTTATGGAAGTCTTTTCTTTACTTTCAATTAGAAAAAGAGACGAAATTCCAAGAATCATTCACTAGCTTTTTAAACTATGTTCAAATTGGTAGCTATGAATTTATTTTTTCCAGTCGTACGAACTTTGGGCCAAAAGATTTACAATCGATGACGCCACTTCTGATTGAGGCCCAGGTTAAAGGGATTCAACGGCAATATGTGACATCCCTTTTAAATGAGCTAGGATATCATGATGTGGAAAGTCATCCAGGCTATACGTTAAGAATTCAGTCACTTGGAAGATTCCGAGTGTGGATCGGGGATAAAGAGGTTCGTGAACGAGATTGGCAGCGTGTCAAGGCAAGGGAGCTGTTTGAGATTTTCATTACGAAGCGACATAGCTACCTCCAGAAGGAAAACATTTTTTCACTAGTCTGGCCAGATACAGATGAGAAAGCAGCCATTCGTGATTTTAAGGTTGCCTTTAACGCCTTAAATACAGCCATTGAACCTAATCGAAAAGCAAGATCAAATCCCTTCTTTTTTAACCGGGATGGTCAATCATATGGGTTAAACCCAAAAGCTAGTATTTATTTGGATGCGGATGAATTTGAGCGTTGGATTAGAGCAGGTCTTAAGGAAAGAGACAATGAAAAAGCATTAAGCTTCTTAACAAAGGGGCTAGAGCTCTATGATGGTGATTATTTACCAGAGCGACGTTATGAGGATTGGTGTATCTCGGAAAGAGAAAGATTATTAGTCTATTATTTGCGGGGAGCAGAAAAAATGGCCCAGCTGTCTGTTCAAACCTCGAATTACGAGGAAGCAATCCATTGGTGTGAAAATATTTTATCCAAGGATCGAACCTGGGAAGAGGCTTATCGTCTCATTATGTTCTGTTTCTATCAGAAGAATAACCGCCCTCAAGCGATTAAATGGTACAAAAAATGCCGCGACTGCCTCCAAGAAGAACTAGGTGTTGAGCCAATGGAACCCACGAAACAAATGTATGACATGATTACGAAGATGCAATAGGTCGGGTGAAGGAGGCCTGCAGGATGCAGGTCAGACAGGCGTTGCAACAGGACGTTGCGCACTTAGCCTGTCATCCATTAAAACGCTTCCGCTTTTCGGTTTTGTCTAGCTACAGCGCCTAGGCCCTCGAGGTCAAATAACCCTCTGTCATATAAAAGGGAAAGAGCACCCTTTTTTATGCCAGAGGAACATTTGCTTGTCGGAGGCCTGCAGGATGCAGGTCAGACAGGCGTTGCAACAGGACGTTGCGCACTTAGCCTGTCATCCATTAAAACGCTTCCGCTTTTCGGTTTTGTAACTCATTTGTAACTACTACCTAATACATTATTGTTAACGTTTCCAAACGTAATGGAGATGTAACGAAAAGGGGGAAATTATATGGGTCATAAGAAATGGTACGGGTTTTATTCGTTAATGCTAGCATTTCTTCTTGTCTTGTCTGCTTGTAGTGGTGGTAGTACTGGTACGACTTCTAGTGAGGGAAGTGGATCGGAGTCAGAAGAAAGTACTGAAAGTGAAGAAAGTACTGCTGGTGAAGAGACTGCTGAAAAGCCAACAATTAAAATTGGTGTGCTTGCTTCGATGACAGGTGCACTTGAAGCATATGGTAAACAAACGGTTCAAGGTTTTGAGCTTGGTTTAGATTATGCAACTGATGGAACAGGCGAAATAAATGGTCAGAAAATCGAATTTATTGTTGAAGATACGGAAACAAAGCCAGAGGTTGCAATTCAAAAGGCTACTAAGCTTTTAGAAGAGGATGAAGTAGATTTCTTAGTGGGTTCTTCTAGCTCTGGTGATACATTAGCGGTTCTTCCTTTAGCAGAGGATTACGAGACAGTAATGGTAGTAGAACCTGCTGTAGCAGATAGTATTACTGGGTCTGAATGGAATAAATATGTGTTTAGAACAGCTCGTAACTCTTCACAGGATGCCGTTGCAGGCGCAGCTGCTATTGCAGGTGAAGGTGTGAAAATTGCAACTCTTGCACCAGATTCATCTTTTGGTCAAGACGGAATTGCAGCATTTAGTGAAGCAGCAAAGGAATTAGGTGCTGAAATCGTCCATGAGGAATTTGCTGATCCAGCTGCAACAGACTTTACATCAAATATTCAGAAAATCATTGAAGCAGATCCTGATTATTTATTTGTAGTTTGGGCGGGAGCTAACTCTCCATGGAACCAAATTTCTGATATGAAGGTTCAAGAAAAGGGTATTAAAATTTCTACAGGTGCTCCTGATATCGCAGCTCTTTCTACAATGAATGCACTAGTTGGGATGGAAGGATTCACTGTTTACTATCATACTTTACCACAAAACGATATAAACAATTGGTTAGTGGAAGAGCATAAGAAACGTTTCGATGGTGCCGTACCTGATTTATTCACTCCAGGTGGTATGAGTGCAGCACTTGCGATTGTTGAGGCGATTAAGCAAACAGACGGAAATACAGATGCAGATACCTTAATTTCTGCAATGGAAGGTATGAGCTTTGAAACACCTAAGGGTAAGATGACATTTAGAGCAGAGGATCATCAAGCACTTCAAACTCTATATGCAGTCAAACTTGAAAAGGTTGATGGAGTAGATTACCCAGTTCCTGTCTTAATCAGAGAGCTTAGCCCAGAAGAAACAGCTCCACCTGTTCGTAATAAGTAAAAGAAAATTGGTAAGGAACTTATGGTTTAATACCTTAAGTTCCTTTTCACTCTAAATAGGTAGGTGAACCAGTATGGAAAAAATAATTGAGACCAAAGATTTAACCATTTCGTTTGGAGGGCATGTTGCGGTTGATGAAGTGAATTTTTCAGTCCCATCCAACCACTTTAAATCCATCATCGGCCCAAATGGTGCCGGAAAAACGACCTTTTTTAATTTATTAAGTGGTCAACTTGCACCAACAAAGGGTGAAGTGTTTTTCAAGGGAGAGAATATCACGAAGCTTTCTCCTACTGAAAGAGCAAGAAAAGGAATTGGTCGCTCATTCCAAATAACTAATGTTTTTCCTAATTTAACAGTACTAGAGAATGTTAGATTGGCTGTTCAGTCAAGAAAAGGAATACTTTATAACTTTTTTTCTCATTTTCAATCATTAAAGGGCCTTGAAGAGGAATCTTTTGAATTGTTGAGGAAGGTACTCCTAGAAAAGAAAGCTACTTCTTTAGCTAAAAATCTTGCTCATGGTGAGAAACGAAAGCTAGAAATCGCGATGCTTTTAGCATTAGATACTGAAATTATTTTACTAGATGAACCAACAGCGGGAATGTCGATTGAAGAAGTACCTGCCATACTAGATGTTATTCGCCAAATTAAAGAAGAGGCGAATAAAACAATTATTCTAATAGAACACAAAATGGATATGATTATGGATTTATCAGATTCTGTAACGGTTTTATTTAATGGTGGGTTATTAGCAGATGGCTCTCCGAAGGAAATTATGGAAAATGAGACAGTTCAAAAAGCTTATTTAGGGGGCTTACACGATGCTTCTTAAGGTTGAAAATATTGAAACATATATTGAGCAATATCACATCCTTCAGGGAATCTCTTTTGTGGCAAAAAAGGGAGAGGTTACCGTCCTATTAGGTAGGAATGGAGCCGGGAAAACAACCACTTTGAGATCAATCATGGGACTAAATCCTGCTTCAAAAGGTAAAATCCTTTTCAATGATCAAGAGATTCAAGGTTTACCAACGTACGAGATTGCCAAGCGTGGGATTGGTTATGTACCAGAGAATCAAGGGATTTTTAGTGGACTAACCGTTGAAGAAAATATGAAAGTAGCCATGCAAAATAGTAACAAGGAAACGTTAGAGAAGCTCGACTGGATTTTAACGCTTTTCCCAGATTTAAAGAAGTTTTGGAAGAAGGCTGGTGGCACTCTAAGCGGTGGACAAAAGCAAATGCTATCGATGGCAAGAGCATTTATTGGAAATAATGAATTGCTACTAATCGATGAACCGAGTAAAGGGTTAGCTCCAATAGTAGTTGAGGGTGTTATGAACGCCATTCAAGAGTTAAAAAAGGAAGCGACGATTATTTTAGTGGAGCAGAATTTTATGATGGCTAGTACAATCGGAGACCATTTTTATATTGTTGATGATGGAAGAACAGTTTTAGATGGGGATATGTCTTTATTAAAAGAGGATCAAGTCCTTCGTCAAAAATATTTAGGAATTGCCTAAGGTGGAGAGGAGGTCTAAAGATGGAAGTGTTATTAAACCTAGCAATTAACGGATTAGCAACGGGTATGTTAATTTTCTTATTAGCTGCAGGATTAACATTGATCTTTGGATTAATGGATGTGCTGAATTTTGCGCATGGAGGTCTGTTTGCATGGGGGGCTTATGCAGGGGCTTGGTCATACGCGGTAACGGATAATTTTTTAGTTGGGATTATAAGTGGAATTGTAGTGGGGCTGATTCTTGGATTTTTAATGGAACGGTTTATTATTCAGCCTGTGTATGGGAATCATGTCCAACAAATCTTAATAACACTTGGTGTAATGCTCGTGTTAAGTGAATTATTAAAGGTTGTATGGGGACCTAATCAATTAAGCTCAACTACACCTGATTGGTTATCGGGTAGCTGGGAGTGGGGCGGTGTCATTTTAATTAAATATCGTCTCTTCATTATTGTGGTAGGTGCTTTTGTATTTTTAGCGATTCATTTACTTTTAACAAAAACGAAGCTTGGTTTAATTGTCCGTGCGGGAGTAATGGATAAAGAAATGGTTCAAGCGCTAGGGGTCAATATTAAACGAGTATTTATGATTGTTTTCATGATTGGATCGGCAATGGCAGCTTTAGGTGGAGTATTACTCGGACCATATTCAGGTGTTATTTATGCAGAGATGGGATTAGAGTTTGGAATTCTGGCCTTCATTGTGGTTGTTATTGGAGGAATGGGGAATATTACGGGTTCTGTTTTAGCAGCCGTTTTAGTTGGATTATCTGGCTCTTTTATGGCGTATTACGTTCCTGAGCTTTCTTTAGCCGTTAATATGCTATTAATGGTAATTGTACTTATTTTTAGACCGCAGGGACTTTTCCAAATGAAGGGGTGAGAATAATGAATTTAGTTCAAAACAGCTTAAAGAAACCAATTTTATATTACAGTTTAGTGGGGATTTTTCTTCTACTATTTCCTTTTATAAATGATGAACGTCAGATGCTTATTTTGTTTACACAAATCTTTATCTTTGCCGTTTTAGCGATGAGCTATGACATCTTGCTTGGATTCACTGGGATTGTCTCGTTTGGACATGCGATGTTTTTTGGTATTGGAGCTTATTCGACAGGAATTATCCTTGACCGTTTAGAGGCATCTTATCTTTCTCTAGCGATTGGAATCATAGCCGGGATAATTATAGCAGCAATTGTAAGCTTAATTGTTGGGGTTTTATCATTACGACTAAAAAGTCATTTCTATGCAATGCTTACGCTAGCATTTGCTGGATTGTTTTTAGTAGGAGCTCAAAAATGGAGATCATTAACCGGTGGAAATGATGGATTTACTTTTAGAATACCGGATGCTTTAAAGGAACGTGAGGTTTTATATTTTACAACTCTATTATTAATGATTCTTGTATTCTTTGCATTAAAAAGGTTTACAAATTCTCCAGTTGGAAAAGTTCTTCAGGCAATTAGAGAAAATGAATCGAGAACAGAGTCGTTAGGTTATAGAATTCTCCATTATAAGGTTTTTGCTAGTGTGGTAGCTGGAATTATTGCAAGTATTGCAGGCTCTTTTTATGTGTTAACTCTTCGCTTTGTTAACACGTCTGTTTTTACAATGGATATTACCTTAGATGCACTTCTCATGACAATTATTGGTGGAGTAGGGACATTAATTGGAGCGATTATCGGTGCAGGGTTAATTGAATTTGCACACCACTGGCTAACCGATTTAGCAAAGGTTCACTGGATTTTTGAAAGATGGATTATCTTCTTTGGAATTATCTATATTTTAGCGGTTATGTTCTTTCCAAAAGGTATTGTTGGAACCTTGAAGGATTGGTTTATGAATCGTAAAAAGGTAGAAAAAGTGACAAACACTGAGCAAAAAGTTGATGTCACAAGGTAGGGCCGTGAATATGGAGGATGTTCAGCAAATTACTTCTTTTGTGATTAGATGCAACTGTATTGAGGTTCAGGAATTAACAGGTAAAAAGCTTTGGCGAATAAAAATCAAGCATGTACAGGGAGAAGAAGAAATATCCGTTCAAAGTCTTGATGATATGTTGATGTACATGAAGCGGGTTTTAGGAGAGTGACGGTCATGATGACAATTGGTATTCGAAGTATTGGCATGTATATACCTGATACAGTAATGAGTAGTGGTGAGCTTGCTCGGAAATCAGGTATTCCACAGGAGGTCATTGAACAGAAGTTAGGGATTAAGCAAAAACCGATTCCTGGACCGGATGATCATACCTGTCATATGGGTGTTTTAGCTGCTAGGCAGGCTATTGAAAGAGCAGGTATTGACCCTTTAGAGATTGATTTAGTCATCTACATTGGGGAAGAGCATAAGGAATATCCACTTTGGACGGCAGGTATTAAATTGCAGCAAGAGGTGGGAGCCTTAAATGCTTGGGCTTATGACGTGGCCTTAAGATGTAGCACAACGGTTATGGCCTTGAAGGTAGCCAAGGATATGATGATTGCCGATCCATCTGTAAAAACTGTGTTATTAGCAGGTGGTTATCGAAATGTGGATTTCATAGATTATGAGAATCCTAGAACTCGGTTTATGTATAATTTATCAGCAGGCGGCGGGGCAATGATTCTTCAAAAAGGCTATGAACGCAATGTACTATTGGAGAGCCATATCATGACCGATGGAAGTTTCTCTGAAGACGTTGTCGTGGTGGCAGGTGGAACGAAGGAGCCCATCTCAATCCAAGCCATTCAAGAAAAGCGTAATCAATTAGATGTTATTGATCCAGAAGGAATGAAGCAGCGTCTAGAAGAAAAATCTATGCAAAATTTCCTAAAGGTCATCCGCAAATCTCTCGAAAAGAGCAACGCGACCGAACAGGATATTGATTATATCGGAATTCTCCATATGAAAAAATCCGCCCATGATTATGTATTACGCGAATTAGGATTAACTCAAGACCAGTCAATCTACCTTGAAGACTACGGCCATATGGGCCAGTTTGACCAAATTCTATCCCTAGAACTAGCCGAACGCCAAGGGGAAATCAAGAACGGTGACCTAATCGTACTAGTCAGTGCAGGCATTGGCTACGCATGGGGAGCCACAACCATACGCTGGGGAAGCTAAACACTTTCATACATTAACGCATTGGGGGCCAGGCCCCCAATGCGTTAATGTGATAAAGGACAGTGAAAAGACTAAGCAGAAATAAAAGAAATAAAGAAAGATCGACTAAAAGGGAGGAAAATCGGCATGAGTATCCAATTAAAGACTATAAGGCTATCTAATAATGAAACTTACGGGTATCGAATTCGTGAGGGTGGGGAGAAGAAGCTACTTTTACTTCATGGAAATATGACTTCTTCTAAGCATTGGGACATCTTTATGGAAGCGTTACCGGAAGAGTTCCATGTGACTGCTTTGGATCTTAGAGGTTTTGGTCTTTCAACTTATCAATTCCCTATTACAAGCATTAAGGATTTTTCAGATGATGTTAAGTTGTTTGTAGATGCACTTGGGATGAAGGACTTCTCATTAATGGGTTGGTCAACAGGTGGAGCAATCGCTATGCAATTTGAAGCGGATTATCCTGGATATGCGAAGGAGCTTATTTTACTAGCTTCGGCATCTACAAGAGGTTATCCGTTTTATGGAGTAGATTCGTTGGGACAAATTGATTTAAACCAGCGGTACCAATCACTGGATGAAATCAAACAAGACCCGGTTCGTTCCATTCCGATCCAAAGAGCATATGACGATAAAGACCGAGTGTTTCTTAAAGCCGTCTGGAATGCAGTCATTTACAATGTGAACCAGCCATCTCCAGAAAAGTACGAAGAATATGTTGATGATATGCTAACCCAACGAAACTTAGTAGATGTTTACCATGCTTTAAATACTTTTAATATTAGTAGGACTCATAATGGTTTAACGGAGGGTACTAGTTTAGTAGACCGAATTCAGATTCCTACCCTAGTTTTGAGCGGTGAACGTGACTTAGTCGTTACCCGATCAATGACTGATGAAATAATAGCTGATTTAGATAGCAATTATGTGACATCCATTGTGCTAAAAAATTGTGGGCATTCCGCTCCAATTGATGATTTAGAACAGCTAGTGAATACAGTTACAAGCTTTTTAAACAAAAGAGTGGGGGAAATACAATGAGACTAGAAAATAAGGTAGCCATCATAACAGGAGCGGCTAATGGGATTGGCCTAGAAGCAGCAAGACTATTCGCTAAAGAAGGTGCTCGCGTTGTTCTGGCTGATTACGATGAAGCTGTAGGAGCTAAAAGAGCAGAAGAACTTCGTGCAGAGGGAAGCGATGCATTATTTGTGCAGGTAAATGTAGCGGACCGAAACAGTGTTGATTCAATGGTTAATACGACTATTGAAGCTTATGGTCGCATAGATATTTTAATAAATAATGCAGGTATTACAAGAGATGCCATGTTAACGAAGATGTCGACTGAGGATTTTCAACGTGTACTAGATGTAAATCTCACAGGGGTTTTCCAATGTACTCAAGCAGTGGTGCCACATATGATTGAACAAGGTAGTGGAAAGATTGTTGTCACTTCTTCCGTATCTGGAGTTTATGGGAACGTTGGTCAAACCAATTATGCGGCTACAAAAGCCGGTGTCATCGGTATGGTGAAAACCTGGGCGAAGGAGCTTGGTCGAAAGGGAATCAATGTAAACGCTGTCGCACCAGGATTTACTGAAACAAATATGGTTGCGGCCGTACCAGATAAAGTAATTCAACAAATGGTTGCCATGGTCCCATTACAAAGACTTGGAAAGCCTGCAGATATTGCAAAAGCCTATTTATACCTATCATCAAGTGACTCAGACTATGTAACAGGGACCGTCCTAAATGTAGACGGTGGCATCATGATGTAGCATATACTTTACCACTTTAAAGTGATGGGGGTCAGGCCCCCATCGCTTTAATGCGATAAAGAGAGGTTTTGAAAGAAGAAAATTTACAATTTATATAGTATGGGGGAATGAAGATGAGGAATGTTGTGATTACTTCGGCGGTTCGGTCTCCGATTGGGGATTTTGGTGGTGTGTTTAAGGATTTATTGCCAACTGATTTGATTGTTCCTGTTTTAAAGGAGGCGGTATCTAGAAGTGGGCTGTCTTCCAACGATGTAAATGAGGTTATTTTGGGCCATTGTATTCAGCGGACGGATGAGCCTAATACAGCTCGAACTGCGGCATTATTAGCGGGACTTTCTGATGAAACAACGGGTTATACGATTCAGCGTCAATGTGCCTCAGGTATGCAGGCGATTATTTCGGCAGCAATGCAAATTCAGACGGGCTTGTCTGATGTCGTTGTCGCAGGTGGTGTTGAGGTCATGAGCTCGAGCCCGTATGTGTTAAAACAGCATCGTTGGGGCTCGAGATTACAGCATAGTCAAGTAACGGATACGGTATGGGAAATCCTAGAGGATCCTATCCATAAGATGATGATGGGAGAGACTGCAGAAAATCTTGCAGATCTTCATCAAATTTCAAGAGAAGAACAGGACGAGGTTGCTTACCTAAGTCATCAGAGAGCGGTCAACGCAATTGAAAACGGGTATTTCGATAGCCAAATTGTTCCGATTACGGTTAAGTCCCGAAAAGGTGAAACGGTTATTACCAAAGATGAACATCCACGTGCACAGCTAACGAAAGAAGACTTAGCGAAGCTTAAGACCGTTTTCCGCAAAGATGGTACAGTAACAGCTGGTAATGCTTCTGGGTTAAACGACGGGGCATCTGCATTAGTATTAATGGATGAAGAAACTGCTAAAGCGAGAGGCCTGAAGCCTTTAGCTAAAATAGTTGGTTTCCAGGTGTCGGGTGTGGATCCTAAAGTAATGGGAAGAGGTCCTGTTCCTGCAGTTCAAAGAGGTTTAGAGCGAGTTGGCTGGACCATTCAAGATGCGGAGCTAATTGAAGTAAATGAGGCTTTTGCCGCTCAATACTTAGCGGTTGAAAAAGAGCTAGGATTAAACCGCGATATTGTCAATGTGAATGGAAGTGGTATTAGTCTAGGTCACCCTGTAGGTTGCACTGGTGCCCGTATTGTCACAAGTCTTGTTCATGAGCTTGGCCGTAGAGAGCTAACAAAAGGAATTGCCTCACTATGTGTAGGTGGCGGAATGGGTGCGGCAGTGTTTTTAGAAAGAGTATAATAAGTGAATTTCCGTTGAGTAGCCAGCAAAAGGCTGCTCTATTTTTTTGTCTGTTGGAATGTGAAAAAATGTATAATCGTTGATAAATCCTTGGTTTTCGTTGATAAAGTGAATGGTTTCGTTGTTAAAGCGGGAAAATCGTTGATTAACTAAAAAAGTTGTCCATTAAATCTAAAAAAGTGTAAATAAAAATCCTCTTAAGTTAAAAATCTATCATCCAATCACTACAGATTTCAGTCAAATCGGCCCTAAGAAGCTCCATTTCACCTCAATAGTCCCTTCTTTTCTCCGAAAACAATGAATAAAAGCCTTCCAAACTAAAAACACTAAACGAAACAATATGAGACGTCTATCCTAGGAGGCAATATGAGCACTATTTCTTACATTAAGAATTTATTCTCCGATCCCGATATAGCATCCATTACACCTACCTCAAAATATGGTGTGAAAAGCATTTGTAACAGAATTGACTTTAATAAAAGAAATGTCATTATTGAGTACGGACCTGGGACTGGAGTATTTACTAACTACCTTCAATCTAAGCTAACTTCGGATTCGAAAATCATTTTAATTGAGAAGAATAAAAATTTTGTCTCCATCCTAAAGAGAGCATTTCAGGAGAATCCTAATATTTTTATATATCATGAAAGTGCTGAAAGTGTTAATGACATCTTATTAGAAACTCAAGAACAAAAGGCTGATTACATTCTCTCGGGTATTCCATTTTCCTTTTTTGACGATCAGCTACGTTCACAGATTGTTGGAACTACCTACACAGTCTTAAAACAAGGGGGAAGATTCCTTCCGTATCAAACCTTCTTTCAAAAGGATGAACACTTAAAAGAATACTTATTAAACTATTTTGAAGAGGTAGAGGATCAATACTTCTTACGTAATCTGCCACCTATGCGTACATACTGTGCTACTAAAAAGGCAATTCTTCATTAACTTTCTCAGCATGTAACTCATTTGCAACTAGTTATTCTTATGATAGTGCATATAAAGTTACAAAAGGGGAGAGTACATGTGAGATGGGATCTAGATTGGATTGAGAAGCGCTCACAATTAACACCCGATCGTATTGCGGTTGTTGATGGAGAAACAAATCAACGTTGGAATTTTTATCAACTAAACCAGCGTGCTCATATATTAGCGTGTTATCTTGAGGAACAAGGTATAAAAAAAGGGGATCGTGTGGCCATTATTTGCCCCAATCACATAAGTTATTTTGATTTTATTTTTGCGTGTATGAAGCTTGGAGCAATCTTTGTGCCTTTAAATTGGCGTCTGTCCGCAAATGAGATTCAAACCATAGTAGATGATTGTGAGCCGGAATTGATAGCTTATCATTCTCGATTTCAACAAATACTTCCAGGTCTCAAGAAACAAGTACAGATTGATGTTCATCAATATGATGAAATTTTTAATCAAGCTCGTATTTATGATGCCAAGCAGGTTTTATCCGAGGAAGATCCATTAACCATTATTTATACAGGTGGGACTACGGGGAAATCAAAAGGGGTAGTGTTGACACATTCTAATATTGGCTGGAATGCCCTTAATACAATCGTAAGTTGGGATCTTCGTGCCGATGATGTTACGTTAACATATTTACCGATGTTTCATACTGGTGGATTAAATGCGCTCACACTTCCTATTCTATTAATGGGTGGAACCGTGCTAATTGCTAATGACTTTGATGCGAAACAGGCGATTCATCTTATTGAAAAAGAAAAATGTACAATTTCGTTAATGGTTCCAACGATGTACCATCTAATTATTCAGGAAAAGGCTTTTCAGGATGCCTCATTTCAACATATGAAAACCTTTCTGTCTGGAGGAGCACCTTGCCCTCTACCGATTTATGAAGCTTTTGCCAAAAAAGGAATAGCTTTTAAAGAAGGCTATGGGTTAACAGAAGCAGGTCCTAATAATTTTTATATAGACCCAACTGAAGCAAGTAAGAAAAAAGGATCAATTGGGAAACCCATGATGTTTAATAAGGTTAAAGTGATGAAGGAAGACGGAGAACAAGCAGGCCCCCATGAGGTGGGAGAATTGCTATTATACGGAAACCATGTGTTCCAAAAGTATTGGAATAACCCTGTTGCGACTAAAGAAACGGTTCAAGATGGGTGGCTTCATACTGGCGATTTAGCGAAAATGGATGAGGATGGGTATTTCTATATTGTTGGCCGGAAAAAGGAAATGATTATTACAGGAGGAGAAAATGTTTATCCTCTTGAAGTGGAGCATTGTCTTCAAGATCATCCTTCTGTTTCCGAGGTGGCGGTAGTAGGGCTCCCCGACTCCAAATGGGGAGAGGCTGTAGCTGCGTTTGTTTCGGTTTTACCAAACAGCTATGTAACAGTGGAAGAGCTTAAAGAATACTGTCTAACGAAGCTAGGAAAATATAAGGTTCCTAAATTATTTTGGCTTATGACAGATTTACCGAAAACCCATGTTGGAAAAATTGATAAACGATTCTTAAAGGAAAATTACCAGGTTGATGTTGGATAAATTTTCTAGATAATTAACACTCCCTCCTTTAAAATAAAGGAGAAGGGAGCATTTGAGAATGGTACAGTTTACATTATTAAAAGGCGAACATGTTTACTTAGATCGATTAAAGCAAGAAGATGTACAAGTGATTGAGGAATGGTATAAGGAAGAAGAGTTTACTAGGAATATGGATGCAGTGTTGTCAATTCCAAAGCAACAAAAAGATATCCAAAACATGATTGACTTAAACTCTGAAAAGGATTTTCTTTTCGCCATTCGTGAGCATAGTACGAAACATATTGTCGGGATCGTTGGAATTGATGGAATTCTATGGAACCATCGAACTGCGTGGATTTCAATAGGAGTTGGTGGGGCAAGTAGAGGTAAGGGGTTTGGTAAAGAAGCATTGCAGCTAGCTTTGAAACTGGCTTTCCTTGAATTTAATTTGTATCGTCTTCAACTGACAGTATTTGATTATAATGAAAAGGCTAAAAGGCTATATGAACAGCTCGGCTTTGTTAAAGAGGGTACATACCGTTCTTTTCTAGAACGAGATCAAAAGCGACATGACATGCTATTATATGGTTTGTTGCGTGATGAATACCTGAAATAGATGAATAGTCAAAAAGGATTAACCAACGGATTGGTTGATCCTTTTTGCTGTTTAAGGTTTCCAAATAATTAAAAAGAAGATTAACACTCACTCTAAAATGGAGATCATATAGAATAGGAAATTTTCTTTATCATCCAAATATTTATCAATCCATAAAACAAAAGGAATAGTAGGACACCCTGAAACGATAACAATGACGTAAGGACTGAGCCAAAGCTTGCGCCCACCAATAATGTAAAGGAGTATAAAGCAATGGCACTACCTCGAGCACGCTGTTCAATCGTACCGATGATCGCAATGATAGTAGGAATTAAAATACTAGTGGCTGCAACTAACAGGACGGCAGAACACATAATTACAAAGTAAGAAGGAGCGACTAACATCGGAATTAGGCCACTAATTAGTACGAAAATTCCAATGTAAAAACTTCCCTTCAACCCAAACCTATCATTAATGAAGCCACCAAATAAAGACAGAACCGTTCCTAATAGGGCAATTGCTCTGAGCGTGAAAAGCTCATCAGCCGTATGATATGGTGAAAGGTACTGATTGAGCGTATCATAAAAGGAAAGAGGGGTTAGCAATAAACTAAATGTAATCAGATAGCATAAAAGTAAGTTTCTTGACTTTAAAAGCCTTGCAAATAACTTGATAGATTTTATTGGATGAAAGGATGGTTTTACTTCAGCTGTTTGTTGGGGTAAAAGCTTCAAAGATAAAATAAACACGGATAAGTATATAATGGAAAAGAAATAGAAAACATGTTCCCAACTATAATGAGCCGTAATACTTGCGCTAATTAGCTGTCCTAAGATGCCAGCCACTAAAAAGCCTGTATTAATTAAGCTTAAGATTAGAGCAAGATATTTTCCTTTATATAAGTCAAATGTATACGCAAACGCAATCGGAGCAAAGCTGCCACCAGCGAAGCCTTGTAAACCCCTTGTTAAAATGATCATGGTTTTTGAATCGGCAAAAGCAACTAGTAAGCTAGTAAGTGCAAAAATGAGCATCCCTATTATAAGGATCGGCTTTCGACCAATTGCATCAGACAAGCTACCAAATATTAATAATCCTACTGCATAACAAAGTGTAAAGGAAGTACTACCTAATGCAATAACTGATGTGGTGGTATTCAAATCTTGAGATAGTACATCATAAATGGGAATTAATGTATAGATATTGCTTGCAACGAAGACACCAGTAACGACAAGTAGTGCAGCAATGAGGCGGTTTGCAGAGCTCATTAGCTTAAAGCACCTCCTTTAAATTGGGGATGGTTATCAACATAATAACTATCCTATTCAAGATAGTAACTACTGGAAAGTCGTCTTCTCCATATACTGTGCATTGAAACAAAGAAAAGTATTCTAGTAGAATAGAAAGATAGTAGAAACATATTAAATTTAGGCTCTGTTAATCTTTGTTGTTGGTTTTGGTTACAGGCCATTCACGCCAGTAAAATCTTTAACAGAGCAAATTATAAAAAGGGGATGTCAGAGGATGACACTTCAAATAGTACTTGGAAGATCTGGGAGTGGTAAGACTTTCCGTTTTTTAGAAGAGGTACGTGGGGAATTGCTAGCTAAACCGATTGGCTCTCCTATTGTTTATCTCGTTCCAGATCAAATGACGTTCCAAATTGAATATGATTTAGTACAAACGCCAGGTCTCGGTGGTATGCTCCGTACCCAAGTTTTCAGCTTTACACGCCTCGCATGGAGAGTGTTGCAGGAGACTGGTGGGATGAGCCGGTACCATCTAAATAATGTTGGGACAAGCATGCTTATTAGAAGAATTATTGAGAAACGAAAGCAGGATTTTGTCGTTTATGGAAAAGCAGCTGAAAAAGCTGGTTTTGTTGAACATATAGAATCGATGATTCAAGAATGCAAGCGGTATTGTGTAACTCCTGTTGGAATTAAGCAGCAGTTAGAAAGTTTACAACATGGAGGTGAAGGGGATGTTACTCTTCTCCATAAACTCCATGATTTCTCAATCATCTTTGAGGAGTTCGAACAGGAATTATTTCAGAAATACGTAGATTCAGAGGATTACCTCCGTTTGCTTGCAGAGAAAATTCCACAATCGGCTTACTTAAGGGAAGCGACACTTTATATTGATGGTTTTCATAGCTTTACACCACAGGAATTTGAGGTTTTAGCAAAGCTATTAGAGGTTTGCAAAGATATCCAAATAGCGATTACCCTTGACAGGCCGCTCACTAGGGAACCTCATGAGCTTCAGTTATTTCATATGACAGGTAAAACCTATCTTAAGCTAAAAGAAATTGCTGAACAGATGGGGAAAGAGGTAAAGGTTGTTGTTCAATCAGTAAATCTTCGTTCAGAAGCTGTTCCTGGTCTTCAACATCTTGAGCAGCATTTCGAATCTAGACCGACTGTACCAGCAGAGAAAGACACTGGGATTCAATTACGATCAGCAGTGAATCGTCGAACAGAGGTTGAGGCTGTTGCAAGAGAAGTACTCCGACTTGTGCGCGATGATCACTATCGCTATCGAGATATGGCCGTCATTCTAAGAAATACAACGGTTTATCAGGATTTACTTGAAACTATTTTTGAGGAATATGACATTCCTTTATTTATTGACCAAAAGCGGGCGATGCTTCATCATCCTTTAATTGAATTCATTCGATCTGCGATGGAAGTAATTTCAAGTAGCTGGAGATATGAAACGGTATTTAGATGTGTAAAAACAGACCTCATGTACCCAGCCGAAGCAGACGAAGCAACCATCAGAGAAGACTTTGATGTATTGGAGAACTATGTCCTTGCGTATGGGATCCAAGGATATCGATGGAAAGACAAAACAAAGTGGAAATACAGTAGATTTGTCGGAATTGATGATCAAGGCTTAGCGAAAACCACATCAGAAGAGGAGACAGAGCAAAAGATTGATCGGCTTCGGACGATTATTTCAGTGCCTCTTTTGCAATTTGAAGGAAGGTTAAAAAAGGCGAAGACGGGAAGACAATATGCTGAAGCCCTATATCTGCTATTGGAAGAGCTCGAGGTCCCAACAAAGCTAGAAAAGTGGCGCTATGATGCAGAAAATGAAAATGAGGTAACCAGGGCTCGTGAACATTCACAAGTATGGAGTGCGGTTGTCGAGTTATTGGATCAATTTGTTGAGTTAATGGGGGAAGAAGAGGTCTCCTTCCCAATTTTCCAATCTATGATGGAAGCAGGCATTGAGGCATTACGTTTTGCTCTAGTCCCACCGGCCATCGACCAAGTTGTCGTTGGGGATTTTGAACATTCACGTTTCTCAGGAATTAAGGCAACCTTTATTCTTGGCATAAATGATGGAGTCATTCCTGCTGTTCCTAGTGAGGATGGAGTCTTAAATGAGAACGAAAGAGAGCTTTTAGGGAATACAGGGTTAAAGCTCGCCCCTGGAGGAAAGCAACAGCTACTGGATGAGCAATTTTTATTATATATGGCTGTTTCATCACCAGCAAACCAGCTATGGCTTTCCTATCCATTAGCGAATGAAGAAGGGAAATCACTGGTTCCATCTATTTTTATCAAGAGAATCAAGGACTTATTTCCTTCTATAAGAGAAGAACTTGTACTCCAAGACCCAACAGAATTATCGGAACAAGAGCAGCTAGAGTATATAACGACTCCTTATAAAACCATTGCTTATTTAGCTTCTCAGCTACAGCTTTGGAAAAAATATTATCCAATTTCACCTCTATGGTGGGATGTGTACAATGCATATGAGCATCAGAAGGAATGGAAAAGTCTTCGAACAAGAGTATTGAAAAGCTTATTTTATCAAAATCGTGAAAAGGCATTACCAACTCAGGTGAGCGAGGAGCTTTATGGAAGTACACTTGTTGGAAGTGTGTCAAGAATGGAGTTATTCCAGAGTTGTCCTTTTTCGCATTTCGCATCTTACGGACTACGCTTACAGGAACGTCAAATCTATCGCCTTGAAGCTCCAGACATCGGTCAATTCTTTCATGCAGCCTTAAAGATGATGGCGGACGAGCTTCAAAGGCAGAAGCTTACCTGGAGTGAATTAACGAAAACACAAAGTGAAGTGCTAGCCAACCAGGTTGTAAATATACTTGCACCACAAATTCAAAAGGAAATTCTGCTAAGCTCTAACCGCTATCATTATTTAAAGCGAAAGCTAACAAATGTAATTAGTAGAGCTTCCATTGTATTAAGTGAACATGCCAAAGCGAGTGGATTTACCCCGGTTGGTCTAGAGCTAGGCTTTGGTCGAAATGGACAGCTACCAGCTATTCAGTTAGATCTTGAAAACGGAGCAAAGCTTGAGTTAATGGGTCGAATTGACCGAGTAGACATGGCAACGGGTTCAAAAGGTACGTATTTACGAATTGTTGATTATAAATCAAGTCAAAAGGCTCTAAATCTATCAGAGGTTTACTACGGATTATCCTTACAAATGTTAACCTATCTCGATATTGTTCTATCTCATTCAAAGTCTTGGATTGGGCACGAAACGAAGCCAGCAGGTGTCTTATATTTCCATGTTCATAATCCATTGCTAAAGACAAAATCTGAGCTGTCTTTAGAAGAAATCGAAGAGGAGCTATTGAAGAGCTTTAAGATGAAAGGGTTACTTCTTGGGGACGAAGAGTCTGTTAGATTAATGGATTCCACCTTAGAAAGTGGGCATTCACGAATTGTTTCGGCAGGACTTAAGAAAACAGGTGGCTTTTATAGTAATTCATCTATTGCGAGTGAAGAGGAATTTACTCATTTGCGAAAATATGTGAGGAAAACCTTCCAAAATATTGGACAAGACATTGTCAGTGGAAATGTCGAGATTAGTCCTTACCAATTAAAGGATCGTAAACCATGTACGTATTGTAGTTACAAGCCATTTTGTCAATTTGATGATGGTCTAGATGAAAATAAATTCCGTACTCTACAAGGTTCTGATGATACGACTGTATTAGAACGTATAAAGCAGGAGGTGTTACAGCATGAAACTCTCCCTTCCAGCTAAACCTGAAGGAGCTCAGTGGACAGATGACCAGTGGAAAGCTATCACTGCAAGAGGATTAGATATATTAGTGGCTGCTGCTGCTGGATCGGGAAAAACAGCCGTTCTCGTAGAACGAATCATTCGAAAAGTAATGGATAAGGACCATCCAGTAGATGTTGATCGACTATTAATTGTTACGTTTACGAATGCCGCAGCTGCTGAAATGAGACATCGAATTGGAGAAGCTCTTGAAAAAGCTATCTCTGAAAATCCAGCATCCTTACATTTAAGAAGGCAGTTAAGTCTATTAAACCGTGCTTCTATTTCGACGCTCCACTCCTTTTGTTTAGAAGTAATAAGAAAGTATTATTATCTCATTGATATAGATCCTTCATTTAGGATTGCAGAGGATACAGAAGCGGAGCTACTTCGTGAAGAAGTCATGGAGGAGTTATTTGAAGAAGAGTATGGAACCGAAGGAAATGAGGCGTTCTTTGATTTAGTTGATCGCTATACGGGAGATCGAAGTGATAGTGACCTACAGATTATGGTAAGGAAGCTTTATGACGAATCACGTGCCCATCCAAGTCCTGATCTTTGGTTACAGGGGTTAATGGATGCTTATCAAATTTCTGAGAATACAAGAGTTAATGATCTAAGCATCCTATCTGTCCTTCAAAGAGAAATATACATGCAGCTAAGTGGGGCAAAAGCGATGCTACACCAGGCATTAGAGATGACCAGAATTCCAGGTGGTCCAGCACCAAGGGCTGTTAATATTGAAGAAGATCTAAAACAAATTGACGAGTTAGAGAGAGCTTATGAATCAAGCTGGGAGGAGCTTTATGAGCGAATTCAGCAACTGAAGTTTAGTACTCTCAAAACAGTTAAAGGTGATGAGTACGACGAGCTTCTTAAGGAACAGGTGAAGGATTTAAGGGAACAGGCTAAGAATGCGGTTAAGCAAATTAAGGAAGACTTTTTTGATCGACAGCCGGATTCCTATTTACAAGATTTACTTAAGATGAAGCCTTCTATAGAAGCTTTAACCCAGCTTGTGCGTAAATTTGGAGAGCGATATGAAAAGGTGAAACTATCCAAAAGCTTAGTTGATTTTGCAGATTTAGAGCATTACTGTTTGAATATTTTACGAGAAAAAACGGCTGGAAGTGATCACTACACACCATCTGCAGCAGCTTTATATTTCAAGCGTCACTTCAATGAAGTACTAGTAGATGAATATCAGGATACGAACTATGTCCAGGAGTCTATTATTCGTTCTGTATGTAAGGACAAGCCTGATGCTGGGAATTTATTTATGGTCGGAGATGTCAAGCAATCGATCTATCGTTTTCGTTTAGCTGAGCCTGGACTTTTCTTGAAAAAATATAAGATGTTTTCTCCTGAAGGCAATGAGCATGGGCTGAGAATAGACTTGTCTCAAAACTTCCGAAGCCGTTCAGAGGTGTTAGATGGAACGAATTATATTTTCAAACAGATTATGGACGAGCAGGTTGGAGAGATTACCTATGATGAACAGGCAGAATTGAAGCTAGGAGCAAGTTATCCAGAGCATCATGATACGAAAGCAGAATTACTTATTGTCAATCATGATGGTGATGAACAGCCAGAGGTGGATGAGGAGCAAGGTTTTGATCCAGCTGAATTAGAAACTGTTCAATTAGAAGCAAGGTTAATGGCTGGTAAAATAAAAGAGCTTATTCAACAGCAGTATCAGGTGTTTGATAAAAAGCTTGGTCGAAATAGAGATATAACGTATCGAGATATTGTGATTCTACTTCGATCAATGCCTTGGGCTCCCCAGATAATGGATGAGTTTAAGCAACATGGTATCCCCGTGTATGCGGATCTTTCTACAGGATATTTTGAAGCAACCGAGGTTTCGATTATGTTATCACTGTTGAAGGTGATTGATAACCCATATCAGGATATTCCCTTAACATCTGTCCTTCGTTCACCAATTGTTGGGTTAAATGCAGAAGAACTTTCAATCATCCGTTTAAAGGATAAGAAAGGTTCGTTTTATGATTCAGTAAAAGCATTCATTGAAACAGGAGTAGAATCCTCCTCTTACAGTCAAACGTATGAGAAGCTTATGGAATTTTACCTGATGCTTCAAAAATGGAGAAAATATGCCAGACTTGGATCTTTATCCGAATTAATTTGGAGAATTTATCAGAAGACAGGCTATTTTGACTTTGTGGGAGGAATGCCAGGTGGCAAGCAACGACAGGCGAACCTCCGGGCACTATATGATCGCGCAAGACAGTATGAATCCACTTCGTTTAGAGGGCTATTTCGTTTCCTCCGCTTTATTGAAAGAATGCAGGATCGCGGAGATGACCTTGGAACCGCAAGAGCATTAGGTGAACAGGAGGACGTTATTCGAATTATGACGATCCATAAAAGTAAGGGTCTTGAGTTTCCTGTCGTATTTGTAGCAGGGCTTTCTAAACCTTTTAATGTGAGAGATTTGAATGGGACCTTCTTACTCCATAAAGACCTTGGGTTTGGTTCAAAGTATATCGATCCTGTGTTAAGAATTACCTATCCAACACTTCCACAGCTTGCGATTAGGCAAAAAATGAGAAATGAGATGCTGGCTGAGGAAATGAGAGTTTTATATGTTGCCTTAACACGGGCAAAGGAGAAACTCTATTTAATTGGGACAGTCAAGCGGTTAGAGAAAAAGCTAGAGCAATGGAATCAGCAGCTTCTAAACCAGGAATGGCTTTTACCAAGCTATGAGCGATCAAAAGCAAAATGTTATATGGACTGGATTGCCCCGGCATTAATAAGACATTCTGATTCAGAGGTGTTAAGAGAGGCTAGTGAGCAATCCTCTACCCTTGATGCTGAGGTCTCCACCCACCCATCGAGATGGAACCTTTCGTTGATTGATCCGAGACAGCTAGAATTGCCAGTTGAGGGAGTGGCGGGCATTGATGAAAATCTCCTTTCAGCTATTAGAAAAGGTGAACGAGTTTCGCTTGAGGGAGAATTTAAAGCAGAAATCGAAAGCAGACTAACTTGGGAATATCATCATAAAACGGCTACTCTTCATCGTTCCAAACAAACTGTTTCGGAGATTAAGAGAATGAGAGAGGTTCATGATGCGTATAGTGAGACAACCCTTGTAAAATCCTTGAAAAAGCCTATTACGGATCGCCCACGTTTCTTGCAGGAAAAATCGTTAACCCCGGCTGAAAAAGGAACTGCCATGCATATGGTGATGCAGCATATCCGGTTAGATCAACCAGTAACAGAAAAAGAGGTAAATGAGCTACTTGCCTATATGGTTTTCAATGAGCTATTAACAGAAGAACAATCTAGTCAAATAAATGTAACTGGAATTGTTACTTTTTTTGAAACAGTATTAGGGCAGCGAATTTTAAAGGCAACTGATGTTATGAGAGAGGTACCGTTTAGTTTAGGGTTACCTTCACATGTGGTTTACCCAGATTGGCAGGGTGAGTCGGAAACAATCCTACTGCAAGGGGTAATTGACCTTTTATTTGAAGACGAGCATGGTACGGTGTTGTTAGATTTTAAAACAGATGTGACAACTGGAATTTCAAAAGGCTCCAAACCATTAGAACAGATCTTGAAAGATAGATACGAAGTTCAGGTGGAGCTATATAGTAAGGCAATTGAACAAATATGGAAAAAACCACTTCAAGAGAAATACCTTTATTTCTTTGATGGTGAACATCTTGTGAAAGTATAAAATAATTCTAGAAGCACGGACATCTAAAAAGAGTTCGTGCTTTTTAGATTCTCGGAAATTACAAAATCTGTTAGCCCATCAAGATAGATTGATAGTTTTCGGCATGGTAGAATAGTTCTATTAAGAGAGGTAGGAGCTGATTAGATGAGAATCTTACATACGGCAGATTGGCATTTAGGAAAAACGTTGGAAGGGCGAAGTCGGTTGGAGGAACAGGCTCAGTTTATGGACGAGCTTGTCGATATAGTAGAACGCGAGAAGGTGGATGTCATTCTCATGGCTGGTGACGTGTTTGATACGGTAAATCCCCCAGCATTAGCTGAACAACTGTTTTATGAAGGGATTTCTCGCTTATCCAATAATGGAAACCGTCCAATCTCGATTATTGCAGGGAATCATGACAGCCCGGATCGACTAATGGCAGCTGCTCCACTTGCAACTAAACAAGGAATATCTATAATCGGATTTCCAACTGTACAAGTCCAAAACATCTATGTTCCTACTACTGATGAGACCTTAAAGCTAGCAGGATTACCTTATCCATCCGAATCTCGATTAGCAGAAGTACTTTCGGAAATTAATGATGAGCTTGCCCTACGAAATAAATATGATGAACGGATTAGAGGAATGTTTGAATTTATGAGCCAACAGTTCTCTCCTCATACAGTGAATATTGCCATGAGTCATTTGTATGTACAGGGAGGAAGTAGCACGGATTCAGAGCGTCCCATTGAGGTAGGTGGTGCCTATACGGTTGCTGGTACAAGCCTGCCTAAACAAGCGCAATACGTAGCTCTTGGTCATCTACATCGTCCCCAAATGATTAAACGTGCTGAAACGATTGCTCGCTACTCTGGTTCGCCATTAGCCTATAGCTTTTCTGAAGCAGGTTACACGAAGTCTGTCTCAATCATTGATGTAGTACCAGGCGGCGAAGCACAGGTGACGGAGGTATACCTGTCATCTGGTAGACCGTTAGTTAAATGGAAGGCAACAGAAGGAGTCGCTCAGGTACATCAGTGGCTAGAAAGCGGGAAAGATCAAGGTGCATGGATTGATCTAGAAATTAATGTAACCAATGCTTTATCTATTGAAGAAATCCAACGTATCCGAAAAGCACATGCAGGGATTATTCACATTCGTCCTATTTTTGAGGAAGAGCTAAATCAAGCAGAGTTAGCGGCAACTAATCTACCAATTGATGAGCTTTTCAAACGTTTTTATGAAAGACAAACTGGTGGTGCAAAGCTTGAGCCTGAGCTTTTACAAGTATTTTTAGAACTGTTAAATGAAGAACCATCAAATGAGGGAGAGGAGGAATAAAATGAAACCGATTTTACTATCAATAGCTGGTTTGCATAGCTTTCGTGAGAAGCAGGAGGTTGATTTTGAAGCACTTTGTGAGGGAGGCGTATTTGGGATTTTTGGCCCAACAGGCAGTGGGAAATCCTCCATACTTGATGCGATGACACTAGCCCTATATGGAAAAGTAGAAAGAGCGTCTAATCAAACTCAAGGGATCATGAACCATGCCGAGGATGAATTGACAGTTTCATTTACCTTTGAACTTCTCCATTCATCAGGAACAAAGCGTTATATCGTCGAAAGAAGCTTTAAACGTGCGGATGAAATTCGTCTACGAGCAGGTTCTTGTCGACTCATTGAAAAGACGGATGAAAGTATTGTGCTTGCCGATAAAACTGGTGAGGTTAATCATAAAATACAAGAGCTTTTAGGTTTAACGATTGAAGACTTTACACGAGCGGTCGTGTTACCACAAGGTAAATTTGCTGAATTTCTATCTCTAAAAGGTGTCGATCGTCGTCAAATGCTGCAGCGGTTATTTCACCTTGAAAAATATGGGGATCAGCTTGGTAAAAAGGTAAAAACAAGATTGCAGGAAGCTAATCAAAAGGTAAATGAAGTTCTAGCGGAACAAACAGGTCTTGGTGATGCATCACAAGAGGCAATTGATGCAGCTACTAAAGAAGCAAACGATATCGAAATCCTTTTAACTAAGAGAAAAAAGGAATTAACTGAAATCGAGAAAGCATATGACAAACAAACGAAGCTTTGGCAATTGGAGCAAGACAAGCAGGAGCTAATCGAAAAGCTAAATTCCTTACGGGCAAATGAAGAAACAATCCAAAATTTAAGTAAACAAGTGCAAAGGTCTGACGAAGCGATTAAGCTACTTCCTTATGCGGAGGAGCTCTCCCAAACAGAAAGTCGATTTCAAACGACTGAAAAGAAGAAGATAGAGCTTGAGAATGCTTTATCTACTTACCAGGAAAGCTATCAAAAGGCTGAATTGGAATATACTGAAGCAAATAAAAAGAGAATCGTCGAAGAGCCGGTCTTACTATCTCAAAAGGAAAAATTATTGGGAGCAAAAGAATTATCCCTTTCAAAAGCAAGGCTTGAGAAAGAACTTAAGGAAGTAGAAGACCAGCTGACTTCCTTACAGGAAGAATTAGAGCTTGAGCAAAAACGTTTACAGGAAAACGGATCCTTGCTAGAAAGAGGTCAGGCAAAGCAAAAGGAACTTAAGCTAGAGCTAAGTAAGGTAACCATTACTTCTGAGATGAGAGAACAGCTTCAAAGTGCTCGTGACCAAAAGAATGATATGGAGCATTTGAATAAGCAGCTAGAAGAACAAACGAAGGCCTCTCATGAACGGAGTACACAAATAGACCAAACCAAGAAAATAATTAGTCAATACAATAAGCAAGCGGAAGCATATGATACTAAATTAATGGGCTCCTTTAAGCAAATCGAAAGCATCTATGAACAAATTTGCGAGCAGGAGCGGAAGCTTGAATTTGCGAAGCATTATAGTGAAAGTACGATTGAGAACTTAAGGGCAGAACAGGAAAGCAATCGCGAGAAGAAACTTGCTGAGCATTTAGCTAGTCGTTTACAAGAGGGACAACCATGTCCGGTATGTGGTTCTGTTGAGCATAAAATTAGCCACAACGGAGAACCTTTGGATGAAAAAGATCTAGAAGCTCAGATGGGGAAATGGAAAAAAACGTTAAATACACTCCAGCAAGCGATTCATCATGTAATTTCCTTGAAGCTTTCGCTTGAGCAACTCGCAGATACACTAGTTAATGAAGGTGTAAGTTCAACTGTGTTCTCAGCTCCTCTAGTAAGTTTACAGTCTAATTCAGGTGTTGAGATTGAAGAGATTGAAACACTTATAACAGAAATAAAGGCAATCGGTCAGGATGTTCTTCAACAAAAAGAGCTTGTTCAAAGAGAGTTGAAAAATAAGCATCAGGTTCAACAAGACCTATCAGAGCAGATGCATGTGATGAGGGTTTTAAACGATGAATGGGATCAATTAAAAAAGAAAATCGAGAAATTGCAACAAGAGGAATTAACGGCTAAGAATAAATGGCAAAATGATTTCCCAACGTTTAATCTAGAGACCTTTCAAGATCGATTAAAGGAATTAATGGATCAGGATAAAGAAGCGCAAGCCTTACAATCTCGGATTGAAAAAAGTATTACCTTTATTGAGGAAAAAGAAGAGGTTGTAAATAGATTAAAGGAACAAGTGAATGGGTTAGAAAAGAAGCAAATTGAGTTGAAAGGCCAATTTAACTATAAAAAAGAACGAGTTCAAGAATTGTCCATGCAAGTCAAGCAGATCACTAATGATGGTGACGTAGACTTATTGCTTAAGGAAACCGAGTCAAAGCTAGAGCGCTTATATGAAGATGAAAAAGAGAAGCTGCGAGTTTATCAGGAACTAGGTAGGAAATTACAAGGAACTGAAGGTGAGCTGAAAACTCATATTGAACTGATTAAAGATCTTCAACAGCAGCTTGAAAAAGCAAAGGAAAAATGGATCCTTCAGAGCAAGGATACTGAGTTTAAACAGCTAGATGATTTACAACCGGTCATCTTATCGCCTACGAAAACGAAGGAAATTAAGGAACAACTCCAACTTTATACCGATCAATTTAAACAGTTGAATCATCAATTATCCGTTATTGAAAATCAGTTAGGTGACCAAGTTATTTCAGAAGAGAGCTGGATCCAAACAAAAGAGTTATTTGAAGAGATGCAGGAGCAGTTGCAAGAACTTGTTGAGCAAAAGGGTTCAGTAAATCAGACGTTATTATTGTTAAAAGAAAAGCATACCAGGTATACAGAACTAGAAGAAATTCGTCAGCAGTATAATGAAAAGAGTGAACAGCTCGGGAAGCTTCAGCAGGTTTTAAAAGGGAATAGTTTTGTAGAATTTTTAGCAGAAGAGCAACTTGTTCGTGTAGCAAGGGATGCTTCTGAGCGACTGGGCTTACTAACAAGGCAAAGATATGCGATTGAAGTAGACTCGACTGGCGGATTTATTATGAGAGACGATGCAAACGGGGGAGTAAAACGACCTGTTAATACTCTCTCAGGAGGGGAAACCTTCTTGACTTCTTTAGCACTAGCACTCGCTTTATCTGCACAGATTCAATTACGAGGCGAATACCCACTTCAATTCTTTTTCCTAGATGAAGGGTTCGGGACACTAGATGGTGATCTATTAGATACCGTCATAACTGCACTGGAAAAGCTGCATACTAATAATCTTTCAGTTGGAGTCATCAGCCATGTACATGAACTAAGACAAAGACTGCCTAAGAAACTAGTCGTGGAGCCTGCCGAGCCTTCAGGAAGAGGGACTCGAGTAAAGCTTGAAATACTATAATGATTGCAAGGATTAGAGTGAATGAAGGTTCTTTGGGGAAAATAAAACGTAAAGTGAAGTGAAATCCCAGGAGGTAAAAAGGCTTTGAATAGATGCGAGCTTTGTGGGAGGTCTGATGTTGAAACAACGGTACACCATCTTCTACCGAAGGAGAAGGGGGGAACATTTGGACCTACTGCTCTGTTATGTATACCCTGTCATAAGCAAATCCATGCTTTATATACGAATGAAGAAATTGCCGTCCGTCTAACCACGATTGAGGAATTAAGACAGGATGAAAAACTGGCTAGTTTTGTGAAATGGATTAGGAAACAGCCGCCAGGAAAGGTTATGAGAATAAGAAAATCCAATGAACGAAAACGTAAAGGGCGATCATGATCTATACGAAAAGGCTTCCTTAATAGGGAAGCCTTTTCGCATTGTAAATAGAATTCTTCAATTTACGTCAGTTGTTTGCTGATCGTTAATATCCGGATCGAACGTGTTGGTTGCACTAATTCCGTTATTCGTACAAATAAAATCACCGGTATTAAATGCACCTGAACCTGCATTTGTTTTAGAAGAACTAGTTGGTGATATATTTAGTGAATCGCCAAAATTTACGACTCCTCCGCCAATACTGTTAATGGTAATAGGTCCAACGATTGATGGCATATGGTACACCCTTTATTTCTTGTGTCAAACTCTTCCCGAGTCCAAATCCGTGCTTTCTACTTTGTAGTGAAGGCCGTTCCTCGTAAATTGAAAAAGAGAGAAAACTTATTTGAAAACAGCCTACTGGTATGATCTATTAATAAACTATGTTAGAAATGGAGAATGGGTTCGACATCACTCATTAAAAATTATCATCGATTATTTGTCGGATGTGTTTTACTCGCGCTTCGGCTGTTATATGACTTGTCGATCCAACTTGTATAACTGATGCATTGGAAGCACCGATTACATATAGGGACTGAACCTTAATAACAGGGTTCTCATGAACAAAAGTCGTGGAAACAGGTTCGTCGATTACTGGAGAAGGAATGGGCTCTGAGAAAACAGAATAGGAAGTAAAGTCAGCTTCATTTTCTATAAATAAAGGATGTTGCCGTTGGACAGCAATAGCTCTTGAGTTTGCTTGAATAGCGTGAGCATCGCCAATTTCAAAGACAGAGCTAAAGGCAAGTGAGTTTATATATATATTAGGAACAATAGAACTCCGTCGATTCATGCTTTAGCCTCCTTCTTACTAACTAGCTTAATGGCACAAATGGTCCGATAATAAGTGATTCTGGTGGTGTGTCAAAAGTAGAGGAAAGCGAGATGGTTTCAGTATCCCCAATTAAAAAAACAGAGGAAGAGGAAACCCCGACCACTTTTATATGTCCAACTTGAATTCCTTTATTCACTACCGTAAAATTCATGAGTTTTCATCCTTCCATTCCTTAGGTAAATGCTGTATAAATGCTGAAAATGCTTGATCAATATCTGACTTCAGCTTAAGAGTTACCTGCTCTACTACTAGTTCAGAGCGTTCTTCATTCGAGCGCTGTTCAACTGGAACCTGTTCTAAATAATAGTTTATTCGTCCCTCAAGCTGCCTTTTTACATCCTGAATCATAAAATCATAATACGACTCATTATGTGGAACACCTAACTTATTTTCAATGTCCTGAATCATCTGATATCCATTTGCGGAAAGATGTTCGTCAATAGATTGACGAACTCTTTGTTGTATTTGTGGTAAGAGTGCTTGGTTCGGTGGAACATTCAATCCACCTTGATTAACAGCAAACTCTTCTACTTGGTCGGTATTGTATGGATTTAGTCCAATATTTAAAGTGCCTTCTAAAGTTTCCACCTTTAATTGATCGAACTTATATTCAATTTTTTCGATATTAGTAGCGGGTTTGGTCTTTAATTCCTTCATTTCGGTTTGCAATGTTAGAATGGATTTCTGAAGGTTATTAATTTCCCTTTGCTGCTGCTGAATGTATTGGTGAAGCTGCTGTAGATACGGAGTTAGATCATACTGATTGTAATGGTTATACATAATTTCACCCTTTTCTTTAGAAATCTCCCGAAACATAAATAAAGTGCATGCCTTATCATATGTTCAATCTTAAAAATGGGTGAATGCCTAGAAAAAAACTAAGAAGTTGGCGGTGTTAAAGGTACAACGGGTCCAGAAAGAGCTCCTCCTGGCGTCCCGACCGTAGGTGCAGGTTCTTTAAACCCTCCTGTGTTATATAAGTTTGACATTGGTTTAATCAACCCAGCACTCCCGATTTGTAAAACAGAAGAGTTAGAAACACTTCCTACTTTCAACATATTAATATTTATATTTTGATGGATATAGAAGTTCATGAGCACTCCTCCTTTAAGCTAAATCAATGACTGGCTGGTCGACCCCATCAGAATCTTGGGTATTCGTTGCACTTTGATTGTTAATGACCCGGAGTCCATCACCAGTATTAAAAGAACCAGCTCCGGAAAATGTTTTGGCTGAGGAACTTGGGGTAATCATGAATACATCCCCAATATTAAACACACTTGATGCACCGATACTAATTACTTTTACTGCCCCAACAATTGCTGGCATAAAAAACACCCTTTTTATAAAAATTCCATGGAGTATCCTATGACAAATGCCCGTTTTTGTTTACAGTAGATTAATTAACAAATATTAGCAGAACCGAAGTATAATAGAAATGAATAAAAATTTTAAAAATTGGAGACATAATCTATGCAACCTTTTAACCCGATTACCGAAAAGGAAAGACTACACTCATTGGATGTTATTCGTGGCTTTGCCATCTTAGGTATATTCCTTGTGAATATGGCATCCTTTCATTCGCCGGCATTATATATTGGCACTCATAAGGAGCTTAGTAATCTGGATTTATGGACAACAAGCTTTATCGATATTTTCGCACAGGCAAGTTTTTATACCCTCTTTTCATTTTTATTTGGTTATGGAATGATTATTTTCCTGGACCGTGCAAAAGAGAAAGGGCTATCGTATAAGCTTTTATACATGAGAAGATTGCTTGTATTATTGTTGATCGGATTAATTCATGCATTTCTAATATGGCATGGCGATATCCTCATTACCTATTCATTAATTGGTGGTATTCTTCTTTTATTTTATCATGCAAGGCCAAAGGTACTGCTTGCTTCAAGTTTATCAATCTTACTGATACCAGCTGTACTAATAAGTGGATTATTACTACTAGTATCTATTTTGTCACCAGCTGATGCACAGCTACCACGTAACGAGTTGATGATGGAACAGTCCCTAGAAAATTATAAATATGGCACTTTCTTTGATGCAACCTCTCAAAGAATTACCGATTACTTTTTTGTGAATAATTTCGCAGCTGCACCTTTTTTACTAATTTCCTTATTTCCATTATTTTTACTAGGTGCTTATGTAGCTAAAGTGAATTGGTTTAGAGAAAGTCAAAAGTATAAGAAGGCGATTCTTATAACATGGGGGATTTCATTTATTGCAGCAATTCCTTCAAAGCTCCTTCCTTATTTGACGACTAAAAACGTAGCAACTGAATTTGTTCAGGATGCAATTGGTGGGCCTGCACTTGCTCTATTTTATGCGACGACATTTGTCTTATTAATGGAGAAGAAGGTTTGGCAGAAAATCCTAAAACCATTTGCTTTGGTAGGTAGGCTATCTATATCAAATTACTTATTCCAATCCATTGTTTGTACAACGCTCTTTTATGGTTATGGATTTGGTCTTTATGGTGAGATTACACATTTTCAAGCACTTCTATTAACTCTTGCCATTTATGTCATTCAGGTTGTCATTAGTTATTTCTGGTTGAAATTCTTTATTTATGGCCCCGTCGAATGGGGATGGAGATCATTGACCTATGGTAGAGCACAGCCATTCAAAAGGAGGTAAGGTAATTGAGGAAATGGTTACTTAAAGAAGGCGATAAGTGGGTAAAAGATGGCATAATTACAGATCTTCAATTTAATCAAATTTTAAAAAGGTATGAAAATGAAAAGACATCAAATTTGCTGCCCCTTTTTGCTAGTATTTTAATAGGGTTAGGAATTTTATCATTTATTGCTTCCAATTGGGATGGAATTCATGACCTTGCAAGAGTAGCTATTATTTCCATTGTGATGAGTGCCTTTTATATTGCTGGAGAACGTGCCCATCGAAAAGGGAATGAGCGATTAGGAAATGGCTTGCTCGGAATAGGCTTGATGTCATTTGGTGCTGGAATTTTTCTACTGGGCCAGATGTATCATTTTCAATTTTATGATGGGAGACCTTTCATCATCTGGGCCTTGGCAGGATTAATGGTTGTTCAAGTATGGAAAAGTAGGTTTTTACTTACGCTGACGATTATTATTATCACAATCGGTCAAATGTACACAATGGTTCAATTTTCAACATTTAGCTATTTACTTGGTTTACTATTATTAGTTGGAGTAGGACACTTTGTTTATCACCGACCAAGTCGTTTAATTAGCACATTGTTCTCTCTGTCCTATTCGATTACTTCATTATTGCTAGTGATTCATGAAGAATGGAACTACCATTTTCTCTTCCTTTTCTTTTTGGCTCTTTATCTTGTTAGTGAGCTTTTAAATAAAAAGGAGGTAACAAGACCTGTTCAGCTAACCATGCAAGTAGGAGCTGTGCTTGTTACAATCTTTACGATCTTTTTCTACGAAATGATTAGTAGATATGAGGAACTGAATACAAATGGATTAACCATCTACCCAATCATTATTGCCATTTTAATTGTGGCTTTCATATGGCTTAAAAAGAAAAAAACCAATGATTTATCTGATCTACTATTATATTTACCTTTCTTTTATGTAGGTGCCTTTGTAGATGTTCTGTATTTATTACTTCTATTTATTTATTCAATTAGTCTTTTAATAATTGGTTACAAAGAGGAGATAACTGAAAAAGCTTCGTTTGGTACCCTTTTGTTTTTGATTAGTGCGTTTATCGGCTATATTCAACTGGCATGGGCCTTTATGCCAAAATCAATCTTCTTTTTACTAGGTGGAATCATCTTATTTATCTTGAGTTGGTTTTTAGAGAAACGAAGACGTAATCTTGTAAAGGGAGTGAGAAAAAGTGATTAAACGAACTCTTTTTTATGGAGTAATCCTTTTGCAAGTCCTATTTCTCTTACTTATGTCAGTTTCTTATTATGCAATTGATTGGTTCGGAGAAGAAATTCGTTTAAAAACGGAGCCAGTGGATCCGAGGGATATTTTTTACGGTGATTATGTCATCTTACATTATACGATTTCTACTATTCCGAAGGAGTTATTTGTAGATTCCGAGGAGCTATCCTATGATGAACCTGTTTATGTAGTACTCGAGCAAGATGGAGACTATCATCAAGCGGTTTCTGTCAGTCGAAATGAACCTAATATTGAAGATGATCAAATCATCTTAAAAGGTCGATACTTATATAATTTTAATGAGCAGGAGCTGTTCATTGAATATGGATTTGAACGTTATTTTATTCCTGAAGGTACAGGGGTAGAGTTAGAAGAAAATCGTGACAATATGGAGGCAACTATTAAAATTGCTCCATGGGGTCAAATGAAAATTGATGAGCTACGAATTTTAGAATAATAGGTAGAAGGGGATTACTTATGTAATCTCCTTTTCAAACTTATTTTGGCAAGGAGAGTAAGAGCGATGAAAATTGTTTTAATTGGCTCGGGAGGAGCCGGAAAGTCAACTTTGGCTAGGATTTTAGGGGAACAGTTAAATATCGAGGTGATTCACCTAGATGCTCATTTCTGGAAAGCGAACTGGCAGCAAACACCACGACCGGAATGGATGAGCTGGCAGGAAGAGGTTATACAAAGAGAAAACTGGATTATTGATGGTAATTACGGAAGTACAATGGAAGTTAGATTAGCAGCTGCGGACGTGATCATATTCTTAGACTTTTCAAGATGGATTTGCTTGAAGAATATTGTGAAGAGAAGGATTATGTATCATGGGAAAACTCGCCCTGATATGGCAAAAGGCTGTCAAGAAAAGCTAGACTGGGAATTTATTAAATGGGTGTATGATTATCCAAAACAGAAGGCACCGGATATTAGAAAAAAGCTAAAGGAACTAGAGTCAACGAAGGAGATTTTCCATCTAAAAAACAGAAAAGAAATTCCACTATTGTTAAATAAACTAAAAAATGACTGATCCTAGGTAGGATCAGTCATTGTAAGTGATGTATGGAAGCTTGGCTTAATGAGAACCCACTAATCGCTAAATAACGGTAGGAGGTAAGCTTTATATCTATAAGTTTGTCCAATTCTTGACTACACTTTACTGTTTCATTTGCTGTAAAACCTAACTTCATGGCTAAGCCAATCATTTCTGCTCTTTTTTCTTCAATTAATAATTCTAGCATCTAGCTTCTTCCCTTGCATAATATTTATATGGTCATACAACCTGACTAATAAATATATTATACACATTCTACTATTAATCAAAACGCATTCGTCAAAATTAGTGATATTCCTACAAAAGTTCTGAAAAACTAACAATTTTTTTATAGTCATCTATAGGGTGATTAGCAAGAATATGTAATATATAACATTTAAATAGTCTCGTTCAGGGTAGCCTCTAAATAAAAACGCTCAAGGAATGATTTTCCCTGAGCGGTATGTAATATCTCCGACCTAAGCTAGCACTTCTTTAATTTGAGTGATGGCCCAATCTAAATCTTCTTGTGAAATAACCAATGGAGGTGCAAAACGGATTACATTTTCATGTGTTTCTTTACAAAGCAATCCTTTTTCCTTTAGTTTCTCACAATAAGAACGAGCTGGTTCTTTTAGTTCTACTCCAATAAATAACCCTCTACCACGAACCTCTTGAATAACAGGATTATTAATTTCCTTCAACTTGTTAGCAAAATATGTACCTAATTCAAAAGATCTTTCTGCAAGCTTTTCGTCAATTAATACATCAAGTGCAGCAATTGAGACAGCACAAGCAAGTGGATTTCCTCCAAAAGTGGATCCATGAGAGCCGGGTTCGAAAACACCTAATACATTTCGATTGGCAGCCACACAAGAGATAGGAAATACTCCACCACCTAAAGCTTTACCTAAAATGAACATGTCAGGTTTAACGCCTTCCCAATCACAGGCAAACATCTTGCCTGAACGAGCTAATCCAGCTTGAATCTCATCGGCAACATATAAAACATTATTTTCTTTACAAATATCAAATGCTTCCTTTAAGAATCCGTCTCTAGGAATCTTAATGCCAGCTTCACCTTGAATCGGTTCAAAAATAAACGCAGCCGTATTAGGGGTAATTGCAGCTTTTAAAGTTTCAGTATCTCCGTATGGTATAATCTTAATTCCTGGAAGCATCGGTCCAAACCCACGCTTATACTCTTCGTTTGATGACATTGACACCGCTGTCATAGTACGACCATGGAAGTTTTCTTCAGCAACAATGATTTCAGCCTGGTCAGCCTGGACACCTTTAACATCATAAGCCCAACGACGAACCGCTTTAACAGCTGTTTCCACCGCTTCGGCACCTGTATTCATTGGTAACACCATTTCCATTCCAGTTAACTTCGATACCTTTTCATACCAAGGTCCTAATTGGTCATTATGGAAAGCACGTGAGGTAAGCGTGATTTTATCAGCTTGATCCTTTAACGCTTGGATAATTTTTGGATGGCGATGCCCCTGGTTTACTGCTGAATAGGCACTAAGCATGTCCATATACTTATTACCTTCTGGATCCTCTACCCATACACCTTCTGCTTTTGCTACAACTATTGGTAGTGGATGGTAGTTATTTGCACCGTACTTTTCAGTTTGTGAAATAATTTCTTGAGTTTTTGTCATGAATAATCCTCCAATCTGATTTTCAAGCACTTACAAAGACAATTTACATTATAACAATATTGTACTCCATTTTGTTAATTTCAAAGCTAAATCTTCATTTTTGCAAATAAATCGTGTATGATGAGTGTGGACAATCGTAAGAACTAAGGAGGATTACATATGATTCATTTTCACGTAACAACATGGTTTTTAACTCTAGTATTATTTTTCGTTGGCGTATACTTACTAAAAGCTGATAAAAAGAAGCCATTAAAAATTATTCAAATGATTCTACGTCTACTTTACCTACTCGTACTAGGTACGGGCTTGCATCTTCTAGCCGCATACTACCAATTCCAAGGTGAAGCGTTAATTAAAGGAATTATTGGACTGTGGGTTATATTCTGTATGGAGTTTATCCTTACTCGTGGTGGTAAAGGAAAACCAACCAAGATCTTTTGGATTCAATTAGTCATTTCCCTTGTCTTAGTATTCTATTATGGCTATGTTAGATTAGGATAAATCGTTTGTTCTAGAAATCCCATTTTCATTTAGATGAAGATGGGATTTTTTTATGGTAGAAAAAGGAATTTCGTTGATAAATTTAGAGTATTCGTTGATAAACTATAGATTTTCGTTGATAAACAGTAAGGAATCGTTGATATGTTAGGTTGTTTCGTTGATAAAGCAGTAATTTTCGTTGATAAACCCATTTGAGCTGGACTTGTAAAGGAAGTATACACTTGAAAATAGACAAATTTTCTTTTGTAGGTTGGCATTACCGTATTAACTTGCTACTTTCCTAATTAATCTTGCGACTTTGGCTTAGAATCTTGCAGAAACACCATAGAATCTTGCCAGGAGCTGATAAACTTGCTGATTTCCTGATTAATCTCGCGACTTTGACTCAGAATCTTGATGAACCCACCGATAATCTTGCCTCGCCCCAAAATACTACCCCTATCAATCTTGTGCACATAACCTTAAATACTCGCAACAATAATTCTAAACATTCATAAAAAAACAGGGACTACAATAGCCCCTGTTTTAACTTATAAATTGGTCAAGATATGGCGTTTGCCGTTATTTAAGGTGACCTCAAATCGATCATTTCGTTCAATCCCTCGTTGAAAATGATGGTGAACGGAGCATAGCTCTTCACCGTTATCATAGACAATAAAATTTACTCCTTGTGAAGGCTTTGTCTGAACCTTGAAAAATAGTGAATTGTGACAGTAAATACAATCAAACACCGAAAACTGTAAGGTGTTCAACAGATTAATTAGCTTTTGAAAAGCTTCATCAGATAACTCATTTAACCATTCTTGATAAACATAGGTCAGTGGCTTTTGGATTTTTAATTGGTCTCCATCTTTGATTGCATAGACTTGTTTTCCGATGGCCACACCGTTTTCAAATGAATGAAAGGTTTCCCAATTATTATTAATTTTGATTTGATACGTATCGTTAATAATGTCTGTCAAAGCAGAAGGTTCATCCTGTTCATCAAAGAAAACCCATTGTTTATGAATAGCTTCAACTGACCCAATCATGTATGCTCTCTCCTGATGTGGGAGCTGCTCTAGTCGTTGTTGTAGTTTCATGGCTTCCTCCGTCATTCAATCAGTCTTATCTTCATTTGTTGACAGAAATAGACTAAATTATAATCCGTTCCTATATTTTATTAAAAAAAATAATTATTGTGAGGCACACCACTATAAAGTCAACGGAATGTTTATTTAACAATTATGGAAGCCTTTTCTTTGGTATGCTTGTGCGCTATAACTTAAGCTTCCTTGTAGAATCCTTTTAAAAACTCGTGCATAGAATGGAAGGAGTGTTTGCATCGTTTGAACAGAACGAGGGAAAGGATGATGACACCATGTGTGGAATTACAGGATGGGTATCCTATAAACAATCATTAGAATCGGAAGTGAACACCGTAGAAAAAATGGCAGAAGCTTTGAAGCTTCGTGGCCCGGATGATACGAATGTATGGGTCAAACGACATGTAGCTTTTGGACATAAACGATTAGTTGTTGTCGATCCTGCTGGTGGTAAACAGCCGATGAGTAGGAAAAAAGGTGACCTTTCATATACAATTTGCTATAACGGTGAGCTATATAATACTGAGGACATTAGAAAAGAATTACTTTCAAAAGGATATACATTTCAATCTCACTCAGATACAGAGGTTTTATTGACTTCGTTTATCGAGTGGGGCGAGCAATGTGTTGAATACTTAAATGGAATTTTTGCTTTTGCGGTTTGGGATGAGCAAAATGAAAAGTTGTTTATTGGTCGAGATCGGTTAGGGGTAAAACCACTATTTTTTCATGAACAAGATGGAAACCTAATTTTCGGTTCCGAGCTGAAAGCCATTCTTTCTCATCCATCAGTGAAAGCCGAAATTGGTTTGGATGGGTTATCTGAAGTATTTGGGTTAGGCCCTTCACGTTCACCAGGACACGGTGTATTTAAAGGTGTGAAGGAGCTCCGACCTGCTCATGCCTTAACTTATTCAAAAAACGGATTGAAAATTTGGCGATATTGGAATGTTGAGAGTAAACCTCATACTGAAAATGTGGAAGAAACAGCTGAAAAGGTAAGATTTTTATTCACAGATGCAGTAACGAGACAGCTTGTTTCTGATGTTCCTGTCATGACCTTTTTATCTGGAGGTGTGGACTCGAGTGCAATTACTGCAATTGCCTCTGAGGCTTTTGAAAAAGAGGGAAAGGGACCGCTTCACACCTATTCAATTGATTATGAGGATAATGATAAATACTTTAAAGCCAATGAATTTCAACCAAACTCTGATCAGCCATGGATTCAGCTAATGTCTGACACATTCAAAACTGTACACCATAATTCTATTATTACAACCGATCAGTTAGTTGATCATTTAACCGACTCGGTATTGGCTCGGGACTTACCTGGGATGGCAGATGTAGATTCTTCACTTCTGTGGTTTTGTAAAGAAATTAAAAAGGATTTCGTTGTTGGACTTTCAGGTGAATGTGCGGATGAAATATTTGGAGGGTACCCTTGGTTCCATCGACCTGAGGATCTTGCATCCAGCGCCTTCCCTTGGATGAGATCAACAGAGCTTAGAGAGGGACTTCTGCAATCTCACTGGAGACAAAAGTTGAACCTGAATCAATATGTACAGGATCGTTATGATGAAACCGTGAGAGAAACGCCTGTCCTTGATGGTGAGACACCACAAGAAGCCCAAAGAAGACAGTTATTCTATTTAAATATGCTTTGGTTTATGACGACTTTACTTGATCGAAAGGATCGGATGAGTATGGGGGCGAGCCTTGAAGTACGTGTCCCGTTTGCTGACCATCGATTAGTGGAATATGTGTGGAATATACCTTGGGATATGAAAATGCATGATGGTCGTGAGAAGGGGATCCTTCGTAAAGCACTAGAAGGTATTTTACCTCATGATGTATTATATCGAAAGAAGAGTCCTTATCCTAAAACACACAACCCTAATTACACAAAGGCTGTAAAAGGTTGGTTGGAAACTATACTGCAAGATAAATCATCTGCTCTTTATCACTTCTTTGATGCCAAAAAGCTTAAGGATATTGTTGATACAGAAGGAGAGGCATTTACAGTCCCTTGGTTTGGTCAGCTCATGACGGGTCCACAGCTACTTGCTCATCTTGCCCAAATTCACGTTTGGTTTGAACATTATGGAATTAATGTTAAAGAATAATCTGTAAACTTTAAAAGTACACCACTTCATTCGAATGGGTGTACTTTTTTGTAATATGGGAGTAAATCCAATCAAATTCCTAAATAGGACATTATAGTTGGTCTTAAAGATAAAACTATGTATAATGTCTTGTAGGTTTATATTTAAAAAATCATGACCACTCTAGTAAAAAATGATAAGAAAGAAACAGGGAGGAACGGACATTGAGCAGGAAGGTAGTATTAGTGCTTATTCCGTTTCTTCTTTTTTGTAGCCAGGTAATGGCTGTTGAAAAAGAAGAACGTAGTTGGCAGGATGAAATGGTCTATTCGATCACGATTGATCGGTTTTTTAACGGAGATGCAAACAATGATATTAACGTGAATATCCAAGATCCATTGGCTTATCATGGGGGAGATTTTCAAGGAATCATTGAAAAGCTAGATTACATAAAAGAGTTAGGATTTACGGCGATTTCTTTATCCCCAATCGTAAATAATGACACGAACGGTTATCACGGCTATTGGCCTGAGGATTTTTATGAAGTAGAAGAACATTTTGGAACAATTGATGAGTTCAAACAATTAGTAGAAGAAGCGCATGCACGTGAAATGAAAATAATGGTTGACTTGGCTATATCTCATATAGGTGAGAGTCATCCTTGGCTTGCCGAACCAAATCAATCAGATTGGTATAGTAGAGAAGGAGCCGATGGATTCCTTGTTTCAGGACTTCCCCAACTAAACTACGAAAATGATGAGGTAGTAGAATATATCATTGATATGGCAAAATGGTGGGTTTCAGAAACAAAAATTGACGGTTATCGTTTAGTGAATGCAGCGATTCCTCCAAATGAATTTTGGGAACGTCTTGGTACAGAAATCCAAGAGCTAAATGAAGATTTTATTTTAGTGGGTGACCGAATAGAAGAAATGGATCAATGGGGATCATTCTCCAACTATGAGTTTCAAAAAGAAGCTACTGAAACATTTAGTGAGTTTGATCAACCCGTGGATGAGCTATATCAGCTTTGGGAGCAACAACTAAATACTGGGTCTAATATAAATGAAACCGTTAATTTTATAGATAATGAACAAACGGTTCGTTTTACAAGAGAGCTTATTGAAAAACAGCAAAACCCAGAAACTCGTTTGAAACTAGCTTTAACCTATTTATACAGTGCACCAGGAATTCCAATGGTCTATTATGGTACAGAGATTGCTTTAGATGGTGGCGAAGTACCGGATAATCACCGAATGATGGCCTTTCGAGCGGACAAGGTTATTATTGATTATATGAAGAAACTAGCGGAGATTAGGGCGCATCATTCCTCACTTCGATATGGTGATTTCGAGATGATTTTTAGTAGTGAAAATATGGCTGTGTTTAAACGAACTTATGAAGGCGAGTCCATTATTGTAGCACTCAATAATTCAAGTGAGACCATTGCTGCTGAAATTCCTGAAGAAGTAATTGGGAGTAACCTAGAGCTTCGTGCTTTATTAACCGATGATGTTGTACGAGCAAATGATGGAATGTTTAGGCTTGCGATGGATCGTGAAACTTCTAATATCTTTATGCTACATGAAAGAACCGGGGTAAATTGGACATTTATTATGGGAATGCTTGGTGTATGGACATTGTTTGGACTATTTATTTGGTTTGTTAAGAGGAAATCCAAACGAGTTGAAAGTTAAAAGTTGATTGAAAGTATTTTCTTTGATAAATATAAAGAAACAAGTTATTTAACCTGAATATATAAAAACCAGATGTAAAAAGCACTAATGGTAGAACAGTTTAGGGTATATTACTATAGTGAATTTCTAAAGGGGGCTAATTAAATGGAAAATCTTCGAGGAAAAACAGCCATCATAACAGGTGCTGGTAGAGGAATTGGTAGAGCCACAGCTATTGCTCTTGCCAAAGAGGGAGTAAACATCGGTCTAGTTGGATTAACGATGAGTAATCTGGAGAATGTAATCGCAGAGCTTTCAGAGTATGATGTAGATGCATCTGCTGCTGTTGCTGATGTTAGTGATTTAGAATCCGTACATAGTGCAGTTGAGCATATCAAAAGTGACTTAGGTTCAATTGATATTCTTGTTAATAATGCTGGAACCGCCAAATTTGGAGGTTTCCTTGATCTAACTCCAGAGGAATGGGAAAACATCATCCGCGTAAACGTGATGGGGGTATATAATGTAACAAGAGCAGTCCTACCTGGAATGATTGAGAATAAAACAGGTGACATTATCAATATCTCCTCATCAGCAGGACAAAAAGGTGCGCCAGTAACGAGTGCATATAGTGCCTCTAAATTTGCGGTTCTGGGATTAACAGAATCTCTTATGCTTGAGGTGAGAAAGCATAATATCCGTGTTAGTGCATTAACACCAAGTACAGTAGCAACTGACCTGGCATTTGACACGAACTTAATAAGCGAGAATAACCTAGAAAAGTTCATGCAACCTGAAGATCTTGCAGAATTAATTGTTTCTCAATTAAAGCTTAATCGCAGAGTATTTGTTAAATCAGCGGGACTATGGTCAACAAACCCATCTTAATTTAAAATATGAAAGGGGCCTTTTTGAGGCCCCTTTTACTGTTTACCCATTTACAATTTTCCCACCATTAACATGAAGAATTTGTCCAGACATATAAGAAGAATCCTGAGAAGCTAAAAAGACATAACTCGGTGCCAATTCAGCTGGCTGTCCTGGACGTGCCATTGGAGTATCTGCACCAAAGCTAGCCACCTCTTGGCTTGTAAACGTAGACGGAATTAACGGAGTCCAAATTGGCCCTGGTGCTACACCGTTTACACGAATACCACGACTCACTAATTGTTTAGATAAAGACCTAGTAAAGGTTACGATTGCCCCTTTTGTTGAGGAATAATCGAGAAGCTTTTCATTTCCATCGTATGCTGTAATCGAAGTGGTGTTTATAATCGAACTACCCTCTTGTAAGTGAGGAAGGGCTGCCTTAGTTAAATAAAAATAGGAATAAACATTGGTGCGAAACGTTTTTTCTAATTGCTCTGCCGTGATATCCTCTAAGCTAGTTTGAGGGTGTTGTTCAGCAGCGTTATTCACCACGACATCTATACTCCCAAATGTTTGAATGGTCTGGTTTACGATATCCTGACAAAATACTTCCTGTCCGGCATCACCAGCTATTAAAAGGCATTTAACTCCTTCTGCTTCTACCAATTGTTTGGTTACATTGGCATCCTCATGTTCATCTAAATAGACGATGACTACATTAGCGCCTTCCTTTGCGAAATAGATGGATACTGATTTTCCAATTCCACTATCTCCTCCTGTAATAATCGCCGTTTTACCCTTTAACTTTCCACTGCCTTTGTAAGTAGAATCCACAGAAACAGGAGCGGGATTCATTTCAGATTCAAGGCCAGGTTGACGATTTTGATGCTGAGGAGGCAATGTTTGTTTTGGTTGATTCTGATTATTATTACTCATACTAATCCCCCTATAAAAAAGTCTAACGGTTAGTATGCCAAAATAATTAGACTTCAAACAATAGGATTTTCATTTTCCTAGACGATCTAGCTTTATAAAATTCCTAGTAAATAAAAGGCTGTTTTCGTAATGATTGTTGCTATTTGATTTGCTTTTGTAAAAACATTGAGTTGATTGGAGCGGAAGGCACTCGACTCCTACGGGAGATAGAGGGAAGCGTGAGACCCCGCAGGCGAAGTCGAGGAGGCTCACGTCCCTCCCCGTGGAAAGCGAGTGCCTGTAGCGGAAATCAACGGACTCAATATAAATTCATTTTTTGTTAAAATAGCAACAAAGTATGAGAAAACAGCCAAAAAAAAAACAGAGTCCAATGACTCTGCTCTTAACGATAATTTAAAAATTGTACATCAACAGATAAGTCCGCTTGTTTGACTGCTGCAATAATGGCTTGCAGGTCATCACGACTTTTGGCAGTAACCCTGATCTGATCATCCTGGATTTGACTTTTTACTTTAAGACCAGAATTTTTAATAATGGTGTTAATCTTCTTGGCATTTTCTTTATCAATTCCTTGAACAAGTTTACCACGTTGGCGGATGGTTCCACCTGATGCCTTTTCAATTTTTCCATAGTCAATGTTTTTAGTGGGCACGCCTCTTTTAATTAGTTTACTTATAAGAACATCTTTTAACTGTTCTAATTTGTACTCGTCATCAGAAACAAGAACAAGCTCCTCTTTATCTAATGAAATATCACTCTTACTACCTTTAAAGTCATATCTAGTTTGGATTTCTTTCATTGCGATACTAATCGCATTTGTTACTTCTGGTAGTTCTACCTTTGAAACAATATCAAATGAGCTTTCCTTTGACATATGAATCCCCTCCGTATCTAATCATGTTCATATTGTACAAAATTTCCACCTTTTAAAACAACTATCAACCACTCAATTGATTAAAAAGTACTTTCCTTTCAAAATAGTGATATAATGGTTCGAAATGGAAACAATGATAACTATGACGATTTTAATTAAAGGTGGGTACATAAATGGCAATAAATCCAGGGAACATTCAAACTTTACTTGTAAATAGAGAAGTTGATTTTGGGTACTATGTTTTAGATACAGTGGATCAGGAGGAGGTCCTTCTTCCAAAAGGTGAGATAAACGGGAATATTGAGTTAGAAGATGAAATAGAGGTATTCGTTTACCATGACCATGAAGGAAGACCAATCGCAACCATGAAAACCCCGAAGGTGACAATGGATACATATGAGTGGGTTGAGGTAGTCGGTGTTCACGAAGGGTTAGGCGTATTTATTGATATTGGTTTATCAAAGGATATGCTAGTTTCAAGGGATGACTTACCTTTGTTTGAAGAGGTATGGCCTGATCTAGGAGATCAATTATACTGTAGCTTAAAGCTTGATCGCAATGGACGCTTATTTGGCAAGCTTGCGACAGATCCTGTCATTCAAGAGCTATCATCGTCTGCAGAAAGAAATGCATTTAATAAAAATGTTAAAGGAATTATTTATCGTACAGTAAAAGTAGGCTCTTATATCTTTACAGAAGAGAAGTATATTGGCTTTATTCATGACTCACAGAGGAAAGTAGAACCGCGTCTTGGACAAACCATTGAAGGAAGAATTATTGATGTTAAAGAAGACGGAACTGTTAATGTTTCGTTGTTGCCAAGAGCTCATGAGGGAATGGACCAGGATTCTAGAGTCATTTTAGAATACATGGAAGGCCGTGGTGGTGCGATGCCTTTCTGGGATAAGAGTAATAGTGATGATATACAAGAAAGATTTAATATGAGTAAAGGTGCGTTTAAGCGTGCTTTAGGGAAGCTTATGAAAGAAAATCAGGTGTACCAAGAGGAAGGCTGGACCTATTTTATGTCTAGAAAATAAACTATTTACGAGACTACTGATTACTGTCAGTAGTTTTTTTGTATGGAAAAACGTAGGTATTTGATTCATTTTTCCTACTATTTCAACTTTTCCAGAATACCTAAATAAAAGTCGAAATATGTCGATATACTCCTTGTGATAAAAAAAGGAGTGAAAATATGAGGAAATTATGGTTACCTCTATTGTTGATTTTAGTTCTTATTCTAACTGGTTGTACTTCTTCAAATCAACTAAACTCATCTGGGGAATTAAACCGTATAAAAATAGGTATTATGCTTTCTGATGTAGGTTTAGGCGATCAATCGTTTTCGGATTCTGCATTTAATGGGTTAACAAAAGCGAGGGATGATTTAAACATTCTATTTGATTACCGTGAGTTAAGTGATACGGAAACCTACGAAGCAGGGTTAACGGAGCTAGTGGAAGCTGGAAATGATGTTGTTGTTGGATTAGGATTTATGGTTCAAGAGGATCTAGAAATAGTAGCACAAAAGTATCCGGAACAAAAATTCATTTTAATTGATTCGGTTTCAGAGCTTCAGAATATTACCTCTATTACATTCAAAGAGGATGAGGGTAGTTATCTAGCAGGAGTTGCCGCTGCGTTAACAACTAAAACCAATAAGCTTGGATTTATAGGTGGAGCAGATGTTCCACTAATTAATAAGTTTGCTACTGGCTTTCTACAAGGTGCGAAATCTATCAATCCTGATATAGAGGTCATTATTGAGTATGCAAATGATTTTGGTAACGATAAACTAGGCGCAACCATGGCAAGCCAAATGATTACAGCCGGTGCAGATGTCTTATATGGAGCAGCTGGTTTCACGGGTGTAGGTGTTTTAAGAGAAGCACAAAATCAAAATGTATTTGCTATTGGTGTGGATAGTGATCAATATTTTTATGCGGAAAAAGCAGTCATTACATCTATGCTTAAAAATGTTGACGTAGCTCTCTATCAAGTCATTTCTGATTTTGTTGAGAATGAGGAGTTACCTACAGGACATGTTGAATTAGGTCTTAAGGAAAACGGAGTAGATTTGTCTCCAATAAGAGTTGTTCCATTTAATGATGAACAATTAAACATTATTGAATCTCAAAAAGAAGCCATTATTTCTGGTGTGACGAAAATCAATCAATAATTGAAGGGGGTGCAAATAATGAACTTAAAAAAGAAGCTAATGCTACAATCTATGGTTGGATTAATTTTAGCCATTGCCATGATAGGGTATATTCTGGTGAAAATGATTGAGATTGATAAATTAAACACAGACTTTGTGCCATTTTTATTATCTGTAGAAGAACTTGATGCACAAATGAAGATTACCAAACAAAGCTTAAATAATTTTTCCTTTAATATGACGGAGGGCAATAAGCTAGAAGCACTTAGCCAACTAACTGCTACCGAAGAAAGCTTTACTCAGGTAGAGAAGCTAAGTTCTATTCCGCATATGAATGAAGTGATTGCTACCTCTAAACTAAAGTTTGAAGAGTTAAAGGCTGAAGCTAAACAGGCGTTAGAAAATAATGAGGCATCAGAAGTAAAGAGACAATCAATCCGTACAGATGGGATAATTAATGATCTTCATTTATTAACCCTATATGCTGCAACTCACTATGAGGGAATCCAAGAAACATTAAGATCAAAGATTGGAACAGCTATTCTTGTAGCTGCTATTGGATCAATTGTGCTGATCGTAGCTTCTATCCTTGTAAGCTATCGACTTACTCTTTCTATTACAAAGCCACTTAAAGCACTTACTGAGAATGCAAGAAGAATTTCAAATGGTAATCTTGTAGTTGAGAAGGTTAATTATCAGAAGAACGATGAGATTGGTGAGTTAAATCAATCGTTTTCGCAAATGGTTGACCAGCTTAGAGGCCTGATTGGTTCAGTAGAAGATGTTAGTAAACGAGTTGAGCAGTTCTCTAGTGAAATAGAGGGTGAAAACAAAGGTCTTATTGAAATCAGTAATCAAGTAGCCATTTCTACAGAAGAACTTTCATCAGGTTCTCAGGCTATTTCAGAGGATCTTCAACATTCCGTTCATTTAGTAGAGCAGCTTGATCAAGAGTTTGAGAAAAACCTAGAGGCCTCTAAACAAACTGCTGCTTACGGATTAGAAACAGTCGAATCTATTGGATCAGGTAGAAAAGCAATAGAGGAACAGCGTATTCTTCTATCTACTAACATCTCATCTACCAATAAAATCGAGCAGGCCACCAAGGAGTTTACTGGATATGCTAGTAAAATCGAAGAAATGGCTACCTCAGTGTCGTCAATCGCTAGTCAGACCAACCTACTTGCCTTAAATGCTGCGATTGAGGCTGCAAGAGCAGGAGAGGCAGGCAAAGGATTTGCAGTAGTAGCAGATGAGGTTAGAAAGCTAGCTGAGGAATCAACAAGGGCGACCTCAGAAATATTTAGCATGGTGGATCATATTCAATCAGGGCTATCTGAAATTATTCAAGCTGTAAATCAAGGTGTAGACATAACGAAAAAACAAGAACAATCAATGACTGTAACGAATCAAGCATTTGAAGTGATTGATCAAAAGGTTCAAAGTATTTCATCCCATATCCAAGGAATTGTGGATGGCATGTCACATTCCAAGACAATAGGAAACCAAGTGCTAGAATCAGTTGAAAATATTAGCTCAGTTGTTGAACAGTCAGCAGCCGGAAGTGAACAGATTTCAGCTTCAACCACTGAACAGCTCCAAGCATTTGGAAAGCTTGCCTCAAAGGTTACAGCCATGAATGAGCTAACCAATGAACTAAAAGAAGTACTTTCACAATTTAAGTTGAATTAGTTGGAAATACATTTTTAATAGACACAATATTCAGCAGTAGCTTTAACATAAAAGAACACTTGGTCACAGATGAAACGTGATTCAAGTGTTTTTTTATTGGGTAAATATTGCTTGATTTCTATTTTTCTGTTTTATGAAGGCCAATTGTTCACTGTTCGTGGCTTGAGAAGTCCTTCATTAGCTCCATGAAGGACAAATGCTAACTGTTCGTGGCTTGAGAAGTCCTTCATTAGCATCATGAAGGCCAATTGTTCACTGTTTGTGGCTTGAGAAGTCCTTCATTAGCATCATGAAGGACAAATGCTTCCTGTTTGTGGCTTGAGAAGTCCTTCATCAGTATCATGAAGGCCAATTGCTCACTGTTTGTGGCTTGAGAAGTCCTTCATTAGCATCATGAAGGCCAATTGCTTCCTGTTTGTGGCTTGAGAAGTCCTTCATTAGCATCATGAAGGACAAATGTTCACTGTTCGTGGCTTGAGAAGTCCTTCATCAGTAACATGAAGGACAAATGCTCACTATTTTCGGCTTGAGAAGTCCTTCATTAGCATTATGAAGGACAAATGCTCCCTGTTTGTGGCTTGAGAAGTCCTTCATCAGCATCATGAAGGACAAAAGCTAACTGGTTCTAGCTCGAAATGTCCTTCATCAGCACCGTGAAGACCACTTCCAAACTATTCGTGGCTTGGTTTGCCCATCATCTACTTAAGAAGGTTCACCTTTTATTTTGTTTCTTCCTCAAGTGAACGATTTACAAATATTGCAGGCTTTTTTTGTACAAAGTAATAGAGGAAGGAGAGATGAAATGGGTATCTTTAAAGAATTTAAAGAATTTGCTGTAAAGGGTAATGTGATTGATTTAGCTGTAGGGGTCATTATTGGGGGTGCATTCAATAAAATTGTATCTTCACTGGTGAATGATGTTGTGATGCCACCCATCGGAATGTTGTTTGGGAAAGTGGATTTCACGAATTTATTCTTTACATTAGGGAAAGAAGAGTATAAGACGTTATCTGAGGCAAAGGAGGCCGGGGCTGCAACCATTAACTATGGTGTGTTTATAAACAATATTATTCAATTTATCATTACTGCCTTTATTATTTTTCTTGTGATTCGTCAAATCAATAGACTTAAGAGAAAAGAAGAGAAGGCTCCTGCTGCACCTTCCACTAAAGAATGTCCCTACTGTGTTACAGCTATTCCATTAAAGGCAGTAAAATGCCCACAATGTACAGCAGACTTACTCTCGGCCTCTACCTAGGTATACAAAAAGCTTGGCAAAATTGCCAAGCTCTTATAAATGATCGGTCTTCTTTGAGTATTGACGTTTACCCTTTTGACGATTTTCTTCTCGTTCTTCATTCTTTTGGGCACGGTGTGCATTATTATCAAAAGCCTTTTTATCGTTATCACTTGTGTTACGCATAAAGATGCTCCTCTCAAGATAAAGTACATCCTTAGCGTGACTCAAAATTCTTTACTTTATGTAAGGAATTTTAGAATCTTCAAACCTATTTATTCAACTCATTTGAAAAGTAGAGTGCAATGGTACCTGGACCTGAATGGGAGCCAATAGCAGATCCAATCTGGGTAATCATAAATGATTTGCAGCCTAATTGCTCCGAAATTTTCTCTTTTAATTCAAGAGCAGTTACCTCATCATCTCCATGGCTAATCCCAATTGTTTGATCCGTTAGATCTTGTCCACGCTCTATCATAACATCGATCATTCTTTGTAGAACCTTTTTACGTCCTCTGATTTTTTCGATAGGTATCAGCTTACCGGAATCCATATGGAGGAGGGGTTTGATATTTAATAAGCCACCAACGAACGCTGATGCTTTTGATACTCGACCACCTCTTGCTAAGTATTCGAGGTTATCAACAGTTACAATATGCTCCATATGCTCAGCGAAGAAAGTGGTTTGCTCCACTACTTCCTCGTAGGAATGTCCATTTTTAATGAGTTCTGCTGCCTTTACAACAACTAACCCCATCCCCAGAGAAGCACACTTCGTATCTAAGACGGTTATTTTAAAATCTGGATAATTTTCTTTAACCTGGTCTGCCATCATACTAGCCGTTTGATATGTACCTGACAACCCAGATGAGAAAGCTACATACAAAACTTCCGCTTTTTCTTCCGCTAATTTAGTAAAGGTTTCCTCAAACCGTGTTGGGGGGACCTGCGATGTTTTGGGAACACGCTCATTTCTCATAGCGTCATAAATTTTTGAAGAATGGATGGTCTCCATATCAAAATAATCTTCTCCGTCTAAATGTACGACTAATGGAAATAAGTGAACGTTTTCATTGTTCAGCCATTCATTAGTTAAATCACAACCACTATCTGTTAAAAGTTTAATCGACATTTCATCACCTCTATTTGCATTATATATGTAATCAGGGATTTTCACATTATTATTTTAAGATGTTTTCGTAAATTTGATGTGTCATAGAATTGAGATGTGCTTATAGGATTTGGCATTCCGGTAATCATCACCTAATGAGTAAGAGTTTCACTAAACTTGGTTTTAATAATACCTTTATTATGCGTTGATCAAACAAATTCCATGAAAAACTTTAAAAATCCCGTTTCAAAAGCTTTGAATAGGTAACATTAAGGCTATAGGGATAATAAGGGGGCTTTTCCATGATTTTAGGAGAGAGTAAAAAGATTATTATTGTGATAATTGGAGCCTTATTAAATGCAGTCGGATTAAATCTCTTCTTGATACCTGCACACGTATATGCGAGTGGGTTTACAGGGGTTTCACAGCTAATTGCAAGTCTTATTCAAGACTATACTCCATTTCATATCTCAACAGGTATACTTCTGTTTATTTTAAATATTCCAGTTACCATTTTAGGTTGGAAAAAGGTTGGGAAATCTTTTACTCTATATAGTTTTATTAGTGTTGCACTTACTACATTTTTTTTGGAACTCATTCCTGTTCACTCTGTATCAGGTGATATATTCCTCAATGCTGTATTCGGTGGTGTAATTGTGGCAGTCGGGGTAGGACTGACCTTAAAGTGGGGGGCTTCCACTGGAGGATTGGATATTATTGCAATGGTGTTATCAAGAATGAAGGATCGACCAGTTGGTACGTACATTTTTACCTTGAATTCAGTGATTATTGTGGCCGCAGGACTTTTATATGATTGGGAGCAGGCACTTTATACACTAGTAGCTTTGTATGTATCCACTCGAGTCATTGATGCAATTCATACAAGACATGAAAAACTAACAGCTATGATTATTACGAAAAAGAGTAATGAGCTAAAAGAGGCGATCCAAACAAAGCTAGTTAGAGGAATTACCATCATACCGGCAAAAGGTGCGTTTACGAATGAATCAAAAGAAATGATGATGATCGTAATAACTAGATATGAATTATATGACTTAGAGAGAACGATTAAAGAAGTGGATCAAAATGCTTTTACTAATATTGTTCAGTCAACTGGTGTGTTTGGCTTTTTCCGTAGGGACAGTTAGTAAGCGATTAAAAATTTTCCACGAAACTTTTATCGATTCATAACCTAACCGTTTACCTATTTTTTGTAACCTTTTAAACCAATAAACGACGATAATTATAAATAGTGGATTTAACAGGAGGAATTTTAATGAAAGGGATTATTTATATAGTAAGTTTGGTGATGATATTGACAGGTTGCGCTTCAACGAATCAAGAAACAACTGGAAGTTCAAATAACGAAGAGTCAACAGAAACAACCTCACCAACGATTGATTTAGCTGATTTTGAAGCAACTCTGGAAGTCAACTCGACTGAGGAAGAGGTTATGTTCACGATTCACCTTCAAAATAAATCCAATGAACCTACTGACCTAACTTTTTCATCAGGCCAGAAGTTTGAAATCGTGGTAAGAAATGCTGAGGGCAAAGAAGTGTACCGTTTTTCAAAAGGCAGAATGTTCACGATGGCATTAGAGACATTGAAGCTTGATGCAGGTGAGAAGCTTACCTTTGAAGACAAATGGGATTATCAAACAAATGGTGAGAAAGTACAGCCAGGAAATTATTCTGTAGTTGCTACAGTGATTCCAATCGAGGTAAATGGAGAGAAAACAGACGAAGGTGCATTTAAAGCTGAGGAGAGTTTTACGCTTGAAGAAATTGCTCAGTCACAATCTTCTAAAGAGGAAGATACTAGTGAAGCTGATAAGGATACGAAGAATAAAGAGAATGTTGCTTTTAGAAACATCGAAGCCACAGGTAGCAACGGAGAATACGTAATAAAGGGTGAGGCACGAGTTTTTGAAGCTGTATTTTTGTATGCAGTGGAGGATGGGCATAACCAGTTAATTCAGGAAACACCTTTTTTTGCAGACGAAGGAGCTCCATCTTGGTCAGAATTTGAGCTAAAGATTTCTATTCCAAAGGATCAGTTACCTACGAATGCTACATTAACTGCACATATTTACGAACGAAGTGCGAAGGATGATTCAATTGTAAATTCTTATTTTGTAACTTTAGAAAAGTTTTAAATAAGACTCTTTTCGAAAATTTGTTGCTATCGTGACATTTAGACTCGCTATACAAAATTAGCCTTAAAATAGAGCAAGGCCCTTGTCTAAATAGGTGCCTTGCTCTTTCTTGTAGGATGTTTATATTAAACTTTGTTAAACATAAGTGTTGATTTTCGTTACAGGACACTCGCTTTCCGCGGGGCGGTCGGTGAGCCTCCTCGGCTTTGCCTGCGGGGTCTCACCTGTACCGCTTCTCCCGCAGGAGTCTCGCGTCCTTCCACTTCAATCAACAGTGCAAAAATCTACATTGTTATTTAAAACAGCCTTATATTAAAAGGATACTCGAATCTTGTATGCCATAGCCAGGGTAAACCTTTAGCTTAAATCTTAAACTTTCTCACCAGACTTTGTAGATCTTCAGCCATTATAGATAGGGAATTTGCAGAGGATGAGATTTCCTCCATTGATGCAAGCTGCTCTTCTGCTGATGCTGCTACATTTTGGGCATTACCAGCTGATTGCTCACTAATATTAGCCACGTTTTCAATCAATTCCACCATATCTGTTGAACCAGCAGTAACCTCTTCGACAATTGCTGATACTTCCTGTGATTGTGATGAAATGTCCTCTATCATGTTTGTGATGTCTTTAAATGATAGTCCTGTTTGGTTGACCAATACAATTCCGTCGTTAACAGATGAAGTACCTTTTTCCATCGATTCGACAGCTTTAAATGTTTCAGATTGAATATCCCCAATTAAGCTTCCAATTTGTGCTGCAGCAAGTCCTGATTGTTCAGCAAGCTTTCTTACTTCATCTGCAACGACTGCAAATCCACGGCCATGTTCACCTGCTCTAGCTGCTTCAATAGCAGCATTTAATGCTAATAGATTTGTTTGGTTTGCTATTTGACCAATTAGATCTACGATTTGACCAATTTCTTTTGACTTTTCACCTAAAGAATTAATGATTTGAGAGGTGTCAGAAACTTGTTGCTGTACATTATTCATTTGCTGGATTGTACGGTTTACGACTTCATTACCTTCTGTGGACTTTTCAGTTGTCTCAACAGTAAGTTCTGCAACAGATTGAATAGACGCGGCAACTTGATTCATGCCTTTTGAGATTTCTAACACAATATCACTGGACTTCTTCACCGTTGACACCTGTTGATTAGATCCTTCAGATACCTCTTGAATAGCCGTAGAAATTTGTTCGGTAGCAGTACTTGTTTGCTCTGCGCTAGCCGTCAACTCTTCAGAAGAGGCTGCTACTTGTTCAGAGGTAGAACGAACCTGCTCAATGACGCTACGCAATTCATTCACCATTTTGTTCATCGTTCTTATAAGTGTACCGACTTCATCCTTAGAAGTGGTCACCATATCCTGTCCAGAGAAATCTCCGCTAGCAACAGTTTGCAAACGATCTACTACTTGTAGAATTGGCTTAACGATGATCTTTGCAACGACAAGTGCAATTCCAATTCCTGCTAATATAACAATAATAGATATAATAATATTAGAAGTTTCAGTTGCTTTTCCAGTACTTAATATATCTTTACCCATAGTTTGAACTGTTTGGCTTTCTTCATTAACTGCTTTTCCTAATAAATCCATGATCTCAACTGATTTTTCTCTGGCTGTCTTATTATTTTCAGTGGCAGCTTCTATGTCAGTCTCATAGACACCATAAACATTTTCAGTAATGAAATCTCCCCAAGCGATGCTTTTCTGAATGATTTCTTCTGCTAATGGACGCTCTGTTTCTGATAAGTATTCATCTAAACGTTCCTCTAGCTGCTTACTTTCCTCCGTATAAGCAAAGAACTTTTCCTTTAATTCTTGGTCACCGTATAATAAATATCCTCGTGTGACAGCAATACGCTCTGCCATATTGAATCGAAGAGTTTGATAAATGATTAACTCTTCTAGATCATCAGTAACTAATTCCTCAGCGAGATTGTTTGAATTACTTGTATTGATTACTGTAAAAACTGACATAAAGACGACTAATAAAAGAACAATACCAAATCCTAGTAATAATTTTGTACGTATAGATTTCATTTTTTAGGCTCCCCCACCTGAAGTATGTTCTAAAACATTTGAAAATCATCTTAAAATCGCTTAGGAATCTTATTCATTTGTCTTAGTTTTATTTTGTCAGTGTTGTTAGTTTTCGGGTATCACCGTGGATTCCTATTTTAAAAATTCTGAAGTAGTAATCTATTCCTATATGTTCATAAAATCATTATACTTAGAAGGGTTAAATCCAAAATAAGGAAAATAAAATTGAAATACCAAATGTTAATTGACATAAACATATAATATTAAGCAAGGAGTGAATGAATTGACTATAAAGGGAGTTAACCATCTTTTATTTTCAGTATCTGACCTAAAGAAGTCGATACTTTTTTATGAGGAGGTACTGGAGGCTAAATTAGTGGCAAAGGGTAGAACGACTGCTTATTTTGATTTAAATGGTTTATGGATTGCACTTAATCTCGAACAGGATATTCCCCGTAATGAGATAAGTGAATCTTATACCCATATTGCTTTTACAGTGGAAGATAAGGACTTTGAAGAACTGGTTCAAAGGCTAGAAAGACTGAATGTAAACATCTTAGAAGGACGAAAAAGAGATGAAAAAGACAAAAAATCGATCTATTTTACTGATCCTGATGGTCACAAGTTAGAATTCCATACCGGAACTTTACAGGACAGATTAAAATATTACAGAGAGGAAAAACATCATATCAATTTTTTTGAGTAGGAAAGACCGAAATTGTATGTATGAATTCTTGCTTTACTCCACATATTAAGTACTGATATTCCTTGTAATATCAGCTTTGTTTTAGAAATTCCTATCCTAACGATGAGGTGAGTACGCATGAGTTATAAAGATCATTTAGATCCACATTCTCAACTGTTTCACCATAATTGGACAAGACCGAAGCACGCTAGCTCTCAGGTTAATGGACACACAATGCGATCACAGTCTATTATCAGAGCTTTAAGTAATGCAAAGGCACACAGGATGTTTTAAGGTATTTCTAAAAAAAAGAAAGAAGACATTTTGTCTTCTTTCTTAATATATGACAACTGTCTGGTCAAAAACCTCACAGCCTAATGCTTTATCTTTAAAGTACTGAATATCTCTTGCGTGTTTATCAATGATGGCTACATAAAATAAATCCTCTCCATGATTCCTAGTCCAGCAATCTGCGACAATGTACTGCTCATCTAAATAGTGAACATATACGTTCATTACCCCTGGCAAATGCTGAAAATAAGTATGCTCTAGTCTAAATATTTCCTTCTTCATCGGAGAATAAAAGTAATCCTCATCAGTTGAAACAAAATAAACAGTATCGTTAAAAATGCGAATTGAATGATAGGAGAATCCACTAGGTAGAGGATAGCTTTTTTTCAGAAAGCTATCTTTAGATAGTTCAACTAGTTCTTCCTTTTTTGAAGGGAAGTTCTTTCTAATATAATAAATAAAATCTTCATTTTCTGCGATTACTCGTACAAATCCATTTTGATTAATTTCTTCAATAATGGTAGGTGATATTGGGAAATCCGCTTTTATATTTTTTATATACTGCTTTAAAGGAAGTACGCCGATAAATTCATTTGTTTTTTGGAGTTCTTGATATTTAGCCTGATCCTCTTTTTCCCAAGTTTCTGAATAGTAGGGATTAAGCAGTAGGTAGGCCTCTCCTTGGTGATTAAAAATGGTTGGAGTAGATATAGAATCCTGTAAGCTGTTGTCATGAATCACATACTGCTTTTCTTTTTTCGCATCAAACAAATAGTAAGTAACTTCATCTTCATAATCATTTGGATCCATCTTCCTAACAAGATACATTACCTCGGTTTCAGTCATAAAAATACCCTCTAACTCAGCATCATAAGAAAAATGAACCGAACCAATTTCGGATAGTTCCTTACTAATTAAATGAAAGCGATAAAAGGTATAAAATACCTGATTCGTCGACATGATTCTAACGGCATAATTTAAGTACGGAAATTCGTATGGAAATTCAATAGCATCCTTCACTGAGTGGATGGCTTTAGAACGTTGTCCCTTTTTTTCAAAGACCGTAAAATCAGCAATTGGAAATATGGTTGTTGTTTTTGACAAATAGAATAAGGATGTATCAATTAAATCTATAGGATAATAATGCTCATTGGATTTATTTTTCAAAGAAATAACTTTCATTAATGTAGCTTCTCCCCGGTAGTTCAGATAATTTAAATAGTAACAGAACTAAATGTATATGAAAAGAGGGACCTACGGAACTCATCCGTAGGACCCCAGATTATTATGATTGGATCTGATCTAACTCATTCTGAAGCTCTCTTAATTGTTCTTGTTCAGCTACAGTAGAATTAGCATAGGCTGAAGAAAGTGCATTTTTTGCCACATCGATTGCCTGATTTACATCAACCGAGTTGTTGCTTCCATTGGAGGCTTGCTTTGCAATTGCTACGGATTCACGAGCTTTTTGAAAGAGCTGGTTAGCCATACTTTATACGCCTCCATATGAGCTTTTTTCTACATTTTCAAGCTTTTTTTCTTCAGCTTCTGCTAATGTTGAATGGTACGGGAATTTTTCATCATGCTTGGTTATAAAATCTTTACCTTTTTGTACAAAGCGTTTTGATTTACTGCTTCGACCCATGAGTGATTCCCCCTTAAAGAATATAACGCTTAACGAAGCGTCATGATATAGCTTGTGAAGGAAAGGGAAAACCTATTCCAGAGATAATTTAGCAGTATAGTTATTGTTTTGATAAGCCTAAAACTTCTTCAAGATAAACAGCAATGCCATCTTCTTCATTCGTTTTTGTCACATGTGTGGATATATTTCGAAGCTGATCAATAGCATTTCCCATAGCAATTCCGTGGCCCGCATATTCGATCATCTCAAGGTCATTATCCTCATCGCCAAAGGCTATAATTCTGTCTGTTGGCACCTGATAATGCTCTGCAATTCGCTTTAATCCGACTGCTTTATTTAATCCATATTTGACAATTTCAATTACATGCCAAGGCGCACCCCACCTACGATGATCGATTACCTCAGCATGAACATCCGATAAGTGCTTTCTTATTTCAGAAACTTTATTTTCATCAGCATGAATGAGAATTGAAGTAGGATCGTTTAAAAGTGTTTCACGTAAATTCCCTGTAGATACATTCGTACTTCCACCGCTAAATAGGTCAATAAAATGTGAATCATGATAATGAAAGTAAACATCATCCATGACCTCTGCTAAAATATTTTTAATCGTAAAATTTTCACTTGCCTCTACAATTTGCTGAGCTGTTTTAATATCAATAGGTGAGTGGTAAGTCCTCCAGGATGAAGAGGTAGGGTGGTGGACAAACGCTCCATTAAAGTTAACAATAGGGCTGGAAAGACCAAGTTCTTTATAGTACCCATGGCTTGAACGAAAAGGTCTACCAGTGGCAATAACCACATGGTGCCCTTGCTTCATTGCATTTTGTAGGGCGAGCTTTGTACGGGTTGAGATTACTTTTTCATCAGTTAATAGCGTTCCATCTAAATCAACAGCAATTAAATGTGGTTTAATCATACGTTTCTCCTCGTATATGTACTTTTTAACATATCTCCTCAAGCCTTTGCTTTATGAAGTATAATAGCAATGGATAGAGAAATATTGGTTTTATGGTAAGCTAATTTCAGTTTACCGTTTTTTAAAATCGATTGTCCACTTTTCGAAAATATTTAAGTAGGTGTCTAATATAAATGAATAATCACTTTACCATTACAGAAGTCGCTTCTATTATCCTTGTTACATTGATTGGGATTGCTTCGTCCATATTTTTGGATTTGTTATTACTAGTAGGTTTTACGCCAGGATTTCTATTTTTAGTATTCATTTGTTTGAGAAAAGGAATCACTTTTAGTGAATTGAGAGGCTATGCTTTTCGTGGTTTTATGAAAACAAAGGAAGTCATGCTGATTCTATTATTAGTGGGCTTACTACTCCCAGCTTGGCAGGCTGCTGGGACAATTGATGGTATGGTTCAGTTGATTCTTTCAATTATTAATCCAGATTATTTTTTTATTTCTGCATTTATTAGTACGCTATTTGTTTCCATGATTCTTGGAACTAGTGTAGGATCCTTGAGTGCAATAGGAATTCCAATTATTGGTGCAGCCATGTCATTGGGATTATCCATTGAAGTAACTGCTGGTGCTTTAGTATCTGGTGCATTTGTTGGAGACCGTACCTCTCCATTTTCTAGCGCCAATCAGCTGTTGTCGAATACGCTTGAGATTGACAGGAAGCTCTTTCAAAGAACACTTTGGAGAACGGGGTGTATTGGAATTGGTTTATCTCTCTTGTTTTTTGTTGTGACAGATCTTACAACAACTCCGGAAAAAACATCTGTCATAATGAAAGGTTTTGAGGGAAATATGTTAGTAATGCTACCCATCCTTTTACTATTATTGTTTGCATTATTTAGAGTGAATATTAAGACTTGTTTTTTGCTAAGTACAATTGTAGCTGTAATCCTAATCATGTTTCTTCATAAAACTCCTCTTGAATTGGAGTTATTTTGGAGTGGTACTGAATCATCTGGCGGAGGTCTTAAGAAGATGCTACCCTTAGTAGCCTTTATTGGTTTAGCTGGTGCTTTTAATGGGATTGTTGAGGCCTTAGGAATATTTCAGTCTATCCTGATGAGGTGGCTCAGTTCAAAGGACACATTAATAGCTAAGACTTGGAAAACCATGTTTGCTACAATATTTATTTCACTATTGGCTTGTAACCAGACCCTTCCGATTATCCTAACAGGTAGAACATTTTTACCAGCTTGGTCAGATTCCAATCAAAAGGAACAGCTAGCAAGGGTAATGGCGGATTCATCCATGCTGTTTGCTGGGATGATTCCTTGGAGTGTATTAGCAATTATGTGTAGTGCAATCGTGAGAGTCCCTTTAGTTGATTATCTTATATATGCGATTTTTTTATGGTGTTTACCAATTGTAACTTTTATCGTTTCTTATCATATGTCTAAAAGAAATGATAAATTATTAAAAGCAGAAGTAGTCGAGCAGATGACTTAAAACCTTAGAAGTTGTGGGGTATACTTATGTTAGAAAGAATTTGAAAGGGGCTGAAAAGATGGATCAAGCAATGGAAGAAAGTATCTATGGCGCATTAGAAACCGTAAATGATCCAGAGTTAAACGTTGATATTGTTAATTTGGGGCTAGTATACGGTGTCGATTTAGATGAAAATGGGGTAGCTACAGTTACGATGACACTCACTTCAATGGGGTGTCCACTGGCAGGTACAATTGCCGATGAAGTAAAAAGAGCATTATCAGACTTACCAGAAGTGAAAGAAACAGAAGTAAGTATTGTTTGGAGTCCTCCTTGGACAAAGGATAAAATGTCTCGTTATGCAAAGATTGCTTTAGGTGTAGCTGATTAACAATGAAAGAAAAGGCTGACGAATTTTAACATTTGTCAGCTTTTTCATTTCTCTGAAAGTTGTGATAAAGTACAGTGTTGATTTTTAGCAGAGTTGATTGAAGTGGAAGGACGCGAGACTCCTGCGGGAGAAGCGTGGTGAAGGAGACCCCGCAGGCGATAACGCCGAGGAGGCTCCCGAACCCGCCCGCGGAAAGCGAGTGTCCTGGAACGGAAATCAACAACAAACATTAACAGAGCCCTCTGAAAAGGTAAGGAAATAACAAGTAGTTAAAAAACATATAACCCGATTCGGAATTTTTTTCTTTGCTTATACATATACAATCATAATAACTAAATTAAAGAATGAAAATCAGTATGTACCAATATTTGATCATCAATAAGTGAGAGCTTTATGAAAAAAAACAATTGAAGAGGGTACAATATATCGTGCAACCAATAAAAAAAGGAGGGTGCATAATGGGACAAAGTCGTGAATTTATGCCAGGAAAGAAAGCTCCTAATAATGGTGTGTATGTGGAGATTGGTGAAACAGGGAGTATGGTTATGAATCCTAAACAGATTCGTTTAAAAGCAGGAGATACTTTTCCTGAAACAAGTAACCACAATCGAAAATGGAGCTATAAGCGAAAGCCTTAAGAAAAAAGCCATCTCTTTATCGAGGTGGCTTTACATATATAATGGGCTCTTTTCTAAAACATTGATGCTATTTTAAAAGAAAAATTAATTTATACTGGGTCCGATGATTTCCACTGCATGCACTCGCTTTCCGCGGGGAGGAATCTGAGCCTCCTCGGCTACGCCTGGAGGGTCTCAGCCTTTCCTCTACTTCCGGAGAAAAAGCTCTTTCCTTTTTCCTCGCAGGAGTCGAGTGCCTTCCGCTCCAATCATCTCAGTGTTTTAACAAAGTTTACCAAAAGCAACAATCTATACGAAACAGATTATATATAAAAAGAATAGTCAGGGGGCGTGTTACCATGAATTCTAATCAGTTAACAGAGCGACTTCGTGAAGGATTATTAGGAGCACAGAAGCTAGCAACCAGACTTTCTCACCCAGAAGTAGATCAGTTACATATTCTCTACATTCTTTCTAATCAAAACGAAGGGATTTTTCCTTCAATTTGTAAAAAAGTAGACATTGATCGGAAAGATTTTATAAACCAAATTGATCATTTATTGCAAAAAAAACCAATTGTTAATGGTATAGGAGTAGAAAATGGTAAGGTGTATATATCAAGCCTACTTCAAAAAGCCTTTCTTAAAGCAGAGGAGTATTGTCATTCTTATAAGGATGAGTATATTTCAGTAGAGCATTTGTTACTGGCTTTTGCGGAGGAAGACAAAAGAAGTGATGTGTATCTATTATATAAGAAGTTTCATTTAACAAAAGAAAGGTTGTTAAAAGTTATTCAAGAAATAAGAGGTGACCAAAGAGTGACAAGTACGAATCCAGAAGCGACGTATGAAGTACTTGAGAAATATGGAAGAGATTTAGTGGAAGAAGTAAAACAGGGTAAAATTGACCCGGTTATTGGAAGAGACGAAGAAATAAGAAGAGTGATTCGGATTTTATCAAGAAAAACTAAAAACAATCCTGTATTGATCGGTGAGCCAGGAGTTGGGAAAACGGCAATTGTTGAAGGCCTGGCAAGTCGGATCTTGCGAAAGGATGTACCAGAAGGATTAAAGGACAAGAAGTTATTCTCCCTTGATATAAGTTCTTTAATAGCAGGTGCTAAATTTAGAGGAGAATTTGAGGAGCGTCTTAAAGCTGTACTTAATGAAATAAAGAAGAGTGAGGGGAAAATTCTCTTATTTATTGATGAACTACACACCATTGTAGGGGCAGGTAAAACAGACGGCGCACTAGATGCTGGTAATATGCTCAAGCCCATGCTAGCTAGAGGAGAGTTACATTGTATTGGGGCTACAACTCTAGATGAATACCGTAAGTATGTGGAAAAGGATCCTGCATTAGAACGAAGATTTCAACAGGTTCTAGTTTCTGAGCCTTCAGTGGAGGACACCATTTCTATATTAAGAGGCCTAAAAGAGCGGTTTGAAGTGCATCATGGGGTCCATATCCATGATAAAGCCATTGTTGCTTCTGCTGTCCTGTCCAACCGATTTATTACAGAACGCTTTTTGCCTGACAAAGCCATCGATTTAATAGATGAGGCATGTGCAACGATTCGAACTGAAATTGATTCGATGCCAAGCGAGCTCGATGAAGTGATGAGGCGAATCATGAAGCTAGAGATAGAAGAAGCTGCCATAGGTAATGAGTATGATGAAGGTACGTTAGAAAGGCTCTCAGATTTACAAAGAGAGCTAGAAGTTCTTAAAGTGAGAGCCAGTAAAATGCGGGAGCAATGGCAAAGTGAAAAAGAAGCTATACAAGGAGCTCAATCACTTAGAGAATCTTTAGAAAAGGCAAAGCGGGACTTAGAAGCTGCTGAGGGAGAGTATGATTTAAATCGTGCAGCAGAATTAAGACATGGACGTATCCCTCAATTAGAAAAGGAAATAAGAGTAGCAGAGGAAAGAACACTGAAAGCTAACGACCACAATCGTCTGTTAAAGGAAGAGGTCACGGAAGAAGAAATTAGTGAAATCGTCTCTAGATGGACGGGGATTCCTCTTGCAAAGCTAGTCGAAAGTGAAAAAGAAAAATTACTTCATTTAGAGAGCCATCTGCATGAACGAGTGGTTGGACAAGATGAAGCAGTTAGCTTAGTAGCTGATGCAGTTTTACGTGCGAGGGCAGGGATTAAAGATCCAAATAAGCCCATCGGCTCGTTTCTATTTTTAGGACCTACCGGTGTTGGAAAAACAGAATTAGCAAAGTCTATAGCACAGTCCCTATTCGACAGTGAAGAACATATGATTAGAATTGACATGTCTGAGTATATGGAAAAGCATGCCGTTTCTCGTTTAATTGGAGCGCCACCAGGTTATGTGGGATATGAAGAAGGTGGGCAGCTAACGGAAGCAGTTCGTCGAAATCCCTATTCTGTGATTTTATTTGATGAAATTGAAAAAGCCCACCCAGAGGTATTTCACCTTTTATTACAGGCACTAGATGATGGAAGAATTACTGATTCTCAGGGTAAAACCGTTGATTTTAAAAACACCATTATGATTATGACTTCTAATATTGGCTCTCAATACCTGCTTAACGAAAACAGTAATGGAGAACAAGCACGAGAGCAAGTTTTCACAAAACTCAAAGACTATTTTCGCCCAGAATTCTTAAACCGTTTGGATGAAATTATTTTATTCAAGCCCTTAACAAAGAATGAAATAGGAAATATTGTTGAAAGAATGATTATTGATTTAGCAAGTCGTTTGAAGGATAGACGTATTGATCTACTTTTAACAAGAGATGCCAAACAATTCATTGTGGACGAAGGCTATGATGTTACCTACGGAGCACGCCCTTTAAAAAGATTTATTCAAAAGCATATTGAAACCATGCTTGCAAGGAAACTTATTGCTGGTGACCTGAAGGATTCCTCACTAGTAACAATTGATTATGCTGACAACCATATTATCTTAAAATGAGAAAAACACCTCTGATTTGGAGGTGTTTTCTGTTTAGGTTGTTATGGATTATTTTAATGTCCTGAGCTAGTAAAGTAAGAAACGACAAACATGGTAATGGAAAAGAGACCACATACGGTTAGGATACCAAAAATAATCCCTTGTTTTTTAAGATTGAAATATAAGTAGTAAATTAAAAAGGCTAAACTGGTAAGAATTAATCCAAATAAAAGTCCCGAGCTATTATATTGAAAGCCTTTCCCATTTAGGATTTCAATTATAATCCAAATCCCCCATGAAAGAAAAGATCCCATTAAAATATAAAAGCAAACCTTCTTCGTTAATGTCATATCACCCTCACCTTTCAAAAGTTTCTTATATATAGTATAAACCAAAATAAACAAAACCCTTCAAGTTTATGCCTGAAGGGTTAGACAATTAATGATGATTTTGAGTTTTGTCATTAGGTACTAGAGCATCACCTAAAACGAAAATTAGGATAGAGAAGACTACTGCAATAATCGAACCTTGTACAAAGTCATATGTACCGCCTTGCATAGAGTTCACTACATAAAGCACCATTTGAATTAATAAGAAAGACCAGAAGAATGTCCACAAGTAACGCATAAATTCACCTCTATTTCTTAACACATATTGTTTTACACATATAACCTTATTGTACCACAAGCAAACCATAAAAATAAGAAAGAATAATACGATTAAATAGTAACATAAATATACGTATAGAAGTCATAATAAATTTATGAACTTTTTTTGAATAAGGAGGGGCTCACATGTCTGACATTCTGTTAGAACAGGACGAGTCAAACTTAACAACAATGGGAAAACAAAGATTAGCGGATTTAATGAATGAATTAAACCGTAAGTACAGAGAAGAAGAAAGCGTGTCATAGCGAATCAGTATATCGCATTAAAATTATTTTTCTATGTAGAAAAGAATATAAAAAATTAGGCAATCCCCCTTTCAAGTAGGAGGTCGTTTACATACATTATTATGTGCGCGAATCTTAACCAGGAACAAGCCTGAGCGGGGGAGTAATGATATGGAACAGCAGTATTTTTTATTAGATGAAGAATGGAGCGTCGTTCATTTGCCGGAACGCCCAAATGGCTTTGCTATTTTTATCATCGGAGATCGCAATCATTTTGTGGATAGTCACTCAAGCTTTTGGATCCAAAATGCTGGAAGATATGCATTCATTGAGCAATTCCTAAGAAATGGATATACAGTTTTCTATTCTAATTTATTTGGTCGGAATTGGGGTTCACCTAAAGCTGTGAAATTAGCGAAACGCGTGTACCATATAGTTATGAAGAGGGAAATTTTAAATGAGCAGATTCACTTATTAGTTGAGGGGATGGGAGCTCTATCTGGACTTCAGCTAATGGAGGAAATGGATGATAAAGTTCGATCTGTCGCTATGCTGAACCCTTGTTTAAGTCTACAAGAACAATTGAAGCATGAACAAGAAAATAAGTTGTTCTACAAGAGGATTAGTAAGGAAGTGGTTGATGCATATGACTGGGAGGAGCAATTACTTCAGGAAAAATTGACTCAATTACCAAAACTAGAGGACTATCAATCTAACGTCCCTGTTAAAATATGGATATCGACAGAAGAGCAAACTTACCAATCTAAAGTATTAGGTCGTAAATATGAGCAAAGCAGGAGAGAATCTGCACCCATTCAATTAACCTTACACGTTAATGAGAAACGGTTTGGCATCGGTAGCTCCATCCTTCAGTTTTTTGGAAAGCATGAAAAAAAGCTTTAAAAAGCCCGAGTTTGGGCTTTTTTAGCTTTAAATAACCATGACTGGCCGAAAACAATAGGAGAAAGGTGTGATTTTCGTCATTTCGTCATAGAACGCTTCCTAGCTATCATAGAATAATAGAAGGAGAGGCTAGAAAGGAGCATTTAAGTTGGAAGAAGCAATTGTAATGGGTACTTTCAGTTTTCTTGGTTATCATTTAATTACAAGACTGTTAGAAGATGGAGTCATTGTTCATGGGGTTAACCTTGAAATTACCCCTACCTCAGAAAAGGTAAAAGAAGAAATGGAAATGGGATTTGGACGTAATGCTAATTTTCATAGTCACGAGGAAGCAGAATGGGAGCAATTTCTTAACAGAAATATAGATAAGAACATTAACTACGTGTTTTATTGTTTAAATATAACCTCAAATGAAGCAACGGAGCTAACAAGAGCTAGCGATTATTTGAATAAAGCGATTGAATATTGCCAGTCAAATTCCAAAACGTTAATAATCGCATCCTCTATGGAGGTAGTAGATCATGAGAATCAGGCTGTCATTACGGAAAGCTCAGCTATTAAACCTAATACATTAAGAGGAAAAGGGTATGTTGTTCTTGAAGATCTAATAAGAAAGAAATATGAGGAAAAACGTTTTCCTTATTTAATTCTCAGATTCCCAACTATTTATGGACCTGGTCAGCCTGAACACAATGTTTATCAACTGTTGTTGAACGATAGGGATGAAGATATTCGAGAAGAATTGAAAGTAGAATATAAAGGTGACGTACTATACATCAGCGATGCAGTTGAGGCATTCGTTAAAGGAAGCAAAGCTCAGATTCAAAATGAAACGATCCATGTAACTTCTGGTAAAAAAGGTGACTGGGAGAAAGGACTTTCGCTTATTAATAATAAAGAATTTGAACAGAGCAAAAAGTCAATTACATTTGATCATTCAAAAGCAAAGAACCTGCTAGACTTCACCCCACAAGTTTTAATAGAAGAAGGTATCGAGAGGCAACGACAATTTAGACGATCATTTCCAGATTTGAAATGGAAGAATTAGGGAGTAATATGAAGATTTATGGAGTAAAAACGATTTATCCTTTACCATTTATATGGTTAAAGGGTAAAATGATTCTGGACAAGCTAAAGCGGAAATAAGCAGAATACTCCTTTCCATTAAACTAGGTTTCAATAAAGGAAGTGACTACATATGAAAAAGCCACTTTATGCACTCTTAATCTTACTTACTATTTTATCTGGTTGTGCTAATTCAACTTCATCTGGAACGATTGAAAAAGTTGGTCTTTTGGTACCTGAAACAGTCAATGATCAAGTATGGGGTACAAAAGGATATAAAGGATTGCTTAAAATTCAATCAGAGTTTGAGGTTGACGTATTTTATAAAGAGGGTATGAATAATGAAAGTGATGTAATGAAAGCAATCGAGGAGTTTTCCGAAAATGGAGTTAATATAATTTTCGGACATGGGAGTGAATATGCTCCGTGGTTTAATAGTCTTGCTGAAAAGTATCCTGATATACATTTTGTATGCTTCAATGGAGATGTTCGCGGTGACAACGTGACAAGCTTGACTTTTAAAGCGGATGCAATGGGATTCTTTGGTGGTATGGTTGCAGGTGAAATGACGAAATCAAACAAAGTGGGAGTCATTGCTGCATTTGAATGGCAACCAGAGGTTAACGGCTTTTTTGAAGGAGCAATTTTCCAAAATCCCGATGTAGAGGTAGAAATTAGCTATACAGAGGATTGGGATGATCCAGAAAAGGCACTTGAACTATTAGAAACAATGATAAATGAAGGTGTGGATGTTATTTATCCAGCGGGTGATGGGTATAATGTTCATGTAATTGAACGACTGAAACAAAACGGGCTCTACGCTATTGGCTATATTTCAGACCAATCAGATTTAGGTGAAGCTACCGTATTAACAAGTACGGTTCAAAATGTTGACCAACTTTACACGGTTGTTGCTAAGGAGTTTAATGAAGGAAAGCTTGAAAGTGGTAATCTTTATTTTGATTTTGATGATCAAGTCATTACTATGGGTAAATATAGTACTGAGGTAAGTGAAGAGTTAAAGGAACAAATTAATCAGGCAATTACCGCCTATAAAGAAACAGGAAACCTTCCAAATCAAGTAGATTAAAGGAGAAGTTTAAATGGATTCAGAAAAAAACCTACAATTTATGCAAATTGCCATGAAATACTTACCAGAGGCTAAAGCGATACTTGACGATACAGGGATTGAATTAGATATGAGTAAAATGCAGCCTGTCATTGAATTATTAACAAAGGTCATGTCTGATGCTTATGAACTTGGCAAATCAGACGCAAGCAACAATTAAATAATTAAGTTTATTATCAACAGTAAAGTAAAAGAGTAAATAGACGCTAAGGCATAGCGTCTATTTTTTTTGCTTAAATAAATCTAAGAGTGGAGCAAGCTGTTGAACCATAGGCTTAAATTGTTTAACATTGCCCATTAGTTCATCAACACTTTGGAGCATCTGAAATAGGTCAAATTCTCCTTGTGTAGAGGTTGAATCAGGTGTTTTGTCAATATCTTGCACTGGTTCATCGTTGATCTTGTCTTCCTTTTGAGGCGTAGGTACCCGTCTTGCTCCAAACATTAATTGATCAAAACGGTGCTGTTCACGATCCTTCGTATTATCGCTCATCATTTCCACCTCCTACTGAATGGTTAACCAATTAAAAATATACAAATTTGTCTCTTATATAAATTATGAATAATATGTAACTTTGCCCTAGTCGGCTGTCCTTATATTAAAAATCAATTAAATTGTTTGAGAGAATCCCAGTAGCAGGATTTTTACATTATAGAAAATTATCACTTTACATGAAGAGAGTGCTTTCTTCTATTGTTTTTGCATACTTTGTTACCTTTTAAACTTAAGTTTTAATTATAATATGGTCCGTTGATTTCCGTTACAGGCACTTGCTTTCCGCGGGGAGGGATGTGAGCCTCCTCGGCTTCGCCTGCGGGGTCTCACACTTCCCTCACTTCCCGCAGGAGTCAAGTGCCTTGCACTCCAACCAACTCAATTTTTTTCACAAGGTTATTTTAGTAAGCTAAAATCTCTTCTGAAAAAATTTTTAATATACCTGATTGCACAAAACACGAAAGGTAACATTCGAACTTAGGATAGATCGCCACAAAGTTTTTAAGAGTATAAGTAAAAGATTGAAAAATAAAAGTATTTACTATAAAATTAGTACCAAGTCATAATAATTGATAATAAATTATGAAAAAGGGGTTTTCTTTATGAATGCTGGGATCATTGGGATCGGGCGTTATCTGCCTGAAAGAGTTGTAACCAACCATGAATTAGAGCAAATGGTTGATACTTCAGATGAATGGATTCGTACCAGAACTGGAATAGAAGAAAGAAGAATCGCTTCAGACGATATAGATACTTCAGATATGGCATTTTTTGCAGCGGAAAAAGCACTTGTAAATGCTGGAATTACGGCAGAAGATATTGATTTAATTGTGGTAGCTACAGTTACACCGGACAATCCTTTTCCTTCAGTGGCCTGTTTAATTCAAGATAAACTTGGTGCAAAAAATGCAGCAGCATTTGATATTGGAGCAGCTTGTGCAGGCTTTATGTATGGAATGGTCATGGCAAAGCAATTTATTGAATCAAACGTATACAAGAACGTATTAGTTGTAGGTGTCGAAAAGCTTTCAAAGATTACAGATTGGAATGACCGAAATACAGCTGTACTATTTGGTGACGGAGCAGGTGCAGCTGTTATGGGACCTGTTTCAGAGGGAAGAGGTATCTTATCCTTTGAATTGGGTTCAGATGGAAGTGGAGCTAAGCATTTATACCAAGAGGACTACATTGTCATGAACGGAAGAGAGGTTTTCAAGTTTGCCGTTCGTCAAATGGGAGAATCAAGCATTAATGTATTAGAAAAAGCTGGCTTAAGCAAAGAGGATGTTGACTTCCTTATTCCACATCAGGCTAATATTAGAATAATGGAAGCAGCAAGGCAACGTCTTGAGCTACCAGAAGAAAAAATGGCGAAGACTGTAAGTAAATACGGAAATACTTCAGCATCCTCGATCCCAATTGCGATTGTCGAAGAGCTAGAAAAAGGAAAAATTAAAGATGACGACCTTCTAGTAATGGTAGGTTTTGGTGGAGGATTAACTTGGGGAGCGGTTGCTCTTCGGTGGGGAAGATAGGATCAACCGAACAAACAGAAACTTATATAGATCTTATATGAAGGAGTGGTATCTATAATGCAAAAAAAACGAGTAGTTGTGACAGGGCTTGGTATACTATCACCAATCGGAAATAATTTAGATGTAACGTGGAATAATTTAATAAACGGGGTTTCTGGAATTGGACCATTGACTAGGGTAAATCCTGACGATTTCCCAGCGAAGGTTGCTGCAGAGCTTAAAGATTTTAATCCAGAAGACTTTATGGACCGAAAAGATGCTAAAAAAATGGACCGATTTACTCAATATGCGCTAGCAGCATCGTTAATGGCTGTAAAAGACGCAAACTTAACAATTACTGAGGAAAATGCACCGCGAGTAGGTGTATGGATTGGATCAGGAATTGGTGGAATGGAAACACATGAGGAGCAATATAAGAATTTCCAGGCTAAGGGATATCGACGTGTAAGTCCTTTTTATGTACCTATGATGATTCCTGATATGGCAGCAGGACAGGTTTCCATTGCAATTGGTGCAAAAGGAATCAATTCATGTACGGTAACAGCTTGTGCATCTGGTGCTAATTCAATCGGAGACGCCTTTAAAGTTATCCAACGCGGAGATGCTGATGTGATGGTAACTGGAGGGACTGAAGCGCCGTTAACAAATATGGCATTTGCAGGATTTAGTTCGATGAAGGCATTATCCTTTAATCCAGACCCACAATCAGCAAGTCGTCCATTTGATTTAGAGCGAGATGGTTTTGTAATGGGAGAGGGTGCTGGGATCTTAATTTTAGAGGATCTTGAACATGCTCAAGCAAGAGGTGCACGAATCTATGCAGAAATAGTAGGATACGGGGCAACAGGAGATGCTTATCATATTACTCAACCAGCACCAGCCGGAGAAGGTGGAGTTAGAGCCATGCAACAGGCATTACAAGACTCAGGATTAAATCCTGATCAAATTACTTATATGAATGCCCATGGTACAAGTACACCATATAATGATAAGTTTGAAACGATGGCAGTTAAAGAAGTTTTTGGAGAGCATGCTTATAGAATGGCAGTAGGCTCAACAAAATCAATGACAGGACATTTACTTGGAGCAGCCGGAGGAGTGGAAGCAATCTTCTCAGTAATGGCAATTGCTGAAGGGATCATCCCTCCAACGATTAATTTAAAGACACCTGATCCAGAATGTGATCTAGATTATGTACCTGACCAAGCTCGAAAACAAGATGTTTATGCAGTCCTAAGTAACTCACTTGGCTTTGGCGGTCATAATGCAACATTGATCTTCAAGAAATACGAATAATTAATGAAGTACCTACCAATGGAAATATTTTGGTAGGTCTTTTTTGTTTACTATCATTTATAATTAACGTAGTAAGCTAACAACTTCACCTACCTCTCATATAATAAAGTTATTGAATGAGAGGAGTGGAAAAAGTGGCAGTCGTTAACACAAAAAAATGGTTATCTGAGTACGGGGAGAACCCTGTAAAGCTTTGTGAACAACTAGTACAATACTTTAGTGGCAGTTCTCAAAAAGAAATATATGAAAACTTATGCTTATTCGGCATGTATAAGCCTTCCATCTTCAACAGAAAAAAAGAGGTTGCTGATTTTATTCAAGCTAATCATTGGAAAAATGTAAAATTACAGTATGCTTCATTAAAAGCAAAATTTAAAGGTCCTGATATACCGATATTTATTTTCCCAATCAATCAGAGAAATTCTAGAATGATGGAAGCAAATAAAGGGAAGTCAGGACTTGCTTTTTTTGATAAACTATTTCTATTTTTATCTCCCACTACAGACACAGAAGAAATTAAAGCATTGTTAACACATGAGTATCATCATGTATGTAGACTAAACGATTTTTATCATAACGATGAAGAACTCAGACTTATAGATACTATTATCCTAGAGGGGTTGGCAGAACATGCAGTTAAAGAAGAGTGTGGGGAAAAGTATAATGCATACTGGACAGAGCTTTATAAACCAGAACAGCTTGAAAAGTGGTACAAGGAACTTATTTTACCTAATCGCAACATAAAGAAATCAGATCATCGCTTTCAAGAGATTTTATATGGTTCAAATGGTTATCCACATATGCTTGGTTATTCAGTAGGATACTTTGTTGTTAACCAATTAGTAAGCGAAGGTAAATATTCTTTACAATTAGTTGAAAAATTAACTAGTAAAAAAATCTGTAAATTACTACCTTTCTAGAAGCCATAAGAGTTGATTTATCAATATTCTTGAAATTTTCTAAGCGTAAATGGAACTTATTTCTTAAAAAAGAGTATTGCAATTGTAATGATTCTGTAATAATATGAAACTCAGATAACATTGGGAATTATCAAAAAATTCAATTGTTAAAATAAGAGGTGTTGAAATGAACGCAAAACTTAAACCTAGCAATGGAGCACCGGTCTTAGAGATTAAGGATCTAAAAACAGGATTTCGTATTGGCGGTAAGTATCATAATGCAGTAGATGGCGTATCTTTCTCAGTAAAACCTAAGCAAGTAATTGGTATTGTTGGAGAGTCAGGTTGTGGGAAAAGTGTTATGTCATTATCTATTATGGGACTTCTTCCAAAAGAAAACGGTAAAATTGTGAATGGTGAAATACTATTCCAAGACAGAGATCTAGCTAAATTAAAAGAAAAAGAGATTAATAAAGTCCGAGGGAAAGATATTGGAATGATTTTCCAAGAACCGATGACCTCATTAAATCCTGTATTTACGATAGGATTTCAAATCCAAGAGGCATTGTTAAATCACACAGATTTAACGAAAAAAGAAGCTCGACTTAAGAGTATTGCACTATTGAAGAGTGTTGGGATTTCAAGACCTGAAAAAATTGTCGACGAGTATCCACATCAACTATCTGGTGGGATGAGACAGAGGGTTATGATTGCCATTGCCATTGCATGTCAACCTAAAGTGTTAATCGCAGATGAGCCAACAACTGCTCTTGATGTTACGGTACAAGCTCAGATTCTTGAACTTCTAAAAGAGATTCAAGAAGTAAATGATATGTCAGTTTTATTAATCACTCATGATCTTGGAGTGGTTGCAGAAATGTGTGACGAAGTAATCGTTATGTACGCAGGAAGAATCGTTGAAAAAACAGATGTAGATACATTATTCCATGATCCAAAACATCCATATACAAAGTTATTAATGGGTGCAATTCCGAAAATGGATGAGGAAGTTGAAGAACTAAGTACGATTAAAGGGATTGTTCCATCCCTAGTTAACATGCCACAAGTCGGATGTCGTTTTGCTGAGCGTTGTCCACAAGCAACTGCTGAATGTAAAACAATAACACCTCAGCTTGCTGAAGTATCCCCAGGACACGATGTATCCTGTTTGCTGTATGACGTTAGCTATCCTAAAGAAGGGGTGAAGGCAAACTAATGAGCCAAGCAGTTAAAGTAGAAAAAGACATACTATTAGAAGTCAAAAATCTAAAAACTCATTACCCAATCAAGGGTGGATTTTTTAGACGCCAAATTGGAGCAGTTAAAGCTGTTGATGGGATTTCATTTGAAATTAAAAAAGGTGAAACCCTTGGATTAGTAGGAGAGTCTGGCTGTGGTAAGTCGACAGCTGGAAGAACAATCCTACGGTTATTAGAACCAACTGAAGGGCAAATTATATTTGAAGGAAAAGACATTACAAGTCTACGTGGAACATCACTTAGAAAAATTCGTCAAGACTTTCAAATGGTCTTTCAGGACCCATATGCTTCTTTAAACCCAACTATGATGGTTGGACACTTAGTTTCAGAACCAATCCGTAACTATACGACTCGTTCTGAGAAAGATCTTAAAGATGAAGTAATGGAATTACTTACAAAAGTAGGATTACCTGCAGATGCTTATTATAAATATCCACATGAATTCTCTGGAGGTCAGCGTCAACGTATCGGGATTGCTCGTGCTTTAGCGCTGAAACCAAAACTGATCATTGCGGATGAGCCTGTATCTGCGCTAGATGTTTCTGTACAATCACAAGTACTAAATCTTTTAAAAGAGCTTCAAGATGAATTTGATTTAACTTTCTTATTTATTGCTCATGACCTTAGTGTAGTAAAGCATATGAGTGACAGAATTGGTGTTATGTATCTTGGTGGATTAGTAGAGATTGCTGATAAGGATAGTCTTTACAGTGAGCCATTACACCCTTATACACAAGCACTAATCTCAGCAATACCTGAGCCGGACCCAAGAAAGAAAAAAGATCGTATTATTTTAGAAGGTGATGTTCCAAGTCCAATCAATCCGCCTTCAGGCTGTACATTCCATCCACGTTGTCGACATGCAATGCCGGAATGTCAGCAAGTAATTCCTTCTTTAAAGGAGGTGAAGCCAGGACATAGAGTTGCATGTCACCTTTACAACTAAAGAGAGACAGATCTAAGTTCTTGCTTAATCAACCTTTAAAGAAATATTCAAATCAATTGGGGGGAAATCAATGAAAAAGTCAGTATTATGGCTAGTAGCTATGCTATTAGTACTATCAATGTTCCTTGCTGCGTGTAGTGGTGGAACTGACGAAGAAACTACTGAAGAAACACCAGAAGAAACTACTGGTGAAGACACAACTGAAGAAGAAGAAGAAGAAGCTACTGACGAGCCTGTAGCAGGTGGAGTAGCAACTTACGCTTTCACACAAGCTTTTAAAGGTGTGTTAGACTTTGCTTTTTATGAAGGTCAAGATGATTCTCTTGCATTAGGCTTTATGGCTGAAGCATTAATCTCAACTGGTGATGACTTATTACCAGAGCCTAACGTGGCTGATTGGGAATTTAACGAAGATCAAACACAATTAACGTTCAAAATTCAGCCAGGTGTTAAATGGCACGATGGTGATGAATTAAAAGCTGAGGATATGGAATTTGCTTGGTATGTAATTTCTGATGCAGATTACCCTGGAACTCGTTTTACTAACGTTTCTATGATTAAAGGTGCACAAGCTTACAAAGATGGCACAGCTGACACAATCGAAGGTATTACTGTAGTTGATGATTACACAATTACTGTTACTGTTGAAGAGCCAGTTGTAAACCTTCTTGATAACATTTGGGTATACCCAATGCACAAAGACCACTATGAAGGCATAGCAGTTGCTGACATGATCGATTCTCCACAAGTTCGTCAAAACCCAATGGGGTTTGGTCCGTTCAAAGTGAAGAATATCGTTCCTGGAGAAATGATCGAATTCGAACGCTTTGATGATTACTGGCAAGGTCCTGCACTACTTGATGGTGTAGTTTATAAAGTTATTGATCCAGCACTTGCAAGTGGATTACTTGAAAGTGGAGAAGTTGATATTATGGAAGCTCCTTCTGATCAGTACCCTGAAATTTCAGAACTTCCAGGCTTAACATTACATGAAGAGCCAAGCTTAGGTTATAGCTATATCGGATTTGACTTCGGACATTATGATAACGAAGCTGGTATCGTAGTATCTGACAATCCTAAGTTCCAAGACAAAGCTTTACGTCATGCAATGGCACATGCTTTAGACCGTCAAGGTATCCTAGATGGATTCTCTAATGGTTTAGGTCAACTTGTAAACGTACCACTTCCTTCAGTATCATGGGCTAAGATTCCTGACGATCAAATCAATGCATATGAATTTGATCCGGAAAAAGCTAAGTCAATCCTTGACGAAGCTGGTTATGTTGATACAGACGGAGATGGATTCCGTGAAGATCCAAATGGTGAAAAGTTAACTATTAACTTTGATGCTATGAGCTCAACTTCAACTGCTGAGCCACGTGCACAATACATTCTTCAAAACTGGAAGGATGTAGGACTTGATGCTCGTCTAAATGGTGGAGCATTAAAAGACTTCAACTTATTCTATGATTCAATCGATGCTGATGATCCAACTATTGAAACATTCAATGGTGCTTGGGGTCTAGCAACAGATCCAGATCCAGCAGGTATTTGGTCTAGTGATTCTAAATGGAATATGATGAGATGGTATAATGAAAAGTCTGATGAGTTAATCGCAGCTGGTGTTAAGTTCCCTGAAGATGCTAGTAAGGATGTACTTGAACACCGTAAGGAAATCTATTACGAGTGGCAAAAACTTGTAAACGAAGAACTTCCATCAATTTTCATGTTCCAACCATTAGATGTTTATGCAGTTAATGAGCGTCTACAAGGTACGGATGCTAACGCATTTACAGTACAAAAAGATGTTCACCTATGGTGGATTAAAGAATAATTGACACTTGAATGAACATTTCACTAGGTGGGAGGAAACTCCCACCAAGTGTTTGTTTAAAGAACGAAAGTTAGTTCTTACTGTCGGTTATCCCCCACGTATTGAAGATAATGTGGAGGACAACCGACAGTAAGAGCATAATAAGAATAAACAACAGATAAGGGGAATTCATAATGCTAATTTACACACTTCGTAGATTACTAGGAATGATTCCATTACTTTTTCTTATCTCAGTGGTGTGTTTTACACTAGCTAAGCTAATGCCTGGTGATGCACTAACTGGAAAAGTAGATCCATTAAACTCTAGTCCAGAATATATTGAAGAAATGCGTGAGAAAATGGGATGGAATGATCCTGTGCATGAACAATATTTAAACTGGATGGGAGGGATTCTACAAGGAAATTTTGGCGATTCATTTAATCATAAAATGCCAGTAATGGACTTAATAGGATCTCGTTTACCTAACACTATATTCTTAGCCTTATTTGCTTTATTAATCACATATGTTCTTGCATTTATCATGGGACGTTATGCAGGTCGTCACCCATACAGTATAGGAGATTATGCAATATCCTTTTACAACTATTTAGGATTAGCGATTCCAAGCTTCGTGGCTGCATTAGTTGCAATCTGGATCTTTGCATTCCAATTAGGATGGGTTCCTGCAACAGGTAGTATCGGAATCGGTGTAGAGCCTGGCACACTTGAGTTTTATTTAAGTAAAATCAAGCACACTATACTTCCAGCAATCTGTTTAGGTGCATTTGCAACAGCAAGTTATACTCAGTTTTTACGTAATGATATGATTGAAAGTGCGAGAAAAGATTATGTAAGAACTGCAAGAGCAAAAGGTACAAAAGAATCAACGATTTTTAATAAGCACATTTTACGTAACTCATTAATTCCAATTGTAACGCTTATCGGTTTTGACTTTGCTAGTTTAGTAGGTGGAGCTGTTATTACAGAAACAATCTTCACATACCCTGGAATTGGTTATTTATTTGTTGAATCGATTACAGCACGTGATTATTCTGTAGTTTTAGCGATTACTCTAATGCTCACAATCTTTACACTAATTGGAAACTTACTCGCGGATATACTACTAGGATTAGTTGATCCACGTATTAGATTAGAATAGAGGTGAAACCATGGAACCAGTTACTAATAACGAAAGCTCAGTTGTGGTAAATAAACAGAATAATGTAACAAAGGGACAATCTCCATGGGCGATTGCAAGAAGAAAGTTTTTACGTAATATTCCAGCAATGCTTGGATTAGTATTCCTTATTTTCATTACCTTTGTATCGATGTTTGCTCAATTTCTTACAGTACCAATGGAAGAAGTACAGAAAGTTAATCTATCTCAAATGGCTAAAGAACCTTCATCTGAATTCTTTTTCGGGACTGACAAAGCAGGAAGAGATGTATTTCAACGTTTGCTTTATGGTGGTCAGGTATCATTAACATTAGCATTTACGATTACTTTTTGTATCTCTGTAATCGGTACATTAGTTGGTGCAACAGCCGGTTTCTTTGGTGGGAGAATTGACAATATCCTGATGCGTTTTACTGACTTTATCTTAACATTCCCATTCTTAATCTTTGTTATCGTATTAAACTCGATTTTCCAAGGTTCTGGAATCTGGACTTTAATCATCGTAATTAGTTTACTTTCGTGGGGAGGACTTGCTCGTCTAGTCCGTAGTAAAATCTTAGCCGAGAAGGAAAATGAGTACACATTAAGTGCTATTTCTATCGGTTGTTCACCATTCAAAGTAATTACGAAGCATTTATTACCAAACGTTATGTCAACAATTATCGTACAAGCAACATTATTATTAGCTGTTATGATCGTTGTTGAAACTGGATTAAGCTTCTTAGGATTTGGAGTTTCATCATCTACTCCTACTTGGGGTAACATGCTCCAAGAAGCAAGAAGCCCAGACGTTTTAAGTAAGAAATGGTGGATTTGGATTCCGCCAGCAGCTGTTATTACTTTAACAATCCTTTCTATTAACTTCGTAGGTGAAGGTCTAAAGGATGCATTTAATCCTAAGTCAAACCGTTAATAGAACTAAAAAGCCATCACTCACAGTGATGGCTTTTTTGCTTGTATATAAAAAATTTTGAGCTAAATTAGGACATACTGTTTACCTCTCATCATATATTAAATAGAAGATGGACAAGACCTTAACTTTTGAAAAGAGGCGGAGAGGTTGGGGAAGAATGGTATTTAGATTATTTCTATTTCTAATTGGATTTGGTATATCAGTTGTTGGAGGAGTATCTACAATAGCCTATTTAAATGTGCTAACGCACGGACATGGATTTTATGAATACTTCTTATTTATATCAGGTAGAGTCGAATGCTATCTCTTACCACTCGGAGTATCAATATTATGGATGAGTATTTATATCCCTATTTCCAAAAATTAGGTAAACACTTTTTCTTATTCAAGAACTTTCCCTGAATGGAATAAATTAGACAACTTCTGCCTATACTGATTCATAACAAACAGATATAAAGTGAGGGATCATAGATGTTGTATCTGCATGATGTATGGGTAAATTGGTTTGAGGGTGAAGAAAATGGCTATAATGTATGTCATTTCCATGAGTGGAGAAAGGATGATCGAGTCGAATTACTAGACCAAGTACCATTAATTAAAGTGGATTCTACATTATTTCATTACATTGAGAATGATTTAATGGAAATCCCAGGTCAGCTGATGAACGATGTATTTCATAAAGCATATTTACGCAAAAATCATGAACGTATCCAACTAGATTATTGTTTTATTATAACAGATGGAACTGGGATATTAGCAGTTGATACCATTGGGTACAATATACCGATTCGCAAAAGTAGATTAATTCCAAGACAAGAACAATTAGTGTACGATATGATTTCAGACCTCGATCCAACAAACTATCAGTTTAATGCAACAAAGATTGATACATACAAGGAATACCATATACTTTCTTTATCTCCTCAATATATGAGTGGGTTGACTCGTAAGGAGCGCCAGCTTAAACAATTACTTTTCATGGCACTTGATCAGTTATATAATTCGAAAAATATAGCAGAAATACGTTATTGGTACACAGATTGGGACCCGGGTAAATATAATGATATTCAGCAGATGGACCTTGATGAAGTATGGGACAACCTTATTGAGGAGGTCCAGTATGGCTGGAGTGAACGACATGTTCAGCTATGTGAGAATCTAATTAAGGGACAACCATTCTTTGAAAAGCTTTGGGAATTAGAACATGAAACAAGAGTAAACTAAAAGGGATGCCTATGCATCCCTTGTTTTGTTATCTTTTTTTCCTTCCAAGCCCCATCGCATTTTCCATCTTACGAAGCATTTTCGTTGCTACGGCATTAGCTTTTTCTGCGCCAGTATCTAGGTATTGATCTAATAACTTAGAGTTTATTAACTCATGATACTTTTCTTGTATCGGCTTTAGTGTATCAATGACAACCTTGGCAACATCCGCCTTAAATTCTCCGTAGCCTTTTCCATCATATTCTTCTTCAAGTTGAGCAATTGTTTTGTTAGAAAGTATAGAATAAATCGTAAGAAGATTAGATACACCAGGTTTATTCTCTTTATCATATTTTACAATTCCTTCTGAATCAGTTACTGCGCTTTTTATTTTTTTCTCAATTTGTTTTTCATCATCTAGAATAAAGATGGTTGCTTTAAGGTTTTCATCAGATTTACTCATCTTTTTTGTAGGCTCTTGTAATGACATAATTCTAGCGCCAACTTCAGATATCCTAGGTTCAGGAATTGTAAAGATATCATTATACTTTTTATTAAAACGTTCAGCGAGATCACGGGTTAATTCGATATGTTGCTTTTGATCATCTCCAACTGGAACTAAATCTGTATTATATAGAAGAATATCTGCAGCCATTAAGGGTGGATAAGTAAGTAAAGACGCAGATACCCCTTCTTTTCCATGAGATTTATCCTTAAATTGAGTCATTCTTTCTAGCTCCCCAATATAAGATACACATTGCATCATCCATCCAGCTTGGGCGTGAGCTGGTACCTCTGATTGGATAAACAGGGTTGATTTAGTAGGGTCAATCCCTGAAGCAATATAAATAGCCGCAAGACTTCTAATATTATTACGAAGCTCTAAGCGATCTTGTGGAACTGTTATGGCATGTTGATCTACTACACAAAAGAAGCAATTATACTCATCTTGTAACAAAGGAAAATGTCTTAGTGCACCTAAGTAATTTCCTAATGTTAAGGTACCACTCGGTTGAATTCCAGAAAAAATTGTTTTCATGTTATTGTTCCTCCTATTTTTAGACAATAAAAAAAGCCACTCATCCCCAATGGATAGGGACGAATGACCGTGGTGCCACCCTAATTATTTCACATTTCGTGCAAAATATCTTATTTCCTGTACAATTAGTGATACAGGGTTCCATTTTATCGCTTGGACATGCGTTAAAGCCTACTTTGATTGCTCATTTCGGTTTAAATGTTCAAAAGGCCATTCTATGTAGTCCCTTACCTGCTTCCACCAATACAGGCTCTCTGAGAAGGAATTAAGTACATATACTATTCTTTATCATCACATTATTTTAATTTTTAATTGTTACTTATTATATAAAAAGTATCATCTATTATCAAGTATTTGCTAAAAAAATTTAAATATGTGTTTCCTTTATCTATGTAATTTCCAACATTATACATTTTGGCCACTAGAATATATAATGTACATCTCATATTGTGAAACAATAAGTGTAGAAAATCTTTTTATGCTGCATGAGCGATGACAAGTCGTTCATATGATGATATATAGGATATGTTTAGGTTTACCTATTCCTTTGTAGAAAGTCTTATTGACCTAACTTTGAAATTTTTCAAAGTAAAAACAAAAGTAACAAAGATAGGAGACTAAATATGAGAAAAATCTTGAAAAAGGTTGTGATGTTATTAGTGTGTGTAAGCTTCTTGCAAACAGGAGTTTCACATGCTGAAGAAACCACAAGAATAAGTAAAGACCATAAGTATAGAAGTATTTCCCTAGAGAAAAAGCTATTACCTGAAAAACTTGCCAGGTTCATGTTTGATTCAGGATATATATTTGAGTATCCTGATGCCATTAGGGGTGTTTATGTCACGGGGCACTCATTTGGTGGTAGCCGCTTTGAACGGCTAGTTAAGCTAATGGATGATACAGAATTAAATGCAATGGTTGTCGATATTAAGGATGATTGGGGACATCTGACCTATGTACCAGAAGAAAGTTCTCCATTATATCCAATTGGCAAACCTTATATTAGAAATGTAACAGAAAAATTAAAAATATTAGAGGAACATCAAATTTATCCAATAGCAAGAGTAGTCGTATTTAAAGATAGTGTATGGTCAGAAAGTCGTCCTGATTTATCTTTTACAGAAAATGGTCAGGTCTGGAAAAATGGACGAGGTGAATCGTTTGTCAATCCGTTTTTAAAGGAAGTATGGGATCATAATGTAGATATCGCAATTGAAGCAGCGAAGCTTGGTTTCCAAGAAATCCAATTTGATTATGTTCGTTTCCCAGAAGGTTTTGAAAAAAGAGATGAAGAACTTAGCTATGACATGGGAGATTACACTGACATGCCTCTTGAAAACGTCCAAAAGAGGGTCAAAGCTGTCACTGATTTTGTCGAATATGCAAAAACAAAGCTAGAGCCGTATAACGTTAAGGTATCAGTAGATATTTTTGGTTATACCGCTACTTTGCCTGAAGCTCCAGGGATTGGTCAAAATTTCACCAAGATATCAGAGCATGTAGATGTAATTTCTTCTATGATTTATCCAAGCCACTGGACTTCTTATTTCGGAATCGCTAAGCCAGATCTTGAACCGTATAAGCTCGTATCGGAATATGCTAAGTTAGAAAATCAAAAACTTCAAGAACTGGAAAATCCACCGATTTCAAGGCCTTGGATTCAGGATTTTACAGCTTCCTATTTGGGTGCGGGGAATTACAAAAAGTATGGTAAAGAAGAGGTTGAAGCACAAATTAGAGCATTAAATGAGAATGGAATTAACGAATTCCTATTATGGAATGCTGGTAATACCTATACAGAAAATGTTGACTTTACGCCTTTACAATGAGAAAACTGCACCCCTCAGGGGTGCAGTTTACTTTTTACGTTTACCGCCTACACTATTCCAGCCCGTTTGTGTGTTCGCTGATTGATTAAAGCTCTCTGGATCTCCTTCTCCACCAGCAAGCTTTTCACCGATCCCATTAGTCAGGACACCGATAATAGCAGTTAGCCCAATGACTAATAGGGCAACTAGGCTAAAGTCAATTATATATTCGACCATAATATGTACCTCCAAGGAAATGGCATCTACTTCTATTGTAGTCAATGTTTAGCCAAAAGAAAAGAGGGGCAAATTAACTTTTAGAAGAGAAGTACACGATCAATTCTGAAAATGAATACGATATTGTATATACAACTGGGCTATTTGTTAAAGAGAAGTTTGAAATTTTGGTAGAAACCTATATAGTAAATACAGCGATTAACAAGATGAATTTTTTAGGAGGGGAGAAGATTAATGAATTGGTATGAGAAATTAAATCAATATTTTCCAGTTGAAGAGATGAAGTCTAAGGAACATATGGAGATTTTACTAGAGGAACAGGGAGATATTTATCATAAGGATGAAGGTAGACATCATGTGTTAATGTATGCGGAGTTAGATGATTTTTTATTTATCGATTACCTGTTCGTCTCTAGAGATGCAAGGGGAATGGGGCTTGGTCATCAATTAATCGAAAGACTTAAGGAAAAAGGGAAACCAATCATACTAGAAGTTGAGCCTGTTAATTATGACGACTCGGATTCATCGAAAAGGTTAAGATTTTATAAAAGAGAAGGCTTTGTACACGCTAATTCGATTGGCTACCGCAGAAAATCTTTAGCGACAAACGAAGTGAATCAATTAGAAATATTATACTGGTCACCTAATGATCAGAATGAGGAACAAATTTTTGAAGGAATGAAGAGTACGTATCAGCTTATTCATACGTACAAAGATAAGGAGTTATATGGAGAAGCTTACCAAGATGTTCAAGATGTACTAACATTTGATGAAGGTGAAGACCCTGAAAAGGATATTTTAAGGAATGTGTAAGCTATTTTTAAATTAGTTTCAATCAAAAATCTATTGTAAACAATAAGTATAACCCGAACTATTAGGTGATTAGATTCATTAGAATATCGCCTAATAGTTGGGGTTTTTCATTGGCTCAAATACTTTACTTTATGTCACAGGTCAACTTACATCCATACTATCATCAACTTGTTTTTTCTTTTTTCGGTCAAATAATAAATAGACCGACGGGATAAAGAGCAATGTAATGAGAGTTGCAATACTTAGACCAAACACAATAACGATCGCCATGGGTTGCTGGATTTCTGTTCCTTCACCGAAGCCCAATGTTAAGGGAATCAGTCCCAAAATGGTCGTCAATGTCGTCATGAAAATGGGTCTTAGACGAGTAGGTGCTGCACTCATAATGGCGTCCATCGTTTCCATTCCCCGTTTCTTTTGAAGATTAATGGTTTCAACTAACACGATGGCGTTGTTGACGACAATTCCAGCTAGAATTAACATCCCTACGAGGGAGCCCACGCCAAAGGGTTGATCTGTTAGTAGTAAACCAACGATAATCCCAATTGCTGCTAAAGGTACAGAGAACATGATAATAAACGGATATAGGAATGATTCGAATTGTCCTGCCATTACCATGTAGACAAGCACGACAGCTAAAGCAAGTGCAAGTGAAAGCTTAAAAAATGCATCATTCATTTGCTCATCCTGACCACCAAAAGATATTTTATATTGATTAGACGGAAATATAATATTTTCTTTGAGTGTTTCTTCAATATCCTTTGTTACATCTCCGAGGCTTCTATTTAGAATAGAGGCTCTAACTGTAATTTCACGAACACGGTCTGTTCTTGTTATTTGACTTGGTCCTTGATCCCTAATTATCTCGGCAACTACATGAAGAGGAATCTTTTGTCCAGTAGGTGATGTAAGGAGTAACTCTGATAGATCCTCAATGGACGACGTGTATGTGTTTTCTACCATTAGACGGATATCGAGCTCATCCCCATTACGAGCAAGTCTACTGGCTACGACACCTCTTGTCGCATTTGAAACCGCAGATGCAATTTGAGCACTCCCAATTCCATATTGACTTGCAGTGCTACGGTCTATAATTACTGATATCTGTGGGTTACCTTCCGTATAATTAGAGGAAGGCTCTCGAACTCCATCGACCTGTGAAATCAACTCAATGGTATCATCTGCGATTCCTTGAAGAACTTCAATATCTGGTCCTGAAATTGTCAAGGAAACAGGGTCATCTGAAAATCCACCATCACTAGCCTCGACAGATACTTTTGCATAAGAGAGGTCTGATACTCTTGTTCGAATACGTTCTGCCACCTCTTGGTCTGACTCACTTCTTTCATCCTTCGGCACTAATAAGATGGTGTAGTTAGCTTGATTAGTCCTAGTACCCGCCACAACAGAAAAGTTATTCCCCCCACCAATTGTGACGAAAGTAAGATCGATTTCTTCTATATCTTCGATTAGTTTATTGATTCTTTCTGTCACTTCATAGGTTGCATCTAATGAACGACCTTCAGGTAAACGAACAGTCATATTGATATAGCTCTGGTCTTGTGCTGGTAAGTATTCTGTCCCAATGAAAGGAATACCACTAAGAGACACAATTACACAGGTAAGAGTGATAATCACTGTCTTTTTTGGATGTCTAAGAGTGCTTTTTAATAGTCGATTATATAGATTAACTAACTTAGTAAACCGATTCGTTTGCTCCTCTTTTTCTTCTGTAGTTTTTAAGAAAAGAGATGATAATAAAGGAACGATAATCAGAGCGGTGAATAAGGATGCAAATAATGAAAACGAAACAATAATCGCTAGTGGTTTAAATAATTGTGCTGCTAAACCTTCAACAAAGATAATCGGTAAAAATACGATAATGGTAGTTAATGTAGAAGCAATAATCGCTGGACCAATTTCCATCGTTCCCTGAATGGCTGCATCCTTCATCGAATGACCAGCTTGGCGTAATCTAAATATGTTTTCTAATATGACAATCGCGTTATCAACCATCATTCCAATACCCAAAGCTAACCCGCCCATTGTAATCAGATTAAGAGTATGACCACTGAAATACATAAAGATAAAGGTAGTGAGGATAGAGATTGGAATACTAAAACCAATGATTAAAGTGCTTCTTATATTACGTAAAAATAAGTAAAGAACAAGTGCAGCTAGAATACTACCAATAATCATATTAGAGGTTACAGCTGAAATCGATTGATTAATAAATTTACTTTGGTCAAAAACAGTTTGAATTTCCATTCCTTCAGGAAGTTGTCCTTTTATTTCGTCCAGACGTTCTTCAATTTGTTTGGCTACAGCTACGGTATTGGTACCAGATTGCTTTAAAATTGAGATACCAACACTAGGTTCTCCGTTAAGAAAGCTTAACTGAGAATGCGGTTTAAGAGATTCCTCAATCTTTACGATTTGATTCAAGGGAAGAATTCCTTGGTTAGTTGGAACGGGTAATGATTCTATATCTGAAATGGACTGGAACTGTCCAGTAACCCTGATTGGAAGCTGTTGATTTTGATCAGTAATAGAACCAGCAGGTAAATTTAAATTTTCAGATCCTATAATTTGTTGAAGTTGCTCAAGTGTTAAGTTGTAGGTGGCTAATTCCTTAGGATCAACGATGAGCTTAATCTCATTTTCTACGCCACCTTCAATGGTCACTGAAGCTACACCATCTATAGAGTCTAACTGTGGTTTAATTTCCTCTTCAGCTAATTGTTTTGCTTCAATCATTTCATTACTTACATCTTTAACCGCCAACTGGATAATTGGTAAATCACTAGGATCAAATCTAACTACTCTAGGTGACTCTACCCCAGCAGGTAAAAAATCACGTACAGCATCTATTTTTTCTCTCATATTAAGAGATGCAAAGTCCATATCTGTTCCCCAATGGAAGGAGACTACTACTAATACTCCTCCATTTTGTGAGAAGGAGGAAATGGATTCAACATTTGGAATCGTTCCTAATGCGTTTTCCAATGGTTCAGCAAGCAGGTTTTCAATTTCTTCTGGGCCTGCTCCGTCATAAGTAGCAGTTACGGCAGCAACAGGAAATGTCAAATCAGGAAATAAATCAATGGTCATATTACGGACACTAACTACACCTAGTATGAGTAAAAGTAAAACGACCATTGACATGGCAATGGGTCTTAAAACAGCTAATTTTGAAAGGTTCATACTTTCATCTCTCTCTTAATTTGATACATAGATAGAATCCCCATCTTTAAGTCTTTCTTTCCCTTCAGTAATCACATTGTCATTAACAGATAATCCTGAGACTACTTGAATAAATTCACCGTCTCTTATTCCTGTTTCGATTTGTTTTTGTAGGGCCTTATCATTCCCAACTACATAAACAAAAGGCTTATTATCGTCGTACATGACAGCCTCGATTGGAATGACTAATGCTTGTTCGACTTCATCGATGTATACCGTAGCAGCTGCTTTCATCCCGCCTTTAATCATCTTAGTAGAATTCTCAATCGGAATTATGACAGTAAACATATTAGTTTCAGGATTTACAGCTGGAGATATAGAATCAATAGTCCCTTTGAATACTTCTTCTAAGCCTGTAAAAGAAATATCTACTTCTGTACCTTGAGTTAGCTTAACGACTTCAAAGCTATTAACTTGGAAGGTTGTATCAATTCGATCAAGTTGAATAACAGTTGTTAATGGTAAACTTGGTAAAGCTTGCCCATTTTCAACAACATCCAGAGAAGCAACGATTCCTTTAATAGGTGATCTGATTTCTGTTGCAGCTACTAACTTTTTCGCTTGTTCGACCGCCTGATTTGCTTGTCCTAACTGAGCTTCAAGCTCTGTAATAGATGCTTGAGATAGTGGCTGCAATTGACTAGTTGCATTAGCAAGCTGTGCTTGTTTAATAGAAATTTCAAGGGATTGTTTCAGGACCTTTTCTGTAGTGACCTCACCTGTTTCAATTTGGTTAATTAATTCGGTGGTCTGTGAAAGGATTGTTTCCACTTCTTGTTGCAATTGTTTTATTTCCATAAGTTGAGCTTCAGTTGGGACTGCTTGTTTGGCGCTATTTAGAGCTGTTTGTAATTTTGTTACTGTGCTTTTAGCATTATTTAATTGTTGTGTTGCCACCTCATTATTTAGAGAGATAAGGAGATCATTCTCCTTTACCTCATCACCGACCTTTACGTGAACATTATTAACAGTTAAAGGTTGTGGAGTAAATAGAGGGATTTGGACATGGGGAATAGCAAGCCCAGTCAGTTGAATAGAATTTGAGATGGTCTTATTGGCAACTATTTCCGTTTTAACGGGTAATTGCTGGGTCTGACCGGTATCCTGTTTTGTTATCTCTTTAGTAGTACAACCGCTAATTATGATCAAAATGCTCATGACTAAATATATACGAATTTTCAACTTGTTCACCTCTGTTATTAGGATGTCTAAAGATAAAATTATCATGTATTAGGAACAATTGACAAAGAAAAGCTTGAATTTTTTATGTTATTTTAAAAAAAGTGAAGAATTAATGTTTTAAATAATTTTTTGGGGGAAAAGAAGAAGAAAGGTGAAACCTTTTTGATGTAAAACTCGTAGTATTAGTATACATACTTATTAATAAGTCTAGTTAGGCGAAAAAGTCACTAAAAAGTCAAAATAAGTCAGGAAATTTCCCTATATTTATTTGTTAATATCGTTTATAATAAATATAAATATTTCTATTTAGTATTAATTCTAAACTAAGTATGAAAATCATTATCATTAAAAATATACCTTATATTAAATAAAGGAGTGAAGTATTAATGGTTACATTATATACATCACCAAGTTGTACATCATGTCGTAAAGCAAAATCATGGTTAGAGGAACATGATATTCCGTATACGGAAAGAAATATCATGTCAGAACCTTTATCTATTAAGGAAATCAAGGAAATTCTAAGAATGACTGAAGATGGAACAGACGAAATCATTTCAACAAGATCCAAAATCTTTCAAAAGCTTAATATTAATGTTGAAGCATTGCCTCTACAGGATCTATATTCATTAATTCAAGAAAACCCTGGCCTGTTAAGAAGACCGATCATCATCGATGAAAAGCGTCTACAGGTTGGATATAATGAAGATGAAATCAGAAGATTTTTACCTAGAAAGGTACGTACCTTCCAACTTAGAGAGGCACAACGTCTCGTTAACTAAACTTAATAGATAATGAATATAAGAAAAACTTCTACAACAACTGTAGAAGTTTTTCATTTTGTTTAACTATTATCTACTTTTTAATTTATTGGTATTAATCCAATACCCAGTGCCTAAGAGTAAGATGACGGTAATGATTGGTAGTCCTAATTTTAGCATCTCATAGTTATTAAAAAATAACTGAAGTCTTTCTTCATGAACCATCATATTTCCAGCAGTAAACGCTAAAATTCCTCCACCTACATAGACAAGAGCCGAAAAACGTTCCATAAAATAAAGAATAAGTTTACTTCCCCAAATAATAATAGGAACTGATACTAGTAAGCCAATCATTACTAGAAAAATATTACCATGAGCGGCTCCAGCAACAGCGATTACATTATCAAATCCCATTACGATATCGGCGAATACGATCGTCTTAACGGCTGCACCAAGGGTAACTCCTGCGTGAATATCATTATGATCATCACCATCATCCACTAATAGCTTATAAGCTATGTAGATTAAGAGTATACCTCCAACGAACTGTAAAAAAGGTATTTGTAGTAAATAAACTGCCATAACTGTTAAGAGGATTCTTACTACAATGGCGAGTCCAGTTCCTAGGAAAATTGCTTTGTTTCGCTTAGCCTCAGGTAAATTCCGACTTGCTAATGCAATAACAATAGCATTGTCCCCACCTAATACGATATCAATACCAATGATTAATAAAAGTGCTGTCAGAAATTCTAACTCCATGTTTAACACCCTAACCGTTTTAAATTGACTTTTATCACTATAAGCATATGCAAAGAGCCTGTCAAGGAGAACAAGCTATCCATTTTAGTTGGGTTAATATAGGTTGCGGATTGAATATAATGTGTAGAATGAATACTAGGCATGCGTTTGTTTTTAATTGTTTAGGAGTTTTTATTTCCCTATTTTTGAGTTTTATCATAAAATAGAAGTACAAGATAAAGGCATTACGCCATACAATTTACTAATAGTTCTCAGTCGAATTATTCCTTTAAATATGATACGATTGATATAACTTTAAATTGGGTAAATTGTATAATAGAGCGACCGCTCTGGGGGTTGTATGTCCCTTCAAAAATAGGTTAAGAAGGGAGAGGTAAAGATGGAAATTGAACGTATCAATGAGCATACAGTTAAGTTTTATATAACATACGGTGATATCGAAGATCGTGGTTTTGACCGTGAAGAAATCTGGTATAATCGCGAAAGAAGTGAGGAACTTTTTTGGGAAATGATGGATGAGGTTCATCATCAAGAAGAGTTCTCCGTTGAAGGTCCACTTTGGATCCAGGTTCAGGCCCTTGATAAAGGGATTGAGGTAGTTGTCACTAAAGCACAAATCTCAAAGGATGGACAAAAGTTTGATTTATCGTTATCGGATGAAAAGGCATTAGATCTTCCAGTAGACGAAAAAATTGAGTCTTTACTAGATCAACATTTTCAAACAAAGAACAAGGATCAAGGTGACGCTGGAGAAGAAGCAGAAAAAGAGTCACTGCAATTCCTAGTACGTTTCCGTGATTTTGAAGATGTTATCTCCTTAAGTCATAGAATTAATCTCGAAGATGTACAAAATAGTCTATTTGTATATGAGAATTCCTATTACCTCTTTGTTGAGTTTAATGAAGAAGTAGAGGAACAAAATTTAGATAATATTCTAAGTTTAATACTAGAATATGGACATGAGAGCCAATTAACTATACACCGTCTTGAAGAGTATGGGAAAAATATTATAAATGAGCAGGCCTTATCTGTAGTCAATCAGCATTTCGCATTAAAACCTTAAACCGATTCCCTCTAAAAGGAATCGGTTTTTTTAAGATAGAATCTTATAATCAAAGGGTAATTAATCGTAAAGTGGAAGAGAAATTCATTATGCTACAAGGCACTCTATAGAAAAGAGGTTATTTATGAAGCAGACTATCCAGGTTATTCTCTTTATTGTGTTTGTTTTATTTTCCCTTTTTTATATTGAAACATATACGGGACAACATATTATAGGATTAATCAGTATCGTCTTTTCATTATTAGCTGTTTTAACAGGGTTTGTCATCTTTCTTGAGAATCGCAGTCCAACTAAAACGATTACTTGGTTAATAGTACTAGGAATTTTTCCAGTAGTTGGTTTTGTTTTTTATATTGTGTTTGGCCGGAACTTTAGAAAAAAGAAGATATTTAGAAAGAAAGCTATGATGGATGATGAAACCTTTCATGAGCTTAAAGAGCTTGGAATGACAAACGTGGAAGAAGGTCTATTTAAAAGCCATCAATACCGTCTATATCATTTAGCAAAGCGATTAGGGAAAACTCCGATCTCTCAGAATACACATACTGAGGTTTTGACCAATGGAACTGAAACCTATTCTAGAATTCTACAAGAATTAAAGCAGGCAACCAGGTCCATACACCTTGAATATTACATAGTAAGAGATGATGAAATAGGAAACAAAATAAAGGATATCCTTATCCAAAAAGCCAGTGAAGGAGTAGAGGTTAGATTTCTTTATGACTCTGTGGGGAGCTGGAGATTATCTAAAACCTATATTCATTCATTACAGCAATCCAATGTACAAATTGTTCCTTTTTCTCCTGTTAAATTACCTTTTTTAAACCATAAAGTGAATTTTCGGAACCACAGGAAGATAATTGTGATTGATGGTAAGAAAGGCTTTGTTGGAGGACTTAATATAGGGGATGAATACTTAGGGAAGAATGAATATTTTGGGTTTTGGCGTGATACTCATTTATATCTTGAAGGAGAAGCTGTTAGAAGTTTACAAGTCATCTTTCTTCAGGATTGGTACTACATGACCAATGAAACATTGCTATCTTCAAAATACTTAATTCCTTCATTTGAGCATGTAAATGATAGGGGTGCCGTTCAATTAGTAGCAGGTGGACCTGATAATGAATGGGAAGTAATTAAAAATCTATTTTTTGAGATGATTTCATCAGCAAGGCATTCCATCTGTATTGCCACCCCTTATTTAATCCCTGATGTAGATATACTTTCAGCTCTTAAAATAGCTTCTTTAAGTGGAGTGGATGTTAAGATTATTACTCCTGAACGACCAGATAAGCGGATTGTGTTTTACGCATCACGTTCTTACTATCCAGATTTAATAGAAGCAGGAGTTCAGGTTTTTGAATATCAGAAGGGCTTTATGCATAGTAAATTTATTATTATTGATGAGGAAATAGCATCGATTGGTACATCAAATATGGATATGAGAAGCTTTCATTTGAATTTTGAAGTTAACGCATTCTTATATGAAACAACTAGCATTAAGTCGTTGGTTCATGAATTCAATCAAGATGTTAAAAATTCAAAAGCAATCGAGGGTCATACATTTAATAAACGTTCTATCTATGAAAGGCTTTTTGAATCATTGTCACGTTTACTCTCTCCGTTATTATAGCAGTGTGTGTATAGCACTGCTTTTTTTGTTTACATGCTTAATAAGGATATTTTTAATTATTGAAGAAGGATTTTAAAGACTAAAAGAGAAACTTAAAGAAGAAATGATAAAAGGAGTTGAAATTATTTGTGTTAGTAGCCCAAAATAAGAAAGGTGTAATGTTCTCTATGACCAATGAGTGGACAAGGGATGCATTAATCTCGTTAAGAAATGACGAGGTGTTCCAATGTCCTGTTTGTAAGGAAGTTGTATTGTTGCGGATAGGAGAACAGAGAATTCCCCATTTTGCACACTCTAAATCTACCCAATGTGAATCCTTCTCCGAACCAGAATCAGCCTATCATTTAAATGGAAAACTTCAGCTTTATCAATGGCTTAATAATCAAGCCTTCAAGCCAGTATTAGAGCCCTATTTAAAAATAGTAAAACAGCGGCCCGACCTTTACCTTCCTACTCATCCTTCTAATCCCGTCATTGAATACCAATGTTCAACCATTGACTCTAAACAATTTAAAGAAAGAACAGATGGTTATCTGCTAAATGGCTATCAACCAATTTGGATTCTAGGTGGCAAAAGATTAAAACGGCTGGATCAAAATCAATTCTCGCTTTCTCCGTTTGATTGGATGTTTACTAGACTAACTCACCAAAAGCCATGTTTACTTTACTACTGTTCGGAATCAAATAATTTTCTTCTCCTCCACAATCTACTGCCTCTATCGGCCTCTAAAGCAACTGGGAATCTAGAAATACTATCTCCAAGTGAAACTTCCTTCAGTGATTTGCTCATAAGAAAACTTGATGGTCCGTTTCCTGCTCAACAATGGTTGACAATGAAAAGAAGCTGGAGACTTAATTGTACCCAGTACCCCTCTCATAATATGAAAAAACTACTCACTTTCTTATATCAAAAACAAATTTACCCTTCCTTACTACCTTCAGAAGTAGGTATTCCAGTCCCATCCATGTATTGGATTCAAACATCCCCGATTGTTTGGCAGGCATGGATCCTGATTGAATATATTGAAAACCTACCTTTTTCTATTCCTTTCAGCTTCCAAGCTGTCTATGATTACTTCAATAAAAAAAAGAGAAATCAACCATTTTACCTAAGGGAACTGCCACTTATAGCAAACAGACATTATTCCTTTGCTATTATGGAGTATTTACATGCTTTAGTAGAGATGGGGATTTTAACTCGTATAAATAGAAAAACCTTTATTAGAAAGGAGGCTTGTCACTATCCTAAGAATCTTGAAGAGGCTTTACAGAGGGACTCCAGTCTGTTAATAGAACATAAGAAGTTGTTTATATAAATACAACAATTTTTAGCATAATGATCCTTTGATTAAAAAAAGAGTCATGCGCTCATGCATGACTCTTTCACTCACAGCTGTTCAGTTAATAAAATAGGTCCTTGTTTGGTAATTGCGATGGTATGTTCATATTGAGCAGATAGGGATCCGTCTACTGTTCGAGCAGTCCATCCGTTATCATCCATTTTAGATGGCCAATCACCGATATTGACCATAGGTTCAATGGTAATCACCATTCCTTCTTTTAACCGTAATCCACGATGGGGGAGACCAAAGTGTGGAACCTGTGGCTCCTCATGAATGGTTGGTCCAATACCATGCCCGATAAAGTCTCTGACGACAGAGAAGCCTTCAGCTTCAACATAGGTTTGAATCGCATGGCCAATATCACCAATCCGGTTTCCTGCCACAGCTTTTTCAATGCCTAGGTAAAGAGCTTCTTTTGTTACATCTAATAGCTTTTGTGTTTGGTCTGGGATAGAGCCAACTGCGTAGGTCCAGGCAGAGTCCGCCAATGCACCATTTAGATTGACAACCATATCAATAGTGACAATATCACCATTCTTTAAAGGTTCCTTCCTTGGAAAGCCATGGCAAATTTCATCATTTATGGTAGCACATGTTGCATATTGGTATCCACGAAAACCCTTTTGTTCAGGAGTGGCACCATGCTTTGCTAAATATTCCTCTACAAATTCATCAATCTCTGCTGTTGATATTCCAGGTTTAATAAGCTTCGCAATTTCCTTGTGACAGGCTGCAAGAAGCTTACCTGCTTCGTGCATTAAGCCAATTTCTCTTTCCGTTTTCAATGTAATCATGTTGTTCACTTCCTTTTAATCTAAGTAGTGGTTATAACCACCGTTTACTAAACTTTTCTTTATTATAACGTTGAAGAAAAGGATATAAAAAATTATATTCGTAAAAACTATTATAAGTGTTATAAAAGAGGGAATAAACTAATAAGTATCGAATAGGTATGAGAGATGAAGATTTCTCAATTAATTTATGTTTATTTACAATGCATTAGGAGGTATACACAATGACTGAACAAACAGCAACTAAAACATTGCCGACAAGAAGCGAAGTTCCACATGGTGACACTTGGAGACTCGAAGATATTTTTACAACAGATGATGCATGGGAAGCTGAATTTCAAGCTGTAAAAGCTTTAATTCCTAAAGCAAGTGAGTTTGAAGGAAAACTTGGCGAATCGGCCGATACTTTTTTAGCATTACTTACATATCAAGATGAACTACTGATGAGAATGGGGAAGCTTTATACCTATGCTCATATGAGATATGATCAAGATACTACAAATTCCCACTACCAGGGCTTAAATGACCGCGCTCAAAATTTATATACTCAAATTTCGAGTGCACTTTCATACGTTGTTCCTGAGATTCTAGCATTAGAAGAAGAAAAGGTTCAATCTTTTATTGCTGAAAAAGATGAGTTAAAAGTATATGCGCATGCAATTGAAGATATTACTAGAACTCGTCCACATGTTCTGAGTGCGAAAGAAGAGGCTCTTTTGGCAAAGGCTTCCGATGTAACAAGCACACCTAGCACAACATTCGGAATGCTGAATAATGCCGATTTAAAGTTCCCAGCTATTAAGGATGAAACCGGTGAAGAGGTAGAAATTACACATGGCCGTTATATTCGCTTTTTAGAGAGTAGTGACCCACGAGTCCGTGAAGAAGCGTTTAAAAAAGTTTACGAAACATATGGTAACTATAAAAATACCTTTGCTAGCACGTTAGCAGGTACTGTTAAAAAGGATAACTTCTATGCAAGTGTTAGAAATTACAACTCTGCAAGAGAGGCAGCGTTGAGCAATAACAATATCCCGGAACAGGTTTATGAAAACCTTGTGGGTACGATTAACGATCATCTTCACCTATTACACCGATATGTATCATTACGAAAAAAGGTATTAAAACTTAATGAGATTCACATGTATGATTTATATACACCTCTTGTAAAGGATGTAAAAATGGAGGTTAGCTATGATGAGGCAAAGGACCTTGTATTTAAAGGTTTAGCTCCACTTGGTGAAGAATATCAAGGAATCTTAACAGAAGCATATCAAAATAGATGGGTAGATGTTCAGGAAAATAAAGGTAAGCGTAGCGGGGCGTATTCATCAGGGACTTATGGAACTAATCCATATATTCTTATGAACTGGCAAAACAATGTCAATAATCTCTTCACTCTGGCTCATGAGTTTGGACATTCTGTGCATAGCTACTATACAAGAAAGACACAGCCTTATGTATATGGCAACTATTCGATTTTCGTGGCAGAAGTAGCGTCTACATGTAATGAAAACCTGCTCAACGATTATTTATTAAAAACAATTGATGACGAGCAGAAGCGTCTTTACTTGTTAAATCATTATTTAGAAGGCTTCCGTGGTACGGTTTTCCGTCAAACGATGTTTGCTGAATTTGAGCATGATATTCATCTAAAAGCTCAACAAGGAGAAGCATTAACGCCTGATCTACTAACAAGTATGTATTTTGAACTAAATAAGAAATACTTCGGAGACGAAATTGTGATTGATGAAGAAATCGGACTGGAATGGTCACGAATTCCTCACTTCTACTACAATTACTATGTGTTCCAATATGCTACTGGTTTTAGTGCGGCTACAGCCCTGTCTAAGCAGATTCTTGAAGAAGGCCAACCAGCAGTGGATCGTTATCTTGAGTTCTTAAAAGCTGGAAGCTCTGACTACCCAATTGAAGTATTGAAAAAGGCTGGTGTCGATATGACATCTTCTGAGCCAATCAAGCAAGCTCTACAGGTATTTGAAGAAAAGCTGACTGAAATGGAACAGCTGTTAGAAGGAAAATAATTCAATTCCTAGAAATGCGTAATCAATAAAGAAAATGCCGATTTTTCAAATGGAAAATCGGCATTTTTTATGTTTAATTATGTTCTAGCTTTCTTTTCAAATAAATCCTTTAACCCTTCACCAAACAAATTAATGGCAAAAATGGTGTAAGCAATAAATACAGAAGCCCAAAACGGAATCCAAATAGCTCTCCGAATGTCTTCAAGCACGTCTTTTAAGAAAATTGGCCAGTTATTTGAACTATTCATCCAAATCCATTGACCTGTCTCATCTTGAAAGATTACTTGAGTAAGGAATACGGAGGCAAATCCTAATTGGGCAAGTAAAAGTAGGTTTCTGCCTAAATCAAGAATAAGATGAACAATTACTTGGTTTCTAGCTGGGAAAAGATAATAACGGACGAACAAATAAACTGGCTTTGCTCCTGCAGAAATTCCTGAAGAGATAAATTGTTTTTCTTTGATCTGATCAAACATTTCACGATATAATTCTGCAACTCTCCCTACATCTATTAATGCAATTAGTAAAATCATCATCCATAAACGATTAAAGGAATACAAGATAAAGGGCAATAAAGAAAGAATTAATATCACCATAAAAGTAGGAACATAAGAAAACAATCTGTTCCATGACAAGATCAAATTTTTAACCATTCTATTATAAATTGCAATATAGCCTAGAGGTAAAGCTACTATGTAACGAATTAAAGAAATACATACAATAAACAATAAAGTTTCTTTAGCTCCATGAATTAATACACTTAACAAATCTCTACCTTTTGAGTCCGTTCCTATAAGATATTGATCAGAAGGTGGGAACGGGGGAGGAACAGGCTTTCGATTTTCATCTAGTACGAACATTTTTTCCTCTAGATCCTCACTAACAAATGGTAGATAAGGACCTATGAAAGTAATGAATAGCAAAAATGCTAAGGCAATGCAACCGATTAGAAATAAAGGACTTGACCGAAATACATTCATCGTGAGACTCCTTTTGAGTGTTGGACAAGATTTGATTTAGTTTCTGGCAGTCTATTAGTTAGTAGTCTAGAATGACGTTCTTTTTTCCAAATCATTAAAATAATTTTATTGAACCAAACGGCCACATACATAATTAGTAAAAATGTAAGGAAGTATCCTATGACCAAATGTAATTCTTTGTTCATAATCGCTGTCATTAATTGGTATCCTGCTCCGTTATAAGCTGATAATAGCTCAATAATAGGAAGACTGGATAAAAAGAAGAGAAACACAGTTTGGCCATGAGCCATAAAGGTTTGGATACAGTTCTTAATGATATGTCTATTTAAAACCCAATACGAATGAAGGCCTTTTGATTTTGCTGTTAATACATAGTCATTTTTCTCAGCAAGCTTAAGCTCTGTAAGAACAATCTTTGATAGATAAAAAACAGGAAATATAAGCAATGCAATTAATGGTAAGAAGATATTATACCAATTTTCGAAACCATATAAATCAAGTCTTGGAAACCCTGCTCTTGCCAAAAGTAAGAACGAATATTGGAGTAAGATAAATACAAAGAAATCAGGCAAAGAAGTGAATAGAATATTACTCACTCTTCCCATTAATGATTGAGACATCCTTGAAAATTTAAAATCTAACAGGCCTTTAATAAAACCAAATACCAAGCTAAGTAAGTAGCCTAGAGTAATCAGTAGTAAACTACGTCCTACATATTGTTGGATATGCTCAAACACCGAAATACCTATACTAGTCGTTCCTAGACCATGGCCCGCCAACAAGTTTAGGCTTGTATCTTTCACTTCATTCCAATACAAAGACCAGTTATATTCAAAGGTTAATTTATAATCCTTTATGATTTCCTCGGTTCCAATTGGAATAAGAGTAATTGATATTAATAGAAATGAAATGACTATAAATATGATGATTTGTTTAATAAAGCTACCTACAACATGCATTCTTATCCTCCTCTTATAGTGTATTTAACGTTGAATTAAGAAAGATTGTTTCAGGAATTGAGAAAAATAAAAATTGTAAATATTTCCATTTTTATATTTTAAACCAATTCTAAATGTATGTACATCAAAAATTTAAAAAACACGATCCTACCTAAAAAGGTAGAATCGTGTTTGTGATTTTTCTATTAGAGTTAATAAAATTGAATTTAGGTAATGTATTACCTTGGTGTTGTTAAAAACCTTTAAAACGCTTTCGATTGTTAAAGGTACTGACAATAAGTAGTAAAACGATAAATAGGATTGGGGTAGTGATGAAGAGTGGGATCAAATTAAGCATACCAAGAAGTTGAAAATAAAAAGCTCCTAGAAAAGCTATAGCACAGACTAATACTTTTATATTCATGAAGCATTCCTCCAATGAAGTAGTTATGGATAAGCTCGAAGTCGTCCTTTTTACCATGCATATGCAAAAACTTTGCATCTTATTGATGAAAAGCAAAAAAGATTTATTCCATTGCCTCGCTGAATTTAAGAAAACCATAAACACCTTAAACGAGACACAAAAAAGCCTGGCTGTATTTATTATCAGCCAAGCATAATTACATTTCCTTATTGGTTATTCGATATATCTCCAAAAGGTACCGTACTTAACAGGTACAACTTCCACCTTTTGCTTCAATAACAGTTTTTTCATTTCTTTATCAACTTCATTTGGTTCCATGTTATATACAACTGCGATTTCCTTAGTTGCTACAAACTTAAAATATTTTAAGAAATCTTCTAACGGTGGAGGTGAGCTTGGTGCAGGTGTATCCTGAAGTAGATCCTGAATGATTCGCACGTAAACGTCATAAGGATATAAACCAGTCACCTTCATACCTTCTTCTTCAATATTTTCATTAAAGAAAACGAGCGTTGGTATTTTTTCTACTTCCATGTCTGATGTGATCTTTAGGTCACATTGAAATGCTTTTGCAGCACTTTCAGAATGAAGGTCTTTCTCAAACTCTTCCACTTCTAAACCTACTTCGTTTGCACACTCAATTAGAACAGCTTCTTCAGAAATATTTTGCTTTTGTAAAAAAAGAAGCTCTTGTAATTTTCGTAAGAATTTAAGGCCGACTTTTCTTCCCTGTAGCTCTGCAGCCTTAATTGCAATGGATGCAGTATAGGGCGTTGAGATAGGATTTTCAAACCATATATCCCCATCACAAGACATTCCAGATCGACTAGCCGTTCGCTCCCAAACATTGGCGATATTTCCATTTAATGTAGCCTTCCTTAAATTTAAAGAGGCCAATCGCCCACTTATAACGTGGCGAATAGAAAAATATTTACCATATTCAATTTGTAGTTTCTTTAAAGCTGGCTCCAGTGCCCAGCACTCAGGGCAAAGAGGATCGATAAACACATATATTTCTAAAGGCTTCTTGCTACATTCCGGAACAATTGATTGGTCAAGGTGGTTATTCACGATGACTGTCCTCCTTATGTTCAGGAGTATTGATCATATGCTGTGCAGTTAATACAAGTCGTTGGTAAAATCCATCACGAAGTTCACCAACAAAGCCAATTTCATCCATCGCTTCATCCATACATGCTAGCCATGCTTTTGCACGAGTTGGGGTGATTTCAAAGGGTAAGTGACGAGCTCTTAGCATGGGATGACCGTGTTCTTCTGTATAAAGACTAGGTCCTCCTAGATATTGTGTTAAAAATTGTTTTTGTTTTCGAGCAGTTTCCGTTAAATCATTAGGAAAAATAGGTTCTAAGTCAGGATGGCTGCCTACTCTTCTATAAAAGGCATCTACTAAACGAGAGATAACCTCCTCGCCACCGATTGCCTGGAAAGGGGTATTGCCATACTCTTGCTCTGTCATATGAATAAAAACTCCTTTTTCATTATAGGAAGGTTCAAGTTGTTATAGTATCTAGCTATAATTTCTCACCAAGTTAAATATTTATGTCTGATTTTATTTTATCAAGCATTAGAAGGTTCATCAAATAAAGTGCTTGCTACATGTCCTATCCAGTGCTCTTCTATGGTTTCTAACCGTAAAAAACCTCCAGTTGGGATTCCAACTGGAGGTTCATAGTAGCGGGGCGCTTGTATCTCTGTGTTTATGCATTTAACTGATTATAGGTGTTCGTAACCTTTTTAACATAATTCTGGGTTTCTTTAAATGGAGGAATTCCATTATATTTATCAACATTACCTGGTCCTGCATTATAGGCAGCCAAGGCTAATCGTAAATTACCATCGTATCGATCTAACATATTTCTTAAATACTTTGTCCCGCCTTCAATGTTTTGGGCAGGGTCAAATATATTGGTAACTCCTAAACCTCTAGCAGTGGAAGGCATAAGCTGCATGAGTCCACTTGCACCAGCGTGGCTTACCGCATTTGAATTGAAATTTGACTCATTTTTTATCACTGCTTTAATTAGCTTTTCATCGATATTATATTTACTTGCAGCTTGTTGGATCATCTCATCAATGCTACCTAACTGGATAGGAGGTAGTGCTTTTGATACAGGAGATAATCCAGTTATTGCTTGAGAACTTGGCATTACTTGGGCTTCATTTTTTAAGAAGGATAGAGTTTGTTCACTAGTATTGAGTCCTTTTGATAATAACTCTGTGAACATTTCCTGAAATAAATTAGAGTTTGTTTCACCTGCAGATGAAGATCCAGAAAAGTTGCGCAATGCTTGAAGCTCTAGTACCATTTTTAGCTGATTAATATTCATGAACGCTCCTCCAGTCTCCTTTGTTTTTCATTGAAAAAACGACGTATTTTATTTTCTGTTTCTCGAATAGGTATTTGATATTTTTGAAGAAGCTGCTGAAAATCCAATTGCCCTTGTTGAAAGTCGGGTACTTCAAATTCAATTTCATAGTCGTCCTTATTTAAGTAGCGACTATGGTCAAACACAAGGGTACCATCTGAATAATCAATTTCAGCTCGATTTGTTTCCAGTGTACCTAGGTACTTAATTTCTTTAGGGTTTATATGAAGAGCTGTGATAATATTAAAAATCTCTCCAGATAAAAACTTCCCATCAAGCATTTCTTTTGCTTCTTTATCTGTAAGTTCCTGATGAGTTTCAAGAATTCCTTCTTCAATTGTTTGCTTTAACGTAAGTGTATAGCTGTTCTTTTTGAAGCGAATACGCAAAGCTGATTTCTGATTCTTTAGAGAAAAGTCATCTGTATCAAAGTAATGATTTTGTTGTATGATAAATTGATGTTTCGCAATTGAAAATTCTTTTATTAAATAATCAAATTCTTCTTTAGTTACTAGATTTTTAAATTCAATTTCAATCTCTTGTGTCATCACTCAAACTCCTTTACCTAAAAACCATTATACTATAATCAAACAGTTAATGTGGTAAGGTTTTATATGGTAAAATAACATGTAGATTTAAGTAATGGAAGGAGTATCAATATGCAGAAAAGAATCTCAATTGAGAAGATAGAGTGGAAGGAAGAAGAACTTCTTCTTATTTCAAGCCCTGTAGACCTTAATGGGAGCTCAATTAAGGCGGCTGAAAGGGTACTTGTAGACTCCGATCAATTAGCATTTGTTTACATACTAGAACTGGTAGATGAATATGTTTATTTATCCTTATCAAGGAATATTTGGCCAGAGCTTAAAAAAGTATTGGAAAGCCATTATCCAGTTAAGTTGATAATGGGTGAACAAGAAATCGAATTAATTGGTTTAGAAATGGAGCTAGATGAGTTAGTCCAAAATATTGAAGGCAACACCAATTATGGAGATGAAATGGTGAAAGAAGTTGAGTCGGTTTTTAATGTTCTAAAATAGGTAGAATGAAATGTGAATGATAATGGCGGTGATAAAATGATAGAGAACTGGGATGTATTTTTAGCTCCATATGTTCAAGCTGTTGATGAATTGAAAATAAAATTTAAAGGCATTCGTTCTCAATTTGAGGAGCACTCACTCACCTCACCAATAGAATTTGTAACGGGAAGAGTCAAGCCTATTCCAAGTATTATGAACAAGGCATTACATAAAAGTATTGAACTAGAAAAAATAGAAGAGGAAATCTCAGATATTGCAGGAGTTAGAATGATGTGCCAGTTTGTGGAGGACATCAGCACAGTAGTTGAGTTATTGAAAAAACGAAGAGACTTTGAAATTGTTGAGGAACGAGATTATATCTCCAAAAACAAAGAGAGTGGCTATCGTTCCTATCATCTAGTCATTCGATATCCCGTAGAAACCTTACAAGGTGTAAAAAAAATATTAGTTGAAATCCAAATTAGAACGTTAGCTATGAATTTTTGGGCTACAATTGAGCATTCATTAAATTATAAATATAGTGGTCAGATTCCCATCAATATTCAAAAAAGACTTCAGCGGGCAGCAGAGGCTGCCTTTCAATTAGATGAGGAAATGTCCTTAATCAAGGATGAAATTCAGGAAGCTCAGGCTGCTTTTTCTAGAAAGAATGAGATTTAAGGGTGGGTGAAACAATGAAGTTTGCAATAACATCTAAAGGTGATACAGTATCTAACACATTAATGCTTAAAATGAAGACTTATTTACAGGATTTTGAGCTTGTTTATGATGAAGATCAACCCGATATTGTCATTTCAGTTGGTGGGGATGGAACACTGTTATATGCCTTTCATCGGTACCAAAAACGTCTAGATAAAACAGCTTTTGTAGGTGTTCACACTGGGCACTTAGGGTTTTATGCAGATTGGGTACCTGAAGAAGTGGAGAAGCTTGTCATTGCCATTGCAAAAACTCCATACCAGGTGGTTGAATATCCTCTTCTTGAAGTAATTATACGTCACCTAAATGGTGGAAAAGAAGCAAGGTATTTGGCCTTGAATGAAAGCACGGTAAAAGCTGTTGAGGGTTCCCTTGTGATGGATTTAGAAATCAAAGGGCAAGGCTTTGAAACATTTCGCGGGGATGGTTTATGTATTTCTACACCTTCAGGCAGTACCGCTTACAATAAAGCATTAGGTGGTGCGATTCTTCACCCATCTATAGAAGCAATCCAGGTTGCAGAAATGGCTTCTATTAATAATAGAGTGTTTAGAACAATCGGTTCTCCTCTTGTTCTACCCAATCATCATACATGTATGCTAAAGCCCATTAACCATGTTGATTTTCAAATCACAGTTGATCATTTAACGCTCCTTCACAAGGACGTTAAATCAATTCAATACCGTGTCGCAAAAGAAAAAATTAAATTTGCTCGTTTCCGTCCTTTTCCGTTCTGGAAGAGAGTTAGAGATTCATTCGTTGGAGACTAGTGAGAAAGGAAAGGCTTGTGGAACGATTTCAATTAAGCTGGGAAGTTAATAAAGAAAATGAAGGGAAGCTAGTTAGAGATTTTCTAAAAGAGCGGGAAATCTCTAAAACTGCCTTAACGGATATTAAATTTAGAGGTGGGGAAATACTAGTTAACTTGTTTCCTGTAACTGTTCGGTATCAATTAAAAGACGGTGATCACCTTCAAGTCATTTTCCCAATTGAACTGCCAAGTGAGGAGTTAAGAAAGGAAGACCTTCCACTGTCTGTTGCATTTGAAGATGATTATTTGCTTGTAGTCAATAAAACTGCTAACATTCCGACCATTCCATCAAGGGAACATCCACGTGGTTCTTTGGCAAATGCTCTTCTCTATTATTATGATCAAAAGAATATCGGTAGTACGGTTCATATTGTTAACCGTCTAGACCGGGATACTAGTGGTCTATTAATCGTTGCAAAGCATCGTTATACACATCATTTGTTTTCTAAACAGCAGAAAGCCTCTCTAATAAAAAGAACCTATGAAGCCCTTGTCCACGGTCAGGTATTAGAGGACAGTGGAACCATTCAAGCACCAATCGGAAGGAAAGATACAAGCATCATAGAGCGAGAAGTGAGAGAAGATGGACAAACGGCTGTTACTGATTTTGAAGTGCTAAAGAGATATAAAGAGTTTACTCATGTTGCACTAAGACTGGAAACGGGAAGAACCCATCAAATTAGAGTCCATATGTCTTATATAGGTCACCCTCTTCTTGGGGATGAACTTTATGGTGGAAGTAAATTATTCATCACACGACAGGCATTACATAGTCGTGAAATAAGCTTTCTTCATCCAATCACAGGAGAACAATTGACATTATCCACTCCACTTCCAATTGATATGGAGCAAGTATTACAGAGTGATTAGCTTACTTTATGGTGAAATTTATGACTACATCATTTAAAGGAAAAATTTGAATTTCTCTTGAACAACTGGCATAGAGGATGGAACAGAGATGGTTTCTAATTCTGGATAACGAAATGCCGTTAACTTTCCTCCAAAGACAGCTCCCGTATCAATATTAATTGTATGATTAACAATTCTAGCCTCTTTAACAGGAGTATGGCCATAAACAATCCATGCCTTACCATTATAATGTTGTGCCCAATCACGTCTAACAGGAGATCCATCAGGATGGGTTTCTCCTGTAATATCTCCATATAATACAAAGGTTTGAACTTTTTTATCTTGTCTCCCAATGTAATCCTCTCGAATACCAGCATGGGCTATGATCACTCTTTTTTCATCCAATATGTGATAGAGAGGAGAAGCCTCATATAATTCAATAAACTGCTTTTTCACTTTTTCTTGATTTTGCTTAGATAATGCTTCAAATTCTGCAACCGTCGTTTCTAAACCATGAGTGATTTGTACTTTTCTTCCTAAAAAATATCGATAAAGTTTATTACAGTGGTTACCAGGACAATAAAAGCCTTGTTTAGCAACAATAACAAGTTTATGTAGGGTATCAATGATCTTTAATGAATGAGGACCACGATCGGTTAAATCACCAACAAAAGCAAGCAATCTTCCATCCTTATGAATAGGTAATCCTTGTTCCCAATCATAATTCAGCTTTTTGGTAAGCTCGACAAACTCGCTGTAGCATCCATGAATATCTCCAATAATATCTAATTTCATGTTGAATCCTCCTTCTTGTACCGGATTAGTATAAACCAAAAAAGGCTGGAAAAAACCTAATACCCCAGTCTCAAAGACGAACAATCTCAAAATTAGTCTACCTATCAAATATAATAATGTTTGTGGTTTCTTTCATACTTATTAACCTGTTAAGCTGGATAACAGGGTTGTTCCATTGCGCTTCAGACACTCGCTTTCCGCGGGCGGTCTCGGGAGCCTCCTCGGCGTTCTGCGCCTGTGGGGTCTCTCTCAACACGCTTCTCCCACAGGAGTCGAGTGTCTTCCGCTCCATTCCACTAGTTTATAAAAATAGTATTCAAAATCCACGACTTAATTGAATGTAACAAATAGAGACCCGAACTAGTAGGTGAAAGATACTTCAGTATATCACCTACTAGTTCGGGTTTATAACTGGCTGAAATGCTTATTTCCAAACCTCAATCAAATAAATACTTCTTTGTTCGTGAACGGACATTCAAAATGATGCCGATTGCTAGCATATACGTAGCCAATGAGCTTCCACCATAGCTAATGAAGGGGAGGGGAAGCCCCGTGATGGGTAATAACCCCACTGTCATGCCGATGTTCTGGAATACCTGGAAGGTAATCATACCGATCACCCCTGCACATAAATAACTTCCATAAGGATCATTGCATTCCATAGCAATACGAATCATTCGGTAGATAAGTAAGAAAAACAAAGAAATGACGATACTTCCCCCAATAAACCCAAATTGCTCACCAATCACCGAAAAAATAAAATCGGTATGGGGCTCTGGAAGGTAAACTTCCGTTTGCATATAACCCTTTCCTGAAAGTGCACCAGAACCAATGGCAAGTAATGATTTGATAAGCTGGAAGCCTTGTCCACTAGAATATTGATAGGGTGTGAGCCATCCATAGAAACGATTTAATTGATAATCATCAAGGATATTCTCACGGAAAAATATTGGGAAAGCAAAATACATATAAATGAATGACAACACGATTCCACTAAAAACTATGGAAAGCACTAGTAAAATTCGCCAGCGAATCCCTGAGACAATTAAGATGGTTAAAAAGATAGCCATAAATACCATAGACATTCCCATATCTGGCTGCTTGATTAATAATAATACCGGTGCAAGGGTGGTAATGGATAACTTGGATAGTAATAATAAGTCCAGTTTAACTGAACCATCCTGGTATTTTTCACGGTGTGAAACGACAAGCTGACTTAAAACTAGGATGAGAAAGATCTTGAGAAGCTCTGAAGGCTGGAAGTTTCCTATTCCAGGCAGTTTATACCAGCTTGTAGCCCCTTTAATCGTTTGAACCAAGTTGGAAGGGACATTTAACTCAAGCCCCATTAATAACATTAAACCAAATCCGTATAAATACCAGGCTACTTGTTTAAAGCGGTCATAGTCAACAATCATGGTTACAAAAATAGCTATTGAACCCACTATATACCACTGCCATTGTTGAGCAACAAAATTAATGTGTTGAAGCTTTTCAGGAAGAGATGCCTCAGCACTGAAGATCGCTAAGGTACTTGCTATACTTAATAAAAATAAAATGAAGAGTAATGTATAATCGAGTCGTTGTTGCAAAGTTTTTTCGGAATCCATAGATGTCCCTTCTTCTAATGATGGTTATTATCAGTAATACCAATTTTTCCAATAACTAACCTATTTTTGATTAGTTTTTTGTAAGAGGGTTAATAAAACCGAGAAGTGGGTATGTACTATTATTCGGCTTTGCTTTATCTTTTAAGTGAATTAACATTAAAACCAATTATATCTATTGCTAATCCAGTTTGGTCCGTTAGAAAGGACTTTTACAATAAATTCATGCTACTATAGAGAAAAATGTTGAATCTTGACGAAAGATTCTATGCGTTAAAAGGGAGGTGGCAAAAATATGACTGAAGTAAAAGACGAATTGGTTGAAGAAAAACTGCTTCATTTATTAGAATCAGAAGAGATTCTCTTATTTAGACAGGAATTTTTGGAGCTTCATCCTTATGATCAAGCTAAGTTTTTTGAAGACCAGAATCGTGAGTTAAGGCGTCGCATCTATGAGTACATGTCACCCGAAGAAATGGCACCTATTATCGAGAATTTGGATACTGTGGACGAGGTCAAAGAAATCATGTCAGATATGGAACCTCGCTATGCTGCTGACATGTTATCGGAAATGTACGCTGATGATGCAGCAGATGTTCTAAATGAGCTAAATAAAAATCAGGCTGCAAGTTACTTGACAATTATGGATAATGAAGCGGCAAGGGAAATTAAAGAGCTTCTTCACTACGATGAGTATACAGCCGGTAGTATTATGACGACGGAGTTTATTTCCATCGAAGCTAACCAAACGATTCGTTCAGCTATGCAAATATTAAGAAATGAAGCGCCAGATGCTGAAACGATTTATTACTTATATGTGATCAATGATGATAAAAAATTAGTTGGAGTCATAAGCTTGAGGGATTTGATTATTTCTGATGAGGATAAAATGATATCGGAAATCATGTATGATCGCGTTGTCTCTGTTAGTGTAGGGGATGATCAAGAAGTTGTCGCAAGAACGATGAAGGATTATAATTTCTTAGCACTACCTGTTGTTGATTTTAATCAACATCTCCTTGGAATCATTACGGTTGATGATATTATTGATGTTATTGATGAAGAGGCATCAGATGATTACTCAAAGCTAGCTGCCGTATCTAATATGGACACAATTGACAGAGGGTCTTTTTCTGCAGCCCAAAAGAGATTGCCATGGCTAATTATTCTTCTATTTTTAGGTATGTTGACAGCAAGTTTAATTGGAAGATTTGAACAAACATTAGACCAGGTTGCTATATTAGCAGTTTTTATTCCATTAATTGCAGGAATGGCTGGAAACACAGGAACTCAGGCATTAGCTGTTGCCGTTAGAAACATAGCAACAGGAGATGCATTTGAAGCATCAGTTTGGAAATCCATTTGGAGAGAAGCAGGAACTGGACTAATAACTGGCGCTTCTTGTGGAATATTAGTAACAGTCGTCGTATTTATTTGGAAGCAACATTTCTTTCTAGGATTATTAGTGGGTATTTCAATTTTTATCACCCTATTTATTGCTACAATCGCAGGAGCATTAATTCCATTAATTATGCACCAGTTTAAAATTGACCCAGCGGTTGCTTCTGGGCCGTTTATTACAACGATTAATGATATTATTAGTATTATCGTATATTTTGGATTAGCAACCATATTTATGCAGTATCTGTTATAAGAATTTTTTAGGTAAAAGGCATTTTAGTATTAGTGGATGTGGATCCACAACTCTTATAGTTAAAGGGGGAATAAACATGGAGCATCATGCTTCCGTAACATCTTTACTCATTGTCGTGATTGTCGCATTCTTAACACCATTGCTCATGCATCGATTCAAGCTTAATTTCCTCCCCGTAGTGGTTGCTGAAATTATCATGGGGTTAATCATTGGTAAGTCAGGTTTTAATCTCATTCATCCTGATATGTGGATTGAAACACTTTCAACTCTAGGATTTATATTTTTAATGTTTTTAAGTGGTTTAGAAATTGATTTTTCCGCCTTTGCAGGTAATAAGAAGAAAGAAGTATTACCAAATGGGAAAAATGCACCTAATGCATTTTTAGTGTCTTCTGTCGTTTTTGTGGGGATTTTTGGTATTTCATTATTTCTTTCTTATTTATTTGTCTGGACAGGTTTTATCGAGAATGCTTTCTTAATGACGCTTATTATTTCTACGATATCACTTGGTGTTGTAGTGCCAACGTTAAAAGATGCAAATATAATGAAGCGTTCTATTGGTCAGACTATTCTCTTAGTAGCAGTCATTGCTGACTTAGTTACGATGATCTTACTAGCTGTGTTTGTTTCATTATACAGTGAAGATCAAGGGAATATGTGGTTACTACTTATTCTGTTTGGTGCCGGAGTAGGTATTTATCTACTAGGTAAATACTTTAAAAACCAAACTTATTTAGAAACTATGTCAAAAGGAACAATCCAAATTGGAACAAGAGCAGTCTTTACACTAATAATTGTTTTAGTGGGATTATCTGAATCTGTTGGAGCTGAGAATATCCTTGGCGCCTTCTTAGCGGGGGTATTGGTCTCTTTATTATCACCCAATGCCGACCTTGTTCATAAGCTAGACTCATTTGGTTACGGCTTTTTAATTCCAATATTCTTTGTAATGGTTGGGGTTAATTTAGATATTTGGAGTCTCTTTGAAGATTCTAAGGTGATTTACTTAATTCCATTATTATTAATTGCACTATTTATCTCTAAAATAGTTCCTGTTTATATTATGAAAATATGGTTTGATCATAAAACCGTCTTAGCTTCCGGTTTCTTATTAACATCTACTTTATCATTAGTGATTGCAGCTGCTACCATTGGAGAAAGAATGGGAATCATTGATGGACAAATGTCTGGTGCACTAATCCTTGTAGCAGTTATTACGAGTATCATTACACCAATTGCCTTTAAGAAAATCTTCCCTGAGCAAAAGGAAGAGGACTTAAAGAAAAAAGTTGCATTTATTGGTGCGAACCAACTGACTTTACCTGCAACTTTAGAATTAAACAAAGATTTGTATGAAACGACGATTTACCATATCAAGCAAGATAAGATCGAGAAGCAAGTATCCGACTCATTATTTAATATTGTAGAGCTAGAAAGCTATTCCGTAGATGAATTGAAAACACTGGATATTTTTGAAGTAGATATTCTTGTCGTCACCACAGGAGATGAGGAGACTAATTCAGAAATTGCCACATTTGCAAAGGAATATGGTGTAGAACGAGTAATCGCAAGAGCTGAAACTCCTGAATACGATGAAGCTTTGAAGAGTCATGGAGTAGAAGTATTTTCCGTACTGTTATCAACGAAATCATTATTGCGAGCTTTAATCGAGGCACCAAGTGTCATGAATATCTTAACCAATCAAGAAACAGCTCTATATCAAATTAATATGAAAAATAGCCTCTACAACGGGATTCAGCTAAGAAACTTTCCTTTTACAGGAGATGTAATCTTTGTACGTATTTTTAGAGGGAAAGATTCGATTGTACCTCATGGTGACACTGAACTGCAATTAGAAGATCGATTAATTGTTACAGGAACAAGAGAGTATGTCGATGAATTAAAACGAGTGTTAGAGTTTGGTAAATCTGTATAATCTTTAAAAGTCTTATCATTTTGATAAGGCTTTTCTTTTTTAGTTAAAGGATATGGTAAAGCTCTAAGTTTATATGATATACTATGACTAGGTACTAATAACTTGTATAAAAGTATGTCTAGGAGGAACTCGTTGATGAATTTTTCATTAAAAGATCGTACATATGTGGTAATGGGTGTTGCCAACAAAAGAAGTATTGCATGGGGAATTGCTAGGTCACTACATGATGCTGGTGCACGCCTGGTATTTACGTATGCAGGAGAACGTTTAGAGCAAAGTGTACGTGATCTTGCTGAATCACTAGATCGAAAAGATTCTCTTGTTCTACCTTGTGATGTGACAAATGATCAGGATATTGAAAAATGTTTTGCGGAAATTAAGGAATCAGTTGGTGTAATTCATGGCGTTGCCCATTGTATTGCCTTCGCAAACAAGGAAGAGCTAAATGGCGACTATATGAATACAACGAGAGACGGTTTCTTATTAGCACATAATATTAGCTCGTATTCGTTAACTGCCGTTGCAAAAGTTGCGAAGGATTTAATGACTGAAGGCGGAAGCATTGTCACTCTTACTTATCTAGGTGGAGAGCGTGTTGTAAACAACTATAATGTTATGGGTGTTGCGAAAGCTTCATTAGATGCTAGTGTGAAATACTTAGCTAATGACCTTGGGAAGCAAGGAATCCGTGTGAATTCCATTTCTGCTGGACCAATTCGTACCTTATCAGCAAAAGGAGTTAGTGATTTTAACTCCATCTTAAAGGAAATTGAAGAGAAATCTCCACTACGTCGTACAACGACACAAGAAGAAGTAGGCGATACAGCTGTATTCTTATTCAGTGATCTATCTCGTGGGATTACGGGTGAGATGATTCATGTTGATTCTGGATATCATATTTTAGGGAATTAGTTCGTAATAGAAGCAGATAATAAAAAAGGTCAAATCTTCAGGATTTGACCTTTTTTATTTTAAAGCTGAAACATTACTTAGGCACATACCATATTTAATTTGCATACAAATAAGAGATAAATAGTTAACGGAGGTTGAGGAGTGTGAAGGAAACGAAATCTGTCAAACAGCGTCCTCTTATGTATATCACACAGCCGAATTTACAACCAACTGATGTGTTTATGCAGACTACAGTTATTAGTAAACGAGAGCCATTGGTGTTGGAGCCTGAACAAAAGGAAATGGATGAGGTTATTGAAGAAGAACAACCTGAACAAATTAGAAAAGAACCAGAACGTCGGGAGTCTAAGAAAACAAAAGCAGATAGAAGAAAAAGATTTATAGAACTATCCATTGAAGAGAAAATTAACTTCTTTATTAAGCTACCTATGAATGTACCAAGATCAACATGTGAAATTATCACGCTTGATGAAAAAATTCATGGAAAAATTACTGAACTTTCAAAGGGGCAAGTTACCATCAGTACTTTCAATGAGCCGTATAAGGTTGAATTGCCAATTGAAAGTATTCAAAGTATAGATATTATTAGCCTATAGACTTTGGTAAAAGAAGAAATTGTCGATTTGACAATTTCTTCTTTTATGTTATCCTCTTCTTCCACGTCTTCTAGGTGTATCCTCAATAATTTCTTCTACTACATCTTCAACCTCATCTTCTTGATTTGTTACAGTAAAGAAATCAACTACCAAGCGAGGATCTAAGCATTGAATAGCACAGAAGCAATTTAGATCAACCTCAAAACAAAAGTCTGTTTTTAGTAAGTTTTCTACATCACATAAGTCTTTCTCATCTTGAAAGTCAACACCAGCTGGTCTTAACAGAGAAAGAGTAGCACAGCAGCCATCCTTTACATTTTCAACACGAAAGAATGGAGTAACAAAACAGTCTCCACCTCTTAGTTCTCCAACGTTTCCAAATGCTTTAAAAAGTTCACCTTTTTTTGTATAAAGCAAGAAAGGAATCGTATCACCTACAAAATTCGCTGGTGCTAGAAGGTTTTCAAAGCAGCTAGTCGGACATCTGTCTTCTACAGCATCCTGAAGATCAGCTATGTTTTTCACTGCATCACATACACAATTAAACTCATCCTTATGTTTACTCATTATTATTGCCTCCCGAGGATTGTTTGACCTTGTTAGTCCTTATTATCATATAGATGGACAGGTGTACATGTGTGTAGGGAAACACCTATTTTACTAGACAGAAAAAAGAAAGCTCGAAATGTTCGAGCTTTCTTTGTCTTGTGTTAGTATCTTTATTTTCTGAATTGACCAGTTAGTGGAGCCACTAAGCTAGGATCTAAGCATTGAATTGCACAGAAGCATTTTAAGTCTACTTCGATGCAGTTGTTAGTTCTGAATAATTGCTCTGTGTCACAGATTAACTCTTTTAGATTGTCGATTTCGCAATCTGGTTCTACATCTGATTCAAGTAACTCAAGTGTAGCACAGCAACCGTCTAAACCTCTAACACGGAAGAAAGGTGTTTTGAAAGAATTTAAGCCTGGCTTAAGGTTACCAAATGCTGTGAACGGCTTACCTTCTTTCGTGTAAAGGATAAATGGAATTGTGTCTCTACCTGCCGCTACAGGGCTTAAAAGATTTGAATAACAACTTGTAGGACAGTTATCCTCAACAGCTTCTTGAGCATCTAGAATAGCTTCTACTGCATCACATACACAGTTTAATCCATCGTTACAACTCATTGAAAATCATCTCCTCGGAATTTTTGTTTTTGACTTATCGTCACTAACTAATCTATGAGTGGACAGCATTTTGGTGTTGGGAGGGTGTCCCTAGTTTGGAAAAATAGGCTAAACGTAGTCATTCAAATAATTGATATTGAGGGGCATATGCCAATTACGTATGTAGGACTAATGACATACATTATAGAGATATCCTTTAAAAGAAAGGAGGAAGCTTCTTGAAGGAAAGAATTCTTCATGATGAATATGTAAAAAGATTACTTGAAAAGAGAAAACACGAAGTAATTGAAATAGATCAAATTAATAAAAGAAATATATCTTTAGGTGATGGCTTAACCTCACCAACAAGCAACCTTTCAACAGAAGAAACAAGAATATTAATAGAATATATGGAGCAAAGAAACCTATTCAATATAACAAGTGAAGATCCAGCAAGGAAAAAGGTCCTAACACTAAAAAAATTCTTTAAAATGAAGCGAAATCAACAGGTCGAGATCTATTCACTTTGTGATGAAATGTCAATTTATACGGTGGGGAAAGTAAGTGGGGTTGGAAGGGACCATGTGATGTTAACCAATTTAAAAAGTAGGTTTTGGATACCTTATCAATTTATTGACTCCGCAAATGTTCCGTATGGAATCCCTAACTACTCCAACACTCATCAACATTTTTTATATGACAATCAATATCGTGAAAAGCTTTTATACCAATTTGGAGAAACGGTTACTAAAAGAGACCCCATATATCAACTTTTTAATGAGGATTCTATTCAGTCTAGCCTTAAGAGATGGATTGGGTCCTGGGTAGAAGTTAGAACCCTTTCAGGAAATAGGGAAATAGGAAATATTGTTAATGTGAAAAAAGATGTGCTTCACTTGAAAATTTGGAAAAAAAATATTGAAGTCAATGTGAAGGATATTGCTTACATTGAGACGATAAGACTACTTGATGTTATAAAAAAATGGATGAATTTTTAAGTGTAATCAGTATATGGACCTATACCAACTGTAATTAAGAAGAATAGATTACTAATAATCTTTTATTAAAAGGAGGATATGGTATGAGCCACAACCATGACCAAGAACCTATTGTTGACCGCATTTTTGAAGATCTTGTAGGAATGATTGGGGATGAAATCCTACTTGTTACAGAAGCTCCACAACTAAACTTATTGGGTCAAACCTTTAGACCCATTTTCTGTGGAACCATTGCAGAGGTTGAGACGGGGCATATTACGTTATTTCCTGTCGTTATAAAGTTTGTTAATGCCCCATTTTACGAAAATCCATTTCCAATAAGCATACCTTTTGAAAAAATTGCCCACTTTACTACTAATTTTGATTGTAGTACAAGATTTCCAATTTCATAAGAGGAGGTAAAACCCATGAGCCAATTTAGTAATGATCAATCGTTTACATCAATAAATGATATTCATGATGAAGCGATTATCCAGCATTTCATTGATGGGATTGGTAGAAAAGTATTTGTGTTAATGCCGTCATTTCCTTTTCTGTTTATAGGAACTATTGTAGACGTTATTAATGACCTAGTTGAGATTGATGTGGAAACAACACACTATGCCCAATTAGAGAATAGGTTGTGGCATGTTCATATCCACAATATTGAGGTCTTTTATATTGAAAGAGATGATGGGCCAACTATTCCTGAATTAACAAATGGTTAGTAGAGAGGAGGTTTTATAATGAAGCGATGCTATCATGTCGTCGCGATTCCGATACGTATAGTTGTAAACACCTTTGGAGATCACAATCCAAACGGTATGATGTACGTATTAAAAGAAAACGAGAAGAAAGTAAGAGAACTTGTTAAGAAGAATCCATTTACTCCAGTTGACTTAGTTCAACCGCTCATAATTCGAGCAAATCAGGGGGATGTTGTTGAAATTTTATTTGAAAATAAGCTACCGTTTGCATCAAGCATGCATTTTCAAGAAGCAGATTATGATGTACTAACCTCAGATGGGGCAAATGTTGGATTTAATCCAGATACGACTGTCCCCACCGGTGAGAAAATTCTTTATCGATTGAATGCAAGTCACGAAGGAATTTATTTGTTCACTGACCTGGGAAATCCTTCTAGCAGTGAGAATGGTTCTAATAGCAATGGGTTATATGGAGCTTTATATGTAGAGAAACGCTTTTCATGGTGGACAGATCCAGTAACTGGAGGCCCGATTAACAGCGGTGCAGATGCTGATATTCACAATCCATATGTTCCATCGTTTAGAGAGTACACTTGGATGTTTGCAGATCAGATGGAAATCAATGATATGACAGGGAATAGACCGATTGATTTTGATACAGGACAAGAGTCAGAATCCTTTCATGGTGTTAATTATCGTTACGAACCATTAAATAGAAGGAAACAGTTAATCTCTGAAGGGGTTGTCTGTCCTGATTGTGATGGGGAAGAAGTCCATCATGATTCATGGGTGTTTGGAGATCCAGCCACACCAATTTTGAGAGGTTATGTTGGAGACCCAGCTAAAATCAGACTTAGTCATGCAGGGGTAAAAGAAACTCATGTCTTTCACTACCATGTTCACCAGTGGTTTAGAGATCCTAAAAATATAAATTCGGAAATATTTGACTCTCAATCAACAAGCCCGCAAACGCATTACGATATTGAACCTTTATATGGGTTAGGTAGTTTGCATGGAGCAATCGGTGACGGTATTATTCACTGTCATTTATATCCACATTTTGGAGCCGGAATGTGGGGGATTAATAGGATATTTGATACCCTTCAGGATGGCACTCAGTGCTACCCAAACGGCGTCCCGATTAAAGCATTACAGCCACTTCCTGACAGAGAGCCACCACCAATTCCTACTCCAGAACGTCCTGGGTTTCCTAACTTTATTCCTGGAAAAGTAGGTTGTAAAGCACCAAGGCCTCCACTTGGGATAGTGGGTGGTCGAGAAATGACAGAACTAGAACTTAATGCGGCTATTCCCAATCCGCGTCCTGGTGCAGTTTTTTCAGATCCATGTTTAGATAATGCTCCGGTTGTTGAATATGATATTTCTCTTATTGAGTTACCAATTGTCTATAATAAACAAGGCTGGCATGATCCAAAGGGACGTATTTTCATCCTCGATGAGGATATTGATGACGTTCTATCAGGACGAAAAGAGCCAGTACCTTTAATCATTCACCAGCCAGCAGGTGTATGTATACGTGTGAATTTTACAAATAGGCTACCTCATATATTAGATGGGGACGCGTTTCAAACTGCGGTTAGAACGTATGAAGTTGGAATGCATATTCACTTTGTGAAATTTGATGTTTTAGTAAATGATGGAGCCAATGTAGGATGGAACTATGATTCTAGTGTGTTACCAGGTGAAACCATTCGTTACGAATATTTTGCAGATGTAGAATTAAAGGCATGGTTTTTCCACGATCATTTATTTGCCGTTCAACATGAACAGCATGGAGTTTTCGGTTCAGGGGTAGTACAACCAAGATTTTCTACTACTGTAGATTCTGAGACTGGTGAAGAAACGGTGAGAGGCACTCAGGTTACAGTGTTTAATCCTCTCATACCTGACTACCGTGACCTCGTATTAAGTGTTCAGGATTTTGTCTATTTATTTGATAAGGACGGAAATCCCATTGCGCCACCAGGATACCCAGGTTCTCTAGATGATCCAGGCGTATTTGCTGTAAACCTTAGAAATGAACCACTTCAATTCAGACTTGGACCTGATTGTGATCCTGCATATTCCTTTAGCTCCTACGTTCACGGTGATCCAGTAACGGATATATTAAAGGCTTATGAAGGGGATCCAATCCGTATCCGGCTTCTACAAGGAGCACATGAAGAATCTCACAGCTTTAACCTTCATGGATTGGAATGGCTCAGCGAAAGACGAGATTTGGATTCAAAGAATGAAGATCAAATGCATATAGGGATCTCAGAATCTTTCACATTTGAAACGTATGTGCATACTTCGGGTGATTATTTATGGACTTTTGAAACAGAAGAGGATCTATGGAATGGAACATGGGGTCTCATCCGTGCCTACGATGAAGAAGTACCAAACTTAATACCGTTGTCAGATCAGCCTCTTCCACCAAAACGTACCAAGCCATTACCAGTTTGTACAGGCAAGCCACCAGAAAAGGCAACAGAGTTAGTAAGTCTTGGACCACCGGATAGCCCTGTTAGGTGCTATGATATTGTAGCCGTACAAACCCCAATCGTTTATAACGTATCCTATGGTGAAGTGGATCAGAATGGCATTGTGTATGCTTTAGCTGAAGATGTTGAAGATATACTTGCTGGCCGGAAAAATCCTGAACCACTGGTGATAAGGGGGAATGTAGGAGATACCATTGAGATAAATCTTACTAGTCTACTAGAATTCGATAAATTTCCATTTAAAGATGGAATCTACCCATATCCAATTGTAAAAGAACAGGCCTTTTATCCACCTTCTTTAAGGGTTTCTTTACACCCACAACTCTTATTATATGATGTTAAAACCTCAGCCGGTGAAACAGTTGGATTTAATCCTGATCAAACAGTTGGTCCTGGTGAGACCATCACATATAAATGGTATATAGATAGGGCGAACGGTTCAGCAAGGGGAATGTGGGATATGGCAGATATCCGCAACCATCGTTCACAAGGGGCGTTTGGAGCCATTATAGGTGAATCAAGGGGGACTGTATATTTAGATCCTTACACGCTTGAACCCCTTAAATCTGGGTCTAGTGCAGTTTTACGTCATCCTCTTCTTCCTGATATACGTGAGTTTGTCATGATTATGCATGACGGTGTTCGCCTTCATGATGAGGCAGGTCAAGTGATTGTAGATCCTATTGATGGAGTATTGTTAGCAGATGGTCCAGAGGATTTGGCTATAGAAGAAGCCGATACTTATGACCAAGGCTCAAGAGGTTTTAATTATCGTACTGAACGTTTAATCAATCGATTTAGGGAACATCCAGAATTAAGTGATCTATTCAGCTCTAAAGTATTTGGGGATCCTGCTACACCTGTTTTTGAAGCTTACCCTGGGGACCCAGTATCAATTAGACTGGTAACTCCTGCAGAAAGAAGAAGAACTCATACCTTCCACCTGCATGGACATTACTGGAGATTTGATCCGAGAGATTTGAACTCACGTATTGAATCTTTTGTTGGATTTAATGTAATGGGAAGAAAAGCAGATTTAGAACTGATAGGTGGTGCAGGTGGTCACTTTAACTTCCCAGGAGATTATATGTATCGTTCAGGTAATATTATGTGGGATATAGAGTTAGGGATGTGGGGAATCATGCGTGTTCATGAGAGGTTCATGAAGCATTTACCTCCACTAGAAAAGTAAGTAAATAGGGGACTAATTGTCCCCTAATAAAAAGAAGGTGGTGAAAATATGGAAAATGAAAATGGATGTAGAGATTTTAGGTGTCCTGAATTTGTACCAGCTAATGCCCCAGATGATTTTTGCATTCCAGAAGAGTGTTGTCCAGAACAAATACCACAACCAAAATATCCATCCCCCAATTCCTGTTTACCTGAAGAAGAATTAGAAGAAGTGGAAGCTAATATAGAAGCAGTAAATGAGCTCTTATTAAATCTCGGGCTTTCAGGAGAGAGGGAGCCAAATGAGATCTTCAAGGAAGCGTTTGATGGGCTAGTGGGACAACAGGTAATAGTAAAGCTAATTTGCCCAAGCCTAATTAGAGACGGGAAAAATATGAGTATAAAAGGAAGAGTATATCTTGTAGGTCAAGACTTTGTATTGTTGAAGAGAAAGAAATCAGATGTATTGGTAAGGTTTGAACAAGTATTATTAATAAAATTAAAGAATCGATTCGCTGAACCAGAATCGGAAGCAAGACTTAGCGATATAGATCCATGCTTTAGAAGAAGTTTAACGTATAACTTTGGTGAGGTAGTTTCATCTTCCCCAGAGTTAATCCAGCTCTTCTTCAGGCTTAATCTTAAAATCTATCTAATGTTACTAATAGGTGAAAAGGTAAAGGTTAGTTTAGATGGTCGCAAAATGAAAGGAAAAGTATGTGAAGTTCATGATGAGTCCTTCACAATAAAAATGAAGAGTAAAGAGAGAGAAATCCCAATAAATAACGTCTGTAAGATAGCTGTACTAAAGAAATAGACAATAAACGTCACTTATTCAAAAGTGACGTTTATTTGTGATGAGAAGAAAAATAGAGGTGAATTTATTTTTCACCTCTATCATTCTCTTCATCTAATTCAATTTTAATTATAGATGAAACTGGTACAATCCAATGATTGTACTTACTTTTTTTCTTCTTTCGTGGTTTATTATCTAATAGTGGCATATCGGGCTCTTTTTTCATTTGTTTATTTTGAACCTGTTTGGAAGGGGTAGCTTCTAGTATATGTGTATCCATGTTTGTATCTAACTCTGCTTCTATTTCTAACTCAGATTGAGCTTCAATTACTTGATCTATAATTGAATCATTTTGTATTAGATCATCTTTTGCTTCATCAGAATAAACTTTAGTATTATCAATACCCTTTTTAGAAGTATTAGGCTTATTTAGCTTTTTATCGGTGATTTCATTTTCTTTAAAGGCATTGTTTTTATCTTCATTTTTAGTAATAGTTGGGGAGTGAGGGAAAGTTATCGTTCTCTTTGATCTCTTAGCAGAAGTTGTTTCAGTTGCTTTATCTGAATGGGCTGTGACAAGTTCATCTAATTCATTATAGCTTTCTTCTTTGTTCATGTTTACCTCGAAAAATTGTATAGTACAAACCTGTTTTAAGTCCAAGGTAATACATTGCCGGGATTTGAAAGAGGGGTGATGCTCATGGACCGGTCGAACAAAAAGACAGTTTGTTTCAATGTCTACATGTAAAGGTTTGAGATATTTTGTAGAGAAACACTCTTTACCAATATGAATAAATGGAGTAAAAGGCTTTCCATTTTCTAAATAGATGGCAATAACAATTTCAGGCACGAATTCACCAAAACAGTAAGGTTTCTTTTTTTGAGTGAGTTGGATTAATCGCTGTATAGACAATTGTCGTTCCATTGTTTACCCTCCTTTCTATTTGTATGTATCCGCCCATAGAGAGCGGTATTACTTAATTGTGATGATCATCTAATTCAACAAATCCTACTGATTCGAACGGAAGTATCCATGATTTACCCATTTTTTTGTGCTTTTTTTTCTTCTTTTTCTTTTTTTTCTTTTCATTATTTTCTATTTGCTTCTCATCTTCTTTTCTATCATCATTTAAAACTTCTATTTCTACAAAATCAGAGCCTACAAAGCAAATTCTAGCTTTTACTTTACGATCTCCTTCAAGCTCCATCTTCACTACACATCCAATAAGCTGGCGAAGGCGGAAGTTTAACCCACCTTGTAAGCCTCCTAAACGTACACGGAAATCCTTGTCACATAAGAAGCGGTCACAGAAATGATCATGGTCATGATGATCAAAATCATGGTGTCTATGATGATCTTGATGGTGGTGGTGACTATGATGTTCGAAACCGTGATGCTCATGATGGAAATCGTGATAAGAAGTTTTCTTACCACATATTGAACAATATTGAGTCATAGTTTTTTTCCTCCCATATGATAATTTTAAAAAAACTTTAATGAGATTATAAGAAGAAGTTTATCGTTGTATTTGAAGATCTTCCTCCATTGTTGTAATGGTGAAGACCGTTGTCCTCAATTAAATGGTGATTTCTCCTTCTTAGTGGAGTTAATCTCTGAACTCCTAGATGATTTCGCAAGCCAGTACGCTGAATACTACAATTGTGATGAATACTACGATGACCATCACTAAGTAATCTGCTACTATGGTGGCAACGACATGAGTGATGATGGAGAGATTGTAATCTATTAGTAGAATGAACATGAGATTGTTGGTGCAACTTTGATTGACATGAATGACAAGTGACATGCTGATGTGACATTCATTAACCTCCTATCCCCGTATATCATATAATATGAAATATCTTGTAATTTGAAATGGACATAAGCCTTAAGAGAGAACAAGTTTATCTTGTCCTCTCCAAAAATGTGTGTTTACCAATAATGGTGATACTCATCAAAGAAATGGTCGCGTCTACAGCCGCAGTTATGTCTTAAATGACAAACTGGACGACAACGGAAGCGTCTACAGAGTGACTTACAATGACAGTCATCATCAATGTGATGATGGCGTTTGTCTTTTACGATTACTTTGACTACTTTTTCTACTTTTCTCTTTTTCTTTTTAGCCATATGAATCCTCACCTCTTTCTAAAGGGGATACTATATCTTATGTAAGAGGTTTAAAGTTGGACAGGTACGGCTATCATCTCTTTTTAGAAATCCTAAAATAGTCTAGTAGATTGTAAATTTCTTTCACCTTCTAATTTCCAGTAAATAATATAGAAATAGATGCTTATGGTTCGTCAATTTTTTTGTAATAAGGAGAGAGTTATGTTGACGACGATTGGAATGCTACACCATCAAAAGAAACCAGAGAAGCTTAGAAAAGCATATGCCTGTGCTGCAGTTGCAAAAATGGAACAATTTTCATTTTTTTACTTTACGTTTGAAGATGTGAATATGAAAGAGGAACTAATTCAAGGGAAAGTTTATGAGGACGGAGAGTGGAAGGGAATTCTCACTTCCTATCCAGACGTTATTTATAATGCAGGTTCACCAAGGAGTAAGAGAGAAAGAAAGATTAATAACCATTTAAAAGAATTTATTCCTTATACCAGTTATTCAATCGGAAATAAATATGCTGTATATCAAAGAATGGAAGCTTCGGGAGAGTTTGATGAAATACTTATTCCATCTCATGAGATTAATAACGCTCAAGAAGTGTTTAGGTATATGGAACAATATAAAAAGGTAGTCTTAAAACCGAAGAAGGGTAGTAAAGGAAAAGAGATTATTTTTATGGATTCACTGAAGGATGATGTCTTAAATTGGACTGAACATCAAGGGAAAGAAGAAGTAGAAGTTAAAGATGCAACATTCCGGATCAACCAAAAAATTCAATCAAAGGCTTTTTTACTCCAGCCTTATCTTCAATGTCTAACCAAAAATGGGAATCCGTTTGATTTTAGAATTCATGTACAAAAGAACGGTGAAGGTTTATGGGTCATAAATCATATTTATCCTAGAGTGGGTCAACTAAATGGGATTGTTAGTAATATTCATAGTGGTGGTTATCGAGCTGACTTAGAAGCTTTTTTGCGTAACGAATTTCCAAAGTCTGCACATACAATTCAGAATAGCTTGGAGACATTTGCTGATTGGTTTCCTGCTGCTTTCGAACAGTTATATGATTGTTCTTTTGATGAACTTGGTATAGATGTTGGACTAGATCATCAGATGTCTTTAAAGATATTTGAAGTGAATTGGAGACCTGGCAGTAAATATCGTGAATTAGAAGCAGCAAGGAATCTTGTTCTTTATGCCAATTATTTGGCGGAAAAAGGAATGGGAATTCACTAGTTATTTGCCCAATGCATACACTGTTTTTTAGGAAGGTATTGGGGGTGTTTCTATGACGTATAGCCAAAGTATTTGTTCAATCTTACAGAAGACATTAAATATTCAAGACACTTTTTATAATTTTATGTCTACGTATTATAAGTCTCTCCTTCCTGGAAAAATGGGAGAGGATACAGTTCCATTTACATTAATTACTAGTGAGAGTGCTGGGGATTGGCTTGAAACAATAGGCTTTTATTATAGTAAACGAGAACAAAAAATAAAAAACTTTTCTACCATGTATTTTAGAATTGAAGAGATTCATGAAGCTGATGGATGTATAACAATTAGTTATCTCTTGCCGTTTGACATTGATGGAAATCCTGTAAATACCCAATATCAATTGTATCGTTTAGAAAGAACATCCTGTTGCTTAACGGTTCCGTTAAAAGATATATGTGGCGTTCAATTTCTGGATCCACGTTTAGTGAATCGTAAATGGCCAATCGTAGAACCGAAATGGTGATTTAACACATTAACGCATTGGGGGCCTGTCCCCCAATGCGTTAATGTGTTAAAGAGAAAGGTTCGTTAACAGAATAGACAACCGCCTATACCTTAAAAAGAAAGTTAACATATGATAAATCTGACCAACTATTAAAGGAGGAGAAAAGATGTCTAAAAAGAAAAAGGTTATCCATGTAGATAAATTAATTGTAAAAGCAGATGAAGTGATTATTTTGAATGATGACCACCGTCGTGACCGTGAAAAGGATCGTGACCGTGATCCTTGGTTTGGTTTCTTAAGAGGGGATCGCCGTGATTTCGATGATAATGTATTAGGTGTTAGTGACGAGTTTAAGGATGACAAATTTAAAGATGATGATTTAGTGGAGGATGTAGAGGATAAAAAAGAAGATGCAGAAGATATTGCAGACGATCGTCGTCGTCCAAGATGGTTCTAAAGATAGTTCTAATTTGAAGAAGATTAAGCTTCATGCTTAGTCTTTTTTATTTTCCATGTGGACACATCACGTTCCTTAAAAAACTTTATATGCTATAACTAGATGTTATTTTAGTCTTCTTATAGCAAAGAAGGTGTCGTGTGTTGAAAACGATTATATTTATCGAAACAAATAAATCGGGCTCTAGCCGTGAGGCCATTCGGTCTGCAGAAAAGCTTGGATTTTATACAGTCCTATTTACCAAAAAGAAAAACTTTATGTTACAACGAGAAGAATTTCCGGATGTCCATGAAATGATTTTTCTACATGATATTTTAGAAGTAGAGATGATACCCAAAATAGATAGGCTCCTTATGCAAGGAAAGCTCATTAAAGGGGTTATTAGTTTTGTGGATCCGTACGTTACGTTAGCAATGAAAATGTCTAATCAATATGGAATCGAGGGATTTACTCATTCAGCAATTGAAATGATGGAGGATAAAATTCAAACTAGAAAAGCGTTAAATGATATCTTAGCTAATGTGGAACATCTCATTTTTACTCCTGAAGATTCAATTGATGAATTGATTGAAAATAAGCATTTTCAGTTCCCTTGTATCGTAAAAGCACCTTCATCCACAGGTTCAAAGGATGTTTCTCTCATTTGCAATGATTCTGAATTGAAAGAAGATATTTCTCGACTCCAAAAAAAATACGAGAACCAACCGATTCTGCTTGAAGAGTTTATTGATGGTCCACAATACTTAGTTGAAACACTTGTTGTGAATGGTGAAGTTGAAATCATTGCCATTATAGAACAAGAAATCACTAAGAATGAACGATTTATTATAACTGGTTATTATTCTGTGTTAGATATGGATCCTTCCTTATTAAAAGATCTGGAGGAGACGTTGTTAGCCATCGTTAACAAATTTGGACTTAATAAAGGTGCCTGCCATTTCGAATTGAGATTAAGCAATAATACGTGGAAGTTAATTGAAGTAAATCCGCGGATTTCAGGTGGAGCAATGAATTCAATGATCTATTATAGCTATGGAATTAATTTAGTCGAAGAGACATTAAAATTATTTCTTTCTTTACCATTTGATCTAACCCCTAAGAAAAAACAGTATGTGTATACTTATTATTTAACCATTTATACCAAGGGACGTCTGTTAAAGGTTACTGGAAAGAAGAGGGCCTCTCAATGTGAAGGGGTAAAGGAAGTGTTTATTAAACCTCGAAAAGGAATGCACGTGTATCCACCGACATCGATGGGTCACCGATATGGGTATTTAATTATTGAAGCTGACTCAAAAGCTCGTGCAAAGGAGCTTGCCCTTTTAGCTGCTAAAGAAATTAAATTTTATATTGAAGAGCAGGAGTGAATTTAGATGGTCACCATCGGTATGCTTCATTTTCGTAAACATCCTGAAACTGTAAAAAAGGCATATGCATATGCAGCAGCAGCTAAGATGGAAGGAGTACAGTTTTATTATTTTTCTTTTTCAAAGGTTAACTTTCAGACAAAGCAGATTACAGGGTATAAGTATGAACAAGGAAGTTGGATACAAGAGAGCTTCCCTTTTCCTGATGTGATCTATAATGCAGGAAGTGCAAAAATGGGGATGCAATATGAGGTAGAGCAGAAACTTAGGGAGATGATTCCCTTTACGAGTCATTCTATAGGAAATAAGATGAGCGTATATAAGAGGATTCTTGAAGGTCAAGAATTTAAACACTATTTACTTGAATCAACTAAGTTACAATCGATCTCCTTACTTCATAAGCTTTTACAAAGATTTGATAAAGCTGTTATTAAACCAGTATCAGGTAGAAAAGGAGAAAATGTACTTTTTGTAGAAAAATTATCAAAAGACGAATTTCGTTTATTAGTGAAGAAGCGGGAACTCAAACTTGGTATTCAGGATCTCAATCGTTATGTTCTCGATTTATTGTCAATGAATGAATGGCTGATCCAGCCATATTTAAAATCGATAACAAAGGATGGGCATCCTTATGATTTTAGGTTACATGTTCAGAAAAATGGGGAGGGTGTATGGCAGATCACTACCATTTATCCAAGGGTTACAATTAAAGGGATTGTAGCTAATATTAGTGGTGGTGGCTATACCAATTTACTAGAGGATTTTTTACGTATGGAATACGGTAGTGATTATTATAATATGAAGCGATACTTAGAACGTTTTGCGGTTAGCTTTGCAGAACACTTTGATAGTCTGTATGATGAAAGTCTAGATGAACTAGGGATTGATATCGGTATTGATGATATGAAAAAGGCGTGGATTTATGAAGTGAATTGGAGACCTGGTACTCCTCCCACCTATAGCTTGGAATTAGATGTTGCTCGAAACACGGTACAGTATGCGAAATTTCTCCATGAACAAAAAGCGAACGAAAATACCTGTAGTTGAATTGTTTATTCGGTTTTTCTGTGTTATTATATAACTTATTATGATAGGATTATAAAAAATCGCAGTAACTGACGACATAGTGGAAGTGACCACTGGGGAGCTGCGTCGATAGATAGCCGGTCGTCTGGGCAGAGGTAGGGAAAATCCTTACCTTTTACCATTTCAAGGGGGCAAGGTGGATGAAACAACCATTAATTTTGGACGGGCTGAAAGTAGCAGATCATGTTAAGTCACAACTACAGGGAAGAGTAAGTGATTTAAAAAAACAAGGAATCACTCCTTGTTTGGCTACAATCTTAGTTGGAGATGATTCGTCTTCCGCAACATATGTACGTATGAAGGGGAATGCTTGCGACAAGCTGGGTATACATTCAAAGAGGATTCATTTACCTTCAGCAACAACGACAGAAGAGCTTATTCAATGTATTCAAGAATTAAATCAAGATCCTCATATTGATGGGATTTTACTTCAGCATCCAGTTCCTGAACAAATTGATGAGCGAGCAGCATTTGAAGCTATTTCAATAGAAAAGGATGTTGATGGTGTAACTAGTTATGGTTTTGGACAGCTTGCTTTCGGATTTGGTAAATACCCTTGTTGCACACCAGCTGCTATTATGGCAATTATTGATTATTATAATCTTCCACTAGAAGGCAAGCATGCTGTGGTTGTAGGTAGAAGTCCGATTTTAGGTAAGCCTGTATCCATTATGCTTTTAAACCGTGATGCTACTGTTACAACTTGTCATTCTAGAACCCAAAATCTTTCTGAAATCGTAAAACAGGCAGACATAGTCGTGGCAGCAGTTGGAAGACCGAATTTTATCCAAGGTGATTGGATCAAAGAAGGTGCTGTTATTCTAGATGCTGGTTATAATGCTGGGAACATTGGGGATGTTGATTATGATGCTTGCTTTGAAAAGGCAAGTGCGATTACTCCTGTCCCAGGTGGGGTCGGTCCGGTTACCATTTCGATGCTACTCAAGCATACTGTTGATTCTGCTGAACTACGATCTAAATAAAAATAGAAACACTACCTAAGTAAAATTAAAACGGGTAGTGTTTTTATTTTTTGGTGCTGAAATAAGATTTCTCTTGAATGATATGCATAAGGTATCAATATTTTTAAAAAGCATACATGAATCCTAGTCTTATCTTTCATACTAAAAGGAAGAAGAGTTAGGAGAAAAGTATGGAAAATCTATTAATCGGACAAATACCAAGTTATGAAGAAATCCAAGAAGTTAGAAGAACTCTTAGTCAGATGTCTATTAACCACTGGGTAAAAGATGATCTTTTTACGGTGACTTGGTGGTTTCTGCTAATTTCCTCCATTCTTCCTTATATCATATGGTGGAAGCTTGTAGACCAAAAGAGATTTTTTGAGATTTTATCATTTGGATTATTTTGTGGCATCATGGCCACTATTTTGGATGTTATAGGTGTTGATTTAATATTGTGGGGATATCCAGATAAGCTTTTTTCAATGATACCACCCCTCTTCCCTGCAGATATTTCTGTCATCCCTGTTTCTGCTATGCTCATTTATCAGAGGTATAATCATTGGAAAAATTTTTGTATAGCAACAGTTATTTGGTCTTTAATTTTATCATTTGTAATTGAGCCTGGGTTTGTTTATTTCAATATGTTTACCCTAGAAAACTGGAAGCATACTTACTCCTTTGTTGCGTTCATTGCATTCCTCTTATTCTGCAGACTTCTATTCTTGACTCTTCAAAAAAAGGCGATCTAAAAGGAGCAACTACAACTGCTCCTTTTTTATATGTCACCAACCCTGTACTAGCTGAATAATGTATAAAGATGAATTTATTTTTATAGGAAATTGTTCTATTTAGATTTGTAGTGAGATAAATTTTATCAGTTATGCTTTCAGTAGAGGAGTGCGGTAGGGTGACTTGGTTACATTTTATTTTGTTAAGCCTAGCAAGCTTTCGATTAACTCATTTGCTGGTTTTTGACAATATCACCTCGTTTTTACGAAGGCCCTTTCATGATGAGGTAACAGAAGAAGAAGAGGATGGGACAACTTCTACTTACATCATTGTAAAAGGTACAGGTATTAGGAAGTGGTTTGGCGAGCTGCTTAGCTGTTACTGGTGTACAGGGATTTGGTGTGCAGCTGCCTTATATGGCGCTTGGTGGTTTTGGCCGGTTGGTGTTGAACCACTCGTGATTATTCTTGCAATAGCCGGCTGTGCGGCCATTATTGAAACGATGGTTTTAAAAATTTCTGATAGGTAGTTTTGCCTTTTTTAGCTTGGAAAGGAACTCTGTTTCTATAGGTTTCATATCATATTAGTAGAGCTAACAAGCTAGGAGGGAACTAACAGATGAAAAATAAGCAAGCTAATTCTGTTAAAAAACAGCAAGTCACGACGGAACCAGTAAAGAAAAAGAAAAAAGGCTGTGGCTGTGGTAGAAAGAGAAAACAAAACTTATAAGGATAGGCAGAATGATGCCTATTCTTTTCTTATGTTGAAAAAATTGGAAGTAGTGTTTCATCATAATTGAATCAAAACAACACAATCTAATTTAAGTACTTAAAATACAGCTTATAGTTTAGAACGAGGATGATACCTATGAAAAAATGTTTTGTTATTTCTCTAGTCTTGTTATATCTAGCTGGTTGTACAGGGACGAATCAAGAAGGTACAGCTCAAGGAGACAATGGCATACGTAATGTGTCAACCAATGAAACGTATAGTGAAAAGCTAAGGTTAACAAGAGATGCTGTAGCTATAAAGGCTAAGCATGAAATTTTAAATTATGAGGAAATCAATGAGGTCATTGCGGTACATCATGATCAGGAATTGCTTGTCGGCTTTAATGTGAACAAGCTTGATGAATTCAAGGTAATGGATGTAGAAGCCAAAGTAAGTAAAAGGCTAGCGAAGCTCTTTCCTGATGAAAAGATTACGGTATCGCATGATCAGAAGATATTGATTGAGTTAAGAAAGCTTTTGGATGAGGATAAGAATTTATCTGAAAAAGATATTGAAAAGCAACTTAATAAGATTAAAAACCTTTCAAAGGAAAAAACCTAACAATATGGGAAGGGGAGAATCCAATGGCAAATAAAAATCATATGTCTTCACAACAGGCATACCAGCAATTTGAAAAGCAGCGAGAGTTTAAACGACCTGTTTTTACTAATTGTTTGAAAGCTTTTTTAGTAGGAGGTCTCATTTGTTGTATTGGACAGGCCGTCTCCTTATTTTATATTAGCTTTTTTAATTTTACTGAGATGACAGTAGGAAATCCGACTGTTGCGACGATGATCTTCTTTTCAATGCTTTTAACCGGATTTGGAGTATATGATCATATTGCCCAATTTGCAGGAGCGGGAAGTGCTGTACCTGTTACAGGGTTTGGTAATGCTGTGATTTCTGCTGCTATCGAACATAGAACAGAAGGTTTTGTATTAGGAGTCGGTGGAAATATATTTAAACTCGCAGGATCTGTTGTTCTGTTTGGTACCTTCTCCGCTTTTGTTGTCGCATTAATTAAAACAATTTTAACCATGTGGGGTGTACTCTAATATGACTCAAATGCAACGTACATGGGTGTTTGAAAACAAGCCTGTCATTACGGCTTCTGCAGCAGTTGGTGGTCCTTTTGAAGCAAATGGAAATCTAGCAGATGACTTTGATATTCTCCATGATGATTTATGGATGGGTGAGGACACCTATGAAAAAGCTCATAAGATTTTATTAGAGGAATCGATATATAAAACGATTGAAAAAGCTAACTTAACAAAGGACGATATTCAATTTTTATTTGCAGGTGATTTAATTAACCAGATTACACCAACTAGTTTTGCGGCGAGAACACTTGGAACTCCTTATTTTGGATTGTTTGGTGCATGTTCAACCTCGATGGAGGGACTTGCCCTGGGATCGTTTATTGTTAATCATGGTGGGGCCGAGCATATCGTGACCGCCGCTTCGAGTCATAATTCTGCAGTGGAAAAGCAATTCAGATATCCTACTGAATATGGAGGACAAAAGCCGCCTACTGCACAATGGACAGTCACTGGTTCGGGAGCATGTGTGGTGAGTAAAACCGGTCAGGGTCCACGTGTTACCTCTGCTACGATAGGTAAGGTAATGGATTTGGGTCTTAAGGACCCTTTCAATATGGGAGGAGCAATGGCCCCTGCTGCGGTTGATACGATTGAAGCTCATTTTAAGGAGAGGCAAATTGAACCTTCCTATTATGACTTAATTCTTACAGGGGACTTAGGGAAAATCGGAAGAAAGATTGCATTAGACTTGATGACAGAGCATCAACTTGGGATTGCTCCAGACCAGTTTAAGGATTGTGGATTATTAATTTACAAGGACGACCAACCGGTTATGGCAGGAGCTAGTGGTCCTGGATGCTCAGCAACCGTTTTGTATGGACATCTATTAAACAAGATGAGAAAAGGAGAACTAAAGAGAATATTGGTTTGTGCTACTGGTGCGCTCTTATCTCCACTTTCCTTTCAACAGAAGGAATCGATTCCTTGTATCGCGCATGCGGTTTCCATTGAATATGGAGGTGAGGCATAATGCTTGGAACATTCTTTTGGGCATTTGTTGTAGGTGGCCTTATTTGTGTAATTGGACAAATTATGATGGATGTATTCAAACTGACTCCAGCCCACACATTGAGTACATTAGTTGTAGCGGGTGCTATTCTAGATGGTTTTGGCCTTTATGAGCCGTTAATTGCCTTTGCCGGTGCTGGAGCTACTATTCCGATCACGAGCTTTGGTAATTCTCTTGTTCATGGTGCGTTGGAAGAAGCAAAGCAGCATGGGATTATTGGGGTTTTAACTGGAATGTTCGAGGTAACAAGCTCTGGTATTTCAGCTGCTATCATCTTTGGGTTTATTGGTGCCTTAATATTTAAACCTAAGGGATGAAAGAAGTGCTGTTCGTATAGTGGTGGAGTAAGGTAAAAATCCAAGGTATCGGATTCTTACCTTCGAAGGACTACCTTCGATAAGCAAAGATTTTAGTAAAGAGCCTAAAAAAGAGAGGGATTTTATGCCTGAGTGGCTGCATGTTATCATACGATCTATTTCTATATTAATAGGACTTTTTTTTATATTAAAAATCCTAGGAAAAAAACAATTATCACAGCTTTCCTTCTTTGAGACGATTGTTGGGATCACAATAGGTGATATAGCAGGGACAATTTCTATGGATTTAGCCGTTTCGTATGTACAAGGCCTTGCAGCAATTTTTATTTGGGCATTAATTCCCTTTCTCTTGGATTTTTTTGCTGTAAAGAGCAAAAGATTTCGTGATTTTGTGGAAGGAAAGTCGACCGTTTTTATTAGAGATGGAAAAATATTAGAGAAAAACTTAACAAAAGAAAAATTCTCTGCTGACGAACTGCTGGAAATGCTTCGTAAAAAAAATGTGTTTAAAGTAGCTGACGTCGAATTCGCCTCTTTAGAACCTACAGGTGATTTAAGCGTCATGTTAAAAAGAGAGAAACAACCAATAACTCCACATGATCTTAATCAACATCCAAAATCTGAAAGAGAACCTCAGGTTATTATAATGGATGGAAAAGTCTTAGATGATTATTTATCAACACTACAACTAAGCGAAAGTTGGCTACAGAACGAGCTTGAAAAGAATGGTGTGAGGAAAGAAGAAGTGTACCTTGCACAAATTGATGGAAACAACCAACTTCATCTTGACTTATATGATGATGACCAGCAACGAACTAACTATACATTCGAATCGAGAAGAATATCAGCAACCTTAAAAAAATGCCAAGCAGAGCTAGAATTAATAAGCCTTCAAACAACTAACAAAACCATTCAAACCTTCTATCAACAACAAGCTACCCAAATGTCCACACTCATCCAAAACCTAGATTCCCATCACCAAACACACTAACGCACTAAAGCGGTGGGGGCCTGTCCCCCGTCACGGTGCTGCGTTAAAGGAGTGGGGGACAGGCCCCCGGCGCGTTAATGTGGTGAAGGATTCTTTATGGATTTCCACATTTGACCCGGTACACTTGTCCAGTCAGTTCTGGTCTAGCCACATAGTATATAGAGAACAGATTCCCAAATGCTAATTTCTCTTAACCCTTCGCCTCAGGTGAAGGGTCTTTTTTATATAGTCTCTGTATTTGTCTAAGAATGTCAGAAAAAGTTGTATGTTTTTGGCTGTTTTATAACAAAAAACGTCAATGTTTTTAATAGGCATATTAGATAATGGGACTAGGTTATGATCTGAACGTTTCATGGACATAAAAACATAAAATTATACGAATGGTTTAGTAAGTGAAAAAAGTGGGTAAATAATTAAGGAGAGGTGTTTAAAATGGGTTATATACTTCCAATAACTAGGCATGAATATACGCAATATGCGAACCGTATGTTAAAAACTGGAGCATCCCCATTTGTATTACCGCAAGTTGCTAAGGTATCATTAGAAAAGCGATTAAATGATCAAACCAACCACGAGCAATTTGAATTCGAAGCTTCTGAGGAGCATAATATTACTGCTCAATCTACCACTAAACAGCAAGTTAAGCCGACATTAAATTATCAACTAATCTCAAAAATTACTGGTAAGGGTAGAAATATAGACGAGGCAATTTAATGATAAGGATCAACTAAAATGGAATTTATAAAAATATTTGAAGATCATTACTACTTTAAAGCAGCTGTTAATATCGGTTATGTACATCAATCAAAAGAGGGGATGGGGCTTTTAATTGATGCAGGACTTGATTCCCAGAGTATGAAAAAGGTGATTAGGAGGTTAGATGAAGAACAACTTCCAATTACGCATCTTTTTATTACTCATTCCCACGCAGATCACTATGGTGGTGCGGCTTATCTTCAATCTAACAAGAAGGTTTATACAATTGCACCCTATTTAGAGGAGGCAGTGCTCCGCAATCCGATTTTGGCTTCATTATCCTTTTATCAAGCTAATTATCCAATCAGGGATCTTCGTAACAAATTTATAGAAGGACAGGCTATCCAAGTAGACCAGGTAGTAAATGAAGGGTTTGTAGAAATAGATGGGTTTACCTTGGAAGTGATCTCACTTCCTGGACACAGTATGAATCAGATGGGATTGAAGGTAAATAATCTTTTGTACGCAGCTGACTCTTACTTTGGAAATGACTCCTTACAAAAGCATAAAATCCCCTATATTATTGATCTTGAGCAAACCCTAACATCATTAGATAAACTAAATAGTCTATCTTGTTTTGGGTCGATTCCAGGACACGGTGTTTTTGAGGAAGAGTTTAAAAATACGGTTAACGAAAATATAAAAATTCATTTAGAAATTCTAGATACAATGAAAATAGTTATTGACGAGAATCATCTAGGGGTTAGTCATGAGCAGTTGATTCGCGAAATGTGTGAAAAAAGAGGTATTGAATTAAAAAACCTAACATCGTGGGCCTTATATCGAACGGCTATAACTGCGTACTTAACGAAGCTCTACGATGATCAAGATGTAACTTTAGAATTACATAATAATACTCTCATGATAAAAAAGAGGGAGAAGCCTAGTATTTAATTACATGAAGGGCTTCTCCCTCTTTCCATTCTGCATATAAGCAATCTTTAATTCGATTGCATCCATGTACTTTTAATTGACTTAACAACCACTCACGATTAACGCCTGCCTCTATTATATTATCCTTTACAATCTCCCCATCTTGAATGAGGGCTATAGGCAAATAAGTGGGTTCTTCTTTAATATTTAAATCTTGTTTCGTTGGTGTATCAAATTTTGATTTCTTTAATATACTAACCGTTCCATCTGTCTCTAGAAGTGCATATTCTACTTCCTTAATTGAGAAAACATCTTTCTTCCGCAATAGGTTTTGAAGTTGGTTAAGATCTAAATTATTTGATTTAAGTTCCTTGTAATTAATTTGACCTCTGTGAATAATGATAAAAGGTCTTCCCTCTAGTATATTTCTAGATGCCTTAAATTTTTGAGTAATAAATTCAGTAAAATAAATGAGGAACCCCCAAATTGTCACGACATATAGGATTTGCCAAAAATTAATATCTTTGTCATGAATAGCTCCACCGACTAACTCACCTAGAACAAGTGAAGAAATGAAATCAAAGGGAGTTAATTGATTAATTTGAGTTCTGCCAAGTGCTCTTGTTGTAATCATTAAAGCAAGATATCCAACGACCAGCTTAATTGCAAGCCCTGCAAAATCCATAGTTGTCACCATTCCTCTCTTTTATAGATTGCACAGGTATAGATGGATTTATGAGAAAACATATGAATTTATAAAAGCAACGCTGATATGTTATTAAATGAATGAATATACTCTGAATAGGAATACTAAATACAAAAAGGGGCAGGACACAAATGGGGCCAGTACTTGAAGTCATTTATACAAATTTACTATCTCCACTCATATTATTTTTTATTATCGGAATTATCGCCACACTCGTAAATTCAGATTTAAAAGTACCCGAGGCTTTTTATACCGGGTATACGATGATTATCCTTTTAACAATAGGTATAAATGGGGGTAGAAAATTAAAGAACGCCTCTTTCAGTGAGATGTTCCTAACCATTATTGCTGCTTTATTATTAAGTTTATTTATGCTAGCGATTACCTATCTAATTGTTAGAAATATGTTCAAGTTTGATTCAGCTAACTCTTTAGCGTTAGCTGCACATTATGGTTCGGTTAGCGCAGTCACTTTTGTAGCCGGCTTGTCGTTCCTTGATAAAATGGGTGTTGGTTATGAGGATTATATGCCAGCAATTTTAGTAGTAATGGAAGGTCCGGCGATTGTGGTGTCCATTGTTATATATAAGATGATGGTCCAAAAAAAAGCAGGTTCTACCTCAGGGTTAGGATCAGTGGTGAAGGAAGCTTTTTTTGGAAAAAGTATCTTTTTACTATTAGGTGGCATTGCTATCGGATTCATTGCATATGAAGCTGAATTATTAAAAATCGAACCATTTTTCGGAGATTTGTTTTATGGAATTTTAAGTATCTTTTTATTACATATGGGCATGATTGCTACCCAACAAGTGCGTGATATAAAGGGAGTAAAATGGTTTTCCTTTGCATATGTATTTATTCTGCCTCTTATAGGAGGTATCAGTGGAATTCTAACAGGAAGTATTATTGGATTATCAATTGGAGGAACATTTATCTTAGGAGTATTAACTGCAAGTGCTTCCTACATTGCCGCACCAGCAGCCATACAACACGCGATTCCAGAGGCAAATCCAGGTGTATATGTCGGGTCTTCACTGGGTTTAACACTTCCCTTTAATTTAATCTTTGGCATTCCTTTTTATTATTGGTTTTCAAACGTTATTGTTAGTTAAGAATATGAAAACGAAAACAACCCAAATCAATGTTGATTTGGGTTGTTTTTATTTAATGAAGCAACCGAATTAAACTTCTTTAATCATGGTTACATGAGGAATTCCAGCATCCATGAATACATCATCGGAGATCGTTTTATAACCAAGCTTCTCATAAAAACCTTCTGCGTGAGTCTGGGCATTAAGCTTTAATTTATGAAAACCTTTATCTCTCGCAACTTTTTCCAAGGCATCCATAATGTGTTTTCCTAATCCTAGGTTACGATGGGATGAAAGGACACAGATTCTTTCCATCTTTCCAATTCCGTCTACTTCACGTAATCGTCCTGCTGCAACAGGCTCTTTTTCATCATCATACATCACAACATGAGTACATTCGTTTTCATACTGATCAATCTCTTCTTCTTCTGGTACTTGTTGTTCATCAACAAATACAATACGTCGTACCTTTAGTGCATCAGCAAATTCTTGTTCATTTGTTACTACTTTTACTTTCAAATTTTTTAGCATTCCTTTCCTAAGTGGAATGTTTCGTGAACAGTCCACGACCCGTTTTCTAATTGATACAATAGTTGGAATCGATCAATCGTCTCTTCATAGTTAATTTTTAACATTTTCAGGGAGCTTAGCACATCTGAATGCTCATCATCTGATAGGTTTTGGGCAATGGTAATATGCGGAACATAAGCGAATTCACGGTCAGATGATAAAACACCAGTATGCATTTTATTGTGTAGTTCTTCTAATTCTGACTTTGCTTCAACTCCAAAATAAATAACATTATTAACTGGATGGAAGGAGCTAACCTTATATACATTTACTTTAAAAGGTTGAATTTCTGAAGCAATTTTATGTAATTCTCGAACAATCGTTGTAACCTCATCCTCAGTTGTTTCAAAACCACTTTTTAAAGTGATGTGTGGAGAGATAAGGGCATAGTTCGGATCATATCGTTTTCGATACGAATTAGCATAATCTTGTAGTTTTTTTGATGGAAATATTGCAATACCATATTTCACAAGTAACCCTCCCTAAATTTTATCAAGTATTTTTTGCTAACATTATATCAAATAATTTAGCTATAACCTATAGTTAGTCATTTAGGATATAGTGTAATGCTTTCTTTAAATCAGGCTGCCAATAGGTCCAGGTATGATCTCCGTCAAATTCATCACAAAGTGCTTCAAAGCTTTTGGTTTTAATTAGCTCTGAAAGCTTTCGATTTGGAGTAACAAAATCTTGTATAGTACCGTCTGTTGTCTTAACTGAATCTTCTTTTGTTCCAAAAGTATGATAAAGTTGCAACAAATGTGGAGATGAAAAGCTTTCAATTTTCTTAAGAATAGATTCATCGACATAGGGAGACTGCATCATGATTTTTCCAAAGGTATGAGGGTACTGTAGCCCTGCTAACAATGAAATCGTACCGGCTAATGAATCCCCAATTAGTACCCTTCCACGTCCCATTTGATATGTAGGGTAATGATCATCTAAAAAGGGCACTAATTCATGAGCTAAAAAGCGTATGTATGCATCCTTTTGACTACCTTCCGGGTGATATTTATCACGTCGATCTTGTACATTTCGATAAGGTATACCAACTATAATACTATTTGGTACCCTTTTGTCTTGAATAAGCTCTTCAGTAACACGGGATATTCTTCCTAGATTGAAATAATCCTGACCATCTTGTGCAATGACGAGATGGTATTTATATAAAGTAGAGTAATTGGAAGGCGTATAAACGACTAGTGTCATTTCTTCCTGAAGGGATTGACTATAAAATTTTATTTCTTCAGTCTTTCCGATGTTTTTGTCCATATGTAAGCCTCCATTCAATGTTGCTTTTTCAAGTTTTAATAAATTTAAGCAAGCGCTTAAATGATGATTTCTTATATTGTAGCATAAAAGAAGAAAGAGTCCTTGTATATTGAATTAGATTTTCTCAGTAATAGTATCGGGCAGTTTTTCATACGTTTTTACTGTTACAAGGGTAATTGAGTTCCAATTCCTGATGGTTCGATTTCTGGAGGGGCATGCGGTGAGCCTCGCACCTTCCGCTCCAATTAATTAGTTTTAACTTTAGTGAATTTTTTAACAACAGTTTTCTAGAAAAAAGCCTAATATATTGAATTAACTTCTTGAACAAAATAAATGATTGATTGAAAAATCACCATCAGCAATATGAATAACTCCAAACGAATAAAGCGGATGTCGGCGTTTATCAGTGGGAGAACCAGGGTTAAATAACGTTACCCCATTTACAATTTTATAAATCGGTATGTGAGAATGTCCAAATAAAATAAGATCTACTTTATTACTTGAAAAGGTATTATAGGCCCGTTCTTCAGTGTTTTTTCCTTTGCCTAGATGACCGTGAACTAGTCCAATATTTATGCCGTTAAATGACACAATTTTTTGATATCCAAGTAGAGTAACAATATCCACATCATCAACATTACCCGCAACACCATCGATCTTAATCATGCCTTTTAATGTAAGATAAACATCTACGGACTGCCAGTCACCAAGGTGAAGGAGGTGATTAGCTGTTTTAATTTCATCAATAAGCTTTGCTGGAAGTTCCTTCGCTTTCTTCGGAAGATGGGTATCTGATAAAACAATTATTTTCATCCAGTGCTCCTATTGTAAAAAATTTGTATTATCTTGCAATTGTTGTATCTTCATTTCTCCTTTCTCAGATATAGGAGTGATGGTGAGTTCATAATAACTTTGATTAAGGACATCAAGGTAGAGCTCTACATCTTGATTACTACCTAATATCCATCGGTTTGGGTCTTTTATACTTTTCTCATATTTAATATCAATCAGTAACTGAGCACCCAGATCATGGATAAAACGATCGAATATAAGTCCTGAAGCATCATTTTCAAGCTCATTACTTAGCTCCATAGCATACTGACTATTAGTGAAGTAAGTTGTAGGTATTCTATATTTCTTCATATATAATACTCCCTTCATTGGTTTATATTTAGTTTACGGAATCAATGATCTGTTATGTAGAAAAAATAGGAAAAAAACGGTGTGTTTTCTGAAGGAGTCTAAGAAGGTAAGTGAGTAGCAGTAAGCTACTGAATCTTTCTGCTGCCAGCTAGTGAAAGTCGAGTTTTGACCGGGGAGGCAGATAAAATATTTTGAAACGAAAAGGATCTATTTGCTTTTCTAAGTTGACAATATCCGTTGACATAATACGGAGTTACTCTTCTTATAGTAAAAACTCGATGGGATAGCTGGCCAGATGAAGAAAGGTAAATGATTTCAGCAGCTTGATTTTCTGCTAATAAACGTTCAAAAAGTGGTTGGAAAGAACCCATGTAATCACCTCTTTATTATTATATTAGAACATATGTTCCTAATCAAGTTGTTTATGATCATTTATTTTAGAAAATAGTGGACATTGACAATCTGAAAGATTTTGGGTATATTATTTCTACATTGTTAATCTGACTTGTTAGCTCAGTGGGAGAGCACTTCCTTGACAGGGAAGGGGTCGTGGGTTCGAATCCCTCACAGGTCATCAACTAAAAACCCTTGTGAAGCAAGGGTTTTTTTGCTTTCAATAAACCTCTGAAGTTGTCTACCTTGATATGATATCCCAACTTCTTACAAAAAATAGCTAATTTAATAATATCTTCAAAAAAACCTAGTGTTCACATTTACTAGGTTTTTTTATGTTTAAAGACGTATTTAAAATGGTATATGTAATATAAAGAGATTGGAGATGAGAAAATTATATGGCAACCGTTACAGCAGGTTTTCAAGTACTTCCAAATGGAAAGGATATGGATACTGATGGAGTGATTCCAGAAATGATTGAGATCGTTAAGGAATCGGGATTGAAATATGATATTGGTCCTATGGAAACAGTGGTAGAAGGAGATTTTGATGAAATTATGCTCTTAGTTAAAACGACACAGCAGGTTGGTATTAATAGAGGAGCAACAGAAGTATTGACGAATCTAAAAATACATTATAAACCTGATGGAGTTTCTATAAAAAATAAAAGAATTCATCAGTAGCTAGTAATTAAGTAGAAGGATTCAATTCTTTCTACTTTTTTACATAAGAAAAGACTATATAAAAATATCAAGATCCCTCTTTTTGAGAAGAGGGATTTTATTAATAGGTTTTAAATTAACTTACTCAAAATGCTCTTCAACAAATTTTTGCTCTTCCTTAGGGGATAAAACACGAGTAGCTTCGCCAATATTACCATTTTGTAGCTTCCATATAGCATTGTGATCATCATCTGCTCGCGAAAAATCACCGTTATCCCAACGATTTAGTATGGATAGGTAAAGGCTAGCATGCTTATAATCTTTCTGATTAGTTTCTATAATTTCTTTTAATCTGTTAATTCTTTCCGGTGTTATACGAATAGCCCCCCACTTCTCTTCAGCTTTTACCTTTTGGTGGGACATGAAGTGAATGGCAGTTTGGATTTGATTTTCTTTCATCCCAAACGGAAATAATTCTTCTACTGGTTTGTCGTCTTTGACAATATTTTCGGATAACCTTGTTTGATTCGTAAAATTCTCTGCAATTTGCTTTTTCTCAAAGTTGGTTGTAGCAGTATTGTTCCAAAACATATAACCAAACATGCCAGCCATCACGATCATCGATACACTAACAACTTTAATTTGTAGTCTGTTTATTATGTAAACCTCCTAACGAGTGAAGCTTATCTCATGTCGCAAACTCTAAACCTTTCCTTAATAAAAATTACGAGTGAATTTCATAATTATACCAAAATTTGTAATAAATAAGGAGGTCCATTAAGTGAATTAAATCATGTAGAAGTATGTGTTAAATTGTTTGAAACTCTATCTTCTGAAATATATTCAATGGATTTGTAATGTTGTATATTTGTAATACAAATAATTTTTGTACTTATATTCCTTACATTTAAAAATTCTTAGATTAATCGTGCAACTATATGTGAGGCTCTAAGTGTTCTAGCGGTAGAGGACTGATTAAATCAACGCAAGCTGAAGCTAGTTGATCAATGAATAAGTAAATAAAAAAAGAAAAGGGAGATTAAAATGGTCGAAGTAAAGAACATTTTTTGTATTGGAAGAAACTATGCAAATCATGCGTTAGAACTAGGAAATGAGATACCTTCTTCTCCGATTTTATTTTCTAAACCCACTCATGCATTAGTGAAGGCTGATGGGAGTACAATTCAGTTTCCAGCTAATCGTGGAGAAATTCACCATGAACTTGAAATTGTTATACATATTGGCAAAGAAGTACCTGAGGAATTTGAGGTTGAAGATGTAGTGGATCAACTAGCTCTTGGGATTGATTTTACATTAAGAGATGAACAATCAAAGCTTAAGGACAAGGGGCATCCTTGGTTAAAGGCAAAAGGGTTTAGAAATTCTGCTATTATTACAGAGTTTTGGAAGTTTCCTGGGGTAACCGCTTGTGAGAAAGTGGAGTTCTCTTTACTTAAAAACGGTGAGGCAGTTCAAACTGGAAATATAAAAGATATGATGTTTGACTTCACACAAATTATTAAACAATGTAACTATTATTTCGGTCTGCAAAAAGGCGATATTATTTACACGGGTACACCAGAGGGAGTGGGACCTATTCAGAATGGTGATACTCTGCAATTACTGTGGAACCAAGAGGAAAAGGGGAGTGCTAAGGTAGAGCTTAATTAAAAGAAGTTAACAAAGTAGGGTTATAGGGTTTAGTTAAAGTAGTAATTACAAGGCTTGGAGTAGATCCAAGTCTATTTTTGTTGAGAAGAATTACTAGAGTAAATAATAGTTTATTTAAAAAATTCAGATAATAATGTTGACAACGCTTTCATATATTATTACTATTCAATTAGACCCAGCAATTATTACCTAGTACTAAACCTTGAAAATATGAGTATTGGAGGGAATGAGATGAACAGTATTTGGCTTGCGATTATTGGTACCGTTGTCTTTGTGTTAGGCTATCGTTATTACTCCAAGTTTGTAGCAGAAAAGATTTTTAGGTTAGATCCAAACTATGTCACACCAGCACATCAGTTTAATGATGGAGTAGACTTCGTTCCAACGAAGAAATCCATTTTATGGGGTCATCATTTTACATCCGTAGCCGGGGCAGCGCCGATTGTTGGTCCTGCGATTGCCGTATATTGGGGCTGGTTACCTGCTTTATTATGGGTAATTTTAGGAACTGTGTTTGCGGCAGGTGTGCATGATTTTGGAACACTTGTACTATCTGTAAGAAATAAAGGACAATCAGTTGGAACATTAGCAGATAAGCTAATTGGTAAACGAGCAAAGCTATTATTCTTATTTATTATTTTAATTTTAGTATTAATGGTAAATGCGGTGTTTGCATGGGTAATTGCGAACTTATTTATCAAATTCCCAGCGAGTGTCATCCCTGTATTTATTGAGATTCCATTAGCTATTTGGATTGGTTATACCGTTCATAAGAAAAAAGGTGGCATGCTACTTCCGTCTTTAGTAGCTTTGGCTGCTATGTATGGAATGGCTGTTGTAACATCACTCGTACCTGCACTTCAAATTGACTTAGTTAGCTATTTTGGAGGAGCAGAGAATACCACACTATTTGGATTAAATGGTGTATCACTTGCCTTCTTTGTTTGGATTATTATCTTAATGGTTTATTGTTATATTGCTTCAGTATTACCGGTTTGGAAGCTACTACAGCCAAGAGATTATATTAACTCCCATCAGTTAGTGGTTGGCTTAGTGGTGATGTACTTAGGATTATTTGTTTTACGTCCAGACATTACGGCTCCTATTACAAATCTAGATGTTGCGGACAAATCGTGGTTACCATTATTATTCATCACGATTGCATGTGGAGCAATATCAGGTTTCCACGGACTTGTTTCTTCTGGAACTACTTCTAAGCAGCTTGATAAAGAGACAGATGCTCGCTTTGTTGGATATCTTGGTGCAGTGGGAGAGGGCTTTCTTGCGTTAATTTCGATTATTGCGTGTGTGACCGTATTTGCCAATGTTGGTGAATTTAAAGAGGCTTATAGTAGCTTTGGTGCTGCTAATGCAGGTGGATTAGGTAACTTTATCAATGGTGGAGCCCAGCTTGCAACTGGAATTGGTATTCCTGCTGGTATTGCTGGAACAATTATCTCAGTAATCGTCGTAAGTTTTGCAGCCACAACATTAGATTCTTCGGTCCGTTTAATGAGATATATCATTGCCGAGTTAGGTCAAGAGTATAAAGTGAATGCATTAACAAAGACGCATGTTGCAACATCTGCTGCTGTATTTGCTAGTGCTGCACTCGTTCTTTTACCAAAAGGTCCTAATGGATTTGGATCTGGTGGATACTTATTATGGCCACTATTTGGTACGTCAAACCAGTTATTAGCAGGAATTAGTTTGCTGCTTATCTCCATCTGGTTGAAACGACTAGGAAGAAATTATTTGGTAACCTTTATACCAATGGTATTTATTCTCCTTATGACCGTTTGGGCGATGGTACAGCAAGTGTTCTTTGAGTGGTCGGGTCTGGGAGCAACCGATGCGAATCTACTTTTATTCATATTGGGTAGTATCATCTTAGTATTTGCGATCTGGATTGTGTTAACTGCCTTTAAGGAACTTTCAAAAAAGGATGATCCAACGAATATTCATACAAATATGTAGGGAAGAGAGGAGCCCGTTTTATAAGGGTTCCCTTTTCACTTTTCGTAAGTAGGTGAAGGAAATGGAAAAGGGTATAACTGCCTTGAAGAAGTTATTTCAACTTTATGATGAGATTTTATCTGTTCAACATCGGACAGAGATTGCTAGAGAGTTAAGAGATGAGGATGATTTATTTTTATTACTTTGTATGTCAGAAACATTAGGACTACCAAACCCAGCTTTTTATTATACATTGGAGCTTTATCCTTATATCCTTGAGAAATTCCATGATTGGCATTTACGGATGGGGATGGAGAAATCACCACTAGATGGAATACGCTGCTGCTAAAGGATGATGTGACTATGTTAATGAATAAGAAAATAATCTTTGTCGGTGGAAAAGGTGGAGTAGGGAAGTCAACGAGCGCTGCGGCACTTGCTCTTTTACATGCAAAGCAGAATAAGAAAACCTTACTGATTTCAACTGATCCAGCCCATAACGTTGGGGATATTTTTCACATTGAGCTGAAGAATCATGCAACTAGGGTGGCATCAAATTTAGATGCACTTGAAATTGACCCAACCTTGGAGTCGAATCGTTACATTAAAACAGTGAAGGAAAATATTCAGGGTGTGGTGAAGTCAACGATGCTTGACGAGGTGAATAGACAGATTGATGCCGCAAGCTCTACTCCAGGAGCGGAGGAAGCGGCATTATTTGACCGGATTGTTTCAATTATTTTGGATGAAGGGGAGAATTACGAAACCATAATATTTGATACTGCACCAACCGGTCATACTATTAGACTGTTAACCTTACCTGAATTAATGAGTGTATGGATTGATGGTATGCTTGAACGGAGAAAGAAACGGAATGACAATTATGTTCAGCTTTTGAATGATGGTGAGCCGATTGAGGACCCGATTTATCAAGTGTTGCAAAAGCGTAAGGAACGATTCGCAGCAGTTAGAAAGATTTTACTGGATCAAGCGATTACAGGCTTTATCTTTGTATTAAATCCGGAAAGACTTCCCATATTAGAGACCTCTAAAGCGATTAAGCAGCTCCATAAGCATCAACTCGAGGTGGAAGGGCTTGTTGTGAACAAAGTGTTATCTGAAGAAATTACCGGGGACTTTTGGAGAAAACGCAGAGAGACTGAGGGTGAATATTTAGAGTGGATTGAAAGGGAGTTCTCAAAACAGGAGATTAGATATATACCTTTATTTGAAACAGATATCAATTCAGTCGGTTTATTAGAAGACTATGCAGAAAAGCTAGAAGTTCAATCGAGTGTTCACTAATAGTGACAAGAAAAGGTAGGTCCATTTAGGATCTACCTTTTTGCTGTGTGTTTTTTTAAACCTCTTCTAGCCTTGATACCGTCTTACTACACTGCTGAATTGCTTCTTCAACAGCTTGAAGCGAATCTTGGATCTCATTTCGATTCGAATCTCTCTCAACCGTTTGAAGAGCATTCTGAAGGTTTTCCCTTGCAGTAGTTAAAGCCGAATATGTTTCTTGAACATAGCCTCTTGCATTCTTTTCCATAATCATCCTCCTATCCATCATTACGATTTTTAGAGTGTACGATTCATCGCAAAATATGTATGACGATATGAAATTAAATGAGTGGAGTAAGGAGGAATCAACACTATTTAATAAAGGTTTTAATCGTATGAAAGATAAGCGGAATACTGCAAGCTACAAATAAGATTAATCCAATAATCTGAATAGGTCCTCTTAAAGAAACAATAAGGTCACCTAATACCGAAACACTAGGAACGGGAAACATCATAAAAATAACACCCACAATAAATCCATAAAATAACGTTCGCTGTCGATCCATCAACATATCCTCCTTAAATAGGCTTATCCCATTATATGAAGGAACCAACCGGTTTAGAGATGGAACCAGTTTATAGATTGAAAAAAACACTTCAACACACTAAAGTGGTGGGGGCCTGACCCCCACTACGTTAATGCGATAAAGGGTAGGAGTAAAATGAAAATAATTAACTTGATTGATTTAGAATAACTGGTGAGTTTACCAGAAAAATGCGCCTGCTAGTGCAAGACCTGCAATTGCACCTAGTGCTAAACTATAGCCATATCCACCATAGCCGTAGCCACCGTAGCCACCCCAGTATCCGTAACCCAATCCACCTCTAGTTCCAACTGGTTCGATGAAAACGTGAGTGCGTGTTACTCTCTGGATACGACCTACATGTACACGTCCTCCGTGTTCATTAATTCGAACTAACTTACCTTGGTATCGACAACATAATCCATACATATCATGTGACATTCTATCTTACCTCCTTTGTTTGCATAAGTGAACTAGTCGACTAGTTATCTTTGCTTCAAAAAAGATAATCAGTCAGCTATCCTATACGCTAATATCTTATGTGTAGAAGGTAAGGAGAGATTGTACATTTGACTAGTTAAGCTTTTTTACAGAAAAATACACGAAAACCCAGCTTGTTTTTATATTGCTGTGTAAGCTGCTCATGTCGATCTAATAAATCAAATAAAGTTGGATCAATACCAGGACTAATATCAAATTCAGTAAAATCATCAACTTCTAGTAGTAATTCTTCAAGATCTATGGAAACAGCTTTAACATCAGTGAAACCCGCGATATTTAATCTACTAATCCACTCTTCTTCAGTTAAAATTTCGTTAAAATGATAAAAGTCAATAATTTCTGTTGATTCAAGTTGATCCATAGCCGCTAATTCTGTCATTTCAATTAGAAGTAGCTCACCTTTCTCCTTTAGAACCCTTGCATACTCTGTTAAGGATAAGCTTATGTCAGTAAAGGCGGTAACTGATTCTGATAATACATAATCAAACTTGTTATCTTCAAATGGTAGATGTTCAGCTGAACCTTCCTTTATGTGCACGGATTGATCATCTATTGATAGACGAGACTTAGTTTTTTCTATCATGACTGGATGGTGGTCAATCGCATATAGCTGACATGGAAAATGATTAGATATATAAGCAGTCGTTTGTCCAGTTCCACATCCAACCTCTAAGAAATGAGTATGTTGGCTGAGATTAAGTTCCTCTAATACAGCCCTCGACAAAGTTAAACCTCCTGGATGTGCCCCGCCTACTCCCAGAAGGGCAAGTAAATCTGTATATGAATAAGTCATTTCAAAGCTCCTTTGCTTTATATCTCTTAAAAGCATATGCATAAAACTGGTTATTGGTCATAGTTTTACAAGCTTAAGAATTTCAAAAAAAATAAAAGGTAATTTTGTCGAATGGTTTTTACTGTTAAATTATTGTAATTTATTCCAAATGAATATATAATCAAGAAAAATAACTCATTCAAATTTTCTTGAATGATAAATAAAAACTGAATGGAGTTTTAAAATGAAGCAGTTAGACTATTTTGAAGTGAAGAATCTTCAGCAAGCCAAAGTCTTATCTCATGACCTACGAATGAAAATTATTAATATGTTCAAGGATGATCAACCAAGAACAGCTAAACAAATAGCAGACCAACTAGAATTGCCTGCATCAAAGGTTCACTATCATGTTAAAGAACTTGTTAAGTTAGAGTTACTGATTTTAACTGAAACAAAAATAAATGGTGGGATTGTAGAAAAGTATTATCTTCCTGTTGCTAAGGTTATTCGCATAAAGCTCTCAAGAACAGAGGGAGAGGGGATACACGAATTTAGTGAACAAAGTCAGATCATTAACAGTTCCTTACGCGATTTTCGAGTCAGCCTTTTAAATTCAATAGAAAAAGCACAAAAAGATGAGGAATTTTTTAAACCTTTATTCTTTCAGATGAGTCACGCAATGCTAGATGAAGATCGAGATGAATTATATAAGGAATTAAGAGCATTGTCAGAGAAGTGGAATCAACGGATTGATAATAAAAAGTTAGATGATTGCAAAGGTGAAGAATACAATTTACTCTTATCTTTTTATAAGATGACCGAGTAGGAGGATGACGATGATGAAGAAAAGTTTTAATACTTTTTTAGTGATCTGGATTGGGCAGCTTGCTTCGGTAGTCGGTTCAGGATTAACCTCATTTTCATTAGGGGTATGGGTATTTCAAACAACTGGATCGGTTACATTGTTTTCACTCATCATCATGTCAGCTGTGTTGCCAGGGATTATTGCAGCACCTTTCGCTGGCTATATAGTGGATAAATGGAAGCGAAAATATGTGATGATTGCGGCCGATTGTTTAGCGGGCCTAAGTACGTTAGTAATTTTTATCCTATTATCAAGTGGTAATCTGGAAGCATGGCATATTTTTATTGCAGCAGCGATTTCATCCTTCAGTAGTGCCTTTCAATTACCTGCCTATCAGTCAACGATTGCTTTACTCGTCCCTAAAAAGAACCTCGGAAGAGCAAACGGCATGGTTCAAATGGCAGATTCAATTTCTATGATCATTGCCCCATTGGCAGCGGGTTTTTTACTTGGCTTTATAGGGTTAAATGGTGTTATATTAATTGACTTTATTTCATTTTTAATAGCTGTATCTACTTTGATTTTTGTTAAGTTACCTGAACTTACTAAAGACGTGAAAGTAGAGAAAGCCCCATTTATTAAGGAAGCTCTAATGGGATGGTCTTATATAAGAGAAAGACCAGCGCTTATTGGTATGTTATTTTATTTCGCTTTCGCTAATTTTTTATTAGGGTACCTAAATGTTCTACTTCAACCGCTAATATTAACCCTAGGAAGTGAAAAGGCATTAGGGGTAGTAATCTCTATTACGGGTTGTGGAATGTTAGTAGGAAGTGTGCTAATAAGTGTTTGGGGAGGAATGAAAAATCAAATAAAGCAATTTTTATTGTTTGGCTTTTTTAGTGCAATAGGTGTGAGTATAACCGGACTGGTACCATCTATTGCTGTTATCACGGTGGGAATGTTTATCACGATGATCTTATTACCTTTTGGAAATACTGCTAGTCAGACGATATGGCAAAGGAAGGTTCATCCAAATGTACAAGGAAGGGTGTTTGCACTAAGACGAATGATTGCTCTATCCTTATCACCGATTGCTTATATTACGGCAGGTCCAGTTACTGAAAAAGTCTTTAATCCTTTGATGGTTGAGGGTGGATTGTTGGCAACTAGTATAGGTGGTTTTATTGGTGTAGGAGAAGGACGAGGAATTGGATTACTCTTTCTAACATTGGGTATTTTATGGGCAGCACTAAGTATAGGATGTTATTTACATCCAAGGATTAGGAATTTAGAAGTAGAGATACCAGACGCCATTGATGATGAAGCGGGAGTCTTAACTGTAAGTTCAAAGGAACAAACTGTTGTGACTGCTGAAGTATAATAGTCTAGTTGAGGGTAATGGCATTTTCGTTTAGTTTAGCAATAATTGATTGTTCAAGGTCGTTGGAGTAAAGTCCCTTTATATCTAAAAAATCTTCTGTTTTCAGACAGAAGTGTAAATGTTCTTTCACTTCATAATAGTCTTCTTTGTTAATGAAAGAACACTGAAACAGAGAGTGTTCAACTGGATCATTTTCACACAGGTAGACGATAGTGGTGGCATTCTCGTTTTCCGTTTTATCAATTATTTTGTATGGTGAATCTCCCATGTCTTCCACCTCCTTACATGTAAGAATGGCCAGAAGTAATAAGAGAAATACCTTTATAAGGAAAAAAATATTAGGAAGTTGGAATTCTAGGAATCTACCTAGGTGTTCATTAAGTTCGACAAATTTCTTGGGAAATAAGAATAAGGGGGATTATCCCCCTTTTCTTAATATTTGAATGCTATTCAAAATCGACTAAAATCATATCACTATAAAGTTGACCTTTTTCTTTCCAGTTTAACAGTAGCCCTATTTTCTTTGTACTTGCTGGTTCATAATATTGTTGGAAAATAAAATCTTTGTCTTGAGGTAATTCGTTTATGATGACAGAAGTGAACAAAGGAAGTTTCAAGTCAAGAATCGAGCTTTCAAAATAACCATCAATCGATACCTGTTGTTTGACGTGTTCATTATTTAATACTTGAATCCAAAGTGAGTTATTATTAGGGGAATGAGGAGTTTTAATTTCCTTAATTTGGATATTTATATGATCATTATAGTGATGACAAGGAAGAGTGCATGTTTTGGCCGCAATAGAAGAAGCAGGGACCATTAAGAGTATAATAAATACCAAAGAAATAATTCTATACAAGTGTAAAATACCTCCTTTAAGTGAATTAAGTATTAGTTTTTCTAAAATGATGAGAATCTATTAGGAAAAAACAGAAATTTTTATTTGATTCAAAAAAGACTTGATTTTCACTTTGTATTCTGACAGAATATGTTAAAAGCTGTGAAGAGAAAAGTACAATACCATGTTCCTCCCCAGAGAGCTTCGGTTGGTGAAAAGAAGCAGGAACTACTATTGGAAAATGGCCTCTGAGCTGTGCACCGAGTCCTTAGGAGGTAGGCTGCAACGGGAATTGGCATCCGTTACAAATGTCACGGTATCGAGCACATTGCATTGGAGATGCTCCGTACCTGTTGAGACCAAAGGTGTAAACCATTGGTGAAAAAAGGTGGTAACACGGGGATAACCTCGTCCTTTTACAAGTGAACTTGTAAAAGGACGAGGTTTTTTTTATTCCTTTGAATACTTTATCTCATTAACGTAGTGGGGGACAGGCCCCCACTGCGTTAATAGGATAAAGCATTTTATTAAAATGTTAAATGGAGGGGTTAAGATGGCGGTGTTTATAGGAGGGGCCTGGCCCTATGCAAATGGTTCACTTCACTTGGGGCATATTTCGAGTTTACTACCTGGAGATATTTTGGCTAGGTACTTTCGTTTAAAGGGGGAAGAGGTTCTTTATGTTTCAGGAAGTGATTGTAATGGTACGCCCATTGCTATTAGAGCTAGACAGGAGGGGAGAGATCCTCGGTATATTACAGATGTCTATCATCAAGAGTTTGTAGATTGTTTTCATAAGCTTGGATTCACTTATGATTTATTTACAAGGACAGACTCTGTTAGTCATCATAAGGTGGTACAAAATATTTTTAGTAAGTTATTGGAGAAGGGGTTCATCTATAAACAAACGGTAGATCAATCATACTGTAAAGGTTGTGAGCAGTTTCTGCCTGATCGTTATGTGGAAGGTTTATGTCCACACTGCAATGCCGAAGCAAGAGGTGATCAGTGTGATAGCTGTTCCTCTATTTTAGATCCTCTAGAATTGAAAGAACGGTCATGTAAATTATGTGGTTCCCCACCTACTGTAAAAGCAACGGAGCATTTCTACTTTTCTTTATCTAGCTTTCAAAAGAAAATAAAAGACTATGTGAAAGAGGGAGAAGAAGATGAGCGGTGGAGAAGAAATGCAATTACTTTAACAAGGAGATATCTGGAGGAAGGATTACAGGACCGTGCAGTGTCACGAGACTTACCAATTGGTGTTCCTGTCCCAGTGGCAGGGTTTGAAGATAAGAAGATTTACGTATGGATTGAAGCTGTTTCAGGTTACTTATCCGCGTCAATTCAGTGGGCGGAGCTTGAGGGGAAGGACTGGAAGAAATATTGGTTAGAAAACACTAAAGCATATTATGTACATGGCAAGGACAATATTCCATTTCATACTATTATATGGCCAGCTCTTCTTCTAGGTATAGGAGACTTAAAGCTGCCCAGTCATATTATTTCGAATGAATATCTTACGATTGAACGGAAGAAATTTTCTACAAGTAAAAACTATGCAATTTGGGTGCCAGAACTATTAGAAGATTTCCATCCAGATTCAATCAGGTACTATGTAACAATCAATGCACCAGAAAAGAGAGATGCTGATTTTTCTTGGCAAGAATTTGTTCATTCTCATAACGGGGAATTATTAGGGGCTTACGGAAATTTAGTAAATAGAACATTAAAGTTTATAGAAAAATCATTTGATAGAAAGATTCCAACTGGGAAAATAGATCAAACGATTAAGGGTAGGCTAACCGAGCTGTATCATATTACAGGCAGTAAAATAGAAAAAGGTGAAATAAGATCAGCGCTAGAAGGTGTATTTGAATTGATTCGTGAAGGAAATAAATACTTTGATACTCAAAGACCCTGGATTGACTACAATGAAGACTTGGAACAGTGTAACAACACCTTATATACATGTGTTCAACTGATTGCCAACCTATCAATCCTACTTTCCCCGTTTTTACCATTTTCAACAAAACAGATAAGAGACTTTCTTCAAATAAAGAGAATCAGTTGGAAGTATATAGAGGTGGAAGCTTTATCAATTAATAAAACGTCCATTCTATTTGAAAAGATAGATCCTGAAGTGATTCAAACAGAGAGAGCGAAACTTGGTTTAAAATGAGATAGGCTTTAGCACATTAACGCAGTGGGGGTCAGGCCCCCACTGCGTTAATGTAGTAAAGGGTCAAATCGTTCATAAAATTCCTCTATATTCCTAGTGAAGTTTTATGTTAAAAGGTAGTGTGTGTTTGATATAATAGTTGGGTACATTTGTTTAGGAGGGATGCTGTATTTTAAAGGAAGCAGAGGTTTTATTGAAAAAGTATTATGGATATGACTCGTTTCGGCGTGGACAGGCTGAGGTCATAGACAAGGTTTTGTCTGGCAGAAATTCACTTGTGTTGATGCCCACAGGTGGTGGTAAGTCTGTTTGCTATCAAATTCCTGCTTTATTAATGAAAGGTATTACGATTGTTATTTCACCGTTAATTTCTCTAATGAAGGATCAGGTTGATAGTTTAAACCTGATTGATATTCCAGCGACCTATATTAATAGCTCCTTGACTCAAAAAGAGGTGAATGAGCGATTAGCTGCTGCTCAAAATGGAGAATATCAATTAATTTATGTGGCACCCGAACGTTTTGAGTCCCCTCAATTTTGCTCCTTGCTTGAAAAGCTCCATGTTGACATGATTGCGGTTGACGAAGCTCACTGTGTATCCCAATGGGGTCATGATTTCCGTCCAAGCTATCGTACGCTTTCCCAAGTAATCCAAAGTCTTCCTTCGAATCCTATCATTCTAGCATTGACGGCAACTGCAACAAATGAAGTCGTTGATGACATTTGTAAGCTTCTTTTTATCAATCAAGAGAATGTGACAGCAACAGGATTTAAACGGGATAATCTTATTCTTTCGGTCGAAAAGGGCGTCGATAAATTAGCGTTTATTAAGAACTATGTTTCAAAAAATAATGGCAAGCCAGGAATTATATATGCTTCTACACGTAAAGACGTTGATAAGGTACATGGATTTTTAGCTAAGCAAGGGTATTTAGTATCTAAATATCATGCTGGTCTTAATGAAGAAGCAAGAAAAATGGCGCAAGAGGCGTTTTTATTTGATCAAACTGACATAATGGTAGCTACCAACGCATTTGGGATGGGAATCAATAAATCAAATGTTAGATTTGTTATCCATTATCAGGTACCTAGAAATATTGAATCCTACTACCAAGAAGCAGGAAGAGCAGGAAGGGATGGAGAGTTAAGTGAATGCGTGGTTCTCTATGCTCCACAGGACTCTCATCTTCAAAAGTTCCTAATTGAACAAACACTTCTTAGTCCTGATTTAAAACAACAAGAGTATAAAAAGCTGCAAACGATGATTGATTTTTGTCATACCGAACAATGTCTTCAGGTTCATCTACTACAATATTTTAGTAATGATCAAGACTATGAATCATGCGATAGCTGTTCGAACTGTAAGGATCATCGCGAGAAAATAGATATAACGAAGGATGCCCAAATTATTTTTTCATGTATAAAAAGAATGAATGAGAGGTTTGGCATCACTCTTGTTTCTCAAGTATTAAAAGGATCAAAGAATAAGAGAGTGCTAGAACTTGGCTTTCAAAAGCTTTCTACGTATGGACTTCTTTCAAAGTACCCAGAGAAAGAAATCAGTGCAATGATTCAGTATCTTATAGCAGAAGGATTTCTCTCACTGTCGGAAGGTCAATATCCTGTTGTATCTCTAAATAAAGAATCTATTCCCGTCCTAGTGGGAGAAGTACAGGTTTTCAAGAGGGCAACAAGGATTCAAAACCAAAATACCCATATAGAAACAAACGAAGGTCTGTTCAACCAGTTGAGGAAGTTAAGAAAACAAATATCAACTGAAGAAAAAGTACCACCTTTTGTCATCTTTTCTGATAAAACCTTAAGGGAGCTTAGTGATCGAATGCCTTTAAGCATGGATGAATTAATTGAGGTTAAAGGGATTGGTGAACAGAAACGGGAAAAATATGGCGAACGCTTTTTGACTATTATCCAAGATTATAATCCTAAAGATGAACAGGTGCAGGTTACCTCTAAATCTAATAGAAAAGAAGATGGTGAACCGAGTCATTTAGTTTCCTATGTTTTATATAAAGAAGGAATGAGCATGGAGGATATAGCAAATCAGCGGGAACGATCCTTGATTACGATTCAAAATCACATCATTCAGGCTATTGAGGAAGGTAACCCTTTCAAATGGTCAGATTTACTTAGTGAAGAAGAAGAATCCTTAATTAGTGAGCAAGTAAATATCATCGGTGCTGAGCGTTTAAAGCCTCTTAAAGAGGCACTTCCAGCTGAGATTGACTATTTTAAAATCAAATTGGTCATAACAAAGATGAAATTAGAACAATCAGAAACGAGCCTCTTAACATAGCTAGGAATCCGGTTTAAACTGGATTCCTTAGACTAGTGCAAGAGGCTTTTTTTATTAGAATTTACTCCCTATTTTATCAGTCAAAAAAGGAACTTTAACACAGTAAAGCGGTGGGGGCCTGTCCCCCACCGCTTTACTGTGTTAAAACATATTCCCAGATGACCGTTTGTAATTTATAATAAATTTTAACTGTGGCATAAAATGGAAGATTTATAGTTGAGGAGTAATTAGTATGTATGAACTGGAACCTAGTGAGTATAGGTTAGTAAATCAAGCTTTTCCTTATATTGGTGATAAGCCTGTGATCCAAGGGGTGATTGAGGGTAATAATCGCGGTAGGGTTTATGTTGATTCGAGAGTGAACTCACCGAAAGCGGCCCTTATTTGGGCAAAGAATGAAATGTTCTATTTTGTTGGAGTTCCAACTCTACAGTTTGTGGAGACGATTGAAGGATTTTTACAAGAGCAAGTTTTTCCTGAGGCCCTCATGATCGGAGATGATCATTTTAATTTAGAGATGTATCCATTCAACCAATGGGATCCTTATATTTCAACTATTTTTAAGAAAAATCCAATTCACAAAGCACAAAGAGTGCCTTTCACTTTTGGCGAAGAGAAATTCTATCAATATCTAGAGTATTCGGATATTCAATCAGTAACTGAATATCAATTTTCAACTATTACTAAAGAACAGATCCTAGATGATTCAACAGGTGTAATCAATGCTGAGATTGAAAAATTTTGGCCAAGTTGGGATGATTTCTGTCATAAAGGGTTAGGTGTATCAGTTAAAAAAGGTAAAGAAGTCGTTGGTACCTGTATTTCAGCTTTCACCTACGAAAAGCACTATGAAATCGGTATAAACACCTATAGTACGGCACATCGTGGGAAAGGTATTGTCACTGAAATGGCGGAGAGATTTATTGAGGAATGTTTAAATAAAGGGTATACCCCACATTGGACGACAGAATCATTCCGTAAAGATTCAATTAGAATTGCCGAAAAACTGGGCTTCACGAAACATACATATTATGACGTTTACCATTTTCCGATAAAAGGATGAATTTAATATGATAATCAAGCAAGATACTTTAACAATTAGACCTTTAAAAAATGAAGATGCTAAGTTACTAGCTGGCTGGCTAAGTGATGAGAGGGTTTTACAATACTATGAGGGCAGAGACCGAGTCTTTAATCTCCAACTAGTAAAAGAAAAGTTTTTTCATAAGGAAAATGAAATGATCTACCGGAATATAATCCTTTTCGAAGACACTCCCATTGGATACATCCAATACTATCCGCTTCCTGTTCAAGAAAAAATGGATTTTGACTATCATGGAGAAGCTACGGTTTTTGGGATGGATCAGTTTATTGGTGAAGTCGATTACTGGAATAAAGGAATCGGTACAAATCTAGTCACCATGATGGTTCAATATTTAACGAACGAAATGCGAGCTGACAAAATTGTAATGGACCCACAAACCTGGAATGAACGTGCCATTCGGTGTTATGAAAAATGCGGATTTATAAAAAAGAAACTCCTACCTAAGCATGAATGGCATGAGGGAGAATATCGAGATTGCTGGCTAATCGAATATACTTCATAAGAAAAGCTCAGGTACATCAATCAATGTGCCTGAGCCAAGAATTCTAAAATGTCATGAAAAGGTTGTGTTTCCTTTGCTTTGAAATAGCCTTGAAACGGATCTCCAACCTTTTTAATTCGGTCTACCATCTTGTTCACGGGAAATAGCTCAGGTGATAATTGTTCGGTCACTTCTTCCCAGTAAAGAGGAGTAGCCACTAATCCATCTTCGTTTCCTCTTGCTGAATAAGGAGAAATAATTGTTTTTCCTTCTGCATGCTGAATATAGTCAACATACAGCTTCTTTCCACGGTTCTTCTTCAGTCTTTCAATTGTAAAGCTTTCAGTATCTTTAGTAATTAAAAAGTGAGCGATAAATTCGGTAAACTTTCTTGTATCATCATACGAGAAGGTATTCTCAGGTAGAGGAAGGTAAATTTGCAATCCTTTATTCCCAGATGTTTTGATAAATGCTTCTAGTTTTAATCCATCAAACACTTCCTTCATAATTAAAGCAGCTTTTACCGCTAGATGAAAATAATCTCTAGAAGGTGGATCTAAATCAAATACAATTTCCGATGGCCCAGTTGAATGAATCGTTTGAAAAGGAATATGAAACTCAAAAGCTAATTGATTACCGAGCCACATTAACGTTTCAATCTTGTTACAAACAATATAATTAATTCCTTCTGACATAACCGTTTGGATAAAGTCAGGGGCATAATCAGGACAGTTTTTTTGATAAAACGGTTCACCCAGCATGCCATGGGGATACCTGATTACAGTTAATAAGCGATTCTCTAGAAATGGCATAAGATAAGGCGCGATACTTCTTAAGTAAAATAAATACGTTTGTTTATCAATATTTTTTTTAGGCCATAACGGCTTATCTGGGTGAGTGATTGTCACTTCTTCAGGAATGGGATTGATACTTTGGAGGAGTTTTTCCCATGTACATTCTTCCCATTTTAAATCAAACCTAAATTGTTTGAATGATGGTTGTCTCAGTTGATCCTTATAAAGCTCTAGAAAAAGAATATCCATACAAATACTTGGTTCTACATAAATAAAATCTTGGTTCTCAGTTTTTTTATTGACTTTTATAACTTGAATTAGGGCATCTCGTTCCTCTGAAGAAAACCCGTGTGACACTAATCCAGCGTTTTGAATTTCACCATTTCGAACAATCCCTAAATGGAAAAAGCCATTCTTTTTTTCATACGCCAAAACAAAGAAAGAGCCTTCTTTCCAATTTTTAATCTTATACCACTGAGTAGTTCGTTTTCCTTCCTCCCACTTACTGGTCCAAAGCTTTGCAATGACGCCCTCTGCATCGTATCGCTCTGCTAGTCTCCATATTTCTTCACTTTTTTCATAATTCCTAATGTATTGAAAAAATACGGAAGAGTGTGGTTGAACCTCTAACGGTAAATCTCCTTGTTCAAATAACTTCTGAAGTTTTCCTTTCCGATCCTTAAAAGCTTGTTGACTAACGTTTTCATTGTTTATTTTTAGTAAATCAAAGATACAGTAATGAGCTTGCTTTTGCTCCATTTGAATATTTATTTTGTCTTTTGCTTTAAGTCGACCGCGAAGCTGAATAGCTTCAAAATTCGCTTTATGGGAGGATTCAAGAATACATAATTCACCATCAAAAAGGAGGGGTAAATAATCATTCCATATTTCTCTCGCCAATAATACGGCTTCTTCAACTTCTGGAAACTGATCTGTTAATGAAAGACCATTTCGACTTATGAAATGGAAGGTATGTTGGTCTATAAATAAAAGTGCTCTAAATCCATCATATTTAATTTCGTACGTCCAATCCTTTCCTTTGGGAAATTCGGTGGTTAAAGTAGGTAGCATTGGTTTTGGAATCTTGATCATAATTATTTCCTCTCACAATATGTTTTTCTTACCTTTTTTTGTTTTCACCCTTTTTATGCAATAATTTAAATGGAAGATTACTTGGATAGGAGGAATGATCTTGAAACGCGGAGTCTTTCTAGATAGAGATGGAGTTATTAACGAAGTTCTTTCCAAAAGGGTAAAGTTTGTCAATAAACCGAGTGATTTATATTTATTGCCAAAAGTAGGAGAAGCTATCAAAAATTTAAATGATGCAGGTTTTCCAGTTTTTGTTGTAACGAATCAAGGTGGGGTAGGGTTAGGGTTTATGACTGAAAAGGCGTTACAAGCTGTACATAAAAGGCTAGAGGATGAACTGAGTAAGTTTGGTGCTTCAGTTATCGAGGTTGCCTATTGTGCTCATAAACCAAACGCGGGCTGTGAATGTAGGAAGCCTGGTTCCAAAATGCTTACAGATTTAGCCCAAAAGTACGACATTGATTTAAAAACAAGTTATATGGTTGGTGACCGAGAAGTCGATATTCTTGCTGGAAAAGCGGCTGGTACAACCACCATCTTAGTTGGGGATGACCCAACAGACTTAGCAGATCAACGATTTGAAAGTCTATTTGAAGCTTCTAATTGGATCATAAAACAGGAGTGAGCCTACCCACTCCTGTTTTATTAAGCCTTTTTCCTAGTCGTTCTAGTTTTTTTCTTTTCATTAGGTGCAGCTTGCGTTGCATCTGTACCGGTTCTCTCCTCAGCAACAGGTGTGTTAGGAGTGGCTTTTTTGGGTTTAGGAGAAGCAGGTGCTTTATCCTTTGTCCGTTCAATACTCGCTTGTAAGGCACTCATTAAGTCAACGACATTTGTACGAGGTGCTTCTTTAGAAGTTGTTCCTTCATTCTTATTAATTTTTTCTTGGATGAGACCATGAACAGCTTCACGATAATCATCTTTATATTTTTCAGGTTGAAATTCAGTGGTTAGCTGATCGATGAGCATAATCGCTGTATCAAGCTCTTTTGAATTAATGTCAACATTCTCAGGGACACTTGGCACTTCCTCTACATTACGAACCTCATCAGGGTAATGAATGGTCTCCATGACTAATGTGTTTTTATAGACTCTCACAACTGCCATTTGTTGCTTGGAACGAATCGTAATTTCAGCGATCCCAATTTTTCCAGACTTTTGAAGTGCTTCCCTTAACAAGGCATATGCTTTATTGCCGTTTTCTCCTGGTCCCATGTAATAGGAACGGCTAAAGTAAATCGGATCAATTTCTTCTAAGTTGACGAAATCAATGATTTCAACACTCTTTTCCTCGTGTTCTTCTTTTAGGCTAGCAAGTTCTTCATCGGTAATCATGACAAATTTACCCTTCACATATTCATAACCTTTTACCAGATCATCAGTCCCGACTTCTTTTTCACAATTTGGACAAACCTTTTCATACTTAATCGGGGTATGACACTCCTTATGGAGAGTTCTTAGCTTGATATCTTTATCTTCTGTAGCAGAGAAGAGCTTAATAGGTATGTTTACAAGCCCGAAGCTGATAGAGCCTTTCCACATTGTATGCATAGTATCACTTCCTTCAAGAGGTGTTTTTTATATCATTTCCTATGTAGCAGCTTTCACTCAATAGAAAGTTTTCCAATCAGCATTGACCTTCTTATCACATACCTATAAAATAACGATTGTATGTCCTACTAAATAAAAGCTTTAGAAAATGAGAGGAAGCAACCAATGGAAGAATGGATCATATCATTTGTAGAGTTTCTTAAGCAGTTCTCATATGCAGGAATTATGCTAGCGTTAACCTTTGAATTCGTTCCGGCAGAAGTTGTATTACCACTAGCAGGGTACTGGGTTTATGAAGGGGATATGTCATTTTGGCTTGTTGTTCTAGCGGGAACGATTGGCGGGACATTTGGTCCACTGACTCTTTATGCGCTAGGAAGATATGGTGGAAGACCATTTCTTATTAAGTATGGGAAGTATATATTTATAAAAGAAGAGCAAATAAATAAAGCAGATGAATTTTTTATAAAGTACGGCGGAATCGTCGCCTTTACTGGTCGTTTTGTTCCAGGAGTACGTACGCTAATATCCATACCATGTGGGATGGCTAAAATGAATGTCTGGGTATTTAGTATCTACACATTCATAGCAATGTTCCCAATTACAGCTTTATATGTCTACTTAGGTGTACAGCTTGGACCTCGTTGGAAGGATGTTGGTGGGATTGCCGATCAATATTTAATTCCAATTACCATTGGATTAGTCATCATCATTGTGTTATATGTAATGTGGAAAAAAAGAGCAACGATTTTCAAGAGCTCTGCAAAGAAATAAATCCGTGCTCCTCTCTTTTTGAGAGGGGTGTTTTTGTTTAGAAAGGCTGACTTACATGGGAATCTCACCAAAAATTGGACATGAAATTAAAATAATTCATGATATAATTAAGCAATTATAAAAAGTCACTTTCTAAAAATTGAAGTGGCTATTTTTTTGTGATATTTAATTTATTACACGGACATAAAGCAGCATCCAAAAGCGAATTTATCTACAGAAGAGACGAGGTGAAGCCTATGCTAAATTTACTCTTTAACTTAAGAAGGAAGCCAAGCTTGGAAGATAAAGTGTTAAATATTCAAAATGGAAGTTCTCAACTTAAAGAAGAACTGATCAATGATTATAAACCCTTTATTGCAAAAACTGTTTCAAAGGTTTGTAAGCGATACATCACAGAAGCAGATGATGAATTTAGTATTGGTCTAATTGCCTTTAACGAAGCGATCGAGAAATATTCTCCCGAAAAAGGGAGCTCGTTATTAGCTTTTGCTGAGTTAATTATAAAAAGACGAGTGATTGATTTCATCCGAAAGGAAAGCAGACAGCAAACGGTAAACTTGGATTCAACCCTGCAGGATGAGGAAACTGTACAAAATAGATATGAAGTAGATGCAGCAGTTGAAGACTATCAACTTAAGCTCGAGACCGAACATCGTAGGGATGAAATTTTTCATTATCAAAACGTTTTAAAACAATTTGATCTCACCTTTCAGGACTTGGTTGAACATTCACCTAAGCATGCTGATGCCAGAGAAAATGCAATGAGGGTGGCAAAAGCGGTTATTCAGAATCCAGAATTTAAAAGGATATTATTTGAGAAAAAAAGGCTTCCGATGAAGGATTTAGAAAAGGAAGTTGAGGTTAGTCGTAAAACCATTGAGCGAAATAGAAAGTATATTATTGCCGTCAGTATTATTATGGCAAGTGATTATACCTATTTAAAAGAGTATGTAAAAGGGGTGATGGACAATTGAAGAGAGGAGTAATACTTGAAGTCAGTAAGCAATATGTAACCGTACTAACCCCTGATGGTGAATTCCTAAAAGGTAGGAAGGTAAAAGACAACTATCAAATTGGAGAAGAAATTGATTTTTTTCCATTAAATGAACGAGCTAGCACCAAAAAAGCAAGAGTGTTTAATCTTGGAAAGCTTCGAATTGCTTTAGCGAGTTCAGTAGCCGCAGTCATATTATTCTTTTCTGCATTTTCCTATTATGATAGTCATCAAGTCTATGCGTATATGTCGATTGATATTAATCCAAGTATTGAAGCAGGAGTGGACAAAAAGTTACGGGTAATCACGCTAAAAGCCTATAACGAAGAGGGGCGATTGCTCGTTGAGAGTCTCGAGGAGTGGAAAAACAACTCAATCTCAGTGGTCACAAATAGCATTATACAAAAAAGCAAGGAATCAGGTTACTATGAAGAAGGCAAGGAGGTTATCCTTGCAACGGTGATTGTAGATGATGAAGGCAAAAAGTTAAAGAAAAAGCTAACAGATGATGTAAATAGCTTGGCAAAACACTATCAGGCTGAAAATGTTCTGATTACGGTTATGGATCGAAACACAGAAGAAAGACAGCTGGCGATCGATAAGGGAATCTCTACTGGTAAGTATGTAAAGGAATTCCTTATGGCGAAAGAGGAAAAACCAGAGTCAAAGATAGAAAAACCTGTTGAGGAAAAGATAGAGAAACAACCAGAGGTATCGAATAAACCGCCGATCGAGGAGAAAAAAGAAGAACTGCAAAAGGTAAAAGTAGAAGAAAAAACTAACGAGAATCCAACTGTTAATAAAGATGGCGCATCTAATGGAAATCAAGAAGGAAAAGGACAAAAGGGACCACCACCAGAAGTGAAAGAAAAGTTAAAAGAGGTTAAGGAAAAAATAAAGAACAAGCAACGTAATCGTGATGATGACGATGAAGACGAAGATGATGAAAGTGAAGATGAAGATGAAGACGAAGACGATGATGATGATGATCGTGAAAATCGCGGTAGAAATTCAGAGCATGATGATGATTGATATTTCAATGGAGAGTAGGTAATAGCCTATTCTCTTTTTTTGGCTCGGCACGTTTAGTATACAGTGTTGGTTCGGAGAATAGTTAAGTGTGTAATCCCAATTTAGAAAATTGTTAATTTAATGTTTGATTGTCAATTTATGTAGAAACTTATGATATAATTTAAGCAAATAACGGTGAAGGATGGGATTTTTTATGTTATCAGAAAAACTACATAAAACGCTAAATGAACAAATGAATTATGAATTTTATTCAGCTCATGCATACTTAGCTATGGCTGCTTATTGTTCAGATGAAGGGTTAGATGGCTTTGCGAATTTCTTCCTTGTACAAGCTGATGAAGAACGTTTTCATGCAATGAAGTTCTACAACTTTATCAATGCATTAGGTAAGAGAGCAGAAATAAAAGGGTTTGATTCACCAAACAACTCATTTACATCTTTATTAGATGTTTTTGAAAAAGCATTAAAGCAAGAGAAGGAAGTAACAAGCCGAATCTATCATTTATCAGATATCGCTCTAGATGAGCGGGAGCATGCAACGATTACATTTTTAAAATGGTTTATTGAGGAACAGGTAGAAGAAGAAGATCTATTTGATAGTATCATTCAAAAGCTAAAAAGAATTCAAGATGATAGTAATGCAATTTTTATGTTAGATACGGAATTTTCAAAACGTACCTTTACTCCAGAAGCTGAATAAAACATTAAAACCCGGGATGTAATAATCCCGGGTTAGCCATTTATATGAAATTATTGTTGTGGATTGAATTGACCGTTAATTTGTTGTTGGGCAGTCTTAACAAGACGCTTGGTTATTTCTCCACCAACAGATCCATTTGCTCTTGAAACTGTATCTGAACCTAAGTTAACTCCAAATTCCTGTGCAATTTCGTATTTAATTGCGTCCAATGCCTGCTCGATTCCAGGCACTAATAGTTTATTACTACTGTTAGCCATTTGGACCCGCCTCCTTCCATCTCTTTTGCAATATGTTATTGCTTTTTTAGTATGAAAGATTATATAGTAACTAATACTGACCAAAGTTTTCATTTTGTGGTAGGATCCGTTATTTATGTAAAAAATTTTATGGCCAAGAACAGGTTGCCCTTTTTGGTTATTTAGTTCAAAATGGTAAAAGTAAAAAACCGTTTTTGAAAGGTATGGATATCATGTTTCAACCAATAAGGATAAAGCTTCAAAGGCTAAGTCCAGCTCAGCTTATCGTAAGCTTCTATTTTATAGCAGTCACGATAGCCGTTACATTACTAAGTTTACCTGTAGCCCTTAAAGAAGGAGTTCAATGGACTTTTATAGACGCTTTATTTACTGCTGTTAGTGCAGTAAGTGTAACTGGGTTAACGGTCGTTTCAACAGCCGATACTTTTAGTGTTCCCGGTGTTTTCATTCTAGCCTTTGTATTACAATTTGGTGGTATTGGGGTTATGACCCTAGGGACGTTTGTGTGGCTAATAATGGGTAAGAAGATTGGTTTAAAGGAACGACAGCTAATAATGCTTGATCAAAACCAATCAAATCTAGCTGGACTCGTCAATCTTATGAGGCAAATTCTAGCTATTATTATCATCATAGAGATTGTTGGCGCCCTTATTTTAGGGACCTATTTTTTAAAGTACTTTCCTACCTGGCAGCAAGCTTATTTACAAGGTTTCTTTGCCTCCGTATCGGCTACTACTAACGGAGGATTTGATATTACAGGAAGCTCACTCATTCCTTTTTCAAAGGATTATTTTGTTCAATTCATTAATATGCTTTTGATTATTTTAGGTGCAATTGGATTTCCTGTATTAATTGAAGTGAAGGATTTTCTTACAAAAAAGACAGATGGCTTTCGATTTAGATTTTCACTGTTTACAAAATTGACTTCAATCACATTTTTCCTGTTAATTATTTTCGGTACCATCGTTATTATCCTTTTAGAATTAAAACATTTCTTCAAAGGAATGGTCTGGCATGAAGCTTTCTTTTATTCTTTATTCCAATCCGTTAGTACTAGAAGTGGTGGACTTGCAACAATGGATGTTAATCAATTTAGTGAACCGACCTTATTCTTTTTATCGATCCTTATGTTTATTGGTGCTTCACCAAGCTCCGTTGGAGGAGGAATTCGGACCACAACATTTGCGTTAAATCTGTTATTTATTTACCACTTCGCCAAGGGAAATCGACATATTAAAATTTTTAACCGAGAGCTGCATGAAGAGGATATTTTAAAATCTCTTGCAATTTCGTTTATTGCGATTATTTTATGTTTTACAGCTACCCTTGTTCTACTCGTCACAGAGCCCTTTCCATTGATCAGTATTATTTTTGAAGTATGCTCAGCTTTTGGTACATCTGGATTATCAATGGGCATTACTCCGGATCTAAGTACAATCGGTAAATGTATTATTATCTTTTTAATGTTTGTAGGCCGAATCGGAATCATCCTAATCCTATTCTTACTAGGTGGCCGAAGAGAAAAGAAAGTACGATATCATTACCCAAAAGAACGTGTGATAATTGGATAACCTTTAGGAATCTTTCAGATGATGAAAGATTCCTTTTCTTTTAGCACAGTAAAGCGGTGGGGGCCTGTCCCCCACCACTTTACTGTGCTAAAGTTTTTATAACTTCCAATAAGTAACAAATATAATATAGGGTGTAAGTACTAATGATAAGAAAGTCGAATTTATTGATAAGGTAGGTAGGTTAAATGGAACATGGTAAAAGATGGTCAATAGTTTCACTAGCTTCCATACCATTAGTTATGACTTTAGGGAACTCGATGCTTATACCCGTTCTCCCAACAATTGAAAAAAAGTTGAAGATTAGCTCATTTCAAGTAAGCATGGTCATAACTTTATATTCCATTGTAGCGATCATTCTTATTCCAATTGCTGGTTATTTATCTGATCGAATTGGACGTAAAAAAGTAATTATCCCTAGTTTAATTATTGCAGGTATTGGAGGATTAATTTCTGGCTGGGCTTCATGGAAAATGAAAGATCCGTATTGGATTATATTAGTTGGACGTATCTTTCAAGGGGTTGGTGCAGCTGGAGCGGCCCCTGTTGTGATGCCTCTTGTCGGGGATATGTTTAAAGATGAAGAAGAAGTAAGTAAAGAGCTTGGTGTTATTGAAACGTCGAATACATTTGGAAAGGTGTTAAGTCCAATTCTTGGTTCACTTCTGGCTGGAATTGTCTGGTATTTGCCTTTCTTTGCGATTCCCGTATTCACCTTAGTTTCTATCGTACTAATGATATTTTTAGTGAAAAGCCCAGAGAAACAAGATGAACCTTTACCATTTAAGGAGTTTCTCCATTCAGTAAAAGAAATTTTCAAGGATAGTGGTAGGTGGTTGTATGCTATCTTTGCGATTGGTTGTATTCTAATGTTTGTCTTATTCGGGGTATTATTTTATTTATCCTCGATGCTTGAAGACAAGCATGGAATTGATGGACTTAAGAAAGGGCTGATATTGGCAATTCCTCTTGCATCCTTATGTCTTGCTTCTTACTTTACTGGTAAGAAGATAAAGGAAAATAAGGTGTTAATGAAATGGATAACGGTTATTGGTATTGCTTTATTAGCAGTTTCAGTATTTGCAATCAGTTTTACTGAAAATATCTATTTCTTACTTGGGATCTTCTTTATTTGCGGAGTAGGCATTGGGGTCACACTGCCTTGTTTAGACTCTCTCATTACAGAAGGGATTGAGAAAGAAGAACGAGGTACCATTACCTCTATTTATAGCTCAATGCGTTTTATTGGAGTGGCAGCGGGGCCGCCGGTATTTGTCTTATTAATGAAAGCTTCTCATCAGGTCATGTATTATAGTATAACAGCACTGTGTGTCATCGCTGGCTTAATCGCATTAAAAGAAATAAAACCTAAAGAAGATAGTTAAGGCCTGCGATTTGCAGGCCTTTTTGTGTTTACTGCATTTAACTGGGATGATTTTAAATTCAACAAAAAAGCATTAGCTGTTAGCTAATGCTTACATTTATTAATCCTGATTATAGCTTACATCTTTATCCGGATGTGTAAAAGGGACACCTTGTGGAGGAATTTTTTTCTCGACAAGCTCCCTATTTTCAGATGTATTCCAGCCAATATCATTGGTTGGATGTACCCACTCATCTCCAGACATGACAGAGGGGTCTGTCTCTTCTGACCAATTATTTAAAGGTGAGTTTGGAGAATCGTAAAAGCTATCACCAATCACCACACCATGTTCGTTGATAAAGGGCTTCTCCATTTTTACGCCACTTCCTTTAAAGACCGGTGAATTTGATTGGTGAGGCATTGTCTCATTCGAAATGGGCATCTTCATTTTTTCTTCACTTAATTTCTTCTTTTTCATGCAGTAAGTCACCACCTAAATTAGACTTTCTTGATTATTATCCCCAGTGGAAAAGATGATATGAAAAAGATCGTTTAATATAGGGTGCAAATACTTCCTATTATGTTGTAGCTAAACAAGGAAATAATAAAGTTGAGGGAAACTCCTCGAATTTTTAACTTTATATAGGAGATGAGAGTTTATGGCGAAGCGCAAAGTTAAATTCGATGCAGCATTAAAAAACAATAACACACCAACAGAAAGCCTTCCTGACACAGAGTTTGCTCAAGAAGCAGTGGAAGAGCAAGCGATGAAGGGTGCTAATCGCAACTCAAAAAGAGGTCTCCAAAACGGGAAACAGGAGTAACGCTATGGATTTTGTGAAAAATACAAATAAAACACTAAAAGAGGAATATGGATCAGAGCTTGGTGATTATAATGCAAACAAACCATATGAACTTTTAGCTGAATCAAAATCAACTACTGAGAACCAGAACAAGGATCAAAAAGAAGAACCTAAAAAGAAAAACGTGTAGGGTCTCCTACACGTTTACTTCTGTCAATTTATTTACAGGAACACTATATACTTTCGTCTGTTGATCTTTTGGATCGAAATAAGCGAGAAGTAAAGAAGCTTCTTCTTTTAACTCTCCAAAGTTTAGATACTTTTCTAAATCAAAACTAATCATTTCTAGAACAGTATGCTTATACAAATCTTTTTCAGAGAGCTGTAATTCTTCAAATGCCTTTCCAAGAAGAAGAGGGTCAACCAACAGCTGGCGATAATAGTTAGCTCGGTCATCTTTTTCTATGGTCTCATTCCACCAAGGCTTTCTTGGTTTATATTTTTGTCCACGTAAATAGTCTAGTTTCATCAAACTGTGAGCAACCGAAAGATTTGCTTTTGAGTGGTGAACTAAAAAGCTCCAGAGGCGTTGGAAAAGGTCTTCAAGCTGATGGCCGATTCTACCCCAGCCCATATGATCCCAATACAGTCCAAATTCTTGGAAGAAGTCAAAGGGAGTTGGAAAAATACTCGTGACTAGATATTCAACTGTATAGTCCATTCGATGATCATTCCAGTATTTCTCCAAAACATCTTCAACCTGCTTTATATTCGAAATATCTTGGAAGGTTAATACATTGTTCTTTAATATTTCATATGGTGAATGGTCCATATATACGTAATTATGTTGTTCAGCTCGAATTCGTAAGCCAGTACCACGAAGCATCTTTAAAAATCCTAATTGCAACTCTTCTGGTCGTAGCTCAAACACGTCATTAAAGGTCTTCTTAAACGATTGATAATCTTCATCAGGTAAACCTGCTATTAGATCGAGATGCTGATCAATCTTTCCACCGTTCTTCACCAATGTTACGGTCCTAGTTAGCTTCTGGAAATTCTGTTTTCTCATAACAAGCTCATTTGTCGCGTCATTTGTTGATTGCACGCCAATTTCAAAGCGGAAAAGTCCGGCTGGAGCATGTTCATTTAAAAATTCAATAACTTCTGGTCTCATAATATCTGCTGTTATTTCAAACTGAAAGACAGTACCTGGCAGATGCTCATCAATTAAAAATTGGAACATCTCCATTGCGTAACTTCTACTAATGTTAAACGTTCGGTCTACAAACTTTATCGTTTTTGCTCCATGGGTCATAAGGAAGCGAATATCTTCCTTTACTTTTTCCTTGTTAAAGTACCGAACCCCTACCTCGATGGATGAGAGGCAAAATTGACAGCTGAATGGACACCCTCTGCTTGTCTCAATATAAGTAACTCGCTTTGCCAATTGCGGTAAGTCCTCTTCAAACCGAAATGGAGAAGGTGCTTCTTGAAGGTTTAATTTATTCCGTTGTGGATTGATTACTGGTTTATTGTCATTATTTCTGTAGGCAAGACCGGGTAGTTCAGTTAAACTACTAACCCCTTTCTTAAGCTCTGTTAACAGCTGCTTAAATGTCTCTTCTCCTTCTCCTATCACAATATAATCCACGTCATCTAGTCTTTCCATCCAATACATCACATCATAAGACACTTCTGGTCCACCTAGAATAATGGTTAGCTCAGGTTTGATTTTTTTTAGCATCCCGATTACTTTGATGGTTTCTTCGATATTCCATATATAACAACTAAACCCTATGACATCAGGGTTGTGCTTAAATAGATCGGTGACAATATTGATCGATGGGTCTTTTATGGTATACTCCACCATTTGGACTTGATGTTCGGGCTCAACATATGCTCGTAAACATCGAATCGCAAGGTTTGTATGAATATACTTTGCGTTCAAGGTTGTTAAAACGGTGTTCATTGAATTATTATCTCCTTTTTGTGAAAAAAATCTATATAGCAACAATTATTACCAATATAAAGACTTAACTATCACTGTTACTAAGAGTTATTTTATCACATTTTGTAATAAAATGATGAAGCTTGTCGTAAGGAAACAATTGGAGAAGGAATTACTTGAATTCTGTAGAAATATATAAGGATATAGAAAAGAGGACGGAGAGGAAGTGACCAGCTTGTCTGATCAACAAACGGCAAAAGAGAAGCAGACCTCCTTATATTTAGAAAATAATGATCAATCACTCCTTTATGAAAAATTAAATCAATATGAAATTATGTTTGAACAATCTTTAGACGCAATTGTTCTATTCAAGAATGAAAAGTTTTTTTATGAAGTCAATAAAGCTGCCTGTCAGTTATTTGAGTGTTCTAAAGATGAATTGACAACAAGAGAATTAACGAGATTTCTTCTTTTAGAATCTGAGGAATCACATAATTCTCAAATGAGTTTGCTGAAAAGAGAAGGGGAACTCAAAGGTGACTTTACGATTCGGCTGGCTAATGGAAAAGTAAAATATATTGAGTTTTCAGCAAGGAAAAATGCAATACAGGATGTTGACATCTGGATCATGAGAGATGTATCAGCTAAAAAGAATTTAGAAAAACAACGTAATCTAAGTAAACAGTTATTTATGGATGTATACAACCGTGCTGTAGATGGAATTGTGATTTTCGATCGACAAGGGAAATTTATAAATAGTAATCAATCTTTTATGAATAGCTTTGAATTATCAAAGGAAGCTCTCCAGGATTCAAATTTATATGAGTTTGTGGAAAATGAATACCTATATAAGTTAGAAAAGCTATGGAGTATATTGGATGAAAAAGACAGAGCACAGGGTGAGCTACCTGTTATATTAAAAAATGGGACCAGGAAGATTTTCGAATTTACCACAACAGCCAATATATTTGATAATTTTTATATGTCGATTATGCGGGATGTAACCGAAAAGAAGCTAATGGAGCGCCGGCTTCAGAAAAGCGAGCTAAGATTTAGGGAAATTTTTGATACTGCGTTAGATGCCATCGTTATTTGGGATCAAGCAGGGAGGGTAATCCGAGCTAATAACTCTGCAAGTAAAACGTTCGAGATGCCATTAGAGTTATTATCAAAGCATCATATTTATGATTTTGTAAATAAACAAAGCGTTGAGTTTATTAAGATGAATAAAGAGCTTTTAGAGACAGGGAAAGTTAGGGCAGAACTTGATTTTTTCATGATTAATGGACAGGTAAAGAGACTAGAGTTCACCTCAAGGTATCGAGTGTTAGATGGTTATAATATGACGATTTTTCGAAATGTCAGTGAAACTCGTTTAATGGAAAAAGGATTAAGGGAAAAGGAACAGAAATTCCGTAAAATTTTTGAAGGCTCTATCGAAGGTATTGTTCTAGCAGATGAGAATTTAAGTATTATTGATGTAAATTCAAGCGCGAGTAAAATCCTAAAAATGGATCGAGAGCAATTACTATCAAAAACAATTAATCAGGTCATTCCATTTACTTCCCCAAAACTATTCAATGATCAGAATGGAGGAGAGGGTTATTCGGAACTTCCACTTACTTTGGATAATGGTGAAGAACGAATCATTGAGTTAGCTATTAAAAGAGAAGTAATACCAGGCCTAAGCATGGTTATTTTTCGAGATGTAACAGAACGGAAGAATATAGAAAGAAATTTAATAGAAAGCGAGCATAAATTTAGACAACTGTATGATAATTCTCTAAATGGATTTATCATTCTTAGAGATGACGGTAACATTGTCGACATGAATCCGGAAGCAAAGCGAATTTTTATGATTTCTGAAGAGCTCCCTTCTTCTTTTAATAAATTTCAAGAATTGACGATTAAGGGCGGGCTTGATAAAGGAAAGTGGAGGGATTTACTGAGTCAATCTCAACTACACGGGCATTTTGTTTTAGAAGAACGAATCATTGAATATACATTAAGTAAGAACATATATAAAGACCATCACTTAGCAATACTTCATGATGTAACAGAGAGAAAAGCAATGGAGGAAAAGCTTCGTAAGTCAGATACACTAAATGTTGTTGGAGAACTGGCTGCGGGGATTGCACATGAAATTAGAAACCCAATGACTGCCTTAAAAGGCTTTATTCATTTGTTACAGGGAAGTGTCAAAGAAGATTTTTCAATGTATTTTGACGTAATTACCTCAGAATTAAAAAGAATCGAAACGATTATTACCGAATTCTTAATCTTGTCAAAGCCTCAGGCAATTAACTATCAGCAACACAATCTGTTGAAAATTGTGAGTGAAACATTAGATTTGTTAACACCACAGGCTGTACTAGAGAACATTCAATTTCAATTAGATGTAATTGAACAAATACCCGATATCTATTGTGAGCCTAATCAGCTAAAGCAAGTATTCATTAATATTTTAAAGAATGGGCTTGAGGTTATGAGTGAAGGAGGATTAATCCATGTAACCCTTACACGTGTGCAAGGTGAAATGGTACGGTTATCATTTACAGACCAAGGAACCGGTATACCAGCGGATAAGTTAAAACGCTTAGGTGAGCCATTTTATACGACAAAAGAACGTGGTACTGGACTTGGTTTAATGGTCTCCTATAAAATAATAGCTGAACATAATGGACGAATAGAGGTTGAGAGTATTGAAGGGGAAGGGACTACCTTTCATCTCTATTTACCTTTTAGACAATCAACCTAGGAGATTAGAAGATGCTATATTATAAGCAATATACATGTAAGATTGGTTCTATTTATATCGTATGTAATGACGAGAGTATTGTTAGATTATTGCTTGATGAAGAGCAATGGTCTACCTTTAATCGCAGTTCTAAAAATATCCTTATTGAAAAAGAAACACCTCTTTTAAAGACAGCTTTCAAACAATTGAATGAATATTTTCTAGGAGAGCGAACTATTTTTACATTACCCTTAGATAAAAAAGGAACTCCATTTCAACAACAGGTTTGGGAAGCATTACAGGAGATTCCTTATGGAAAGACCTGTAGCTATCAGGAAGTAGCCACTCGTGTAAATAATCCTAAAGCGGTTAGAGCTATTGGTCAAGCAAATAGAGCAAACCCATTCCCGATTATTGTTCCTTGTCATCGAGTAATTGGGAAAAATAAGAACTTAACAGGTTATGCAGGGAACAAAGTCCATATTAAAGAAATGCTGCTTTCCATTGAGGAAATAGATTAATTGATTTCTTGTTAGGACATATTTTAGTAAACCTTAGCAATTGCCATAGGGGGACTTTATGGAGTTAGAAACGGCATTTTATTTTGTACAACAATATGGCTATATCGCCTTATTTCTTGTTTTATGGATTGGCTTTTTTTGTATTCCAGTTCCGAACGAAGTCATTGTAATGTCAAGTGGTTTTTTTATTTCTCAGGGTATATTAGACTTTTCACTGGGCCTTACTATTACCTTCTTAGGGGTTATAATGAGTTTAACTACACTTTATGTATTAGGTAGGTTTTGTTTCTATCCACTTCAAAAAAGATTTTTGTATAAACCAAAGATACAGAAACATATCGATCATGCTGGCCAATTGATTGAGAAGTATGGTGGATTTGCATTAATGATTGGTTATTGCTTCCCAGGAGTAAGGCATTTCGTACCGTTTATTATTGGAAGCCACCGGATGAAGTTTTATATCTTTGCTTTATATGCTTATACGACTGCAGCTATATGGACGAGTATATTCTTTACATTAGGCTATTATTTTGGAGAGAATATTGATTATATAATTAAGAATATTTTTATGTATGGGGCAATTTTTGTTGCCATCTGTGCTCTTGTTATCCTATCCCTGTTTCTTCGTAAACGAAAGAAATATAGAATTGAAAACATCTCATAAGTTTTTACAATCATAATGAAACAATATAAAAAGTGTAGAGAAACTTTCTCTACACTTTTTAACCTTCCATCATCAAAATAATGGACATATTTGCAGACTCATTAATGGTAACTGGAACCTGAATAGCTTGTTTAAATCCAGATAATTTTGCTTCACCTACTAGTATAGTGGGTGGTGTTATATCCATTATAAGGTTGTTTTGGGAGGCATTTGTCGCCAAATTGCCAGCAATCATGTTACCAAGTTCACCTGTAAAAGATTCCAGCATCTCACCTTCAAGCTGCATGCCATACATGACTTCGCCAATTGTACTAAATGTTGTGGGATCCCCATCAATGACAATTCTGCCTTTTACATCTCCAGTTATTCCGATTAACACTGACATTTTAGATTTTATTACCTTCTCTTGGAACATAGACGGACTACCAATAGTAATAGCCATAGGGAGTATACTTTTTACGGAATGAATTGTACCGTTTAGTATTTTAGTAATATTTTCGTTCTGCGACACGGTGCCACCTCTTCTTTGAATAGAGAAAGATACTATAATTTTTAGTTTTCTTTTATTCAGTTGATTGATAAATATCATATCATATTTTCTCTAATTTTGTGTTTAAATTTGATGAAATTTATCGATAAATGTCGAAATAAATAATAAACAGCCTACCATATCGATAGACTGTTTGTATTTAAACATATTTTCTACAAAGTATTGAAAGTTTAAACCAAGCTAGTAAAAACATGCTCGATTTCTTTTGTATAGTTACCTTGTAAAACACCCTTTTCTGTAATAATTGCTGTAATTAGTTCATTTGGTGTCACATCAAATGCCGGATTAAAAACCTTTACTCCTTCAGGTGCTACTTGTTGTCCAAAGATATGGGTTATTTCTCTAGCATCTCTTTCCTCAATTGGAATCAGTTGCCCAGAGGATAAGGATGGATCAAAGGTTGATAAAGGAGCGGCTACATAAAACGGTATGTTAAATGCCTGCGCTAAGAGAGCGAGATTGAATGTTCCAATCTTATTAGCCGTATCACCATTAGCCGTGATCCGATCTGCCCCTACTATAATTGCATTGATTCCCTTAGTTGCAATGGTATGCGCCGCCATATTATCTGTAATTAAGGTAACATCTACATCTGCCTGCATGAGCTCCCAAGTGGTTAGTCGTGCTCCTTGTAAGACTGGGCGGGTTTCTGATGCAAACACCTGTAGGTTTTTCCCGACGTCTTTTGCAAGATAGAAAGGAGCTAATGCCGTTCCATAGCGTGCTGTAGCAATAGAGCCTGCATTACAGATGGTTAATATTTTGTCGCCATCTTTAAACAACTCAAGGGCATGAAGGCCAATTTGACGACAAACCTCCTCATCCTCAGCCTGAATCTGAATCGCTTCATGAGTAAGAATTGTTTTTGCTTCCATTACAGAAATTGCTCGTTCTGCTTTACGAACTAATCGCTCTAATGCCCAAGCTAAATTCACAGCTGTAGGTCGTGAACTCGCTAGATATTCACGATCTTTATTTAATCTTTCATGAAAATTAACTAGGTTGTCCTCTTCATAGCTATTTGCAGCTAATGCTAATCCAAAAGCAGCTGTTATCCCAATCGCTGGTGCACCTCTTACTTTAAGGGTAAAAATAGCATCAAAAACATCTTTAATCGTTGTTAATTCAATATACTCTGTTTCTAGTGGAAGCTTTTGTTGATCAAGTAAGAAAATATGATCATCTTTCCATTGAACAGATTGTGGGATTGTAAAAGAATTAGTCATGCTGTAGTACACCCCTTACTGTTTGTAGTAGATCTTCAATCGTAGCAATTTTTGAACGGTTACTAATTAGATGTTGACCTAAGGCAATCGCATGTTTCTTTGCTGTAATTCTTTGTTGTTTATTTTCAATATTATCTAGATCTGCCACATGTGCTAAGCCGATTGTCCGTCTAATTAGTTCACAACCTGCAAATCCAATTGAATCTTCAAAAATTTCCTTTAATGTATAGTCAAGGTACCCAGGTGTTTGGGTGAAAATTTCCTTGCTTTCAGTATTCCATAAGGCTGAGAAATGTTCCTTGAAGACATTCCAGGTGATGGATACATGGTCAAATAATGCTTCGCGTTTTTCTGGTGTAACGGAGATTCCGTTTAATAATAGATTAGCTATGAACTGTCCAATGTCGAATCCAATTGGACCGTAAAATGCAAACTCGGGGTCAATCACCTTCGTTTCTTCTTGATTTGCAAAGATACTCCCAGTGTGTAAATCCCCATGTAAAAGGGCTTCCGCATTAGTTAAAAATTTCTTTTTTAGCTTTGCCACTTCTAGTTTAACCTCTGATTGATTCCATAAATCTTCGACTACTGAGGTTAGCTCTTCTTCAAAGTTATTCGTATCATGATTGAAAAATGGATCAGTGAAGACTAGGTCTTCAGTGATTTTACATAGTTCAGGATTAATAAATTCCCTTACTTGCTCTTTTTTTACCTTTTGATCTAACGCGAAGTCAGATGTATAGAATAATGTTTTTGCCATATAGATTCCAATATGTTTGGACATGAGAGGGTATTGATTTCCTTCAATCAACCCTTTTCTGGAAATTTCGAGATGAGATAAGTCTTCCATAACTGTAATGGCTAATTCTTCATCTGTATAAAAAACAACCGGAACAAGTTCAGGAACAAATTTTGCTGCAACCTGTAAAGCATTTGCCTCAATTTTATTTCGTTGTAAAGTTAAAGGCCAGCTCTCCCCAACAACCTTAGCGTAAGGTAGCGCTTGTTTGATAATGATACTTTTATGATTTATTTGATCCTTGATATGAAAAACTAGATTTAGATTACCGTCTCCAATTTCTTGGCAGGTTAATGCTGCATCCCCATTGAATAAATTCAATTTCAACGCGAGTGTAATAGCGGAACTCTCCGTTAACGGTTCATATGTAGTCGTATTTGATATAGTCATGAATCATTACTCCCTTCTAAGATCAAACATATAAAAAGCCTCTTTCAATAAAGAAAGAGGCTTGAAGTCATAGCTTCGCACCTCTTATCTACCAGAATAATCTTCTGTTGGATGTAGCACCGTGCCTTACAAGAGAATAACTATAGCTTACGTTATTGTTATTCTTTTGGCGCTCTTCTATACTTTCTTGCGCCCCATTTTACAATGGTATTACGGTCGGTTGCTGCAGCTTCATAGGGCCATTTCCCTCAGCCAACTCTTGATAAGAGAATATATCATTTAAATTTAATTGTCTTTATTTTCATACTCGGTGTTCATAATAACAAGCCTTTTATTTGCTTGTCAATAAAAATATCATCTTAGTAATGCTCTGGACGTCGATCAGAGAAAATAGGAATCTGTTTTCTAACAGCATGAACTTTTTCTGTATTGATTTCACCTGTAAGGATGGTTTCGTCTTCTGTAGCTTCAACAATGATTTCTCCCCAAGGGTCAATAATCATAGAATGACCAACAAACTCATTTTTAGGATCCTTCCCAGCGCGGTTGCAAGCAACTACGTAGCACTGATTCTCAATAGCACGACTGATTAATAAAGAGCGCCAATGAGCGAGACGAGGGAAAGGCCATTCTGCAACAACAAAGACGACTTCTGCTCCTTTTGATGTATGTTTACGAATCCATTCAGGAAAACGAATATCGTAGCAAATAAAGCCCGCGCAGGTAATGTCTTGAAGCTTAAACAACCCTTCGTCGTTTCCTGCTTGTAAATAATGATGTTCATCCATCAATTTAAACAGGTGTAATTTACTATATTCATTGACGAGGTCACCTTGATTATTAACAATGAACATCGTATTATAAACGCCTTGATGCGTCCTTTTAGCAATTGAGCCACCCACGATGTGAACATTCTTGTCTTTGGCGAGTTCACTTAAAAATGAAAGAGTGGTTTGTCCGTCATGATCGGCAATCTCGTCTAATCTAGTAAGGTCATATCCTGTAGTCCAAAGCTCTGGTAGGACAATGATGTCTGGTGAATCCAGAACCGCTTCTTCAATTTTCTCCCTCATATGTTTAAAATTCAATTCAGGATTTCCAAATGCAATATCAAATTGGATGCAGCTTATTTTTAGATTCAAAAGACATCTACTCCTTAAAAAAATTACTTTACATATTGTCACTAACAATATAATATTTTTCACTGTAATTTCAATATATATTTTTAGATTTGGCTGTTAAAGAACATTGTTGATTTTTTGTACTGTTGATTAAAGTAGAAGGACGCGAGATTCCTGCAACGAAAACCAACAACAATCTATACAGAGCCTAAATTTAAATGAATTTCATTTTTGAATAATGATAAGTTAAGATTAACATATTACGTTACATAAAGGAGATTACCATGAGAACGTTCGAACAATCTGACATTCTAAAAAAATTACCTACTCAATTCTTTGCTACGCTTGTTGGTAAGGTTAATAAAGTAGTGGAGCAAGGCCATGATGTAATTAACTTGGGGCAAGGTAATCCAGATCAACCGACCTCAGCACATATAGTGAAATCCATGCAAGAAGCAGTTACGAATCCTGCTCACCATAAATATTCACAGTTTAGAGGGCAAAAATTTCTAAAGGAAGCAATTGTAACTTATTATGAGCGCGAGTACGGCGTTACTTTAGACCCGGAAAAACAGGTAGCTATTTTATTTGGTGGAAAGGCTGGTCTTGTTGAAGTTCCTCAGTGTTTGTTGAATGAGGGTGACGTTGCCTTAGTACCAGACCCAGGATATCCAGATTATTGGTCTGGAGTGGAGTTGGCAAAGGCACGAATGGAATTAATGCCTCTTAAAGTAGAAAATCAGTTTCTACCAAACTATAGTGAGCTTAACCCAGCGATTTTAGAACAGGCAAAGTTAATGTTCTTGAATTATCCTAATAACCCAACTGGTGCTGTTGCAACAAAGGAATTTTTTGAGGAAACGGTTCAATTAGCAAACCAGCACAATATTTGTGTCGTTCATGATTTTGCATATGGGGCAATTGGGTTTGATGAGAAGAAGCCGATTAGCTTTTTACAGGTTGAAGGAGCAATAGAGACGGGAATTGAAATATATACTCTTTCTAAAACATATAATATGGCGGGCTGGAGAGTCGGATTTGCGGTTGGAAATGAAAGTGTGATTGAAGCGATCAACCTTCTTCAGGACCATATGTATGTTAGCCTGTTTGGAGCGATTCAAGAGGCTGCCGCAACCGCTCTTTTATCTTCACAGGAATGTGTAGAAGAACTTGTACAAAAATATGAATCGAGACGAAACACATTTATTGATGCTCTCAATCACATAGGTTGGAAGGTAGAAGCACCACCAGGCTCATTTTTTGCATGGCTGCCAGTACCAGAAGGCTTTACATCTGTAAGCTTTTCTGATTATTTATTAGAGAAAGCCCATGTAGTAGTTGCTCCTGGTGTTGGTTTTGGAGAATACGGTGAGGGTTATGTAAGAGTCGGTTTACTTACCGATGAAGACCGTTTACTAGAGGCGGTATCACGCATCAAAAAACTAAATATATTTTAATATGGCTGATTTAACAACGGAATCATATCTTGACAATTGAAATAGATACTGTCATAATCCATAGTAATTTGAAATTGATACTTAAAGCGTTAAAATAATGGTAGTTGTCGTTTATAAAACTTATCAAGAGTAGGCGGAGGGACCAGCCCGATGAAGCCCGGCAACCGACTTTAGAATTAATCTAAAGCACGGTGCTAATTCTTGCAGCATTTTGCTGAGAGATAAGGAGAAGTTATTTAGTATGTAACCTCTTCTTAGGAAGAGGTTTTTTTGTGTTTCAAACAACTAGTTTAATTTATAAAGGTTATGAGAAGCTAAGTAAATACGCTAAAGCTTAAGAATTAATCGAGTAAAGAGGTGTTTAGTTTGGCAAGTGTTGTAGCTACATATTTGATACATGATGCAAAAGGGGATTTACACAAAAAAGGTGAAGGAATTGCGTTAGGCTTGACGATTGGCTCATGGACGGACCTGCCGCAGTTAGAGCAGGAGCAATTAAAAAAGCATAAGGGTGAGGTTTTATCAGTTGAGGAGTTAGAAGCTGATACTCGTGTTAACGAATACCTTGGTAAACAGGTAAAACGAGGTCATGTAAAAGTGGCCTATCCCATTGAAAATTTTTCTCATGACCTTCCGGCTATTTTAACGACTGTGTTTGGTAAGTTATCACTTGATGGTGAAGTGAAGCTAGTAGACCTAGAATTTCCAAGTGAAGTGAAGGGTTCTCTCCCAGGTCCCGTGTTTGGGATTGATGGAATCCGAGCTAAATTAGATGTATATGATCGTCCATTATTAATGAGTATTTTTAAAGGAGTAATCGGAAGGGATCTCACCTATTTAAAAGATCAACTGAGAGAACAGCTCTTAGGTGGTGTTGATTTAGTTAAGGATGATGAAATATTATTTGAAAATCCATTAACACCGTTTGAGAAGCGGATTACAACTGGAAGAGATGTCATTAACGAGGTATATGAAAAAACAGGTCATAAAGCTCTTTATGCTGTAAACCTTTCGGGACGGACGTTTGAATTAGTAGAAAAAGCAAGACGAGCTAAAGAACTTGGAGCAGATTGTTTATTATTTAATGTGTTTGCTTACGGTCTTGATGTTTTACAAGCCTTGGCAGAGGATAAACAAATTGGTATACCGATCATGGCTCATCCAGCCGTAAGTGGCGCGTTCACTCCATCTGAATTTTATGGGATTCAAAATCCGTTATTACTTGGTAAACTGTTACGATATGCAGGAGCAGATTTCTCTCTATTTCCGTCACCATACGGAAGTGTTGCATTAAGAAGAGAAGAAGCACTTGGGATCGCGACAGAGCTAACTAGGGAAGATCAATTTAAGAAGCCTTTTCCTGTTCCTTCAGCAGGCATTCATCCTGGACTTGTTCCTTCCTTGTATGAGGATTTCGGGTTAGACTCCGTCATTAATGCTGGTGGTGGTGTTCACGGACATCCAGATGGAGCAATTGGTGGAGGAAAAGCTTTCAGAGCTGCGATTGAGGCGACGTTACAAGGTCAATCCTTAAAGGATGCTGCCCTTCAGGATGAATACTTACACAAGGCAATCTCTCTATGGGGTTCATAAGGGGGAGAGGATAATGAAACGAACTATTTTTTGTGACTTTGATGGAACTATTACGGAAACAGATAATATTATTTCTTTAATGAAGCAGTTTGCACCACCGGAATGGAATGGAATTAAAGATCAGATTCTTGGACAGGAGATTACCATTCAAGAGGGTGTTGGGAGATTGTTCGAACTACTTCCTTCAACTTTAAAGGAAGAAATTATTACTTATTTGAAGGATACTGCAATCATTCGAGAAGGGTTTGCTGAATTTGTAAAATTTACACAGGATGAGGATATTGACCTTTATATTGTTAGTGGAGGAATCGATTTCTTTGTGTATCCATTACTTGAAGGATACATAAGTAAGGTATTTATTTACTGCAACAGCTCTGATTTTTCAAATGATACGATTAAAATATTATGGCCCAACAGTTGTGATGATTCCTGTGAAAATGGATGTGGTTGCTGTAAGCCATCTATAATCAAAAAATTAGCGAGTACTGAGGATCATATCATTGTTATTGGAGATTCCATAACAGACTTACAGGCTGCGAAAAAAGCAGACACTGTTTTCGCTAGGGATTTTTTAGTTGAAAAACTTACAGAGTTAAATATTCCTTTCCAGCCTTTTGAGACATTTTTTGATGTCATTCAATACTTAAAGCAGCAAGAGGTGATAAAGGCATGAGTGAATTAGCAACAAGATGGAATGAATTAGCTGATATCAAGGATGAACTGGCTTGGCGTGATTGGTTTCCTGGAACGAGTGGTAATTTATCAATCAAGGTTTCTAATCAACCACTAACCTTTCTAGTAACAGCTAGCGGTAAAGATAAACGAAAGCGAACTAATGAGGATTTTCTTTTAGTAGATGAAAAAGGCCAGGCAGTAGGTGAGACTCATCTTAAGCCCTCAGCTGAAACCTTACTTCATACAGAGGTATACAACCGGACAAATGCAGGATGCTGTCTCCATGTTCACACAGTAGATAACAATGTCATATCAGACCTGTTTTACCCAAAAGGTGAGATTGTATTTCAAAAACAGGAACTAATTAAAGCGTTTGGACTCTGGGAGGAAGATGCAACATACACCGTCCCTATTATCTATAATCATGCGGACATCCCAACGCTTGCTGAAGCGTTTGTCCCTTTTATAACAGCTGACGCTGGTGCAGTCCTAATCCAAAACCATGGAATAACCGTTTGGGGCAAAACACCACTAGAAGCAAAAAGATACCTAGAAGCTTGCGAATTCTTATTCAGCTACGAGCTAAAAAAACTAATGCTAAAAAATATAGCAGGCACACTTTAATGCACTACCGCATTGGGGGCCTGTCCCCCAATGCGGTGATGTGTTAAAGTAATCATATATATAATGAACTTAATTGAGGGAGGAATTTAGAATGGCAACCATTCGTATTCATGGAAGTAATGAGGTTATTGAGGATCAAGTAAAGGTAGCAGAGTTTTTAAATAGTAATGAAGTTATTTATGAGCAGTGGGATATTTCAAAATTACCAACTGAGCTTCGTGAGAACTATCAATTATCAGATGAGCAGAAAAATGCTGTTTTAGCAGCGTTTGATACAGAGATTAAAGATATTTCTGAAAGAAGAGGCTATAAGACTGCGGATGTTATTGCTTTATCGGATGCAACTCCAAATCTTGATCAGCTTTTAACGAACTTCCAACAAGAACATCATCATACTGATGATGAAGTGCGTTTCATTGTAAGTGGCCATGGAATTTTTATTATTCAAGGTAAGGATGAAGTGTTTTTTGATGTAAGATTAGAGCCAGGTGATCTAATCTCGGTTCCAGAAAATGTTCGCCACTTCTTCACATTACAAGAAGATCGCAAGGTTGTAGCTGTTCGTATATTTGTTACTCCAGAGGGATGGGTACCCATTTATGAGCAGGACGAAGTGAACGCTTAATTACTAAAAAAAAGAACCTTTTCAAATTAGCGAAAGGTTCTTTTTTTGTGTTGTTACTGAATAAATTCTCGTTCTTCAATGAGGGAAGCAGCCTTTACAAATACTGCGTTGGTTTGAATAACAGGAATGAATTCTTTAATTACCCCAGCTGTTTTTTCACCAGGTGGCCCCACGTGACCGATAGCCACCACCTCACCATCTGTTGACTGTAGTCTTTTAATAAGACGTTTTGTCTGATTAATAATGTGCTGAGTTGTATAAACATCATCAAAAAAGATCTCATTCTCTAAGTAAGGAACACCAATTTCCTTTGCAAGAACAGGTACGACACTTTTGGGACTGGTCTTACTATCTATGAAAATAAGTCCTTGCTCCCGGCAAACTTCCAATATTACCCTCATAATTCTTTTATCGGCCGTAATTTTTGATCCCATATGATTATTAATCCCAATTGCATATGGAACGTCCTTAATCGCAGCTTCTACACTATTACGAACTTCCTTATTAGATAATTCATCCGTAATGGCACCGGGTCCTAACCAGCTGCTCTTTCCCTTCAGTGGTTCCATCGGTAAATGGATAATGACATCATGTCCGAGGCGATGTGCCCACTCAGCGTCAGATTTTGACGTCTCTAAAAAGGGCATAACTGCGATTGTAAGAGGAATGGGGAGAGCAAGGATTTCCTTTGACCCTTTCATTTTATTACCAAAATCATCAATGATAATTGCAACTTTTTTCTCTTGCTCTTGCTCTGCATTTGCTGTCAAAGGAATGATAGGGAGTAACATGATAAAAATAATTAGTAGTCTAAATAGAAACATAAAAAATCTCTCCTTCACATACTAGTAGGCAAATTGTTTTACTTCCTTAAGATGAAAAGTAAGTAATATTTGTTTGCTACTAGCATGAGCTTGAGAGATTAAATTTACTCATAATTCTCTATGGTTTGGCTGTTTATTTCTTGATCTGTTGGGGCTTGATCATCTTTCCAAATCTTATATTTATGTAAGTCCTGTTCAATTTGTCTGAAAATAAAAGCGATCATTGCGGCATCATCTATATAGCCAGCACCAATAAATATGTCTGGAATGAAGTCGGTAGGGATGACAAAATAGAGAATCCCAATCACAATCAAGGTTAACGTTTTGTAGGGTACTTCCCGGTATCTTCCTGATACCCAGTCATCGAAGGCATCTACTAATAATAAAAGTTGGTTGCGAAAGCTCTCCACCCTACCAACATCCGATTTTGTTTTTTTTGTAGCTTCTTTAATTAGTTCCTTCGCTTTTTGGCGATCTTTTATGTATTGTGAAGCTTTTACCTTATACTTTTTTATGCCTTTTGAGGTTAGCTCACTGTTTGAATGGTCCATTTTTTCACTCCTATTAATAAGATCAATAGTCTCTTACTTGCTAGTTTACCATGAGACATAGAAAATCATAAAATAATATAGGATTCCTTTAAATGTGACATATTTTTGACTGAATAAAAACGAGAATTTTGTCTATTTTTGCGATAGTATTTACATAAATAGAAGAATTTGTAATAATTCAAAATAGCTAATCACTTGAATGGATTGAAGGCTTAAGGAGGAAAAATAATTGCAAGATCAAATAGAATTAGCAATATTATTGCAAAAGATTAATATGAAAAGAGAAGAAATGATTACAATCGCAATGGAAACCGGTTTTACAAGCAAAGAGACTATTACATGTAGTCAAGAGCTTGACCAATTAATCATACAATATCAAACATATAAAATGGTTGAAAATAGAGTAGGTGTGTGTCGAACTTTTTTACAAACGATATCGTTGTTAATGATGAAACCTAGTGTATCTTTAAATAGAATGAAATAACCTAAAAAGCTTATTATGAGTGAAAGCAAGAATATACTACATAATAGGCTTTTCTTAATTTTCGTTTAAATGACGAAACATTTTTTGTAAAAGGAGAAAAAAGATGAAAAAATTATCATATATATTGTTAGATGTTTTTACAACTACTCCATTCGGCGGAAATCAGCTTGCAATATTTTTAAATGGGGAAGGATTGTCATCGGCTGATATGCAAACGATCGCAAAGGAATTAAACCTTTCGGAATCGGTTTTCTTATTCCCACCAACATCTGAACGCCCTCATTATAAATTACGTATTTTTACACCATCTATGGAGCTGCCTTTTGCTGGTCATCCTACAATCGGTACTGCCTTTTTGTTAGGAGAGAAAAAGATGGTATCTCGTAATGAAGAAGGCTTAACAACAATAGTTGTGGAGGAAAATATCGGAGAAGTGCCATTACATCTATATACCAAAAATGGAAAAATGGTAAAGGCTGAAATGATCCAGCCCACTCCAAAGGTTTTAGCTGAAATGACAGATAAACAGGCTGTTTCTAGATTGCTTTCTTTAAATGAAGAAGACCTGCATCAAAGTCTTCCTATTCAAACGGTTTCTGCAGGAATTCCGTTCCTATTCATTCCTATTAAAAACCTTGAGGCAATGAAAAAAATCCAACTAAGGATGGATGTATGGCAAGAACTATTTTCCAATGATGAAAATAAACAACATATCTTTGCTTTTTCATTAGAAACGGAGTCTCCAGAAGCTCATGTGCATAGCCGCATGTTTGCACCTGCAATGGGAATCAGTGAGGATCCTGCAACTGGCAGTGCTAGCGGGCCGTTAGGGTATTATCTAGTTGCAAATCAAGTATTTGAGCCTGCAGACAATCAGGTAACCATTATAAGCGAACAAGGAATGGAAATGGGACGACCAAGTAGAATAGAAATCACAGTCAAATTTCAGCAAGGTATGGTATCAAAAGTTCTTGTTGGCGGCAGTGCGCTTATAATAGGGGAAGGAACATTGTTTATACATTAGATAATCAGAACTAATGAAACGGGACGGAGAGAGTGAAAATATGGAACAATCAGTAGAACAACTATTTTCCGATGAATTGATTCATCTAGCTGGTAAACGATTTGGTGCAGCTACTTCTCAGTATAAGAAGTTGGGTGATTTTGAAAGCTATATTTTTGAGGTGTCCTATCAAAATATACCTGCTATTCTAAGAATTACTCACAGCTCCCATCGCTCCTTAAGTCAAATAGAGGGAGAACTTGAATGGGTAGACTATCTATTTCAGCACGGTGTTCATGTATCCAAACCCTATCGATCATTAGAAGGGACCTTTGTTGTAAAACTACCTGTAGATCACAGTTGCTTCTATGCAAGCTTGTTTGAAAAAGCTCCTGGCAAGAAAATCGAGGTTCAATCAGAGGGTTTTGATGATAGACTCTTTCAAGAATGGGGAAGAACAACAGGTCAGCTTCACCGTTTAACAAGAGGATATGAAACGAAGGAGAGAAAGAGGCCTTATTGGGATGAAGAGGAACTTTTATACCCGAAAAAAGTACTTTCGTTTACTGATCAAAAACTTAACACTGCAGCAGAACATTTAATTCAAACTATAAAGAAATTACCGATCAATCATCAATCATTTGGATTGATCCATAGTGATATACACTCTGGCAACTTTTTCTTACATAATGGCAAAATCCAATTATTTGATTTCGATGACTCCCAATACTTTTGGTTCGTTCATGATGTGGCTATTCCTATTTACTATAGTTCATGGTACAAGTTTCAAAATGGGACTCAACAGGTAAGAACAGAGTTTGCAAAACGTTTACTAGAGCAGTTTTTACAAGGATATGAAAAAGAGTTTCATATCGAGGACGAGTGGTTAGAAAGGTTACCTTTATTTCTTAATATAAGAGACCTTGTGTTATTTAATGTATTTCATAAAAAAATGGATATGAATAATGCTAGTGATCGATTGCTAGCATTATTAAATGAACTTCGAGGAAGAATCATCTCACAGGATTCAATTGTAGATTTCACAAAATTTTAGGCTCACTTGAATGGTGGGCTTTTTTTATTGGGTCTTTTCCAATACTTTGTTGCTTTTGAGACATTTAGTTTGGGTGTTTAACCATCTTTTTAAGCAAATTATGTATGGATTAGAAATAGTTTTGGGTTTTTTACATAAAGCAACAATCTATACGAAAACGCTTTTCTATTTGACAATATCTATCTATTTTTAGTATTATATCTTTAATTCAAGATAATTGAAATTGATAAGGATCTGATTATATGGAAAATAGAAAAGAAATAGATACATCTCTAAAACTCTTTATCGTTCTATCCCGTGCGTTTCGAAGCGTTAGCGATCAAGCAAATAAATCAATTGGAAGTTTTGGTTTAAACCCGACAGAATTTGCTGTATTAGAATTATTGTTTCATAAAGGTGAGACACCGCTACAACAAATTGGTGGGAAGATTCTAATTGCAAGTGGGAGTATTACTTATGTAGTGGATAAGCTAGAACAGAAAGGTCTTTTAGCTCGAAAGCAATGTACGAAAGACCGACGTGTTACCTATGCTTCATTAACCGACGCTGGAATTAAGTTCATGGAAGAGATTTTCCCCAAGCATGAGCAATATATAAATGAAATTGAATCCACTTTATCCTTAGAAGAAAAGGAAGCATTAATCGTCCTACTAAAAAAATTAGGGCATGGTGTGAATTGATTAGTTACACTCTGAGACCATTTTGAGAAAAGGTTTCAGAGTGTTTTTTATTGTAGTGCTCATAGATAGTACTAATCCATCTTAAAACAAGACAATAACTTACTATTAAATTCAATATTTAATTGAATAGAAAAAGAGTCAATCATTAGCGATTGACTCTTTTGTTTAGACTGTTTTCGTATAGATGTTGTTTTATAAAAATCCCTAAAACCGGATTTTCACCCTAGTTATAGGCTTCTACTCTACATGAAAAGAGCCTTTATTGCTCATTGAATTCGTTCGGTAAGATTAGTACTTCAACACGACGGTTTTTAGCTCTACCTTCTGAAGTATCGTTAGTGTCAACTGGCGAATATTCGCCAAATCCCTTCGCACTAAATCTTCTCTCGTCAAGTCCTTCATTTTCTAATAAAAGCTTCATGAAATTAACGGCACGCATTACACTTAAATGCCAATTGGAATCAAATTGTGAATTATTAATCGGAACATTATCCGTATGACCACTTATGATGACATTACGAGGTGGGTCGCTTACTAGTAATGTGGAAAGATCCTTAACTAAGGATTCTTCATTAAGTTTTACTGCGGCTACACCCGAATCGAAAAATACATCATTTAGGATAGTAATGAGTAATCCCTCATCAGTTAAAGTAGTTTCTAAGCGAGTGTCAAGTTGTTTCTCGTTAATATATTGATTAATCTTTTCTTGAAGCTGCTTTAGTTCTGATTGCTCCTGCTGATCAAAGTCAGGGTTTTCGTTTTCTTCATTTTGAGCGTCTTCTTTATTTGCAGATTGAGGCTGTTCTTCTGGAAGCGGACTTGGATATTCCATCAAACCAGTACCACCATTAAAAGCACTACTAAAGGACTCAGCCATTTGTTGAAATTTTTGTGCGTCAACTGAGCTACTAGCAAATAACACGATGAAAAGTGCTAATAATAGCGTAAGAAGATCGGCATAGGGAATGAGCCAGGATTCATCTACATGCTCTTCATGATGGTGTTTTTTCTTTTTTTTACTCATCCGCATTCCCACCTTGAGATTGAGATGCAAAATACTTTTCGCGCTCATGGTTTGGTAAATAGCTTACTAGTTTTTGTTCTAACATAGTAGGGGATTGTCCATCTAGAACAGACAATACGCCTTCAATCATGACACGTTTAACATGTGCCTCTTCTTTTGATTTTCTTTTTAGTTTATTTGCAAATGGGTGGCAGATTACATATCCAAAGAAAATACCAAATAGGGTCGCAACAAAGGCTGCGGCAATAGCCGATCCAAGAGCATCAATATCCGCCATATTTCCTAAGGCTGCAATTAGTCCAACTACCGCTCCTAATACACCCAGTGTAGGTGCATACGTACCACCTTGTGTAAATATTGCTGCTCCTCCAAGATGACGCTCTTCCATTGCTTCAACTTCCTCATCCATGATATCACGGATAAATTCTGGGGATTGGCCATCAATAGCTAAGCTAAGTCCATTTTTCAAAAATGGGTCTTGTACTTCACTTAATTGTGTTTCAAGAGCAAGTAGGCCTTCCTTACGAGCTATATTTGCCCAATTAACAAATAAAGGAACAAGATCAATTACATGTGTACTACTTTTACTAGTAAAAATAATTTTAAGAAGTTTTGGTACCTTTTTTAATTCTTGTCCAGGGAAGGCTATTGAAACGGCTCCAGCTGTTCCTACTACAATGATAAGAAATGCAGGTGCATTTAATAGAGAGGTTAAAGGTGCGTGCTTTAAAACCATCCCTCCAAGTAACCCTAGAAAACCAAGAAAAATACCAATTATAGTTGCTTTATCCATCATTATCACCTAACTTTGATTTTTTCTGTGCATCGACATATTGTGAGTCATATCTACAAATAGTGATCTTTTATCCTATCTATCTTATCGGCATGAAGTATCAAATTGTTTAAGGGTTTCCGGTATTATTTCATCAAAATAATAGAATCCTTAAATTATGAATGAAAAACCTTGAGGAGTTTGCAGGAATAAGGTAATAATTAACGAATATAACGGTGAATATAAACGAGGAGTGAATCTTTTGAAATTTGAGGAATTTGAATATAAACGCCCTAATCTAGATGAAATTGAGAATAATATTTCAGATTTACTTACCCAATTTGAGCAGGCCAAAAATGCAGAAGAACAGAATGAAATAATGAAAAAGATTAACGCAATCAGAAATGACTATAGTACAATGTATAATATTTCTTACGTACGCCATACAATTGACACAAATGATGAGTTCTACCAAGCTGAAAATGATTTTTATGACGAAAGTAATCCAATCATGCAAAAAGTTACAACGAGTTTTTATAAGAAGCTAGTTGCTTCTACTTTTAGGAAGGAACTTGAGGAAATTTGGGGTAAGCATTTGTTTAATCTAGCTGTGTTAGAATTAAAAACTTTCTCACCTGATATTATTGAAGATTTGCAATTAGAAAATAAGCTTACAAGTGAGTATACGAAGCTTGTTGCCTCAGCGAAACTTATGTATGATGGTGAGGAAAAAACACTAGCACAAATTTATCCCTATACCATTAAACAGGACCGTGATGTTCGAAAAGAGGCAAGTGACCTCTATTATGGTTTTTTTGCAGAGCATACAGAGCAGTTTGACGAAATCTATGACAAGCTTGTAAAGGTTCGCACGAAGATCGCAGAAAAACTTGGCTATGAAAATTTTGTAGCTTTAGGGTATGATCGTATGCTTCGAACAGATTATCAGGCAGAAGATGTGAAAAGGTTTAGAGACCAGGTGAAGGAGTTCATTGTTCCATTAGCGACTAAATTAAAGGATCGTCAGCGCCAGCGTATTGGTGTGGATGAATTATTTTACTATGATGAAGGATTTAATTTTAAGAGCGGGAATCCGGAACCAAAAGGTAGTCCCGAGTGGATTGTTGAAAATGGAAAAACGATGTATAGTCAGCTTTCGACTGAAACAAGTGAATTTTTTGACTTTATGATTGATAATAATCTAATGGATTTAGTTGCGAAAAAAGGAAAAGCTAGTGGTGGTTACTGTACATATATTAATAATTATAAAGCACCTTTTATTTTTTCTAACTTTAATGGAACCTCAGGTGACATTGATGTATTAACTCATGAAGCTGGACATGCCTTCCAAGTATATTCAAGTCGTGATTATGAGGTGCCTGAGTATAATTGGCCTACCTTTGAGGCATGCGAAATCCACTCTATGAGTATGGAGTTTTTTACCTGGCCATGGATGGAAAATTTCTTTAAAGAAGACACAGCAAAATATAAGTATTCTCATTTAAGCAGTGCTCTATTATTCCTACCTTATGGTGTGGCAGTAGACGAATTCCAACACTTTGTTTATGATCATCCAGAAGCAACTCCTAGTGAACGAAAAGAATACTGGGCAAAGCTTGAGGAAAAGTATTTACCACATCAAAATCATGGTGAAAATGAGTTTTTAATAAACGGAGGTTTTTGGCAACGACAAGGACATATTTTTTCAAGTCCTTTCTATTACATTGATTATACACTTGCTCAAATATGCGCATTTCAATTCTGGGTTCGTGCAAGAGAGAATCAGGAAGAAGCTTGGAAGGATTACTATACTCTTTGTAAAGAGGGCGGAAGTAAGCCGTTTACAGAACTTGTAAAGGTAGCTAATCTTGAATCACCATTTAAGCTAGGTTCAATTGAGTCAGTTGTTGCAGAAATCGAAAAATATTTAGATCAAATTAATGATAAAGAACTATAAAACAAGCGCCGGAACAACTAATGTTCCGGCTTTTCTACTCCAAAGCAGGTTTAATTCTCTCATGCTGAATCTTCCAAGGAGAGCTAGGAAAGTCCCTTACCATAGGTATAAAAACCGTCCCCTTTATCCTACCTTGCTTTTTAGAATACATGATAACTTTCACATGAGCTTCAGCCGTAAAGGCATTTTCTAAAGTTGTTTCTAGTTCTTTTATTTTTATCGTATTTATATCATTACTGAAGGTAGTCAGCTCATTATTTTGCTTCCAATTATTAGTCAGTAGGAGATTTAGAATATAAGGATCCTGTTGATTCAATGCCTCAATGAAAATCTGAACCATACTAGTTGGATTTGCTCTTGCTGTGTACTCTTCAAGCTGTCCAGCAGATTTAAGAATCATTAGTGTATGAGAAAAATCCATCGTATCTTTTTTATGGGTAGAGCTTCCGTAAAAGTGAACGCAAAAATGGCCAGGAAAATTATTTTGTATGGCACCTGCTCCATGTGGCATTCCATGCATAGAGGCAGGAATTAAATAATCTTCAAACTGGACTAATATAGCTCTTCTTTTCCAGCTCCATTTCCCACCATAAATCTCCTTCATAATCTTTGTATCTTTTTTAGTTAATGGTTGAACATCGGTATGGTCGCTTCCAGCTCTTCTTTGAACCTTGAAGCTTTGCCCAGTCACAAGATCAATGACAGTAAATGTTGAGAATTTCGGAATTAAAAGATCTATTTCCTTCCAATTTAAAGGATTAAGCTCAAAGCTTATTTGAGAGGTTGGGCATTGTTGATCTTGAGCTAAAACTCTTACAGGGAAAATAAGTACAATTAGTAGAATAGGCATCCAATAAAGTTTCCGTTGCATACGTCCCACCCTTATTCTTATTAATATGAAATAATCATTCCCTATAAAAAGAAAAACTATGTTAGTACTAGTTACATCCAGTATGTGGTAACAAGTCTGATACTTTTTTGAAGAAAAGGTAATCCTATGGAGGAGGAGGGATCATCATGGAAAAAAATGAGAAGGAACTGACAAACTTAAGTTATGAATCAGATGGAAAAATGGGAAAAGAACAGAGGAAAACAGAGTCGAATGATAAATCAGAACCAATGGACTTTTTCAATATAACCCAGGATAGTGAATAAAAGTAGAAGAGGCTGGGACATAGTATGTATTTTAGTTAGTGAAAAACTCGAACAATATTTTGATGTATCTTTCACCTACTAGTTCGGGTCTTTTTTTGTTACTTTTATTGATTTGTTTATAATTGCATTCTTTTTTTAAAAAATAGTGGAATGGAGCGGAAGTCGCTCGACTCCAGCGGGAGATAGAGGAAAGGCTGAGACCCCGCAGGCGTAGCCGAGGAGGCTCAGATTCCTCCCCGCGGAAAGCGAGCGGCTGCAGCGCAATGGAACAACCCTGTTTTTCCAGCTTAACTAGTTAATAAGAAAAAAACAGTATTATATTTAATAGGTAGACTAATTTTAAGATTATTCGTCTTTGAGACTGGGGCATTAGGTTATGTCCCAGCCTCTTCTTTGATTAGAATACTGAACTTAGATCAAACAAGTTTTTCTATGTAAGTATATACCATTTTTTGTTTTGTTAGTATAATAGAGCTACCTATAAGTAAAGGAATGATTTTTAGTGAATTATAAAATCGTTCAACTTGATGATTATAAAATGGAGCAAATATTTAACGCCCTTAGGTGGATTTTTTTAATTGTTGCTGCGATCTTTTTCTACTATCCTCCTATAGCATCGGTTTTAGATTATAATCAGTATTCATTTACTATTCTTTTTATCATTGGCGTTTTTTATATGAGTAGCACACAGTTGGTCCTTTTCTTTCATGCCAATAACAAACGTATTTTCAGCATAGTTATGAAAGCAGGGATTGTTTTTGACTATATTGCAGCAAACTGGCTTTTAATCCTTTCTGGTGGCGCAGAAAGTTACCTATTTCCTATATTCTTTTTAATTATTATGCATGCGACCATATATTGGAGAATACCAGGAGCTATATGTTCTTTTATTTCAATGCTTCTAAGTTATACAGCCATATTCTTTTTCTCATCCCCTGAAATCACACCCATTCAGGTTATTAACTACCTTTTAAACATTGGATTTTTACTAATAATAGGTATGTTGGGTGCATTGATTGTCAATCGAGAACGAAAGCAGCTTACCCAAACAAATGAATATAGAAGTATGTTGAATAGAGATTATTTAACAGGATTATATAACCACCGCCATTTTCAAGAACAGCTTCGTTCCAAAAAAAACCAGATTACAGTTGCTATGATTGATATTGATTATTTTAAGAATGTCAACGATACTTATGGACATGTAGTAGGAGACCAAGTTCTAAGGGATATTGGGCAATTGCTGGAGGATTCAGTTCCCTCCAATAAAGGACTTGCCTTTCGCTATGGTGGAGAGGAATTTTCATTAATATTTTTTACTAGTAAATTGGAAGATGTAAAGCCTTACATTCTAGATATCTATAAAAAACTAAATGAAGTGAAGTTTATAGCAGAAAATAAAACGTTTACTATTACACTTAGTCTAGGAGTGGCAAATAAAGATCTTCGAACGAATAATGAAGTTGATATTGTGAAAGTAGCAGATGAGCTTCTTTATGAAGCTAAAAACGCTGGGAAGAATAGAGCTTTCTTCTCAAATGGTGACAAAGTGTTTAATGAAGAAAATCGCATTTTAGTGCACTATTAATCTTTAATTCAGTAGATTTGCGAGGAATATTCTCATGTATTCAATGAAGAGGGTTTTACTAACAGCTTGGTTAGGTACGGTAGTAGGGGCCATTTCTTTAATGGCCTTTACCGTCTTATTTTTTGAAAGTGTGTCAAAGGAAACATATGTATTAGTGGTCATGCTTTTATTTGGATATTCGCCGTTCTTCCTGGTATATCAATACTTGTCTTTGGTCCAGCAACGTTTCTTATTTTTAATACATACATATTTGATAATTGGATTAACCTTATACTTAGCACCTTATATAGGCCATGTGATTTTCTACTTTGGTCTGATCTACGCTGCTTTGTTTAAAGAAAAAATCTATTATGTGTTTTCATTTTTTATCTCTGTAGCTATTTATTCAGCCATTATTTTTATTCATCCATTTATAGATTTTTATCCGGTTATGGAACTCCTGCAATTCTTTGTTTATCTTAGCTTTATGTTTATCCTATATTTTGTTTCTAAAATGATGGTAAGACAGGAAAAGCTAAACTCGATGTATACGAAAACAATGGAAGCATTAGTGTTAGCCATAGAAGCAAAAGATGAGTACACAAGAGGCCATTCAACGAGAGTCTCCGAATATAGCATGATTTTAGGTAAGACCTTAAAGGATAGTGGCTTCGATTTGGATCTTGAAATACTTCGAATAAGCTCATTGCTGCATGATATTGGAAAGGTTAACATTTCTAATGAAATATTACAAAAAAAAGGAAAGCTAACAGTCAATGAATATGATGAAATCAAAAGACATCCTGTGTTTGGTGCTGAAATCGCAAAAAGTCTAGAGTTTCCAGACGAAATCATAAGTCCTATTCTTTATCATCATGAAAGAAGTGATGGACAAGGCTACCCTAAAGGATTAGCAGGAGAGGAAATACCGCTATTGGCAAGGATAATCGCGATTGCTGACACATTTGATGCACTGACAACAAATCGCTCCTATCGGAGAGCGTATTCTGTATATGAGGCAAGAGATATTATAATAGATCATATTGGAACACAGTTTGATGATCAAATTGCTCCGTATTTTATTGACTGCTTTCCTAAACTTAAAAGAAGAGCAGAGCAATTAATCGAGATTGAAAAACAGCTATCAAAAGTGATGGATGAAGAAACAAAATTTACACTAAATTAAAACAGAATGGAGTCAATGACTCCATTCTGTTTTCTTTATCGCAGTAAAGTGGTGGGGGACAGGCCCCCACTGCTTTACTGTGTTGAAGGGTTTTTCGATGCTCTTTGAGTTGACCTTGTATTAATTTCACCTTTACTGACTTTTAAATAATTTGTTTTGGATATAGTGGTAATTTTTTTCAATGCTTATAAGATAAAGGGTTTGGTAGCATATTCAACTATACCTGTGTACATAAGTAAGTTGTATTATCGAAATGATAATAAGGAGAATTAGAAAAAGGAGAGTAACCTGATGACACAATCAAAGCGCCAAAAGGAACGACAGTGGAGAACTAGAAAAGAGGCCCAAAATCCACATGGAAAAGTTCCATCATATGATGAACTTGCTGAGGGAACCGAAGATAAAAAAAACAATGAAAATCGCTAAATAGGAAGGGCATGAGTATTTCATGCTCTTTTTTATGTACATAACTAACTGCGGTATACTGATTTCTTAGGACAAATACCAGCTTATTTTGAGTATTGCTTATTGATTAGATGTAAACCAATGCTTTATTCAATCTTTCATTACTATTCTTACCATGAAATGTATCTTATTATAGTAGGATTATGCTATAATAACCGCAGTGTAAAATAGAATGGAGGATTCAACACGTATGCTATCAGTACAAAATATAGGGCTACGATATGGTGATCGTAAGCTTTTTGATGATGTGAATATTAAGTTTACCCCTGGAAATTGCTATGGTTTGATCGGTGCAAATGGAGCGGGGAAATCAACTTTCTTAAAAATATTATCGGGTGAAATTGAAGCACAAGAGGGAAATGTTATCATTACTCCTGGTGAACGTCTAGCTGTATTAAAGCAAAACCATTTTGAGTATGAAGAATTTGAAGTTATTCAAACGGTAATTAAAGGGCATGCTCGTTTATATGAAGTTATGAAAGAAAAAGATGCCATCTATATGAAGGCTGATTTCACAGATGAAGATGGAATGAGAGCCGCTGAACTTGAAGGTGAATTTGCTGAGTTAAACGGTTGGGAAGCTGAATCGGAAGCTGCCATCCTTTTAAAAGGCTTAGGGATTGGTGAAGATATTCATCACAAGAAAATGGCTGATTTAACAGGTGGGGATAAGGTTAAGGTACTTTTAGCTCAAGCCCTATTTGGTAAGCCAGACATCTTATTACTAGATGAGCCGACAAACCATTTAGATATTCAAGCGATTCGCTGGTTAGAAGAGTTTCTAATTAACTTTGAAAACACAGTCATTGTGGTTTCCCATGACCGACATTTCTTAAATAAAGTCTGTACACATATTGCGGACTTAGACTTCAGTAAGATTCAAGTGTATGTTGGGAACTATGACTTCTGGTATGAATCAAGCCAATTAGCAGCTAGAATGTCTCAAGATGCTAATAAGAAGAAGGAAGAAAAAATTAAAGAGCTTCAAGCGTTTATTGCTCGATTTAGTGCAAATGCTTCTAAATCGAAGCAAGCAACCTCTAGAAAAAAACTACTTGATAAGATTGAGCTTGATGATATTAGACCGTCTTCTCGTAAATATCCATATATCAATTTCTCACAAGAGCGTGAGGTAGGAAATGACCTTCTTAGAGTAGAAGGAATATCTAAGACGATTGATGGGGTTAAGGTTCTTGATAATGTTAATTTTACAGTAAACAAGGGAGATAAAATTGCCTTTGTTGGAAGAGATGAAATTGCGAAAACAACCCTATTCAAGATTTTAACAGGTGAGATGGAAGCTGATAGTGGGACCTATAAGTGGGGTGTCACGACTAGTCAAGCATATTTCCCTAAGGATAACTCCAAATACTTTGAAAATAATGATCTAAATCTTGTGGACTGGTTACGTCAATATTCTCCTAATGATCAAACAGAAAGCTTCTTACGTGGTTTCTTAGGAAGAATGCTTTTCTCTGGTGAAGAGGTTATGAAAAAAGCAAAGGTATTATCTGGAGGAGAAAAAGTACGCTGTATGCTTTCAAAAATGATGCTAACAAGTGCAAACGTCTTATTACTAGATGAGCCGACAAACCATTTAGACTTAGAGTCAATTACAGCACTAAACAATGGCTTGATCTCCTTTAAAGGAACGATGCTATTTACATCGCATGACCATCAATTCGTGCAAACAATCGCAAACAGGATTATCGAAATTACTCCAAATGGAATGGTTGATAAACAATCTAGCTATGATGAGTATCTTGAAAATGATGAAATACAAAAGCAAGTGGAAGCATTATATACCGCATAATAAAAAGCGCAACCAAAAAAGGTTGCGCTTTTTTATATAATATCTAATTCCTCTTGAAAGTTTAAATCAATTCTTTCGCCTTTTACTAAATATATGATATTCTCAGCGATGTTAGTAACATGATCCCCAACACGTTCTAAGTATCTACAAATAAAAGCAAGCTGAGTTAATTGTGGGATGGCTCCAGGTCTTTGAGACATTAAAGATAATAGCCTTTGAGTGGTCTCTCCGTACATTTTATCAACAATATCATCCATACTAGCTATTGCATAAGCACTTTGGATATTCTCTTCGTGATAGGCAGATAAGGAATCCGAAAGCATGGTTTGAACGACCTTCGCCATTTCGGGGATTGCTTCAGTAGAGGTTTGAAAGGGTTCTTTACCGATAAAAAGTGTAGATTTTGCAATGTTAACGGCGAGATCTCCAACTCGTTCAATATCAGAAGAAATTTTTACAGCTACCATTAATCTCCTTAAATCAGATGCAACTGGCTGCTGCTTAACAATATTTTTTATGACCATATCATTTATTTCTTTTTCAAGTTCATTTATTTCTTTATCCTGCCTAATGATCCGCCTTGCTAATTCAAGGTCTTGAGATTGTAAGGCGATAATAGATTGATCGATGGCGTGCTTGGATTGATAAACCATCTCAAGAAGCTTTTCTTTAAGTGATATTAGTTGTTCATCAAATTGTGTACGGTTGCTCATATTAATCTCCTCCTATTTACAATCTTTATGGGGGGTATCAAATAAAAATACCTAATAACTAAAAAATCCCTATGTATTTACAAAATATATCAAAAATTTTCGGAAAATTGTAATGAATCTTGACGACAATTCACGCCGGAGCTTGTTGGATTTCGTCGTATCGTCTGTAAATGAAGGAACTCACTTATTACCTTTATTGTCTTATTTTAATCGACTAACATTAAATAATGGTATAAGCAAAGTAAAGGATTGATTAAGAATTAACCCTTAGGGTATGTTTTTTTCGCTTGTCGAACACAGAATTTATGTTATAGTTAATAAGGATTAAAAATATATGATTGTTAAGTGCATGGCACGAAACGAGAGGTTCGAAAACTCCCTCTATAAAAAACTATAGGTCAAACGATATCTAATGGTATCGTTTTATTCTGTGATGGCCTAATAGTTAAAGGATGGATTTCCGCTCGTTTCTTTTTATAAAAGAAAGGGGCTTTTTTTCATGAAAAAGAAAGCAGTTGTTGTATTTAGTGGAGGTCAAGATAGCACAACTTGTTTATTTTGGGCTTTGAAACATTTTGATGAAGTAGAAACCGTTACATTCAATTACAACCAAAAACATAAATTGGAAATAGAGTGTGCAGAAGCAATAGCTAAGGAACTTAATGTAAAACATACAATCCTAGACATGTCATTGCTCAATCAGCTAGCACCTAATGCTTTAACCAGAGATGACATTGATATTGAGCAAAAAGAAGGGGAATTACCAACGACATTTGTTGATGGACGTAATTTATTATTTCTTTCATTTGCAGCAGTTTTAGCGAAGCAAGCAGGTGCCAGACATATTGTTACAGGTGTTTGTGAAACCGACTTTAGTGGGTATCCAGATTGTCGGGATGTGTTTATAAAATCATTAAATGTCACACTTAACCTTTCAATGGACTATGATTTTGTGATTCACACTCCTTTAATGTGGATTAATAAAGCAGAAACTTGGGCTTTAGCTGATGAACTGGGTGCATTAGAGTTTGTTAGAGAAAAAACATTAACCTGTTATAACGGAATCATTGCAGATGGCTGCGGAGAATGTCCGGCCTGTTTATTGCGAAAAAAAGGTCTGGATGATTATTTGATTACGAAGGAAAAGGAGTGATTTTATGCTACAGCAGTTCTACCCACAGGTACTCCATCCTTACTCATACGAATTAAATAAAGATTTACACTTTGCTGCTGCCCATTTTATTCCCCACGAAGACGCAGGGAAATGTCAACATGTCCATGGGCACACTTATTTTGTCAATATTACAGTAGCCGGAGACGAACTGAATGATTCTGGCTTTCTTGTAAATTTTCAAGATTTGAAGAAGGTTGTTCATTCTCGCTATGATCATTCCATCATGAACGATCATCTTGAAGACTTTAATGATAGCAGTTCCGATCACTTTCCGACTACGGAAGTAATTGCAAGAAAAATTTGGGAAAATGTTGAAAACCATTTAAAAACTTTGCCCAATAAGCCGAAGTGCCTTCAGGTTTTAGTTAGAGAAACACCGACTAGCTATGTCGTGTACCGTCCGAAAGTGAGTGAGAAGTAATGAGCAAGACGATTCCTGTATTAGAAATCTTTGGACCAACAATCCAAGGTGAAGGAGCAGTAATTGGGACAAAAACGATGTTTGTTCGTACTGCTGGATGTGACTATCAATGTAAATGGTGTGATTCTGCTTTTACATGGGATGGGTCAGCTAAAGATGAAATTAAACAAATGACGGCAGAGGATATATGGTCTCAATTGAAAAAATTAGGTAAGGAGCAATTTTCGCATGTGACTATATCAGGTGGTAACCCTGCCCTCTTAACTAATTTATCAGACCTGGTTTCCTTATTAAGGGAAAATAATATTAGAATTGGATTAGAAACTCAAGGGTCGAGATGGCAAGACTGGTTGAAGGATATTAACGATATGACGATTTCGCCTAAGCCTCCTAGCTCTGGCATGAAGACAGATTTTGAGAAGCTTACTACTATAATAGACAACCTCAAAATTGTACAAGAGAATAATCTATCCTTAAAAGTTGTGGTCTTTGATGAGGAGGACTTCCTTTACGCAAAAGACATCCATCAACGTTATCCGGGTATTCCATTTTATGTGCAGGTAGGCAATGATAATGTTTATGGGGATAACCAGTCCGAAATTGTTTCTTCATTATTAACAAAATACGAATGGTTAATCGATCAAGTCGTGGAATCCAATGAAATGAATGAAGTTAAAGTATTACCGCAGCTTCATACACTTGTTTGGGGTAATAAAAGAGGCGTTTAATAAATTAAGATAGGTAGGTATATAAAATGAGCGGAAGAAAAGATTCAGAACTAGATGGTGTAACGTTACTTGGTAATCAAGGAACGAAATATTTGTTTGAATATACTCCAGAGGTGCTAGAAACCTTTGAAAATAAACATGAAAATAGAGACTATTTCGTAAAGTTTAATTGTCCAGAGTTTACTAGTTTATGTCCAAAGACCAACCAACCAGATTTTGCAACGATTTATATCAGCTATATTCCAGACCGGCTAATGGTAGAAAGTAAATCATTGAAACTTTACTTATTTAGCTTTAGGAATCATGGAGATTTCCACGAAGATTGTATGAATATTATCATGAATGATTTAATTAAACTGATGAACCCACGCTATATTGAAGTATGGGGAAAATTCACACCACGTGGGGGAATTTCCATTGATCCTTATACAAACTATGGACGCCCTGGAACCAAATACGAACAAATGGCAGATTATCGTTTGATGAATCATGATCTATATCCAGAAACAGTCAATAATCGTTAAGAATTATATCAAAAAAGCGCATTTCCTTTATTTCAGGAATGCGCTTTTTATTTTATGCTTTTACTGCACCAATGATTTTATAATTTTTATGATTGACGACAGTGCGTCGCTCTAACTCAAGGTCTAAGAAGTTTTCCATATATGTGAGGTCAACAATGACTGAGTTTTCGTTAACTTTCTCAACAATCCCTTGTAATCCATCTTTGAATTCAATAATGTCCCCTAATGAAGCAGTCTTCATGTGACATCTCTCCCTTCAACATACCTTAACCTATAGTTTGCATTAAATTTGTCCAAAGGTAAAGCAATATTTATAATTTTTAGAAAAAAATTTACAATAGATTATTAGTTTTACATTTTAATCATTATTTTAATATATGGTAAAATAATGTTAATAGAAAGCGCAGGAGGGGACGGTTGCTATGACTAAAATTGGTTTGGTTCTTGAAGGTGGGGGTATGAGAGGGGTATATACAGCGGGTGTTTTAGAATATTTTTTAGAACAAGACTTGTTTTTCCCTTATACGATTGGGGTGTCCGCAGGTGCATGTAACGCAGTTTCTTACTTAGCAAGGCAAGAAGGTAGAAATAAAAAGGTAAACATTGATTACATTAGTAATCCTAATTACCTTTCAATGAGAAACTATATTAAAAAAAGAGAATTGTTTGGAATGGATTTCATTTTTGATGAAATTCCAAACAAGTTAGTACCTTTTGATTATGATGCTTTTTACAAAGCCCAGGAATTCTTTGAAGTAGGTACAACAGACTGTGTTACAGGAGAAACTATATACTATAATAATAAAGAACATGGACAGGATATGTTGACGATATTACGAGCTTCTAGTTCATTACCTTTTGTTGCACCGATTGTTTCATACGATAATCGTAGACTACTAGATGGTGGTATCTCGGATCCAATCCCGATTAAACGTGCTGAACAAGCTGGTTTTGAAAAAAATGTGGTGATCCTAACTAGAAATAGAGGGTATCAAAAGAAACCATCCAAGAAATCTTGGATATCTTCACGGATGTATAAGGAATACCCTGGCTTACTTAATCGGATGGAACAACGAGCTATTAATTATAATGAAACACTCGATTATATTTCCAACCAAGAAAAAAATGCTCAATCCTTTGTCATCCAGCCAGCTAATCCATTAAAAGTGAGTCGTATAGAACGTAACCAAATTCGTTTAACAGAACTATTTAATGAAGGATATGAAGAGGGAAAACGATTATATCCGGCTTTACTTAAATGGATGGAATCATAAAAAAGGAAGCAGCATAAGCTGCTTCGTATATATGTGTGTAATGGGCAATTTCATGTGTTTCAAATGTTGGATGGATTTTTCGTTACTTGATGCATGATTTTAATAATAGTGAGTAAAATACTTTTTGTGTGTAGTTACATGTCAACAGTATGGTGTTTGTATCTTGGTGTGTGTACTTACTGAATGGACATGTACAATGATGTGTTATCATGGTGTGTGTCATGGTGTTTACATTGTTTAAGCTTGGTGTAAAATTCATGTTGTCATAGCTGTGTGTGTATACATGTGTTACTTACTTGCTTAGAGATTGTCTCATGTTGTTAAACTTTGCTAGTAGGCTCTCTAAACATGTATAAAGGTATAGGAATTACTGTCCAAGTTGTTGTTCAGCCATTTGAACTAAACGCTTAGTAATTTCTCCACCTACAGAACCGTTAGCGCGAGATGTAGTTTCAGGTCCTAGATCTACACCAAATTCTTGAGCAATTTCATACTTCATTTGGTCAAGTGCTTGTTCCACACCTGGGACAAGTAATTGATTTGAATTATTGTTTGCCATTGAATTTTCCCTCCCTTCATCTTTGCTTCATGTATATGTTTTGTACATCATGTTTTTTTTATGCAATATTTTTCTTTTTTTTATTTTACTTAGATAAATAAAGACATTTTTGAAGAAAAGGGGAGAAGAGAGTAATTATGAATCAAACTGAGATTGAACATATATTAGACAAGATTAGAAATGGTGAATTAGAGGAATATTTGGTGTCAAAGGAAGATTTCTTACCATTTCGGGAAGTACTTGTTAATCAATCGGACTTTAAGCATTTTCGTGGGATTGCTAAACACGGAGGGGCAGTTGTTTACACCTATACTGAGAATCCTAGAAGTTAAGTTAAACCTTTCTATATAGAAGGGTTTTTTATTTTAGATAGGAAATGGATGCTTAACTGGTTCTAGAATAACAGGAGAAATACCATATAATGATGAATTTTTTTAGGATATTCAAACCAAACTTTGCTGTTTTATACGTTATATTTATTTAAAGGATAACTTTACCAGGACCATAAAAAAGTGTTGGGGAATAAGGGTGATTGCTATCATTCTTTCATATGGGATTTTTTGGGCCGTGAAAACCTCTTAGTAAGCTGATAGTTTAGTAGGTGAGCAAAATACTAGGAGGTTTTAATATGAAATGGATGAAAAAACTAGCAATTGCTTCAATACTAAGTGCGTCAATTTTCACATTTAATGTCCAGTCAGCTGATGCTGCAACTTCATCATATACAGTAAAGAACGGTGACTCATATTGGAAAATAAGTCATCAATATGGTGTACCAATCACAGCCATTCAAAAAATTAATAATAAAAAGAATTTCTCTTTGTTTGCTGGAGAAAGAATCACCATTCCGAGTGTGCCAACAAGCTATGAGAGAGATTTACTTGCTAGATTAGTATATGCAGAGGCTAAGGGTGAATCTTATGCAGGGAAGGTGGCAGTAGCTACTGTTGTACTGAATCGAGTGGATCACTCGTTGTTTCCGAACACTGTACATGGTGTCATTACAGAAGTCTCAGCAGGGGGGCATTATGCATTCTCACCTGTTGCTAACGGCACGATTAAGCAGGCTGCGGATGCCGAGTCTAAGCGCGCTGTCCAAGAAGCATTAATGTACCGTGGTCAAGGTAGTGGTTCAATCTATTTTTATAACCCTAAGACTGCCCAAAGTGCATGGATTAAAACCAGACCGATTACGATACAAATTGGTAATCATGTCTTCGCAAGATAGTAAATGATAGGAATGGGGAATCCCATTCCTATTTCCTATAACAGATATCTAATAAATAGGGTGGCTAGTCCAAAATAAGTAACAAGCGAGAAGATATCATTGATCGTTGTTATGAGTGGACCAGATGCAACTGCTGGATCAATGTTCAACCGGTAAAGGATAAGGGGGATGATCGTTCCAGAAAGTGTACCAATTACGAGCGTTAAAAATAGAGAGCTACCTACAACTAGGCTAAGAACCATATCTCCATCCTGCCAAACATAAGCAATAACCGATATTAATACGCTACATATAACGCCAATCAATAAACCTACTCCCAACTCACGCAATATAACTTTTCTTACTATATTTTTATTGATTTCCCGAGAGGCAAGACCTCGAACAACCACTGCTAGTGATTGAGTCCCGGTGTTACCAGTCATTCCCGCAATCATCGGCATAAAAAAAGCAAGAGCTACTACTTTTTCCAATGTATCTTCAAATCCACTAATGATACTGCCTGAAATAATACCTATAAAAAGAAGTAGAATTAACCAAGGTAGTCTTCTGTAGGCCGCAACAATTGCTTTCGTATCAAAGTCAATAGCTTTACCAGATGCAGATAATTTTTCTATATCTTCATTTGCTTCAAGAATTACCACATCAATAATATCATCGAAGGTAATAATTCCCCTGAGCACAAATTCATGATCGACAACCGGAACGGCAAGAAAGTCATATTTTTCAAAAATGGTTGCGACCTGTTCCTGGTCCATATCTACAGGAACCGATATGACTCTTTCATACATAATATCCGTAATCAATGAGTCGATGTCAGCTAAAATAATATCGCGATATGAAACAACACCGACTAATTTTTTTGAAGAATCAATGACATAAATATAATTGATGGTTTCCGAATACTCCGCAAAAATTTTTATCTTTTCTACTGTTTCTCTGACTGTAGAATGGTCACGTATCCAAACGAATCGGTTTGTCATGAGTCTTCCAGCTGTTTCAGGAGGATAGCTCATTAAATGCTGAACTGCGTCTATTTCTTCCTTCTTCATGCCAGATAAGAGGTTCTTGCTTAAATCTGGCGATAAAGAATCTAGAAGCACCGCTAAATCATCATTATCCATTTCGTCTAAAATCTGCCCAGTCTTTTCAATTCCTAATGTGTTAAGGACTTCTAATTGTAGCTCTCTTTCCTCGAGTTCTTCAATGAGGTCTGCCAATTGATTAATATCTAAATGAAGAAGGTATTGGTTACGATGATAATCAGGTAGGGTTTCGTATAGGATAGCTAAGTCATATGGCTGTAGTTCAGCAAATAAAATGGATAACTCATCCGTATTTCCTTCCTTTAATGCCTTACTAACATCTAAGGCTAATTGATAATCTTGACTAGCGTGATCCACTTCCCTTCCCCTCCAATCAACTCAATGTTTTAACAAAAGAATTAAAATTCAAATAGTACCAATCTCTGCGAAAAGTCTTTTTATTTAGTAATTCCATAATCATAGTTGTTCAATACGGTCAATAAATAGACAGTTCTTAGGTTAAATATGCTGAACTAATAATTGGTTAGTTGGTGATATTTCTTGCTTTTATGGAAAACCTACCAAAAAAGGAGGTAATAAAATGACGAGCTTCTTTATGAAAGTGATTATGTGTCCACTTGTTGTGGCATTATCGGCTTTTATTCTGCCAAATGTAAACTTTACCAATATGCTTCAACCGATAATTATAGGACTCACTTTAGCGGTGGCTGGAACTCTTATGGAATACATGTTTTTACGAAAAGGTAGTGTATGGTTGAGTACATTTCTTGATTTTGTAGCCGCAACTGTAATTGTATATTTTCTAGCTTTGTGGATGGACGGTGCATTGGTAACAATACTAGGAGCAATACTAGTAGGCTTATTTCTAGGAGTTACAGAACATTTTACTCATTTATACTTGGTCCGAACTAATAAAACACAAAAATCACATGCCTAAATAAATTTCATTTTTATAAGCATAAGTAAGAAAAGACATCTATATCTTTCAATGTGAATACCTTTTTAAAGGGAGGGATTTATATTGAAAGATTTTTTTGTGAAAAAGTCGAATGATATCATAACCTTTGTTAATAACGGTGAGGCAACATACCCATTTTTAGAGATGTTTCTAAATGGGAAATATGCTGGAGCTTTTGCATTAAGAAATGAACTATCCGTCAAGCTTCCACAGTCTGAGAATATCTCAAATATAAATGTATCAGGCTATGCTCTTCAAGCCGGAGCCTTAAGCCGAATAAATAAAAGCTTTAAGCTGGAAGAGGGGCAGGTAGCAGTTAATTATAGAAATCCGCCTAATGATTTTCAAGCTGGTGACATTTTAGTAGCTTGTGATAACGTGGATGGTATGCCTTATGGATATATGGGTCATGCGGCATTGGTTGTGGATACTGAAAACATAATTGAATCAGTAGTAGCAGACCCTATCATTCAAAAGGTTCCCATATCTCAATTTACTGACCATCACCCAATGTATGCTCATTTTAGACCAAAAAACAAGGAGCTTGGTGTGCAGGCAAGTTCATATGCTGAAGCTTACTTAAAGAAATTTAAACAAAACAAAAGCAACGGAGTTAACCAACCGATGTTTTATTTCTCTGTTAACACGCCACTTACAGATGAGTGGACCTATATATACTGTTCAAAATTGATTTGGTTAAGCTATCATTATGGTGCTAATTACTCTATGCCACTTGACCACCTTTGGTTTTCTCCTGAGGATCTCTATACGATATTAAGTCAATCAAAAGATTTTGACATGCTATATAAGCATCCCAACTATCAATTTTTTGTTGACTTATAAGGCTTTCACCAAATGGTGAAGGTTCTTTTTTTTACAAAGTTTTCGAAAACAGCATTGTAAAAGACGGTTTTAAATTTTATAAAAAGAGCATAATTCATTAATTCCGTAGTGGGTTTATTACTCATTTTGTCACGAAACTGTCAAGGCTGTACCGTTTTGATTGCAAGTTAATAGACTATAATAAATGTGATTAATTGATACGGATGAGGTGTGTAAAGATTGAAAACTCGTTTGCTTTTTATAAGTACGTTTATATTTTTCATTCTAACTGGATGTAATAGTACAGAAAATCCTGGGGTTACTGAAGAAACAGCAATGCCTCCTATTTTAGAGGTAGAAATTGAAATAGATAATGAAATGCCATCTATTGGAGAAGCAGTTACGATTAGCGCAAAGGTAACACAAGGTGAAGAAGTGGTTGAAGATGCGAGTGATGTTAGCTTTGAAGTATGGAAACAAGATAGTGATCATGAAATGATTGTAGGAGAACATCAAAAATCAGGGGTATATTCGGTTAGTAAAGTCTTTGATGAAGAGGGGATATACACCATTGTAGCTCATGTAACAGCACGTGATCAGCACACAATGCCAAGAGTAGAGATAACTGTAGGAAACCCTGTTGAATTAAACAATAATCAGACTTCTAGTGATCATCATCACACTGACCATCAACATGCGGATGGTCACTTAACAATTGAATTAAAGGTCCCAGATAAACTAGTGGCCAATGTTCCTGCCAAAATAGAAGCACTTGCAATACATGATGGTGCGCCAATCGAGAATTCTAGAGTGAGATTTGAGATTTGGAAAGAAGGCGAGACCAAGCATGAATTCATTGAAGCAGAAGAAGTTCAGAGCGGTCTGTATCGATCAGAATTTCAATTTACTAGCAGCGGTGTGTTTTCAGTCATTATTCATCTTCAAAATGAAGAACTCCATGAACATGTTGAGCAACAACTGAATGTCACAAATGAATAGGATTAACATGTCACATACAAAAACTTGGCCTAAAGCCAAGTTTTTCTATTTCAAAATACCTTAATTCAAGATATTATTGTAGTAATTCATAAAAAAGGTTTAGGAAGGAATTATGATCATGTCTTGTTCAAAATGCACAGAATTAACCTTGTATAAAGATATTGGGTATATAGTTTTTTATTCTCGGTATCCAGAGATTATTAGAACGGTCCTATCTAGTGTCAATCAAGAGGAAGTTGTTTCCAGTGAATCTACCACTTTCTCATTGAGGTATTCCTCTTATGAACAACTAACAGAAACGTTTATGGTACTAGAGAGAGTCGTCTTAGAACAATTTCAGTCCAAGATAGATTTATTTGTTTCAATCGAAGCGGATGAAGGTCGCATGGATTTTCCTCAAATGCTTCCATTTACGGAGGTGTTAGAGAGAATCAAGCATCCAAAGCTTTTCCATGTGGTGAAAGAGTCATACTTTACAAATCATATTCAGCCGATTCTATCTTTAAGTGATGAAAACATAGTAGGGTATGAGTTTTTGTTACGTTCATCCAAGTCAGATTATCCATTTTCACCATTTGAGCTTTTTAAGTTTGCTCAATCAGCAGGTTTACAAGCTATGCTTGATGGTAATGCCAGAAAACAAGCGATTAAATATGGAGCAGATACACTAGAAGCAGGGATGCTACGGTTTATTAATTTCTTGCCATCATCCATTTACAATCCGAAGCATTGCCTACAAAGTACATTCGAAAATATTGCCAAATACAAAGTAGATCCGCGAGATCTTGTGTTCGAGGTTGTAGAAACAGAGAAGATAGATGATGTTTCACATCTTCAAAGTATTTTTAAGGCTTATAAAAGTGAAGGAATAAGTGTTGCTTTAGATGATGTAGGAGCGGGTTTTTCAACCATTGAGGTTTTAAAGGAGCTTCTTCCAAATTATGCGAAAATCGATCGACAGTTAATTTCTTTTTGTGATCAGTCCGTGGAAAAGCAAACGGAATTGAAGAGAATTATTGAAGTTGCAAAAGCCTATGATATAAAAACCTTAGCTGAAGGAATTGAACGTAAAGAAGAGTTAGAACTTTGTAAAGATCTCGGCTATGATTTCGCTCAAGGATATTATATTGGAAAACCAGGTCCACACCCTATATCTAAGTTAGTAGAACTGCCTTAAAGGCAGTTCTATTTATTTATAAAAGGGTTTTTCCATTCCATTAGTAGTCCATAATCATGTGATTCTTCGTCTTCTAGGTAGTTTGGTATGATTTCGACTGGAGTTCTTCCGCATTTTAATAAAAAGCTGATAACGGGATCATATAACTTTCCACTCATAACATGGTCAACATAATCAGTAATATTCATTGAGGATGCATGCTTGTGATAGCCGGGGAGTCTCCCACCACCGATTAGGCGCTCGAGTTTTAAGTCCACAACCGTTTCATACATGGATTGCATAAGCAACTTTCCTAATCCATATTTTCGATATTCTGGCTTAACACAAATGTCTACCACATAAAGGGAGTTTCCATTTGGGTTATGGTTGGCTATTGATCCAGAGCTAGTTGCCTCATCCCAGCTATGATGGGGATCTCCATTGTCCATCTGAAGAACTAAACCTGTCATTGAACCGCAAACAGATCCATCAATCTCCACACATAGGGCGCCTTCTGGAAATAACTCAACATGATTCGTTAATTGCTTTTCATTCCACCATAATTCACTGGGGAATGGTGGCGGAAAGCTGGCCTTTTGAATATCAATTAATGCCTCAAAATCTCCCTTTTGATAATTCCGAACCAACGCTTTCGTAGGGATGTGTGTGTCAAATACATATAATTCCTTATGATAGCTCAAGAAATTCACCACTTTCTCTATATTAATTTTAGTAAACAAAAAAATAGTATAAAATTCAAATGATTGATATCAGTCTAATAACTTTTTTCGGCTAATGTGATTGGTAAAGAATGACAAGAATTGACTCGGGCTAATATCATACCGAATAAATAAAGAGCCACCAAAAAATGGAGGCTCTTCCGTAAATCATTAATCTTTATTATGAAAAAAATCTTCTATCAAATCTTCAATCGCCCTTGCTTCTGGTTGTTGGCCAGAAAAATTAAAATCCAGTTCTTTTACAAAATTACCGTCTTTATAAACATGTAATGCCCCTTTTTGAAGCATGACACTATATTCAGTTTCAAATAGATAACCAGCTCTTTCAATTGCTCCCAAGTCTCTTCCTTCTTTCTTCTGTATTTCATATTTTTAATATAGGTTCCTGCGAGAAGATAAATTCTATAAGTTCCTTATATTACCTGTCTAAACTTTTTAGATATTTTGCCGATATAACATATGTAAGGCCGAGAGCATGTTTTCCCATATTCCCAAACATGCTTTCTCCTTCAATTCTTAAATGTTGGCAACCAGTTTTTCTGGTTGTCTTTTTGTTCTTTTCTGGTTTTGTTTACATTTTACATAGTAAAAAATTCAATTGGAAACAATAAATTGAAGGCAAAACATAAATTTGAAAGAGGTGTTAGAGTTGACGAGATCACAAGAATCAAGAGAAAATAAGCATGCACATATGTTTCATCCAGATGGAGAGCAAGAAAGTATTATTAACGACTCCACGGCTTCGGCAGGAGAAGGAATGGGAATCGCGATTGATATGGATCCTAAAAATCCTTATCAATTTAAAAATAGTTTTAACTTTACCCCAAAAGAAGATCCTGAATTAAAAAAGTTCCAAGATACCTTTAAGGGTGATTCCTAATCCTCCCTGAACTTTTTTGAACAAGGGGTTATGAGATAAAGAGGGATGATATGCCTGAGTTTGTAAAACCAGTTATTGTAGTTAGTAAATGTCTAGAGTTTGAAAAATGTCGATACAATGGAGATGTGATTCATGATCCAGTAATTACAAGGCTCCAGCCCTATGTTGAATTTGTTCCAGTTTGTCCTGAAGTAGGGATTGGTCTTGGAGTTCCGCGAGATACAATACGGATTATAGAAGAGGATGGTAGTAACAAACTGGTACAGCCATCAACTAAAGAGGATTTAACAGAAAAAATGAATAAGTATAGCACTACCTTTGTCAATCATTTAGGGGGAATAGACGGAGCAATCATGAAGAGTAAATCCCCTACCTGTGGCATGAAGGATGTTAAGGTCTATAGTGGTGCAGAAAAATCACCTGTTATTGGTAAAACAAGTGGTTTTTTTGCTCAGGCCATTATGGAGCACTATCCTTTGATTACAATTGAAGAAGAGGGACGTTTAAATAATTTCTTAATACGAGAACACTTCTTTATAAAGTTATTTACAACTGCTGAATTTAGAAAAATAAAGGAGCAAAAGCAGCCTTTTAAACAATTGCTTTCTTTTCATTCTCGTAACAAGTATTTATTTATGGCTTATAATCAAACCGTACAAAAGGAATTAGGTAGAATCCTTGCAAGTCATAAAACTGAAGATTTAATGAAATTACTATCAAATTATGAGAGGCAGCTTCATCGCTTATTTGCACGAAGGCCAAGAGATCAAACAAACATAAACGTGTGTCAGCACATTATGGGGTATTTTAAGAAAGAGTTGACTCCAAAGGAAAAAGAATACTTCGAAGAAATACTAGAAAAGTACCGGTTTAAGAAGCTCCCTTTAAGCAGTGTGACTAGCATTCTAAAGTCATGGGCGGTCCGTTTTGAAACCGACTATTTATTAAACCAAACCTATTTTAAACCCTATCCTGAAGCTTTAATTGAGATTAGCGATTCAGGTAAAGGAAGAGCATATTAAGTATAAAAAGGGTAATTATGGGCAAAAAGGTGGAAATAATTAGGGGTGCTTGTTATAATAAAAAAATAGAAACAAGGACTACGCTTCTAAGTGACTCTATGCAAGGTAGGGTGACACTGTAGAAGCTAGTGTTGTTTTTCATTGATTGTTAGTCACATTAAATGAAAGAGGGGGACAAAGAAATGAAGAAAAAAAGTTTATTTATTGGTTTCATCTTAATGGTAGGCCTATCAATGATTCTTTCTGCCTGTGGAGGCAAACAGCTTGTTAGTGTGGTTACTGGTGGTACTGGTGGTACATATTATCCTTTAGGTGGAGCTATGGCTGATATTATTACGGACAACACTGATGTTGAAGCAACTGCTCAATCATCTGGTGCATCTGCGGAAAACATGCAAACGTTAGCAGATAACGAGGCTGATATCGCATTCGTTCAAACAGATATTGCAAGCTATGCGAGTGAAGGTACATTAATGTTTGAAGGTAACGCTATCACAAATGTACAGGCGATTGGAACACTTTATCCAGAAACGATCCAAATCGTTACACTAGCAGATAGTGGGATTAACTCTATTGAAGATTTAGCTGGTAAGACTGTATCTGTTGGGGCACCTGGAAGTGGAACCTATGCAAATGCAGAACAAATCCTTGAAATTCATGGGATGACTGTAGATGACTTAAATGCTCAAAATCTTGCATTTGATGAGTCAACAGAAGGTATTCAGGATGGAAATATCGATGCAGCATTTATCACTTCTGGAACACCTACTGGTTCAGTTGAAGCACTTTCAGCGATTAAAGGTGTAAAGTTAATTCCAATTGAAGAAGATAAAATTGAAGAACTTATTGCAAAATATCCTTACTATGCAAAAGATGTAGTTCCAACTGGAACTTATGGCCTTGAAAGTGAAGTAACAACGGTTGCTGTTTTAGCAATGCTTGCTGTAACATCTGAACTTGATGAAGATACAGTATACGAAATTACAAAAGCAATTTTTGAAAATACAGATAAGATTACCCATGCAAAAGGGGAACTTATCACAGCTGAAAGCGCATTGGATGGTTTAGGAATTGAACTGCATCCTGGAGCTGAAAAGTATTTCGAAGAAAAAGGCTTAAAGTAAGATCAACATAGTTAGTTGTGTAGATAGACTGAAATAAGATTTTTCAGTCTATCTTTTTTCTAGGTTTGAGTTCAATCGTTTAAGATTTGTGGTGTAATGATGAAAAAAGTTTACCTTCTATTGGGAATAATAGTTAGTATTCTACTTATAGCTCTATTAGTCCCATATAAAGAAAGCCTAGTCTTTGAGCAAGGCAACTCAGATAAGGCTTTGGCGTATTATTCGAAAGATCACCTACATAATTTTAAAATCCTCTATACACATTCCATCCACCTTAGTGAAGTAGTTGAAATATATGAAATTTCTCATGATCGTACAATGATGCAAACAGGGCTAATCTATGAAGATTATGCGATTGGGATGCCATCTGGTCCAGCTGAGGGTGAAAATTTTCAAATAGAAGATGGAAAAATACATATTACTAATATGGAGAGGCGTTTTCCTTACCTTGATATGCGCATAGGTCAGGTTGTGGCTAATCATCAGCTAGTAATTGATGGAGCAATCTATACAATAGGAGATTACTTAACTCCAGGTTCGTGGGTAAGAGTGAAATATAGAAAATTAAATAATTTTGAACTTTTGAGGGGAGTGAATCTGCATGGATCACAAAGGTCATCAGGCAACAACGGATGATATGAATGATGTATTAAAGAAATATGATCCTGAGGCAAGAACAAGAGCACTAACCGGTGCAATCGGCTGGCTTGTATTTCTTGGTCTATTAGCATTCTCATTATTCCAGCTGTACACAGCGATATTTGGTATCTTTACAGCCCAAATACAGCGCTCTGTTCACTTAGGATTTGCATTAGGATTGATCTTTTTACTATTTCCAGCAGTTAAGAGTCATTTAAGTGAAAAGAAGAGGAGGTTTCAGGTTGCCTGGTATGATGGACTGCTAGCAATCCTTGGGGTTATCGTAGGGTCCTACTGGCCAATCATGATACAAGATTTGGTGTTAAGAGTCGGTAGATTAACTACTATTGACTTAATTGTAGGGATTCTTGCTATCGTTCTTGTATTAGAAGCAACCAGAAGGGCAGTCGGACTTCCTATCACAATTATTGCGTTAGTGTTCCTCCTATACGCTTACTTAGGACCTTATATGCCTGGATTTATGGCACACAGAGGATTAAGTTTAGAACAAATTATTCAATCCATGTTCTTTACGACGGAAGGGATTCTTGGAACTCCTCTAGGTGTTTCGTCCACCTTTATTTTCCTATTCTTATTATTTGGAGCGTTTCTTGTTAAAACAGGTGTAGGTCAGTATTTTAATGACCTGGCTGTTTCAATTGCTGGAAAGCTTACTGGTGGACCAGCAAAGGTTGCGATATTTTCAAGTGCATTACAGGGAACGATTAGCGGAAGCTCTGTTGCCAATGTTGTAACCTCTGGGTCGTTTACAATTCCAATGATGAAGAAGCTTGGTTATCGGAAAGAGTTTGCGGGTGGGGTAGAAGCAGCTGCCTCAACAGGTGGTCAGTTAATGCCACCAATCATGGGAGCTGCCGCATTCTTAATGGTTGAATTCATCGGTGGAATTTCATACTGGGATATTGCTAAAGCAGCAGCCATTCCAGCCGTACTTTATTTTACTGGAATCTGGATTATGACTCACTATGAAGCAAAGCGTGTTGGATTACGCGGGTTAACAGACGAAGAGATGCCAGACCGTAAAGAAGTGTTAAAAAAGATTTATTTATTACTTCCCATTGTAACAGTTATCGTTCTACTTATGTCTGGGATGAGTGTAACTAAGGCTGCTCTTTGGTCGATTGTTGTTACCGTATTAGCAAGTGCTATTCGTAAGGAAACAAGAATTGGTATTAAAGATGCCATCCATGCTCTTGTGGATGGAGCAAGAACGGCTTTAGCTGTTGCGGCAGCGACTGCCGCTGCAGGAATTATAGTTGGTGTTGTAACAAAAACAGGCTTGGGACTTAAGCTTGCCAATGGTCTAGTTGACTTAGCAGGAGGTTTATTATTACCAACCTTATTCTTTACAATGATTGCTGCAATTATATTAGGAATGGGTTCACCAACAACTGCAAACTATGTAATCACTTCAACAATCGCTGCACCAGCAATCATTTTATTAGGAGTTCCAGACTTATCGGCTCACCTTTTTGTTTTCTATTTTGGTATTGTTGCAGATATCACACCACCAGTTGCATTAGCGGCATTTGCTGCAGCTGGAGTAGCAGGCGGGGAACCAATCAGGACCGGGGTGCAGTCAGCAAAGCTAGCCATCGCAGCTTTTATCATTCCGTATATATTTGTCTTATCACCCGAGTTATTAATGATTGATACAACTTTGATGGGTATCATTTGGGTATTAATAACTTCCATTACTGGTATGATCGCAATAGGTACTTCTATGGTTGGTTATTGGGAAAGAAAACTAAATCCTTTAGAAAGAATAATTGGATTCGCTACTGGGTTATTACTTATTTATCCTGAAGGAATCAGTGATACAGTAGGAATCATTTTATTCTCGTTATTAGTGATCTCGCAATTTTTCTTCAAAAGGCAACGTGTAAAAGCAGTTTAATCTAAAGCCTCTCCAATGGGAGAGGCTTTTTTTGGGGGTAGTAAACTACTAGTAATCATAGATCATTCTATTCTAATTCCAACCTGCTGACCCTCAAACGGAAAATTATGTTCGTAAAAGCCCTTGTTTATATTAAGGACCAAAAGGGAAGCTTGTATATATAATGAACTTGAAAGGGTGATACCGTGCTTCAAAGACATAGTACCAGAGTAAACAATTTAACTTTATCATACATAGATGAGGGCAAAGGTGACACAATTGTGTTAATCCATGGGTTTTGTGGAAGTCCTGCCTACTGGGAAGACATTATACCAAAGCTTAGTGAAACAAATCGGGTTATTGTCCCTGCTTTGAGGGGCCATGGAAAGTCAAGTGCAGTGAATGAGCCATTCTCAATAGATGATATGGCATTAGATATTAAATTATTATTAGAAGAGTTAAGCATTCCTAAGGTTACAATGATCGGGCATTCACTTGGTGGCTATGTAACTCTTTCCTTTGCAGAAAGATATCCTGATATACTTTCTGGGTTTGGATTAGTCCATTCAACAGCACTCCCTGACTCTGAAGAGGCAAGGCAAGGAAGAACAGATCAAATTAAATTAATTTGTGAGAATGGTATAGAACCACTAATTAAAAAATTGATTCCAAAGTTATTTTCCCCAGCTAATGGAAGAGAGATGACTGATGCTGTTGAGTTTGTTACCGAAATTGGACTGAATACGAGTGTAACGGGTGCTAAAGGTGCATTAAGAGCAATGCGAGAAAGACCTAATCGACAAGATGTAATCAAGAACACCACATTACCAGTATTATTAGTAGCTGGTGAGGAAGATCAAATTATACCTGTTGGAAAGGTCTATTCTATAGAGGCTAAAAATACGATGAAAACACTTATGGAGAAAACGGGACATTTGGGAATGATTGAGAGAACTGGTAAATTACTTGAAATTATTATTGAATTTAAAAAGTTTATTAATCAAAAAAGCTAATTTTTTTAAATTATTTATATTCTGAATATTGAAATGAAGCAAGCTAATTGATATACTGTTCTTATTATTAAAGTTTTCAGAAAATAATATTGATCCGGGGGGAGAAAATGAAAAAGAACTGGTTTTTAGCAATCTTAGTATCCTTATTTGTATTTACGTTAGCAGCATGCGGTGGCGGTGGTGATGAAGAAACTAGCGCTGAAGGAGGAGCTGCAACAACAGACTCCGTTGAAGGGACAGTTGCTATTTATGTTTCAGGATTAAATAATGAGGACACAGATACAGTCTTAAAGGCCTTGCATCCGTTTTCCTCACAACATGTAACTTTAAGAGGATACTACGATAATGACTTTGCTCAGTATGATTATGATGTAGAGCAGGTTAGTATGAATGTAGTAGAGGAGTCAGATACTAGTGCTGTAGTTGAACTAGTTATTTCTAAAACTCTCGTCGAGGAAAAAGCTGAAGGTAAAAATGAACTTACTGAAGGTGAAATCACGCAAACATTAACCTTTAAAACAAAAGGTGATGAGTGGCTGATCGATAAAATAGAATAGGCTGGAAAAACAAGCATTGATGTTAATCAATGCTTGTTTTATTGTAGTAAATAAGTACAAAAATTGAGGTGAGCTAAAATGGGTTTACAAAAGGTTGGTTTTATTGGGACAGGAGTAATGGGAAAAAGTATGGTAAAGCATCTGTTAGAGGGTGGCTATGAAGTATACATTTATACTAGAACAAAAACTAAAGCAGAGGAATTACTACATTTAGGTGCAATTTGGTGTAATACTCCTGTAGAACTTGCTGTTCAAACAGACATCGTAATCACGATGGTTGGCTTTCCGTCAGATGTTGAGGAGATTTATTTAGGCCAAGAAGGCATATTACAAAACGCGAAATCTGGTACATATTTTATTGACATGACTACTTCATCCCCTAGTCTTGCTATTCGTATATTTAATGAAGCAAAGGAAAGAGGTATGTTCTCATTAGACGCACCTGTTTCTGGAGGAGATGTAGGCGCAAGAAACGGGACCCTTACGATTATGGTAGGAGGAGAAGAACAACCGTTTCAAGAAATGAATCCCTTATTATCATTGTTGGGACAAAATATTGTTCTTCAAGGAACTGCAGGAGCAGGCCAACATACCAAAATGTGTAATCAAATTGCAATCGCAAGTAATATGATTGGAGTTTGTGAGGCACTTGCCTATGCTAAGAAAGCAGGTTTAAATCCTGATAATGTCTTAGCATCGATTTCTACTGGTGCGGCAGGCAGTTGGTCATTGTCTAATCTAGCTCCTAGAATCATTAATGATAATTTCGAACCAGGCTTTTATATTAAGCATTTTATTAAGGACATGCAAATTGCTATAGACGAAGCGGAAAAAATGAAACTTAGTGTTCCAGGTCTATCTCTTGCTAAACAATTATATGAAACCGTTTCTGAATGGGGAGAAGCTGATAGTGGGACACAAGCATTATTTAAGCTTTGGAATGGAAATGTAAATTAAAAAATTTCGTTAAGTTTACTCCCAGTATAAATTTTTTCTTTCAAGAAAAACTAAAAGTAATACGAAAAGGGAGTGAATATAATGGCGAAGCGTACGAAGAAAAATGATCCGCAACAAAAGAATAAAAAGGGCTTTGATTCAAGTGTCATCGATTCAGAGTTCTCACATGAATTTGGAAGTGCTGATGCAAATAGAAAGCATAAAGAGCAAGCAAAAAAAGAAAAAGCAGCTAAGAATAATGGAGAGTATAAAGGATAATATTTGTTTTAAAATTACAAGAAAAGCTGACGATATAACTGTTAGCTTTTTTATTTTTTCAAAAAATTATCAGAAAAAATCTAAAGAAAATTAACCTCAGTGATTATATCAGAAAATTCTAAAATAATTGACTGTTTAAACCTCTTGTGAGATAGTGATTATATGGAAATCATTAGGGGGTGTAAAAATGTTAAACAAACTTCAAGAGGACACAATGTCGTATCCATTTAGTGAAGAGGATTTAGAAACCACCATGCTAATGCCAAGTTACAGGGTAGAATTACGAAACGCATTACAAGTTAAGGATGAGTTTCTAAATGCCAATTTAGTTAACGACTGGTCTCAGCTAACTTGGAAAGATATCGGAAGGCCGTATGAGGTAAAGACAGTTGCTAAGGATCGAACCTTATGGGAATTAGAGCATCAAGAGGAGATGCCTATTAAGACATCATGGGAATATTTTAATCGCTCCTTTCACGAATGGTTTGTTAAGGATGTACCTACTGAACTAGATGATAAAATGAAAGCGCTTTCTAGTCATATTAAGCATTTTCGGATGGGTGAAGTAAAAGAGGCGATTGGAGACTTAGTAAAACTTCGTTTATGGAACTATGTCCATCGTATTGAGGATGGTATTTGGGATCCAAGGGGAAAGCGTGCATTATTTGAAGGGCTAGATGTCCAGAAGCCGAGAATCCTGTTTCTTGGAGCGGCTGAAGGGTATGAGGCGATGCAGTTAGGAGCCATGTACCCGGGTGCGGAAATTGTTTTAGTTGACTATGATGAGTATTGTAAAACTCATAGATTTGAAGAATTTCCTGAATCTTATCCTTTTTTAGGTGCAAACTCAGCAACCGGAAGCTCTAAAATTTGGTATAAGAATCAATTAAATATTGAGTATGTAGTGGAAGATATTCGCAACTTAACGTACGGAAGGGAATTTGATATTGTTCTTAGTGTTGGATTACTTGAGCATGTCCCAGACGAGCACAAGCCTGAAATATTAGACATGCACAGACGCTTTGTAAAACCTAGTGGCTATATAATCATGACAACCCCTCGTGATCAACTCAAATCCAGACTCTACTATAAAATTATGGCTGATGTCATGAACCACACGTACAGAGAATTAATGAATATTCAACAAATGGGACTCTACGTTTATGAGTCAGGATTTGATATTGTTCGCCATGGATTTATCAAGGTTCATAATGGAATCATTGCTAAATCCAGATAGCTATGATCACGTTTTGCTTCACTCTAAATCTATAGAGTGAGCTTGGAAAGTTATGGACAAGTTTAAAAATCTATTAAACTTACACATAGTTTCCAAACCTAATCGTATACTAATTATTGGTAAGTAAATCTAGTTAACTTTTTTTAAACATAAGTTGTAACTTGAATTTTCTGAAAAAAGTAGTATAGTGGAAATATAGGTTACATACCAACCGGTTAGTAAGTATAAGGAGGAGGGTAAAAAATGAACTTTGAGTATTCTGATAAGGTGAAGGAACTTCAACAAAAGCTTATAAACTTTATGGATGAACATGTTTATCCAGCTGAAAGCATCTATGAGGATCAAGTGAATGAGCATGAATCAAGATGGTCAGCAGTACCTGCTATTATGGAAGAATTAAAGGAAAAGGCAAGAAAGGAAGGCTTATGGAATTTGTTCCTTCCTGAAAGTGAATATGGAGCGGGTCTTACCAATATTGAGTATGCTCCACTTTGTGAGATTATGGGAAGGTCTCCAATAGGTCCTGAGGTATTTAACTGTAATGCCCCAGACACAGGGAATATGGAGGTACTAACACGTTACGGAACCGAAGCTCAAAAAGAAGAGTGGCTTAAACCTTTATTAGAGGGGAAGATTCGTTCTTGCTTCTCTATGACAGAACCTGATGTAGCTTCTTCTGATGCGACTAATATTCGCACTAGTATTTTAAGAGATGGAGACGAGTACATTATAAATGGACGTAAATGGTGGTCCTCTGGAGCTGGTGACCCACGTTGTAAAATTGCAATTGTCATGGGGAAAAATGATGAAAATGCTCCAAAATATGAGCAACAATCTATGATTCTAGTTCCACTAGATACACCTGGAGTGACCATTGAACGAATTTTACCTGTTTTCGGATATGATCATGCCCCACATGGACACGCAGAAATCAACTTTGACAATGTAAGAGTGCCTGCTTCTAATATGATTTGGGGTGAAGGTAAGGGGTTTGCCATTGCCCAAGGAAGACTTGGACCTGGTAGAATTCATCATTGTATGAGATTAATTGGTGCTGCAGAGAGAGCCCTTGAACTATTATGTAAGCGTGTTCAAGAAAGAGTGGCTTTCGGAAAGCGTGTAGCGGATCAAGGTGTGGTTCAGGAATGGATCGCAAACTCTAGAATCGAAATTGAACAGGCAAGGCTACTGACACTAAAAGCAGCTTATATGATGGACACTGTTGGAAATAAAGAAGCAAAAACAGAAATCGCCATGATTAAGGTAGTAGCACCATCTATGGCACTCGGAGTAATTGACCGAGCAATCCAAGCATTTGGGGCAGCAGGAGTAAGTGAAGATTTTCCTTTAGCAGCCATGTGGGCAAATTCTAGAACCTTACGATTAGCAGATGGACCAGATGAAGTACATCGAGCTCAGCTTGCAAGATTAGAGCTAAAAAAATATAGATAATTAACAGAGAGGGGATATATAAGACCATGCATGTAAAAGAGTTATTTGATCTAACAGGTAAAACAGCCATTGTTACAGGTGGTGGAAGAGGGCTGGGTGAACAAATTGCGATTGGATTTGCGGAAGCGGGTGCCAATGTGGTGGTTTGTTCCAGGAAGCTTGAGGCTTGTCTTGAGGTGAGTGAAAAACTTAAAGAGCTAGGTGTAAAATCGTTAGCATTAAAATGCGATATTACTAATTCAGAAGATGTAAACCATCTAGTTGAAGAGACATTAAAGGAATTTGGAAGAATTGACATCTTAGTTAATAACAGTGGAGCGACCTGGGGCGCACCTGCTGAGACTATGCCACAAGAAGCTTGGGAAAAGGTCATCAATGTGAATGTTACAGGTACCTTTTTAGTGTCTCAAGCAGTTGGTAGAACGATGATTGAACAAAAGTCTGGGAAAATTATTAATATAGCATCTGTAGCTGGTCTAGGTGGTACTAACCCAAAATACATGGATACAATTGGTTATAACACTAGTAAAGGGGCTGTCATTACCTTTACAAAAGACCTAGCAGTTAAATGGGGTCAATATAACATTAATGTAAATGCGATTGCACCTGGGTTTTTCCCAACTAAAATGTCACAGGTTTTGATTGAAAAAGGGAAGGATAGAATTCTTGAAACAACACCTCTTGGTAGAGTTGGAAATGACCAGGAACTAAAAGGAGTCGCTTTATTCTTAGCTTCAGATGCATCAAATTTTGTAACAGGAGACGTAATCATCGTAGATGGTGGATCTCATGCGATGTAGTTTCCTTTAAGCCATGTTTACTTAGGTAAGGAGGTGTTTAATGTGAGGCTAAAAGACAAAGTATCAATTGTAACGGGTGGATCATCAGGAATTGGACGGGCAACTGCCTTTGCTTTTGCAAGGGAAGGGGCAAAAGTCATTCTATCTGATGTTGATGAGAGAAAAGGACTTGAAACCTTAGAAGAATTAAGGGCACATGGGAACGAAGCGATCTTTATTAAAACTGATGTCTCGAAAGAAGAAGATATCAAAGCGATGGTAGGAGCTGCAGTTGAAGAGTATGGGGGCATCGATATTCTTTTCAATAATGCAGGAGTCGGTAATAGCAACGTAAGATTAGCAGAACTTTCTGTGGAGGAATGGGACCGTGTCGTAGATATCAACCTTAAGGGTGTGTTTATGGGGATGAAGTATACCATACCTGAGATGATAAAACGTGGTGGTGGCTCCATAATTAACACATCTAGTTTACTAGGCTTTAAGGGGAAAAAATATCTGGCACCTTACAATGCATCCAAGGGTGGTGTCATTTTATTAACTCAGAATGCAGCAGTTGAATATGGGACTAAAGGTATTAGAGTGAATGCAATTGCACCAGGAGTTATTGATACAGCTATAGTGGATAACTGGCGAGAGGATGAGCGCATTTGGCATGCAGTCTCAAAATCTAATGCCCTTGGCAGAGTAGGAACTGCTGAGGAAGTAGCCAACACTGTTTTATTTCTCGCCTCAGACGAAGCTTCTTATATTACAGGCACAAGTATTTTAGTTGACGGTGGCGCACTGACCTACTAGATCTTTTAGATTTACTGTGAATACTCAAATATTGGGAGGAATTTAAATGACTAACAAACCTTGGTTAAAAAGTTATCCGGAGCATATTGCGACAGAGATTGAAATCCCAAACAAGACCTTACCTCAAGTTCTCCAAGAAACCACACAACAATATCCTGACAATAATGCGTTAACGTTTTATCATAAAAAAATATCGTATCGTGAATTATCGATGCTAGTTGGTGGATTTGCATCAGCGTTGCAGCAAAGTGGAGTGGAAAAGGGAGATCGTGTAGCGATCATGCTCCCTAACTGTCCACAATATGTTATTTCTTATTATGGAACTCTTACGGTCGGTGGAATTGTTACCCAGTTAAATCCGATGTTAGTGGAAAGAGAGCTTCAATATATTTTAAATGACTCTGGTGCGGAAACGATTGTTATATTTGATGCACTTTATCCAAGGTTGAAAGCAATTCAATCAGAAACTAAAGTGAAAAATGTCATCGTAGTAAGTCTTCAGCCAACTGATCATTCCTTTGCACCTGACACTGTATTTGATGAATTTATGAAGTCAGGAAATGGAAAAGTTAGCTATGTTGATATTAATCCTGCTGAAGATGTAGCAATTCTTCAATATACGGGTGGGACGACTGGTCGCTCTAAAGGTGCCATGCTTACGCATGAAAATTTAGTAGCAAACGTTGTACAGTGCGTAGAGTTTTATCAGGATGATTTAAATCCTGGTCAAGAAAGATACTTAACGGTTATACCTTTATTTCATGTGTTTGGTATGACCGCTTGTATGAATTTCGCTATTTTTACAGGATCTAGTAGTATTTTATTACCACGCTTTGATTTAGAGGAAGTGTTAAATACGATTAAAACAGAGAAGCCAACTGTATTCCCAGGTGTTCCTACTATGTATGTTGCGATTACAAATCACCCAGAGGCAGAAAAATACGGGATTGATAGTATTCGAATTTGTAATAGTGGTAGTGCACCAATGCCTGTAGAGCTTCTGAGAGAGTTTGAAAGAAAAACAGGGGCTAGAATTTTAGAGGGCTATGGGTTATCAGAGGCATCTCCTGTAACACATTGTAATCCGATTTTTGCAGAAAGAAAGCCTGGAACTATTGGAATCGGTTATCCTTCAACTGAATATAAAGTCGTAGATCTAGGAGAAGGACTTAAAGAGGTTGAACCAGGTGAACTTGGCGAACTAATTATTCGAGGCCCTCAAGTAATGAAAGGGTATTGGAATATGCCAGAGGAAACCGCTAATACATTAAGGGATGGCTGGTTATACACGGGCGACATTGCCAGAATGGATGATGAGGGCTATGTTTCGATTGTAGACCGTAAGAAGGATATGATCATAGCAGGCGGCTTTAATATATATCCAAGAGATATTGAAGAAGTATTATATGAGCATCCAGCTGTTCAAGAGGCGGTAGTAGTTGGTGTTCCTGATGAATATCGTGGTGAAACGGTAAAGGCTGTTCTTGTCCTAAAGGCTGGGAAAGAAGCAACTGATGAGGAAATCAAACAATACTGCCGTGATAATATGTCTGCATATAAGGTTCCTAGAATCGTAGAGTTCAGAACGGAGCTTCCGAAAACAAGTGTCGGGAAAATACTCCGACGTGTCATTAAAGAGGAAACATCAACTACACAAACGAACTAGAAACTTTTTATAGGCGGGTAAAAGTACAGTGTTGGATTTTGCAGGGTTGATTGAAGTGGAAGGACGCGAGACTCCTGCGGGAGAAGCGTGGTGAAGGAGACCCCGCAGGCGAGAAGCGCCGAGGAGGCTCCCGAACCCGCCCGCGGAAAGCGAGTGTCCTGGAAAGGAAATCAACAACAAGCTTAAACAGAGCCTTTGTAAAATATCTATCCTGCTATAGATTTAAATTGTTATTGGTGGAAGTAGGTAAAGCGATAAGCAGAAAAAGTACTATTGTGATATAATCGCGAAAAAACTACTTTGAGATTAAGGGGACAATACGGTGAAAGAAAGAATTACAGAACACAGCATACGTTTATTTGAAAAAAAGGGATTTACTGAAACCTCCATCCAGGACATAGTAGATAGCCTGGGAGTGACAAAAGGTACCTTTTATTATTATTTTTCAAGTAAAGAAGAATTATTGATGGATATTCATATAAGTTATATTGATGACCTGAACTATCGTCAAGAAATAATCCTGACTGATCAAACAAAAAACTGTAAAGAAAAGCTTTATGAAATAGCTCTGATGCTTATATCTAATATTTCAGTAAATGGGCCAAGTGCCCGAGTTTTCTTTCGGGAAATGAGGAATTTGAGTGAGGAGCATCTTTCTGAAATTATCCCCAAGCGAGACCGTTTTAGATTGAATTTGCAGGGCTTATTAGATGAAGGAAAAGAGAAGGGCGAGTTTAAACAAAATCTTCAGTCGGAAATTGTAGCGTTTGGCATTTTAGGAATGACGAACTGGAGCTATCAATGGTTTAATCCAGAAGGAAAAACAAGTGACCAGGAAGTCACGAAGATATTTGTTGATATGATCCTACAAGGAATTGAAGTATAACCAATGAATTAATAAAACTAAGCTTCTGCTCAAATTGATTTTTTGAGCTAGGAGACTTTTACCCTTTAAGATACCAACTGGTTAGTTAGGAGGAGAAGTTAATGAATCAAATTGAAAGAATTTTAGTGGTTGGAGCAGGTCAAATGGGCCATCAAATCGGAATGCTAGCTGCATTAGGTGGTTATACAACAACAATTCAGGATGTAAACGAAGCTGCTTTACAGAAAGCTCAGGTGACCTTAGAAGGAATTATGACAAAATGGGTGGCAAAAGGAAAACTTTCTGAAGATCAAAAGGAAGCTGCGTTTGAAAGGCTTCATTTTTCTGTTGATCTTGAAGAAGAAGCAAGAAAAGCTGATTTTGTTATTGAAGCTATCGTTGAAAAGCTAGATGTGAAAAGAGAAGTATTTAAAAAGCTTGATGAATTAGCACCAGCTCACGCGATCCTAGCATCCAATAGCTCGACGATTGTGAATTCTGCAATTGCTGATGTGACAAGTCGTCCTGATAAAGTATGTAATATGCATTTCTTCTTTCCACCATTAGTGATGGATTGTGTGGAGGTTGTAATGAGTGAAGAAACTTCAGAGGAAACAGCACAAGTAACATTAGAAGTGTGTAAGCGCATGAATCGAACGGGTGTCTTACTCAAGAAAGAAATCTCTGGCTTTATCGCAAACCGAATTTTAGGAGCGCTTCAGAGAGAAGCAGTAGCTTTATATGAATCGGGAATTGCGGATTATAAAGACATCGATATCATTTGTCGCAAAGCTTTAAATCATCCAATTGGACCATTTGAATTAATGGATTTATCCGGAATAGATGTTGGTTATTATGTCATGCAGCAACGTTATGCAGAAACTGGTGATCCAGCTGATCAACCACCAGCTTGTATAGAAGAAAAGGTTAAGCAAGGTCATCTTGGAAGAAAAACAGGAAAAGGTTTTTATGACTATCAACCAGTTGAGGTGAAGAGCTAATGGCTGAATTTGTAAGAGTAGAAAAACAAACAGGTATTGCAGTGGTAACAATTGATAATCCGCCTTTAAATGTAATGAGTAAAAAAGTTGCTGTTGAGCTTGGTAATATCTTTAAAGAGTTAGCAGTCGATGAAGAAGTCGTTGTAGTTTTACTAACAGGAGCTGGTGAGAAGGCCTTTATGGCAGGGGCTGATATTAAAGAATTTCCACAGCTGATGACAAATCCTGAAATGAAAGGATCTGTAATGGAATCGCATGCCATTCTAAATCAAATCGATCAATTTGAGAAACCGACAATTGCCGTTCTAAATGGAATGACTTTTGGTGGTGGGTGTGAGCTAGCCCTTACGTGTGATATTCGTATTGCCGAGGAGCATGCTCTAATTGGATTACCAGAGGTAAAGCTTGGCCTTTTTCCAGGTGGAGGGGGTACTCAACGTCTTCCAAGATTAATTGGTGAAGCAAGGGCCAAGCAATTAATGTACACGGGCGAACCCATTACAGCTGAAAAAGCAGAACGAATTGGTTTAATTAACGAGGTAGTTAAAACAGGTGAAGGAATAAACTACGGATTAAAAATAGCTTCTCAGATTAGTAGACATTCCTTACAGGCATTATCCCGAATTAAGAAAGCCGTTGATGAAGGAGTTGAACTTACTCTTGAAGAGGCACTTGAACGGGAAGCAGACCTGTTTACAGAAGTGTTTAGAACTGAGGATATACGAGAAGGTGTACAGGCATTTATCGAGAAAAGAAAGCCTGTTTTTACACATAAATAGAGGTGAATTCAATGAAGTTTGAAATTGATGTACTCGTTCGGTTTTGTGAGACAGATGCATTAGGTCATGTAAATAACTCAAGTTACTTTATTTATCTTGAGGAAGCACGGGTTCGTTTCTTTCAAAAGCTTGGTTTTCCAATGGATATGAAGGAATGGAACTTTATCCTTGCTTCAACAAAATGTGATTTTCTAAACCAGGCTTACTTTTCACAGAATCTTAAAATTACAACGACGGTTTCACATATTGGGACGAAGAGCTTTACACTCCAACATGATATTTTAGATGCTCAAACAGAGAATCAAATTGCGAGAGGGACGGCTACAATTGTTTATTTTGATTTTAATGAGCAAAAGAGTGCTCCAATTCCTGAACAACTTAGAAGTCAATTAGAGAGTTTTACGGTGGGTGTATAATTCATTCCGTTGAAAGGAAGGTGAGAATATGAATAAAACGAATCGCACTCAGGATACCATCCCTGTTCGAAAGGGAGAGCAGCTTGATACTAAAGAGCTAATGTCATTTCTCCGACAGCATTTTGAGTTGGAAAACGCACCATTAGAAATCAACCAGTTTGGTGCTGGTCATTCGAATTTAACTTATGAGTTGAAGGTAGGAGACTGGGAGGCTGTATTACGTCGACCACCTCATGGTCCTGTAGCTCCTAAGGCACATGATATGGGGCGTGAATTTAGTATTCTTAAAGATCTACACCCAGTTTTTCATTTAGCACCTGAGCCCTACACGTATTCAGATAATCCAACGATAGTTGGGAGTCCGTTTTATATTATGGAGCGCAGACGCGGGTTTGTGTATGATACGTCATTCCCAAAGGAAGTAACGGTAACAAAAGAACTATGTCAAAAGCTTTCTTCCTCGATGGTCGATACATTGGTACAGCTTCATTCAATTGATTATAAGAATACAAAGCTTGTAGAAATCACACAACCAGATGGATTTATGGAAAGACAGGTACATGGTTGGATCGGTCGTTATGTTCGGGCTAGAACTGAAGATATTCTAGGGGTGGAAGAGCTCACCACATGGTTAGCTACCAATATACCTACCTCACAAGCACCAACCATTATTCATTACGATTATAAATTAAATAACGCCATGTTCTCTTACGAAGATCCTTCTAAAATGGTGGGGTTATTTGATTGGGAAATGACAACGGTAGGGGACCCGTTAGCAGATGTTGGTGCGGCGATGAGCTACTGGATTCAAAAAGATGATCCGGAATTATTAAGCAAGGGGCCAGGTAAGCAACCTGTTACGGTAAATGAAGGTTTTTATACACGCCAACAATTTGTTGAAGAATATGCAAAGAAGAGTGGACGTGACCTTTCCGATATTCATTTTTATACGACGTTTGCCTACTTCAAGCTAGCTGTCATTTGTCAGCAAATTTATTATCGTTATAAGCAAGGACAAACTCAGGATCCGCGCTTTCGCGATTTACACGTTTTCGTGAAAAGTCTAATTACCTATGCCCTTGCAACAAGAAAAGGCTGGGATTAGTTAATAGAAATGGGGTTTCTCCATGACAAAGGTTCATCTAATCTTAAAAAAAGAAGATATTAATGAGCAGGAAATGTCTGATCAAAAGATTGCAGTGGTTTTTGATGTGTTATTAGCCACCTCTACCATCACGGCTGCCATCCAGTTTGGTGCAAAGGAAGTAATTCCGGTTCTTAATGAAGAAGCAGCTAGATTTGTAGCTTCTTCATTACCAGAATCAGAGTATGTGCTAGTGGGGGAGTATGAAGGAAAAACCATTGAAGGCTTCCTAGATCCCAATCCATTAGGCTTAAAAAATAAAATTAAAGATAAAACCGTTGTTTTATCTACAACAAATGGAACTGTTGCTATTCAAAAGTCAAAGAATGCAGCAAAAGTGTTTGCTTGTTCACTACTAAACGGAGAAGCTGTTGCTAAAAGTGTCCTCTCGGTAAAAAAGGATGAGACCATTATAATCGTTTGCTCTGGATCATCAGGACAATTTTGCTTAGAGGATTTCTTTGGTGCAGGTTATTTTCTGGATTGTCTTGCAAAGCGAACGACTCTTGATTTAACCGATTCCGCACGAGCAGCCTTGATGTTTTATAAAGGATATGAGGATCAATCTGTTTCGACCTTAACCAACACAAGAGTAGGGAAAATGCTTGAAAAGTATGGCTATGACGAAGAACTGGAATTTGTATCTCAGTATGGTATCTTTCCAGTTGTACCGGTTTTACAAGGAAATAGCATGAAAAAGGAGATGACCGAAACATGGTAGCAACTAAATCTACTCAATATGGAGGAAGCTTCTTATTCCAAGGAATTTCCGCAGAAGAACTATTTACTCCGGAAGACTTTACAGAAGAACACCGGATGATCGCCTCAACTGCTAAGCAATTTATTGAAAAAGAGGTGGAACCATATCGAGAGGATATTGAACATCAAGATTTTGATCGAGTAGTAGAGCTTCTAAAAAAAGCAGGAGAATTGGGTCTCCTTGCCCACAGTGTCCCAGAAGCGTATGAGGGTTTAGGGCTAGACAAGGTTAGTAAGGCACTTGTTGGAGAAGCGGTAGGGCGTTCAAGTGGCTATGGTGTTGCTCATTCGAACCATACTTGTATTGCAACTCTACCGATTACTTATTTTGGAAATGAAGAACAAAAGAAGCGATACTTACCAAAGTTGGCTTCAGGTGAATACTTAGGTGCCTATTGCTTAACTGAGCCTGGTTCAGGTTCTGATGCATTAGCTGCAAAAACAACCGCAGTTTTAAATGAGGAAGGTACCCATTATATCCTGAATGGAACGAAATTATATATCACTAATGCTGTATTTTCTGACACTTTTATTGTGTATGCCAAAGTTGATGGAACTAAATTTACTGCGTTTATTGTAGAAAAGGATTTCCCTGGGTTATCGCTAGGACCTGAAGAGAAGAAAATGGGGATTAAAGGTTCTTCTACACGTTCAGTAGTGCTAGAGGATTGCCTTGTTCCTGTTGAAAATTTATTAGGGGAAATCGGAAAAGGCCATGTAATTGCCTTAAATGTTTTAAATTTAGGAAGATTTAATCTTGGAGCTGCCACGATGGGTGGAGCCAAGCATGCTTTAAATACAACGATAAACTACATTCAAGAAAGGCAACAATTTGGAAAGAGAATTGCTGATTTTGGTGCTTCAAAAGAGAAAGTAGCTAAATTAACAGCTCGAATCTATGCATCTGAATCACTGCAATATCGTTCTGCTCAATTACTCGAGAATGTATTAGGCGACTTATATGACTCTACTAATCTCGGAGAAATTGGCAAAGCGCTCATGGAGTTTTCGATTGAATGTGCCCTATGTAAAGTGTATGGATCAGAAACATTAGACTATGTAGTGGATGAGGCAGTTCAGCTTCACGGAGGAGCAGGCTTTATTCAAGAATATAAAGTGGAACAAATGTACCGTGATTCAAGAATTAATCGAATTTTTGAAGGTACTAATGAAATTAATCGATTATTAATCCCAACTCATGTACTTAGAAAAGGCTTAAAGGGAGAAATTCCTTTACAGGAGCTGATTGCAAAAGCACAAGCAGAGTTACAAGGTTCTCCAGCACCATTTGAAGGAGTTTTAGATAAAGAAAAAGCAGCTGTTACGACCATACGAAATCTGTTCTTGCTTTTAACAGGTCTTGCTTACGAGCAGCTTGCTGAAAGATTAGTAGAAGAACAAGAAATCGTGATGCGCTTATCCGATATTGCGATAATTCTATTTGCTGCGGAATCAGCTGTCTATCGTTCCGTAAAAGCAGTCAACAAAAATGGGGAGACGAAGGAGCAACTTAAAATTAATTTAGCCACCTCTTTTGTGGAGGATTCGATCATAGAGGTTGAAGGTATTGCAAAAAAAGTAATCGCTGGTCTAACTAACGGGAAGCAGCAGCTTGAACTACTTACTCTCCTTAACCATGTTCTTGGAAGATTCCAACCATCTGGATTTATCCAAAGAAATCGAGAAATTGCTGATGCGATTTATGAAAAGAATCAATACTGGTGCTAACAAAGCGTTATAAGCTTAACTTTGCTTATTTTTTAAAATTTCGCTCTATTAAAGTACAGTGTGATTTTTAGCAGTGTTGATTGAAGTGGAAGGACGCGAGACTCCTGCGGGAGAAGCGTGGTGAAGGAGACCCCGCAGGCGTGAAGCGCCGAGGAGGCTCCCGAACCCGCCCGCGGAAAGCGAGTGTCCTGGAACGGAAATCAACAACCAATTTTAACAGAGACTTAAATTCAAGGGGGTTGAACGATGAGATTTAATGACACAATCGCTGTTGTAACAGGTGCTGGAAGCGGGATCGGCGAAGCAACGGCGAAACAGTTGGCCAACGAAGGGGCAAAAGTCATCTTAGTTGGTCGCACAAAGTCAAAACTAGAGCGTGTTGCACAAGAAATTAATGAGTTATTGGAAGCTCCACGTGCCGAAATATTTGCTGCGGACGTGACAGAAGAAGAGGATGTTCGTAATCTAGCTAATTACGTAAAGGAAACTTACGGTGATCTTCATGTTCTTGTTAATAATGCAGGAGGCTCATCACATAACAATATTTCAAAGCTATCGGTTGAAGATTGGGATGCAGTTCAAAATGTGAATCTTAGAAGTGTCTTTTTAGTATCGAAGCTTTTGGGAGAAGTAATGGTGGACGCCAGTAAAAATGTGGGGCTTCAAAATCGCTCAATCGTAAACGTTGCCTCCTTATCAGGACATAAGGCAGGGGCACAAATTCCACATTATAGTGCAGCAAAAGCGGCAGTTATCAATTTTACGAGAGCACTTGCCTATGAGTTCTCAGCTTATGGAATCCGTGCTAATTCTGTTTCACCAGGTTTTGTTGAAACACCACTTACTGAGCAAGGCCTCCAAAACGATAAATTTGTAGAAGCGATTAAGAGAAGTACTGCCTTAAAGCGTGTCGGAAGACCAGAGGAAATTAGTAGTGTGATCTGCTTTGCTGCTTCAAAAGAAGCTTCTTATATGACAGGGTCAGATCTTTTAGCAGATGGCGGTTGGTTAATAGTTTAGTAGGTCAACATGGTTATTTGAATGGGAGGAGTCAAGATTCTCCAATATTAAAAAGGAGTGATTGTTATGTCAACAGAACATTTATTGATTCACCAAAATGGACCTGTGCTTTCCCTTACTTTGAACCGACCAGATAGTTTAAATGCATTTAGCCCTGATATGATTTTAGGTCTAACTAATGCTTTTAAAAAGGCTGCACAGGATGAAGAGATTAGAGTTGTTGTTCTATCAGGAGCAGGTCGTTCCTTTAGTGCAGGTGGAGATGTGAAAACAATGGGGAAAACTGCCCCTAAAGACGTATATGATCACATTGGAAAGTTAAACGAGCTAGTTATGGCAATGAAGAGCTTACCAAAACCGATTATTGCATCTGTCCACGGGTTTGCAGCTGGAGCAGGCTTTAATCTTGCACTAGCGGCTGATCTAATTGTTGCTGCCGAAGATAGTAAATTTATTTTAAGCTTTGCTCAAGTAGGGCTAATCTCAGATGGTGGAGGTTTATATTTCTTACCTCGATTAATTGGACCAAACCGTGCCAAGGAACTATTTTTTACAGCAGAGCCATTACAGGCGAAACAAGCACTAGAATATGGAATCATAAACCATGTATTTCCATTAGAAGCGTTAAAGGATGAAACCGTTAAATTAGCACAGAAGCTTGCTAATGGTCCAAGTGTTGCCTATGGAATGATGAAGAGGCTCGTTGATCAAGTGCCTAATATGACATTAGAAGAAATGCTCGAGCAAGAACGTATTACTCAAGCAATGATGATTACAACTGATGATCATCGTGAAGGTGTTCAAGCCTTTGTTGAAAAGCGTAAACCAGCATTTTTAGGGAGGTAAGACAAAATGAAAGCAGTCCAATTCACAAAATATGGGGGACCTGAAGTTTTAGAGTTTGCAGAGCTAGAGAACCCCAAACCTGAAGGTAATGAAGTTGTAATAGAAATAAAAGCAATAGGAGTTAATTATGCTGATACAGCTAGGAGAGAAGGACAATATGTAGTGCCAACTCCTCTGCCGTTTGTTCCTGGTGCCGAAGTAGCTGGTGTAGTGGTTGAGGTAGGAGATGCGGTTACTTCCGTTCAAGTTGGGGCAAAAGTCGTTACTTTACTGGGGACAAAGAAAGCAACAGGCTATGCTGAATATACCATTGCAGATGAAAGAGGACTAATCCCTCTTCCTGACGGTGTTGATTTTAAGGAGGCAGTTGCTCTTCCACTTCAAGGTTTGAGTGCCTATCACGTCTTAAAGACGATGGGACGTCTTGAAGAAGGAGAAACCGTGTTAGTTCATGCAGCTGCAGGTGGAGTTGGGACAATCGCTGTTCAATTAGCTAAGCTTTTTGGAGCAGGAAAGGTGATTGCAACTGCTAGTACACAGGAAAAGCTGGACCTAGCAAAGGAGCTAGGGGCAGATGTATTGATTAATTATACAGAGGAAGATTGGGTTGAACAAGTTAAGGCAGCAACGAATGGAAAAGGCGTCGATGTGGCTTTGGAAATGGTTGGTGGCAGAGTGTTCAATCAAACGTTAGATTGCTTAGCTACTTTTGGTAGATTAGTGGTGTTTGGTGCGGCAAGCGGGGAACAAAGCAAGCTAACCCCATCCCTACTAATGGGTAAAAATCAATCTGTAATCGGATTTTTCCTCCCTCAAATTATGAGAAAACCTGCTCTCATGCAGCAGAGTCTCATCGAATTACTAACTTATTTGCAAAAAGGTCAGCTCAAGCTTATTATTGGTGGTGTTTATCCCCTTGATGATGTTGTAAACGTTCATAAACTTTTGCAGTCAAGGAAAACACAGGGTAAGCTTGTTCTGGTACCTTAACGAAATATCCAAAAAAGGGGAAGTAGAAGAGGTGTTCTTTTGCTTCCCTTTGTTATATTTAAGAGGATGGATAAAAGACTCGTATATTTTAGAATTAACCTGAATATATAACGGTAAGTTAGTATTTTTTACCTTAATTATGGAAGCGTTTTCAAATTAAAAATTAGATGATGGTAGGGGGTTCAAAAACTTTATGCGAACAACTCATTATGAATTTTGGCCAAAAGGTTTAACGACTTCATTAACGGTACCGGAAACCACTATTTATGAAAATCTAGAGTATACAGCAAAGCGGTATCCTTCTAAAACAGCGATTTACTATTATGGCGGTGAAATTACTTATAAAGAATTATTTCAACAAGTCAATTGGTTAGCCGGATACTTAGAGCAGGAACTCGCTGTAAAGCGTGGAGACCGTGTTTTACTTCTTATGCAAAATTCCCCTCAATTTGTTATTTCCTTCTATGCGATCTTACGAATAAATGCAATTGTAGTACCAATTAACCCGATGAACACAGCAGAAGAATTAACCTTTTATATTCAGGATGGTAATATATCTATTGGTTTAGTCGGACAGGAGCTATTGCCAAATGTTCAACCACTTCTTAATAAGACTGCCTTACAATCAGTAGTAGTTGCTTCCTATCAAGATTTTGCCCATTTATCTGACGATGCAAGTCATAATATACCGTTAGAGGTTTCAGCTCCGGCCTTTTCGGTTGAAGGGGGAGGATATTACCCTTGGCAAACATGTTTAAATAAGAACATCGAACCTTCCGCTTATACAGGTGATTGTAATGATGTGGCAGTTTTACCTTATACATCTGGGACAACCGGGGTTCCTAAAGGGTGTATTCATACAAATAAAACTGTTCAAGCTAATGTTTATGGGGCTTATTACTGGTCAAAAGCAACGAGTGATAGTGTTCATTTGATGACCTTGCCTCTTTTTCATGTGACTGGAATGGTTCATAGCTTCCATGCCCCGATCTTAGCAGGTGGGTCCATGGTTTGTATGACTAGATGGAATCGTGATTTAGCTGGTCAATATATCGAAAAATTCAAATGTACACACTGGGTTAATATTAGTACCATGCTTATTGACTTCCTATCCAATCCCAACTTATCAAACTATGATATCTCTACATTGGCAGCTATTTCAGGTGGGGGAGCACCTCTACCAGCTGCAGTAGGGGAGAAACTCCTTCATCTCACAGGCTTACAATTCGTTGAAGGATATGGATTATCAGAAACAATTGCACAGACACATTTTAATCCACCTGATCGTCCTAAATTACAATGTCTGGGTGTTCCTGCCTTCGATGTCGATGCGAGAATTATAGATACCAATACCTTACAAGAAGTAGAGGTAGGTGAAATTGGTGAAATCGTAGTAAATGGTCCAATGGTGTTTAAAGGTTATTATAATCGACCAGAGGAGACAGAGGCAGCCTTTATTACGATAGATGGAAAGAGCTTCTTCAGAACAGGAGACATTGGTAGAATTGATGATGAAGGTTATTTCTTTATGGTAGATCGATTAAAAAGGATGATTAATGCTTCAGGGTATAAGGTGTGGCCAACAGAAGTAGAGTCTCTATTATATGCGCATCCAGCCATTCAGCAAGCTTGCGTGGTCGGAGTACCTGATGAGAAACGAGGAGAGACCGTTAAAGCATTTGTCATTCTGCAGCCAGGCCAAGAAGGTAAAGTTTCGAAGGAGGACATTATCGATTGGGCTAAGGAAAGGATGGCCGCTTATAAATATCCTAGATTTATAGAATTCAGAGAGGATTTTCCGAAAACGAGTAGTGGAAAGATTCTTTGGAGAAAGCTGCAAGAGGATGAATTAGCAAAGCTAAATAGTTAACTTAGAATCACTAAGTCCACTTGTTTGGACTTGGTGATTTTTGTGTGGTGGAAGAAACCATGAAACCAAACTTTCCTTTATTCGTAATAATACTAAGTCAACCTTTTGGGAGGAGAAATATGATAGGAATTATAATCAGCATGGGAATATTGGTTGTGTTTGGCATTATCTTCTCTAATGGTAAAGGATCTTCTCTAATTGCTGGATTCAATACGTTGGAAAAGGAAAAACAAGAAAAATATAATGTAGAAGCTCTATGTAAGTTTATGGGGAAGATGATGTTTGCTTTGTCGTTTAGTTTGGTATTTTTATTAGTATACGAAGCCTATCAGGTTAAATGGATGTTTGCTTGTGGTCTAATTGTATTTATTGGGATTCTTATATGGGGCCTATTCTATGTTAATACAGGGAATCGGTTTAAAAAATAGAGAGGCTGGGACAAAACTTTTTACACCAGTCTCAAAGCCGAATAATCTCTAAATTAGTCTGCCGATTAAATATAATACTGTTTCTCGGTTTCTTTCATACTTATTAACCAGTTAAGCTGAAAAAACAGGGTTGTTCCATTGCGCTTCAGGCACTCGCTTTCCGCGGGGCGGGCGGTGAGCCTCCTCGGCTTCGCCTGCGGGGTCTCATCTGTCCCGCTACTCCCGCAGGAGTCGAGTGCCTTCCGCTCCATTCCACAAGATTATAAAAATAGTATGTAAGATCAATAACTTAAATGAAGATAAAAAATAAAGACCCGAACTAGTAGGTGAAAGATACATCAAATTATCACCTACTAGTCCGGGTTTACCACTGACTGAAATACTTATATCCCATCCTCTTTACTTGTTTAAAGAGTTAATAAATGTCTCCATTCGGTCTAAAGCTTCTTTCAATACTTCCATTGAATAGGCATAAGAAATTCTAACATATCCCTCTCCATATTCTGAGAAGGCATCTCCTGGAACAACAGCGACCTTGGCTTCCTTCACCAGCTGGAGCGCAAAATCGAAGGAGTTTAATCCGAACTTTTGAATGGAAGGGAAAAAATAAAAGGCTCCTGTCGGCTTGATGGTCTCAATTCCCATCTTCAGTAACCGGTCGTAGACATAGTCTCTTCTTTCCTGGTAAAGATTTTTCATCTCTATAGCATCGTCGATTCCGTTTGTTAAGGCTTCATAAGCAGCCTTTTGGGAGATGGTTGTTGCACAAGAGACATTGTACTGATGAACCTTTAAGAGGTGCTGAGTAATGTTACTAGGTGCTAAAAGAAAACCAATACGCCAGCCGGTCATTGAGTGAGATTTTGATAGTCCATTAATGACAATTGTCTTCTCTCTCATACCTGGAAAAGTTGCAATAGATTGGTGGGTATGATCAAACACTAGTTCACTATAGATCTCATCCGAAAGAATGAATAAATCTCTTTCTTTAACCAATTCTGCAATCTCTCCAAGCTCCTCTTTTGATAACGTCACACCTGTTGGATTTGAAGGATAAGGTAATACAATACATCTTGTTCGCTCTGTAAGGTGAGGCTTAATTAAGTCAGCCGTTAATTTAAAGTCATTAGCACGAGTATCAATATGGATTGACTTAGCCCCGCAGAGCTGAATGATCGGTTCATAGCCTGGATACACCGGTCCAGGTAAAAGTACTTCACTATCTTGGTCTAAAATCGTCCTAAAGGCACAGTCAATGGCCTGACTGGCACCAATCGTTACAATGATCTCATTACTTGGATGATAATCTAAGTCATACTTCACTTTTACAAAGTTAGAGACTGCTTCTCTTAATTCAGGGAATCCAGCATTATGTGTGTAGCTCGTGAAATTAGCTTGAATCGCTTCAATTCCTGCTTGTTTCACATGCTCAGGAGTAGGAAAGTCTGGTTGCCCAATCGACAACGAAATCACATTCTCATATTCAGAGACCATATTAAAAAATCTTCTAATACCTGAAAGTTGGATATTTTTTACCTTTGGATTGATTAAGTGTTCCATTTGTTATTCTCCTTTTAAAAAAAGATAGGGATAAACCCTATCTTTTAAAATTGAAGCTTTTCTTCAATATAAGCTTTAAGGTCATGAATGGAAATGCGCTGCTGTTCCATTGTGTCTCGATCTCTTACGGTAACGGTTTGATCTTCCTCGGAATCAAAGTCATAGGTAATACAGAATGGTGTCCCCACTTCATCTTGACGACGGTAGCGTTTACCGATAGAGCCTGATTCGTCATAATCAACCATATAGTGTTTTGCTAAATCAGCAAATACAGCACGTGCTCCCTCAGATAGTTTTTTCGAAAGTGGAAGGATGGCAGCTTTGTATGGTGCTAGAGCAGGATGGAGTCTCATTACAGTTCTTGACGTCTCATCCTCAAGTGTCTCCTCTTCATAGGCATCAATCATAAATGCAAGTGTTACACGGTCAGCTCCTAAAGATGGTTCGATACAAAACGGAACATAACGCTCATTTGTTTCTTGATCAATATAGTTGAAGTCCTCTCCAGAGTACTCTGCATGTTGCTTTAAATCATAATCTGTACGAGAGGCAATACCCCACAGCTCACCCCAACCAAACGGAAACTTATATTCTATATCAGTTGTTGCATTACTGTAGTGGGATAATTCATCATCAGAATGATCTCTTAAACGAATATTTGCTTCAGTTACACCTAATGATAACAACCATTTTTCACACGTATTCTTCCAATGGGTGAACCATTCTAACTCTTCACCAGGTTTACAGAAAAATTCAAGCTCCATTTGTTCAAATTCTCTAGTTCGGAATGTGAAATTACCAGGTGTAATTTCATTTCTAAAGCTTTTACCGATTTGGCCAATACCAAATGGAAGTTTTTTTCGCATCGAACGTTGTACATTTTTAAAGTTTACAAAGATTCCTTGAGCAGTCTCAGGTCGTAAGAAGATTTCATTTGTACTTGATTCTGTTACCCCTTGGAATGTTTTAAACATAAGGTTGAATTGACGAATTCCTGTAAATTCATCACTTCCGCAATCAGGACAAACAATTTTGTGTTCCTTAATGAGTTCTTCCATTTTCTCAAAAGGTAATCCATCAACCACCATTTCTTGACCTTTTTCATCAAGGGCATTTTCAATCAATTTATCAGCACGATGTCTTGACTTACACTTTTTACAATCAATCATCGGATCATTGAAGTTACCAATATGTCCAGAGGCTTCCCATGTTTTGGGATTCATTAAAATAGCAGCATCTAGCCCCACATTATAAGGGGATTCTTGTATGAATTTACGCCACCAAGCCTTTTTAATATTGTTTTTTAACTCAATTCCTAAAGGACCGTAATCCCACGTATTGGCTAGCCCACCATAAATTTCAGAGCCTGGAAACACAAATCCTCTATGTTTAGCATGTGATACTACTTGCTCCATTGTTTTACTCATGATATCTCTCCTTTGTATTTGCAATAAAAAAGCTCTCGTCTCTAGGCTATTAAACAGCCTAGGGACGAGAGCATATCTCCCGCGGTTCCACCCTAGTTGGTTTGTCTTAAACAAACCCTCTTTTCATCATTCACTCAGGACTGCCGTTTCACTATTCATCATGTTCAGGCTTACACTGTCCCTGAATCGCTTTTCAAGAGTGGAATAGCTACTATAAATCCGTCATCGTTACTATAATACATAATATTACCAAACTAAAAAAATAATAGTCAATAGAGAGATGCTTTATTTTTAAAACTTTGTATTTGATTTTTTCTCTTTGTTTGGTGTGGAATGAGTGGGACTCCTGTTAATCATGCATAAACAATAGGCTGGACCACTATTCAGACGCAGTTTAGCAGAGAGAAATCATTTGTGTTTAATTTAAAAGACTCTGTTAAAGTGTGTTGTTGATTTCCATTCCAGGACACTCGCTTTCCGCGGGCGGGTTCGGGAGCCTCCTCGGCGTTAACGCCTGTGGGGTCTCCTTCACCACGCTTCTCCCGCAGGAGTCTCGCGTCCTTCCACTTCAATCAACTCTGCTAAAAATTAACACTGTATTTTAACACAGCTATTTAAAAATATTTATAGAAAGGTATTGATTACATGAGCAAAAGAAAAAGACCACTTATACAAGGATCACAGCAGGGGCTTGATCAGCTAAAGGTTAATGTCATGAACAAGAACGGATATCAAGTAGCAAAAAATCATCCGGAACAGGCAAAAATGGAAGTCGCAAAAGAACAGGGAATCCCCTTAAATAAGAGCTATAATGGAGAACTAACCTCTAGGCAAGCAGGGAAGGTAGGAGGTCCAATAGGAGGAAAAATGGTATCCGAACTAATAAAAATGGCCAAAAAACAAATGGAATAACGAAAAGCTCTATCACCCCGTTTAGCTCCGACAAGTAAATGTTCTGAAGAGAAGAAAAGGGTGGTTTTCCCTTTACTTCTATTCAGGTTATTTAACCTCGAGGAGCTGGGGTGATAGAGCTAGCCAAACCGAAAAGCTCTATCACCCCGTTTAGCGCATGCAAGCAAAAACTCCCTTACATGACTCATTATAAAGCCATGTAAGGGAGTTTTTCATTCTTCAGAGAACATATAGGTTCTATAATAAAATCTGATACTAAAAATTAAGCCAATCGCAAACATATTACCAATTAGAGAACTACCTCCATAGCTGATAAAAGGTAAAGGAATTCCTGTTATGGGTAATAAACCAATAGTCATTCCAATATTTTGGACAACGTGGAAGCCAATCATACAAATCACACCCACACAAATATAGGAGGCAAAATCAGAATTAGATAATAGTCCTACCTTTGTTATATGGTAAAGAAGTAAAAATAATAAGCATATTACTACCGTTGCTCCAATAAATCCATATTGCTCAGCAACAACCGCAAAAATAAAATCGGTATGGTTTTCTGGGATATATACTTCATTTCCACCTATCCCTTTACCAGTGAGCATCCCAGAACCAATGGCTTTAAGTGAGTTCAGTAGGTGATATCCGTCTCCACTACTATAGGTGTATGGATCAAGCCATGAGTAGATTCTTCCAAATTGATATTGCCTGACCCCTAAATATTTTTCTAACAATTGTGGTGCCCTTAGAACTAGATAAAAAATTGTTGAAATAGCTACAACAATTGTAGTGAATATCGGGAAAAGTATTTTCCATGAAATCCCTGACATGAAAATAAGTCCAACAGTGATTGCCATAAGTACTAGTGTTGTACCTAAGTCTGGCTGGAGCATAACCAGTCCCATTGGAACAATGGCAACTAGGATGATTTTACCTAATAAAATAAAATCAGACTGGATGGAGCGATAAAGCCTTTTTTCATTATGCTTGGATATGACATGACTTAAAATTATGATTAAACAGACCTTTGTTATTTCAGATGGCTGTAGCGATCCAAACCCAGGAAAACTAAACCAACTCTTTGCTCCGTTAATCTTGGGTGCAATGGATGAAGGTGAAAAATACAATATCACTAAAATTAAAACACTGAAGCCATATAAATACCATGAAAGCTTTCTGATCTGGTCAGGTTCAAAAACCATAATCCCACCAATAATGCAAATTCCAACTACATACCAAACGATCTGCTTTAATAGAAAGTTTTCTCCATATTGTGTAGATGTGGTCTGAGCACTGTAAAGGGCAATGCAGCTTGCACAGAATAATAGAAATAGTAAAAAGGCAAGAACATAGTCAAATTTTGTTGGTTCCTTTGATGAATTCATTCATAATCCCTTCTTTTAATCAATTATCATCTATATAGTATTTTCCCAATGACTTAAAAGACTGTAAAGGATTATTTTATTTTTTTAAGAATAACTCTGAAGATTATTGTTATGCATACAGTTAGTAATAGAATAATTGCCAAAGTGATCACTCTTTCTTCCATAGAACCATCCGCAAACAACACTGGTCCAAGGCCGAAAAAGGCAAGTAGCAAATAAAAAATGGTAAAGGTTAAAATAATTACCCACTTCACAGGATTTACCCCCAATTCAAAATAGAGCCCTATTTGATTAAACGGAAGTTTTACAAGAAAAGTTACATAATTTCTGGTACATTTGAAAAAAAAAATTTAAAACTTTTGATTCTAGAAAACTTGTTGATTTTGAATGTGAATTGAAGTAAATATCAGAACGAAAATTCACAATTAAGTTAAAATAACATTTTAAAAAATGCTTCAGTGTCAAAGGATTCTTTACAAAGTGAATAGATATATAAAATAACTATAAAATACGGGTCAAATACTTTCCTAATAGGTACAGATTTTAGTAAAGTAAAGAAAAGGAAACTAACCGGACATTCAATTGTCTATTTGGAGGGTAATTATGCAATTTACGATAGAGTCTGCAAAGGAACTTGATCAAAAAGACAGTTTAGCGAAGCTCAGAGATGAGTTTTATATAAAAGAAGGGAAGATTTATCTAGATGGTAACTCTTTAGGTCTTTTATCGAAACGGTCGGAGAAAAGTGTTCAGACATTATTAGATAGCTGGAAGGATTACGGAATAGAAGGTTGGATGGATGGGGAATATCCTTGGTTTTATTTATCAGAAGACCTTGGTGCTAGAATGTCAAAGTTAATTGGTGCTAGTGAGAAGGAAGTTCTAGTAACAGGTTCAACAACTATTAATCTTCATCAATTACTCGCAACCTTTTACTCACCAGCTTCAGGAAGAACTAAAATTATAGCTGATGAACTTACCTTTCCTTCCGATATATACGCGATAAAAAGCCAAATAAAATTAAAAGGGTTATCTCCAGAGGATCATCTTGTCCGAGTCAAGAGCCAAGATGGTTACCTTTTAGATGAAGACGAAATTATTAAGGAAATGGACGATAAGACCAGTATCGTGGTACTTTCTTCGGTTTTATATCGAAGTGGCCAGTTCATTAATATGAAAAAATTAGTAGATGCTGCACACGAGAGAGGCATTATCATTGGCTTTGATTTAGCCCACTCGATTGGCGCAATTCCACATAATTTTGAAGATCTACAACCCGACTTTGCTTTTTGGTGCAATTATAAATACTTAAACAGTGGTCCTGGTTCAGTTGGAGGTTTATACGTAAATGAAAGACATTTTGGAAAGGAGCCAGGTATTGCAGGCTGGTTTAGTTCAAAGAAGGATAAGCAGTTCGATATGGAACATGAATTAAATCATGAACACAGTGCGGGAGCTTATCAGGTTGGTACGCCACATATTTTAAGTATTGCACCAATCATTGGATCTCTTGAAATATTTGAAGAAGTAGGGATGGAAAAGGTGCGAAAAAAATCCTTGGCTCTTACAGATTTCTTAATGAAACTAATTGAACAAGAGCTATCTTCTTATGGCTTTGTGATAATCAATCCACGGGGAGAAAATGAACGTGGTGGACATGTGAGTCTTTACCACCCAGAAGCAGCAAGTATTTGTAAAGCTTTAAAGTCTAAAGGAGTTATTCCAGATTACCGAGAACCTAATTTAATTCGATTAGCGCCTATTTCTTTTTATACCTCCTTTGAAGAGGTGTGGAAGTCTGTTCAGATTGTAAAAGAAATCATGAACAATGATGAGCAAAAACAATTTGAAAATGCACGTAACGTCATTGCTTAAATGGAGGAGGACCATGAACTGGATTGATATATCTCAACCATTATTCTCTAAAACAGCGGTATGGCCTGGAGATACAAACTTCCAATTTACTTTAAATTGGACAAAAGCAGAAACAGGCTCTGTGAATGTTGGTAAAATTGAAATGAGTACCCATACAGGAACACATATTGACGCTCCTTTCCATTTTGATGAGGAAGGAAAAAAGGTACTAGACCTTGATATTAATCGATATATCGGACAAGCGGTAGTTATAGAAGTATTGGATAAAGAATCGATACAAGTTGAAGATCTTGTTGACCTACAATTAGATGGAAAACAGATTGTGTTATTTAAGACATTGTCATGGACCAATCGTACTGAATTTCCTACTAAGATTACCTACATTGATGAGTGTGTTCCGAAAAGACTAGCTGAATTAGGAGTCAAACTCATTGGTCTTGATGTGCCATCGGTTGATCCGCCAGACAGTAAAGAGCTCTTGGCTCACCATGAGCTAACCAATCAGGATATACATATACTTGAGGGTCTTGTCTTAGATGAAGTGAAGGCAGGGGTTTATGAGTTTGTTGCATTGCCCTTACCGTTTGTAGATGCAGATGCAAGTCCAGTTAGAGCTGTTATAAGGCCAATCATATGAAAAAAAGAACACCGTGGTGGTGTTCTTTTTCATTAAGCACGAAAGTACTCCGCATACGTCTGACGTAATTCCTGGAATTTTTCTTTATTTCCCTCAATTAATGCTATATTCACAAGTTCATCTACTTTATTTTTATTAAATAGAAAGCATTGTTCATCTAAAAATAGAGCGGCCTGCAGCTGTAAAGTATATTCTTCTTCTTGGGTTAGCTTATATGAGAAAAATTTATGGTGTTCATTAGTTATGATTTTAAATTCTCTGCGTAAACGTTTCAACAGACTCACTCCTTATATGTTAGTGTATTAGTTTAATAGTCGATTGTACTGTTTGGATAATTCGTAAAAAGCCTGTTTATCACCTTGGACCAATGCTTCATCAATTTTCTGCATGAGTCTTTGCACATTAAACTTAGTAAGTGATTTTTCTAAAATAATTTGTGCGGCAAGGGAATATTCAGTTACTTCTTCCAGGTTCGTTGATACTACCATCAGTTCATTTTTCGGTTTTTCTTCATAATGTTTCAAGGTAATTCCTCCTCTGCCTTTTTACTATTATCGGTCGAAATGCTTCTAAAGTAAAGTCCTTTTTTAGAAAATTTAGAAATATTTATATATTAAATTTATTACCCTTTTTGTATGGTGGTTAAACCTATTTGTCAATAGTAAATAGGAGGTGATCGCATGACAAAAACGTTGAATTTTAATATAACGAGTACTGCTAAAGGGATTTTAACTGAAATTCATGCAATAGAGCATCAGTATCTTTTAGATGAACCCGTAAAGGCTGGAGGAGAGGATAAAGGTCCAACTCCATTGCATGCATTATTAGGAGCACTAGCCGGTTGCAAAAGCATTACTGCGTTTGCTGCAGCTAAATCAATGGGGATTGAAGTTGAGGAAATCACCTTTGAACTAAACGCTGAATTAGACCCCCGTGGTATGAAGGGGAAAAAGGATGTAAAAACATATTTTGAAAAGGTAGAGATTCATGTTCAATTAAAAACTAACGAGTCAATTGAGCAAATAAACGCCTTAAAGCATAAAGTAGAAGAACGATGCCCTGTTTTTAATTTATTTAAAGCAGCAGATGTGAAAATGGTTCAGCATTGGGAAATTGTTAATTAAGGTATCTTTGATCATGAGAATTCCGGTTTCCATGAGACCCCTTTAATGAATAGGTTCCTTCTCTAATAGTTCTGGAAACAGTAAATAACACCCCATTTAGAGGTGTTATTTTTCTTTCCTATTTTGTAGTTTTTCAATGTTTTCATTCCGTTCCATTCCATCTGACAATTCTTCTGAAAACTCATGTTCATTAGCTAACTCTGACACTTCGATATCTGAAGCTGATAAATTATTATTTGGTGCAGCTTGGTTATTCCATTTATCCATACAAGCACCTCCTCTTCTTTAGTTTGTAGAAGAAACTAACATTTATGCTCATTTTCCTTTAAATTTCTAAACAATTCGAGACATAATAATTAAAATGAAGAAATACAAGAGGAGATAATCGTAATGGCGGAAATTACCTTTGGGTTATTAAGAGAATTATAGAATTTGGAAGGTTTAGCGTGTGAAGAGTGACATTATGAATAAAAGTTAGACCGTATATTATAAAATTCCTAAAAGACAACGAAAACAGCAATAAATATCCAAGTTGCTACATAAGGATGATAGTAGGTAAAAATTTTATGCCATCATTGAAACGGGGGTAATAAATACATGAGTTATTCACCTCATTCTAATACAACAGTACAAAATGGAACCAACTTTCCTGGGCAACAAGATTTCTTGAACTACTATTATTTTATTTCATCGAGACAACCGAACAATGACTTGAAAACAATCTGGAATGTCATGAAGGAAGACCTTAAGAAATTAGCCGATGAACTTCAGGAATTTAATATTAATCGAGGTATTTCTAGGTATTTATTCCGGCTAGTCATTGACTTTGTTTTGCCAAATGCAAATACTGCGAAAGGTTCAATTAACCAAAGGGCAAATATATTATATAAACAATTTACCAATCAATTTGGATGGGTGGTTCCTTTCTTAGGTGCATATGGAGCTACTGACCAGGTAATTGAAAAAGTGTTTAAGAGAGTTATTGTTTTAACATTGGAAAACATAGATTTTGAACCAGAAAAGGAATGGAGCGAATGGGAGAATGTTGGTGGAGTATTAACGTCTGGACCTGCGGCTGTCAACCTCGCAAAGAATAGAGTAGAGGTTTTTGCTAGAGGGCGAGGCCAAAAACTTTATCGAACATTTAGGGATCAAGGTCAATGGAGTGAATGGGAAAACTTGGGTGGAACATTAACTTCTTCACCAGCAGTTTCCTCATGGGGGAGTAATCGGTTAGATGTATTGGGCCGGGGAGACGATCAGACACTTTATCATAAGTATTGGACTGGGGATGACTGGAGTGAATGGGAGAGCCTAGGTGGTCAGCTAACCTCTTCTCCAGCTGTTGCTTCCTGGGGAGAAAATAGATTAGACGTATTTGCCCGCGGGTCTAACAAACGTTTATTCCATAAATACTGGGACGGTCAGCGCTGGAGCAGTTGGAATGAACTGGGTGGGACTTTGACATCTGCACCAGCTGCAGTATCATGGGGACCCAATCGTATAGATGTTTTTGCGAGAGGTCAAGATCGAACCCTTTATCATAAATTCTGGGATGGAGATAATTGGAGCCAGTGGGAGAGTCTTGGTGGAGTACTAACCTCAAGTCCTACGGCAGTATCACTTGCACCTAATAAAATTGATGTATTTGCCCGCGGAGAGAAGAATACGTTAATCCAAAAATCGTGGGACGGTGACACATGGAGCGATTGGACTGATTTAGGCGGCTCACTTACCTCCGAACCATCAGCAATTGTAAAGGGGAAAAGAGGCATTGAAGTTTATGCCAGAGATGAAAATCAAGGATTAATGTATAAGTATAAGTCTTAAGTTGAGAAGACTTCCTTGTTTCGTTAATTGGTTCTCTGGAAATAGTAATCATAAATTTTGAGTGATAGCTAAGGACTGTACTCAGGGTCTGTGAAAATTTAATAGTAATCTTTAACCATGGGATGTAAAAACACCCATGGTTTTTTTTGGCTTGACCAGATTAAAAAACAGCGTCAAATTTTGTATAGAATTAAATAAGAGAGGAAATACTTATAGTGGACTTGTAGCTCAACGGCAGAGCGGCTAGTAGTTACTTGCTAATTACTATGCATCTAGTGGGTTCGACTCCCACCAAGTCCTTTTTAAAAATAAGCTGTGTTAAAGTACAGTGTTGATTTTTAGCAGAGTTGATTGAAGTGGGAGGACGCGAGACTCCTGTGGGAGAAGCGTGGTGAAGGAGACCCCGCAGGCGGTAACGCCGAGGAGGCTCCCGAACCCGCCCACGGAAAGCGAGTGTCCTGGAACGGAAATCAACAACAAACTTTAACAGAGCCTAAAAATAAGATATTGTAAGGGCTTTATGCAAAGTAGTTAACCTGTTTAAAATAGCAAGTTTATTTTTCCTATAAATTATTAATTATGGACTAGATAATTTGAAGTTTGATAGATAATATAGAAAGGTAATTAAAAACAATAAGGTAGGCACTTTATGTTATCTATAATTAAACCCTTAGTGGTTAATATAACGATTTTGTTTTCTCTTACCTTTAACGCAAATTTATTTTTCCCGTTTAAGAAAGGTAAACCTTTTCGGTTAAAAGAAAAAGTAATCTATGGTTGTATTGGTTCTTTAGCTAGTTTCCTATGTATGATTTATCCAATTGAGACACTAGGTGAGACTAATTTTGATCTCCGAATGCTTGTGATTATAATTACAACGCTTTACGGTGGCTTTATCCCAGGGTTCCTTTGTACAAGTATTTCTTTGATTTTCAGATGGTTTGTAATTGGAGGCAGCTTTGCAACAGTGGGGTTAGTTGTTACATTACTGGCTTTTGGAGTAGCTCTTTTGTTCAGAAAAGCTTTTCTTCGTTCAGAACGAAAATTAGTTTATTCGATTGTAATCTTACTAGCCTATATGGGACCATATATTGTCATTCTTTACTATACCATTTCTTTTTTGAGTTATCCTTTTTACCTTATTTATTTTACCTCGTTTATGGTTACCTATTTTAGTTTAATTTTTGTAATTGAAAGAATGATTGTCTCTAATCTCCATTTTGAGGAGACTGTGTACGTTGATAAGCTTTCGACCGTAAGTCAGATGGCCGCTTCCTTTGCTCATGAAATTAGGAATCCTATTACAACGGTGCGCGGATTTATCCAATTTTTAGGACAAGATACGAAGGATGAGAAGTTTGAAAAGTATTATCCCTTAATTTTAGAAGAGCTGGATCGGACTAATAAAATAATTACAGATTATTTGAGACTAGCTAAACCTACTAGAGTTGAGCTAGAAGTAATTGACTTACATGAGATTTTAAATGATGTGGTAGAACTTCTAAGGCCGCTTGCTGCTTATCAGAATGTTGAATTGTACACTGAGCTACATGATGGTTATAGGGTATATGCGGATAAAAATCACTTGAAGCAATCTATAATGAATCTCGTTAAGAATGGGATTGAGTCAATACATGAAAAGGGATACGTGAAAATTTCGGTTAAGCTAAACAGAAATAAACAGAGTGCCGAGATTATCATTGAGGACAGTGGGAAAGGGATGAGTAAGGAGGAACTTGAAAAAATAGGGTTACCTTACTATACAACTAAATCTAAAGGAACAGGTCTTGGTAGTATGATTTCCAATCGATTGATTCGAGAGATGAAAGGCACGATTCATTATGAAAGTATTCTTGATAGCGGTACAAAGGTAGTAATCAACTTACCCATTTTATCTAGTTCAACCATTGATCTCAATTAATGCTTTGAGCAAGATATCATATAATTGCTAATTACTAAATATAAAAATGAGAACATCAAAAAACCTCTTTCGTAATTGAATAGAGGTTTTTTGATGTTCAAATTCGTTTAGTGATTAACAGCCTTTTTATACTTTTGAATTTCTCCAGTTTTGGGGTCTACTCTATACAATCCTTCATTATGGTGTTGTTTGGTTCCTTTGTTTTCTTCTAGAAGATCGTATACATAGATTAAATAATCTCCATTATCTAGTCTAGAATCAAACATGACAATGGTATCACTTCCCGGCTCTAAGTTTAGATGATCATGAACTAGAGATTCTGCTTCAACAACAGATAGGTTTTCGTCATGTTCTTTCATATCTTCTCTGAAGTCAACTAATTGTTCATCTGTGGTTTGTTGTTCATTACCACGTGAATCATTTGATGCATTTGTATTGGTTGTAAATTCTTCTGCTGGTGGGGATGTATTTGCATTTGTACAGCCAGATAAGAGTGATAAAACACCTACTAAAACTAACGAAATCTTTTTCATAATCAATTATTCCTTTCCCAATCATTAATGATATCTTGTCTTAGTATGAATCCATTGATTTTGTTTATGCAGATTAGTCCAATTCAAAGCGGTGTTTTATTAAATTGAGTTACTTTATGAGGATCATCTTTCCGGTTTAGACATTTACTATGTAACAAAACCATGCACTTAAAGTTTAATCATGAACCAACCTTAGCCTTACATATAAATGAACTAGTTTATAAAAAGGATGTGGAGGAAATGGCACGAAAGGTCTGGGGTGTTGATTCTGCTGCACGAGTAACGGAGTCGCTTTTTTCATGTATAGGATCAAATTTTGGTAATCCAAAGTATTGGGGGCGTTATTTAACTGATGTTCCGAATGTATCTGATGGTTTAACAAAGGAAGAGATTTCCTTTATTCGCTCTAAGGGCACTAGAGTTTTGCCAATTTATAATGTGTTCACAGAGGCTGTTGGATATGATAGAGGAAGAATCGCGGCAAGAAATGCTGTGTTTAACGCGAAACGACTTGGAATTCCCCAGGATATACTCCTATTTGCAAACATTGAAAACTTCTTTTCCGTTGATAGTGAATGGATTAGAGGATGGGTTGAGAATCTTTATCCAACTGGCTACCGTGCAGGGATTTACCATGATCCGGTTAAGGGCGGGTTTCAAGAAGCCTATTGTCAGGCTGTCAAAGAAAATAATCAGATCGCCGTTCAAGCTGTATTATGGAGTGCAGAACCAGAACCAGGTGTAACAAAAGAAAGAAATGCACCCCGATTCAATCCAATCACTCCAAAATGTAAAGCGAATGTGTGGCTATGGCAATATGGGAGAGATTCAGATATATGCCCAATTGATACAAATTTAGCAGATGAAAGAGTGTTAAAATATTTGTATTAATAAGCATGGATTTGTCCAATTGACAAGTCCTTTTTTGTTGTCCAAGTAAATTTTACTTCTTTAAAAAATTAACCGTAAGATGGGTATTTCTATTTCCTTTTAGGTATGAGATATTTATTTTTAATCAATATGCAAATTAAGTAGAAAAATGTCGATATACTAGTAAAAGAGGGTTTGTGAAGGGATGGATCAAGAATGTTAGAAAAGCAAAAAGGAATCTTACTTGAAAGTGGTACAAATGAACTTGAAATTGTTGAGTTTACAATAGGAGAAAATAAATTTGGAATAAATGTGATTAAAGTAAAGGAAATCATCCAACCAGCTCCGGTTACTAAAATACCTAGATCCCATCCAAATATTGAAGGGATCATTGATATACGTGGAGAGGTTTTGCCTGTGGTGGACGTTGCCAAAGCATTAGGTTATCCAGTTTCTTCTCAACCGGTTCATGATAAATTTATCGTGGCTGAATTTAATAAAACGAAAATGGTCTTTCATGTTCATTCTGTCTCACAAATTCATCGAATTTCTTGGGAAGACATTGAAAAACCTTCTGAGATGTATCAAGGCTTAGAAAGTCAAATCATCGGAGTGGTGAAGCAGGAACAAGGAATGATCCTTCTATTAGATTTTGAGAAAATTGTAGTAGATATTAATCCTTCTTCTGGGATTACCATGGATCGTATTGCTGCTCTTGGAAAGAGAGAACGCTCTACAAAGAAACTAATGGTGGTAGAGGACTCTTCTTTGTTAAGAAAATTAATTCAAGATACTTTAACTGAAGCTGGTTATACAAATCTTACCTTTTTCGAAAACGGTAAAGAAGCATTATTGTATTTAGACCAATTGAAAGCCCAAAATGTGGTTAAAGAGGAACTTCAAATCATTATTACAGACATTGAAATGCCTCAAATGGACGGCCATCATTTAACAAAGGTCGTAAAAGAAGACGCTACTCTGTCCATGCTACCTGTTGTGATTTTCTCTTCGTTAATTACAGAAGATCAACTGCATAAGGGTAAGCAAGTGGGAGCAGATGCACAAATAAGTAAACCAGAAATTGCAGAGTTAGTCCAAAAAATTGACCAATTGATATTATAAAAATCTAACAAAAAGGCTGGGACATAAGTATTCCAGCCAGTGATAAACCCGAACAATTTGGTGATATTTTGATATATCTTTTACCTACTAGTTCGGGTTTGTATTTGTTACTTTCAATCAATTTGTTAATTTGCATACTATTTTTAAAACCTAGTGTAATGGAGCGGAAGACACTTGACTCCTGCAAGGAAAAAGGAAAGAGCTTTTTCTCTGGAGATAGAGGAAAGGTCGAGACCCCACAGGCGCAGCTTGTCTAGTTGCAGTGCCCAGCTCCTCGAGGTCAAATAACCCTACATCAAGAAATGGGAAAGATCACCCTTTTCTTGATGTAGGAACATTTGCTTGTCGGAGCTAACCGGGGCACTTCCACTTTTCCAGTGAGGAGGCTCGACTTCCTCCCCGCGGAAAGCAAGTGTCTGCAGCGCAATGGAACAACCCTGTTTTTCCAGTTTAACTAGTTAAAAAGTATAAAAAAAACGAAAACAGTATTATATTTGATAGGTAGAGTAATTTTGAGATTATTCGTCTTTGAGACTGGGGTGTTAGGTTTTGTCCCAGCCTCTTATTTTTCTGTAGTTGTTTTCAATTTAATTACAGATTTATTATTGTTATCATATAAGCATAAAGTAGTTAAAAGGGTAGTGAATATAGGTGCAAAAATATAGAGATTTATTACTAAATAATGTTAGGAAGCAAATCAATATTTGGTTTGATAAAGAATATATACAGGGTACTCCTCATGAGGAGGTCTATCGATTTCTCCACTCTGTAACTGGTACTGCTTCTACAATTGGATTACATGAAATAGGTGATAGTGCAAGGGAGCTACTTGACCAACTAAAAGAATCTGACCAAAAGGATTGGGAACAAAGAGAACTCAGGGTTTTTCTAATGCCCCTTTTATCTATTTGTTATTATAACGAATCGGATGAAGCTCATGCCCTAACAAATCAGTTTCAGAGTAAGGGGAATAAACCACTTATTCTGTTAATTGATGATGATCCAACTTTTTTAATGTTCGTTAAAGAAGAGCTTGAAAAAGAGGATATCCTTGTTATGGCTTTAACAGATCCTAGTCGAGCAGTCTCCATGCTTTATGATTTAAAGCCAGACTGTATTATTATTGATGTTTATATGAAATCCACTTCTGGATTTGATGTATTACATTATCTTAAAGATAAGATGAAACAGCAATTTATTCCTACTATCATGATTAGTATGGATCATCAAAAAGAAGTAAGGATGAAAAGCTATCAAATGGGTGCTGATGATTTTATAGCAAAGCCATTTGATATGGACGAGTTTATCGTAAGAATTCGTCGCCAACTAGAGCGAAAAGAGCTTATTGATCACTTAGTTTTAATTGATGAGTTAACACTAGTTTATAACCGTAAATACTTGAATAAAGTATTTGAGATTTTCCAACAGGAGATTTTGCGGAATTCTGAGAATCTTTCACTGGCAATTCTAGACCTAGACCATTTTAAAACAATCAATGATACATATGGTCATATAGCTGGGGATGAAGTTCTCCGGAGGTTTGCAAATTTCTTAAAACAGCAGTTGAACAGCGCGGATATTATTATCCGATACGGTGGAGAGGAATTCGTATTATTGCTGCCTAGAACGAATATGGCCCTTGCGAAAACAACGCTTGAAGAGATATTAGATCAGTTTAAAAAAGAGGAATTTATCATTAATGGTCAATCCTTTACTGTTACATTTTCAGGTGGAGTCGTTGAGGTGACAAATGGGAATCAACGGGTTGAGGATTGGATTGATCTAGCAGATTCAGCTTTATATGAGGCGAAAAATACAGGTAGAAGTTGTATTAAATCAGCCAATACAAATGACAGTGTTTCACATAAGAAGGTAGTTAAGGTTGGAATTGTGGATGATGACCCAATTATTAGGACCATGATTATTGAAATGATTGAAAAGATGCAAAAGGAAGAATCGGTTCAGTTAGAGGTTGAAGCATTCCGTGATGGAGCAAAGTTTATTGAGTCTGACTGGTATAAAAGTAGTGACCAATACATTCTGTTATTAGATGGAATGATGCCTAGAATGGATGGACTCGAAGTCCTACAGAGACTACGTTCAGAAAAGGAATCAGATCGATATACGATTGTTATGTTAACCTCTAGAAAAAGTGAACAGGATATAACAAGAGGATTAAAACTCGGTGCTGATGATTATATGACTAAACCATTTAATCTTCTAGAACTAGAAGCTAGACTAAAACGTTTGGTACAGAGGGTGAAGTAAAAGTGGACAATCCTATTTACCTTTTGGTGTATGTAATCGTCTTCTTACTTCTTTCACTAATCATCTTGTTACTATATTTAACGATTAGAAAAGCAGTAGAAAATCGTAATAGAAGAATGATCGATTCTTATAAGGAAGAGTATCGGGATAATATGTTTAGGTTTTTATATAAAGGGGAGCGTTCTAGACATCTTTTACCTGATAGTGATTTTAAATATGCAGCCCTAGAAGAGCTTCTCAATGAATTTGCCAATGTTGTTGAGGGGGAAGAGCTAGAGGTGAGAATGGAAGCATTTTCAGAAAAGTATTTTTTGGAAAGGTTCAGAAAAGATCTGTCTCACCGTAGATGGAGTAAAAGGATGAATGTCTTATATAATATTGAATCCTTCAGGATGAAGACCATGTTAAATGACGTTGTTTCCTTTTACCATTCTCGTAAAAGCTTAACGGAACCAGAAATTGTGCAAGTGCTTAAGTTGATGGTGAAATTCGATCATCCTGAGCTTTTTTCGACAATTACAAATTTGAAATATCCCATTTCGGAGTTTGTTTATCGACTTTTAGTAAGTAATATGACAGAATCGACATTCCATTATTTTGTCTCGAAATATGATCAACTTTCCAATGAGATGAAATTAACCATTATAGACATACTAGGGATAGAAAACCGCCATGAATTTAGTGGTTTTTTAAAACAGCAATTAGGAAGTAGTCATGCTGAAATCCGAATTCGTGCCTTAAAAGCATTGGCAAATCTTTCAAGCCCTTTATCAGAAGAAGAAATGAAACAACACTTACAATCACAAAACTATGAAGAACGAATTATGGCACTTAAAATTTGTGGGTCGGTCCGGAAAAAGGACTACATCCCATTCATCATTGAAAGAATGAGTGATACTATGTTTGTCGTTAGACAACAAGCAGGTGCTGCTATTGCAAGATACCCAAACGGTATCGAATTACTAAAGGGTGTTTTGGCGCAATCAACCGATCAATTTGCTCGAGACATGGCGATAGAGTGGCTTGAGAAAGGAACGAATGATGCAGCAATTAGATAATATTTGGTTAAATTTAGTTTCGTTTGGAGGTTGGGTTGTACTCCTCTATATGGTGTTTGTTATTGTATTCTATAGTGGAATGCTCGCTATATCGTTTATACAGTTGCGAAGACAATATCAACTAGACCAAAAAGAGCCGTATCAGGATATACTACAGGAAAGTTATACAAAGCCTGTTTCTATTTTAGTACCAGCCTACAATGAATCAGCAGGGATTTATGGAAGTATTCGTTCCTTATTAAGTATTGAGTATCCTGAATATGAGGTCATCGTAATCAATGATGGCTCAAAGGATGATACGTTAGATAAAATGATAACAAGGTTTCAAATGGTCGAAGTGAATAAAGTAGTTCAAAAAAAACTCGAAACGAAGGAGATTAAGGCAGTATACCAATCCAAAATATACGGTAATTTATTTTTGATTGATAAACAGAATGGTGGAAAGGCAGATGCCCTAAATGCGGGTATAAATGCTTCAAACTATCCTTATTTCTGTTCGTTAGATGGTGATTCTGTATTAGAAAGAGATGCTTTTTTAAAGGTGATGAAGCCCATTATTGACTCTGATGGAGACGTCATAGGGTCAGGTGGGAGTATTAGAATTGCAAATGGCTGCGTGATCGAAAATGGAGAGATGGTAAAAATCGGATTATCAACAAAGCCCATTGTGATTATGCAAGTAATTGAATATTTGCGTGCCTTCTTGATGGGACGAGTAGGCATGAGCCGACATAATTTATTGTTAATCGTGTCTGGAGCATTCGGGGTTTTTTCAAAGAAGTGGGTAGTCGATGCGGGTGGATATAACCACAGCACAGTTGGTGAGGACATGGAGTTAGTAGTCAGACTTCATAGACTCATAAAAGAACGTAAAGAAAATAAGAGTATTGTCTATGTGGCGGATCCTGTCTGCTGGACAGAAGCGCCTGAATCAGCAAAGTTTTTAAGAAGACAGCGTTCACGCTGGCATCGTGGGTTGTTTGAGAGTCTGTGGACACATAAACGACTATTTTTTAACCCTAAGTACGGTAGCATTGGGTTCATATCAATGCCCTATTTTCTTTTTATAGAATTTTTAGGACCAGTTATAGAATTAGTTGGATTTATTATCATGATCGTTTCATTATTTTTGGGTGGGATCTATCTTGAATTTGCTCTTTTACTTTTTTTAATTGCCTTTCTATATGGATCTTTATTCTCTATGATGGCAGTTTTATTAGAAGAATGGAGCTTGCGAAAGTTCCCTAAAGTGTCGGATATATTTAAACTATTTTTCTTTTCATTTACTGAATCATTGTGGTACCGTCCATTAACAGTTCTATGGAGATGTGAAGGGATTTGGCATGTGATCAAACGTAAACGTGATTGGGGAGAAATGGTGAGAAAAGGTGTTTCTAATGACTCTTAAAATGGAGGGCTTATATGTCTAAAAAAATATTGCTTGCTGAAGATGAAGAAGTGCTAAGAATGCTAGTCGTTGATACCCTTGAGGATGAAGGATTCGAGGTGGATGAAGCTTGTGACGGAGAGGAAGCTGTAGAAAAGATTGAGAGTAGTGAGTATGATCTTGTCATTTTAGATTATATGATGCCTGTATATACTGGGCTAGAAGTAATTGAAAAAGTTCGTCAAAACCCTGAGAAACAAGAATTGAAAATTATGATGTTGTCGGCAAAAAGCCAGCAAAAAGACCAGGAAATTGTTTTGGCAGCAGGAGCAAACTATTTTATGTCAAAACCATTTAGTCCTCTTGATTTAGTTTCTAGAGTCGAGGAGATACTTCGTGAAGATTAGGGAGTATTTTTCTAGTAGCTTGTCAAGACAGTTTGTATTAATCGTAGGGATTTTCGCCATTTTATTTGTTTTAATTTCATTATTAGTATCCATGTATGAACAAAATATTACCAATCATTATGAGTTCTTAAACAAGGAAAATGAAGCCAAAGAAAAGGTTGCCCAAGATTTAGATTATGGTTTTAATGATTTATTTTTTGAAACGAGAGGACATATTGCTTATGGAAATATTTCTAAAAGTTATTTAGATAGAGCTAATGATCAATTGCCGGTTCTTGAAACAAATCTTTATTTACTAGAACAATTAAAAAATAATGAAACGGATGAAGAATTCTATCAAGAGGTTTCCCGATTTCATCAGTATTTTGTGGGGGAAGTTTTTCCAAGAATCGTAAGTGATATCGAAGAGGGTAACGCAGATGAAGTTGTTGACGACGCTATCAATGGCTTATCTGATGAAGTTTGGCAAATGAAACATACTCTAAAAGATTATCGCCTGCTTATGGATCAAAACGTTCAGCAGAACTTTCAGGAATTATCTAGTAAATTAAAGCAAAGTCAATATATTTACTTGCTTTCAATACTTCTTATGTTAGCTTCACTTGGTTGGATGTTAAAAACAATGCTTTCAAGAATTGGTGGTCCACTTAGTGAATTTGCACATACTGCTAATTTAATCGCTCAAGGTGAGGAAACAACCTTTGATTTCTATAGTAACCGAAAAGACGAGCTTGGTACCTTAACGAAAGCATTTGGAAAAATGATATTGAGTATACAAAATAATGAGCAGGAATTAGTTGCTCAAAACGAGGAAATGTATGCTCAACAAGAGGAGTTGCAAGCCCAACAATCAGAGCTTGAAAATGCATTAGACTCTTTAAGGAAGAATGAACAAAATCTAATTATAAGAAACAAGTTTGTTAACGGTCTATCGTATTCTCTTAATAAAGATGAGGTTTTAAATAGTATAGTAGAGAATATGTGTTACGTTTTAAAGGCTGATACTGGTTTTATCGGTTTACTTAATATGCGCGACTTTGCATTCTTTGGTATATCCCCAGAGCGTGCTAATAAACTAGTATCTACTCTTTCAGAAGGCGCAGCTAGGAGAGCAATTGATACCAAAAAGCCTTATGTAGTTAAAAGAGAGGCAACTGATCTCGAAAAGGATTACCATTCAAGCACACTTTATTGCTCTGATTTATATGTTCCTGTATTAAATGGGTCTTCAAATGTAATCGGAGTTTTAATATTTACGAAGTTTGGGTCTGTTTTTGAAGAGGAGAAATTGTATGAGTCAGAGGCACTAGCTAAGCAAATCACCATATCTCTTGAAAGAATTAAGGTTTATGAGGAATCCGAACAGGATCGAATTCTTACCCAGGATATGATGAATACCATCCACGAAGGTATTCAATTAGTCGATGTAACAGGAAAGATCCTTCAAGTAAATAATAACCTATGTGACTTAATTGGGTGCAGTAATTCTCGTGACTTGGAAGGGATTGAATTCGAAAATTGGATCAAGAAATTTTCTGCGAGCACAGAAGAAGATGAAGGACTCGTCAACTTTTTCTATGACGTAATTAATGGGAACCATGATATCACAACTTACAGATATCATATTCAGTCACCTAAGCAAAGAGTCATTCAAGTATATTTTGAACCATTAACACGAGGAAAGATTAAGTTTGGTACCGTATTTGTTCACCGAGATATAACCAAGGAATTCGAAGTCGATAAAATGAAATCAGAGTTTGTAAGTACTGTAAGTCACGAATTGAGAACACCACTAGCTAGTGTTCTTGGTTTTACCGAATTAATGATTAACAAGGAGTTAAAGCCAGAGAGACAGAAAAAATATTTATCAACCATATATCAAGAAGCAAAACGATTAACCTCTCTGATTAATGATTTCTTAGATGTCCAGCGAATGGAATCAGGAAAGCAAGTATATGAGAAAAAGTACGAAGATCTAATGACTATTATTCATCAAGTAGTGGATACGCAAAGAATCAGTTTAACTCAACATTCGATTCATGTTTCTAAAAAGACTGAGTTAACTACTGTTTTAGGAGATCAAGATAAAATTTCTCAAGTGTTTACTAATTTAATTAATAATGCGATAAAGTATTCTCCTGAAGGTGGAGAAATAACAATTGATGTGTATGAGGAGTCAGGATGGGTAAAGGTAGCGATTAAGGATCAAGGGCTAGGTATTCCATCTGAGGCGATTCCTAACCTGTTTACAAAATTTTATCGAGTAGATAATTCAGACAGAAGAAGAATTGGTGGAACAGGACTAGGTTTATCGATTGTGAAAGAAATCATGGAGGCACATGGTGGGAAAGTCTCTGTTGAATCGGAACTAAAAGAGGGAAGTACTTTCATTTTACAATTTCCAGTCGTAAACCAACAAAGTGCCTCATCATCCAACCAAAATCAAGCATTTAGTAATGAAGTCCAACCTGTTTCAAACAGAAGGAATGTATTAATCGTTGAAGATGATTCTAGTCTAGCGAAACTTCTAGAGGCGGAGTTGGAAGAAAGTGGTTTTAAGGTGTATGCTGTAACTAATGCAAAAGATGCCATTGATTCCTTGGATCAGTTTAAGCCTGATGTTGTTGTACTAGACATTATGCTAGAAGATGAGAATCTTGATGGATGGGATATTCTTAAGCATATGAAAAACGATGAAGCTCTTAACAAGATTCCTATCTTTATTTCTTCTGCATTAGAAGAGAAGAGCCGTGGATTAGAACTAGGAGCTAAAGAATATCTTGTAAAACCTTATCCACCTAGTATGTTATCAAAAATTATTATGCAAACATTACTTAATCAAGGACCACAGGGGCAAATAATGGTTCCTGAAAAAGATTAAGTATCGTTTAGTCGTAGAAAAGACCAAATCATTTAATGATTTGGTCTTTTCTTTGTTCTTATATTACTTTTATTATGATAATTCTATGGATTTTATCTTACCTGTAACTTTCACCAAGACGCTTAAATACTGGTTTTTGATATTTTGGATTGGTCAGTTTTTTCTGAGGTTTTTGTGTGGTAGGCAACACACCAACATAATCTTGTAATACCTCTTTTGCTTGGGACAATGCCATATTAGATTTAGGGTTTCGGTAGGTCTGATTTAATGAGCCTAAGTGTGGAAGGTGTTCGAAGTCTTCTTTTGAAGGAGGCATATGAAAAAAATAATCTCCTGCAGATACAAGAACATCTGACTGTTGGTGGCTATTTTTGGGATTTCGAGAAAAATGAAGCCCTACTTTTTTAGCCTTTCCCTCGTGAACTAGTTTTTCTAATGCTTTTCTCTTTAGTAAGTACAAGTATTTTGGGTCTGTTGCAGTTTTAGCATGTCTATTGACCGAAAATATAGCTTGAGTAAGGTTTTGTATGGAAAGTTGGTTTACTTTGTTTTTATCATCCATTGATTGGTCTCCTTTCTATAGTCTAATGATATCCTATCTTTAAAAAAAATCCAAACGTTTTAACATAAAAAGAAGCCAAACATCGGCTTCTTTTCACAGGGTGATAGTATATATTGTTGTTTTCGAAAAAAACCCAGAAGTAGGATTTGTCCTTAGCAGTCTGAGCTTCCGTACATTAAACAGCTCTCTCTTTTCTATGTGAGATACAGTTGCTACAAATACAAAAGGGAATATCGAAAATGGTATTGAAAAACAACAATGATTTAGGTAGAGCTTTACAACCTTTTATTTATATCCATATAGTCCTCCATAAGGGAATCCATATGGTGGGCCGTAAAATGGATAGCCGGGGTAAAAGGGTCTTGGTCCATAATAATAAGGTCTGAAAGGTCTCGGTCCAAACAATAATGGGCTAATCGCTAAACCTGTAACAAAGGGTAAAAACGGAAAACGTTGATCATGAGCATAAGATGCTCTATGTGCTGGATACATGTTTATTTGCCTCCTTAGATAGTATTCGTAATATAATATGGATATATTTGAAGGAAGGAGCAAGTACTCCAGAAGAGTAGAGGGTGTTTTTATGAAAAATTCTAGTAGTATTTATGTAGCAATTGGAGGGTTTATAGGAGCGGGAGCCAGGTATGGAATATACTTATCACTACCGATACCCCTTTCATTATTAGGAACATTCCTCTGTAATATGTTGGGGTGTTTATTAATCGGCCTCTTTTATGAATTTTTGAATAATAGATCGAAACAAAGAGAACTTTGGTTATTATTAGGGACAGGTTTTTGTGGAGGCTTCACGACGATGTCTGCCTTTTCAGGTGAATTAGTACAATTAGGTGAGAGCGGTCAAATATTGTTACTTGTTTTTTATTTATTAGGTACCTGGCTTATGGGCATTTTCTTAACCATAGTGGGAATCAAATTAGCTACATTATTATTGGATAGAAAAGAAAGGTTGGACCGGGCATGACTCTTTTCTATGTATGTATTGGTGGATCAATAGGTGCTCTAGTTCGGTACTTAATGACAGTGCTCATTACAAAAAAGTTATCCAATTTCGGATCATATACCGCTACTCTTGTCATTAACGTGATGGGTTCCTTTTTACTTGGGGTTATATTAGGTTTATTGAATGAGCCAGCATCTAACACACTAACAACAGGCATTACGATTGGAATTATAGGGGCATTCACCACCTATTCTACGTTTTCATTAGACTGTGTGCGTCTAATCAGAGAGAACAAATGGAAACTATTTTTTCTATATTCAACAAGCATGATCCTTCTAACCACATGCTCTTTCTTATTTAGCTATTTATTGCTGAAATAAATTCAGAGGAAGACGATTACATATTAATAGTAGACTTCTTTTTTAGCAAATTAGCTGTTATAATGGCAGTATGTCAGTTCTTGTCGTAAAAAGATTTTTTTTATTATAGTTAGCAGATGAACATAACGTTCATAATCTCTAATTCTATTAAAACCAACTAGTTGCGCTTATTTTACCTTGAGGATGCGATACCAAAATGAACCGGATTAATAACCACCTTCAACTTGAGCTTGGGGATATTAAAGATAGAGATTATTCAAATAGAATGGCTCAAATAATAAATGAGATTATCCTTAATGTTGTAAGTGATCTCGTTTATTTGATGAAAGTAGAAAATGGAAGTATCTTCCGGTATGTGTATGCAAATAAAGCAGCTTTCAAACGAGCAAACATCACTGAGGACAGCATGGGACTATCTATACATGAGGTTATCCCAACAGATTTCGCTAATCATCTTCAAAAGTACTATGAAAAAGCAGTAAAGTATGGTCAACCGCTTGTTTTTCAAGATACAGTGAAGATTGATGGGGAAGAGGTCTACAGTGAATCAATCTTAACACCAATCTATGACGATGAAGGACAATGTCGTTATGTAGTCAGTGTTACAAGAGATATTACCGATAAAATGAAAGAACAGTTTAGACTTTTAGAAAGTCAGCAACGATATAAGTCTTTAATGGATCATAATATGGATGCGGTTTTTTCAGTTAATGAAAGTAGAGTTATACTTAACGCCAATCCTTCAACCTATTCGATTACTGGATATACGGAGAAAGAATTACAGCATTTATTACTAACTTCTTTAGTAGTGCATGAGTATGTAAAAAAAATTGACCAATTATTCTATGATACACTTGAAGGCAAAACAAAAGATAATATTACGTGCCAAATGATTCACAAGTCAGGAAATATTATTGATGTACATTTGAAAATGATACCTATTGTTGTCAATGTAGAGATAAAAGGTGTCTATATTATCATGCGTGATATTACTGAACAAATTCGTAGTAATGAAGTCATGAAGTTTATAACCTATCACGATCATCTAACTGGCTTACCAAATAGGAGTTCGTTAAAAGAGGATATCCACAACGTAGTATTGAACTCTAAAAAGCATAAGCAAGTGTTCGGATTGATGTATTTAGATCTAGATCGATTTAAGTTTTTAAACGACAGTATGGGACATTATGTTGGAGATCTACTACTTAAGGAAGTGGCTCAACGTCTTTCTTCGCTACAAAGTACGACGATCACCGTTTATCGTCAAGGTGGCGATGAATTTATACTTATTATAGAAGACACCAATCGATGTCAAACCCATAAAATTGCTGAACAGGTTCTTTCACTGTTTCAGGTACCTTTCTTGCTTACTTCACAAGAATTCTATGTCACCCCAAGTGTAGGGATTAGTATGTACCCGCATGATGGTCAGGATGAGGAAACATTAATAAAGAGTGCTGATACTGCATTGTATCGTGTGAAGGAAAGAGGTAGAGGACACTTCCAGTTTTACTCAAATGACATGCAAAAGGATGATTCCCAAACCATGCTTCTTGAGACATGCTTGCGAAGAGCCATTGAGAAGGATGAATTGCTTTTATATTATCAACCACAAGTTGATTTGTTTACGGGTGAGGTTTATAGTTACGAGGCACTTCTAAGGTGGGATTGTGGCTTACTCGGATTCGTATCCCCAGCTGACTTTATTCCACTTGCTGAAGAAACAGGGCTAATCATTCCGATTGGTGAATGGGTAATTACTGAAGTGTGTGATCAACTGCGAAAATGGCGTAGCAAGGGCTATACTAATATTTCAGTTGCTATTAACTTATCAGCAAGACAATTTCAGCAACCGAATATTGTAGAGTATATAAAAAATGCCATTCAGATCAATGACATTAATCCATCTCAGTTAGAGATAGAGATTACTGAAGGTGCCATGCAGGATACAAAAGAAACGATAAAAATATTAAATAGATTAAAAGAGATTGGTGTGCAAATATCTGTTGATGATTTTGGTACCGGCTATTCATCTCTTAGCTATCTAAAAAGGTTTCCTCTTAATACACTTAAAATTGATCAATCCTTTGTACGAGACGTCTTAACAGACGAAAAGGATGCTGCAATTACTAAGACAATTATCCATATGGCCCACAGTCTTGGATTCAATGTAGTAGCTGAGGGAGTCGAATTAGAGGAACAAGCTGAGTTGTTAAGAATAATGGAATGTGAGAAAGGGCAAGGCTATTTATTTAGTAAACCAATCCCTGCTTCACAAATTGAACAAGAATTTTTAAAGTGAGGATCTTATTGATTTCCTCAAAAGAAAGAACTCGTCAAAAGGACGAGTTCTTTTTGTACAAAAAGGAGTATTTATTACTTAATACTGTTTAATGTAAATATAGTAAGCTCCGGTTTGGATAAGAAGCGAAATGGAACTCTCGTCGTCCCGAGTCCGCGATTTACATAAAGAGTTAATGGCACATCACCGACCTCATATAAGCCTTCCACATATTCAGAAGCGAACGGAGGCGTAACAATTGCTCCTAAGAATGGAACCTTAACCTGTCCCCCATGACTATGACCAGATAGTTGCAGTTGAACCGGATAAGAGTGACTTATTTTGGCGACATCTGGTTCATGAGCTAGCAGAATCGTATATGTATCTTGTGGGACCGTTCGAAGTGTCTGTTCAAAATCTGGCCGACCTAACATATAATCATCTAAACCAGCAACGGTAATTGACTCACCTAATATAGTAATAGAGGTTGAAGAGTTCATGAGTAGATTGAATCCAGACTGTTCCATGATTTGTTTATAAGACTCTGTACCATAACCACCATGATCGTGATTTCCATAGATCGAGAATTTACCTAATGGTGCCTTAATACTTGATAGTAAAGGGATTAACTCCGCTGGAGATGGGTATGTATCAGGTGCGTCAATTAAATCTCCTGTAAAGAAAACCAAATCAGCTTCTTCTTTATTTATTTGATCAATGAGCTTTGAGAATTTTTCCATTTCGTAATAATGACCAATATGGGTGTCGCTAAATTGTAAAATTCGAATACCATTAAACTCCTTAGGGATCAATGGAGATTTTAGAGTAAAACGAGTTGTTTCCAACTGATTCGGTTCTATATATCTCGCATAAGTATACCCAAATGTAAGGGTCATGATTGTCCCAATCGAATATCCAAATGCTCTCTTTAAAAATCCTCTCCGTGTATACTGCTCACTCATCTTAAAACCAACCTATCTATTTAATGTCTGTTAATACGATTCTTTATCACTAGTAATGAAATTATAACATGGATACATCTATATGATGAGCAAAAAGAAAAGAGGCTGGGACAAAACCTAGTACACCAGTCTCAAAGCCGAATAATCTCTAAATTCGTCTACCTATCAAAAATATTACTGTTTTGTTACTTTGTTACTTAATAACCAGTTAAGCTGGAAGAACAAGGTTGTTCCATTGCGCTTCAGACACTCGCTTTCCGCGGGGAGTGTAAGAAGGTTATTTTCACTAGCGTGAAAAAACCTACCTCCTCGTCTACGCCTGCGGGGTCTCAGCCTTTCCTCTACTTCCGTAGAAAAAGCTCTTTCCTTTTTCCTTGCAGGAGTCGAGTGTCTTTCGCTCCATTCCACTAGGTTAAAAAATAGTATTTAAAAATTGAAAGTAACAAATAAAAACCCGAACTAGTAGGTGAAGAAACATCAATACCACCTAATAGTTCGGGTTTATCGTAGGCTGAAATACTTATGTCCCAGCCTCTTTCTAAACTATATAATTTTAAGCTCTTCTAGTGTTTGTTTTAAATCTGCCTTTGTTTCAATTCGGTTACTAAAGGTGACACCAAGTTCAATCATCGTATTGGCAACCTCTGATCGTATTCCTGTCACCACCGCGTCACAACCTAGGAGAGCAAAACCTTCAACGATCTTGAATAAATGACTGACAACTGCTGTGTCCATGTAGGCCACTCCAGACAAATCAATGATCATCTTTTTAAGTCGTTCTTTTTCAATATGTGATAGAGATTTTTCTTGTAATCGTTTTGCACGATAAGTATCCATTGTTCCAACAATAGGTAAGATAGCAATTTTATCAGTAAGTGGAATGATTGGAACAGATAGTTCTTCAATAACCTCGCGTTGAGATTGAAGGATCTTATTATGATAGTCAGTATAATTGACAATAAAGTTATTTAGATATGTATCTACATAATGATTGGTTTTCTTTTCAAAAGTAAAAAACTCTTCAATACTGATGGAGATATTTTGAAAGTAATGGTACATAAAGTCCCAATAGATACTCCTTAATTCCTGGAACCACTCGAGCTTAATGATGGAAGCAACCTCGTTTTTTGCCCATGTAATTCCCTGGTTTTTTGCAAGTTCAATAAGCTCATGTTCAGCATCCTGATCAATCAGACTTATGATTTTTTTTGCTATTTCAAACATAGATTGTTCTCTAATAGAAGAATTCTTTAAATGTAAAAAGACATTTTTCGTTCGGTCATGAAGAATTCGATCAAATGCTTCTTGGTTTAGGTATAAAAATTCCTTAAAGCTTTGATCTTCTCTAATTTGTAATTGGTTCATCTTTTCAATTTTCACTTCCTTCACATTCTGTATGGGGAAAAGGATATTAAATGTAGTCCCAACCCCTTCTTCGCTTGTTATATTTACCTTTGCACCATGTTTATGAAAAGTTGTAAACACCTGCGTAAGACCCATCCCAGTACCGTTTTCTTTTGTTGTGAAAAAGGGTGTACCTAATAAATCAAGCTTGTCCTTTGGAATGCCTGTTCCGTTATCTTGAATAATAATATGTATGAATTCATCTTTCACAAATTGAGTGATTCGAAGCTCGCCTTGGTCTAGCATGGCTTCAAAGGCATTCTTCAAAAGATTAAAAAAAGCTTTCTTTAAAGCATTCTTTTGACCATATATTTTTACTTGATAGTCATTAATGCTTTTTACAAGTGTGATTCGGTACATTTGCTCTTGAAATAAAGATAAAATTGACTCAAGTTCAGTCCCTATCGATATATACTTATAAGGTTCTGCTTCTAAATCAGGCTTTGAAACCTGTAAGAGGTTGTTAAGAGTGCTCAGTGCTCTTTCTAGCTCATCCATTGCAATATCTAGATAGGGAGAGTCCTTCTCCTCTTGGAGCAACTGAAGAAATCCCTTTACAGAGGTTAGAGGGTTCCTAACTTCATGAGCGATTCCGGCAGAGACCTGTCCGATTGAAATAAGTCGATCATTCCTTGCTTTTTCATCATTCAAGCTATGTAAACTATTTGGAAGGGATTCGACTATACCATTTTTCAACAATTACTTTTGTCCCTCCTTGTACCTGTGAATCGATTTCAAATGAATCCATCATTTTTTTAACTCCCATTATACCAAGGCCTAATCCTTTTGATTCAGGATTTTTAATACCATTAAAAACATTTTCAATGGAAGAAATCCCAATGCCAAAATCGACGGCTGTAATGCGCATCCCTATACTTAGCTTTTCAATTAATACATATCCAGGGCTATGGGAGTGATAGATTATGTTTTTACAGAGTTCTGAAATCGTCACAATAATTTGTTGTTTTTCTAAGATAGAATAGGGAGTGTCAGACATCTCTTGATATGCTAAAGAAATAGCTGTTAGAATATCAGGTTCTCTGTTAATTAATACTCGATGGGACAAGGTACGTACCTCCAAAACATGGCAATCAAATTTATTTTATCAAATAATTTAGTAAATTGGAGATTTTTTTGGTTTTTTTCTATTAATCTTATTTTTCTGTCATATAAGTTAGTGATACAATGAATAAATAAAACGTTTTCATAAAAGGAGATTGATAGAATGAAAGGGAAAGTAGTGATCGTCACAGGCGGTTCAAATGGAATGGGTAAGTTTATGGCAAAGCGCTTTGCCCAAGAAGGGGCATACGTGGCTATTACAGGCCGTACGCTTGAAACGCTAGAAGAGACAAAGAAAGAAATCGAAACATTTGAAGGACAGGTATTGACGGTACAAATGGATGTTCGAAATCCTGAACATGTAGTACATATGGTTGAAAAGACCTCTGAAACTTTTGGCACGATTGATTACTTAGTGAATAATGCTGCGGGTAATTTCATTTGCCCTGCAGAAGAACTTTCGGTAAATGGATGGAAAGCCGTCATTGATATTGTCTTAAATGGAACCTTCTATTGTAGCTCATATGTTGGGAAGTATTGGATTGAAAAAGGAATCAAAGGAAGCATCATTAATATGGTAGCCACCTATGCTTGGGGAGCAGGTGCTGGAGTAATCCATTCAGCTAGTGCCAAAGCTGGAGTATTGGCGATGACTAGAACGCTTGCTGTAGAATGGGGAAGTAAATATGGTATTCGTGTAAATGCAATTGCTCCAGGCCCTATTGAACGTACGGGTGGTGCAGACCGTTTATGGGAATCAGACGAGGCAGCAAAGCGTACACTTCAAAGTGTACCACTTGCAAGACTTGGAACCCCAGAGGAAATCGCCGGTTTAGCCAACTACCTATTATCAGACGAAGCAGGTTATATAAACGGAGAATGCATCACCATGGACGGTGGACAATGGCTTAACAAACGTCCTTTCTAACCAACCAATAAACAAAATACTTTAACCAATTAACGCATTGGGGGCCTGTCCCCCAATGCGTTAATTGGTTAAAGGGGATTAGTGGAAATTATTGTTGTATTATGTGACAATATTTTAGAGATTAATGGTTCTTCGTGGTATAATCATACAAAAAGTTAGATAGGAGATGGGGGAATGGATCCGTTAGATATTTTAACGAATTTGTCTATGGTAACCCCACATTTTCAAGCGATTTTTAACGCTGATGAAAGAAAAGTGATAGGTTACGAAGTGTTGGGGCGTATTGAGACGGATGAGGGGTGGAAGAGTCTTGGACCTTTTTTTCGTGACCATACGATTCCTGACGAATATCGACTTGAGGTTGATGACTTAATTGTAAGTAAGGCCCTGGATTACTGGCTTGAGTCAGATACAACTCCTTACATATTTATAAATCGAAACCCGAATTTATTAATGAGCGATCATGGTACAGCCTTATTAGAATTGTTATTGTCTTATCAGGAAAAAGGATTTCTACTAGATCATCTGGTCTTAGAAATTACCGAGCATGATTTTACCGGCGATATTGAGCGATTAAATCATCTGCTCACTTATTATCGAACATACGGGATTAAAGTAGCTGTGGATAATGTTGGAAATGGTGCTGGTAACCTAGATCGGATTGGTTTAATTGCACCTGATATACTTAAAGTGGATCTTCATATGTTAAGAAAAACAAATGGATTGGCAAGCTACCAGGATGTTTTATACTCTCTTTCTTTATTAGCCAGAAAGATTGGAGCGGCGTTACTTTATGAGGAAATTGAAACCTTATATCAACTTCAATATGCCTGGAGGAATGGTGGAAGGTATTATCAAGGGTTCTACCTACAAGAGCCTAATGAAACCTTTATTGATGAGTTCCTACGTAAATCTAAACTTAAACAGGAAATACAACAATTTATCGAACATGAAAAAAGAAAAATACAAAATATTTACCAGCTTTCCGCTACGATTCAACAAGCGGTCAAGCAAGCTTTAGTAAAGGATAAGAAAGAAACTAAAGGTGATGAACTCATAAAGCTCATTTCAAATGAATTGTCTGACTACAGTTTTCGTATCTATATTTGTGACGAAGATGGTTTTCAACAATCTGCCAACCACATAAAAACAAGAAATGGGTGGGAATTACTTCCATCTTACTATGATAAAAATTGGAGCTGGAGACCCTACTTTTTGGAAAATATTATGAAAATGAAATTAGAAGGTAGAGGCATTTTATCTGACTTATATAGTGATATTGAGACAGGAGATATGATTAGAACCTTTTCATATCCAATTGACCAGTCCCAATTTTTATTTATTGATTTAACTTATGAATATTTGTATGAACAGAATGCAATTTTATAGCCTGAATAACCCCCATTGATTTGTGAAACGATAACGATAACACTGAAATCTGGGGGTATGTTTATGACAATGTTAGATATTGTGCTTTCAGCGTTAGCTTTATTGGTTTTAGTTATCGGGTTCTTTTATACCTGGAATATATCAAAGAATACAAAGTACCAATCTAATGGGTATGACACTGAAATTAATCCAAAGGTTCAAGCTCATCCTTACACAAGAAACCCAATTTTTTTAACTTACTTAATAGGTGCCGTACTCGTAATTGGTTTTATTATTTACTATGCAGTATCTTCAAGCTGGTAAGATTACAACAATCGTTGTGATCTTATTTTTTTTTAGCTGTGTTAAAGTACAGTGTTGATTTTTAGCAGAGTTGATTGAAGTGGAAGGACGCGAGACTCCTGTGGGAGAAGCGTGGTGAAGGAGACCCCGCAGGCGGGAACGCCGAGGAGGCTCCCGAACCCGCCCACGGAAAGCGAGTGTCCTGGAACGGAAATCAACAACAAACTTTAACAGAGCCTTTTTTTTAATGACAAGAACCCCTTTTTTTAAACAAAACTTTCGTTTACATATAACTTTTCTGTTGATTATTGTTTTTTTTAGGGATTGATAGGGAATTGATGTAATAAGAGTAAAAAGACTGTCTAACTATGACAATATTTTACGAACGAATAGTACTCATAAACACAAAAAACATTGATACAATGACAATTACAAACATGTATTGGGGTGATGTAAAAATGATTCGTCGTTATAATCGTCTATTTATGGTTGTCTTTACTTTATTACTTGTATCTGTATGTCATCATCCAGTAGATGCTTCAACAACTAAATTATTGGACAAGCAAGGAGTCCAAAAACTTTTACAAGAAACCTACGAAACAGAATATTCTTTAACTGAACGCTATCATTCATGGGAAGAAGCACGGTTGAAATTGACGAAATATATGACAGAAGATTTTGCAGAAGAATTGATGAATGAGCACATGTTTGAAGAAGAAGATGGCTATATGTTTTACGGAACTGACTTTTCAACTTATATTATTCCGGATTATTCTTATTCGGATGACACCAATATAGTTGTAAATAAAAAACTAGATACCATATATGTATATGAAAAATCTTCTGGAACAGGTCCTGTCTTTTATGAATCACAATATGACATTGTTACCATTCGTCTTATAAAAGATCACTGGAGAATATCAGCTATTTCATTTGAAGAAACCGTACCTGATGAGGTAAAAGATGCAAAAGATATAGAGGAATATAATCAAACATCCAGTTCTTCAAAAAATGATTCATTTGTCCAACAAAAATTAAATGTAGAAAGAGTCAATGGAATGGCACTTGGTTCAATCAAACCGATTATAAAATCTAAACAAATCTCTAAGTTATCACAACCTATTGCTCCATTATTTCAGTTGGTTCCGTATCATCTACTATATCAGAATTTAACCAATGAGAGAGGGATCTACACCCACCTCACATCCTCAACATTAAGTTATTAAAGGAAAGATTCGTGAATCTTTCCTTTCCTTTTGTGAAAAATTGCTATAGAATTACAATTTGAGCCTAATTGTGGATAGAAAAGTTATCATTGTTTATCCTAAAAGTAGAGGTAAAATATATCTATAAGTGTTCATGTGTGCCAATTCACATTATAAGCACGTCATCTAAAAGGGGGAATAAAGTTGTCAAAATTACAAGGTATCATTCAAAGGTTAACAAGTCTTACAGAAACTCAGGATCATGGTGATCCTGCACAACGTTTTTTCGAGGTTGATGGAGAAAGAAGATGTAGTGTAACATTCTTTCCAAAAACAGAGACGTTCGAAATTGAGGTTTATCAGCAAGGAGAAAAACCGAAGAAATACCAATTCGATAATATTGATATGGCAGCCATTGAAATCTTCGACTTAATCCATTAAAGGAGGTCTCTCATGGATACACCCTACGTCATTTGTCCAAAATGTCTATCAAGAAAATCAATCGATGAAGTACTAACTTCACAATCTAACCAAAATGTAATTTTTACTTGTCCTAATTGTGCCTATACGAAGAAAAATATTATTACGAGTAAAGGTTAAATAGTTAACAAGCTGACAAGCCCTCTTGTATACACTATAGTGAGGAGCTAATTGCAGAAGCGTTCGTTTAAAGAAAAGATCAATCATTCTTAATACATGCTGCTCAGAGCCAAAGATTTGAGAGAATATTAAGGAGTGAACGCATGAGTGATCAAATGTTGTTTCAAAACATTACCGAAAACAACATGACATTTGAGCGAGTCTTTTCTAAAATCCTAAGGTTCATGAAGTTAGAGCCTTCATCGATGTATCACCTTTCGATTGGTACCGACTCACAAGTTCATCTAAATGAAACGAAATTTATTTCAGCCATTCATATTCATCGAGTGGGAAGAGGAGCATGGGGATGTTTGCGGCATATTATCATACCTCGTGAAATAAGAAGCGTTCGAGAGAAGATCTCACTAGAAACTGCTTATTCTCAGGAATTAGCTAGTATGTTTTCGACTGAGCATTTTAACGAAATGACAGAAATATTACTACCTTTTGCTGATGAAGGGGCAGACTTTCGGTTTGAGATCCATTTAGATATTGGCAGAAAGGGAGTTACCAAAGACTTAATTCAGGAAATGACAAGTAGAATTATATCCATGGGTATTGAACCAATCATCAAACCTGATTCATATGCAGCCTCTAGCTACGCTAATCGATATACTAAATAATTTTTCACTAAAGGAAACCATATTGGTTTCTTTTTTCATGTTTTATAGGTATAAAAGTATGGTAGAATGAAGATTGGGTTTCACTAGACAATATAGTTAGCGATTACATATATATAAGTAGTGAAAAACTTAATTAAGGGGAAATAGATATGATTAGTCTTCAGCGTGAAGAGTTTGTAGAAGCAACAATTAAGGAACTTATTATTTCTTCAGATAAGGTAGCTCATGTACAGTTAGGAAATGGTTTGGAACATGCATTATTAGTATTAGTGAAATCAGGTTATTCAGCAATTCCTGTACTAGACCCAACGTATCATCTGCATGGGTTAATCAGTACTGCCCTGATTTTAGATACCACCCTTGGATTAGAAAGAATAGAATTTGAGCGTTTAGAAACAATGAAGGTTGAAGAGGTAATGAATACAAATATACCAAGACTCAATATTAATGACTCTGTTAATAAAGGTCTACAACTAGTGATTGATCACCCGTTTGTTTGTGTGGAGAATGATGAAGGTGTATTTGAGGGAATCCTAACTAGAAGAGTCATTTTAAAAAGATTGAATCAGCATATTCAAAAACTTATTCATAAGCAATAACTCGGTGTTGGCCATACATGGTCAACACTTTTTCCATTTAGTGAATCTATATTTATGGCTTAAAAAAGGAGGTAATGTGATGACGGAAGCTGTAAAAAGCTATGTACATACTGCAAAGGGAAAAAAAACTAATCGACCCTTCGTGTTGGCTGCTGTAATGCTGGCCATGTTCATGGCAGCAATTGAGGCGACCATAGTATCTACAGCAATGCCAGCAATTGCAGCTGATTTAGGTAATTTTTCTCTCTATAGCTGGGTTTTCTCCTCCTATTTATTAATGAATGCTGTTACGGTTTTGATTTATGGAAAGCTATCTGATCTGTTTGGTCGAAAGCCGGTTTTAAATATAGGAATTATCATCTTTTTAATTGGATCCATATTATGCGGGTTTGCGACGTCAATGGAAATGTTGATTGTCTTTAGGTTTATTCAGGGATTTGGAGCAGGTGCTGTTATGCCAATCGCTTCAACAATCGTAGGTGACTTATATACAAAGGAAGAACGCGCCAAAATTCAGGGTTACTTATCAAGCGTATGGGGGATTTCTGCTATATTAGGTCCTGCGATTGGTGGGTTACTTGTTCAATTTGCTAATTGGAAATATGTTTTTTGGCTGAACGTACCATTAGGAATATTAGCTATGGTTGTTTTAGGTCTTTATCTTCATGAAGGAATTGAAAAGAAAAAGCATAATATTGATTTTCTAGGCGCAGGTTTATTATTTATCGGTGTAAGTGTACTAATGATTGTCTTAGTTGAAGGGGGAGTTCGTTGGGATTGGTTTTCTATGCCCATTTTATTTTTATCGGGCTTGTCTATTCTCATGATTCTCCTCTTCTATCTTCAGGAAAAGCGAGCAAAAGATCCAATGATGCCTTTTTCGATTTGGAGAGAACGTTCAATTTTAATAGCCAATTTGGCATCCTTAACAACAGGTGTCATGCTAATTGGCATATCAAGCTTTTTACCTGCGTTCGTACAAGGAGTAATGGAGCGGTCACCGATTGTTGCCGGATTCACCTTGACGACAATGTCCATTGGTTGGCCGATCGCAGCAACTATTGCGGGGCGATTGCTCCTTAAGATTGGCTTTAGAACAACTTCCATCATTGGTGGGGTTAGCTTAATACTTGGATCGATTATATTTATAATGATGACGCCTGCCTCTGGACCTCTATGGGCAGCGTTTGCTTCATTCTTAATAGGGGTTGGTATGGGCTTTACAACCACTTCTTTTATCGTCTCTATTCAAAGTACCGTGGAGTGGAAGCAACGAGGAATTGCAACTGCCGCTAATATGTTCATGAGGACACTAGGGAGTACGATAGGGGCAGCGTTATTAGGTGGAATTTTAAATAGTCGCTTACTAACATACATTAAGGATCAGGGAATTGACGAAAATGTTAATGTTGACACGACGAACATTCTCCTTAATGAAAAGCAAAGAAACCAGCTTTCTGAGTCCGTGCGTTCTGTTCTTCAAGATGGATTAACGATTTCTCTTCATAGTGTTTATTGGGTAGTGCTTTTATTTGCTATCATTAGCTTCATCCTCGTCTTGTTTTTGCCAAAACATGAGAATAGCCATTAATATTAGGAGTGAAAAAGGACTCGAGATACTTCTCGGGCCCTTTTCTTTTCCTTTTATAAATTGATATCCCTTTGTAAAAATTCAATTCTGTTTCCAAAGGGATCAAAAAATGAAAAACGTTCAATAAAAGGAATTGGTTTTTCATCGTATGTTTTAATCCCTGACTCTTCTAAATAATTTCTTACCTTAATTAATTCTTCAATTTGAAAAGCAGGATGCCTTTTACTCTTGAATTCTCCCATTTCTTCAGCCCCGATATGGAGTTCAATATCCCCGATTTTATACCATAGTCCACCGTTAGCCTTAAGTGATTCAGGCTTTTCTATTTCTATTAAACCTAAGATGTTTGTATAGAAGGCTCTCGCTTGATCTTCTTGACCGAAAGGAATACATATTTGTACGTGATCTAATCTTTTAAAAGAAATTTTCATTTTTTAGTCTCCTTATTTTTATCTTGTGTTAAACTGTGTTGTTGATTTTCGTTACAGGACACTCGCTTTCCGCGGGGCGTGCGGTGCGCCTCCTCATTGAAAAGCGGAAGTGCCCCGATTAGCCCCGACCGGCAAATGTTCCTACATCAAGAAAAGGGTGCTTTTTCCCTTTACTTGATGTAGGGTTATTTGACCCAGAGGGGCTGGGCACTGCAACTAGCCTCAGCATACGCCTGCGGGGTCTCACCTGACACGCTGCTCCCGAGAAAAAGCTCTTTCCTTTTTCCTTGCAGGAGTCTCGCGTCCTTCCACTACAATCAACTCTGCTAAAAATCAACACTCCACTTTTAACAGAGTGATTTTTTAAAATGATAAATTAATAGTCAGTTGAATCATTAATAAAACGGTAATGACTCGTAAAATAAGTTGAAGGTGTGTGGAGTTGAGTTTATCTGCCACTCTTACTGAAACCTGGGCACCTATTAATGAACCAACCATTAAACTAAGTGCAACGCTCCAATCAAGGTGACCTGTTAGCAAATAAGTACTGAATGCTCCTAGACAACTTAAAAAGGTTAGCATTCTTGTAAGTGCCATCGAGGCGAGATAAGAGAACCCATTGTAAAGATACGTATACATTTGTAAGGTGGCTTGGCCAGGGCCAAACATCCCATCATACATACCGATTCCATAAAGAAGTGGAAAAACTTTTGTAGGAACGTATTGATGTTCTGTTTTGGTTTGCTTTGGCTTTTTAATAAAGGTTAAGACCAGGGCGAAAGTAAGTAAAAAAATAGCCAAAATCATCATTGTTTCCTCTTTCAATGAAGTGGCAATGAATCCACCTGTTATTCCTCCTGCAAGCCCAAAGGGAGCGATCAATAAAGCTGTTTTTAATTTAATATTTCGTTTCTTCAGCAAAACTAAAAAACTTGATAATGAGCTACAAGTATTAGAAAACTTATTAGCTGCAATTGCGGAATGGATTGGTACACCAAGTAAAAGCATACAAGGCAAACTGATTAGACCACCACCACCAGCTAAAGTCCCAATAAACGTACCAAAAAAACCAATGATAATTAAAATTAAAGTTTCCAAGTTTTTCGCCACCTTAAAATTAAAACGGGTAATAAAGGAAAATTATTCCTCCTTTTTATAGTAATGAATACAAAGCGATAATGAAATTTCATTTTTTTTAACATATAATATAATAAAAACTTATCGCTTGAAATGGGGATGAAGGATGCAAACTTCAGAGTGTAGGTTACTTGTCACATTGGCAGAGGAAATGAATATGAGAAAGGCAGCAGAAAAACTATTTGTGTCACAACCTGCTTTAAGTCAAAGACTTCAATCGATTGAAAAAGGATGGGATACAAAAATCTTTATTAGGTCACAAAAGGGTTTAACTCTCACACCTGCTGGCGAAAAAATCATCGAGTATGCAAAAGAAGTGGTTTTAAAGGAGGAAAGGGTTAAAGAGGAAATTTATTCTTTAAATACAAAGGTCCATGGGACATTAAAGCTCGCGGTCGCTTCCATTATCGGTCAACATTGGCTCCCTAATGTTTTAAAACAATTTGTCCAAAGATATCCTCATGCTAAAATATCTCTTATTACAGGATGGAGTAGTGAAATCCTTAAGCACCTTTATGAAGGACAGGTTCATATCGGAATTATTAGAGGCACCCCCGATTGGAAAGGTATAAAGCATCATATTTTAGCAGACACTTTATATTTAGTAGATACTGAGATCAAAAGCTTGGATGAGCTTCGGTCGACAGAACGTCCCTTTATTCAATTTAAAAGTGATTCTACTTATTACCAGGAGATACAGGATTGGTGGCACCGTCAATTCGATCATCCTCCGAAACGTACGATTGTAGTAGATCAGATTGAAACTTGTAAACAGATGGCTTTTCATGGCATAGGTTATGCGATTCTTCCTTCCATCACATTTCATGAGAATGACCCTGCTGTTTATAAAATACCATTGTTCGACGAAACTGGTTTACCAGCAAAACGTGACACATGGTTATTAGGGTATGAGTCGGCATTTCAGTTGAAACAGGTTGATGCGTTTATGGAAATTATTAAGGAAAATAATTGACGCTTTTGTGTACATGTTGTGTATCGCTTGTCATCTTGAGAATGGTTTGATACAGTAAAGAAATAAAGAGATTTTTACAATTTAGGAGGCAATACATAATGAAAATGATGGACGCTAATGAGATAATTTCGTTTATTCAAAAAAGCGAAAAGAAAACTCCTGTTAAAGTTTATGTTAAAGGAAACTTAGAAGGAATTAATTGGGGAGCAAATACTAAATCATTTATCAATGGAAATACTGGTGTGTTATTCGGTGAGTGGAGTGAAATTCAGACAGTTATCGAAAACTATGGTGGCCAGTTAGAGGATTATGTAGTAGAAAATGATCGTCGTAACTCAGCGATTCCATTACTGGACTTAAAAGGAATCAAAGCACGAATTGAGCCAGGTGCAATCATTCGTGATCAAGTAGAAATCGGTGACAATGCCGTTATTATGATGGGTGCTCTAATTAACATTGGTGCAGTAGTTGGAGAAGGTACAATGATTGATATGGGTGTTGTCCTAGGTGGACGTGCTACAGTAGGAAAGAACTGTCATATTGGTGCAGGGTCTGTTCTTGCAGGAGTAATTGAACCACCATCAGCCAAGCCGGTTGTTGTAGAAGATGATGTTGTAGTGGGTGCGAACGCAGTAATTCTTGAAGGAATTACAGTTGGTAAAGGTGCTGTTGTAGCTGCTGGAGCAATCGTTATTGAGGATGTTCCTCCATATACAGTAGTTGCCGGAACACCAGCAAAAGTAATTAAAGAAATCGATGAGAAAACTAAATCTAAGACTGAGATTAAACAAGAGCTAAGACAGTTATAAGAAAGTAAGTTAAAAGCGCGGATGATGCTCCGCGCTTTAACTATATATAAATGTTAAAGGGGAAGAGACCGGAATGAATTACCAGCCTTTTGTAGAGATCCGTAGGGAGCTTCATAAAATTCCTGAATTGGGTTATCAAGAATTCAAGACTCAAGCCTATCTATTAGACTATTTGCAACGATTACCAGCAAATCGCTTAGAAATAAAGACTTGGAAAACAGGAGTTTTTGCTAAGATTAAAGGGACCAATCCAAGTCAGATTATTGGATATCGAACAGATATTGACGGACTTCCTATCACCGAAGAAACGAACCTTCCCTATCAATCCTTACATGCTGGGAACATGCATGCCTGCGGCCATGATGTACATATGAGTATTGCACTCGGGATTATCACTGCATTAGTAAATGAGCCAATCAAAGATGATGTGTTATTTATGTTTCAGCCTGCTGAAGAAGGTCCAGGTGGTGCTGAACCTATGATTCAATCGGAAATTTTTAAGGAGTGGCAGCCAAACTTTATTATCGGCCTGCATATTGCACCCGAGCATCCAGTTGGTACAATTGCGACTAAGGAAGGTCTCCTTTTTGCTAACACCTCCGAGTTATTTATTGATTTAGTCGGTAAAGGAGGACATGCAGCATTTCCACATCAAACAAATGACATGATCGTCGCAGCTTGTTCACTTGTGACCCAGCTTCAATCAATTATTGCTAGAAATGTTGATCCCCTTGATAGTGCGGTCATTACAGTTGGAAAGATTACGGGTGGAACAGTTCAAAACATTATTGCTGAAAGGGCTCGTCTTGAAGGAACGATTAGAACGCTATCCGTGCAATCGATGAGCAAAGTAAAGGAACGAATTCAGGCAATGGTAGGCGGAATTGAAGTAGGCTATGCCTGCAAGGCAACCATTGATTATGGTTCCATGTACCATCAGGTTTACAATCATCATGAAATAACTAGGGAATTCATGAATTATGTTGATCAACAGACTGATGCTAATCTTGTTGAATGTAGAGAAGCCATGACTGGTGAGGACTTTGGTTATATGATTAAGGATATACCTGGTTTTATGTTTTGGTTGGGAGTGGATTCAGAATATGGCTTACATCATTCAAAACTAACACCGAATGAAAAGGCTATAGGAACTGCTATTGAGGTTGTGTCAAACTACCTAAGATGGAAGAGTAAGAATAGTTAAACTGAATTAAATTAAGTTAACAAGGCCGATGTCGGGTCTTGTTTTTTTGTATGACTCTGTTAAAGTACAATGTTGATTTTTAGCAGAGTTGATTGAAGTGGAAGGATGCGAGACTCCTGCAAGGAAAAAGGAAAGAGCTTTTTCTCGGGAGAAGCGTGGTGAAGGAGACCCCACAGGCGAGAATCGATGGAACTTCTGCAAAGGTCGCTCACGTCCTGTGAGCAACGCAGAAGCCAGCACATCCTGTGCAAGTGCGGAAAGCGAGTATCCTGGAACGGAAATCAACAACAATCTTTAACATAGCCTTTTGTATAAATAGTATTTTCCTGTTGGGTAGTGTAGGTGAGAATTTTTGCATTAAATAGATACTTTGTTTTTATCATAAAAAGAACTGAACAAAAACTTTTACGGATTAGAATAAATTTCTAGGAATTGTTGCAAATTACTCTTGAGGAGGTGGATGGAAATGGCTAAGGTAGGTATTGAACAATCATTAAGTGATGTAAGACAAGCTCTAGAAGGAAAAGGGTATGAGATTGTAGATTTACGCAACGAGAACGATGCAAAGGGCTGCGATTGCTGTGTTGTAACGGGTCAAGATTCTAACGTAATGGGTATTAGTAATACCGTTACTGCTGGCGCGGTTATTGAAGCATCCGGATTAACTGCGGACGAAATTGCTCAAAAAGTTGAAGAAAAGTTAAATCGATAAGTAAAAAGGAACAGCCGATTTAGCTGTTCCTTTTTTTATAAAGGCTGTATTTTCACCCTAGTTGTTAGGCTTTATTTTAATAGAACTAGATCACCATCTTGATCTAGTTTTGTGTTTCTGGAGAATTACCCTTTTCTATAAACACTTGATGAGGGAATGGGATTTCAATACCATTTGCATCTAGTGCTTCTTTTAATGCCTTTCGAAGCTTTCTTTCAACAGCCCACTGTCCCATATTGTCAGTTTTCGCTAAAATACGGATTACAACATCTGAAGCTCCTAGTGTCTGTACACCTAGAACATTTGGACCTTCTTTAATACTTTCATCCTCTGCAGCAATCCGATCACAAGCTTCTTGCAGTACTGAAATAGCATGGTCAATATCATCATCATAAGAAATACCTATATCCACTAGGGCTCTCATATTTCCTCTTGAGTGATTACTTAAACTTGAAATTTGTCTATTTGGAAGATAATGCAATGTACCGTCAAATCCTCTAATCTGGGTCGTTCGAAGTCCAACTGATTCTACAATTCCAGAGAATCCTGCTGTTGTTACATAGTCATCCACATCAATTTGCTTTTCTAAAAGGAGGAAGAATCCTGTTACGATATCACTTACAAGACCTTGGGCACCAAACCCAATCGCTAATCCAACTACCCCTGCTCCAGCAATTAAAGCTTTTGCATCATACTCAAAAATCTCAAATACCATAACTACAAAGATAAAGATAAGTATGTAAGAAAATAGGTTTAAGGTAAGACTTTGAAGCGTTTTTGATCGCCCAATTGATATATTATCTCGTTCAGTAATTCTTTTGAAAGAGCGTTTAATTAGAGCAGAACCAATTCCCTTTACAATTAGAAAAATAATAATAATTCCTACTAGCTTCAAGATAATCGTTCCAGCCCCAACTAAAAGACCAGCCCAATCAATGTTGTTCAGGTTAAAATCCATGATAAATAACAATCCTTTCTAAATTAAATCGACAGTTTATAAAATAAGTCCATTCTTTATATACCCACATTAGTGTGTTGTTAAACTTATATAATAAACCTATAAAAAGTGTAACATAATTCTTTGGATGAATTAAACGAAGAGGTTGATTTAAAAATGTTTTTAAAAAAATCACAAAATACTGGAAATTTACTTCGAAATCCGATATATTTTTAAATATGTTCTGTTTTTTGAGATACGAAATAATTTGTGTTTAGCACTAGCAAGAAAGTCGCTTAAGTTAAACGCTCTGGTTGTAGGTGTCGATGCATCCAGTGAGTTTAACTTATTTTCATTAGTTGCTAGGAGTTAATCTATTTTTGTTTCAGTTTGACTGGGGAGGGTTTACAAAATGGAGATTTTTAAAAAGCTGAAGCAGTTTTACAGGCCTTATGTAAATTATTTTTATTGGTCTATGTTTTTCCTTTTATTTGTTACTGCAATTACAGTTGTATATCCGATGGTTTTACAATATACAATTGATAACGTCATTTTAGCTGGGGAGTATGAATATGTACCGTACATTGCAATTGGCTTTATTGCAATTATGGCGGTAAAGGGAATCACCACTTATTTCCATCAATATTTAGGGGATATGTTTGGGATCCGCTCAGTTTACCGATTAAGAAATGCGTTGTATGAAAAGCTGCAGTTCCTTCCATTCCGTTACTATGATAATGCGAAAACAGGGGATTTAATGTCAAGATTAACGGCAGATGTGGAAGGGTTCCGCTTTTTCTTATCATTTGGGTTTGCTGAACTTCTTCGTTTCGTTTTATTAATTACGCTAAGTTTAGCGGTTATGTTTTACTATTCAGTCCCTCTAACTTTAGTTACGATGGCTGCCTTACCTTTTTTAGCTATTGTAGTTTACCAATTTGATAAAAGAGTTCACCCGGCTTTTAGAGGAATTAGAAAGTCATTTGGTAACCTAAATACGAAGGTACAAGAAAACATTAGTGGAATTAATACGGTTAAATCTTTATCGAGAGAGTCTTTTGAAATTGAAAAATTCAACGATTCAAACGGTGATTATCGTGAAAAGTATTTAACGACTTCAGGTGTTTGGGCAAAATACTTTCCATTAATGGAGTTTATCGGAAATGTCTGTGTTGTGGCCTTACTGTCTTACGGAGGTTACCTAGTAATTGAGGGCTCTGTACAGCCGGGGGAATTGGTCGCATTTTTTAGTTTAGTATGGTACATCATGTGGCCGATTATGAACCTTGGTTTCGTCATTAACTTATTTTCTCAGTCAAAGGCATCTGGTGAGAGATTACTAGAGATTCTTGAAGCTGATAATGAGATACATGAAAAAGAGAATCCAGTTGTTAAGGACCGTTTAGAAGGTCATGTTCAATTCAAATCAGTGACACTTCAATATAAAGAAGAGGATGAAGAGGCACTGACAGATGTAGACTTTGATGCTACTCCAGGTAAGGTAATTGGGTTAATAGGTGCTACCGGCAGTGGTAAAACTAGTATCACTCAACTTATTACTAGATTCTATGAGCCTACTAAAGGCCAAATTTTAGTAGATGGAACTGATATTAAGGATTATTCGTTAGCTACTCTAAGGAATAATATAGGCTTTGTACTTCAGGAATCTTTCTTATTTTCATCTACAATTAGAGCGAATATCTCTTATGGTAATCCTGATGCATCGATTGAACAAGTTATTGATGCGGCCAAGCGTGCTCAAGCACATGACTTTATTATGGAGTTACCAGATGGGTATGATACGATGCTTGGTGAGCGTGGAATGGGATTATCTGGTGGACAAAAGCAGCGAATTGCGATTGCTCGTGCCATATTAATTGATCCTAGTATTCTAGTATTAGATGATGCGACTAGTGCGGTAGATATGGAGACTGAATTCAAAATTCAAAAAGCATTTAAGGAAGTGATGAATGGACGTACAACCTTTATCATTGCACACCGTATCTCTTCTCTTAAACATGCTGATGAAATTATCGTGCTAGAGAACGGGGCAGTTGTAGAAAGAGGAGTTCATGAGGAACTGCTCCAGAACAAGGGTACGTATCAAAGAATATATGAAATTCAATATAAAGACCGTGAAATTGTTACTCAAGGTCAATAAGGAGGTGGGGGTTTTATGAAGGGTAGAGAACAAACTAAAAAGCATTTAAATCGTTTCCACTATTCAACCGAACAAGTAATTGAAAAACCATTTAATTGGCAGCAGTTATCTAGATTAATTTCTTATATGAAACCATATTCTAAGAATCTACTACCTCTGTCCATTTTTGCAATGATTTTATCGACGGCAGTCCGGTTAATCGTACCTATTATTATTGGTAAGTATACACTTGACTTTGCGATTGCTAATAAAAATACGAGTCTATTAGTAACATTAGTTGTCATTATTGCCTTGTTGTACACAGTCTCCTATGTTGGAAATGTGTTTAGAATTCGCTGGACCAACTTATTAGGTCAAAATGTAATTTATGACATAAGAAAGCATTTGTTTACCCATGTACAGCAGCTATCACATCGCTTTTTTGACTCCCGTTCAGCGGGCTCAATTCTTGTAAGAATTCTAAATGACATCAACTCGTTACAAGAACTCTTTACAAGTGGAGTTATTAACTTATTAATGGATTTAATCATGCTAATTGGAATCTTCGTGATTTTATTTACATTAAGTCCAGAATTAGCGATCGCGGTAATGATCATCCTACCTATTATGTTTTTTATCTCTACAAGTTTACGTAGAAAAATTAGACGCTCTTGGCAGGTAGTTCGTATTAAACAATCTAAGTTAAACTCACATCTAAACGAAAGTATTCAAGGAGTTCGTGTTACGCAGTCCTTTACACAGGAACGTGAAAATATGGAATTCTTTGATGGTGTAAATACAGAAACCCATGACTCTTGGCAGGATGCAACTAGAAAAAATGCGATGTTTCGTCCTTTCGTTGAAATGTCGAATGCAATTGGAACCGCGATTTTAATTTGGTACGGTGCGACGTTGATCTCTAATGGAACAATAACTATTGGGGTATTTGTATCATTTGCCTTTTATTTAGGAATGTTCTGGGAGCCTATCTCTCGTATTGGTCAAATTTATAATCAACTTCTTATGGCAATGGCTTCATCAGAGCGTATTTTTGAATTTCTAGATGAAAAGCCTAATGTCGCTGAAAAAGAACATGCGAAACGTTTAGAAAACATCAAAGGTCTAATTGAATTTGACAATGTAGAGTTCGCCTATGATGAAAAACGTAAGGCTTTAAAAGGTATCTCTCTAGAAATGAAAGCGGGTCAAACTGTAGCACTAGTTGGTCATACAGGTTCAGGTAAAACAACGATTGCAAACCTCGTGAGCCGTTTCTACGATCCAACTAGTGGTTCTGTTAAAATTGATGGACTCGATCTGCAGGACGTTACACTAGAGAGTGTTCGTTCACAAATAAGTGTAGTGTTACAAGATACGTTTATCTTCTCGGGTACAATTATGGAAAACATACGCTTTGGTAACCCAGAGGCAACAGATGAAGAAGTGGTAAAGGCTGCTCAAGCAGTTGGAGCTCATTTATTCATTGAAAAGCTTTCAAACGGATATTTAACTGAGGTCGAAGAAAGAGGTAACATCTTGTCTGTTGGTGAACGACAACTAATCTCGTTTGCCCGTGCATTACTAGCAGACCCTAGAATTTTAATCTTAGATGAAGCAACTGCAAGTATTGATACTGAAACTGAAGTGAAAATACAATATGCTTTGAAAACATTACTGCAAAACAGAACGGCAATTATTATTGCACACAGACTTTCTACGATCCGTGAAGCGGACAATATATTCGTTCTTGACCATGGTGAGATTATTGAACAAGGTAATCATGCAGAGTTAATGGATGTAAAAGGTGAATATTATAAGCTTGTTAAGGCGCAATTTAATATGCTGAGTGCAGGTTAATAGAAAGGGACTTCATTATATAATGAGGTCCCTTTTTCTTTTTTTAGAAATTATAGAACATCATTACTTTGGATAACTAGGCATAGTGCATTTTAATCCAGCTCCAGCGCCTTTTGTTCTTTAAGGGTTAAACTACAAATCATGAAGTTTTAGGACTTTATATGGTCACATCACCTAAGTCGTAACATTACCATATATATAAGAGGGGTGATTAATATGGAAATTATAGATAAACGTAACTCGCTACCAACACATCCATCAAAACGTTATCGTAGGCGATCTTTAACGGCAATTAAAAACATAGCCATTCACCATAGTGCCACAACAACTGGGAGTGCTGAGAGCTTTGCCAGATACCATGTAAACACGTTGGAATGGCCAGGAATTGCCTATCATTATGTCGTAGACAAAGATGGTACAATTAGTCATTGTCATGACCTTGAGGTCGTTAGTTATCATGTTGGTAATAGTAATTATAGAGCAGTTGGGATATGTATGGTCGGGGATTTTAGAACCCAACAACTGACAGAAGCTCAGAAAACAGCAACCCAAAACCTAGTACTAACTTTATTAGATGTTTTAACGATTGAGGTGGCAGATGTTTGGGGCCATCAAGAATTTCCAGGATATGAATGGAAACCTTGTCCATCCATCAATATGGGGAATTTCAGAAGTGAACTACTGGCAAGAAATCAAACAGGTGAACTACCCATATACCGTTCTGTTTCGTATTCAACCGGTCCCAGAACACGTACGTATTTAAGTTATGGTGACCAAGGGGATGATATAAAAGCATTACAGGAACGATTAGAAAACTTAGGTTTTAAGCCAGGAGTAATTGATGGTATTTTTGGAAAAGTTACCGAGGATTCGGTCAAAAGATTTCAAAAGGCTGCTAATCTTTCTGTTGATGGGATCGTTGGCCCAGAGACTAGAGGTGCATTAAAACGCTATGATACCGAAGTTCCATTAATCGAACTTGCATCACCTACTGATGTAGAAGATGGAGATGGTGAGCTATATGAGTCGGAATCTAGAAGGATTTTAAGACTTCTTACTCCGTTTGTGAGGGGAGAGGATGTAAGAGATGTTCAAGAAAAGGTAGGGGCTGTCGTGGATGGTATTTATGGGCCTTCTACTTCAGAAGCGGTGAGGAGCTTTCAAAGGGGAAGAGGCTTGGTAGCAGACGGTATTGTAGGACCAAGAACTTGGCAAGCTTTGGATCAGTTTGAATCAGGTGGAGTACCTTACAGACGATTATTATTTTTAACAACTCCCTATATACAAGGCAGAGATGTGAAAAGGGTTCAGAGAGCTTTAAATATTGCGGAAGACGGTATTTTTGGTCCAATAACAGATCAAGCAGTAAGAAATTTTCAAAGAAGAGAAAGACTTAATATTGATGGAATTGTTGGTCCAAATACATGGAATAGATTGTTTAATTAAGGCTTGCACATTTACGTGTAAGCCTCTTTATTATGAATATATAATGATAAGATTGTATTACATCCCATTAGCCATTGACAATTCCTCATATTAACTACTTGGAAAATAAAATCATTGTTCCTTCTATCTGTGAGGATTATAATAATTGGGTGAAGACAAAGGATCATCTATGATAAGATTGAATGAGATTATATTAAAGAATTGAATTGGACTATGTAACTTGGAGGAATCATCGTGAAAAAGGAATTTGCCGTAATCGGATTAGGAAGATTTGGCGGGAGTATATGCCGTTCTCTAAGTCAGCAGGGAATGGATGTATTAGCGATTGATATTGATGAAGACAAGGTTAATGAATATTCTTCGATTGCTTCGCATGCGGTTGTAGGAGATACAACAGATGAAGTTGTTTTGAAAAGTCTTGGTATCCGTAATTTTGATCACGTCATTATTGCGATAGGGGATAATATTCAAGCAAGTATACTAACAACCTTAATTTTAAAGGAATTAGGGGTAAAGCATATTACGGTCAAAGCTCAAAATGATTATCATGAAAAGGTATTATCAAAAATTGGTGCAGATCAGATTGTGCACCCTGAAAGAGACATGGGGCAAAGGATTGCGCATAATATTGTTTCCAACAATGTATTGGATTACTTAGAGCTTTCTGATGAACACAGTATTGTCGAAATTATTGCGAGTAAGCATGTAGATGGTTATTCTTTAATTGATTTAGATATTCGGGCAAAATACGGAATTAATATTGTAGCCATTAAACGAGGTAAGGATATCCTTGTTTCACCACAAGCTTCCGAAACCATCATGCAAGGCGATATATTGATCGTTATCGGAGCAGACACAGACATAAATCGCTTTGAGAAAAATTTAATCGAAGACTAAATAAAAAAACGAAGGCAGCTGCCTTCGTTTTTGTTTTAAACTTCCATAATAATAGGAAGAATCATAGGTTTACGCTTTGTTTTTTCATATAAGAATGGAGATAAAGTATCTGTAATCTCATTTTTAATTTCTGACCATTGAGTCGTCTTTCTTTCCATCACACGGTTTAAATGTTTTGTAATTAAACTCTGAGCATCATTAATAAGATCGCCAGACTCTCTCATATAAACAAAACCACGAGAAATTAAGTCAGGACCAGCTGCAATCTTAAATTCCTTCATATTGATACTAACTACTACAATCACAAGACCTTCTTCTGAAAGGATACGACGGTCTCTTAGTACAATATTGCCAATATCTCCAATACCACTACCATCGATATAAACATTACCAGATGGGATTTTACCTGCTACACTTGCTTCTTCAGATCCAAGTGCTAACACTTCTCCATTATCCATGATAAAGCAGTTTTCTTCTAGTACACCACAATCTATAGCGTGTTTCGAATGCATTTTTTGCATACGATATTCACCATGAATAGGCATAAAAAACTTTGGTTTCATAAGGCGAAGCATTAGCTTTTGTTCTTCTTGGCCACCGTGTCCTGAAGTATGGATATCATTTAATGAACCATGAATTACCTCAGCGCCAGCTTTAAAGAGCATATTGATCGTTCTGCTTACACTAATCGTATTTCCTGGAATAGGTGACGAAGAAAAGACAACAGTATCACCAGGAATGATTTGAATTTGACGATGAGTACCATTTGCTATACGTGATAGGGCTGCCATTGGCTCTCCTTGGCTTCCTGTACAAAGGATTGCTACTTTATCAGCTGACATCCTGTTAATCTGAGATGGTTCAATAAAGGTATCTTTAGGACAACGAATATAACCTAATTCTTGTCCAATGTTGATTGCTGCTTCCATACTTCTTCCAAAGACAGCGACTTTTCTTCCATTTGCAACAGCTGCTTCAACCATTTGCTGAAGACGATGGATATTAGAAGCAAAAGTTGCGAATATAAGTCTTCCATTCACCTTACGGCAGATATCATGAATACTTTCGCCGACTTTTCTTTCCGACATCGTAAAGTGAGGGACCTCACTATTTGTACTATCTGACAATAAACATAGTACGCCTTCTTTTCCGATTTCAGCCATCTTAGTCAGGTTCGCAGGTTCACCGACAGGAGTGAAATCAAACTTGAAATCTCCCGTATGAACAACCTGACCTGGTGGTGTTTTTACAACAATTCCGTATGAATCTGGTATACTGTGCGTTGTTCTAAAGAAGGTAACGGATGTCTTTCTAAACTTAATTACATCATCTTCTTTTATTTCATGTAATGTGGTTTGTCTTAATAATCCATGCTCTTCAAGTTTATTCTTAATTAATCCAAGAGCCAGTTTCCCACCATAGACTGGAATATTTATTTCTCTTAGTAAGTATGGGATTCCCCCAATATGATCCTCATGTCCGTGAGTAATAAATAGACCTTTAATTTTATCAACGTTCTTCACTAAATAACTATAATCTGGTATGACATAATCAATTCCAAGTAGTTCATCTTCTGGAAACTTAATACCTGCATCAATTAAAATAATTTCGTCTTGAAATTGAACGCCATACGTATTTTTGCCGATTTCACCCAGTCCGCCGAGGGCAAATACAGCAGTTTGATCATTTTTAACGAACTTCATAGTTTTATACCGTCTCCATCTTGAAATTTTCAGATTGCTGTTCGTATTCTAGAAAAGCTCCTGATACTTTTTGAACTAATTCGATATTATAATTGCGGTCGGACAATTTTTCTCGAACCTCACGTTCTGTTTTTGCTTCCACATATAAAGTTCGTGTACGTTCACGTACGGGAACTTCAAAACGACTTTCTTGAAAATATACTTTAAATACCATTTCTATCTCTCCTTGAGCTACTAATATATATAATGTCCAAATAGGTAACCGTAAATGGTTTATTTTGGTATAAATTCCAATTTGAACTATTCTAAGCAAGATTTGTAAGATGACAATAAAAGCTATTATATGCTGTATTATGCCTTGATGCAAATACCGAACTTAGTTGTTGCTTTCTATTATATCGGAAATTAATATTTATTTCATGTTTTTTCTATTTACACTAAAATTTTCAAACCACTTTAAACTATGCAATTGTTTTTTTTCTAAGCATATCGTTCCATTGTTCTAATAATTTTTGTTTAAGTTTTTTTAACATGTGATTGCTCCTTTCAGCATCCTTGATGCATCAATTCTCACGGCTGGTTGTACTAGTAGTATATGTAAAAAAGGTGATCTCTATCGTGGGTATAAATGGAATTTATTGTGGAGGGTAATTTTAATAAGGTGTTAAGAGGTTTAGTAATAATAAAAGGCTGTTTTTCGTATAGATTTTTGCTTTGCGTAAAAATCCCAAATACCGGATTTTCACCTTAGTATTAAGATCCTGCTATACATAAGGAGAGTCGCTCTTTTCTAATCTCAACTCAATTTACTTATAATACTGGTTGTACAGCCAAACTTAATGTCAAGAAAGCAACAAAGTTTTAGAAAAGAGCCTTAAAAAAACTAACCTAAATAGTTTCTAGGTTAGTCTTCATGTCATGATGCCAAATGTGAATTTATCGTTCTATAGCCACAGCGTTTTCTGGCTCTCTATATGGATTATCTTTATCAATATGATCAAAAAACATAATTCCATTCAAATGATCAATTTCATGCTGGAACACGATAGAAAGAAGTCCCTTAAGTCTAAGCTTTACATCTTTCCCTTCTAGCGTTGTCCCTTTTACTGTAATTCGTGCGTACCTAGGTACATAACCTTCGACTGCACGATCAACTGAAAGACATCCTTCTCCACTATCTAAAAAACTTTTTTCGATAGAATGACTTACGATTTTTGGATTAAAAAGGGCGTAGCTACATAAATTATCTTTTTCGTCTGTAACATGAATGGCAATCATTCTCTTAGGAATATTAATTTGTGGAGCTGCTATTCCGATACCAGGCCGCAAGTCATGTATCGATGCAATCTCAGGGTTCTGACTATTTATTACAAACTCAATCATTTCTTTTAAGATTTTTTTATCTTCTTCTGAAGCCGGGAGTGCGACTTCCTCTGCGACTTGACGCAAAGTAGGATGACCTTCCCTAATAATATCCTTCATGGTAATCATAAAAACCAACTCCTAGCCATTAAAAATGATTATAATTGATAAAAGCATACCATATATAAAACGCATATAAAAGAATGCATAGTTAAACATTTTAATGTGTAATCAACCAGTTCATATAGTAAGTTGTGTTTGATATAGTATGTGTGAAGGACTATTTAGTTGGACAAGCGCATATGAATAGTAGTGAAGATAAAGTTGTCAAATTTAATATTAAACACTATAGTAAAACTTGGAAATGTAAAGGGGGAATTACTTTGCGATTAAGAATGGTAATAATCTGTCTTACTACAATATTCTTTGTAGCAGGATGTCAGTCTGGTCCACTACCAGAAGAGCAAATATATGTACACTTAGAGCAAGCGGTAGAGCTTGAAACTGATTTTGAGAATCAGCAAGCACCTATTACAAATCTAGAACAAGAAGAAAAAGAATTATATAACCAAATTATAGAGCTGGGATTAAAGGAATTTGAAAAAATTAAACAATTATCGGTTCAAGCAATTGAGAAGGTTGACGAGAGAAAGACGAAGTTGGATTTAGAATATGATAGTATTAAGCAATCCAAAACCGAATTTGATAAAATTACAGATCTTGTAACTGGTATTGAATCTGAGGATCTGAAGAGTGCAGCGGAATCACTTATTCAAACAATGGAGAAAAGGTATCAAACATACGAAGAGCTATATGCTGCATACACAGCATCAATTACTTTAGATAAAGAACTTTATGCGATGTTCCAGCAAGAAGATATGACATTAGAAGCACTTGAAGCAAAAATCACTGAAATTAATAATAGTTATGAGCAAGTTATTCAATTAAACGAGTCCTTCAATACTGTTACAACTGACTATAATGAACAGAAGAAAGCCTTTTATGAAACTTCTGGATTAGAAGTAACTTATGAAAAATAAAGCCTGTTTTCGTATATATTGTTGCTTTGTGTAAAAATATCAAAAGCCGGACCTTTAACTTAGTATCAAGATCTTGTTATAAATAAAGAAAGTTGCTGTTTTCTAATCTCTACCCAATTTACTTATAACACTGGGTTGTAAAGCTAAACTCACTGTAACGAAAACAACAAAAAATTAATAAAGGGATTCCTGTTTAAACCTTATTTTAGAATAGAAACCTAGCAGAAGAACTGTACCTCTAATCATTGAGGTACAGTTTTTTTAATATACTGGAAAACTAACTAGTATTTCTTAAATGCTTAAATGATTCTATATAAAAGCACTATTGTTATAATTTTGTGTTGTAATATATGTAATACAGACGCGGATGTTGTATTAGTACAGTTGGTTTTGGGTAATTTATTTTTAATTGAAGATAATCGTTTTATACTGACAACACAATCATTGACTAAAAAAAGAACTTTGATGTAAACTGACAATAGAAGTTAAAATTGTATTAGTCGGAATATATTTTTGACTAGTACAGGTGTTAAAATACTGTTTACCGGTTGTTTGATAGGTTTATGAAACCAATGTTTTGTGGAAAGGATATAATTGAGACTTTCATGACTTTCTATTTAAAGTTTGGGATATCCTATGACTGTATGTAAACAAACTATCTTTTACCATTATTTTTAAATGGAATATAAATGAGGAAGGGTGACTTAAATGGCTGCTAAAACAAAGAATGCTACTTTTGATCAACAAAAGCAGTTCGAGGCAATTGCAGGCCAGTTCCAAACGTTTCAAATTCTGAATGAAGAGGGCAAAGTTGTAAATGAAGAAGCAATGCCTAAGTTATCAGATGAAGAGTTAAAAGATTTAATGTCTAGAATGGTGTACACAAGAATTCTTGACCAACGTTCCATTTCCTTAAACCGTCAAGGACGTTTAGGTTTCTATGCTCCAACAGCTGGACAAGAAGCTTCTCAAATTGCTTCTCAGTTTGCATTAGAAAAAGAAGACTTTATTCTACCAGGCTATCGTGATGTTCCACAAATTATTTGGCATGGTTTACCTTTATACCAAGCATTTTTATTCTCAAGAGGACATTTTCATGGGAATCAAATGCCAGAGGGTGTAAATGTTATTTCTCCACAAATCATTATTGGGGCACAATACATTCAATGTGCTGGTGTAGCGCTTGGTATGAAAAAGCGTGGTGCTAAGTCAGTAGCGATTACATATACAGGTGACGGTGGGGCTTCACAAGGTGATTTCTACGAAGGAATTAACTTTGCCGGTGCCTATAAGGCTCCTGCAATTTTCATTGTACAAAACAACCGATTTGCAATCTCAACTCCTGTTGAAAAACAATCAGCTGCAAAAACAATCGCTCAAAAAGCAGTTGCTGCAGGTATTCCAGGAATCCAGGTAGACGGTATGGATCCTTTAGCAGTCTATGCAGCAGTAAAAGATGCTCGTGAACGTGCTGTTAATGGGGAAGGCCCAACTTTAATCGAGACACTTACTTATCGTTATGGACCACATACAATGGCAGGGGATGACCCTACTCGTTACCGTACAGAGGAATTAGACAATGAGTGGGAAAAGAAGGATCCACTTGTACGTTTCCGTAAATTCCTTGAAGATAAGGGAATTTGGAATGAAGAAGAAGAGAATAAAGTAATTGAGCAAGCAAAGGAAGATATTAAGGAAGCGATCAAAAAAGCGGATGAATATCCAAAACAAAAAGTAACTGACTTAATCGCAAATATGTATGAAGAACTTCCAAACAATTTACAAGAACAAATGGAAATTTATAAAGAGAAGGAGTCGAGATAATCCATGGCGCAAATGACAATGATTCAAGCAATCACCGATGCGTTACGTACGGAATTAAAGAACGATCCAAACGTATTAGTATTCGGTGAGGACGTTGGAGTAAACGGAGGCGTATTCCGTGCGACTGAAGGCCTTCAGGCTGAATTTGGTGAAGACCGTGTATTTGATACACCACTAGCTGAGTCTGGAATCGGGGGTCTAGCGATTGGGTTAGCACTTCAAGGCTATCGACCAGTACCAGAAATTCAATTCTTTGGATTTGTATATGAGGTAATGGATTCTATTTCAGGGCAAATGGCGCGTATGCGTTACCGTTCAGGGGGACGTTATTCTTCCCCAGTTACGATTCGTTCTCCTTTTGGAGGCGGTGTACATACACCTGAATTACATGCAGACAGCTTAGAAGGACTGATGGCTCAACAGCCTGGTTTAAAAGTAGTTATTCCTTCTACTCCTTATGACGCAAAAGGTTTATTAATCTCAGCGATCAGAGATAATGACCCAGTTATTTTCTTAGAGCACATGAAGCTTTACCGTTCATTCCGTGGAGAAGTACCTGAAGGTGAATATACGATCGAACTAGGAAAAGCTGATGTTAAACGTGAGGGAACAGACTTATCAATTATTACTTATGGTGCTATGGTTCACGAATCTTTAAAAGCTGCAGAGGAGCTTGAGAAAGAAGGGCATTCTGTAGAAGTTATTGATTTGCGTACTGTTCAGCCTCTAGATATTGATGCAATTATCGCTTCAGTAGAGAAGACAGGAAGAGCAATTGTAGTACAAGAGGCACAAAAACAAGCTGGTGTGGCTGCAAATGTTGTGGCAGAAATTAATGACCGTGCAATCCTAAGCTTAGAAGCTCCTGTTTTACGTGTAGCAGCGCCTGATACAGTATTTGCCTTCTCAGCAGCTGAGAGCGTTTGGTTACCAAACTATAAAGATGTTATTGAAACAGCTAAGAAAGTATTAAATTTCTAGTCTCTGTTAATGTACAATGTTGATTTTCTAGCACAGTTGATTGTAGTGGAAGGACGCGAGACTCCTGCGGGAGCAAGCGTGACAGGTGAGACCCCGCAGGCGCATGCCGCCGAGGAGGCTCACCGCACGCCCCGCGGAAAGCGAGTGTCCTGTAACGAAAATCAACAACAAATTTTAAACAGAGGCAATTTCTAAAATAAGATAGGGAGAAATCGAACGTATGGGTGATTTCTCTTTCAATAAAATGTTTCTTCATTTGAAAAAGGAGGTAAATATACCGTGTCATTTCAATTTAAATTACCTGATATCGGTGAGGGTATCCATGAAGGTGAAATCGTTAAATGGTTTGTTAAACCAGGCGATGAAATAAATGAGGACGATGTTCTTGCCGAAGTTCAAAATGACAAGGCTGTTGTAGAAATTCCTTCACCTGTTAAAGGAAAAGTATTAGAACTGAAAGTGAATGAAGGAGATATTGCAACAGTAGGTCAAACAATTGTTACCTTTGATGCTCCTGGATATGAAAACCTAAAGTTTAAAGGCGACGACCATGACGACGAGAAACCAAAGGAAGAGAAGAAGCCGGAAGCTCCTCCAGCAGAAGCTGCTGCTCCAGAAGCACCAACTCCTTCTCAAGCTGAAAATACTCCAGCAGCAGAGGTTGACACAAATCGTCGTGTCATTGCAATGCCATCTGTTCGAAAGTATGCGCGTGAAAAGAATGTTGATATCCGCCAAGTGGCTGGTTCAGGTAAAAATGGAAGAGTAGTAAAAGCTGATATCGATACATTCTTGAATGGAGGAGCAAAGGTTGAAGCACCTGCATCTGCTGATAGCCAAGTAACGACTTCACAAGAAACAGAAGCTAAGGGTACAGATAAAAAGGTTACTCCGATCCCAGAAGGAGAGTTCCCTGAAACGCGTGAAAAGATGAGTGGTATGCGTAAGGCAATTGCTAAGGCAATGGTTAATTCTAAGCACACTGCACCGCATGTAACGTTAATGGATGAAGTTGATGTAACTGAACTGGTTGCCCACCGTAAGAAGTTTAAACAGCATGCTTCTGATCAGGGCATAAAGTTAACGTACCTACCATATGTTGTTAAGGCGCTTACATCTGCTTTGAAAAAGTATCCTGTTTTAAATACTTCTTTAGATGATGCAACAGAGGAAATTGTTCATAAGCATTACTATAACATTGGAATTGCAGCTGATACTGAAAAAGGATTATTAGTGCCAGTTGTAAAAAATGCTGATCGTAAGTCAATCTACGAGATTTCAAATGAGATTAATGAACTTGCTTCGAAAGCTCGTGAAGGCAAGCTTGCTCCGGCAGAAATGAAGGGTGCATCTTGTACGATTACAAATATCGGATCTGCTGGTGGACAGTGGTTTACACCTGTTATTAATCACCCAGAAGTAGCAATCTTAGGTATAGGAAGAATAGCTGAAAAACCTGTTGTTCTAAATGGTGAAATCGTTGTTGCTCCTGTTTTAGCATTATCATTGAGCTTTGATCACCGTATGATTGATGGAGCAACTGCACAAAATGCACTAAATCATATTAAACGTTTATTAAATGATCCACAATTAATTTTAATGGAGGCGTAATCGAATGGTAGTTGGAGATTTTCCGATTGAACTTGATACTCTAGTCATTGGAGCAGGACCAGGTGGTTACGTAGCTGCAATTCGAGCTGCACAGTTAGGTCAAAAGGTATCAATCGTTGACCGCGGTGTACTCGGAGGAGTTTGTCTTAACGTTGGTTGTATACCATCTAAAGCTTTAATTGCTGCGGCCCACCGCTATGAAACAGCCTTGCATTCTGAAGAGATGGGAATAAAGGCTGAAAATGTATCAGTTGATTTCTCAAAGGTACAAGAATGGAAAGCTGGTATTGTGAAGAAGCTTACTGGTGGAGTTGAAGGTTTACTAAAAGGAAATAAAATTCAGATTTTATCTGGTGAAGCATATTTTGTTGATCAAAATACTGTTCGCATTATGGATGATAACTCAGCTCAAACATATAAATTCAATAACTGTATTATTGCAACAGGATCTAGACCTATTGAAATCCCAACCTTTAAATTCTCGAAGCGTGTCATTGATTCAACAGGTGCTCTTAGCCTGAATGAAATTCCGAAGAAAATGGTTGTCATTGGTGGCGGCTATATTGGAACAGAGCTAGGAACTGCTTACGCAAACTTTGGAACAGAAGTTGTCATTGTTGAAGGTGCAGATGAGCTTTTAAATGGTTTTGAAAAGCAAATGTCTGCAGTTGTGAAGCGTCGCCTAAAGAAAAAAGGTGTAGAAATCTTCACTAAAGCAATGGCTAAAGGTGTAGAAGAGACTGAAAACGGTGTGAAGGTAACCTTTGAAGTCAATGGTGAAGCACAAACAGTTGAAGCTGATTACTGCTTAGTAACGGTTGGCCGTAAACCTAATACTGATGAATTAGGGCTAGAGCAAGTAGGCATCGAAAAAACAGATCGTGGGATCATTAAAATTGATAAGCAATGCCGTACATCTGTTAATAATATCTATGCTATTGGTGATATTGTTGATGGACCTCCTTTAGCTCACAAGGCTTCATATGAGGGTAAAATTGCTGCAGAAGCCATTAGTGGTCACCCTGCGGAAATCGATTACCTTGCCATCCCAGCTGTTGTTTTCACAGATCCAGAAATGGCTACAGTTGGATATCAAGAACATGAAGCTAAAGCGGAAGGTATCGAAGTGAATGCTTCTAAATTCCCGTTTGGAGCAAATGGCCGTGCATTGGCATTAGATAGTGCAGATGGATTCTTAAAGCTCGTAACTCGTAAAGATGATGGTCTTGTTATTGGAGCTCAAATTGTAGGCACAAATGCCTCAGATATGATTGCTGAATTAGGTCTTGCGATTGAAGCTGGAATGACTGCTGAAGATATAGCGATGACAATCCATGCTCATCCTACTTTAGGTGAAATTTCAATGGAAGCTGCTGAAGTTGCAATTGGTAGCCCGATTCATATTGTAAAATAAAACAAAATCGTCCTCTATGATTGGAGGACGATTTTATTTTGTTTCTATATAATCAGAAATACTGTTAATAATTGTTGTTTTTTCATTTTTTCCTTCAATTTTAGCAATAATTTCTTTGCTGTCGATTAACAATAGGGTAGGATACGTACTTACTAAGAGTTCTTCCTCAATATTCTCTATATCTTCATTTGATAAAACAATAACCTCTTGTAAATCATCTGGGTACAGTCGCTTGACTTCAATTAAAGCATTATAGTATTCATTTTCAAGCATAAGATCCTTTTCATTTGATATGTATAAGGCGTCTGCTTCTAATAGTGTTTTTAATGTTGGGTCATTCTCACTGTTTTTTAATTGACAGGAAGATAATAATAATAAAGAACTTGCCAGCAGGAAGACTCGTCTATACATATTCATGATCACTCACCCTTTATAAGCAAAGTTAGGCCTATTGTATCATGTTACCTACTAAAAATAATGCTTGTCATTTAAATGTTACAGAAATGAAAAATACTACGGATTCTTTTGCATAAACTTCTAATAAAATGTCTTTTAGTTAGGGGAATGGAGTATGAAGGGAATCGTTGTGATTAGTTTGCAGAACATCATTTATAGCAGCTTTTTAATGGTTGAAATGCTGTCACAGCAAGATCGACTCTATGCGAAGGTGCTTTTATTCCTTGTGTTTGTGTATTTAGCTTTTCATATAGCAACTGCAAATGGCTTTAGCCCGAAGAATTCCATAAAGATTACCTTGGGTTCATTGGTCATGTTTTTTTTATTTCAACAGGCTTTCCATTGGATCTATCCTTTTATTTAGGCTATTTCTACGATTACTATAAGTAAGCGTAGGTGAATGATGTCAATATATATTATGTTCATTGGAGGAGAGTATGAAAAGAATATCCGTTTCAATGTTAATTTTCTTATGTTTGTTGTCAGCTTGTACAGAAGACACTAATCAATCTAACAATGATAAGGACCCAGTGAATGAAACTCCGAGTGAAGTCGAAGGGGAAAATGAAAAGGATGAAATGAAAGAGAGCGAGACTCCTCAGTCTAATAATGAAAATCAAGATAGGCTAACGAAAGAATTAGAAGAAAATATAGCGGAAGAACCTAATCAACCATTAGAACCTTTATATAAAATAAATGAAGCGAATTGGAGTGTTGATCCTATTGGTGATGCGAATGATAAGGTAATTTTGTTAACAATTGATGATGCACCTGATCAATACGCGCTAGAAATGGCAACTTTGTTAAAGGAACTAAAAGTTCCTGCCATCTTTTTCGTTAATGGACATTTTATCGATTCTCCTGAAGAAAAAGAAAGGTTAAAACAAATATATGAGCTTGGATTTCCAATTGGCAATCACACATGGAGTCATAAAAATTTAAAGGAACTATCTGAGGAAGAGCAATATAAAGAAATTATGAGTTTAAGTGATGAAATTGAAGTCATTACAGGGGAAAGACCTAAATTTTTTAGAGCTCCATTTGGTTCTAATACTGATCATGCGAGGAAACTAGTGAATGTTGACAGTATGGTTTTAATGAACTGGACGTATGGATATGACTTTATGAAGGAATATATGAATAAAGAGGCACTTACTGATATTATGATTCATACAAATTTATTAACAAATGGAGCTAATTTGCTCATGCATGATCGTGAATGGACCTATCAAGCACTTCCGGATATTATAAATGGCCTAAGAGAGAAAGGGTACGAGTTTGTAAATCCAGAACTCATTCAAACACCTTAATTTAAAACTATGCCTAAAACAATGATCGGGGATTCTCCTTTCATTGTTTTTGATTTCTGGGAAGGTTAAAATGAAAGAAAGCTATAAATAGTAATGCAATATGAAAGGACAAACCCTATGCAGAAATGGATTATACTATTCTTGATTTTGTCAATCGTTGTTACGGGTTGTGGGAAACAACAGGAAGTAAAGGAAGTAGATAAGGATAAAGAAAGTAAAGAAGAAGCAGAGAAACCGAACACGCCTGTTTACACTGTACAACTTACAGAAGAAAATAATCAGATGTTTCTTTCTCTTGATGAATTGTCCCAAAAGATGGACTTGACCTATCAATACGACAACCTAAACAGATTGGTGAAGTTCTATATAAATAACCTTGAATACAAACTCATATATGGTGTACCTGTCTATGAAAGAAATTCAGAGTATGTTCCTACTGAAAGAGGACATCTGATGGTTATTAATAATGAACCATTTCTTTCGATAAATTTTGTACTGGATGAATTAGGATGGAATGTAAAAGAAAATGGCCAAGTAGCTTCCATTTCTATTTCGGAAAATAAGGGAGACATCCCTGTAAGTGCTACACCAACAAAACCAACAAATGTTGATGAGATTCTGTCTATCTTGTCAATTCTAGAGAATCCAATAAGTGGAGCTAAAGTAAGTACAATTGTGTCCCATCTACCCGGAGCTCCCCGAAATTATCGAAACGGAACACATGAGGGCCTAGATTTTTACCAATATGGTACAAATGTTGAAATCAACCCGAATACCCCTGTATATGCAATGGGCGAGGGAAAGGTAGTTAGAGTTGATCATGACTACCCTGGTTACTCTTCAGTTGAAGAAAGAAATGATGACTTGTCTATAGCAGCTAATTCCGAAATAACGCCAGCTTACATTTTAGATAAACTAAGAGGAAAGCAGGTATGGGTTACTTATCCAAATGGTATCCTTGCAAGATTTGCACATTTGGACCGGGTAGCGGATGATTTGTCCGTTGGAGACATCGTAACTAAGGATCGAATTATAGGATATGTTGGAAACAGTGGGACTAGTGGAGAAGTCTTAAAGAACAATACGGAATATCATTTGCATCTTGATCTCCTTATACACAACGAACTTTTTTGGGTAGGGTTAGATGATCAAGAGGTAATCACCATCTTAACGAGTGTTTTTGAGAAATAAATAGAGACTGGGACAAAACCTAATACACCAGTCCCAAATCCGAATAATCTCTAAATTAGTCTACCTATCAAATATAGTACTGCTTTCGTTTACTTGTTTCTATTAACTAGGTAAGCTAGAAAACAAAGTCGTTCCATTGCGCTGCAGACACTTGCTTTCCGCGGGGAGGAAGTCGAGCCTCCTCGGCTGCGCCTGCGGGGTCTCGACCTTTCCTCCATCTCCCGCAGGAGTCAAGTGTCTTCCGCTCCATTCCACTAGGTTTAAAAATAGTATGCAAATTAACAAACGATTGAATGTAACAAATAAAAACCCGAACTATTAGGTGGAAGATACATCAAAATATCACCAAATTGTTCGGGTTTACCACTGGCTGGAGTACTTATGTCCCAGCCTCTTTTATTTCTTATTTTCTTTTATAGTAATACATGACTCTTCCGTTAAATAGATGAAGCTCACCTTCAAGCTTCTTCGCTAAAAATTTACAAAACTCATTCCCTTTACCTTTATCTCCATATGTAGCTCCTTCAGGAAGAACTACTTGAATATAATTCTGGCTGCTCTCATTACCATTCTCGTCTTTCAACTCTTCAGAACCAACTCCGACAACAAGGGAATGATAGCCTCTTTCCTCTGACTTTAGATAAAACCAAACTCCCTTTCCTTCTGGCTTTTCTTTTAACTCATAAGGGAAAGCAGCATTTCCGTATGACCAGTCCACTTGTGAGCCTGTCTTAGTTGTGATTTCCTTATAATAAGTAAAAAGCTCCTTTACTTCTTCTAACGTAATCTCCTGCTTAGATGACGCAGGTACCAACTTTATGTATGCACTTTGACTCAATTTTCATTCACTCCTATCGGCATTTTCTTATCTTGGATTGAATATAGGTTTAAGGATGTATAAATAAAACGTTACCTAGCCTTTAGAAAAAAGGTGAAGCTAACATAAATTTCTATCAAAAAAATCTCCTCATTCATACAATCACTATTCTAGCATTCGAGTTTAAAGATTGACAATAATAATAAGTCAATTAATAGCGATCATTAAAGAAAAAGAAGGGTGTAGGTCATTTGACTAGTTGAAGTAGATTATGGATTGTATTATAATAATATTATGAATATTTAATAAAGGAGGAATAGGATGAATTACTTTGAAAGGCTTTATGATGAAAATGAGATGGCAAAAGTAAGATTTGTCGGCTTCACTACTGATGAAGTTCGCTATGACTTTGGCCTCGTGTATACCAATATGTTCTTTGGTAAGCCTCTAGTTATCTGTATGCAAACAGGTAGATCCGCACTTCTTGATCCCCAGGATATTGAAAATATTGATACTCTTCAACAAACATTTAGAATTCGCACCTATAAAGAGGCGGAGGATCTTTCTGAATTTTTTAAAGAAACCATTCCAACAACAAATTTTGAAACACAATACGAATAAACTACTAGTGAGTAATTATTTTTCTACACAGTTAATTGTATAATACATACTTTTTAATGTGTTATACAAATTAATGATTGACATGATTATTATGACATATTAATATATGTTTAAAGAGTGTTTTGTTACCGCTTTCAACAATGGATAAGGGGATGAGAAAACATGGGTATAATCATATGTCAATCTTGTGAAAGAACAATTGATCATGTTGAGGAAGAAAAGGTTTCAACTTTGTATGCAACTTGTAATAGTTGCACTTGCAATTCTGACCAAAAAGAAAAATAAAAAAGATATCAAATAATAAAAGCATGCCGATTCATTTCAGCATGCTTCTTCTTTGTGATTATACGAAATACTTGGACTAGAACTGAGTGTTTTAGAAAATAATCAACCATATAACATTGAACTTGTTATCTAATAGCACGATGTTCTTTAATTACACGTAAATGATTTAAGCTAAAGTCTTCTGGTCCTTGAACGGGTAACCCTACGTCTTGATTCTTTTTAATATAACTTAGATTTTCTTCTGTTATAATTTCACCTGGAATGAAGATTGGAATCCCTGGCGGATAGACCATAATAAATTCTGCAATAATTCTTCCTGCAGATTGTTCAAAGGGAACAACCTCGGTCTCTGAATAGAAAGCATCCCTAGGTGTTAGGGCAAGGACTGGAATATCTGGTACAAAGACATTAACAGTTTCCTTCTTTTCTTGGTTTTTAAAGGTCTCTGATAATTTTTTCAATGCATTAATTAAGACAGAGGTTTCTTTTTCCGTATCTCCAGGAGTAATGATGCATAGGATGTTATACAAGTCTGATAGCTCTACCTCAATATTCCATTGTTCTCGGAGCCATTTCTCTACATCATACCCAGTTATACCCAAATCCTTAACAGATATCGTCAGTTTAGTAGGATCGTAATCATATGTCGCCTGTGAGCCTATGATCTCCTTTCCAACACAATAGAGTCGGTCAATCTCATTAATTCGAGATCTAGTTTGTTCTGCGAGTTCAATGGCTTTCGTTACTAGCTCTCTGCCTTCAGTAGCAAGTCTTCTTCTAGCGGTATCTAATGAAGCTAAAAGTAAGTAGGAAGTTGAAGTGGTCGTGAGCATACTTATAATGGATTGGACACGCTTGGGGGAAACGAGTCCCCCTTTTATATTTAAAATGGAACTTTGAGTCATCGAGCCTCCAAGCTTATGAACACTTGTTGCTGCCATATCTGCACCGGCCTGCATCGCAGAAAGTGGAAGTTCATCATGAAAATGAATATGAACTCCATGGGCTTCGTCAACTAATACCGGAACATCATAAGAATGGGCTATCTCTACAATTTTCTTTAAGTCTGCAGATACTCCAAAGTAAGTAGGATTAATGACGAGAACTCCTTTTGCTTCAGGATTTTGCTCAAGAGCTTTTTCTACAGAATCAGGTGTAATTCCATGGGAAATCCCTAGTTCTTTATCAATCACAGGGTGTATAAACACCGGCGTTGCTCCTGAAAAGATAATTGCAGACATGACTGACTTATGTACATTACGTGGGACGATAATTTTTTCTCCAGGGCCACATACTGACATAACCATAGTCATTATGGCACCACTTGTTCCTTGTACGGAGAAAAAAGTGTGATCGGCTCCAAACGCCTTTGCTGCAAGATCCTGTGCTTCTTTTATCATTCCTTTTGGATGATGCAAGTCATCTAATGGACCAATATTTATTAAATCTATCGATAGTGCATTCATACCGATAAAATCACGAAATTCTGGATCTATTCCGCTTCCTTTTTTATGGCCTGGAATATGGAATTGAATAGGATTCTTTTTTGCATGTTCTAGTAAACCCGTAAATAACGGAGTTTCATTTTGGTTCAATACATACACCTCTTTATTTGATTCTTTGTCTAATTTTATCAATAAAACAAATGTGATTATAGCACTAATAACATACTATGGAAAGAAAAATCATATATCACTTATCGTTCTTCTATAAGTATACCTTTTCCTAATAATAACTGAATAAACCCAAAATCAATTAAAGGATATTCTTATAAAAACTAGAAGTGTAAAAGATGGAGGGGATTAACCATGAAGTGGGAAAATAGAATAACCAATTTATTAAATATAAAATATCCAATTATTCAAGGAGGCCTTGCTTATTTGGCTTATTCGGACCTTGCGGCTGCAGTGTCCAATGCTGGGGGATTAGGTCAAATCACCGCTATGTCTTTAGATAGTCCTGAGTCGTTACGAGAAGAAATTAAGAAGGTACGAGAAAAGACTAAGCATCCATTTGGTGTTAATTATGCGATTGGTCAGCACGGGCGGCCTTTTGAGCATATGCTAGAGGTAGCCATTCAAGAGAACGTACCCGTTGTAACGATGACAGGTGGAAATCCTACCCCTATTTTTGAGCAACTGAGAGGAACGGACATCAAAAAATTAGTATTGGTTGCAGCAAGACGCCAGGCTGAAAAAGCAGAGGAACTAGGTGCTGATGCTGTCATGGTTGTTGGACAAGAGGGAGGAGGCCATCTGGGCAAACATGATACCGGTACCATCGTTCTAGTTCCTCAAGTTGTTGATGCTGTTAAGATCCCTGTCATTGCCTCAGGAGGGATTGCTGATGGGCGTGGTTTAATGGCTGCGTTGAGCTTAGGTGCTGAGGGTATTGAAATGGGAACTAGGTTTATAGCTACGGAAGAATGTATTCATGCTAGTAATCTTTATAAGAATAGACTTGTAAACGGGACAGAAAATGATACTGTAGTTATTAAACGTAGTATCGGTTCTCCTGCAAGGGCTATTTCAAATAGTTGGACAGATACGATTATTGACCTGGAGTCAAAGTATGGAAGCTATGAAGCTGTAAAAGAATATATAAGTGGTCAAGCAAATCTGCGATACATATATGATGGTGCTGAAAATGAAGGCTTTGCATGGGCAGGTCAGGTTATGGGAAGAATCAAGGATATTCCGACTGTTGATGAATTGTTTAAGCGAATCATTGGAGAGGCAGAACATATTAGGAAGTCATGGAATTAACGGAGGTAAAATATGAGCTATCAATATCCGATATCTTTAGATTGGAAAACGGATGAAATCGTTGTTGTCGTTGAATTCTTCAGCTGCATTGAAAAAGCATATGAAAAGGGAGTCGAAAGAGACCTTTTGTTAAATGCATATAGAAAATTTAAAGGTATTGTACCTGGTAAGGCTGACGAAAAGAAGCTGTGTGCTGAATTTGAAGCTCAGAGTGGTTATTCATGTTATCGTACCATTCAAAAAGCGAAAGAAGAACAGCGTAATATTGTGAAGATGATTAAACATTAAAAAGAATGCTGTTTTAGACAGCATTCTTTTTAGTGTTAAACATACTTTACCTCAAGGAAAGTTTATAAATTGGTAACAGAGTTTGATAAGTGTCTCTTACCATATTAATGAATTCTTCTCCGTCCTTTAAGATTGGATCATTTGAATTGATTTTTTTTCCTACTAGGAATTCTGCTTTTTTTACATCCTTAAATCGGTTGAGAATAGCCTCAAATTCTGTTTCTGATAATCCATCTATAGATATGGAGTCTTTTTTCATATGATCTTGTGAGATCACGTAATCTTTCGGAATGCGGTTAAACACTTCATCTGCTTGTCCTAAAAATTTACTAGCCATCTCTGCTTTGTTAGGTAACTCATATATATAAGCTAACCAAACAAATACATGATCATCAAATAATCCTACCTGAAAGTGAGGGTGTTTTTTATACCCTCGCTTATCGTGAGCAATTGCTAACCAAGTATCCTTTGGTGGGTTTACCGTTCGTCTGGCATGCTTAGCTATATGTAAATACATTTCATTCCCAATAAATGCAGATAAATCATTAGTAAGAATAGCACCAATTTCTCTGAACTTTGGTTGTATATTCTCCTTAATTGCCTCCATTCGCTCATCTAAACCTTCAATTGAAAAAGTTTGAAAATCTTCTTGTTGAAATCCTGAAAATGTCATGATAATCCTCCTGCATAAAACTGCTTTTCCCCATCATATCATATCCAAATTATAAGTAAAAAAATAAAACCTTGAGCATCAAAAGTGGGTAGACATGGGTTAATACACATTTTTGTTGCATAGCACAAGATGTATACATAATATATATAAAATAACTATCAGAATATTTAGTTTCTATGAGATATAAGTGAATCGGCTAGATCAGTAATAAAAATAAGAAAGGGGTGCAGTTTCTTGAAACAAGTATTAAATACTTTAAAGAAAGCGGAAGCAGCAAGAAGGATTTCTGTATTGCGATTAGAAATTGATTATGAATTAGCCACCCTTTATGACGCAATGACGAATAAGGATACGAAACTTAAAGCAGAATGTAAACGTAAATTAGAAAAACTTCGACAAGAGATGAACCGTTTAGAAGTATAATGATATTTACGAACCTTTGATAAGGGTTCGTTTTTTCTGTGAAGCTTTTTTCGTAAGTTCTGCACTGGTAAATTGACGCAGTATTTACAAAAGTAGCTTTATGAAAAGGTACATAACTTGCATTTAACTAATTACTTTCGATAATCTTATTGTTATAAGATTGAAACCTGAATAATAAAGGGGACTAAGAAATGGAATCTGCGAATGACTGGACTAGCATTAATTCATATGCAAAGAGCTGGGTCAAAGAGGCCGGAACATACATAAGGGAATCATTTTCTACCGAATTAATGGTGAAATCAAAGTCAAATCCCGATGACCTAGTTACCAATATGGATCACGAAACAGAAAAATATTTCATAGAAAAAATTAACCAAACATTTCCAAACCATCGAATATTGGGAGAAGAAGGTTTCGGGGATGAAGTTACTTCACTAGAGGGTGTCGTTTGGATTATTGACCCGATAGACGGAACGATGAATTTTGTTCATCAACAACGGAATTTTGCGATTTCAATTGGAATTTACGAAGATGGGATTGGCAAGATTGGTTTGATTTATGATGTCGTGAGTAATGAGCTATATCATGCAGTAAAAGGACAAGGTGCATATTTTAATGATGAAAAGCTGCCTTTACTTGAAAAGGTTGAGATTGAAAAAGCAATTATAGGGATCAATGCAACCTGGGTAACAGAAAATAGAAGAATTGATCCATCTGTTCTTACTCCTTTAGTTAAGAAGGTACGTGGCACAAGATCATACGGATCTGCTGCCATTGAACTGGCTTATGTAGCAACTGGACGTCTTGATGCTTATATTACAATGAGGTTATCACCGTGGGATTTTGCTGCAGGATTAGTTATTATCGAAGAGGTTGGTGGAAAGATGACTACCTTGGACGGCCAAGCATTAAATTTAGTTGGACAAAATTCTATATTCGCTTGTAATTCAAGCTTACATGAGCACGTAATCCAAACCTATATAAAGCCTGATGAAATCAAGTGAACCTAATTAGCAAAGATTTACAGGAAGAAGATATTCCTTTTTTTCAAGGGTTGATTAAGGCTAGCCCAGAGTGGGAACAAGAGGAAGTATCATCAGCAGAAATTAAGACGTATTTAGAACTTTATCAAGAGGGAACATGGTCTGTTTGGTTCGAAGGTGAAAATCGTGTTGGAATATCATATTATGTGGAAAATGCGGCCTCCAACAATCGTCCCTGGATTGGAACCGTGTTAGTTGCTTCAGCCTATCGCTCAAGAGGCATTGGAAAAGAAATTGTTTCAATGTTGATGAAGGATTTACAGCGGGAGGGTCATAAGGTTGTGTATGCGGCAATACCTATAGTCCAAGACTTCTGGATTAAGTTTTTATCCTCTTGTGGGTTTGAACAATATAAGATTGAAAAAGATCATGATCGAATGTACTTATTATTTATAAAACCAATAGAATAGCTCAAAATTAAAAAAGTGCCTTAGTGGGCACTTTTATTTTTGTGATTTTCTTAATTTACTCTTATAGGAAAAAGCAACCCCTGAAGTGATAATAACACCGACAATGGCACCAAAAATCCCTAAGAGACTTCTTTCCCCAACTGCAATTCCAATTAATATCATGAAAAAAGTTGTAAGTAATGCGAATACTAAAAAAAGAATATTTATTTGTTTCATTTTTAAGCCCTCCAAGTACAGTTTACAAAAGTTTTACGTAAATGAATAGATAAACTTCACCACTTATGGAACGGTATGGTATAATAACAAAGTTGTGTAAAAAGCCAAATTGTGTTTTAGTGTTATATGGATATAAATATTTTAAATTAAGTAGGAGATGAGTACGTGAAATTACGTGACGATATTCGTAATATTGCTATTATTGCACACGTTGACCATGGTAAAACAACTTTGGTTGACAAATTACTACACCAATCAGGAACATTCCGCTCAAATGAGTTTGTAGAAGAGAGAGCGATGGATTCCAATGCCCTTGAAAAAGAACGCGGTATCACTATTTTAGCGAAAAATACTGCGATTGAATATAAAGAGAAGCGAATTAACATCATGGATACTCCTGGTCACGCTGACTTTGGAGGAGAAGTAGAACGAATCATGAAAATGGTTGATGGTGTTCTACTTGTAGTAGATGCTTATGAAGGAACGATGCCTCAAACACGTTTCGTATTGAAAAAAGCATTAGAACAAAAATTAACTCCAATTGTAGTTGTAAATAAAATTGATAAGCCTTCAGCAAGACCTTTAGAGGTAATTGATGAAGTAATCGACTTATTTATCGAGCTTGGTGCAGAAGAAGATCAACTAGAATTTCCAGTAGTCTATGCTTCTGCTATTAATGGTACAGCAAGTCTTGACCCAGATCCAGCAAACCAAGACGAAAATATGAATTCATTATTTGAATCAATTATTGAGCATATTCCAGCTCCGGTTGATAACAGTAATGACCCATTACAATTCCAGGTGACACTACTTGATTATAATGATTATGTTGGACGTATCGGAATCGGACGTATTTTCCGTGGAACGATGAAGGTAGGTCAAGAAGTTTCACTTATGAAACTTGATGGAGCTGTGAAGAAGTTCCGTGTTACAAAGATGTTTGGATTCATTGGATTAAAAAGAGTTGAAATTCAAGAAGCAAAAGCTGGTGATCTTGTAGCGGTATCTGGAATGGAAGATATCAATGTAGGGGAGACGGTTTGTCCTACTGACCACCAAGAAGCATTACCGATTCTTCGTATTGATGAGCCAACGCTTCAAATGACTTTCCTAGTTAACAATAGTCCATTTGCAGGTCGTGAAGGTAAATGGGTAACAGCTAGAAAAATCGAAGAACGTCTAATGGCTCAGTTAGAAACGGATGTTAGCTTACGTGTTGAAAATACAGATTCTCCAGATGTTTGGATCGTGTCTGGTCGCGGTGAGTTACATTTGTCAATCCTAATTGAAAATATGAGACGTGAAGGCTTTGAACTACAAGTATCTAAACCTGAAGTAATCGTTAAGGAAATCGACGGTGTTAGATGTGAGCCGATTGAGCGAGTTCAAATTGATGTTCCTGAAGAACACACAGGGTCTATCATGGAGTCTCTTGGTATGCGTAAGGGTGAGTTAGTTGACATGTCTAGTAATGGTGGTGGCCAAACACGTATGGTATTTAATGTACCTGCTCGTGGTTTAATTGGTTATAGAACTGAATTCATGACATTAACAAGAGGTTATGGGATTCTTAACCATACCTTTGATAGCTACCAACCACTTTTTGCAGGTCAAGTTGGTGGACGTCGTAACGGTGTTCTAGTTTCACTAGAAACTGGAAAATCAACACAATACAGTATTTTAGCTTTAGAAGACCGTGGAACGATCTTTATTGAGCCTGGTACTGATGTTTATGAAGGTATGATTGTTGGTGAAAATAATCGTGATAACGATTTAACGGTAAATGTTATTAAAGCAAAACAAATGACAAATATGCGTTCTGCTAACAAAGACCAAACGACAACGATGAAAAAGCCTAAACTTATGACTTTAGAAGAATCATTAGAGTATTTAAATGATGATGAACTTTGTGAAGTTACTCCACAATCGATTCGTCTACGTAAGAAATTACTTGATAAGAGTGAGCGTGAAAGAGCGGCTAAGAAAAAGAAATATGCTGAAGTATAAGCAATAACCATATAGGTGGAATGTGGGGTTAACGTATAGTTGACCCCTTTTCTACATAAGCAAAGGAGGTAACATAAAATGGAAGATAATTTTTCGTTTTTTGCGTCATTATATCAGATTGATCAAAACCCTGAAGTTGGAATGTGGCTATTGTATATCACCATTTTCCTTTTATCGGCCCTTGTTTATAAGTTAGGATTTGCTAAAAAATTACCCATTTTAAAATCCATTGTTATTTATTTTTTTCTTGGATTAGGTTGTAGCCTTTTAACAATTCTAGCGGTTTCCTTACCTGTCGTTGAGGGATTAATGGTTGCTGCACTAGTGTTAATCGTTTATAAAGTACGCCTTTATCAATCCAAAAAAGAAGGAAGTAGCGCATGAATTCATTACAAGATGCACTATATAATTGGTTAACCATTAAAGTAGTAGCTGATGTTAGAAAAGATGATCTTGCAGCCCAGGAAACAGCAGCCTTTTTTTATGAATTGTTAACGGTGGATCATCAATTAAAGGACATCCTCATTGAAAAGGATGAAGTTATGTATGAGGTGTCATATACTATAGGTGAAACAAGAAAAACAACTAAATTCCCAACTGAATTAATTGATGTTATGTTAGATCAAATGGTAGCTGAGCCTGAAAAATTTATAAATTATCCTAAATAAAAAATGACGGACCGCATTCGGACCGTCATTTTTTTATATTGCAACAAAACGTTGCGCTCTAAGCCTGCCTTCCTTACTAGCGGGGCGCTTGCGCCTTTCTGTTTAGCGAAAGTATAAAATTAATCATTTGTGGAAAACTCGAGTCTATGCAATTCAATCTAGCTCCAGCGCCCAGCCCCTCGAGGTTAAATAACCTGAAGAGAATAAAATGGAAAGAGCGCCATTTTTTTCTCTTCAGAACATTTACTTGTCGGGGCTAAACGGGGCGCTTGCGCCTTTTGTTCTTCACCAGTCTTCTTTTAATTTTTTTTCCCGGTATAGTCTGAAGTTTCCGGTTGCTAGGCGTTCTTTTGTTTTTTCTTCTATTCGTTCGTTACAGGGATTACACATATATGTATGAATGGGACGGTTTCGTAATCGTTTTGCCATTAACGTTTCGTCATCAATTGATTCTATTTTGTCACATAGGACACACTTTACTCTCATTTCTCCACCTCAACTGTTGAAATCTTCTTGTAAACAGTATAGCATAAAGTTAGAAAAGCATTTAAAAGAAAAAACATTTCCGTCATTGAATGGGGGGTTGTAAATGGCGAATCGAGTTGATTCGAATTTATCTACAGATATGTTTGATTACCTTCAGCAAGAAAGATTGTTGACCATTTCAACAATAGATTATGAGACAGGTGGGCCTAATGTCCATGCTATTTCTTGGGCCTTTGCTCCGGACCGTGAGTCCATTCGTTTTGTGATTGATAACCGGTCAAAGATTGTCAAAAATATTCGATCTAATCCATTGACAGTTCTAACCTTGTTTATTTCAGATACGACCTTCTCTATTAGTGGTGAAGCGTACTTAAGAGAAGAGGACCTTCAAGATGTACCGTTAAAATTAGCATTGTTTGAATTAAAGGTAAATGAAGTCCGCGATGTTATGTTTTATGGGTCGAAAATCACCATGGGTCCTAGTTATGAAAAAACCTATGATTTAGATGCTGCTTCTAAGCTAGATCGACAAGTAATGGAATCCATCAAAAAAGCTTAGTAACAAAGTTACTAAGCTTTAATCATGTTGTGGAACATTTGGGTTATCACGATCTTGAATGTGATTTTTTGATTGATCCTGCTGTTCTTTGTCTAGCTCTTGTTCTTGCTGTTCAGGAAGTTGATTTTGATTGGATTCAGTTGGAGCTGTATTTTTATGCTCAAATATATCTGCAGGAAGTTCTGGCATTAATCTTCCTATTATAGCTGAAAGCTCGTCCATAATCCCGCTAATAGGTCGCCCCTGTTGTATTTCATTACCCATTTCTCTTAATCGGACATTTGTATCAGGATCAGCAATGACAATGGCATTAGCGCCATGAGGATCATGTTTAAGACTTTCTGCTACAGAGTATTTAATTGTACCGACTCTAGAACGGTCGATCTTTGAATTGACATCAATTCCTACGATTGCTACATTGCCTAACACAAGCGCTGTTGCGTCATTCACATTAGGTACACTTGATGCAAGTTTCACTAAATTTTCAGCAATTTCCCCTCCGCTCCGGTCCTCGTCTTGAACATTCACCTGATTTTTTACCTGTATTGCGGATTGCTGGTCTTTACTTTGATTACCTGCTTCGTTGTTGTTATTAGCACAACCTGTGATGGTCATAAAAAGCAGGATGCCAGTGATATATATGATGTTCTTCAAGTGTTTTCACTCCTTTATCCTCAGTTTGACTTTCTTGCAGTTACTATTATTGTTTAATAATCCTTCTATCTTTATTCATCCACTCATATATTAAACCAATGGTGTACCAGCACTCATATTGCTATTACACAGTTTTCACTCCTTTTTACAACCACGATAGTTAGTTTTTCTATCGTCTTACTGCAGATTATAACGGGATTGGATAGATCGAAAGAACTATTACAATCGAACGTTATATACAAAGAAAAAGCGGAGTCAGGAGGCGGAAATTTGAGTAAAATCTATGTACTCGATACGAATGTGTTATTGCAAGATCCAATGTCTATCTTCTCATTTGAAGATAACGAAGTAGTGATCCCAGCAGTGGTCCTAGAAGAGGTTGATTCAAAAAAAAGAAATATGGATGAAATAGGTAGGAATGCAAGACAGGTTTCAAAAATGATTGATAAGTTAAGGGAAAATGGCCGGTTGCATGAGAAGGTCCAATTAGAAAATGGTGGTTCATTTCGCATTGAACTAAATCACCGCTCTTTTCACCAACTTCAAGAAATATTTATTGAAAAAACAAATGACAATCGAATATTAGCAGTAGCGAAAAACCTTTCTCTTGAAGAAGAGACAAAAGAATATGGACGGCCCGTTATTTTAGTAAGTAAGGATGTCTTGGTTCGCGTAAAAGCGGATGCACTTGGAATGCAATCTGAAGATTTCTTAAGTGATAGAGTGGTCGAGTTTGATCATATCTATACAGGATATTTAGAAGTTTATGTGAATTCAGACTTACTTAATCGCTTTTATGAAAAAGGGGAAATTCATACATCAGATTTAGCGAATCATCCGTTTTACCCATATCAGTTTGTGATTATGAAGGACGCACTTGTTAATTCTGGATCTGCGGTAGGCATGGTGGATCCATCTTGTAAAAAGGTAAAGAAATTAGTGTTTAATAATGATCCCATATGGGGAATTAAGCCAAGAAATGTTCAGCAAATAATGGGGTTAGAATTATTGCTTCGAGAAGATATTCCACTTGTTACGTTAATGGGAAAAGCTGGGACAGGCAAAACGCTGCTCGCTTTGGCAGCAGGGCTTCTTCAAACAGAGGATCTTGGCATGTACAAGAAGTTGCTTGTGGCAAGACCTATTGTTCCAGTAGGGAAGGATATTGGGTTTTTACCAGGTGAAAAGGAAGAGAAATTAAGGCCTTGGATGCAACCTATATTTGATAATCTCGAATATCTCTTTAATACAAAGAAGCCAGGGGAGCTAGATGCCATTTTAGCAGGAATGGGATCCATTGAGGTTGAAGCGTTGACCTATATTCGTGGACGAAGTATACCCGAGCAATTTATCATCATTGATGAAGCTCAAAACCTAACAAAGCATGAAGTGAAAACAATTTTAACGAGAGTGGGAGAGAGAAGTAAAATCGTGTTAATGGGGGACCCAGCCCAAATTGATCATCCTTATTTGGATGAATATAATAACGGTTTGACTTATGTAGTGGAGAGCTTTAAGGATCAAAAGATTAGTGGACATGTTCGATTTGTTAAAGGCGAACGGTCAGGTCTAGCACAGCTAGCTGCGGATTTATTATAACTTTAATATGAAGAGAGGTTTCCACACTATGTGTGGAAACCTCGATTAGTTATTATTCAACAATTATTTCAGTTATGTTTTTAATTGGATTGTCCTTATTATGCCCATCACCAAAATAGAAATGAGCAGGACCATCTTCAATAAGTGGCTTTCCATTATTAGAGAAACCAAATAATCCATTGTATGCTTCTTGGTAAGGTAATGTATATTCTTCTGATTTCGTTTTTATAGTCACCTTAGAGGTATCAGAATCAACAACTGCATTATCAAAAAAATATTTAACTGGAATGGCAAATGTACCAGTTATAAGTTTCTCTTTTTCGTACTTTTTAGTAGTCGTCTTATTTGAAGGAGGAAGAGTTGCACCTTCTTTAATTTCTCGATCCCAGTGTTCAGAGACAGCCTTTGTATATGTTTCTAGCTCATCTACTACAATTTTTTCTTGATCGAAATAAGTGGTCAGATCAACCTTTCGCTCATCAAAAATCCATACTCCTGGATCAATGGTTAGCGGGAATTTTACTTTTCCTTTTAATAGTATGATTGATTCCATAATGTCACCCTTTTTTAAAGAATTAAATCTGCTGGTTTCACTTAAACACCAACGTTAGTACTTTTAGCTAAGTTTAAGTATAACTATATATAGAGGTTTTGGCTAACGAGAGGGTACCTTATTTATCCCATTTCTATCTAAGAAAGAATAAAACGATTTCATGTTAATAGAGAAAATGTTAAAAATGACTAGTTAAAGCAGGTGTTTTTAGCTATTTTTTCTTGCATTTTTTTTAATATCACGATAAGATTTAAGAACAAGTTTGCAATCGCTCGTAGAACGGAGGGATTCTATTGACGCCAGAGATTGCGATTGACCATCGCGAAAAAGCATATGAACTGTTAAAAGCTGATGCAGAAAAGATTTTAAAGCTTATAAAAGTGCAAATGGATAATCTGACAATGCCACAGTGTCCTCTATATGAAGAAGTATTAGATACACAAATGTTTGGGTTATCTAGAGAAATTGATTTTGCGGTGAGATTAGGACTCGTAGAAGAATCTATGGGCAAGGATCTAATTGACACCTTAGAAAAAGAACTTTCTCTGTTGCATGATGCATTTACAAATAAATAAAAAATAAGGATGATAAACTCTAACTGTTATCTTAATAGTAGGGTTTTTTCTTTTTATAAGGAATTTTGTCCAAAACGCCCCAGTTTTATAGTAAAATAAAAGTAAACTATCTATTTTAAGGAAGATTCCTATGCTGAAGAAAATGTTTCAGTTGTATGACTACTCAATTGTATTAGCTGTTTTTTTGTTATGTGCCTTTGGTCTCATTATGGTATACAGCTCTAGTAGCATCATTGCTGTTTCGCGGTATGAATACCAGTTTGATCATTTTTTTGTGAGACAAAGATTTTCATTAATAGTTGCATCTATTGCTTTTTTTATGACAATGATATTACCATATCGTATCTATTTTAAGCTATTTAAGATCATTGCCTTTGGTAGCATTGGACTTCTCATTTTGGTTTTTGCTGTTGGTGAAACTGCACAAAATGCGCAGAGTTGGATCTCGCTAGGGCCAGTTCAAATACAACCTGGTGAATTTGTAAAGCTGGGTGTAATCATCTATTTAGCGGCTATTTTTTCTAAAAAGCAAAATTATATAGATGATTTTGGAACAGCTGTTTTACCGCCATTAATTTTTACTGTGATTATATTTGGATTAGTATTTTTTCAACCAGACTTAGGAACAGCTGGATTAATTGCAATGATTGCAGTGGTTATGACACTTTGCTCTGGAATGAATCTGAAAAATGTAATGAAATTATTGGGTCTAGGTGGCTTGATTTTAGGTATATTAATTCCTTTTGCGGTGAAGTTCGAAGTTCTTTCTGATGAACAATTATCTCGCTTTGGAGCGGCTTATAACCCATTTGCCGATCCTTTAGGAGATGGGCTTCAGTTAATTAATTCATATATCGCTATTGGTTCAGGTGGTATCACTGGCTTAGGTTTAGGAAATAGCATACAAAAATCAGGATATCTTCCAGAAGCACATACAGACTTTATCATGGCCGTGATTTCAGAAGAGCTAGGGATATTCGGAGTAGGCTTTGTTATACTTCTATTAAGTTTTATCGTTATAAAAGGGTTTATGTTAGCTAGAAGATGTGATGATTCCTTTGGTAGTTTATTAGCAATAGGTGTATCAAGTATGATTAGTATACAAGCTTTTGTAAATTTAGGTGCACTTACAGGTTTGCTTCCTATTACAGGTGTTCCGCTGCCTTTCGTTAGTTATGGAGGTTCATCCCTACTCGCTTTAATGATTTCGATGGGGATTTTAGTGAATATATCTATGTTCGTAAATTATCGAAAACAAAAAAGCCTACCACAGGATGAAGCAGCATAAAAAAAATTAACACAGGCTCTGTTCTTTGCAGAGCCTTTTTTAAAAAAAAGTATAATTTCTTAATGTTGTTCTTAAATGATTGTTCGTAGTAATCCAGCTCCAGCACCCAGCCCCTCGAGGTCAAATAACCCTTGGACAAATAAAAGGAAAAACCGCCTTTTCTTTGTCCAAGGAACATTTGCTTGTCGGGGCTAAACGGGGCGCTTGCGCTTTTTGTTCTAAAATTGGTAGATTGTAAATGGGAGGGAATACATAATGACAACTAAAATTGAAAAAGTATTAGTAGCAAATCGTGGAGAAATTGCGATTAGAATCTTTCGGGCTTGTACCGAACTTGATATCCGAACTGTTGCCATCTATTCAAAGGAGGATGCTGGATCTTATCATCGTTATAAAGCAGATGAGGCATATCTAGTAGGGGAAGGTAAAAAACCAATCGATGCCTATTTAGATATAGAGGGAATTATCGAAATTGCTAAAGCAAACGGTGTTCAAGCCATTCATCCAGGCTATGGTTTCCTATCGGAAAATATTCATTTTGCTAGAAGGTGTGAAGAGGAAGGTATTATTTTTATAGGTCCTAAATCGCTTCACCTTGATATGTTTGGTGATAAAGTAAAAGCTAGAAAACAAGCAGTATTAGCAAATATACCTGTTATTCCTGGTAGTGATGGACCAGTAGAAGAACTTTCTGAAATTGTTGACTTTGGTCAAACACATGGCTACCCGATTATGATAAAAGCTGCACTTGGTGGCGGTGGAAGAGGTATGAGAATTGTTCGAAACGAGTCAGGAGTTAAAGAAGCCTTTGATCGTGCGACATCTGAAGCCAAAGCTGCCTTTGGTAGCAGTGAGGTATATGTAGAAAAGTTCGTAGAGAATCCTAAACATATTGAAGTGCAAATTCTTGGGGACACACAAGGGAATATCGTACATCTATTTGAAAGAGATTGTTCTGTTCAAAGAAGACATCAGAAGGTTGTAGAATTAGCTCCAAGTGTTTCTTTAACTGATGAACTTAGATTAAAGATTTGTGAAGCAGCTGTTGAGTTAATGAAAAATGTAGATTACATAAATGCAGGAACTGTAGAGTTTTTGGTGAAGGATGAGGAGTTTTATTTTATAGAGGTTAATCCTCGCGTCCAAGTTGAACATACGATTACTGAGATGATTACTGGTATTGATATTGTTCAAACACAAATCTTGATTGCTGAAGGGCATTTACTTCACAGCAAAAAAGTAGGTATACCTGCTCAAAGTGAAATAAAGACTCATGGATATGCGATTCAATCTCGTGTAACAACAGAGGATCCGTTAAATAATTTTATGCCTGATACCGGGAAAATAATGGCGTACCGAACTGGTGGTGGGTTTGGAGTCCGTCTAGATGCTGGTAATGGATTCCAAGGAGCAGTTATTACACCTCACTATGACTCACTTTTAGTGAAGCTTTCAACATGGGCTTTAACATTTGAGCAAGCAACAGCTAAGATGACTAGAAATTTAAAAGAATTTAGAATTAGAGGAATTAAGACAAATATTTCGTTCCTTGAAAATGTTATGAAGCATCAAAAGTTTATTACAGGTCAGTATGACACATCATTTATTGATACAACTCCAGAACTATTTGTGTTTCCAAACCGAAAAGACCGGGGGACTAAAATGCTCTCGTATATAGGAACGGTAACGATAAATGGGTTTCCTGGGATTGAAAAGAAGAAAAAACCTGTATTTGAAAAACCAAGAGTACCGAAAGTGAAACTTACAGAGCCGATGCCATCCGGAACAAAGCAAATTTTGGATGAAAGAGGAGCGGACGGCTTAGTAAAGTGGATTAATGAACAAGAGAATGTTTTGTTAACGGATACAACATTCCGTGATGCGCATCAATCTCTGCTTGCAACTAGAATCAGAACAAAGGATCTTATTACGATTGCAGAACCAACCGCAAGGCTTTTGCCAGACTTATTTTCCTTAGAGATGTGGGGGGGAGCCACTTTTGATGTTTCCTACCGCTTCTTAAAAGAAGACCCATGGGATCGATTAATTTCATTACGAGAAAAAGTGCCTAATATACTGTTCCAAATGCTATTGCGTTCTTCAAACGCAGTTGGGTACAAAAACTACCCTGACAACTTAATTAAAGAATTTGTAGAGAAATCAGCGCAGGCTGGAATAGATGTATTCCGTATATTTGATAGCTTAAACTGGGTAAAAGGAATGACATTAGCTATTGATTCCGTTCGCGAATCAGGGAAGTTAGCTGAAGCGGCGATTTGTTATACGGGTGATATTGGGGATTCAACTAAAGTGAAGTATGATCTAGATTACTATGTATCAATGGCTAAGGAATTAGAGTCAGCTGGTGCACACATTTTAGGAATAAAGGATATGGCAGGCCTTCTTAAGCCGCAATCAGCCTACTCATTAGTGGCAGCCTTAAAGGATGCGGTATCGATTCCTATTCATCTCCATACCCATGACACCAGTGGTAATGGAATTATGACGTACTCTAAAGCGATAGAAGCTGGGGTTGACATTGTGGATATTGCTGTAAGCTCAATGGCAGGGTTAACCTCACAACCAAGTGGAAACTCACTGTATTATGCTCTAGAAGGAACGAAGCGTAATATCAATATAAACAACAAAGCCCTCGAGCAGCTATCAAATTACTGGGAAGATATTAGAAAATATTATTCTGATTTTGAGAGTGGAATGAAAGCACCTCATCCTGAAGTCTATATGCATGAAATGCCAGGAGGACAATACAGTAATTTACAGCAACAGGCAAAGGCAGTTGGCTTAGGTGAAAGATGGGATGAAGTAAAGGTTATGTATCGTCGTGTTAATGAATTATTTGGAGACATTGTAAAGGTAACTCCTTCCTCAAAAGTAGTTGGAGATATGGCTTTATATATGGTTCAAAATAATCTTAATGAAGATGATATTTATGAGAAGGGTGAGACATTAGACTTCCCTGATTCCGTTGTAGAACTATTTGAGGGCTATCTAGGACAGCCACACGGAGGTTTTCCAAAGGAGCTTCAACGAATTATCCTTAAAGGAAAAGAACCGATTACAGTCCGTCCAGGTGAGCTCTTAGAGCCTGTGCATTTCCATGAGTTAAAGGAATCTATTTTCCATACCTTGAAAAGGCAAACAACCAGTCATGAAATGATATCTTATGCACTTTATCCAAAGGTGTTTATGGATTATCAAAAGGTCGTAGAAGAATACGGAGATGTATCCGTTCTTGATACCCCAACCTTTTTCTATGGAATGAGATTAGGTGAGGAAGTTGAGGTTGTTATTGAACATGGTAAGACGCTGATCGTAAAATTAGTATCAATCGGTGAACCACAGGCAGACGGAACACGCGTTGTTTATTTTGAACTCAATGGACAGCCTCGTGAGATTGTCATCAAAGATGAAAATGTCAAATCTACTGTTGCCACGAACATAAAAGCTGATCGCAGTAATCCAAATCATATCGCAGCTACGATGCCAGGAACGGTTGTTAAGGTTGTCGTTACAAAAGGCGAAAAGGTAGAAAAAGGTGATCATTTATTGATCTCTGAAGCAATGAAAATGGAAACGACGGTTCAAGCAACATTTTCTGGTACAGTGAAAGAAATATATGTGCAAGATGGGGCAGCTGTCCAAACTGGTGACCTTTTAATAGAATTAAGCAAATAAAAACAGCGAGGCATAGCCTCGCTGTTTTTATTTGTTCGTACTAATCGGAGCACTTGTGCCTTTGGTTAGTACAGAAGTATCTCGGTTATGTTTCTGGTTGTATTGACTTCTTGTCAACAGAAGAACAAGGTAACTTAATACTCCAAATAGACAAGAAATGAAGAAGGCATGCAATAACGCTATGAATAAAAGTTCTAGCCTTGTAAAGACAATGAATGCACCACTAACTACTTGTAAAGAAACAAGAATTGATGCAATAATAAAACACCACTTTATTTGAGTTTGATGGCTATAGTGCTTGATGACGAGATACGTAGCATAAATAATCCAGATAAAGAGCAAACCAGCTAAGGTACGATGTCCCATTTGAATCCACTCATGTAGTTGAGTAGGAAACCCAATTTGATTGAAATTACAAATCGGCCAGTCAGGACAAGCAAGGCTAGCATTTTTATGACGCACTAACGCACCGGTATACACAACCGCATAACAATAAAGTATGATTCCAATGATATGAAATTTAATTCTTTTATCAATTGTAGGACTTGTTTTACTTGCGTCCTGGTCAGCCTCAAACACCAATAGAGTTAATAAAAGAACGGAAGCAAAAGATATGAGAGAAATACCGAAATGTAAAGCTAGTACCGTTGATGATTGTCCCCAAACAACAGCAGCAGCACCAATTAGTGCTTGTAGCACTAAGAAAGTAAAAGAGAGAACCGATAAGAACTTTGTTTCTCTTATATGTCCAATTTTACGCCAGGTCCAGATTGATAGAATTAATACTAAAAAGCCCACGGAACCTGAAACCAATCGATGGCTTAATTCTACGACTAATTCAAACGTAATATTAGTAGGAATTAATTCTCCGTGACATAATGGCCAGCTATCTCCACAGCCAGCTCCAGATTCGGTTTTTGTTACAAGTGCTCCCCCTAATAAAACAAGTAACATACCGATCGTCGTTATAATTGCGAACCATTTAAGTCCTCGATTCAAAAGCCCCACCTTCAATCTAATAAATATGAATGAATCTTACGTACTAATAAACACACAATAATAATCATATAAAAAAGGTGTCGAAATATCAAAGGAAAATAAGTGACAATAATGTGATATTTGTTCAAACTATTTGTCAACAATATAGTTATGAACATAAAAATGGAATTTAATAGATTAATTATTAGGAAAAAGGTTGAATATTGTCATTGATTTTGCTAGAAATATAATGGGGATAAAAATTATATCAATATCGCTTAAACCTTTATAAGTATACTATAATCTATAAAATTTAAAACAACCAAATCTTTCATAGTGATGAAAGTGCGTTTTTCTTTTATACTTGTAACTAACGGCTATTCAAAGCCAGTCACAAAAAAGACAAAAAACTTACACATCTCCTACACAATTGCCTTCGTATTTATGGTTTAATATACAGTAGGCACTTTTTTACCTGAAGTGGGTAGGAATGTTTGTGCTTCTATATAAAAGGAGGATTTATAATGGCAAATTCGAGGACAATAGATGAAGCATCTTCGCATGTTATTGAGCATGAAAGTCCTCAGAGTGATGCTTTTGAGACATCCATCTGGAAAGACTTTCAAGCATTAATTAAAGTAGGAATTATCAACTCTAACTTAATTACTGCCTTTACTGGGTTATGGCTAGCGTTTCATTTTACTGGAACAAGCTTCTTTCAGAATTGGGACATTACTCTGTTTACATTGCTTGGAACTTCTTTAGTCATTGCTGGTTCCTGTAGCTTAAATAATTATATTGATCGTGATATTGATCACTTAATGGAACGCACAAAATCAAGACCAACTGTAACAGGTAGATTCTCACCTAAACAAGTATTGTTGATGGGTTTATTAATGACTGCAGCGGGTACAGCTTTATTAGCATGTGCATCCTTAATGGCAGCAGTTATTGGTTTGGTTGGTGCATTTACGTATGTTGTTTTGTATACAATGTGGTCTAAACGTAACTATACAATTAATACGGTAATCGGCAGTATATCCGGTGCTGTTCCTCCATTAATAGGTTGGGCAGCTGTAGATCCGAACCTCCATATGGTGGCTTGGGTTTTATTTTTGATTATGTTTATATGGCAGCCACCACATTTCCTGGCATTAGCTATGAGACGATGTGAGGAATATAGAGCTGCTGGGATTCCGATGTTACCAGTTGTACATGGATTCGAAATGACTAAAAGACAAATCGTACTTTGGATAGCATGTTTATTTCCACTACCTTTTTACCTTTATTCATTAGGAACAGTCTTTCTAATCCTTGCTACTCTATTAAACATTGGCTGGCTTTTCCTTGGTTTCAAAGGTTATAAGGCTAAGGACGATATTAAATGGTCTACAACTATGTTTGTATATTCAATTAACTACTTGACCATTCTGTTTGTAGCAATGATTGTTGCAACATTCTTTTAATCATGTAAAATTAATAGATGGATATAGTGTTAATACTCTCACCTTATAATAAGGTGCCACATTATGTGGACTCCTGTTTCAGCGAAGTAGGCAAGAAAGATTGTTCCTTCTTTGTTGAAACAGGAGTAGAGTATGACACGATGCTATTCCTAGTGAAACACTGCTTAAACCCTACAATTTATTAAAGTTGTACATAAGGATTTAAGCGCTTAACTATTGGGATTCCTTTTTTATTTTATAGAAAATCCAGGGATGGGTTGTTCCCGTACCAACTAAGAATTTGATTATTATAAGGAAAGTGGGGTTAACTACGTTATGAAGCAAAGGCACTTAAAGTGGCGCTTATTTTCATTAGTAACGATGATGGCGCTTTTTTTAGCGGGTTGTGGTGAGCCGTTTCTAACGACGCTAGAGCCTAAAGGTGAAGGAGCCGAAATGCAATTCTCACTTATGATGATTAGTACGATCATTATGGTGGTTGTTGTATTAATTGTATCAATTATTTTTATTTATGTTCTCTTCCGTTTCCGCGCTAAGAAAGGGGACGAAAACAAGATCCCTGAGCAAGTAGAAGGAAACCATAAGCTTGAAATTATGTGGACTGTTATTCCGATTTTATTACTAATCATTTTAGCAGTACCGACAGTAGCTTATACATTTAAGCTAGCAGATGTTTCGCCAATGAAGGCTGAAACTCGTGATGAGGATGCTTTAATTGTAAACGTTACAGCTTATTTATACTGGTGGGAGTTTGAATATCCAGACCATAAAGTTATTACATCTCAAGACCTTGTGATTCCTACAGGGGAGAGAGTGTACTTTAACCTTAAAGGAGCAGATGTTAAACACTCATTCTGGGTGCCAACAATTGGTGGTAAGATGGACACAAACACTGATAACACGAATCAAATGTGGTTACATGCATACGAAGAAGGAATCTACTATGGAAAGTGTGCAGAGCTATGTGGACCATCACACGCACTTATGGACTTTAAAGTAAGAGCTGTCTCTCCAGATGAGTTTGATCAATGGATTGATAAAATGGCTAATAATGAACCAACAGTTGAAACTGATTTAGCTCAAGCAGGTGAAGAACTGTTCCAAAGTAGCTGTATTGGTTGTCATGCCGTTGGAAATGAAGGAAGTCGTTTAGCACCAAACTTATCAAACTTTGCTGACCGTACTCGTATTGCTGGAGTAATGGACCACAGCAAAGAGAACCTAAAGAAATGGTTAGCAGATCCAGAAACATACAAGCCAGGAAATTTAATGACGGGTACGTATGGTGAATTATCTAATGAAGAAATTGATGCATTAACTGAATATTTATTTGGTCTTTCCGTAGAGGAGTAATATAGCATCTTGAAAAGGAGGTAAAATCGTGAGTACGTTAAGAAAAGATACAGTCGGCGCTACAATATGGGACTACCTAACAACGGTTGACCATAAGAAAATCGCCATTCTTTACTTCATCGCTGGAGGATTCTTCTTCTTAGTCGGTGGATTAGAAGCACTATTTATTCGAATTCAGCTAGCAATTCCTGATAATGATTTTGTTAGTGCAGGACTTTATAATGAAATATTAACCATGCACGGTACAACGATGATTTTCTTTGCCGCCATGCCTTTAATATTTGGGTTCATGAACGCAGTTGTCCCTTTGCAAATTGGAGCACGTGACGTTGCATTCCCATTCTTAAACTCTCTAGGTTTTTGGTTATTCTTCTTCGGAGGAGTTTTCATGAACATGAGTTGGTTCCTAGGTGGGGCACCAGATGCAGGTTGGACATCCTATGCATCATTAGCAATGGAAAGTGAAGGACATGGTGTAGATTTCTATGTACTAGGTTTACAGATTTCAGGGGCAGGTACTTTAATAGGTGGGATTAACTTCCTAGTAACGATTATTAACATGCGTGCACCAGGTATGACTTACATGCGTATGCCATTATTTACATGGTCTTCATTTGTAACATCAGCTTTAATTTTATTTGCATTCCCAGCTTTAACGGTTGGATTGTTCTTAATGATGTTTGATCGCTTATTCGGATCAAACTTCTTCAACGAAGCTCTTGGTGGAAATACAATTATTTGGGAGCACTTATTCTGGATTTTTGGTCACCCAGAGGTTTATATCTTAATTTTACCAGCGTTTGGTATTTTCTCTGAAGTATTTGCGACTTTCTCTAAGAAGCGCCTATTCGGTTACTCTGCAATGGTATTTGCAACTGTATTAATTGGATTCTTGGGCTTCATGGTATGGGCGCATCATATGTTTACAACAGGATTAGGTCCAATTGCAAACGCAATTTTTGCTGTTGCTACAATGGCAATTGCTGTACCAACTGGTGTTAAGATCTTTAACTGGTTATTAACCATGTGGGGCGGACAAATTCGCTTTACAGTTGCAATGCTGTATGCCGTAGCGTTTATTCCTACATTCTTAATGGGTGGAGTAACTGGGGTAATGCTTGCAGCAGCAGCTGCTGACTATCAATATCATGATAGCTACTTTGTTGTTGCTCACTTCCATTATGTAATTGTTGGTGGGGTAGTATTTGGTCTATTCTCTGGTCTTCATTATTGGTGGCCAAAAATGTTTGGCACAATGCTTAATGAAACCTTGGGGAAAATCACATTCTGGACATTCTTAATTGGATTCCATTTAACTTTCTTCATTCAGCATTTCTTAGGATTAATGGGTATGCCTCGTCGTGTATTCACATACCTTCCAAATCAAGGATTAGATCTTGGTAACTTAATTAGTTCTATTGGTGCTATTGGAATGGCAATTGGTACAATCGTATTACTAATTAACGTTGTTGTTACAGTTGTTAAAGGTAAGAAAGTTGGAAATGATCCATGGGGAACTGGAAGAACATTAGAATGGGCAATTTCATCACCAGCACCTGAATATAACTTTAAGCAAACACCACTTGTTCGTGGTTTAGACGCACTTTGGGTTGAGAAGATGGAAGGTCGCAATGAAATGACTCCTGCTGAACCACTTGGAGATATTCATATGCCGAATCCTTCAATCCTTCCATTTGTTATGTCGGTTGGATTAACAGTTGCTGCATTTGGTTTTATGTATGCAAATATTCAAGGTGACGAAACAAATGTACCAGCACTCATTGTTGGAATCGTTGGAATGCTAATTACATTAGGTTCTATGTTCTTACGTTCTGTCATTGATGATCATGGATTCCATATCCACAAAGAAGATTTAGAAAACGAAGACAAGGGGGTCAAGGCATAATGGGAGCTCATATTGAAGAAAAGTTAACAGCTGAAACATTCCCTGCTGAGCCCGAAAAAGCGACCCTTGAAGGGAAAAATAAATTCTTAGCTTTTTGGTTCTTCCTTGGTGGAGAAACGGTCTTATTCGCTTCTCTATTTGCAACATATCTAGCATTAAAGGATTCGACTGCAGGAGGTCCAAGTACACAGGAACTCTTTGAGATGCCTATTGTATTCTTGGCAACTATGCTACTTTTAACTAGCTCGTTAACAAGTGTTTATGCAATGTACCATATGAAAAACTTTAATTTCAAGAAAATGCAACTTTGGCTTTTCATTACAGTTTTATTAGGCTTTGCCTTCTTACTACTTGAAATTTATGAGTTTTATCATTATGTTCATGCCTATGAATTTACATTTACAAGTAGTGCTTTAGGGTCTGCCTTCTATACTCTGGTAGGATTTCATGGAGCTCACGTAGCATTTGGATTACTTTGGATCGTAACATTAATGGTTCGAAATGCAAGACGCGGTTTAGATTTATATAATGCACCTAAATTCTATATTGCTAGCCTATACTGGCACTTTATTGACGTTGTTTGGGTGTTTATCTTTACTGTAGTTTACTTAATGGGGATGGTGGCATAAACATATGGCTACAAAACAAACTGGTAACCCTAATGTAGATTTAGCCTATCGCCGTAAGAAAAACAAGCAAGACATGAAGCATCAGGTTATTACTTTTGCATTAATGATTGCTCTAACCTTAGTAGCGTTTTTAGCAGTCGGCTATGAAGAGTTTTCACCATGGTTCTCGGTTCCATTTATTATTTTACTTGCAGTTGTTCAAGTAATTTTCCAGCTATACTATTTCATGCATATGAGTCATAAGGGACATGAGGGACCTGCTTTATTCCTATATTCAGGCCTTCTTGTTGGACTTATTACGATTCTTGCTTTTGTTACAATCATTTGGTGGTAAAACTAGAAAGGGATGAGCGCATGCTCATCCCTTTGCTATATATTACCTTGAATAATTCACATAACGTTCATTGCTACTAAAAAATGAACTATTGTATAATGAGTATGGTTCAATATGATTTGTGTTTGGACATGTGGAGGTGACATTTATGGATATTAGTATGTTTGGTTTTAGAGCACTTTGGAGTCCTGTCTTCTTAACAGTAATTGTCATTTTGATTGGTCTCTATTTCTATATCATTCGAAAAGAAGAATATAGAGTTTCAAGAAAGCAACAATTTTTCTTTTTTTCTGGTATGTTCCTGCTATATATGATGAAGGGCGGACCTTTTGATTTACTAGGGCATCTTATGTTTAGTGCTCATATGACAGGAATGGCAATCGTTTATTTGGCAGTACCACCGTTAATACTACTAGGTTTGCCTGAAGCTTTGTTAAGGAAGTTTATAAATCTAAAGGGTATTAGACCTGCTTATGCATTCTTTACCAAGCCTCTAATTGCGTTAATATTATTTAATGGACTGTTTTCACTGTATCATATCCCTCTAGTCTTTGATGTTGTTAAAACAGATATGATTCTTCACAGCATTACTTCTACGGTTCTATTCATAGGGGCGTTTCTAATGTGGTGGCCTGTTGTAAATCCACTACCAGAAGAGGCATCGTTAACACCTATTAAAAAAATAGGATATATCTTTGCAGACGGGGTGTTACTAACTCCGGCTTGTGCTCTTATTATATTTGCAACAGAACCCTTGTATAGTACCTATACAGATCCAACTCTATGGTTAACAGCACTTGAGTTATGTGTTCCAGCTGATATGCTTGCATCACTTTCTATAAGTACACCAGAATTATTTAATTGGTTTCCTCTAGTCGAAGATCAACAGCTTGGAGGAGTGATTATGAAGGTAGTTCAAGAGATTGTCTATGGATCTATTTTAGGATATATCTTTTTCCAATGGGCCAGACAAGAACGTGAGAAGGATGATTTGGAAATTGGGACAAAGCCTCAAATTAACTAGTTAAATTTGAGGATATAGATTGTGTAGAAGAAAGGATGCTCGTATGAATTTACCATTATTACCTACTATAAGTACAACCTTTATAGTTTTAAGTGCAATTTCAGTAGCAATTGGCTGGGTTCTTGTTTCACAAAGAAAGATTCAAGCTCATCAAAAAGTAATGACATTGGCTGCAATATTTGCAATAATCTTCTTCATTATATATGCATCAAGAACAATATTCATTGGGAATACAGCGTTTGGTGGACCAGATGATATAAAAATTTACTATACAATATTCCTTATTTTCCATATAACCCTTGCAACAACTGGGGCAGTGATGGGTCTACTTACACTGTATTATGGGTATAAGAATAAACTTGAAAAGCATAGAAAAATAGGTCCAATTACAAGTATTATATGGTTTTTTACAGCTATTACAGGGGTCGCAGTTTATTTATTGCTTTACGTTTTTTACCATGGTGGAGAAACAACCTCAGTAATTAAGGCAATTCTTGGGTATTAATCAGAATCCTTATAATTAGGCATATGCAAAGTTGGTCATAGAATAAGATATTCTATGACCTTTTTTATTTTAGGTTGGTTTTCGCATACTTTGTTGCTATTTTAACAAGAAATTGAATTATAATGGGGCCGTAGATTTCCGCTGCAGGCACTCGCTTTCCGCGGGGAGGGATGTGAGCCTCCTCGGCTTTGCCTGTGGGGTCTCACACTTCCCTCTATCTCCCGCAGGAGTCGAGGCCTTCCGCTCCAATCAACTCAATGTTTTAACATAGCTATCCAAATAGCAACAATCAATACGAAAACAACCTTAATTTAATACTAAAAGACAATGTCGTTTAAAATTCAAGAAATCTTATTTATGAATACGAACTTCTTCAGAAAGAAAATGTGAGGAGGAGAGTGTTTTTGGAAATTGTAACTGAACGTTTATTAATCGTTCCATGTTCATTGGACCTAACAAAATCACTTGCTTTATATCGAAAAGAACTAGAAAAAAGATCTCCCATTAAGATACCTACTGATTGGCCTTCATCTCAATTAATAGGGATGCTTCCTTTTTATATTGAACAATTAGAATCTGATCAGGAGGAGTTTGGCTGGGGTATTTGGATGATTATTCTATATGAAGAAAAAAGAATTATAGGCGATGTGATGATGAAGGGCAAGCCACAAAATGGAATTGTAGAATTTAGCTATCACGTTATAAGAGAAATCGGGGATGACGGACTGGCCTTTGAAGCTGTTGAAGCAATGTTGGATTGGTTAATGCAATTTCATGAAGTGAAATCATTTTTAACTGAATGTAAAGCACATGATGAAAAGGCGATTAAAGTACTTGAGCGGATTGGGATGAAATGTACGAGTAAGGATGGGGATTTTCTTTATTGGGAATTACATCACGCCGTTAATGATTAGATGATACATGAACCTTATTAGTAAGTTAGTATTCCTCAAATGAAAATAAGCCTAAAAAAAGACCAAGGATTGGCAATCCTTAGTCATCTGATGTATGTGTATATTTATAGTTTAAAGTTAATTTTAATTATGCCAGCTTCTCTTGCAGAATTGAACGCTATGAGAAGTAGTGGTCCTAAGATAAAGCCAATGATTCCGAATATTTCCAATCCTAAATACATGGCGATTAAGGTAGATAAAGGTGATAATCCAATGTGATTACCCATTACTTTTGGTTCAACTGTACGTCTTATGATTAACAGAATGGCTGCTAAGATCGCTATCTTTGTTCCTAATACCGTTTGTGCGCTTAATAGAAGAAATAATGCCCATGGACCAAGTATGATGATGGACCCGAATAATAGGTATGAAATCAATAATCCAAATGATAATGGACATAATAATCGCTACTTTTGGGTCAACGATCAGTAACAATCCAATTAAACAAGTAAAGAAAATCAAAATACTTACTAGAAATTGTGCTTTTAAGAAACCAAACACTACATATGATAGTCTTGAAGCCATAAACTGCATTTTTTCAGCCGTACGATCAGTCATATGTGAAAAGGCACCCTTTTTTAGCCTTGGAAGATCCATCATAAACAGAAATAAGGCAATTAAATATACTAGTAAGCTGACTAAATAGTTTGGAATTTCTGTAACGATTTGCCTTATATTATCAATATTAACTGAATCCGTAATACTGTTCTTTACTCCTTCTAGAAAGTCACTAATTTGTTGTGTGATTTCAATAACAACCTCTTGAGGCATATCTTCCGTTACATTCTGTAGTCGATTTTCTAAGTCATACCATACTCTATTTATATCATTCACATAGAATGGGACATTTTGGGCAAATTGAATTCCTTCACCAACTACCTTAGTGATTAGGAAATAGCTAGAAATTCCTATAAACAAAATAAATAGTAAAAAAACAATAATTACAGCTGAATTTCTAGAAAGTTTTGACCTTTTAAAAATTGATTTTACAAGTGGTTCTAAAAATAGGGCAGTTACAAATGCAGCAATTAACGGAACAGAAATCGGCAATACAAAGAATATAAGTAATAATGAAATAATGATAATGATGGATATAATGGCAAAACGCTTTGTGAATATAGAAGACAATTTGGTGCCCCTTTCTATTACTAATGATATTAAAAATGTATGATACTTAAATTATAGTATGATTATTTTAATATTGACAGAGATAAGTTTAAAACTTGTTATTCTTTCCTTAAAAATATTGATTTTTTAACTATGTTTATCAGTGAAAAATAAGGTTGATCTTTGTTGCGACTATCTCCACAGTCGAAAAATATTATAAAGGGAAGAAATTAGTGCCCAATTTTCCTTTCTTTCATATACTGTAGAGAAGATGTTAATGAGGGGGAACTTATATGTTTACGAAGGTTTTACCGTATGGTACTGTCCATATTGCTGACCAGATTGTTGCATTAATTGCGTCACTGGCTATTGTAGAAGTAGAAGGGGTTGCTGGTACGGTTGCTGATTTTAAGGATGAAATGATTCGAGTTGTAAATAAAAAGACAAGACAGAAAGGGATACTTATAGAAAAGGGTGAATTCGAAGAGATATCAATTGAAATGAAGGTTGCCCTTTATTATGGGGTAGACATTGTGGAGACATGTAAGCAGGTTCAAGCCGCTGTAAAACATGAAATTGAGTCAATGACAGGAATCACTGTAAATGCGGTTCATGTTAAGGTAGAACAAATCAAAGTAAAAACGCATGAGTGATCATGCGTTTTCTTTTTTGAAATTCTTTTTAAGAAATCTTTTGTAACTCTTGACTCACACGTTTTAATAGGTCTTGACTTTTAGATAAGACATTCTTAGGGAAATTTTCCCCTTCACCATATTCAACACCGTGTGGATAATAGTGCTTTCCTAATAATGGTGTTAGTAGCTTAATGGAAGCTTCGTGTTTCCCAATATCACCTTCTACAGCATACCCTTGAATACGAAGGTAGTAAACTTCTTTTGCTTCTAATACTTCGATTTTATAATCATAAGTAACACGTTCATAATCCCATTGACCTGCACGGACAAAACCAACTTCATCCATAACATCATCAAGTAAGTGTAATTCTGCAACTACATTTTCAATTCCTGTATTTTCAAACTTCATTATGTATCCCTCCTCAAAAACTATCCAAAACTATAATATAATTAAAAACGATAACATGCAATGTATTGTACACTTTTTAGTTGACGAATTTATGACGCTTTTAAAGATTTGGTTGGATTTCTGATAATAAAATTAAATATTTATGAGCTACAAAAACTGTCTTAAATGCTTCTTGAGTATCTAAGTACTTTTTTGAAGCTGGGAATAACATCATGCATGTCTCCCTGAAAATTCGTTTATACTAATGCATAGCATAACTCAAAAATGATTCAGTTATGCTAGAGCCATTAATCGATTAGGGGGTATTATTATGCAAACTGTACGTGATGTAATGACGACAAATGTTGAATATTGTACTCCATTAGACAATGTTTATGAAGTAGCTGTAAAAATGAAGGATTTAAATGTTGGGGCTATCCCAATTTTAGAAGATGAAAAATTAATTGGGATGATTACTGACCGCGATTTAGTTATAAGAGGTTATGCTGAGAAACGTTCTGGATCTTTCGAAGTTTCAGGAGTTATGAGTTCAGATTTAACTACCATTAAACCTGATACCACTCTTGAAGAAGCGTCAAGAATTATGTCTGAAAAACAAATAAGAAGACTCCCTGTCGTTGAAAATGGTCATCTTGTTGGTATTGTGGCATTAGGAGACCTAGCTGTAAATCAAATGTCTGATGAGAGTGCAGGTCATGCATTATCTGAAATTTCGGAGCCGGCTCATCCTGCTCATTAATTTCGGTTTACGTTCTTAAAACATGTAAGAAGCACATTAGTTCAATGCTAGTGTGCTTTTTACATGTGTTTAAAATTTTCATCATTAATTCTAGCAAAATTTCAATAGAGGTAAATTCTATTAAAAAATCTAGTAGTTTTATGAATATTTACATTTTTACTTAATATAATGTGAAAAAGGTAATCAAAGGAGAGGGACAAATTGAGAAGAATCAGCCTTATTCTTTCGGTCATATTACTTATATCTTTTTTCACATTATTTTCTCAATGGAACTCTAGTAAAGAGGGAATTGAGCAGAGGGTTCAAGTTGTGGAAACGAGTACAGATGATGCTTCCACTATTCCAATAAGCTCAAATGCTAATCCAATTCAGGAAGAAATCAAGTATAGTGGGATTCATACTTTTATTGGATTATCGGGTGAAGAAATAATAAATAAATGGGGAGAACCTGAAAGAATTGATCCTTCAGCCTATGATTATGTATGGTGGATTTATAAGCTGAACGAACAATCTTATATTCAGGTCGGAATGTTAGAAAATAAAGTAGTTACATTATATGGGATAGGTGCTGACCTAAATATCGATCCTTTTTATATCGGACAGCCTTATCAGGAGATTGTTAAGGAATTTCCTGTTTCTGATACATACTCCTTTCAAGTAGATAATAACACTTATCGTTTTGAATTATCAGAGAGTGAGCAGCATGTTAGACCATTGATACAACTAGGTGATGTATGGGCACAATTATACGTCGACCAATTTACTAACAAACTGTCTAGTATTCGTTATATGGATGCCATGACGTTAGTGAAGCAAAGACCTTATGAGTTGATTTACAGAGGTGAATTAATAGATTCTAGAGAGCTTAGTAAAGAAGAATGGCTTGCAGTTGAAAAAGGAAGTGCACAGCAAATTATTGACATTACGAATATGATTAGAGGTAGACATGAATTGAAATCTGTTAAATGGCATGAAGAAACATCCCAAGTAGCTCTTTTGCATAGTAGAGATATGATGGAAAATAGCTATTTTTCTCATGATTCGCCAACTAAAGGTGGCTTAGCTGATCGGTTGGAAAAAGGACAAATCAAATATCATCTTGCAGGTGAAAATATAGCGGCAAAATATGTAGATGGAATTGCGGCTGTAGAAGGTTGGTTGAATAGTGAAGGACATCGTGAAACCTTACTTAATGAGAAGTTTACTCATCTAGGTGTAGGTGTTTATGAAAAGTACTATACACAAAATTTCATCAGTACTTGGGATCCAAAATAACAAGATCTTTTGCTCTTGTTATTTTGGATTTTCTTTATATCGATAAAAAATAAATTGATCCTTTTCCCAATAGCCGTAACAAGTGACGGATGTTCCAGCTAAGAATGATGGTGTGGTGCTGGCCAAAGGGGAGGTTCTAACCGCTTTATATCGTTTATAATTCTCGTCAACGAGCAGAAGCGTCGTCACCGATACTGAATGATCTCGTACAAAGGTTCTGGTTTTAACTGTAACTTCATGTATGACCCCAGTTAGTAAAGCTTCTTCCTTAATCTTATCAAGTGTTAAATACTCTTCATATTTCCTTCTACGTTCTTTGATTGTCACGATCAGGAAATAAAGAAAGATCAATGGAATGACAATTGCGGCAACCATATTATTGATTCTTTCTAGGAATTATAAAGAAGCTAGCTGTAGAGTGTGCGATTAGGACCCCATCATCCCTTAACACTCTACCTTCACATACGATCGTTTTAGTCCCTTTATGAATGATAGAGGCGACACATTTGAATTCTTTCCCAATCCCAGGTGCAACATAATTAATTTTAATTTCTGAAGTAACAGCAAAAACATCACTCGGTAGTATTCTATGTACTAATGTTCCCATTGCTGAATCAATAAGTGTTGCAGTAATACCACCATGAACAATATCTAATGAATTTTGGATAATTGGATTTGCTGGGATTACCATTTCAAGCTTTTGTTCGGTCTCATGATAAGTGCTTTTTGCCCTTAGAAGTCCACCTAAGTAAGACCCGTTGCTACCCTCTTGCTTCCGCTTTAAGCCATCAAGGATAAGCTTTAATACTCGTTCCTCCTCTTCAGTGGCTTTTTCCAAAAAGTTATGTAAATCGTTTTGAATTTGAGCTTTTTGATCCATTCATTCACAACCTCTCTTACGATGTTTTTACTCTATTATTTTACCATAACAATTTTTATGGGGCATAAAAATGGGCGAACCATATTAGCTAATTTTCCTACAATATATTGTAGGCATATGTATCGATAGCTTGAAATTGAGGTGATCATAAATGAGTAAAAAAACATTACACCCTTCTATTCAAAAGTTTAAACAATTCGTGAAAAATCATCCTAAGCTTGTTATGGAAGTAAAAAAAGAAAATAAAACATGGCAAGAGCTATATGAAGAATGGTATTTATTGGGTGAAGAAGATACTGTGTGGAAGCAGTATAAGGGAGACGGCGAAAATTCAACGAGCGATGAGGAACAGTCAAAACCTAAGTCAGACTTTATGAATACAATCTTAAACGCAGTCAAAGGAATGGATTACAATCAAGTACAGCAACATATGTCAAGCTTTGGTGAAGCTATAAATAATATTCAGCAATTGATCGGTCAATTTAAAGGTTCTACTAACCAACCATCAAACAATCAGCCACAACAAAATCAACCTTTCTTCTTCAATAAGGATTAGGTGATTTCCACAATGAGACAAGAAATTATTAATATGATTCGATCAAATGAAGAGTATAGAAGATATATAAGAGAACAACCTTTTTGGTATCGAAAGTTAAGTCGTAATCCTGAGAGTTTAAATGAATTTCACTTATCATCAAAGGAATATTACAAGCAAACGATACCTCATAAAGTGGCAAACTTTTCACAACAATTGCAAATGGCTTCCATGATGATTAATATGTTTCAGGTTATGAGAGAAAATGACTAATAGCGGATGATTTGAAAAGTAATCATCCGCTAAAGTTATAACCATTCAAAAAATTCATGCGTATATTTCTCCTTTCTTGCAAACAATATGTAAGAAAAGGAGTGAGACTTGTGAAAACAATGCTAATGTTGTTCTCTTTATTACTCATAACAGCTTGTGGAACTGATGATCCTAAGCCACCAGAAGCTTCTTTACAGGATGTACAGGAGGTTAGTGTAAGCACCTCTGGTCTGGCAGTGGAAGCAGCGGCAACGGCTACAATAGATGAGCAAAATGTGACAATCAGACATAAGGTTAAAGACAAAAATGTATATGTAGAGGTTGTTATTCCTGGATTTAATTTTAGTTCAGCTGATGATAAGAAAAAGGTAGATGGAGAAGGCTTTATACACCTCTATTTAAATGGAAAAAAAGTAGATGAAATTCATCAAGCTGCCTTTATAGTCAAAGGTCTACCAGCAGGAGAACACCAGATAAAAATAGAACTTGTTCATAATGATTCAACAAGTTATGGAATTGAAGAAGAATTTAAGGTTTCCGTTCAATAGACGATAACCATACCTAATTAAAAATGAACCTATTCCAATTTTTAGGTTCATTTTCCTTTTCCAAAACTTAATTCGTTTTCTCCTTGCACTGTTTCATGGTATGATAGTAAACGGTAGGAGGTGTCGCTATGCTTTCAACTTTAGAAAGAGTTGAGCTAATTGAAGAGGCAGAATCTCTAGCACGTTTGATCATACAATCAGAAGTAGCAGAGCATTATCGTCATTGCTTATATATATTAAATAACGATCAAGAAGCACAGGACTTAATCAATAGATTTGTGAAAATAAAGGAACGCTATGAGGAAGTTCAAAGGTTTGGGAAATATCATCCAGATTACCAAGAGGTTATGATGGAAACAAGGCACTTAAAGAGAGAGATTGATTTACATCCTTCTGTCTATGCATTTAAGAAGGCTGAGAACCAACTTCAAGAACTGTTAGATGAAATCAGTGTTTTGGTTGGGCAAGCAGTCTCAGAATATATAAAAGTACCGACCGGTAACCCATTTTTTGATTCTATGTCATGTAGTGGCGGCTGTGGCTCTGGAGGGAGCTGTGGTTGTAGTAAGTAGCTATAAGGAAAGCCTTATAGCTTTTTTTATTTTCCATTGTTTGATCATCCATCAGGTTTTAAGCCTTATACAGTCATTACATAGGTTGCCACAGCAAAACATTTTCTCTTGTGGAACAAAAAAGCGATGCCTATATACAAACTGAGTTGGTTCTTGTCTAACAAATACGGTTTCAGTGTGAAGTCGTTTTCCCTTCATGACTTCTGCAGAGGTTTTTCTTATACACAACTCAACTTCATCCTTAGTTAAATCAGCTGCACTTTCTATATAAATAAAAGGGATGCCTGAAAAATTTTTCTTTCTCACAAGAATTATACGTGGGTGTAGCGTTACACGATCGAGGAACTCACGCCAAATTAGGTCAAGATCCATATGCTTTTCCTTTCTTTGATTAAGATTTTTGTAATCCGTTATGGCGATAAAGATAGATGGGTTAGAGCTTTTCTTAAAAATCATAATATTTAGGTAGAGAAGACATTGCTTGTCAAACATATTTCATGCTAGACTAGATTTTAACTAGATACATTAAAGGGGAAGAATAGGATGTTTGAACAACGGCAAGGAATTGTAATTTGGTTACATCACTTAAAACAAATTAAAAACTTACGTCGTTTTGGAAACATTCACTATGTTTCCAAACGATTAAAATATTGTGTACTTTATTGTAATATGGAAGATACCGAGCAAATTATAAAAAAGCTACAAGCATTACCCTTTGTTAAAACAGTGGAACCTTCCTATAAACCATTTCTGAAAATGGAATATGAAAACTCAAAGCCAGACAAAGCAAAGGAATATGATTACAAGGTAGGCATTTAATTAGCTGATGGTAAGAGATAAGTGTTGGCTCTTACTAGGCTTACAGAAGTGAACAAGGAATCAGAATGAAAATAAAATATAGTTAATTAGTCAATAAGGCTCGCTATTTTATAGCGAGCCTTATTCTTTATTATGAAGATTCCTTTTAACCTTATGGTAAGACGCACCTTTTGCTCATAATTAACTTTATGATAGCGGAGGTAAAATATGATGAAGTCTTAAAATACCAGTGAGGTATTGATAATAGAGCTCTTTTTCAGAAAAAGCTGTAGATGGTTTTATTTTAAATGTAATAATGGGATTTTCTAGATCCTTACTTAGAGTTTCAAAAATGGAAAATCTTTGGCTTGGTTTATTTGGATTAACCGGGATTCCTTCCCTGCATATGTAGATAGGTTGAAATTTTCCTACTTCGGCTGGATGTAAAACAATAGCTACCGAAGTGACTGGTTTATCATCCTTAATTGTATGTAAAGAGAGAAGATGCTTAAGGCGATGTTTATTGGATGTGGCAATCTCTAGTAACTCGTAGAGATCCGAATATCCTTCACCTAATTCTATAAATCGTTGAATCATGTTTACTAACTTCCTTTCAAATATCTATTCAGTTTCCTATTCTATCATACATGATATAGTCTTATTATGCAGCCTCGCTTGTATTTGATTGGGGAACAAAAGAGTGACGGAATAGTGTAGTCTTTATAGAGATGATTACTTATCTTAATCCACAAAAAAAAATCCCTGCAGTTCTTTCGTTCTGCAGGGTCCTTCTATTCCCAAAAAGCAAGCTTTAAGAGTAAGAAGGCAAAGGGAGAGGAGAAACCGGAGGAAGAACTTATGGGGAAACGTAAGTCTTCTCCGCGGTTGGCAACAACATCACGCATAAGGATGTTGTTACTATTAAGTATGACCAAATGAGTTATCGCTATACATTTTGTCAATAATTAATTACTCAACTTTCGCACACTGAAATAGGCAGGTAGACCTTGATATAGTTAGGCAAGCCTGCAATCCATTGTTGTAGTTGACTTTGTATTAACTTCTGTATTTTGCTATTACTTTCTTTCAGGACGTCTTGAAGAAGCTCGAGTAGCTGTCCAAGTGCAACAGACCAATCAAGATCACTGATTTCATCACAAAGATCATAAAATAGCCCGCCTAACGTTCTTTGATCTGTGCTACAGCGGTTCTGCCAAGAGAGTACGATGTATCTAGTAAATACAATCGTGGTATGACAAATTAAGGAGTCATATGAACGACCTTGAAACTCCTTTTGTAGCTTTAATAATGATTTTGTTGTTTTGAAAAAGACTTCGATGTCCCAGCGCATACCGTAAATTCGAATAATTTCTTGTTCACTTAATGTGCAATCTGTGCTTATAATGGCTAACCATTCACTCTTTTTATTACGGTTACGTACAAAGACAATTTTGACTGGAACCCCATTCGCTTGCGTGGTATGAATGGAGCGAAGTATTCCTTTCTTTCCTTGAATAGGAGAAGCTAACTGATAAAGCTCTTTCAAACTAACCTTTTTATCACGTATTAGATAACGTTGCTTCAAGTTTTTTACCATGCCAATGACATCAAGACCTTGATCCTTGATTTCTTTAATAAGCGGTTGATGTGTAAACCAAGTATCCATTAACACATAAGAGGCTTCTATACCTGTTTTCATGGCACGTTTAATCATCGATGGAATTTGTTCAGGTGCAGATTGTAAAGCTTCTAAACGACGCTTATATCCAGAACTGCGTTTATCAATTTTATCTGAAATTCCATTAATGACACTGTTTTTGGAGCTCAATAAAGAGAAGTCTACAGGCATAAACGTTGTACCATCAGACCACCCAAGAGTAAGCATACGAAACCCTTTGTAAAAACGCATTTTTTGAGAAGCATGGTCAAAGCACCGTGCTAGTAGTTCAACCGATTTACTACGATTTTTGTCAAAGGAAGAATCGTCTAGAATCAATACTTTGACACGCTCATGATCCGTTAGTTTGCTTACCTTCTCAATCGAGTCAATGCTTAATAGAAGTAGAAACCTTCTCCAAGAATAAGTAGAGCGGTTTAAGAAGCGGTAGACCGCATCTTTGGCTGGAATTTCGGCAGACTTCCTGCTTTCGAGTGTACGAAACCAGTTTTTGTTTTCAAAGATCAAGCAGAAAATAAGTTGAAATAAATAAGCACAGGTAAAGCCAAACGATTTGGTAATTCCAGCTTTTCTAAGATGTTTCATTACTTGTAATTCTTTAAAAGTAGATTTAATTTCATTTGGTAGTTGCTTAGATTGGTCATGATTCGCTATCATATAGAGGACACCTCTTCTGTATGGTTTTGTGATTCTAGTCAAATCAACTATACCAAACAGATGGGTGTTTTTTCATGTAAACTTTTCATGTCAAGGAAAGTATTCCAATGGTTTCAGCAACTACTGCTGATTAAACTTATTAAACTTTTATCGATGCGAAAGTTGAGTTAATTAGAATTGTTTTTCTTTTATTACAAATATGTTAGGATAATGGTGTTTAACTTAAATGAGTAGAAATTAAGGGTTGTGAATGAACATGAGAGTGGTATCTGGAACGTGTAAAGGTCACCCATTAAAGGCAGTGTCAGGTCAATCAACCAGGCCGACCACTGATAAAGTCAAAGAATCAATTTTTAATATTATTGGGCCCTACTTTGATGGGGGTTTAGGACTTGATTTATTTGGTGGTAGTGGAGGCTTAGGAATTGAGGCACTTAGTAGAGGTGTAGAAAAAGTTATATTTGTAGATATTGATCAGAAGGCTATTCAAACGATTAAGCAGAATGTAGAAGCATGCCGTTTAAAGGAAAAGGTAGAAATCTATCGTAATGAGGCAGAAAAAGCTCTAAAGGCACTAATTAAGAGAGAATTAAGTTTTGATATTATCTTTTTAGATCCACCATATCATAAACAAAAGCTGGAAGCGCTTATTTCGATTATTGATAGCAACAGCTTAATTAATCCGGGAGGGAAAATTGTCGTTGAGCATACTACAGAGGTAGAAATGCCAGAAAAAATCGGAAAATTGAACCTCATTCGATTTGAAAAGTACGGGATTACGGCAATTTCAATCTATGAATTATCTGAAGATGATATGGAGTCAGAAGGGGGGCCATTACTTGTCTAAAACTGCAGTTTGTCCAGGGAGTTTCGATCCTGTTACACTTGGACATCTAGATATAATCAAAAGAGGAGCAAGTGTGTTTGAAAAGGTGTATGTTTGCGTACTTAACAACTCCTCTAAACAACCATTGTTTACGGTGGAAGAAAGAATAGAGCTTTTAAAGGAGGTTACTAAGGACATCCCGAATGTCGAGGTTGACTCTTTCAAAGGACTACTAATTGATTACGCTGCGAGTAAAAATGCAAAGGTTGTCCTAAGAGGGCTACGTGCCGTATCAGATTTTGAATATGAAATGCAGATTACGGCTATGAACAGAAAATTAAATGAGGATATCGAGACATTATTTATGATGACCAATAGTCAATATTCTTTTTTAAGCTCATCTATTGTAAAAGAAGCAGCCAAGTATCAAGGGAATATATCTGACCTCGTTCCAGAAGCAGTAGATCGCGAATTAAAGAAGAAATTTAATAAAATCTAAAGTTGGATTATGTTTTATCTCAGGATTGGAATAGACGGACAAACTTCCGCTTATTTTACTTTCGCTTGTAATAATTAAGAACAGACTTCTTATAGTAGAGGTGTTGGGTTTTTAGTTGGTTTCATTAGTGACCCGTATAATCAGAGTGAAAAGCGAAAATCAGGACGTCTAAGTGTTCATTTAATTGAAGGTTTAACTTTATAAAGAAGATAAAAAAGGGTTTAGGGGAGATGCTCCTCTAAACCCTTTTCCATGTGATTTAAATAACAGCACTATTTCATTTTTTGGTTTTGTTTAGCACTTAGACTACAAAGCAGAAAGCGGGTTTTTTACCTTTGCAATAATCTTTTACCGATGATTATCGTATAAACACATAAAGATAACAAAGTGAACAATGGTCCGTAATAAGCCATGTAACTCCATATGGTATGACTGTATGATGCCGAATCTTCAAGCCATCTCATAACAGGAATGGTCGCTCCGCTATCAAAGGCCTGAAGGTTAACATATAGTGGCTTCCATAATAAAAAGGCAAATACACTGGCAAAGAAGCCGTGAAAGATTCTAGCAATAAAAAATGGTTTAAAGCGGATATCTGTTTCAGATAAGATACTAGCTACCTGAGCTTGAACAGAAAAACCACAAAAGGCTAGAATGAAGCTAACAATGATCGCTTTCTCTAAAAGCCCAGCATTTGCATCACTTGTCAAATCACTTCCAAGTGTGATTTCAAACAATCCCGAAATTAGCGGGACACTTAGCTCGGTGGAAAGATGGAATGTTTGTAAAATTAAAGCAAGAAGCATACCAAAAAGGTCTGTTATATGTACTAACGATAATAGACGGTTTAAAACAGAAAAAAGAATGATAAAGCCACCAATCATTAATAAGGTTTGTATCGATGAACTAACAGCATCGCCAAGCATTTTTCCGAGTGGTCGTTTCTCTTCTAATCTTGTTCGGTGTAATACCCGAAATGCTTCTAATAAAGAAAATCCCTTCCGTTCTTCATCAGATCTACTAGTTTTTTCAGAGTGACCATGAAACCTCATCAAGAAGCCTACACAAATATTTCCTAGATAATGTGAGAGTGCTAAAAGAATTCCGATTTTGGGATTGCCAAAGAAACCAACTGCTACTGCCCCGAATATAAACAGTGGATTAGAAGAGTTGGTGAAGGAAACAAGCCGTTCTGCTTCAATTGCAGTTAATTGCTTCTCCTGTCGTAACCTAGCTGTGAATTTTGCTCCAGCAGGGAATCCAGAGGCCATTCCCATTGCCCAAACAAATCCGCCAACCCCTGGGACACGGAATAGAGGCCTCATGATGGGCTCTAATATGACTCCAATAAAGCTAACAACTCCAAAACCAATTAGAAGCTCTGAAACAATAAAAAAAGGAAGCAGGGAAGGAAATACGATTGTCCACCACATTTCTAAACCATCTTTAGAGGCAGCAAATGAGGCCTTCGGAAATGTTATTAAGGCGATGGCCATTAAAGTAATAAATGATGATAGTAAAACTGTTTTCATTCTTGGAAAATTCAATGTAATGCCTCCTATATAAGACTTCTAAATAATTGTTAGGATGAGTATGAATGTAGGAAGTAAAGATTACACAAAAAAGTTGTCCACCAATAGTATCAATATACGTTATCAGGTGACCTATTTAGACCATAAGAATGTGATTAAATGTTTGAAGAATATCAAATTAAGGTACAGGCACCTGGTTGGATTGAATCAGTGGCGAAGAAATTCATAAACAGAACATGAAAAAATATACTGGAGATGATATGCTTGAGGCAACCAAAGATTGGTTTAGCACTTGGCTCTGGGGGTGCACGAGGGTTTGCACATCTTGGTGTGATTAAAGTGTTATTAGACCATAATATCCCTATAGATTATATTGCAGGAAGTAGTATGGGAGCCCTAATTGGAAGCTTCTATGGGGCAGGACATGGTATTGAACGCCTATATAATCTTGCAATAGCATTTCAAAGAAAGTATTATCTGGATTTTACAGTACCCAAGATGGGATTTATAGCGGGAAACCGGGTAAAGGAACTGATAAGGATCTTTACGCATGGGAAAAACATAGAAGAGTTAAATATTCCATTAGCAATTGTCGCAACTGACCTTTTAAAAGGAGAGAGAGTAGTGTTTCGAGAGGGGTCAGTTACTGATGCCGTTAGGGCTAGTATCTCAATTCCTGGAATCTTTGTTCCAGAAAAGAAGGACGATAAAATACTAGTAGATGGCGGAGTTATTGATCGTCTACCTGTTTCTGTTGCAAGGGACATGGGGGCCGACTTAATCATTGCGGTTGATGTAAACGAAGGGAAAATGATTGAGGAAATTTCGACTATATTTGATGTAATTATGCAAAGTATAGACTTAATGCAGGATGAGCTTGTAAAATATGTCGTTAATGATTCAGACATCACTATTAAGCCAAAGGTTGGAGTTTTTAGTGCAAGGGCATTTACCAATATTGAAGAAATTATTAAAATGGGAGAAGATGAAACAAAAAATATGCTACCAGCGATAAAAGAAATGATTCAAAAGTGGAAGGAGTCAAATGGTGAGTAAGCAAAAAAAAATTGTACTTTTTATTTTAGCAACAGTTCTTGTCATACTTTTAAATACAATAAAGCTTCCCTACTATTTAAATATGCCAGGAGATGCCTATGAGCTTTCTCCAATTATTAAGGTCGAAGGTGGAGACGAGTCCGAAGGTAAATTCATGATGACGACAGTTGGAGTAAGTCGAGGGAAAATTAATATTCTTACATATGTATGGGCAAAAGTTGCCCCATATTACGATCTAATCCCTGCTGAAAACATGCGAGTAGAGGGCGAAACGGATGATGAGTATTTTTACAGACAGCTACATATGATGGATATGTCTCAAAATGTTGCCATTGCTGTTGCCTATGAAAAGGCTCAAAAACAAATTAACTATCAATATAATGGTGTCTTTGTTATGAGTCTTATTGAAGGCATGGATGCAAGGAACAAGCTAGAGGTAGGTGACCGGATTTTTGAGGTTGAAGGGGAACCTCTTTTAAATTCTGAACAATTTATTGAGTACGTTGGCAATTTGAAGGAGGGTGATCAAATTAAACTCTCTTTTGAACGTGATGGCTCAATTTTGAATGAGTCCATTACACTGAGTCCTTTTCCTACAGAACCCAGTAAAGTAGGGGTTGGCATATCCCTAGTCACGGACCGAGATATTGACGTGGATCCTGAAGTGTTTATTGATACAGAGACGGTCGGGGGTCCATCAGCTGGTCTGATGTTTACATTGGAAATTTATGATCAACTTGTAGAGAACGATTTGACAAAAGGCTACCAGATTGCTGGAACAGGGACGATTAACTATGAAGGAGTTGTTGGGCCAATTGGTGGAATTACCCATAAGGTAGTGGCTGCTGATAAAGCGGGTGCCGAGTTCTTTTTTGCTCCAAACGAAAATGGCGAAGTAGATTCAAATTATAACGAAGCAGTCAAGACCGCAATTGAACTCGATACTGATATGGAAATTATACCAGTGGACACCTTATCGGATGCTCTTGAATTTTTAGAATCTCTAGAAGAAAAATAAATGATTAACGTGGATCCATTAGGAATCCACGTTTTTTTGTCTTGTTGGTATCTTAGAGATTACTAACTATACTGCTGCTATTGGCTGTTATATTGAATCGGTGGAGTTGCATACTCAGCTTGTATATAATCTGACCGTAACGGTTCAGGTAAAACCATGCTATAGGTTTGAGCAGCTTTAATATCTAGTTGGAGCTGTTCATCTGAAAAACTTGAAAGCTTTGAGATAATTGGTAATTTGATCTCTTTTTTATTCTGCCGTAAAAATGCTCGACCAGTTTGACTCATTCCTAATAGACGAATATAAGAGGCGCTTTGATTCTGTGAAGCAGTTTTCATAACCTCTTTAGTTGTATTGGTTAAAAGATGTGTACACGCGCGTTGAAGCCTTGTCCAAGTATATCTTTTTGTTTTGAGGGCTTCCATGAATTCAATAAAACTTGTTGTATATTTAATCTTCGAGACGATACGATTATGCAAACCTTCTTCCATCTCATAAATGTTTTCTAATTCGTCAACTGATGAGGAAAGCACTTTATATTTTAGTAGTTGAAAATAATCTTCCCATTGATGAAATTGTTTGAATTCCTTTTTATATCTGAGCAAGCCTGAATACGTAGTTTCTGGAAAATATCCTTTCACATCATCAAGATCACTTGTGTGTGAAAATAAAGCTTTCCGAATACTAGTTGCACTTGCGATAGTAGGAGATTGAAAATGTTCATCATGATAGTTAGCTCCAGTTCTTGTGATTGTTTTAGGAATGAGCTTAGCTTGTTGATCAAAAATAGCCTTTACATAGTGAAAGCCTAATATATTATTCGGGAGACTTAAATCCACTATATTGTCTCTAAGTTCTAGCTTTTGAAAAGCTTTAGCTGCTGAGGTCGGATAACTATTTCCTTCCTTCATGAACAAGTGGAGATATTCCTCGAATTCAGATTTTTTATCATTCATAGCTTGCACGGTTTGAACAAATGAATCAATGTTCCCTGATTCACTACCAAAGCAAACCTCGTCTACTCCGAGGCCTTCAAGGATAGAGATAGCCCCACTCGCAAATATTTCTGCCTTCTGAGTGGCAAACGCATATGGAAGTTCAATGACAAGATCAACGCCTGCTTGCAATGCCAAATTTGTCCGCATCCACTTAGATACGAGAGCAGGTTCCCCGCGTTGCAGGAAATTACCACTCATGACAGCTACTATACATTCTGCATTTGTGACTTTTTTAGTTTGCTGAAGATGAAATAAATGACCATTGTGAAATGGATTGTATTCAACAATTACCCCGGCTGATTTCATTATTTAAAGCTCCTTTCAAAATAATCAGTTTTACCTTATGTTTAATCAATAAATTGTTTAACTATGGAAGCTCGTAATAAAAACTGGACAAGTGGATCATCAATCTCATTACGAAGACAAAAAAAATTGCTATAATAGTCATTAGTAATTATTTTCTGATTCTAAATACTCTTTTAAGAAATACTTAAAAATAAGCTGTGTTAAAGTACAGTGTTGATTTTTAGCAGAGTTGATTGAAGTGGAAGGACACGAGACTCCTGTGGGAGAAGCGTGGTGAAGGAGACCCCGCAGGCGGTAACGCCGAGGAGGCTCCCGAACCCGCCCACGGAAAGCGAGTGTCCTGGAACGGAAATCAACAACAAACTTTAACAGAGCATAAAAAAAAAGAGTAAGAAAAACGAGCGATTGGCATATTAAAGAAAAACATGATAAAGTGTGAAGAGTAGCTAAAAAGATTTGAATATTGTTTCTTTCATTTATGTAAAATAGCCTATAAAATCAAGACTTTTATTGGTATTGAGTGAACACTTGATGGTAGATTTCTATTTTAAGTATAGTGTAAAGAAAAAATATTGACAATTCTATTATACAAAGCTATAATTACCTTTGTTGCCTTGAGGTGATCATTTGTGAAATGGCATGTACATCAGTTAAAAAAATTTCAGCATAAACCACTTTTGATAGATGAAACGGTTGATGCAAGCGAACTGAAAAGAATTAATCACGAAATTAGAAACGTCTCTCCAGTAATTGTTACTGGTAAAGTAGATGTTAGTAGTGATAAAGCAACCTTTCATTTGGAACTAAAAGGAACACTCGTGTTACCTTGTTCGAGAACGTTAGTAGATGTTGAATTACCTTTTGACATTACTACAACGGAACACTTCCTCCTTCAACCGGTAGACTACGAGGTTGATGAGGAATTTCATAAGCCAGAAGGTGATGTGGTTGATTTACTTCCTGTGATTATGGAAAATATCCTTCTTGAAATTCCAATGCAAGTGTTTGCAGAGAACCCGAACAAAGAAGAAAGTGCTCCACAGTCTGGTAAGGATTGGCAAGTTATAACCGAACTAGAAAAGGAAGAAAAAGTTGATCCACGCTTAGCTGGATTAGCGAAATTTTTTAAAGAAGATAAGTAATAGTTCATTTTTTAAGGAGGTGGGAAGAATGGCTGTACCTTTTAGAAGAACATCTAAAACTGCAAAGAGAAAGCGCCGTACACATTTCAAGTTAGAAATTCCTGGAATGGTGGCTTGCCCTAACTGTGGTGAGATGAAATTAGCTCACCGTGTATGTAAAGAGTGTGGAACATACAAAGGGAAAGATGTTGTAAACAAATAATAAACTCCGAGACCGTACTTTAAATAAGTACGGTTTTTTATTTGTGGAGAAGAAAATTAAAAAAACTTCCGGAAACAGGAGTGGCGTCTTTTGTAATAACATTATTAGGCCGTTTATTCAGAAAGGAGAGTACTTCGTGAATCAGACAAGTGTTGTAACTACAAGTAGTGGGATTGTTATTTTTAAGATTCATAGACCAGAGGTTAGAAATGCTATTAATTTTCAGGTTATGGATGATCTTCACCAAATTATAGATCATGTTAGTGAAGACTCTAGTTGCAAAGCGTTAGTAATTACTGGAGAGGGAGACCAATCCTTTTGTTCTGGAGGGGATTTATCGGTTTTCAAGGAACTACATACAGAAGAACAGGCATATGCTATGCTCTCAAAAATGGGTACTATTTTATATAAGCTAATGACATTAAATAAACCTACTTATGCACTGCTCAATGGTATTGCGATAGGGGGAGGACTTGAACTTGCTACTGCATGTGATTTTAGAATAGCTAGAAGTACTAGTAAATTTGGCTTTGTGCAAGGAAAGTTAGCGATTACAACTGGATGGGGTGGAGGAGCTTTTCTGTTTGAGAAGATTCCTTATGATATAGCGGCTGAACTACTGTTCTCTGCTACTATTTATACAGCAACTTGGGGGAAGTCCAAAGGTTTTATTCAGCACGTCTTGGAAGGACCAGACTGGGAAAAAGAAGGTGTTCAGTGGATTGAAGATATGTTATTATCCAGCGGTGCTTCTGTCCTCTCAGCTTATAAAGAAATTGCAATAAGAAAATGGCAAGCAAGCCAACTAGAGGACAGAGTTTTTCAGGAAATTAAACAGTGCGCAAAGCTCTGGGCTTTAGAAGAGCATCATGAAGCAGTTAATCGATTCTTGAAAAAGGAAAAATATTCACATTAAATATCAGAAATTTATAATAGTCTATACTATTCTATGTCTATCTTTTCTACTAGTTGCATATGTATGAATTAAAAAGTGACTAGGGGGGAATTGATCTTGAATACTGTACGTCAAGATGCATGGACACAGGATGAGGATTTATTTTTAGCAGAAGTAGTATTGCGCTATATTCGTGAAGGAGGGACACAATTAACTGCGTTTGAGGAAGTTGGAAGAAAGCTATCGCGTACCTCAGCAGCATGCGGTTTCCGGTGGAATTCATATGTTAGAAAGCAATATAAACAAGCAATTGAAATAGCTAAGAAGCAACGAAAAGAGTTGAAAAAAGAAGGACCGTCCACAAAAGCGACCACAAAGGATGTTACTGTACTACAAGAAAAGAACCATCCTACTCAATCTTTTTCACTATCAAACGTAATTGAGTATTTAAAAACCTATGAGCAATCAGAAGGTGAACAGCATGATCTTAAACAACAAAATCAATCTCTTCGAAATAAAGTGGAAAAGCTAGTAGAAGAAAAGAATAGTTTGTTAAAAGAAAAGCGGGAAGTGGAACAGCAATTGGAGCTAGTGAAAGAGGATTATAAGGCACTAATTGGTATTATGGATCGCGCTCGAAAAATGATGATGCTACAAGATGAAGATGATTCGAAGGTTAAATTTCAAATGGAACAAAACGGGAATCTCGAACGAGTAGAATAACAAATCGTTAAAAAACAGCTGGCAAAAGTCAGCTGTTTTTTGTTTTTTATTATTTTGTTAGTGAGCTTTCCGTTTCAGGGTTTGCTGTTAATTGATAAAACGAAGTCTCCCGTAAACTATTCACATGAAAATAGAGAGTTAAGGACGAGTCTGTTCCTTTACTCCAGTAGGATACCAAACAAGAGGATTTTCGCCTAAGTCTCTTTCCATGTCATACGTAACATTTGAAAAGCCCATTGCATTCCAAAACTCATTGGATTTAACTCTAGGGTTTGTCTTAATAGGTAACTGAAAGCTTTTTGCATATTCTACTAGAGCTCTTCCAAAACCTTTTTGCTGATAATCAGAAAGGACTTCAAGCTTCCAGAGTTCCAAATAATCTTGAGGAGGATCGAAATATTTATCAAACTTTTGATCAACACGATATAAGCTCATTCGTGCGACAAGCTTTTCTCCGAAGTATATTCCATAAAAAGGAGATTCACTATCATTTTCGATAATGTTTTCTTGGAGGTCTTCAAGCATAGAAAGTTCTTGAATTCCATATTCCTTAAATCTTTTAAATTCTTCTATCGTTTTGTAGTTGACCTGTAATTTTTCTACTTTAAAGGTTGTCATCATCAAAGCTCCCCCTTATAATCACTATCATTAAGAAAATTACTCCATTATCATTATAATACAATTATTAAAAAAATTCTTATGAAATTACGTAAGCGTTTTCAAAAGTAAAGAGGAATTATTCATTATGTACAGAAATAATAGTGGTAAGAGGTTTTAAATTCATTAGAGCAGATTTACTCGTTCTATTATATGTATTGATTTTTTTAGTAAGGAGGACCTTATAACAGAAAAAGGGGGCTGATAGCTTGAAAAAAATACTAATTGCTAACCGAGGGGAAATTGCTCTACGAATTATAAAAACATGTCAGAAGCTTGGAATTGAAACTGTGGCTGTATATTCAGAGGCAGATGCTACCATGCCTTATGTAAAAGAGGCCACCATTTCCCATTGTATCGGTGAACCACCCGTACAAAAGTCTTATTTAGATTCTAATAAAATCATTGAAGTTGCTCTTAAGGAACAGGTTGATGCAGTTCATCCCGGTTATGGGTTCTTGTCTGAAAACGCTTCCTTTGTAAGATTGTTAGAAAAGTATGGGATTGCGTTTATTGGTCCGGGTTCGTCGGTTATAGAAAAAATGGGTGATAAGATTTTGGCTAGACAAACAATGAAGAATGCAGGTGTTCCAGTTGTACCCGGTAGTGATGGTGGGTTAACTAGTCTTGAAGAGGTATGTGCAGTTGCAGAATCCATTGGCTACCCTGTTATGTTAAAGGCTAGTGCAGGTGGTGGTGGAGTTGGCATGCAAAAATGTGTTAGTGAAGAGAGTTTGAAAAAAGCATACCACTCTACTAAAGGTAGAGCAAAAGCGTATTTTGGTAATGATGAAGTATTCTTAGAGAAGTTTGTTGAAAACGCTCGGCATATAGAGGTGCAAATTTTTGGAGACAGTTTTGGAAATATCGTTCATCTGTATGAGCGAGATTGCTCGATTCAAAGAAGAAATCAAAAGGTAATTGAAGAGTCACCTAGCCCCTTTTTGCATAATGAATTAAGAGAAGAAATTTATGTAAAAGCGATCAATGCAGCAAAGGCAGTTAATTATGAAAACGCAGGAACAGTAGAATTTGTTATGGATGAAAAGGGCCAGTTCTATTTTTTAGAGATGAACACTAGATTACAAGTAGAGCATCCAGTTACAGAGATGATTACAAATCTAGATCTGGTTGAATGGCAGCTTTTAATTGCAATGGGGAAACCATTACCATTATTACAAGAGTCTTTAAAAAGACAAGGTCATGCGATTGAGTTTCGGTTATACGCTGAGCATCCGGAAACCTTTTTACCGTCCCCAGGTCTAATTAGTGACTTCTCTTATAGTAAAGAATTAGATGTAAGGGTTGATTTCGGATATACATCTAATTCGGTTGTTACTAGTTTTTATGATCCAATGCTTGCGAAGGTCATTGTTCATGGAAAAGACCGACAAGAAACGATTGTAAAAGCAAAAAAGTTTTTTTCCACACTTTCAATTGAGGGTATAAACCATAATGGTCCTTTATTTAACAGGATATTAGATGAAGAACAGTTTAACTTGGGGAATTACACCACTAATTATTTAGCAAAAAAATAATAACGAAAATATAGGGATGGAGGAAAGTAAAATGGTAGAAATTACAGCATCAATGGCAGGTACGGTATTAAATGTTTTAACTGAGGTAGGACAGCAAGTAACGGAAGGTGAAGAGTTGTTAACCCTTGAATCTATGAAAATGGAAATACCTCTTGAAAGTACTTATACAGGGGAAGTTTCTGAAATTAAAGTAAACATAGGTGACTTTGTTAACGAAGGTGATGTTCTGATTGTTTTAAAGTAAGTCTAAAGAGGAGGATAAATAATGAGTAAATTAAAGCAGCATGAAGATCTTCTTCATGAAAAACGTGCTGACATTCATAAGGGTGGAGCGCCTAAATATCATCAAAAATTAACAGAACAAAATAAATTATTTGTAAGGGAACGACTACAGCTTCTATTTGACGGAGGAGAGTTTGTAGAGGATGCTTTATTTGCTAATCATACAGCGAAAGACTTGCCTGCCGATGGAGTCGTAACGGGAACAGGTAAGATAAATGGAAAAACCGTTTGTGTTATGGCCAATGATTCTACCATTAAGGCGGGTTCTTGGGGAGCAAGAACGGTTGAAAAGATTATAAGAATTCAAGAAACGGCTGAGAAATTGAAAGTTCCATTACTATACCTCGTAGATTCAGCTGGAGCTAGAATAACAGATCAACTGGAGATGTTTCCGAATCGTCGCGGGGCAGGGAAGATTTTTCATAACCAGGTAAAGTTATCAGGAATGATCCCTCAGGTATGTATTCTCTTTGGACCTTCTGCTGCTGGTGGGGCATATATACCAGCTTTTTGTGACATTGTCATTATGGTAGAAAATAATGCTTCCATGTACTTAGGCTCACCCCGAATGGCAGAAAAAGTTATTGGAGAAAAGGTTTCTCTAGAAGAAATGGGCGGAGCACGCATGCACTGCTCTGTAAGTGGATGTGGTGATGTATTAGCAAAAGATGAACATGAGGCGATTTCGTATGCTAGAAGTTATTTAGACTACTTTCCATTAAATTATAAGGAAAGGGTTCCTGTTATTGATGGGAAAGCACCAACTAAAAGTAGAAGCTTAACAGAAATTATCCCGGAAAACCAAAATGCTCCGTTTGATATGTATGAAGCCATCCACTCACTAATTGATGAGGACAGCTTTTTTGAAATGAAGAAGTTATTTGCCCCTGAAATTATTACTGGATTTGCTAGAATAGATGGTCGGACTGTAGGGGTAATTGCAAATCAGCCAAAGGTAAAAGGTGGTGTATTATTTGTTGATTCTGCAGATAAGACTGCCAAATTTATCACTCTTTGCGATGCATACCATATCCCATTGCTCTTCCTAGCTGATGTCCCTGGGTTTATGATTGGGACAAAGGTAGAACGTGCTGGAATCATTAGACATGGTGCTAAATTAATAGCGGCTATGAGCTCAGCTACCGTTCCAAAGATTTCGGTCATCGTTCGAAAAGCATACGGAGCTGGGTTATATGCCATGGCTGGTCCTGCATTTGAGCCCGATTGCTGCATTGCATTACCTACTGCCCAGATTGCAGTAATGGGTCCTGAAGCTGCTGTGAATGCAGTATATTCTAATAAAATAAATGAAATCGAGGATCCAAAAGAAAGAATCCAATTCATTCAAGAAAAACATCAAGAATACAAAGAACATATTGACATATACAAGCTTGCATCAGAAATGATTGTCGATGATATTGTAGCCGCTTCTGAGCTTAGGGATGTTTTAATTAATCGATTTGAGCTTTATTCCTCAAAGGAACTCGTTTCACCAGAAAGGAAACATCCTGTTTATCCGGTATAGACAGTAAGTAAATAAAGCCCTGTGTTGCTTTCTAGCACGAGGGCTTTTTCTTGGTTCTTTTCTTAAAGGGTGTTTTCGTATACTTTGTTGCTATTTAAACAGAAAAATTAATTATACTAGGTCCGATGATTTCCGCTGCAGGCACTCGCTTTCCGCGGGGCGGGCGGTGAGCCTCCTCATCGAAAAGTGGAAGTGCCCCGGTTAGCTCCGACAAGCAAATGTTCCTACATCAAGAAAAGGGTGATCTTTCCCATTTCTTGATGTAGGGTTATTTGACCTCGAGGAGCTGGGCACTGCAACTAGACAAGCTTCGCCTCCGGGGTCTCACCCGCAACAAAGCGAATTCCTTTGTCGTATGTCCCGCTACTCCCTTAGAAAAAGCTCTTTTCTTTTTCCTTACAGGAGTCGAGTGCCTTCCGCTCCAATCATCTCAGTGCCTTAAAAAGCGTTACAAATAGTACCAATCTTTATGAAAACAGCCTTTCATAAAGGGGGTTACTTTTTTGCGGTGTCCTATAACTAAAATCAACATCCAGGTTTTACAGAGCCATTTGTAACAAAAAGATTTCTTTTATTTAGACTAATAAAAACTAAGGGTCCTTAAAAAGTAAAGAAATTAACCAGACACTGAAAAAATCTGATAATATAAAATGAGGAATAATCAAAGGGAGCTTTTATATGAACATTGGGATTATTGGCGGAGGGGCAATTGGACTACTTTTTGGGGGTTATTTAGCAGCTAAGCATCACGTAACTTTATATACACGGACCTTAGAGCAAGCCAAACTTATAAAAGATCATGGAATACTCATACATAGAGAAGGACTGGAATCAAAGGTAACCTTGAATGCTGTCTGTGTTAAAGATGGAATTGCCGAGCACGATTTAATAATTGTTACGGTAAAGCAGTACCACTTATCTTCGCTAATACCTATTCTTTCAAAAATCTCTGTTTCAACGCGCCTTTTATTTCTGCAAAACGGGATGAGTCATATTGAATTTATTAGTAGACTGCCTCAAACCAATATTTTAGTAGGCGTTATCGAACATGGTGCACTAAAGCTAAATCAACATTCCGTTAAGCATACTGGGATGGGGGTAACAAGGGTTAGTACATTAGTAGGCGATGAGCTATTTATAAAAATTCTCGTTGATTCATGCTCATCTTCACTTTTTCCAATTGAGAAAGCTAATGATTGGTATAATATGCTCATTAACAAGCTTGTCGTTAATACAATGATTAACCCATTAACTGCCATTTTGAGGGTTGAGAATGGTCAACTTTTAAGTAATCCTCACTTTCATCAGTTGTTCTCAAACCTTTACCTAGAAGTAATTGCTTTATTAAGTCCAGAGGAGCCCAGGATTTGGTGGGATTCGGTTATATCTATTTGTAACAAAACGGCTAAAAATAGGTCCTCGATGTTACGTGATATTGAGCAAGGAAATGTTACTGAGGTAGAAGGGATATTAGGCTATTACCGAACACTTCCTATATACCAACATACAAATACACCTATGCTCGATTTTTTATATGATGCATTGAAAGGGTTAGAAAAATAAAGGAGAGGATGAAATGACTTCCCTTTTAGCATGGATTTTTGCAACGATTATTACGTTGCCGTTATTAGGATTCTTATTAGCCTTTACAGTATTAAAAAAATTTGTTATTCACAAGCGGCGTGCAATTCATTATTCAATTGATATCACTACTTTTTTGTTGATGATCTCCGTTTATTATTTAGGACAAGTTGTATTCGGTATTTCATTACTGGCACATATTTTAATTTTTATTTTAATTATGACGATTATTTTTATATTTTTAAATTGGAAATTGAATGATGAGATTCAAATGCCTAAAGTAATAAAAGGTGTTTGGAGAAGCCTATTTCTGTGTTTTCTAGTACTAAATGTTGTGCTTGTGGTTTATGGTATTATAGAGAGAATTTTGGAATTATAAACTCATATAAGCAACTTTTTTCCTTTTTGAAGAATCGAATGCTATACTCTAGAAAGAAAATTCTAGAGGCTCTAGAAAGGAAGGACTGTCATGGAAATTCATGAACATGTACTGCCAGTAACAAATAAACTATTAGAAGACTACATAGGTAACGGTTTACATAGATCTTCCTATTTTCATTATTCTCCGTATAATGAGCAGTCATATATAGATCGAATTGAGGAACTGAAGCAGTATCATTTTCCAAGAAATGAAATGGTTGCACATTTACTATCTTTTAACGAAAAATACAATGCTGATATAAAATCAATCGAAAATATCCGTAGGCTAGAACAACCTGATAGCTTGGTGGTAATTGGTGGTCAGCAAGCGGGGATTTTAACAGGACCACTATACACAATAAATAAGATTATTACCATAATCCAACAGGCAAAACGACTAGAAGACGACTATCAAATTCCTGTTATCCCAGTATTCTGGATTGCGGGAGAAGATCATGACTTTCCAGAGATAAACCATACATATTCAGAAGTAAATGGAAAAATGAAAAAGCATTCTCTCGATCATAAGTGGCCAAATAAACATTCAGTTAGTGATGTTCAACTTGATCAAAAAGCCTGTAAGGAATGGATAGATGAGCTATTTAGCTTTTATGGTGAGACTACCTATACAAACGAGATCTTACATAAAATTGATGAATGCTTAAAACAATCTGAAACCTATACTGATTTCTTTGCACAATTAATCTTTTTATTGTTTAGAGATACAGGATTGGTTTTGGTTGATTCAGGTAATAAGCAACTTCGAAAGCTTGAGATTCCCTTTTTTAAACAATTTATTGAAGGAAGCCAAGAAATTAACAAAACTTTACAATGCCAGCAGAACAGAATAAGAGAGAATGACCATCACATTATGATTGAAGGTGAGGAAAATTCTGCTCATATCTTTTATCACTTAAACGGTGAAAGGATTCTTCTTGAGCGAATTGAAAAGGATGGAATCGAGTACTTCCAAGGAAAGCATAATGAATGTTACTTTTCTAAAAATGAACTAATACGTTTATTAGATGAGCAACCAGAAAACTTTAGTAATAATGTGGTAACTCGTCCATTAATGCAGGAGCATTTATTTCCAACCATTATGTTTGTGGCTGGACCAGGGGAGGTTGCCTATTGGGCAGAACTAAAGGGAGTATTTGAGGTAATGGGACGGAAGATGCCTCCAGTCTTTCCAAGGTTAATGCTAACGTTGATGAATGGTTCTGTATGGAGAGAAATTAATGAATTGCAGTTATCTTTTCAACGCGTACTTTCTATCGGTGTAGTAGAAGAGAAGGAACAGTTTTTGAGGAGTCTTGAAAATGAAGGTATAAAACAAGAAATTACTAAGATGAAAAAACTTCTTGCAGACCATTACAAAACATTAAGTGATTCAGCAAGTGAAATCCATGATAGTTTAGTGCAAATTGTCTCTAAAAATGAAACAATTATTCATAGACAGTTTGATTATTTGGAAATGGAATTTTTCAAACAGGCTCAACGGAAAAATGATGTAATGATCCAAAAGTATGATCGTATTCAACATTTAGTAAGACCAGAGAATCATCCACAGGAACGTATGCTTAATGTGTTTTACTTTATTAATATGTATGGTTTCAATCTAGTTAAAAATATGTTAGAGGAAACTACTTCTTCGGAATATACTCATAAACTCCTACTTATTTAAGGAGATGTAAACCCTTCTCATGGTGAGAAGGGTCTTTTTTTGTCTAGTTAGAGCAAGAAATAGGGATTTACAAATGAAAAAGTCGATAAAAAATTCACATAAATCTCCTTTCGCCTATTGCAGTAAATGCAATTATGAGCGAAAATAGTACTTATTAGTGGTGAATTGTGGTGGAAAGTGGTTAGTAAGGGGTAGAAAGTGGGTGCAAGGGCATGTTTATGGGCGAATATCATCACAACATAGATACGAAAGGTCGTATTATTGTTCCGTCCAAATTTAGAGATGGTCTTGGCACTACGTTCATTCTTACAAGAGGGTTGGACAAGTGCTTATTTGGCTACCCATTAGAAGAATGGAAAATCTTAGAGGATAAGCTTAAAACACTTCCACTAACTAAGAAGGATGCCCGTGCTTTTACACGTTTTTTCTTTTCAGGAGCTATTGAATGTGAAGTAGACAAGCAGGGGAGAATAAACATATCCGCACCACTTTTGCAGTATGCAGGACTCGAGAAAGAATGTGCTGTAATCGGAGTTTCAAACCGAGTTGAAATTTGGAGTAAATCTGGTTGGGAAGAGGTCTTCTCTGATTCTGAAGAGTCTTTTGCAGATCTAGCGGAAAATTTAATTGGATTTGATATCTAATCAAAATAAGAATCTAAAAAGACAGAATATGAGGTGCTTCTAATGTTTGAGCATAAGACGGTTTTATTAGATGAGGCAGTAGAGGGTTTAAATATTAAACCGGATGGACTGTATGTAGATTGTACGTTGGGTGGAGCAGGTCATAGCTTGGCGATTGTCTCTAAGCTTACGAAAGGTGGAAAGCTTTTCGCATTTGATCAAGATAGCTTAGCCATTGAGCATGCAAAGGAAAAACTAAAAAGCTATCAGGATCAAGTGGTTTTGATTAAAAGTAATTTTCGTTATTTAAAAGAACGCTTGGCGGAACTAGATATTCATGAAGTGGATGGGATTGTATTTGATTTAGGGGTGTCATCTCCGCAATTGGATCTTCCTGAACGTGGGTTTAGCTATCACCACGATGCACCACTTGATATGAGAATGGATCAGGAGTCTGAACTCTCAGCATTTGATGTTGTCAATCATTGGCCTTACGAAAAGCTTGTCCGAATCTTTTTCCACTACGGAGAAGAAAAGTTTTCTAAGCAGATTGCTAGAAAAATTGAAGCTTACCGTGAAAAGAAGCAAATCGAGACAACGTTAGAGTTAGTGGACATTATTAAGGATGGCATTCCGGCACCTGCTAGACGTACGGGTGGACATCCTGCCAAGCGCGTCTTTCAAGCGATTAGGATTGCTGTTAATGATGAATTACAGGTATTTGAAGAAACATTAAAAGAATCGATATCCATTATTAAAAAAGGTGGAAGAATAAGTGTCATAACCTTCCATTCTTTAGAGGATCGAATTTGTAAAACCATTTTTAAAGAGGAATCAAGCGGACCGCAATTACCACATGGATTACCAATGATTCCTGAAGAGTACCAACCTATTATTAAGTTGGTTAATAGAAAACCAATTGTACCTTCTGAGGAAGAACTTGGTGAAAATAAACGTGCACGCTCAGCGAAGCTTAGGATTGCTGAAAAACTGAAATAAACATATGGGGAGGCAAAAGAATGAGCAATTTAGCATATCAAATCCAACAACGAAGAAAAATTGAGGAACAACAACAACAGCAGGCTCCGCAAATAACAAAGAAAAAGCTAAAGGTTACATTCGGTGAAAAGGTGCTTTTCCTGATGTTTACGGTTTTGGTTTTAATTGGAAGTATCGTGATGGTATCTAATAGTGCTAAAATATACTCAGTAAATCGAGAAATTAGTAGCCTGCAAACATCCATTGAAACTCAGAACAAGGTTAATGCAGACCTAGAACTTCAAGTAATGGAATTAAGTACATACGAACGAATCTGGGCAAAAGCTCATGAACTTGGGTTAATGTTGAATGAGAACAATGTGAAAGTAGTCCAAGACTAAATGAATTTGTGAGTGTGGTTGAAATGAAAACTAAAAGTACTAACATAAATAAAGGAGCGGCTGTTTTTTCTGTAATATTCGGCTCGCTCTTTTTTCTTTTAGCCTTGCGTTTTTTATATATTCAAGTAACAGGAACGGTAGATGGACATGAGCTCCCAGTAATGGCGGAAGAGAAATACTCACAATCTACTATTCTAGAAGCAGACCGTGGTAGTATTCTTGATCGAAATGGGATTGCAATTGCTCAGGATACACCGGCCTATACGGTTGTTGCGATCTTAGATGAAGAACATTCTAAGGATTCAAAAGAGATACGTCATGTTGTTGATGTAAAGGAAACGGCACGGAAGCTCTCCCCCTTATTGGATATGAGCGAGGATAGTCTGTTACGTTTATTAGAACGGGATAGTTATCAGGTTGAATTAGGTCCTGGTGGTAGAGGTATTAGCTATCAGCTTATGTTAGAAGTTCAAGCACTTGAATTACCAGGTATTATTTTTACGAAAGATAAGAAGCGGTATTACCCGAACGGTAATTTTGCAACGCATGTGATTGGTTTTGCCAAGAAGAATGAGGATGGTATTGTTGAGGGGAAACAGGGACTTGAAAATACTCTTGAAGACTATTTAAAAGAAGAGGATGGAAGTAGAGTTTTTCAGAGGGACCGTAATGGTATTAAACTTCCTTCTAAAGATGATATCGTTCCTCCTAAAAATGGCTATAATGTTTATTTAACCATTGATCAGAAGATTCAAGCTTTCCTTGAAGACTCCATGAATAAAGTGGAAAAGGAGTATGAGCCGGAAAATATTATTGGAATTGTTGCCGACCCTAAAACAGGAGCAATCCTGGCAATGAGCTCAAGACCTAGCTATGACCCTAATAATATACCAGCTAATGCTTATATGCTTAATGATGCAATTGCTTTAAGGTATGAGCCAGGGTCAACGATGAAAATGTTCACCCTAGCTGCAGCGATTGAAGAAGGTGTCTTTAATCCGAATGATACGTATAAATCCGGTTCCTATACAGTTGGACCTAGTACAATTAGAGATCACTTTAGAGGTGGATGGGGTACCATTACCTACCTAGAAGGCTTCCAGAGGTCATCCAATGTAGCAATGGCTAATCTTGTTATGAACAAAATGGATGGTGATGATCGCCTATTGAACTATTTAACAAGCTTTGGTTTTAGTGAACCTACGGGAATCGATTTACCTGGGGAAGTATCAGGTAAACTATTATACAACTATCCAATTGAAAAAGTGACCACGTCGTTCGGACAAGGAACAACAGTCACACCAATTCAACAGATCCAGGCAGCAACTGCCATTGCAAATGGTGGTAAGATGATGCAGCCCTATATTATTGATAAAGTAGTAGAACCGCTGACCAATGAAATCGTTGAGGATAGAGAACCTGTGGTAGCAGGTACCCCGATTTCGGAGGCAACTGCTCAGCAGGTTATGGATATATTGGAAACGGTGGTATCTTCTGAAACTGGGACAGGTAAGCCATACCGAATTGAGGGCTATCAAATTGCTGGTAAAACAGGTACTGCTCAAATACCTGATCCCCATTCAGATCGTCCATACTTAACTGGACACGGAAATAACGTTTTCTCTTTTTTAGGAATGGCGCCAAAGGAAGATCCTAAACTACTAGTCTATATCGCAGTCTCAAAACCAAAGTTAACTCTACACGAAACCGGCTCACAGCCAGTTTCAGCTATTTTCAATAGTGTGGTAAAGAATAGTCTTCAATATTTAAATATCAAGCCGGTCTCAGAAGAAAAGACAGAGAAAAAGGATTCTTCGGTTAAGGAAGTTGGCTTTGAGCTATCTTCATATGTAAATCAAAATCATCAAGGTGTTGTGGACGAGCTAACCAATAGGCAGCTTAGGCCACTAGTTATAGGGGATGGAGCATCTATCTTAGCGCAGGCTCCTTATGGCGGAAGTCAAGTGATTGCTGGTGAGAGGATTCTCTTAAAAACGGATGGATCCTATTTAATGCCAGATTTAACTGGATGGTCATTACGTGATGTAATGAAGTTAAGTCATTTATTTAAACTGAAAGTAAATTTAGTAGGCCATGGGTATGTGATCAATCAAAACATCCCAGCAGGTTCTGAACTTAAAGAGGAAACACAATTAGTGATAGAGTTAGAGGCACCAAACACAGAAGCAGAGGTTGAAACGATTAGTGAAGAAGATAGTGAAGATCAGCCAATTGACTAAATAAATAAAAAAAGAGAAGCACCTTAACAAGGGAGCTTCTCTTTTTTGTTAGGAAAAAACATCTTCCACTTATGTTGACACCGAATCCAAGCTTATAAGACTTAAAACCTTTGTTAGCTTCCTTCGTTCTATTCTAAAAGGTACAAGCATAAGATGAAACGAGCCTTACATAAATTTAGAAACGCTACTATGAATCTATTGTATTGAGTTGTCATTCTTTCTTTCTTGTTTAAAGACTCAGGTAGATAGTAGTTGTGAATGGCTTTGAAACACTATTTTATCTTTTAGCTATTAGAGTCCTAAGCTTCAAAGGATGGTGAAATGTATTTTTTTCCGTTCTTTTAGATTGCTTTCATGAGGCCAAGCTAGGGCGCTTTTGGTTTTCTAATAGGGGGAGGATTTTTAAGGATGCGTGTATCGAATGTAACGGTAAGAAGGAGACTCATTATCGTCCTCACAGTAGGTGTTCTTCTATTTTCAATAATTGATCTGAGGTTAGGATTTGTTCAGTTTTGGATCGGAGATTGGTTAACTGATCGTGCCAAAAACTCATGGAGCCGAAACATTCCTTTTGAGCCAGAACGGGGTGAGATTCTAGATAGGAATGGTGTACCACTAGCGACAAATATTAGTGCCCCCACTGTATATGTAATGCCAAGGCAAATTGAGAATCCAACTGAGGCTGCCGGTTCGTTAGCAGCCACTCTCGGTATCGGAGAGAAAAAAATGTTGGAATATATAAAGAAAAATGCATCGATTGTTAAAGTAAATGAAGCTAGAAAAATTTCTCATGAAAAAGCGCGAGAAATTCAAGCTCTAGGTCTAAAAGGAGTATATATTGCCGAGGATTCAAAACGACATTATCCAAACGGTAGTTATTTATCTCATGTGCTTGGGTTTGCGGGAATTGATAATCAAGGCTTAATGGGACTAGAGTTATATTACGATGAAGAGCTAAAAGGAGAAAAAGGTAGTCTTAAGCCTTATATTACTGCAAAGGGCCAACCAATGCAGAACCTATCTGCTGACTATGATCCACCAGAAGATGGGTTAAATCTTAAGTTGACGATCGATTCTAAAGTTCAAACGATTATCAATCGTGAACTTGATATTGCTGAAGCTAAATATAATCCAGACGGTTTAATTGCAATAGCAATGGATCCTAAAACAGGTGAAATATTAGGAATGGACAGCAGACCTAATTTTGATCCGGCGAATTTTAGAGAAGTACCACAAGAGATTTACAATCGGAATTTACCAGTTTGGAGTACGTATGAGCCGGGATCAACTTTTAAGATTATAACTCTAGCGGCTGCTCTAGAGGAAAAGGAAGTTGATTTAGAAAAAGAAGAGTTTAATGACTCTGGGGCTGTAAAGGTTGGAGGGGCTACTCTTCATTGTTGGAAAAGAGGGGGACATGGTCACCAATCCTTTTTAGAAGTGGTTCAAAACTCTTGTAACCCAGGATTTGTTGAACTTGGGGAACGTTTAGGTAAAGAACGTTTATTTAAATATATTAAGGACTTTGGATTTGGACAAAAAACAGGGATAGATTTACAAGGTGAAGGAAAAGGGATTTTATTTAATATTGATCGTGTAGGTCCTGTTGAACAGGCTACAACGGCGTTCGGTCAAGGGGTATCAGTAACACCTATCCAACAGGTTGCAGCAGTTGCAGCAGCTGTTAATGGTGGTAATCTTTATACACCTTATATTGCAAAGGAGTTTACAGACCCTGCCACAGGTGAGGTTGTGAGTAGGAACACTCCAGAGCTGAAGAGACGTGTTATTTCAGAAGAAACCTCTAAGCAAGTACGGCATGCTCTTGAAAGTGTTGTTGCTCAGGGTACAGGTAAAAATGCATTTGTTGAAGGGTATCGTGTAGGTGGAAAGACCGGAACTGCTCAGAAGGTGAAGGACGGCAGATATATGGAAAATAATCATATCGTCTCATTTATAGGCTTTGCACCAGCAGATGATCCACAAATTGTCATCTATGTAGCTGTAGATAATCCAAAAGGGACGGTGCAGTTTGGTGGGGTCGTTGCAGCTCCTATCGTTGGAAGCATTATCGGAGATAGTCTCCGTGCAATGGGAGTTGAGCCTAGAGAAGAGCAAATAGAAAAAGAGGCGAGACCTTATTTGGATCCAGTGATGGTAGAGGTACCTAATTTACTTGGGTTAACGAAACAGGAAATCGCTCAGCAATATTATAATTTTAAGCTTGACCTAGAGGGTGAAGGAGATGTTATTATACAACAATCACCTCCTAGTGGAACAAAGGTAGAAGAAGGTGCAACTATACGAGCCTTACTGGGTAACTCCGACAAAAAGAAAGAAGAAACTGTGGAGTAAATCCATGGTTTCTTTTTCTATATAACATCATGTAAAATAGTAAAGGATGTCTATTTAAAGAGAGGGATTTTTCATGAACTTACAAACATTATTATCTCAGTTACATTTCTATACATATCATTCAGAAGAAAATCCCGCTATTTCTTCCATCGAAATGGATTCAAGAGAAGTAAAGCCAGGGAGTTTATTTATATGTGTAAAAGGTTACACAGTTGACGGCCATGACTTTGTTGAACAGGCAATAAAAAAAGGAGCAGTTGCTATTATTGCAGAAAAACCAATACAAGGAAGTGGTGTACCGGTTGCAATTGTTCCTGATACAAAGCGGACAATGGCCATAATAGCTGATTTTTTTTATGATCATCCTACTCAGAAGTTACAGCTAATTGGAGTGACCGGAACAAACGGTAAAACCTCTACCACACACATGATTGATACTATGATACAGGCTGCTAATAAAAAGACAGGATTAATTGGAACGATTCATACAAAAATAGGTGATCAAGTCTTTGAAGCTAAGAATACAACACCGGAGTCACTTACCTTGCAAAAAACCTTCTTAAAAATGAATCAGGCTCATGTAGATACGGCCATCATGGAGGTATCCTCTCATGCTCTTGATCTAGGAAGAGTTCATGGATGTGATTTTGACATAGCAGTTTTTACAAACTTGACTCAGGATCATTTAGATTATCATGGTTCAATGACTGAATATCGTCGTGTTAAGGGATTGTTGTTTGCTCAATTAGGTAATTCTTTTTCTCCTTCTAAAAGAAAGTATGCCATTCTAAATGCTGATGATGAGGCAGCGGATGAATACAAAAGAAGTACAGCCGCACAAGTCATTACTTATGGGATAACCACACCAAGTAATATCATGGCAAAACAAATTCGCATGACACACACAGGTACTCATTTCAGCTTAACAGTAGGGGAAAACAGCTACCCAGTAAACATTCAATTGGTTGGTATGTTTAATGTTTATAATGTGTTAGCAGCCGTTGCTACTGGTATCGCGGCGAATATCCCGATGGACACTATTTTGAAAACTCTAGAAAAGCTAGAAGGAGTTCAGGGAAGGTTTGAACTTGTACAGGCTGGTCAGGAGTTTACTGTCGTTGTAGATTATGCACATACTCCAGATAGCCTAGAAAATGCTATTAAAACAGTTAAAGAATTTGCTAAAGGATCTGTCTATACAATAGTTGGTTGCGGAGGCGATCGTGACAAAACAAAACGACCAATTATGGCTGAGATTGCTACTAGGCATTCAGATGTTGCTATTTTCACCTCGGATAATCCTAGATCTGAAGACCCTGTACAAATCTTATCAGATATGGAAGCTGGAGTAGAAGAAGGAAGCTACCAAACGATTGTCGACCGAGCAAAAGCAATTGGCTTTGCTATAAATAAAGCTATAAAAGGTGATGTTATTTTAATAGCAGGGAAAGGCCATGAAACTTATCAGCAAATAGGGACTGAAGTGTTTGATTTTGATGATAGAGAAGTGGCGAAGCGGTTGATAAAGGAGAGATTAGAAGAATGTTAACTTTGGCTGATGTGTTAAAGGACTGTCCACTCCAAAGAGGACTACAGCTTGATGATGTCGTCTTTAATGTAGTCTATTCTAATCCTGAATTACCTGTATCTAAGGGACTTTATCTCCCATTATCATTAAATAGCGAGGAAAATACCGAGAATTTAAAACAAGCTTTATATCAAGGGGCAATCGCAACTTTTTGGAGAAAAGAAGATGAAATGCCTGCCTTTCTTCCCACTCACTTTCCGGTTTTTCTTGTTGATAATCCTCTAGAAACCATAGAAGTAGTGGTAAATAACTATATTCAGTCATATAAGTTGAAAGGAAGCAGTAGCGTGGATACCAAATTCTCATTTTCGGTGACGATTAAACATATAGATGATAATATGTCATATGCTAATTCTGTAAGAGACAAATTAGAAGAGCTCACAAAAAGAATAGAATCAATAAACTCAGCGTTAATTATTCAAAAGGAAGGAGGAGAGGAGCAATGGTAGAACAAGTAATTTTAATTACGATTATTGTCGCTTTTCTTATATCTGTTCTTCTTTCTCCAATTTTCATCCCTTTTTTAAGAAGGCTGAAATTTGGTCAAAGCATTAGGGAGGAAGGTCCTAAATCTCATCAAAAGAAATCAGGTACACCTACAATGGGTGGATTGATGATTTTAGTCTCTATTATCATCACGACATTAATTATGACGTACCAGTTTTCGACCCCCTCAATCGAAGTGTTTTTATTATTATTAGTAACGATTGGATTCGGAATTCTTGGCTTTTTGGATGACTTTATTAAAGTAGCTATGAAGAGAAACTTAGGGTTAACTTCAAGGCAAAAATTATTGGGTCAAATTATCATTGCTATTATATTCTTTATCGTTTTTATTCAGTATGACTTTTCAACTGTGGTTGGGATTCCTGGAACTGATTTATCCTTTGACTTAGGATGGTTTTATATTGTTTTCCTTATATTTATGCTAGTCGGAGGTTCTAATGCTGTTAATTTAACTGATGGCTTGGATGGATTATTGGCTGGAACAGCCGCGATCTCGTTTGGTGCATTTGCTGTCCTTGCATGGAGTCAGGATCAGTTTAATATAGCGATCTTTTCTGTCGCAGTAGTAGGAGCGGTGTTAGGATTTCTTGTATTTAATGCACATCCAGCAAAGGTATTTATGGGAGACACGGGTTCACTTGCACTAGGTGGTGCTATTGCCACTATTGCCATATTAACAAAGCTAGAAATTCTATTAGTCATAATTGGTGGAGTATTTGTTCTTGAAACCCTTTCTGTCATTATTCAAGTTATTTCATTTAAGACAACGGGTAGGAGAGTGTTTAAGATGAGTCCACTTCATCATCATTATGAGTTGGTGGGATGGTCAGAGTGGAGAGTTGTTGTCACATTCTGGACGGTTGGACTACTATTTGCAGTTATTGGAATATATATTGAGGTGTGGATGTAATTGAAAAACTTACAATTGTATAAAGATCAACATGTGTTAGTACTTGGCCTAGCCAAGAGTGGCTTAGCTGCAGCTAAGCTCTTGCATCAATTAGGTTCTAAGGTTATTGTGAACGATATCAAACCTATAGAGGAAAATGAGTCAGCCCAGTCCTTGCAAACGCTCGGGATTCGGGTTATTTGCGGTGAACATCCGTTAGAAATAGTGGACTCATCAATATTTGCGGTTGTAAAAAACCCGGGTATTCCTTATACAAACCCAATTGTACAGAGAGCCTCTGAATTAAATATTCCTATTCTTACTGAAATAGAGTTGGCCTATCAAATTTCAGAAGCACCTTTTGTTGGCATTACGGGTTCCAATGGTAAAACTACAACAACTACGCTTATTTATGAAATGCTTTTAGCAGGAAATACAAACCCAATTATAGCTGGAAATATTGGGACAGTTGCATGTGAGGTTGTTCAATCAGCTACACCGGATCAATATATTGTTACTGAGCTTTCATCGTTTCAATTGCTTGGAGTTCAGACATTTAGACCGAAAATATCAGTGTTCCTTAATTTATTTGAAGCTCATTTAGATTATCATGGAACGAAGCGGGAGTATGGAAAGGCAAAGGCAAATATATTTAAGAACCAGACAGAAGAAGATTTTTTAGTGCTAAATGCTGATGACCAAGAAGTGACTCAACTTGCGAAGAATGCTCTTGCAAAGAAGGTATTCTTTTCTACAAAGCAAGCATTGCCGAATGGAGTATCTGTTATAGACGGGTTTATTCAGTTTTGTGGTGAGAAGGTGTTAAAGGTAGAAGAGATTGCTTTACCTGGGGAGCATAACTTAGAAAATATCTTAGCCGCAGTTTCTGTTGCTAAACTTATCAATATTGACCATGATGCGATTTGTCATGTGTTAAGAACGTTTACAGGTGTTAAGCATCGATTACAATATGTGGCTTCGATTCAGGATCGGCTATTCTATAACGACTCTAAAGCAACTAATATCCTAGCTACAAGTAAGGCTTTATCTTCCTTTGAAAAACCGACAATTCTTCTAGCTGGAGGATTAGATCGTGGAAATGAATTTGATGACCTTAAACCTTACTTAAAACATGTAAAAGCACTCGTTACTTTTGGTCAAACTGCTGAAAAATTAATAAAAATTGCAAAAGAAGTAGGGATTAAATCGATTGAACATGTCGATAATGTGGAACATGCAGTGCCTGCCGCCTACAAACTTTCAGCCCCTAATGATGTCATTTTATTATCACCCGCTTGTGCAAGCTGGGATCAATATAAAACATTTGAAGTAAGAGGTGACATTTTTGTGGAGGCAGTGCATAGACTGAAGTAAGGGCTTGGCCTTTTCAGGTTTTAATTTGAAGGGCCTCTGTTTAGCTTATATAGTAGTAGTGATCATTTCAAAAAGATGACGATGACTACTATGTTATTCTAAACGGCTATGTCCTTAATTTTAGGACCTGAGGTGATCCACTTGCCGACAAAGAAGTCAACGCCAGATTTTTTACTAGTAGTGCTTACACTTTTACTTTTATCAATAGGGATGATTATGGTTTACAGTGCAAGTGCTGCGTGGGCAACCTATAAATTTGATGGGGATTCCTTTTTCTTTGCGAAGCGTCAATTGCTATTTGCAGGACTAGGAGTTATTGCCATGTTTTTTATTATGAACATAGACTATTGGACATGGCGCACATGGTCTAAAGTTGTTCTTATTATCTGTTTTATTTTATTAGTATTAGTATTAATACCAGGAGTCGGATTAGTCCGTGGTGGAGCGAGAAGTTGGATTGGGGTAGGAGCTTTTTCTATTCAGCCATCGGAATTCATGAAGCTTGCCATGATTGCTTTTCTTGCAAAATACTTATCTGAGAACCAAAAGAAGATTACCTCCTTAAGAAAAGGGCTCATCCCATCTCTGGGATTAGTATTCTTTGCTTTCGGTATGATTATGCTTCAGCCAGACCTTGGAACAGGAACTGTGATGGTCGGTACTTGTATGGTTATGATTTTTGTAGCGGGAGGAAGAATTAGTCACTTTATAGGTCTCGGCTTAATAGGTGTGGTTGGGTTTGTCGCCTTGATTCTTTCTGCACCGTACAGAATAAAACGAATCACTTCGTTTTTAGATCCATGGGAGGACCCGTTGGGTAGTGGGTTTCAGATCATCCAGTCACTGTATGCCATTGGGCCAGGTGGATTACTTGGACTAGGGTTAGGTAAGAGTCGTCAAAAATTCTTCTATCTACCAGAACCACAGACAGACTTTATTTTTGCGATTTTAGCAGAAGAATTAGGTTTCATCGGTGGTTCGCTCGTGATTTTGTTATTTGCTTTATTATTATGGCGAGGGGTAAGAATTGCATTAGGTGCTCCTGATTTATTTGGTAGCTTTCTAGCAATTGGGATTATCTCAATGATTGCCATCCAAGTTATTATCAATATCGGAGTAGTAATTGGTTTAATGCCTGTTACAGGAATTACCTTACCTTTCTTAAGCTATGGAGGCTCGTCGTTAACCCTTATGCTTATGGCCGTAGGAGTTTTGTTAAATATTAGTAGATATGCGAGATATTAAAAGTGGTAAAGCCCTGTTTTTATTGAACAGGGTTTTACCTATTTAAAAGATGAAATATCTAGTCGAACAAAACACTATAGTATGAGGATATTAAAAGATTTTGTAAAAGGAATTTTTATAGGTATTTATATAACTGGTGAAATAGACTGTGATAAAGTAAAAGAGGTAATAAAAAAATAATACTCACCTTGCCTATAAAACTGGGTGTGTACTCAACTAAAATGTCCCAAAATCAATAATATTTTAGAAAAGAGCTTTGAAAAACAGACAATTTAATAAGTGTAATGGTAAAATAAATTTTCCTAAATAAAATTCAACCTATTTTTTATTGCTTGTAGAATTTTAAAAATCTGGGATATAAGTTGTTTTAAGTTCAATTATAAATTGACTATGACTCTTGCCTATTCAATTGCATACGATATAGAAAATACAATGAGGAATAATTTAGTTCTTGTTAGGAGGTCAACATGGAAAAATTAGCGAACCTACTTTTAGAAGGAAATGTCGGAAAGGTAGCTTTAGGGGAAGCATTGGCTAATCACACCACGATGAAGATCGGAGGTCCTGCAGATTTATTTGTAGAACCTTCTTCAATAGAGGGGTTGGAATATACGATCAAGCTTATTAATGAACGAGGCCTTAAATGGAGAGCGATTGGTAGAGGATCAAATCTTTTAGTCTCTGATCAAGGGATTGAGGGTGTAGTCATTAAACTTAGCCAAGGATTAGATTCATTAGAGATAAATGGTACAGAAATCACTGTAGGTGGAGGATATCCTCTAGTTAAACTAGCTACCGTTCTTTCAAGAAAAGGATTAGCTGGTTTAGAGTTTGCTGGGGGAATACCTGGTTCATTAGGTGGGGCTGTTTATATGAACGCTGGAGCCCATCGTTCTGATATGTCTAAAATCGTAGAAAAAGCCTATGTCCTGTTTGAAGACGGTACATTTGAATGGCTAACCAATGAAGAGTTAAAGTTTTCGTACCGTACCTCGGTTCTTCAAAAGGAGCGTCCTGGTATATGTGTTAAAGCTGTCCTTCAATTAACAGAGGGAAATAAGGATGAGATTAAAGCTCAATTACAAAAAAATAAGGATTATCGCCGTGATACTCAGCCATGGAATTTCCCTTGCGCGGGTAGTATCTTTAGAAATCCTTTGCCCCATTATGCAGGTCAATTAATTGAAGAAGCAGGCTTAAAAGGATATCAAATTGGTGGTGCACAAGTATCTGATATGCATGCAAACTTCATAGTGAATAAAGAAAATGCGACTGCGTTCGATGTCTTAAATCTAATTAAACATATTCAGTGTGTAATTAAAGAAAAATTTGATGTTGATTTGCATACAGAAGTTGAAATAATTGGTCGAAAATAATCCACTATTTGTCTCCTTTTATGCTATAATTTAATCACGATGAGTTCGTATATTAATGATAATATAAACGGCATGGTAATCGTGCCGTTTATTCCTTTCTATAAAGCTTATTTACGTTTGATTGAACCGGTATAAAACAACTAACAGATTATCATTTGAAAGTTTAACTACATATTGAATGAGGAAAATCATATAAAATTAAAATCTAATTTGAAAACGCGTTTTCGTAAAGATTGTTGATTTAGCTTTATAAACCCGGAGTTGGTTGTAGCGAAAACCAACGGAACTAAATATTTAGTAAAATTAAGTTTAAAAAAGACAAGAAATATGCGAAAACAGTCTATGAAAAAATTAATATGATGGGTGAATGAAGGTATGGAGAAGGGGAAGGTCCTTACACTAGAAGATCGGATTCCAAAGCTCAAACAACAAAGAAGACAGAAAGCCAATCGTAGACTTATTTTCTCTGTTTCTATATTTTTCCTTCTTATTATTGGCATACTTTATCTCCAGTCTCCTTTTAGTCATATTGCAACTATCGAGGTTAATGGGAATGTCCATGTTTCAGAAGGGGAAATTATAAACTTATCGGGATTGTCAAATGAGACAAGCATTTGGAGTGTTAAGAGTGACTTAATTATTGAAAAGATTAAGAAAAATAAAGAAATTAAAAAAGTAGTAATTAAGAGATCACTTCCAAATACTGTATTAATTTCGGTAGAAGAAATGAAACGAGTGGCGTACGCGATGAATGAAGGTAATATTGTTCCTATTTTAGAAAATGGACTTGTATTGGAACCAAGTGATGAAACCTATTTGCATTCAGATGCTCCGTTATTAATGAATTGGGAGACTGGAAGTGCACTGCAGGAAATGGCATCAGAGCTAGCAAAGCTATCACCAGCCATAACTAATTCAATTTCTGAGGTACATCATACCCCTCAGGAATCAGATCCATTCCAAATAACATTGTTTATGAATGATGGTCATGAGGTTAGATCGACAATTACTGACTTTGCTAAAAAAATGAGTGCCTATCCAGCGATTGTGAACCAACTTGATCCGAATTTAAAGGGAATCATTCACATGGAGGTCGCTTATTACTTTGAATCCTATGAAAAAGTAGAGGAAGTGCAGGAAAAAGAGGAAGAAGTGAACGAAGATGAAAGTGAAGGGTAATCATTTAATACTCTCTTTTGTGTGTATAGTTTTAGGATTTATGATTTCCTTTTCCTATCAATTTACTAAAAGTGAAAATAGTGAAGCCAACGGGATAACAAACCGTCAATGGGAAAGAGAATATGAATATCGAAACACACTTGTGAAGCAGGAAGAGTTAAATCGAAATTTACAACAAGAATTATTTGAGAGACAATCGAAAATTAGAGAGATTGAGGAAAACTTAGCTGATCAAGAGCAAGTATTATTTAATCTGGTAGAAGATGTTGAAAAACTTAGGATGTATGTTGGCGAAGTTAAAGTTCAGGGTCCTGGAATCCAGGTCACTTTAGAGGATGCTTCGTACGTACCTTCAGAAGCAAATGTAAATAATTATATTGTTCATGAAGGACATATTCATAATGTAATCAACGAACTACTTATTTCTGGTGCGAATGCTATTGCAATTAATGGACAACGGATTTTTCATGACTCATATATATCCTGTATAGGTCCTGTTGTAAGTGTTGACGGTACTCAACATCCTGCTCCATTTGTTATTACAGCAATCGGAGATTCTAGTGTTTTAGAAGCTGCATTGAATATAACCGGAGGAGTAAAGGATCAACTAGTTAATGATAACATTAATGTGAAAATTGCAAAGCAACAAGAAATTATGCTAGAGCCTAAGCTTGGTCAAGATTAGATCTACTAAGTAAAATGAAAGGTGGTTCCCGTGCGAAATAGAAGTATTTATGTATTTTCCCTAATCGCGTTACTAGTTGGCTTAATGCTCGCCATTCAATTTCAAACCACAAATGAACCAGTTGTACGAGATACACGAGATGCATGGGAATTAAGGGAAGCGATTGATAAAGAACTAGAAGAACAATCTAAGTTAATACAGGAAATTAGGAAATATGAAGAGACTATTGAAAAGTATGAATCCGAGTTTCAACAAAGTAAAGAACTTGCTCTTCAAAATACTCTTGAAGAACTAAGAGAAGAAGCAGGTCTTACCGATATTAGTGGAAAAGGAATTACGATTACTATAGAAAATATGTTCAATGAGCCAATAGTTGGACAAGCCATGCCTCAGGTCTCAGCAGAAGTTCTCAGACGACTAATCAATGAATTAAACATTAATGGGGCTACTCATATATCAATTGCTAATCAGCGTTACATCAATACATCTGCCATAAGGGATGTGAATGGATTTACAACTATTAACAATTTCCGTTTACCTCGTGTTCCAATTGAAGTTAAGGTGTTAGCTGATGATCCGCAAAGGCTGTATAACAGAATGATTGCTTCAGACTCTATTCAATTCGAATTTGAAATTGAAGGTCTACAGCTAGTCATCTCATCACCCATTAATCACTTGACCATCCCTGCCTACGATCAGCCAATTCGTCTTAAACATACTCAGCCTGTCAGTAACGAGAAGGGGGGATCTTGATATGTGGCTTCCAGTTTTAGGCTTAATTATCGGTATCGTCCTTGGGTTGTCTTCAGAGATAAGAGTCCCAGATGAATACTCAAATTATCTATCAATAGCTGTACTTGCATCACTAGATACCCTGTTTGGTGGGATTAGAGCTCATCTTCAAAATTTGTATGATGAGAAAGTGTTTGTATCAGGTTTCTTTTTTAATATAATTTTAGCAGCAAGTTTAGCTTTTCTTGGTGTTCATCTTGGTGTAGACTTGTATTTGGCTGCAGTATTTGCCTTTGGAGTAAGGTTATTCCAAAATATTGCTGTGATTCGTAGAATTATCATTTCAAAATGGTCAGTTTCTAGAGAAAAGTGAGAAAAATTATAATTTCAAAAAGGGAATAGATAGAATTTGTTGAATATTCTCCTTATGATAAAAAAATTATGTGTGTAGTTTAAAAAAATGTTGTTCCGTAATAGTAAAAAAATAGAGTGTGAGATCATAAAGGAGGTGCCAAAGAATGAACAACAATGAAATCTTTGTGAGTCTTGACATCGGTACATCCAATGTAAAGGTAATCATTGGAGAAATGTTAAATGATAACCTTAACATAATAGGTGTGGGTAATGTAAAATCAGAAGGATTACGAAAAGGTACAATTGTTGATATAGATGCAACCGTTCATTCTATAAAAAAGGCCATTGAACAAGCTGAACGGATGGTTGGAGTTTCAATTAATCGAGTGGTGGTAGGAGTTGCTGGTAATCACATTCAGCTTCAATCTTGTCATGGCGTAGTTGCAGTATCTAGCGATAATCGTGAAATTACAAATGAAGATATTCTTCGAGTGATTGATGCAGCTCAAGTTGTATCAATTCCACCTGAAAGGGAAATCATTGATGTAATTCCACGCCAATTTATCGTAGATGGTTTAGATGAAATTAATGATCCCCGTGGGATGATTGGTGTCCGACTAGAGATGGAAGGTACAATTATTACTGGCTCAAAAACGGTATTACATAATTTATTGCGCTGTGTTGAACGTGCCGGCCTAGAAATTACGGATATATGTTTACAGTCCTTAGCTGCAGGTTCTATTGCCTTATCAAAGGATGAGAAGAACTTAGGAGTAGCACTTATTGATATTGGTGGTGGCTCTACAAATGTCTCCATATTTGAACAAGGAATATTACGTTCAACGACTGTAATTCCAGTTGGAGGAGAACATATTACCAAGGATTTATCAATTGGTTTACGTACTTCAACGGAGGATGCCGAGAAAATAAAAGTGAAGCACGGACACGGCTTTTATGATCATGCATCTGAAGATGAAGTATTTAGTGTACCGATTATTGGTAGTGATCAACATCAACAATTTAGCCAACTAGAAATTTCTGATATTATTGAAGCAAGGCTTGAAGAGATTTTTGAACTAGTCCAACAAGAGCTAAGGAAAATGGGGATTAGAGAATTACCAGGTGGGTTTGTCCTAACTGGAGGTGTCGTTACGATGCCTGGTGTATTAGAGCTTGCGCAACTAGTAATGAGAAGTAATGTTCGTATTGCGATTCCAGACTATATTGGTGTTAGGGAACCACAATATACTACTGGTGTAGGCTTGATCCAATTTGCCTATAAAAATGCCAAGCTACAAGGCAAGAAAATAGGTTCAACGGTTTCGATTGAACAAGGGGAAAAGAAAGCATCAAAAAGTCAGCCAGTTAAAAAACAAAAACCGCAAGATGAAAATATTCAAAATAAAGTAAAAAAATTCTTTGGATATTTCTTTGAATAAAAGACCAGAAAAATAACCCTGATGGTTATGGCAACTTCCCACAAAGTGGGTGATTAATGCCATTATTATGGGAAAGGAATTCGGTAAATTAGGAGGACCTATTATGTTGGAGTTCGATACAAATTTAGATCAATTAGCTACGATAAAGGTTATTGGTGTCGGTGGTGGCGGAAATAATGCCGTAAATCGAATGATTGAACATGGTGTTCAAGGTGTAGATTTTATTGCAGTTAATACAGATGCACAAGCGTTGAACTTATCAAAGGCTGAAGTTAAGATGCAGATTGGCGGTAAGCTTACTAGAGGATTAGGTGCTGGTGCAAATCCTGAGGTAGGAAAAAAAGCTGCAGAGGAAAGTAGAGAACAGCTTGAAGAAGTGTTAAAGGGTGCAGATATGGTGTTTGTTACAGCTGGTATGGGTGGAGGAACTGGTACGGGTGCTGCACCAGTAATTGCTCAAATCGCTCGTGAAATTGGTGCTCTAACTGTTGGTGTCGTAACAAGACCATTCACTTTTGAGGGTAGAAAACGTTCTAATCAAGCAACTGGTGGAATCGACTCGATGAAGGAAGCTGTAGATACATTAATTGTTATTCCAAATGACAGATTGCTTGAGATTGTTGATAAGAATACACCGATGCTTGAAGCATTCCGCGAAGCGGATAATGTTCTTCGTCAAGGTGTACAAGGTATATCTGACCTAATCGCGGTTCCAGGACTAATCAACCTGGATTTTGCAGATGTAAAAACAATTATGTCTAATAAAGGTTCTGCTCTAATGGGTATCGGTGTTTCTACAGGTGAAAACCGTGCAGCAGAAGCTGCTAAGCGTGCCATCTCCAGTCCATTACTAGAAACTTCTATAGATGGAGCTCAAGGTGTATTAATGAATATTACCGGTGGATCAAACTTAAGCCTTTATGAGGTACAAGAGGCAGCTGATATAGTGGCTTCTGCTTCTGATCAAGAAGTAAATATGATTTTTGGATCAGTGATCAATGATAACTTAAAGGATGAAATCATTGTTACAGTAATTGCAACTGGGTTCAATGATCACGCAAGTGAACCAAGATCTACACGTCCTTCAATACAGCCTATAAAGCAGCAGCAGGCAGCTCCAACACCAGGAGTAAAACGTGAAGTAAAGCGTGAAGAAGTATCAGCCAATAATAATAATAATAATAATAATAATAATGGTGAAGATACCTTGGACATCCCGACGTTTTTAAGAAATCGAAATCGTCGTAGATAATAGTCTTACTAAAAACCAGGCATATGTAAAATGTCTGGTTTTTTTGTTGTTCAATATTCCATTCCCCTATAAAGTTATAATCCAAACGCCATTGATTTTATTTTGACAAAATATGAAGAAATATCCTAAAATTTATGCACTCTTATCGGCATAAACTGACAGACTTCCAACTAGAATGAATATATACTAGTTTTTACAAAGGGAATAGAATGAAAGATTCTGTTTCATAGATTATTGCAAAGGTTGTGCTAGCTTGACAGTTTATTTAGATGCGATATGGTTATTAAACTTCTGTATTGACGCATCATTGTTGCTGTTAACGGCTATCATTCTTAAGCGTAGAATTAATAAAATACGTTTATTATGTGGTGCACTAATCGGCTCGTCTATTGTGCTCTTTCTTATAACACCTTATTTTGCAATCATGAGCCATCCGATAGTCAAGTTACTCTTTTCGATTGTTATGGTGTTAACTACTTTTGGCTTTAAGCGTTTTCGTTATTTTTTCCAGGCGTTATTAACTTTTTATTTTTCAACATTCATAATGGGAGGAGGTATGCTAGGAGTTCATTATTTTCTAAGTACTGAAATGGTGATTTTTGATGGTATGGTTGCAACAAAATCAACAGGCTTTGGTAGTCCAATAAGTTGGTCCTTTGTCCTGTTAGGCTTTCCTATTCTGTGGTACTTCTCAAAAACTAGATTAGAAGACATGGAGGTAAAGAAAATCCAATATGAACAATTGGTGAATGTCTCCATTACTATAGAAGAACAAACAATTTCGCTAAGGGGACTTGTCGATAGTGGAAATCAATTGTCCGATCCTATTACGAAGTCTCCAGTCATGATTGTCGATGTATTAAAGGTAGGGGGTTTTTTACCTGCAGAAATAATTGAAAAATCCGAAGGTTTAGATTCCTTTTCAACGGTGGAATCCACTCATAGATGGGACTCCCGATTAAGGATTGTTCCATATCGTGGTGTTGGACAACAAAATGAATTCTTAGTAGCAATAAAGCCAGATCTTGTGACAATTGTTCAAAATGAAGAAGTTGTTAATGTGAAAAAGGTGTTGATTGGGATTAGTCACTCCACATTATCATCTGATGACGAATTTGATTGTATTATACATCCTAAGATGTTATTGCAATCTTCAATACAATCTGCATAAAGGAGGAGTTTCATGCGACATTTGAAAATGAAATTAACAATTTGGTGGTATAAAGTTCTTATAAAACTAGGCCTCAAAACAGACGAGATCTACTATATTGGTGGAAGTGAAGCATTGCCTCCCCCTTTATCAAAGGAAGAAGAGGAAGTTCTTTTACAAAAACTTCCCCAGGGTGACAAAGCAACAAGAGCGATTCTAATTGAACGTAATTTAAGACTAGTTGTGTATATTGCGCGCAAATTCGAAAATACGGGAATTAATATAGAAGACTTAATTAGTATTGGAACAATAGGATTAATAAAGGCGGTTAATACATTTAACCCAGAGAAGAAAATTAAATTAGCTACATATGCATCACGCTGTATCGAAAATGAAATTCTTATGTATTTAAGAAGAAATAATAAGATTCGTTCTGAAGTGTCTTTTGATGAACCATTAAATATTGATTGGGATGGAAATGAGCTTTTATTATCAGATGTACTGGGAACAGAAGAGGATATTATTACAAAAGATCTTGAGGCAAATGTTGAAAAAAAATTACTAATTAAGGCACTCCATCAATTAAATGATCGGGAGAAGCAAATAATGGAACTTCGTTTTGGTCTAATAGGTGGGGAAGAGAAAACCCAAAAAGATGTTGCTGACATGTTAGGAATATCACAATCCTACATTTCTAGACTAGAAAAAAGAATTATTAAACGATTAAGGAAAGAGTTTAATAAAATGGTCTAAAAAGAAAAAAATTTTCGTGGACAAAGAGTAAGTAATATCAAGGTTTAAATAAGTTTTTACACCTTTTTGAGTCAATCAGTCTTTGTAGGAAGTGCATAAATTTCCCTTCAAAGGAGATACTTTACTTTGTACAGCAGCTCCCGTTAGGAGGGAAAGAATTGACTCGAAATAAAGTAGAAATATGCGGTGTGGACACTTCTAAACTTCCCGTACTTAAAAATGATGAGATGAGAGAGCTATTTAAGAAAATGCAAAGTGGCGAAATCTGGGCAAGAGAAAAACTTGTAAATGGGAATTTACGTCTTGTACTAAGCGTCATCCAGCGGTTTAATAATAGAGGAGAATATGTTGATGATTTATTTCAGGTTGGTTGCATTGGATTAATGAAATCAATCGACAACTTTGATTTAAGTCAAAATGTAAAATTTTCGACATATGCTGTACCGATGATAATCGGAGAGATTAGACGTTACTTACGAGACAATAACCCCATTCGAGTGTCCAGGTCTTTACGTGATATTGCTTACAAAGCTTTACAAGTTAGAGAACGATTGATGAGTGAGACATCAAGAGAGCCAACTGCAGCAGAAATTGCTAAGGAATTGGATGTTCCTCATGAGGAGATTGTATTTGCCCTTGATGCAATTCAAGATCCTGTATCACTTTTTGAACCGATTTATAACGATGGTGGAGACCCAATTTACGTAATGGATCAGTTAAGCGATGACAAGAACAAAGATATTCAATGGATCGAGGAAATTGCACTAAAAGAGGGTATGAGACGTTTAAATGAACGTGAAAAACTAATACTTAGAAAACGATTTTTCCAAGGTAAAACCCAAATGGAGGTTGCCGAAGAAATTGGAATCTCTCAAGCTCAAGTTTCAAGATTAGAAAAAGCAGCAATTAGACAAATGAATAAAAATATACAATCATAGAACTGTCATTTTGACGGTTCTTTTTCATGTGTTTTTTAAGCTATTCCGCTTTTTTATTTGTTTTAAGAATGATTATGTTTCCTCATTACATATATATGACTATAGAGTGTAGTTACTTTTGTTTCTTTTTTTAAGTAGCCTTTTGATGTAATAATTCTTTATAGATATATATATTCGCTTCCTATAGAGAGGATGAACAGAATGGTTAAAATATCTGAATTCCAAGTCAAAGATGTTGTAAATGTTGCTGACGGAAAAAAATTAGGAAATATTGATGATTTAGAAATTAATACAACGACAGGTAAAATTGATGCCATTGTTATTTCTTCAGGCACTAGAATGTTAGGTTTTTTTGGAAGAGGTGAAGAAGTCATTATTCCATGGCGGAATATTGTTAAAATTGGTGCAGATGTAATTTTAGTTCGTTTTTATCAAGCAGGAGGGGAAGAGTATAATAACGACTCAGTAAATTAAGGTAGGTTCTTTTCTAAAACTACAGCCTAGCATTTTTACGAAAAGCAACAATCTATCCTATAACAGTGTTAAGTTAGAACTTAAGTTATAAATTGAAATACCCTCTTTTTCGTCATTTGTGATAGAATAGTGTCGAAGGGATAATTTCCTTTTATACAATTGAGTATTCCTACTAAAGGAGGCTTAAAAATGGAGCCTTTCCAACTAGTACAAAATGAATTCTTAACTATACCAAATTGGCATAAAGAGTTTCCTCACTTAACGGTTGGCTTTACAACAAAAAATGGGGGTTACAGTAATAAACCATTTTCTACGTTTAATTTAGGTTTACATGTCAATGATTTAAAGGAAAGTGTTTTACAAAATAGACAAAGGCTTTCAGAGATATTACAATTTCCTTTAACAGCCTGGGTATGTTCTGAGCAGGTTCATGACCATCATATTAAGAAGGTAACAAAAGCAGACATAGGAAAAGGTATATACGCATATGAAGAAGGAATTCCGAATACGGATGGTGTATATACAAATGAACCTAATCTTTTGATAACCTCTGTTTATGCTGATTGTGTGCCTCTCTATTTTCATGCACCTGAAAAAGGGTTGATTGGACTGGCACATGCCGGTTGGAAGGGAACAGTGAAAGAAATAGCCAATAGAATGATAAAGTGCTGGGTTGAAGATGAGGGAGTGGCAGTTGAAGAAATCCAAGTTGCGATTGGACCTTCTATCCATCAATGCTGCTATATAGTGGATGATCGTGTCATTCATGAGGTGAAAAAAACTCTTACAAGTGGTGATCCCTTACCATATAAAGAGATTTCAAAAGGTCAATATTCACTAGATTTATCCAATCTAAATAAGCTATTACTATTAAAAGCAGGGGTATTGGAAGACAAAATCCAACTTTCCTTGAGATGTACATCCTGTGAGGAGCAATTGTTTTTCTCTCACCGAAGGGATTCTGGAAAGACAGGAAGAATGATGAGTTTTATCGGATATAAGGAGGTCTGAAGAACTTTTGACTGTTAAAGAGAATCTAGCTACCATTCAACAACGGATACATAAAGCTTGTTTAAAAGTAAATCGCAACCCCGATGAGATCCAGTTAATTGCTGTTACGAAATATGTGACACTAGAACAAGCTAATGAAGCAATGCAAGCAGGTATATTACATATTGGTGAAAATAGAGACGAAGGCTTACTTGAGAAGAAAAAAGAATTAGGCACTGAACCAACCTATCACTTTATAGGGTCCTTACAAACACGAAAAGTGAAAAATATAATAAATGAAGTAGACTACATTCATTCACTAGACCGAATTTCTTTAGCAAAAGAAATGGATAAACGGTGTGAGAATATTGTCAAATGTTTTGTTCAAGTAAATACTTCAGGTGAAGAGTCTAAGCATGGGTTATCAGCGGAAGAGGTCATTCCCTTTATTAATCAACTAGCCGAATATAAGAATATACAGATTGTAGGGCTTATGACAATGGCGCCAAATACTGATGATGAATTAATAATAAGAGATTGTTTTGTTAGGTTAAGAGAGCTTAGACATAATGTACAAGCATTACAACTAGACTATGCTCAATGTGGAGAGTTGTCGATGGGAATGTCTAATGATTTTGAGATTGCGATAGAAGAAGGTGCAACTTTTATAAGAGTTGGTACTTCCTTATTCGAATAATCAATATATCAAGTATTTATGATGAATTGTTTTATCATGGAATACTATTTAGGAGGATCATAACGTGAGTGTGAAATCTAAATTTAAAAACTTCTTCGCCTTAGATGAAGAATATGATTACAATGACCATGATCAGGCAGACCCAGAAGAAGATATGGTAGTGTCCAGGTCAGCAAAACACCAACCGCCAGCAAAACAAAATGTTGTAAGCTTGCAAAGTGTTCAGAAAAATTCTTCCAAAATGATATTATTTGAACCAAGAACCTATTCAGAAGCGCAAGAGATTGCAGATCATTTAAAAAATAGGAGATCGGTGGTCATTAACCTTCAACGGATCTCCCATGATCAAGCTATTAGAATTGTAGATTTTTTAAGTGGTACAGTATATGCTATAGGTGGAGATATCCAAAAAATCGGCTCAAACATCTTCTTGTGTACACCGGATAATGTAGATGTCACTGGTAGCATATCAGATTACATTCAAGAAGAAGACATGTCAGAGAAGAGGTGGTAATTTGCAAACATTATTAGAAATTTTGTTGTATGCTCTTAATATATATTCCTATGCCTTAATTATATATATCCTACTTTCATGGTTTCCAAATGCCAAACAAAGCGGATTCGGACAATTCCTTGCTAGAATTTGTGAACCTTATTTAGAACCGTTTAGACGTATTATTCCTCCACTAGGAATGATCGATATTTCCCCGATTGTAGCAATCTTTTTATTGAACTTTGCTAGTCGAGGACTTGTTTCGTTATTTGAATTTTTAGGTCTTATTTAATGTTACCTGAAATAATAAAAATAGTTTGAAGGATGGGAATCTTTAAATAGATTCCCTTTCTTTGTGTTTATAGTTACTGGTTTGTTCGAACCAATTTTAATAACTGATTAATAACAAGAATAGGAGCAAAGTGTATGACGATATACCAGCATTTTCGCGCTGAAGAGCATGCTTTTATAGATCAAGTATTTGAATGGAAAGAAACGGTAACTTCAACTTATAGCCCGAAATTATTAGATTTTTTAGATCCTAGAGAACAGCTCATTGTAAAAAATGTGATAGGTCATAATCAAGATGTACTTGTTCAATTTTTTGGAGGTTCTCTTCATTCAGAACGTCAGCGTGCACTGCTATACCCTGATTACTATGAGCCTACCGAAACTGACTTTCAGCTTAAGCTTTTTGAAGTAGATTATCCACATAAGTTTGTCTCTATTGAGCATCCACAGGTTTTAGGTTCACTTATGTCAATGGGATTAAAGCGTGCTAAGTACGGAGATATTTTGTCTGAAGGTGAACGGGTTCAAATCATTGTGGCTAACGAGATTTCTGATTTTCTTAGAATGAATTTACAGTCTATTGGTCGTGCGAAGGTAAGTCTTAGAGAGATTGAACTAGACAAAATCCTTCAAATTAAGGAAGAATGGAAAGAAGAATTCTGTACCGTTTCATCCATGCGCTTAGATGTATTAGTTGCCGAGGCTTACAATTTATCAAGATCTAAAGCTACCCCTTTGATAAAGGGTGGTGTTGTAAAGGTAAACTTCAAGCAGGTTGAAGAAACATCGTTTGAATGTAGGGAAGGAGATATCCTTTCTGTAAGAGGGCACGGAAGATGTAAAATTACTGCTATTGAAGGAAAAACAAAAAGAGATAAGGTTCGAATTAAAATTGGTAAAGCCAAATAACAAAAAGTTTGTTAGAATAGAAGGAAATAGTGGCAAAATTGTCGAAATAAGAAAGAAATTGTATAAATGAGAACGTGGAGGTGGCCAACGTGCCTTTAACACCATTGGATATTCATAACAAAGAATTTTCTAGAGGGTTTCGTGGATATGACGAAGATGAGGTTAACGAATTTTTGGATCAAGTGATTAAGGATTATGAGCTTGTGATTCGCGAAAAGAAAGAGTTAGAAGAAAAGGTAATTGAGCTTAAAGAAAGAGTAGGTCATTTTTCAAACATAGAAGAAACCCTAAACAAGTCTATTCTAATTGCCCAAGAAACGGCTGAAGAAGTGAAAAGAAATGCGTCTAAGGAAGCAAAGCTAATTGTAAAAGAAGCAGAGAAAAATGCTGACCGTATCATTAACGAGTCACTTGTAAAGGCTAGAAAAGTTACGATTGAAATTGATGAATTGAAGAAACAATCAAAGGTATTCCGTACAAGATTCAGAATGCTGATCCAAGCCCAGTTAGAATTGATTGAAAATGATGATTGGGATCATCTAATGGAATTAAATAAAGAAATTAAAGCACCAAGTGTTGATATGGATTCAGACGAATAAGTCTTGACGAATTCAAGATTATTACATATAATTCATTAACAAACAATGTCTGATTAAATAGACAATCTAACTATGATAGGGACAGTAATTTCTTCATGGAGCTGTTTTAGCGAGTCGAGGGTGGTGGAAGCTCGATACAGGAAGAAGGAATGAAGATCACCCTGGAGTTCCATGCCGAACAAGCATAAGTAGGCCATGGCGAATCATTCTCGTTACGGATGCTAGAGTGGACTTTTTATTAATGCTTAGCTTTGAAATTATGAGCTAACTTAGTCTATAAGGGTGGTACCGCGAGATCTTCTCGTCCCTTTTGGGATAGAAGGTCTTTTTTGCGTTTATTTACAAAATATGGGTTATGTTTAAATCTCATTGGATGTAGACGCCTGAAACGAAGTTCCTATTATTTCTAGGCATTTTTAACCTTTCTCTTTTAACATCCCTTAATTATGGAAATGATGAAACTAATAAAAACTGGAGGAAATAGAATGGAATACAAAGATACATTACTCATGCCTAAAACAGAGTTTCCGATGAGAGGAAATCTTCCTAATCGTGAACCAGAGGTCCAAGCTAAATGGACAGAAATGAATATTTATGAAAAAGTACAAGAAAAAGCTTCAGGTCGTCCATTATATGTTCTTCATGATGGCCCTCCTTATGCGAACGGTGACCTTCATATGGGGCATGCTTTAAACAAAGTATTAAAGGACTTTATTATACGTTACAAGTCGATGACTGGCTTCAGCGCACCTTATGTGCCAGGTTGGGACACACATGGTCTTCCTATTGAAACGGCATTAACTAAAAATAAAAAAGTGAACCGTAAGGAAATGAGTGTCTCTGAGTTTAGAAAGCTTTGTGAAGAGTATGCTTATGAACAAATTGATAGTCAAAGGCAGCAATTTATGCGACTAGGAGTACGCGGAGATTGGTTTAATCCTTATATTACTTTAAAGCCAGAATATGAAGCTCAGCAAATCAAAGTATTCGGAGAGATGGCCAAAAAGGGTTATATCTATAAAGGTCTAAAGCCTGTTTATTGGTCTCCTTCAAGTGAGTCAGCGTTAGCAGAGGCTGAAATTGAGTATCAAGATAAGCGCTCTGCATCTATTTATGTAGCATTTGATGTTAGAGATGGTAAAGGCATTCTAGATGGAGATGAGAAAATCATCATCTGGACAACAACACCTTGGACAATTCCGGCTAACCTTGGGATTTCCTTACATCCGGACTTAGAATACAGTGTCGTAAAAGTAAACGATGAAAAGTTTGTGATTGCTTCTGCTCTTTTAGAAGAGGTAACAAAAGTTCTTGAATGGGAGCAACCTGAGGTTGTTAAAACTGTAAAAGGTAAAGAGTTAGACAAGGTTGTTGCCAAGCACCCAATTTATGATCGTGATTCATTAGTAATGGTAGGCGAGCATGTTACAACAGATTCAGGTACAGGTTGTGTTCACACTGCACCAGGACATGGGGAAGAAGACTTTATCGTAGGAAAGCAATATGGTTTAGATGTTTTGTGCCCTGTTGATGAAAAAGGATATATGACAGCTGAGGCACCAGGATTTGAAGGTTTGTTCTATGATGAAGCAAACAAGCAGATCACTGAAAAGCTTCAAGAGGTAGGAGCGTTATTAAAGCTAAGCTTTATTACTCACTCTTATCCACATGACTGGCGTACAAAGAAACCAACTATTTTCCGTGCGACAGCTCAATGGTTTGCCTCGATTGCCGATATTCGTCAGGATTTATTAGCTGCTATTCAAGAGACGCAGTGGGTTCCGGCTTGGGGTGAAACAAGACTGTTTAACATGGTTCGTGACAGAGGAGATTGGTGTATTTCCCGTCAACGTGTTTGGGGCGTACCAATTCCAGTGTTTTATGGTGAGAATGGTGAGCCAATTATCACCGATGAAACAATCGAGCATGTATCAGGTTTATTCAGACAGCATGGATCAAATATCTGGTTCGAACGCGAAGCAAAGGATCTTCTTCCTGAAGGATTTACACATGAATCAAGTCCAAATGGTACGTTTACTAAAGAAACTGACATTATGGATGTTTGGTTTGATTCTGGTTCGTCTCATCAATCGGTCCTATTAGAAAGAGATGATTTACAACGACCAGCTGATTTATATTTAGAAGGTTCTGATCAATATCGTGGTTGGTTTAACTCTTCCCTGTCAACAAGTGTTGCTGTTACTGGTAAGGCTCCTTACAAAGCAGTCCTTAGTCATGGTTTTACTTTGGATGAACAGGGTAGAAAAATGAGTAAATCAATTGGAAATGTAATCTTACCAAGTAAAGTTATCAACCAATTTGGTGCAGATATCTTACGCCTTTGGGTAGCATCTGTTGATTTCCAATCAGATGTGCGCGTTTCTGATAATGGCTTCAAGCAAGTATCTGAGGTGTACCGTAAAATTAGAAATACCTTTAGATTCCTTTTAGGTAACCTTGCAGATTATAATCATCAAACAAACGCCGTACCTTTTGAGAGCCTAAGAGAAGTAGACCAATACATTCTTGTTAAATTAAATAAACTAATTGATAAAGTTAAAAAATCTTATGATACATTTGATTTTGCAGCTGTTTATCATTCAGTCCATAATTTCTGTACGATTGAACTAAGTTCGTTTTATCTCGATTTTGCAAAGGATATTCTATATATCGAATCTGCTGATCAAAAGGATCGAAGAGCAATTCAAACAGTTCTATATGAATCATTGCTAACTTTAACGAAGCTAGTTACTCCAATCCTTCCACATACAGCTGATGAGGTTTGGGGCTATATTCAAGGAGTTGAAGAGGAAAGTGTTCAGCTTGTCGATATGCCTAATGCAACAGAAATTACCAATGCAAAAGAATTAGAGAAGAAATGGGATCAGTTCATGTCACTTCGAGATGACGTCTTAAAAGCATTAGAAGTGGCTCGAAATGAAAAGCTTATTGGTAAATCTCTAACTGCAAAGCTTACATTATTTACAAATGAACAGTCATCCGCACTATTAGGGTCTATAAAAGAAGACTTAAAGCAGTTATTTATTGTTTCTGATGTAAAATTAGGTGGATCAGTTGAGGAAGCTCCTGAGCAGGCCCAAACATTTGAAAATGTCTCAATCTTAATTGAGGTAGCTGAAGGAGAAACATGTGATCGTTGTTGGATTGTAACACCAACTGTTGGTCAAAATGACTCTCACCCAAGCTTATGCTCTAGATGTGCTGATGTCATAAATGAACATTATTCCGAATAGAAATAGGAGGCTAGTGATTAGATTAATCACTAGCCTCTGTTTTTTCGAATTCACAGTTGGATGCTTCTTACATAAGATGGTGAAGTGGCCTATAGTAGAAATTCACCATAATACTTTTCAAAAGAAGATGTCCATCCGACAAACCTCAAATAATATTACGAATGATATGAATGAGAGGAAAAACTTGTTGCTTGTATTTTCTTGATAGAAGGTTAGACTACATCATACACAATACTCAACATCAAAGAGGAGCGTGATCATGAACATGGATTTTAATGAAATTCATTCTGAACTTCTCGTGATGAAACAAGAGCTAGAGAATCGGCTAAAGTTTGGTAGTGTAAATGTGAAGGAAGAGTTTGCTACTGAACCCCTTTTTCAAAAAAAGCAAGATGAAAAAAAAGTTCTCATTCAAAAGCATATTCAAGATGACTTAGCAGATGTTAAACGAGCTTTAGCGAAGCTCGAGTTTGGTATTTATGGTTATTGTGAAGAGAGTGGCAAACCAATTCCATTTGAGAAATTAAAAACATTACCAACTGCAAGAACCTTGGAAGACTTTACTTATAGTGATTTAGTAAGAATATAGGGCGCTAAAATAGCGTCTATTTTTAGAATTGGCTCTGTTAAAGTACTACGTTGTTTTTTTGCACAGTTGATTGAAGTGGAAGGACGCGAGACTCCTGTGGGAGTAGCGTGACAGGTGGAGACCCCGCAGGCGCAACCGAGGAGGCTCACCGCACGCCCCACGGAAAGCGAGTGTCCTGTAACGAAAATCAACAACAAAGTTTAACACAGCCCTAGAATTAAGCCTCTGCTTTGGGTTAGCCATTGCTGGGGCTGTTTTAGTAGGTGATCCTTATTATTGCATCAGGCATTCTAATCAATCCGTTTATGACAAGTTAAGATGAGTTTAGCCCTCTAAAATATAAGCTCATTGTCTGATATGAATAGTCTATGATAAAATCAGGTAGTATCTTATCTGAAGCGGGGGAAAAATAGTGTTATACTATATAACGGCATTAATCGTGGTCTTACTAGATCAGTTTACTAAATGGTTAGTTGTAAAATATATGGAACTAGGGGAATCCATCCCACTTATTTCTAACTTTCTATATTTAACTTCACACCGTAATAAGGGAGCAGCCTGGGGAATACTCCAAGGACAAATGTGGTTTTTCTATATCATTACAACAATCGTGATCATAGGTATTGTTATATTCCTTCAACGTCTCTCATCGAAGGAAAAGCTTATGGGCTGGTCTTTAGCGTTAATGCTTGGTGGTGCAATTGGAAACTTTATTGACCGTTTATTTAGGAAGGAAGTCGTAGACTTTATTAATACATATATTTTCACTTATGATTTTCCAATATTTAATATAGCTGATTCTGCATTAGTAATCGGCGTGGGGCTTTTCTTTATTCATACTTTATTAGAAGGAAAGCAAGAAAAGGAGACGCAGCATGGAACAGGTAACATACAAAGTTAATGAAGAGGAACATTTAGAGAGAATCGACAAAGTACTAACGTCGATGAATGATGAGTGGTCTCGTTCTCAAGTACAACAGTGGATTAAAACGGATCTCGTTGAGGTTAATGGTAAGGCAGTGAAGGGGAACTATAAGTGTAAAACAGATGATAAGATTACTCTTACAATTCCAGACCCAGAGCCTTTAGATGTAACACCAGAGGAAATGAACCTTGAATTCTACTATGAAGATGCAGATGTTCTTGTTGTGAATAAGCCTAGAGGAATGGTTGTTCACCCTGCTCCTGGTCATGTATCAGGTACATTAGTAAATGGATTGATGGCACATTGCAAGGATTTGTCAGGTATAAATGGGGTAATGCGGCCAGGGATTGTCCATAGAATTGATAAGGACACTTCCGGATTATTAATGGTTGCTAAAAATGACATGGCCCATGAATCTCTAGTTAATCAGCTTGTTCATAAGACCGTGACAAGGAGATACAAAGCTATTGTGCACGGTGTTATTCCTCATGATAAAGGTACTATTGACGCACCAATAGGTAGAGATGAGAAGGATCGTCAAAGCATGACGGTGACAGAAAAAAATAGCAAAGAAGCAGTGACACATTTTCAGGTGTTGGAACGGTTTAAGGATTTTACCTTTGTAGAATGCCAATTGGAGACAGGAAGAACACATCAAATCCGCGTTCACATGAAATATATTGGTTATCCGTTAGCAGGTGATCCCAAATATGGTCCTAGAAAAACAATCGAGCTTGAAGGACAAGCACTACATGCAGGTGTTTTAGGATTTGATCATCCAAGAACGGGAGAATACCTTGAATTTGAAGCTCCCTTACCGTCAGAATTTGAAGAGGTATTAGATTGGCTTAAAAAAAGAAGTTGACAAATTTCGAGCATCCTGACATAATTACCTTAATAACATATGACCCTTTAACACAGTCCTGTGAGGCTGAGAAGGAAACGGAGTAAGTATAAGGAGGGACCTTTATGCCCTTTTTATACCAAAATTCTATCCTCTCACTGACAGTGGGAGGATTTTTTTATACTTCTTTTCAAGGGAAAAATAAAAGAGGTGAGCACCATGTCATTTAAAGCCATCGTTTTAGACGAGCAAGCCATTCGCAGAGCCTTAACCAGAATTGCTCATGAGATTATTGAAAGAAATAAAGGAATTGAGGATTCTGTATTAATTGGAATCAAAACAAGAGGGATTCATATTGCTAAACGGCTCGCAGAAAAAATAGAACAAATTGAAGGTAAGAAAATTCCAGTAGGTGAAGTAGATATCACGCTTTACCGGGATGATTTAACCACGAAGACGGAAGATCAAGAGCCATTATTTAAGGGCTCAGATGTGCCAGTAGATGTAACGAACCTTAAGGTAATCCTTGTAGATGACGTATTATTTACAGGTAGAACTGTTCGAGCAGCAATGGATGCTTTAATGGATTTAGGACGTCCCGCTCAAATTCAGCTAGCTGTTTTAGTAGATCGTGGTCACCGAGAGCTTCCAATTCGAGCGGATTTTGTCGGTAAAAGCATCCCGACTTCAAGCTCAGAAAAGATTGTGGTTGATTTGACTGAAATTGATGAAATAGAACAAGTAACGATACATGAAAAATAAATAACACCCTTTTAAGGGAGTCCAGAGAGGCTACAAAAGGGTAGAAATATACTTATGTAGATAAGTGTATTCTGCCTGCCTCTTTGCCCGGTTGCAAAGAGGTTTTGTTATTAAATGAATAATTTTCAAAAAAGAGAGAAGAAATAACGATAAGACCATAAGGGGGATTACATATGAAATCCAATAAAGAAATAGTTTTAGACATTCATGATAAGCCATCAGCCGTTAATTGGTTTTCTCTAAGCTTCCAGCATTTATTTGCAATGTTTGGAGCGACCGTTCTTGTGCCATTCTTAACAGGATTAAGTCCAGCGGTTGCGTTAATCTCAAGCGGACTTGGGACACTAGCATTTATACTTATTACGAAAGGTCAAGTGCCTGCTTACTTAGGTTCGTCCTTTGCTTTTATTGCACCAATTATATCAGCCCAAGCTTTAGGTGGACCAGAAGCAGCAATGCTAGGAAGTTTCTTAGCGGGACTGGTGTACGGAATAGTAGCGCTAATCATTAAGGCAGTTGGATACAAATGGTTAATGAGACTCCTTCCACCAGTTGTTGTTGGACCGATCATCATCGTGATTGGTTTGGGTCTTGCCGGGACTGCTGTTAATATGGCAATGCTAGTTAATCCGAATGATCCAACTACCTACAGTCTGCTTCATCTATCGGCAGCATTAGTGACATTAATTCTAACGGTTATTTTCTCAGTGTATTTGAAAAAAGGATTCCTAAGCTTGATTCCGGTTTTACTTGGAATTGTCGGAGGTTATATCTACTCATACTTTGTTGGCTTAGTAGATTTTTCAGGGGTTCAAAATGCAAAATGGTTTCAAATGCCTGACTTTGTTACCTTCTATACAGGAGTAGATTTCTCTTGGAGTATAGTATGGTTAATGGTTCCTGTCGCGGTCGTTACTTTATCTGAACATATTGGACATCAAATGGTATTAGGTCGAGTTGTACACAGAGATTTGATTGCAAAACCAGGTTTACACCGTTCAATCATGGGAGATGGGGTTGCAACGATCATCGCGTCATTAATCGGTGGACCACCTAATACCACTTACGGTGAAAATATCGGAGTATTAGCCATTACAAAGGTGTTTAGTGTATTCGTTATCGGTGGGGCAGCTGTACTAGCTATTGTTTTTGGATTTGTCGGTAAAGTTGGTGCGGTAATCAGCTCAATCCCAACACCTGTTATGGGTGGTGTATCAATCCTGTTATTCGGAATTATCGCTTCATCTGGTTTACGAATGATGATTGATTCAAAAATTGATTTAGGTAAAAATCGCAACTTAATTATTTCTTCTGTTATCCTAGTAATTGGGATTGGTGGAGCTATTATAAAAGTATCTGAACACTTTGAAGTACATGGAATGGCGCTTGCAGCTATTCTTGGAATCTTACTAAATGTCATCTTGCCAGATCGTGAAGTGGAGTCAGGTGATATGTCCGATATTAATGACAATATTAAATAGGTCACCTTTTAAATGAGTCCAGAGAGGCTTTCAAGGGTGTAAAGAAGGAATAATTTTGCGACTCCTTCTGCTTTCTTACACCCTTTTCATACAGAGAAGGGTGTTTTTTTGGAAAGAATATGTACTTCAGACATTGATGGGAGGAATTATAATGAAGCATGTAGTGAAGATGAGTGATTTATCAGTAGTGGAAATCCAACAAATCTTAGATGAAGCAGAGTGGTTTGAACGAGGTGAAAGCTGGAAAGCCGAAAGCGAAGTATTTGTAGCCAATCTATTTTTTGAACCAAGTACACGTACTAAATTCAGCTTTGAAGTGGCAGAAAAACGACTTGGACTCCAAGTGGTAAACTTTGAAGCTGATAACTCGAGCGTTCAAAAAGGAGAGACTCTTTACGACACGGTAAAAACATTAGAGGCGATTGGCATCAATGCGTTTGTAATTCGTCACACTGAAGATCACTATTTTGATCAACTAATCCCATCAATAAACATTCCAATTATTAATGCAGGAGATGGATGTGGGCACCACCCAACACAGTCTTTACTCGATTTATATACGATTAGAAAAGAATATGGTAGGTTTGAAAATCTAAACATCATGATTGTCGGGGATATTCGTCACAGCCGCGTTGCAAGGTCCAATGCAGAGACACTTTCACGATTAGGAGCAAATGTATTCTTCTCAGGACCTAGAGAGTGGATGGAAGAAAATCATCCACATGGTACTTATATCAATTTAGATGAAGGAATTGAAATGGCAGATGTTGTCATGCTCCTTCGTATTCAGCATGAAAGACACGGAGATAAAATGGGGCTCACCGTAGAAGAATATCATAATCAATATGGATTAACTGTGGATAGAGAGAAACGAATGAAGCCTAGCAGTATTATTATGCATCCAGCACCTGTTAACCGAGACGTTGAGATTGCTGATAGCTTAGTAGAATGTGAGAGATCGAGAATCTTTGATCAGATGAGAAATGGTGTTTTTGTAAGAATGGCAGTACTAAAAGCGGTCGTAACTAATAATGAGGGGGAAAATCAAAAATGGCAACAATCCTTAAAAATGGTAAGTTACTAAATCAAGAAGGTCAATTGATCTATGCTGACGTAAAAATCGAGGATGGAAAGGTAAGTGAAATCCAAGCAAACCTTCCCGTAACAGAACAGGACGAAGTGATTGATGTCCAAAACCAACTAGTTGTACCAGGTCTAGTTGACCTTCATGTCCATCTTCGTGAACCAGGTGGAGAGCATAAGGAAACGATTGAAACTGGATCAAATGCAGCTGCAAGAGGTGGGTTTACAGCGATAGCTCCAATGCCAAATACTAGACCGGTTCCAGATACAAAGGAACAAATGGAATGGCTTCAAAATCGAATCAAGGAAACTTCGTCTGTTAACGTTCTACCATATGCTTCAATTTCCGTTAGACAGCTTGGAGAAACATTAACTGATTTTGCAGCTCTTAAACAAGCTGGCGCATTCGCTTTCACTGATGACGGAGTAGGGGTGCAAAGTGCTGGAGTTATGCTTGAGGCGATGAAAAGAGCAGCCGCTCTTGATATGGCGATTGTTGCCCACTGTGAAGATAATACGCTAATAAATAAAGGTTCTGTCCATGAAGGAACATTCTCTAAAGCACAAGGAATTAACGGAATTCCATCTGTATGTGAATCCGTTCATATTGCTCGTGATGTACTGTTAGCTGAAGCTGCAGGCTGTCACTACCATGTATGTCACATTAGTACAAAAGAATCGGTCCGTGTTGTGAGAGATGCGAAGAGAGCAGGAATTAAAGTAACGGCTGAGGTTACACCGCATCATCTATTATTATGTGATGAAGATATTCCTGGATTAGATCCTAACTATAAAATGAATCCTCCTTTAAGAGGCAGAGAAGATCAACTGGCGTTAATTGAAGGATTACTCGATGGAACAATTGATTTCATCGCAACAGATCATGCACCACATGCAGCGTCTGAAAAAGCAGAGGGAATGCAATTAGCACCTTTTGGAATTGTCGGATTAGAAACAGCTTTCCCACTTTTATATAGTCATTTCGTAGAAAAAGGAAAAATTACGCTAAAACAATTAGTAGATTTCCTAACAATAAAGCCTGCAGAAGCTTTCAACCTTTCTTATGGAAAACTTGAAGTAGGTGCACAAGCAGATCTTACAGTAATCGATTTAGAAACAGAAGAAGCAATTGACCCAGCTACATTCTTATCAAAAGGAAAAAACACTCCATTTACAGGATGGAATTGTAAAGGATGGCCACAACTAACCATGGTAAGTGGAAAAATTGCTTGGAAAAAGGAGACGGTAACAGTATGAAAAGACAGCTCATTTTAGAAGATGGAACAGTATTTGTAGGCGAAGGCTTTGGAAGTACAGAGCTTTCAATCGGTGAAGTAGTATTTAACACTGGAATGACTGGCTATCAAGAAATTTTGTCTGATCCTTCTTATTGCGGTCAAATTGTTACCCTTACTTATCCGTTAATCGGGAACTATGGAATTAATCGTGATGATTTCGAATCTATTAATCCGGCAATCTCTGGTTTTATTGTGAAAGAGGTTTGTGATGTTCCTTCCAACTGGAGAAGTGAATACACACTAGATGAATACTTTAAAGCGAAAAACATCCCAGGTTTAGCTGGGATCGATACAAGAAAACTAACAAGAATTATCCGTCAATATGGGACATTAAAGGGTGCTTTATGTGGAATGGAAGTCAATGTGGAAGAGGTTGTACAAAAATTAAAAACGGAGCAACTTCCAACCAATCAAGTACAACAGGTTTCTACAACTAACCCTTACCCAAGTCCAGGAAGAGGAGATCGAGTAGTATTAGTAGATTTTGGAATGAAACACGGGATTCTACGTGAATTAAATAATCGTAATTGTGATGTAGTAGTTGTACCTTATAACACAACGGCAAAGGAAATTCTTCAATTAAATCCTGATGGAATCATGTTAAGCAACGGACCTGGAGATCCAAAGGATGTACCAGAAGCAATTGAAATGATTCGTGAAATCTTAGGAAAAGTTCCATTATTCGGGATTTGCTTAGGACACCAACTTTTTGCTTTAGCTTGTGGAGCGAATACAGAAAAAATGAAGTTTGGTCACCGTGGATCTAACCATCCGGTTAAGCATTTACCAACTGGTAAGGTAGCAATCACCTCTCAAAACCACGGTTACACAGTGGAAGAAGAGTCATTAGAAAATACTCGTTTAGAAGTAACACATGTTGCATTAAATGATGGAACAGTTGAAGGCTTACGCCATCTTGATTTCCCAGCCTTTACAGTCCAATACCATCCAGAAGCTTCACCAGGACCAGAGGATGCAAATGAATTATTTGATGAGTTTCAAGCTTTAATTGAACGCAGTAAAAAGGGAGAGGTTAAACAATATGCCTAAAAGACATGATATTGAAACGATACTAGTAATTGGATCAGGCCCAATCGTCATTGGTCAAGCAGCTGAATTTGATTATGCGGGAACACAAGCATGTCAAGCTTTAAAAGAAGAAGGATATAAGGTCATACTTGTTAACTCAAACCCAGCAACGATTATGACAGACTCAGAAATGGCAGATAAAGTGTATATCGAGCCTCTGACAGTAGAGTTCGTGAGCAAAATTATTCGTAAGGAACGTCCAGATGCCCTGCTTCCTACTCTAGGTGGTCAAACAGGTTTAAACCTAGCAGTGGAATTATCAAAAGCTGGAGTACTTGAAGAATGTGGAGTTGAAATTCTAGGTACAAAGCTTTCAGCGATCGAGCAAGCGGAAGACCGTGATCTGTTCCGTCAATTAATGAATGAACTAAATCAACCAGTTCCTGAAAGTGACATCATCCATACCCTTGAAGAAGCATATAAGTTTGTAGGAGAGGTCGGTTACCCTGTCATCGTTCGTCCGGCTTACACATTAGGTGGTACCGGCGGAGGGATTTGTGAGAATGAAGAAGAATTAATTGAAATCGTTACAAGTGGATTAAAAAATAGCCCAGTAACACAGTGTTTGTTGGAAAAGAGTATTGCTGGCTTTAAAGAGATTGAATATGAAGTAATGAGAGATAGCAGTGATCATGCAATCGTTGTATGTAATATGGAGAATATTGATCCTGTTGGGATTCATACGGGTGACTCTATCGTAGTAGCACCAAGCCAAACCTTAAGTGACCGTGAGTATCAGTTACTGCGTAACGCTTCACTTAAAATCATTCGAGCTCTTAAAATCGAGGGTGGATGTAACGTCCAGCTAGCACTTGACCCAGATAGCTTCCAGTACTATGTAATAGAAGTGAATCCACGTGTAAGTCGTTCATCAGCATTAGCATCTAAAGCAACTGGTTATCCAATTGCTAAGTTAGCCGCAAAAATTGCAGTTGGTTTAACACTAGATGAAATGATGAACCCTGTAACAGGTAAAACATATGCATGTTTTGAGCCAGCACTAGACTATGTGGTTTCAAAGATTCCTAGATGGCCATTTGATAAGTTTGAATCAGCAAACCGTAAGTTAGGCACTCAAATGAAGGCTACTGGGGAAGTAATGGCAATTGGCCGTACTCTTGAAGAGTCCCTATTAAAAGCAATCCGTTCTTTAGAAGCTGGTTTATATCACTTTACGGAAGAAGTATTCCGCAGCTTAACAGATGAAGAGATCGAGAGAAGAATTACAAAAGCAGATGATGAGCGCTTATTTATTGTCGCAGAAGCGTTAAGAAGAGGAATCACCATTGAACAAATTTTTGAATGGAGTAAAATTGATATTTTCTTCCTTCATAAATTCTCAAATATCGTCAAGATGGATCAAGAGCTTAGTGAGAACGTTGGAAACCTAGAAATTTTAACAAAAGCTAAGCGTATGGGCTTTTCAGACAAAGCGGTTGCAAAGCTTTGGAATATGTCAGAATCTGAAATCTATGATGTAAGGAAGCAGCACAATTTGTTACCAGTTTATAAAATGGTTGATACATGTGCAGCAGAATTTGAATCTTCAACTCCTTATTACTACGGCACATATGAAGATGAAAATGAGTCACTAATGACAGATAAGAAAAGTGTGTTGGTTCTTGGTTCAGGTCCAATCCGTATTGGTCAAGGGATTGAGTTCGATTATGCGACTGTTCACTCCGTATGGGCGATTAAAGAGGCTGGTTATGAAGCAATTATCATTAACAACAACCCTGAAACGGTTTCGACTGACTTTAACACTTCTGATAAGCTTTACTTCGAGCCGTTAACTGTTGAAGATGTGATGCATGTTATTGAGGTAGAACAACCAGAAGGCGTCATTGTTCAATTCGGTGGTCAAACTGCTATCAATCTAGCAGCGGGTCTTGCTGAAAAGGGTGTAAAAATTCTTGGTACGTCTTTAGAAGACTTAGATCGTGCAGAAAACCGTGATAAGTTTGAACATGCGCTATCAACACTAGGAGTTCCTCAACCAGAAGGAAAAACGGCAACATCAGTGGACCAAGCGGTTTTAGTAGCAGAGAAAATCGGTTATCCAGTATTAGTTCGTCCTTCATATGTCCTAGGTGGAAGAGCAATGGAGATTGTGTATCACCAAGATGAATTACTTCACTATATGGAGAACGCAGTAAAAATCAATCCGGAGCATCCAGTATTAATTGACCGTTATTTAACAGGTAAGGAAATTGAAGTGGATGCCATTTCCGATGGAGAAACTGTATACATTCCTGGAATTATGGAACATATTGAGCGCGCAGGTGTTCACTCAGGAGACTCAATCGCTGTATACCCTCCACAAAATTTAACGGATTCAATTAAGGAACAAATTATTGAATATACAATCAAGCTTGCAAAAGGCTTAAATATTATCGGACTATTAAATATCCAATTTGTTATTGCTGACAATCAAGTATATGTACTTGAAGTGAATCCAAGATCAAGCCGTACTGTACCATTTTTAAGTAAGATTACAGGAGTACCGATGGCGAACCTAGCAACAAAAACGATCTTAGGAACACCATTAAAGCAACTAGGGTATGAAACTGGCTACCATCCTGAATCTCGTGGAGTATACGTAAAAGCACCAGTGTTCTCATTCGCGAAGCTTAGAAGAGTTGATATTACACTAGGTCCAGAAATGAAATCTACTGGTGAGGTAATGGGTAAGGATATAACGCTTGAAAAAGCTCTATATAAAGGATTAGTAGCATCAGGAATTAACGTTCCACTATACGGATCTGTACTTTTCACAGTAGCAGATAAGGATAAGGATGAAGCGTTAAGCATCGCTAAACGTTTCCATCAAATTGGTTACAACATCCTTGCAACTGAAGGAACTGCTGCATTCATGCAGCAAGAAAATATCCCAGTAACCGTTGTAAATAAGATTGGTGCTGAAAAACCAAACCTAATCGATGTGATTAGAAAAGGTGAAGCACAATTCGTCATTAATACTTTAACAAGAGGGAAGCAACCAGCTCGTGACGGCTTTAGAATCCGACGCGAATCCGTAGAAAACGGTGTGGCTTGCTTAACCTCATTGGATACTGCGTATGCAATTTTAGGAGTATTAGAATCGATGACTTTCCAAGCACAAGCAATGGAGCCAATCACTCGTAAACAAGAGGTGGTATTAGCGTGATTCAACAAGAATGGATGACAATTATTGAGCAAAAATCAATTGCTATGGATATCTTTGAATTAACGGTTCAAGGCAACCTTGTTGATTCAATGAAGGAGCCAGGTCAATTTGTCCATATTAAAGTAACTCCTGGAGTAGAGCCTTTATTAAGAAGACCAATTAGTATTTGTTCAGTTGACAATGAGAAGCAGCAATTTACGATGCTTTATCGCCGTGAAGGTCTAGGAACTACCATGCTATCTGACAAGAAAGCAGGGGAAAAAATTAATGTACTTGGACCTCTAGGTAATGGCTTTCCAGTAGAAGCAACGAAAGAAGGGGAAACAGCATTGCTAGTTGGGGGCGGAATTGGCGTCCCCCCTCTTTATGAATTGTCAAAACAGTTGGTGAGCCAAGGTGTAAAAGTCATCCATGTTCTTGGCTTTCAATCGCTTGAAAATACATTTTATGAGTCAAAATTTAATGAGCTTGGTGATACGTATATCGCTACCGTTGACGGAACTTACGGTACGCCTGGGTTTGTAACGGATGCCATTGATCAGTATGGACTAAACTTTGACACTCTTTATTCCTGTGGACCTACTCCTATGCTTCGAGTACTAGAGGAGCGCTATCGTGAGAAAAAGGCATTTTTATCATTAGAGGAAAGAATGGGCTGCGGAATTGGTGCATGCTTTGCCTGTGTATGTCGTGTTCAAAATGATCCAACAGGATATGCTTATAAAAAAGTTTGTAGTGACGGTCCAGTATTCAAAGTAGGTGAGGTGGTACTATGAGTCGATTAGCAATGGAACTGCCAGGCTTACACTTAAAAAATCCAATCATGCCGGCTTCAGGATGTTTTGGATTTGGGAAAGAATATGGCAATCTTTATGATTTAAATGTACTAGGTGCCATTATGATTAAAGCAACAACGGTTGAACCTAGATTTGGAAACCCGACGCCACGTGTTGCAGAGACATCTTCAGGTATGTTAAACGCAATCGGACTTCAAAATCCTGGTTTAGAAAAGGTGTTATCTGAAGAACTTCCATGGTTAGAGCAATATGATACACCAATCATTGCCAATGTAGCAGGATCTGTTGTGGAAGACTATGTAGTGGTCGCGAAAGAAATTTCTAAAGCCAAAAATGTACATGCATTAGAGCTAAACATATCTTGTCCTAACGTGAAAACGGGTGGTATTGCCTTTGGTACGGTACCAGAGGTTGCAGCCGAGGTAACAAGACGGGTAAAAGAGGTTTCAGACGTTCCTGTCTATGTAAAGCTTTCACCAAATGTATCGAATATCGTTGAAATGGCTAAAGCAGTTGAAAGTGCTGGAGCAGATGGACTAACGATGATTAATACATTACTAGGTATGCGTCTTGATCTTAAAACAGGTAAACCAATTTTGGCTAACCGCTCAGGTGGATTGTCAGGGCCAGCTATTAAACCAGTTGCATTACGAATGATCTATGAAGTAAGTCAGCAAGTGTCTATTCCAATCATTGGTATGGGTGGAGTACAAAGTGCAACAGATGTTATAGAGTTCTTATATGCTGGGGCGAGTGCAGTTGCAGTTGGAACTGCAAACTTCGTTGATCCATTTGTTTGCCCAACGATCATTGACGAATTACCTAGTTTACTAGATGAATTAGGATTTGACCATATTTCAGAATGTATCGGAAGGAGCTGGAATAAAGCATGCCAAAGCACCCCCTTATCATTGCGTTAGACTTTCATAGTTTACAAGAGGTTCAACGTTTCTTAACTCCATTTAAAGGCAAGGATCTCTTTGTAAAAGTAGGAATGGAGCTATTTTATAAAGAAGGACCTGCTATCATTCACTATCTTAAGAATGAAGGCTATCAAATTTTCCTAGATTTAAAGCTGCATGATATTCCGAATACGGTGAAAATGGGAATGAAGAGCCTAGCATCACTTGGGGTAGATCTTGTAAACGTTCATGCTGCGGGCGGTCGTGCAATGATGGAAGCAGCACTTGAAGGATTAGAAACAGGGGCTTCCGGTGAAAGACCGAAGCTGATTGCTGTTACCCAGTTGACAAGTACAAATGATGCTATGCTAAAAAATGAATTATTAATCCAACATTCCTTATCTGAAACGGTTAAGTCTTATGCAAGTCTTGCTCAAGAGTCAGGATTAGATGGGGTAGTTTGCTCCGTCTTAGAAGTACCTATGCTTCGTGAGAAATGTGGAGAAAGCTTTTTGACTGTCACACCAGGTATTCGCCTTGCAAGTGATGCAAAAGACGATCAAGCTAGAATTGCGACTCCAGCTGATGCAAAAAAAGCAGGATCAAGTATGATCGTGGTCGGAAGAAGCATCACCAAGGCTGTTAATCCTTTAGAAAAGTACGAGTTGATGAAAAACGAATGGGACGGTGTAACAGTATGAAAACACAAATTGCAAAGCATTTATTAGAAATCGGAGCAGTTTCTTTACAGCCAAATGATCCTTTTACTTGGTCATCTGGAATTAAGTCACCTATTTACTGTGATAACCGTTTAATCATGTCTTATCCTGAAGTTCGTAAAGATGTAGCAAAAGGTCTACAACAAATCATAGAAGAGCATTTCCCTGGTGTAGAAGTGATTGCTGGTACAGCAACAGGTGGTATCGCGCCAGCTGCATGGGTTAGCGATGTGTTAAATTTACCAATGGTCTATGTAAGAGGGAAAGCTAAGAGTCACGGAAAAGGCAAACAGGTAGAAGGAGCAGTAAAACCTGGTCAAAAGGTCGTTGTCATTGAAGACCTAATCTCAACTGGAGGAAGCTCGTTAGCTACGGTTGAAGCACTTAGAGCAGAAGGTTGTGAAGTATTAGGAATTGCGGCTATATTCTCTTATGAACTAGAAGCGGCAAAGAAAAACTTTACAGAGGTAGAGGTTAACGCTCAGTCTATTACCACTTTCTCTGCATTAGCAGAAGTAGCCGCTTCAGAAGGTAAAATTGCAAATTCAGATATTGAAAAGCTAGACCAATGGAGAAGAAATCCTCAAGATGAATCTTGGGTATTAGCATAAAAAATAAGGGTCGTCACATAGACGATCCTTATTTTTTTAACTGTAATACTAAATCTTCATCAGGCGTTACATACACCGTTTGCTGATGATCATAGATGACAAAGCCTGGTTTGGATCCACTAGGCTTTTTTACATATTTAATTTTTGTGTAATCAACAGGTACTGAGCTAGAATTTCTTGCTTTACTAAAATAGGCAGCGAGATTGGCAGCTTCTGTAATCGTCACCTCATCCGGATCGGTATCTTTAATGACGACATGTGACCCAGGAATGTCTTTTGTATGAAACCACCATTCCTCACGGTGGGCGACTTTATTAGTTAGATAATCATTTTGTTTATTGTTTTTTCCAACCAAAATCGTCGAACCAGTGCTAGAAGTATACTCTTCTAAACTTGGTTTTTGAGGCTTATTTTTCTTATTACCCTTTTTTTGCTTTGCTTTTACATAGCCTTCTTCTTCAAGTTCTTCTCTTATTTCTTGAATATCCCTCGGAGATGCTGTTTCCATCTGTTGGAGAAGGGATTCAAAATAGGTAGTTTCCTCTTTTGCTTTTTCGATTTGCTCAAGAACAAAGCCAACAGACTTTTTTGCCTTTTGGTATTTCAAATAATAGCTCTGAGCATTTTCAGACGGAGTCTTTAAAGGATTAAGTGTAATTTTTATAAGACTATTGTTCTCATCATAATAATTTTCCACTTCAATACTTTTCATACCCTTTTCAAGTCGATACATATTTGCTGTTACTAGCTCACCAAGTAGCTGATATTCATCTGCTTTTTCAGCATCTTGTAGAGTTTTTTCAAGCTTTACTAATTTTTTATCATTTTTTTCTTTTTCATTACGAATTAATCGTTCAAGGTCATGGCCTTGTTGCTTTACTCGGTCACGCTCAGCCTTCCCATAATAAAAACGATCTAGCATTTCGCTTACACTGCTAAAGCTTTTTATTTCACCATCTATATGCTGTAAAGGTAGTGCATAAAAGTATTCCTTTTGTTTGCCAATCATAATACTTGGCTGAAACTGCTTTTCGTTTACTTGGTCAATAAGACTAGTAAAGGATCTCGCTAGTGCTTGTCTACCATTTACACCAGCTTGAAAAACTACCTCATTTGCAAATAGAGGAGAGATTCCACTAAACGCTCCAACAATTTGGTTGGCCAGCTTCCCGGAATTAAAATCTAATTTTCTTAAAAACAGATCTTCATCAATGGAAAGAGGATTAAGCTTCTCCTGAGCAGGAGGGCTCATATATTCATAGCCTGGTAAAATCGTTCGATGACGATTAACCGCTGGTGAAATATGCTTAATACTATCTAAGATAATATTCCGATCCTTTTCAACCAAAACAATATTACTATGCTTACCCATAATCTCGACGATTAGTCGTTTAACAGTCTCATCACCTAGTTCATTTCTTCCTCTTGTCTCTATATAAATGATTCTCTCCATATCTAGCTGTTCAACAGAGGTAATCACATTCCCCTCTAAGTGCTTTCGTAAAAGCATACAGAACATTGGTGGTTCTGATGGATGATCATAGGCTTCATTTGTAGAATGAAGGCGTGAATAGGAAGGATTAGCAGATATTAATAGTTTATAGGTTTGACCACCGGCACGTATGTGAATTAAAAGCTCTTGTTTAAATGGTTGATAGATTTTTGCAATCCGTCCACCTACTATATTTTGCTTTAATTCCTCCGCAATGGCCTTTGTAACAATTCCATCGAATGACATAAAAACACCCTCTCACGCAAATACAACTTTCTTTATAGAAGTTGTTGTTCAATTGAGAAATTGAACAATTGTTATAAGTATAGCATTTTTTATAACTTGTCTGAATAAGATTTCCATGAGGAAGGACAAACATACGTCTTGATTAAACAGAGAAAAGGTGTGAGATTACCTGATGAAATGGTATGAGCTGCGAACAGAGGATGTGGAAAAACAAGTAAATACAAATTATCAGAAAGGACTTACAGCGAAGGAGGTAAAAAGTCGTCTACAGCAATTTGGCTATAATGAGCTGCAGGAAGCAGAAAAACCGAGTATGTTTTTGTTATTTTTAGCCCAGTTCAAGGATTTCATGGTACTGGTCTTATTAGCTGCTACCCTAATTTCCGGGTTGCTCGGAGAATACATTGATGCTATAGCCATTATTGCGATTATTATTATTAATGGATTTCTTGGTTTTTTTCAGGAAAGAAAAGCCGAAAAATCCCTAGATGCACTAAAGGAATTATCAGCCCCCCAGGTCATGGTGATGCGAGACGGTCATTGGTTGAAAATCCCTTCAGTTGAATTAGTTGTTGGGGATATTGTTAAATTTGGTTCAGGTGACAGAATTAGTGCAGACATTCGACTTCTCAATTCAAGTAGTCTAGAAATTGAAGAATCTGCATTAACTGGAGAATCCCTACCTGTCCAAAAGCGGACAGAACCAATTTCCGGTCAAGACATTGGTCTCGGTGATCAAGAAAATATGGCCTTTATGGGAACGATGGTAACAAGAGGATCAGGGGTTGGTGTGGTTGTCGCAACAGGAATGAATACAGCGATGGGACAAATAGCTGATCTTCTGCAATCTGCTGAAACAATGATTACCCCACTTCAGCGAAAACTTGAACAGCTTGGAAAGATTTTGATTACGGTCGCATTATTCCTAACAGCTATCGTTGTATTATTGGGTGTTCTACAAGGTCATGATGTGTACAGTATGTTCCTAGCGGGTGTATCACTTGCCGTTGCTGCAATTCCTGAAGGTCTTCCTGCTATTGTTACGGTTGCATTATCACTTGGAGTTCAGCGGATGATTAAAAATAATGCAATTGTTAGAAAGCTTCCGGCTGTCGAAACGCTTGGCTGTGCCTCTGTCATTTGTTCAGATAAAACAGGCACGATGACTCAAAACAAAATGACCGTGACACATCTTTGGTCAGGAGGACAAACGTGGACTGTTTCCGGAACGGGTTATGAGCCAGATGGTCGTTTTTATGAAGGAGAGGAAACGATTCAACCGAAAGATGTAAAATCTCTCCATCAATTATTAACGTTTGGCTTACTTTGTAATAATGCCGAAATCAGGCAGAAGAAAAAGGATTATATTTTAGATGGTGATCCAACAGAAGGAGCCCTTGTTGTTTCAGCAATGAAAGCAGGTTTGACAAGGAAGCTCCTAGAGGAACAATTTATTATTGAAAAAGAGTTCCCTTTCGATTCTACCCGTAAAATGATGTCAGTCATTGTACGTGACCCGAATGGGAAGCGATTTGTTGTTACAAAGGGAGCACCAGATGTTCTGATTCAAAACAGTGAATCAATCTTATGGGAGCAAAAGCAGCAATTTTTATCCACTCGACTTAAAGAAGAGGTTGAGGGGGCAATTGAAGAGTTAGGTGCACAGGCACTTCGAACGATTGCTGTTGCATTTAAGGCATTAGGACCATCAGAGACGGTTTATAATGAAATCGATGCAGAAAAGAACTTAATATTCATTGGTCTTCAAGGGATGATTGATCCTCCAAGACCTGAAGTAAAGCTTGCGGTTAGGGAATGTAAAGAAGCTGGTATTCGAACAGTCATGATTACGGGTGACCATATCATTACTGCACAGGCGATTGCTACCCAGCTTGGTATCTTGCCTCCAGGAGGTAAAGTGGTTCAAGGCAGCGAGCTTGCGAATATGTCGGTTGAGGAGTTAGAGGATATCGTTGAAGATGTTTACGTATTTGCCAGAGTCTCACCTGAGCATAAATTGAAAATTGTAAAGGCTCTTCAAAACAATGGTCATATCGTTGCGATGACAGGTGACGGGGTGAACGATGCTCCAGCTATTAAAGCCTCTGATATTGGTATTGCCATGGGAATCACCGGTACTGATGTTGCCAAAGAAGCCTCATCCCTCGTTCTACTTGATGACAACTTTGCAACCATTAAGGCAGCCATCAAAGAGGGGCGAAACATATATGAGAATATTAGAAAGTTTATTCGCTATTTGCTAGCCTCCAATGTAGGGGAAATTCTGGTCATGCTTTTTGCGATGTTACTGGCCCTTCCTTTGCCGTTAGTACCGATTCAAATACTGTGGGTGAACTTAGTCACAGATGGATTACCAGCAATGGCTCTAGGGCTAGACCAAGCTGAAGGCGATGTAATGAAGCGAGCCCCACGTAATCCACGTGAAGGGGTATTCGCAAGAGGACTTGCCTGGAAAATCGTCAGTCGTGGTTTTCTAATTGGTGGGGTCACCTTAGCAGCCTTTATGATTGTCTATGCTAGTCAACCAGACAACCTAATGTATGCCCAAACCGTGGCATTCGCAACATTAGTAATGGCACAATTAATTCATGTCTTTGATTGTAGAAGTGATCGCTCCATTTTCCACCGCAATCCATTTGAAAATATCTATCTAGTCTTTGCAGTCATCTCATCAATCCTGTTAATGCTAGTCGTAATTTATTACCCACCACTACAGCCAGTATTCCATACAACAGATATTGCACTAAGAGATTGGTTGTTAATCTTAGGATTATCCGCAATTCCGACCTTCTTGCTAGCGGGATCAATGCTGTTTAAGAAGCGAGTTTAAAGTGTGAAGGGACCTGCCCAGGTTTTGGGCAGGTTTTTTGTTTTGTAGGGTAGTTGGGGTAGTTGCCGATATCAAGAGGAGTTTGGCCGATATTCTTGTAGAGTCACCGATATAGATCCCAAAGTCGCCGATAAAATGAGCAAAGTGACCGATATACTGAAAAAGCCGCTGATATCAGGTATTTTAAGTAAAGATTGAGCCGCGTTCAGTGTAGTTTCGATAGAGTTTTAGTGGACGAGAGTGTAGTGGAATGAAAATTTGTAATTTTAATGAGTAATAGCAATAGCTGAGCCAGGGGGGAGTTGCCGATATCATGGGGAGAGTGGCCGATATTCTTGTAGAGTCACCGATATAGATCCCAAAGTCGCCGATAAAATGAGCAAAGTGACCGATATTCTGGAAAAGTCGCTGATATCAGGTATTTTAAGTGGAGTGTGAGCCGCGTTCAGTGTAGTTTCGATAGAGTTTTAGTGGACGAGAGTGTGGTGGAATGAATATTTGTAATTTTAATAAGGAATAGTTGAGCCACAATTTAGTTGCTGCTATCTTTTTCCATGAATATTTGTATGTTCATACAAGGATATCATTACTTTATGTTGAATAATTTAGGAGATAAAAAAAGGAGTGATTATTTGTTTATAAAAAAACCTGAAAAACCTATTCAAATTAGGCAACTAGAGTCATTGTTACGTAGATTAAGACAAACTCATCCAGCCTATCCGAAACTTGTTGACAAATTAGCTAAACAAAAAGCTGGCTATCAAGGTCAAAAAGCATTAGATTTCTACCTGCAATACCTTCCTCATGATGAATACTTTATTTTACATGATCTCCGATTATATGACGGGGTCCATTACTTTCAAATTGATATTCTAATTTTATCAAGCAACTATGTTTTAATCATTGAAGTAAAAAATATCGCAGGTACTCTTCTTTTTGACCCAGAATTTAACCAACTTATACGGATTCACCAAGATAAAGAGGAAGGTTTTGCTGACCCGATACTCCAAGTAGAAAGACAAAGTAAATTATTAGAGAAGTGGTTAACTTCAAATACTACACTCCAAAACATCCCCGTTGAATCTCTTGTCGTGTTAAGCAATCCATCCACAATTCTAAAAGTAATTTCAAGGAAAACCCAAATAGCCCAAAAGGTGATTCACAGTGCAAAGCTTTTAACCAAAATCGAAGAGTATAACCGAATCCACCCTGTAAAAAAAATCGCAGATAAGGAAATAAAAAAAATAACAAAGCTTTTGTTAAAAAAACATGAATTATTGTTATCGGATTTTTTGGAAGTGTATGAAATTAAAATTACTGACCTACAAAGGGGTGCTCTCTGTCATACTTGCCTGCTACCAATGGACAGGCAATATGGAAAATGGAAATGTCTAACCTGTAATTCTGTTAATAAACAAGCCCACGTTACTGCGCTCGAGGATTATGCACTTCTGATTAAACCCCATATAAATAACCAAGAGGCAAGAATTCTTTTAAATATCTCTTCTGAGAACATAACAAAACGACTTCTACAATCACTCAATCTCCCACACACTGGAAAAAATAAAGCAAGAAGATATAATTTAGACAGCTTAATAAAGATGGAATAATCGATCTAAACAGCACAATATAATAGGTTTTTTATATGTCTAAATATTTTTTCTTTTTCGAATTATCATCTAACCTCTCCTTTTTACTATCGGATTTTTTTATTAGGTGATAAAATGAATAGACTAGGAGTTAGGAGTGGATTTTTTTGCTAACTAGCATGACTGGTTTTGGGCGTGTACATAAACAGTTTTCTAATTATTCCATTACGGTTGAGATGAAATCTGTCAATCATCGGTTTTGTGAAGTAACTATACGAATCCCTAGGCAAATGATGCTTGTTGAAGAGAAGATCAAAAAGATCATTCATACATATATCCAACGAGGCCGAGTCGAGGTATTTGTTAGTATTGAAGGGAATGTTCTTTCTTCTAAGGAAATACAGGTTGAATGGGACTTACTTGATCAATACTTCCAAGCACTAGATAAGGCGCGGCAAAGATACGAATTACCAGGTGAAGGCATAAAACTTGCTGATTTATTCAAACATCCCGAATTCACAACAATTGTGGAAAAGGAAATGAGTCATCCGGAGTTGGAACAGGATTTGTTAGAACTGGTCGAACAGACGGTAGTTCAGCTGAAAGAAATGAGACTTGAAGAGGGTAAAGGATTATTAGTGGATATTACAAGAAACCTTGAGTCCATTCAGGAAAGTTGTCAACAGGTGGAAGGTCTAGCCCCAAAGGTAGTCACTCAGTATAGAGAACGATTGTATAAAAAAATTGCAGAGTATTCAGAAGGACTTGTTGACGAGACAAGACTTCTAAATGAAGTAGCTATTTTAGCCGACAAAATTGATATTAATGAAGAACTGACAAGGATTAATAGTCACCTCTCTCAATTTTACAAGACAATTGATGGTGAGGAACAGGTAGTAGGTCGTAAACTGGACTTTTTAGTCCAAGAATTGAATCGTGAAATTAATACGATTGGTTCAAAAGCAAACGATGTTCATATAGCTGAACAAGTTGTAAACATGAAGACAAAGCTCGAAAAGATTAAAGAACAAGTGCAAAACATTGAATAGGGGCTTATAATCCTTGTCAAACAAGGTTAGAATAGATTAGTGACTTTAGGAGGAACAAATGAGTATAAAGCTAATTAATATAGGTTTTGGGAACATCGTATCAGCTAATCGTATCATTGCGATTGTTAGTCCTGAATCTGCTCCCATTAAAAGAACGATTCAGGAAGCTAGAGACAGAAGTATGCTGATTGATGCTACATACGGTAGAAGAACAAGAGCTGTTATTATCACAGACAGTGAGCATATTATTTTATCTGCTGTGCAGCCGGAAACTGTTGCACAAAGATTTGTAAATAAAGAAGATTTATCTGATGAAGGGTAGGTACATTTAACTGATGAATGAAAGAGGGTTACTAATTGTTCTTTCCGGACCGTCTGGTGTTGGTAAAGGAACTGTACGAAAAGCAATCTTTAATCAAGAGGATACAAGGCTTCAATACTCTATTTCAATGACTACCCGAAGTCCACGCGAAGGTGAAGTAGATGGGGTTGATTACTTTTTTAAATCGCGGGAAGAGTTTGAGAACCTCATTCAAAAAGATAAGCTGCTGGAATATGCTGAATATGTAGGAAACTACTATGGGACCCCAGTTGACTATGTAGAGGAAACTTTGCAAAAAGGTCAAGATGTTATGTTAGAAATAGAAGTTCAGGGGGCTTTGCAAGTTCGTAAGGCGTTTCCAGAAGGACTTTTTATTTTCTTAGCTCCACCAAGCTTAAATGAACTGAAGAGTCGAATTCAAACAAGAGGTACCGAATCAGAGGATTTAATTAATAACCGAATGACGGTAGCCAAGGAAGAAATTGAAATGATGGATGCCTATGACTATGTAGTTGAAAATGACAGGGTAGAACTTGCTTGCGAACGAATTAAATCGATTGTTGTCGCTGAGCATTGTCGTCGTGAACGTGTTGCCAATCGATATAAAAGAATGCTGGAGGTAGAATAATATGTTATATCCATCAATTGATACGTTAATGAATAAAGTAGATTCTAAATACAAGTTGGTTACGGTTGCTGCTAAGAGAGCTAGAAATCTTCAGAATAAGCACTCGTTAATGCTAGATAAAACTGTTTCTCATAAATATGTAGGTAAAGCATTAGAAGAGATTTCAGCAGGATTATTAATGGCAAAAGCACACCAAGCGAAAACGATTGAAGAAGAGACACAAGAATTCTTACGATAACAACCTAGAAGATAGGTTGTTATTTTTTTAAAATAGAGAAAAGTTTTTTTGCAGAAAAGCTGAGAAGTGGTCACATTTCAAAGCACGGCTTTGCGCTCTTCGTTTTTGGTCTAGCTCAATCGCAGGTCCAAGGAACATTTACTATGCCTGAGGCTAACCAGGGCGCTTGCGCTTTTAGTGTTTGTCTAGCTCCAGCACCCAGCCCCTCGAGGTCAAATAACCCTTGGACAAATAAAAGGAAAAACCACCTTTTCTTTGCCCAAGGAACATTTGCTATGCCTGAGGCTAACCTGGGCGCTTACGCTTTTAGTGTTTGTCTAGCTCCAGCGCCCAGCCCCTCGAGGTCAAATAACCCTGAAAGAATAAAAGGGGAGTGCATCCTTTTCTTCTTTCAGGAACATTTGCATGTCGGGGCTAACCAGGGCGCTTGCGCTTTTCTATTAAGGGGGATCGATTATGAAAAAGAATATTTTATTGTGTGTGAGTGGAGGAATAGCTGTTTATAAGGCAGCGGCTCTGACTAGTAAGCTTGTTCAAGCTGGTTTTCAAGTGAAGGTGATTATGACTGAATCAGCAACTGAATTTGTGACACCTTTAACGTTCCAAGCTTTATCTAGAAACCCTGTGTTTACTGATACATTTGATGAAAAGGAACCGAGTGTTATTGCTCATATCGATTTGGCTGATTGGGCTGATTTAATAATAGTTGCTCCTGCGACTGCTAATATAATAGGGAAACTTGCGAACGGGATTATTGATGATATGCTGACAACGACAATCAGTGCTACAAAAGCTCCAGTTTGGATTGCCCCTGCTATGAATGTTCATATGTATGAAAATGCGGCGGTCAAACGAAATATTGAGGTTTTATATCAAGATGGTTATCGGTTTGTTGAGCCTTCTGAAGGTTATTTAGCATGTGGTTATGTAGGAAAAGGTAGATTAGAAGAACCAGAAACGATTACTAGTCTAATTGTTGATTTCTTCACCCTACCTAACCCATTCTTAAAAGACTTATCGATTCTTGTTACGGCAGGACCTACTAGAGAAAAGCTTGATCCTGTTAGATTTTTCTCGAATTCTTCATCAGGGAAAATGGGCTTTGCGATTGCCGAGCAGGCTGCCAAACTAGGAGCTGCTGTTACCTTAGTAACGGGACCCACCCATTTATCTACATCATTAAATATTAATGTAGTAAGGGTAGAATCAGCAGAGCAAATGTATGAAAAGGTAATGGACTATTTCCCTCAGAGTGATATTGTTATCAAGTCGGCAGCTGTCGCAGATTACCGCCCAACTGATGTAGCCAATCATAAAATGAAGAAACAAGACGGACCATTATCTGTTGAATTTGAAAGAACGACGGACATTCTAAAAACTCTAGGTTCACTTAAAGAAGACAAGCTATTAGTTGGATTTGCTGCAGAAACTGATCACCTAGAGGAGTATGCAAAGAAAAAGCTTTACTCGAAAAATCTTGATCTTGTAGTGGCTAACAATGTCAACGAAGAAGGGGCAGGCTTTCAAGGGGATACTAATATCGTAACTTTGTTTGGAAGAGATGAATTTGTAAAACAGCTTCCTATGCTCAGCAAACAAGAAGTTGCACTAACTTTGCTTAAAGAGATTGAAAAGCTTTGGAGAGCGAAGCAATGAACATTGCAAAAGTAATTGTAGATGTTCCAGCAAGACAAACAGACCGGGCTTTTGATTATTTAATACCTGATGAATATCAAGGACTTGTTCAACCAGGAGTACGGGTGGTCGTTCCTTTTGGTCCAAGAACCCTTCAAGGTTTCGTAGTAGGGGTAGAATCCTCCTCCAATGTTGAAAAGCTTAAGGCGATTACTCAGTTATTAGATCTCGAACCAATTTTGAATCAGGAGTTACTACAATTAGGGAAATGGGTGACAGAACAAACCCTAAGTTATCAAATATCATCCTTTCAAGCGATGCTACCTGCAGCGTTAAAGGCAAAGTATGAAAAGGAGATAGAATTAAAAAGAGCGGATCAACTTATTTCCATGCCAGAGACTCTTCAGATTTTATTTAAAAATCGAACAACTATCCAATGGTCTGATATTGAGAATCAACACGGACTTTTGAAAACCATTCAGAAAGAAGTAAAGGATGGAAATCTAGAGATTAATTATGTAGTGAAATCTAGAGGGAAGAAAAAAACACAAAAGGTTCTCTTTTTACAAGTAAGTATAGAAAAAGCAAAAGAGATACGTGATACAATGCCTGCTCAGGCTGCACGTCAAAAAGAAGTGCTCGAATATTTTTTATCACAAAACATACAAGAAATACCACGAACATTAGTTAAACATGCTTTGTCAACGACCGATTCCCCGATAAAAGCCCTTATTGAAAAGGGAATCCTACTCGAGAAGGATATGGAAGTTTACCGTGATCCCCATCGAGATAAAGAATTTAAGAGAACTAAACCCTTACCTCTAACAAACGAACAATCAAAAGCCATCATACCTATCTTAGAATCTATTGAAAATAATCTGCATCAAACGTATTTATTATATGGGGTGACAGGTAGTGGTAAAACAGAGGTATACCTTCAATCAATCGATGAAGTATTGAAGAAGGGAAAACAAGCGATTGTTTTAGTTCCAGAGATTTCGTTAACACCACAAATGGTGGAACGATTTAAAGGAAGATTTGGCTCGAGTGTTGCTGTTTTACATAGTGGGTTATCTATAGGTGAAAAATATGATGAATGGAGAAAGATTTATCGTAGAGAAGTGAATGTAGTAGTGGGAGCTAGATCTGCCATTTTTGCTCCTTTCGAAAATCTAGGAATCATTATAATAGATGAAGAGCATGAATCAAGCTATAAGCAGGAAGAAAATCCGAGATATCATGCAAGAGATGTTGCGATATATCGTGGGGGATACCATAATTGCCCAGTCGTTTTAGGAAGTGCAACACCGACCCTCGAGACATTCGCTAGGGCAAATAAAGGGCTGTATAGTCTACTTCCCTTGACAAAGCGAATGCATGATAAGGGCATGCCAGAAGTTGAAATTATTGATATGAGGGAAGAGTTAAGAGAAGGCAATCGTTCCATGTTTTCTTCGCTACTTTTTGACAAGTTACAGGACCGTATTCAAAAAGGAGAACAGACTGTTTTATTTTTAAACCGTCGTGGATACTCAACATTTATTATGTGCAGAGATTGTGGGTTTGTGGTGACTTGTCCGGAATGTGATATTTCACTTACCTACCATCGAACTCAGCAGCTTGTAAAATGTCATTATTGTGGATACGAAGAACCGGTTCCAAAGAATTGTCCGACATGCCAGAGTGAACATATTCGTTTTTTTGGAACAGGGACACAAAAAGTAGAAGAGGAAATTGGAAAGCTTTTACCTGAGGCACGTATTATTAGAATGGATGTTGACACGACAAGTCGAAAAGGAGCTCATGAAAAGCTGCTTACTGCCTTTGGTGAGGGCAAGGCTGATATACTATTAGGTACACAGATGATCGCAAAAGGCTTGGATTTCCCGAGGGTGACTTTAGTTGGGGTGTTAACAGCTGATACCATGCTTCATCTACCAGATTTCAGGTCAAGTGAAAAAACCTTTCAGCTCTTAACTCAAGTGAGTGGGAGAGCTGGTCGACATGAACTCCCAGGTGAGGTAGTAATCCAAACCTATACTCCTGAGCATTATAGTGTAGAACTGGCAAGCCAGCATAACTACAAGGATTTTTATCTGAAGGAAATGGGAATGAGAAAGCTACATCAGTATCCTCCGTTCTTTTATGTTACGCTAATAACAGTTAGTCATCCAGAGCTTACAAAGGTTGTGTCTGTTACAGAAAAGATTTCTACCTATCTACGTTCAAATCTTTCAAATCAGACAATTGTCCTTGGACCTTCAGCTTCTCCGATTCCACGGATTAAAAATAGATATCGATATCAATGCATGATAAAATACAAGGATGAACCAAAGCTAAAGTCATACTTGAAGGAATTAATGGATCATTATCAGAAAGAAATTCAGCAAGAACTACAAATCACCATTGATATGAATCCCTATATGATTATGTAAGTGAGGAAAAGGCAACATGACAAAACTAAACATCCTGACCTATCCACACGAGAATCTTCAGACACGCTGTGATCAGGTTAAAAACTTTGATAAAACACTTAGAAAGTTATTAATTGATATGCGTTCGGCTATGATAGAAGCTGATGGGGTTGGTTTAGCAGCTCCTCAAGTTGGTATTGAAAAGCGTATAGCAATTGTTGAGAATGACGATGGAAATGTCATATCACTTATTAATCCTGTCTTACTAGAACAATCAGGAAGCCAAGTAGGTACAGAAGGTTGTTTAAGTTTTCCTGGGCTTTTTGGCGAAGTTGATCGTCCTAGTAAAATAAAGATACGGGCACAAGATAAATTTGGTAAGTATTTTACATTAGAAGCCAAGGATTTTTTTGCTCGTGTTATTTTGCATGAGATGGATCATTTAGAGGGTATTCTGTTTCCCTCAAAATCGATTACCTTATATAATGAAGAGCTGTCATAAAGGAGGACTTTGATGTTAAAGATTGTCTTTATGGGAACACCTGACTTTTCAGTCCCTGTTTTGCAGAGAATTTTAGAAGAAGGGTATGAAGTCATTGGTGTGGTTACCCAACCAGATCGACCAAAAGGAAGAAAACGTCAACTAACTCCACCGCCAGTAAAGGTTGAGGCGTTAAAGCACCAAATCCCTGTTTATCAGCCTGAAAGAATAAAAGAACAGTCTGAATATGAAAAAATTATAAACCTCGGTGCAGATTTAATTGTGACGGCAGCTTTTGGACAGATTTTACCAAAAGCATTACTAGAAGCACCAAGATTAGGCTGTATTAATGTTCATGCCTCTTTACTACCAGAGTTAAGAGGTGGAGCGCCGATTCATTATTCAATTATTCAGGGTAAAGAAAAAACAGGTGTGACCATTATGTATATGGTTGAAAAGCTTGATGCTGGTGATATTCTGTCTAAGGTGGAAGTGCCGATTTTAGAAGAAGACCATGTTGGAACTTTACATGATAAATTAAGTATAGCTGGAGCAGACCTATTGGCCAAAACGATTCCTTCTTTAATAGATGGAAGTATAAATCCAATTAAACAAAATGATGATGCTGCAACTTTTGCTTATAATATAAAAAGAGAGCAAGAACGCATTAATTGGGAGTATCAAGGTGAAGTTATTTATAATCATATTAGAGGCTTGCACCCTTGGCCAGTAGCCTATACATATCTTGAAGGTCAGGTAATAAAGGTGTGGTGGGGTGAAAAGCTTGACTCTCCATCAAGTGGAAAACCAGGTGAAGTCATTCGGATTGATGAAGACGGAGTTGTTGTAGCTACAGGAAATCAAACAGCGATCAAAATTACAGAACTACAGCCAGCTGGTAAAACAAGAATGAGTGGCGAACAATTTCTACGTGGAGCAGGAGCTGGTCTAACTGTAGGCATCATGTTAGGAGCTGAAGATGAAAACAACAGCACGAACTAAAAGTGTCCGAGAGGTAGTTATTGATTTATTAGTACAAATAGAAAAAAGTCAGGCATATAGTAATCTTTTACTCAACCAAGCAATCAAGCAACATCAAGTTAATCCAAAGGATACAGGACTGTTAACTGAAATCGTGTATGGTACATTACAAAGAAAGTTAACACTTGATTTCTTTTTAGAACCTTATATAAAAAAACAAAAAAAACTTGATGATTGGGTTAAGATTTTACTTAGAATAACGGTCTATCAAATGCATTATTTAGATAGAGTGCCTGATCGTGCAGCGATTTATGAAGCCGTAGAAATTGCTAAAAAAAGAGGTCATAAAGGAATTGCTTCAATGGTAAATGGTGTTTTACGATCTATTCAAAGAAATGACTTTAGGTCTTTTGATGAGATTCAGAATCCAGTTGAAAAATTAGCAATTGAGATGAGTTTTCCAATATGGATGGTTGCTAGATGGGTTAAACAATATGGTTTGGAAGAAACGAAAAAATTATGCGAAGAAACGTTGTTACCGCCAGTTCCTTCAGCTCGTATTAACAGCTCGTTAACAACAACTCAACAAGTTATAGATGAGCTGGAAGAGGCTGGAATTCAAGCTCGAACTGGGCACCTTTCTAAGGATGCAATCATTATTGATAAAGGTAATTTTGCCTATACAAGTGCCTATGAAAAAGGATTCCTTACTATTCAGGATGAAAGCTCGATGTTAGTAGGAAGAGCGCTAGGTCCAAAAGAAAATGATGTTGTCTTAGACAGTTGTGCCGCTCCAGGAGGTAAAACCACTCATATTGCTGAGTTATTAGAAAATACCGGTAAAGTTATCTCAGTTGATTTACATGATCATAAGGTCAAATTAATCAACGACCAAGTAAGGCGTCTCCAATTAACGAATGTGGAAACTATCGTAATGGATAGTAGAAGGCTTGATGAAAAGTACGAACCAGAGTCCTTTGATAGAATATTAGTTGATGCACCTTGTTCAGGACTAGGGGTTATTAGAAGAAAGCCAGATATCAAATATCAAAAAGTTGAGAACGATATTCAAAGCTTAGCTTCTATCCAATTGAAGATTTTAGAGGCGGTTGCTCCTTTGCTAAAAAAAGGTGGTACCCTTATATATAGTACATGTACGATGGATAAAGAAGAAAATGATGAAGTGGTAGAAAGCTTCCTTAAGACGCAATCTACTTTTGAGAGAGACTCATCATTAGCTGAACGGTTACCAGAGAAGATAAGAGGTAATGCTGAATATAACGGGGCACAAATTCAAATTCTTCCCCATCATTTCGGTACGGACGGATTCTTTATCTCATCTTTAAGAAAGCGGGTGTAATAGTGGAAAAGGAAATTCCAACAAAGACTAGACAAAAAAAAGAAGAGGAACAACAAATACCATCCATATATACTTTAAGGCTTGAAGAATTAGAGCAGTGGTTAAAAGATAACGGAGAACCTAAATTTAGAAGTACTCAAATCTTTGAATGGTTATATAGCAAACGAATCACATCTTTTGAAGATATGACCAATATTTCTAAATCTCTACAAGATAAGCTAAAGCAAGCATTTACTTTAACTACTTTAAAGACTCTGATCAAGCAGGAGTCTAAGGATGGGACCATTAAATTTTTATTCGAATTACACGATGGTTATTCCATCGAAACGGTATTAATGAGACATGAGTATGGAAATTCTGTATGTGTAACCACTCAGGTCGGCTGTCGAATCGGATGTACGTTCTGTGCTTCAACTCTTGGTGGTCTAAAGCGAAATCTCGAGGCTGGTGAGATTGTAGCTCAGGTAGTAAATGTACAAAAAGCATTAGATGAAACAGGAGAACGGGTTAGTCATGTCGTAATTATGGGTATAGGCGAGCCATTTGATAATTATGATGCCATGCTTTCATTTTTAAAGATTATTAATCATGAAAAAGCATTAAATATTGGGGCGCGCCATATTACTGTTTCTACAAGTGGGATTATCCCTAAGATTTACGCGTTTGCAGATGAACAATTGCAAATCAATTTTGCTCTTTCATTACATGCTCCAAACACCGAGTTAAGAAGTAAGCTAATGCCGATTAATCGTGCCTATAAACTAGATGATCTGATGAAGGCAGTTCGTTATTATGTCGATAAAACAGGAAGACGTATAAGCTTTGAGTACGGGTTATTTGGTGGGGAAAATGATTCAGTAGCTCATGCGGAAGAGTTAGCAAGTTTAATCAAGGGGATAAAGTGTCACGTTAACTTGATTCCAGTTAACTATGTGCCCGAACGTGATTATGTTCGTACACCAAAAGAGAAAATATTTGAATTTGAACGTACATTAAAAAAGCATGGTATCAATGTGACAATCAGAAGAGAACATGGCCATGATATTGACGCAGCTTGTGGACAATTACGTGCAAAGGAGCGTCAAGAGGAGACGAGGTGAAATATGAAGACGTTTTTTCTGACAGATAGGGGAAAAGTTAGACAGCACAATGAAGATCATGGTGGTATATTCTATAATCATACAAAACAAGTGTTAGGTGTCGTTGCAGATGGAATGGGTGGACACCGAGCAGGTGATGTAGCAAGTAAAATGGCGATTGAGTTGCTTGAGAAGGAATGGGTCGAAACTCAAACTATTCAAACTCCAGAAGAAGCTGAACAATGGTTAAAACGTCATGTTTTACAGGTTAATGAAAAGCTTTATAAGCATTCAAAGGAAAATGAAGAATGCGAAGGGATGGGGACAACCCTTGTTATCACGATATGTTTAGAGGAATTTATCACAATTGCTCATATTGGTGATAGCCGCTGTTATATTGTTGAAAATGATAAACTTCAGTTAGCAACGGAGGATCATTCACTAGTAAATGAGCTTGTTCGTTCTGGGCAGATTTCGAAAGAGGATGCGGAGTATCATCCACGGAAAAATGTTCTCCTACGCGCATTAGGAACAGATTTACACGTCCAGATGGATATTAAAACCTTGTCGAATGATTCAATTTCTTATATTATGCTATGTTCTGATGGGCTTTCCAATAAGGTCACTAACGATGAAATAATGGACGAGCTTCTAAAAGAGTATTCTATAGAAGAAAAAGCTACAGAGCTTGTTTCTTTAGCTAATGAACATGGTGGAGAAGATAATATTACACTTGTTTTACTAGATCTTAACAGCGTTCAGACAGAAAGTGGTGGACGTTAATGATCGGAAGAAGACTAAGTGGACGATATAAAATTATCGACACCATTGGTGGCGGGGGAATGGCAAATGTATACCTCGCACGGGATATGATTTTAGAACGGGATGTCGCTGTAAAGGTATTACGACCTGATTTCTCAAATGATGAGGAGTTTATTCGTCGTTTTCATAGGGAAGCACAGGCTGCTACAAGTCTTAATCATCCAAACATCGTGAGTATTTATGATGTTGGAGAAGAAGATAATATATTTTATATTGTCATGGAGCATGTGGATGGAACTACTTTAAAACAGTATATTCAAAAGTATGGTCCGCTTTCTAATGAAGAAAGTGTAAATATTATGGTTCAGTTAACGTCGGCACTAGCCAATGCACATGAGAATCATATTGTACATAGGGACATTAAACCTCAAAATATACTAATTGATGAAGATGGTGTCGTGAAGGTAACGGACTTTGGGATTGCAGTTGCGCTAAGCTCAACGACAATTACCCAAACGAATTCCTTTCTAGGTTCTGTTCATTATCTTTCACCTGAACAGGCAAGAGGTGGAATGGCTACTAAAAAATCAGATATCTATTCTTTAGGTATTGTCATGTTCGAATTATTGACAGGGAGAATGCCTTTCTTTGGAGAGTCTGCTGTTTCAATCGCTTTAAAGCATTTGCAAAACGATACCCCTTCACCGAAGCGTTGGAATCCTGCTATACCACAAAGTATTGAGAATATTATATTGAAGGCGACAGCAAAAGATACATTTCATCGTTACGATACAGTAGAGGCTATGGAAGAGGACTTACGAACTTCTTTAGAGCCTCATCGGTTAAATGAAGCGCCCTTTAGAGTACCAGTACTTGATGGAGACGTAACGAAAGCCATCCCAATCATAACTAGTGATAAATTATCAGAGAATACAAGTACGGAAGATACAATCGTTCATAAGGACGTGAAAGCCAAAAAAGAACCTAAGAAAAATCGCGGGAAAAAAATAGCTATTTGGGTAATTACCATATTCTTTTTGTTGGCTACCGCAGCGGTTGCTTCCATTACTATTATTCCGTCTTTATTATTACCAAAGGATGTTACCGTTCCGGATGTATCTAATCAAAATTACCAAACAGCCTATAAGGAACTCGACGCTTTAGGTTTACTAATAGCGGATGAATCAATTGAGGAATTTAATGAAGAGATTCCAGAAGGATCAATCATTCGAACTGTTCCTAATGCTGGTCAAATAGTGAAAGAAGGAAATGAAATCACTCTTTACATTAGTAAAGGGAAAGAAAAAGTAGAAATAGAGAATTATATAGGAAAGAATATTGATGATATTAGGGCTAGTATTGAATCTAAATTTAAACATGTTGTGATAAGAGAAGAGACGTCTGATGAGATTCCTGTAGGAGAAATCTACAACCAGTTTCCAGACTCAGGTGAATATGTCTTGGAGGAGACGGAGTTAATCATATATGTAAGTAAAGGTCCACCTTCATTTTCACTTCAGAATCTTGTTGGATATACTCTTGGGCAAGTAGATATCTATGTAGCTGAGAAGGGCTTAAATCTTGATGCAACACAAATGGCCTATTCAGAGGAATATGAGGAAGGTACTGTTATTTCTCAAAAGCCAGCTGCAGGACAAGATGTTAAACGCGGGGACAATATATCAATTGTTGTCTCAAGAGGGCCTGAGCAAAAGAACAAAACGGTAGAGGAAATTGTATTTGTTAAATATGAACCAGTTGAAGGCGAAGAAAACCAACCACATGAGGTCCAAATATATGTGAATGATTTAGATCATGATGGTGAAGTAGTTTTCTCAGATACAATTACAGCTGATTTGGAGTATAAACTTATATTAAATATTCCGTATAAGAAAAGTGCCTCCTACAAGGTCCAAGTAAATGGTAATGTAATTAATGAAGTGACTGTTCCCTATAAAGAAGAGTAATTCAAGGAGTGAGGCTATGCAGGGCAAAATTATTAAAGCATTAAGCGGTTTTTATTATGTATTGAATGAGGAAGGAATAACCCAGTGCCGAGGAAGAGGGGTATTTAGAAAAAATAAAATTACCCCCCTAGTTGGAGATGAGGTTGAATTCCAAGCTGAAAATGAAAGTGAAGGATATATCATGGAGGTTTTGGAGCGGAAAAATGATTTAGTTCGTCCCCCTATTGCCAATGTAGATCAAGCCATACTAGTTTTCTCAGCTGTACAGCCTGACTTTAATCCTTTATTATTAGACCGCTTTCTCGTTTTAATTGAGTCTAAGCATATATTACCAATCATCTGCATTAGTAAAATGGATGTAGTTGACGAAAAGGGAAGACAAAAAATTGATCAATTTGCAGATGACTATCGTCAAGCCGGGTATGATGTATTGCTTACATCAACCAATGAAGCTGAAACGGTTGAATTGCTACTCCCTTATTTTAAAGATAAAATTTCGGTTTTTGCAGGCCAGTCTGGTGTGGGGAAGTCATCAATCTTACAAGTATTGCGACCTGATTTAGTGATAAAGACTGATGAAATCTCAACCCATCTTGGTCGTGGTAAACATACGACACGTCATGTCGAATTAATTGAAATAGGTGATGGGTTTGTAGCTGATACCCCGGGGTTTAGTTCATTGGAGTTTCTTGAAATTGAGGTAGAGGACCTATCTAGCTGTTTTCCTGAAATGCGTCGTATACAGCAAAACTGTAAGTTTAGAGGCTGTACCCATCTTTCAGAGCCTAAGTGTGCGGTAAAAGAGGCGGTACAGGAAGGCTCAATTAAGGAATATCGCTATGAGAATTATCTAGAGTTCCTTCAGGAAATCAAAGATCGAAAGCCGAGGTATTAATGTATGTATAAAATTGCACCTTCTATATTGTCTGCTGATTTTGCCAAGCTTGGAGAAGAAATAAAAAGTGTTGAACAAGCAGGTGCTGATTATATTCATGTGGATGTCATGGATGGACATTTTGTTCCAAACATTACAATTGGTCCGTTAATAGTTGAAGCAATTAGACCGATTACTGCTTTGCCTTTAGATGTTCATTTAATGATTGAAGAACCAGACAATTATATAGAGAGCTTCGCAAAGGCAGGTGCAGATATCATTTCTGTCCATGTCGAGGCTTGTAAGCATCTTCATCGGACGATTCAACATATAAAGGCACAAGGAGTTAAAGCAGGTGTTGTCATCAATCCTGCTACTCCTGCAGAAATGGTTGAACCTATATTAGCTGATATTGATCTCGTACTTGTGATGACCGTTAATCCAGGGTTTGGAGGACAACAATTTATTACTTCTGCTCTACCTAAAATTAATAAAATTGCCAACTGGATAAAAGAAAAAGGATTGAGCGTTGAATTAGAGGTAGATGGTGGCGTGAACCATGAAACTGCAAAATTATGTGTGGAAGCTGGTGCTACTGTGCTCGTTGCAGGATCAGCTATTTTTAATCAATTAGACCGAGTTCAAGCAATCCAAGCATTAAAAAATTAACGGTTTAAAAAAGTGATGTTTAAGTAGTGGAAATAAACAAAATTTTTTAATACAACTTTTAAAAGTAGACTCTTGAGTCTACTTTTTTGATGTAAGGAGGGAGTGTAGAATGGACATTTATATTGTTGCAGGTGGTCCTACAGATTTAATACCAGATTTGAGTCTATATGACAGAGACTCTGTTGTTTGGGTAGGTGTGGATCGGGGCTTATATTACCTGTTAAAGCAAGGAATAGTTCCAGAAATGGGAATAGGGGATTTTGATTCTGTAACCGAGGATGAACTTCTGTGGATGAGGGAAAGATGTGTAAAATTCTCTATTTCCCCGGCTGAAAAGAATCAAACTGATATTGAGCTAGCAATAGATTGGGCTCTAGCGAAAAATCCGAAACGAATCCGTCTATTGGGTGCAACAGGAGGGAGACTTGATCACTCATTAGCTACCATACAGTTATTGACGAAAGGGTTGGCCAATCAGGTTTTATTTGAAATTATTGATCAACAGAATATTTTAACCCTTCTAAATCCAGGTACCTATGAAATTCATCAAGATCCTTGTTATTCATACATATCTTTTCTGCCATTTTCAAGTAATGTCCAAGGTATCCATTTATCCAGGGATTTTAAGTATCCACTTACAGATTGTGATATAAGCTGGGGGACATCTTTGTGTGTTAGTAATGAATTAATTAAAGAAACAGGTACTTTTTCGTTTACTTATGGCATAGTCATAATGGTAAAGAGTAAAGATTAAATTTTTATTAGGTACTGGTACTATTTTTATTTTTACGAATATACTACCTATGAAATCGTACATGATTATTACCCGTAATTTGCTTATAGGAGGGACATTATGAAATTTTATACGATTAAGTTACCGAGGTTTTTAGGTGGAATTGTACGCGCTATGCTAGGTACATTTAAGAAAGAATAGACAACTAGAGTGAAACAACCATCAAATGAATATCTACTAAAGGAGTACCTTTTTCAAGAAGGTACTTCTTTTATTAGGACTAAGTAAGAATGGTTTTGAGGTGAGGTTCTTTATCTAATTTTAGAGAAAAATTAAAAAGACGATGACAATTCATCGTCTTCCACACGTTATTATACGCGTTCTACTTTACCTGACTTAAGTGCTCTTGCAGATACGTATACACGCTTAGGCTTTCCGTTTACTAGAATGCGAACCTTTTGTAGGTTAGCGCCCCAAGAACGTCTGTTAGAGTTCATTGCGTGAGAACGAGAGTTTCCGAAAGAAGCTTTTTTACCAGTTATAACACATTTACGAGCCATTATTTTTCCCTCCTTGCTACCTATATAAATCCAGTATTTAAGAGATACCGCATAAATACTTCTATTTCATCCCAAGGTAAAAATACTTTTTTACTTTATCATAATGATCATCATAATGCAATAATTGAATCAAGAAAAAAACCTTGACATAGTATTTTTTGCTTTGATGTATACTAAATACTAAGGAAACAAGTAAAGAGCGCATTTTTTCTTTTAAATTGAATAATTGTATAGTAAAATGACGATAGCTGTGAATAGAATCCCAAATTAATACTTGGTCTCCTATATGTGGAACTTTAACTAAAGCAAGTTCGAAATTTAAAGGGGGAAAAAATAATGTCCATTGAATTAAAAACACAATACGGTAATATCGATATTTCTAATGACGTCATTACAACCATTGCTGGTGGAGCGGCAGTAGAATGCTATGGAATTGTGGGAATGGCATCAAAAAAACAATTAAAAGATGGGATCGCAGAGATTCTAAAAAAGGAAAACTTTACAAAGGGTGTTGTGGTCCGTCAAGAAAATGATGAGATACATATTGATATGTTCATTATTGTAAGCTATGGAACAAAGATTTCTGAGATTGCTCATAATGTACAAACACAGGTAAAGTATACATTGAATCAAACGCTTGGACTTGCCGTAGAGACAGTAAATATCTATGTGCAGGGTGTTCGGGTAACGAACGTTTAGTGAGGAGGAAAGTTTAGTGACAATTACAACTTTGGATGGAAAGCGATTTGCTCAAATGGTGATCCAGGGAGCAGAAAACTTAGGCAACAATGTGAAAATGGTGGATGCCTTAAACGTTTTCCCGGTACCAGATGGAGATACAGGAACTAATATGAATCTTTCAATTAGTTCAGGTGCTAAGGAAGTTAAGAATAATGTTAATCCCCATATTGGTAAAGTGGGTTCAAGTTTAGCCAAAGGATTGCTGATGGGTGCAAGAGGAAACTCTGGAGTTATTCTTTCCCAATTGTTTAGAGGATTTGCAAAGTCGATTGAACAAAAGGATAAAATCAATAGTGAAGAGTTTGCACAGGCACTTGAAGCAGGAGTAGAGACGGCCTATAAGGCGGTTATGAAGCCTGTGGAAGGAACCATTTTAACAGTTGCAAAGGATGCGGCGAAGCGCGCAAAAGCTGTTGCTAAGAAAGAAAAGGATATTATCGCTCTAATGGAGGAAGTTTTAAAAGAAGCAAAAGCATCGCTTAATCGGACTCCTGACCTACTTCCTGTGTTAAAAGAGGTTGGTGTGGTTGATAGTGGTGGACAAGGATTAGTCATCGTATATGAGGGGTTCCTTGCTGAGCTTAAGGGAGAGAAGCTTCCAAGTGCTTCCACTTCAGGACCATCCATGTCTGACATGGTTAATGCGGAGCACCACAAAAGTGTAGCAAGTCACATTAATACAGAAGATATTGAATTCGGTTATTGCACGGAATTTATGGTCAAATTCGAGAAAGACAAAACGAAAGATCATCCTTTCTCTGAAGAACAGTTCCGCTTAGACCTGAGCGTTCACGGTGATTCTTTATTAGTTATTGCCGATGAAGATCTTGTTAAAGTACATATTCATGCTGAGTATCCAGGTGAAGTTTTAACTTATGGACAAAAGTATGGAAGCCTCATTAATCTTAAGATTGAAAATATGAGACAACAACATACAGATTTCTTAGGTGAGGATTCTTCTTCTCATTCAATGCCAACACCGGTTATCCAACCGAAGGAACAAGCGGAGTTTGGGATTGTAACAGTTGCAATGGGATCTGGTATTGCGGAACTATTTAAGAGCTTAGGAGCCGGGGCTGTCATTGAAGGCGGACAAACCATGAATCCAAGTACTGAGGATATTGTAAAAGCAATCGAAGAAGTAAATGCAAAGCAAGTGTTTATCTTACCGAACAATAGTAATATCGTAATGGCGGCGGAGCAGGCTGCTTCTGTGATGGGTTCTAATGTGGCAGTTGTTCCATCTAAAACCGTGCCACAGGGAATGTCTGCATTACTTGCATTTAATCCAACTTTGAGCCTAGAAGAAAATAGTGAGCTCATGAAGGAAGCTATGGGGAATGTGAAAACGGGCCAAGTAACCTATGCAGTTAGAGATACCACGATTGACGGATTAACGATTGAAAAAGATGATTTCATGGGAATTGCCAATGGTAAAATTGTTGTTACTGAAAGAGAACAGCTTCAAGTCGCAAAGGAATTATTGAAGCAAATGATTAGTGATGAGGATGGAATCATAACGATTTTACAGGGCGAAGACACATTGGACTCTGAAGTTGAAGAATTGACTAAATATCTTGAAAGCGAATACGAAGATTTGGAAGTAGAAGTACATAAAGGGAATCAACCTTTATATTCCTATATCTTCTCAATTGAATAATGCTGTAAACTAATAGAAGGGAGAACTCCCTTCTATTAGTTTGTGGAAAAGATTTTTTAGAAACCAAGATCGTAAAAGGGAGTGGAGTTATGAAATATAAAAGTGTATTTGATATAATTGGACCTATTATGATTGGTCCATCCAGCTCGCATACTGCAGGAGCCGCTCGAATCGGAAGAGTTGCAAGAACATTGTTTGGTAGAGAGCCTAAGTGGGTAAATATCTCTCTTTATGGATCTTTTGCAAAAACCTATAAAGGGCATGGTACAGACGTTGCGATCATAGGTGGTATATTAGACTTTGATACATTTGATGAAAGAATAATATCTTCAATCGAGATTGCCGAAAAGGCAGGTATTTCGATTGATTTTCGTGTGGAAGAAGCGGTAACCGATCATCCTAACACGGCTAGAGTCCATATTGGGGATGAAGATGGAGAATTTGAGGTTGTGGGAATCTCCATCGGTGGAGGGAAAATAGAAATTATTGAATTAAATGGATTTGCCTTAAAGCTATCAGGATCAAATCCAGCTATTTTAGTCGTTCATAATGATAGATATGGCGCGATAGCTGCAGTGTCTAATGTATTAGCTAAGCATGAAATAAATATTGGACATATGGATGTATCTAGAAAAGAAAAAGGTCGACTAGCTTTAATGACGATAGAAGTAGACCAACAAATTGATGATGAGATAATCTCTGAGCTTATGAATCTACCAAACATTACAAACGTAACGAAAATTGTAGATTAGTAATTTATAAAATAACGGACCGATTGAAATTAGAAGGAGTGATTACTTTGTTTAGAAATGTTGCTGAATTAGTAGAACTTGCTGAGTCAAGGAACGTTAAAATCTCTGAAATCATGATTGAACAGGAAATGTCAGTAACAAATCGCTCAAGAGAAAAGATTATTGATCTGATGGACCAAAACCTGACCGTAATGGAACAGGCAGTTGAGCGTGGACTTGCAGGAGTTAAATCTCATTCTGGACTAACTGGTGGAGATGCTGTTCTATTACAAGCTTATATTGAAAAAGGGAACTTTTTATCCGGAGCCACTATATTAGATGCAGTCAGTAAAGCGGTTGCTACCAATGAAGTAAATGCAGCGATGGGGACAATTTGTGCCACTCCGACTGCCGGATCAGCTGGGGTTGTACCAGGAACTTTGTTTGCGGTTAGAGAGAAATTGAAGCCAACCCGTGAACAAATGATTGAGTTTTTATTTACTGCAGGTGCTTTTGGATTTGTCGTAGCGAATAACGCATCTATTTCAGGTGCAGCTGGAGGCTGTCAAGCAGAAGTAGGGTCTGCTTCAGGTATGGCTGCAGCAGCCATTGTAGAGTTAGCAGGTGGTTCTCCTAGTCAAGCTGCTGAAGCGATGGCTATTACTTTGAAAAATATGCTTGGCCTTGTTTGTGATCCTGTAGCTGGCTTAGTTGAGGTTCCGTGTGTTAAACGTAATGCAATGGGTGCTGCTAATGCAATGATTGCTGCTGATATGGCTTTAGCTGGTATTACAAGTCGAATACCTTGTGATGAAGTAATTGATGCTATGTATAAAATTGGTCAAACCATGCCTGTCGCTTTAAGAGAAACCGCTCAAGGAGGGTTAGCGGCAACACCAACTGGCCGAGCGCTAGAAGCCAAAATCTTTGGTATTCCGCTTACAAAACGTGACTAATATCCTTCAACAATCTGTCATAAATGTAAAGGGAGTTGGGGAAGAAACTAGTGCAGCTTTACTCGATATGGGATTACAATCTGTTCTTGATTTACTTGAACATTTACCGTATCGATATGAGGATTACAGATTAAAGGACTTATCAGAGGTTAAACACGAGGAACGGGTGACAATCCAAGGGAAGGTTCATTCAGAGCCCTCCTTAATGTATTTTGGTAAAAAGCGCTCAAGATTAACGACCAGAATCTTAGTAGATCGTTACTTAATTTCTGCAGTTTTCTTTAATCAGCCTTATATAAAAAGTAAGTTAACCCTAGGTTCAGAGGTTACCATAACTGGTAAATGGGATCAGCATAGGCAAACGGTGACTGTTAATGAAGTGAAAATGGGAGGGGTAGAGAGAAATCAGGAATTAAAGCCCCTCTATCATACTAAGGGAGATGTAACGACAAAAGCGTTACAAAGATATATTGCCAATGCTTTTGCACAATACAAAAAAGACATTATTGATAATCTCCCCGCATCCATTAAGAATCGCTATAAGCTTTTATCTAAACGAGAAACTCTTCAATTACTACATTTTCCACAAAACTTTGACGATGTAAAACAAGCTAGAAGAAGAATGGTTTATGAGGAATTTTTATTATTCCAGCTAAAGATGCAAGCCCTTCGTAAATATGAACGAGAAAATTCTGCTGGACATCCACATCAATATAAAGAAGAACAGCTAGAGGCCTTTATTCAAGCTCTGCCTTTTACGTTAACCAATGCACAAACAAATGTGGTAGAAGAGATTACGAGAGATTTGAAGTCACCCTATCGAATGAATCGTTTATTACAAGGGGATGTGGGTTCGGGTAAAACGGTGGTAGCAGCTATTTCTTTATATGCGTCCTATTTATCTGGCTATCAGGGAGCTCTTATGGTGCCCACTGAGATTTTAGCTGAGCAGCATACAGAGGGATTAAGGAGCTTATTAGAACCTTTTGGAATTAGGTTAGAACTTCTTACTTCATCTATTAAGGGTAAACAACGCAAACTTATTTTAGAGGAGTTATCTTTAGGGAAAATCGATTTGCTGATTGGAACACATGCCCTGATTCAAGAGGAAGTTAATTTTCATAAACTTGGTCTAGTGATCACAGATGAACAGCACCGCTTTGGTGTAGAGCAGCGGAGAGTATTACGAGAAAAGGGTGAATCTCCAGATGTACTATTTATGACAGCGACTCCCATACCAAGGACTTTGGCGATTACTGCATTTGGAGAAATGGATGTTTCTATTATCAATGAGCTACCTGCTGGTAGAAAGAAAATTGAAACCTACTGGGTTAAACATGATATGCTCGACCGGGTAATCGGGTTTATAGAGAAGGAGTTAGCTAAAGGTAGACAAGCCTATGTGATTTGTCCATTAATTGAAGAATCAGAGCATTTAGATGTTCAAAATGCGATTGACGTTCATAGTATGCTAACTCATACCTTCTCTAAGAATTATGGAGTAGGACTCATGCACGGTAGATTACCAACTGATGAAAAAGAACAGGTAATGAGAGCATTTAGTGCAAATGAAGTACAAATACTTGTTTCGACAACAGTTGTAGAAGTAGGCGTTAATGTCCCAAATGCATCAATTATGGTAATCTACGATGCTGAACGGTTTGGACTTTCGCAGCTACACCAACTAAGAGGAAGGGTTGGTCGAGGAGCTGAGCAGTCTTATTGTATTCTCTTAGCAGATCCGAAGTCAGAAAACGGGAAAGAAAGAATGAGGATCATGACGGAAACTAATGATGGGTTTGTTCTTTCTGAAAAGGATTTAGAATTAAGGGGACCGGGGGACTTTTTTGGACGCAAGCAAAGTGGAGTTCCTGAATTTAAAGTTGCTGATATGGTCCATGATTATCGGGCACTAGAAGTAGCAAGACAGGACGCTATTCAGCTGATTCAATCTCCCGCTTTTTGGGAAAGTGAAGATTATAAATATCTGAGGGAATTAGTAGAAGCATCCGGAGCATTGGCTGGTGAAAAACTCGATTAATACCAAATGCAACTTCAAGTAATTTGTGTTTTTTGAACCTATACGAAATAATTGATAAGGGGAGTAGGTGCAGAGAAATGGTTGCATTCTGCTCCCCTAAATTATATACTACTGTTAGTACCTAGTCTTAATAGTTTGAAAGGTGTCTTTATGAGAAAAAATAAACAAGAGAGACAGCAACTTCTTCTAGAAACAATAGGAGAAAATCCTTTTACGACAGATGAAGAATTAGCTGAGAAATTTTCGGTAAGTATTCAAACAATACGATTGGACCGCCTAGAGCTCTCGATTCCAGAGCTCCGTGAACGAATAAAGAATGTGGCTGAGAAACAGCTTGTTAAGGAAGTGCGCTCATTACCTATTGAAGAAGTTATTGGAGAAATTATTGATTTTGAACTAGATCAATCAGCTATTTCAATCTTTGATGTGAAGGAAGAGCATGTGTTCAAAAGAAATAGAATTGCAAGAGGTCATCATCTTTTTGCCCAAGCCAATTCATTAGCAGTAGCAGTTATCAATGATGAATTAGCCTTAACTGCGAAAGCGAATATACGCTTCACCAGACAGGTAAAAGCCGGTGAGCGTGTGGTGGCAAAGGCGAAGGTTTCGTCAGTTGATAAGGAAAAAGAGCGAACGCAGGTTGAAGTAAATAGCTTCGTAGGAAATGAGCTTGTTTTTTCTGGTGAGTTTCATATGTTCAGATCAAGTATCGCAGAACATGAGTAGGCTTATCCTTGAATAGGAGGGGAAGAAGTGAAAATAGCAATAGATGCTATGGGGGGCGACCATGCTCCAGATGAGGTAGTAAAAGGTGCTCTACAAGCAATTCAAGCATTTTCTGATATATCCATTACGTTAGTGGGGGACCAAACAAAAATTGATCCACTTTTAACTTCTAAAGAAAGAATTACTGTAATACATACAGATGAAGTAATAGAAGCAACAGATGAGCCGGTTCGAGCCGTCAGAAGGAAAAAGAATTCCTCAATGGTCTTGATGGCAAAGGAAGTAAGTGAAGGTAGAGCAGATGCGTGTATTTCTGCAGGAAACACAGGGGCCTTAATGACAGCAGGATTATTTGTAGTTGGACGAATTGAGGGGATTGATCGACCAGCATTATCACCTACCCTTCCGACGATCAATGGTGATGGCTTTCTATTTTTAGATGTGGGTGCCAATGCTGATGCAAAGCCTGAGCATTTACTGCAATATGCAATTATGGGTTCTATCTATGCTGAAAAGGTTAGAGGGAAACAAAACCCAAGAATAGGTTTATTGAATGTTGGAACGGAGGAAAAGAAAGGAAATGAATTAACTAGAGAGGCTTACCAGTTAATTGCTAATTCCGATCTTAATTTTATAGGGAATGTGGAAGCACGTGATTTAATGGATGGTGTTGCTGACGTTGTTGTGACAGATGGATTTACGGGGAATGTTGCGTTAAAGACAATCGAAGGAACGGCATTATCTGTGTTTACTATGCTTAAAGGAGCACTAACTAGTAGCGTGACAGCTAAACTTGCTGCCGCAGTTCTTAAGCCTAAGCTAAAAGTGTTAAAGCAAACAATGGATTATTCGGATTATGGTGGAGCTGGTTTATTTGGTCTAAAGGCTCCAGTAATTAAAGCCCATGGTTCATCCAATGCGAATGCAATGTTCCATGCAATTAGACAGACTAGAGAAATACTAGATAATAAAGTGACTGAAATCTTTGTTTCGGCATTTGAAAAGAAAGAATAGTATTGAACGTGGGGGAGGAGAATTAAAATGAGTAAAATTGCTTTTATTTTTCCTGGACAAGGTTCTCAAGCTGTTGGCATGGGGAGTCAATTGGCAGGTCTTTATCCTGAGGTTCAGGCAATTTTTGATAAAGCTGATGAAAAATTAGGTACTTCCTTATCATCTATTATTTTTGAAGGACCTCAAGAGCAGCTTACACTAACTGTTAATACTCAGCCTGCGCTTTTAACGACAAGTATAGCCATTTATGAGAAGTTCAAGCAATCCGGTATTATTCCTGATTATGTGGCAGGTCATAGCCTTGGTGAGTATACGGCACTAGTTGCAGCAGAAAGTATGTCATTTGAGGACGGCGTATTTGCTGTAAGAAAACGTGGAGAATTCATGGAGGAAGCCGTTCCGGCAGGACTTGGTGCTATGGCTGCAGTGCTTGGGATGGAAGCCGGCCAGCTTGAAGAAGTGACCCGCTCTATTACAAATGAGGGAAATCCTGTTCAGTTAGCTAACCTTAATTGCCCAGGACAAATCGTTATATCTGGCTCAGCCAAAGGGGTAGAATTAGCCTCAGCCCTTGCTAGAGAAAAGGGAGCAAAAAGAGTGATACCATTAGAGGTAAGCGGGCCTTTCCATTCTTCCCTTATGATGCCAGCTGCAGAGAAACTTAAGGAAACCCTAAATGCAATCACGATTAGTGAAGCCAAAGTTCCGGTGATTGCCAATGTTACGGCCTTACCGATGACAGGTGCGGAAACTATTAAAGAAAAGCTAGTAGAACAACTGTATTCACCGGTGAGATGGCAGCAATCTGTCGAGAAGATGGTTGAGCTTGGTGTAGATACTTTTATAGAAATCGGCCCAGGTAAGGTGTTATCTGGACTCGTTAAAAAGGTAGATCGTTCCCTAAAAACCTTTGCAGCATATGACGAAGAAACTTTAATAGCTACAATTGAGAAGCTAAAGGGGGAAAAATAATGTTTGATGGAAAAGTTGCATTAGTTACTGGTGCTTCAAGAGGCATAGGAAAGGCAATTGCATTAGAATTAGCTGCTAAAGGAGCATCGGTTGCTGTAAATTATGCGGGTAGTGAGGCAAAGGCTAATGAGGTTGTGGATGAAATAAAAGCACTTGGTAGGGAAGCAATTGCTATTCAAGCGGATGTTTCAAGTAGTGAAGCTGTAACTGACATGATTAAAAAAGTGATTGAAACATTTGGTAGCCTTGATATTCTCGTTAATAATGCAGGTATCACTAGAGATAACTTATTAATGAGAATGAAGGAAGAGGAATGGGATGCGGTGATCAACACCAATTTAAAAGGTGTTTATCAATGTACAAAAGGGGTAACTCGCCAGATGATGAAGCAAAGAAGTGGTAAAATTATTAACATAGCTTCCATTGTAGGGGTTAGCGGAAATCCGGGCCAAGCAAATTATGTTGCTGCTAAAGCGGGTGTCATTGGTTTAACTAAAACTGTGGCAAAGGAACTTTCAAGCCGTAACATTAATGTGAATGCAATTGCACCAGGATTTATCACGACAGACATGACGGACGAATTAGCTGAGGACGTAAAAGCGGAAATGCTAAAGCAAATCCCCCTAGCACGTTTTGGTGAGCCACAGGATATTGCGAAGGTCGTTTCTTTTCTAGCATCAGAAGATAGTAAGTATATGACAGGTCAAACCTTGCATGTAGATGGCGGAATGGTCATGTAATCTCGATAGAGACTAGTAATTTTTACTAGGATTGACTATAATATCTTGAGGGGAGGTGAATATCAATGGCAGACGTTTTAGAACGTGTAACAAAGATTGTTGTAGATCGTCTTGGAGTAGACGAGGCTGAAGTTAAGCCAGAAGCTAAATTCAAGGATGATTTAGGAGCAGATTCCCTAGACGTAGTTGAACTTGTAATGGAATTAGAGGACGAGTTTGATATGGAAATCTCTGATGAGGATGCTGAAAAGATTGTAACAGTAGGAGATGCTGTTAATTACATACAAGCAAGTCTATAATAGACTCTTTTATTCTCAATCAAAGATTTGACATGTTAAGTCCCGTATTCGATACGGGACTTTCTTGCCTTTTTTTAACAAGAGGTATAGTTTGAAATGCAGATCGGCAAATAGCCTGGAGGAAAGTTTTATGAAATCAACGAATAGAAAGTCATTTAACACACAAAAGATAGCATTTCGAGCATTTCAAGAGAAAGTCGGATTAAATTTTCAGAATGAAAAGCTCTTGTATCAAGCTTTTACTCATTCATCTTATGTGAATGAGCATCGTAGAAGACCGTTTGAAGATAATGAACGGCTTGAATTTTTAGGGGATGCTGTATTAGAATTAACCATTTCTAAATATCTATTTGAAACATACCCAACAATGAGTGAGGGAGAATTAACAAAGCTCCGTGCATCGATTGTTTGTGAGCCCTCTCTTGTTAGATTTGCAAATGATCTAAACTTTGGCGAATTAATCCTATTAGGTAAAGGAGAAGAACTAACTGGAGGGCGTGCACGTCCAGCTTTACTAGCGGATGTATTTGAAGCCTTTATTGGAGCCTTATATTTAGATCAAGGAATCGAGCAGGTATGGAACTTTTTAGAGTTGGTCATTTTCCCTAAAATTAAAAAGGGTGCTTTTTCTCATGTGATGGATTTCAAAAGCCAGCTACAAGAGTTAATTCAACGAGATGGTAGTGGTGTGATTGAGTATAAGGTTCTTCATGAAAAAGGGCCGGCTCATAATCGAATATTCGAATCCCGTGTTTATCTAAATGGTGAGACCCTTGGGACGGGTGTTGGAAAATCGAAAAAAGAGGCAGAACAACAAGCTGCACAAATGGCTTTAGAAGGTCTGAAAAACAGATAGTCTGTTTTGAACATCTTTTCATTTTAACTCTCATTTACTAAGATAGAGTCTCTCGTAGACGCCCATTAAAAAGAGTGTTTTGGTATGAATGTCAATTCATGATTTATCGGTGGCAACAATATGATGCAAAAAAAGGAATCCCTTTGAAAATAGGGGATTCCTTCTTCATTTTATGATAAAATCAAGCAGTATATAGTTTTTTGATAGGACCTTATAAAGAAAATTGTTTTTAATATAGCTATCTTAAAATAACAGATCGTTAATCGTATACAGGAACATGGCATTTTTAATTAATAAGATTATTTTGTAGGAGGGGAATCGATGTTCCTCAAACGTTTAGATATAGTAGGCTTTAAATCCTTTGCAGAGCGAGTTTCCGTGGATTTTGTACCTGGAGTTACCGCTGTGGTAGGACCAAATGGTAGTGGGAAAAGTAACATAACCGATGCGATCAGGTGGGTGCTAGGGGAGCAATCTGCCAAATCACTTCGTGGTGCAAAGATGGAAGATATTATCTTTGCAGGAAGCGACTCTAGAAAATCATTAAACGTGGCAGAGGTTACTTTAACACTAGATAATGAGGATCAATTTCTACCTATCGATTATCATGAGGTAAGTGTAACAAGAAGAGTTTTTCGATCAGGTGATTCTGAGTTTTTAATTAATAAACAAACCTGTAGACTAAAGGATATTGTTGATCTATTTATGGACTCAGGTCTTGGAAGAGAAGCCTTTTCGATTATCTCCCAAGGCAAGGTAGAAGAAATTTTAAGTAGTAAGTCAGAAGAAAGAAGAACTATTTTTGAAGAGGCAGCCGGGGTTTTAAAATATAAGACTCGTAAAAAGAAAGCAGAAAGTAAACTTGCTGATGCACAAGATAATCTTAATCGCGTAGAGGATATTCTACATGAATTAGAAACCCAGCTAGAGCCTTTAAAAATACAGTCATCGGTCGCCAAGGATTATTTAGAAAAGAAAGATGAACTCGAAAAGTTCGAGGTAGCATTAACTGTTTATGAAATTGAGGACCTCCATTCAAAATGGAAGACTCTTTTAGAACAATTAGAACAACACAAGGACCAGGAGCTTAAGCTGGCATCAGTTATTCAACGTGAGGAAGCTCAAGTTGAAACCATTCGAAATGATATTCGTGATTTTGATGAGTCAATTTCTGAGCTTCAAGAAGTTCTTTTACTAACAACCGGAGAACTTGAAAAGCTTGAAGGACAAAAAGAAGTGTTAAAGGAAAGAAAGAAAAATGCTTCACAAAATCAAGGACAGCTAGAAAAAACTGTCATCGAGAATGAACATAAAGCGGTTAGGTACCAAGAGCAACTAGTCACTGAATTAAGTACACTCAATGAGTTAAAAGAGAATGTTAAAGCTTTAACGAAGGAGCTTACCTCCAATGAACAACAATTTGGTTCATTCAATGAGAACATGGAGGAGATACTTGAAAATATAAAAAGTGATTATATCGAACACTTGAATGAACAAGCTTCTAAACGAAATGAATTATCTCATATTTCTGAGCAATATAAGCAACAGCAGGTTAAAAATGAGCGTCTTGAACAATCGAATGGGAAATTCGTTCAACTACGAAATGAACTAACCGAAAAGAAGAACGAGTTACTCAAAAAGTTGGAGGAATTACAGGTAACCCTTAATCAACAAATTGATGAGTATAGAAGGCTGCAAGTCAAACTCGAGAAAACGAAGGAAGATTATCAGAAGAAAGAAACGATGCTGTACCAAAGCTATCAAATCCTTCAGCAAACAAAGTCAAGAAAAGAAACACTAGAAGAAATGCAAGAAGACTACTCTGGTTTTTTTCAAGGGGTAAGAGAAGTATTAAAAGCACGTGATCATAAATTAGATGGAATTGATGGAGCTGTTGCTGAACTCATTTCTGTTCCAAAGGAATATGAGACTGCATTGGAGATTGCTTTAGGTGCATCCATGCAGCATATCGTTGTCGATCATGAAACAAATGCTAGAAAAGCTATCCAGTTTTTAAAGCAAAATCATTTTGGTCGTGCTACGTTCTTACCTTTATCAATTATAACTGGAAAAAAGGTCCCAGAAGATCAACTAAGAAGGTTGAAATCACATGATTCTTTTATTGGAATTGCAGCTGACCTCATCACGTATCAAGCAAAATATGAAAATGTGATTGGTAGCTTAATAGGGAATGTGATTATAACAAAGGACCTAAAGGGTGCCAATGATATCGCGAAACTCATTAATTATCGTTATCGTCTCGTTACACTGGAAGGAGATGTTGTCAGTCCAGGTGGAGCTATGACAGGTGGGGCGGTAAAACAAAAGTCAAATTCATTATTAGGTAGACAGCGAGAGTTAGAACAACTTACGACTAGATTAACAGAAATTCAAGAGAAAACGGTTAAGCTTGAAGAGTATGTAAAGAACCAGAAAAAGACTATACTAGATGATGAAACACTTTTAAACGAGCAACGAGCAGCTGGAGAAGAATTGCGTTTTAAAGAACAGGCATTAAAGTCAAGTGTTCGTGAGGTGGAGCTTGAAGAAAAGAGTTTAAACGAGCGTCTATCCATGTACGACCACGAAAAGGAAATGTTCATAGCAGACCAAGAACAGATGTCAGCTAGAAAACAAGTGCTAGTAGACGAGCTTAACAAACTTCAAGCTAAGATTGCTCAGTTGGATTTAGAAATCAAACAATTAACAGAGCAAAAAGTGAAGCAACAAGCTTCGAAGGAAACGCTTCAAGCCGACATTACAAATATACGAGTAGAGCTCGCGGAAAGAAAGCAAGCGTTAATGAACCAACAGGAAAAAACAGATCGCCTTCAAAACGAGCTACTTGAAACTGAACAGCTTGTAAAGATTACGAAAGAGGATCTAGCGCTATTATCCAGTGAAATGACTTCAACCGATTCAGGTGAAGAAAAATTAGATCAGTTAGCTAAGCAAAAGATGTTAGATAAGACTGATACCTTAGAGCTTATTTCCTCTAGACGTGAAGAACGCCTTCAACTTCAAACGAAAATGGAGGATATAGAGAATGAACTGAAAGAAATAAGACGTCAATACAAGCAAATGGTCGAAGTCGTGAAGGATGAGGAAGTGAAAAGTAACCGACTTGATGTGGAGCTTGAGAACCGTTTAACTCATCTTCGTGAAGAATATATGCTTACCTTTGAAGCCGCTAAGGAAAAATATCCTCTTACTGTTGAGAGTGATGATGCAAGAAGAAGAGTCAAACTTATCAAACTTGCAATTGAAGAGCTTGGTTCTGTCAATCTAGGAGCGATTGAGGAGTACGAACGAGTATCTGAGCGCCACCATTTCCTCCTAGAGCAAAAGAATGATTTAGTGGAAGCAAAAGATACTTTATTTAGAGTAATAGGTGAAATGGATGAAGAGATGAAAAAGAGGTTTGAAACAACATTCTCAGCGATTCGTTCCCATTTTGAAGGAGTTTTCCGCTCTCTATTTGGTGGAGGGAGAGCTGATCTTAGGCTTACGAATCCAGAGGATTTGTTAAATACAGGTGTCGATATTGTCGCCCAACCACCAGGGAAAAAGCTTCAAAACTTAGGGCTATTATCTGGTGGAGAGCGTGCTCTTACAGCAATTGCTTTATTATTCTCGATTTTAAAGGTAAGGCCAGTCCCATTTTGCGTATTAGATGAAGTAGAGGCTGCCTTAGATGATGCAAATGTTCATCGATTTGGTTTGTATTTAAAAAAGTTCAGTCAAGAAACACAGTTTATTGTGATTACCCATCGTAAGGGAACGATGGAAGAAAGTGATGTATTATACGGAGTGACGATGCAGGAATCTGGAGTTTCAAAGCTTGTATCAGTAAGGCTAGAAGATTCTAAGGAACTCGTTGGTATATAGTAAAGAATGAAAAGAGGGTAATAGATGAGTTTTTTTAAAAAGTTGAAAGAAAACATATCAAAACAAACAAATACGGTGACTGAGAAATTCAAAGACGGGCTTACAAAAACTCGTGAATCATTTTCAGGTAAGGTCAATGATTTAGTTTATCGTTATCGCAAGGTTGACGAAGATTTTTTTGAAGAACTTGAAGAAATCTTAATTTCAGCTGATGTGGGAGTTTCTACGGTAATGGAGCTTATTGATGAGCTTAAGGATGAAGTTAAGAAGCGTAATATTCAGGATCCGCGTGACATGCATTCTGTCATCTCAGAAAAGCTCGTAGATATTTACCAAGGAGATTTTGAACAAGAAAACTCTTTAAACCTTCAGGAAACAGGTTTAACCGTTATATTAGTTGTTGGGGTAAATGGTGTTGGAAAAACAACCTCTATAGGAAAGTTAGCCCATAAATTAAAGCAAGAAGGAAAGTCAGTCTTGTTAGCCGCAGGAGATACATTTAGAGCAGGAGCCATCGATCAATTAGAGGTATGGGGAGAGAGAGCGGGAGTGTCTGTAATCAAGCAATCAGAAGGATCTGATCCAGCTGCTGTTGTTTATGATGCTCTACAAGCTGCTAAATCTCGCCAGGTAGATGTACTTCTGTGTGATACCGCAGGACGACTACAAAATAAGGTGAACCTTATGAAGGAACTTGAAAAGGTAAAGCGCGTGATTGAACGAGAGGTTCCTGGTGCACCACATGAGGTACTTTTAGTGTTAGATGCAACTACTGGACAAAACGCTATGAGCCAGGCCAAAACCTTTACACAAGCTACAGATGTAACGGGTATTGTATTAACGAAGCTAGACGGTACTGCAAAAGGTGGAATTGTCTTAGCAATCCGTAATGAATTAAATACACCGGTTAAATATGTGGGGTTAGGTGAAAAAATGGATGACCTTCAAGAGTTTGATCCTGAACAATTTGTCTTTGGACTGTTTAGTGACCTTCTTGAAGAAGCTGAAGAGAGTAAGGGAGAATAGGTTGGCACCATCCGTCAAGTATAATATCTTGACGGATAAACGTATTTCCTGTATGATGTTAGTTTGTAAAGCTGTTTCACCTTAACAAGGGGGGATTCTCGTGCTGGAAAAAACAACAAGGATGAATCTACTATTTGATTTTTATCAGTCATTATTAACTCCAAAGCAAAGGAGCTATATGGTGCTATACTACCTAGATGACTACTCCTTAGGTGAGATTGCTGAAGAATATCAGATTAGTCGCCAAGCAGTCTATGACAATATAAAGCGGACAGAAGCGATGGTTGAAGAGTATGAAAAAAAGCTTCACTTGCTTGAAAAGTTCCAAAAAAGACAAGCGATTATTAAAGAACTTAAAAGTGAAATACATGATGTGGAACAAGTAAAAAAGCTAATAGATGAACTTGATCAATTAGATTAGGGGGAGGCAAGAGATGGCATTTGAAGGATTAGCCGACCGTTTACAAAGTACCATTCAGAAAATTAAAGGTAAGGGAAAGGTAACTGAAGCGGACGTAAAGGAAATGATGCGTGAGGTTCGACTTGCATTGCTAGAAGCCGATGTTAACTTTAAGGTCGTTAAGGAATTTGTAAAAAAAGTTTCCGAACGATCAGTTGGACAAGAGGTTATGAAAAGCTTAACACCTGGTCAGCAGGTTATAAAGGTGGTTCAAGAAGAACTCACTGCTTTGATGGGTGGAGAACAGAGCAAAATTGCTGTTTCTACTCGACCGCCGACTGTTATTATGATGGTTGGTCTTCAAGGGGCAGGTAAAACGACAACAACTGGAAAGCTTGCAAACCTTCTTCGAAAAAAATATAACAAAAATCCAATGCTTGTCGCTGCAGATATTTATCGCCCTGCAGCAATTAAACAGCTTGAAACATTAGGGAAGCAATTAAGTATGCCTGTGTTTTCTTTAGGTGATCAAGTAAGTCCTGTTGAAATTGCTAGACAAGCAATAGAAGAAGCCAAAAAAGAGCATTATGATTATGTCTTAATTGATACAGCTGGTCGACTACATGTCGACGAGAATCTTATGAATGAGCTAAAAGATGTAAAAGAACTTGCTAAGCCAGATGAGATTTTTCTAGTTGTTGATGCTATGACAGGTCAAGATGCTGTTAACGTTGCACAAAGTTTTAATGAACAGCTAGATATTACTGGAGTAGTTTTAACAAAGCTTGATGGTGACACACGTGGTGGAGCTGCTCTCTCTGTTAAAGCCGTTACGAATACGCCGATTAAGTTTGTTGGGTTAGGCGAAAAAATGGATGCGATCGAAGCGTTCCATCCAGAAAGAATGGCCTCTCGAATATTGGGTATGGGAGATGTACTCACACTTATTGAGAAGGCACAGGCCAATGTTGATGAGGAAAAAGCGAAAGAGCTTGAGCAAAAAATGCGAACGATGTCGTTTACATTTGATGATTTCTTAGATCAACTTGCGCAGGTGAGAAGTATGGGTCCTTTAGACGAAATCCTTGGAATGCTCCCTGGTGCCAACAAAATGAAGGGCTTAAAAAATGTACAGGTTGATGAAAAACAAATTGGTCATGTTGAAGCGATTATTAAATCAATGACCAAAAAAGAAAAAGTTCAGCCTGAAATCATAAATGCTAGTCGTAAGAAAAGAATTGCAAAAGGAAGCGGAACCTCTGTCCAAGAAGTTAATCGCTTATTAAAGCAATTTGAAGATATGAAAAAAATGATGAAACAAATGTCTAATATGCAAAAAGGTAAGAAAAAGGGTGGCTTTAAGTTACCATTTATGTAAAGTTTGAAATCACCTGTCCTGCCAAGCGGGGCGCTTTCGCTTTTCTTGTTGTCTAGCTTCAGTGCCCTGCCCCTCGAGGTTAAATAACCTGAATAGAATAAAATGGAAAACCGCCATTTTTTTCTATTCAGAACATTTACTTGTCGGGGCAAAGCGGGGCACATCAGCTTTTCTTGTTACTGTTAAGAAAAAATACTTTACAAACTTTTTTGTTCTTGGTATGATATATTCTGTTGTAATAAATGAGGATATGTAGATTATCCACTATTCAATAATTATATAAAATAATTTCGGAGGTGCTATATAAAATGGCAGTAAAAATTCGTTTAAAGCGTATGGGTTCAAAGAAAAATCCTTTCTATCGTGTGGTTGTTGCAGACTCTCGTTCACCTCGTGACGGTCGTCTAATTGAAGAAATCGGAACGTACAATCCAGTTGCAGCTCCAGCTGTAGTTGACATCAATGAAGAGCTTGCTCTTAAGTGGTTACAGAATGGTGCAAAGCCATCTGATACAGTTCGTAACCTTTTCTCAAAGCAAGGAATCATGGAAAAGTTCCATATTGCAAGAACTAGCAAGTAATGAGCGTGGCTCACATGAAAGAATTAATTGAAACGATTGTAAAGCCTTTAGTTGATTATCCAGAGGAGATTGTCATCGAAGAACTCGAAGACGATCACCATATAACTTATAAGCTAACCGTTCATCAGGATGATGTCGGAAAAATAATTGGTAAAAATGGACGAGTTGCTAAAGCAATTCGAACAGTCATTTATTCTTCTGTGTCATCTAGAAGTAATAAGCGTATACATCTAGATATTCAGTAAGTAGCTTCGTTTCATGTGTGGAGGCGTTTTCCGCCGAAACTTAATTCAACTAGAAATACTGTAAAGGGTGAGGATTTTCCTCTCCCTTTTTTTGAGCTTACATTAAATAGTTGAATTTGGTATTTCTCTTGTTACACGTTGAAAGGATTAAATCAACTCCTAAATATAATCAAGATAAAGTCTAACAACTTTTAAAAGCTTTGAAAAAAAGGAGGTAAGTAGATATGAAAATCCTTCAAACTGTAATTGTCAAACAGATTCTTACTGAGAAAAGTAAGCAGGAATTATCTGACCAGTGGACTTCCAAAAGGTTTCAACTTCAAAAAGAATGTGATCAACTGCGGTTTGAGCAGAAAAAAATGGAGAAAAGTAAAAACCTTCAGCCTCTCCAATTACAAACATATGAGCATGAGATAGGTAGTCGGATGGACAAAATAAGGAATATAGATTTTAGAATTGAGCAATTACATATGCTACCATTAGGGAGTGAACTTAAACTGCAGGAGGTTCAAGCGGTCATTGATTTGAATATAGGGGATCAATGGAGTGAGCTCGGAAAAACAATCATAATTAAAGATGGAAAAGTAGTAGACATAAAATAGAGGTGACAAACTTGAGTAAATGGTTTAATGTCGGCAAGATTGTAAATACCCATGGAATAAGGGGGGAGATAAGGGTTATTTCCACCACCGATTTTCCTGAGGAACGTTATGCAAAAGGAAATTCATTATTTATTTTTCTGCAAAATGAAAAAGATCCTATTGAAGTTAAAGTGTCTGGGCATAGAGTTCACAAGAATTTTGATTTACTAACATTTGAAGGTTATACAAATGTTAATCATGTCGAACGCTTTAAAGGATCTATGATAAAAATTCCAGAGGACCAACAAGGTGAGCTGAATGAAGGGGAATTTTATTATCACGAGATTATCGGCTGCTCAGTTGAAACAGTTGAAGGTGAGAAGTTGGGTAAAATAAAAGAAATTATTTCAACAGGAGCAAATGATGTATGGGTGGTTCAAAGAAATGGACAAAAGGATGTTTTAATTCCATACATAAAAGATGTAGTTCATGAGATTGATATAGAAAATAAACTCATTATCATACAACCTATGGAAGGATTGCTTTCATAAATGAAAATTAACATATTAACCCTATTTCCGGAGATGTTTACCGGGGTCTTGCAGCATTCCATGATGAAGATTGCTCAAGAAAAGGAAGCTGTACAGATTAATGTGACGAATTTTCGTGACTACTCTTCAAATAAGCATAAAAATGTAGATGATTACCCTTATGGTGGAGGAGCAGGTATGGTCCTTACACCTCAGCCTATTTTTGATGCGGTTGAACAATTGAAGGAACAGGCGAAATCAACTCCCCGTGTAATCCTAATGTGTCCACAAGGAGAACGGTTAAATCAGAAGAAGGCGGAAGAACTAGCTCAGGAAGACCATCTCATTTTCATATGTGGGCATTATGAAGGCTATGATGAAAGAATAAGGGACTATGTGGTAACCGACGAAATTTCAATTGGAGATTATGTTTTAACAGGTGGAGAACTTGCGGCAATGGTGGTTGTGGATAGTGTTGTGCGCTTACTACCAGATGTACTCGGAAATGAAACTTCTCATAAAAAGGATTCATTTAGTACTGGTTTTTTAGAGCATCCTCAATATACAAGACCAGCTGAATTCAGAGGATATAAAGTTCCTGATGTTCTGTTATCAGGAAACCATAAAAAAATAGAAGAGTGGCGTTCAAAGGAGTCGCTCAGAAGAACACTTAGCAGAAGACCTGACTTAATTCACGAAGAGAATTTATCATCTGAACAAAAAAAATGGCTACAAGAACTCCAAAAAGAAATTGACTAGCTATTGCAACATACATGCCTGTATGGTATGATGTTTCTTGTGACTTAGGCTATTTTGCCAAATGTCTGTGATAACGGTGTTCCGCTGCAATGATCAAAAGCGTTGTAATGAGCATCTGTTCGGAAGGAGTTGAATACGATGCAAAAGTTAATCGAAGATATCACTAAAGACCAACTTAAATCTGACCTACCTGCTTTCCGTTCTGGTGACACTGTACGTGTACACGTAAAGGTTGTTGAAGGAACTCGTGAGCGTATCCAGATTTTTGAAGGTGTTGTGATCAAGCGTCGTGGTGGAGGAATTAGCGAAACATTCACAGTACGTAAGATTTCTTACGGTGTTGGTGTGGAACGTACATTCCCATTACATTCACCTAAAATTGCGCTAGTTGAAGTAATTCGTCGTGGTAAAGTACGCCGTGCGAAATTATACTACTTACGCAGTCTACGTGGTAAAGCCGCGCGTATTAAAGAAATACGATAATCAAAAAAACTTCCATCATTGTGGATTTTTCCGCAATGATGTGAAGTTTGCTCTATTTTAGACAAATCATACATAAATACTATACTTGAATTATAAGATAGAAATGAGTGGGAGCTTGAACATCAAGCTCCTTTTTTCAAACGATAAAAAAAGCTGGAGGATGAGCGATGACCCGTCAAAAAAGCGAAGTTTGGGAATGGATAAAAGCACTGGCAATCGCTGTTGTCTTAGCAGCAGGTATTCGCTACTTTCTTTTTGCTCCAATTGTTGTAGACGGACTGTCAATGATACCAACCCTCCATGATCAAAACCGAATGGTGGTAAATAAATTAAGCTACAATATTGGAGAACCAGAACGGTTTGATATCGTTGTTTTCCATGCACCAGAGCAAAAGGATTACATAAAAAGAGTGATTGGACTTCCAGGTGATCATGTAGAATATAAAAATGATGTTTTACACATAAATGGTGAGCCAATTGAGGAGTTCTACCTAGAAGGTTCAAAGACAGAAATAATAGATGCCCCTTTAACCTACGATTTTGAATTGGAGCAATTATTAGGTGAAAAGACTGTACCTGAAGGACATCTTTTTGTGATGGGGGATAATCGACGCTATAGTAAAGATAGTAGAGATATCGGATTTGTTCCTATGGAAAATGTAATTGGTAAGACAAGTGTTGTGTATTGGCCTTTTTCTGAGATTCGATTTGTTGAATAGCATTAAAGTGTAGGGAAGAGTTGTGGCTCATTCCCTTTCTTTATTGGTGAGATAAACTTAAAAAGTTCATGTATGAATACGATTAACAATAAATTTAAAAACTATATTTCAAGGTGGTGAGGTCATGACAATACAATGGTTTCCAGGACATATGGCAAAAGCACGACGTCAAGTGCAGGAGAAGCTTAAGCTTATAGATGTAGTGGTAGAATTAGCAGATGCTAGAATTCCAAATTCTTCAAGAAATCCAATGATTGACGAAATTGTTTCGGCTAAACCAAGGTTAATGCTACTTAATAAGGCAGATTTAGCTGATGACAGAAAAACAAAGGAATGGATTCAGCATTTTCAAAGTAAGGGAATTAAGACATTAGCCATTGATGCGCAATCAGGAAAGAACCTGAAGCAAATTATTACTGGCTGTCAGGAACTTGTTCATGAAAAATGGGAAAGAATGAGAGCGAAAGGTGTAAACCCCAGAGCGATTCGTGTGTTAATCATTGGAATACCAAACGTTGGGAAATCAACACTCATTAATAAACTGGCAAAACGAAATATCGCGAAAACGGGTGACCGCCCTGGTGTGACAACGGCTCAGCAATGGATTAAGGTAGGAAAAGAACTAGAACTTCTTGATACACCTGGGATACTATGGCCTAAATTTGAGGATCAACTAGTTGGACTTAGGTTAGCTACGACAGGAGCAATAAAGGATACCATTATTAATTTACAGGAAGTAGCCGTATATGCACTACGCTTTCTAACAGCTCATTATCCAAATGAATTAAAAGAAAGATACGACCTGAAGGAAATACCTGAAGATATTGTTGATCTGTTCGATGAGATTGGAAAGCGTAGAGGCTGTTTAATGGGCGGAGGCCAAATCGACTATGATAAGACATCTGAGCTTGTTCTAAGAGAGATTAGGGCCGGTAGACTTGGAAATTTAACCTTTGAAGCACCTAGTGACTGGATAGGGGAGGAAAGACCTGTTTAATTTAAACAGGTCTTTATTTTTTGTGAAAAACTCCGATATAAAGATAGGGAGTGTATAACAATGAGAGATTACTCGATTAATGAGATTGCGAAGCTATTAAACGATCATTCATTAGATAAAAAATTAATAAAAAAACTCAAACAGGATTCCAGAAAAGGCGTCATAAAGCTAGTCGCGCAATATGAAAAGCGACAGGAAGAGTTAGTCAATCAACAAAAACAATGGGCAAAAATGACTACATATGAAAAGCAGCTTCATGAAGAAGGTTATATTCTCATTGCAGGAGTTGATGAGGTGGGGAGAGGACCTCTAGCAGGGCCGGTAGTTGCTGCAGCTGTGATTTTGCCAAGACAAATAGAGCTCCTGGGAATTAATGATTCTAAACAATTAAACGATACGAAAAAAGAATATTATTTTCAGCTTATTCAGGATACAGCGATTAGCATCGGAATTGGCTTCATCAATGCTCATGAAATTGACCGAGTTAATATATATGAGGCAACAAAATTAGCAATGAAAGAGGCAATAACTAAACTTAATCCTTCACCTGATTATCTATTAATTGACGCTATGAAACTGGAAGTAAACCTACCACAGAAATCTATTATTAAAGGTGATCAAAACAGCGTTTCTATAGCAGCAAGTTCAATTGTAGCTAAAGTAACTAGGGATCGTTATATGAAAAAGTTAGCAGAAGCTCATCCAGAATACGGTTTTGAACAGCATATGGGTTATGGAACCAAACAACATTTAGAAGCAATTTCAACTTACGGTATCATTTCAGAGCACCGCCGCTCATTTGCCCCTATACAAGAGGTTGCAAGCCGTTAAAGGGAAGGAGATGACAATATGAATCCTACTCATATGATCCAATCTTTACTTAGTGGTGATCGAGTCCAGAAACCAACTAACCTATCAATTAGACCTGGACAAGTCATTCATGGAAAAGTTGAAAAGCTTTTTCCTACTAACACTGCTTTAGTTCAAGTGGGTTCCCTTAGATTACACGCTCAAATTGAAGCTCCGATTGAGGCCAATCAAAGATATTGGTTCGAGGCACAACTTAAGAACAATGAATTAGTGCTAAAGGTGCTTGATCCGAAGATCATGAATCAGCTTGGAGCAAAGGATTCAATAAGTTCATTACTTGGGCAGTTTCAACTTCCAGATACAAAACTAAATACTCAGCTTCTTCAATTTTTACTATCATCCAATCTACCTTTCACAAAGGAACAGCTAGTGAGTGCATCACAGTGGATAAAAGAGACAAAGCAGCCATCAGTTGGAATGGTAGCCCTTGAAATGTTAATAAACAAGAATCTACCGTTTACTAAGGAGTCTTATAAGGCGATGGTCGCCTTTCAAAATCCGTCAAGTCTCTCAACGCAGATTGAGAATGTGATGAAAGTGCTTGATCACCCCCGGCATTCAAATTCAGAGTCAGTGGTTCAACTAAGGGAATTTATGGTCAAGCTTTTTGAGGGGAGTTCACTTAAAAGTGGTCAAAGAGCATTAGATGCTTTAGTAGAGCAATGGGTTTCACCGAAAAGTACTCCCAATACAAAAGAAGCTGCTTTCCGCTTACTAACAGATCTCAATGTCCTACCAAAAAATTCTTCTGCTGAACAAACGATGTTAACGGCTCAAAGAACAAGTGGAGATCAAGCTGGAATAATTGAGCCTGAGCTTAATTTATCAAATAAGGCTAAGATCCAAACTGAGATCACTAAGATGCTTACCGCGTCCCAAATAATTAAACTTCCTGATGAAATAGTTGCATTGTCTAAGAGTTTATCAGGCCTTACACAAACACAGACTCGTACTGAAGATATTCAACTTCTTAAAAACCTAATAGATCAAATGGGTGCAATGAAGACTAGTCCGCTAGAAGCTGGTAATGAAGTAAAGCAGCTGTTTAAACACATGATTCAGTTAATGGGTGTTGAGCACGAAAAAGATGTTACTGCTTTTACTAAGATCGGAAGTGATGCTCCCGAAAAGGTTGAATCACTTAAATCACTACTCATTAGTGCTAGTTATGAATTAGGGTCGAATAGTAAAGAGCTTGAGCCACTTCTTCATCGATTAACAGGGATTCAGCTTCTTTCTCAAGAATCAAATGGCCCATTACAGCAGCTTTATATGCAGTTCCCTGTTTCTTTAGGGAATAAACTATCGGATGTTACCCTTCAATGGAGTGGAAGGAAGAATAAGGATGGTCAAATTGACCCAAGCTTCTGCCGAATTTTATTCTATCTGGATTTAGAGAATATTAACGAGACTGTCATTGATATGCAGGTTCAAAATAGGGTCATTAGTATATCTATTATCAATGATACAGATCAGTTGGAAACTAGCGTAGGTGACCAGCATATGCCGTTAAAAGAGCAATTAGCAGCCTTAGACTATGTATTGTCTTCTGTAATTGTTTCAAACTCCTCAGTAAAAAAGGAGCTAACACAACTAACTGCAGCTAAGTATAAGCTCCAACAAGAGAAATATCAGGGAGTGGATATTAAAATATGATGAAAGATGACAAAAATTCAGAAAAACGTAAAGAGGCTTTAGCTCTTTCCTATGATCCTATTAAAAATGGCGCGCCTAAGTTGGTAGCAAAGGGAAAAGGACTTACCGCAGAAAATATTATCCAAAAGGCTAAAGAAAATAATGTCCCTATTCAAGAAGACACCTCTTTAGTTGAGTTATTAAGTCAACTTGAAATAAATGAATCCATTCCTGAAGAACTTTATCAAGCTGTAGCTGAAGTGTTTGCGTTTGTATACCGTGTTGACCAGCAGCATCAAAAACCTATTCGCTCTGAATAGGTTTTTTGAATATAGGGAATTTCTAGTTGGATAAAGCTGCAATTCTTGCTTTGGATTATTTGATTGAATTTTTAGAAATCGACTACTTGTATAATAATTAGTCGGTTATGCTAGACAAGGTTCTTCTCATTTAATACAATGAAAACGCAGTCTATTATTTTTGTTACATAATGATAGGAGGATGAAAAATGAATATCCATGAGTATCAAGGTAAAGAGGTCCTCAGAAAATATGGGGTTTCAGTCCCAAATGGAAGAGTTGCTTTTACTGTTGAAGAAGCTGTAGAAGCTGCAAAAGAATTAGGTACACAGGTGTGTGTAGTAAAAGCACAAATTCATGCAGGTGGACGTGGAAAAGCTGGTGGCGTTAAGGTAGCTAAAAACTTAGATGAAGTTCGTACATATGCTAGCGAAATTCTAGGTAAAACATTAGTTACTCACCAAACAGGCCCAGAAGGTAAGGAAGTAAAGCGTTTACTGATTGAAGAAGGCTGCGACATTAAAAAAGAATATTATGTTGGGCTAGTACTTGATCGTGCTACTTCACGTGTTGTTTTAATGGCATCTGAAGAAGGTGGAACGGAGATTGAGGAAGTGGCTGAAGCTACTCCTGAAAAGATCTTCAAAGAAGTAATTGATCCTGCTGTAGGTCTACAAGGCTTCCAAGCAAGAAGAATTGCTTTCAACATTAACATCCCTAAAGAACTAGTTGGTAAAGCTGTTAAGTTCATGATGGGCCTTTATACAGCATTTGTTGAAAAAGATTGCTCAATTGCTGAAATTAACCCACTAGTTGTAACTGGTGATGGTGATGTAATGGCTCTTGATGCAAAGCTAAACTTTGATTCTAATGCCCTATATCGTCATAAGGATATTTTAGAATTCCGCGATCTAGAAGAAGAAGATCCAAAAGAAGTTGAAGCTTCTAAGTATGACCTTGCTTACATCTCATTAGATGGGAATATTGGTTGTATGGTAAACGGTGCCGGTCTGGCAATGGCTACTATGGACATTATCAAGCATTACGGTGGAAGCCCATCTAACTTCCTTGATGTTGGTGGTAGTGCAACGGCGGAAAAGGTTACAGAAGCATTTAAAATCATACTTTCAGATCAAAACGTTAAAGGTATTTTTGTTAATATCTTTGGTGGGATCATGAAATGTGACATTATTGCAACTGGTGTTGTGGAAGCCGCTAAGCAAGTTCAATTAAGTGTACCTTTAGTAGTACGTTTAGAAGGAACTAACGTTGATTTAGGTAAGAAAATTCTTGCTGAATCTGGTTTAAATATTGTTGCAGCTGATTCTATGGCTGACGGCGCACAAAAGATTGTATCACTAGTAGGATAAGAAAGGCAGGGGACAAACATGAGCGTATTTGTTAATAAAGACACGAAGGTAATCGTACAAGGTATTACAGGTTCAACTGCAGCTTTCCATACAAAGCAAATGCTTGAATACGGTACAAAGATTGTTGGTGGGGTTACTCCTGGTAAAGGTGGAACTGAAGTGGAAGGAGTACCTGTATTCAACACAGTTTCAGAAGCTGTTGCAAAAACAGGTGCTAGCGTTTCTGTTATTTATGTTCCAGCTGCATTTGCTGCAGATGCAATCATGGAAGGTGTAGACGCTGAGTTAGATCTTGTTATTTGTATCACTGAGCATATTCCAGTTCTTGATATGACTAAGGTTAAGCGTTATATGGAAGGTAAAAAGACTCGCCTAGTAGGACCGAACTGCCCAGGTGTTATTACTCCTGATGAGTGTAAAATTGGAATTATGCCAGGCTATATTCATACAAAAGGGCACGTAGGTGTAGTTTCTCGTTCTGGAACACTAACTTATGAAGCTGTTCACCAATTAACACAAGCTGGTATTGGTCAATCTACTGCGGTTGGTATCGGTGGAGACCCAGTTAACGGAACAAACTTTATCGATGTATTAAAAGCATTTAATGAAGATGAAGATACGTATGCTGTTATTATGATCGGTGAAATCGGTGGAACAGCTGAAGAAGAAGCAGCTGAATGGGTGAAGGCAAATATGACGAAGCCTGTTGTAGGATTCATCGGTGGACGTACAGCACCTCCAGGAAAGCGTATGGGCCATGCTGGTGCGATTATTTCTGGTGGTAAAGGTACAGCAGACGAAAAAATTCGTGTTATGAATGAATGTGGAATTCAAGTAGCTGACACACCATCAGTTATGGGTGAAACGCTTATTTCCGTTCTAAAAGAACGCGGAATCTACGAGCAATGTAAAACTCATTAATTATTAAAAAGTAGCTCCTATTTAGGGGCTACTTATTCTATAAAAATGTTTGTGTTAAGTACAGTGTTTTATTAGCAGAGTGGATTGAAGTGGAAGGACACAAGAATCCAAACTGAAATCAAGCCAAAAAATAAAAATTTAATAGGAGGTAAACAATGAACACATCTTCTGAACGATTACTTCATCTCCATAGATGTGAAGAAGCAACCTGGTCCATTATTCAGATGCTTATTAAAGCAGACCCCACTTTATCAATCCTTTATCAACTTTCTCCATCTCAACTTCACCAAAAACTTCAATACCATCTTCCTTTAGAAAAAATCCAAGCAATTTACAAAAATTTGCATTCTGTTACAATAGCAAGTATGCTAGAAAAATATAAAAATCAAAATATTCAGTGCATAACTTGGATAGACTCTAGGTACCCGGAATCCCTAAAACAAATATTTAATCCACCATGGGTGTTATATGTAAAGGGGAATCGTGATATATTACTTAGTAATCAAATGCTCGCAATCGTAGGTACTAGAAACCCAACATCATATGGTAAAAGAATGACTGACTATTTTGTAAGTACATTCACTAAACAGGATTGGATCACTGTTAGTGGACTTGCAAAGGGAATAGATTCGAGGGTCCATGAGGCTACCATTTTAAATAATGGGAAAACAATTGCTGTTTTAGGTTCTGGTTTTAATTGTATTTATCCGAAAGAAAATGAACAATTAGCTCATGCAATCATTCAGAAAGGTTTATTAATGTCTGAGTATCCGCCAGACCGAAAGCCAAATAAATGGCAATTCCCTGCGAGAAATAGAATTATTAGTGGTTTATCATTAGGTACTATGGTCATCGAAGCAAAAGAGAGAAGTGGCTCATTAATTACAGCGAACCTTGCTCTTGAACAAAACCGTGAAGTTTTTGCGGTACCAGGGCCCATTGATTCTGAATATTCCAATGGGACAAATCTTCTAATCCAAGAAGGAGCTAAAATGGTTCTCTCCCCTGATGATGTAATAACGGAACTTAGGTACCAATTATTAACCACAAGTATGTAAAGACTGTAATTTTCTTCTTGAAATGACCGACAAGGTTAATAAAGTGAAAATTCAATACCAGACTTAAAATGATATTCACAAGCAGAGTAATATAATAGAAGATTAGCGTATAAAACGAGAAGATCTACATTTGATTTTAGCAAAATTATCTAATTTCGTTTGACAAATAGTAGATCAGTATTTAATATAAGTGAAGATTTCATACAATAATTTCTTATACTATTACCTCTTAAGGAGGAGCAAATAAATATGGCAGATTTTTTAGTAATTGTAGAATCGCCTGCAAAGGCTAAAACGATTGAACGATACTTAGGAAAAAAATATAAAGTAAAGGCATCAATGGGACATGTACGGGACTTACCAAAAAGTCAAATGGGTGTTGAAGTAGGAGATCACTACTCACCTAAGTACATAACAATTAGGGGAAAAGGCCCTGTATTAAAAGAGTTAAAGACTGCTGCTAAAAAGGCAAAGAAAATTTATCTCGCAGCTGACCCGGATCGTGAGGGGGAAGCAATTGCTTGGCACTTAGCACATACACTCGATGTAGATATAACATCTGATTGTCGTGTTGTATTTAATGAAATAACAAAGGATGCGATTAAAGAGTCTTTTAAGCATCCACGTGCGATTAATATGGACTTAGTTGATGCACAACAAGCAAGACGTATTTTAGATCGTTTAGTGGGGTATAACATTAGCCCATTATTATGGAAAAAAGTGAAAAAGGGGCTAAGTGCGGGTAGAGTTCAGTCCGTTGCTGTACGCTTAATTATTGAACGTGAAAAAGAAATAAAGGCTTTTGTACCAGAAGAATATTGGAGTATTAAAGCAGACTTTGTTAAAAATAAAGAAGTGCTTGAAGCTGATTTTTACGGTATAGATGGTAAGAAGGCAGACCTTAAAACAAAAGAAGAAGTTAATGCTATTCGTGCAAAGCTAAACGGAAATACATTTACTATTGTATCGGTTAATAAAAGGGAACGAAAGCGTAACCCTGCAGTTCCGTTTATTACGTCTTCTCTTCAACAAGAGGCGGCAAGGAAGCTTAACTTTAGAGCTAAGAAGACGATGATGCTTGCTCAACAGCTTTATGAAGGAATTGACCTTGGTAAAGAGGGTACTGTTGGATTGATTACATATATGAGAACAGACTCAACAAGAATCTCTGATACTGCAAAACAGGAAGCAACGGAATACATTAGTTCAACTTATGGTAAGGAATACTTATCAACAGAGACAAAGGCTGGAAAGAAGAACCAGAATACACAAGATGCCCATGAAGGGGTTCGTCCTACTTCCGCACAGCGAACTCCAGCTGAAATGAAACAGTTTTTATCTCGTGATCAGCTAAGATTGTACAAATTGATTTGGGAACGATTTATTGCTAGTCAAATGGCACCAGCTATCATGGATACCATGACGGTTGATATGGAAAATAGCGGGGTTATTTTCAGAGCAACAGGTTCAAAGATTAAGTTCCCCGGCTTTATGAAGGTTTATGTTGAAGGTAATGATGACCAGGATGAGGAAAAGGATCGAATTCTTCCACCTTTAGAAGAAGGGGAGAAGGTGGTTCTAAAGGATATTGAAGAAAATCAACACTTTACACAACCACCACCAAGGTATTCAGAGGCGAGACTAGTAAAAACCCTTGAAGAATCTGGTATTGGTAGACCCTCTACTTATGCGCCAACCTTGGATACCATTCAAAAACGTGGATATGTTTCTCTAGACAATAAACGTTTCATACCAACTGAGCTAGGTGAAATCGTTGTCAACTTGGTAACAGAATTTTTTCCGGAAATCATTGACCTTGATTTCACAGCTAAAATGGAGAATAGTTTAGATGAAGTGGAAGATGGAAACGTTGATTGGGTTCGTATCATTGATGAGTTTTATCAAGGATTCGAAAAGAGATTGGAAGTAGCAGAAAAAGAGATGCAGGAAATTGAAATAAAAGATGAACCGGCTGGAGAAGATTGTGAAAAATGTGGGCAGGAAATGGTCTTTAAGATGGGGAGATATGGAAAGTTTATGGCTTGTTCCAATTTCCCTGAGTGTCGACATACAAAAGCAATCGTGAAGGATACTGGGGTAGATTGTCCGAACTGTGAAAAAGGAAGAATCATTGAAAGAAAAAGTAAAAAACGTCGTATCTTTTATGGTTGTGATCAGTATCCAGAATGTGAGTTTATTTCTTGGGATAAGCCTATTGCTAGAAAGTGTCCAAAGTGTGAATCCTTACTAGTTGAAAAGAAGCTCAAAAAAGGCGTCCAAGTACAATGTATTAATTGTGACTATAAAGAGGATCAACAAAAATAACGATGTGAGTCTACTCACATCGTTCCGTTTTATTTGCTACCATGTATAGCCAGGAGGATTTATGTAATGAGTGAAAAGGTTGTAAATGTAATTGGAGCTGGACTTGCTGGAAGTGAGGCAGCTTGGCAAATTGCTAATAGAGGGGTTAAAGTAAATCTTTTTGAGATGAGGCCTGTTAAACAAACACCAGCCCATCATACAGATAAATTTGCTGAGCTTGTTTGTAGTAATTCCTTACGTGCCAATAATTTAACAAATGCTGTAGGAGTATTGAAGGAAGAGATGCGCATCCTTAATTCAGTTATTATTAAGTCAGCTGATGCATGCTCTGTTCCAGCTGGAGGAGCTTTAGCTGTAGATCGACATGAGTTTGCGGCATTAGTAACTAGCTCTGTTAGGGAGCATCCAAATGTGACTGTCTTTAATGAAGAAATTACAGACATTCCAGCTGGTGTAACGATTATTGCGACTGGTCCACTTACTTCACAACCATTATCGGAAAAGCTTAGAAGCTTAACCGGAGAAGAGCATCTATATTTCTATGATGCTGCAGCACCCATTATTGAGAAAGAAAGCATCGACATGGACAAGGTATATTTGAAATCTCGTTATGATAAAGGAGAGGCAGCCTATTTAAATTGTCCGATGACTGAAGAGGAATTTGATCGTTTTTATAATGCGGTGATGGAAGCAGAGGCTGTACCGCTAAAAGAGTTTGAAAAGGAAATCTTTTTTGAGGGCTGTATGCCTTTTGAGGTAATGGCTGGCCGTGGAAAGAAGACCTTATTATTTGGTCCCATGAAGCCTGTAGGATTAGAGGATCCGAAAACGGGAAAAATACCATATGCAGTTGTTCAGCTTAGACAGGATGACGCAGCTGGGACATTATATAATATTGTTGGTTTCCAAACACATCTTAAGTGGGGTGCTCAGAAGGAAATCATCCGTTTAATACCTGGTTTAGAAAATGCAGAAATTGTGAGATATGGTGTAATGCACAGAAACACCTTTATTAGCTCACCTAAGCTGTTAAAACCGACCTATCAGTTTCTTGAACGAGATGATTTGTTCTTTGCAGGTCAAATGACAGGTGTAGAGGGCTATGTCGAGTCTGCAGCTTCTGGACTTGTTGCTGGAATGAATGCGGCTAGCTATATACTTGAAGAAGAATTGGTTGTATTTCCTCATGAAACGGCAATAGGGAGTATGGCTAGATATATTACTACCGCTAACCCAAAGAATTTCCAACCAATGAATGCTAACTTTGGGTTGTTTAAAGATTTAAATAAAAAAATTAAAAATAAACAAGCAAGAAATGAAGAGTATGCATCAAGGGCACTGGAAACAATTCAGAATTTTATAAAAAAATAACGGATTTTCATTGCAAGGGCGAATAAATTGTGTTACGATTTATTCGCCCTTGTGAGGTGATGGCATGACTACAACGAAAGAATTAATGAAAAGTTTTACAGAATATTTACAAATTGAGCGAAACTATTCCCCTTATACAATCGTATACTATACACAGGACATTGATGAGTTTGTTCATTTCATGAATTCTCAGTCCTTACATAGTGTCACTCAAGTTACATACACAGATGTTCGTATTTATTTAACAGAGCTATACAAACATAAGCTTGCAAGAAAATCGGTGGCAAGAAAAATTTCTAGTCTTAGGAGCTTTTACAAGTTTTTAATGAGAGAGCATTTTGTGAAAGATAATCCATTTGCCCTTGTTTCGTTACCAAAGAAAGAGCAAAGGGTTCCACAATTCTTATATCAAGATGAGCTTGCTAAACTATTTCAAGTTAGTGATTTATCAACGCCATTAGGACAAAGAAATCAGGCCATTCTTGAATTGCTCTATGCTACTGGTATCCGTGTAAGTGAATGCTGTAAGCTTGAATTAGCAGATCTTGATTTTAGTCTAGGAACAATCCTTGTACATGGGAAAGGTAGAAAGCAAAGGTATGTCCCGTTTGGAAGCTTTGCAAATGATGCACTAGAGGCGTACATAGTAAATGGAAGAAAGGAGCTTCAGTTAAAGGGAGACTCCAGCAACACTTCTGTATTTTTAAACTATCGAGGTGGTTCACTCACACCGAGAGGCGTACGCTTAGTTCTAAATGATTTAATTAGTGAAGCAAGTTTAACAGTGAAAATCAGTCCACATGTTCTAAGGCATACATTTGCTACGCATATGCTAAATGAAGGCGCGGATTTACGAACAGTTCAAGAGCTGCTAGGCCACTCACACCTTTCATCAACACAAATTTATACTCATGTTACAAAAGACAGGTTAAAGACGATCTATATGAATCACCATCCTAGAGCATAGTTATCTTTGAAAGGAGAGAAGTAGATGTCAACGTTTCATGCAACTACAATTTTTGCAATCCAGCATAATGGTCAGTGTGCAATGTCTGGAGACGGCCAAGTAACATTTGGTAATGCTGTCGTGATGAAGCATACTGCTAAAAAGGTTAGAAGGCTTTTTCAAGGAAAAGTCCTAGCCGGTTTCGCTGGTTCTGTAGCAGATGCCTTTACCCTTTTTGAGAAGTTTGAGGGACGTTTAGAAGAATATAATGGTAATCTTCAAAGAGCAGCTGTAGAACTTGCTAAGGAATGGAGAAGTGATAAAGTCTTAAGAAGACTAGAAGCCATGTTAATCGTTATGAATCATGAGCATCTTCTATTAGTATCTGGTACTGGTGAGGTTATCGAGCCGGATGATGGAATTCTAGCAATTGGATCGGGTGGAAATTATGCGCTTTCAGCTGGAAGAGCACTTAAAAAACACGCAGGTTCAACAATGAGTGCAAGAGATATTGCACAAGCCTCTTTAGAGGTTGCAGGAGAAATCTGTGTGTATACGAATGACCAAATCATAATCGAAGAACTATAAGGGAGGCCTGATGATGAATTTAACACCACGGCAAATTGTAGAGCGTCTGGATCAATATATTGTTGGCCAAACAAAAGCGAAAAAGGCAGTGGCAGTTGCATTAAGGAATCGATACCGTAGAGGGCTTTTAAATGAAAAACTTCGCGAAGAAATAGTACCTAAAAACATTTTGATGATTGGTCCAACAGGGGTAGGTAAAACAGAAATCGCGAGGAGAATGGCAAAGCTTGTTGGTGCTCCTTTTATTAAGATTGAAGCAACGAAATTCACAGAAGTGGGCTATGTCGGAAGAGATGTAGAATCAATGGTACGTGATTTAGTAGAAACTTCGGTTCGACTAGTCAAGGAAGAGAAGATGCAGGATGTAAAAGAGAAAGCACTTTCAAATGCAAATAAACGTCTTGTAGAGTTGCTTGTTCCGGCAAAGCAAAAACAATCCTCTTTTAAAAACCCGTTTGAGATGTTGTTGGGTGGTGGAAATCAAGGTCAAACAGACCAAGATGATGAGGATAAACAAGATGAGCAAAGTCTTTCTCAAAGAAGAAAGCAGGTAGCTCATCAATTAGCCTTAGGTGAACTAGAAGATACACTTGTAACGGTAGAGGTTGAAGAACAACAACAATCCATGTTCGATATGCTCCAAGGTTCTGGTATGGAGCAGATGGGCATGAATATGCAGGATGTGCTGGGTAATTTTATGCCTAAGAAGCAGAAAAAGCGAAAGTTGACTGTAAGAGAGGCTAGAAAAGTCCTTACAAATGATGAGGCTCAGAAGCTCATTGATATGGATGAGGTCACTCAAGATGCTGTGTATAGGGCTGAGCAAACCGGAATTATCTTTATAGATGAAATTGATAAAATTGCTGGTAAAAATCAAGGTGGATCAGCAGATGTTTCAAGAGAAGGGGTGCAACGTGATATTCTTCCGATTGTAGAAGGTTCAACAGTTGTAACGAAATATGGACCTGTTAAAACGGATCACGTTTTATTTATAGCTGCAGGTGCATTCCATATTGCTAAGCCATCCGACTTGATACCAGAGCTACAAGGACGCTTTCCTATTCGGGTTGAATTAACAAAACTGACTGTTGAAGATTTTGTAAGAATATTAGTTGAGCCTGACAACGCGATTATTAAACAATATATAGCTTTAATAGAAACAGAAGGTATACAAATTGAATTTTCTGACGATGCTATTCGTAAGCTAGCTGAAGTGGCACATGGTGTAAATCAAGATACAGATAATATTGGAGCTAGAAGATTACATACAATCATGGAAAGATTACTGGAGGATTTATCTTTTGAAGCACCAGAAATAACTTTAGAAAAGATTGTAATTACTCCTCAATATGTCGAAGAAAAACTAGGTACCATTGCGAAGAATCGTGATTTAAGTCAATTTATACTATAGAATAGAAGATGGACACGGGTCATTATAGGAGGAACAAGGAAAATGGAATTATTAGAAAAAACGAGAAAAATTAATGCAATGCTACAAAGAGCAGCAGGTAAACCTGTTAACTTTAAAGAGATGGCTGAAACTTTACGTGATGTAATTGAAGCAAATATTTTTGTTGTTAGCAGAAGAGGTAAGCTATTAGGTTTTGCTATTAACCAAAAAATTGAAAATGAACGTATGATTAAAATGCTTGAGGATCGCCAATTCCCAGAGGAATATACGAATGGTTTATTTAATATTGTAGAAACATCCTCTAACCTTGACATTAATAGTCCGTACACGGCATTTCCGGTAGAAAATAAGGACCTATTTAGTAAAGGTTTAACAACAATTGTTCCTATTATTGGTGGTGGTGAACGTTTAGGAACACTTATACTAGCTCGAGTTACTGGTCCGTTCTTGAACGATGATTTAATTTTAGGTGAATATGGTGCAACTGTTGTCGGAATGGAAATTTTACGTGAGAAATCCGAGGAAATTGAAGAGGAAGCTAGAAGTAAGGCTGTTGTGCAGATGGCAATTAGCTCTTTATCATATAGTGAATTAGAAGCTATTGAGCATATTTTTGAAGAGTTAAATGGAAATGAAGGCCTACTTGTTGCAAGTAAAATTGCTGATCGAGTTGGTATCACAAGATCAGTAATCGTAAACGCATTAAGAAAGCTAGAAAGTGCGGGTGTAATTGAATCACGCTCCCTAGGGATGAAGGGTACATATATAAAAGTACTTAATGATAAATTTCTCCAGGAACTTTCTAAATTAAAAACAAGTTAATTTATATAACTACATGAAAACACCTTATCTTTTTTGGATAAGGTGTTTTTTATTTTACCTAAATACTTAATCTAACGTTTTCAATCAAAGGTGTTTCACATTATGGATTTTAAAGGATATTGATTTTTTTTAGCTTATCGTCGATGATAGATACGAGTCATTATTTGTCGAAAAAGCAAATTATCTGCTTGAATTGGTAAAAATATACCGAATTAGTTAAAATTAATGATGTTACAAATTTCGACATTGTATATAATGAATGTAGAGCGGTTTGTGTTAATGAATAAAAGTTATAAAAAATCTAGTACTAAATAACGATTTTTAGGTAAGTGTGATGTAGGTCATAGACAATGGTCTTGTTATTCTCTACAATGTTAAAGGATTAACATGACAATATTAAACAAAATTAGACAAAAAAGCCATCTTTGTTGGACTATATAGATAAAATAATAAAAATAAGTGAGGTGATTCAGTATGAACCTATTTTCAGGTACGATCAATAACCTTGAAAGTTCGCTAAAATACTCCACTCTTAAGCAAAGTGCGATAGCGCAAAATATTGCAAATGTTGACACCCCTAACTACAAAGCAAAAGAAGTGTTAAAACCTTCTTTCCAAACAGAATTAAAGACAGCTATGCAGGCAAAACGAACGGACGTAAGACATTTTCATTTCTCCAATACAAATCAATCCTCAGGAATTGTTGTGACAAGACCAAATTCACAATATAACCATAATGGTAATAGTGTTGATATTGATAAGGAAATGTCAGAGCTTGCAGAGAACCAGATATACTACAATGCTTTAATTGAGCGAATTAATGGGAAGTTTAACTCGCTTAGAACGGTCATTTCAGGAGGTAAGTAAAATTGACAATCTTTCAAGGTCTTAATATAAGTGCTTCAGCATTAACTACACAGAGATTGCGAATGGATGTAATCTCTTCCAATATGGCTAACGTAGATACGACAAGAGGTAAGTTCGTAAATGGCGAATGGCAGCCTTATACAAGAAAAATGGTCGTTACTCAAGCGAATGAATCATCTCGTTTTTCTTCTGTTTTAAATCATGCCATGAAGAGCTCATCTAATAGTTCGGTCGGTAATGGTGTTAAGGTTTCTAGAATCATAGAAGATGAGACTCCATACAAGCTTGTATATAACCCTGAACATCCTGATGCAAACGTTGAGGGTTATGTTCAGATGCCAAATGTTGATCCATTAAAGGAAATGGTCGATTTAATGAGTGCGACTCGATCATATGAAGCGAATGTAACAGTTTTTAATGCGAATAAAGGTATGCTTATGAAAGCTTTAGAAATCGGGAAATAGGGAGTTTTGACTAAATTATGATTAATAAAATTGCAAGCCAACCAGGAATATTTTCAACAAATTTAACAACTCAGACTAAACCAACACCTGCTGAGTCACAACAAAGATTTGCTGACTTTCTCAAAAACTCTATCGATCAAGTAAATAAGGCGCAGAATCAATCAGACATAGCTACAAACAAACTAGCAAATGGTGAAAAGATTGATCTCCATGAGGTTATGATTGCTTCACAAAAAGGTAGTATCACCTTTCAAGCAACAATGGAAATTCGTAATAAAGTAGTGGAAGCTTATCAAGAAGTTATGAGAATGCAAGTTTAATTGGACTCCAATTAGAATATATAGATGAGATATAGATGAGATATAGATAAAGAGAAAATATAAGATATAGATAAAGAGAAAATATAAGATATAGATAAAGAGAAAAATAACTGGGAGCGGTTATTACACCTATGTGCACACGTTACGTCATAATAACCGGGGGAATATAATGAACGAAAAAATGCAATTACAAATGAATCAAGCAAAGGGCTTTTGGCAAAATCGTTCATCAAGCCAAAAAGGAATGATGATTGGAGCACTATTATTATTTATTACAATTATAATAGTGGTCTCAACGGTTTCCTCAAGAGTGGATTTTGCACCACTATATAGTAATTTGAGTGCTGCTGAAGTTGGTGAAATTAAATTACAGCTTGATGGGAGAGGAATTCAATCTCAAATAGCTGATAATGGGACAACTATTCTTGTTCCTAATGAAGTTGTTGATACCCTTAAAGTCGAGCTAGCTGCTGAAGGATACCCTAATAGTGGTAGTATCGATTACTCTTTCTTTAGTCAAAATGCTGGATTTGGTATGACTGACAATGAATTCAATGTATTAAAACTAGAGGCAATGCAAACCGAATTAGCTAATTTGATGAAGGGCATTGAAGGGGTTAACGATGCGAAGGTAATGATTAACCTTCCACAAGAATCAGTATGGATGTCGGAATCAGGACAAACTGCTTCGGCAAGTATTGTTTTAAATACAAAACCAGGCTATCGTTTCGAAGAGCAGCAAATTCAAGCGTTATATAATCTGGTTTCCAAGAGTGTTCCTAATCTTCCTACAGATAATATCGTCATCACTAACCAATTGTTTGAGTATTTTGATCTAAATAATAATGGTGATACGAGTTTAGCAGGAGGATCTTCTAATTCCCTGCAAACTCAATATCAAATCAAGCAGGATGTAGAAAGAGATATTCAACGTCAAGTTCAGCAAATGCTTGGGATGATGATGGGACAAGATAAAGTAGTAGTGTCTGTAACAGCAGATATTGATTTTGCTCAAGAAAATCGTGAGGAAAACCTTGTAACACCTGTAAACCCAGAAAATCTGGAAGGAATCGCTGTAAGTGTAGAACGAATTACAGAAACCTTTACAGGTGATGGAGCAGTTGAGGCAGGTGTCGACGGTGCAGGAGAAACAGATATTCCAAACTATGCAACAGGTGAGCTTGTAGGCGGTACAGGTGATTATGAAAAGGTTGAGGAACGTATTAATAATGAAGTAAATAGGATTAGAAAAGAAATTGTAGAAAGTCCATATAAGGTTAGGGACCTTGGTATTCAAGTGATGGTTGAACCGCCTACAGCTGATGATCCGACGTCATTACCACAACAATCAGTAGATGATATTGAACAAGTGCTAAATACTATTATTCGTACTTCTATTGCTAAGGAGGAAGGTACTCCTGAGTTAACTGATGAAGAGTTACAAGGAAAAGTAGCGGTTTCGGTTCAGACATTCAATGGTAAGGTTGACTTTGAAACGCCTGCTGCAGAAATGATTCCATTATGGGCTTATTTTGCTGGTGGAGGATTACTAGCTATCATCTTCTTATTAATGTTCCTGTTATTTAGAAAGAAAAAGAAAGATAAAAAAGAAATGGTTTATGAAGAGCCGTTCCAAGCTGCTTCGGTTCAAGATATTAATGATGAAAAGGAAAATGCTTCGGACGTGATTAAAACACAATTAGAAAAACTAGCGAAGGACAATCCTGGAGATTTTGCAAAGCTATTGAGATCTTGGATTGCTGAAGAGTAGGAGGATAGACAATGGCGAGAAAAGATAATAAAGGTGAGCTATCTGGCCGACAAAAAGCTGCTATCCTTCTCATTTCGTTAGGGCCGGATGTATCCGCATCCGTCTATCGTCATCTATCAGAAGAAGAGATAGAAAAGCTTACTCTAGAAATATCAGGAGTGAGAAAGGTTGACAGTGGTTCGAAGGAAGAAGTACTTGAAGAGTTTCATCAAATCGCACTAGCCCAGGATTATATATCACAGGGTGGGATCTCCTATGCTAAAACGGTATTGGAAAAAGCATTAGGTCCAGAAAGTGCAGCAAACATCATTAACCGTTTGACCTCTTCATTGCAGGTTAAGCCTTTTGATTTTGCTAGAAAAGCTGATCCTGCCCAAATATTGAATTTTATCCAAAATGAACATCCACAAACAATTTCTCTAGTATTGTCATATCTCGATCCAGCACAGGCTGGACAGATATTATCTGAGCTACCTCAGGAAATGCAAGCAGATATTGCAAAAAGGATTGCTTTAATGGATAGTACTTCTCCGGAAGTCATTAATGAAGTTGAACAAATTTTAGAGAGAAAGCTTTCTGCAACAGTTACACAGGACTATACCCAAACCGGTGGAGTTGAGGCTGTTGTTGAAGTATTAAATGGAGTAGATAGAACTACAGAACGTACGATTTTAGATGCACTTGAAATTCAGGACCCAGAGCTTGCTGAAGAAATTAAGAAGCGTATGTTCGTATTTGAAGACATCGTTACTCTTGATAACCGTGCCATTCAGCGTGTTATTCGTGATGTTGAGAATGCTGATCTTATGCTTTCACTTAAAGTTGCTAGTGAAGAGGTTAAGGAAATTGTGTTTAGTAACATGTCTAAACGAATGGTTGATACCTTTAAGGAAGAAATGGAATTCATGGGGCCGGTTCGTTTGCGTGATGTAGAAGAAGCTCAATCTAGAATTGTTGCGATTATTAGACGTCTAGAGGAAGCTGGTGAAATCGTTATTGCACGTGGTGGAGGAGATGATATTATTGTCTAGGCTAATCAAATCCCATTATGTGAAACCGCAAGAAGAGGACAAAAGAATCATTAGGTTACAGCCGGTTATGGTTTCCCCTAGCAGTGAGGAAATATCACCTGAGCTTACTCTTCTCAGAGCAAATCAAGAGGCAGAGGCTCTTTTAGCTAATGCTAAGGCCCAGTCTGATGCGATGATTAACGAGGCTAATGCTATGCTTCAACAAACAGAGGAGCAAATTAACCATCTCAGATCTGGGTGGGAAACTGAAAAAGAACACTTAGCTCGAACTGTACAAGAGGAAGCCTACCATGTGGGACTTCAGCAAGGTGAACAGGCTGCACTTGATCAGTATTCTAGTGTTATTTCACAAGCTAGCCATATCGTAAACCAAGCAAAAATGGATTACACACAGCATGTTGAGCAAGCAGAAGATACAATCTTAAAGCTAGGAATTAAAGTTGCTGAAAAAATCTTGAAAGTTCATTTAAATGAAACAAAAACTGATTTTATACAAATTGTTAAGCATGCAATTAAAGAAGTGAAGGACTATGGAGATATCAATATTTTAGTTCATCCAAACATGTTCGAGCTTGTCCTTGCTCAAAAGGATGAGTTAAAAGCTCTTTTTAATGGGGATAAGAGTTTGTATATTTATCCCAATGAAGAGCTATCAGAAACAGCTTGTTTAATAGAATCATCCTTTGGTCGAATCGATGCAAGTGTTGACAGTCAGCTTAATGAAATAAAGGTCAAGCTTCTTGAGTTAATAGAGGAGGAATAAACTCCATGAAGGCGATAGAGCTTTTGAATGAAATTGAAAATATAGATTCCTATAAGCGATTTGGTAAGGTTGCTAGAGTTGTAGGATTAATGATTGAATCTCAGGGACCGGAAGCTTCTATTGGAGATGTATGTCACATTTACATCGGCACTAAGAAAAAAAGAAAGGTTATTGCTGAAGTCGTTGGTTTCAGAGATGAGTTTGTTATTCTCATGCCTTTCACGAATATTAATGATATTTCACCAGGAAGCATTGTAGAAGCAACGTCAAAAGCTTTACAAGTCAAGGTCGGAAGTGGATTGATTGGAAAAGTAGTAGACTCATTAGGATTACCCTTAGATGGAAGTTTACTACCTAAAGGACTATCAAATGTTGGAACTGATCAATCCCCACCAAACCCAATGGAACGACCTACGATTGAAGAAAGTATTGATGTTGGTGTACGTGTCATTGACTCTCTATTGACTGTAGGGATGGGACAACGTGTTGGTATATTTGCAGGTAGTGGTGTAGGTAAAAGTACATTACTTGGGATGATTGCTAGAAATACAACAGCCGATTTAAATGTCATTGCTTTGATTGGAGAGCGTGGTCGTGAGGTACGAGAGTTTATCGAGAGAGACCTCGGACCAGAAGGGTTAAAACGTTCCATCGTTGTTGTTGCAACTTCTGATCAACCAGCCTTAATGAGAATAAAAGGTGCTTATACCGCGACTGCCATTGCTGAGTATTTTAGAGATAAAGGCTTAAATGTGATGCTCATGATGGATTCTGTTACACGTGTAGCTATGGCACAACGTGAGATTGGATTAGCTGTAGGTGAACCACCTACGACGAAAGGGTATACACCTTCTGTATTTGCAATCCTACCGAAGTTACTTGAGCGCACAGGCACTAATCATTTAGGTACGATTACTGCATTTTATACAGTTCTAGTTGATGGCGATGATATGAACGAACCAATTGCTGATGCTGTTCGAGGTATTTTAGATGGACATTTTGTGCTGGACCGACAGCTTGCTAATAAAGGGCAATTTCCAGCTATAAATGTATTGAAAAGTATTAGTCGTGTAATGAATCATATTGTTACACCTGAGCATAAGGTTTCTGCAGAGAAATTAAGAGAACTTTTATCAACGTACATCAATTCAGAGGATCTAATTAACATTGGTGCCTATAAGCGTGGCTCTTCGAGGGAAATTGATGAGGCAATTCGTTACTATCCTCAAATTATTTCGTTTTTAAAGCAAGGAACTCATGAGCCAATCACTAGAGATGAAAGCATTGAGATGCTGAAGTCATTGATTGGAGCGGGTGGATAATAAATGTCTTTTTCTTATAAATTTCAAAAGATCCTTTCAATAAAAGAAACTGAAAAGCAACGAGCTCAGGAATTATATCAGCTTTCAGTTAAAAAGTTTGAAGAGGTAGCTGAGAAGCTTTACCACTCACTAAAGCAAAAAGAAGAATTAGAAACAAATCAGCTTGAACAAATTTCAATTGGTTTAAATGTGCAGGAATTAAGGCATCACCAGCAGTTTATATCTAACCTAGAGAAGACGATTAACCACTATCAAAACCTTGTTTTAAATGCCAGACAAAAAATGACAGAACAAGAACAGGTTTTGTTAGAGAAGAATATTGAAGTGAAAAAGTATGAAAAAATAAAAGAAAAGCAGTATTCGCAATTTTTAGAAGCTATAACTGCGGATGATAATAGATTGATGGATGAAATATCCATCCAACAATTTATGAACAAAGGAAGTTAGGTGATCATGTGGAGCTTCAAGAAAATGAATCCAAACTAATAAGTAAATTCCAGTGGTTTCTTTTTGTCGGCGTAATCCCACTTCTCTTTGCTGTTATTGTTTCAGTAGTTGTTCTCTCCTTTGCCGGTTTCGACGTTACAGGAACAGCATTGAAGATCGGTCAACACATTCCTGGAGTTTCTAGTTTACTTCCTGTAGAAGAAGAAGAAGAGATAGATCTGGAAGCTAAGCTAAGACATGATGTTGAAGAGCTAGAAGCACTTAATAATGAACAATTGGCTATGGTGGAACAACTTGAAAAGGAAGCTGAGATTCGAGAAGGGGAAATCACTTCTCTCAATGCTGAGATTGAACGTTTAATGGAACAATTGAATGCTCAAGAAGCTGAGCAACAAGAAACGAAACAAACGATAAAAGAACTTTCAAAAATATATGAATCAATGTCAGCTAAAAATGCCGCTTCCATACTCTCAGAGTTAGAGGACCAAGATGCGCTAACGATTCTCCAGGCTTTATCTACAGAGGCACTAGGTGCAATATTAGAAAAGATGGAACCAGCAGATGCTGCTAAATACACAAAGTTATTAGCTGACGAAGCCTAACTTATCATTTCAATCTGAAGGGAGGTGAAACAATAATGAACATGTCTGGATTAAATGTAATGAGCAGAGGACCTGAGTTGGCCGCTACTAAAGTAAGTCAAAAGAAACAAGATAAACCCTCATCTCCTTTTGCGTCGATGTTGAATAAAGAGGTCCAACACCAGCCTCATGATTCTTCAAAGAAACAAGTCGAGGTAAGTAAGCTTGAAGATCAACAAACATTCGCACCTTTTACTGGTGAATTAGATTCAGCAGAAGTATCTATCGAAGATTTAGAAAAATCAATAGGATTACTGATGGAATCTACTGAAATACCTACAGAGCTTACCGAAGAAATGTTAACTAGTGAAGATCTTTCTTGGTTACAAATGTTGCCGCCAGACCTGGTACAGAAGATTCAAGAGTTATTTGAGTCTGGGACAAGCCTCGAGCAATTGTTTAATGGTGAAGAAAGTGCCTCATTACAGGTAGAACAACTTTTTGCTGGGTTAATCTTCGTTCAGAAGTCTGTAAGCGAACAACTTGATCTTCCTACAAAGGATGTATTTGCAACAATCCTACAACAAATTAACTCTTTGCTTCATAAGGTTACCCAGGATGAGCAAGTATCAAAGCAGATTTTTAACAATCAAGGAAATCTAAAAGAAGAATTACAACAGTTTCTATCTAGTATTCACACGAAACTCACTGGTAAAAATCCTTTGGCAACAGATGAAAACCATAAAATGGATTATTTACGCCTTTTGTATCAACGGACTATAAAGAGTGATGAGTTAGTAAAAAATAATTCCCAACAAGATTCGAACAATAAAGTAGCGTTTGTGGGGGTTGAATCTCAAACAAATTTAAATCGTGCGGGACAATTTGCCTTATTTGTGGACCAAACTGGTAATAAAGCTGCCAACCAAGAGCAATTTATTAAAGAGTTTCAAAGTATATTAGCCAAAAGCAATCTTCAAAATGCAACTGGTGGAATGAAACTTCTGATTAAATTATATCCTGAACATCTTGGACAATTAAGAGTAGAGTTATTACAGCAAAATGGAGTACTAACTGCAAGAATGGTTGCAACTACTGCAGCAGCTAAAGAAATGCTAGAATCACAACTTCAAGGCTTAAAGAATGCTTTTGCAGCTCAAAATGTTCAAGTTGAAAAGTTGGAGATTGTAAATTCTCAGTCTTTACAACAAGAGTTTGATCGCTCTTTAAATAAGGATGGAAATCAAGAGGGAAGACAATCGTCAAATGATAAAGATGACAAGAAAGATGAACAGCATAAGGATGTAACGTTTGAAGCTGCCCTCAATGAAGAATTAATGAATATAGAAGTGTAGGTGATGTAAATGACAATCAGTCTTGATCCAGCCTTATATTTAAAAAATCAACCTGTTCAAAAAAGTAAGAGTGATGTAATGGGAAAAGATGATTTCCTAAGAATCCTAATGACACAATTACAAAATCAAGATCCAATGAACCCTATGCAGGATAAAGACTTTATTGCTCAGATGGCAACATTCACGTCTTTAGAGCAAATGACTAATATGAACAAGATGCTAGAACAGTTTATTACCACTCAAAAATCAGACAATATCTTAAAGTATAGCGAAATGATCGGCAAACAGGTTGAATGGATTTCAACGTCTGTAGATGAGAATGGTAATGAGGTTACAGAAACAAAACAAGCAATTGTAAAATCCATTTATCAGAAGAATTTAGAGGTTCAGTTGGAGATGGAAGATGGAACAACCATTTTACCTAATGCTCTGACTAAAATTACAAGTCCTTCTTCTAACTAAAGAGAGGAGAAAGGTGTATGGATTACCGAATACATCAATTATCAAATCATCCTCTATCATTGAAGCATCAGAAGGTGCAATCAAAAGCTGAGTCTACTACAAGCTTTAAAGATGTATTACAAGAGGTTGTTGGAATTAAAATTAGTAAACATGCTCAAAAGCGCTTGGCCGAGCGGAAAATAGAAATTGCTGAAGAAAGCTGGACGAAGCTACAAGAAAAGATGGTTGAGGCAAATAGTAAAGGCATCACTGATTCTCTAGTTGTCATGAATGAAGCAGCCTTGATTGTGAATACAAAAAACCAAACGGTTATAACAGCAATGGACCGTGAGGAAGCAAGCTCGCAAATATTTACAAATATAAATGGAACGATTTTATTATAGGCTGGACCTGTAGAGGAGGCCACGGCTGTGGACTGAATGAAGCAGCCATATTAGAGAGGGGAAATAATTAATGTTACGTTCAATGTACTCTGGAATTTCCGGAATGAAAAATTTTCAAACGAAACTTGATGTAATTGGAAATAATATCGCTAACGTAAATACTTATGGCTATAAAAAGGGAAGAGTAATGTTTAAGGATCTTGTGAGTCAGCAAATTGCTGGCGCAAGTGCTTCGACTGCTACACGGGGAGGGGTTAACCCACAACAAGTTGGTTTAGGTTCACAGCTTGGTTCTATTGATACAGTGCATACACAAGGAAGTCTTCAAACAACAGGACGCTCATTAGATCTAGCGCTTTCTGGGGATGGTTTTTTTATGGTGGGTGCTTTAACTGGGAAAGCTGGCACAATTGGTACGGATAAGCTAAAGTTTGAGGGTACTGGATTAACTGATATTAGAGAAGCAGTTGATTTGAACTATACTAGAGCGGGAAATTTTTATATGGATAAAGATGGTTATTTAGTTACGGGTGATGGGCTATTTGTAATTGGGGCATCAGGTGCAGGAGCAGATGCTACAAAGGCAAGTGACGTTCCTGGCTTAATAAAAATTCCAACAACAGCAAAAAGTTTTAGTATTGGAACTGATGGAACAGTTAACTATGTTGATGCTGCAGGAGCATTACAGGTAGCTGGACAGATTCGTGTTGCTAAGTTCCCTAACAATGGTGGTCTTGAAAAGGTTGGTGGTAATTTATTTAAGGAAACATCAAACTCTGGCTCATTAGATGTGACCGATGCTGCGGGAACAGCTGTGGCTGGTGATAACAATATTACCTTTAATGAAACAATTGCACCTGGAGAGAAAGGTGCTGGAACTATAGTAGCAGGAACGTTAGAAATGTCTAACGTAGACCTTTCAGAAGAATTCACGGAAATGATTACGACACAACGTGGATTCCAGGCAAATACCCGTATTATTACAACTTCTGATGAAATTTTACAAGAACTTGTAAATCTAAAACGATAATAAGTAAGGAGGTGGGGGGCTTAACAACACCTAAGCCCCCACTTTTATGATTAAGTTGACTCGCTTAAACGGAAGCTCTTTTAGCTTAAACGCTATATACATAGAGCAAATCCAATCCTTCCCAGATACAACCATTACATTAACGAATGGAAAAAAAATTGTTGTGCGTGAGGCCGAGGATGATGTTATTCTTTTAGTAACCGACTTTTTTCGCCAAATTTCGATATTAGGGCAACCGTTACCTGATAAGGAGGACTAGTAAATCATGAAGAACAAAAAAGCATTAGTTACGATGATTATCATAATTTTAACCATTCTTCTAATTGGAGCAGTTGCACTCATTGTTATCATGAAGTTTACTGGCGAAGAACATGTTAATGAGGTAAAGGAACCAACGATTGATGAGATTATCGAGTATTCAGTTGATATTCCAGAAATTACAACCAACCTCCTTGATGGTGACTTTATAAGAATCCAATTTAAAGTTCAAACTGACAGTGTTGAAGCAAAAGAGGAGTTAGCAAAGCGAGAATTTCAAGTTCGTAATATCATTATTCAGGAATTATCAGAAATGACATCTGACCAATTTAATGGAAAAAATGGGTTAGTAACGTTAGAGAATCTCATTAAAGAGCAAACTAATGTACTTATGCAGGAAGGAAAAATTGTTAGAGTTTATACCACTTCCTTTGTCTTGCAATAATTTGAAATGATAAGGAAAGTTTAAGAGGAGGTGAACTTTTTGTCAGGAGAAGTTTTATCACAAAACGAAATAGATGCCCTGCTCTCTGCTCTCTCAACAGGAGAAATGAATGCCGAAGAACTTAAAAAGGAACAATCGACAAAAAAGGTCAGGTCGTACGATTTTAGAAGAGCACTACGTTTCTCGAAGGATCAAATTCGAAGTCTAACGAGAATACATGAGAATTTTGCAAGACTTTTAACCACTTATTTTTCTGCAAAGCTTAGAACGTATGTTCAAATATCAGTTGCATCTGCGGATCAAATCCCTTATGAGGAATTTATTCGGTCGATTCCTAAAATGACGATTTTAAATGTTTTTGAGGTACCGCCATTAGACGGCAGACTTATTATTGAAATTAATCCGAATATTGCTTATTCCATGCTTGACCGTGTTCTTGGTGGTCGTGGAGTAAGTTTAAATAAGGTTGAAAACTTAACAGAAATTGAAACAAAGCTTATGTCTCAGTTATTTGAAAATGCTGTTGAGAATTTGAAAGAAGCTTGGTCTACAATCGCAGACATTGAACCTATTCTAACTGAACTAGAAGTCAATCCTCAATTCCTGCAAATGGTTTCGCCGAATGAGACAGTAGTTGTAATATCCTTGAATACCCAAATTGGGGACTCGAGTGGGATGATTAATATATGTATCCCTCATGTGGTACTTGAGCCTATCATGCCAAAGTTATCTGTTCATTATTGGATGCAAACGACCAAAAAAGATAGAGAGCCAAAAGAGCTTGAATCACTAGAGAAAAGCATAAGGTTAGCTGACCTTCCAATTAGTGCACAGTTAGGGACTTCAGAGATTTCCATTAACGAGTTTTTACAACTTGGAATTGGTGATGTGATTCAGTTAGATCATAGTATTAATTCACCGATCATTATAGCGGTTGGGGATGAACCTAAATTTATCGGACAACCGGGTAAAGTAAACAAGAAAATGGCAGTCCAGATTATTGATCAAATTAAGGGGGGGAACGATGATGAATAATGATATGCTATCACAAGATGAAATCGATGCTTTATTAAGAGGAAGTGACGATCAGAGTCAAGATAGTCAATCCACCGAACAGCCCCTATCTGAAGACTATTTGTCTCCAATGGAACAAGATGCGTTAGGTGAAATTGGAAATATCTCTTTCGGAAGCTCGGCTACAGCTTTATCAACATTATTAAACCAGAAGGTAGAGATTACGACACCCACAGTAACTACTATTCATAAAAAAGATTTGGTGAATGAGTTTCCACATCCACATGTAGCTATTCAAGTTAGCTATACAATAGGGTTTCTAGGTGCTAATGTTCTCGTAATTCAACAGTCTGATGCTGCAATTATTGCAGATCTTATGCTTGGAGGAGATGGAAGAAATCCTCAGGACCTACTGGGTGAAATTCAGTTAAGTGCTGTACAAGAAGCTATGAACCAAATGATGGGATCTGCTGCGACTTCCATGTCAACAATCTTTAATAAGAAGGTGGATATTTCACCTCCGAGTATTGAAGTAATGGATTTGAAAAGTGGGAACGGAGAAGGAGCAATACCAACTGAGGACATTTTTGTTCAGGTAGCTTTTCGGTTAAAAATAGGTGAACTTGTAGATTCTAACATTATGCAATTACTTCCATTGGAATTTGCCAAAAGTTTGGTAGAGGAACTTTTAAATCCAAGTCCTGCACCAGCTCCAAAAATTGAAGTCAAGCAAGAACCACCAGCTCAAACTAATATTCAAACTCAACCGGCTTCACAGCCTATTCCTGAGCAACAAGCTTATTCACAACCGACCTATCAGCAGCCTCCATATCAGGCATCTGCTCCTCAGCAGCAACAGCATATTGGTGGGAATCAAATGCCGATGGGGTACCAACCTAATGTTCAACCAGCCGCATTTTCAAGCTTTGAACCTGCATCATCTATGGGCGGAGAATCAAAGAATTTAGATATGTTACTTGATATTCCACTTCAAGTTACTGTTGAGCTTGGTAGAACCAAAAGGTCTGTTCGTGATATTTTAGAGCTATCTTCGGGTTCCATTATTGAGCTTGATAAACTCGCTGGGGAACCAGTTGATATTCTTGTTAATAATAAACTGGTCGCTCAAGGTGAAGTGGTTGTTATTGATGAGAATTTCGGTGTCCGTGTTACAGATATTATTAGTCAGAGTGACCGAATCAAAAACTTACGTTAATTTAATAGGGGGAACGGATTAAAATGGCAAACAGAATTTTAATTGTAGATGACGCAGCTTTTATGAGAATGATGATTAAAGATATTCTATCTAAAAATGGTTACGAGGTTGTAGGTGAGGCGGCAGATGGACAACAGGCTGTTGAACTTTATAAAGAGCATACTCCAGACCTAGTAACAATGGATATTACAATGCCTGAAATGGATGGCATAACAGCATTAAAAGAAATTAAAAAAATTAATCCAAATGCTAAAGTAATTATGTGTTCAGCGATGGGGCAACAATCAATGGTTATTGATGCTATTCAAGCTGGTGCTAAAGATTTTATCGTTAAGCCATTCCAAGCAGACCGTGTACTAGAAGCAATTGGTAAAACACTATCATAAATAAAAAATTGAGGTGGCAGAGATTGCTACGAATCAAGCTTGTTATCATAACCATTTTGTTTTCAATCCTACTTCCGCTTGAAGGACAACTGGTACTTGCAGCGGAAGGGGATGATGAGAATAAAACAGTATATGAAGAATTCGAAGAAAGTCCAGAGGTAAACGAAAATGAGGAAGAGAGCCCAATTAATGAACCTGTTGAACAACCCGTTGAAGAACAACTTGCTAACAACCAGTTCACTTTCTTTGATTTCTTAAATCTCATTTTTGCTCTATTTTTAGTGCTGATGTTATTGTATGTGACCTTAAGATTTATTAAAAAGAAGAATCAAACCTATGACTCCACAAAGACTATGGCGAATCTTGGTGGGACAAGCCTTGGAAATAATCGTTCTGTACAGCTTGTAAAAGTAGGGGACCGAATATTAATAGTTGGTGTAGGTGAGAACATCCAATTGTTAAAAGAAATTGATTCTGAAGAAGAAATTAACAGAATTCTTTCCCAACAACAACAAGATGTTCAACAGCTGTTACAGCCGGGCGATATATTGACTAAAATCATGGATCAATTTAAAAGTTCCAAACAAAAAGAAAAACAAGAAAACCAAAATCAAAGCTTTAAATCTGTGCTAGCTTCTCAATTATCTGAGCTCTCAAAGGGAAGAAAAAAGCTATTAGACGAGCTAGATGAGAAAGGAAAGAAGAGCGATGACTGAGTTCATGGAGTTTTTTAATACAAATGATCCGGAAAATGTCTCTACTTCGGTTAAGCTCTTACTTTTACTCACTGTCCTGTCCATTGCACCTAGTATTTTAGTTTTGATGACTAGTTTTACAAGAATCTTAATCGTTTTATCCTTTGTCCGTACATCATTGGGTACACAGCAAATGCCTCCTAATCAGGTAATACTTGGACTTGCACTCTTCCTAACCTTCTTTATCATGACGCCCGTATTCACTGAAATCAATGATGCAGCATTAACGCCATTATTTAATGAGGAAATTACCCTTGATGAGGCTTACGAAAGAGCGTCCTTGCCTTTAAAGGAGTTTATGAGTAAACATACTAGGCAGAAGGATTTAGCACTTTTCCTCGGATATGCTGGAATAGAAAGGCCGGAAACAGTAGAAGATATACCACTAACTGCATTAGTTCCTGCTTTTGCTATTAGTGAAATGAAAACAGCCTTTCAAATAGGCTTTATGGTTTTTATTCCATTCCTAGTAATAGACATGATTGTGGCTAGTATCTTAATGTCAATGGGGATGATGATGCTTCCACCGGTCATGATTTCATTACCGTTTAAAATTTTATTGTTTGTATTAGTTGATGGGTGGTATTTAGTAGTTAAGTCATTGCTTATCAGTTTTTAGTTTAGGAAGTGATTATATTGAGTTCGGAATTTGTAATATCCCTAGCTGAACAAGCGATTTATACCGTTTTAATGATAAGTGGACCTTTACTTCTTTTAGCACTCGGAATTGGATTGCTAGTGAGTATTTTTCAAGCGACTACTCAGATTCAAGAGCAGACGCTGGCTTTTATACCAAAAATAGTAGCTGTTTTTATTGGGATTATCTTTTTCGGTCCATGGATGCTGTCTAGAATGATTAGCTTTACATACGATATTTTAAATAATCTTCATAATTATATTGGTTAATGTATGGATGATTTTATTATTAGAATGTCAGCATTCTTACTAATTTTAGTAAGAATAAGTGGTTTCTTTTTGACAGTTCCGATCTTTTCTTACCGGACAATTCCCGCTACTCATAAAATTGGTTTAGCCGCATTTTTATCTTTCATTATGTATTATACGATTGAGATTCCGCAAACACTTCAATTCGATGAGTTTTATATCATGCTCATTATCAAGGAATTATTAGTAGGAATTATGATTGGGTTAACCGCTTTTATTATATTATCAGCTATTCAAATTGCCGGTGGGTTTATTGATTTTCAAATGGGATTTGCGATGGCAAACGTTGTAGATCCACAAACTGGTGCTCAATCACCTTTAATGGGCCAGTTTTTATATATTATTTCTCTCTTATTTTTGTTAAGTGTTAATGGGCATCATTTATTAATAGATGGTATTTTTTATAGCTATCAAGCAGTGCCAATTGACCAACTCTGGATTCCGTTTGGTGAGGAAGGAATGCTTAATCATTTAGTTAAAACCTTTAACTCTATGTTTATCATAGCCTTTCAGATGTCACTACCTTTAGTTGGTTCCATGTTCTTAGTCGACGTAGCACTTGGTATAGTGGCTAGAACTGTTCCACAGCTTAATATTTTTGTGGTTGGTATGCCTTTAAAAATTCTTGTGAGTTTTATCATGTTAATAGTCATGATGTCAATCTTTGTCATGCTCGTAGGTAATTTATTTGAACAGGCACAATTTGCAATGAGAGAGTTGATGTATCTGATTGGAGGGGGAGCATAACGTTGAATCGATTTAAGCTAGATCTCCAATATTTTTCTGGCGAGAAAACTGAACAGGCAACTCCTAAGAAGCGTCAGGAATCAAGAAAAAAGGGGCAGGTAGCGAAAAGTCAGGATGTTAATGCAGCCATCCTTCTCCTATTTGTTTTCCTTTTTTTTTGGTTTAGTGGTGGAATGATGCTTGACCGGATGTTGAATCTTTTTACAAGAACGCTTGAAGATTTTATGCTTCTGGAATTAACAGAACAAACTGTATTTAGTCTTCTATTTACCTTGTTACCTGAAATTGCTATTATCATTCTTCCCGTCATGGTAGCTGCCATGATTGGTGGAGTTATTGCAAGCTATATGCAAATCGGTTTTTTATTTTCAACAGAAGCGATTCATTTCAAGCTAGAGAAGCTAGACCCCATCAAAGGAGCTAAAAACATATACTCCTTGCGAGCTATTGTAGAATTATTGAAATCCTCCTTAAAAATTACCTTTGTAGGGTTAGTAACATTTTTTATTTTATGGCTTAATTGGGAAGGAATCATGAGATTGTCACAGGTGAGTTTAGAAGAGGCGTTAGTCTTCTTGTCAATGCTTGTGTTGAAAATGGGCTTAGCAGCAACAGTTGTATTATTATTTCTATCAGTTTTTGACTATACCTATCAAAAATATGACTTTGAAAAGAATATTCGAATGTCTAAGCAAGATATTAAAGATGAATATAAAAATGTTGAGGGTGACCCTCTAATTAAATCGAAAATTAAGCAGAAGCAACGTGAGATGGCGATGCAAAGAATGATGCAGGAGGTACCAAAAGCCGATGTCGTCATTACCAATCCTACTCATTATGCAATTGCTTTAAAATATGATGAATCAAAAATGGATGCGCCGTATGTAGTAGCAAGTGGTGTTGATTATATTGCCTTAAAAATTCGGACGATTGCCGAAAACAACGAGGTTCCAATGATTGAAAATCGCCCACTTGCCAGAGCTCTTTATGAGCAAACAGAAATCGGGGATGCTGTTCCTGAAGAGTTTTTTAAAGCAGTTGCCGAAATTCTAGCTTATATCTATCGTCTCAAGCAAAAGGTGTAGTACGTACATAAGGAGAGTTGTAAATGCGAGCAAGAGATCTGCCGGTTATACTTGGTGTTGTTTTAATCATTGTCATGCTAGTTATTCCGTTACCACCTATTTTGTTAGATATCTTAATAATGGTAAACATCACTCTTGCACTAGTGCTATTGTTAACGGCAATGAACATGAATGAGCCTTTGCAATTATCTGTATTCCCTTCTTTATTATTAATTATGACCCTATATCGATTAGGATTGAATGTTTCTACAACCAGATCTATTTTAAGCAATGGGGAAGCCGGAAATGTAGTCGATACATTTGGTAATTTCGTTATTGGGGGAAATGCTTTAGTTGGATTCGTTGTTTTCCTCATTCTAATTATTATTCAATTCCTCGTTATAACCAAAGGATCTGAACGTGTATCTGAAGTTGCAGCTCGTTTTACTTTAGATGCAATGCCAGGAAAACAAATGGCAATAGATGCTGACCTAAATGCTGGATTAATTACTGAGAGGAATGCAACTGAGCGCCGTGACAAGATTCAGCGTGAAGCAGACTTTTATGGGGCAATGGATGGTGCGAGTAAATTTGTAAAGGGAGATGCGATAGCAGGAATCATTATTACCATCATAAATATTCTATTTGGAATTGTAATCGGGATGGTTCAAATGGACCTAACTCTAAATGAATCTGTAAATACTTTTATGATTCTAACAGTAGGTGATGGTCTAGTATCTCAAATACCAGCTCTTATGATTTCAACCGCTACTGGTATTATCGTTACTCGAGCGGCTTCTGATGGGAATCTTGGTACTGATATTACCACACAGCTATTTGCTTTCCCTAAGATGCTTTATGTGGCTGCTGGAACAATCTTCTTTCTTGGAATCGCTACACCTTTGAATGATCTACTTACTATACCAATTGCTGGGTTATTAGGTGTTGGTGGGTATATGCTTGGAAGGGTGAAGAAACCGGATGATCAGGAACTAGAAGCGTTAGAAGAGATGATTGAAACCGATGAAATGAAAAGTCCTGAAAGTGTTGTTAACCTATTAAATGTGGATCCCATTGAATTTGAATTTGGTTACGGTTTAATCCCATTAGCCGATACCAATCAAGGTGGAGATTTACTAGACCGTGTTGTCATGATTAGGAGGCAATTAGCCATTGAGCTTGGTATTGTTATACCTGTTGTTAGAATTAGGGATAATATTCAGCTCCAGCCAAACGAATATCGCCTTAAGATTAAGGGGAATGAGGTAGCAAGAGGTGAACTATTACTTGACCATTATTTAGCAATGAGTCCTGGAATTGATGATGATGCAGTCGAAGGTATTGATACGATTGAGCCTTCATTTGGACTACCTGCTAAATGGATCACAGAGGATGCCAAAGAAAAGGCTGAAATGTTCGGATATACAGTCGTCGATCCACCTTCAGTTGTTTCAACTCATATTACTGAGCTATTAAAAACAAATGCTCATGAGCTACTTGGTAGACAAGAAACCAAGCAATTAGTAGACCACATTAAAGAGTCGTACCCTATCCTAGTAGAAGAAGTAACACCAAATCCACTTTCAATTGGGGATGTTCAAAAGGTATTAGGGAAGCTACTGAGAGAAAAAGTATCAATTAGAAATTTACCAATTATTTTTGAAACATTGGCTGACTTTGGAAAAATGACAACAGATACGGACATACTAACCGAATACGTTAGACAAGCACTTGCTCGTCAAATCACCTCTCAATTTGTAAGTGAAGGGGATGTACTTAAGGTTGTCACCTTATCTGGAAGAGTTGAAAAAGCAGTGGCAGAGGGTGTACAACAGACTGAGCATGGAAACTATTTATCATTAGATCCAACTGTTTCTCAAGATATTATTCAGGCTGTAGCAAGTCAAGTGGAACAGCTTTCCTTACAAGAACTTCAGTCGATCATTCTTTGCTCACCGGCTGTTCGTATGTACGTAAAGCAACTAATTGAACGCTATTTACCAAATGTACCTGTTCTTTCTTATAATGAACTTGAAGCAAATGTTGAAGTCCAAAGTGTTGGGGTGGTGAATATAGAATGAAGGTAAAAAAATATATTGCCCCATCCATGCCAGAGGCTATGAAAAAAATTAGAACAGAGCTTGGCAAGGATGCGGTAATCTTAAATTCCAAAGTGGTATATACAGGTGGTATATTTGGTTTTTTTACCAAAAAGAATATTGAAGTAATTGCTGCAATTGATCCGTCACCCTTTGCAAATGAACCGCAGCAAAAAGAAAAGATTCGCTCTACTGAACAATTAGAAAAGATAAATCCGGTTAAAGAACTCGAATTTACAACAAAAACTAATCTAAATACAGAGTCAGATTCTGTACTTAAAAAAGAAGTTGAAGAACTTAAGGACTTAATTAAGAATTTATCAAATCAACAACATACAACAAGTTCGGTAATGTATCCGGTACCTCTTCAAAAGTATGAAAGGCAGTTAAAGGAACAAGAGGTTGATGTGACAATTATCACTGACATCATGTCTAAATTAGTAGAATATTGGTATAAGCAAGGGGCAAATTCCAAAGACGAAGAAATTCAAAAATGGTATAGAGAGGCCTTGTTTTCATTAATAAACCCATATGACCATGGAGGTATTTCATTTAACAAACAATTTATTAATGTAATCGGACCAACTGGTGTTGGAAAAACTACCTCTTTGGCTAAAATAGCTGCTAATTGTGTCATTAAACATGAGAAAAGGGTGGCATTTATCACAACAGATACATATAGAATTGCAGCTATTGAGCAATTAAAAACGTATGCTAAAATTCTCAATGTTCCTATTGAAGTTTGCTACAATATTGAAGACTTTATTGTAGCTAAGGAGAAATTCTCTTCTTATGACCTAGTCTTTATTGATACAGCAGGTCGTAATTTTAGAAATCAGCAATATGTAAACGAGTTAAAGGAAGTAATTGATTTTTCAGAAGAAATGGAAACTTTTCTTGTGCTTTCATTAACATCAAAAATTAATGATATGCATGATATATATAAGCAATTTTCAACCATAAACATTGAAAAATTCATCTTTACAAAAAGAGATGAAACCTCACAGTTTGGTTCAATGCTAAATTTAGTATCAACCTATGAAAAGGGAATTGCTTACATAACAGTTGGTCAAAATGTGCCTGACGATATTGTTGAAGCAACACCAGATATAATTGTAAATACAATCCTCGGAGAAAATATACAATGAGAGATCAAGCAGAAAGCTTACGTTTAAGACTGCTCAAGATGCAGGGTCGACAAGAAGCAAAGGTAATCGCCATTGTAAGTGGTAAAGGTGGAGTAGGTAAGTCTAACTTCTCACTAAATTTTGCTATCAATCTTTCGAGAAAAGGTCATCGTGTCTTACTTCTCGATATGGATATTGGGATGGGGAATATTGATATTTTAATTGGTCAATCTTCAAAGGTGAGTTTTATTGATATTTTCCAACCGGATATGTCAATCCAAGATATTATTAAACATGGACCAGAAGGAGTTTCCTATATTTCCGGAGGAACTGGTCTCACTAATCTCTTCACATTAGATGCAGAAAAACTAGAGTATCTATTAACTTTATTAGAGCGTTTATCTCTTCAATATGACTATATTTTGTTTGACATGGGTGCTGGAATCACAGAGGATACATTACAGTTTCTCTTATCCGTACACGAAATTATTCTAATTACGACTCCTGAGCCTACTTCCATGACTGATGCATACTCCATAATGAAATTTATTTGTAGTAGAGATCATCATGCCGATTTTTATTTGGTAGTGAATCGTGCCCACAGTAATGAGGATGGTACAAGCACTCTTAAAAGGTTAAGTCAGGTAATCAAACAATTCCTGCAAAAGGACATTTCTTCACTTGGTTATCTTCCTGATGACCGTGCCGTTAATAAGGCAGTGAGTAGACAAATACCATTTTCAGTATTTGATCCAAGGTCCAAGGTAAGTACAGCTTTAACAACAATAACGGAACGATATTTAGACGGTGTCACAACCAACCAAGAAAAAGAAAAACCACCTTCATTTATTTCTAGACTTCGCCATTACTTCTCAGAAAGGTAGGGAATCTTCATATGGAAAAAATACGAGTTTTAGTTGTAGATGACTCTGCATTTATGAGAAAGATGATTTCAAGCTTCTTAGAAGAAGACGACAGATTTGAAATTGCCAGTTTTGCTAGAAATGGTAGGGATGCAGTTCAAAAGGTTAAAGAACTAAAGCCAGATGTTGTTACGTTAGATGTGGAAATGCCAATTCTAAATGGATTAGAGGCACTCCAAGAAATTATGCAAACCGAACCAGTACCAGTAGTTATGCTTTCTAGTACGACTAAACAGGGTGCAGAAAATACGATAATAGCCATGCAATATGGAGCGGTTGATTTCATTACAAAGCCATCTGGAGCCATCTCACTTGATATAGATAAAGTAAAGGATGAAATTATCCAAAAAGTATACCATGCAGCAAAGGTTAAGCGATTAAATCTTCGATATGAAGGTCAAATCACAAAAACTCCTATCCCGATTGTCGAGAATTGTAGTAAAATAGAAAAAAGTGTCAAAGTCATTGGCAGTTTAAAATCACCTAAAAAATTAATTTGCATCGGAACATCAACAGGTGGTCCAAGGGCACTTCAACAAGTTTTAACAAGAATACCAAAAGAAGTGGATTGTCCGATCCTAGTTGTTCAACATATGCCACCTGGTTTTACAAAATCATTGGCAGAACGATTGAATACAATCTGTGAAATTAATGTAAAAGAAGCAGAGGACGGAGAAGTTTTAAGAAAAGGAGTAGCTTATATTGCCCCGGGTGGCTATCACTTAAAGGTGGTCAAGGTAGGAACTTCGTTAGCAACTAAGTTAGATAATACTACTGCTCCGAGAAATGGACATAGGCCTGCTGTGGATGTACTGTTTGAATCAGTAAGTGACATAGCGGATTACGCAAAAGTTGCTGTAATTATGACAGGAATGGGATCAGATGGAACAGAAGGTTTAAAACGATTAAAGGAATCTGGTGAGGTAAAAAGTATTGCTGAATCAGAAGAAACTTCTATTGTTTTTGGAATGCCAAAGACAGCCATTGCTTCAAATAAAATAGACGTTATTGCTAGATTAGAAAATATAGCGGAAGAAATAATGAAGATGATAAGTAAGTAAGGGGATGCCAAACATGGAAATGAATCAATATCTTGAAGTGTTTATTGAAGAGAGTAAAGAACACCTTCAAGCAGTCAACGATCATCTATTAGTTTTAGAAAAGAACCCAAATGATATCTCAATTGTAAATGAGATTTTTAGATCTGCTCATACATTAAAAGGTATGTCAGCGACAATGGGATATGAAGATCTAGCTAGCTTAACTCATCAAATGGAAAACGTACTAGATGGAATTCGTAATAATAAGATTAACGTGAGTCCAGAGCTTCTTGATGTAGTGTTCCAGTCAGTAGATGACCTTGAAGCTATGGTCTTTTCAATTGCAGCTGGTGGAGATGGGAAACGTGATGTTAGAGAAGTAGTCGCAAAGCTAGTTGCCATTGAAAATGGGGAAAAGATCGAGACAGCAACAGTGGTGTCACAAACAGCAGAAAAGGTAGAACAGATATTAGAAACGAAAACTTCAGATCAACAATATGATCAATTTGAAATGACAGTACTTCAGCAATCTAAGGATCAAGGATTTGAGGGGTATGAAGTTACTGTTTCGTTAAGAAAGGATTGCTTACTTAAAGCTGCTCGTGTATTTATGGTGTTTGAAATACTAGAACAAGTTGGAGAAGTAATCAAATCCAATCCAAGTGTGGATTTGCTTGAGGACGAAAAGTTTGAAGAATCATTTACGGTCACGATTGTTTCTAAGGAGTCATCAAATGACATTCAAGCGAAGGTATCAAAGGTATCGGAAATAGACCTTGTTCAAGTCAATCAAATTGAATTAACAGGAATTGTTGATAATGACACAACTCCTGTTAATACAGAGGATATCCAAGAGGAAGATTCTCCTGTTCTTTCAAATGCTCCTGAAGAAAAGAAGCAAGCACAAACTAAAAACGCAAATGTAAGTAATAAAACGATTCGTGTAAATATTGAACGTCTTGATATATTAATGAATTTATTCGAGGAACTGGTCATTGATCGTGGTCGTTTAGAACAAATATCAAATGAACTAAACAATTCAGAGTTACATGAAACCGTTGAAAGAATGTCAAGAATCTCCGGTGATTTGCAAAACATTATCCTTAACATGAGAATGGTACCAGTTGAAACGGTGTTCAATAGATTCCCTAGAATGGTACGACAATTAGCAAGAGATTTAGGGAAGAAAATAGAATTAGTAGTGGTTGGTGCTGAAACGGAATTGGACCGTACGGTAATTGATGAAATTGGAGATCCGTTAGTCCACCTATTAAGAAACGCAATGGACCATGGTGTAGAAATGCCAGAAGTAAGAAGGCAAAAAGGTAAAAATGAAGAAGGAACGGTTGTCTTAAAAGCTTATCATAGTGGTAACCACGTCTTTATCGAAATAGAAGATGATGGTGCCGGAATCAGTCGTGATAAAGTTCTGAAGAAGGCAATAAGCAAGGGTGTCGTGTCAGAACAAAGTGCACAGACGATGTCAGATAAGCAGGTATTCGAATTAATTATGTCTTCTGGCTTCTCAACTGCCGAAACCATTTCAGATATCTCAGGACGAGGTGTTGGACTTGATGTGGTTAAAAATACAATTGAATCACTCGGAGGATCAATTTCTATTGATTCAGTTGAAGGAAAAGGAACTACCTTCTCTATTCAGCTTCCACTAACACTTTCGATTATTTCAGTTATGCTTGTGGAGCTAGAAAAAGAAAAGTTTGCTATTCCAATTTCATCCATTATAGAGACAGCTATCGTAAAAAAGGAAGATATTCTAAATGCTCACAATCAAAAAGTAATAGATTTTAGAGGTAAAGTAGTACCGTTAGTCTTCCTTAAGAATGTTTTTGAAGTAGTTGAAAGCGAAAAAACAGACGAATTTTTATCCATTGTAATTGTTAGAAAAGGTGACAAGATGGCTGGTTTAGTCGTAGACTCGTTTATTGGCCAACAAGAAGTCGTATTAAAGTCACTAGGGAATTATTTAGCGTCTGTTTTTGCAATTTCTGGAGCTACGATTCTAGGAGATGGCCAAGTAGCACTAATCGTTGATTGCAATGCACTAATTAAATAACAAAGAAGGGAGGAGAATAGGAATGTCAGAAGAGCTATTTACTAACGATATGAAAGTGATTGTTTTTCAGCTAGCAGATGAAGAGTATGGAGTACCTGTACAGCAGGTTCGTTCGATTGAAAAAGTTCAGCATATTACTCGTGTACCTAAAACCGTGAAATTTGTGAAAGGCGTTATAAATTTGCGTGGTTTAGTCACACCTGTCATTGATTTAAGAACTCGCTTTAATTTAGAGGAACAAGATTATTCTGATAGTAGTAGAGTGATTATTGTTTCTCTAGAAGATATGGAGGTTGGATTAATCGTTGATGCTGCAAACGATGTAATCGACATTCAAGTAGAAGCCATTGAGCCACCTCCAGAAGTAGTAGGATCTGTAGAGGCAAATTATATCAAAGGTGTTGCTAAAATTGAGAAGCGATTATTAATTCTTTTAAATTTAGATGCAGTTCTAAATCCAGAAGAGTTAAGATCGTTACAAGGTTAACCTTATGTCATTTTTGAAAAACTTTAATGAGACTCATATTGATATTCTAAAAGAAGTAGGTAATATTGGGGCTGGGCACGCAGCGACGGCCCTTTCAAAATTATTAAATAAGAAGATTGATATGAAGGTACCAGATGTTAAAATTGTATCTTTTAATGAAATGATGGACTTAGTAGGCGGAACAGATAGTGTCGTGGCAAGTGTATTTTTAAGGGTTGAAGGAGAAGCGCCTGGTAGTATGTTTTATATATTATCGATTGAGCAAGCCTCTCGATTTATTCAACAATTAACCAAGGATCCTTCTTTTTCTTTAGAAAGACCACCATATCCAGAAATTGCACTTTCTGCACTACAAGAGCTGGGTAATATTCTTTCAGGGTCTTATTTATCTTCTTTCTCTGATTTTACAAATCTTAATATGTATCCGTCTGTTCCAGCGATTAGTATTGATATGGTTGGAGCAATTATCAGCTTTGGACTAATGGAACTTTCTACTGTAGGAGATTATGCTATTTTAATTAATACGGCTCTACAAGAAGAAGACCAATCTGATATAGATAGTGTGAAAGGACACTTCTTCTTTCTACCTGATCCTGACTCGTTTTCCATTATCTTCAAAGCATTAGGTGTTACAGATGTTGGACAATAATCAGGCTTCTTCAGTTGTTAAAGTAGGAATTGCCGATATGAATATAGTCGAATCTCCTCATACGATCCGAACCTCAGGACTAGGGTCATGCGTTGGAGTCGTTGTATACGATACTATGAAAGATATTGCTGGGATGGCGCACGTCATGCTACCTGATTCTAGCTTAGCTAAAACAGGAACGATGAATATTGCTAAATATGCAGACACTGCGGTTGAAGCCCTAGTTGCAGAAATAATAAAAGCTGGTGGTCATCAGCATTTATTAAAGGCTAAAATAGCAGGTGGAGCTCAAATGTTTCAATTCACATCTGGTAATGAAATGATGAGGATCGGTCCTCGGAATGTAGAGGCAGTAAAAGAACAACTCAAACGGTTAAATATAAAGCTATTAGCTGAAGATGTTGGTGGAAATAGTGGGCGTACAATAGAATTTAACCCTAAAAGTAAGGAATTAGTAATACGCACTGTAAACCAAGGGGTGACAGTTCTATAATGGCGGGCTCTGTACTTATTAATATGTTCTTTGGTTTCTTAGGATTTATTTTGGTGTTTATTTCTGCTTATACTAATAATAGCATGCTAACATCGATGATACGTGGCTTATTGGCCTTCGTATCTTTCTTTCTAATTGCTTATTTGTTTCGTTGGATGTTTCATTTTATAATGAGTGATTCTAAAGGGAATACTGTTAGAAGGAAGGAAGAGACACTTCATAATGAAGAGGTAGACCTTTCTCAGTTACTTCAAAATGAGGGAATTGACCTTGACAAAGTAAAGCGTTCAGTTGATTCTCTTAGTGAGGAAGAGGCTATTATTGCCGCTAGGTACATTAAGGAAATGCTAAATGAAAAAGAGTAATTTTTGTTTTGGGTCTTGTGTTAAATAAAGGAACAGGATAGGCAGGACCACTAGAGACTTTGCCTATCTTTTGTTATCTAAGGAGCTTTAGCATAAAAAGGGGAGGATCATGATGACTCACGTTTCCTCAAGCGAAGATCAAGTATATTGGCAGAGGTGGATTGAATCACGAGATACCCAAGCAGGTGATTCTTTAATTCGAATTTATCTACCTTTAGTCAATTATCATGTTCAGCGGATTTCAGTAGGACTACCAAAAAGCGTAAGTAAAGATGATTTAATGAGCTTAGGGATGTTAGGCTTATATGATGCACTTGAAAAATTTGACCCGACTAGAGATCTCAAGTTTGATACATATGCTTCCTTTCGAATTAGGGGAGCTATTATTGATGGGCTTCGCAAGGAAGATTGGCTTCCAAGGAGTTCCCGGGAAAGGGCAAAGAAAATAGATAGCGTTATAGAAAAGCTTGAGCAAAAATATATGAGAACGGTTACACCGAAAGATATTGCTGATGAACTAGGACTTAGTGAAGAAGAAGTTCAACAATCAGTTACAGAAGGATTTTTTGCAAATGTCTTATCAATAGATGATGGACCAAAAGAGCAAGAGGATTCACAGGAGTCAGCAAGGTTCACTTTGAAGGACGAAAAAAGCTTAACTCCAGAAGATCAGCTGTTAAAAGACGAGCTAGTTGAACAATTATCAATCGTAATCGAACAACTAAATGATAACGAACAATTGGTGGTCAGTTTGTTTTATAAAGAAGAGTTAACGCTAACTGAAATTGGACAAGTTATGGGATTGTCGACATCAAGAATATCTCAAATTCATTCAAAGGCTTTATTTAAGATGAAGAAATTATTGGATACCATCTACGAATAGATTTTAAAGATTTTGAGGGAGTGAAATAACAGTGAGTCTAAAGCTTATAGAACTACAAGTCGCACTTCCAAGAACACAGGATGTTGGTAAAATTCAGGAGCAATTACAGCAAAGAGGCCAGCATATGCAGGACCAAATTACCGCAGGGATAAAACAACAGGATGAAAGAAAGAGAAAGCAAGTTGGAAAAAACGATAAAAAAGATAAATCTTCTCTACACCTAGATCAATCGACAACACCAAATAGTCATCCTAAATCCCAAAAACAAGCGAAGACTAGTCATGACGAAAAAGAACAACATCCTTATATAGGAAAAATCATTGATATCAGTGGGTAGGAGAGCTTATGAATACTTTTTTATTGATTATTAGCTTCATTCTTCATGCAATCTCTTTCTTTATCATCATATTGATGTACTATAGATTAGAACAAACGAGAGAGATTGAGCGAAAGCAAGGTAATTTGTTAAAGGATATGGAGGATGTGCTATCATCCTATATTCTAGAAATGAAAGAGGAAAATGAAATCTTCTTACAAAAAGTTAAAAATGACAATCCTACCTTGAAGTCAAGTGAGTCTAAAGCCAAGAAAAATGTAAAGAAAGATCCTGTGATACAAAGTACAATTAATACAATTGAATCCCAGATCAGTAATGAGGACTTATCCGTACTGTTACCTAACTATGGAGAAGAGATTGAACAGCCTGTTTCAATTAAAAAGACACAACAAAAAGATGAAAACATTCAATCTTTGCCAATCGGACAACAAGCGAAATTATTACATAAAAAAGGTTTGACAGTTGAAGAGATTGCAAAACAATTAGACAAAGGGGTTACAGAAATCGAGCTTTTTTTAAAATTCAATTGATATTCAAACAAAACAAGCTTGATTATGGTCTCTGCCTATGATATAGTAACTCTTGGTGTTAAATACACACGCTTATTGATTTGGACAATGGTGCTGTTAATCAGTTTTGTCTAAAAATGAAATGAGCGGAGGAAAACAAAAACCATTTAGGAGGAAACAAACATGTCAGTAATTTCTATGAAGCAATTACTAGAAGCTGGTGTTCACTTCGGTCATCAAACACGCCGTTGGAACCCAAAAATGAAGAAGTACATTTTCACAGAGCGTAACGGGATTTATATCATCGACCTACAAAAAACTGTGAAAAAAGTTGAAGAAGCTTATAACTTCGTTAAGGAACTTGGAGCAAATGGTGGAACTATGCTATTTGTTGGTACGAAAAAGCAAGCTCAAGATTCTGTTAAGGAAGAGGCTGAGCGTTCAGGTATGTACTTTGTTAACCAACGTTGGTTAGGTGGTACATTAACAAACTTTGAAACAATCCAAAAGCGTATTAAGCGCCTTCGTGACATCGAAAAGATGCAAGAAGATGGAACTTTTGAAGTTCTTCCTAAGAAAGAAGTTATTAACTTAAAGAAAGAATTAGATCGTCTTGAGAAGTTCTTAGGCGGTATTAAAGATATGAAGCAACTTCCAGATGCTTTATTCATCATCGACCCTCGTAAAGAACGTATTGCAGTTGCTGAAGCACATAAATTAAACATCCCAATCGTTGGTATCGTTGATACGAACTGTGATCCAGATGAAATTGATTATGTTATCCCTGCAAATGACGATGCAATTCGTGCTGTAAAGCTTTTAACTGCTAAGATTGCTGATGCAATTCTTGAAGCTAAACAAGGTGAAGAAACAGCACCAACTACTGCATAATTTTAACTGAAGGTGATAAGAGGGACTAAAGCCTTTTATCACCTTTTTTAAACAAATACAGTAGACTGAATAGCCGCATTATCGGCTATATTATAGTAGAACATCAAATTACATAATAGATGAAGAAATAAGGAGGATTTACAATGGCTGTAACAGCTCAAATGGTAAAAGAATTGCGTGAGAAAACTGGCGCTGGAATGATGGATTGCAAGAAAGCATTAACTGAAACTGATGGTGATATGGAAAAAGCAATTGATTTCCTACGCGAAAAAGGTATTGCGAAGGCAGCTAACAAGTCTGACCGTATTGCAGCTGAAGGAATCTCTGCAATCGAAGTGAATGGAAACGAAGCTGTAATCTTTGAAGTTAACTCAGAGACTGATTTCGTTGCTAAAAACGAAGGTTTCTTAAATTTAACAAAAGAATTAGGTAGTCACCTACTTAAGAACAAACCTGCTACAATTGAAGAAGCTTTAGAACAAAAAATGGACAATGGATCATCCGTTCAGGAACATATCAACTCAGCGATTGCAAAAATCGGAGAAAAGTTAACTTTACGTCGTTTCTCTGTTGCTACTAAAACAGACAATGATGCATTTGGTGCTTACTTACACATGGGTGGACGTATTGGTGTATTAACAGTTCTTGAAGGTACAACTGATGAGTCTGTAGCAAAGGATATCGCAATGCATATTGCAGCTGTAAACCCTAAGTACGTTGATAGAAGTGCTGTTACAGAAGAGGAAATTGCACGTGAGCGTGAAGTATTAACTCAGCAAGCACTTAATGAAGGTAAGCCAGAAAATATCGTTGCTAAAATGGTTGAAGGTCGCCTTGGTAAATTCTTTGAAGACATCTGCTTACTTGACCAAAGCTTTGTAAAAGATCCAGACCAAAAGGTACGTAAATTCGTAGAGAGCAAAGGAGCTTCTGTAAAGAGCTTTGTTCGTTATGAGGTTGGAGAAGGAATTGAAAAGCGTCAAGATAACTTTGCTGAAGAAGTAATGAACCAGGTTAATAAGTAAAATATATTGCTGGTCAATACAAAGAGATAGGGAGCACAGTGTGTTCCCTATTTTTAAAGGGAATTGAAAAAACATACATAATACTTGGTTCGCAGGAGGTAAAAATGACATCTGCAAAATATAAACGAGTTGTTCTAAAACTTAGTGGTGAAGCACTTGCTGGAGATCAAGGATTTGGAATTAATCCAGCTGTCATACAATCAATTGCTAAACAGGTAAAAGAAATAGCTGATATGAATGTTGAGGTAGCGGTTGTTGTTGGGGCAGGAAATATCTGGCGTGGAAAAGCAGGTAGTGAAATGGGCATGGACCGTGCTAATGCTGATTATATGGGGATGCTTGCAACTGTAATGAACTCACTTGCTCTTCAAGATAGTCTTGAAAATCTTGGAATTCAAACGAGAGTCCAGTCTTCTATTGAAATGAGACAGGTAGCAGAGCCTTATATACGAAGAAAAGCGATTAGACATCTAGAAAAGGGTCGTGTTGTCATTTTTGCAGCAGGTACTGGGAATCCGTATTTTTCTACAGATACTACAGCTGCATTACGTGCAGCTGAAATTGAAGCTGATGTTATTTTAATGGCTAAAAATAATGTAGATGGTGTTTATACAGCAGACCCATCTATAGATCCGACAGCTACTAAATATGAAACTTTGTCATATTTAGATGTACTAAAAGAAGGCTTAGGAGTAATGGACTCAACAGCTTCTTCTTTATGTATGGATAATGATATCTCTTTAATCGTTTTCTCCATTATGGAGGAAGGGAATATTAAGCGAGCGGTATTAGGTGAAAATATTGGAACGATAGTGAGGGGGAAATAATATGACTGGGCAAGTAGTAAAAAATGCTAAGGAAAAAATGGATAAAGCAATTCAAGCGTATCAACGAGAGCTATCTACAATCCGTGCTGGACGTGCAAGTGCATCGTTATTAGATAAAATAACTGTTGATTATTATGGGGCACCAACACCAGTAAACCAATTAGCTTCAATTAATGTTCCGGAAGCAAGAATGCTGATTATCACCCCTTATGATAAGACTGCATTAGGTGATATTGAAAAAGCAATTTTAAAGTCGGACTTAGGGATTACTCCAACAAATGATGGTTCTGTAATTCGCATTGTCATCCCTGCTTTAACAGAGGAACGCCGTGTTGAATTAACTAAGCTAGTCAAGAAGTATGGAGAAGAAGCAAAGGTTGCCATTCGTAATATTCGTCGTGATGGAAATGATGAGTTAAAGAAGTTAGAAAAGAGTGGGGATATCACTGAAGATGAATTACGTGGACTAACAGATGATATTCAAAAGGAAACAGATGCACACATTACACAGGTTGATAACGTAACGAAGGAAAAAGAAAAAGAAATTATGGCAGTTTAAGCCATTAGACGGTAAAATAATGAGTATAATTATAGACCCTCTATATTTAGGGGGTTTTTAATTGTTTTTAGGGTATTGCCCTATTAGACAATTAACCCTATATCAAGAAAAGAAAGAGTCCTCTTTTCTTAGTATAGGAACTTTCGTTATACATAGCGCTAAGCAGGGATTCTGCTTTTGATTAAAGTGGAAACCATCGGGCACAAAGCTTCGAGGATCTGTTGTTCAAAAAGAATAGTCTGCATATAAAATGAAAATCTTCCTTATAAATGTAATGAAGCTTAGAGTTTCTTTGAACTAAGGATAAGCTTTGTTTATAATGGTAATGATGGGGGATAAGAAGATGCTTGATAAACTAAAACGTTGGAACCATAAAAAAGAAAGTATGTCCACACCTACAAAAGAAGATATTTTGTCAAAGCCCATTCCTAAACATATTGCCATTATTATGGATGGAAATGGACGTTGGGCAAATAAGCGAGCGTTACCTCGAATAGCAGGTCATCATGAAGGCATGAAGGTTGTTAGGAAGATTACCAAAACAGCCAATGCATTAGGTGTAAATGTGTTAACCCTATACGCCTTTTCAACTGAAAATTGGAAGCGCCCTAAACAAGAAGTTGAATACTTAATGAAGCTACCAGAAGAATTTTTAGGAACTTTTTTACCTGAACTCGTTGAGAAAAATGTAAGAGTTCAAATGATGGGGAATCATGAAGAAATTCCATTACACACTAGAAATGCGATTGAAAGAGCTATGGAAGAAACAAAACATAACACCGGGTTAATTTTAAACTTTGCCTTAAATTATGGATCTCGTGATGAAATTACAAAAGCTGTTAAACAAATCTCAGCGGATGTTATGGCTGGAACAATTTCTGAAACGGAAATAAATGACACACTAATTTCACAGTATCTGATGACAAGTCAAATCGGTGATCCTGATTTGTTAATTCGTACAAGCGGTGAGCACAGACTTAGTAATTTTATGTTGTGGCAGCTAGCTTATACAGAATTTTGGTTTACTGATGTATTATGGCCGGACTTTACTGAACAAGAACTTATTAATGCCATACAAGAGTTTCAAAGGCGAAGCCGAAGGTATGGAGGCGTATAAAAAGGTGATGAATTTATTATGATGCAACGTATTTTAACAGCGATTTTTGCTGGTGCGGTATTTTTGCCAATTGTGATTATTGGAGGGTTACCGTTTACTATTTTTATATATCTTTTAGCGTCAATTGCCATTTATGAATTATTAAAAATGAAGAAGATTTCGCTGCTTTCTTTCCCTGGAATTTTAAGTCTATTATTAATATGGGTACTTTTATATCCTAAGACAACAATTGATTTTCTAACGGAAGTAAATGTTTCAAAGGTTGAGATTGCACTATTAGCAGTTGTATTTTTATTGTCTTATACGGTCATAACTAAAAATCTATTCACTTTTGATGATGCTGGTTTTATTATATTGGCAACGATTTATATAGGAACTGGTTTTTACTATTTCATTCAAATTAATGAGCAGGGCTTGCAATACCTATTTTTCGCAATGTTTATCATATGGGCGACTGATTCTGGTGCCTATTTTGTAGGTAGAGCTATGGGGAAGCGAAAGCTATGGCCTGAAATAAGCCCGAACAAAACGATAGAAGGTTCAATTGGTGGTATTGTTTGTGCTTTAATTGTTGCGGTTGTCTTCCAAGCCATCTTACCGATAAGCAGCTCTTATTTAATGGTTATTATTGTTACCATTCTACTGTCGATATTTGGACAAATGGGTGATCTAGTAGAGTCTGCTTTAAAAAGACATTATTCAGTGAAGGATTCAGGTTCTCTATTACCAGGTCATGGTGGAATCCTAGATCGTTTTGATAGTCTTTTATTTGTTTTACCAATTTTTCATTTCTTGCAATTTATTTAATCGTTTGTCGGACTAGCTTGTATTAACATAGGAGTTGAATTATGAAAACAATAAGTTTATTAGGGGCAACTGGTTCAATAGGGACTCAGACACTTGACCTAGTCAGACTCCATCCGGAAGAATTTCAAGTCGTTGCTCTCTCCTTCGGGAAAAATATAGAACTAGGAATAAAACTTACGAACGAATTTAAACCAAGATTGATCTCTGTACTAACAAAAGAGGACAAGGCATTAGTGGAGAAACAGATTACATACTCGGTAAAGGTCACCTATGGTCATGAAGGATTGCTTGAGGTTGCGACACATCCAGATGCCTTGGTTCTTGTAAACGCTGTTCTAGGAAGTGTGGGTCTACTTCCAACCTTAGAAGCCATTAAGGAGAAAAAGACCATTGCCATTGCTAATAAGGAAACATTGGTAACTGCCGGAGAAATTGTAATGAAGCTTGCAAAGGAATATCAAGTAGATATTTTGCCAGTAGATAGTGAGCATTCAGCAATTTTTCAATCTTTAGTAGGGCAGGACACTACGAAAATAAGTAGATTGATTTTAACTGCCTCTGGTGGGAGCTTTAGGGATCGTACTCGTAATGAGCTCGAAGAAGTTACTGTTAAGGAAGCACTTGCTCACCCAAATTGGTCAATGGGTGCAAAGATCACAATTGACTCTGCTACTATGATGAACAAAGGTCTCGAAGTCATTGAAGCAAAATGGCTATTTGATATTCCTTATGAAAAAATAGAAGTTATTTTACATAAAGAAAGTATTATTCACTCTATGGTCGAATATGATGACACAAGCGTCATCGCACAGCTTGGCACACCAGATATGAGAGTCCCTATTCAATATGCACTTACATATCCGCAACGTTTAGAACTACCGTTAGCTAAAAGACTTAATCTTTGGGAGATGGGGACTCTCCATTTTTCTAAAATTGACTTTAATCGTTATAGATGTCTTGCTTTTGCATATGAAGCAGGGAAAGTAGGGGGAAGTCTACCAACTGTTTTGAACGCAGCTAATGAAGTGGCGGTGGATGCATTTTTGACCGGAAGAGTAAAATTCCTGCAGATAGAGGACTTAATTGAAAAGGCTCTAGAAGTGCATCAAATCATTCAAGAACCAGATTTACAAACCATTCAACATGTGGACAAGGAAACTAGAAGGTATGTAGCATCACTACTAAAGTAAAGGTGGGGTATCATTGAATACTGTCATAGCATTTGTGATTATATTTGGTGCTCTTGTTTTTTTTCATGAACTAGGACATCTAGTTTTTGCTAAAAGAGCTGGAATATTATGTCGAGAATTTGCAATAGGCTTTGGACCAAAGGTTTTTTCTTTTAAAAGAGATGAAACGATTTATACAATCCGTCTATTACCGATAGGCGGTTTTGTGAGAATGGCCGGCGAAGACCCCGAGACGATTGATGTAAAACCGGGCTACCATGTTGGTTTGATCCTTAATAACGCAAATGAAGTCATTAAAATCATCTTAAACAATAAAGATAAATTCCCTAACGCTAGAGTTATTGAGGTAGAAAAAGCAGATCTTGACAAGGAATTATATATTGCTGGGTATGAGCAAGATGAAGAAAGACTTGAAAGATTTACAGTTAATGAAAAGGCTGTATTTGTAATTGATGGTCAAGAAACTCAAATTGCACCTTATAATCGCCAATTCGGCTCGAAGACTTTAGGTCAAAGAACATTAGCGATTATTGCTGGTCCTGGGATGAACTTTGTCTTAGCAATCGTTACCTTTATGATTTTAGGAATTCTTCAGGGAAGCCCTGTTAATGAAGCTCGTTTAGGTGAAATTGTAGAAGATAGCCCAGCTTCTCTGGCTGGTTTAAAAGAGGGGGATATCATCCGTACGATTGATGGGGTCGAGGTTGCTACCTGGGAGGATGTAGTTACAATCATTCGTGATCATCCCGAGGAAGAGCTTGCCTTTACAATTGATCGTGAGGGTGCTCCAATTGACTTAATGATTACCCCAGAAAAAGCAACTGCTGGTGAAGAGGTTTACGGTGTCATTGGAGTCTACAACCCAGTTGAAAAGGGTATTGTGAGCTCCATACAATATGGTTTTACTCAAACCTATCATTGGGCAAAGGAAATATTAGTTGGTTTAAGCAAGTTAGTCACTGGTCAATTTTCAATCGATATGCTTTCAGGTCCTGTTGGTATATACGATGCCACTGATCAAGTGGCTCAAACCGGTGTATATAATTTAATGAGGTGGGGAGCCATTTTAAGTATTAATTTGGGCATTATTAACTTACTTCCGTTACCAGCATTAGATGGTGGTAGATTGATGTTCTTTTTAGTTGAAGCTGTAAGAGGAAAACCAATTGACCGTCAAAAGGAAGGTCTTGTCCATTTTATTGGTTTCGCTTTTCTAATGCTACTAATGTTAGTTGTTACATGGAATGATATACAACGAATTTTCGATATTTAAAATATGAGTCTAGATCATAGTTAATGAGGTGCAATAATAATGAAACAGAGCATGATGTTTATTCCTACTCTTAGAGAAGTGCCAGCAGATGCAGATGTGAAAAGTCACCAACTTCTTCTAAGAGCTGGTTTTATTCGCCAAAACTCAGCAGGTGTTTACACATTTTTACCCCTTGGGAAAAGAGTTCTTCAAAAAGTAGAACAGATCGTTCGTGAGGAAATGGAGCAAGCAGGAGCAGTTGAACTGTTCATGCCTGCTCTCCAGTTAGCTGAGCTATGGCAGGAATCCGGTAGATGGTATTCTTATGGACCTGAAATGATGAGGATGAAGGATCGACATAACCGTGATTTTGCGCTTGGACCGACACATGAAGAAATGATAACTAGTTTAGTTCGAGATGAAGTGAATTCATACAAGAAGCTACCATTAACTCTTTATCAAATTCAAACTAAGTTTAGAGATGAGAAAAGACCTCGCTTCGGATTATTAAGAGGAAAAGAATTTATTATGAAAGACGCCTATTCATTTCACTCTTCGTATGAAAGCTTAGATGATGTTTATCAAAAGCTTTTCCAAGCCTATTCAAATGTATTTTCACGCTGTGGCTTAGATTTTAGAGCAGTTATTGCTGACTCAGGAGCTATGGGTGGAAAAGATACTCATGAATTTATGGTACTGTCTGATATTGGTGAGGATACGATTGCTTATTCAGACTCTTCAACTTATGCAGCTAATATCGAGATGGCCCCAGTTATAGCTTCTTATGAAAAACTAGAAGCAAGCCCTGAGGAACTAACAAAGGTCGATACGCCAAACCAAAAGACAATTGACGAAGTGGCTACCTACTTAAATGTTTCTGCAAAGCAATGCCTGAAATCCATTGTATTTAAAGTGGACGAGCAGTTAGTTCTTGTTGTTGTACGAGGAGATCATGAAATTAATGATGTGAAAATCAAAAACATCTTTAATGCTTCAGTAGTCGAATTAGCGACATCTGAGGAGACAAGCAAAGTTCTCGGACCAATTGGATCATTAGGACCTATAAACGTCCCGGCTTCTCTTAAAGTTATTGCAGATCATGCCGTTGAATTTGTTGTAAACGGTGTTTGTGGAGCTAATAATGAGGGTGTTCATTATACAGGAGTAAATCCTGAACGAGATCTTGAGAATATTCAGTATGAAGATGTCCGTTTTATTCAAGAGGGAGATCCTTCTCCTGATGGTAATGGAAAGATTGTGTTTGCAAAAGGAATTGAAGTAGGCCATGTGTTTAAACTAGGAACACGATACAGTGAAGCGATGAACTCGACCTTTTTAGACGAAAACGGTAAAACACAACCAATGATCATGGGCTGTTATGGCATTGGTGTTTCAAGAACAGTTGCTGCTGTTGCTGAGCAGTTTAATGATGAGAACGGATTAGTCTGGCCACAGGCTGTATCGCCATTTGATCTCCACTTGATTGTGGTCAACCCTAAGCAAGATGATCAAAAGGAACTAGCGGATACTTTATATTCTAGTTTAAAGTCTAGTTTTGAAGTGTTATATGATGACCGTCAGGAGCGCCCTGGTGTTAAGTTTGCTGATTCTGATTTAATTGGCTTACCAATACGTCTGACAGTTGGAAAGCGAGCTAGTGAAGGGATTGTTGAGCTAAAAGTTCGAAGCACTGGTGAGGTTTTGGAAATAAATACTGAAAATCTTATCGAGACAATTGAGAAATTTATTGTAAAATAGAAGAAGAGATAAAAAGAGGTACCTCTATTAATTTGAGGTACCTTCAATATTTACAAAACATGTATGACATGGAGAGAGGAGATCTATTCGTGATAGAACTTTCAACAGAACAAATAGATCGTTTTGAAATCCTATTACAGCAAATGAATGTTCCGGCTGAAATGAAAGAGTACTTTAACGGAGCGGGTATTGAGAAGGTCTCCGTTCATACAGGAGCTAAATCATGGCATTTTTCTTTTGTTTGGCAAAGGATCCTTCCAGCACCCATGTTTGAACTGTTTGCCAATCAACTAGTTCAAACATTTTCTCATATAGCTACTGTAAGTTTTTCAGTAAAAGCCGTGGAAAAAAATATAATAGAACAAGATGTCATTTCTTACTGGCCCATCTGTATTGATAGGCTAGATACTATTTCGCCGATGTTTTTACCATTACTTAAAGAGCAAAGCCCTACATTACAAGGGGCAAAAATAACAATAAAAACAAGGAATGATGCAGAAGCAGTTACGGTTAAGAAAAAGTATGGAATGGCTATTACATCTCAGCTAGAGAAATTTGGTTTTCCTGCACTTCAGCTTGATACTATCGTAGAATATTCCGCTGAAGAGTTTGAAAGATTTGTAGAGCAAAAAGAGCAAGAAGATCGTAACAAAGTGATCGAAGCAATTACAGAAATGCAAAAGAAAGAACCTGCTCAAGAACATAGTGGGCCTTTAACCATTGGATACAGTATTAAGGAAGAGCCAGTTTCCATCCACGCAATTCAAGAAGAAGAAAGAAGAGTTATTATTCAAGGGTATATCTTTGATGCAGAAACAAAAGAGTTGAGAAGTGGTAGACACTTATTAACGTTTAAAGTGACAGATTATACTAGTTCAATATTGGTTAAGATGTTTTCGAGAGATAAAGAGGATATTCCGTTACTACAATCTGTAAAAAAAGGCATGTGGGTTAAAGTTCGTGGTGGGGTACAAAACGATACCTTTATTCGAGACCTTGTCATGATGGCAAATGATATCCAGGAAATCAATCCGGTAAAGAGAATGGATCTGGCACCAGAAGATGAAAAACGTGTTGAATTGCATGCCCATTCTCCGATGAGCCAAATGGATGCTGTTACACCGGTAGGGAAGCTTATTGAACAAGCAAAAAAATGGGGGCATAAAGCTTTTGCTTTAACCGACCATGCAGTCGCTCAATCCTTCCCTGATGCTTATTCAGCTGGGAAAAAGCATGGGATTAAAGTCATTTACGGCTTAGAAGCTAATCTTGTAAATGATGGGGTTCCAATTGCATATAATGAGCAGCACCGTTTATTAGCAACAGATACGTATGTGGTTTTTGACGTCGAGACAACTGGTCTTTCAGCCGTCTATGATACTATTATTGAGCTTGCCGCTGTGAAAATAAAAGAAGGTCAAATTATTGACCGGTTTGAATCCTTTGCTAATCCGCACCATCCATTATCCGCAACAACGATTGATTTAACTGGAATTACCGACGACATGGTACGTGATGCACCAGAAGTTGGAGAGGTGTTAGAGAGGTTTAGAAAATGGATTGATGATGATATATTAGTTGCCCACAACGCTAGCTTTGATATGGGTTTCCTAAATGTTGGATATAAAAAACTAGGATATGAGAAAGCGCAGAATCCGGTTATTGATACATTAGAATTAGCAAGATTCTTATTGCCTGATATGAAGAATCATCGTTTGAATACATTATGTAAGAAGTTTGATATTGAGTTAACTCAACACCATCGTGCCATTTATGATGCAGAGGCAACTGGCTATCTATTAATGAAAATGCTAAAAGATGCTCTTGAAGCTGGAATTGAGTATCATGATCAGCTCAATGATAATATGGGTCAAGGGAATGCATACCAACGAGCACGCCCTTCTCATGTAACACTTCTAGCTAAGGATGAAATAGGGTTAAAAAATCTTTTTAAATTGATTTCTATATCTCATCTTGAATATTTTTATCGTGTACCCCGAATTCCTCGTTCTAAGCTAATAAAGCATAGAGAAGGCTTACTCATTGGCTCAGCTTGTGATCGTGGTGAGGTGTTTGAAGCGATGATGCAAAAATCACCAGAAGAAGTAGAGGAGATTGCGCAGTTTTATGACTATATAGAGATTCATCCTCCAGAGGTCTACTCTCATTTAATAGAATTAGAGTTAGTTCGTGACCAGAGAGCTTTACTAGATATTATGAATAACTTAGTGAAACTTGGGACGAAATTAGACAAGCCTGTTGTAGCTACTGGAAATGTCCATTATTTAGAACATGAAGATCATATATATCGTAAAATTCTAATTGGTTCACAGGGTGGGGCAAATCCTTTAAATCGCCATCGTTTGCCTAAAGTTCATTTTAGAACAACAGATGAAATGCTTGAAGCATTTGCGTTTCTTGGTGAAGAAAAGGCAAAGGAAATTGTCGTAACCAATACAAATTATGTGGCAGATCTTATCCAAAACGTTAAACCAATCAAAGATGATCTTTACACACCAAAGATTGAAGGCGCAGAAGATGAAATTCGTGAAATGAGTTACTCAATGGCTCGATCCATATATGGTGATGAGCTACCAGAACTTGTTGAGGCTCGCTTAGAGAAAGAATTAAAATCTATTATTGGACATGGGTTTGCTGTTATTTATTTGATCTCTCATAAGCTTGTAAAAAAATCCTTAGATGACGGATATCTAGTTGGTTCTCGTGGTTCAGTTGGATCGTCCTTTGTTGCAACAATGACAGAGATAACCGAGGTAAATCCTTTACCTCCTCATTATGTATGTCCAAAGTGCAAGCATTCGCAATTTTTTGATGATGGTTCAGTGGGATCTGGTTTTGATTTGCCAGATAAGGATTGTCCGGAATGTGGTGCGCACTATAAAAAAGATGGACATGATATTCCATTCGAAACATTCCTTGGATTTAAAGGGGATAAAGTTCCTGATATCGATCTTAACTTCTCGGGAGAATATCAACCAAAGGCACATAACTATACGAAAGTGTTATTTGGTGAAGATAATGTCTTCCGTGCCGGAACAATTGGGACGGTTGCGGAAAAAACTGCCTATGGTTATGTAAAAGGATACGCAAATGATCATAATTTAACAATTCGAAGTGCAGAAGTAGATAGACTAGTGTCTGGTTGTACAGGTGTTAAGCGAACGACAGGACAGCATCCCGGCGGAATCATTGTAGTTCCGGATTATATGGAAGTGTTTGATTTCACACCAATCCAATTCCCAGCTGATGATAAAACATCTGAATGGAAAACCACACATTTTGACTTCCATTCGATTCACGATAATTTACTCAAGTTAGATATACTAGGACACGATGATCCCACTGTAATTAGAATGTTGCAAGATCTAAGTGGGATTGATCCTAAAACTATTCCGACTGATGATCCTGAAGTAATGAAGATTTTTGGTGGTACTTCTTCTCTCGGTGTTACTGAGGAACAAATCATGTGTAAAACAGGAACATATGGTATTCCTGAATTTGGAACTCGATTTGTTAGACAGATGCTTGAAGAAACAAAACCGACCACATTCTCTGAACTAGTTCAAATTTCAGGTCTGTCACATGGTACTGATGTATGGCTTGGGAATGCTTCAGAGTTAATCGCGAATGGAACCTGTACATTAAGTGAAGTAATTGGTTGTCGTGATGACATTATGGTCTATCTTATTTACAAGGGGTTAGATCCTTCATTAGCTTTCAAAATCATGGAAAATGTTCGTAAGGGGAAAGGTCTTCCTGACGAATGGATTCAAGACATGAAAAATAATAATGTCCCAAATTGGTACATTGATTCTTGCTTGAAGATCAAATACATGTTCCCTAAGGCCCATGCTGCTGCTTATGTATTAATGGCTGTTCGAATTGCCTATTTTAAAGTACACCATCCAATTCTTTATTATGCAGCATACTTTACGGTTAGAGCAGACGACTTTGACATAGAAGCAATGGTTAGGGGTTCAAATGCTATTAAGGCAAAGATGGAAGAAATTAATGCTAAAGGTTTAGAAGCATCGACAAAAGAAAAGAACCTGTTAACGGTACTTGAGATTTCTTTAGAAATGTGTGAACGAGGATATTCCTTCCAAAAAGTAGATTTATACCGTTCCAGTGCATCAGAATTTATTGTGGAAGGAAATACTTTAATTCCGCCGTTTAATTCAATTCCTGGATTAGGTACAAACGCAGCCATTAATATTGTAAAAGCAAGACAAGATGGAGAGTTTTTATCAAAAGAGGATCTCCAGCAACGTAGTAAAATTTCTAAAACGATATTAGAATATTTAGATAGTCAAGGGTGCTTAGAAGGCCTTCCGGATCAAAATCAGCTTTCTTTATTCTAAATGTAAAGGATTTTCCGGATTTGTTATTATTTGCATAAACCTATTGATTATGTTATAGTAACAGAGGAAATGCTATGAATAGGAACGTGATGAAGAGTGGGGAAACCCACTCTTTCGTATTACTACCGATTTTTTTACATATTACACAAATTCCCTGCTAATAAGCAGGGAATTTTAATCAAATCCTAATAAGTAAGTACGAAGTAAAGGAGGGTATGAATGAGTAACAAAGTAACGGATGTAGTCGAAGGGTTAGTTACACCAATCCTAGAAGAACTTCAATTAGAACTAGTGGACATTGAATATGTTAAAGAAGGAAAAGATTGGTTTCTACGAGTATATATAGACTCACCAAGTGGCATTGATATTGAGCAGTGCGGAACTGTTAGTGAACAGTTGAGTGAAAGACTTGATGAAACAGATCCGATTCCTCATTTATATTTTTTAGAGGTCTCATCACCTGGTGCTGAACGACCACTTAAAAAAGCAAAAGATTTTGAAAAGGCTGTTGGTAAGCAGGTATTTATTAAAACGTATGAGCCCATAGAGGGTGAAAAGCATTTTGAAGGTGAACTCGTTAATTATGACGGTGATTCAGTAACTGTCGCCCACATGATTAAAACAAGAAAAAAGGTTACCACCATTCCATTTGAGAAGGTTGCAAGTGCTCGTCTTGCCGTTACGTTTAGTTAAACTCGGTTTGACTAGAACAATCGTCAATACAGTAGGTGAAGGGAAAAGCTTGCTGATCTTTCTTCCCCCTACTCCTGTTTCAGAAAAGAAAAGCACTCTTATAAAACTTCTTGATGCCAGGAAACTACGTAAGCATCATAGAGAGTAGTGACTTGTGAATCTAATGTTGTGAGATAACATCCGATATAAGGGCTTCTTTTTTGAAACAGGGGACCGCTTGATGTAGTGGCACTCATACAAATTTGAGTGAGGGTGGAGAAGCAAACAATGTCTTCCCCTTCTTGTGATGAGTAGAATGTAACACTGTTTCTATAAATTACATATACTTTCTCTTATGTGCATTTTCATGACTAAAATAATAGATGATCTTTAAAGGGGGATCCAAAAAATGAGTAGTGAGCTATTAGATGCCCTTATCATGCTAGAAAAAGAAAAGGGAATTAGTAAAGATATCTTACTTGATGCAATTGAAGCAGCACTTATCTCTGCTTATAAACGAAATTTTAATCAAGCCCAAAATGTTAGAGTGGATGTCAATCCAGAACGTGGGTCGATGCGAGTATTTGCCCGTAAAGATGTAGTAGATGATGTATTTGACACTAGACTTGAAATATCTGCAGAACAAGCACGATTAATCAATCCGAATTATCAGGTCGGAGATGTGATTGAGATTGAAGTAACTCCAAAGGATTTTGGCCGAATTGCTGCGCAAACTGCCAAACAAGTAGTAACCCAACGTGTTCGTGAAGCTGAAAGAGGCGTAATATATTCCGAATTTATTGACCGCGAAGAAGATATCATGACGGGAATTGTACAACGTCAAGATGCTCGCTTCATATATGTGAATTTAGGTAAGATTGAAGCGCTACTTCCGGCTGCGGAGCAAATGCCGAATGAAACCTATAAACCACATGACCGAATTAAAGTGTTTCTTACAAAGGTTGAAAGAACAACAAAGGGCCCACAGATTTTCGTTTCAAGAACTCATCCTGGTTTATTAAAGCGATTATTCGAGCTTGAAGTACCAGAAATTTTTGATGGTACAGTTGAAATTAAATCAGTTGCACGTGAAGCTGGTGACCGTTCTAAGATTTCTGTACACACTGATAACTCTGACCTAGATCCTGTTGGTTCTTGTGTAGGACCAAAAGGTGGCCGTGTACAGGCAATTGTTAATGAATTAAAAGGTGAAAAAATTGACATTGTTAAATGGTCAAAGGATCCAATTGAGTTTGTTGCTAATGCACTTAGCCCTTCACAAGTTGAAGAAGTGATTGTAAACGAAGAGGAGAAGGCTACTACTGTTATTGTTCCAGATAACCAACTGTCTCTTGCAATTGGTAAACGTGGTCAAAATGCTCGTCTTGCTGCTAAATTAACAGGGTGGAAAATCGATATAAAAAGCCATTCTGATGCTGAAAAGCTGGATTTACTAGGGTTAGGGTCAACTCTAGAGGAGTACAAGTCAGCGGTAGAGGAATTAGAGTAAGAGGTGAAGTAAGGTGAGAAATCGCAAGGTTCCCTTAAGGAAATGTGTAGCGAGTCAGGAAATGAAAGATAAAAAAGAGCTCATTCGAATTGTCCGCTCAAAAGAAGGGGACATATCCATCGACCTAACTGGGAAAATGGCAGGCAGAGGAGCTTACTTAAGTAAAAACAAAGACATCATCTTACAGGCACAAAAGAAGAATATCCTAGCGAGCCAATTAAAAACTAAGGTCGATCAATCCATCTATGAGGAATTATTAGCTCTAGTGGAAAAGGAGAATCATTAGTCGTGAATCAACAACCATGGAAATCTCTTGTAGGACTAGCTGCTCGAGCACGGAAGATCATCTCTGGAGAGGAATTGGTTGTGAAAGAGATACAGCGAAATAAGGTCAACCTCGTGTTGTTATCAAGGGACGCCTCAAAAAACACTGAAAAGAAGATTACTGACAAATGTTCATACTATCGTATACCGCTAAGTCGTGTTGATGATAGGTATGAACTAGGTCAAGCAATTGGAAAAGACGCTAGAGTCGTCATTGGTATACAGGACGCGGGATTTGCCAAAAAGCTGAGGACATTGCTCGAGGAATAAATTCGGGGGTGAACGTATGAGTAAAATACGTGTTTATGAATATGCAAAGAAACAAAACATATCAAGTAAAGAAGTGATTAATATATTAAAAGAATTAAATGTTGAAGTATCAAATCACATGACAACCATCGAGGATGATGTTGTGGAAAAGTTGGATCAGCACTTTCAACCAAGCGGTAAAGAAGAAACAAAAGTTGATGAAACTAAGCCAAAGGCTACAGAAACTAAGAAGCCTGAATCTACAACCACAACTGTAAAAAATAAAGCGGCAGCATACGAAGAAGATGACGAAACAGATAATAGCCCTCGTAAAAAGAAGGGTGCAAACAAACGTAAGGAAAAAGACAACAAAAAAACAGGTCAGCAAGAGCAAGTTGCTTTCCAAAAAAATCGTCATAAGAAAAATTTAAATCAGACAGGTGGCGGTAAAGTGACAGAGCTTCCTGAAAAGATTACTTTCTCAGGTTCGTTAACAGTTGCTGAATTAGCAGCTCGACTAGGAAAAGAGCCTTCGGAAATTATTAAAAAGCTCTTCTTACTAGGCATTATGGCTACAATTAACCAGACTCTTGACAAGGATACAATTGAGTTAATTGCTGGTGAGTACGGGGTTGAAGTGGAAGAAGAAATCGTCTATGAAGAAACAGAGTTTGAAGGCTATGACATGGAAGACAAAGAAGAAGACCTTCAAATCCGTCCAGCAGTAGTAACAATCATGGGTCACGTTGACCACGGAAAAACTACACTTCTTGACTCTATTCGTCACACAAAGGTAACAGAAGGAGAAGCTGGTGGTATTACACAGCATATTGGTGCATACCAAGTTGAGGTAAATGATAAGAAAATTACATTCTTAGACACACCTGGCCACGCAGCTTTTACAACAATGCGTGCTCGTGGAGCTAAAATCACGGACATAACTATTTTAGTGGTAGCAGCTGATGATGGGGTTATGCCTCAAACGGTTGAAGCAATTAACCATGCAAAAGCTGCCGAGGTTCCCATTATTGTAGCTGTCAACAAAGTTGATAAGCCATCCGCTAATCCAGATCGCGTAATGCAAGAGCTTACAGAGCATGGCTTAGTGCCTGAAGCATGGGGTGGAGATACGATATTCGTACCCGTATCTGCACTAAATGGTGAAGGTATTGATGACCTGTTGGAAATGATTTTATTAGTAAGTGAAGTTGAAGAATGGAAAGCTAATCCTAAGCGTTTTGCAACAGGTACTGTTGTAGAAGCTCAATTAGATAAGGGACGCGGCTCTGTAGCAACCCTTCTTGTTCAGAATGGTACATTACGTATCGGTGATCCAATTGTAGTTGGTAATAGCTTTGGTCGTGTACGTGCAATGGTTAATGATGTTGGACGTCGCGTAAAAGAGGCTGGTCCTTCCACTCCTGTAGAAATTACCGGATTAAATGAAGTGCCATTAGCTGGTGACCAATTCATGGTATTTGCTGATGAGAAAATGGCAAGATCTGTTGGTGAGGCACGTGCTCAAAAGCAACTTATTGAGCAACGTGGTGATAAGGCAAAGCTAAGTCTTGATGACTTATTTGAGCAAATCAAACAAGGTGACATAAAAGATATCAATATTATCGTAAAAGCTGATGTTCAAGGTTCTGCTGAAGCTCTAGCTGCTTCTCTTCAAAAAATTGAAGTAGAAGGTGTGCGCGTTAAGATCATTCACACTGGTGTTGGTGCAATTACAGAATCAGATGTCATTTTAGCTTCTGCCTCTAATGCGATCGTGATAGGTTTTAATGTTCGTCCAGACGTAAATGCGAAGAAAACGGCTGAACAAGAAGATGTTGATGTACGACTTCACAGAATTATCTATAATGTAATTGATGAAATTGAATCAGCTATGAAGGGAATGCTTGATCCTGAGTTTGAAGAAAAAGTAATCGGGCAAGCAGAAGTTCGTACTACCTTTAAGGTATCTAAAGTAGGTACGATTGCAGGTAGTTATGTTACTGATGGAAAGATTACTCGTGACAGTGGGGTTCGTGTTATCCGTGATGGGATTGTCATCTTCGAAGGTCATTTAGATACATTAAAACGTTTCAAAGATGATGTAAAAGAAGTTGCTCAAAACTATGAGTGTGGAATTACCATTGAAAAGTTTAATGATATCAAAGAAGGCGATATTATCGAGGCTTATGTGATGCAGGAAATTAAAAGATAATGATTGGTTTTGTGGAATGTGATTGCTTCATTTATAATGCTCAGTCGTTAAAGGAGAAGCGGGCAGTTCTTCAAAGAATTATGTCAAGACTCAAACAAAAATATAATGTATCGGTTTCAGAAATTGATCATCAGGATGTTTGGCAACGGACTACCATAGGAATCGTTGCCATTACCTCCTCCAAACAGTCAACTGAAAGAGAGTTGCAAAATTGTATAAAAATGATTGATTCCTTTCCGGAAATAGAAAGAGCCGTTACAAACTATGAATGGTATTAACGAGGTGATCGTATGAGTTTACGTGCAACTCGAGTTGGAGAGCAAATGAAAAAAGAGCTCGGTGAGATTATCGGTCGAAAAATTAAAGACCCTCGTGTAGGGTTTGTGACTGTAACGGATGTGGAAGTTACAGGAGACCTCCAACAAGCAAAAGTATTTATCTCCGTACTAGGAGATGAGGAACAAAGGCAGAACACATTAAAAGGGCTTGCAAAAGCAAAAGGTTTTATACGAAGTGAAATAGGTCAACGAATTCGTTTACGTAAAACACCAGAAATCACTTTTGAGTTTGACGAATCCGTTGATTATGGTAATCGTATTGAAAACCTGTTAGCTGAATTGAATAGGTCTTCACAGCATGATGATGCTTAAAGGTACTGGATAGACAAATGTCTATCCAGTTTTCTTTAAGTAGTAAAATCTTGATACTAAGATAAAAGCGAAAACATCTTTGTTTAACAATGGATAGATGGAGGTAAAAATGGAAGGAATACTTTTATTACATAAACCAAAAGGGTTAACCTCTCATGATTGTGTGTTTAAAATTAGAAAGATATTGAAAACCAAAAAGGTCGGTCACACTGGTACATTAGACCCCGATGTTACAGGAGTTCTTCCGATATGTATTGGCAGAGCTACCAAAGTAGTGGAATATATAACAGCTGATGATAAAACATATGTTGGTGAAGTCACCTTAGGATATTCTACAACTACAGAGGATGCATCAGGTGAGAAAGTAAGTGAAGCGCCAGTTGATCGTGTTATAACCCGGACGGAGATTCTTGAAGTTCTACAAGGTTTAACGGGGGATATAAAACAAACTCCACCCATGTATTCAGCCGTGAAGATCAATGGTAAGAAACTCTATGAGTATGCAAGAAAAGGAATTGAGATAGAAAGACCTTCAAGAGATATTAAGATTTATGAATTTACTTTATTAGATGACCGAGAATTATTTGAGGGTAGTGAAATTAAGTTTTCGTTTAAGGTTACCTGTAGCAAAGGGACATACGTAAGGACCCTCGCAGTTTCAATAGGCGAAGCACTTGGCTTTCCTTCTCATATGTCACATTTAGTTAGAACCGCATCGGGTTCCTTTCACCTCGAAGAGTGCTCCAGTTTTCCGGTTATTGAACAAGCAATGGAAGAAGGGACCATCGAGTCTCTTTTAATACCAATTGAGCGTGCATTGAACCATTTGCCTAACTTGCAAATTGATGATAAAGTAGCAATGAAAGTCAAGAATGGTGCTGTACTTGAAGCGGATCCTATCTTAGAGGACCATCCCCTTGTATTATTATCTGATATGACAGGACAAGCGCTGGCCATTTATGAAAAGCACTCTTCTAAGCCAGGATTAATGAAACCAACGAAGGTTCTCTCCATATAAGGAGAGGTATTACTAGAAATAAGGTGATTGATGTGGAAACAATTTATTTAAGCCATCCACCCCGAATAACAAGTGAGCAACAATCTAAAAAGGTTATGGCTTTTGGATATTTTGATGGGGTTCATATAGGCCATCAAAAGGTTATTTTGGCCGCGAAAGAAATAGCCACACAACAAAATGTAAAAAGTGCAGTAATGACATTTCACCCACACCCGTCAGTTGTTTTACGTAAGGAAAAAGCGATCCATCACATGTTAACCCCTCTTCATGAAAAAATCGAGGCAATCAAACAGCTTGGAATTGATGAACTGTATATTGTAAAGTTTACAGAGGATTTTTCTCAATTACTGCCTCAACAATTCGTAGATGAATACATCATAGGTTTACGTGTTTTGCATGTGGTTGCAGGGTTTGATTTTACATATGGAAAAATGGGTAAAGGCACGATGGAAACGATCCCCTTTCATTCAAGAGGAGAATTCTCACACACAGTAATTGATAAGATTATGTTGGAGAGTGAAAAAATTAGTTCGTCTTCAATTAGAGAGCTCCTTAATACAGGAAATGTAAATAATCTACCTTCATATCTTGGTAGGTTTTATAAGATTAAAGGTACTGTTATTCACGGTGAGAAGAGAGGCTCGACGATTGGCTTTCCGACAGCCAATATAGAGTTATCAGACTCGTATCACCTTCCAAAAACAGGTGTATATGCAGTCGAGTTATTCGTTAAGGGGAAAGGCTATAAAGGAGTTTGTAATATTGGATATAAGCCAACCTTTCACGAAGGACTAACTGAAAAATCCATTGAAGTCCATCTATTTGATTTTGAACAATACATATATGGTGAGTCAGTAGAATTGTTTTTCCACACAAGGATTAGGGACGAGCAGAAGTTTAATGGAATTGACGAGCTTGTCAGCAGGATTCATGAAGATGTTAAGGTAGCAAAGGAATATTGGAACGTTAAATTATAATATACTTGCATTATTGAGCTAGATTAGGTATGATAGTAAGCGTATGTTATGAACCATTGCTTGGCAAGTCGAGTCACCGACGCTTGCTCGGTAATCGGGGATGAAAATTAGGAGGTGAAAAGGATGGCTTTAACACAAGAACGTAAAAATGAAATCATTAGTGAGTACAAAACTCACGATTCTGACACTGGATCACCAGAAGTTCAGATTGCTGTCCTAACAGAGCAAATCAACACATTAAATGATCACTTACGTACTCATAAGAAGGATCACCATTCACGTCGTGGTCTTTTAAAGATGGTAGGTAAGCGTCGTAACTTACTTAACTATTTAAGAAACAAAGACGTTACACGTTATCGCGAGCTAATCAACAAGCTTGGCTTACGTCGATAATTCAACGTTTTTTGGGAGACTTTGTTTCCCTTCTAAAAAAGCGGGATAGAAATCCCGCTTTTTTATTATCTTAAATATTTTTTCCAACATATTACATTTATAGTGTATTTTATCAGATTTATGCGAAAAATATTTACATATGTTTAGACAATTGATATGTTTTAAATAATATAGGAAATACTAGATAATGGCTTATTATTTATTTGAAAATACATAGGAATTTGAAATGCAAGAGAGGGGTACGTATATGGGACAAGAAAAACAAGTCTTCTCCACAAATTGGGCAGGTCGTCCTTTAACGGTTGAAGTGGGACAACTAGCTAAACAAGCAAGTGGAGCAGTGATGATTCGTTACGGAGACACAGCAGTTCTATCAACAGCAACTGCTTCAAAGGAACCAAAGGATTTAAGTTTCTTTCCTTTAACGGTTAATTATGAAGAGCGTTTATACGCAGTTGGAAAAATTCCAGGTGGCTTTATTAAGCGTGAAGGCCGTCCAAGTGAAAAAGCAATTTTAGCAAGTAGATTAATTGACCGTCCAATCCGTCCGCTGTTTGCAGATGGCTTTCGTAATGAAGTACAAGTTATCAGTATTGTAATGAGCGTGGATCAGGATTGTTCTTCTGAAATGGCAGCAATGTTTGGTTCATCATTAGCTTTAAGTGTATCGGATATTCCTTTTGAAGGTCCAATTGCTGGAGTTACTGTGGGTAGAGTAAATGATGAATTTATTATTAACCCTTCTGTTGAATTGATGGAGAAATCTGATATTCACTTAGTTGTAGCTGGAACAAAGGATGCCATCAACATGGTGGAAGCTGGCGCTGATGAAGTAGCAGAAGAAGTTATGCTTGAAGCTATTATGTTTGGTCATGATGAAATTAAACGTTTAATCGAATTCCAAGAAACCATAGTTGCGGCTATTGGAAAAGAAAAGCGTGAGGTTGTTCTTTACAAAGTGGATACAGAGATTGAACAAGAGGTTCGAGGTCTTGCTGAAGAGAAAATTAACAAGGCCGTTCAAGTATTTGAAAAGCATGCTCGTGAGGATGCAATCAATGAGGTAAGAAAAGAAGTAATCGCTCATTATGAAGCTAAGGAAGTTGAAGGACGCGTTCTTAAACAAGTTTCTGAAGTCCTTTATATGCTTGTTAAAGAAGAGGTACGTCGTTTAATTACGCAAGAAAAGATTCGTCCAGATGGTAGAAAACAAGACGAAATCAGGCCACTAGCTTCTGAAATAGGATTATTACCTAGAACTCATGGTTCAGGATTATTTACAAGAGGACAAACTCAAGCATTAAGTGTATGTACACTAGGTGCATTAGGTGATGTTCAGATTTTAGATGGACTTGGTGTTGAAGAGGAAAAACGATTTATGCACCATTATAATTTCCCTCAATTTAGTGTAGGGGAAACAGGACCAATGAGAGGACCGGGGCGTCGTGAGATTGGTCACGGGGCATTAGGAGAGCGTGCTCTTGAACCAATTATCCCTTCTGAAAAGGATTTCCCTTATACCATTCGATTAGTTTCAGAGGTACTAGAATCAAACGGGTCTACATCTCAGGCAAGTATTTGCGCTAGTACATTAGCTATGATGGATGCTGGAGTTCCAATTAAGGCACCTGTAGCAGGTATTGCGATGGGATTAGTTAAGAAAGGCGAGCACTATACGATTCTCTCTGATATCCAAGGTATGGAAGATCACTTAGGTGACATGGATTTCAAGGTAGCCGGTACTTCTAAGGGTGTAACAGCTCTTCAAATGGACATAAAGATTGAAGGTTTATCACGTGAAATTCTTGAGGAAGCATTAATACAAGCTCGAACAGGGAGATTGCATATCTTAGAACATATGCTAAGCACCATCAATGAGCCGCGGACACAGCTTTCACAATATGCTCCAAAAATTCTGATGATGTCTATAAATCCAGATAAAATCAGAGACGTTATTGGACCAAGTGGTAAGCAGATTAATAAGATTATCGAAGAAACAGGTGTAAAGATTGATATCGAGCAAGATGGAACAGTCTTCATCTCATCTGTTAATGAAGAAATGAACCAAAAAGCAAAGAAAATTATAGAAGATATCGTACGAGAAGTTGAAGTAGGACAAATGTATCTAGGTAAAGTTAAGAGAATTGAAAAGTTTGGTGCATTTGTGGAGATATTCAGTGGTAAGGACGGACTTGTTCATATCTCTGAATTAGCAGAAGAGCGTATAGCTAAAGTTGAAGATGTTGTGGCAATTGGTGATGAGATCTTAGTAAAGGTAACTGAAGTAGACAAGCAAGGTCGAGTTAACCTTTCTCGTAAAGTTGTGTTAAAAGAGCAAAAGGATGCAAACCCAACATCTTAACATAAGACAAAAGAGAAGCTGGGGATCCGGCTTCTTTTTGTTCAAGAATTAAGGTCCTGAACTTGACCACTTACCTTTTTGTTCTACCTTGTCCCCCTTTTACATATTTTTATTTACAAGGGGGATGTTAAAAAATGAAAAGAATGACATTGCAGTTATTTACATTTTCTACGATATTACTAATAACCTTAGGTTCTGTACAAAATCCTTATACTAATGGTTATTTATCAGAGCTAAAGCAGCCAAGTAACGTTGTTTCTAAACAGATTGATTCTCTATATCAGGAGATACAATCAAATCTCGAAAAATATGAACAAAACCCTCAAAACGCTGAAGTCGATAAGGTCTGGAAGGCCACACCAGGCTATAATGGCTTGAAAATAGATGTGGATGCATCGTATGAAAACATGAAAAAAGAGGGTAACTTTGATCCGAAGAAATTAGTATTTAAAGAGGTTCCACCGTCCGTACATTTATCAGACTTACCACCCGAGCCTATTTACCGGGGACACCCTGATAAACAAATGGTTTCTTTTTTAATAAATGTTGCATGGGGAAATGAATATATTCCTTCCATGCTAGAAACCTTAAAAAAGCACAAGGTGTATGCGACCTTTTTTCTTGAAGGTCGTTGGGTAAAAGAAAATCCCGAGTTAGCAAAGATGATTGTGGACGCTGGGCATGAAGTGGGTAATCATTCTTATAATCATCCCAACTTAAAAACCATGACGGCTTCATTAGTAAGAGAACAGCTCGTATCAACGAATAATGTAATTGAAGCAACCACTGGTAAAAAACCGACCTGGTTTGCACCTCCAAGCGGGAGCTACCGTCAAGAGGTCGTCGAGATTGCTTCAGAATTAGAAATGGGTACAGTTTTATGGAGTGTTGACACAATTGACTGGCAAAAACCAACACCTGCCACACTCGTTGAAAGAGTACTGAATAAGGTGCATCCTGGAGCATTAATCTTAATGCATCCTACAGATTCTACAGCAAAATCTTTAGATTCACTCATAGTAAGAATAAAAGAAAAGAATTTGAGAATCGGTCATGTTACTAATACGCTGAGTGAAAAAAGAGTAGATCTTTCACCTATATCTCAAGACAAAAATTAAAAGACTCATCATTTAGGAGAGATCCTTTCATTAGGAGGAAAGATTTTGATTAAAAAATTTACTTGTAATAATGGAGTTCGAATCGTACTTGAAAATATTCCACACGTAAGATCAGTAGCAATCGGTGTATGGATTGGAACTGGTTCTAGAAACGAAACACCTACAAATAATGGTGTCTCCCATTTCTTAGAACACATGTTTTTCAAAGGAACAAAAACACGTTCTGCACGTGAAATTGCAGAGTCATTTGATAGTATTGGCGGTCAAGTTAATGCGTTTACCTCAAAAGAGTACACCTGTTACTATGCAAAAGTAATGGATGAGCACGCTAACTATGCTCTAGAGGTATTAGCTGACATGTTCTTTAATTCAACCTTCGATGAAGAAGAATTAAAGAAAGAAAAGAATGTAGTGTTTGAAGAGATTAAAATGTACGAAGATACTCCAGACGATATCGTACATGATTTATTAAGTAGAGCGGCTTATAAGGATCATCCACTGGGGTATCCCATTCTAGGAACTGAAGTAACGCTCTCAACATTTACGGGTGACACATTACGAAATTATATGAACGAGACGTATACACCTGAAAATGTTGTGGTATCCATTGCAGGGAATATTGATGAAGAGTTTATAAAAGTAGTGGAGAATTTCTTTGGAAGCTATCAAACAGGAAAGAGTCTATCTGATACAAGTGAGCCTACTTTCCATCATGAGAAGCTAGCAAGAAAAAAAGATACGGAACAAGCTCATTTATGTCTAGGTTATAATGGTTTACAAGTTGGCCATGAAAAGATTTATAGCTTAATTGTGTTAAATAATGTGTTAGGCGGAAGTATGAGTAGTCGTTTATTCCAAGAGGTTAGGGAGCAAAGAGGTTTAGCGTATTCCGTTTATTCCTATCATTCTTCATTTAAGGATAATGGTATGCTTACGATTTATGGAGGGACAGGAAGCCAACAATTAGATTTGTTATATGATACGATTCAACAAACTTTAGCAACCTTAATTGATAAAGGGATTACAGCTAAAGAGCTTTCCAATAGTAAAGAGCAGATAAAAGGAAATCTGATGCTCAGTCTAGAAAGTACCAATAGTCGTATGAGTCGAAATGGTAAAAACGAACTTTTACTGAAGAGACACCGTACTTTAGATGAAATTTTAGAATTTGTAAATGAGGTATCAGAAGAATCTGTCAATCAACTAGCAAACAATATATTTAGTACAAATCCATCCGTATCACTAGTAAGTCCAGAAGGTAAGCTTCCTAGTGGAATCGAATAAATTGAAATCAAATGTCTGTGAGTGTCAACTTACAGGCATTTTTTTTATGGTTCCACTATAAACATGTAAAAAGGATAGTCCCACAAAAGGATGTGTCAGTATGAGACTTAGTGAACTAAGTGGAAAAGAAATCGTTGATATGAAGAGGGCAGAACGTTTGGGGATCCTCGGACAAACGGATTTAGAAATTGATGAAACTACTGGACATATTAAAGCTTTTATTATCCCAACCTTAAAATGGTTTGGATTTAAAAGGCAGGGTGCAGAAATCCGAGTCCCTTGGCATCATATTAAAAAAATTGGTGCTGATATGATCATTATTGACATCCACGATGAACCTCCTTATATGAATCGAAAGTAAAAAATGCCTTGAGCCATTAGTAGCTCAAGGCATTTTTTTGTATTTTGGCCTGTTAAAGTAGAGTGTTGATTTTTAGCAGAGTTGATTGTAGTGGAAGGACCGAGACTCCTGCAAGGAAAAAGGATAGTTCATTTAGTAAATTTAATGCTCCGGTATCAATCCCCTTTTAATTATTCACCTAATAATACTTTCCTACATAAGATGTTGGAGTAAAGTACACAGAAACGTTTTGGCATTTGTTTTACCCATTTTGCCAGATTATAAAAAGAAGGTGAATGAAAACCATGTTAACTGGATTGCATATAGCAGTTATTGGTGGAGATGCAAGACAGCTAGAAGTCATTCGTAAGCTGACTGATTTGGATGCGAAGCTTTCATTAATTGGCTTTGACCAGCTTGATCATGGCTTCACTGGTGCTTCAAAGGAACAAATAGATGAAGTTGACTTCACAGATATTGATGCGATCATCCTACCAGTTGCCGGAACGAATAGTGAGGGCGAAGTAGATACAATCTTTTCAAATGAAAAAGTAGTATTAACAGGAGATTTGCTATCAAAGACACCAGAGCATTGCACGATTTATTCTGGTATTAGTAATAGCTATCTTGACGGTTTAGCAGATTCCACAAATCGTAAATTAGTAAGACTGTTTGAGAGAGATGATGTAGCCATTTATAACTCCATTCCAACTGTTGAAGGAACGATTATGATGGTGATTCAGCATACAGAAATGACAATTCATAACTCTAATGTCGTGGTCTTAGGAATGGGGAGAGTGGGCCTTAGTGTAGCAAGATCCTTTTCGGCATTGGGTGCAAATGTCAGGGTAGGTGCAAGAAAAAGTGAACATCTTGCAAGGATCTTTGAAATGGGTATGAAGCCTTTCCAATTATCTGATTTAGGAGAAGAAGTTCAAGATATTGATGTTTGTATTAATACGATTCCTCATCAAATTGTAACAGCAAGCGTCATTTCTAAAATGCCACCACATACGCTAATCATTGATTTGGCATCAAAGCCAGGTGGTACAGATTTCCGCTATGCAGAAAAGCGAGGAATTAAGGCGTTACTTGCACCAGGTCTACCAGGGATTGTTGCACCTAAGACAGCAGGGCAAATTGTCGCTAATGTATTGACACAATTGTTAAAGGAAGATGTTTTAGACAGAAAGGGGAATGCATAATGACATCTTTAAAAGGAAAAAGAATTGGATTTGGTTTAACTGGATCTCATTGTACGTATGATGCGGTTGTTCCACAAATTGAAAAATTAATGGAAGCAGGGGCAGAGGTGATCCCTGTCGCAACCAATACAGTACGATTAACTAACACAAGATTTGGCGATGGCGATGAATGGGTTAAGAAGCTTGAGGAAATCACAGGCAATGAATTAATCGATTCCATTGTTAAAGCAGAGCCACTTGGACCAAAAATTCCTTTAGATTGTATGGTTGTCTCTCCACTAACAGGTAATTCAATGAGTAAATTCGCCAATGCGATGACTGATACACCTGTATTAATGGCTGCTAAAGCAACTTTAAGAAATCAAAAACCTGTAGTGCTAGGAATTTCGACCAATGATGCATTAGGTTTAAATGGTATGAACTTAATGAAGCTAATGTCCACGAAGAATATCTACTTTATCCCATTTGGCCAGGATGCTCCTGATAAAAAACCAAATTCCATGGTTGCTAGAATGGGATCATTGGTAGATACTGTAGTTGCAGCAATAGAAGGCAAGCAGATTCAGCCTGTTATTATTGAGAGATTTCTTGATGAAGAGTAGAAAAAATACTCTTCTATTGTATATAGATATGATACAATAAAAGGTATTAATTGAAGGAGAGAATACACATTTTCTCCTTCCTTTGCTTGTCATAATATCTTGGTTAAAAGTGGAAGGGGTATATATAAAAATGGTTAAAGGATTTCATGTTGCAGTCGTAGGTGCAACTGGTGCAGTTGGAGTTCAAATGATTAAAACTTTAGAAAATAGAGATTTCCCAATCTCAAAGCTTACTTTATTATCCTCTAAACGTTCTGCAGGAACTAAGGTTGTTTATAAAGGGGAGGAAGTAACTGTACAGGAAGCAACTCCCGATAGTTTTGAAGGTGTTCAAATTGCCCTTTTTAGTGCAGGTGGCTCAGTATCGAAGTCCCTTGCTCCAGAAGCGGTTAAACGAGGTGCAATTGTTGTAGATAATACAAGCGCATTCCGTATGGATGAAAATACACCTCTAGTTGTGCCTGAGGTCAATGAAAAGGCCCTTTTTGATCATAATGGAATAATTGCCAATCCAAACTGCTCAACCATTCAAATGGTTGTTGCGTTAGAACCAATCCGTCAAGCCTATGGACTTAAGAAAGTGATTGTCTCAACCTATCAAGCAGTATCAGGTGCAGGTGCTGCAGCTGTTGAAGAACTAATGAACCAGACAAAATCAATCTTAAATGGAGAAGATTTCACTCCAGAAATCCTACCGGTTGGTTCTGATGAAAAGAAATATCAAATAGCATTTAACGCAATCCCACAAATTGATAAGTTTCAAGATAATGGATTTACATTTGAAGAAATGAAAATGATTAATGAGACAAAAAAGATTATGGGCATGAGCGACCTTCCTGTTGCAGCGACTTGTGTAAGATTACCAGTAGCTACAGGCCATTCTGAAAGTGTATTTATTGAAGTGGAAAAGGCTGGAGTAACAGCTGCCGATCTTCAAGCATTACTTGCGGATGCTCCTGGGGTTACACTTCAAGATAATCCTAGCGAACAGGTATATCCAATGCCAGCTCATAGTGTTGGTAAAAATGATGTATTTGTTGGAAGAATCCGAAAGGACTTAGCAGATGATAAAGGCTTCCATATGTGGGTTGTATCTGACAACTTATTAAAAGGAGCTGCCTGGAACTCTGTTCAAATTGCTGAGAGCTTGATTAAATTAGGGATTGTTAAATAATCCTTTAGTCAAAAAAAGGAGTGTTAAAGGTTACTCCCTTTTTGCCTCAAACATGATAAATGGGGTGGCAAGATGAAAATAATTGTTCAAAAATTTGGTGGAACATCCGTTAAAAACGAAGAAAGTAGACAACATGCAATCAGACATGTCGAAGAGGCTTTGACGGCTGGTTATAAAGTAGTAGCAGTAGTGTCTGCTATGGGCAGAAGTGGTGATCCTTACGCAACGGATACTTTACTAAGTCTAGTTGGTGGGACAAAGGGAAAAATAAGTAAGCAAGAATATGATTTACTTTTATCTTGTGGTGAAACGATTTCTTCGATCGTGTTTTCAAATATGTTAAATGACAGAGGTATTAAAGCGACTGCCATTACTGGTGCTAAAGCAGGGTTTCGTACCAATAATGAACACTTAAATGCCAAGATTATCGATATGCAATGTGATGAGCTAGTTCAGATGCTAGAAGACAATCAAGTTATTGTTGTTGCTGGTTTCCAGGGCTTGTCTAAGGATGGATTTGTCACTACCTTAGGTAGAGGAGGAAGTGATACGTCTGCATCTGCTCTTGGTGTCGCACTAGATGCTGAATGGATCGATATCTTTACTGATGTAGAAGGTGTTATGACGGCTGACCCAAGAATTGTAGAAAATGCACGACCTCTTGATATTGTGACTTACAATGAGATTTGTAATATGGCCTATCAAGGTGCTAAAGTAATCCATCCAAGAGCGGTAGAAATAGCGATGCATGGCAAAATACCTCTAAGAGTACGTTCAACTTATTCTGATACAACGGGTACGCTAGTCACAACATTAAATAACGCAAAAAAGGGTACTGACTTTAAAGAGAGATTAATTACAGGTATTGCACATGTATCAAATGTCTCTCAATTTAAAGTCCTTTCTAAAGAAGGACATTATAATACCCAAAAAGAAGTATTTAAAGCTATGGCAAGTGCAGAAATAAGTGTGGATTTCTTTAATATTACACCAACTGGAGTGGTTTACACGGTCTCTGGTGAAAACACCGACAGAGCTATTCAAATACTTGAAGGGCTCGGCTATGAACCAATTGTCACTAGAAAATGTGCAAAGGTCTCAGCCGTAGGTGCTGGAATGAATGGAGTCCCTGGGGTTACCTCTAAAATTGTAAGTGCACTTTCAGAAAATGGGATACAAATTCTGCAATCAGCAGATAGTAACACAACAATTTGGGTGCTAGTAAAGGAAGATGATCTAGTACTAGCCGTTAATTCATTACACAGTGCTTTTCAACTTGCAGAAAGTGAAGTTGAAAGTTAGGTTTAGGGAGGAAGATTGCAATGAATTTTGGAAAAGTATCAACGGCAATGGTAACACCATTTGACAGTAAAGGGAATATTGACTTTGCAAAGACTACTCAATTAGTGAACTTCTTGATTAATAATGGAACAGATTCACTTGTAATTTCAGGGACAACTGGAGAGTCGCCAACTTTAACTACTGAAGAAAAGGTTGCACTATTTAAGCATGTAGTAGGAGTTGTTAAAGGAAGAGTACCAGTAATAGCTGGGACAGGAAGCAATAATACTCGTCAATCAATTGAGCTAACGAAAAAGGCTGAGGATGCGGGTGTTGACGCAATCATGCTAGTTGCTCCTTACTACAATAAACCCAACCAAGAAGGGCTATACATGCATTTTAAAACAATAGCTGAAGCAACTAAACTTCCAGTAATGCTTTATAATATCCCAGGTCGTTCTGTTGTGAATATGACAGTTGAGACAATTGTTCGACTATCAGAAATTGATAATATTGTCGCTGTAAAAGAAGCTAGTGGTGATTTAGATGCAATGACAGCAATTATTGCATCCACACCAGAAGATTTCGATTTATATAGTGGTGATGATGGATTAACTATACCGGTTCTTTCAATTGGTGGTAAAGGAATTGTTTCGGTTGCTTCCCATATTATGGGGAATGAAATGCAGAAGATGGTTCAGGACTTCCAATCAGGTGATTATCAATCCGCTGCAAAGCAACATCAGCGTTTGCTTCCTGTTATGAAGTCTTTATTCCAAGCGCCAAGTCCAACACCTGTTAAAACGGCATTACAGATTAGAGGCTTAGATGTTGGATCTGTTAGACTACCACTAGTTCCTCTTACTGACCAAGAAAGAACAAATTTAATAAACACATTGAGTAACTTATAAATCAGCCTTAATAGGCTGATTTTTTTTTAGTAAAAGTAGCTCAGGTACTTTATCATTCTTCCTATAATTATCTTGTATTCCATTTCTTGCATCAGTTATAATGTGGATATGGCGTTGAACGGGCTTTATTTTTTTATCGACACAGGAGGATTATACATTGGCTACGAAAGAAATAGACAAAATTAAAGTTTTTGCACTTGGGGGAGTCGGCGAGATCGGCAAGAATATGTACGTGTTGGAGACGAATCATCAAATCTTCATCATAGAGGCTGGACTAATGATACCTGCAGATGAAATGTTAGGTATTGATGCGGTTATTCCTGATATATCTTATCTTATTGAAAATAAGGATAAAATTAAAGGTATCTTTTTAACACATGGTCATGCTGAGCAAATTGGTGGATTACCATATATTCTTAAGAAACTGACAGTGCCTGTTTATGGTACAAAATTTACGTTAGGACTCGTAAAGCATGAACTAAAAGGTGATCAAGCTACTATCTTCAATGAAGTGAATCAGAATACTTTATTAAAGTTTGAAGATGTGACGGTTTCTTTCTTTAGAACCACTCATAATATCCCTGATTCTGTTGGAGTTATTTTCCAAACAACACAGGGTGCAGTTGTTTATTCAGGCGACTATAAGTTTGACCAAACTTCAAATGGGCTATATGGTGCAGATTTAGAAAAAATGGCTAAAGTAGGTCGAGAAGGTGTTTTGTGTCTCTTATCTGATAGTGTTAATGCTGAGAAGCCGGGATATTCTGGTTCTGAAAATCAGGTGGGATTATTCCTTAGTGAGACATTTTATCAACAAAAAGGTCGAGTTATTATCGTTACTTATGCAACAAATATTCAGCGACTACAATACATTGTACAAGCAGCTGTTGAATCAAAAAAGAAGTTACTATTTATTGGTAAAAAATTAACCGAAGCCGTTGAACTTGCGAAAGAACTAAATTATTTGAAGATCCCAGAGGAAATGGTTGTGCCATGGAACGAACGACATAAGCTTTCTGATGAAGAAGCAGTTATCGTTATGTCTGGCCATCAGGGAGAGCCAATAAATGCCTTAACAAAGTTAGCAAGGGGTGCTCATAAACAACTACAAATCAAACAAGGTGATACAGTTGTGGTAGCAGCAGCACCAACACCTGCTACTGAAGTATCAATTGCTAGATCGATTGATCTTTTATATCGTGCTGGAGTCAATGTTGTTTATGATAAGAAAATTGATGTTTCAGGTCATGGAAGTCAAGAGGACATTAAGCTAATGCTCAATTTAATGACCCCTAAGTATTTAATACCAATCCATGGGGAGTTCCGTATGCAAAAAGCACACGCTAATGTAGCGAAATCCCTTGGTATGACAGATGACCATATTTATATTGTAGATAAAGGTGAAGTGATTGAATTTGTTCACGAGGTCGCTTCTTATGGAACGAAAATAAATACAGGTAATATACTTATTGATGGATTAGGGATTGGTGATGTAGGGAATATCGTTTTAAGAGATCGAAGATTATTATCACAGGACGGTATTCTTGTTGTAGTTGTTACACTCAGCAAGGACCGTAACCATCTTAAGGCGGGGCCGGAAATCATTTCGAGGGGATTTGTTTACGTTCGAGAATCTGAAAAATTGTTAGTTGATGCAACTGATATCGTTAGACAGATTGTAAACAAATGTATTGAAGAAAAAAATATGGATTGGTCATCTATAAAAGTGAGTATTAGAGACTCTTTAAATCAATTCTTGTATGAAAAAACAAAGCGTCGTCCGATGATTTTACCAATTATCATGGAGGCATAAATAGGAAGCTGTCCACTTATATAACGGTGGGACAGCTTTTTTATTTATAGGAAATTTTAAAGCAAATCATTTGTTGATAACTAGTGTCAAGAACTCTAATGATAAAGCGATTTGCTCAAAAAAATTTTCTCTCTTTTTAACAATGAAAGCTTTCAAGAACCCTTTATAAAATCTTCTCTTGACTATTGGAATGAAAACATACTGACAGTTCATACTAAGGATATCTTATTTACTGAAAGGGGATTTCCATGGTTATGGAGAAAGAAAGTTTTTCAGGTCAACAAACCGAACAGGATACAGATAAAAAGGAAGATCCGAAAGAAGGACTTATAGATAAAATTCAACAACTTGGTCAAACGAATATTCCACAAATGAGTAATGAATCTAAAATACATTGCTTAACTATTATTGGTCAAATAGAGGGTCATGTTCAGCTACCACCACAAAATAAAACAACAAAATATGAGCATCTCATTCCACAACTTGTGGCAATCGAACAAAACCCTAAAATAGAGGGTCTTTTAATTATTTTAAATACGGTAGGTGGAGATGTAGAGGCTGGACTTGCTATATCCGAGATGATTTCCTCACTATCCAAACCAACTGTTTCTGTTGTATTAGGAGGTGGGCATTCAATTGGGGTGCCGATTGCTGTATCAACTGATTATTCCTTCATTGCTGAAACGGCTACCATGACTATTCATCCAGTTCGTTTAACAGGGCTTGTCATAGGAGTTCCTCAAACCTTCGAATACTTAGATAAAATGCAGGACCGGGTGATCAGATTCGTCACTAAAAATTCAAATATAACAGAGGATCGATTTAAAGAGCTGATGCTCTCAAAAGGGAATTTAACTAGAGATATTGGTACTAATGTTGTAGGCGAAGATGCGGTTAAATATGGACTGATAAACGAAGTGGGCGGAATTGGAAAGGCCATTGCTAGGTTAAATACACTAATTGAAGAAAGAAGTAATTTAAATCAAGATGGGAAGCTGATTCAATGAGTTTATACACCATAATGCCAGAGGAATTAATATTTCCAACAGATGAAAATGAATATGGTAAGCAACAAGTTATTGAAATGAATGGAGTTTCTATGATGGTTGAGAAAAATGAAGACCAGTATAGAATAGTCCGTTTGTTAAGTACAGATCCACAGCACTATTTAAGTGAAAGCAATTGTCCAGGAAAGATGATCTCCATTAATCCAGGGAACTGTTAGAGCTTAGGGGACACTCCCTTAAGCTCTTTTTAATGTAATAAAAATGAAAATTAAGTCTTTCGTACTTGTTAAAATGAATGCTCGCACATTTAGATTTTCTATCGTACTTACATAAATTCTAAACAAACATTGAACTTATTGAATTATTGTTTTTATAATAGAGATATATAGAATAAATCTGAGGTGTAATCATGGCAAAGCAAAAGCAAAGACAGAAGAAAAAAAAGCAAGAATGGAAAGACACACTTAAATTTGAACTCATAGGACTGACTTTGTTTGCTTTAACCTGTATAGGGATTTCAGGTTTAGGAATGGTTGGACAAGTTCTAACATCATTCACTCGATTCTTCTTAGGTGAATGGTACATCATCCTTTTAGTAGGACTTCTAAGTTTATCAATTTATTATATATGGAAACGGGACAACCCCTTTTTATTCCATCGACGTTTAATAGGGTTTTATTTTATCGTGTTGGCTCTTCTATTGTTTAGTCATGTTACCTTGTTTGAAGACATGATAAAAGAAGGAGTGTTTAGTGAGCCATCTGTCATTAGAAACACATTCGAAATTTTTATGAATGAGTTTGGTGAACAAACAGCAACCCATGATCTCGGTGGAGGAATGGTGGGGGCTATATTATTTGCTTTGTTCCATGTTTTATTTGCAGCAAAAGGTACGGAACTGATTGCAATATTATTTATCATAATAGGGGTCATATTGTTAACTGGATTATCATTAAAAGAGGTTTCTAGTAAAGTTTTTCTACCAGTTGCTTCTTTTGCCAAGAAACAGTTTACAGAATTTTTGGAAGATATCAGATCTTCTTATCAAAAGATAAGAAAGGGTTCTAGTAAAGCAAAAACGAAAAAACGTAAAGAATCCGTGAATAATCAGCCTCAAATGAAGCCACAACCTGTAGATACTATGGATGAAGAGGACGATGAGGACCCAATCATACAGCCAATTATTTCAAACTTCCAGGATCAAACAAAAAACTCGGAAAATGATGATGCTACTGTAACAATGGCTAAAAAGACTAACGTTAAAAGAGAAGAAGAAGTGGAAGCACCAAAGCTTACTTTCATTGAAGAGGAGAATCCTGATTATCAGCTTCCGCCTTTTGACCTTTTATTAATGCCAAATAACCAGACGAGTGGGCATGATAATGAATTGATTCGTGGGAATATCCGAAAGCTTGAACGGACCTTTGAAAGCTTTGGAGTAAAGGCACGGGTGAAAAAGGTACACTTAGGTCCTGCCGTTACTAAATATGAGGTATATCCTGACGTGGGTGTTAAGGTAAGTAAAATTGTAAACCTGAGCGATGATTTAGCTCTCGCACTTGCCGCAAAGGATATAAGAATTGAAGCACCTATTCCAGGGAAGTCGGCAATTGGTATTGAAGTTCCTAATGAAGAAGTATCAATGGTAACGTTAAGGGAGGTACTAGACTCTCCACATAACGGGAAAAAAGATGCTAAGCTACTAATTGGTTTAGGGAGAGATATATCCGGAGAAGCTGTTGTCGCTGAACTAAACAAGATGCCGCATTTATTGGTTGCAGGGGCAACCGGAAGTGGAAAAAGCGTATGTATTAATGGAATTATCACTAGTATTCTAATGAGAACAAAACCTCATGAAGTAAAAATGATGATGATTGATCCTAAGATGGTAGAGTTAAACGTATATAATGGAATCCCTCATTTGTTGGCACCTGTTGTTACAGATGCTAGGAAGGCTTCGCAAGCATTAAAGAAGGTAGTATCTGAAATGGAAAGAAGATACGAATTGTTTTCTCATACAGGAACTAGGAATATAGAAGGTTATAATGAGTTTATTAAAAGACAGAACCTAGAAGAAGCAGAAAAACAACCGTTACTTCCCTTTATTGTTGTGATCGTAGATGAACTTGCTGATCTAATGATGGTAGCGTCCTCAGATGTCGAGGATGCAATAACTAGATTAGCTCAAATGGCAAGAGCAGCTGGAATTCACCTTATTATTGCAACCCAAAGACCTTCTGTGGATGTCATTACGGGTGTCATTAAAGCGAATATTCCATCAAGAATTGCATTTAGTGTTTCTTCACAAACAGACTCTCGTACGATATTAGATATGGGTGGTGCTGAAAAGTTATTAGGTAAAGGTGACATGTTATTTCTCCCTGCTGGGATGTCTAAGCCTGTTCGTGTCCAAGGAGCATTCCTTTCTGATCAGGAGGTGGAGGATATTGTAGATTATGTGATTACTCAACAAAAAGCACAATATCAGGAGGATATGATCCCAACAGAAACAACAACTGTTACAAATGAGGTAGACGATGACATCTATGATGAAGCCGTTCAACTAGTAATAGAGATGCAAACAGCTTCTGTCTCCATGCTTCAAAGGAGATTTAGAGTTGGTTATACCCGGGCAGCTAGGTTAATTGATGCAATGGAAGCTCGCGGAATCGTAGGTCCTTATGAAGGAAGTAAACCAAGAGAAGTACTTATTACACAAAATAATGAAGAAGCCACATCCTAAATCTGAGTAGGAACGAGAAATAACCCGTTCTTTTGTTGTAAAAGTTTTCTTAATTTGTATTGTGGGGTAGTGGCATTTAACCATCACCCCACAAGGTTAAAACCATATAAACTTGGAGACAGTATTTATTTATAGCATACTTTGGCAATTAATCTTTCTATGACCACTTAGAATCTTTCTCCAATTTTCGACAAATTTCCTAAATTTCTATTTATTTCTTTTCAATAAAATGGTATAGTAATCACGGTTAGAAAGAAAATTAATATAGCTGCTAGAATCTTACATATACATGGTTTTTTGGATAACTAGGATTACTGGGGGACGGGTTATGACAATAAAATCCGATAACCGACATTTATATTTACAGGTTATTGATCGGTTAAAAAGTGATATTGAGAAGGGTGTTTATAAGGAAAGAGAAAAACTCCCATCTGAGTTCGACTTAGCTAAGCAATTAGGAGTAAGTAGAGCAACCCTAAGAGAGGCTTTGCGTATCCTTGAAGAAGAAAATGTCGTAGTCAGAAGGCATGGTGTAGGAACCTTTGTGAACCCACGACCTCTATTTTCATCTGGGATTGAACAACTAAATAGTGTGACTAATATGATTAAGCAAGCCGGAAAAGTTCCTGGGACAATTTTTATGTCTTCACAAGAACAAGGTCCTACAGAAGAGGACGTCAGGCGATTTAATTGCTCAATTGAAGATGAAATACTCTTAGTTGAAAGAGTCAGGACAGCAGATGGTGAACCTGTAGTATATTGTATTGATAAAATACCAACAGAATTTCTACCTAACGGCTACTCACACTCTGAAGAATCACTATTTAATCTTCTAGAGAGATCTGGACAATATATTTCTCATGCAGTCGTTTATATCGAGCCACTTGGTTATCATGAGAAAATTTCTCCAATATTAAATTGTGAGCCAGAGACAGCTTTACTGCTTCTTAAGCAAATGCATTTTGATCAACATGAACAACCAGTGTTATTTTCACTCAATTTTTTTCGAGCAGATCAATTTAGCTTTCATGTTATTAGAAAACGAATTTAATAAAATGTTGGTTTACTGTACAAGTTATTAGTAGTTGATTATGCTTATAGGAAAAAATTGTTTTGTCAATATAGTACCAAAAGGCTATAATAATTTTTGTGTAAAAATTAGAAATTAAAAATGGGGGTAACAAAGATGAAAAAAGGTCTATTGTATTTACTAGTTTTCTCTTTAATTAGCTTCTTGGCAGCTTGTGGAACTGCTGGAGACAACGCTGAGGGCGGTGAAGGAGAAGGATCAGGTGCTGGTGAAGGCATGAAAGTTGGTATGGTTACTGATGCCGGAACAATTGATGATAAATCATTTAACCAAGGTACTTGGGAAGGAATTTTACAAGCTTCAGAAGAACTTGGGATTTCTGAGAAGTATTTAAAGCCTGCTGGAACTACGGAAGCAGACTATTTAAAAGAAATTGGAAACCTGTATGATGCTGACTATAAGTTTATCGTTACACCAGGTTTCAAGTTTGAAACAGCAATTTTCCAAGCTCAAGAGAAATATCCAGATGCAAAGTTTGTTATTATTGATGGTGCACCTCATGCTGGTGACTATAATATAACGGTTAAAGACAATACAGTATCTATTTTCTTTGCAGAACATGAATCAGGCTTTATTGCTGGTGTTGCAACTGCTTTAGAATTAAAAGAGGCTGAAGCAGGATTCATCGGCGGAATGGAAATTCCAGCTGTCCAAAAGTTCAACTGGGGCTTTCAACAAGGTATTAAATATGCAAATGAAAACCTTGGTACAAATATTAGCATGAAAGCAGAAAATGTTATTTATCAAGGAAGCTTTGACAATGTTGCAGCTGGGCAACAAATTGCTGCTCAAATGTATGAAAGTGGAGTTAATGTTATCTTCACAGCTGCAGGTGGAGTAGGGGTTGGAGCTATTAATGAAGCTAAGACTCGCGTAGATGCTGGAGAAGAGGTATGGATCGTAGGGGTAGACGTTGACCAATATGCTGACGGATTACTTGAAGATGGAGAAACATCTGTAGTTCTTACATCAGCTATGAAAAATTTAGGACAAGTTGCTTTTGACATGATTCAAGATGAGATTGACGGTAACTTCAAAGGTGGAGAAACTTTAACTTTTGATGTTACTAATAATGGTGTTGGAATTCCAACCGAAAATCCAAACCTAAGTGAGGAAACAGTAACTCAGACTAATGAAGTAGTTGAAAAAATTAAATCTAAAGAAATTACTGTCTCCGCAGAACAAGGAGATCTACTGAAGTAATCAAGGAATCAAGGAATCAACAGAGACGGGTCGCTTCCGTCTCTTTTCTATATTATAGGTTCATTCTTTTAAAAGGCTTTGTTGAAGAAGATCATGTTATCGGTAGTTCGGTATGACTGGCTAATGGAAAGTGAGTTTCCTGTAGACAATAACAAGATATAACAGGGCCTTTTAAAAGGGTAAATACTACCTTCCCATTTTTACTTATTTATATGAAGTTAAAAAAATAAAAAGCAGGTGGAAGTTCATGGATTATGTTGTAGAGATGCTAGATATCAGAAAAGAATTTCCTGGTGTTGTTGCCAATGACAATATAACGCTTACATTAAGGAAAGGTGAAATTCATGCATTGTTAGGTGAGAATGGTGCTGGAAAGTCCACCTTAATGGGTGTTCTATTTGGGATGTATCAACCAGATAGAGGGAAAGTTAGAGTTAATGGGGAAGATGTGAAAATTTCTAACCCTAACGTGGCTAATAAACTTGGAATCGGAATGGTGCACCAACATTTTAAGCTTGTTGATAATTTCACTGTTACTGAAAACATTATCCTTGGAAGTGAACCTTTAAAAGGCATGGTAATGGATATTGATAAGGCTGCAAAACGAATTGAAGAGTTATCAAAGCATTATGGTCTAAATGTTGATCCTCATGCAAAAATCGAGGATATTTCAGTTGGAATGCAGCAAAGAGTTGAGATTCTAAAGACACTTTACAGAGATGCAGAGGTACTCATTTTAGATGAACCAACAGCTGTACTTACCCCAGCAGAAATTGATGAATTAATGAAAATTATGAAAAACCTAATCAATGAAGGAAAATCGATTATTATTATTACGCATAAGCTTAAAGAAATAAAAGCTGTAGCCGATCGTTGTACCGTTATTAGACGTGGGAAGTCAATCGGAACTGTAAATGTTCGGGAAGCTACAGAGGCTAGTCTCGCAGAAATGATGGTCGGACGACATGTATCCTTTAAAGTTGAGAAGGAAGAGAGTACTCCAGGTAAAGTGGTTTTAAAAATTGATAATATTTCAGTTAAAAATAACAGAAAAGTAATGGGACTTAAAAACTTTTCAATAGACGTCAAGGCTGGAGAAATTTTAGGAATTGCTGGGGTTGAGGGAAATGGTCAGAGCGAACTAGTGGAAGGGATAACCGGTCTTCGTAAGATTGAATCTGGTTCCATCTATTTAAATGATGAAGAGGTGACCCATATACCAATTCGCCAACGTATTGAGAAAGGGATTGCACATATCCCCGAGGACCGACAAAAACGTGGCCTTGTTCTAGATTATAAGCTTGAGGATAACATGGTGATTGAAGTGTATAATAAGCCTCCGTTTTCAAAGAATGGTTTATTAAATGTTTCAGCAATTAGAGAATACGCCAAAAATATTATTGAGAATTTTGATGTTCGCGCTGGGGAAGGGGCGGCTTCACTTGCAAGAGGTTTATCAGGGGGAAATCAACAGAAAGCTATTATCGGAAGAGAACTAGAATTAAACCCTGAACTATTAATCGCGGTACAGCCTACTCGTGGCCTAGATGTAGGATCAATTGAATATATTCACAAAAGATTAATTGAGCATCGTGATAAAGGAAAAGCGGTACTTTTAGTTTCATTGGAGTTAGACGAAGTTCTACAGCTATCTGACCGAATCGCCATTGTTAATAATGGAGAACTTGTTGGAGTTGTAAATGCATTGGAAACCAATGAGAATGAAGTTGGCTTAATGATGGCAGGTGTCAGCAAGGAGGAAAGTAAGGAATGAAAAATACCATTATTTCTCTACTAGCTGTAGTGTTAGGACTACTAGCTGGAGCGATTTTAATGTTTCTAATTGGAAGTAATCCCGTGGAAGGGTACACGTACTTATTTCAGGGTGGATTGAAGAATATGGAAAGAATCGGTAATACTTTAGCTACTGCAGCACCATTAGTATTTACTGGATTATCTGTAGCGTTTGCATTCCGTACAGGTCTATTTAACATTGGAGCAGCTGGTCAAATGTTAATAGGTGGTTTTTTCGCTACAGCAATTGGTCTTAGTTTTGATTTACCTAGACCTTTACTTCTAAGTTTCATGGTTTTAGGAGGATTTGTGGGAGGTGCTCTTTGGGCGTATGTTCCTGGACTTCTTAAAGCAAAATTTAATGTTCATGAAGTTGTATCAACTATTATGATGAACTGGATTGCCTATTGGACAGTTTATTATACAATTCCTGCTTATTTTAAAGGAGAATTCTTAGAAACTGAATCTGCTAAATTACCTGATGCAGCCACGTTGAAAGTACCGTTTCTCTCTGAGTTATTTGCTGGTTCTTATATAAATATGGGAATTTTCTTTGGTATCGTTGCAGTTATTATAATTGCTTTTATTATTGATCGGACTACTTTAGGATTTGAGTTAAAAGCTGTTGGTTTTAATCGTCACTCTGCTGAATATGCTGGGATGTCTGTTAATAGGAGTATTATCCTATCAATGGCTATTTCTGGTGGTCTAGCAGGTCTTGCCGGGGTGATTCAATACACAGGTAATGCAAACAGCTTACAAATCGGAATTATGCCGACTCAAGGATTTGATGGAATTGCCGTTGCACTGCTTGGAAACAACACACCGGTTGGAGTATTGTTTGCAGCTCTTTTCTTTGGAATTCTTTATTCAGGGACAGGCTTTATGAATGCCATGACCGAAATTCCGCCTGAAATTGCTAATACAATTATTGCCATTATCATTTACTTTGCTGCAACAAGTGTATTAATTGAGCGCTTACTACGTAAATACTTCAACAAGCGTACTGAAAAAGAAAATGTGAATACCGCCGTTAAGAAGGGGGACTCATAAGATGTGGACATTAATACAACAAATTTTCCCGTACGCAATTATCTTTGTTATGCCCCTTCTCATTACTGCATTAGGCGGATTATTTAGTGAGAGAAGCGGGATTGTTAATATTGGATTAGAAGGTCTAATGATTATGGGAGCTTTTACATGCGCCTTATCAATTAACTTACTTTATCCAATTCTACCAAATAAGGATCTAGTATTGTGGTTAGGTCTATTGATTGCTGCATTTAGTGGATTAGTTTTCTCTCTTCTTCATGCATTTGCAAGCATTAACCTAAGTGCAAACCAAATTATTAGTGGTACTGCTATTAATATGATTGCAGGTGCCCTAACAGTATTCTTAGCAAGAAATATCACTGGGTCGGGAAATATTAGAATTGTTAGTGGTTTTTCACCAACTGACATTCCTTTTCTATCTGATATCCCTGTTATCGGTCCATTACTATTTACAAAAACCTATCCTACTACTTGGTTTATCTTAGCTGTTCTTGCTATAAGTGCTTTTATTCTGTATAAGACTCCATTTGGACTACGTCTTAGATCATGTGGAGAATATCCTCAGGCCGCTGAAGCTGCAGGAATCAATGTAAGAAGTGTTCGATATAGCGGCGTGATGATTTCTGGAGCTTTCTCTGGAATAGGGGGAGCATTAATTATCTTAACTTATGCTGGAGAATTTACTGGTACTGTTTCAGGATTAGGATTCTTAGCATTAGCTGCGTTAATTTTTGGTCAGTGGAGACCACTCGGAATTTTAGGAGCAACGTTCTTCTTTGGAATTGCAATGACAATTGCTAATGTGTCACAGGTAGTTCCGGCACTTACGGTGATACCGCCATTAGTACTAAAGCTTTTCCCTTATGTAGTGACACTGATTGCTCTTGTTATCTTTTCCAAGTCATCACAAGCTCCAAAAGCAGCTGGAGAACCATATGACCCTGGTAAACGCTAAAATCAGACTGATATGAAAAGAATGATTCGTTAAAAACGAATCATTCTTTTTTTTTGTATTCAACTTTTTGTCCAGTAGCATATGTAATCACAAGGATGATTGTAAGGGGAAAGACTTTCATTTGTAATATCTTCCTGTTACCCTTTATATTGGATATAAGTTTATTTTTATTAAATAATAGAAACACTAATCTGTAGGCTTAAAGATACCCATAAAAGGAGGCAAACATGGTGAAGCTTGATCAAGAGATTGAAGAAAGTATGAATGGATTAACATTACATGTTGTGGAGACAAAAAAGTATAAAACAAACACACTTGTTCTAAAGTTAAAAGCACCATTAACAAAAGAGGCTCTGACTAAGCGCGCTTTATTACCTTATGTTCTTCAAAGTGCAACTAAGCAATATAGTAAGACTACTGAGCTTAGAAGCTACTTGGATGAATTATATGGAGCCTCTTTGAATGTCGATTTAACTAAAAAGGGAGAGTATCATATCATAACGATACGAATTGAAATCGCTAATGAAGTCTATCTAACAGATCAAACTCCCTTATTAGAAAAAGGACTGACTCTTTTATCGGAGGTTCTGTTAAATCCAGCTGAAGAAAATGGGGCTTTCCTTTCATCTATAGTAGAAAAGGAAAAACGTGCACTGAAGCAGAGAATCCAATCTGTGTTCGATGATAAAATGAGATATGCTAATCTTCGTCTTGTGGAGGAGATGTGTAAGAATGAACCATATTCCCTTCATGCAAATGGTCAAATGGAGGATATTGATGAAATTACCCCACAATCACTCTTTGAATATTATCAAACCTCTTTAAAAGAGGATGAAATCGACTTATATATAGTGGGGGATGTAAACGCTGAGGAATTAAAAAAATCTGTACAACAATTATTTAACCTACAGGAGCGGACTCCTAAAAAAACAAGCAACTCTAATATTTCCTTAGAAAAGGAAAATGAAGTAATTGAAGAACAAGATGTTAAGCAAGGTAAACTCAATGTCGGTTATCGAACGAATATTACGTACCAAGATCCTGAATATTATGCTCTACAAGTGTTTAACGGGATATTTGGGGGCTTTTCTCATTCGAAACTGTTCATTAATGTTAGAGAAAAGGCTAGTCTTGCGTATTATGCAGCTTCACGAGTTGAAAGTCATAAAGGATTATTAATGGTGATGTCTGGTGTGGATGCTAAAAACTACGACCAGGCAGTGACCATTATTAAAGAACAAATGACTGCAATGAAAAATGGTGATTTTACTGATAAAGAATTAGAGCAAACAAAGGCTGTGTTAACCAACCAACTCCTTGAAACTATTGATACTTCAAGAGGGCTTATTGAAGTTTTATATAATGATGTATTGGCAAAAGTTAAACAGCCTGTAGAAGAGTGGCTTCGCAAGGTGGAAGAGGTAACGAAGCAACAAATCGTTGAGGCAGCAGGAAAAATAGAGCTTGATACCATTTACTTCTTAAAAGGAAAGGAGGAGGTTTAATGGAGAGGGTTATTTTTGATCAATTAAAGGAAGAACTCTATCATGAAACATTATCTAACGGATTACAGGTGTATATCTTACCTAAGCAAGGCTTCAATAAAACTTATGCAACATTCACTACGAAGTATGGTTCGATTGATAATCGCTTCGTGCCTTTAGATGAGAAGGAACCTATTGAAGTTCCAGATGGAATTGCTCATTTTCTAGAACATAAGCTGTTTGAAAAAGAGGATGAGGATGTATTTCAACAGTTCAGTAAACAAGGAGCATCGGCAAATGCATTTACGTCCTTCACCAGGACGGCTTATCTGTTTTCTAGTACTTCTAATGTGGAGTTAAACTTAGAGACATTAATTGATTTTGTTCAAGCTCCATATTTTACAGAGAAAACAGTTGAAAAGGAAAAAGGAATTATCGGTCAAGAAATTACAATGTACGATGATAATGCCGATTGGCGCTTATACTTTGGTGTTATTCAAAACATGTATAAAAATCATCCCGTTAAAATTGATATAGCAGGGACTATTGAATCAATTTCAAAGGTTACTGAGAAGCTTCTTTATACTTGTTATGAGACTTTTTATCATCCAAGCAATATGCTTTTATTTGTTGTTGGTCCTATTGACCCTGAAAGTATTATGAATCAAATCAGAGATAACCAAGCTAAAAAGGATTACCAGGCACAAGCACCGATTCAACGATTTTTTGATGAGGAACCAAACGAAGTTGCCGAAAAGCTACAAGTTTTAAAAATGACGGTGCAATCATCTAAGTGTTTAGTTGGATTAAAGGTAGCAAATCCAGATAAATCAGGTGAAGCATTACTAAGGTCAGAGCTATCAACTAATGTATTACTGGATATGCTGTTTGGTAAAAGCTCTAAAAATTATGATTCGTTGTATAATGATGGGCTTATAGATGAAACTTTCTCTTATGATTATACCGAGGAACTAGGGTTTGGATTCGGAATAATCGGTGGAGATACTCCAAAACCCGATGAGTTAGCAGATACTCTTAAGGATATGTTGAAAGCTTATAAAGGAATATTAGCTGACGATTACCTAGAGAGAGTAAAGAAGAAAAAAATTGGATCGTTCCTAAGGGCATTAAATTCTCCAGAGTTTATTGCGAATCAGTTCACACGATATTCATTTAATGAAATGAATATGTTTGAGGTCGTAAAGGTATTAGAATCCTTAACCATTGAAGATATAGAAGCAAGTGCTGCAGCCCTAATTGATGAAAACAGAATGACTGTTTGTCAGGTAGTGCCAAAGTAACTTGACAATGAACAAAAGAGAGATGGACAATATAGTTGTCGTCTCTTTTTTTATTCGAACTTGTAAAGCTTGTTCCTTTAAGTGGCTGAATGGAAGGAAGCATATACAATTTGTCTCTTCTAAAGGCCTGCCAAGTCAGTAGCCATTTTGAAGCAAAGTTTATTGAAGTAAAGTAAATTTTATAAAATGAATACCACCCTTATTCTGAAGGGGAGTTTACATAAAAGGAAGAATACAATGGACAAAAAATATGCCTTATTAACTGGAGCTAGTGGTGGGATAGGAAGCGCCATTGCCAAACGACTAATAAAAGATAACTATGCGGTATACCTTCATTGTTTTACGAATGTTGAAGGTGTAGAAAGCCTTAGATCTGAAAATAAAGACAGTGAAATTTATATTGTAAACGCTGATCTCTCTACGTCAACTGGAATCAATGACCTTCTTAAGCAGATTCATCATCCGATTGATACTTTAATCTTAAATAGCGGGAATAGCTATGTAGGGTTAGTAACGGACATGAGCGAAAAAGAGGTCAATGAAATGGTTCAACTACATATGACTAGTCCTTTTTTGTTAACTCAAGCCATGTTGCCGTCTATGATTTCAAAGAAAAAAGGAAATATCGTTTTTATTACATCTATATGGGGAGAAATTGGGGCTTCTTGTGAGGTTTTATATTCAATGGTAAAAGGAGGCCAAAACACTTTAGTAAAAGCTTTAGCAAAGGAAGTTGGGCCGTCAAATATCAGGGTAAATGCTGTATCACCTGGAGCTATTGATACAAGTATGCTAAAGTTCTTAAACGAGAGTGACCGCCAAGAACTTATTGACGAAATCCCAATGGGAAGGTTAGGTAAACCTGAAGAGGTCTCTGATACGGTTCATTTTCTTTTATCAGACCAAGCAAGTTATATTAATGGACAAATCATTTCAGTAAACGGAGCTTGGCATACGTAAAAAAAGTTTGTAATTTTCTCATTGAATATTTTTATATGGAAGAAGACAAAATAACCATGTATCAATTTTAAGGAGGAATTTCAATGTCTGTTTTAGATAACTGGGAACAATGGAAAGATTTCTTAGCAAATCGTCTTCATCACGCACAGAACGAAGGGATGGAACAAAATACAATCTCTGATCTTGCGTATCAAATCGGTGGGTACCTTGCGAAGCAGGTTGATCCACAAAATGATCAAGAGAAGGTACTTGCAGATTTATGGAGCGTTGCTTCAGCTGAGGAGCAGCATGCAATTGCCAATATGATGGTGAAATTGGTTCAAAACGAAGGCGGAACTGGAACTACTACTAGCTAAAATCAAGATTTAGTTTCAAATTAAAACGCAGAGTAAAACTCTGCGTTTTTTCAATAACCTTGGAAAAAATCCTCATCTCTACATCTCCTAAAACTTCAAAATATAAATTTTATTACTGGTACCTACTGTGATAAGTAGAAAAAGCTATTTCTTTCGTTATTTGTCATAATTTGCTACCCTTTACCTTTCATAATAAATATAAATACTATATTATAGAAGTAAGGTATATTGTTTCATTACTTTGTAAATGGTGTTAAGGAGGGGTGTCTTTAATGGCAAAAAAGGAATGGTATCTTGAGTATGAAATACATAAAAACCGCCCTGGCTTACTGGGTGACATCTCTTCTTTATTAGGGATGCTATCAATTAACATTATTACAATAAATGGTGTTGAGGATATGAGAAGAGGGATGCTTTTATTATCAGATCACCACGAGCAGATTTTGAGGCTTGAATCAATTTTACAAACTATGGATAATATAACCGTGACAAAGCTTCGCGAACCAAAACTTCGCGATCGATTAGCTGTTAGGCACGGAAGATATATTCAAAGAGATGCTGATGATAAAAAAACTTTTCGATTTGTAAGAGATGAGCTTGGTCTCCTTGTGGACTTTATGGCAGAGTTATTTAAAAAAGAAGGTCATAAGCTTGTAGGAATCAGGGGAATGCCAAGGGTTGGTAAAACTGAATCAATAGTTGCCTCAAGTGTATGTGCTAACAAGAAATGGTTGTTTGTTTCATCAACCCTTTTAAAACAAACGATTCGAAGTCAATTAATTGAGGATGAATACAATGAAGAAAATCTTTTCATTATAGATGGGATCGTCTCTACAAGAAGAGCCAATGAAAGACATTGGCAGCTCGTTCGTGAAATTATGAGACTTCCAGCAACTAAAGTAGTAGAACACCCAGATATCTTTGTACAACACACAGAATATACGTTAGATGATTTTGATTATATTATCGAATTAAGAAATGAACCTGATGAGGAAATTACGTACGATGTCGTAGAGCAACAACAATTTATGTCAGGTGATTCATCGTTTTCAACATTTGATTTTTAAAATGGTAGGTGTTTTTATTGACTGAGCTAGGACAGCATTTAAAGCAAGCAAGGGAAGAAAAAAACATATCACTTGAGGAATTACAGGGTATAACTAAAATTCAAAGGCGTTATTTACAACATATCGAAGAGGGAAATTATGATGGATTGCCTGGCCTTTTTTATGCGCGTGCCTTTGTTAAACAGTATGCTGAGGCAGTGGGCTTAGATTCGGAGAGAGTTTTTGAGGAATTTAAGGATGAATTACCAAGTGCTAAGAACGAAGCAATACCTGAGCAACTTTCTCGTGTTAAAAAGGCAAGAGCAGATGTTAATACAAAGGATTCGAAATTCCTTCAGTTTTTTCCAAGGATTCTTGTAACAGTTATTTTGATAGGGATTGCCTTTACAGTATGGACTGTGTTTCAGAATAGACTACCTACTGACCAAGTGGAGGAAAGTCCTGAAACAGAAACAGGTGCAGAGGTAGAGGAAAATGCAGAAAATCCACTTCAAACTGCAAGTTCAGAATCGGAAGAATCCGAAGAAGACTTAGAAGAAACCGAGGAAGAAGCTGTTGAGGAAGAGGAAGAAGTTGTTGAACCTGTTCAGCAATTTGAGCTAATAGAATCCTCTGGACGAAATTTCACTTACAAACTAACTAATACAGATCAATTTATTGTTGATGTTTCAACAACGGGTGAAACATGGCTTATCTTGGAAAATGGAAAGAATAAAAATTTCTTTAGTGGAATGCTGAACACGATTGAAGGCGATCAAAGTCCTGACCGAACTACTTATGATTATTCAAATGAGACAGAGGCATATATAAAGTTGGGGAAGGCGGTCGATTCTGTACTTGTCATTAATGGTCAAACCATTGAATTGCCTGCAGAACCGACAGGTGTACAGGAAATAACTGTTCTCTTTGAAAAAAGTAACGAATAAAATCACATAAAATTGTAATAAAGTATACACGGACATTGTTTATAGTGTATACTAACTGCTGCCCACTCAACATGTGGGCTTCTTTTCATCTATATGGCTGAAAGTGAATAAGGGGGTTTAACCATTGAATTTACCAAATAAAATTACTGTTTCTAGGATTTTTCTTATACCATTATTTCTAATTGTCACATTAGCGCCATTTTCATGGGGTGAAATTGTAGTAGGTGAATACTCTATTCCTGTTACTCATTTAGTAGGGGCAATTATTTTCATCATCGCATCCTGTACGGATTGGATTGATGGCTACTATGCTAGAAAGCTTAATATGGTAACAAACTTAGGGAAATTTCTAGACCCATTAGCAGACAAGCTATTGGTGTCAGCAGCTTTAATTACACTAGTAGAACTCCAATTAGCTCCTGCCTGGATGGTAATTGTGATTATTAGTCGTGAATTCGCTGTGACAGGTCTCCGACTTGTTTTAGCGGGTGAAGGAGAGGTTGTAGCTGCCAATATGCTGGGGAAGATAAAGACATGGGCTCAAATCATTGCTGTGTCAGCATTACTGCTACACAATTTCCCATTTGTATGGTTAAACATACCATTTGATATGATCTCTTTATGGGTGGCTGTTTTCTTTACCATTTATTCAGGATGGGATTATTTTGATAAAAATAAAAAATTATTTCTTCAATCAAAATAGTTTAGGAGTGAGTGAGACATATGAATGCAGAAGTTATTGCAGTAGGTTCTGAATTACTCCTTGGTCAAATAGCTAATACGAATGCTCAGTTTTTATCAAAGCAATTAGCAGAGCTTGGCGTGAATGTTTATTATCATACAGTAGTTGGTGATAATTTAAATAGGCTTAAAGAGTCTATTAAGCTAGCAGAACAAAGGGCAGACCTCCTGATTTTTACCGGTGGACTTGGTCCGACGAAGGATGATCTAACAAAAGAAACAATTGCTTCTGTTTTAGGCAAAAAGCTTGTAATGGATGAGGAAGCTCTTGATTCAATAGAACGTTACTTTCAGAAAGTAGATCGAGTGATGTCTGAAAATAATAAAAAACAAGCACTAATACTAGAGGGTTGTGACGTTTTACCTAACCGCAACGGAATGGCACCTGGTATGTTTGTTACGGTAGATAAAGTATTTTATATGCTATTACCCGGTCCACCAAAGGAAATGCAACCGATGTTTTTGAATTTTGGACGACCAGCCATTATGAAGGAATTGAAAATACAAGAAAGAATAGAGTCTAGAGTCCTACGCTTTTTTGGTATTGGAGAGTCGCAGTTAGAAACAGAGATTACTGACTTAATAGATGAACAAACTAATCCAACGATTGCTCCGCTGGCTGGAGATTACGAGGTTACATTGAGACTAACAGCCAAGCATCAAACCTTAGAGGGAGCAACTCAATTATTAGACAAAGTAGAAAAGCAAATTACTGACCGTGTGGGAGAGTTCCTTTATGGCTATGGAGAGACATCACTTAATATCGAAGTGTTAAGGCTCCTTCAACAGAAGAAGTTAACGATCTCAGCCGCTGAAAGTTTAACGGGTGGACTGTTTACACAACGACTAACCTCTATTTCTGGTGCTTCTAATGTGGTGAAGGGCGGTATTGTTTGCTATACAAATGAAAGTAAGAGAGATGTACTTAAAGTTAGTCCTGCAATCCTTGAAAAAGAAGGGGCTATTAGTGAACAATGTGCAAAACAGCTTGCAGAAAATATTAAAGACTTGATGAACGCAGATATAGGTATTAGCTTCACTGGTGTTGCTGGTCCTGATTTGTCAGAAGGTAAACAAGTTGGTACAGTATTTATTGGCCTTGCGATGCCAAACAATAAGTCAGAAGTATTTGCAATCAAGCTTGCAGGAGGACGGGAAGCAATTCGAGAGCGTTCAATTAGATATGGTCTCTATTTTATAATGAAAGAACTTTTATAGCTTAAAAAACCAATGGTTTTACTGTTGGTTTTTTAATTTTTATAGGTAATGACAAATATACTGAATTTTAATGGTTCTCTAGTGCTAGCCTCTCTAAGTCAATTAGGAAATTACATCTATTTTTTATTAAAATTAAATTTTTCAATATATTTCTTTCCTAAAATGCTATTTTCTTATAGAGAAAATGGTGTTTTCTTGATGGATTACCAATTAATTTTTACGAATAAACGTTCGACTTTTTGCTTGGCAAAAGATGAAAAACAGGTTATAGTATAAATAGTTTCATAGAATAAAGGAGGAAATTAAGTGAGCGATCGTCAAGCCGCCTTAGATATGGCTTTAAAACAAATAGAAAAGCAGTTCGGTAAAGGTTCTATTATGAAGTTAGGAGAGCAAACAGATCGAAAGGTATCTACATCCCCAAGTGGTTCTCTAGCATTAGATGTTGCACTAGGTGTAGGTGGATATCCAAGAGGTCGTATTGTTGAAATATATGGTCCTGAATCTTCAGGTAAAACAACAGTTGCCCTTCATGCTATTGCAGAAATTCAGCAAAATGGTGGACAAGCAGCATTTATTGATGCTGAGCATGCGTTAGATCCTGTATATGCACAAAAGCTTGGGGTAAACATCGATGAACTCTTACTCTCACAGCCTGATACTGGAGAACAAGCATTAGAAATCGCTGAGGCATTAGTTCGAAGTGGTGCTGTTGATATTATCGTTATTGACTCAGTAGCAGCACTTGTGCCAAAGGCTGAAATTGAAGGTGAGATGGGAGATACCCACGTTGGTCTTCAGGCTCGATTAATGTCCCAAGCATTGAGAAAACTGTCTGGGGCTATTAATAAATCGAAAACACTTGCGATCTTTATTAACCAGATCCGTGAAAAGGTTGGGGTTATGTTTGGTAATCCTGAAACAACTCCTGGTGGACGTGCACTTAAATTCTACTCCTCTGTTCGTTTAGAGGTACGTCGTGCTGAAACGTTAAAGCAAGGAAATGACATGGTTGGTAATAAAACAAAAATCAAGGTTGTAAAAAATAAAGTTGCGCCTCCTTTCCGTACAGCAGAAGTAGATATTATGTATGGAGAAGGAATTTCTAAGGAAGGCGAAGTGCTTGATATGGCTTCTGACTTAGATATTGTTCTAAAGAGCGGTGCTTGGTATTCATACAAAGAAGAACGTCTTGGCCAAGGTCGTGAAAATGCCAAGCAGTTTTTAAAGGAAAATGTATCAATGCGTCTTGAAATTCAAAAGGCAGTTCGTGAGCATTACGGACTTGATGGAGTCAAAGTACTTCCTGAAAACGAAGATGAAATCTTTGATCTAATAGAAGAATAAGAAGAGGAAAAGACGCTGGGACATAAGTATTTCAGCCAGTTATAATAACCCGAACTATTAGGTGATATTTTAAAGTATCTTTCACCTACTAGATCGGGTTTTTTTTACTTTGCATACTATTTTAAAAACTAGTGAAATGGAGCCGAAGACACTCGACTCCTGCGGGAGGTAGAGGAAAGGCTGAGACCCCGCAGGCGTAGCCGAGGAGGCTCAGATTCCTCCCCGCGAGTGACTGTAGCGGAATGGAACAACCTTGTTCTTACAGTTTATCTGGTTTATAAGTAATAGAGTAAACGAAAAAAAGTTTGTCCCAGGAGACTGCTGAAATTATCGGCAATCTAAAGTTACCGCAATGAAATTAAAAAGATTAGGGGATGATTTTAAACATTCCCTAATCTTTTTTCGTATTTTGTGTTTTGAAAGGCAAAATAAAGGGTTATTTCTAACCCTTTAACGTAATAATTCGTTTCATATTCACTACGAAGAGAGTGGTTGCACTTTGTATGTGCATACCTAAAAGACCATGGGATTGGCTTTTTTTAAAACCATGGCGATTCTTTAACTCTGCATTTTTAGCCTCAATCATATACCTGCTTTTTGCTAGCTCCTTGAACTCATCTGTTTCCTGAAAAAGTTGGTGTTCTTCATGAATTTTATCCTTCTTCAAAGTTACGGTATACGTTTTACTTGCAGCTCCTTCTGTATAACAGCCTTCTCTAAGTGGACAAACCTTACACTTTTCAATATCAAAGTAGTGTGTTTCTCGTAATACTGTTCCTTCAGTCGCATGTTTCTTCTTTCCATGTAAGGCTTTCTTAATCGCCATATGCCCAGCTGTACATACATATCGCCCGGCATCCTTATTGTATTGAAATTCTCCTGATGCCCTTTTGTTTCCCTCTGAAACAGTCTTGCTTAATTTCGATACTAACTTAATTTCTTTCTCTTTCGCATATTCAATCATATCCTTCTCAGAGTAAGCCCCATCGCCAATAAATACTTTTACCTCAATTCCGTTTTCAACAGCTTTCTCAATTAGCTCTTTTGCTTGCTTTCCGTCGTGCTGTTCCCCAGTTGTAACAATTGCCGATGTTACAATACGCTCTGGAACCATTGCGATGTGAGTTTTGTATCCAAAAAATGAAGAATCCGAACTCTTATGTCCTACTTTTGCATCTTTTTCCACCGTTGAATTCAGGTGTTCGATATCATCATTTACGATCTCTTCTAATAAGTTCGCTTTTAATTTCACGTCTTCTTTGATATATAATCTCTCATCTTTTTTAATGATCTCAATTAATTGATTACAATAATTGATATGATCTAGTAGTTCATTCGTACCAGGCTTAGTTGGCATCTTATCTTTATAGGTTTCGTCTTGTTTATAAACGCTCTTTCTAAGTTGTTTGGACTGTTCAATCAATATTTCAATGGGTGATTTAGAGTTAAACATACTGTCCGTATGGGTTGAATCCACAATAATCTGGTTAGATTTAATCAGACCTTCCTGTAAGGCAATCTCAACCGTCTTTTTAATTAGTAAATCTAATAATGAATCGTCTTGTAGACGCAGTTTTCTAAATTTCGTTAGGCTTGTAGGATGCACAATTTTATCTTCGGGTGCTACATCTAAAAAGTATTTAAATGACATATCAAATGTCGCTCTCTCAATTAAATCTCGATCAGACATGGGGTACATTACTTTAAGGAGTAATAATTTAAACATCATAATAGGACATTTAGCTGTAGCACCAAATGCCTCATTATACATATCTTTTAACTCGTCATAGATAAATTCAAAATCAACTAGGTTATTAAATTTCCTCAAGAAATGATCTTTCGGGATTAATATATCATAAAGTGCACTATATGAACTGAGCACTAATTCTTTTTTAGGTAGCATAGTTTCACCAATTTTCTAATGTATTCTTTCACTATGATACCATTTCCCCTCACCAACTGAATCAAATGTATACAAAAAAGGAAGAGTTTCCTCTTCCTTTCAACACAAGGGTATTAATGAGACTTTTTCAGCAGTCTCTTGTCCCAGCCTCTTTCTTTTTATTCACTACTTAAAATATTGGCAGTTAAATCAGAACAAATGGCTTAGAATTATAAACTATTCAAACAAGTTATCTAACAATTGGGACAACCCTTGACAATAAAATTTTCCACCTATACAATTAATATGTATATTTACTATCTTATTTATACTGTAAGATGCGAAAAATACGTAATTTGAAACCAAATGTTCAACATAGAGTGAATAACTGCTATTTGAACGAACCTATATGGCCTTTGGCTGTATATTGAACAGAAGTAGTAGAGTACCAGCTGACATTTGTTCATTCAATTAGAATCTTAGAGTGTGTTCAAAGTGAGTCAGTAGTCATGTCAAGTCGGCTCCAGCATGAGTTACCACACTGTTCAGAATGTAGCAATACTTCGATGTGAACGAATTGTTTACAAGTTAAAGTAGAAGGTAAATCGAACATTACTGATACATGAGGATCGGTAAGGCAGCCAGCAAGAGGTAATGGCTTTCTTAGACTATTTGAACATCCTCTTAAGCAAGGGGAGGTGAAATGATGAGTAGTAGTACAATTATTACAGTCATCTCCATTTTGCTTACCGCAATCATCAGTGCAGTTGTTGGATATTTCGTTCGTAAATCTATTGCAGAAGCTAAAATTGCCGGCGCAAAATCTTCAGCCGAGCAAATAGTAGAAGATGCAAAACGGGAAGCAGATGCCATTAAAAAGGAAGCATTGCTTGAAGCCAAGGATGAAATTCATACTCTCCGTACAGAGGCAGAACAAGAAATTCGTGATCGTAGAAACGAACTTTTAAAACAGGAAAATCGTTTATTACAAAAAGAAGAGAACCTTGATCGCAAGGATGACCAGCTAGATAATCGTGAAGCGATGTTAGAAAAGAAAGAAGGATCTCTAGCACAAAAACAACAGCATATTGAAGAGATGGAAAGCAAAGTGGATGAGATTGTGAAAAAGCAGCAAACAGAGCTTGAGCGCATCTCTAGTTTAACTCGTGATGAAGCAAGGAATATCATTCTCGAGAAAATGGAGAATGAGCTATCCCATGAAACTGCAGTCATGATTAAAGAAAGCGAGCATCGTGCAAAAGAAGAGGCTGATAAGAAAGCAAAGGAAATTCTTTCATTAGCTATCCAACGTTGTGCGGCGGATCATGTTGCAGAAACAACTGTATCAGTTGTAAACCTTCCAAATGATGAGATGAAGGGTCGAATTATTGGTCGAGAAGGACGTAATATCAGAACTCTAGAAACCCTAACAGGGATTGATCTCATCATTGATGATACACCTGAGGCCGTTATATTATCAGGTTTTGATCCAATTCGACGAGAAACAGCTCGTATGGCTTTAGACAAGCTTGTTCAAGATGGGCGGATTCACCCAGCCCGTATCGAGGAAATGGTTGAAAAATCTAGACGTGAAGTGGATGAGTACATTAGAGAAGTTGGAGAACAAACAACCTTTGAAGTAGGGGTTCATGGACTACATCCTGATCTAATCAAAATACTTGGAAGATTAAAGTATCGTACAAGTTATGGTCAAAATGTACTTAAACATTCAATGGAAGTGGCATACTTAGCGGGATTAATGGCTGCTGAACTTGGCGAGGACGAAATCCTCGCACGTCGAGCAGGATTACTCCATGACATTGGTAAAGCAATTGACCATGAAGTAGAAGGTAGTCACGTAGAAATTGGTGTAGAACTTGCGACGAAGTACAAGGAACATCCAGTCGTGATCAACAGTATTGCTTCTCACCACGGTGACACTGAACCAAAATCAGTCATTGCTGTATTAGTTGCAGCAGCTGATGCATTATCAGCGGCTCGTCCTGGTGCAAGAAGTGAAACGCTTGAAAACTATATTCGCCGCTTAGAGAAGCTTGAAGAGATATCTGAATCCTATGAAGGCGTTGAGAAATCTTTCGCTATTCAGGCTGGTCGTGAAGTGAGAATCTTAGTTAAACCAGATACAGTAGATGATTTGCAAGCTCATCGTTTAGCAAGAGATATCCGTAAACGAATTGAAGAAGAATTAGACTATCCTGGGCATATAAAGGTAACGGTAATACGTGAAACTAGAGCTGTTGAGTATGCGAAGTAAAGCGACGTTTAAAACGTCGCTTTATTTTTTGTAGTTGTCTTAGTCTCGGTTGACTAAGATTGATGCAAAGGTAGAGGGACAAGGTGGACTTAACTTTTAATTAAATGTGTATGAATTGGAATGAAGGACTACTTGATTAAGAGAAGACGTTTATAAAATTTTTACAACAGTTTTTGCAAAATTAAATCGTATGTGACAAACTAAGTTATACATATGGCAATAACAAAGGAGTAACCGTTTATGAGGATCTTATTTATTGGTGATGTTGTAAGTTCGCCTGGTAGAGATATGGTACAGCAGTATCTTCCACAGTTAAAGCAAAAATATAAACCAAATGTAACTATTATCAATGGAGAGAATGCTGCAGGTGGTAAAGGTATAACTGAAAAAATATATCGGCAATTTTTAGAGTGGGGGGCTCAGGCCATTACTCTTGGAAATCATACGTGGCATCATAAGGATGTTTTTGAGTTTATCGATGAAGCAAAATATTTAGTTCGTCCTGGTAACTTCCCGGAAGGTAATCCTGGTGTTGGGATTGTTTACCTTAAGGTGAATGCGACAGAGGTTGCTGTTATTAATTTGCAGGGAAGAACATTTCTCCCATCTATTGATTGTCCGTTCAGAAAAGCTGATGAGTTAGTCAACGAAGCAAGAAAGAGGACTCCGTATATCTTTGTAGACTTTCATGCAGAAGCAACTAGTGAAAAGCAAGCAATGGGCTGGTATTTAGATGGGCGTGTATCCGCGGTAGTTGGGACACATACCCATGTTCAAACCTCAGATGAACGTCTATTAGCAAAGGGGACAGCTTATATAACAGATGTGGGGATGACAGGACCATACGACGGAATTCTAGGTGTAGAACGAGATGCGGTGTTGAAGAAGTTTTTAACGGAGCTTCCTTCCAGGTTTGAGGTAGTGAAGGATGGCCGAAATCAATTAAATGGTGTCATCATTGACCTTGACCCTAAGAATGGAATGGCTACGTCAATTAAACGAATATTGATAAATGATGACCATCCATATTTCTCATAATCTTCCTGTTTATTTGGTTGATTTAGAATTTTTAGAAAAATTACATAAAACAAGCAGGAATATACGCAGTTCCTCGTGAATATAGTATCAGTGAAATGATATTTTTTTATAATTATTCTATCGAACACACATCATTTACTGAAATGTACAAGGAGGAACTAAAAAAATGGAAATTTTAAAAGTTTCGGCAAAATCTAATCCAAATTCTGTAGCTGGAGCTCTAGCTGGAGTGCTAAGAGAAAGAGGTGCAGCAGAGATTCAAGCAATTGGAGCAGGTGCATTAAACCAAGCTGTAAAGGCAGTAGCAATCGCCAGAGGTTTTGTCGCTCCAAGTGGGGTAGATTTAATCTGTATCCCTGCTTTTACAGATATTATGATAGACGGTGAAGAACGTACGGCTATTAAGCTAATTATTGAGCCAAGATAAATCTGTAGTAGATACCTGACCATATAGATAGAACCTGTTTCCATTGTGAGCAGGTTTTTCTTTTTGGATATAGAATAATGAGATATGCTAATAAAAGGAGAGACATATATGAAAATTTTTGATGCACACTGTGATGTACTTTATAAATTATGGTTAAATCCAACTCTACAGTTTCAAAATAGTGAGGATTTGCATATTAATTTTGACAGATTAGAAACAGGGAGTGCTGGAGTTCAATGTATGGCCATCTATATTCCTGAAGAGGTTCCTTATCAAGAAAGGTTTGAAGCAGCACTAGAAATGATAAATATTCTGTATGAGAAGATTCTACCAATCTATCCAAGTATTAAGCTTGTTAGAACAAAGCATGATATCCAAGCTTTAAGGGACGATGAAATAGGGATTATTCTAACGCTTGAGGGCTGTGATGCGATTGGAACAAGTGTAAGTAGATTAAAAACCTTATTTCATCTAGGGGTAAAATCAGTGGGGCTAACATGGAATTATAGCAATGCTGTAGCAGATGGAATATTAGAGCCACGCGGAGCAGGTCTATCTCTGTTTGGAAAAAAAGTAGTAGAAGAGAATAACCGTTTTAAGGTTTGGACGGACGTATCACATATTTCATTAAAAGGGTTCTGGGATGTAATGGAACTAGCAGAATATCCAATTGCCTCTCATTCAAACTCAATCAAATTATGTAACCACCCAAGGAATTTATATGATGACCAGATTACAGCTCTCATTAAGAAAGATGGAATGATTGGTATAAACTTTGTTCCTTATTTTCTGACGGACAAGCCAGTTGCGACTATTAAGGACGTATTGTATCACATTGATTATTTTTGCTCGCTAGGTGGCGAGAAGAATATTGGCTTCGGATCAGATTTTGATGGAATCTCTCAAACTGTTTCCGGATTAGAGCATTTTGGTCAATATAAGCAGTTAGTAGAAGAGCTTTATAAACACTACACATCGGAACAAGTTTCCAACTTTTGTTATAAGAATTTCTTTAATCATCTACCGGAGTAAAGGGTTAAAAGATTATATTATTTAAATTCATAAAAATTATTCATATTTTCCCGATTAATTGGTTCTAAAGGGTTGCAATTTCCTTGTGATAGGTCTAGAATTGTAAGCGTTTAGTATATATCTATTCTATTAATTTAGATGAAAAAAATACTAACCGCGAGTTTGTTCAGGAAGTTTCCGATTTCTAAATTGCTTATGATGTGACAGGTGTATTATGCTTCCTATTACATAACAATTGGCTAACTTTTTGGGCATCTATATATTATTAAACTATAATTTAATAGAATGAACGTAATTCAAAGGGGTGTAAACACATGATCAATCAACTTTCATGGAAAGTTGGAGGACAGCAAGGGGAAGGTATTGAAAGTACAGGAGAGATTTTTTCTATTGCGTTAAATCGTTTAGGATATTATTTATATGGTTATCGCCATTTCTCTTCTCGTATTAAAGGTGGACATACTAATAACAAAATTCGTGTTAGTACAACACAAGTTCGTTCCATTTCAGATGATCTTGATATTTTAGTAGCGTTTGACCAGGAGACAATTGATGTAAACTTCCATGAGTTACGTGATGGCGGTATTGTTATTGCTGACGCTAAGTTTGAGCCTACTATTCCAGATAGCTCAAATGTTACTTTATATTCTGTTCCATTTACTGAATTAGCAACAGAACTAGGTACTTCTTTAATGAAAAACATGGTAGCAATTGGTGCAAGCAGTGCAGTAATGGACTTAGATATTGAAGTGTTTAAAGAAGTTGTACAAGAAATATTTGGACGTAAAGGTCAACAAATTGTTGATAAAAATATGGAAGCGATTAAACAAGGCTTCGAATTTGTTACAAGCCAAGCGGGTGAGAACATTCAAACGATGCAGCTTGAAAAGGCTGATGGGAAAAAGCGTATGTTCCTAATTGGTAACGATGCAATTGCTATGGGTGCCCTTGCAGGTGGAACTCGTTTTATGCCAGCATATCCAATTACACCAGCTTCAGAAATCATGGAATACCTTATTAAAAAGCTACCAAAGTTTGGTGGAACTGTTATTCAAACTGAGGACGAAATTGCTGCATGTACAATGGCAATTGGTGCGAACTATGCGGGTGTTCGTGCATTAACTGCATCTGCTGGTCCTGGACTTTCCCTAATGATGGAAGCAATTGGTCTTTCAGGTATTACTGAACAGCCTTTAGTTATTATTGATACACAGCGTGGTGGTCCATCGACTGGATTACCTACTAAGCAAGAACAATCAGATCTAATGGCTATGATTTATGGTACTCATGGAGAAATTCCTAAGGTTGTAATGGCTCCAAGTACTGTACAGGAAGCTTTCTATGATATTATTGATGCTTTAAATATTGCAGAAGAATATCAAGTTCCTGTTATCCTTTTAACTGACCTTCAACTATCATTAGGTAAGCAAACGGTTGAACCATTAGAGTTTGATAAAATTGAAGTTCGCCGTGGAAAGTTACAAGCTGGTGAACTAGCAGAACAAGAAAATAAAGAATACTTCAAGCGTTTCGAAGTAACAGAAGACGGCGTATCTCCTCGTGTTATACCAGGTATGAAAAATGGTATTCACCATGTTACAGGTGTAGAACATGATGAAACTGGTAAGCCGTCAGAATCTCCAACTAACCGTAATGCACAAATGGATAAGCGTTTACGTAAGTTAAATAACTTGAAATTCAACACTCCTGTTCATGTAAATGCAAAGCACGAAGAAGCTGATATCCTATTTGTTGGATTCAACTCAACTCGTGGTGCAATTGAAGAGGCAATGGAACGTTTTGACCTAGAGGGAACAAAAGTAAATCATGCGCATGTTCGCTTAATTCACCCATTCCCAACAGAGGAAATTCTTCCTTATGTAAAGTCAGCTAAAAAGGTTGTCGTGGTTGAAAACAATGCTACTGGCCAATTAGCGAATATTTTAAAAATGAATGCTGGTTACGGTGAGAAGGTCACTTCATTATTAAAATATGACGGAAACCCATTCCTGCCTAAGGAAATTCACAACAGAAGCAAGGAGTTGTTATAATCAATGGCAACATTTAAAGATTTTCGTAACTCTGTAAAACCTAACTGGTGCCCAGGATGTGGAGATTTCTCCGTACAAGCAGCGATTCAGCGTGCAGCTGCAAATGTAGGATTAGAGCCTGACCAATTAGCAGTAGTTTCTGGTATTGGATGTTCTGGTCGTATTTCAGGTTATATCAATGCATATGGCTTCCACGGTATTCATGGTCGTTCATTACCAATTGCTCAAGGTGTAAAGATGGCAAATAAGGATCTAACAGTTATCGCTTCAGGTGGTGACGGAGACGGATTTGCAATCGGCCTTGGACATACGATTCATGCAATTCGTCGTAATATTGACGTAACTTATATCGTAATGGATAACCAAATTTATGGATTAACAAAAGGTCAAACATCACCACGTAGTGATGTTGGATTTAAAACAAAGAGTACTCCACAAGGATCTATTGAGTCTGCTCTTAATGTAATGGAAATGGCCCTAACAGCCGGAGCTACTTTCGTTGCGCAAAGCTTCTCAACAGACCTAAAAGAGCTAACTGCATTAATTGAAGCTGGTATCAACCACAAAGGTTTCTCTTTAATCAACGTATTTAGTCCTTGTGTAACTTATAATAAAGTAAACACTTATGACTGGTTTAAAGAAAATCTTGTAAAGTTAAGTGATATTGAAGCTTATGATCCAAATAACAAAATGACAGCTATGAAGACATTAATGGAAAATAGAGGTCTTGTTACTGGATTAATTTATCAAAACACGGAACAAAAATCGTATCAAGAACTTGTTGCTGGTTACAGTGAATCTCCACTTTCTGAGTCAGATCTTAATATCTCAGAAAAGCAGTTTGACGAGCTGGTTGCTGAGTTTATGTAAACGTATAATAGCCATTTCCCCTTGGGAAATGGCTTTACTATTTGTAAAAATGTATAATTAGTGACATGAGACTTTTCCATTGTTTTAAAAGTGGTTAACCTATATACTATGGTAATGTGTATAGATTTTATGTATTTTTTTGTTCTTGAAATTATCACCATTTAGAAAGGAGCCTTTCAATGAATGAAAAGCAGCGTTTAGAACAAACCGCACAAATTAAGACTGTAGATTCTTCGGACAAAAAATCCGACAAGGACTATAGCAAATACTTTGACTTCAGCGGTGCTAAAGTAGTAAAACAAGAGGATGGCAAGACAACCTATAGACTAAGTGGCCGTAATATTACGATTAATGACGCACCGAATCTTGCAGAAGGCAAGAGACGTGGGAAAGAATCTATTAATTATATTGATCAGTTTGAAATAACACCAGAGTTACAAGGAATCGGACAAGGCAAGAAATTCTTGATCAATACGTATGGCTGTCAAATGAACGAACATGATACTGAAGTAATGTCAGGTATCTTTATTCAACTTGGCTATGAACCAACTGAAACAGTTGACGATGCAGATGTTATCTTATTAAATACCTGTGCAATTCGTGAAAATGCAGAAAACAAAGTATTTGGTGAAATTGGACATCTTAAGCCACTAAAGAAGGATCGACCTGACTTATTAATCGGTGTATGTGGATGTATGTCTCAGGAAGAGTCAGTCGTTAATAAAATTCTTCAGAAGCATCCGTTTATTGATATGATTTTTGGAACTCATAATATTCACCGACTTCCGCAAATACTGAACGAAGCCTACCTATCAAAGGAAATGGTGATTGAGGTTTGGTCCAAAGAAGGCGATGTCATTGAAAATCTTCCAAAGGTACGTAAAGGTAGTATCAAGGGTTGGGTAAACATTATGTACGGCTGTGATAAGTTCTGTACGTACTGTATTGTTCCGTATACCCGTGGTAAAGAAAGAAGTCGTCTACCGGAAGAAATTATTCAAGAAGTTCGCAAGCTTGCTGCCCAAGGGTATAAGGAAATTACTCTCTTAGGTCAAAACGTAAATGCGTATGGTAAAGACTTTGAGGACCTACAATATGGTCTTGGCGACTTGATGGATGAACTACGAAAAATAGATATCCCGCGTATTCGATTTACGACAAGTCATCCAAGAGATTTTGATGATCGGTTAATTGAAGTACTGGCTAAAGGTGGAAACTTACTAGATCATATTCATCTTCCTGTTCAATCTGGTAGCTCAGAAATCTTAAAGCTTATGGCTCGTAAATATTCCCGTGAGCATTATTTAGAGCTTGTTAGAAAAATTAAACAAGCGATTCCAAACGCTTCACTAACAACAGATATTATTGTTGGGTTCCCAAATGAAACAGACGAACAATTTGAGGAGACATTGTCTCTTTATCGTGAAGTGGAATTCGATTCAGCATATACGTTTATTTATTCTCCGCGTGAGGGAACGCCTGCTGCTAAAATGGAAGATAATATTCCTATGGAAGTTAAAAAGGAACGCCTGCAGCGCTTAAATGCGCTTGTAAATGAAACATCTGCTAAAAAGCTTAAAGAGTACGAAGGGCAAGTTGTAGAGGTTTTAGTAGAAGGTGAAAGTAAAAACAACCCTGAAGTTTTAGCGGGGTATACTTCAAAAAGTAAGCTTGTAAACTTTAAAGCTCCTAAATCAGTTATTGGTAAAGTAGTGAAGGTAAAAGTCCTAAAAGCTAAGACATGGACATTAGATGGAGAAATCGTTGAGGAAATGGCTGAGGTGAATTAATATGGCAACTTATACAAGAGACGAAATCATCAATAGAGCAAGAGATCTTGCAAAAATGATCTCACAAACAGAAGAAGTAGACTTCTTCAAGCGTGCAGAAGCGCAAATTAACTACAATACAAAAGTGCAAGAAATGATAAGTAAAATTAAAAATCTACAAAAAAATGCTGTTAATTATCAACATTACGGTAAGCATGAGGCATTAAAGAAAGTTGAAGCACAAATTGACCAATTACAGGAAGAGCTAGAAGCGATTCCGGTTGTTCAAGATTTTAAAACATCACAAGTTGATGTAAACGATCTTCTTCAGCTTGTTGCAAATACAATCTCTAATACGGTTACTAATGAGATAATCGAAGCAACTGGTGGAGACGTTTTACGTGGTGAAACTGGATCAAAGGCAAATGGTAAGGGCTCTGCTAGTAGTTGTGGAGATGGCTGCGGTTGTCATTAATAATGTAAGGTGTAGAAGGATCTCTTCTACACCTTTTTATATGGTGTTTTCTTGATTTTTAACAAAATAAATCCTCTAACTAAATAATTTTTAGTACATATCTGGGCATTCGTGCATACAATGAACTAAACCGCCTAATTTTGCTGATTATGAAATTTTTTTCTTTCTTAAAAAAATTAGTAGCACACTAGTCATTTGTCACGCATAGGATGAAATGTAGATTGAAATGAGGAGGGTTTGTTCTTATGTCCCAATACAGAGAGATTATTACAAAGGCTGTTGTTGGAAAAGGAAAGAAATTCACGCAGTCAACACATACCATTTCACCTTCACACAGACCAACAAGTATCTTAGGATGCTGGGTAATTAACCACGTATATAATGCAAAAAAATGTGGGGATGTTGTGGAAGTTGATGGCCGCTATGATATTAACGTATGGTACTCTTACAACGACAATACAAAAACAGAAGTTGTAACAGAAACTGTATCATACAAGGACGCTGTGAAGCTTAAATATCGTGATGAGAATTTCTTTGGTGATGACCATGAGGTTATTGCCCGTGCCATCCAACAACCCAATTGTTTAGAAGCTACCATTTCACCAAATGGTAACAAGGTGGTTGTTCAGGTAGAAAGAGAATTTTTAGTTGAAGTCATTGGAGAAACTAAAGTTTGTGTTGCTGTCACTGAAGATGGCTGTGACGATAACTTTGATTTCGATGTAGATGATGAGGATTTTGAAGATTTAGATCCAAACTTCTTATTAGGCGATGAAGAAGAGTAACAACGAACTAGGGAGGTAAACTTCCTAGTTTTTTTTGTATTTATCTTGTGATCTCCATTCCAGTATACCGTAATATTAACTAATTATTTTTACATGTATGTAAACATTGCTTCATTCCCCTTAATAACACATCCATTCACGCCTGCTTTTCTATTTTTACCAAAGTAGAAATTTGTAGAATTATGCTATAATAGAGACAAAGTTTTAAAGGAAGTTACGGGGGATAATTAATGGCCACATATACGCCTATGATACAGCAATATTTAAAAATTAAGGCAGAATACCAAGATGCCTTTTTATTTTTTCGCTTAGGGGATTTTTATGAAATGTTTTTCGAGGATGCTGTTCGAGCGGCTCACGTTCTCGAAATTACCTTAACAAGCAGAGAAGGTGGGAGCGACGAGCGCATCCCGATGTGTGGGGTGCCTTATCATGCGGCTCCCAACTATATTGAACAACTAGTCTCGAAGGGCTATAAGGTTGCAATCTGTGAACAGGTGGAAGATCCGAAGCAGGCTAAAGGAGTTGTTAAGAGAGAGGTTGTTCAGTTAATTACACCAGGAACAGTAATGGAAGGGAAGAGCTTAGAAGATAAGCAGAACAATTATATCGCTTCACTTTCCGAATTTGATGGTGGGAACTTTGGTTTTTGCTATAATGACCTAACTACTGGAGAACTTCAGCTTACCCTTCTAAAGGATTGGAACGAGGTTTTGGGTGAAGTCTTATCGACAGGAGCTAGAGAAATTGTTGTCGCTTCTTCTCTTGGAGAAGAAAAACAAAAACAATTACAGGATCGTTGCTTTGTAACAGTTTCCTTTGAGAATTTAGAGATTAAATTTGAGGAAATTGAACCTATACTAGCGGAACTTCAAGGGGACAAGCTAAAATTAACTGTATCCCGTTTACTTCACTATTTAATTCGCACACAGAAAAGAAAATTAGATCATATTCAAGCACCAATATATTATACGGCTCATCAATTTATGAAAATTGATATGTATTCAAAGCGAAATCTGGAATTGACTGAAACAATCAGGTCTAAAGGGAAAAAAGGTTCCTTGTTGTGGCTGTTAGATGAAACGATGACAGCTATGGGAGGAAGGCTTTTAAAAGCATGGATTGATCGACCACTTATTGATACGGAAAAAATAAAGGGTAGACATGATATGGTGGAAGTACTTCTAACTCAGTTCTTCGCTCGGAGTGAACTGCGCGAGAAGTTAAAGGAAGTCTATGATATTGAGAGACTAGCTGGAAGAGTTGCATTTGGTAATGTAAATGCTCGAGATTTAGTTCAGCTAAGAAGGTCCCTTCAACAGATTCCATCTATTCAGGCTACTGTTGAAGAATTAGAGCTCCCTTATGCCAAAACATTAGCGAGTAATATGGACGGCTGTGAAGAGTTATTAGACTTATTGGAACAATCGTTAAAGGAACAGCCCCCTCTAAGTGTAAAAGAGGGTGATATGATTAAAGATGGATATCATGACCAACTCGACAAGTACCGAGATGCAAGCCGGAACGGAAAAACCTGGATTGCAGAGCTTGAGCAAAAAGAAAAAGAGCTAACCGGAATTAAATCCCTTAAAATTGGCTATAACCGTGTGTTTGGATATTATATTGAAGTGACAAAATCGAATATTAATCTTCTGCAGGAAGGGCGCTATGAGAGAAAACAAACATTAGCTAATGCAGAGCGTTACATTACCCCTGAATTAAAGGAAAAGGAATCTTTAATACTAGAAGCAGAGGAAAAAATTGTTCAACTGGAATATGATTTGTTTTTATCACTACGTGAACAAGTAAAGGAATTCATCCCAAGATTGCAGCGATTGGCTAAACTTGTTAGTGAAGTGGATGTCTTACAATCGTTTGCAGTCGTTAGTGAGGAGCGGCATTTTGTAAAGCCAGAAATGTCAAAAGACCACCAGCTGAGAGTCCTAAATGGGCGTCACCCGGTCGTTGAAAAAATGATGGATACACAGGAGTATGTTGCCAACGATTGTATCATGGATGATGAACGTCAGGTTCTGCTTATTACTGGTCCAAATATGTCCGGGAAGAGCACATATATGAGACAGATTGCTTTGACCTCAATTATGGCTCAAATTGGTTGCTTTGTTTCTGCTGAGGTGGCTATATTACCTATTTTTGATCAAGTATTTACTCGAATTGGAGCAGCCGATGATTTAATCTCTGGTCAGAGTACTTTCATGGTAGAGATGCTAGAAGCAAAAAATGCTATTTCTAATGCTACACAGGATAGCCTAATTCTTTTTGATGAAATCGGAAGAGGTACATCTACCTATGATGGGATGGCTTTAGCTCAGGCGATTATAGAATATATACATGAACACATAAAAGCAAAGACTCTATTCTCTACTCACTATCATGAGCTTACTTCCCTAGAAAAGGAATTGGAGCATTTGAAAAATGTTCATGTTAGAGCAATTGAGCAAAATGGTAGAGTAGTATTTTTACACAAGGTCCAGGAAGGAGCTGCTGATAAAAGCTATGGAATCCATGTAGCTGAATTGGCAGAGTTACCAAAGAAGTTAATTTCAAGAGCTCGCGACTTACTGCTGACCTTTGAAGGAGAAAAGCAAGTAGCTCAAGAGAAGGTTGTTGAACCTAAGGTAGAAGGAGAAAGACAACTATCCTTCTTTGCTGAACAAGCAGCTACTGTAAGAGAAGTAAGCTTAACAGATCAAGAAAAGGAAGTTCTTAAGTTAATTAAATCGATTCCGTTAATGGAAATGACACCAATGGATGCGATGAATAAGTTATATGAAATACAGAAGAAACTAAAGAAATAAAAAGGGGGAGAGCTAGTGGGGATTATTAGGAAACTAGATGATGCACTCTCCAATAAAATAGCAGCTGGTGAAGTAGTTGAGCGTCCTGCCTCTGTCGTGAAGGAATTAGTTGAAAACTCAATAGATGCTGGTAGTACAATCATCGAGATTGAACTAGAAGAGGCTGGTCTTTCTAAAATCAGGATTATTGATAACGGACACGGAATCGAAGAGGATGATTGTTTAGTAGCCTTTGAACGACATGCGACTAGTAAAATTAAAGATGAAATAGATCTGTTTCGGATACGTACTCTAGGTTTTCGTGGAGAAGCCCTACCAAGTATCGCATCTGTATCAGAGTTAGAAATTAAAACATCTACCGGTACTGGTCCAGGAACGCTAGTCTATTTAAAAGGTGGAAGAATAGAAAAACATGAAAAAACGAGTAGTCGAAAAGGGACTGAAATAACCGTTCAAAATCTATTTTTTAACACACCAGCAAGACTAAAATACATGAAGACGATTCATACCGAGTTAGGGAACATTACGGACACAGTGAATCGTATTGCGATGGCCTATCCAGGTGTATCGTTTAAGCTGACTCATAATGGAAATCGGATTTTGTATACCAATGGTAGTGGTAACGTCCTACAAGTATTAGCTTCTATTTATGGAATGTCCATTGCTAAAAAGCTTATTCCAATTAATCTAGAATCACTAGATTTTAAAATAAGCGGGTATATCTCCCTTCCAGAAGTGACAAGAGCTTCTAGGAATTATCTATCTGTTATTATCAATGGACGATATATAAAAAACTTTCCAATAAGTAAAGCTATTCAAGATGGATACCATACATTATTACCGATTGGTCGTTTCCCTATTGTTCTTGTTGAAATCGAAATGGACCCACTGCTCGTAGATGTAAACGTCCATCCTGCTAAGCTTGAAGTTCGAGTGAGTAAAGAGGCCGAGTTACATGATCTTCTTAAAGAGGGAATCAAATCACTTTTTAAGAAACAACAGCTAATACCAGCTGTACAAGCTCCAAAGACCTCTGTAAAGCCAAAGGAGTCCGTCCAAGAGGCATTTAAATTTACTCATGCTCCACAAACATTAATAAAAGAAGAGCAAAAGTATGATTTTACTCCATTTTTTAATGAGAGTCAGTCAAAACTAGGTGTGGACAAGTCTTCTGTTGAGGATGAAGTAGAACCAATTATTGAAATCACTATTGACGATGAAAATCAGAACGAGGAACTAGAAACTAGCACTTTACCCTTAGCTGAAGAGAAGGGTGAACGAATTCCTCCTCTTTATCCTATTGGACAAATGCATGGAACGTATATCCTTGCTCAAAACGAAAATGGGTTATATATTATCGATCAGCATGCTGCTCAAGAACGAGTAAAATATGAATTTTTCAGGGAGAAGGTAGGAGAGGTAAGAAGAGAACTACAGGACCTATTAGTTCCACTTACACTTGAATATTCACATAATGAATATGTTATCATCGAGGAACATAAGGAATTATTAAATGAGGTAGGTATATTTCTTGAGGACTTTGGGCCTCAAAGCTATATCATAAGGGCACACCCACAGTGGTTTCCAGATGGATATGAGACAGAGGTAATCGAGGAGATTATCCAACAGGTACTAACTACTAAAAAAGTAGATATTAAGAAGCTGAGGGAAGAAGCTGCGATTATGATGAGCTGTAAAGGATCGATTAAAGCGAATCATTACCTACGTGAGTCCGATATCTTTTCACTTTTAGAGTCTTTACGACTTTCAGAGGATCCATTTACTTGTCCTCATGGAAGACCAATTATCATCCATTTCTCTACCTATGAAATGGAAAAGTTATTTAAGCGTGTAATGTAGAAAAGCTGTGTGAAACAGCTTTTCTTTCATTTAGCTATTAAAATTTATTTCTTTACGAATGATTTGCTTTTATTTGGGCATAATAATTTGATGTTGCTACAATGTCTTATAAATATAGGCATCATACTTATGGTAAAATAAAGCATAAAGTAGAACGGTAGGAACGAGGTAGAAGATAAGGGCATGAATAAGGAGAAGCTAGTAGTTATTATAGGACCAACAGCTGTTGGAAAGACAAAGCTAAGTATCGAACTGGCTAAAAGGTTCAATGGGGAAATTATAAGCGGGGACTCCATGCAAATTTATCGTTCCATGGATATAGGAACAGCCAAAATAACGGCCGAAGAGATGGACGGAATTCCTCATCATTTAATTAACATAAAAGAGCCTACTGAACCATATTCTGCTGCAGAGTTTCAAACGGATGTTAGGAAATTAATTAAGGATATTAATGAGCGTAATAAACTTCCCATCATCGTCGGAGGAACAGGTTTATATATTCAATCTGTTATTCAAGATTACCATTTTTCAGACCAAGGTAAAGACTTAACCGTTAGAGACCAGCTAGAGAAAGAAGCACAGGAATATGGCATTGATGTGTTAGTAGACCGACTTAAAATGGTGGATCCGGTAGCATCAGAGAAAATTCACCCAAACAACCATCGACGGATAATCAGGGCACTTGAAATCTACATAACAACTGGTAAAACAATGAGTGATTATATCGATGATCAAGATGAAGAGACTCTTTATGATGTAGCTTTAATTGGTTTAACTCTTGATAGAGAACTCTTATATGACCGAATCAACAAACGAGTAGATGTGATGATTGAACAAGGATTGGAGCAAGAGGTTAAACGTTTATACCAACAAGGAATAAAGGACGTTCAATCGATCCAAGCAATTGGCTATAAAGAGTTATATCAATACCTTGATGGATTGATTACCTTTGCTGAGGCAGTGGAACTTCTAAAAAGAAACTCGAGAAGGTATGCAAAACGCCAGTTAACCTGGTTCCGTAATAAAATGGATGTCCATTGGTTTGATATGACAAATGAAGAGTATGAAAAAAAGTTCACTGAAATAATTCATTATATAGCAGGAAAGCTAGAGATTTAATCGAAATAGAACAGTATAGAGAAATGAGGAGGGCTTATCATGAAGCAGTCAATTAATATCCAGGATCAGTTTTTAAATCAGCTTCGTAAAGACAACGCATTTGTAACGGTGTATTTATTAAATGGATTTCAATTAAGAGGAATCGTAAAAGGCTTTGATAATTTTACTGTTCTTTTAGAATCTGAAGGAAAACAGCAATTAATTTATAAACATGCCATTTCAACTTTTGTCCCACAAAAGAACGTACAACTAGAACTTGATCAGCAATTATCATAACCTCGTTTACTCGAGGTTTTTTTGTTGTAAAAGAAAATACCTAGCCTTATATGTAGTAAGTGCACCTTAATAACCTAGCTTTAACCAAGCTATTAGGCCTTCTAGATTCCTTATGGTCAACATAACTATCTAATATTATGAATAGAATGATTGAATAGCATTAATATGGTTACACTGGTTAAGTACAACGTATAATTACTCAGTATTTCTTGGGAAACCGCATAAACAGACAAAATATTGAATGCATCTCCGAAAAATGACTAGAATTGTAAAACTTTTTGTTACAATTCTAGTCATTTTTTAACTTTTTTATAGAAAATTAGGCTTTTGTCACATTTTTCAAAGTACCAACGTATAATGTAATGAAATGAGAGGTGAAAGTCCTTGGATCAACCAATTAAGTTAAAAAACAATGGACAAATAAATATTATTCTTCATGATCAAAAAAAACAACATTCTCATTCCACTAAATTGGAGCGTGAGCCTTATCCGATGGTAGAGGCTCCAGTTAAACACCCTGAACTTAAGCACATAGAAGAAGAATTGGCCGATCTGGTTGGATTGACTGAAATGAAAAAGATGGTAAAAGAAATTTATGCATGGCTATACATTAATAAAAAAAGAGAAGAACAAGGGCTTAAAGTAGGCAAGCAAGTGCTCCATATGCTTTTTAAAGGCAATCCTGGTACTGGTAAAACAACAGTAGCAAGATTATTGGGAAAGCTGTTTCTACAAATGAACGTCCTTTCAAAAGGTCATTTAATTGAGGCAGAACGGGCAGATTTAGTAGGGGAATATATTGGTCACACTGCCCAGAAAACCCGTGATCTCATAAAAAAAGCAATGGGCGGTATTTTATTCGTAGATGAAGCGTATTCCTTAGCTAGAGGTGGAGAAAAGGATTTTGGGAAGGAAGCAATAGATACATTGGTGAAGCATATGGAGGATAAGCAGCATGATTTTATTTTAATTTTAGCAGGTTATTCTCGTGAAATGGAAAATTTTCTTTCTTTAAATCCTGGTTTGAAATCTAGGTTTCCTGTGGTTTTGGACTTTCCGGATTATTCAGTAGAACAGTTAATGGAAATTGCTAAGAGAATGCTCTCAGATAAAGAGTATCAGTTAACAAAAGATGCGGAATTAGAACTTAGAAACCACTTAAAGGAAATTTTACTGCAGAACCACCGCTCATTTAGTAATGGGAGATATGTACGAAATGTAATTGAGAAGACTATTCGTTCCCAAGCAATGAGGTTATTGAGGAATGAAGCTTACGAGAGGCAAGATTTATTAACCATTCAAAGGTATGATTTAGAATTTGGAGTGGAAGTGTAAGGAGCTACCCAATAAGGGTAGCTCCTTAATTGTTTTAGGGCTATTTTCCAAAACCGAAAAACTCTTTAATACGTCTAATTACCTCATTTGACTTCGGTTCTGGCTTCTGATCTAATTCCTTTTCAAGGCTATCTAATATATTTAGGCTAGAGACTTCTGGCTCTTCTAATTCATGGTTAGTTATAGGCTCTTCTATAGCCTCTGTTTTTTTCTCTAGTCGTCTTTTGGCATTACGCTTATTGACCATATCAATTAACTCATCCATTGCTTTATCGTTTAGGGACTTTAATTGGGCCGAAAATTGTTCTTTATCCAAAGTTCTCCCTCCTTACTTATTCTAATTAGTTCTTACAAAACATCTAGCTTAACAACAATTGCAATTAGGATTTGGAGTAAAGCTTGGATGTTAACAGTTATATCTGTATCGGTAGTCACAACTGTCACGCATTTTGAGTTTTCAATAACAGTTTTCTGGAAATTTGATTGCTTGGTTTTAACCAACTGTTCGAACTCTTGTGCTACAAGACTTGAGCGCTCTGTATCTCCGATTGTTACACTAATTACAGCTACGATTGCTGCTTGAAGTGCTAACTGAAGTGAAACTGCTGCCTGAGTGTCAGTAGTTTGAACATCAACTTCTTCAGAATCCTTAATAAAAATCAATTCCTTTGATCTTTGCTTACTTACTACCTTTTGTTCTGCCATTTGATCGACTGCAGCATTTTTTGAACAGTGATGATCTAAAGCTTTCCACTTTTTATCTGCCATTTTGGCACCACCCTTTCATTTTTTTTATAAAATATCAAGCTTTGCTACAAGAGCTAGCATGACTTGCAGAAGTGCTTGTATATTAACGGCTATATCAGTATCGGTTGTCATAATGGATACTTTTCTACTATTTTCTACAATAATTTTTTGTTTGTTAGACTGATAGACTTGTAAGTGCTGGACCATATCCTGTACCACAGCTCTAGACCGATCACTATCACCAATCGTGATGGTTAAAACGAGAGCGATTGCTAATTGTAAAGCAACCTGAAGTCCAATAGCAGCCTGCGAATCTGTGGTTTGTATGGTGACTTCATAAGAATCTCTTACAATAATTGTTTCGTCTGAATCTTGTTCTGTAAAGGATAACTGGTCAGCATCTTCTAAAACAGTTGATTCTGTTTTATCAGACTTAGACCACTCTTCAGAACTCAAAGCAGACCAACTTTCATTTTGTTCACTCACTGAGGTGCATCTCCTTTACAAAAGTTTTAGCTGTTTGTTAGATGTCTATTAAAAGACATCTAATCTAACAACTAGAGTTAGCAATACTTGAAGAAGTGCTTGAATATTGACTGTTACATCTGTATCTGTAGTAGTAACTTTGACTGCTTTAGAATTCTCAATAACTGTAAGTTGCTGATTTTTTTGTTCTGACGCAAACTTTTGCATAATTTCTTGAGAAACGGCTTGACTTCGATCAGAATCACCAATAGTTACACTAATTACTAGAGCGATAGCTGCTTGGATTGCGACTTGTAATGATACAGCAACTTGAGTGTCTGTTGATTGGACATACACATCCACCGAATCTTTAATAATAATCCCTTCGTGTGAATCCTGTTCATTTACAGATAATTGATCTGCATCTTGATTAACAAAAGCGTCAACTTCATTGTTGTTATGCTTTCTTTTTCTTCTTTTCTTTCCCATTCTATAATCACTCCTTTTTCCTTTGATAGAATATACTATGGTTAAAATCTATTAAGGTCTGTGCGAATCTACTAGGACAACCATACATTTTTATAAATTGTTTTTCGTTGCAGGAACTTTATCCCTACTAAAAAATAAAAGATGCCTACTTGTTTAGTAGACATCTAATTTTTTCCTTTGTTATTCTTTATTTGTTTTTTGTTCATTAGTCTTAACAAACTCATTCACCTGTTCTGATAAATCTGTTACTAGGTTTTTAATCATTTCCTTTTGTTCTTCAGAAATCTCTTTTTTATTCGTTTTAGTAATTCCATGTCTAGTGAAGATATCTGAAACCATTAAATCCACAATACTTTTTGAGAAAATAGTCGGTTTTTTCTTTTGTTCATCTTTACTCATCATAATCCTCCTATCTATAGCTTGCATGAATGTCTCTTTACTTTTATATGCAGATAATAAACAAGGTGGACTAGTTTTTAAGTGGAATATACGAGAATGGTTAATTTGTCTAGTAGTTATATGTCTAATCATAAAACAGCAAGGATTAAATCGCTGGATTCCGATCACTATGAGATAAGTTAGTTATCTACATAAAATTTATGGTTTTCTGATAGGCAATAATAAAAGCTTGGCAATTTTGCCAAGCTATACATTGGTATGGTGTTGTCCTTGTTGTCCAATCGATTTAATAGGTAGACGCCATTTATAAATCAGGGAGGCCATCCTTAAGCCGACGATGGAGAAGAATAGAATATAAAGTCCTAATGTACCTTCTACCAAATTAAAACCAATCACGAGCCCAGCTAATGCCGCCCAAACTGCGTAAATTTCTGACCTAAAGACAACTGGTTTTCTTCCCGCAAGTACGTCGCGGACAATGCCGCCACCACTACCAGTTAAGACAGCCGCCACGACCACTGCGCTAATCGGATGTTCCATTCCTGTTGCATATAAGGCACCTTGGATAGCAAAAGCAGCGAGACCAATAGCATCAAAGAAATTCCCCCATCTTTTCCAATGTCTTAACAAACCATTTGGAAAAAGGAATATAACTGTGATAGATAATAACGCAAGTTGAAACATATATCCTTGTTCCCATAAGGCTGACACCGGAACTCCGATTAATAGGTTACGAATTGCTCCTCCCCCAAAAGCGGTGACTAATCCTAAAATATAAACACCTAATATATCATACTCTTCCTCCATTGCTACAATCCCACCACTTACGGCAAATGCAATCGTTCCAATGATCGTCATAACATCCCAAGTAATCATTTGTTTTATATCCCTCTCTGTGTAAACTCATTGATGACTCGATTTATTTTAACAGGAATTTTTGTGAAATCAATCATTTTGTGTGAGATGCTCCCTAACTTAGGAGAATCTGAAGGAGTTTCTAATTATAGATTGTTTTGGTATGATGGTCTTACTTAATAATACTTACTTATTAGAAAGAGGGGCCGAACAGATGGGACCTACCGAACACATGTTTGAAAAGGTGATTCTTGTTGGTTGTCAACTACCTAATGAAGATGACGAACGTTTTCAATATTCATTAGACGAATTAGCTTCCTTAACTAAAACAGCTAAGGGGAAAGCCATCGCAACTATATCTCAAAAAAGAAATACTAGACATCCGGCTACGTATATAGGAAAAGGGAAGGTCGAGGAGTTAATAGCTCTCTCGGAAGAAACTGAGCCAGATGTGATTATTTTCAATGATGAATTATCCCCAAGTCAAATTCGAAACCTCTCCAATGTATTAGAGGCAAGAGTGATTGACCGGACTCAGCTCATTCTAGATATATTTGCACAAAGAGCAAGATCTAGGGAAGGAAAACTACAAGTAGAACTTGCCCAGCTTCAGTACTTGTTACCACGCTTAATTGGTAAAGGGTTATCTTTATCTCGACTCGGTGGAGGAATTGGGACAAGAGGACCAGGTGAGACTAAGTTAGAAACAGATCGACGACATATTCATCGCAGAATTGATGACATAAAAGGACAGTTAGTTAGTATCGTTCAGCATAGAGAAAGGTACCGAGAAAGAAGAAAGCATAATCAATCTTTCCAATTAGCCTTAGTAGGTTATACGAATGCTGGAAAATCTACATTATTTAATCGATTAACAGAAGCTGACTCGCTTGAAGAAAATCAGTTGTTTGCCACACTTGATCCAATGACAAGAAAATGTATTCTACCATCAGGTTTTACGGCTTTATTAACAGATACCGTTGGATTCATTCAAGATCTTCCAACATCCTTAATTGCTGCTTTTAGGTCAACTTTAGAAGAAGCAAAGGAAGCCGACTTAATTTTACATGTAGTAGATTCTTCAAACCCTGACTACTATAACCATGAACAAACAGTATATAAACTATTAGATGAACTTGAGGCTGACCAAATTCCAATTTTAACGGTATATAATAAACGGGATGAACAACACACTGATTTTGTTCCTTCTAAAGGTCATGAATCCATTTTAATTAGTGCCTTTAACGAAGGTGATTTAGATTCATTAAGACAGATGATTCAATCACTTATGATGGAAAGCATGGAAGAATATAAGGTGTATATCCCCAATTCAGAAGGGAAGCTTCTGTCACAGTTAAAATCAACCTCGGTTTTAACAGAGTTGTCTTTTGAGGAAGAAAGAGACAGCTATCTTTGCAAAGGATTTATACAACCGACTTTATCAATTACACAGCAGCTTAAGAATTATATGCAGTAAGAGAGGAAATAGAAATGTTACAGTTTTTAAAGCATGGAAATCAACTACTAGATATTGTAAGTGAAACAGAAACACAAATTAAAAAAATTCATGATGAAATTGATTTGATTGCAGAGAATAACCAATATCGAATACTACAATCATACCGGACTAATCGGGTAAGTGATTCTCACTTTATTCCTTCAACAGGATATGGTTACGATGATATGGGAAGAGATACCCTTGAAAAGATTTATGCAGATGTTCTAGGTGCAGAAGCGGGTTTAGTTAGACCACAGATAATATCAGGGACACATGCAATTTCAATTGCGTTATTTGGGGTTTTAAGACCAGGAGATGAATTATTATACATAACAGGGAAGCCATATGATACGCTTGAAGAAATTGTTGGCCTTCGAGGAAATGGTGTCGGTTCACTAAAAGAGTTCAATATAGATTATCAAACAGTGAATTTAACAGATGAAGGTCAGATTGACTATGAAGCAGTAAAAAGAGCGATTAAACCAAATACTAAGATGATTGGGATCCAACGCTCAAAAGGATATGCAACAAGACCTTCATTTACTATAGAAGAAATAAGTAAAATGGTTGATTTCGTAAAAACAATTAAACAAGATTTAGTCGTTTTTGTAGACAATTGTTACGGAGAGTTTGTAGAAGAGCAAGAGCCTTGTCATATTGGTGTTGATTTAATGGCGGGGTCATTAATAAAGAATCCAGGTGGAGGATTGGCTAAAACCGGTGGATACATAGTAGGGAGAAAGGACTTAGTTGAAGCATGTAGTTACCGAATGACCTCTCCGGGAATAGGAGCAGAGGCAGGAGCTTCTTTATACAGTCTTCAGGAGATGTATCAAGGATTTTTCATGGCACCACATACTGTAAGTCAAGCATTGAAGGGGGCAATATTTACTGCAGCTCTTTTAGAAAAACTTGGATTCAATACAAGCCCTAAATGGAATAGTAAACGTACGGATTTAATACAATCTGTTCAATTTGACGATCGTGAAAAAATGGTGGCTTTTTGTCAAGCTATTCAATATGCGTCTCCCATTAATAGCCATGTCACACCTTATCCTAGCTATATGCCAGGCTATGAGGATGATGTGATCATGGCGGCAGGGACCTTTATCCAAGGGGCAAGCATAGAACTTTCTGCAGACGGACCACTAAGAGCTCCGTACGTTGCATACGTCCAGGGGGGATTGACATATAGTCATGTAAAGATGGCAATTTGCTCAGCGATTGATTCATTAATAGATAAAAATCTGTTTAATTTATAGAAGAAAAGGGGATTTTAGAAAAAGATCTTTTAATATACCCTTTTTGTTAAAATCTTATGTAATAAAACCTATCATATCATTGACACATTTCCTCACATGGAATAAAATAAACTAGAGAAAGAAAAAAGGAGGATTGGTTATGAGCGATAACATACGTCGAAATATGCCCTTATTCCCAATGGGAATTGTTATGAATTTGACTGAGTTATCCGCGCGCCAAATCCGCTATTATGAAGAGCATGACTTAGTTCAACCTGCTAGATCTGATGGGAATCGACGCCTTTACTCATTTAATGATGTCGATCGTTTATTAGAGATTAAGGAAATGATTGACCAAGGTGTTAACATGGCAGGAATAAAGAAAGTCCTTCAAGTAGCAAATCAGCAGGAAGCTCAGCAAGAAGATAGCACTAACCTTGTCGTTCCTAAGGAATTAAGTGATGAAGAGCTTCGAAAACTATTAAAATCCGAACTTATTCAAGCAGGTCGTTTTAACCGAACATCTCTACGACAAGGAGATATGTCAAGATTCTTTCATTAAGAATGATAAAAACTGGGGAGGAATAGTAGTATGGCGAAATTTACGAAAGAGGATATTTTCCGAATTGCGCAAGAAGAAAACGTGAAGTACATCCGTTTACAGTTTACTGACTTACTTGGAATTATTAAGAACGTAGAAATTCCATCTAGTCAATTAGAAAAGGCTTTAGACAATAAAATGATGTTTGATGGTTCTTCAATTGAAGGGTTTGTTCGTATTGAAGAGTCAGATATGTACTTATTCCCAGACTTAGATACATGGGTTGTATTCCCTTGGACTGCTGAAAAAGGGAAAGTTGCCCGTTTGATTTGTGATATTTATAATCCAGATGGAACGCCTTTTGAAGGTGATCCTCGTAATAATCTAAAGCGTGTTCTGAAAGAAATGGAAGAATTAGGTTTCACTGATTTTAACTTAGGACCAGAGCCAGAATTCTTCTTATTTAAGCTTGATGAAAAGGGTGAACCAACCCTTGAGTTAAATGATGCAGGTGGATACTTCGACTTAGCACCAACAGATTTAGGTGAAAACTGTCGTCGTGACATCGTACTAGAACTTGAAGAAATGGGCTTTGAAATCGAAGCTTCTCACCATGAAGTAGCACCTGGTCAGCACGAGATTGACTTTAAGTATGCAAGCGCACTTAAAGCGTGTGATGACATCCAAACATTTAAACTAGTTGTTAAGACAATTGCACGTAAGCATGGTCTTCATGCAACATTCATGCCTAAGCCATTGTTCGGAGTAAATGGTTCGGGTATGCATTGTAACGTTTCTTTGTTCAAAGGTAATGAAAATGCATTTTTTGACACTAATGGGGATTTACAATTAAGTGATACTGCACGTCAGTTTATTGCAGGAATACTTAAGCATGCAACAAACTTCACAGCTGTAACGAACCCAACTGTAAACTCTTATAAACGACTTGTTCCTGGCTATGAAGCACCTTGCTATGTAGCTTGGTCTGCAAGAAATAGAAGTCCATTAATCCGTATTCCTTCTTCACGTGGATTAAGTACTCGTGTTGAGGTAAGAAGTGTAGACCCTGCAGCTAACCCATATTTAGCGATGTCAGTTTTATTAGCAGCTGGTCTAGATGGAATTAAGAATAAACTTCAGCCACCAAAGGCAGTTGACCGTAACATCTATGTAATGAATAAAGAAGAGCGTTTAGAAAACGGAATTGCAGATCTACCTGCTACTTTATATCATGCATTAGAAAACCTAAAAACAGATGAAGTAATTATCAATGCATTAGGTAGACATATCCTTGAGCATTTTGTAGAAGCGAAGGAAATAGAATGGGATATGTTCCGTACTCAAGTTCACCCTTGGGAACGTGAACAATATATGACCATATTTTAAAAATAGGTGGCCTTTGGCCATCTTTTTTTTCGTTAAGCAACATTTTAACAAGGTATGGTAATTTTCTAAAGAATAGATTTTTTAAAAAATAATAAAAGGAGATAAAAAAATGGGATTTCATCAAATACCTAATACATACATAGAACAAGTAGCCCTAAAGGTTCAATCAATCGAAAGATCAGTAGAATTTTACAAGGAGTTCATTGGGTTGAAAATATTGCATCAAGATAAAGGTCAAGCGGTATTGACGGCTGATGGTAAACAACCATTATTATACCTTGAGGAGCCTGTTGATGTAATACCAAAACAATCACGGACAACAGGGTTATATCATTTTGCCTTATTAGTGCCTACTCGCTCAGATTTAGCTAATGTTTTACAACATTTTATAAATAAAAACCTTAAGCTACAGGGAGCTTCTGATCATTTAGTAAGTGAAGCACTTTATTTAGCAGATCCCGATGGAAATGGCATTGAGATATATGCAGATCGATCTTCAAGTGAGTGGGAGTGGAATAATGGTGAGGTTGTTATGGCGACGAAAGCTCTCAACATAAGAGACTTGTTAAGTGAGGTGACAGAAAGTCCCTGGAAAGGAATGCCGGCAAACACTTTAATGGGACATATCCATCTGCATGTATCAGAACTAACAGATACAAACGAATTTTATTGTAAGGGACTAGGTTTTGATGTGGTTAGTCTTTATGGTAATCAAGCTCTGTTTATCTCGTCTGGAGGATATCATCATCATATAGGGTTGAATACATGGAATGGTGTTGGAGCTCCGTGTCCAGATAAGAAGTCGGTTGGACTAAATTGGTTCTCCATCGTATTCTCTGATGAAATTTTTCTTCAGGCTACGGTTGGGCGTTTACAGGAATTAAGTGCACCTTTAAAAAAAGAAAGCACTCATTATTTTACAGAAGACCCATCCGGGAATGTAATGAAATTAGTCGTTAAAGATAAAAAGCATTGATGCAGTCATCAATGCTTTTACTACTTTATTAATGAAGAGTTCGATAAACACCAATAACCTTACCAAGAATTGTTACGTTTTTGAGAATAATAGGCTCGAGCATTGAATTTTCAGGCTGTAATCGGAAATAGTCCTTTTCCTTGAAGAACCTTTTCACAGTAGCTTCATCTTCCTCTGTCATAGCGACTACTATATCTCCATTATTAGCAGTTGTTTGCTGCCTCACAAGTACAAGGTCACCATCAAATATACCAGCTTCAATCATACTATCTCCCATAATCTCTAGCATAAATACATTTTCATCAGGAGTTACAAATCGGTCTGGAATAGGAAAATAATCATCTACGTTTTCAATGGCTGTAATTGGCTGTCCAGCAGTTACTTTCCCTAAAATAGGTACATTTATGACAGAACCAGCATAGACAGGTTGAACAACATCTTGGTCAAGTATTTCAATTGCTCTTGGTTTCGTTGGATCTCGGCGGATGAGCCCTTTGCTTTCTAATCTAGCTAAATGTCCATGAACAGTTGAGCTTGATGCTAACCCTACAGCTTCACCAATTTCACGAACAGAAGGTGGGTAACCTTTTAAGTGTACTTCCTTCTTTATAAACTCTAGAATATCCTGTTGACGTTTTGATAGTTTTTTCATCGGTACACCTCTATGTCTCCATATTATTACAATAATTATAGCATGTACCCATAAAAAATACAAACATAAGTTCGAGAAAAGGTATTGACTAAAACATTTGTTCGTATTAATATTTGAATATAAGGGAACAAACATTCTGTTTTTAGGGGGATTACGATTTATCATGAAAATTAAAACTATGAATCTTTCATTTTACATAGCATTTATTATGTCTATTACTTTATTTTTTATCTGCGCCTATCTTACAAGCGATCAGAGAGTAGAGGAACAATTTGTACAAATAGAAGTTTTGGAAAATGAAACGATCTGGGAATTAGCTGAGCGGTATGCCGAGAGACATTCACTAACGCCATCAGAATTTGTAAGTTGGGTCGAAAAAAATAACCAGATTAACTCGAATTTTATTCATGCAGGCTCATCTATTTACATTCCAATTGAAATAGAAAACCAGAAAGACTCCATTATTTTAGTTGCTGATGGAAGCCAAAGCCGATAATGAATGCGATTATCTATGCTAGAGTGAGTACAGATAAGGAAGCCCAGCAGTCCTCTTTAAATAGACAGGTGGAAGAGCTCACGCAATTAGCTTGTGATTATGGCTTTGAGGTTTTAAAAACCATTACGGAAAAAGCCAGTGGATATGAAATAGACCGAGATGGTTTTATTGAGATTTTAGATTATACAAAGTTCAAAAAAGTTGATGCTCTACTTATACAGGACGAAACAAGAATAGGTCGTGGCAATGCAAAACTTGCCTTAATTCATCTTTTACATAAAGAAGGAATAAAGATTTTCACATCTATCAACCAAGGTGAAATGGAATTATCTGATGGTGATTCAATGGTATTAAACATAGTAGGTATAGTAGAAGAATTCCAACGAAAAATTCAAAACGTAAAAATCAAACGAGGTATGCAGAGAGCCATCAATAATGGTTTTTCTCCGGAAAGAAATTTCAAAAATATCGGCAATAGTCCAGGGAGAAGTAAAATTGAAGCACCAATTGAAGAAATTATTAGACTTCGTCACAATGAATTAACTTTTTTAGAAATTGCATTAACTTTAAATGGGTTAGGCTATGAGATCTCAAAGGCAACTGTCCACCGAAGATATAAGGAATATATAAACGCAAAAAGGTAACCTGCTTGATACAAGCAGGTTCTTTTAGTATTATCAGTAAGTATACGAAGCGCTTGCGCTTTTGTTCTATGATACGTTTATGTTTAAGACGTCTGTAAAGGAGTATAATAACGATGTTATCACAAGAAAAACTGGCAAGAATTAACCATCTATCTAAGAAGGCAAAAGAGGTGGGACTTACTGGTACTGAAGCAGAAGAGCAAAAACAATTACGTGAAGAGTATATAAAAGCTTTCAGGGGCCAGATGGTCGACCATTTACATTCAATCAAGGTTGTTGATGAGACGGGGAATGATGTTACCCCAAAGAAGCTAAAACAAAGTAAGAAAAATAGAAAAAATCTCCATTAAATCTTATTTAATAGGTTGTCCTTCGTTCTCTTAAAGGATATGATGGAAATAAAAATTTTTTAATTCGAAAGGATGATCATCATGGAGACAATCGATAAGTTGTCTATTAATGCAATCCGTACTTTATCCATTGATGCGATTGAAAAAGCGAATTCCGGTCACCCAGGGATGCCGATGGGGGCTGCACCAATGGCTTATACGCTATGGACACAATTCATGAATCACAACCCGAAGAACCCAGAGTGGTTCAATCGTGATCGATTTGTATTGTCAGCTGGACATGGGTCAATGTTACTTTATAGCTTATTACATATTTCAGGTTATGATTTATCAATGGATGACATAAAAAATTTCCGTCAATGGGGAAGTAAAACTCCGGGTCACCCAGAATTCAGGCACACTCCAGGTGTTGAGGCGACTACCGGACCACTTGGTCAAGGTATTGCCATGGCAGTTGGAATGGCGATGGCTGAAAGACATCTAGCTGGTAAATACAATCAACCAGGCTTCGATTTAGTTGATCATTATACATATACGATTTGTGGCGATGGTGATTTGATGGAAGGTGTTTCTGCTGAATCAGCTTCACTAGCAGCACATTTAAGATTAGGAAAGCTTGTCGTTCTTTATGATTCTAATGATATTTCACTAGACGGAGAATTAGACAAAGCTTTTTCTGAAAGTGTGGAAGGACGCTTTAAGTCTTATGGCTGGCAGGTTATTCGTGTTGAAGATGGTAATGATATTAAGGAAATCGGTAATGCATTAACCGAAGCAAAATCTGATTTAAATCGTCCGACATTAATTGAGATTAAAACAACTATTGGTTACGGTTCACCAAACCGTTCTGGAACTTCAGGTGTTCATGGCTCTCCACTAGGTCAAGAGGAAACTAAGTTGACGAAGGAAGCTTATAAATGGACGTTTGAGGAAGATTTCCATGTACCTGAGGAAGTATACGAACACTTCAAGCAAACCGTTGTTGATAAAGGCCAAAAGGCTGAAGTAGAATATAATCAAATTTTTGCAGAATATGAGTCTGCTTTCCCAGAATTAGCATCTGATTTAAAAGCTGCTATAAAGGGTGAGCTTCCTAGAGGCTGGGATCAAGATTTACCAGTTTATGAACCTGGAAAGGCTTTAGCAAGCCGTGCTTCTTCTGGAGAGGCATTGAATGCAATTGCTAAAAATCTTCCATACTTTTTTGGTGGTTCTGCAGACTTAGCTGGATCAAACAAGACACAGATTAAAGGTGCAGCAGATTTTACGCACGAAGACTACAGTGGAAGAAATATTTGGTTCGGTGTACGGGAATTTGCAATGGGTGCTGCATTAAATGGTTTAGCTCTACACGGGGGTGTAAAAGTTTACGGGGGTACTTTCTTTGTATTTTCAGATTATTTACGCCCTGCAATTCGTTTAGCTGCACTGATGCAACTACCTGTTACGTATGTATTTACTCATGATAGTATTGCAGTTGGAGAAGATGGTCCAACTCATGAACCAATTGAGCAACTCCCTTCATTACGTGCAATGCCTGGATTAGATGTAATTCGACCAGCTGATGGAAATGAGACAGCAGCTGCTTGGAAGCTTGCCATTGAGTCTACGCATACACCGACGGCCCTAGTTTTAACGAGACAGGATTTAACAACAATGGACTCAACGAAGGAGTTAGCGTATGAGGGTGTAAAAAAAGGAGCTTATGTGGTATCTAAATCCACTAAGGATCTACCTGATGCCTTGTTACTAGCTACTGGATCTGAGGTTGGACTTGCGGTAGAGGCGCAAAAGGCGCTTAATGAAGAAGGAATTTCTGTATCTGTAGTGAGTATGCCATCATGGCATAGATTTGAGCAGCAGTCAAAAGAATATAAAGAATCTGTTATACCTAAGAATGTTAAAAAGCGTTTGGGTATTGAAATGGCTACTCCTCTAGGCTGGGAACGATATGTTGGTGATGAAGGAGAAGTTATTGGGATCCATACATTCGGTGCATCTGCTCCAGGAGAACTTGTCATGAAGGAATATGGTTTTTCTGTGGAAAATGTAGTGAAACGCACAAAAGAATTACTTCAAGGTTAATCGAAAAGAGGCTGGGAAATAAGTATTTCAGCCTGTGATAAACCCGAACAAATAGGTGATATTATGATGAATCTTTCACCTACTAGTTCGGGTTTTTATTTTGTTCTTTTAATCGATTTGTTGAATTGCATCTTATCCTTAAAAACCTAGTGGAATGGAGCGGAAGACGCTTGACTCCTGCGGGAGATAGAGGAAAGGTCGAGACCCCACAGGCGCAGCCGAGGAGGCTCGAATTCCTCCCCGCGGAAAGCAAGTGTCTGCAGCGCAATGGAACGACCTTGTTCTTCTAGCTTAACTAGTTAATTAGTAACAGTTCAGCGAAAGCAGTATTATATTTGATAGGTAGACAAATTTAGAGATTATTCGGCTTTGAGACCGGTGTATTAGGTTTTGTCCCAGCCCTTTTTTTCGACAATAAAAGTTATAATCTCCTCCAGGAATAGACATATATTTCAATAAAATATTGCTATAATGATCGATACGATAAGGCAATTAGGAGGGGACGAGAGTGAGAGGATATACAATCTATTTGATTGAGGAAGAATTTGCTCATCATTATTATGGAAGAGAAGGCATGTTTTACAAACTATTTGCAGAATATAACGATGCTAGAGGAGAATTAAAATCCATCTTAGGTAAGCAAATTAACTATATCACAAAGCCTATTCCTGCCATCTCGTTTAACCAATATGTTGAATCTGAACTAAAAAATAGGTCAAGCTACCGATTAACAACTGATGGGCACTATATAGAAGGTCATAATGGACTTAGTTATGCTAGCCTTTCAGTGTCAGAGAGAAGTCTACATTTACTTGCCAAGGGAAAATATGAATCTGAAATGGTGTTTTTTGATCTATTAAAGAAATGGGATTCAAGATTTTTAGCAGTTAATATTCAGCAAGCTAGTTTTGGTTGGATTTCGCCTGTGAAACAACGAAAATTTGTGTAATTCTAACTTTCATATTGTATAATGGATACGGTTTTAGTACACTGTAGTATAGACAACTTGAAGGAGGAAGAGCAATGGAATTATGGGTAGGTATTCTAGTTGGCGTTCTAGCACTTATAGCTGGGGTTGCACTAGGTTTTTTCATAGCACGTCAATACATGATGAGTTACTTAAAGAAGAACCCGCCAATTAACGAGCAAATGCTTCGTGCAATGATGATGCAAATGGGACAAAAACCTTCACAAAAGAAAATAAATCAAATGTTAAAAGCAATGAATAATCAAATGAAATAGTAGTGGACAAGCACGCACAATTGTGAGTGCTTTTCTTTTTGTGCGGGGTTTTATATAATATACGGTATTCAGTAAACAAAGGAATGAAATCGATGAATTCTAATCTTATCGTACCTAAAATTTCTATAAATCAAGTTTTGGAAGATTCCTATCAGCTTATAGATGTTCGTTCTCCTAGTGAATACAAGGAGTTCCATATACCCAGTGCGATCAGTATACCTATTTTCTCAGATGAAGAGCGTGCAGAAGTTGGGACCATTTATAAACAAAATGGAAATGAACATGCAAAGGATATTGGAGTGGATATCCTTTCTAAAAAACTCCCCAAGCTATATCGAGAAATAAAAGAGTTGAATAAATCAAATCATTCAAAACCTTTAGTTGTATACTGCTGGCGTGGTGGAATGAGAAGTAAATCAATTGCGACCATGATGGGGGCACTTGACATTCCAATTCTTCAATTAGATGGTGGGATTCGGTCCTATCGACAACTAATTATGGAAGAACTAGCTTCTGCGCAATCTAAAGTAAAGCAGTATATCGTCTTAGAAGGTCTAACTGGAACTAAAAAAACAGACATCCTTATAGAGTTAGAGAAGCAAGGTTATCCGGTTATAAATATTGAAATGTTAGCAAGTCACCGTGGTTCTATTTTCGGACAAATTGGTATGTCTTCTAGAAGTCAAAAAGAATTTGAAAGCCTGCTGTACCATCGGTTAATAGAATTAGAAAGTGCGCCCTATTATATAATAGAAGCGGAGAGTAAACGGTTAGGGAGTGTTATAATTCCAGATTTCCTTTTGGAAGGAAAGGAAAAAGGAGATCGAATTCATATAGAGCTGGACTTAGTAAATCGAGCTAAAACAATATGTGAAACCTATCAATATGAAGAAAATAAACAAGAATTTAACGATGCAATCTTTCGTTTAGAAAGACATTTTTCAAAAGATGTATTCCTTGAAATGAAAGAGTTATTAGCCAACCAAGATATTCAGGCTGTAGTAGAGATTCTTTTACGGGATTATTATGACCCTAAATACAAGTATACTTCAAAAAAATATACTACACCCGTTCATAAAATGAAAATTAATTCGCTAGAAGATGGAGTGCAAAAAGTAAGTAAGAAGATTGATGAATTATCCAAAAAGTATGTTTTTGTTTAAAGGAGCCGAAAGCTTCTTTTTTTTGACTTTTTGTAATATTCTTCAACTTTTTTTGGAAGATATATGCTAAACTAATGTTCGAAATGTAACTAGGAAGGTGTCGGTATGAGTATTTTTAAAGATTTATGGTGGTTTTTTAAAGCTGAAAAGAAATCCTATGGAGTAGGGGTAATACTGCTTACTTTTGTAGCTATTTTAGAGTTAATACCACCAATGGTCATAGGGATTATCGTAGATCATATTAATAATGAATCATTGACAAAAGAGCTATTATTTCAATGGACAGGAGTTCTTCTTGGTATGGGGCTTTCTGTTTATATTCTAAGGTATTTATGGAGAATTATGATTTATGGTGCTTCTGTAAGGTTAGGTCGGTTATTAAGGAATCAACTATATGAGCATTTTACAAAAATGTCTCAGCATTTTTATCAACGAAGACGAACTGGAGACTTAATGGCACACTCTACTAATGATCTTCAGGCTGTTCAACAGACAGCAGGTGATGGAATTTTAACTCTAGTAGATTCTGTAATTACTGGTAGCTTTGTTATTATCGCGATGGCTACTACAATCAGTTGGAAGTTAACTCTAATTTGTTTAATACCGATGCCATTCATGGCAATTCTAACCAGCTATTATGGTTCACTGTTGCATAATCGTTTTCATAAAGCTCAGGAGGCATTCTCTTCCTTAAACGATAAGGTTCAGGAAAGTATTAGTGGAATTAAGGTGATTAAGACATTTGGACAGGAAAAAGAAGATACCGAATCTTTTGTTCAACAATCTAAGGATGTTGTAAATAAAAATGTAAAGGTTGCTAGAATTGATGCCCTGTTTGATCCAACTATTTCATTTATTGTGGGGATTTCATTTATTCTTGCCATAGTATTTGGTTCACGATTTGTCATGTCAGGAGAGCTGTCGATTGGTCAATTAATCTCGTTTACTACCTATTTAGGACTCCTAATATGGCCAATGCTAGCTTTTGGGTGGTTATTTAATATTGTTGAAAGAGGAAGAGCGTCCTATGACCGGGTTCAACAATTGTTAGCTGAAAAGGAAGATATTAAAGATCATGAAGGTGCTGTTACCTTGAGACCCACTGGTTCCATTTCTTTTCATATTGAAAATTTTCAATATCCAATGAGTGATAAGCAAGTATTAAAAAATATTCGATTTACGTTAGAGCAAGGACAGACCTTAGGTATTGTAGGAAAGACCGGCTCAGGCAAAACAACGTTATTGAAATTATTGCTTAGGGAGTTTGAAGATTATGTAGGACAAATCCGATTTGGTGAACATCAGATTCAATCTTACCACCGAGATGCATTACGATCATCGATTGGCTATGTTCCACAGGATCATTTTCTCTTTTCTGCTACAGTAGCGGATAATATTGCATTTGCACGACCGGATTCAAGTATCCAAGAAATAATTGAGGCTGCAAAACTTGCTAATATACACGAGGACATTATACAGTTTACAGATGGTTATGAGACGATTGTAGGGGAAAGAGGGGTTTCTTTATCCGGTGGCCAGAAGCAAAGAATCTCGATTGCTAGAGCTTTAATAGTAGATCCAGAGTTACTAATTTTGGACGATTCCTTGTCAGCCGTAGATGCCAAAACGGAGGAAAGTATTTTATCTTCATTAAAAAACAATCGTTCAGGGAAAACAACGATGATTACTTCTCATCGATTAAGTGCTATTGAGCATTCTGATTTAATTATTGTCCTAGAGCAAGGACAAATCAAACAGGTTGGAAAACATCAAAAATTAATGAATGAGGATGGTTGGTATAAAGACATGTATAACCGTCAGCAGCTTGAATCACTAGTAGAGCATGGAGGATAACAACGTGGAAGTAAATGAACAAATCAATCAGAATCGTACAACTAAACAGCAAAAGGTATTAAGACGATTGCTTGCTTATAGTACTCCTCATAAAAAATCCTTACTAATAGCTTTTACTCTATTAATTTTTGGAACCCTTGGTGAAATTTTAGGACCTTACCTAGTGAAAGTATTTATTGATGATTATCTAGTAAAGGGAAGCTTTCCATTCCAACCGGTTTTACTATTAGCGATTACTTACGTGGTTGTATTAGTAGCCAAAACCATCATACAATATTTTCAGTTATTTACTTTTAATAAAATAGCGTTATCGATTATTCAACAACTAAGAATTGACGTTTTTGGAAAGGTTCAAACACTTGGATTGAAATTCTTTGATAAAACACCAGGAGGGAGTATCGTATCCCGGGTAACGAATGATACCGAATCGATCAAGGAATTCTTTACAGATGTTTTATCTGTTTTTGTACAAAATTTATTTTTCTTAGTTGGAATTTTTATTGCCATGTTTTTATTAAATGTAAAACTAGCCTTTTTCTGTTTAGGAATTATACCAATCATATTTTTAATTATGCAGGCTTATCGTAAATACAGCTCCATCTACTTTCATGATTTAAGAGAAAAGCTAAGCCAGTTAAATGCCAAACTTAACGAATCTCTTCAAGGGATGGCGATCATACAGGTATTTAGACAAGAAAAGAGATTAAGAAAAGAGTTTTCAACCATTAATGAAGGTCATTATACAGCAGGAGTTAAGAACATAAAGTTAAATGGATTGCTCCTTCGTCCCGCGATTGATTTTATTTATGTCTGTTCATTAATCTTAGTGCTCGGATTTTTTGGGGTCACTTCTTTAACTAGTCCAATTGAGATTGGGGTTTTATATGCGTTCATAAATTATTTAGAACGTTTTTTTGAACCTGTTAATCAAATGATGATGAGATTATCGATGTATCAGCAAGCAATCGTTTCAGCAACTCGTGTATTTGAACTATTAGACAATGAGGAAACAGCTCCTAAATCAACTGGTAATCAACAACCAGATATTTCAAAAGGAGAAATTGAATTTAAGAATGTCAGTTTCTCTTACGATGGGAAGCGAGATGTATTAAAAAATATTTCGTTTGTTGCAAAACCAGGAGAAACAGTTGCGCTTGTTGGTCATACTGGAAGTGGGAAAAGTTCCATTATCAATGTATTTATGAGATTTTATGAGATTAACCGTGGTGAAATATTAATTGATGGTCAATCATTAAAGGAATATCAGGATGAAGAACTGCGGAAGAAAATTGGGTTGGTTCTTCAAGATCCATTTTTATTTGCAGGCTCCATCAAAAAAAATATTCAATTATATAATGACAAGATCTCTGATGAAGAAATAAAAGCTGCTGCTCAATTTGTCCAAGCTGATAAATTCATTAACACCTTACCTGATCAATATGATCATGTGCTATCAGAAAGAGGAACAACTTTTTCAAGTGGACAGAGACAGCTTGTGGCTTTCGCTAGAACAATTGCTACGAATCCTAAAATATTAGTGCTAGATGAAGCAACTGCAAATATAGATACTGAAACAGAGGGCTATATTCAAGAAGCACTTGCTAAGATGCGAAAAGGTAGAACTACCATTGCCATTGCCCACAGACTATCGACTATTCAGGATGCAGATCAAATTCTAGTTCTGCATCAGGGAGAAGTCACAGAGCGTGGTACTCACCATGAACTACTCCAAAGACAAGGCCTATACTATAAGATGTATGTACTTCAAAACCAAGTAACAGATAAAATTGAGGATATTGTTCTGTAGAAAAAGAACGCACCAATATTAAATTTGGTGCGTTCTTATAATTAGTGGTATTGTACAAGAGTACTCCTAAGGCAAGAGACTAAACCTTTTTATTACAAAACAAATAAAAGAACCCACTAGCAAAGTGGGTTGAGATATTTAAACTTTAGATACTACCTTAAGATGCAACCGATTATAGGTATTTAGAAGGTCATCCAATTGTTTGCTATATTCAATGGTCGTCGTGGAGGTTAGTCCGTTCTGAGCAACAACCTCAAATAATTCTTGACGTTTCTGTTCAATTAACTGTAGTAGTTCTTGCTTTCCCACGAGCCATTATCCTCTCTGTTTAATATAGTATAATTATACTAACAAATAAAAGTTAATTCAATCACCAATCATAGCCAGCTTTTTCTGTGATTGTTTGGGAGAACCACATAAGATGTACATGTATATTGACACAAACCTGTCATGCTTTGTTAAGGTATAGGTGGTTAAAATTTGCTAAAATAAAGAAAATAGAAACGATGGGAGTTGTTGGGGTTTTGGCAGATGTAAATCTATTTTTAGCTTTCGGTGCAGGCTTTTTATCGTTTATTTCTCCTTGCTGTTTACCGCTTTATCCTGCATTTATATCATATATTACAGGTGTTAGTGTAAGTGAGTTGAAAAACGAGAATACTAAGCTACAATTCAAAAGCTTTTTACACACCTTGTTTTTTTTACTTGGTTTTTCAGTGATTTTTATTGCGATTGGTTTTGGAACCTCTTATATAGGAATGTTTTTTGCCAATTACCAGGATCTAATTCGTCAGCTTGGTGCGATATTAATTGTATTTTTAGGGTTTGTTGTAGTAGGTCTTCTGAAGCCAGAATTCCTGATGAAGGATCACCGTGTATCTGTTAAAAACAGACCTACTGGATATATAGGTTCATTTTTAATTGGATTAGCTTTTGCTGCAGGTTGGACACCGTGCACCGGACCGATTCTTGTATCGGTGATTGCACTAGCAGCTTCGAATCCAGGCTCAGGGATGCTTTATATGATTGCTTATATATTAGGCTTTGCTATTCCATTTTTTATCATGTCCTTCTTTGTAGGGAAATTATCTTGGATTAAAAAGCATAATGTAACGATTATGAAAATTGGTGGATATTCGATGATTGTAATGGGGATTTTCTTATTTTTTGACTGGATGACGAAAATCACTATTTATTTTACTAATATGTTTGGAGGCTTTACCGGATTTTAAGTAAGTCTCTCTGCACAAATCCTGAATTTGTATTATAATTTAAGGAAAGCTTATAACTAACTGGGGGAGAGATGAATGAAAACGAATGATTTAATTTTAAAAACTACTACTAATATTATTGTGTTTATTATATTAGCTTTTTCTTTTAAGTTATTTCTCGCTGGTCATAATATGCCAGGTGGTGGATTTATTGGTGGGCTAATGACATCAGGTGCGATTATTTTAATGTACTTAACATACGGATTTAGTCCGATTAAAAAAGTCATCCGGGTACCTTTTACTGTTTTAATTTCCATTGGTTTAACCATCGCTGTTGCAACAGGAGTGGGTTCTTTTATATTTGATCAACCATTTTTGAGTCATACAGATGAATATTTTTATTTGCCAATTCTAGGTAAAACTCATCTGGCAACAGCCGTTCTTTTTGATATTGGCGTATATTTAACGGTAATTGGTGTAACTATGACTATAATTTTATCTATTGCTGAAGACCAATAAAGGTTCTCTAACCTACAAAATTACATAAGCCTGAAATGATCCTAGGAAAGTGCTCTCAAGGGGGACCAGTTACGTGTCAAAAATTCTGATAGTCGATGATGCAAAATTCATGAGATTAACACTAGCAAATATTATAAAAAAGGGAAATCATCAAGTAGTTGGAGAAGCTGAAAATGGGAAGCAGGCCATTGAGCTTTATGAACAACTTCAGCCAGATTTAATTACTATGGATATTACCATGCCAGAAATGAGTGGGTTAGAAGCGTTAAAAGAGATTAAGAAAAACGATCCCACTGTTAAAATAATTATGTGTTCTGCAATGGGGCAACAAAAAATGGTAGTTGAAGCTATTGAGGCGGGAGCGAAAGATTTTATTGTTAAGCCGTTTGAAGAAAATAGAGTACTTGAGGCTATTAATCGAGTGTTAAGCTAAATAAAAGCCATGTAAGGTTTAAACTTGCATGGCTTTTTGTCTAGTAATATTGTTATAATAAATGAAAGAGTCTTTAGAAGACTTAAAGGAATGAAAAGGATTGATCTCTTTTGTTAGTAATATCATCAATAGCTGCCGTGATTATGGCAACTCTCGTTATTTTTATTAGGATTAAAGCAGCGAAAAAGCCTGCTTCATTAAGAAAAATTATATTGCCTCCAATCTTTATGAGTACTGGCTCGCTTATGTTTCTATTTCCAATGTTTCAAGTGACACCACTACAAGTTATAGAAGCGGTAAGTGTAGGAGCAATATTTTCTATCTTATTAATCAAGACCTCTCAATTTGAGGTTCGAGAAAATGAAATTTATCTGAAAAGATCAAAGGCCTTTATATTTATTTTGTTTGGTTTGCTAATATTACGCATTTTATTAAAAGTGATATTAAGTTCTTCTATTGATGTAGGGGAATTGAGTGGTATGTTCTATTTGTTGGCATTAGGGATGATTATACCATGGAGAATCGCAATGTTTCTTTCTTTTAAAAAGTTAAATGACAAGCTGATCCATCAGCCAACTATTTAAAAACACTAAACCCCCAAAAAAGGGTTTAGTGTTTTTTTTATTAAATGATCGGAAATAAGAACGGACATTTTTAATTAGGTTTATGGAAAACTTTCCCTTTATGAATAAAGGATGAATTGGTACACTTATCATATATACAATCGAAAAGGAATGACAAACATGAAACAAGGTCTTTCAAGATTACTCACAATCCTTGAATATTTACTTCTGGCATACTTTGCGTTTCTTTTTTTACCGTCGTTGTTACCACTTGATCAACTGTTTGATTATCCGAAAGAAATAAGGGAAGCAAAAAATGAAGGATCTTTTTTTGAAGCAGAGGAAGAAGAGCAACTATATTTCGATCGGAAACTGGAATCGAAAGGCCTAATTTATAATTCAGAAACAGATGAAGCTAGTATTATACTAACCTCTCGAAACTTATTTTATCACTCAATACCAAATTGGCCTAAGCTAACGATTGTAACTAGTAAAGGAGAAACGGAGGTCATAACCACCGGTGGAGGTTCTTCTTCAGGTATCCTTTTTACTAGAGGCCATTATGATTTTGAGAAACTACCAGAAGATATTATAAGTTTGACATTATCTTCAAACCGCTACGGTGAGTCTTTTTCCTTTACATATAAAGTTGGTGATCAAGATGAGTAAAAAGTTAGTTTTTCGACTTATACGATGGTCTTTTATTATTATCTTCGCTGCCCTTACGCTATATGGGACTTCATCCCATCCTTTTGATTTAGAAAAATCTGTTCAGGAACCACTTAAATCAATGGAAATGCCATCTGAAGTTGAAGTTATTTCGGTCGTAGAGGAAAACGGTTTATATTCGGTCCTCTTTGAAGATCGTAAGTTTGGTACCTTCCACCAGGTTAATTATAAGAGACCATTAAGATTATTTTGGAATCCTAATGGTGGTTCATATGGAAATGAAAGAAGAGATGAAATACTTTCTAAGTTCTATTGGGGTATGACAACAATTGGTGATAAGAGTTTTTACAAAGTGTATGGCTATACAAATGATCCAAAGGTAAAGTTTATTAAAAGTAATTGGTTAGAAGATGAAAAAGGAATACAGATAGACGAAGATGGATATTTTCATTTTGTCAAAGTAACAGATCAAGAAAACCAGTTCAAAATGGGAAATGTTGCGGTGGATTTCTTTGATCAAGAAGAAAAACTTTTATATAAGCTGGATAATATGAATAATGAAATCATGAATGAATCTCCGGTTGCTAATGTTTATAAAAATAGTAGCAGAGAGATACCTGTAGAATTTGGAAGCGGGGAAGTACTCATTGATTATTACGGTGAAGGAACAGATACAACCGTTCACCTATTTAAATTAGATCCGGAAAGAACCTATGAAATAGCGATAACGAGTGAGGAGCAAGGGGGCATCCTTTTTGGTCCAGAAGAAAATGTTAAGGTTTGGACAGGACGGATTGTTGATGATGTAAGCTTTGTCACAAATTCAGACGGAGAACTTAAAGTCACCATGTTTAATCCAATTAGAGTGTTAGGGGCTAAAGAAAAGCTGCGAGTCAAAATAAGAGAGGCAAACGGAATCAATACCTTGACCACGATTCCTTTTATATTAGAGAAATAAAGAAAACGCCTGAATTCAGGCGTTTTCTTTACTTATAAAAATAAGCTTTCATATGGTGATAAATCAATCTTCTTCTCACGTAATGTTTTAATTAGGAATTTATAATCACGTTTTGGTGTTGCCATAATATATCCTCTAATGACGAGATCTTGTGTAATTGCACTAGCCTTTTCCTCTAAAGCAAGTTCACCGATTTTCCCCGCAATTTTCTGGCGAGCGATATCACGAAATAACTCCGGAACAGGTTTTACTAAGTCCTCAAGAAAATGCTTCTGATCGGCTGGCCAAAGGTGCTTTGTTTTTTCGATAAATTGCTCTTGCCAATCGAGCTCACTCATTCCATCCTCTTTAGGTAATCTCTTCAAGAATTTTCGAAACATGAAAAATCCACCAATACCCATAATGGTAGGCAAGAAGATAATCCAAAATACGGTAAACAATAAAGCCCAACCTTCTAACTGAAACTGCACATCATTCACCTCTAAACTAATCGTACATGCTTCTTATTATCATAAAAAATGACTGATTGTTCAAGTCTTGATTAATTATTATAAAATCTATAAATAAACAGGTCTCGACATAAACAGAGGACATCTGACTAATTCTAAATTTTCAGATAAAATATTAAATTTTGATATTGCTTGATTAACCCCGAAAATTTCCCTTCAGAAGGGATTATAAGACATTAAATAAAAATGTTAACGCTTTCACTAACTAAATGAGCCATATCCTTATGACATGTTTATAAGTGGTTGATTCTTCCTCAGATGATGGTAAGATTAAAGACGTTACTAAAAAAGAGAACAAAAATACGAACAATTTGGGAGAGATTTGATGTTAAAAAATAAAAAGATAGCGTTTTTAGGTGCTGGATCTATGGCTGAGGCAATGATTTCTGGCATCGTTAATGGAAATAAGATTCCTAAAAAACAAATCTTTGTATCAAATAAAAGTAATAAAATCCGTTTAAAAGAACTTGTTACGGGGTATGGAATACAGGGTGTAACAAGAGAGGAACTAGTATTATCGGAAATGGATATCATATTTCTGGCGATGAAACCAAAGGACGCAGAAGCTGTTCTGCTTTCAATAAAAGATCAATTAAAACCACATCAACTTGTAGTATCGGTATTGGCAGGTATTACAACCTCTTTTATGGAACACCACTTACAACATGGTCAGCAAGTGATCCGTGTAATGCCGAATACATCAAGTATGATCGGTGAATCTGCTACTGCCATCTCCATAGGAACTTTTACCGAACGAGAACAAGTCGAAGATGCAATTACATTATTAGAATGTATTGGCAAGGTATTTGAAATTGATGAAGCCCAAATGGATATTTTTACAGGTATTGCTGGTAGTGGTCCTGCCTATTTCTATTATTTAATGGAGCATATGGAACGCGCGGGTAAAGAAGGCGGGCTTGATATGGAAACAACTCGAGAAGTAATGGCTCAAACCATCTTAGGTGCAGCCAAGATGATTTTAGAACAGGATGAAACTCCTACTAAGCTAAGAGAAAATGTTACTTCACCAAATGGAACAACAGCAGCAGGATTAGCAGCACTTGCTGAATTTGGAGGCGGAAAGGCAATTACTCAAGCGATTAAACATGCATCAAGTCGTTCAAATGAAATAAGTGCAGAACTACAAAGAAAGCTTTTAGCAAAAGCACAGTAAAATACTGACAACTAGTTATGAAAACAGGAGTGATACAATGAGCCCAGACGGTATAAAGCATCGGGTTGTAATCAAAATAGGAAGCAGTTCTTTAACAAGTCTGCATGGAGAAATCAGTCGGAAAAAGCTTGAGAGATTAGTAGACGAAATTGTCCAGTTGAAGGATGCTGGACATGAGGTTCTGTTAGTTTCTTCCGGTGCTGTGGCTGCCGGTTATCGTAAGTTAGGTTTTCTTGAACGACCGACTCTATTACCTGAGAAGCAAGCAGCAGCCTCAATAGGCCAAGGACTGTTAATGGAAGCATATTCTGAATTATTTTTATCTCATGGGTACGTAGCGTCACAAATATTGATAACAAGAAGTGATTTTTCTGATGAAAATCGATATCAAAATGTCCGAAATACACTAAATGTTTTGCTAGACAGAGGAATTATTCCGATTGTGAACGAAAATGATACCGTAACAGTCGACCGATTAAAATTCGGTGATAATGATACACTTTCAGCAAAGGTAGCGGGGTTGATTGAATCTGATCATCTCATTATTCTTTCAGATATAGATGGGTTATATGATGCAGATCCTAGAAAAAATGAACATGCTAAACTTCTTGATAAGGTGTACAAAATTACACCTGAAATCGAGGAATCAGCTGGTGGTTCTGGTAGTTCAGTCGGAACAGGTGGTATGAAGTCAAAAATAGATGCTGTCAAGATTGCGATGGCATCTGGTATCACTACCTTTTTAGGAAAAGCTGGCGTACCTAATATCATTAAAGATGCTGTTAATAAAACAGCTGTTGGCACTTATTTCGAGCAATCTAAAGAACATGCTGTCAATCTAAATCAAAAGAAACAATGGATCGCTTTTCACTCCGGTCCTGAGGGTGAAATCACGATTAATGAAGATGCAAAAAAGGTAATTGTTAATGATAAAAATAGCCTTTTTCCTACAGATGTTGTAAAGGTAGAGGGTACCTTTAACAGTGGTGCGGTTATAAAGATAAAAGACGAAAAGAATGTGGCTATAGGCTTAGGGGTTGTAGGCTATTCATCTGAAGACCTTAACCAGCTAGACCCAGTTAAGATGACCACACAACAAACTCCGGTTATAGATTACGAGGATTTTGTTTGCCAATTAGAAGTTCTGTTACCAGTCGGTGTATAAAAGAATAAGGGGGAATTGGATGAGCATAGTAATGAAAACAAATGTTGAAGAACAAGCAATTCTGGCTAAAAAAGCTGCTCGCAAACTTAGTGCATTATCGAATGCAGAAAAAAATGAGGCATTGGCAGTTCTGGCTAGCGAGTTAGAAAAGAACTATGCAGTAATTTTAGAAGCTAATAAAGTAGATTTGGAAAATGGAGAGACGCAAGGTTTTGATTCAGCTTTAATGGATCGATTAGCTCTGACGAAGGAACGAGTTTTTGAATTTGCTAATGGATTACGAGAAGTTGCTGAACTAGAGGATCCGACTGGGCTTGTCAAAACTAGCTGGGTTTTAGAGAACGGACTAAAAGTGGAGCAAGTAACTGTCCCATTAGGTGTTATTGGGATGATCTATGAAGCAAGACCTAATGTAACGGTTGATGCAACAGGACTCGCATTGAAATCAGGGAATGCTATAGTCTTAAAGGGTGGTTCTAATGCAATTTCATCTAATCAAAAAATAGTGGAAGTCATGCATAAGGCTTTAGAAAAAACCAAGATTCCAAAAGAAGCCGTTCAATTTATTGCATCTACAGATAGAGAAGCAACAAAACAGCTGTTTACTATGAAGGAACATATTGATGTTTTAATTCCTCGAGGTGGAGCATCGTTAATCAATGCAGTTGTTAATAATGCTACGGTTCCAGTATTAGAAACTGGAGTAGGTAATTGCCATTTATATGTTGATGTAGAAGCGGATGTTCAAAAGGCGTTATCTATTTTAGTCAATGCTAAAACGGATAGACCAGCGGTGTGTAATGCGGCTGAAACGCTATTAATTCATTCAGCATGGTTTGAGAGATATAACGAGGAGTTAGCAACTACACTTCATGACCACAACATTAAAGTATTTGGTGATGAAACTGTAGTCAAAAATTTTTCTGGTGCAACGCCTGCTACTGAAAAAGATTGGGCAGAGGAATATTTAAACCTTAGTATTGCGATTAAAGTAGTGGATAGTGTTGAAGAAGCGGTTGATCATATTGATGAGTATGGAACAAAGCATTCAGAAGCAATTATTACGGAGAATGCGACAACTGCGAAAACCTTTATGTCTCAAGTCGATGCTGCTGCCATTTACCATAATGCATCTACTCGTTTTACAGATGGTGGTGCATTAGGATTTGGTGCAGAGATCGGTATCTCGACTCAAAAGCTTCATGCCAGAGGTCCAATGGGACTACCGGCTTTAACTACCATTAAATACTTGATGTCAGGTAATGGACAGATTAGATAGAAAAAACATGAAACAGCGGGATTTATTTTCGCTGTTTTTTGTGTGTGAAAATAGCGCTAGTTAAACTAGCGCCAGAGGATCTCTTCCGATCCGAACAATGGTTAAGTGTCCCGCAACGAGCGAATGTGATTCGGAAGAGATCGTTATTATTGTATCCAAATTTATGTTGTCTTATCAAAAAATCTACTGAAGGTTGTTCCAATCTGCGTATGTTCCACTCCCTTCACATCCGGGGCAATCTAAGGTAGAACTCATAAATGCATATTCATGTCCAGCGTAGGAATGAAAGCCTCTTCCATTACATTGAGGGCAATATCCTTTTTCTTTCATTTTAGAGTGATGTTTAACTTGTCTAGTATGGTTCCATTGTGATAAGGCATTAATTAATCCCATTATGTAACTCTCCTTTATCATACGTTTGTAGTAGTTTGAGTATATTAAAGGAGAATTATTCCAAAATAAATGGTTGGCTGTACCAAGGAATAAAGCTTTGCATATAATAATTAAAAAGGGATGAGCATATGAAGAAGCATTATTGTAGTAATTGCCTACAGTTTATTGAGGGAGTCATCTGTGAAACTTGTCAGCTTACAGATCTCAAGGAGATAAATATAGAAATTCATGATCAGAAGGAGCGGAATTAGTGACGATGCTCAATAATTAGGGAGTAGTGTTTACTAACTAAAAAAAATAGTCCAGCCTACTAATGGGCTGGACTATTAGTTATCGATAAAGTTGTTATTTAGGGATTGGCGGGACTGTGTGGGAATCGAACCCACCTAAGACAACACGTGCCTCACAAGCGGTTTTGAAGACCGTGGGGGACACCAGTACCCCATTCAGACCCATTTAATGTGCTCTAATATTATACCCTTCAGATCTCATACAAATCAAGAGAAAACTTTCAAAGTTTAATTACTATAACTATTTACAATATAATTCTATTCCCTTGAAACAAAGACATAATACATGTAAAGTAAATGAAGCAGTAATAAAAGGAAGTGAACAAATGGACAAGCATTTCTATACAGTCGGTATGGCTGGACATATAGATCACGGGAAAACTACGTTAACAAAAGCATTAACTAATGTGGATACAGACCGTTTAAAAGAGGAAAAAGAGCGTCAAATTTCGATTGAACTAGGTTTCGCTCCTTTAGATTTAGGTGATGATTTTATGGCATCTGTCATCGACGTTCCAGGACATGAACGATTTATTCGCCAAATGATTGCAGGAGTTGCCGGAATTGACTTAGTCATATTAGTGGTTGCTGCAGATGAGGGAGTGATGCCTCAAACGAAAGAGCATCTTGATATCCTGTCTTTTTTAGGCATTAAACGTGGTATTGTCGCGGTTACAAAAATAGATAAGGTGGACGCAGACTTTGTTGAGCTTGTTCAAGAAGAAATGAAAGAACAGCTAAAAGGAACTGTCTTTGCAGATTCACCAATGGTTTTGATAGATAGCCCTAAGGGTCTAGGTATTAATGAATTAAAGCAGCAAATTAAAGAAGAACTTATGGTAACAGAAGAGAGAAATGCTAATGGGGCGTTTCGTTTACCAGTTGATCAGGTGTTTACGGTAAAAGGCCAAGGAACCGTTGTTCGTGGTACTGTCTATGAAGGGACAGTTATTGAAGGACAATCTCTGCTAATTTTACCTTCACGGAATGACACAAAGGCTAGACAACTTCAAGTACATCATAAACCAGCAGAAAGAGCAGTGGCAGGGCAACGAGTAGCGATTAATCTTTCAAATATAACAAAAGAAGATATTGAGCGAGGCGATGTCTTAGTAGATAAGGAGCATTTTGTTGTAACTGATACCATTGATATTTCTTTATCCTTTGTAAAAGATTTAAAGCTCTCTGTTAAACAGCGAACTCCAATTAAGTTACACCTTGGAACATCAGAAGTAATGGGGAAGATTGTTTTTTTTGATCGTAATGAAGTTACTGATCATGTTGAAGAAGTTCTATGTCAACTCCGTCTAAACGAAGAGGTAGTAACAAAACGAGGAGACCGTTTCATTCTTAGAAGAGCTACGCCAGTTGAGACAATAGGTGGTGGTTGGGTTATTGATCCAAATGGTCACAAATATAAGTTTGGACAGGAAACTACTGAAATGCTTCAAAAGAAGAAAGAAGGAACTCCTGCAGAGCGGATTAAAGATTTACTAAAGGATAAGAAGTATATACATAAAAAGGAACTACTACAGCAAACCTCTCTAAAAGAAGAACAATTAATGGAACTAACTGCAACTGAACCTGATATAGTGAATGTTCTCCAAGGATTTACTTTGCTCTCTGAAATAAAAGCACTTCTAAGTAAAACAAACGATATTCTAACAAGTTTTCATGATAAACATCCAATGCGATTCGGTATGAATAAGGCAGAGTTGGTTGGTCTATTAAGTCACCAGGTACCAAAGGAGTGGGTTGGCTTTGTCATTGATCAAGCGGTACAAGGCAATGATCTTCAAAAACAAGACCAATTTATTTCTTTAGTCGATTTCGAGGCTACCTATCCTTCAAACTGGTCAAAACGAATTGAATCAATGCTTCAAGAATTGGCAGATGACAAATTGAATGTTAAGTCATGGGAAGAGTATGGGCAAAGTGCTGGCCTTCCTAAAGAGGTTTTTGAAGAATTGAAGCATTTTTTACGTCAAAAAGGTAGACTCTATTTCTTAGACGAAAAACATGCAATAGTTAAATCAACCCTCGAGAGTTCACTAGAAAACTTATTTTCGAACACAGGGGAGTCTTTTGATTTAAAACAAGCAAAGGATTGCTTAGATGTTTCTAGAAAATATCTGATTCCATTCGTTGAATTGCTTGATTCACTAGGAATCACAAAAAGACAAGAACAAATCCGAGTGTGGGTGAGGAATACCATTGATTAAGAAGATTGCTTTTTTTACGCCTTATTTTCATAGCAATAGAGGAAATGCAACGACGACGAAAAGAATCGTTCATGGTCTTCGTGAGGCCGGTATAGATGTTTTTGTTATTCCGTATCTTGAAGAAAGATGGTCAGATGAAAAGGAAGAACAACTAAAAGAATGTGAACTGTATCATATTCTGCATATTTATCGTTTTGCAAAGTGGAATATGTGCCGAGAACTTCCTTTAGATAAACCTTATATCCTTACAAACGGTGGGACCGATATAAATTATGATTTGGCCAATCCTTCTCAAGTAAAAGAAATGGATCATATGATTCAAGAAGCTTCTGCCATTACTGTATTTACAGAGGATGGAAGAAATAAGATACACTCACTTTTTCCTGAAAAGAACATTAGCATTATCCCACAAAGTGTTTGGTTTGAAGAGGATAATACTGTTGAGAAAATCGAACTTCCTACTAATAAAAGACCAATTGTATTTTTGCCTGCTGGTATTAGAGCCATTAAGGATCCTTTATATGTATGGAACGAATTGAAGGAACTAAAAGAGACCTTTCAAGACCTCCAATTTATTATTGCTGGAATCGTTATTGAAGAAGATTTGTATGATGAAATTGCTAAGCTTTGTAAAGAATATGATTGGGTCCATTTTTTTGAGGATGTTCCGTTTAATCAGATGAAGCAGTTATATGAGCAAGCTGATCTTACCATTAATACTTCTGTTACTGAAGGACAGTCATCTTCTATCATTGAAGCCATGTTTAATGATAGTCCCGTCTTAGTAAGAGAGAATGAGGGGAACTTAAGTCTAGTCCAACATGAAAAAACAGGACTTGTTTTCAATACCCCTCAAAGCTTTCTTAAACAAGCTATTGAACTTCTTACAAATAAGGAATTAGCGAAAACTCTCTCCAAAAACGGGAAAGACTATGTTCTAGAGCATCATTCTTTAGAAAAAGAGATTCAAGAATACACAAAAATATATAATCAAATTACTTGAGCAAGTTAATAGACAAACGGAACTTACTTTTTTATGATTAAGAGCGTCGATACATAACTGAGGAGGAAGTAATTTGAAAAAACTTTGGTTTATTATGATTATTGCACTATTTGCAGTTCTAACTGCATGTGGTGGAGGAAATGAAGAAACAGAAGAACAGGTTGAAAACACAGATGAACAAACAGGCTCTGTTGAGCTTGAAAAGCTTGTTGTAGGAGTTATACCATCATTAAATCAAGGTAATATGCAGACTGCGATGGATAAACTCAGCAAGCATTTTGAAACTGAATTAGACATGCCGGTTGAAATCACTGTATATCCAGATTATCAGGCGGTTGTCCAGGCGATGACTTATGATGAAGTTAATATGGCTTACTTTGGTCCATCAACATACATTGATGCAAATGAACAAAGTGGTGCAAGAGCAATCATGACACAATTGATTGATGGAGAGCCGTTTTATTATTCTTACATCATCACACATAAGGATTCACCCCTTACATCAATTGATGACTTAGTGGCACAGAGTAAAGACTTAACATTTGCTTTTGGAGATCCAAGTTCAACGTCTGGATCATTAATTCCTAGTATCGAGCTTAAGAAGCAAGGTGTATTCACTAACCAAAACGAGCACGAGTTCGGAAACCTTTTATATACAGGCGGACATGATGCAACAGCTTTAGCTATTGAAAATAACCAAGTAGATGCTGGAGCTATTGACAGTGCGATTTTTAATACGTTGAAGGAAAATGGGAAAATCGGTGACAATTTTAAAGTAATATGGGAATCAGAAAAGCTATTTCAATATCCATGGGCAGTAAGCCAGGCAGTTAGTGATGATCTTGTGACTAAGATTCAAGATGCTTTTTTAGCTGTTGAGGATCAAGAAATTTTAGATGCATTTGCTGCTTCAGGATTTACAAAAGCTACAGATGCTGATTATGAAGCAATTCGTGAGGCAAAAAAAGAAGCAAAGTAATAAAAATAACCAAGCTAATGAGACCATTAGTTTAACTTTTAGCATACAGATGCAGCAAAGCTTCATAGTGTGAAGAAGCTTCACTGACGGTTCGTGCAGATAAAGAAGGTGTTAGAATGAAACACATGAATAAATGGTCGTTGGCAATACTGTCAGCGGCTATTCTTATATGGAGTGGATACGGTGTAGAATTTTCTTTTCGAGAATTCTTGCAAATCGGAAAAACCATTGATTTCTTCCATGATCAGTGGTGGCCACCTGATTTTTCCAATGCCAAATATGCTTTAGAGGCGTCTGTCATTACTCTTCAGATTGCAATCATGGGGACATTTTTAGGATTAATCTTTGCTTTACCCCTAAGCTTTCTTGCTGCTTGGAACACAGCACCAACAAGATGGATTTATAATGCTACGAGAGGTCTATTAAATTTCTTTCGTTCTGTTCCAGAGATTGTATTTGGTTTGCTATTCGTCCCAACCTTTGGTCTAGGTCCTTTCCCAGCTGTATTGGCAATTGCTCTTCATAATATCGGGGTTTTGGGTAAATTGATCTCCGAATTAATTGAAGCGTCTGAAGAGGGACAACAAGAAGCAGTAAGATCAGTTGGGGGGAAGAGATTGCTTGTTATTACTTATGGGATCCTTCCACAAATAATTCCAAACATCATTTCTCACTACTTCTATAGATTGGAAGTAGGGATTAGAGCATCATTAATTCTCGGCTTTATTGGTGGTGGAGGAATCGGTAGTATGCTATTTATTGATTTTAAAATTTTAAATTATCAAATGGTTGCAACCGAAGTACTGTTTATCATGTTACTTGTAATGATTGTAGATTATATTGGTGCTATTATCCGTAAGAAGGTGATTTAATGCTTGAGGTTAAGAACTTACAAAAAAAATATAATAAAGCAAGTAGCCCGGCATTAAATGATGTGAGTTTTTCCATACAGCAAGGTGAATTTGTTGCGGTACTTGGATTAAGTGGTGCAGGAAAGTCAACGTTAATTCGTTGTATTAATCGTTTGGTTGAACCTAGTTCAGGTGATGTAATTTGGAACAATCAATCGATTCTTACCTTTAAGGGTGAACAACTCAGGAAATATAGGAGTTCAATCGGGATGATTTTTCAATCATTTAATCTAATTGAGAGAATGTCAACCCTAACCAATGTGTTGGTTGGATTTCTTGGTGCCATACCACTGTGGCGAGGACTTTTTTTTCGGTTTACGAAGGAGGAAAAGAGACAAGCCTCACAAGCATTAGAACGTGTTGGATTAAAGGATTTTGCTAGTCAAAGGGTTAGTAAGTTAAGCGGTGGGCAACGTCAAAGAGTAGCGATTGCCCGGTCACTAGTCCAAAGGCCGAAGATTATTTTAGGGGACGAACCTGTAGCGAGTCTTGACCCTAATACATCTGTACAAGTGATGTCTTTGCTGAAGGAAATAAATAACCAAGACCGTATTACAATGGTAATCAATTTACATGATGTGAAGCTTGCTAAAGAATTTGCAACAAGAATTATCGGTATTTCCAACGGGAAAGTCGTTTTTGATGGAAAACCAGATGAACTTACACAAGAAGATTTAGAAAATATCTATTAAAAAACAGAGACCTAAAAAATGTCTCTGTTTCTTTGTATTATTATCTTTTAGCATATAAGCAGCATTCACGTTTTTCTGTAACCTCACCGACAATGGAAGCCTCAGCAATCCCGTTTTCATGAAGTTTTTGAACATATACTTCTGCTTCTTCTTTCGGTAAGCTTACTAATAATCCACCAGAAGTAACAGCATCACATAAGATGAACCGTTCTTGCTCTGTTAACGCATCGTCATATACTACTGCTTCGCTTAACCATTCGTAGTTTGACTTTGTTCCACCAGGAATAATTCCTTGATTAGCAAGTTCAATCGTTCCATCGAGTAATGGAACTTGGTCAAAATGAATTGTCAAACTCACATCACTGCCTCTTGCAATTTCACTAGCATGTCCCAAAAGACCAAAACCAGTGACATCAGTACCTGCATTAGGATTAAGACCTTCTAGACATTCTGCGGCCACCTTATTTAAGCTAGCCATCGTTTCAGTTACTTTTTGGAGCTGTTCTGGTGTTACAGCATCACGCTTTACTCCTGTTGTCAAAATGCCCACACCAATCGGTTTTGTTAGGACAAGAGAGTCACCAGGTTTTGCACCCACATTTTTGAGGATTTTATCTGGATGAATCAAACCTGTTACAGAGAGACCAAATTTAGGTTCTTTATCATCAATGGAATGACCACCGACAATCAATGCACCTGATTCCTTTGTTTTATCTGCAGCGCCTTTAAGGATTTCAGCTAAAACATCTGGTCCTAGCTCTTTAATAGGAAACCCGACAATATTAAGTACAGTTTTTGGCTTACCGCCCATTGCGTATACATCACTAAGTGCATTTGCGGCAGCTATTTGACCAAACATATAAGGATCATCTACAACAGGTGTAAAATAATCCACTGTTTGTATTAAAGCTATTTCATCTGTCAATTTATATACACCAGCATCATCAGAGGTATCAAGTCCAACTAATAAGTTTGGATCATGTTCTCTTTCAGGTAATTGACGCAACACTTGCGCCAGGTCACTTGGACCAATTTTGCATCCTCAGCCAGCTTTTGAGGAAAGTTGAGTTAATCTTACTTTATCTTTGTTTGTCATGTGAAGCACCTCCTGAGAGATAGTATATCTTGTTTACGATTATTTTTCCAAAGATGATGACTCGGAATACAAAATTTTGCTTCCAACTGAAACTTGTACTAAAATTAATAACAAACCATGCAAAAGGAGGAAATTACAAATGAGCTTTAAAATAAAAGTTGAATTTTGTATGCAGTGAAACTACGCGCCAAAAGCTGCGAGTTTCGCAGAAGAATTATTCAGTCATTTTCGCCATGAAATCTCAAGTCTAGAATTAGTTCCTACCGGTAGAGGGGCGTTTGAGGTTATTGTAAATGATGAAAAAATCTATTCTAAGCTTGATGTAGGTGTTTTCCCGAAAACTTCTGAAATCATTGAACTACTATCAAAATAATAAAATTAGAAGGAATCGCGTTTTGATTCCTTCCTGGTCATTGAATTTTGATTGTCCGAAGTGGCTTCTTTCTTCTTTTCCCTTTTTTTTGGATCGTAATCTCTAAACACTCATTGTTCAAAGAAGCTTGGATCTTTCTTTTGCATAGGGAAAAGGGAAGCGTAACAAAACGACTAATCTTCTTACTATTTTTCTTTAGAATTAGATGAAGTCCATCCTTTACGACCCTAAGGGAAATCTCTTCTTTGTTAAATTCTTTTATAATCGCTTCGATAATATAAGTGGATTCTGTTTCAAATAAATCCATTCGGATTCCGTCATTATTTCCGTCAGAAAAAGGGTCGATCACAAATTGAGCCATCCATTCCTCTACTCCATCTACCTCAAGTAATAATTCATCATTTAATTCTTCATTCATGACAAGCCCTCCAACTTGTTGTTACCAATAAAATATTCTTAACAATTGAAAAAGTGTGGACTTTTATATAGGATAATTGATGTGTTTTAGAGTTCCTCTTAATTTGTGCTAGAACCAAAGCCGTCTTATAATAAAACTATTGTGAAATCGGAGGGACGAATATGAAAGAGTATTTACGATTTTTACCACCTGTTCATGAGCTACAGAAAAATGAACAGCTACAATTATTAGTTGAGAGTACAAACGTACATCCAGAGAAATTAACAACATTACTTCAAGAAGAAATCAATCTTCTTCGTAAAAAACTATTAGAAGGAAACTGGGAGTATGAAACCCCAAGTAAGCAACTCTTTACGAGCTATTTATTTGATCGACTTGAAAACAGTGCAAAACAATATGGAAAGTACTATTTACGTAAGGTAATTAATGCAACAGGAACAATATTACATACCAATTTAGGTAGGGCGCGCTTAAGTGAGGATGCTATAAAACATATTGGCGAAGTTGCTAAATATTATTCAAATTTAGAGTATAAGATCGAAGAAGGAGAGCGGGGATCTCGTCACGATATTATTGAAGGATTAGTCCGTGCTGTTACAGGGGCAGAAGCTGCAATGGCGGTTAACAATAATGCCGCTGCTGTTTATTTAATTCTCCGTGCCCTTGCCCAAGATAAAGAGGTTATTGTGTCTAGGGGACAACTTGTTGAGATTGGTGGGTCTTTCCGAGTCTCTTCCATTATGGAAGAAAGTGGTGCACGTTTAGTGGAGGTAGGAACCACTAATAAGACACATTTATACGATTATGAGAACGCAATTAATGAAGAAACAAAAATGATCATGAAGGTTCATACTAGTAATTTTAAAACGATTGGTTTTACTAAGAGTGTGTCTACTCAAGAGTTAGTTGGTCTAACAAAGGAACATAGAGATATCATTTTTTACGAAGATTTAGGTAGTGGTGTTCTCTATGATTTTCGGAAACATGGAATTGGTGATGAACCAGTAGTTAGTGAAGTTCTGCAACAAGGTGCTGATTTAGTCTCTTTTAGTGGGGACAAGCTTTTAGGTGGTCCACAGGCTGGAATTATTGCAGGTAAAAAAGAACTGATTCAACAACTTAAAAAACACCAGTTGGCTAGAGTGTTACGGGTAGATAAGCTAACATTTGCAGCCTTAGAAGCAACCCTTTCTGCATATTTAAAAGGGATGGACAAAATAATGGAAATTCCGGTTATTAGGGAGTTATTGATAAAACCTACAGAGATTTTACAAAAAGCAGAACAATTTATATCCTTTTTACATGAAACACAATATAAAGTAGAAATAGAAAAGAATGTTTCTCAAGTAGGGGGAGGAACAATGCCAGAGGTTGAATTACCTACATTTACTGTTACTCTAAAACATCCTTTTAAAAATGCGGAACTCTTGAGTAAGGAGCTCCGCCAAAATGAAACATCTATTGTAACTAGAGTCAAAAACGATCATATTATATTAGACTTTAGAACAATACATGAATCTGAAATCACTGAAGTGGTTAAAGCGTTTAAACAGCTTATTTAACTACATATCATGTCCTTGGTTGTTCTTCTGACGAGTATGGTTATGATTCTTCACTTTTTTAGAACCACTTAAAGGTTCAGGTTGACTCGTATTTTCATCTTTTCTATGTGGCTTTTTGGCCATAATGACATCCCTCCTTTAATCATTAGGATGAAATAAATTATTGTTTTTATTCTTCACATCTTTTTTCGGTTAATGTCGAAAACTAATAGGGCATTATCTTAAAAAGGAGTGAAATTCGTGCCATATCATAAAAATAAGCAACAAGCATTCCAGGCTGCGCAACAAGGCACTCATCAAGCAAAAGACATATATGAAAACATGGAAGTTACAGGTGGAGACTATGGAGAACAACTCAAGCGTTTGATCAATGAAGTAAATGAAGCAAAAGAACAAATTTCAAATGCTCTTGAGGTAACCTCTGAGACACAAAGGGACCAACTACAGAAGTTTGAACAAGATTTAGATCGTATTGTAGAGAATATAAATAGTGAGAAATAACCAGAAAGATAGCCGTTGCGGCTATCTTTTTTTAAAATGTGTTTATTAACTTTAGATAGGATATAAAAAAGAGGTAGAAGAAACATGGTGCCGGAACGTCCGAATTCTAATGGAAGTGGTAATATAGTTACATTAAATCCGCTTTAGAACGAAAGCTGAAAATGGAAAAAATTCACCGTAGTAGCATCCTAATAAAAAATGATATATTGGTTCTCTGCTCGAAATGCTTCTTATAGATAATCAATTGGAAAAAAGTTCAACTTGAATTAATTCTATGAAACATGATATATTGGTTGTCCGCTCCAAAAATATGATTGAGATAATCAGTGATCAGTTAAATGGAAAAAAGTTCATCTTGAATTAATTCTATGAAACATGATATATTGGTTGTCCGCTCCAAAAATATGATTGAAGATAATCAGTGATCAGTTAAATGGAAAAAAGTTCATCTTGAATCTATTCTATTAAACATGATATATTGATTGTCCGCTCAAAAAACATGATTGAAGAAAATGAGTGATTACAGTTAATTGGAAAAAAGTTCACATTGAATGTAATCTAGTAAACGTGATATACTAATTCTCCGCTCAACATGAAGAGCTATGAGTTCTTTGAAAACTAAACAAAACGTCAAGCGCGTTGGTATTCTATTAAATACCAACGACAAATATTTAAATGAAGGTTATTTTCGCTAACGCGAAAAAACCTAGCCGGTGTAAATGAGCAATCAAACACTTTATTGGAGAGTTTGATCCTGGCTCAGGACGAACGCTGGCGGCGTGCCTAATACATGCAAGTCGAGCGAATCTCTTCGGAGATTAGCGGCGGACGGGTGAGTAACACGTGGGCAACCTGCCTGTAAGACTGGGATAACTTCGGGAAACCGGAGCTAATACCGGATAATTTCAGATACCTCCTGGTGACTGAATAAAAGATGGCTACGGCTATCACTTACAGATGGGCCCGCGGCGCATTAGCTAGTTGGTGAGGTAACGGCTCACCAAGGCGACGATGCGTAGCCGACCTGAGAGGGTGATCGGCCACACTGGGACTGAGACACGGCCCAGACTCCTACGGGAGGCAGCAGTAGGGAATCTTCCGCAATGGACGAAAGTCTGACGGAGCAACGCCGCGTGAGCGATGAAGGCCTTCGGGTCGTAAAGCTCTGTTGTTAGGGAAGAACAAGTACCGTTCGAATAGGGCGGTACCTTGACGGTACCTAACCAGAAAGCCACGGCTAACTACGTGCCAGCAGCCGCGG
>NZ_CP096379.1:2527500-2705000 GCF_053903075.1 Bacillus sp. AK128 | reverse complement strand
CCGGGGCTAAACGTATCACCGAAGCTGTGGAATGTCTAACGACATTGGTAGGAGAGCGTTCTAAGGGCGTTGAAGCTAGACCGTAAGGACTGGTGGAGCGCTTAGAAGTGAGAATGCCGGTATGAGTAGCGAAAGACAAGTGAGAATCTTGTCCACCGAATGCCTAAGGTTTCCTGAGGAAGGCTCGTCCGCTCAGGGTTAGTCAGGACCTAAGCCGAGGCCGAAAGGCGTAGGCGATGGACAACAGGTTGATATTCCTGTACCACCTCCTCACCGTTTGAGCAATGGGGGGACGCAGGAGGATAGAGAATCGCGCGATTGGAAGTGCGCGTCCAAGCAGTTAGGCTGGTAAGTAGGCAAATCCGCTTACCATAAGGCTGAGCTGTGATGGCGAGGGAAATATAGTACCGAAGTTCTTGATTCCACACTGCCAAGAAAAGCCTCTAGCGAGGTGAGAGGTGCCTGTACCGCAAACCGACACAGGTAGGCGAGGAGAGAATCCTAAGGTGATCGAGAGAACTCTCGTTAAGGAACTCGGCAAAATGACCCCGTAACTTCGGGAGAAGGGGTGCTCTGGTAGGGTGAAAGCCCGAGAGAGCCGCAGTGAAAAGGCCCAAGCGACTGTTTAGCAAAAACACAGGTCTCTGCGAAGCCGCAAGGCGAAGTATAGGGGCTGACACCTGCCCGGTGCTGGAAGGTTAAGAGGAGAGGTTAGCCTTAAAAGCGAAGCTTTGAATTGAAGCCCCAGTAAACGGCGGCCGTAACTATAACGGTCCTAAGGTAGCGAAATTCCTTGTCAGGTAAGTTCTGACCCGCACGAAAGGTGTAACGATTTGGGCACTGTCTCAACGAGAGACTCGGTGAAATTATAGTACCTGTGAAGATGCAGGTTACCCGCGACAGGACGGAAAGACCCCGTGGAGCTTTACTGTAGCCTGATATTGAATTTTGGTACAGCTTGTACAGGATAGGTAGGAGCCTGAGAAGCCGGAGCGCCAGCTTCGGTGGAGGCGTCGGTGGGATACTACCCTGGCTGTATTGAAATTCTAACCCGCAGCCGTAACCCGGCTGGGAGACAGTGTCAGGTGGGCAGTTTGACTGGGGCGGTCGCCTCCTAAAATGTAACGGAGGCGCCCAAAGGTTCCCTCAGAATGGTTGGAAATCATTCGTAGAGTGTAAAGGCACAAGGGAGCTTGACTGCGAGACCTACAAGTCGAGCAGGGACGAAAGTCGGGCTTAGTGATCCGGTGGTTCCGCATGGAAGGGCCATCGCTCAACGGATAAAAGCTACCCCGGGGATAACAGGCTTATCTCCCCCAAGAGTCCACATCGACGGGGAGGTTTGGCACCTCGATGTCGGCTCATCGCATCCTGGGGCTGTAGTCGGTCCCAAGGGTTGGGCTGTTCGCCCATTAAAGCGGTACGCGAGCTGGGTTCAGAACGTCGTGAGACAGTTCGGTCCCTATCCGTCGTGGGCGTAGGAAATTTGAGAGGAGCTGTCCTTAGTACGAGAGGACCGGGATGGACACACCGCTGGTGTACCAGTTGTTCTGCCAAGGGCATCGCTGGGTAGCTATGTGTGGACGGGATAAGTGCTGAAAGCATCTAAGCATGAAGCCCCCCTCAAGATGAGATTTCCCATTCTTTGAAGTAAGACCCCTGAAAGACGATCAGGTTGATAGGTCTGAGGTGGAAGCGTGGCGACACGTGGAGCTGACAGATACTAATAGGTCGAGGACTTAACCATATTTAAATGACATTCTTGCATACGATATTATCTAGTTTTGAGGGAACAATCCCTTATTGGTTTGGTGGTGATGGCGAAGAGGATACACCCGTTCCCATTCCGAACACGGAAGTTAAGCTCTTCAGCGCCGATGGTAGTTGGGGCATTGCCCCTGTGAGAGTAGGACGTCGCCAAGCAATGACTCTAATGAAAAATGATTTCTGGAAAAAAGTTCACATTGAATGTAATTATTAATCATGATACATTAAGGGTCGTTAAATGTTCCAAGAAAATAAATGTGGAGGATTAGCTCAGCTGGGAGAGCACCTGCCTTACAAGCAGGGGGTCGGCGGTTCGAACCCGTCATCCTCCACCAAATATTTTTCACGTTAGTGAAAAATGAAATATCTATTGATAAATAATGTTATTAGTAACATTTCTTATGATGGAGATTTTAATTCTATAGCTGGCACCATTATATGAGAGCCATTAGCTCAGTCGGTAGAGCATCTGACTTTTAATCAGAGGGTCGAAGGTTCGAGTCCTTCATGGCTCACCATTTTGTGCGCGGATGTGGCGGAATTGGCAGACGCACTAGACTTAGGATCTAGCGCCTTACGGCGTGGGGGTTCGACTCCCTTCATCCGCACCAAATGTAATTAAATAATTTATTGCAATACATTGTTGCGGAAGTAGTTCAGTGGTAGAACACCACCTTGCCAAGGTGGGGGTCGCGGGTTCGAATCCCGTCTTCCGCTCCAAGAGTTTATGTATTGCCGGGGTGGCGGAACTGGCAGACGCACAGGACTTAAAATCCTGCGGTAGGTGACTACCGTACCGGTTCGATTCCGGTCCTCGGCACCAAAGCTTTTGCAGAAGTAAATCAAATCTATTAGCGCCCGTAGCTCAATTGGATAGAGCGTTTGACTACGGATCAAAAGGTTAGGGGTTCGACTCCTCTCGGGCGCGCCAAATTTTAACGGGAAGTGGCTCAGCTTGGTAGAGCACCTGGTTTGGGACCAGGGGGTCGCAGGTTCAAATCCTGTCTTCCCGACCATTAAACACCATAATAAGGGGCCTTAGCTCAGCTGGGAGAGCGCCTGCCTTGCACGCAGGAGGTCAGCGGTTCGATCCCGCTAGGCTCCACCAAAGTGTTTTGTAAATGGATAAAAATACAAAACATTTAACAAATTTTTTATGGCGGTGTAGCTCAGCTGGCTAGAGCGTACGGTTCATACCCGTGAGGTCGTGGGTTCGACTCCCTCCGCCGCTATTAACCCAAAACTAAGAATGAACCTTTAGCTCAGTTGTTTAGAGCAGACGGCTCATAACCGTCCGGTAGTAGGTTCGAGTCCTACAAGGTCCATAAAATACGGAGGAATACCCAAGTCCGGCTGAAGGGATCGGTCTTGAAAACCGACAGGCGGGTCAAACCGCGCGGGGGTTCGAATCCCTCTTCCTCCGCCATATGTTTAATTAGAAACATTTAAAAAGTAGTTAATGAATAATTTTCATTGATTCAACATCAGAATACTGATTTTCCTTCTTGAATACATCATCTTGCAAAATTGGTATGGTCGTAATAGTAGACATGAAATGCATGTAGTAAAATTGAATTATTTATATTATCGCGGGGTGGAGCAGTCTGGTAGCTCGTCGGGCTCATAACCCGAAGGTCGTAGGTTCAAATCCTGCCCCCGCAACCAAATGGTCCCGTGGTGTAGCGACGAGCGATACTTCGATAAATAAACATCGAGTTGTCCCGCCGCATTAGCATCAATGAATTTTCTAGTAGAGGAAGGGACAGTTGTATCAGCACTAGCTGGATGCATTAATTTTAAATTGAGTTTCTGAAATGGTCCCGTGGTGTAGCGACGAGCGAAACTTCGATGAATAAACATCGAGTTGTCCCGACGCATGGGCATCAATGAATTTTCTAGTAGAGGAAGGGACAGTTGTATCAGCACTAGCTGGATGCATTAATTTTAAATTGAGTTTTTGAAATGGTCCCGTGGTGTAGCGGTTAACATGCCTGCCTGTCACGCAGGAGATCGCGGGTTCGATTCCCGTCGGGACCGCCATTATTGCAACTGAAATTAATTAAATGGCTCGGTAGCTCAGTCGGTAGAGCAAAGGACTGAAAATCCTTGTGTCGGCGGTTCGATTCCGTCCCGAGCCACCATTTTGCTTTTTTGCTGTTAGTATAGTATGCCGGCTTAGCTCAGTTGGTAGAGCACGTCGGAATTATCTCCTTAGCAATATCATCAGCGTACTAATCTAGATGCTTCTTGAGTTAGCTTCCTGAGATTGGGACGACAAATATTAGAAGTTTTATAGTTAGGGCTATTTTTTCAAAATGCCGGCTTAGCTCAGTTGGTAGAGCAACTGACTTGTAATCAGTAGGTCGTGGGTTCAAATCCTATAGCCGGCACCATCATTTTTATGATGAAAAAGTTATTCTGTAAGTGGAGGGGTAGCGAAGTGGCTAAACGCGGCGGACTGTAAATCCGCTCCCTCAGGGTTCGGCGGTTCGAATCCGTCCCCCTCCACCAAAGTTTTTTCGCGTCTGCGAAAATAACTTTCCTTATTTCGGGTGTTTAGAAAAAAACTATCCTTAGTAAAGTTACATCTCTATTAAATTTTTATAGGGGTATAGTTTAAAGGTAGAACGAAGGTCTCCAAAACCTTTGGTGTGGGTTCAATTCCTACTACCCCTGCCAAAAGTGATTATGGCGATCGTGGCGAAGTGGTTAACGCATCGGATTGTGGTTCCGACATTCGAGGGTTCGATTCCCTTCGGTCGCCCCATATTTTATTTTTAATTTTTTGGGCTATAGCCAAGCGGTAAGGCAACGGACTTTGACTCCGTCATGCGTTGGTTCGAATCCAGCTAGCCCAGCCATTTGCGGGTGTAGTTTAATGGTAAAACCTCAGCCTTCCAAGCTGATGTCGTGAGTTCGATTCTCATCACCCGCTTAATCTTTGTACTAATGAATGGGCCTATAGCTCAGTTGGTTAGAGCGCACGCCTGATAAGCGTGAGGTCGATGGTTCGAGTCCATTTAGGCCCATCAAAGTTTTTTCGCGTTAGCGAAAATAACTTACCTTATTATTTTGTATAAAGAATCTTGTTTGTATTTGTACATCATTCCACTATTCCACCATAGCTCAGCGGTAGAGCATTCGGCTGTTAACCGAAGGGTCGTAGGTTCGAATCCTACTGGTGGAGCCATATTTTGGGGAAGTACTCAAGTGGCTGAAGAGGCGCCCCTGCTAAGGGTGTAGGTCGTTAACGCGGCGCGAGGGTTCAAATCCCTCCTTCTCCGCCAGTCTCATATTCATATCGGCCCATTGGTCAAGCGGTTAAGACACCGCCCTTTCACGGCGGTAACACGGGTTCGAATCCCGTATGGGTCATCAAATCTAACACTGCAGCAATTCGCAGTGTTTTTTATATGTATCCAGTAAAAGGTATGATCTAAAAATAGGAGTCATCTACATACTATAATTGTTTATTAATTTCTCAAATAAAATAGAAAAAGGAGGCTATGCCCCTTCTTCCATAAATCGAAGCATTATTGATTTTTCTTTCGTTTTTTATTGTTTTGTCGTTGTTCAGCTGTTAATGGTTCATTCTGGAATTCTTCATTATATCCTGCACCTACTCCTTGAGCACTTGCTGCATTCATTCCTGGAATGACGTGATTTGCTTTACGCTTTGCCATCTACCTCACCTCCGTAGTTATATAATGAGTCATCTAGGAGAAAAATATGTTAGTAAAGAAAATTCAACAAGGAGAAATCACTTTTGGTTTTTTTTCAATAAGAAATCCTTATAACAAACCATAACTTTCTTTTTATTTACTTATGTATATACTTGTATTAAGATAAAAAGGTAGGTAGTAGAAGGATTGCTAAAATTGTTCAGTGAGCTTTCTGTTAATATGAATGAAAAGGGGGAGTACTCGTGGCTACAAACGATGTATTCAAATCACGTTCATCCTTTGAGGTGAATGGAAAGAAGTACAATTATTATAATTTAAAAGCCCTTGAAGAAGCAGGGATTGGAAATGTGTCCCGCTTACCTTACTCAATCAAAGTTTTATTAGAATCAGTTTTACGTCAGTATGACGGCCGTGTGATTACAAAAGAACACGTTGAAAACTTAGCAAAATGGGGAACGGATGAACTGAAGGAAGTAGACGTACCGTTTAAACCTTCACGTGTCATTCTTCAGGACTTTACAGGGGTTCCTGCTGTAGTTGACTTAGCATCATTAAGAAAAGCAATGGCTGATTTAGGTGGAGACCCTCAAAAAATTAACCCAGAAAAGCCAGTGGATCTTGTAATTGACCACTCTGTTCAGGTTGACAGAGCTGGGACAGCAGATGCATTAGCTTTCAATATGGATCTTGAGTTTGAACGTAACGCAGAGCGTTATAATTTCTTAAGCTGGGCAACAAAAGCATTTGATAACTATCGTGCTGTTCCTCCTGCAACAGGAATTGTTCACCAAGTAAACTTAGAATACTTAGCAAACGTTGTTCATGCTGTAGAAGGTGAAAATGGTGAATTTGAAGCGTTCCCAGATTCTTTAGTTGGTACTGATTCACATACTACAATGATTAACGGCATTGGAGTTTTAGGTTGGGGTGTAGGTGGTATTGAAGCGGAAGCTGGAATGCTAGGACAACCTTCTTATTTCCCTGTACCAGAGGTAATTGGAGTTAAGCTTGTAGGAGACCTTCCAAATGGTACTACAGCAACTGACTTAGCTTTAAAGGTTACTCAAGTACTTCGTGCTAAAGGTGTAGTTAATAAATTCGTTGAATTCTTTGGTCCTGGTGTTGCTAAACTACCACTTGCAGACCGTGCTACGATTGCCAATATGGCACCTGAATACGGAGCTACCTGTGGTTTCTTCCCAGTTGACGATGAAGCACTTTCATACTTACGTCTAACTGGTCGTGATGAACAGTTAATTAGTGTAGTAGAACAATATTCTAAAGAGAATGGTTTATTCTTTACTCCTGATGCAGAAGAGCCTGTATTTACAAATGTTGTTGAAATCAATCTTTCTGAAATAGAAGCTAATCTTTCAGGTCCTAAGCGTCCTCAAGATTTAATTCCACTTTCAATGATGAAAGAGTCATTCAACAAGGCTCTAACAGCTCCTGCTGGTAACCAAGGGTTTGGTTTAAAGCCAACTGACCTAACTAAGGAAGTTACGGTTAAGTTCAACAATGGTGATGAAACAACTATGAAAACAGGTGCTGTTGCGATTGCAGCGATTACTAGCTGTACAAACACATCTAACCCATATGTATTGATTGCTTCTGGACTTGTAGCGAAGAAGGCAGTTGAAAAAGGGTTAGAGGTACCGAAGTACGTTAAGACCTCTTTAGCTCCTGGTTCAAAGGTGGTAACAGGGTACCTAGAGAACTCTGGTTTATTACCTTACCTAGAGAAATTAGGATTTAATACAGTAGGGTATGGCTGTACAACATGTATCGGTAACTCAGGTCCTTTAGCAGATGAAATCGAGAAGGCAGTCGCTGAGAATGATTTACTGGTTACATCTGTATTATCTGGTAACCGTAACTTTGAAGGCCGTATTCACCCGCTAGTAAAAGGAAACTATCTTGCATCACCACCATTAGTAGTGGCATATGCACTTGCAGGTACAGTAGATGTTGACCTTCAAAGTGATGTGATTGGTAAAGATAAGGATGGGAACGACGTATTCTTTAAAGACATCTGGCCAACTACTGAAGAAATTAATGCATTGGTTAAGGATACTGTTACGCCTGACTTATTCCGTAAAGAATACGAAACGGTATTTGATGATAACGCTCGTTGGAATGAGATTGAGACAACTGAAGATGCATTATATCAATGGGATGATGATTCAACATATATTCAAAATCCTCCATTCTTTGAAGGATTATCTCCAGAGCCAGGGATCGTTGAACCACTTAAGGGCTTACGTGTAGTAGGTAAGTTTGGTGACTCAGTAACAACTGACCATATTTCACCAGCTGGAGCAATTGGTAAGGATACACCAGCAGGCCGATACCTACAAGAGAAAGGTGTATCACCACGTGACTTTAACTCTTACGGATCACGTCGTGGTAATGACCGTATCATGACTAGAGGTACGTTTGCTAATATTCGTATTAAGAATCAAGTTGCTCCTGGTACTGAAGGTGGATATACCACTTACTGGCCTACAAATGAAGTAATGTCTATCTATGATGCTTGTATGAAATATAAGCAAGATGGAGTAGGACTTGTTGTACTTGCTGGTAATGACTACGGTATGGGTTCATCTCGTGACTGGGCAGCAAAAGGAACAAATCTACTTGGTATTAAAACAGTAATCGCTGAGAGCTTTGAGCGTATTCACCGTAGTAACCTAGTATTCATGGGTGTTCTTCCTCTTCAATTTAAGCAGGGTGAAAATGCAGAGGTACTTGGTTTAACTGGTAAAGAAACAATTGAAGTTCAAATCGATGAGAGCGTGAAACCACGTGATACGGCAAAAGTTACTGCAACTGACGAAGCAGGTAACAAGAAAGAGTTCGAAGTTCTTGTTCGTTTCGATAGTGATGTAGAAGTTGATTACTACCGTCATGGTGGAATTCTACAAATGGTATTACGTGATAAGTTAAAAGAAAATTAATGAATGGAGAGAGCTACGATCATGTAGCTCTCTTTTTTTTTTGAAAGCTGTGTTAAATTATAGTGTCGAGTTTTAGCAGAGTTGATTGAAGTGGAAGGACGCGAGACTCCTGCGGGAGAAGCGTGGTGAAGGAGACCCCACAGGCGGTAACGCCGAGGAGGCTCAAAGGAACTTCTGCTAAGGTCGCTCACGTCCTGTGAGCAACGCAGAAGCCAGCACATCCTGTGCAAGTGCGGAAAGCGAGTGTCCTGGAACGGAAATCAACAACAAACTTTAACAGAGCTTTTTGGAAAGATTCGGGGTATATGAGTAGATAGGAAATTGAGACAATCCATGATAAAATGTTAAATGTAAAGTTAATATACTGTTTATTCATTCACATAAATTTTGTACATCGAATAAGCTGTTAAGAACTTACATACTATCCACCATAGTAATTGTAATCTGGCTTGGAAGGGTGAAAAGATGAAAAGGTTTTTAGCAATTGGAATACTAATTGGTCTAATTGGATATACGGTTTATACACAAGTATGGGTTAAGCAAAATCAAGAAGCGGTCAATACATCAGCCAATACACAGACGAATCCCTTTAACCCGAATGAACAAATTGGGGCAGTCATTGAAAAAGGTGATCTAATAAATAAGGTAGCACCTGACTTTACTTTAGAAACACTGTCTGGTGAACAAGTAACGCTCTCAGAATTAAAAGGAAAAAAAGTGTTTATTAACTTCTGGGCAAGTTGGTGTCCACCTTGTCGGGATGAGATGCCTGAAATCCAAGAATTTTTTGAGAGTCATCCAGACATAGTTGTGCTAGCCGTGGATTTAAGAAATACTGAGAAAAGTGATGAAGCGGTAGAAGAATATATTGTTGAAAATGGGTATACATTTCCTGTCTTACTAGATCGTAAAGGTCAAGTTGGTGAAACTTATAAAGTATTGACTTTGCCTACATCCTTTTTTATTAATTCAAAGGGTGAAGTTCAGTTTAAGTTTATTGGTCCGTTAACACTACAAAAAATGGAAGAACTAGTGAATTCACTCGATTAAAAACAACAGTGGTAGAGCTGTTGTTTTTCTATTTAATAAATTTTCGCAAAACTGGCATAATTCATTCAATTATTGGGAATAAAAAGAATAATAACTGCCAGGAAAGAAGGTGTCTTATAGATGAGAAAAAGTAAAAAGCGGTCTTTTCAGGAACTAGTCCTTGAAAATAAAAGACAATTGCTTAACGACAAAGATGCATTAGAAAGAATAGAAGATCGAATTGAACAGAAGAGGTTAGGAAAAGCTGAATAACAAGGAAGAAGCGGGTAAACCTACCAGCTTCTTTTTTTGTATAGTGGAAACCAATATAGTAAATAGTACCGTTAAAGGGGGGAATGTAATGAGTAATCCAAAAAAGGATAGTAAGCATTTTGTGCCAAGTCATTTAGGTACTCAACCTAGAGCATATGGTGGAAACAAAGGGAAAAAGTATCAAGATCAGTCTGGAGAGCAACCACAGGTCATCCAAACAAAAGGTGAATAACCATAAGGGACTTTTATGTCCCTGTTTTACATAAAAAATAAATGAGCTAGCTTACATAAACAGAAAGTGAAATAGAAACACTATTTTTTGTACCAATAAATTATAAAATGATAGGAGGAACTTTTAAATGGCTAATCAACGTCCAAATCCTGATGACCGTAGTGATAATGTAGAAAAATTACAGGAAATGATTCATAATACGATCGAAAATATGGAAGCAGCAGAAGCAACAATGGAGCTCTCTAATGAAAAGGATCGTGCTGATATTGAAGCAAAGAATGATCGTCGTCGTGAAAGCTTAGATGCATTCCGGAACGAAGTGAAAGACGAGGCAAGACAAAACAACCAAAGATAATCCACGCTACATAGATGACCAAGCATAGGAGCTTGGTCATTTTCTTTATTCCCATTCATTGCTATGATAGAGGAGGTGATAAAATATGAAAAATAGACAGATAAATCTTAATCAGATAAAAATGAATCAATGGCAAGAAGAAATAAAAGAACGAGGATTTATTAAAGAAGAAGGACCCATTGTAGAATTACTTCAATATTTAAAGAAACATCCAGATCCAAAGGTGGAGGCCTCTTTATTAATTTTATTAGCTCAATCAAGGTCATATCGGCTAAACGAGGTTGATGAATTAGCCATTAACTGGTTACATCGAGCTAAGATGATGGATCCAGATTGTCCCGATTTACTTGAATTTAATAACCGAATTATTTTTTCAAGGCTCAAAACTTTACCGAGTAAGCTTCAGTTTCCTCATATTAGAGAGACAGATAATCGAACCTCCAAAAGAAAACTCGCAGAAGAATATATAAGCCGTTGCAAAGCGTTTCTAGAGGAATATGAAAACACTTTAAATCAGATGGATATCCAAAATGACGAATTGAGTGAATTGGCAAAAGAGTGGTTGAAGGCAGCGGAACGGCTAAACGAAAATGTAATAAAGCTTCTAAAGGCATCTGAAGAATATTATTCCTCAATAAGTGGAGTCTTTCATACATCAGTTCATTTAGATGAAATTAAAGAATCAGTTGAGGAAATAGAAACTTTTAAAAAGATTTTCTTATCGGGTGAAAAGAAGAATCAACCGAAAGAAGGGCCAACAAGCTTACAGGAATTAGAGCAAATGATTGGATTGAACCAAGTCAAGGAACGAGTATTCCGACATTCACACTATCTTCAGTACCAAAATAGACGAAAAAAACTTGGTTTTAACATGAAGGATGAGATTAGTCTCAACATGGTATTTACCGGGAATCCAGGTACGGGTAAGACTACATTAGCAAGAATGCTAGCGAGTATCTATTATGAATTAGGTGTTTTATCAAAAGCAGAAGTGATTGAGGTGGATCGATCCCATCTTATTGGGTCATATATTGGACAGACAGAGGAGAATGTAAAAAATGCAGTCTCACGTGCTTTAGGAGGCGTATTGTTCATTGATGAAGCTTATAGTTTAAAACGAGAAGGCCAATCATCCAATGATTATGGACAAACAGCTATTGACACGCTCGTGTCATTAATGACAAGTGGAGAATTAGCTGGTAAGTTTGCAGTTATTCTAGCGGGTTATCCAGAAGAAATGAGGCTATTTTTATCATCAAATCCTGGTCTTAGAAGTCGTTTTCCCGAAAGTAACCATATTCATTTACCAGATTATACAAACATAGAGCTACTTGAAATTGCAAAAAAGGTGGCACTTGATAATGATTATATGCTAACAGAAGAAGCCGTCATTGAGCTTGAGTCACGAATAGAGAAGGAGAGAGTCGATGAGACTTTTGGTAATGCTCGTACAGTAAAGAATATTGTTATTGATGCCATTTTCCAAAAAGGCGCAACGATTAATCTTGATGATGTAGATAGCTTTGATCTTACTCTATTAGAAAAGAAGGATTTACTTGCAACCAATAAAGACCTAGATGAACAATCACCTGAGGAAATGTTGAGTGAACTGATTGGTCTAGAGGGTATTAAAGATGAAATGAAAAAGATTCAGCACTTCGTCCAATTACAGCAGGTAAGAAAGGAGAAGGGCTTTAAGAACGTTCCCATTCAATTGCATGCTGTATTTACAGGTAATCCAGGAACTGGAAAAACAACAGTTGCTACAATTTATGCAAGAATGTTAAAGGAAATAGGGTTATTGAAAAGAGGCCATCTCGTCGTGACAGGAAGAGCAGACTTAGTAGCAGGTTATGTGGGACAAACGGCTCTTAAAACAAAGAAAAAGATTAGGGAAGCCCTTGGTGGTGTGTTGTTTATTGACGAGGCTTATTCTTTACGTTCTAATGGGACAACCGATTTTGCAAAAGAAGCTGTTGATACTATCGTAGATGAGATGACTAAACACAATGAAAATCTAGTTATTGTTTTAGCGGGGTATTCACAGGAAATGGAGGGTTTACTTAAAAGTAATCCTGGTCTACAATCAAGGTTTAAAAAGTTTTTTCACTTTCCTGACTACACAGCTAAAGAAATGGTGGACATCATTCTAAAACGTGTGGAACAATATGAGTACATGCTTACACAAGAAGCTCTAAACTTGTTAATACAATTTATTGATCAGTATCAGCATACTGCAAACGGTCGATTTGCACATAATTTAGTGGATGAATTATTACAAATCCAAGCTGCACGAATCATGGAGCAAACTGATTTATTGGAAGAGGATTTTTCAAAGATTAACGAGAAGGACGTTGAAGAGGTATTATCTTCATATCGATTACAAGAGGAGGGGAAGTAACTTGATTTCAAGTAGAGAAATTGAAGTAAGATACGCAGAAACAGACCAAATGGGAGTTGTCTACCATGCGAACTATTTAGTATGGATGGAAATAGGGAGAACTGGTTTAATTAAAGATTTGGGTTTTAGTTATGCAGAACTAGAGGCAGAAGGGGTTGTATCTCCTGTAATTGATCTACAGATTGCGTATAAAAAACCCTTACGGTACGGAGAAACAGCTCTAATTAAGACCTGGATTGCAGAGTATGATGGATTCCGCTCAATTTATGAATATGAAGTGGTTACACCAAGTGGAGAGTTAGCAGTAACGGCACGTTCTACCCACGTTTGTGTGAAAAAGGATTCCTTCCGACCCATTGCTTTTCGAAAAGCATACCCCAAGTGGCATGAGGCTTATCTTGCAGCGAAGGTAAAGGTTGAAGAATAGTGGCATTTGGAATCAAACGAGTCGAATTAGATACGTGGAAGAAGCAGGTGGAGATAGGTACATCGGTTGTGTTTATAACTCATTATTGGTTACACCCACGGTATCCTCATATAAACACGGTCACGAAAGCAGGCTGTTCCGACCTTGAGCTACTAACTGAGTGGGGTAGACAATATGGACTGAAGCCTGAATGGATCCACCATCGTGAACGCTATCCTCATTTTGACTTGATTGGAGAGATTCAGGAAGAAATTTTACTTAAAGAAGAAGTGTATGATCAGTTAGAAAGATTTCATATAAAAAAGCCGCAATAAGACTACGGCTTTACATACTTGAATTCAGGCTCTGTATATTTTTCGTTAAAAATGACTTGAAGATTGTGACCATCAAAATACCATAAATCCCTCTCTTCAACAAAGTATGTGATTCCGTTTGCATCCATACTCATTCCGATTTCTTCGGGGTCATCTTTGGATACACCTAACGAAAATCCAGAGAGCACTGTACCATGACCCCCGTATCGTACATAAAATCGGAGGAATTCACCTGTCTTTAAGTCTAATTCACTTTGATACCAATTTGCTGATTGCTCATCTATAGATAGCTTCATGAGGAGCTCCTTTCTCAGTACGATGGATAACCTTATTATAAAGAAATAGATTACCGTGCACAAACTTTTCGGGTTAGGAGTGAGGAAATCTGGAGATTCCTTATACCATTTGTTTCATCAAAAGAAATGACAAGTTACTTTTATTATATCGAATGAAATCTCCAAATCTTCATAAGTGGAACGGGGTTGGAGGCAAGATTGAAAAGGGGGAGGATCCATTAAAATCTATTATACGAGAGGTTCGGGAGGAGACGGGTCTCACTGTATATGACCTTAGTTACCGTGGAATCGTGAGTTGGAACGGCAAAAGTGGAATGCATGTTTATCGTGCAGATTTCTTTTCTGGAGAGGTGCTTGAAAGTGAGGAAGGTCCACTTGAATGGAAAACGATTGAGTGGATTCGTCAATCTACAGAAATAGTATCAAATATTCCCATCTTTCTCGACCATTTGTTAAGTGATCACCCACCAATTGACTTTTCATTCACTTATCTGGATGAAAGGATCGTAAGTTATAACAGGTACCCATTAAAAATCGCTCAAGCTTAGTCTGCTTGAGCGATTTGATTTTCTGGAAGAAGCTTGTTCATATGCTGTGTAATTTCCTCATAGATACCTTCTGCTCCAGATAATCCATACTGTGAGGCTTTTTCTAATGGAACTATTTTATATTGATGGGCTCTTGCGACATAGGTAGAAATAAATGAGGGGTCTTTGAGTTCAATAGTTGTTTTACCATCCGTAACTTCCTTATTGATAGAGATGGAAAAGATTCCTCCAATTTCACGGTAAATCGATTTTTGTCCTGAAAGGAAGTTTCCTAAAGAGTATACGACAAAGCCTTTATTACCATTTTCCGCTTCGATCCATTCCATCGGTTGAAGAACATGCGGATGATGACCCAAAATGAGATCGGCCCCGGCACCAATGACTTCTTTTGCTATATATTGTTGTTCTTCGCTTGGCATCCGTTGATATTCATTCCCAAAATGCAAGCTAACAACTACTACATCGCTTATTTCTTTAGCAAGTTTAATATCAGTTGAAATCTTTGGTAGGTCAATCAGATTGACTAAATATGACTTTCCCTCTGGAACAGGGATTCCATTTGTCCCATAAGTGTAGGCAAGAAACGAAAAGGTAATTCCATTTCGCTTAATCGTTCTTATTTTCTCACTATCTTCTTCTGAGGCATAACCACCTGTATATAACATGCCAATTTTATTATAGTAGCTTGTGCCATTTAATACAGCCTGCTCGCCGCGATCAATCGTGTGATTATTAGCTATTGATACGATATCAATTCCGGAATCCTGCAGTGTATCTGCAAGCTCAAATGGACTATTAAACCTGGGGTAAGTGGATAACCCCAGTTCTTGTCCACCAATCATCGTTTCCTGGTTGGCAAACGTGACGTCTGCACTCTCTAAATAAGGTTTAACATCAGCAAACATCGGAGTAAAATCATAGCCATCTCCAGTTTTTGCAGCATTATATACGAGACTGTGGATGAGTATATCTCCGACAGCTGTTAATGATGCTGTGCTTTTAAAATTCTTGGATGTTAGATTTTTTTCAATGAAGACATGATCCTGAACAGGTTCATATACTACATCTGGTGTAGTGGGCTTCTGAATGAAAACAAAAAATAATATAAAGGTGGTTAGTAGAACAAAGAATGATGAAATAGAAAAGAATAGGATACGTTTGTTCATAAACAATGGGCTCCTTTTTGTCATCTACCTCAACTATAATACAAAATTAGACAAATTGTATCAATTATTTTAAATTTATTGACAATTTTTAGGATTCCCCATTATCAAATTCTTCATTCCAATCCAGTAGTTCATCAAAATTATTAATTTTTTTATGTGGACCTGTTCTGGTGGCATCCTCCATTAGTTCAAATAATTCTAATGCAAACTCTTCATGATCATTTGAATTACTTGATACTTCTACCTCATACACAAAATTTTTCGATTTCTTCTTATTAACCATTCAGCTTCCTCCTTTTGGAAAGGTGTATTGTCAATATTGTATGCCCAAAAATTAAAAAACATCCTCAAGGCTGCAAAAGAAGGATGAAAATGTATGACTAAATAGGAAATTGGTAGACAGCCTTCATCACACAATCAATTAGTAAGATCTATCTTAGTACAAATAACTGAATTAAAATCAAAAGAATTAGCACTATAATCATCGTGATGATTCATAGTTTAAATAATTGGATTACCTACAATAGACAGAAAAAATCCGCTTATTCTACTTTGCTTTTTGTCATGCTAATTACAGTTTTAATTTTCTGTTTATATGCCAATTAAAAAATAGCATGCTAAATCATAGGAGATTTAACATGCTATTTGAGTTGTTTTTTCACGTTTCGCACTCTAAAAAGAGATCCTGTTTGTAATCGGAAAGATTACTTTTTCTTGTTTTTCTTTTTCAGAATCTCCACTTTAGGTTCTGTTTTGTTTATAATACGTTTTATATTTGCCCGGTGTCTGTAAAAAACGAAGGCAACAAGTACACTAACCACGATGATTAAAGGAAGGTCTCTAGTGAATAGGCTATAAATAATGGTATAAAGTCCAGTAAGCATAGAGGATAATGATACATATTTAGTCACGACTAACAATAATAAAAAGATTAATACCATGGTGATGAAAAGGACAGGACTGTAAAATAAGAGAACTCCGCCTGAGGTTGCAACGGCCTTTCCACCTTTGAAGCCTGCAAAAATCGGGTACATATGTCCAACTACAGCAAAGGTACCGACTAGTAATGGATGAATGTCTACTCCAAAGATAAATGGAAGAGCAGTAGCTAATGTACCCTTTAAGATATCTGCAATTGTGACAATAAAACCAGCTTTTTTACCAAGGATCCGAAAAGTATTGGTTCCTCCTAAATTCCCACTCCCATGTTCTCTTATGTCTATACCGTATCCTAGTTTCCCTACAATTAACCCTGAGGGAATGGAACCGATCAAGTAGGCAAGGACAATTACAATCGCTATTACCATTAACGTTCTCCTTTCAATATTATTATTACTATTTATGTACGCGGACACTTACTTCATATATTATGAAATCCTCTTTCATTTTAGCCCAAGTTTAAGTAGGATGGAAGAGGGGAGGCAGAATAATGCAAAGAATTGAAACACATCGTAAAAGAAATGTACCAATGATTGTTATATTAATTGGAATGATAACTTCAATCATACTGATCGCTAGTAGTCTATTTTTCTTATTATATCCTTTTCCCTCAACTGAAAAAATACCTTATTTCACTAGTAAACATCCAATTATCTATAATGGGGAAATAGAATATGAGGCTTTTATAAAAGATCAAGAGATTTATTTTCCTTTACCTTTTTTTCAACAATATATTGATGAAGGAATTTTAATGGACAAGTCTTCAAATTCGTTAATCGTAACAACGAAAGATAAAGTGCTTCAACTACCTTCTGATTCTTTGACCGTATTTATCAATGAAGAGCCAGTAGAATTGGAGATTCCAGCCACAATGGTAAATGATGGGGAAGTTTACGTATCGTTCAAATTGCTAAAAGACTATTATTCTTTTGAGGCTAAATTGCTTGAATCAGGAGCAGTGTTACTACAAAAGGACGGAGACACAATTATACACGGAAAAATATTGTCAGCAAAAAGTGAGCACACCTTAAGGTTACGAACAGAACCTGATATCAGAACTCCCTATACCTCTGAAGTAATAGAGGGTGAAGAAGTAGTGATTCAAGAGGAACAGGAGTCTTTTTACCTCATTCGAAAAGAAAATGGCATGGAAGGCTATATTCCCAAAAAGGTAGTTTCTATTAGTGAAACTGAAACTGTAGTCATTAGTAGAAAACAGGAACCGAGATTTTCTCCTCAGGTTCAATGGCCGATTAATTTAACATGGGAAGCTGTTTATACGAAAAATCCTGACACATCACTATTACCTACATTAACTGGTGTTAATGTGGTTTCTCCTACTTGGTTTAAAATTAAGAATGAACAAGGGGAGGTTGCAAATTTAGGTTCAATGGAGTATGTCGATTGGGCTAAAGCAAACAACCATCAAATTTGGGGACTTTTCTCCAATGATTTCAATCCAGACTTAACTGTTACTGCCTTACAGACTTTTGAAACAAGGCAAACAATGATTCGTCAACTTCTTCATTATAGTGAAATGTATAAGCTAAATGGAATTAATATTGATTTTGAAAATGTCTACCTAAAAGATGGACAGCTTGTGACTCAATTTGTTAAAGAATTAACACCTTATATGCATGAGGCTGGATTAACTGTTTCAATGGACATTACTTTTATTTCAGATAGTGAAACATGGTCAAAATTTTATGAGCGGGAAAAGCTAGCTGAGATCGTTGATTATTTAATTGTAATGGCTTATGATGAACATTGGGCAACCTCACCGATATCTGGTAGTGTCGCCAGTTTCCCATGGGTTGAAGCTAACCTTAAAGCATTATTGGAAGTTGTCCCACATGACCGACTAATTCTTGGTGTACCATTATATGCGAGAATTTGGAAGGAACAGGATACTGAAGGTGGAAATATTGAAGTATCTTCAAAAGCGTATTCTATGGATAAAATAAAGCAGTGGGTGACAGAACATAATCTTGTTCCTATATTTGATCAGGAATCAGGTCAATTTTACACAGAATATAGAGATGAAGAGGAAAAGGCAACGTATAAGGTATGGATTGAAGATTTGGATTCACTTTCTCGTAGGAGTCAGTTGGTCCATCAATATCAACTTGCAGGTGTGGCTACATGGAGCCGTTATTTTGCGAGTGATGATGCTTGGGAAGCAATTGATCAATCACTAAAACATAGAAAATAAGTTCCTGAATTATGGTAAAATATGTTAATGTAAAACTGGAAGCGATAAAGGAGTGAGAAATATGCCAATGGAAGAGGAAACGATTCAATTACTTACAATTGGCTCAACACTATTAATAGGTTTATCTTTTATTCTTACAGCTTATTTTTGGTTTAGGAACAGAAAAAATAATTTAATAGTCAGCGGTGCATATGGGAGTTTAGTAGCACATTTACTACTATTAAGCATCGCTATCAACTCAGCAATTCGAACAATCACCTTCAATGTTATGGCAGAGGATGGACAATCTATTCATCCAATGGCATCAGAAGAGATATCATTACGATTAGGTGCTACTGGTTTATTGTGGGCTGGTAGTATGTTTTGCCTAATGGTAGCTATATTTTTGTTTTCGATTTCTCTGAAAATAAATAAAAACCAATCTACTGAATTTAATTAAATTGTAAAAGATAGAGGGATTCAATATGGAAAATAGCTTACGTCACAATCCTTTTTTAGAAATTAAACATCCTAAGGCTTGGGGACCAGCAACATTTGAAATGGCCTTACCTTTAGTAGAGGCCTTGCAAATAAAACCGGGTATGAGAATTTTAGAGGTCGGTGGTGGCTCTGGTCAAATTGCTACAACGATTGCTAAGACATGGGATGCAACAGTTGTGACCCTTGAACCGTGGGCAAAAGATAATGAAATCCAAGCTTACGCTAAGGAATTAGGTGTGGAAAATCAGGTTTTACAGATGAAAGTGAAGGCTCAATCTTTACCTTTTGCTGAGCAAACATTTGATGCCATCCTTAGTATTGGGTCATTTGAAATGATAGGAGATGAGCGCCCAATTGCTTTAGCTGAAATGATTCGGGTTGCTAAAACAGGAGCACGAATTGGTATTGCTGAACCGATGTGCTTACTTGAAGAAATGCCTTTAGAGCTAGTAGATTTAGACCGTAAATTTAATTTAGGATTTCAACAGTGTTTCTCTACTTTAGAGTGGAATGTAAACCTTTTTGCAGATCAAGGGCTAACTGTTGCTGAATACTACTATTTTAAAGAAGCCTATGATTGGTGGTTGCAGTATCGAGACAAGGCAAGCATCTCAGATGCAGAGCGAGAACTAATTAATAAGGATCGTGGCCGTTGGATTTCTCTAGGACTTGTAGTTGGACAAAAATAAACGACTCTGTTTATTTACCGTCCATTGTAAAAAAAAGAACCATAGCATGGTCTATCCAATGCTATGGTCCTTTATGATTAGGTGCGGGCGACCGAATCACTTATGATGGTTTTTTGAAAAACAAATTTATAAATAATTAATAAGACTAGGCCAAGTAGTGAGCTTATCCCTAATAATAGATAAAGCGTATGAATACCATAATCCTCCATGATAGATCCTCCTGCTAATGCCCCAATGATTCCTGAGTAACCAAAGAAGACAGAAACAAGAAGTACATGGCCTGTAGACTGTAGTTGCTCAGGGACAATTTTGGTTACATAGGAGAAGGATGCTGTAAAGAATATGGCAAAGATAATACCATGTAGCGGTTGATAAATAAAGATTTCAATCGGACTTGAGGCAAAGGACATTCCGATGAAACGAATTCCATAAAGTAGAGCTGCAATCATAATGAAAGTAAGCTCGTGGAATTTACGAAACCACAAATGGCTAATCGCAAAAACAAAGACTTCAATAGAAACCCCTACAAACCAAGCCCATCCGATAAGTGTTTCATCCCCACCAAGTTCCTTAATAAATAAACTAAGGTAGACATCATTAGCACGATGAGCAATCGTAATGGTTAATGCCACAAGAAGGAATGTAATAAATCGTGCATCCTTCAATAACTTAAATGCATCTAAAAGCTGAACCGGTTTATCAGATCCCTTTACATCCTGTAGCCACCAACTAGTTAGTAAGACAATAGCTGTGAAAAATAAAAAGGGAATCATAATGTTTTCTACTCCAAGGTAATTCAGTACATATCCTGTTACAACACTAGATATAGCAAATCCTAGCGAACCCCACATTCTTAAACTACCAAAGGGGACTCCTAGTTGATTAGCAGTTTTTTGAGCAAGGCTTTCACCAAGTGCTCCTATGGGTGCCATAAAGAAAAATAAGAAATAAGCAAAAATCGCAAACAAGAGAAATTGGTCAAACTGAAAGAAAATAATACCTGAAACGAACATCCCGATTGCACTAAAAAGAATAACCTTCTTAACAGATTTATATTTGTCACTAAGATATCCAGCAATAGGTTCAGAAATTAGGGAGGCAATGGGTCCAATGGCAAGAATCCAGCCAATTTGTGAGGGAGTCATTCCCTTTTCAATGAGAAATAATGATAAAAAACTAGTGACGACAAATCCTGTAGCATGAAAGGAAAAAAGAAACGTCTTTAAGATCCCTGTTGACTTACCCTGGTGTTTCAATTCAATCCATCTCCTAGTAAAGTTGTTTTATATTGTTGATTTGCTTAAAAATCTCAGGAAGCCGGATTTTTACCTTTGTATTAAGATGTTACTATACAAAAAGAGCCTAAAAAATCAACCTTTCTACCATACTACTATTTGATATTTATTGTAAAGATTTAACCCTTTACTTGTGAGGTTGAAGTTGGTAAAGTTTATCTAGTCAAGTTGAGGAGAAGGTAGGTTTTTGTTGTGTCGAAATGGTTATTGTATCATTTGTTATTTTGGTTGATGGTGATATGGGGATTTAATGTATCAGCAGTCAAAATTCTAGTCACCTATTTTCCACCTGCCTTCATGCAAGGAACAAGAATTCTCATTGCAGGACTTACGGTGATCTTGTTTTTATTAATAACAAAAAGCTTAAAAAAAGTAAGCCGAAAAAACATAGTTGGCTTGCTAATTGCCGCAGTAGTTGGGGTGGTAGGTCATCATTTATTTTTAGCGGTTGGTCTTATGAGTACGACTGCAACTAATGCTGGCTTAATATTAGGACTAATCCCTTTATGCACCTCTATTTTGGCTATGATTTTCCTAAATGAAAAGCTGACTATGACAAAGTCGTTAGGTATTTTTATAGCGCTTATGGGTGTTTACTTTATTGTTATGAATGAAAATGGTCAATTAAATGAACTATCAATTGGTGACCTTTATGTCTTAGGTGGGGTAATTACTCAGGCTGTTAGCTTTATCTTGATTAAGAAGCTTGCTGCTAACATAGAATCACGTCAAATGACTGGGATGATGTTAGTATTTGGATCAATCATGCTCTTAATTATTAGCTTTTTTACAGAATCACATGGATCGATTTCCACAGCAGAAATACCAGGCTACGTTTGGTTGATATTATTTTTATCTGCTGTCATTGCTACAGGACTTGGCCATATGGTCTATAACTACGCGATTCACCACCTTGGAGCTAGTACAACGTCAATATTTATTAACCTAAGTCCATTCTTCTCAGTAGTAGGCTCTGTCTTATTACTAGGTGAACAAATTTATGCTAAGCATATTATTGGTTTTACCTTCATTATAGGTGGAGTCATTTTAGGAACAGGAGCCATAAAGCTCAAACTAAAAGGAAAAACTAAGTTACTCCCTGAAGTGAAAAAAGCAGTTGGAAAATAACATGCCTGATACTATAGATAACGGAAAACCTTGGTACTTCTATCCTCCAAGAGTTTCCCGTTATTTTTTATTTAGATTGAAGATTAGCTCGTTAAGATAATGGATTACACTAGTTTGGAATTCTGAGCCATTAATCTTAAGAAAAACTTAAGATTTATAGAAATACTTTCTTCAGAAATCAAGTTCATAATAAAACTATCAAAAGGTAAGGAGGAGAGTGATATAATAGCAATAGTTTCCAATTGGACGGTGAATAAAGTGAGTGCTTACACGGTTTTAGTAGTAGATGATGAAAAAGAAATTAGAGATGCCCTTGAGATTTACTTAAGAAATGAAGGAATGAACGTACTTCATGCCTCGGATGGGTTACAGGCAATCGATTTATTGATAGAAAATGAGGTTCATTTAATCCTTATGGATCTCATGATGCCAAAGCAGGATGGTATCCAAACAACCTTCAAGATACGAGAGGAAAGAAACATACCAATTATTATGTTATCTGCTAAAAGTGAGGATTCTGATAAGGTCCTAGGGTTAAGGGTGGGAGCGGATGACTACATAACGAAGCCCTTTAATCCACTTGAATTAATTGCTAGAGTTCAATCACAATTGAGAAGATACGTGAAGCTAGGACAATATGAAGGAATGAAAAAACTGATTAATATCAGGGGCTTGACGCTGAACCAAGAAACCAAGGAAGTCACGATAAACGGTGAGAATGTTAAACTTACCCCGATTGAATATAAAATAGTCGAGCTATTAATGTTACATCCTTCTAGAGTGTTCTCAATAGATGAAATCTACGAGAGAGTGTGGAATGAACGCAGCTACAATGCGGAAAATACCGTGGCTGTTCATATCCGTAAAATTCGAGAGAAAATTGAGATTAACCCGAAAGATCCAAGATATGTAAAGGTGGTGTGGGGAATTGGATATAAAATTGAAAAATAAATCACTCATCATGCTAGTGGTAATTGGAGTTTTGTTTTTTTTTGGAGTAGCAAAGCTCATGCCTTACTCTTATAGCTCATTTCAACATTACAAAGGGAGCTATTTTGAAACGGACTTATTTGCTAATCAGTTGCTTGAATTTTTATATCTTTTCAATGAAACAAGGGAAGGTTCCACCAATATTACGGTAGACACTATTGAAATTGAAGAGCGTAAACAGTTTTTGGCTGCTGAATTGGAGGCTCAGACGGCTGCTCTTCAGGCTGAATATGAAGAAAGGCTTTCAGAGGCTAATGCAAATAATGATAGGGAAGCTGTTGATTTCTTGAACAGTGAAATAGATGAAAAGGTTGCTAAATTAGAAGTAGAATATTCAAAATCAGATACTGAGATAGAAGAGCTGATCTTAGGAGAGAAAAAACAGGAAAAAGCTGAGCAAATTAAATATAGTCAATCAATGTTTGAAGAGAAACATAGAGAGTTCTTATATCATATTGAAGAAAATGGCAAGGTTCATACAAATATTAATGGTAAAGATGAAAAACAAGTGGAAAATGGAAGTTACTATTTTCAAAAGTTTCCGTATCATACTGGATCAACCGATCAATTAACAGAGGTAAATCGAACCTTCATTACAGAAGGGTTGCATGGGTATATTGCCGTCTCTAAAGTAAATCCTAACTATCATGGGTTATTAATTGAAGAAATGTATGATTTTATAGATGAAAAAAAGAGATTCTTTATAAATCTATCATTGGGTATCCTTTCTATATTAATTAGTGGAATTCTTGCCTTTACGACTAGAAATCAACTGATTAATAGAGTTAAACCAATTATTAAGATGTATGAAAAACTTATCATTGATCTTAAACTAATGATTTTCGGTTTTACTTCTTTCCTTTTCTTACTATTTTTAGATGCTTTCAATGAACACATAATTGGTTCTCTTTTCTTTTGTCTATCACTTTCTCTATGGATTGGCCAAATTTATTTGGCTAGTCAAAAGATTGATACGTTAAAGAATGAATGGAGGAATAGCTGGTTTTTACAGCAGAAAGAGATCCTTGATAAAAAGTTATTGAATAAACCTCTAGTTAAGATTTTAGTGGTATTGAGTATTGCATTTTTGACGGGAACTTCTGTAGTTTTCTTCCGGTACTCTAATCCACTACTCTATTTTCTGTTTGCTGGCTTTATTGGCTTTTGTTTATTAATTTATATATTGAAAAAACTGGCATATTTTCATGCCATTTTAAAAGCTTCAGAAAATATGGTGCTTGGAGTTGAAAGGAAAGACCTTGCCATAAAGGGAAAGGGACCTTTATCCGAATTAGCTTCTAACTTAAACAAGCTAAATGAAGGTGTCCGCTTTTCACAAAAGGCACAAGCGAAAAGTGAACGACTTAAAACAGAGTTAATATCAAATGTTAGTCATGATTTACGGACGCCTTTAACTTCCATCATCAATTACACAGGTTTCTTGAAAAATAAAGACATTAGTGAGGAAGAACGAGAGAATTATATAGATATTATTGATCGGAAATCTCAGCGCTTAAAGGTGTTAATTGATGATCTATTTGAAGTATCAAAAATGGCAAGCGGGGATATTGAGCTCGATCTAAAAAAGGTTGATATTGTTCAGTTAATCAAACAAGCTATGGCAGAATACGATGAAAAAGTGAGAGAGTCTCATCTTGAATTTAAGGTTTCGTCAAGTAAGCCACAAATCTTTACATTAGTTGATGGCGGGAAAATGTGGAGAGTATTTGATAACATCATTAATAACATCTTAAAATATTCATTGGACCACTCTAGAGTCTATATTAAAACTGAAGAGAATGATGATGAAATCATGATTACGTTTAAAAATATTTCTAAATATGACCTAAAGGAAAATATTGATGAATTATTTGAACGTTTTAAACGTGGGGATGAATCTAGACACACGGAAGGTTCCGGATTAGGCTTAGCAATTGCTAAATCTATTGTCGATCATCATAATGGTCATCTAGAAATAGATCTAGATGGTGACCTTTTTAAAACGATAGTCATATTAAAGAAATAAGGAATCATTCTAAGTGGGTAGGTTTTTAAAACATGACAAAGTATGAGTATACAGATAAATAAAAACGGAAAGCAGGTATATGTGCCTGCTTTTTTCATGAAATTATAAACTCACCATCATATCCATGACAGGTAAATGCTATAATACTAGAATAGGAGGGATTTAATATGGAAAAAATGGTAATGGAAATTACACAGGATTTTGAATACATGGAAATGAGAAACGACAAACAGCCTCAAAATAGTTCAATAAAACCTCATCTACATCTTCCGCAATCTAAAAAGCAGGAGCCACTCTTAATAAAAATCCAATTTAACTACGAGCTAATTGAAGAATATTTAGGATAGAATCGTATTAGTTTGTTAGAAATCAAGGAGAAAGACATGAAAGTAATTATTGCAGAAAAGCCAGACCAGGGATCTACCCTGGCTTCACCATTTAACTCAAAAAAGCAGCAGGGATATATTGAAATTTTACCGAATGAGATATTTCCTAAAGGTGCTTATGTGACATGGGCAGTAGGACATTTATGCCAATTAATCGCACCTGAAAAATATAAATCAGAATGGAAGAGATGGTCTATTCAAACACTGCCCATCATTCCTGATAAGTTTAAATATGAAGTAGAACGGTCTAAATATAAACAATTTCAAGTTGTAAAAAGTTTATTAATAAAAAAAGAAGTAACAGAAATCATTCATGCTGGGGATGCTGGACGTGAGGGTGAATTGATTGTCAGAAATATCATCAATCTGGCCGGCGTGAAAAAGCCAATGAAGCGACTGTGGATTTCTTCATTAACGAAAAAGGCAATATACAAGGGATTTCAAGAACTCTTATTAGAAGAGGATACAAGGAATTTATTTTACGAGGCTTATACGAGGGCTTGTGCTGATTGGGTCGTTGGGATGAATGCCTCAAGAGTGTACAGCATCCTTTTGAAGGACAAGGGCATGTCTGATGTATTTTCGGCAGGTCGTGTTCAAACACCGACTCTGGCTCTAATTGTAAAAAGAGAAAATGAAATTGATGCCTTTCAATCAGAACTATTTTGGGAAGTGTTAGCTACCTTTAAGATGAATGGTAAAACCTACGAAGGAAAGTGGGAAAAGGACAAAGAAAGTCGTCTTAAAGAAGAGGAGATGGCTAAAAAAATAGCTGCATTTTGTGAAAACAAAGAAGCCAAAGTAAAGGAAATGGAAACTGAAAGAAAAGAATATCAGCCACCTTATCTCTTTAACCTTTCTTCTTTACAGGCAACCGCTAATAAACGGTATAAGTTTTCACCCAAAAAAACATTGGATGTTCTGCAGCAGCTATATCAAAAAGGGATCGTTTCTTATCCACGTTCTGATTCTTCCTTTGTAACAGAAGGAGAAGCCGATACGTTTCCCGAGATTTTAAGAAAGCTAAGTCAATTTGCTACGTATAAGGACCTTTTTCCTTTACCTATTGATTCTATTAAAGATAATAAACGCTATGTAAACGATAAAAAGGTAACCGATCACTATGCCATTATTCCAACTGAACAGGTAGTAGATCCCAATAAGCTCTCAGGTGATGAGCAAAAATTGTATGATTTAGTGGTTCGCCAATTACTTGCTGCCCATCATGAGAAGGCAATTTTTGATTATACAACCATTACTACTTTAGTAGATGGAAGAGCTGAGTTTGTTTCAAAGGGTAAACAGCAAATCCAAGAAGGTTGGCGTAAGGTGATTTTTCAGGATGAGCAGGAGAAGGAAACAATCTTGCCAATCGTTGAAAAAGGAGAGAGTGGAAAGGTAACAAAGGTAAAGGTAAAAGAAGGAAAAACACAGCCACCAAAACGTTATACAGAAGGACAGCTGATTACATTAATGAAAACAGCAGGAAAGCATTTAGAGGATTCTGAGTTAGAGAAGATTCTTATGAAAGCAGAAGGGTTAGGTACAGAAGCTACTAGAGCGGGTATTATTACGATGCTAAAGGATCGAAAGTATATCGATGTGAAGAAAAATCAGGTGTTTGCAACAGATAAAGGTAAAGTTTTAATTAGAGCCATTGGAGATAAAATCTTAGCTTCTCCTGAGATGACTGCAAAATGGGAGCAACGATTGTCTGAGATTGGACAAGGTAAGGCATCTGCAGTAACATTTATGGAACAAACAAAGAAGCTGTCTGAGAAAATAATTCAGGATGCGATTACTTCTTCAGCTGAATGGAGCTTTCAGGATCTGAATATAAGTTCCATTCAACGAGTTTCCAGCAAAGCCTCACTTGGAGTATCCGTTGGTACATGTAAGCTCTGTGGCGGGACTGTTATCGATAAAGGTAAGTTCTACGGCTGTTCGAACTATTCTACGTCGAAATGCTCTTTTACCGTCTCAAAAGTAATACTAACAAAAAAACTCAGTGCAACCCAAGTTAAAAAGCTAATTAGTACTGGTATGACAGACGTGATAAAGGGATTTAAAAAAGGGGATAAAACCTTTGATGCTCGTCTTCAATTCAATGAGGATGGAACAAGGGTATCTTTCCTGTTTGATAAAAAGGAAGAAAAAGTTAGTGAGACATAGTTGCTGTAATAGGAAACAAAGTTCCGGAAACAGCCTTATTGAAAATCACCTATGTGGTGAAACTAAAGTAAAAAGCTCTCAATAGAGAAGGGGAAGAAAAAGTTTGCAGGATTTTGAACAATTAGGGGTTAGCCAACCTTTACAACATGCATTAAAGAAAAACGGAATTGCAGTACCGACACCCGTTCAGGAACAAGCAATACCAATTATATTAAAGGGCAAGGACTTAATGGCCCAAGCACAAACAGGGACTGGAAAAACAATTTCTTTTATTTTGCCTATATTAGATCGTATTCAATTGGATCAAGACTCAATTCAAGCCCTAGTTGTATCACCAACTAGAGAGCTTGCTATTCAAATAACAACTGAATTCAATAAGTACAAGTCGCAGGATGTAAATGTGCTAGCTGTCTATGGTGGCCAGGACGTCGAGAGACAACTTAAAAAATTAGCAGGTACGGTTCACGTTGTCGTCGGTACTCCAGGACGTATCCTTGATCATCTTAGACGAGAAACCATTCAGCTCCAAGATGTTTCAATGCTAGTGTTAGATGAAGCAGATCAAATGCTCCACATCGGGTTTATCAATGAAGTCGAAGCAATTATAAAACAAACATCTAACAAACGCCAAACCATGCTTTTTTCGGCTACTTTAACAGCACAAGTCCAATCATTGGCGAAAAGATATATGCAAAATCCTGTCTCAATAAGGATCGCAGATGAGTATAAAACCCTTGAAGAAATCAAGCAACTCGTATATGAGACAACCGACCGTCACAAGCAAGCATCACTTTGCAAGATTCTTGATGAGCATCGTCCGTTTCTTGCGGTAATTTTCTGTCGGACAAAGCGACGTGCAGATAAGCTATATGAAAACCTTAGAGCGTTAAGGTATAACTGTGATGTCCTTCACGGAGATCTCTCACAGCCAAAAAGGGAAAAGGTAATGGAGAGATTTCGAAAAGCTGAAATACAGTATTTAATTGCAACAGATGTTGCTTCAAGGGGCTTAGACGTAGAAGGAGTCACACATGTATTTAATTATGATATTCCCGAAGATGTCGATAGTTATATTCACAGGATTGGAAGAACGGGAAGGGCAGGAAGTAAAGGTTTAGCAATTTCCTTCATCACCCCCAAGGACCTTCCACAACTAAGAGTAATGGAAAAAGAAATGGGTCAGACCATTGAAAGAAAAAGGTTAGATAACCAAGGTGATAATCAGAAACAAAAATTTGCTGAGGATCGTCCAGAGCGGAAATCAAATCAGACAACTTCCTCTAAAAATGGAAAAGCCTCTAGTTCTAAAAATAGGAAGGATCAACGTACAGGTAAAAAAGCATCGTCTATTGGACCAGCAAGAGGCAAAAGAAATGGAGAAGCTGGAAATAAATCTAAGAAAAGATAAAATTTAAGAGCCAGTGATCTAAATAGATCCTGGCTCCTTTTTTGGTTTCGAAGAAGTGACGCCCTCAGAAAGGACGAACTTCATCGCTTCTTAAGGTGAAACATCTAAGAATTCTACGTCCTCCGACGGAATTAAAAAGGTAAACCCCACAACTTGAAATGATTGGGAAATTTATACAGAGATGTGACAGGCAGAGTGTTTGATACAACTATGAATAAATCAACTAAAAAAACAAAATATAACACAATCAATGACTTATTTAACAAAGGGGATGTTGTGATGATTTTTTATACTTGTGTAAAATACGATGAACTTAATCCTGAAACTTATAAAGGAATTGAAGTGACGTCACTTGGTAACGAATCAGATGTAATTGCAAAGTTTGAATCTTATGATCCTGTTCAGGATTTTCGGAATTTTAAAAGCTGGTCAGAAGGTGTTGGGGAGGACAATGTAGCGTTCTGTGATAGCCTCAGACATTTTGCAAAGGATTATCAGGAAGTGTCAAATGATGATTCAGCCGAAATGCTCTCGATGATATATGGTGGGCATGAAGACTGTGAGAATCAATATTCTTAAGCAAACCTACTTGAACTCTGCTACAAAATATAGCATATTGTAAGAAAAAGGATAAAGGAGTACTTATTATGACTTTTTCAAATCCAAGTAGAGATGAAATAGGTACCATTTTAAAAAAGAGTAAGAGAATTGCAGTTATTGGACTTTCTGATGATTCGACACAGTCATCCTATATGATAAGTGAAGCAATGCAAAAATTAGGGTATGAGATTATCCCAGTTAATCCTAATATTACTGAAGCCTTAGGAATAAAGGCGCTAGATTCTCTTAACCAAATTGATGGGCATGTAGATATAGTGAATGTGTTTAGGCGACCTGAATATCTAGTAAAGCATGCTAAAGAATTCCTAGAAATTGATGCTGACGTATTTTGGGCACAGCTTGGGATCGAGAATGAGGAAGCGTACGAGTTGATAAAGGAATCAGGAAAAACGGTAATTATGAACCGTTGTATTAAGGTTGAACATGCCTTAACAAAATAAATTTCCCTTTTAAATCCTTGATCTATCAAGGGTTTTTTTTTTATTTTTTAAAATTGGTGTTTGCGAAATGATAAACAACAAGTACAATAAGGAATAGATGTTCGTTAACAGATGAACAAAGAAAGATAATGAGGAGTGCTCGAAATGAGCATATTGGCAGCATGAGCTAGTAAGTAAAATAGCTCTTCTTCAGAATGAAAGGGGACGAACTCTTTGGCAAGGCAACAACAACCATTTGATTACAATGATGATGCAATACAGGTACTAGAAGGGTTAGAAGCGGTTCGAAAGCGACCTGGAATGTACATTGGAAGCACCGATCAGAGAGGTCTTCATCACCTTGTTTATGAAATAGTCGATAACTCAGTTGATGAAGCTTTAGCCGGTTTTGGTGAAAGCATCATCGTAAAAATACACAAAGACAACAGCATCTCTGTTTCAGATAAAGGGAGAGGAATGCCAACAGGGATGCACAAGCTCGGCAAGCCAACCCCTGAAGTAATCTTCACTGTACTCCATGCTGGAGGAAAGTTCGGTCAAGGTGGGTACAAAACAAGTGGAGGTCTACACGGTGTAGGTGCCTCTGTTGTGAATGCTCTTTCTGAATGGGTAGAAGTGGAAATTAAACGAGATGGTTTTATTTATAAACAACGATTTGAAGCTGGTGGAAAACCTGTTACCACCCTCGAAAAAATCGGTACGACAAAACAAACTGGTACATCCATTCATTTTAAGCCGGATGTTACCATCTTTAGTACCACGACTTATTCCTTTGATACCTTAAGTGAACGATTAAGAGAATCAGCTTTTTTATTAAAGGGATTAAAAATTGAATTAATTGACGAACGATTCGATCAGCATGATGTCTACTTTTATGAGACAGGAATCAAGGCATTTGTTGAGTATTTAAACGAAGAAAAGGATACACTTCATGAAGTAATCTTTATGGAGGGAGAATCCAACGAGATAGAGGTTGAATTTGCTTTTCAGTTCAATGATGCCTATTCTGAGAATGTATTGTCATTCGTTAATAATGTCCGAACCAAGGATGGCGGTACCCATGAAGCTGGTGCGAAATCAGCGATGACACGAATCTTTAATGAATATGCTAGAAAAGTAAATCTCCTTAAGGAAAAAGATAAAAACCTAGAAGGTACAGATATACGAGAAGGCTTAGCTGCTATTATTTCGGTAAGAATACCTGAGGGGATTCTTCAGTTTGAAGGACAAACAAAAGGTAAACTAGGGACAAGTGAAGCACGTTCAGCTGTAGATTCAGTTGTGTCTGAAAAGTTATTATATTTCTTGGAAGAAAATCCAGAAGTCAGTACACTGCTAGTAAAAAAAGCAATTAAAGCTTACCAGGCTAGAGAAGCTGCTCGTAAAGCTAGAGAAGATGCTAGAAGCGGAAAAAAACGCAAGCGTTCGGAGTCAGTATTGAGTGGAAAACTAACACCTGCACAATCTAGAAATCCTCAAAAAAATGAGTTGTATCTTGTTGAGGGTGACTCTGCTGGTGGATCTGCAAAGCAAGGTCGTGACCGTCGTTTCCAAGCAATTCTTCCATTAAGAGGTAAGGTAATTAATACGGAGAAGGCGAAGCTTGCTGACATTTTCAAGAATGAAGAAATTAACACAATTATCCATGCGATAGGGTCAGGGGTAGGTCCAGAGTTTTCTATTGAAGATATAAATTACGATAAAATTGTGATTATGACAGATGCTGATACTGATGGCGCTCATATTCAAGTATTACTATTAACGTTCTTCTACCGTTATATGAGGCCTATGATTGAGGCAGGAAGAGTTTATATAGCACTGCCTCCACTTTATAAGGTAAGTAAAGGAACTGGTAAAAAGGAACAAATTGAATATGCTTGGTCTGTGGATGATTTACAGAGTGCTTTAAAGAAGATTGGTAAGGGTTATATGATACAGCGCTATAAGGGTCTTGGTGAAATGAACGCTGATCAACTTTGGGATACGACAATGAATCCCGATTCTCGAACACTTATTAGGGTTCGAATTGATGATGCAGCTCGAGCTGAACGTCGTGTCACGACACTAATGGGAGACAAAGTAGAACCTCGTCGAAAATGGATCGAGACAAATGTGGATTTTGGTATGGAAGATGACCCGAATTTACTAGAAAATGAAACTTTGTCGGTATCTGAGGAGGTTTAAATTGAATGACACAGGAAATATTTCGTGATATACCACTTGAGGAAGTGTTAGGAGACCGCTTTGGTCGATATAGTAAATATATTATTCAAGAGCGTGCTCTACCTGATGCACGTGATGGATTAAAGCCTGTACAACGAAGAATTCTTTATGCGATGCATGCTGAGGGGAATACCTTTGAAAAGGGCTTTAGAAAATCAGCAAAAACAGTCGGTAACGTAATTGGTAATTTTCATCCACATGGAGATACATCCGTATATGATGCAATGGTAAGAATGAGTCAGGATTGGAAGATGAGAAATCTACTCGTTCAAATGCACGGTAACAATGGTAGTGTGGACGGGGATCCTCCAGCTGCCATGCGTTATACGGAAGCAAGATTATCTGCAATTGCTTCTGAACTTTTACGTGATATTGAGAAGAAAACGGTAGAATTTGTTCCAAACTTTGATGATACAAGTAAGGAACCAACTGTATTACCAGCTATGTTTCCTAATTTACTTGTGAATGGTTCAACAGGGATATCAGCGGGGTATGCGACTGAAATTCCACCTCACCATTTAGGAGAGGTAATAGATGCCGCAATAATGAGAATGGATAAACCCCATGCAACAGTTGAAGATTTAATGACTGTCATGAAGGGCCCTGATTTTCCAACTGGTGGGATTATCCAAGGTGTCGATGGTATTAAGAAGGCATTTGAAACAGGAAAAGGCAAAATTATTATCCGTGGAAAAGCTGAAATTGAGGATATTAAAGCCGGTAGACAGCAAATTGTTGTGACTGAGATACCTTTTGAAGTGAATAAATCTAATCTTGTTAAAAAAATGGACGAGCTAAGGCTTGATAAGAAGCTAGAAGGTATTTCTGAAGTTCGTGATGAAACGGACAGAACAGGGCTGCGTATTGTAATTGAACTAAAAAAGGATGCGGACGCATCAGGCGTCTTAAACTTTTTATATAAAAATACAGATTTACAGGTACCTTATAACTTTAATATGGTAGCCATCTATAACCGACGCCCTCGTTTAATGAGCCTGCCTTCTTTATTGGACGCTTATATTGAACATCAAAAAGAAGTGATAACTAATCGTTCCAAATACGAATTGGCAAAGGCGGAGGAAAGACAACATGTAGTGGAAGGTCTTATGAAGGCCCTCTCCATTTTAGATGAGGTTATCGCAACAATTCGTGCTTCTAAAGATAAAAAGGATGCAAAAGAAAACTTAATGGAACAATTTGCGTTTACCGAACCTCAATCTGAGGCAATTGTATCCTTGCAATTATATCGTTTAACAAATACAGACATCACAGCCTTACAACAGGAATCAGATGAGCTAACAGCGAAAATTGCAGAGTTAACACAGATTTTAAACAGTGAGGCTAGGCTTGCCTCTGTTATTAAAACAGATCTGAAACGTGTAAAGAAGACCTATGCTGACGAACGTCGAACGAAAATAGAGGCTGAAATAGAGGAAATCAAAATTAATCTTGAAGTAATGGTTCCCTCTGAAGATGTCATTGTAACAGTTACAAAGGATGGCTACGTAAAGAGAACAAGCCAACGTTCATACGCAGCATCTAACGGACAAGATTTCGGGATGAAGGATACAGACAGACTCCTTAAACAAATTGAAATTAATACAACCGAGACGTTACTATTGTTCACCAATAAGGGGAATTATTTGTATTTGCCTGTCCATGAATTGCCTGATATTCGTTGGAAGGACCTAGGACAACATATTGGCAATATCGTTCCGATTGAGAGAGATGAACAAATTGTTGAGGGAATTCCTGTTAAAGACTTTGAGACGCCTTATTACCTCTTATTTGTGACTAAAAATGGTATGGTAAAGAAAACGGAGTTACATCAATATAAGGCACAACGTTATTCGAAACCACTCGTAGCTATTAATGTAAAGGATAAGGATGAAGTAATAGAAGTCCATATCTCTGACGGAACGCAGGATATCTTTTTAGCAACCAGCAATGGGTATGCTCTGTGGTTTTCAGAAGAGGAAGTAAATCCTACCGGTGCAAGATCGGCTGGAGTAAAAGGTATTAATTTGAAGGATGGAGATTTTGTAGTATCAGGATCGTTAATTATTCCGGACCAACCTGTTAATCTAGTCCTTGTCACACAGCGTGGGGCAACAAAGAAAATGCCATTATCAGAATTTGAGAAAGCTACAAGGGCAAAGCGTGGTGTGATTATGCTTCGTGAGCTAAAAGCAAATCCACATCGAATTGTTAAAATGATCCCAGTTATCGATCAAAAACATTTAATTTATATACAAACTGATGGGAATTCATCAGAAACAATAGATCCGATTAAGCTTCGTTCTAATGATAGGTACTCTAACGGTTCATTTGTTCTTGATACAGATGAGGTTGGAGATGTGCAAACTGCATGGAGGGAAGACAAACCTTCAGAATGAGTTACCTAAAAAAAACGAGTAAAGAATCCATTGATTCTTTACTCGTTTTTTCTATTGTTAATACTGTCTAATGATTTGTCCCCTAAAAACTTCTTCAATTGAAAGGTCTGATCCATCACCAATAGCCAATTGAACAATCTTTGATAGTGAATTTTCTTCTGCCATCGAGTGAACATATAAAAAGCTGTTTTCCTGATTATTTACTACTTCTACTTCCACAAATGATTTAAGCTTAAAAGAATCGATGGCTAAATTGACTAATTCCTTTATTAGATCAAGATTTGAAGGATCTATATTTTTAAATTTTTTACTGTACTGACTAATAAATTCTTCAAAGTTCATGGATGTTTAATTCTCCTTGTAGAAATCTAATTTCTAATAATAATAAAAATCATATAAAGGATATAAACAATCGCTAAGACACTACCTTCTCTTTTGCCAATTCGAAATCCTGTTCTTGAGAAAATTAGTAGAATCACAGTTAGTATAATCATTAAAGTGACATCAAAAAAGATTTTAGAATCAACAGGAAGTGGAGAAACCGTTGAAGCAGCACCCAGTACAAATAAAATATTAAAGATATTACTACCCACAATGTTACCTAAGGCGATATCACTTGCTTTTTTAAGTGCTGCCGTTATGGAAGTAATTAATTCCGGTAAGGATGTCCCAACTGCAACAATGGTCAAACCTACTAATGTTTCACTCATTCCAAAAGCAAATGCAATTTCGGTAGCATTGTTAACGACAAGATCTCCACCAAATATAATGGCGGCTAATCCCCCTATGGTAAATAATATGTTTTTTCCCCAAACTCCCTTTGGTTTGGCCTCATCCTTAGTTTCTTTAGCTCTGCTTTTTCTTGCAACCTCGAAAATGTAGTATAAAAAGATAGCAAAAAACAATAACAATATTAACCCGTCGCTTCTGGTAATAAGATTATCACTTACGAATTGAAGTGAAATATCACTTATTAATATCAGCAAGGCAACACTTGCTAATAAGGTAAAGGGAATTTCCTTTCTAATAGTTTCATTCTCAACCACTAGCGGATTAATTAGTGCTGTTATTCCAACAACAAAGGTAATATTAAAAATATTACTACCCACAACATTTCCGATTGCGACACCAGCATTTTGTTCGATAGCTGCCACAATACTTACGGTGGCTTCAGGAGAACTTGTTCCAAATGCAACAATGGTCAGCCCAATTAAAAGGGGAGATACGTTTAGTGATCTTGCGATAGCAGAAGAGCCCTCTACAAAATAATCAGCTCCTTTTATGAGCAAAGCAAAGCCGATAAGTAAAAAAACATAAGTCAATCTGCTCAACCTCCTTCTAAAAGAATTGGATTTATGTATTAATCTTACTTAAGTTCTTATATAACCTCTATTACTTTTAGTAAAATCAACCATTCATATACATTAGTGTATCATAGTGTTCCTTAAAATTATAAATTTTCAATGTCTAACATAAAAGTAAGGAAGTTTGTTTCTCAAGAGGATGTTTTTAATAACAGCACAATAATAACCTGGAGTGAAAATCAACGGTTCAATTTGATTTGAATTAAAAAAAGACCGTTCATTAACAGTCTAATTTATTTCCTTATAAGGTTGAATTTAATCCAGTTAAATACTTGCCGATTAACAATTGAGACTCCAAAAATGATTAACAGTCCTCCAATAACTGAGGTAATAGCGATATGTTCTTTTAATAAAATCACAGCAGCAATTAATGTTATTAGTGGTTCTACATACATCAATACGGAAACCTGGGTAGCTTCTAACGCCTCTAAGGCTTTCCCCCAGTACCAGTAGGCAATTGCTGATACGAATATACCGAGAAAAAGTAGGTGCGTCCAATCAGAGAGTGCTATGTCAAAAAGGTTGTTCCAGTTCTTTGTTCGATAGGTGATAGGTATGGTTAAGAAAAAACCAATGAGACTAGTCCAAAAGGTAATTGTTAATGCAGAGTAAGGTAATATGAATTTCTTTATTAGGATCGAATAGACCGCCCAGTTAAATGTACTGAAAATCATTAACAAGTATCCTACATTCGGAGACAGCGAAAGAAGTCCACTCCCTTGTGTCGTTACTAGTATGACTCCTAATACGGCAATACTCATTCCTAATAGCTTGGCCAATGTGAATCGTTCAGCTAAAAACATTACAGACAGAATCGCTGTAAATACAGGTGAAAAAGAAATCAACCATCCAGCAGCTGAAGCGTCAATGTAAAGAAGAGAGGAAGCTTGTACAATTTGATGGACAAAAACACCCAAGATGGCCAGTATGAAAAGGAATGGGATGTGTGTGGCCCTAACTAAAAAATTAACCCTAAGGATTATAAGTAGAAACAATAGAAAGATTGCGGCAATTCCAAATCTCACCGATATAATTGTGTAGGGATCAAGAACATCTAATAAAGCCTTGGTCGATACAAACGAGATTCCCCAAAAGGATATGGAAAGAAAAGCATAAAAACTAGAAATTATGGCTAACCGATTTTCCATCTAAAACACATCCAATAACTCAATATATAGCTTGCTTATCCTTCTGTTATTTGATTATATGTACTAGCTTGCTAGTTATTACTAGATGCTTTATTAGATAGATGTTTTTGTACTAGTGTAGTTGAAAACCTTCAGTATAAAAAATAAAAAAATCCATAAATGTATTTACATTCCATATTTGGTGATGTATGATTAGATTAATAAATTGAATGGAAAGAGAGGGATGTTTTATGAAAAAGCCAATTGTTAATACTCTAACTAATTTTATATCACAGCCCTCTGTATCTTTTTAACGTTTTCTTCTACTTAAACGGGAAAAGTACCATGGGCTGTGTATCTAGCTCATGGTATTTTTTTGTCTATTGTATAAAAGACCGTGAGTACGGTCTTTTTTTCATGGGAAAAATTAAAACATTCCGTAGGAGGAAACAACATTGAATTTAGAAACATTAGGTTGGAATAACGAATTACAATCTTCATTTGAACAGATGAATCAAAAGAATTGGATTGCTGGAAGGGTTATATTAGAACATAAGCGAATGTACCGAGTGGTGACTGAAGAAGGGGAATTATTAGCCGAAATAACAGGGAAGATGAGATTCCAAGCAGACGGACGAGAAGACTTTCCGGCTGTTGGAGATTGGGTATTGGTCACACCAAGGCAATCTGAAGGAAGAGCAAGCATTCATGAAATTCTTCCACGATTCAGCAAATTTTCTCGGAAGGTAGCGGGTCTAACAACGGAAGAGCAGATTGTCGCAACTAATATAAATACGATTTTCTTAGTTAATGCATTAAATCAGGATTTTAATCTTAGGCGTTTAGAAAGATATTTGCTTCTGACATGGGAGAGCGGTGCGAACCCTGTTATTGTATTAACCAAATCAGATCTAGCTGAGAATATTGAAGAAACGCTTGATCAAATTGAAGCCATTGCATTTGGAGTACCTGTTCATGTAACGAGTGCTAAGAATAACGAAGGATTAGAACACTTAAAGACCTATTTAGAAGAGGGCCAAACTGTTGCTTTACTAGGTTCTTCTGGTGCAGGGAAATCAACATTAACCAATTATTTACTCGGTGAAGAAAAACAACTTGTTCAGGATATAAGAGATGAGGATGGTAGAGGTCGTCACACAACCACTCATCGAGAATTAGTACATCTGCCAACAGGTGGAATGATTATTGATACTCCGGGAATGAGAGAGCTTCAGCTTTGGGAGGCAGATGGAGCCATGAATCAAAGCTTCTCAGATGTAGAAGACCTCGCAGAACTATGCTATTTCCGTGATTGTGAGCACCAAAATGAACCAAAATGTGCAGTTCGTGAAGCTATTCAATCTGGTAGGCTTGAGGAAGACCGATTACAAAGTTATATAAAGCTTCAACGAGAGCTTGCCTATTTAGAACGTAAAAATGATAAAAAGGCTCAAATGGCTGAAAAAGAAAAATGGAAGAAAATCGCTGGTGATCGTACAAGAGTACATCGTCGCTAAATAAAGAGAGCGTGAACCTTAAATGGTTTACGCTCTCTTGCTATTTTTAAGAGTGAAATCTAGAACGATACTGTTTAGTTAATCCATTTCCAATCAACGTAAAGGTGATAATCGCAAAACTAATTGCTAAGGTTGCAAAAAATGGAATCCAGATTGGGCCCCTCAAATCACTTAGGATATTCCCTAAAAAGTTAGGCCACATAAGAGAGGTATTTTGGAACTCCCAGCTTCCATCTTCTAACTGGACATGAACATGAGCAATAAAGAACTGGAAGAAACCAAGCTGTGCTAATATAACAAAATTCCTTGCTAAATCTAAGGAGAAGCTAACAATCAAGTTTGGATAAAGCTGTGGTAATAAGTATCTTTTAATTAATGCAAGTGGTTTAGTTCCTAGAGATTTAGCTGCTACCATATATTCTTGCTTATATACATGTCTAATTTCTTCAACTAATGAAGTCGACACTTTATTTAGTTCAACTAAAGCTATAATTAATACGACCAAATATGGCCTGAATTCCGAAAATAAGATAGGCGGTAATGTCATCAAAATGATGATTGTAACGATAGAAGGTACATATGTAAATAGTCGGTTACTTATAGCTAAAAGTGTATGTGACCCTCCAATTTTATGAAAGGCAAGAAACGAAAAAGGTACCCCAACTACAAATCGAATGGTACTAATTAAAAGTACATAAATTAAGGTTTCCCTTGTACCAAGAATAATCATACTGAACAAATCTCTTCCCCAATGGTCAGTCCCGAAAATATTTCCTTCAGACGGGGGAAATGGTGGCATTACAGGCTTTTTGTCTTCGTTTAAGATATAAAGAATTCGTTCTAGTTTCGTATCAACAAAGGGGAATAGTTCAGGAAATAAGGCAATACTCACTAAAATAAAGAGAAAAACAAGCCCAATCATTAACGAGACATTTTTATAGAACTTAGTCAAGGTGATGCACCTCGCTTTTTGGAAGAACTATTTGCTTAAATAGATCTAATAATAGTTTTGAGATAAAAATAAGTGAAATAAACGGTATAGCATATGCGATTGCTTTTAGATCATCATAACTACTGATTGCTTTAATAAATTGATACCCAAGACCGTCATAAGCAGAGAGTAATTCTATAATGGGTAAACTTGAGATTAAGTATAGATAGGCAATAAAGGTATGCCCTAGGATAGATGGCCAGCTATTCCAAAGAATATGGAGGTTTACAATCTTGTCATTATGAACACCTTTTGAACGGGCCGTATTAATGTAATCCTTTTGGATTTCATTTGTTAACGTTGATAATATGATCTTTGTCAAATAATAAATCGGATAGATTGCAAGAATGCTAGAAGGAAGAATGAAATGGAACCAACGATCATTTCCATATAGATCAAACGAAATTCCAGTACTTTTACTGATCATTAAAAATAAATATTGAACTAAAATAAAAATAAAAAAATCAGGTAGAGAGAATAATAGTGAAAGAGGGTTGGATTTTAATTCTAACTGATTGGATATACGTTTTCTCATTATTAGCAAGCTTATTGAGTAACTAATTAAAATGGTTAATAGAAAGGCTGGGATAATCAGCTGTAAGCTCCGTTTTGTATACCTTTCAGTAAGCTCATAATAAGAAATTCCTTCTGGTGCTTGGCCGAAACCATTATGTTCGTTAATATATTCGTAAAAAGTTATAATTTTATTTTTATAATCACTCAACGTAAAGTTATACTCAAATTCTATATGAAACCTTGATACATGAATGTATTGTGGTTCTCTGGGCAGTAGAATCAATAAAGTGATAAGTATGGTTATAAAAAGATAAAGAATAAGTAAAAAGGTAGTGTTTTTGATGAGCTGCATCGTAACCTCCATAATTTTCATAACATTTTGTCAAAATAATATAGATTATTATAACACGGTTTACAATAATTGGGAAAAGATTATTTGATTCAAAATTATGTGCGGATTGGGTACGACATGCTTTGACGCCTTATGTAGAACATGGTCGATAAAATGTGAATTTCATTTGAAAAAATTTACTAGTTTATTCGGTATAATAATAGAAAAGGTATTTAATAAAACTAATTTTTAATAGATAAATTAGAACTTCAAAAGGAGGGGCAACAACATGAGGGTTATAAGGGGAAAAGTTGTAAAGGGTGTTAACGAACGATCACAGTGGATGAAGGAACTAGAGAGCGACTACTCTTCTAAGACAGGTATAAAGCTCTTTCCTGTTACTATACAGATTCAACTAATGGAACCTGCTTCAGACGGGTTTCCTCCATATTTAAGATGCGATAGAGTGAGGCAAGTTAACCATTCAAATACTTGTTTTGTGAATGGAATTAAGGTGTTCTATTTAGAGGCAAGTGAAAATAAGTCACCTCTTAAAGACAAGAGCCAATCAATCATCGAAATCGTAACAGATCGAGATTTGATCGAATCGTTAGAATTGGGATATGGTGATGAGGTAGTGGTTGAAATACCTATCTTAAAGGATGTATTGCTTCATTAGATAAGAATTAACTATATCAGTTCTATTTTTTCTGCTAGAAGAATACAGTTTAGTAGAGAAAAAGTAGAGGTGATAGAGTTGGTTCTAATTAGAAATAAAAAAGTAGAGAGACTAACTAGCCATCTTCAGTTTTTTTTTACTAAAGGTGGAGGAGTATATACAATGATTTATTCACCTTTTTCTGATGAAGAGTATCCCTACCATTTAGTTAGTTTAGTAAATCATGAGTTGTTAGAGAGCTACGATGATCTTCCCACTCTAGAGCAAATACAAGAGGAAATTGGTGAATTTGATTGTATCCATACTGATGAAGTAACCGTAGAAGAAAATAAATAATGTAAATCTTTTATAAAGAATTTGCCTATACAAGCACCATTTCTCCTACATCCCTATACATTGTTAGGGATGTTAATAAAGGAGGAATAATTACCTATGTTTTATCACATTAAAGAACTTCAATATGATGCAAAACCATCATGTCCAGATCCGATATATGCAAAGAAGCTTCAAGAAATTCTCGGGGGACAGTATGGTGAAATTTCTGTTATGATGCAATACTTATTTCAAGGTTTCAACGGTCGTGCTGATGCAAAATATCGTGATCTATTATTAGATATTGGTGCAGAGGAAATGGCGCATGTTGAAATGCTTGCAACGATGATTGCACGTCTTTTAGATGGGGCTCCGTTAGAGGATCAACAAGCTGCTTATAATAATAATCCAGCAGTGGCTGCAATTATGGGCGGAATGAACCCACAACATGCTATTGTCTCTGGATTAGGTGCAATGCCAGTTGATAGTGTTGGGAATAGATGGACTGCTGCATATATTGGTGCAAGTGGAAATCTTTTAGCTGATTTTAGAGCAAACTTGACATCTGAATCTCAAGGGCGTCTTCAAGCTGTAAGATTATATGAGATAGCTGAGGATCCTGGTGTAAAGGATATGCTTTCTTTCCTAATTGCTCGTGATACTGCGCACCAAAATATATGGAAGGCAGCGATTGCTGAGCTTGAAGCACGTGAAGGTGATATTGTTGTCCCAACAACCTTCCCGCGTGAGCTTGAAAAGCAAGCTGTATCCTATGACTTTTACAATCTATCACGCGGAGAAGCAAGCAGTAAAGGTAGATTTGCCCAAGGACCAGCTCCTGATGGTCGTGGCGTGTTTAATTATGTATCACAACCAGTTCCTTTTGGACCAAAGGCTAGTTTAACCCCTGCGCCACTTTATGTTCATGATACTTTACCGCATCCACTTCCGCCAAACCTTATGTAAGTAAATGAAAGGCTGCAGCTCATTGTTGCAGTCTTTTTTTAGTGATAAAATAAAAGAATGATAGTCATCTATTTTCTAGAAAGCCGTGATCCAGTGAAAAAATTACTCCCATTTTTTGAAACACTTTTAATTGCATGTATTGGTGGTCTACTGTTTACTTTTCTACAGCTACCTTTAGCCTGGATGCTCGGTTCCCTGCTGGCTGTAGTTATTTGGAAGCTCTTGCTTAAGCGGGAGATAAAAAGTCTACCAGTAACTAGAAATGGTGCTTTAGTAGTCATTGGTTACATGCTTGGGATTGCATTTACATATGATACGCTTTTACAAATGTTAAAAATGTTACCTGCAATGCTGACAACAACCATCTTATTGATTGGTTTTTCTCTCTTAGTCTCTATATTTATTTCAAGATTTATTGGAATCAACTTTAAGACTGCTTTTATCGGAATGATGCCTGGAGGATTTTCACAAATGGTGTTATTAGGCGAAGAAATTGATGATGTGGATGTCACAAGTGTTACTCTTTTTCAGTTAATACGTCTTCTTTCAGTAATCTACCTAGTACCAGCCATTGTTCGAATTGATTGGTTTAGTGGACCACTTACCACTCTAAACACTGTGGAATCTTCAATAAAAACGAGTACTGTAATGGAAATAACACTCTTTATAGCTGTAACAGGACTATCATCGCTCCTTGCCGTGAAAGGGAGACTTCCTACACCTTACTTAGTAGGTCCTATTATTGGTTGTGCTGTTTTAGTCGTTTTTGGTTTAACTCCATTTCCAATTCCAGAGTTATTACTTATTGCTGCTCAAATCTTCCTAGGAATTCATATTGGAAAAATGGTTGATCCTAATAAGTTGAAAAACTGGAAACGGTTTGGTACAGGAGCTATTATATCCTGTTTAATCTTACTCCTTTCTACCGTGTTAATTGCAGGCTTATTACAGTGGGTGTATCCAATCTCACTTGGCACAGCCTTTTTAAGTACCGCTCCAGGTGGCATAGCCGAAATGGGACTAACTGCAAAAGCGATTGGAGCAGATTTATCAATTGTAACTGGTTTCCAGCTATTTCGTATCTTCTTTATTCTATTTTTAGTTCCGCCTTTAGTGGCATGGGTCTTTCGAAAACAACATACACTTGGAAAATAATTGACACCTTACCATTAAAGTCAACTGCCGTTTTTTCTGAAAACATGCTAGTATGATAACGGCAGGAGGGGACTAATCATGATTATTGACTTCATACAAGCTAAGTCAAAAAAAGAAAATACAAGGTCTATGTTAGAAGAACAGGCCATTCAACTACTGATAATAAAGACGGAGATTACATTCTGGATTCATATGCTTTCTTATTTAACCCATTCATTGGGTTATGCAATCCAACATGAAAAAAACAAGCGGGAACTAAAGCTCCTTCAAAAGGAATATCATGTTCTCCAAGATCTTACAGAAAAGATGCTTGTCTTTAATGGATTTAATGAGAATGAATCCACAGAAGAAGGCATTCAATTCTATTTAACATATGAAGAAATGATTATCCTAGAAGGACAATTAGAGTTGTTCAGGGATATTTGTGAACATAAACAAGATAGGGAGTATATGGAGATTACAGAAAAGTACCTGCAAACATTTTATCAAGTGCTTGAAGGTCAAGCAGAGATTGTTGATGGAATGACAAATCTTATGATCAAGCTTGCATTAGATAAACAATAAGCTTTTTGAATTGACAGATATTTTCATATACGATAAATTTAATATATAAAATTAAATAGCAAAATATTTTACTTATCAAGAGTGGGGGAGGAACTTGGTCCTAAGAACCCACGGCAACCATTTATTAATATTTAATAAAACGGTGCCAAATCCAACAGACTTTTGGTCTGGCAGATAAGAAAGAGTATAGTTTAATATGTACACAAACCTCTTTCTATATATCGAAAGGGGTTTTTTTATTTTATTACTATAAATAAAGAAGTGCTAGGGGGAGAATAGTTGGAAAACAGAGGAAATACCGATACAAATTTTGAGGATATACTCCAACAAGCAAGAAAACTTGCAGCTATTTTTGATAACAGAGCTGGTCAAATGGATGAGGGGGACTGCCTTCTTGCTAATCTTGAGGATTTAAAAAAAGAAAACTTTTTGGCGCTCACAGTACCTCAAAAATATGGAGGTACTGGTTTAAATCTATATCAATTCCTTCAAATTCAAGAAATATTAGCCCAAGGTGATGGAGCAACTGCCTTATCAATTGGTTGGCATTTAGGTTGCATTCTAGAAAATGCAGAAAGTCATTCTTGGAATGAATTAATGTTTGAAAAGCTTTGTCGACTAATCGTACAGTCTAAGGCATTATTCAATGTTGCGGCTACTGAAAGGGCGACAGGAAGTCCTTCTAGGGGAGGACTGCCTACTACTACTGCAACTAAAGACGGTAATCAGTGGGTTATTAACGGGGAGAAAGCTTTTACTTCAATGGCAATTGCACTTGATTATTCCATTGTAACTGCTCAAATCGAGCAAACCGGACAGCGTGGAATGTTTCTAATTGATCACCGGTTAGAAGGTGTCTCAATCGAAGAAACTTGGGATAGTATTTCCATGAAGGGTACAAAAAGTGATGATTTAATTTTAAGTAATGTTCGAATTGAGGAAGATTCACTTATAAGTCAGGAGGGTGGTACCAACCTGCCAAAAGGTTGGTATCTGCAGATTCCTACCGTATACTTAGGTATTGCAACAGCGGCAAGAGATTATGCTGTTTCATTTGCAAGAGAGTATCAACCCAATACATTACCTGGTCCTATTGCTGAAGTGCCTGAGGTCCAACGAAAGGTTGGCGAAATGGAGTTGGAGTTATTTAAGGCAAGAGAACTGATTTATTCGGTTGCGCTAAAATGGGTTAATGATCCCGAGGGTAGGGCGTCATTAGCTCATGAACTGGCTGCTGTTAAACATATTGCTACCAATAGCGCTAATTCTATAGTTGATTTAGCAATGAGGATTGTGGGAGCTAGAAGCTTGTCAGAAAAGAATCCATTACAACGATATTTTCGAGATGTTCGTGCAGGTTTACACAATCCACCTGCAGACGATGCAATTGTTTATATGCTGGGGAAAAGAAGGATATCAATTGAAAAATAGATCGTAAATAAAAAAATCAGGAGAGAGCTCTCCTGATTTTTGTTTATTGCATTCCAGTTTTAACTGCTGATGCCACTTGCACGGTACGTTTTGCTTGGTGTTTAACCGCATCTTCAACATTTTCAACCATCTTACCTTCTTGGTTAATGGTAACTGATGTTCCATAAGGGTTTCCACCAGCAGCAAAGAGTGATGGGTCTGTATAACCTGGTGCGGCAATAATAGCACCCCAGTGGTACATAGATGTGTAAATGGAAAGAATAGTTGCTTCTTGACCGCCATGTGGGTTAGCTGCAGATGTCATTGCACTTACCACCTTATTAGCAAGTTTGCCATTAAACCATAATCCACCTGTTGTATCAATGAATGATTTAAATTGTGATGCTACATTACCATATCTTGTTGGAACACTGAAAATGAAAGCATCTGCCCACTCTAAGTCATCTAATGTGACAGCTGGAACGTCTTTGGTTGCATCTACATGTCCTCTCCATGCTGGATTTGTATCAATTGCAGTGTCAGGGGCTGTTTCGGGTATTCTTAACAGCTTTACTTCCGCTCCAGTTTCTTTTGCGGCAGCTTCAGCCCATTGTGCTAATTGGTAATTGGTACCTGTTGAGCTATAATAGATTATTGCTAGTTTTACGTTTGTCATGATTCAACCTCTTTCTATAATTTATTACATAAATAACATTACCTTTCAAATTTAGTTTTAAACATACTCTAACTAGATTCATGTTAACTAATGAAAACTGGAGGATTTATAGTTCCTCTGTACTGAATAGAAAAAAGTGTATGGCTGCATACACTTTTTAGGTTTACTATATGGATGATTGTCGATCCCGGAGCGGAGAAGAGCAAATCATTATACACGAAAAACATTTAAAGATTTTCCTTTTATTTAGTCATCCAATCTGGCTTATTAAATCCTTTAAATTCCTCGTCTATTACTTTTTTGAATTCATCGGATTCAATGATTTCCTTTATATCCTTAACGAACTGAGCCTCTAAATCCTCTGTTCGTACAACAACTCGATTTTGAATATCAGGCGGCAGTTTATCTAATACGAGTGCAGTTGTTAAATCGATACCCGCTGAAATTGCAAAGTTTCCATTCACAGCTGCGAGATCAACAGAGTCTAATGACCGTGGGAGTTGTGCAGCTTCAATTTCATTGAATTTTAGGTTTTTTGGGTTTTCTTTAATATCCTTTACTGTTGCCTTTAATGGGTTTATAGATTCATCAAAAGTTATAATTCCATTTTCATGAAGGACGGTTAATCCTCTTGCAAGGTTAGTGGGGTCATTGGCTATAGCGACGGTACTCCCATCCTCAATTTCTTCTATGGAATTATATTTATTAGAATAAATACCAATAGGAGCTGTGGGGACGGTAATGACCTCAGATAAGTCAAGGTCATGCTCACTTGCAAATGCCTCTAAATATACCTTGTGTTGGAATAAGTTTGCATCTAAGGAGCCGCTGCTTAAAGATAGATTGGGCTGAACATAATCATTAAATTCTTTGATCTCAACCTTATATCCTTTTTCTTCTAGAAAGGGTTTGACACCCTTCTCTAGCATATCGCTATAAGGAACTGTTGCTCCTAATACAAGTTCTTTCTTTTCACCTGTTGATGAGCTTTCTGCTCCACCACAAGCTGTTAATAATACGAGAAATAATGAAGACAGTAATAGTATAATATGTTTTTTCATTAAAGCACCTCATATATTTTATTTTTTAAACCGTTTTACGATTATGCTACCTTTGTGAAGATGTATCTGATACTTTTGAATCTATTTACTTGCTGTATAGACCTGTCGATATTTACTGGCAGGATGATCTTCTGTTAATAAGCTACTCCCATGGTCAAAAAGCTTTTCCCTCAATGAGCCACTCTTGTATTCAGTCTTGTAAATCCCTCGTTCTTGTAAAATCGGGACTACTAAATCAATAAACTCTTTTAAATCTCCTGGTGTTACTAGGTGATTAAGGTTAAAGCCATCAACACCTGATTGTTCAAATAGGTGTTGGATTTGATTGGCTACTTCCACAGGATTACCAATGATAAAGTTTTCGCGATCCAATTTTTCAATTCGACCGAGTGCTTCCTTGACCTTTAACTGCTTAGAGGCATCCTTTGTCATTGAGGCAGCTTTATAATGGCCATGCTCTGTCTTTTTAAATTCAAATGGATTATTATAATCTTTCTCTGTGTACTCAGATAAATCGTAACCGCTGGCACCACCAAATTGTGCTTTAGCAGAATCTGGACTCCAATACCGTGAGTATTCTTCGAACTTTAGCTCTGCTTCTTCTGTTGTAGGAGCAACAATCACACTTAAAAACGTGAATATTTTTATATGTTCAGGGTTCCGACCATATTTCTTAGCAAGCTCTCTAATTGTATTGGAGTAGTATTTAACACGTTCAGGAGTAGGTCCACCTATAAATACACATTCGGCATGCTTAGCAGCGAATTCACGGCCTCGTTCGGAAGTTCCTGCCTGATAGATGACTGGCGTACGTTGTAAGGAAGGTTCACTTAAGTGCGGTCCTTCCACACTGAAATACTTACCAGAATGATTGATTTCATGAACTTTTGACGGATCTATTAACCTTTCTGATTCCAAATCTTCAATAATTGCATCATCTTCCCAACTTGCTTCCCAAAGCTTATAGGATACTTCTAAAAACTCATCAGCAATTTCATATCTTTCATCATGTTTAATCATTTCTTCCAAGCTGAAGTTTCGAGCAGCATTTGGAAGATACGAAGTGACAACATTCCAAGCAATCCGGCCCTTCGTTAAATGGTCTAAAGTAGAGAAACGTCTTGCGTTACCAAAGGGTTGTTCATATGTAGTACTAACTGTGATTGCGAAAGATAGATTATTGGTAACGCTAGCCATGGCTGGGATAATCAGAGCACCGTCATTAACTGGAAATTGGAGTCCGTCTCGAATGGAAGGCTCTTTGCTTTTCTTATACGTATCATATACACCTAATACATCTGCGAAAAAAACTGCATCAAATTTACCTCTTTCTAAGAGTTTTGCATATTCTAGCCAGTAGTCTAAATTCTTATAGTGACGGTGTCTCTTACTTTCTGGATGCTTCCAAAACCCGTGAGAATTGTGCATTGCACTAGTCATTTCAAATGCATTTAAAATTATTTGCTTGGTCAATGTGATCGCCATCCTTTATTAAAATATTTTTTGACAAACAAAAAACCTCTTCTTTTGAAAGAAAAGAAGAGGTTAGTAAAAAGCATAAATATACAGATCTCTTCTTATCTCTCAAGCGAATGCTTGCTGGAATTGGCACAGTACTAGAAAAAGTCTGCTGCCGAGGTATCAAAGGGCCAGTCCCTCCACCTCTCTGGATAAGAAAAACGATTATGAAGTTGTAAGTTTATAACTGTAATCCCAAATCTACATGGGTTAGAAATTTTTGTCAATCCTTTATTTTGAAAATTTATAATTTTATTACTGAAGGATTTATTAAGCATTTTAAATAAAATGAAAAGTGAATTAAAAACTGTTTGACAAATTTGCACATCAGACTTATGATAAAAAACAGTTTCACATAATTTCATAATAAACTTATCAAGAGTGACTGAGGGTCAGGCCCAATGACGTCCGGCAACCTCCTAATTGGAAAGGTGCCACTTCCTGCAGAATGTTTTACATTCTGAGAGATAAGTCGTATATATTTGACGATCTTATCTCTTTCAATGGAAAGAGATTTTTTTATTTTATGCTGTTGTAAGAAAGTGAGTACTGATGAAGAAGTTTTGAGCAAGCTTCTTCGAGAAAGGCTTTGGGCTAGCTTATTAGGTTAACAATCTACGAAGTTTTATTTAATTAGAGGTAAGGGGGTAAACAAAATTGATTGAAATAAAGAACCTGTCAAAGGTATATAAAACTTCAAAAGGAAAAGTAATTGGAGTTGATGATGTTACTTTAACAATTAGTAAAGGAGAGATCTTTGGGATTGTTGGTTATAGTGGTGCAGGAAAAAGCTCGTTAATACGATGTCTAAATCTATTAGAAAAGCCTTCAGCAGGAGAGGTCCATATCGATGGGGTTTCTTTAACTAGTCTAAATAATCAACATTTACGTAAGGCTAGACTAAAAATCGGAATGATATTCCAGCACTTTCATTTAGTCTCCTCTAAAACAGTTTTCGAAAATGTCGCGTTTGCTCTTAAGGCAGCCAATAAGTCAAAATCAGAAATTACCCATAGAGTAACCGAATTACTTGAAATGGTAGGGTTATCTGAAAAGAGCAATGTGTATCCGGCTCAATTGAGTGGAGGGCAGAAGCAAAGGGTAGGGATTGCAAGGGCTTTGGCAAATGACCCGACTGTCCTATTATGTGATGAAGCAACATCAGCATTAGATCCTAGTACAACTAAATCAATTCTGAAATTATTGAAAAGGATTAATAGGGAGCTAGGAATTACGATTGTGCTGATTACTCATGAGATGGAAGTAGTCAAAGATATTTGCGATCGAATGGCTGTCATGCAGGATGGAAAAATAATTGAAATTGGCCGGACCTATGATGTCTTTGCCGATCCGAAGGAAGATTTAACTAAACAGTTTATTAACACGGTCTTACAATTCGATCTACCAGACCATATTATCTCATCTAGTAAAGGAACGATTATAAAAATTCAGTTTAAGGGATCGATTGCAGAGGAGTCAGTTGTTTCAGATGTATTTAAGAAATTTGAAGTGAATGGAAATATCCTCCATGGAAAAATTGAATACATAAAAGAAGTTCCACTTGGAATTTTCATTATGGAACTAACAGGTGACTCGAAGGAAATAGAACGTTCCATTCTATATATTACAGAAAAAACACAAAGCGTGGAGGTGATTCACCTTGCTTAATCATTTGATTGAACTTCTTCCAGATCTAAATAAGGCGTTCTTTGAAACGATTTATATGGTCTCAATATCTATGACTGTAGCAATTATTGTGGGTTTACCATTAGGTATTTTATTATTTGTAACTGACAAGGGCTTGTTTTTGGAAAATATACCTTTAAAATCAACGCTTGGTTTTATTGTAAATATTGTACGTTCTATTCCTTTTATCATCTTACTTGTCGCCCTGTTACCTTTTACCGATTTAATAACCGGAACAACGATAGGACCTACAGCAGCATCTGTTTCATTATCGGTTGCAGCAATTCCGTTTTTTGCTAGAATTGTAGAAACTTCCTTACGTGAGATAAATAAAGGCGTTATAGAAGCTGCTGTTTCGGTAGGTGCCTCGCCTTGGATGATTATAAAAGACGTGCTAATTCCTGAAGCGAAACCTTCTATTGTTCAAGGAACAACGATTACCATTATTAGTTTAGTAGCCTATTCCGCGATGGCAGGGATTGTCGGAGGTGGTGGCGTAGGGGATTTAGCCATTCGATTTGGATACTACCGATATGATAATGTCGTGATGATTACAACAGTAGTGGTCTTAATTTGCTTAGTGCAGATTGTTCAATTTGCCGGAGATAAAGTAGCTAGAGTTGTAGACAAAAGATAATAAGAAGTATGTTGTTTAATAATCACTAATGGAGGAAACTATAAATGTTTAAAAAATTCGTATTATCACTATCATTACTTGCATTACTAGCAGCTTGTGGAGGAAAAGAAGATGCCTCAGGGACAGTAGAAGATAAAGAAATTACAATTGGGGCTACATCTGGTCCTTATTCCGATATGGTAACCAAAGCTATAAAACCTGTTTTAGAAGAAAAAGGTTATACAATAGAAGTGGTTGAGTTTAGTGACTATATCCAACCAAACAAAGCGTTAGCGAACGGTGACTTAGATGCAAACCTATTCCAACATAAAATTTATTTAGAAAGCTTTGCAAAAGAGCATGAGTTAGATCTATCTGAAGTAATAATCGTTCCGACTGCACCAATGGGTATTTATTCGAAAGAGTTTAATTCATTAGAAGACATTGAAGATGGAAGTGCAATTGCCATTCCAAACGACCCAACAAATGCTGCCCGTGCATTGCTTATTCTCCAAGATGCGGGTTTAATTAAACTTGACGAGTCTGTCAATCCTTTAACAGTTTCTGAGAAGGATGTTGTTGAAAATTCGAAAAATCTCGTGTTCGAGCCAATTGAAGCTGCTCAGCTACCACGAGCTGTAGATAGTGTTGATTTATCAGCAGTTCCAGGGAACTTTGCACTGGCTGCTAAGATGGACTTACTTGATGCGTTAGTGTTAGAGAATATGCCGGATGACTACCGTAATCGTGTGGTTGTAAATACTAGCGATCTAGAAGCACAGTTCACAAAAGATATTAAAGAGGCAGTTGAGTCAGCAGAATTTGAAGCTGTTATTGATGAAGAATTTAAAGGGTTTGGTAAGCCTGAGTGGATGACTAAATAAAATGGGTGGGACGTGTCAGATTCTATTCTGGCACGTTTTTCAGCACTCTGTTAGTAAGCATTCACCCATAAGGCTTTGTATTAGCTTCATAGTGTAAGGTATTGCTATAATGGGGAACAATAGCAATAGTTAATTATAGGGAGGTATTACATAAATGACTGACAATCTTCAGCTTGCAACCTTTGCAGGGGGCTGCTTTTGGTGTATGGTTAAACCGTTTGATGAGCAACCAGGCATCCATAAGGTAGTTTCAGGCTATACAGGTGGTACAACAGAAAACCCAACTTACGAGGAAGTATGCTCTAATAAGACAGGTCATTATGAGGCTGTACAAATCACTTTTGATCCTGAACTTTATCCTTATCAGGAATTACTCACATTATTTTGGCAACAAATTGATCCAACTGACGAAGGTGGACAATTTGCAGATCGTGGGGAATCGTATCGAACGGCAATCTTTGTCCATAATGATGAGCAACGAGAGCTTGCGGAAGCCTCTAAAAAAGAATTACAGGTAAGCGGTAAATTTAAAAAGCCAATCGTTACTGAAATTATCACAGCAGGACCTTTTTATGAAGCAGAGGATTATCATCAGCACTATTACAAAAAAAATCCAATTCGCTATAAACTATATCGTACTGGCTCTGGAAGAGAGAAGTTTTTGAGGGACGCATGGAAGAATCAGGACAAGGATCAAGATTTAAAAACGAAGTTAACGCCAATTCAATACGAAGTGACTCAAAATAATGGAACCGAACCAGCTTTTCGCAATGAATTTTGGGATCATAGAGATGAAGGGATTTATGTAGATGTTGTATCTGGAGAGCCTTTGTTTAGCTCGAAAGATAAATACGATGCTGGTTGTGGGTGGCCAAGTTTCACTAAGCCAATTGAAAAGCAAACCATAAAGGAAGAACTCGATGTTACCCATAATATGGTGCGCACAGAAGTGCGAAGTAAGGAAGCGGATTCCCATCTAGGTCATGTTTTTGACGATGGACCACGTGATCAAGGTGGGTTACGCTATTGTATAAACTCAGCAGCACTCAGATTTATCCCTAAAGATCATCTTGAAAAAGAGGGCTATGGAGAATACCTTAAACTCTTTTAAGAAGAAAAGCACCCTTCTAGGCTGACTTTCAGATTGGTAACAACCTGAAGCAGTTTAGTAATGGGTGCTTTTTACTTATTTATATTCTTCTGCCTTTACATAGGGTAACAGAATGTAGAAAGAGGTTCCCTTTTCGGAACTTCTGACCGAAACAGAGCCCCCATGATTTTCAACCATCTTTCTAGATAGGGACAGCCCGAGTCCTGTACCTGTATCTTTGGTAGTGAAAAATGGATCAAAGATATGTTCTAAATGGTCCGTCGGAATGCCCTGTCCGTTATCGCAAAAAATGAGTTGAACTCTCTGCTTGTCTAGCTTAGTTTTAAGTTTAATTTTAAGTTGCATGTTCTTCTTTTTTGCTTCCACAGAGTTACGGAATAAATTTATAAAGATTTGTAGCATTTCTGAAGGGTTTATAAATACTAAACAATCATCTAACTCTGGTGAACAATCTAACACCATCTCAACATCATGTAAAAATGCCTCGCTTTTTAAGAAGGGGGCTATATGGTCTTGTATAAATTGATTCATATAAACCATTTCATCTTTAGGTTCAGACGGCTTTGCAATTGTTAAAAAATCAGTGATGATCTTGTTCGCACGATCGAGCTCAGGAATTAATAACGAATTAATTAGTTGAGCTGTTTCTGGTTTAAATTCATCTTTTAAGAATTGTAAGTATCCTCTAACTGTTGTAAGAGGATTTCGGATTTCATGGGCAATACCTGCAGCAATTCTACCTGCAAGTGCCTGTTTCTCAGATTCTTTAACTAAATTTAAGAATTGAAATGAACCTAATACTCTTTTTATCTCTCCAGAATGGTCACGATAAATACGTGTATTGTTTATACCATAGTTTGTATCAAGAACTTCACGGTCATAAATAGCCTCACCTGAATATAAGGTCTCTAATAGCATGATCAAATCATCTGGTAGATTAAGCAGATCACGTATATGCTTTCCTACTACTAAGTCTCTATCTACCCCAAGATCCTCGGCTGCTTTTTTGTTACATAATGTAATATTTCCCCACTCATTAATAAAAACAATATGGTGTGGTACAGTGTCGAAAATAGGTAGTAAAAACTCCTCAATCTTTTCAAAGGGAAGATCCTGATCTAATTGAATGTCATGAACAAACTCAGTTGGTGCTGATTTTTTTTCAATCTTAGAAAAAGTAGGAATAGTGGAAGAACCACGAGGTTTTTGAATCTGGACACCATGGTGGTAATCCTTATAGGAAATAAAAGATGGGTAATTAGATAGAAGAGAGCGATAAGCATGTATTTCCGCTTCTAATTCAGCAATTCGGTTTTCTTGGTCTTTAAAGGCATCCTTCATTTATGTACTCCTTGAATACGTTTGCAAATCATACACCTACTATATCATAAACATGGAATATCATAAAATGATAAATATAAGTAAAGCCAAGAATTTCTCTTAGCTTTACTTACCGTATTGTGCTCTTTTAATAAACGTTTTCTCATCCTCAACTAATCCGCAAGTTCCACATTGGACTCTTTTCTCCGGACCCTTATAAGGTAGGTGGAAGGGGTCCAAAGCATCATTGGTAAATTGCTGAACTACCTCACCAGTATGTGGATCCATTTTAATAGGAGTAGCTACTTGCTGAATCACATTAAAACGAGAACGATTTGTTTTACAGTTTGGACATAGGTATGGTTGTGTCATATACTATGCACCTCCTGTATTTACTATTTCCTACTATACTTTAAAATATGTAAATGTTTGTCTAATCATCATTATGTAATGAAGAGTGCCTGCATTTAGAAAAATTAATCTTCCGTATGTGTCATTTCTCCAGTTGTTTCATCATACAAAACGACGATCCCATTTGAAAAGGTAATTTTCCATAAGGTTTCAGATTGATGATGAAAAACGGACTCTACCGTCCCGTTAGTAGATTCATTTGAGTAATCCTCAGCCTTTTTTACAATTTCATCATAATCCTGCAGCAATTGAACTTCTTCCAGCTGTGTTTCTTGATGATTATTCCCTCCGATAAAGGTACAAGCACAAAGAAATATTAACACTAATACAGCTAGCAAACCTTTCTTTTTCAATTTAAATACCTCCTACTAGAGTACAAGCTATATAAAATGCTATTCATGAAATAGAAAAGATAGAAGTAAAAAATAATGGAACTTTTTGTAATGATATGAAAAAATTCGGTGATACTATCTTTGAATAATCATTAGTAGGATGGACCGTGAAGCTTCTAATAAAATTTGAGTCTTATCGTTACATTTTCTTCATCTTACTAAGGAAAAATATAAAAATTATTACAAGTTGAAGAAAGGGGATTAATTTGAAGGAACTACATTCATTTGCCTGGTATGCTGCAAGGATTTCACCACATCTACCCAAAAATGTATTTAAACCGGTACCTGGAAGACTTTGGGGAGGGCTTGCTTATCTACTTATTACAATTGCTGGTTTTATAACAATTGGTGCATTTAACTTAAATCCTTTTATTTATTTAGGAATCGCGGTAGTGTTAGGAACAAGCTTTGCTGCAATGGGGTTTTTAGGACATGAAATATTACATGGAACGGTTGTCAGAACTGCGTGGCTTCGTGATCTACTTGGTGCAATCGCATTTTGGCCATTAACAACTGGACCAAAGCTTTGGAGAAAATGGCATAACCTTACACATCATGTTCATACACAGCATGAGGAACATGATCCTGATGCATGGCCGACTTTTGAAAAACTCGCAAAAAGCCGTTTCTTACGCTGGGTTTATAAGTTACCACATTCCTACCGTGCTTTAGCGAGTTTTATTTCTCTTTCAGTCCAATTCACTCTCCATTCCACAAGAATGCTAACGCTTTATGTGAAGGAATTTAATCCAAAGAAAAGACCAGCTGTTTGGGTAGAGGCCATCTTACCTTGGGCAACTTGGATAGGTCTACTTTTTTGGTTTGGACCGATTAAGTGGTTCTTTGCTTTCTTACTACCACTATTAATTGCAAATTTTATTGTGATGATGTATATATCAACGAATCATCGATTAAATCCAATTACCGAAATTAATGATCCATTGGCTAATAGCTTGACGGTAACTGTTCCTAAATGGATAGATGTATTACATTTTAACTTTTCCTATCACACAGAGCATCATCTATTCCCGGGAATGAGCTCTAAATATTATCCTCTTGTAAAGGAACAGATTAAACGGATGTGGCCAGAGCGCTATCATGAAATGCCTCTAACTCAGGCTTTGAAGGCCCTTTGGAAGACACCTCGTTTATATTATAATAAAGAAGAGTTAATTGATCCTCAAAAAGGTCATGTCTTTGCTTCTTTAGGACATGGGTTAAACCCAAGTAAGATTACCACGATTAGAAGAGAAGTCTTAAACAAAAAACGTAAATTATTTGATGAGGAACAAAAACAAAAAAAGCTAATGAAAAACAGTAAAAAAGGAGTCTAGGTGTCTAGACTCCTTTTACCCTACACCTTAAAATCCAGCTAGCGACTTAGCATAGGCAATAGGGGTGGTTCTGATTTTTTTAAACAGTTTTTTCTTTTTTAATTTTTTTAAGCTTTTTGTTCCATAGACCCTATTATTTATTTCAAGTATATATGGATGTTTGTTCTTATCAATAATTACATCTATAGCTAGATCTCCATAATGACCAATCTGTTCATCAATTAAGTTACAAACGATTTTACACTTTTCAATAGTAGAATTAATAATCCCATTTGCTTCATTTTTATTCACCTTAAAGAGGCGTCTAACAGCTTTCTTACCTGTTAATAATTTTGATAGATATTTATAATTTGTTACGACACTATCTTTTGTAGCAATTCTTCCTACAACACCTTGGCAAACCCATTCTTTTTGAGGGTTTTTTTGAAAGTAAAAACGAAAATCAACTTTTTTGTCTTTGTATAATGAATCAATTCCTTGTTGAAGAATATATCCATGTTTATTACTTAAATTCTTTCCCAGATAATAAGCAATTTCCTCAATAAAATGACATACTGTTTTGTGACCATTACTGGTTTGAAAGGTAATGGAACCTTTTTCTTTTTTCGCAACTGTTATTCCTTTTCCTTGCATGCCTCTAATCGGCTTAATATAAATATGTGAGTGTTTATTGATCATCTCGAAAAAGTCATTGGGTTCGGTGTAGGGCATACTGTCTGGTACGTATTGTGAGGCTAATGAATCAGTCGAGCATACCTTCCAGAGCTTGTACTTATCAAATTGAGTTGAATTAAACAGTGTATTTCCTGTGATTTCAATGATACTTTTTCTAATCTTATGATTTAAACGAATTCTATTATATATAGAATCTGGGAACGGGAATGTTCCTTCTACCCAAACTCTATCTTCTTTATTAGTAGGAAGGAAATAATGTCCTTTAATTAGTTTGTCTTCAAAGTTTAAATCCTCTAATGAAAAAACATAAATAAGTCCGTTTATATCTTCGAAGTTTTTAAGTCTTGATTTTAAAACCTTACGCTTACTTGTTCCTAACGTGTTACTTGATTTTGAACTATTTAGTATTCCAATTATCGGACCTAAATGTAGTGTGTGGTCTTCAATATTAATCTCATAAGGAAGAGTTTCTGGTAAATCAAAGGGTAGTAATTCTTTAGAGATCCCAAGTGTAGTGTCTTCTATTTGTGGATCGGGTGTTACTACGACCTCGGCACTCCAGCTTCCAAGTTTTAACTGTAAGGAAGTGTTTAGATTATAATGCTCAAAAAACTCCTTAGAAACAAGAAGCTGATTCCCCGATTGGACATATTTAATTTTGACTTTCTTCATTATTAATCACCCTTAAAATTTTAAATTTACACAACATCGTATTCAATAAATTTAGAAGGGTTTGGACAAATATAAGAAAAATTCATGAATTGAATTAAATTAGACACAGGATCATGTAAGAATTTGGTGATGGAGGGCTTTGTGAAATGATTTGTAGGAAGTAAAAAAAAGACACTACTGTGTCTTGGATTTAAGATTGATATTAAAGATTAACCATGATATGATAATTATTGGTCGATATGTATTTTGGTGTATATAATAATATTACCCTATTATATCTTAACACGTTTAAACTGTGAGTGTCAATAGGGTCCTTAAAAAATACTAGGAGTGATGTAATGAGTATTTCAACTCAAGAATGGCATAACGAACAGGAACGAGTAAACCATGTAGTTCACGAAGTTGAAAAAAAATTAAAGATTATGCAGCAACACTTATCTAGTATGAAAACAGACATTGTTGAAATTAGAAAAAATTTCTGGGAAGATGTGCGTGTAAATGTAGACGAACCACATGAGTTAATTGAAACCTTTACTACAATTAAACAACAAGCAGAATTTTTATCTGAACGAGAACGGAGTCATGGCCATGGATATGGGCAAGTATCTAAGTTGGATCGATTAAAGAATAGCCCTTACTTCGGTAGGATTGATGTGACCTTTGATGAGGAAGAAAGGGTAAGTCAAGTTTATTTGGGGATCGCTTCCTTCCTGGACGAAAATGATCAATTCTTAATTTATGATTGGAGAGCACCTATTTCAAGTCTCTATTATGATTCACTTCCTGGTGAGGTAGCATATAAAACACCTTCAGGAACTGTTTGTGGTAACATGTCACTAAAAAGGCAGTTCATTATAAAAAATACTGAAATTAAAGGTATGTTTGATACCGGTCTTGCAATTGGAGATGAGCTGTTGCAGGAGGTGCTCGGTCAACATTCAGATACTCAAATGAAGACCATTGTAGCAACCATTCAAAAGGAACAAAACCAGATAATACGGAACGATGTGAGTGATGTTTTGGTTGTGCAGGGAGCAGCAGGTAGTGGAAAAACATCAGCTGCTTTACAGCGTGTGGCCTACCTTTTATATCGATATCGTGAAACTATTCAATCAGAGCATATCCTGTTATTCTCACCAAACTCCCTGTTTAATCATTATATTTCTTCTGTATTACCAGAACTAGGTGAAAAGAATATGCAGCAAACGACATATCAGGATTTTCTTCATAACAAATTAATTGATGATTTTAATATAGAAGATCCTTTTGAACAAATGGAATATACATTACATGGAGTTTCGCAGAATGATTACATAAATAGAATGGCATCCATTACCTATAAGTCATCTGAGGAATTCTTAAAAGTGTTAAATAGTTATGTAGACCAGTTAAATCAACAAGGATTAGTGTTCAAGGATATTTGTTTAGGTAACCGAGTTTTAATTCCTGCCCATGAAATAAAAGAATGGTTTTATCAACAGGATTCAAGTATCTCCATTCCGAATAGGGTCCAGCTTGTTAAGGAACATTTGCTAAGACAAATTAAAAAATTGGCTAAGCAGGAAATTCGTCAAAAGTGGGTAGAGGAAGAAATTCAGTATTTAGATAAAGAGGATTACTTAGAGGCGTATCAAAAGCTTCAAAAGAAAAATAAAAAGCAATTCTCCGACCAATCGTTTAATGATTTAGCCTTAGAACAGCAAGTACTCTCAAAAATGGTAATAAGAGAGCATTTTAGGCCCATCATACAACAAGTAAAGGACAACGGCTTTATTGATCTTCAAGCAATCTATAAGCGGATGTTTATAGAAGAAACTATTATACATGAGGACCTATTAGTTAATGTTCAAACTGAGTGGAAGGAGATCTGCCAGTTTACCATTCAAGCATTAGAAAGAGGACAGTTATTATTTGAGGATGCGGCACCGTATCTATTTCTAAAGGAGCAGATAGAAGGTACTCATAAAAACACATCAGTCCGCCATATTTTTATCGATGAAGCCCAGGATTACTCAATGGTTCAGCTTGAAACCCTTTATTTGCTATTTCCGAATAGTCGCTTTACTTTGTTAGGGGACTTTAATCAGGCGATTTTCCCGCAGTCTATTAATGGGACAATTTTTCAACAATCTCATTTGGGTGGCCAAAAGTCAAAAGAGACAATCACATTAACGAAAAGCTACCGCTCAACTAAACAAATTGTTGAGTTTACAAAAGAGCTGTTAGAAGACAGTGAGCATATTGAACCCTTTAATCGCGAGGGAGAACTGCCTGTTATATCGAAAGGAAATGGTGAACAGGATTTAGTTGTTCTGACAATCAACCAAATTCACAATCAGCTTAACAATGATGTATCTAATATAGCAGTTATTTGTAAAACCGCAGCAGAAAGTCAATATGTATATGAAAAACTTAAAAAGATGGCAGATATCAAATTAATAAAAGGTGAAACCTCAACATATGAAAAGGGTGTTGTAGTGGTACCGGCTTACTTAGCAAAAGGTATTGAATTTGACTCGGTTATTATTTTCAATGCGTCTGAATACGAGAAGGTAAATGAACAAAAGTTATTCTATACTGCTTGCACAAGAGCCATGCACGAGTTACTAATAAATTATGTTGGTGAAATGAATCCATTTTTAAAGAAGGTCCATACAGGATTATATAGGATGGATACTTTTAAAGGATAAGTTTGCTTATATAAAAGGAAGTCCAGAACCTTAATTTCTCTATGTGTTCTTCCTTTCATTAGATTTCGTATTTGCTTTTAATAAGATTAGTTATAATTAAACAGAATGAGGCTGGGACAAAACCTGTTACACCGGTCTCAAAGCCGAACAATCTCTCAATTAATTTACTATCAAATTATACTGTTTTCGTTTACTTTATTACTAATTAACTAGTTAAGCTAGATGAACATGGTTGTTCCATTGCGCTGCAAACACTCGCTTTCCGCGGGGAGGAATCTGAGCCTCCTCGGCTACGCCTGCGGGGTCTCAGCCTTTCCTCTATCTCCCGCAGGAGTCGAGTGTCTTCCGCTCCATTCCACTAGTAATTATAAAATAGAATGCAGTATCAACAAACCAACAATAAAGACCCGAACTAGTAGGTGAAAGATACATCAAAATATCACCTAATAGTTCGGGTGTATCACTGGCTGAAATCCTTATGTCCCAGCTTCTTTTCTTTTTATTGTGATTGCCTTTCTAATTGGGCAAGTTGTTGGCGCATTTCAGCTATGGGGAGCTGTTCCCCTATAAAAACTAAATTAGTTGGAATCTTCACCAGTTCCTTCATATAAAGTGGCATTCCGTATGAATACTGGAATAAATATAAAGAGTCTGAATGTGTAAATCTAATATATCCCTTAATCCGATATATTTGATCGGGCATATTTCTTAACCATTCCTCAAATAGCTCAAGGTCAACAGGTTTAGTGAATTTATAAACAAAAGTTTTTAAACGTAATTGTTGATCAACACGAATTTCTTCGTGTGCCTCTCTGTTTTTTCGCTGGGCTACTTGTATATCATCTAGATTGATGGCGGCGAAGGTTGTAAATAACAACTTAGCATATGGATTAATTTGTTGTATTTCAAAAGCAAGCTGACCTTGAACAGAATCTGAGAGTTCGTCAACTTTATTTAAAAGTAACACATCAGCATGTTTAACCTGTTCAATCAATAATGATTGAAGTTGTGGATTTAACGATTTACGATCCTTCCATCTTTTTGCATCTATTAAGCTAATAACTCCCTCTACATTGATTTTTTCCACTAGAATTGGTGACATACAGGCATCCACAACCTCAATTGGATGAGCAACACCAGTTGTCTCGATATAAATCGCATCTAATTGATGTACATGCAGAAGTTCTTGGAGCTGGGCTTCTAATTGTCCTTGGATTGTGCAGCAGACACAGCCGTTCAAGAGCTCTTTTAAAGGGGTTTCACCATCGACTGCGTCTGAATCAATAGATACTTCACCTAATTCATTCATTAGTACAGCAACTTTTCGATCTTCTTTTTTTTCCTGTAGCAAAATATTTCGAAGTAAGGTTGTTTTTCCAGCTCCAAGAAAGCCTGATAGTATATATATAGGAATTTTCATCGTATGTCTCCTCACTTTATTGATGTGTTAATAGTAGAAAAAAACGAGTCAGATAGCAAGCCAAAATGATAATGTTTAGTGACTCTAAGTAATTGTTTAATTCCTAGTTATATGGTATGTTTACTTATATATAAACAAGATTTTAAGAATCATATTTACAAAGTATATATGAAACTAAGAGTTTGAACATTTAGGGGGAAAATAGACAATGAAGTATGGATTTTGGTTACCAATTTTCGGAGGTTGGTTACGTAACGTTGATGATGAAAACATGCCGCCAACTTTTGAGTATGCAAAAAAAGTAATTCAGTCAGCAGAAGAGTGGGGGTTTGATACAACCTTAATCGCTGAATTATACCTAAATGATATAAAAGGACCTGAGCATGATTCACTAGAGGCATGGACAACAGCTGCGGCACTAGCAGCAGTTACAAATAAGATTGAAATTATGACTGCTATTAGACCTGGTTTTCATAATCCGGCAGTTGCAGCAAAAATGGCAGCCAATATAGATGCTCTTTCTAACGGTAGATTCACCTTAAATGTTGTTTCTGCGTGGTGGGAAGAAGAAGCTCGTCAATATAACGGGATTTTTACTGAGCATGATGAGCGCTATGCTCGTACAAAAGAATTTATTGATGTTTTAAAAGGACTATGGACAAACGATACTTTCACGTATAATGGAAAGTATTATAATATTCAGAATGCGAAACTACAGCCGAAGCCAGTTCAACGTCCTAACCCGATTTTATATGCTGGTGGGGAGAGTGAAGCAGGTAAGCAAACGATTGCTGAAAAATGTGACTCTTACGTGATGCATGGTGGAAGTGTAGAAGAAATTGCTGGGAAAATTCAAGATATGAAAGAGAGAAGAAGTCAACTTAAATTACCAGATTTCGGTAGTTTCGGAATGGCTGCTTATATAATTTGTCGAGATACAGAAGAAGAAGTACAAGCGGAACTTGCTCGTATTACAAATGTAAAAGAAGGTAGTGCTTATGCAGGATATAAAGATTTCACTAGCAAGTCTCAGCTTGAACAAGAAATCAAGCTTCAAGATTATTCAGTATCAAACCGTGGGCTTCGTCCCCAATTAATCGGAACGCCCGAACAAATCGCGGATCGTATCTTACAATATGAACAAGCAGGTCTTGACTTACTATTACTTCAGTTCTCTCCTCAACACGAAGAAATGGAGCGCTTTTCAAAACAGGTCATGCCTTTGGTTGAAGAAAAAAGAGCAACAAAAAAACTAGTAAACTAGTAGTGACGTTATAAGGAGGACATATAAATGGAAAAGATTTATGTAATTCATGAAAATGATGAATGGACGGTTCATTTAACGAAGCGTTTAAATGAATTGAATTTACCATATAAGGTATGGCATATGGCCGATGGGTTAGTTGACCTAAGCTCAATGCCACCAGAAGGTGTGTTTTATAGTCGTATGAGTGCATCCTCCCATACAAGAGGACATCGCTATGCCCCTGAACATACAACAGGTGTATTAGCTTGGTTAGAGCATCATGGTCGTAAAGTATTTAACGGCAGTCGTGCACTTCAATTAGAACTAAGTAAAGTACTTCAGTATATGGCATTAAATCAAGTTGGTGTACGTACACCGAAAACAGTTGCTGCGACAGGAAAAGAACAAATTATTGAAGCGGCTCAAAAGTTTGATGGCCTAAAGATTATTACGAAGCACAACCGTGCTGGTAAAGGTCTTGGTGTTCAGTTATTTGATAACGTGGCCGCGGTTAGAAATTATGTAATGAGTGATCAATTTGAAGAGCCAGTGGATGGGATTACTCTTGTTCAAGAGTATATCCAATCAACGGATAGCTCCATCACACGCTGTGAGTTTGTTGGTGGGAAATTCCAGTACGCTGTTCGAGTAGACACTTCAGAAGGTTTTGAGCTTTGTCCAGCAGAAGCATGTCAAATTGTAGATTTGTTCTGTCCAGTTGGCGAAGAAGTAGAAACTAAACCTAAGTTTGAAGTAATCGAAGGATTTAATGATCCCATCATTGAGTTATATGAACAGTTTTTAGCTGAAAATCAAATTGCTGTAGCAGGTATAGAATTTATTCGTAATGGTGACGGTGAAATATTCACATATGATGTCAATACAAACACGAACTATAACCCAGAAGCAGAAGCAAAGGCTGGTAAATTTGGAATGCTTGAGTTAGCTAAATTCTTAGGTCAAGAGCTGGGGCAATTAAAAGGTGCACTAGTAAGATAAAGAGCAGAAGACTTGCGAGTTAAGTAGCAAGTCTTCTTTCTTTTTGATGATAGAAAGAATATGATTAGGTTAAAAAAGGAGAACTTCATGGAGAGATGTGGTTGGGTAACAGAAGATCCGTTATATATTGATTATCATGATTATGAATGGGGGGTTCCTGTTTATGACGATTGCTTATTGTTTGAGTTTTTAAATTTAGAAGGGGCTCAAGCGGGCTTGAGTTGGATCACCATATTAAAAAAACGTGAGAATTATAGACAAGCTTTTGATGGATTCGATCCAAAAAAGATTGTCAACTATAATGATGAAAAGATTGAAGAGCTGCTTAAAAACGAAGGAATTGTACGTAATCGTTTAAAAGTAAATGCTGTGGTTGTCAATGCAAAAGCTTATTTTAAGGTAGTCGACGAGTTCGGTTCTTTTAAGGAATACATATGGTCGTTTGTAGGAGGAAAACCAATCCAAAATCATTTTAAGAGTATGGAAGAGGTTCCTGCAACCACCCCTATTAGTGAAATGATGAGTAAGGATTTAAAAAGGCGAGGATTTAAGTTTGTTGGAAGCACAATCTGCTATGCATTCATGCAGGCGGTTGGGATGGTAAATGATCATATTGTAACTTGCCGGTGCTATCAGAAGGTTGAGAAGTAGTAAGAAATTTAGCTAAGAAAGTCTAGGGGCTCCTTGAATAGTTGCCTCCTTTTTTATGTATTAGCTGTGTTAAAGTACAGTGTTGATTTCTAGCAGGGTTGATTGAAGTGGAAGGACGCGAGACTCCTGCAAGGAAAAAGGAAAGAGCTTTTTCTCGGGAGAAGCGTGGTGAAGGAGACCCCGCAGGCGGTACGACGAGGAGGCTCCCGAACCCGCCCGCGGAAAGCGAGTGTCCTGGAACGGAAATCAACAACAAACATTAACAGAGCCTATGTATTAAAAATTAATATTGCAGATATGCATAAATTTTTAAAGGTGTGCAAATTGTAAAAAAAAGTGCAAGCCTTCTGGACTAAACCTTTACGTTTTGTCTCCTCAAACAACCATATTATAGCTATAAAATGCTAATAAAAATAATTACATTGATAGTAAAAACGTAATATCAACCTTTTTAATTACAATTTTTAAAACTTCTCATCAAATTTTAATGTTTTTTTCAGGTTTCTTTAAGATGTAATAGGTACATTATGTATAACAAAGAAATCAAAAAGGAGAAAGAGAAAAATGGGTTACTATGATGAGCATTTCCAAACTAGATCTTCTAGCACAAAAAAAGGCTTACCTAAACTATTCATATCAACAATTGCGGGAGGATGTATCGGTGCCCTTATTACTTTAATGGTGGTAACACCTACTTTTGGAGACAAAGAAGAGGACACTCCTGTAGTTGAAGGGCAAGAGAATGTGGCTGCAATGGCTAGTACGATTGAGAATGTAAGTGTAAATGTTGAAACAGAACTAACAAAAGCAATTGAAAAAGCTAGTGGGGCAGTTGTTGGAGTTATTAATATTCAAAATAATAGAATGCTTGAGCCTGATCAAGAAGCAGGTACTGGTTCAGGTGTGATTTATAAAAACGAAAATGGAAAGGCCTTTGTGGTTACAAATAGTCATGTTATTGAAGGGGCTAATAAAATTGAAATTAGTCTTGAGGATGGTTCGAGACTTGAGGGTAAATTACTTGGTAGTGATATCTTCATGGATTTGGCTGTCATCGAGATCGACGGAACGAAGGTTGAGCATGTTGCAACATTTGCCTCATCTGAATCTCTTAAGCTAGGTGAACCTGTTATCGCAATTGGGAATCCGTTAGGGCTAGAGTTTTCAGGTTCTGTTACACAAGGGATTATTAGTGGACTTGATCGCTCAATTCCTGTTGACTTAAACCAAGATGGAGTGGCTGATTGGGAAGCGGATGTTATCCAAACTGATGCTGCGATTAATCCAGGTAATAGTGGAGGAGCGTTAATTAACATAAACGGTGATGTGGTTGGAATCAATTCGATGAAAATTAATCAAACTGCGGTTGAAGGAATTGGCTTTTCCATACCTATTTCAATTGCTGAACCAATCATCTCGAGCTTAGAACTTCACGGTAAGGTAAAAAGACCTTACTTAGGAGTAGCTAGTCGATCGTTATCAGATGTAGCGAGCTACCATTGGCAACAAACCTTCCATCTACCGGAAGACATAACGGAAGGTGTCTTCATCGAACAGGTAGGAACTGCATCCCCAGCCGCTCAAGCAGGCCTTCAAGAAATGGATGTCATTACAGAGTTAGATGGCCAGAAAATCAAAACGGTAGTAGAACTGCGAAAGTTCTTATATTTGCAAAAGCAAGTAGGGGAAGAAATGGTTATTACCTTTTATCGAAATGGAGAAAAGCAAGAAGCAAAAATGACACTAGAAGAAGTGCCTACGAGTCAATCATAACAAGAGAGAGAGAGCTATCATAGTTGATGATAGCTCTTTATTCATCAAGTCAACTGGTTCAGTTACTTGAAACAACACTCATAATCATACTATTATTATAGTAAAAAGGGAGCAGGGGTACATGAAGAGGATTTTAATCATTGAAGATGAAAAAAATATTACTCGGTTCCTAGAGTTAGAGCTTAAATATGAAGGATATGAGGTAAGTTCAGCAGAAAATGGCAGAGCTGGATTGGAAAAAGCTATTGCTGAAGAGTGGGATTGTATATTACTAGATTTAATGTTACCTGAGCTTAATGGATTAGAGGTATGTCGTCGAATAAGAACGGTTAGATCAACACCTATTATCATGATTACTGCCCGCGATAGTGTAATGGACCGAGTATCAGGTTTAGATAGTGGTGCAGATGATTATATTGCTAAACCGTTTGCAATTGAAGAGCTGTTAGCACGGATTCGTTCGGTACTTAGAAGAGGTTCCGTAAATAATGAACAACAGGAGGAAACCGAATTAACGAACCGCCAGCTTGTTTTAAAAGTAAGGGCAAGACAACTCCTCAAAAATGGAGAATTAATTGATTTGACGAAAAGAGAGTACGAGCTTTTATACATGTTTATGACAAATCAAAATATTGTATTAAGTCGTGAAGCCCTTTTAAATAAGGTTTGGGGTTATGAAACAGAAGTGGAGACAAATGTGGTGGATGTTTATATTCGGTATTTACGAAATAAAATTGATAGTGGCGAAACAGAAAGCTATATTCAAACTGTTCGGGGCACTGGTTATGTGATGAGAGCATGAAATTCATTCATTTTTTTAGAAGTATACCACTAAAATGGAGACTAACACTATCGACTTCCTTACTAATGGTGCTTACCTTCATTTTATTTAGTTTTGCGCAGTATGGAATCCTGTATAACTGGTTGCTAGGACAGGAGAGAGAAGCTGTCATTAAAACAAGGAATGAAGTGGCTGCCTATTACCAGCAGGTTAATAGACCCTTTCAAGAAATAAATGTTAGGGATATGGAAAATCTACTGCTAAAACTTAATGACAAGGATCAAATCATTCGGATCCTTGATATTAATCATAATATTGTAATCTCTGTATCTAATGATTTTCCGCAGCAGCTTGCTACAGTCAACTATCCGACAAGAGACGGAATTGAGCAATTTCAATATGGTGGGGACCGTTATCTAGTAGCATGGGAGCATGTGAATTCAAGGTCCTTTCAAGGGACTGTGGAGGTAGTGAGAAACCTTACTTCGTTTGAGGAATTAATCCATATTATTTTAATGATTTTAATTGGGTTTACTACTGCTACAATCTTAATTAGTCTAGTAAGTGGATTGTTTATTTCAAGACAATATATAAATCCTATTAAAGAGTTAAACCAAACGATTAGAAGAATCAAAAGTGAAGGATTTCAAACAAGAGTGAAGGAATCTCAGCATGAGGATGAATTTAGAGAGCTTACCACTATTTTTAATGAAATGATGGATAGGGTAGAGGGAACCTTCCAACAACAGAAGCAATTTGTCGAAGATGCTTCACATGAGCTTCGAACTCCAATTGCGGTAATTGATGGTCATCTTGCTCTATTGCACAGATGGGGAAAGAATGATCCTGAGGTACTAGAAGAATCATTACAAGTATGTAAATCTGAAATTGATCGCTTACAAAAGTTGGTCCTAGAACTGTTGGAGCTAACTAGATCAGAATCAATAGAAGAGTCAGAGGTAACCCCTATTTTTATCAATGATGTGATTGGACAAATAACTAGGAATTTTTCCGTGTTGCATACAAACTTTACCATTGAATTCCATGATGAAACTAATTTAGATAGTAAGGTCCGGATTTCAAAGCATCATCTTGAACAAATTCTCCTAATTTTATTGGATAATGCAGTAAAATACTCTCTTGAAGATAAACGGATTAAGGTAAGTATTTATAAAAATGTTGAGGGAATTCAAGTAGAAATAAAAGATCATGGAATGGGAATTTCAGATAATGACATTAATAAAATCTTCCATCGTTTTTACCGAGTTGATAAAGCAAGAAGTCGAGAAAAAGGTGGAACGGGGTTAGGTTTATCAATTGCAAAAAGATTGGTAGAAAAATATGGAGGTTCAATAACCGTCAAAAGCAGGGAAGAAGCTGGATCAACATTTACAATTCAATTCCCAATTGTTCAATAAACATCAATGGAAAGAATCTCTTTCCGTTGATGTTTTTTAAAATTAAAGGGACGTTTCATCAGGTTTAGAATACCTATTTTACCATTTGACTTGATTCCATATCAAAAAAATGAAACAAAGAGTAATTTATGATAAAGTTACGATAGAAAATCATAAAGCGAAAAATCGGGAGTGAACGATTAGTGGTTGAACATAGAAAGCCGATACAAGTAAGTGAAGCTGTTCAAAGAGTGATGAAATATGCAAAGAGCGGAGAGGTAGAAGCCGTTTCAATTATGGAAGCCTATGGTCGTTATTTAGCTGAGGACCTAATTGCAACACATCATGTACCTCCCTTTGACCGTTCTCCGTATGATGGGTTTGCCATCCGTTCAGTTGATAGCCAGCTAGCTTCTTTACAGAATGCGGTTGAGTTTGAAGTGATTGAAGAAATAGGTGCTGGTTATGTTGCATCTGAGGAAGTACAACCGTTTCAAGCAGTTAGGCTTATGACAGGTGCACAAATGCCAATAGGGTGTGATGCGGTTGTAATGCTTGAACTAGTTCGAGAGTCGGAACGAAATGGTAAAAAGTATATGAGTATAAAACGTAAATATCATCCTGGAGATAATGTCTCGTTTGAAGGAGAAGATACTCAAAAAGGAACGGTTCTTGTGCAAAAAGGAACGAAAATTAACCCTGGAGTACAGGCGCTTTTAGCTACCTTTGGTTATGGAACAGTTCAAGTCGCAAAAAAACCTAAAATTGGAGTAATCGCTACAGGAACAGAACTTCTTGAGGTGAATGAGGAATTACAGCCAGGAAAAATTCGAAATAGTAATGCCTATATGATTTGTGCACAAATTAAAAGGAGTGGGGGAATCCCGCAATATTTTGGTGTTTTACCTGATGATTTTGAGCATTGCTTTGAGATGATTAAGACTAGCATAGATAAGGTAGATTTTTTGATTACAACAGGTGGCGTATCAGTTGGTGATTATGATTATTTGCCAGATATATATAGTAAGCTGGGAGCGAATGTTCTCTTTAATAAAGTAGCAATGAGACCAGGAAGTGTTACGACAGTTGCAGAGTTAGAAGGTAAATTGTTATTCGGTTTATCAGGTAATCCCTCAGCATGTTACGTAGGATACGAGCTTTTTACTAGACCTATTGTTCAAACGCTTTTATTTAACTTAAAGCCACATTTGTTAAAGGTGCAAGCAACACTGGACGAAAGCTATCCAAAGCCAAATCCATTTACTCGATTTGTTAGGAGTCGAGTAGTCTATGTGGAGGACGAATTGAGAGTTGCCCCAAGTGGATTTGATAAGTCTAATGCAGTTTCTTCCTTGGCTTCGGCTAATGCTTTTATGATACTTCCTGGAGGAACAAGAGGGTATGAGAAGGGGATGTTAGTAGAAGTTCTTCTTCTTGAAACAGAAGAAGGTAGTGAATGGCCGTGGGATTAAAACTGCCTATCCTGCAGATTGTCGGATTTCAAAATAGCGGGAAAACAACACTAACAGAAAAGCTAGTGAGAGAATTAAGTAATAATCAGTATAAAGTTGGAACAATTAAGCATCACGGGCATGGTGGTGCTCCAAAGCTAGGGGATGAAGGAAAAGATACCGCAATTCACCGGCAGGCAGGTGCAGCTGTGGTAACAGTTGAAGGAAACGGTACAATTCAACTAACCTCTCAACAGCAAAATTGGGATCTAAATAAAACAATTTCTCTTTATGAATCGTTTTTACTAGATATAATTGTAATAGAAGGATATAAAAAAGAGCCTTATCCAAAGGTGGTCCTAATTAGAAAGAAAGAAGATTTGGAACTATTAAACAAGGTATCTAATATACTTTGTGTGGTATCTCAAATTCCTCTGTCTACAAAGGAGAGCTACAGCTTTCCATGGTTTTTAAGATCTGATGAGGAATCATATTTATCATTTTTATTGCAGAAAGTGAGGGGCTGACTTTGAGCCTTAAATTATTTGAAATTATTACGGAACCTATTGAAACACAGACAATTATTGATAAGGTAGTGGATCGTAATGCGGGAGCAATTACCACCTTTATTGGTACGGTCAGGGAATTAACATTTGGTAAGAAAACTCTTTACTTAGAATATGAATCTTATATTCCAATGGCCGAGAAAAAGCTAGAAGAAATTGGTGAAGAAATTCAACAAAAGTGGAAAGATGCAAAAGTTGCCATTACCCATCGTATCGGTCGCTTAGACATTACAGATATAGCTGTAGTTATTGCTGTTTCGACACCTCATCGTAAAGATGCATATCAAGCAAATGAATATGCTATTGAGCGGATCAAAGAAATCGTTCCTATATGGAAAAAAGAGCATTGGGAAGACGGCGAAAAATGGATTGGCAATCAACTCGAAACAAAAGAATATCCAAAAGGGCATCCAGAACAGGAGGACCTAACATGATTCAAGTATTACTATTTGCAAACTTGAAAGATCAGGCTGGTTCAGAAAAACTAACAATTGAAGCGACTCAACTTACGGTAAAAGAATTGTTACAGACATTGGAAGAAAAATACTCCCTAACTAGCTTAGAGCAAGTTATGGTAGCGGTTAACGAAGAATATTCCGTTGGTGAGGATATAGTGAAATCCGGAGATGTGGTTGCATTAATACCTCCAGTAAGTGGAGGGTGAGAAGCTCTTATATCTTTAATTAATTATATCGTGAAAGCCCTATACTGAATCAACATAATTAAAGCGCATTGGATTAAATTCCAGTGCGCTTTTTATACATTCAAAAAATGAGACGATCTATTCATTCTACGAGCAAATGAATAAAATTCCACTCCTCTTTTTAATTTAGGCTACTTATATAGAGTATATTTTGTGAAAACTTGGAACGGAGGGTTGAAAAGGTACACAGGAACCAGCCTCTATTTTTAAAAAAGGATATTCCCTCTAAAAGAGGAATAATTTAGATTAAGAATACTATTTAGAATCGAACGTAAAATGGAGGAGTAAAAATGAAGGCAGTGGTCGTATCAGAGTTTGGGAGTTCTGATGTATTAAAAGTTGCAGACGTAGAGATTCCAAGTATCCAGCCCAGAGAAATTCTAATAAAGGTGGATGCAACAAGTGTCAATTATGCTGACATTAAAGCAAGGAATGGTCAAAAAGGAGCTGGAAACCCTCCGTTTATTCCAGGGTTGGATGCAACTGGTGTGATTGAGGAAGTAGGTTCAGAGGTAAGTGAACTGAAGGTTGGACAGCGTGTCATTTCTTTTCCTCACAGTGGTACCTATTCCGAATACGTTGTAGCTAGTGAGTTACTTGCCTTCGAAATTCCTGATTCCATAAGTGTGGAACTAGCAGCCGGAGCGCCCATTGTCTCATTTCTTTCCTATACACTATTGGCTGACTTAGCAAAAATTGAAAAAGGGGATACAGTTGTGGTCCATTCCGCTGCAGGGGGAGTAGGGTCAACAGCCGTTCAATTTGCGAAACTACTCGGAGCAGGAAAAGTAATTGGTACTGTTGGAAATATGGCTAAAGCTGAAATTGCCTTTGAAGCTGGAGCCGATCATGTTTTCTCTTATGAAGAGGGTAGTTTCTCAGATGAAGTGAATGCAATTACAGGTGGGACTGGCGCCGATATTATCTTAGATTCAATGGCGGGAAATGTAACCGCTCAAAGCTTAGAGTGTTTAGCACCGTATGGTCGATTAATTAACTTTGGGAATTCTAGTGGGAAAGCAGGAGTTTTTAATACTTCAGATGTCCACGCCAGTTGTCGCTCCGTAATTGGTTTCAGCTTAGGTACGACAAGAAAAAAACGTCCAGAACTCATGTCTAGAATTGCGAGAAAGGTGATCCCGTATTTAAGTGATGGAAAGATAAATATAAAGATAGGAAAGCTGTTCTCATTAGATGAAGCGTCGCAAGCTCAACTCTGGATTGAAAGCCGTCAAAGTGTTGGTAAGGTTCTTTTGAATGTTAGGTAAAAACGACTAGAGGTGAGAATAGAAATGAAGGTAATTCGGACATACGATGGAGAGTTAATTGCTAGGTTGAATGGATCTGTTCATAATCTACATTACGAATTATATCCAAACTATTTCAAACCTTATGATTTCGAATCAATGAAACAGTTTTTTATAGAAATTATAAATGATTCTAAATTTTTGTTTCTTATTGTACAAGAGAATAATGAATCTTTGGGGTATGCATGGATTGAATTTAGGACATATCCGGAAACAGTCTTTACAAAATCCTATCAATCTACTTATGTACATCAAATCTGTGTTAATAGCTCTTGTATGAGCAAAGGGTATGGAAGTAGATTAATGGAAGTAGTATACGAAACTGCACAAAAAAGATCAGATGGGTTAGTAGAACTTGATTATTGGAGTAAAAATCAAAACGCTAAGAATTTTTACAATAAACAAGGTTTTACTTCTAACAGAGAATACGTAATCAAGAAATTATAGAAGATCAAAATAGAAAGCGCGTTATTTGTTGTATAACTACAAATGACGTGCTTTTCTATTAATTTGGAACTTTGAAATTTATTATATTTGGATAACCAAGTGTCTAGTTCATGGTCATCCCGGCCCGGAGTCCAGACAAGGTGAAATTGTAATAATCTTTGCAAACTCTTCCTACCTCGAAAGAAAAAGAAGATTATTTTTTTCGATTAATAACACTTTTTCTCGTTTAGAAGTTGTGCTGGTTAAGGTAAGTCGGGTTCTTACTCCTTTTCGAGGTCTAGCAAAGTAAAAATGTAGCAAGACGAGTGTGTGAAGGCAGATATGGAGAGTTTCGTTCACACTCAAGTACACTGTGAGTAGACAGGCTTTAAAAAGATAAATGTGAAATTTTTTTAAAATAATGATTAGCATAGAGAGTCTACTATATAGGTTTTGTCAATAGGAATACAGTGTTATATATAGTTTTCTAACTAGTCTGTAAAATAATATTTAGTAACCGCTTTCTGATAGAGAAAATGATGATTTAACTAGATTTACATATTAGGATGGAGGTTGGAAATATTGTTTAAAAAATTTTCCGCTTTAAGTTTTACAATAAAGGTCAGCTTTTTAGTAGTCAGTATTGTATTTATTACAACGATAACATTAGGAGTTACTTCATATTATATTGCCAAACAGAATTTAGTAGAAGCGGGTAAAGAAAATCTGGTCAATATTTTACAAGGGGCAAAAGGGACCATTGAATTGCTAGATAAAGAAGTACAAGCGGGACGGATGTCTGTAGAGGAGGCTAAAGAGTTAGCAAGGCTACAAATACTCGGACCTGAAATAGAAAAGGAGGATCAAACGAAAGCTAGAGACTTTTCAACATCTCCTTTTGTATATAAAAACTCTGGTTATGTATTTGCCTTCACACTTGATAGCATTGCGCAACTACACCCTTCATTGGAAATTGGTCATGACGCTTCGACGTTAAAAGATGAGCAGGGAAATACAATTATTCCGGACATGGTAAAAATTTCTTCAAATCCTGAACTCTCAGATAGGTTCTATGAATATATGTGGATGAATACGGGAGAAAAGCAATCTAGGCATAAAATTGCATATGTAGAACGAGTGGACCAATGGGACTGGATGATCGGTATAGGAGCATACGAAGAGGAATTTTATCAATCTCTAAATAATCTTCGAAATTACATTATCGGAATAGGTGGAGTTATTTTTATAGGAAGTTTTATTCTGTTCTTCTTGTTTATGAGAAAACCTTTAAGTGAGATTAAGGAAATGAGTATTATGGCAAAATCTATTTCAGCGGGAGACCTAACTATATTACCACTTAAGACTAATCGCCATGATGAACTAGGACAGTTATCAAATGCATTAAATTCGATGCTAAGTAATTTACAGAACCTTGTTCAAAAAATAGCAGATACTAGTAAAAACGTAGTCTCTTTTTCTGATGAATTATATGCAAGTTCTGAACAAAGCACACGAGCTTCTCAGAGTATAACAAGTTCTATTCAAGATTTAGCAGAGGGAAGTGATAAACAGTTATATGAGGCTGAGTCGAGTGCTACTGCAATGAAAGAAATTGCGTTAAGCATCAGAGAAGTATCAACTACTTTGGAGTCAACAAGTAATTTGACAACAACAAGTGCAAATGTAGCTAATCTTGGTAATGAATCAATTAAGAAAGCAGTATACCAAATGGAAAAAGTTAATCAATCAATGATTAAAACGTCGAGTGTTAGCAAAAGATTAGGTGAACGTTCTGAAGAAGTTGGTGACATTTTAAAAATGATTACAGACATAGCAGGACAAACAAACCTTCTTGCTTTAAATGCGGCAATTGAAGCAGCAAGAGCTGGAGAAGCAGGAAAAGGATTTGCAGTTGTTGCTTCGGAGGTAAGAAAACTAGCTGAACAGTCATCCATCTCTGCAAATAAGATTACTAATATTATTCAACAAATTCAACAGGACACGAACGAATCTTTCCTATCAATAACAGAGGTTTCAAAGGAAGTCACAGAAGGAATGGGCATTGTAAACGAAGCCGGGGGAATCTTCGAAAAGATTGTTGATTCTGGAAAGCAAATTGCCGAGCAGTTAAATAACATAACAGCTGCTTCTCAGCAAATAACGATCAGCTCTGAACAGGTAACTCAGTCTCTAGAAGGAATGAATAATATCTCCACAATAACATCAGAAAACGCACAGTTAGTGGTAGCTTCAACAGAAGAACAATTAGCCTCTATGCAGGAAATAACTTCTTCCTCTGAAAGTCTAAACCAAATGGCCTTAGAACTACAAGAGACAATTAAGAAATTCAAGATATAATAAAGTGAAATGAAAAGAGGACTTCTTAAGATTTTCTGGGAGTCCTCTTAATTTATTTACTCTCTTTTCTGAAACTTTGTTGTTTTATTGGATGTTACAACCAGTTTTATAAGCTAATTTAGTATTGATTAGAAAAGAGCAACTCTCTTTATGTAGAGGAACAGCTTAATACTTAGGAGAAAATCCTGCTTTTGGGATTTTTACAAAAAGCAATACTCTATACGAAAACAGCCTTTATTGAATAGCCCCTCATTTTATGAATTTAATTTTAATCTTATGGTTTCAGAATGCCTCAAATGTTATAAACTTTAATGGTAATATATTTTTTTGATTAAAAGGAGCAAAAAATGAATTCTATAAAAATTAGAAAGCTGAATAAAGAGGAATCTCCACCTATGGAGTTATTGCTTCTTGCAGACCCCTCAAGAGAAGCAATTCAGGGATATTTAAAAAGTGGGGATTGTTACATTGCGGAATTAAAGGGGGAGGTAGTAGGGGTATATATTACAACACCGATAAAAGAAGATACGATTGAATTAATGAATGTGTCAGTGAAGGAAACAATGCAGGGGAAAGGAGTAGGAAAGCAGTTAGTAACTCATGCAATTAAGGTGGCACGAGAGAAAGGTTATAGAAAAATTGAAGTGGGAACTGGAAATTCGAGTATCAATCAATTAGCACTCTATCAAAAATGTGGTTTCAGAATGGAACGAATTAATCAGGATTATTTTATTAAAAACTATCAAGAAGAAATTTTCGAAAATGGTATCCAATGTATAGATATGGTACGGCTTTCTCAAAAATTAGTTAAATAAAACCCACTTCGAGGAAGTGGGTGTGTTTAGATAATTATTTTAACATAGAAATTAGTGTTCTGTTTCTTTTCTCTTTGTCTAATTCTGTAGCAAGATCATATTTTTTTAGTAAATGAAAAATTTCATTTAATTCAGATTGACTAGGACTTTGAGATAAAAACCTCTCAATCAAACTGTATAATTCATTAGTTAAAAATGGTTGTTGAGCTGTTAATTTATTTTTAACATCCTCTATAGAATGATTAATATTGCAACTACTCATAGTTTAACCCCCTATGTGTGACATTTCAACTTTGCTTCGATCTCTCGTCACTTGACCACGTTCCTCTGAATATCGGTCTTTCCTACCATTCCAAAGGTTTTGGAGGTAAGCTGCAAGCTCTTTTTCAGAAAGCTCTGAACGTAATGGAGTCCTAATATCATGTCCAGCTGTAGCAAATAAGCAAGTATAAAGTTTACCTTCTGCAGATAATCTTGCTCGATTACAAGAAAAGCAAAATGCATCTGAAACAGAAGAAATCACTCCAACTTCATCTTTGGAACCGGTGTAACGGTACCTGCTTGCTACTTCACCTGGATAGTTGGGTGCAATTGCTTCTAGTGGCATTACCTTATTAATGTCCTCAATAATTTGTTTCTTCGGATAAACATCATCAAGCTTCCATTGATTTGTATTGCCTACATCCATAAACTCAATAAAACGGAGAATATGGCCTTTTTCTCTGAAAAATTTAGCCATCGGGATAATCTCATCTTCGTTCATCCCTTTTTTCACAACCATATTAATCTTTACTTGAATACCAGCATCGGAAGCAGCATCAATACCGTCTAGAACAGTTTGAACGGAAACACCTCGACCATTAATTTTTCCAAACACTTCATCCTTTAAAGAATCTAAACTTACAGACACACGTTGTAGCCCAGCTTCTTTAAGTGTTTTAGCATATTTAGGTAGGAGCGAACCGTTAGTGGTCATCGCAATATCATCAACACCTTCAATTCCACTAATTTTGGAGATTAAAAGATGTAAGTCCTTTCTCATTAAAGGCTCACCACCTGTTATTCTAATCTTTTGAACACCTAGTGCATTCACAAAAATCCGAGTTAAGCGCTCTAGTTCTTCAAAAGAAAGGAGTTGATCCTTCTTCAAAAATTCATAATCAGGTCCAAAGATTTCAGCTGGCATACAATAGGTACATCGAAAATTACATTTATCAGTAACAGATAAACGTAAATCTCGTAAAGGTCTATTAAGCTGATCAAGTATTTTGGGTTTAGTCAACTTAGAAAGCTCCTCCTTTCTTATTCCTGTACAATTCTATGTTCATGAGAGTATACATTAAATGATTGGCCACGTATAAAGCCAACCGCTGTTATATTCAAATCATTAGCCAATTTAATCGCTAAGTCAGTTGGGGCAGATTTAGATAAGACGATTCCAACTCCGATTTTTGCAGCTTTTAGTAAAACCTCGGATGAAATTCTTCCACTAAAGACTATAACTTTATCACGAACAGGAAGACGATTCAATAAACTATATCCATATAACTTATCAAGTGCATTATGTCTACCGATATCAGTTCTACTAACAATCATTTCATCTGGACTACAGAGGGCTGCGTTGTGAACACCGCCTGTTTGTTGAAATACTTTACTACTATGTTGCATGTCATTCATAAGTTTAATACATTGTGAAGGTGTTAGCGTCGAAGTAGAAGTTGAAGTTTTTGCTGTCTTTGCATCGTTATGGAAATAAAACTGTCTACTTTTACCACAACAAGATCCGATAAAGCGTTTAGAGTAATATTCTTGACTTGTAGTAATATCAGCGTGCAATTCAACGTATGCATAACCCTTGTCCTCGTTGATATTTATAGATTTAATGTCATCTCTAAAGCGAATTACACCTTCAGATGCCAAGAAACCAATTACCATTTCGTCAAAATGAGTTGGTGTACAAACCATTGTGGCGAATTCCATATTATTCACAAAAATAGTAAGTGGGAACTCTAAAACAATTTCATCTTCATGTTCCTGAAGTTTTCCGTCAGTATATTTAACAATCCTTTGAATGTTACTCATTCTTTGAGTCATTATAATCACCCAGTCTCTAAGATTAATAAAAATATAAACATAGAAAAGCAAAAGAAACAAGTAATAAGAACTATGGGAGTTTTTTACAATTAAATAGTTTTAAAAAAAGTATTGCGAGGTTCGTTTGATGGTGGTAATATGTTTTTACAAAGTTCATAAATTTGTAACATGTTGATACAGAGATAGCGATCCTGTCCTCGTTTTAGGATGTTATAAATTGAAAGCGATAAACTGTTGGTCCGATAGTAGCGTAACCTGCTTGAAACTAACCGTCATTTCTAGCTTAGTGGCATACTTCTACTGTATGTCTAAGTATGATTGGCGGTTTTTCTTTGTTCTTTGGTAATTTATTAAGGGGGAAATCAGGGTGAAAAAGACAAAAAACCGTTGGCTTATTGCGGCTTCCGCAGTAGGTATTCACATCTCGATCGGTTCTGTCTATGCATGGAGTAATTTCACAAATCCATTAATGGACGAGTTCGGGTGGTCAGCAAGTCAAGTTCAATTAACATTTAGTATTGCGATTTTATTTTTAGGATTATCAGCTGCTTTCTTAGGTCACTTTGTAGAAAAACATGGCCCTAGAAAAGCTGGACTTTTAGCAGCTAGCTTTTTCGGGGCTGGAATTATTGGTTCTGGTTTAGCTGTTAACCTTGGATCACTACCACTACTTTACATATTCTATGGAGTGCTTGGTGGTGTTGGTTTAGGAGTAGGTTATATCGCTCCCGTTTCTACATTGGTAAAATGGTTTCCGGACCGTCGTGGTCTTGCAACTGGACTAGCAATCATGGGTTTTGGTTTCGCTGCCGCAATTAGTAGTCCAATTATGGATTCATTAATTAAGTCAGTTGGTACTGCGAACACGTTCTATATCTTAGGTATTTCTTATTTGGTAATTATGCTATTATCTTCATTATACTTAGAAAGACCTCCTGTAGATTGGGCACCGGCTGGATTTAAGGAAAAGCTTCAATCTGGTAATACTAGAATTAAAGCTGACTTATCGCAATTAACAGCTAATGAGGCTGTAAAAACATCAAGATTCTGGTACCTATGGATTATGTTATTCATCAACGTAACTTGTGGTATTGCTATTCTTTCAGCTGCAAAGCCATTAGCACAAGATAGTATTGGTTTAACAACTACTGAGGCAGCAGCTCTTGTTGGGGTACTAGGAATCTTTAATGGACTAGGTCGACTTGGTTGGGCTTCTGTTTCTGACTATATTGGACGTCCAAACACTTATACAACATTCTTTGCCTTACAAATTGTTTTATTCTTCTTCCTACCATTTACAACGGAAGCAATTTTATTCCAAGTAATGCTTGCGATCGTATATACATGTTATGGTGGTGGATTCGCTTCTATTCCTGCTTATATTGGTGACTTATTTGGTACTAAGCAGCTTGGAGCCATTCATGGTTATATCTTAACTGCATGGGCAGCTGCAGGTTTAGCAGGTCCAATGTTTGCGGCATGGATGAAGGATACAACTGGTAGCTATGCGGGCAGCTTAACATTCTTTGCAGGTATGTTCGTAGTCGCTTTAATCGTGTCTTTACTAATTCGTAAAGACATTAATAGATTACGTGCTCAGGCAGAAAATTCTAAACAAACAATAGCAGGTTAAAATCTTTCACTTCTCAATACTAATGTGGTACAATACAATTCGTGTTTTACCTTTAATTAGGTAGGAGGATATGATGAATAAGTACGAAGCTGAATTTAGCAATCTAGTACGGACTTTCAGGAAAAAGCATATGGGTAAAGGCCCAAGTAAAATTACAACTACATTTTGTAAGAATTGGGCAATATGTGAAATGGAAGGTAATCTGTCTCCTGTTGAGAAGTTTATCGCCAGCGCTGATGAAGGAAAGCAAGCGCTCCGAGCTGCTCGAACGGAAATGGTCAAGGAGATCTATCGAAAGAATCCTCCCATTGAAATGGAAGAATTTTTACAATGTAAATTTGTAGAACTATTTGTTGATATTGACATAGATCGAGATTTTGGAATGTCCATTTTCGTGTTCAATGAAGATATACAACAAAAATTCTCTAAATAACAGGTTTGGCACTTGGTAGCGTCCCTGCTAAAGACTTAACCACCGTCTCATCCAATCACTTTCTATAAAGTGGTTGGATTACGGTGGTTTTTTATTTAGCAAAAAAGAGGAATTTGTCGAAAAAACAAAATTACAATGCTAATGGTTATAAAAAACCATAGAAAAAGTCGCCTATTGATAATATGTAAAAAAGAATTGTCGTTAGGCTAGTTTTTCTAAAACTAATTTTAGTGATTAATAGATTAGGAGTGAAACACATGGGGAAAACAAAACACCAAGGACCTATTAAGGCAACTAAAGCATTACAGCCTAAACATTGGGTAAGTCCAATTCCTTTTGGTCTTGGGAAGGTAAAGCCTCACCATTTTCGCGATACAATGAAAATCGCTTGGGATAATAAAGATAACCTTGGGTATGCAACACGTATCGTTACACAAGGGGTGTGCGATGGCTGTGCATTAGGGGTATCTGGTTTGTATGATCAAACTCTTAAAGGCCCACATATGTGTACAACAAGATTAAATGTACTTAGATTAAATACAATGCCAGCACTAAAGGAAGAAATTGTACACGCAGACATTGATGAGTTGCGTAAATATAGTAGTACCGAATTAAGAAAACTAGGTCGTATTCCATATCCTTTAATCCGTAGAAAAGGTGAAAGAAAGTTTTCACGCATTACTTGGGATGATGCAATGGATATGATTGCGAACAAAATGAAAGAATTAGATCCAAAGCAATATGCGTTTTATCTGACTTCTAGAGGAATCACGAATGAATCCTATTATGTAGCAGGTAAGGTATCTCGTTTTTTAGGAGCAAACAATATCGACAATGCATCTCGTATTTGTCACTCCCCAAGCAAAACTGCTCTTAAGCGTTCCATTGGAGTGGGTGCTTCAACAGCTAATTACCAAGACTGGTTTGGTACAGATGTATTATTATTCTGGGGAAGTGTAGCATCCAATGCATCTCCGGTTTCTACAAAATATATGCTAGAAGCAAAGAAGCGTGGAACTAAGATCATTGTTGTCAACCCATATAGCGAACCAGCAATGGATAAATATTGGATTCCATCAAACATGGAATCAGCCATGTTCGGAACAAAAATTGCTGATGATTTTTACCAAGTAAATATTGGTGGAGATATTGCATTTATGCATGGAATTATGAAGCACTGGTTTGAAATGGAAGAAAATCAATATGGTTCAGCGATTAATCATGAATTTGTTAACAAGCATGTAAATGGTTACGAAGAGTTAAAAGCTACTGTTCAAGAGCAATCTTGGGAGGAGATTATTAAATCCTCAGGTATTTCTAGAGAAAGAATTGCAGAACTTGCAGAGCTTTTAGCAAAAAGTAAAAATGCTGTATTTGCTTGGGCACTAGGCTTAACCATGCACTCATTCGCAACAGATAATATCTCACAAGTAGCGAACCTTGCTTTATTACGTGGGTATTTAGGACGCAAAAACAGTGGATTAATGCCTTTCCGTGGCCATTCATCTGTACAAGGTGCAGGTGAAATGGGAGCAGATCCATTCGTATTACCAGGTGGAGATTTTGATCAAAAAACGATTGAACGGATCGAAAAGGTATGGGGCTTTGAAATCGAAAAATGGCAAGGGGATATTGTTGGGGTTACACTTGAAAATATCATGCTTCCTGAAGATAGTGAGCGTAAAACTAAGCTTTACTACTTATCAGGTGGTAACTTCTTAGAAACAATGCCTGATCCAAATTTCGTAGAAAAAGCGTTGTCTGAATTAGAGATTCGCGTTCACCAAGATATAATCTTTAACACATCTACTCTAGTCGATGCGAAGGAAGCAGTAATCGTACTTCCTGCTAAAACTCGTTATGAGCAAGAGGGTGGCGGTACTTCTACTTCTACTGAACGTATGGTATACTTCTCACCTGAAATTGAAGGAAACAAAAACGAAATTGAAGAAGCTCGTGAAGAGTGGAAAATATATATTGACCTTGCTAAGCGTGTAAAACCAGAAACAGCTCATTTAGTTGATTTTAAAGACGCTCAAGAAATTCGTGATGAAATTGCTATAGCTAATCCAAATTATGATGGAATTCAACACTTAAAGAAACAAGGGGATGTATTCCAATGGGGTGGAGCTTGGTTATGTGAAGATGGTGTATGTCCAACTCCAGATGGAAAAGGAAATCTAATCTCAGTTGAAATTCCTGACTTAAATAAGAAGGAAGGGCAATTCGTTGTTACTTCCCGTCGGGGTAAACAATTCAACTCAATGGTCTATAAGGAAACAGATCCATTTAACAATGCTGGTCGCTATGACGTACTTATGAATGCAGAGGATGCTCATAACCTAAGTATTGCTGAAGGCGAAGGAATTGTCGTTTATAATGGTTTTGGAGTATTCCAGGGAAGAGCAAAATTTGTTGATATTGCAAAAGGAAACTTGGAGGTTCACTTCCCTGAAGGAAACTTCTTACTTCCTAGAGGTAGATACGAGAAATTTGCTGGAATTCCAGATTATAATATTACTGTAACCGTTGAAAAAGCGGACCGTTACAATGCACGAAAAGATACTCAATACCTTGAAAAACGTATTGATGATCTAGAAGTAGATGCACCAGCATAATAAGTTTGAAGAAGAGGCTGGGACATAAGTATTCCAGCAAGTGATAAACCCGAACAATTTGGTGATATTTTGATGTATCTTTCACCTACTAGTTCGGGTTTTTATTTGATACTTTCAATCGATTTATTAATTTGCATACTATTTTTAAAACCTAGTGGAATGGAGCGGAAGACACTTGACTCCTGGAGCGACCGAGCCTAGGTCGTAGCATATAGCGGGTGGGATTCCCGTCGAGAAAGAACTAACCATTCGCTCGTAGCGAGTCTTGGAGAGTAATTGGTAACAATTACTTTTAAGCGTAGACAGCTAGGTAATGGGCCGTAAGCCGAGAGGTTGAAGGGATTGAGCTTCGAAATGAGTGTGAGTTGGGAAGGCCGATGCGTTCAGGGGTGCAGAAGGCAATATTGTAATTTTCGCTAAGGTGAGAGGATTACAACTTCCTCGGAGTCGATGACCATGGCACGTTATACATTGATATGTTACGGCAACTCGGGAGAACCTTTAGGTCTTATCTGTCAAGGATAAGTAATGACGAACAAGCGATAACAAAGTAAGGGCTGTCAAATGCCTAAAGGTAGTCGGATAGTGTCATAGTACCAATGAAGTTCGGTAATTCGAACGGAGGAAAGGACACTACCCGTCATCACCCTTGATTGGGAAACATTAACTACACGTAGAGGTAGGGGAATAATGGAAACAAAACTTGATAGGATAGCAGAATTAGCAAGAACCAATCATGATATGAAGTTCACAACTCTTGCGCACTTATTAACGGAAGATAATCTCAAACAATGTCACCATGAACTAAAAAGTGGCAAAGCTACAGGTATAAATGGAGTCACTAAAGAGAAATATGGCGACAAGTTAGATGATAACATCAACAGTCTAGTAAAACGATTAAAGAGTAAGAGTTATCGACCTGTACCTGTTAAAAGGACATACATTGATAAGCCTGGGTCGAAGACTAAACGACCTCTGGGTATTCCAGACCACGAGGATAAAATCGTTCAGCGTGCGGTAACTAAAATCTTGAACGCTATTTACGAGAATGACTTCCTTGATTGTTCTTTTGGATTCCGACCAAATAGAAACTGCCATGATGCGTTAAAGATTCTGAATGTCTATATAGAAAACAGATTTACTAATTATGTAGTTGACGCAGATATAAAAGGATTCTTTGATAATGTGGATCATGAGTGGATGATGAAATTCCTAAATCACCGTATTAATGACCCGAGCTTCCTAAGGATTATCCGCCGTTTCTTAAAGGGAGGGTATATGGAGGAAGGTAAGTATATTGATACAGACAAAGGAACACCCCAAGGGGGTGTCATATCACCCATTCTCGCTAATGTATATCTTCATTATGTCCTCGATTTATGGTTTGAGAAGGTGGTCAGAAAGCAGTGCAAAGGTCAAGCTTATATGGTTCGTTACGCTGATGATTTTGTGTGCTGCTTTCAACTGCGTAGTGATGCTGAAAACTTCTACAAAGCTTTAATCGAGCGACTTGAAAAGTTTAGCCTTGAAGTAGCGGAGGATAAAACCAAAATCATTACCTTCGGTAGATTTGCCGAAAGTGAGTTTAGAAGAAATGGTCAAGGCAAACCACCTACATTCGACTTTCTAGGTTTTACTCACTACTGTAGTAAAAGTAAAAGTGGACAATTCAGAGTCAAACGTAAAAGTAGTCAAAAGAAGGTCAGAGCCAAATTAAAGAATCACAAGGCTTGGTTAAAATCTCATCGTACTACCGACATAAAAGACATCATGTCTAGATTGAGTAGGTCTCTAACGGGATACTACACCTATTACTGCATTACAGACAACACTACAACAGTAAGTGGGTTTCTAGAAAGTGTAAAACGTCTGTTATTTAAGTGGATGAACAGAAGAGGTCAAAGGAAATCGTTTAGCTGGGAAAAGTTCAGCTTATTTCTAACAAAGTTTCCTTTACCTGAACCGAAGGTTAAAGTGAGCATTTATAAATTGAGAAAAGACATTAATTATATTCTGTGAATGGTGATGGGAAGAGCCGTGTGCGTTAGTAGCGCAAGCACGGTTCTGTGAGGAGTGAGGCTTGAGTTCTGAGTCAGAGAACAAAAGCCCGCTTACTCGACCGGGAGATGGAGGAAAGGTCGAGACCCCGCAGGCGCAGCCGAGGAGGCTCGACTTCCTCCCCGCGGAAAGCAAGTGTCTGCAGCGCAATGGAACGACTTTGCTTTCTAGCTTACCTAGTTAATTAGTAACAAGCAAACGAAAGCAGTACTATATTTGGTAGGTAGACTAATTTAGAGATTATTCGGCTTTGGGACTGGTGTATTAGGTTTTGTCCCAGTCTCTTTTTAATTTAGGGTTAACTGATTCAATTTTATTAATTAATAGCAATCATCGGCTTTTTGTAGTTTAAAATGTATAAGCAGAAAAATTTTGGCTGGAAAAATTACTCTGATTATATAAAAGAGTTTAATAATAAAGTGGCTGATTTTCTTAGTAGTGGAACAGTTTTCTAGTACTACCTTCTATTTACTAATGAGTTTATTAATCATCTAATGTACAATAAGTTTTGTAAGGAAGACAACATCCTGCATTGTTCGTAGCCTCATAAAAAAACTGAATAAATATAGATAGGAATGTCAACATCAATAACTGGATGTCATGCTCATGCTCTGGTCACAGACCGTGAGAGTACAAGAAGGTTATTTGCGACAATCGCACCTGGGGAACGTTCAGGTTTTTCTATATCGGTTACGGCAGTATGGGAGTTACATAATAATATCTTAACCCGCTCGTATTAGAGTGGGTTAATCTATTTTATCATGAGCTTGTTTATACATATTAAAAACTTCTTCATTAACGATAACTAATTTTCTGCGATGACTCAATTTCCCAACGGCTTCTCTTATAACCTTTGCTGTTGGCTTATCATCGGTGGGAACGCCACTTACAATAATTCGATCCTGGTCCACTAATACATGAATATTTTCATTAGGAAATGCTTGATTTATTTTTCCACCAATACGATTTTCAAGTAACCCATCAGTAGATATAATCTCATTGGGTTCGAACCTAGCCGGTGTTACTCCGTGTGCAAGAGGAGAAGGCTGGTAAGGGTGGTCAGCATTGGTTGGTCCCATCAATAGCAGCTGACAGCCTGATAACAAGGGGAAAAGACATAATAATAACCATTTCATCATCAAATATTACCTCCTGTTCTTATTTTGTCGAAAAACAAATGAGACATACGAAAATTGTGATTGTTTATACTAAGGTTAGTAAAAGAAAGGAGAATATGATGAAGAAAAAAGATGAAGAAAAGCATATAAATGTATCAGGCTCTTTCCAGATAGTTAATGAAGAAAGACGTGAAGAATTAGATGATGCTGAAAATAGATATGGTCTTGATGAGGAATCACTTTACTATGCTAGACAGTTTATGGAAGATTAAAATGTAAGCCATTAGGCTTGCATTTTTTAAAAGTTAATATTTCGTATTGCGAAACAAATGCATGTCGATTAAAATAGAGAAAAGTAAATATAGAATGGAAGAGTAAGAATGAAAAGACACATCGTTTTATATATGAAGGCACTTTCAGATTTTGGCACGTTTATGGACATGATTGTCTTGAATGTTGTCATCTATGCTGCAACAGGGAGTGCAACGTGGCTTGCTGCTACCCTTGCTGCTAGAACTTTAGGAGGGGTAATAGCTAGCTTATTTTCTGGTGTTGTAGCTGACAGGTTAGATCGAAGAAAAGTGATGATTTGGGCAGATATTTTACGTGGGGTTATTATCCTGCTACTAATACCATTTCCTACTCCAACAGTCATTATCATTGGATCTTTCTTAATTGGATTTATAAGTAGCTTTTTCCATGTTAGCTTTAGTTCGGAAATCCCTCAAATGTTTGGAGAAGACAAGGTACTCGAAACCAATTCATTAATTTCCAGGCTAACTTCAATTAGTTTAGTACTAGGTTTTATTGGTGCAGGTCTTATTACAGATATATTGGGTTATGAAATCACGCTGTTAATTGATGCGACGACCTATATTTTATCAGCTTTAGTATTAATGAAAGTAAAATGGGATTCAACTAGTAAGACTGCAGAACCTATAACATCAGGTATGAAGCAGAAGTTGGCTAGTATTGTGAAGGATATAAAGGAAGTATATGTTTACTTAAAGCTTCTACCTGTATTGTTTATGTTTAATTTTGTCTTTTTAATTGGGGCTTTCGCGGGAAGTTCACATAACTTAGGTATCCCTTTATTAGCAGAACAAATTGATCCGTTACGTCAAAGCTTTTACTACGGCATGATCTGGGGTGTGTGGGGAATTGGCTCTGTGTTAGCAACCTACACGCTACCTAGATTAAAGTGGTTAAAGGAAGATCGATTGTTTTCTACAGCCTACCTATCGGCTATTTTAATGTCTACGGGTTTTATTTTATTCTTATCAAATGAAGCCATTGTAATTATCCTAATCATTGCATTCTTAACTGGCCTTTTTGACGCTTCTTATACCACCTTATATTCAACGATATTACAAAAAACAGAAAACCATATTCGCGGAAGAATCTTTGGAGTGGGAATGCTACTTAAATCTTTAGGCTTTGCATTAGGGTTTATCGTTGCGCCTATCCTAATGGATGCATTTTCAATGAAAAATATGGTCTGGATTTTACATGGCACTTTTATAACTGCTACTATAGTTGCACTGATTGTAACGTTTGTTTGGAAAATGAAACAAAAGAATTTGCCAGTTGTAAAATCAACTGTGTAGACAGGGTTCCTAATTGGACCCTGTTTTCATTTTGAACGTAAATGAGAACACCTCTATACTTCTACATAATTTTTCCCCTTCCCACGCAATCTAAATTAACAGACTGTGAAGGGGGATTAAGCATGAAAAAGACCATTTTTTCTATTCTTGTCATGTTATTCCTAATTACCTTACCCTTTAACTCTATTACCACTCAGCGAGTTGATGCAATCTGGTTTCATTCTAGGCAGTTAGAAGTACATTTTATTAATGTTGGTCAGGGTGATAGTGTATTAGCCATCATGCCAAACGGAAAAAAGATGCTTGTTGATGGGGGACCTAAAGAAAGTGGAGAAACAGTAGTCAGTTATTTGAAAAAACATAATATTACTGAGCTAGATTTAGTGGTCTCTACCCACCCGGATGCAGACCATATCGGAGGGTTAATCGAAGTTCTTCAGCTGGTTAAAGTTAAGCAAATACTCGATACTGGGAAGTTTCATACTACTGATACGTACCGAGAGTATTTACAAATAATTAGAACTAAGCAAATTCCAATAAAGCTTGCAAGAATTGATAAATCTATTGAACTAGACGATAAAGTGGAAATAAACGTTCTTAATAGCTATAATGCTGTTCAAGAAAATAATGAAGCATCTGTTGTTATGAAGCTATCATTGGGGGAAATAGATTATTTACTATCTGCTGATGCAGAAGAGAATTCTGAGAAAGAGATGATTGCAAATTACCAATTGGATGCTGAAATTATAAAAGTGGCTCATCATGGCTCTGTTACTTCGACTACAGAGGAATTCTTAGATCGTGTAAGTCCCGACGTTGCAATCCTTTCTTTTGGAGAGGAGAATCCGTATGGACATCCGCATAATGAAGTAGTAGAACGATTAAAGGAGAATGGAATTGAGATGTATGCCACGGCAGGATATGAATCATTAGTGGTTAAAACCAATGGGCGATCATACAAAGTTTATTCCAAAGTGGATGATGGCGGAAAGTTAACGTCAATAAATCCTAGACCCTATGTTGGTAATTTGGCGATAACAGAACTTGATTTAAAAGCAGAAAAGGTGACAATCAAGAACAATCGTGACCACGACGTTTTAATGATGGGGTGGAAAATTTTTAGCGAGGTAGGAAGCCAAACATTTCAATTTCCGCCTAATTATGTATTAGAAGCAGGGAGATCAGTAACGATTTATTCAACGGGAAAGCCAAAAAAATTCGAAGAGCATAAACTTTGGTGGCTGGCTGAAGAGAATATTTGGAACGATGTTGGTGACCGGGCGTTATTGTATTCTCCAGGCGGCGGTCTTGCTGATTATAAAGGAAAAAAGGGTAGTTGAAATAGAAATAGGTCCTACCTGATAGGACCTATTTCTATTTAATTTCATCCTATGCCCAAGCAGCTCCTACAATAATTAATAAAATAAACAACACGACAATTAACACAAAGCTGTTTCCATAGCCTCCAACAGGAGCCACAGGTGCAGTATATCCATATCCACATCCGTACATTAATTATTCACCTCCAGTCATATGTACTATAACCTATGTAATAAAGGAATCAGGTGACCGGGCGAATACCTAGCATAAATAGTAATTTAAAAATCGTGATAAACGTCCAATCGCTAATGTGTTTTCATCATAGGATATCTGGAATCACTGATATTGGAGGTGACGTAAATGAGTGGAGTAGGTGGATATGGTGCAGGATTTGCACTAATCGTTGTCCTATTTATCCTATTAATCGTTGTAGGTGCTGGTGGTTATACTGGCACTGCTGGTTACGGTGGTTATGGATATGGTGGTTACGGATATTAAAATATAGAAACAATGAAAAAATCCCTTTAGTAAGGGATTTTTTTCATGTTAGTGATTTATATGGTTTTGACCTGTAAATTCATTAAATAAATCAGCAATATAGGTTGCTTCATCTTCTTTGAAATAGAAAATCATTTCATCTTCAATATCTTCTTCATCATGCTTCATAATGGTATGGCGATAAAGCACACCGTCACCCGTTTCAGTATCTCGACCAAGACGTAAATGAATACTATATTGATCGCGTTCTTCGTCCTCAATATGGAGGTGCTTATCGTTTGAAATCCATTCAATGGTTTCTTTGAGTGCGTCTAGATCATCCCCAACAAAATCACTATTTTCAAACGGTTCATCTCCAGTGATTTCTTCATAAAGCTCATCATCAAGATCTTCATCTAATTCACCTAAATTATCTTCTAACAGCTCATCTTCATCAAGATCCCCTATGTATTCATGAAAAGTCGCATGAACATAGCCTAAAATTTCATCCGCATCCCTAAACAGGACCTTTGACTGGATATCTAGTTCTTCATGATAATAGAACGAGAAAAACTCTTGATTAGTTGGATCGAAGCTAATGATACAAAAATCTTCTACATCATCAACAGTTTGTATAGAGAAGATATATTCTGGATTATAAGTCGTTGTATTTGTATCAAACAAGATCTCAAACTCATCAAACGACTCACATAAATCAGGTAAACTAATTCGAACTGCATTCTCCATGCGATGGAACCATTCTAAACTCATGAAAAACCCTCCTTATATTTTATTCTCTATCATCATTCCCAAATTCAGGTTCATACATAATTAAAAAGTAAAAAAACATCTATTTAAAAAACAAAGTCTGGTTTTTATTATTTAAATATTTAAAAAATGATATAATTCTTGATAAATACATACTGAGGAAGGGTGACGAGATGTGTCTGGTCGAAATTTAAAAGAGGAACTTCTAGAAGACTATGATGGAACATTGAGTTATGACGGCATAAGTGGTGAGAGGTTGGCAGATCGACTGCATCAATTATCTAAAATTGGGTTAACAAACGATTTTGGTTCAAATCGATTGGGCCTTTCTGATGGGGAAAAGGAAGCAAAACGGCTCGTAATGGGGTGGATGAAAGATGCTGGCCTTGCGGTGACTGAAGACGGAGCCGGGAATATATTTGGTAAATTAACGGGAACTTCTCCTACAACGATTATGTCAGGCTCACATGTAGATAGTGTACCAAACGGAGGCCATTTTGATGGACCACTAGGAGTTTTAACTGCGTTAGAAGTAGTTGAAGCTTGGAGGGCAACGAATGTAATGCCAAGTAAAAGCTTTGAAGTGGTTATATTTACCGATGAAGAAGGAGCGAGATTCAATGGGGGTTTTACAGGTAGTGGAGCCCTAACTGGCCAGTTGGATTATGACTCACAGTTTAAAAGAGTAGATGGAGATGGAAAAACTTTCCAACAAGTCCTTTTAGAATATGGTAGTAATGTCGAAAAGTTCAAACAATCCAAACGTAATTTGGAAGAAATCGAGCTGTTTGTTGAAGTTCATATTGAACAAGGGAAACGACTTGAAAAAGCGAATCTTCCAGTTGGAATTGTTTCTGGAATCGCAGGTCCTTCCTGGATGGAGCTGAACTTCTTTGGTGAAGCAGGACATGCTGGAAATACACCGATGGATGACCGCAAGGATGCTTTAGTTGCAGCAAGTGAGTTTATTTATAAAGTGGAGACATTGCCATCGAAAGTTAGTTCTACAGCCGTTGCAACTGTTGGAAAACTTCAGGTTAAACCTAATGGAGTAAATGTAATTCCTGGTCAAGTTACTCTTTATGTAGATATTCGAGATATTCATGAAGAAACACGAGACCAACTCATTCAAAAGGTATCAGACTTAGCGGAAGAAATAGCAGGTAAACATGGGATTACTGTGACCAAGGATGAGATGTTAAGAATAAAGCCTGTCCCAATAAAAAAAGAATTACATCTTAAGCTAGAGCATGCATTTAAACAGCAAAATGTTGAGCCTCTGTATGTACCAAGTGGAGCAGGTCATGATGCCATGATTCTTGGAAGTAAAGTGCCAACAGCTATGATTTTTGTCCGAAGTAAAGATGGAATTAGTCATAACCCAAAGGAATGGTCTAGTTTAAATGATTGTGTCATGGGTGTTCATGTTTTAAAAGGGTTTGTAGAAAGCCTAATGTAAAAAAAGTGTAAAAAGACTTTATCCTTTGGGATGGGGTCTTTTTCTATGTACTGGATATTGCTCCAATAGTTAGGGAATAGTAAAGTGAATAACCCGAAAACGGAGAATTAATTATGGCAAAGTATATTAAACCAAAACCACTTACTATTAAAAATAATAAAAAAGAAGAAACGAAAGAACAAGTCAAAATTCCAATCAAGAATCAACTAAATGAGAACATCGAACTCTTGAAGAAAGAGTTTGATAAATGTGCAGATGTCGTGTTTCGTCCGTTAAAGGTAGGTACAAACAAAGGGTATCTAATCTTTATAGATGGTTTAATAGATAAGGTTAGTATTGAGCTACATGCCCTCCATCAGTTGCTTTCAGAGGTTTCTATTGAGTCCTTAACTGCTGAATATTTAGAACAGAATATTGTATCAGTTAATCAAGTCGTAGAATCCGAGGAAATTGGGAGTATAGTAAAGCAGATTTTAGATGGAAAAACGGTTTTGTTAGTAGATCAACTAACGAAGGCACTAGTATTAGATGCAAAGGGTGGAGTACGTAGAACTGTAGCAGAGCCAGAAACAGAAGCTTCCGTAAGAGGTCCGAGAGAAGGATTTACTGAGAATATTGGTGTAAATACTGCATTAATTCGACAGAAGCTTCACTCCAGTGATTTAAAGGTAATTCCGAAAGAGGTCGGAACACAAACAAAAACGGCTGTTTTTATCATGTATATGGAAAACCTGGCACCCCCTAAATTAGTGGAGGAAGTAATTGAGCGGATTGATCGAATTAAGATTGATGGTGTTTTAGAAAGTGGCTATATCGAGGAATTAATTGAAGATAGCCCTTGGAGCTTTTTTCCACAAATTCAAAATACAGAACGCCCCGATACGGTAGTTGGTAACTTATTAGAAGGAAGAGTATCAATCTTAGTTAACGGAACACCCTTTGCGCTTATATTACCTGCGAGTTTCTGGCAATTTATTCAAGCGAGTGAGGATTATTACCAGCGTTATCATATTGCAATTTTCTTAAGGCTTTTACGAGTTTCCCTTTTATTTCTAGCTTTACTATTACCAGCATTTTATATTGCGGTCACAACCTATCATCAAGAGATGATTCCTACCAATTTACTATTCAGTATTGCTTCAAGTAGAGAGGCGATACCATTCCCAGCTTTTGTAGAGGCGATGATTATGGAAGTGGCATTTGAAGCACTCCGTGAGGCTGGAATCCGATTACCCAAGGTAATAGGGCAAGCAGTTAGTATTTTAGGAGCTCTTGTAATAGGTCAAGCGGCTGTAGAAGCAGGAATTGTTTCTGCTCCAATGGTAATTGTTGTATCACTTACGGGTATTGCATCCTTTACGATTCCACGATTTAATATGGCAATTTCTATACGCTTATTAAGGTTTCCAATGATGATTCTAGCAGGGTTATTTGGATTATTTGGAATTGTTATAGGCTCGATTATACTTCTTACACATCTGTGTAAATTACGATCATTTGGTGTACCCTATTTCGGTCCACTTGGTCCATTAAAGTGGAGTGAGCTAAAGGACGTATTTATAAGGGTACCATGGTGGGATATGCAATACCGACCTGAAGAAACAACAAGCGATAATCTAAATAGAGAAGGTGAAAACCTAAAGCCATCACCAGATACAAATTAAGCTTTGGGATGAGTGAAAAAATCTATGAGAAAACTATTTATTATATTCAGTATGCTAGTACTTAGTGGTTGCTGGGATAGGGATGAGGTTAATGATGTTGCTTATGTCATCGCCACTGGATTCGATAAGATCGAAGAAAACCAATTACAAGTGTCTGTTCAAGTTCCACTACCAGGTGCAATGGGTGAGGGTGGTGGTGGAGGAGGAGGAACTAGCGGCGGTCCATTTTATGTTGATTCGGGAGTCGGCAGGAATATACGAGAAAGTAATAGTGATTTGCAAGCAAGAATGTCAAGAGAACTTTATTTTGGACATCGCCGAGTACTAGTGTTCGGAGAGAAATTAGCGAGAAGTGGTTTTGAAAAATCTCTTGATGTTGTATTGGAGCAACCACAATCTCGCCTTTCCTCATATGTTCTTCTTACGAAGGGTTCGGCTTTGGAGATATTAAATGGTACACCTCATTTAGAACAATTGCCAGCTGAAGCAATGAGAGAAATGGCTAAAAGTAGTGATGTTACCACAGTAAAAGATATTTTAATTGACTTAAGTAGACAGGGTAAGGATCCTGTAATTCCTACAGTTGAAATAGTGCAAACGCAAAATGGGGAGTCAGAAGATAAGAAGGATGAGTATAAAATCGACGGTTATGGTATTTTGAAGGATGATCAATTAAAGTTTTTTACTAATAAAGATGAATCCTCAGGTGTCAGATGGCTATTAGAGAAATACCCTGGTAGTGATTATACTTTTTCAGTTGGAGAAAAAGACGAATTGAATGTCTTTATCCATGAACAAACTATGAAAATAAATAGCAAGATTGTTAATGGTAAACCAACCTTTACGATTGATATTAATGTTAATGCACATACAAATCAAAATGAACCTAATTTAGATTTAGAAAAACAAGAAGACTATGACCTTGCTACTAGTAAAATGGGGGAGCAAATAAAAGCAGAAGTGACTAAAATTTTAAACCATTCCACCTCAGAAGGCATTGATATGTGTGGATTAGGCTGGCATTTATATAGAAATGAGATTTTCCTATGGGAAAAAGAATTAAAGAATGAGTGGGAGACTCTTCTGCCTGATTTAGAAATCAATGTGAAGGTGACTGCTGAAATTGAGCGAACGATTAATTCCGGAATAAATGTGAAGGAATGATAGATGATGATAGGAATCTTAGGAACAGTTATTCCTCTATTCATTTTCTTAATTGGTCAGAATAAAAACTTAAAAGAGGATAAAAAGGAAAGAAATAAGGTGTATTTCTTGGCTGCCTTAACAATGGGATCTTCCCTTTTCTTGGTGCTCCCCTACTCACCAAGTATTATTACGGATCAAGTAAATAACCTCTTTAAGTCAATCAGTGATTGGATGATACTTAGATGAAAAAGGAAATTATTTCTCCGCTTCAATTAGCAATTATTATAGCAAACCTACTATTAACAGCGTCATTAACAACACTTCCTCAAATACTAGTACAGGTAGCAGAACGTAATGCATGGTTGACCCCAATTATTGTATTACCTCCTGTATTGGCTATGTTGTTGATTGGTATTGGGAGGAAGAAAGGTACCCCTGTGGATTTGGAAGACAAGAGGTCCTTCTTAACTTCTAGCTTTTATATTCTGCTTTTACTATTTTTGGTCATGCTTTATATAAGAGATTTACGAGCATTCGTGGATTTTATAGGTTCAACATTGTTACCTACTACCCCTATTGAAGTAATAACGATCTTGTTATCATTTACTCTACTTTATATCTCACTATCGGGATTAGAGGTAATTGCAAGAATTACAGTGATTCAATTTATCGTATTTGTTGCGATTGTTCTGGCTGCGCCCTTACTATTATTAAATGAAATAGATCTAACAAATTTCGCCCCCATTATAGGACCGGGAGTGATTTCTGATTTAACTGCTGCAACTTTCTTTATGTTTCCATGGATGGGTGAGGTAGTCATCATTTTTTTATTGCTTGCCAACCTTCCTCCCAAAAAAAATGTGCTGAAAGTTTCAATAGTAGGAACTACTCTTGGTTTTTTTCTATTATTTATACTTTTAATCCTAGACATTGCCGTATTAGGAAGTGAAATCATATCTAAGACAACATATCCGAATTTTATCATGATCCAAGAGATTAACCTGACAGACTTTTTAGATCGGCTAGATTTAGTCATTGTAACGGTTTGGATGCCATGCCTTATGGCGAAAATAGCATTAACCTCCTATTGTATCAACCAATTACTAGTTAAATTAAAAATATCAAAATCCTATGCTCCGTTCGTACCATTTTTATTATTATTAGGGATTCTTTCCATTGTCTTATTTGGAAGTAATACCGATCACTTAAAGTTTTCCTATTATACATGGACATTTGTTGGGATAGGTCTTGAAATTGGTATTGTAGGACTGTTCTATTTGATGAGAAGGAAGAGAAAAAAACGATTAGAACAGCAAGTATAAAAAGGCCCATCAGTTGTATACTGAGGGCCTTCACCATTAACTTATAACAACAAGGGGAACAACCTTTTGACCTATTGCTCTAATTAACTCAGGAGGCATAGGGAAGTTTAATGCAGCTGGATCTGAAGAAACAGCTGTAACGGTTTTTTCAAAATCATCACTTGAAATGTTATAGCTTGCAAAATTACTAGGAAGACCTACCTTGTATTGAAGAGTTTTAATCTTCTCAACAACCTTTGAAAGTAATGTGTCTAGATCGTCACCTGAATCCCCGACAGATAGCGCTTGTGCAAGCTCTTTTACCTTTGGAAGATAGAGCATTGGAATCGTTTCTATCACAACCGGTAAGAATACAGCGTTTGCCAAACCATGTGGAATTCTAAACAGCGCGCCATAAGCGTGTGCAAAGTTATGAACAGGAATAGCATTAAGAGCAAAGCTAAACGCTGTAATTCCCATTAAACTAGCCTGAAGCATTTCCATTCGAGCCTCAATATTTCCTCCATCCTCAACAGCGGTAGTTAGATTCTTTTCAATCACTCTAATTGCGTGTAAAGCATATGCATCTGTTAATGCTGTTGCAGTTGGAGATGCTAACGCCTCTATTGCATGAGTGAGAGCATCAAATCCAGTAAATGCCGTAATACTTGGAGGTAGAGTAACGGTTAAGTCAGGGTCTAATACGGCAATATCTGCAGAGAGAAATGGATTGATGATATTGGTCTTCATTTGTAATGCTTCATTAAAGATAACCGCAATTGGTGAAACTTCAGAACCAGTACCAGCTGTTGTTGGAATTGCAATATGAGGAATCGGAATATAAGTTGCCTGCGGAAAGGATTCGTACAAAAATCCACCTGGAATCGCTTCCCTGATATCTGAAAGATTGTTGTGAAGAGAATACTTGACACCTTTTACCGTGTCTAGGACACTTCCACCACCAAGTGCAAGTAGTGCGTCTCCACCAACTTCTCTAACATAACGGGCTGCCTCATTTACTTTTAACGCCTCAGCGTCCTGTGGGATGTCTAAAAAGGTTCCAACTAGTTCTGGCCCAACACCATGTGGAGTTAAGTTGAACATCTGGGTAACCTTTTCAACAATGCCGGCTTTCTCAAGACCTCGATCACTAAACAATACTACTCGTTTTGCGCCTAATCCACGTAACAAATCCGGAACCATTGCTCTTGTATTACTTCCAGAGTATATGGCGGTTCTCAAGTTAAATTGAGAAAGTGTTGATGTTAACATGAAATCACCTCTTATTTTTAATTTTTTTATTCAGATTGTGAGAATAATAGTTGATACCAGCTTCTTCTTTCAAGCTGAGGAACCATTGAAGTATGGACATGTTTAAGTTGAGTATATGCATCTAATGAATACTTACCCATTTCACGACCGATTCCACTTTGTTTATATCCACCAAACGGGGCATCATTCCGTAACATATGCCAATCATTAATCCAAACGACTCCTGCTCTAAGCTTTCTCGTTACTTCATATGCTTTATTTACATCCTTTGTCCATACTCCAGCAGCTAAGCCGTAAATCGTGTCATTAGCCATTTCGATTACTTCGTCTACTGTGGAATAGCGAATGACTGAAAGGACGGGCCCGAAAATTTCCTCGCGTGCGATCTTCATTTCATTTGTTACATTTGTAAAGATGGTTGGCTCAATAAAGTAACCACCCTCACAACCGGGAACTTGAACTTCATTTCCACCACATACAAGGGTTGCACCTTCTTCTTTTCCGGCTTCAATATAAGAAAGAATGGTGTCTCGTTGTTGCTTCGAAATGACAGGTCCCATATCAGTCTCTTGAGCTAGCGGATGACCGAGCTTAACTTTCTTGGACCAGGCTACTAATCTCTCTACTACCTCATCATAAATACTGTCAGGGACAAAGAGACGGGTTCCGGACTCACAAAGCTGACCTGAATGTAAGAATACTCCAAATAAGCTTCCAGGAATCGCTATATCTAAGTCTGCATCATCAAGTAAGATATTCGGAGATTTTCCACCTAATTCAAGTGTTGTGTTTTTAATTGTTTCTGCAGCAAGCCCCATGATTCTTCGACCAACTTCAGTTGAACCAGTAAAGGCGACCTTATCAACCTGCGGATGGCTAGCAAGGTATTCTCCTACTTCTTTTCCAGGTCCAGTCACAACATTAATCACACCAGGAGGAACCACCTCTGAAATAATCTCTGCTAACTTTAATGTAGTGAGTGGGGTGTAGCTAGCGGGTTTAAGAACAATCGTGTTCCCCATAGCGAGAGCTGGGGCAATCTTCCAGCAAGCAATAAGCATAGGCATGTTCCAAGGTGTTATGGCTGCACAGACTCCAATTGCTTCTCTCCAAACAAAATTATGAGATGGACCTGGAAATGGAGGAACCGGTAGTGTTTCTGAAAAAGGATAATCTACCACAAATTTTGCCATTTGCTGAAATAAATCAGCCATTTGGAGAATATCATTGGATGATATCCGTCTAACCGTACCTCCAGAACTCATAACTTCTAGATATACTAGCTCCTCGGCGTGGGCGACAATTTGGTACGAGATATTATTTAAAATCTGTGCTCGGTCCTTAGGCTTCATTTCACGCCAAGACTCGTTTTCAAAGGCAGTTCGTGCAGCTTGAACCGCAAGATCTACGTCTGTTTTTGAACCTTTAGCTACCTTGGCAAAGACTTCACCAGTTGCGGGACTCACTACATCAAAGGTTTCACCATTTGTAGCAGTGGTCCATTGTCCATTAATAAATAATGGAAATGTCTTCAATTCAACATTTGTTGTCATAGTTTCTCCTCCTTATATGTACCTTTTCCAGGATAAAATCCTGTTGATATTTGAAAATTCAGAACAAACAAAGTAAAATGGTAATGTAAGTGCTTACATAAATCATAAGTAAACATGCTTCGATTTCATATCTCTGAAAATATAGGGGGGAGATTTGTCGAATGTTAGATAAGAAAATTATTCTATATTTAGATTCACTCAAGCTGTTAAAGAATCCTACAGAAAAAATTGAGGGGATTCTTGAAGGTTGCACAAGGTTTTACCCTTTCCAAAGAGCATCTATTTTTACTTATTCCCCATTAAACCATTACGGAGAGGGAATTCTTCAGATTGACAACGGTAGCTTTCATCCTATGAATTCTATTAAAGAAGATGTCCGAACAATTCCACCTTTGTATTTCTCCATCAAAAATAAACAACCATTATCTTTAACGATTGATCCAACAGGAAAGAACTTCCCACTTAAATATATAAGGCAATTTAAACTATCCTCCATGCTCATCATACCGATTTGCTTCAACCACACTGTAATAGGTTCTGTTTTTTTAGATCAATTTAATGACCATAAATGTCTTCATACATATGATTCTGCTAGTCTATATCATTATTATAAAAAAGCTGCAGAGGTTGTAACACCAGAGTCCCAGCAGTCTAAGCTATTAAGTAATCGGGAGCTTGAAGTGTTACAGAGGCTTTCCTATGGATATAGTATCAAGGAAATGGCAGATGATATGAAAATTAGTGAATTTACTGTAAGAGACTACTTAACAGCAGTAAATCGAAAACTAGGCACAAAGCATCGTGCAGAAGCAGTTGGCGTTGCCTTAAGAGCAGGTATTATTACATAACAATTTTAAAAGAGGGTTTGTGGACAAAGGCTGCGGCCAATAAAAAGGAAATGTCCTTCATCCCGCCGATGAAGGACAAAACAAACGAACAATAGAAAGGAAATGTCCTTCATCCCGCCGATGAAGGACAAAACAAGCGGTCAATAGAAAGGAAATGTCCTTCAACCTGCCGATGAAGGACAAAACAAGCGGTCAATAGAAAGGAAATGTCCTTCAACCTGCCGATGAAGGACAAAACAAACGGTCAGTAGAAAGGAAATGTCTTTCATCCTGCCGATGAAGGACAAAACCTTCCGTAACTTGCTTTTGTTATACAAATTAAAATTCTGTTGCGCTACAATACAGATAACATGATAAAAAGAGGGTGCGGGTATGACTAAACAAGTGGCTGTTGTGACAGGTTCGTCAAGTGGGTTTGGGCTATTGACCTGTTTAACTTTTGCTAAAGCGGGCTATCAGGTGATCGCTACGATGAGAAATACCGAAAGAGGTGAGGAATTAGTAAGGCAAGCTAGCCAATTAGGTATTAAGGATCTCATTCAGATATATGAATTAGATGTCACATCTGATTCTTCTATTCAGGTATGGAAGAGCTATATGGAGGAGATCGGAAGAATAGATGTGCTTGTAAATAACGCTGGGTATGCGGGTGCGGGGTTTGTAGAGGAGATACCAGTGGAAGAATATCGTAGGCAATTTGAAACCAATCTTTTTGGCGTGATTTGCGTTACACAAGCAGTACTTCCTATGATGAGGAAGCAACAAAGTGGCAAGATAATTAACATCAGCAGCATAAGTGGAAGAGTTGGATTCCCTGGATTGTCTCCGTATATAGCATCAAAACATGCCCTTGAGGGTTGGAGTGAATCATTGAGATTAGAGATGAAAGCTTTTGGAATTGATGTTGTTTTGATAGAACCAGGGTCTTATCAAACCAATATATGGACAACTGGAAAAAGAGTTACCGAAAAATCTCTACAACCAGATTCTCCTTACTATACAATGATGAAGAAAATTGAAGATTCATTAAAGGATGGGGAGCCTTCCTATGGAAATCCCCAGGATGTAGCGGATCTTATTGTAAAAGTAGCGAAGCGGAAAAACTCTTCATTACGTTACCCAGTTGGAAAGGGTGTTAAACAAGTAATCGTGCTAAAACAATTACTTACATGGAATAATTGGGAACGGATGTTCTTGAAGAAGCTGAAATAATAGATAAACAACTAGTAGAAGTTTCTATACTTGTTATTCTTTAGTAAAATCGGGTAGAGTAAAAAGAGTGAACTAATAATAGAGGAGTGTTTAATATGGCGAAAACATTTGATACTTTACCTGAGGCTTTAATTGAAACTTTAAAAACCGAAGTAATCGTTTCACTTATAACGGTTACTCCTGAAAATACCCCTGATGTTACAGCAATATCTTGGCTTTTACCAAGTGAGGATGGAAAAAAGGTATGTATTGCGGTTGGACACAAAGGCCAGAGTATGTCTAATCTTCAACAAAATCCAAATGCAACATTAGGATTTTTTGCTAATGAGAGCTATTATTCCGTTAAGGGAACAGCAACTGTTTCGGAAATTATTGAGAAGACAATGAAATACCGTGTAATTACGGTCGATGTGAAAGAGGTAGAGGATGTAATTTTCTACGGTGGAAAAGTAACTCAACAACCAGCCTATGAAAAAACATATGATCAACAGCTTGCTGAAAAGTTAGATAACGAGGTTCATGATCTATTAACTGAATATCTAAAGTAATATAGAAGGTGGCCTGCCACCTTCTTCTTTTTATAAAAAAATGGTAATTACAAAAAGGTAAACCTTTTATTTCGTGTTACTCTGCAACAAACTTGCTGCCAAACTACAGTAGATTTAGCGTTTTAAAAGATCTAAACGCATTTTAGCATCGTGAACAGTTTCGTCAAACTCTTCAGCCTGACCCTGTACTTCTTGGTCAGTAGAATTAATATATTGCTCATTAGTTACATAATATACTTCGTTCTTTAAGTGTCCCTCTTCTTTACTCATAAAATAAATCCTCCCATTTCAATATCAGTATTACTTTCTAATTTCTACATAAATGTTGTTTTTAAACATGATTTCTTATTGTTTTACATAACTTTCTGCGACTTTACAAAGTGAGATAAGTAAAAAGGGTAGAAACAAGTATTAAATTTTAAAAATTGTTATAATAGAATAGAATTTAAAAGAGATTCTCTTAATGAGGTGTTAGTCATGATTATTAATTTTTCAAATAAAATGGATAGCTTTCAGACGAGTATTTTTAACGAACTTTCGGCATATAAAAAACAGAAAATGAATGAAGGAAATGAAATCATTGACTTGAGTGTGGGAAGTCCCGATCTTCCACCACCACAATTTGTTATGGATGAGCTTACTAGCTATGCTAAAAGTCCGACATCCTATGGGTATACATTAACAGGTATAGGAGATTTTCATGATGCGGTTACTGAATATTATCAGCGTAAATACGGAGTAAGCCTTTCTTCGAAGGAAGAAGCGTTAATGGTAATGGGCTCACAGGATGGGCTAGTCCACCTACCAATGGTGCTGACAAATCCGGGTGATATTGTTCTAGTACCCGATCCAGGTTACACAGCCTATGCAGCTGGGATCTCACTGGCGGAAGCAACACCTTACCCAATGCCTTTGCAAGCTAAGAACAACTTTTTACCAGACTTATCGCTTATACCAGAGGAGATATGTATAAAAGCGAAGTTAATGATCTTGAACTTTCCAGGAAATCCAGTTCCAGCGATGGCCACAAAGGATTTCTTTCAAGAGGTTATTACCTTTGCCAAAAAATATAATATCATAGTCCTTCATGATTTTGCTTATTGTGAATTATATTACGAGGAGCAACCCATTAGTTTTCTATCGATAGAAGGTGCAAAGGAGGTTGGTATCGAATTTAATTCATTATCTAAGAGCTTTAATATGGCAGGCTGTAGAATTGGGTATGTAGTCGGGAATTCTGAAATCATCTCCGGACTTAATCGTTTAAAATCAAACCTTGATTATGGTGTATTCCTACCTATTCAAAAAGCTGCGATTCGTGCTTTAACAGATTCCTCTGAATTTACGAATGATCTAAGAGCGATATACAAAAGGAGACGAGACTTATTAGTAAATGGTCTTCATGAACTAGGCTGGAAAGTTTCTGTTCCGTTAGCTTCGATGTTTTTATGGGCGGAGGTTCCTAAGCCATATGCTTCAAAGGAGTTTGCCTATAAACTGCTAGATGAAGCTGGGGTAGTCGTTACACCAGGAATGGCATTTGGTAATGAAGGTGAAGGGTATGTCAGAATAGCGATAGTCCAAGAAGAGGCAGTGTTAAAAAAGGCACTCACAAAATTAAAAGAGAGTGGCGCACTTTCATAATTTATACTAAGGGGGAGACAGATTGAAGGTAATAGAAGAAAAAATTCTTCAGCATTTTCAATACTTACATGAGCATCCTGAATTAAGCTTTGAAGAGGTCAACACAACTAAGTACATAGAGCGAATCTTACTGGAACATGGCTGTAAAGTACGGACATTTGAAGATTGTACTGGGGTTATCGGGGAGCTTGGTGAAGGAAAACCCGTTATAGCAGTACGAGCAGATATGGATGCATTATGGCAAGAGGTGGACGGTGAATTTAAAGCCAATCATTCATGCGGACATGATGCCCATATGGCAATGGTCTTAGGAATCATTGAGGAACTGAAAAATCTTCAAGAGGTTCCCACAGGGACGATACGGTTTATCTTTCAACCAGCGGAGGAGAAGGGGACAGGTGCTCTCAAGCTAGTCGAAATGGGTGTTGTTGATGATGTTGATTATTTATTTGGAGTTCATTTGCGACCTATTCAAGAATTAGCTCATGGAAAAGTTACCCCTGCCATCATTCATGGAGCGGCTCGTTTTATAGAAGGAAAAATTATTGCTCAAGACCTTCACGGTGCAAGACCCCATTTAGGTGCTAATGCAATTGAAGTAGGAGCGGCCCTCGTTCAACTGACTAATGGAATACATTTAGATCCGAAGGTGCCATATTCAGTGAAAATGACAGCCTTTCATGCAGGAGGGAAAAGCTTAAATATCATACCAGGTCAAGCAACTTTTGGACTGGATTTACGAGCTCAGTCTAATGAAACGATGGATCAGCTTGTCAATACTCTTCAGGAACGGATAAAGGCACTTGAATACTATTATCAAGTTCAAATACCTATTCAATTTACAGCCCATATCGCAGCAGCAGTGGTGAATGAAGATGCTCAAAATGTCATGACTTTAGCAGCTACACAGGTTTTAGGTGAGGATCATGTAGAACCACCACTTGTTACAACCGGTGGAGATGATTTTCATTTTTATACAATTAAGAAGCCGCACTTAAAAGCAACCATGCTTGGCTTAGGCTGTGACCTCAAACCTGGGCTTCATCATCCTAATATGTCATTTAATTATGAAGCATTAACAATAGGAAGTTCAATCCTTACAAAAGCTCTTCTTTTATCATTAGAAAAAGGGGATTAAATTAAATGATTCAAATCAAATCGATTAAAGAGCTTAAGGATTTAAGGGATATTCAGCATCTTGAAGAACAGGTGTGGGGGAATCCCCCCATTCCACAACATCAAACCTATACAGCTATACAAAATGGAGGAATCCTTTTAGGTGCCTACGAACATCATAAATTAATTGGCTTTCTTTATGGTTTTCCAGGATTTAAGAATGGATCCGTTTATTTATGCTCACATATGCTAGGTGTCCTTCCGTCTTATCGAAAAGCTGGATTAGGTCATAAGTTAAAGGAACACCAACGTGAATTAGCTATTCAGGAAGGATATTCACTCATTGTTTGGACATTTGACCCATTAGAAAGTGTAAATGCATATTTAAACATACATAAATTAAATGGTATTACTGGTGCCTATCTGGAAAACTATTATGGAAACTTGAACGATTCACTTAACAAGGGGTTTCCTACCGATCGGTTTCTAGTAGAATGGTGGATTGACAGTGCACATGTCAAAGATTCTAAAGCTGTTCTACCAACCACAACCACTGGTTGTCAGGCTTTATTCAAAACGGCTCCAGATGAAATGGGCTATCCAATTACTATTGGTGATGAATTAACTAATAATGAACTTACTGAGAAAACTTACCTAGTCCCTATACCAGATAACTTTCAAAAAATAAAAAAAGAAAGACCGGAATTAGCAATGAAATGGAGATTAAAAACGAGGAAAGTATTTCAACTACTTCTTTCAATGGGGTATGTAGCAGTGGATGTTCAAAGGAAACCTGATGAAGCTATATGCTTTTATGTGTTTACCAAAAAGGATGACTTACGGTTATAAGTGAGGAGCGGAATACATGAAGCCACTATCAATAAATAAAATAATTCTTCATAAGCTGGTTATGCGACTGAAGGATCCCTTTTCAACGAGCTTCGGGACATTTCAGGATAAAGAGTTTTTTGTCATAGAAATGATTGATGAAGATGGACGTCAAGGTTTTGGTGAGTCTGTTGCCTTTACGAGTCCATGGTATAGTGAGGAAACCGTTAAGACAAATGAGCATATTATGAGTGATTTTTTAATCCCTATGCTCCTAGAGGCACCTATTCATCATCCAGATGATGTGTTTGAACGCTTTAAAATTATTCGTCGAAATAATATGGCTAAATCGGCCCTCGAGGGAGCTGTGTGGGATTTGTTTGCTAAAAGGAACAATCTCTCACTATCAAGAGCTTTAGGCGGAGAAAAGAAGCAGATTGATGTTGGCATAAGTATTGGGATTCAACCATCGGTATCGGGGTTGCTTAATGTTATTGATCAATACGTAACCGAGGGCTACAAGCGTATTAAATTGAAGATTAAACCCGGTTGGGATGTGGATGTCTTAAAGGAAGTTAGAAGACAATTCCCAAACACGGCTTTAATGGCTGATGCTAATTCTGCTTACACCTTAAAAGATATTGAACATTTAAAAAAGCTAGATGAATTTGGGTTAACAATGATTGAGCAGCCTTTAGCCCATGATGATATCATTGACCATGCAAAGCTTCAAGCAAATATTGAAACTCCTGTTTGTTTAGATGAAAGTATCCATTCCTTCGATGATGTGAGACATGCAATTGAGCTTGGTAGTTGTAAGATTATCAATGTGAAAATTGGACGTGTAGGTGGATTAACAGAGTCAAAACGAATTCATGAATACTGCCTTAACCACGGAGTACCTATTTGGTGTGGAGGGATGCTAGAAGCAGGAATTGGCCGTGCTCATAATATTGCTTTAACTACCCTCGACCAATTTGTGTTGCCAGGTGACACCGCAGCATCTAGTCGCTACTGGGAAAAAGATATTATTGAACCAGAGGTAAAGGTTATAGATGGAGTCATCCATGTTCCGACCAAACCTGGAATTGGTTATGACGTCAATTGGACTGCTCTTGAATCATACCGAGTGGATAAAAAAGAATTCACTAGAGTGAAATAGGAGTAGAAGAAGAGTGAAAAAATTAAATAGGTTTCTTCACTCTTTTTTGTTTTGGAATAATAAGATCTGATTTTTTCAATAACGCATGATAATAAGCAAGAGTTATACTTTGAAGTGATAAATATATAGGGAAGGAAAATAAGAATTTATAACCTTGATTGTAGTGGAACACACCTAATCTTACCCCTATATATTCCAAAAGCATCCCTAATAATGACCAGAATATAATGTAAAAGATGACTTTATAGCCCTTAATGTTAAATGCATGATAAAAGTAAAGAAATAAATATCCGTATGGACCATACATAACATACGTTAAAAAGTCGAAGAACTCATAGCTAGAATTGTCGTTAACATCATAAAAATCAAAAGGTGGAATAGCAATGGAATGGTCAGCTACCAAACCTAAGTAAAAGCCAAGCAAAGTAAAGATTATGGAAACGGAGAGCGGGAATCGCTTAGGCAAGAGAAAAATAGTCAAATACATCAAAATTAACACAACTAAAACAAACCATTCATTTGCGTTAAAATGTTGGTCATATACTTTCATAGCGATTCTTCCTTAATTCGATATAATGGATTAGTTTTGCTGAACAGTAAGTGATTAATATAAACAGAGTGATTTCAACAAGGAAATACCAGTGAGTCCATTGGTTATAAGAATATACATGAAGCTTCTCTCCAAGAATTTCAATTAAAAAGTTAACAATAGCTGCAGATAAAACAATTATTAATCTAAGTGAGTATTTTCTTGTATGAAAGAATATGTTAATCATGATCACTAACAAAAGTGGATAAATGATCGTTCTATAAAGGAGATAAGATAAGAAAAGTTCAGGCTTTTCACTTCCTTTGATCCATTCTAAATTTAATCCAACGATGGTGAATGTATTTTTAACAATAATAGACATTAGTAAAAACAGAAAAGAGTTTTCAGTAAATGAGAATGACTTTGGTAGAATGATAAAGGTCATAATTACAAGCCATGTTAAAATAATAAAGATTGTAAGTGCCATAAGGCTGTCACCTTTTCCTAGTTATCTTTTGTTTGTTTTTGGTTAACTTATCCTATATAGGTAATTTTTATACGATTCGATAGTTATGTCTGTAAGTGACATAAAGGTTTAAATAGAAATTTCCATTTATACCTATTTAAAAAAGTCTAATAAATTTCTTTCAAAATATAGTAGAATAGAATTAGGCGTGAGAAATATACAGGTTAGGAGAACTTATTTTGGATTCAATTGTAAATGTAGTAGGCATTGAGAGAGTGTACGGCTCAGGAACGAAAGCGGTTTCCGCGTTGAAGGATATTAATCTTTCTGTAGATAGAAATAAGCTTGTAACTTTAAAAGGTAGATCTGGTTCTGGAAAGACAACCCTGCTAAATATTATTGGAGCATTAGATTACCCGACAAATGGAAGCGTCTTCATTGATGAACTAGATGTTTGCCAACTCTCGGAAGCAGACCGCGATCAGTTTAGAAGAAATAAGCTCGCATTTATATTTCAATCGTTTGGTCTTGTTCCTTTAATGACTGTAGAAGAAAATGTGGAGTTTGGACTTCGAATTGCTGGTGTGCCGAAGGATGAATGGACAAATAGAATAAATGAATCAATGGAACTTGTTAGAATGACAAAACGTGCAAAGCACCGTCCCTATGAACTTTCAGGTGGAGAACAGCAACGATGTGCCATTGCAAGAGCAATCGCAATAAAGCCTTCGCTAATTCTCGCTGATGAGCCAACTGGAGAGCTAGATACGAAAACAGCTTTCCAAATTATGAAGGTGTTTCGTGAGCTTGTTGAATCAAAAACTACCACAGTTATTATGACAACCCATGACCCAGCTATTATGGAGTTAACAGATCAAATCTATACTTTAGAGGATGGAGTAATCGTAGATTATGAAGAAAAAACAAAGGATTAAATCAATCTATAAATTTACAAGTCTAGTTACCGTTTCCACATCGATCGTGTTTATTTCCGCATGTTCATTTTTACCTAAGGAAGAAGCGACCCTTGCACCACCACTTGTTGAACCCGTAAAGATTGAATATGAGACAAGTGAGGTAACAGTCAAAACAATTGTGAAGCAAATCAAAGGATTAGGAAATATGGTACCTAACCAGCAACAGAACTTGTTCTATACTGGCTCAGGTGGTCGTATTGATCAAGTCCTTGTTAAGTCTGGAGACGAAGTGAAAAAAGGTGATGTATTAATAAAAATGGATACTGGCCAGTTACCTTTTGAACTGCAACAGGCTGAGATTGAATTAAAAAAGGCAAAGCTTCGTTTGAAACAGCTTCAAGAACAAAAAGCAGATCAATTTGCTATCGAGATTGCTAAATTAGATGTTCAATCAGTCGAAATTAGATTAACGCAAATGAAGAATCAAGCAGCAAATGCAAGATTGGTTTCACCAATAAATGGATTAGTCACGTTTGTAACTGATAAGGAGAGAGGTGATTATGTCGAAGCATTTGAAGACTTAATTCAAGTAGCCGACCCATCTGATCTAAAGCTCTTATATACAGCCTTAAGCTCTGGAGAATTGACAGAAGTCACTGTGGGTATGAAGGCTACAGTCACTGTTGACGGAAACGAGGTCAGCGGAGAAGTCGTTCAAACCCCAAGCACAGTTCCGGCAGATCTAAAGGAGCAAAATCCTGATTTATATGGCAGAAGTCTAATTTTACAGCTTGCAGCAGTACCAGAAGGTGTTTCGGCAGGTGATGGAGCAGATTTAGTCATTACTTTACAAGAAAAACCGAATGCTCTAACAATTCCCAAAAGCGCGTTACGCTCTGCATTTGGTCGAGAATATGTTCAAATTCTTGAAGGAGAATCAAAACGAGAGAAGGATATAAAAAAGGGGATTGTAACGGATACTGAGGTCGAAGTTCTAGAAGGGCTAAAAGCGGGAGATCAGGTGATTTCAAAATAGGAGGAAGCTATTACAATGTTATTGCTAATCATTAGAAAAATACTTAATAACCGTTGGCTTGTAGGTAGCTTACTTCTTGGCTTAATTATATCTGTCTCACTTGTTTCTAGTATTCCGACCTATTCATCTAGTATTCTACAAAAACTCTTGATAAAGGAATTAGAGAATCACCAGATTAAAACGAATGAATATCCGGGTCAGTTTTACTACAATGTTTCATTTTCTAAGGTGAGTGAAGAAACTTCAATTAGTGACATGTATGATTTACTAGATCAGTACGATGAGGAACTTACCCACAGTGTAAATGTTCCTATTATAAATGATGTTGCTATTTTATCAACTGAACCAATGAAGTTAGCCTACCATGAAGAAGGTTTAAATGATTCAACACCTATTAAAGAGTCAGGTCAGATTACATCCTTAACAGATTTGGATAAACATATAACAATTACAGACGGTAAATTCCCAGAAAGTGATTCTGTAGATGGTATTTATGAAGTGTTGGTAACGGAGACTGCTTTAGTAAACCGTGGCATGACTTTAGGGACTATATTAAAGGCAACCAGGGGTGATCAAAGCTTACTTATTAAACCGGTTGGAACATTTAGAGTTAAGGATGAACGTGATCCTTATTGGTCTGGTTCAACTGAAAGATATGACAATCATTTTATGATTCCAGAATCATTATTTAAAAAGGATTTTCTTTATAGTGATAACCGATGGCTTGCAAATGTTAGATTTTTTACTGCCTATGATTATTATCAAATGCAGGTCGACGATATTGGCAAGATAAAAGGACTTGAAGAAAAAGTAAAATCTTTTGTCAGTAAACATGCAAGTGAAACTGTCATTTATTTTAATTTTCCTATAGAAGAAATTGCAACTAACTATTTAAAGCAGAGTCAACAGTTAAAGACAATTTTATGGTCACTTAATGTACCAATTTTAATTATGTTAGCGATCTATCTTTTTATGGTTTCACGCTTAATTGTGGACCGACAGCTAAATGAAATTGCAGTTTTACGTAGTAGAGGAGCTTCAAGAGGAAAAATATTATTCATATATTTAATAGAAACCGGTTTACTTGCTGGAGTAGCATTAGTGATTGGACCAATAATTGGGTTATTTATTGTGAGAGTTCTTGGTGCATCCAATGGATTTTTGGATTTTGTACAACGCTCAGCGTTACCAGTCAGCATGTCAAGTGAAGCTTATCTATATGGAGCTTTTGCAGTTTTAGCAAGTATTCTCATGATTATGATCCCAGTCATACCTGCGACTAGTCAGAGTATCGTTAGTCATAAGCAGCAATCAGCTAGACTCGTAGGGACTGCTGCGTGGCATAAATATTTTGTAGATGTTTTATTGCTCGGAGTGTCCTCCTATGGATGGTGGCGATACCAAACTAAACAAGAGGAGCTGTTACAGGCTTCTAGTGTTGATTTATCAGTTGATCCACTTCTTTTCTTCGTCCCAGCGATGTTTATTATTGGACTCGGATTATTCTGTCTCCGAATATATCCATTGTTAATGAAAATCATTTACACGGTCGGACGAAAATATTGGTCTTTAACATTCTATACAACATTATTACAGGTGAGTAGGTCATCACGACAATATCAATTTTTAATGTTATTTCTAGTCATGACTATAGCGGTTGGGGTGTTTAGTGCAAGTGCCGCGAGAACCATTAATTCAAATTTAGAAGAACAACTCTATTATGAAAATGGTGCAGATATCACGCTAAAAATAAGATGGGAAAGCGAAGAGTCAACCTATGTATCAGCGGCCGTGCCTACTCAAGCTGAAGAGTCTTCATCTGAAACAGATGGAGAAATACAGACGGCAGTTTCCTATGCAGAACCACCATTTGAGTCGGTTAATAACCTTCCTGGTATTGAACAAGCTGCTAAAGTTTTTAATAAAGATCAAGTAACCGCTAAAGCAAACGGAAAGGCTACCTATTCCGTAGAGTTGATGGGAATTGAACCGAAGCAATTTGGGGAAACAGCCTGGTTTAATCCTGCTCTTTTACCACATCATTGGTATGAGTATTTAAATTTGCTTGCTGCCGAACCGAGTGCTGTTCTTATTTCAACATCATTAGCAGAAAAGTTGAGCATAAAAGAAGGGGATTATCTCACTTTAAATTGGGATACCTCGTTACCAGCTGAATTTATTGTGTACGGAATAGTCGATTACTGGCCATCCTTTAACCCAACTATTCAAGAAAGTGATGAAGGGAATCCTACACTTATTGTTGCAAATTTACCATATGTTCAAAATATGATGGGAATTGAACCGTATGATATTTGGCTGAACATGAAAGAAGGGGCCTCAAGAGAAGAACTTTATAGTGCAATTAGAAATGAAAAGATACCAGTTACTAATTGGAGCGATAGTGGTCCTAAACTAGCAGAACTAAAAAGTAGTGCATTTTTACTTGGTTTAAATGGGACCTTAACACTTGGATTTTTAATCTCAATTCTTATTACATTTATTGGGTTTTTATTGTATTGGATCTTAACATTAAAATCTAGAATTCTACAATACGGGATATATCGAGCAATGGGGATTCAGGTGAAACAATTAATTGGTATGCTTACTTGGGAGCAATTTTTAACATCAGGATTGGCTTGTCTATTAGGTATTGCTGTTGGTGGAATTACGAGTAAATTATTTGTTCCATTGTTTCAATTATCTTTTGATCAAAACGGACAAGTGCTTCCGTTCCGGGTAATTTTTGATAGTAGTGATGAAATGAAAATCTATTTATATATCATCTTTATGCTAACAATTGGAATTGGAGTTCTTATGTACCTATTAAAGAGGATTCGTATCCATCAGGCTATTAGGTTAGGAGATGATTAAGGGTGATTGAATGCAATAATTTAGTGAAAATATATAAGGTAGATGAAGAGCTTGAAGTAATGGCTCTTCAGGGACTAGATTTAACGGTTGAGTATGGTGAAATGATGGGCATTATTGGTAGTAGTGGAAGTGGTAAGTCAACCTTGTTAAATATGCTAGGAGGACTAGATCGTCCATCCGCAGGAAAGCTGTTAGTAGATGGGAAAAATCTACTACATTTGTCTGAAAAAGAACTTGTAAAGTATAAGCTTGAGACCGTAGGCTTTGTTTGGCAAAATAATGCACGTAATCTTATTCCTTATTTAACAGCGAGAGAAAATGTTGAGTTGCCGATGCTATTAAAAGGCAAGCGTAAAAAAGAAAGAGCGATTGAACTGTTAAACCTAGTAGGATTAAGTCATCGAATAAATAATAAATTAAGTGAGTTGTCTGGAGGAGAGCAGCAACGAGTAGCAATCGCAATTGCACTAGCTAATGACCCTAAGCTACTTCTAGCAGATGAACCAACTGGAAACGTGGATTCAGCCACATCTGATCTTATTTTAGATTTGTTTCGTCACTTGAACCGTGAACTTGGTGTTACGATTGTAATTGTTACCCATGATACAGAATTAACAAATAAGCTAGACAGAGTCGTAGCTATTCGTGATGGGAAAACATCTAGTGAATTTATACGAAGGCCGACTGAGGCTTTATTCGATGACGAAGAACAACAAGGTGAAGATGAAGGATCACATGTTGAGCTTGCTGTACTGGATCCAGCTGGAAGACTACAAATCCCTAGAGATTATTTAGAAGCAGCTGGTTTTAAGGAAGATACAAATAAAGTACAAATTGAACTTCAAGAAGATGGTCGTATTCTGCTTTTTAATCCTGAATTAACTGGAAAAGAGAGAGATAAATAAATATAATAATTTTATAAGCAGTAGATCAATTCAATATGATCTGGTCTACTGTTTTTTATCTTAAAGGATTTTTATCAGGTTTGAAAACAATAAAAGAACACATAGAGACGCTCTATGTGTTCTTTTCAATGATCACTGAATTATGATTGCTTGTCCTGGCTCAACTTAACAACAGTTACCTGTTTCTCCGATTAGAGATAGACCTTGTTTGTCTCCACTAAGATCTAAAACAAGATCATTAATATTAGGTTTTATTTGCGGCTCTATTGCCACAACAACCTCATTTATAGTTTGTACTTCATCATCTGCTTTTGGCTCATCCAGAGCCAATCCTATTTTAGGAGCCCCTCAGCCAAAGCCTGCAAAAAAAATACGAACCGATTTTGAATTCTGTTTTAAGTAATCACGAGCCTCGTTTGTTACGATCACGTATATCATCCTTCCTGTTAAACTAGTTGACTTAATATAATTTCCTAACTTAATTCTAGCAGATATTCACCTATTTATTCTATTCAATTGCTTGATATTTATCAACAAACAAATAGGTTTACAACTTATTTTTGTGAAGGGATGTATAAAAATATAAAATGTTGGATAAATATAAATTTAAATTGAAAGGAGGAAAGTGATGGAAGTTAATATGAGTTTAGATGAAGTGGTTGTAGGAATTAAGAGGCTTAGCGACTTGGAAGAGAATCTAAGTAAGAAGAAAGTTAAACAGGCTCATCCTGAGTTAATGAGAAACGCATTACACTATTTTCCTAATTGGGAAAGTGCAATTAAACAAAGTATTTCATAAAACAAAAAGGTATCTGATTACAGGTCAAATCTCATTTTAACCATACAGTCTTCAATACATAAGGACAGGAATCTCACAAAAGATCTTGTCCTTATGTATGGGATACACATTAAATAACAGAGGTTTCTGTTCTTTTGGTATAATATGTTTAAATATAAAAACTAGTTTCATAAAACAATAGTTTTCCGCTTATTAAATCAACCCACGAAATCAATCAGATTCTAATGAAAAATAAATTCATATATGGCCAATAAGATTGATACAAACACAAATATGGAAATAAATATTACAGTATTCCTAAACCCTTTTTCCTCAGTTTTGTTCTTGTTACCTAATCTTTCCCTATATATAATCTGGACTTTCTTTTGTTTAAAATTGGATTTCCTTTTTGTTTTCTCCATTCAAAACACCACCAAATAATATAAGTATTTAAAACAATATCATATAAAACTGTAAATGTCTTCCATCATTAGAGTGTGAAATATAGAAACGGGGATTTGTTAAAAATGACAATAGATACGAATTATGAAGAGCTTGTAGCAATACTAAATAGTGAACAGGAGGTTATAGTTACAAAAAGCCTACAAACGCTAGTTAAGAATATTCCGGATCTTGATAGAAAGGGTGATTTTGACCCGCGTGTGTTGAAGAACGTAAAAAAGCAATTTGGAAACAAAGTGAAAGTAGAAAATAGAGAAGCTCCCAGTCAAATTGAGACTAATGACATCCCGATTGAAACGATTCGAGCTAATATGGGGTGGCCAAATAAAGATATGACAAAAACTGAAATTAATGTTACATATCGAACAATGGAAGTTAATAACAGTAAGATTCGGATTAGAATTTATTCTCCGAAGCATGAGTCAAATCTACCTGCCATACTATATTTCCATGGGGGTGGATTTATTGGTGGCTCTTTAGATACTGTTGAGAACCCTTGTAAGGCTTTGTCAGAAAAGGCAAATGCTATCGTCATTTCAGTTGATTATAGACTTGCTCCAGAGTACCCTTTTCCACATGCTCTTAATGATTGCTATGAAACTGTAAAATGGGTTTATCATCATGCCAACGAGATGAATATAGCCAGAGAAAAAATATCTGTGTCTGGTGATAGTGCTGGCGGTAATCTAGCGAATGGTTGTTCAATGTTAGACCGAAATGAACAATCTAATATGATAAAGTTTCAAGCATTAGTCTATCCAGTAGTTTTAATTGGAAACCATGAATCATTTAAATGGAAAATCAACGAGTACTCCGTTCACCACTATCATGAGTTGGTTAAGAAGGCAATTTATGCTCTTGGCTCAGGTAAAGATTTAATTGAAAGGCTATACTTACAAGGTAAACAGGAAAACACAGATCCTTACGTGTCACCTTTATTAGCAACTGACTGTAGGGGACTCCCAGAATCATTAATTATTACTGCAGAGTTCGATTATCTTAGACTTGAGGGCAAAGCATATGCAGAGAAGCTAGCAAGCTTTGATGTGAATACAAAATACATACAATATCAAGGAATGGACCATGCCTTTATTGATAAGTTTGGCATTTATCCTCAGGCAGAAGACTGTATAGATGAAATTGCTAAGAGCATTCACAGCATCTTTCACAGTTAACAAAAGCTGTTTATCCGCAGCTTTTATTTTTTTGCTTAAAACACAAAAAGCTATTTACATTTATTGGTTTATCATTTATATTATCATTATTGATAATGATAATAATTGATAAGGAGAAAGAATTATGGGTGAGTCGAAAGCAGACATTCTATTACATCCGGTTAGGATGAGAATTATTCAATCACTAGTAAGCGAGTCATTAACCGTGCAACAGATGAAAGACCGGTTACCAGATATACCACAGGCAACATTATATCGTCACTTGAAAAAATTGTATGAATCAGGCACAGTTTTTGTCATTGATGAACAACCAGTAAGAGGAACCGTTGAAAAACTTTATTCTCTTCAAGCAAAGGAAGCTAATATAACCAAAGAAGAACTAAATGGATACACCAAGGATCAATATATCCAACTTTTTATGAAATACATGGCTAATCTTTTATCCGAGTATGAAACCTATGTATCTCAAGAGTCAGTCGACTTTGAAAAAGATGGTGTCTCGCTGAGGCAAACCTCTCTCTATCTATCTGATGAAGAGTTTCAACAGTTTATAGTGGAAATTAGTCAAGCTTATGCCAAGGTGGTACAAAATTCACCTTCTCCAGAAAGAAAGAAACGAACGTTTGCTAATTTAATAATACCAAGTAAAAAATCATAAGGGAGAGATTAAGAATGAAAGAATTAGAAATAACTATACCGGCTGATTTTCAATTAAAGGGTACAATCGCATTTCCTGACGAAGGGACTCAAAAGCTACCTGCAGTCCTAATCATTGCTGGATCAGGAAAAGTAGATCGAAATGGGAGGGTCAGTAAAAAAATCGACCTTCAAGTATATCGTCAAATGGCCCATTTCATCACTCAGCTAGGCTTTGTGACACTGCGATATGATAAAAGGGGTGTAGGTGAAAGTTCTGGTAATTACATTGAAACTGGACTTTGGGATTTAGTTGATGATGCTAAAGCAGCCATCCAATTTTTGAAGAATCGTCCTGAAGTTGATGCTAATAAGGTCATTGTTTTAGGTCATAGCGAAGGAACAACGATTGGAACAGCAGTTGCTGTGAGAGAACCTGTTTCAGGGCTAATTCTATTAGCAGGTGCTGGAGAGAAGATGGAAGAAGCTCTATTTCGACAACGTGAAATCGCTGCTATGGACATGATGAATGCCAAAGGGTTTCTTGGATGGTACTTAAGATTACTCGGAGCACATAAAAAGGTTGAAAAGCAGGCACAAAAATTCACTGAAAAAATGATGGCATCTAATGAAGATGTAATGAAGATTCAATTTCAAAAAATCAATGCAAAATGGTTCAGAGAACATTTTGATTATGATGTTCGTGAAGACCTTACAAAGGTTGACATTCCCGTTTTAGGTATTACTGGTGCACGAGATATTCAAGCAAATCCTGATGTTGTTAAAAATCTTCCAAACTATGTATTAGAGGAATCGGAGTATCATGTCATAGAAAATATGGGACATTCTTTGAAGTTTCAGGCAGAAACATCCAACATGTTTACAATAAAAAAAGATCTTATCAAAGAAGCTAATTTACCCATCCACCCGGATCTTGAAGCTGTATTGAAAAATTGGCTTGATAAGCATTTTATGAACAGGTAAAATTTACTAGTAATGTACTAAGTGAAATGTAGGGGTGTATGATGAAGAAAAACGATGCTTTCCAGACAAGAAGATATGATTTAGATTGGATACGTGTTATTGCAACTTTATTCGTTTTTCTTTATCATTGTTCAATGTTTGTTAATCCGTTCCCTTGGCATATTAAAAACGAAGAACTAAATTCTACATGGATTTTAGTTTTTTCTCTATTTGTTGGTTCCTGGATCATGCCCATATTTTTTGCTCTTTCAGGTATTAGTATGACCTATTCGTTAAGCAGGAGAGAAATCCCGTATTTGTTAAGAGAACGATTGGTAAGGTTAGGTATTCCACTTCTTATGGGGGTATTTCTCTTAACACCTCCACAAATCTATATTGAAAGAATAAGCAACAACCAATTTAAAGGTAATTTTTTTGAGTTTTATCCTCATTTTTTTAATGGTATCTACTAAGATTTTGGTGGGGTAGGAAATTTTGCTTTTTTTGGTTTACATTTATGGTATCTACTAGTTTTGTTGGTTTTTTCCTTCCTATGTATCCCTCTATTTAAAAAAATTCCAAGTTTTCAAAGAGTAGGTCCAATTCATTTTTTAATTCTGCCTTTTTTACTATTTATAGCAGGAGTGGTTCATACACAAAAACTTGGCGGATGGGATTTGTTTATTTACCTCCTTATTTTTATTTATGGGTATTATTTCTTTGCTAGCCCTTCATTTTCACGGGTGAATTCATCACTAGCAACATATATAATCATAACCGCGATCATAACAACGCTGATTTACATCATTTGGTTTATGAATTCATACCCAAAACCTGGTACTGTTGAAGATACAATTTTCTATGGAATTCGCGTACTTAACTGTTGGAGTATATTATTACTCATATTCGATTTGGCGAAAAGGTACTGTTCCTTTAACCATCGGTTTTTACAATATGGCAGTGAAGCATCCATGCCATTTTACGTTTTACATCAGCCTGTAATTGTAGTTATTGGTTACTTATTATATGATTTAACTTGGGCAATTTCTATAAAATTAGTCGTATTGATTATTGCCTCTTTTACAATAAATCTATTATGTTATCATTATGTAATTCGCCATTTTTCTTTTACTCGACTTCTATTTGGGTTGAAACCTAAAGAAGCGAAGCCTGTCAAACAAGTGGAACATGTATCATTTAAATGACGTCGAATTACGGAGTTGAGACATGAAGAAGGTTATTGTAACTGGGCTACTCTTTGTATTTATAATAGGCTGTAATTTTGAAACCTTTCAGGAAGAACCTTATCAAGGTAAGGAAGATATAGAAGGTTTTGTTGAAACAGAAGAATATGAAGAATATGCTAAACCGATCACGGAATATATGTATTACCGTACTCAATCTGTTTTGAAGAACGATATTAAGCTACTTTGGGATCATTACCCTCTATTAAGAGAAAACAGCGATCCTCAAAATGGTGTTAATATAGAAGGATTTGAAGTGGAATCCTTAAATGAAGGTTTTAACTTACTTGATGCTAATTTTAACATTGAAAGCTATGATCAGTTGAAAGTAAAAGAAATATCAAATAATGAAGTAATTGTTCTCGTTCATGGCAGTATCTCCTATATAAGAGAAGACTTTACTGTTTCAGGAGGAGAATACTTAATCAAGGTGTTTTTAGGCTGGGAAGATAATAAATGGACAGTCAAAAAAACTGATGAATATACATTACCTGAATATAAAGAGTGGCAAAAGAATCAAGAAAGGGAGTAACTATTTTGAAAACAATCGGCTTAATAGGTGGGATGAGCTGGGAATCTTCAGCAGAATATTATCGAATAATAAATGAAGAGGTAAAAAAGACACTAGGGGGTTTACATTCGGCATCATGTCTTTTATATAGTGTTGATTTTGAAGAAATTGAACGGTATCAAACAGAAGGGGATTGGGTAAGTGCTGGTAATAAGCTTGCTGAGGTGGCCCAGTCATTAGAAAAGGCAGGGGCGGAGTTCATTATTATATGTACTAATACGATGCACAAAGTCATTCACTTTATAGAAGAAACCATAAACATCCCAATCTTACATATTGCAGATGCAACAGCGAAAGAAATTCAAAAGTCTAATATTCAGAAGGTAGGTCTACTTGGTACAAAGTATACAATGGAACAGGACTTTTACAAGTCACGTCTAGAGTCCAATCATCTCCATGTTATAGTGCCAACAGCAGAGGATCGAAACGGTATAAATAATATTATCTTTAACGAATTATGTGTAGGTAAAATTGAGCAAGAATCAAGGGATTATTTAAAGAATGTGATTCTTCGTTTAATTGACAATGGAGCAGAAGGAATCATTCTTGGTTGTACTGAGATTGGTTTGCTCATTAAATCTGATGATGTAAAAGTACCAATATTTGATACAGCTGTGATTCATGCGATGGAGGCTGTTCAATTTTCATTAATAAAATGATAAGGATCTTACATAGACAGAAAGAAAACGAATTTAGGAGGCCTCAATGGAAGAGCTAATCACAATACTTAAATATGCTTTTTTGGGTGCGTTACAAGGATTTACGGAACCAATCCCTATATCCTCAAGTGGTCATTTGGTCTTAGCACAAGAGTTTTTAGGACTAAGTGTGGCCGAGGATGATTTTAGTTTTGAAGTTTTAATGAATTTTGCATCATTACTTGCAGTAGTTCTTATTTACCGAAGTGATTTAGTAAGGTTAACAGAAAATGGTCTTAAGTACATGACTAAAAGAGATGCAGTCTATAAAAATGATTTTATGTTTATTATTTTCCTTGTAGTTGGTACGATACCTGCTGCTGTAATCGGATTATTGTTTGAAGATCAAATTTCTGCATCATTTAGAGGGATTGCTCCGATTGGAGGGGCCCTACTAGTTACTGGTTTAGCGTTGTGGTTGATTAGAAATTTAAAAGGACGAAAAGGTGATCGAAACCTCACCTTAAAGGATGCAGTAATCGTAGGTTTAGCTCAAGCTGTCGCGTTAATACCAGGAATAAGTAGATCAGGAGCAACCATCGTTGCTGCGATGGGAATCGGAATGAAAAGGGAGACAGCGTTACGATATTCATTTTTACTATATATCCCTGTAAGTTTAGGAACCATCGTGTTAAAGATAAGCGATATGAATGTTGGAGACTTATTGATTCCATATATAATTGCGTTTATTTTTTCATTTGTATTATCATACTTCTCACTGAAATGGTTTATGGGTCTAATGGAACGGGGCAATTTGAAATATTTTGCGTATTATTGTTTTGTGGTTGGATCACTCATATTATTCATAACGTATATGTAGTTAGAAAACTAAGGGATTGTCGTTGTGGCAGTTCCTATTTTTTTGCTATAAAACACCAAGATCACATAAGGGATACAGCTAGATAGATTATAAATGTTGAAGCATAATCAACCTATTGGGCTTGATTATGCTTAACTAAAGTACAAAGATAATATAATGTTAAATTGAATAAAGTCCACCGTTTATCTCTAAGACTTGATCCTGATCTACGCTTGTTATTCCACATATAAATGGCCTTTCTCCTCTTGCTTCCATAATTTTCTGTAATTCCGGGCTAGTAGGTTCGTAAAATCTCAAACTAAAATCCTTCAGAACAAGTTCATAAAAAAAGCCAGAGCTGTCTTCTAATAATTGAACAGAGACAGGTATATCTAATAGCGTTGCATATTTGTGAATAGCTGAGTTTCCATCCTTAACAACGAAGCCAATATAAGAAATAGTGGAGGCTTTATTTGAGTGTACCATCAAATTACTCATTTCTTCAGTTCTCATTTGATCATCTTTTCCCCATTGAATAAAGAAGGGCGAACGAAGTAATTGTTCATCTTCACCTTTAATAAATAGCATTGCCCAACTAAGAACCGTGCCGTCCTCTTTCTTGCGACTTCCTTCCACAGGTCCAATTGTGTTAATTCCTTTTTCCTGTAAGGAGTTCTTCAATTTGTCAATGTTATCGGTTCGAAATGCCAATTGTGAAAATCCATCCAATGATGAATCCTCAACAATCTGTTGAATTAATACATTCTCAGACGTTTGAGCAATACTTTGGTCCGTAAACCCAATCCATTCAATATAGCGAAGGTTTTGAAAATAACAAAGTGAATTATATGTCCCCCAGTTCGGGTGGTTTCCGCCTTTGATAGCTTGGAATCCTAGCTTTTGAAACTCTTTTCTAGCTTGATCAGGTTGGTCAGTGAAATGTACAAGATGATCGAATGTAATCGACATGGTCATCCTCCTTTTTGAACACTCTCTTTTATAAAATTTTGTAATAGATTGATAAAATAGTCAAACAAATACTTAGGGAATGGTAAACTAGAAGAAAAATGTGGTGGAGTATTATATATGAATATTACACAGGAGTTAGCATATCCAATTATTCAAAGACTGGCTCGAACAGTTAAACACAATCTTAATATTATTGATCATCAAGGCGTCATTATTGCTAGTACTGATCCAACTCGACTCCACGCCATTCATGAAGGTGCACAAAAGGTATTAGAGACGAGGGAATCCCTTATTATTGAAAAAGAGCAGACTTGCAAATTTTTAGGAACTAAAGAAGGGGTTAATCTACCGATTGAGTTTATGGATGAAATTATTGGAGTGGTTGGAATCACTGGTAATCCTGCTCAATTAATCCAGATTGCAGAAATGACGAAAATTACTGTAGAGCTCATGCTACAGCAAAATTATATAAGAAGACAGGCTCATATCGAACAACAACTTATGGAATCGTGGATTACTGAGCTAATTGGTTCAAATGAAGTAGATGAGAAGAAATTAGCAAAACATGCCCAACATTACCTTGATATTAATGTTAATAATACTTTAGTTGTTTGTCTATTAAGGGTTCCTGATTTATTTTTGCAAAACAATTTAGAAGGCTTTATTAAAAGAACGGAAAGCAAGGAATCAATATATAGAGTACTAGGTCAATGCAAGCAAGATTTAAACCTTGTTTTTTATGGGACAACGCTTGATCATGATATAGTAATTGGAATTGCACTTGATTCATTAACAACTGAAATTGATGCAGCTAATAAAATATTCACGAGATTATCCAATCAAAATCAGCAGCTATTCAGTCAAGCAAAACTAGCTATTGGAAACCGAAATCATTCTATTAGAGGAATTCAAAAGTCATATGATGAGGCAAGACAAGCGTTAAATCTTATGAATAAATTCAATAGGCAATCTAGTACAAGCCAAGTTAATGAGTGGGGAATGATTAGACTGTTAGATCAGGTGCCAGTTGAGATAAGAGAAGAATATTTAAGGCAATATCCATTTGATAAACTTGGACCGGAGCTTTCAGAAACACTAGACGTATTGTTTGAATGTGATCATAACCTAACTGAAACCGCAAAAAAACTTCATGTTCATAGAAATACATTGTCTTACCGATTGGATAGCATACGTCAAATAATAAAACTTAACCCCAAATCAGGAAATGATTTATCAATAATCTATACACTTATGATTCTTCAAAAATTATCAGAAACAAAAACTAGCTAATTTGGTCATTTGCACAATGGAATGACCAAAAAGGCTGTTTTTTTTTGACTCGATTTCCAATGATTTTATTTTCGAAATATTGTTAAATATTAGATAGTATATATAAACAGAAAAGGTGTTGATTATGAATATTATTGTTGCACCAGATTCCTTTAAGGGAAGTTTATCATCATTAGAAGCAGGCTCATCTATTAAAAAAGGAATCCTTAGTGAAATATCGAACGCTAATGTTGAAGTGATTCCAATGGCCGACGGAGGTGAAGGTACTCTCGAAACTCTTTTATTTGGTACAAATGGTAAACGCTTTCAAGTTAATACGATGGGCCCACTTGGTGAGAGAGTAGAAGCTCAGTATGGAGTTTTAGGAGACAAGGAGACGGTTGTCATTGAAATGGCTCTAATTTCTGGATTACCAATGGTACCTGAGGAAAAACGTAACCCACTAAATACAACAACTTACGGAATTGGAGAAGTCATCCAAGAGGCGATTAACTCTGATTATCGAAAGTTCATTATTGGTCTAGGTGGAAGTGCAACCAATGATGGAGGACTTGGAATGCTCCAGGCACTTGGAGTAACTTTTCTCGATGAATATGGAAATCGGGTTAGCCCTTTTGGAGAATCAGTAAAAGATGTCGCAATCGTCGACTTCTCGACTCTTGATGCTAGAGTAAAAGATTGTCACTTTCAAATTGCAAGTGATGTCGAAAATCCGCTTTGTGGTCCAAACGGAGCAACTGCTGTTTTCGGACCGCAAAAGGGTGCGGGGGAAGAAATGATAGAAGAGCTTGATGCTGCGTTATCTAAGTTTGCAAGTTTAGTTGAAAAAGAGCTTAAATCTTCATATCAGAACCAAGAAGGAGCAGGGGCAGCGGGTGGACTTGGTTTTGCCTTCTTAACGATTGGTGGAGAGATGATCTCCGGCGCAAAGCTAATCGGGGAAGCAACAGATCTGAAAACTAAAATCTCTAAAGCTGATTTAGTGATAACAGGAGAGGGACAAAGCGATGAACAGACTCTCCTTGGTAAAGTACCTGGATATATAGGCAAACTTGCATCTGAACAAAATGTAAACGCTATATTAATCTCTGGAAGTCTTGGAAAAGGTTATGAGCCATTATACGAATATTTCCTAAGCTGTGATTCAATTGCAACAGGCCCGATGTCTTTACAAGAATGTATGCTACATGCAGAAGAACTTTTATATAAAAAAGCAAAAAATATAGCTAGATTACTAGCCAAAAGGTAAATAGGGGGAATAGTCATGGAAGGTCCATTATTGTTTTTAGTCATATTAATAGGTGTTGCGTTTATCGTGTTTGCAACAGCAAAGCTAAAGCTACATCCGTTTTTATCTTTATTATTTGCTGCCTTTCTAGTCGGTATTTTAGCTGGCTTGCCATTAGCTACAATTGTAGAAGCTGTTAATGGTGGCTTCGGTGGATTGATGGGTTATATTGGGATCGTCATTGTAGCAGGGACAATTATTGGAACTGTTTTAGAAAAGTCTGGTGCTGCCCTTCGAATGGCAGAGGTAGTGCTTCGTATCGTTGGGGAAAAACGACCTCAGCTAGCAATGTCTCTTATTGGAGCAATAGTAAGTATTCCAGTATTTTGTGATTCAGGTTATGTTATTTTATCAAGCCTAAAAAAATCATTAGCAAGAAGAGCTAAAGTTGCTGTAGCCTCTATGTCAGTGGCACTTGCAACAGGGCTTTATGCAACACATACACTTGTTCCACCAACTCCAGGGCCTATTGCCGCAGCGGGTAATATTGGAGCGAGCGATTATTTAGGAACGATTATTTTAATCGGTTTAATTGTAGCCATTCCAACGATTATTGCTGGTTATATTTGGGCAATGAAAGTAGGTACAAAGATTGAGGTTGAGGGAGAAGGTGAGTTACAGCTTGATTATGATGAAATCGTTAAATCATTTGGGGCACTTCCTTCTACAGTAAAATCGTTTGCACCAATTGTTCTTCCAATTGTATTAATAGGTCTAGGGTCATTCATCAGTTTCTTGAAGCTTGAAGGTTCATTTGCTAACTTTTTGTTATTCTTAGGTTCTCCGTTAGTGGCTTTACTAATTGGGGTATTAGCTTCATTCTTCTTAATGCCAAAATGGAATGAAGAAACGTTGTCAGGCTGGGTTGGCGATGGCTTAAAGGATGCGTCAACAATCCTATTAATAACTGGCGCAGGTGGAGCATTTGGTCAAGTCATTAAGTCAACACCTGTTGCAGAATTAATTAAAGGATTTGCAGATGGTGGTTTATTAACAGGGGCACTTGTTTTAATTATCCCTTTTATTATCGCAGCTGCACTTAAAACTGCTCAAGGTTCATCTACAGCAGCACTTGTGGTCACCTCAACTTTAGTGGCACCATTATTACCGCAAATGGGAATCGAAGGAGCACTTCCTTTGGCATTAGTGGTAATGGCGATTGGAGCAGGGGCAATGGCAGTTAGTCATGTAAATGATAGCTATTTCTGGGTGGTTAAAGAGTTTAGTGGTATGAAGGTTACAGATGCTTATAAAGCACAAACAATGGCGACCTTAGTACAGGGCGTGACAGCAATTATCACTACTATGATTTTATGGATGATCTTAGTTTAAAATAAGGTAAAAGCTCCCTTCAAAGTGAAAGGGAGCTTTTTACATTGTATCTCGATTCGGTTCATAATTGGTATCCTTGAAGAGTTGAGCTAACTCTTCGTTTGTAAGGTCTCTCCACTTACCAATAGGTAGATTGCCTAATTGAATATTCATAATTCTAGTCCGTTGAAGCCTTTTCACATTATAGTCAAAGGCGGCACACATCCTACGAATCTGGCGGTTTAGTCCTTGCGTTAAAATGATTCTGAACACATACTTAGACTCTTTATAAAGCTTACAAGGAAGTGTCCTTGTATCAAGTATTTCAACACCCTCGGCCATCCCTTTTAAGAATTGTGGAGTAATGGGCTTGTCTACTGTGACGATATACTCCTTTTCATGTTTTCCTTCAGCACGAAGAATTTTATTAACAATATCACCATCATTTGTCATTAAAATCAAACCGTCCGAATCTTTATCAAGCCTGCCAATCGGGAATATACGTAAGGGATGATTAACAAAATCAACAATATTTCCTTTTATATGTTTTTCTGTTGTAGAAGTAATCCCTACAGGTTTGTTTAGCGCAATATAAACTAACTTCGGTTTACTTTTTATCGGTTTGTTGTCAACTCGGACCTCGTCACCTTCTTCTACCTGACTACCCGGTTCAGCAAGCTTTCCGTTAATCGTTACCCTGTGATCTGCTACCCACTTATCCGCTTCTCGTCTAGAACATATTCCAGTTTCACTTATGTATTTATTAATTCTCAAAGTTAACCCACCTTGATCTATCTATTTTCTATTTCAAAGTATACCGTAAATTTAAATGAATTCATAATACGAATGCCGGCTTTTTAATTACATTGTCGTCAAATTCCCCGAATGATAAAATTAAGAAAATAGAAGAGAACATTAAGGAGTTAGTAGAATGAAAGATATACAGCAGTTTTTAATGACCTGTGAACCTCTCCAACTAAATCAGAGATTTTGATGGAGCATCCCTTATCTTAGATACAGTACAACCCAAGCAATTAAGCCACCTTCGGTGCCTTTAGTGCCTGAATAAGACTAATTAATGAAGACAAGGTTTGAGATGTTCTTTTTGCCAAAACAGGAACTTTTGCCTGCAAGGACAACCATTTCTTTTCAGAAATGGATTTTTGGTAAGCTCGTATAAAATACCGAGCTCCTATATTGTAACTAGCCGATAGGTCAGCATGATACACCTTGCCTGTACTGAATACAGCAAGGTCTTTTTTATGGTTACGTTCTACTTCACCAGAACCGTCATAGGCCAAAGCACTCGTATTTCGTGCAGTGACTCTAGAAATCCGCATTCCTACGTAGTGAGCCATTTCCTCTACTTTGTTTTGAATCGCCGTTTTACGCCAATACCTTAATTTGAAACGAAGTCTCTTGGCTCCCCAAAACCCTTTAGGTACTCTCATTTTATTGAGGTACTCAAAAACAATGACATTACAATTGTTCTCCTTTGCAAACTCCACAATCGCATGAGAGGTGTGATTGATGATGTGTTTTTGTAATCCATTAATTTGTCGCCAGTAGTTAGGGGCAGCAACCCACCCTGAGATACATTGCACTTTACGTAATTTGTTCGTCATTCGATACAAACGGTCTTTTTCCATTGGTTGATTAATAAACTTCCGATCCAAGACAGTTCCATTTGCATCCATCACAGAACAAACCGCAGAGTTTGTGATCCCCAGGTCAACCGCACATACTTTTTGTTCATCTATGGGTGTTTTCGATAACTCTACCTTATGAGTATATGTGATATTCAGAAAGTACTTTTTGCCAACCTTAACAAGTTTTGGATTATGTTCCTTCCAATCCCATACATCACGCTTATAGTGATCTTGTTCTTTAAATTGAATATCTACCCAAACCCAATCATTATCATGAAACACCTTGATTTGAGCAGTTGAATCACTCGTTTTATTGAACATATTATCCTTATAAAACACAGGAAACTCTTTATGTTCCAACTGTAAGATAGGTGTTTTCTTTTTAAATTTCTTCCCTTCGGAAAGAACTATTTCTTTTTCGGCTTCCCAATTTCGATAGTTCGAACGATAACTTTTTACTTTCCCGAAAGCAGCAGCAATCGCACTTCTTCTAAAGTAAGAAGGAAACTTATAAAATCTTTCATTAAATTCTTTGTGTTTTGGAAGAGGGTTTGATTTCGTGATATGTATGAGCTTCTCGACAGCAGGTACAACAGACTTAGTGGAGATGTTATTTACATCATCAAACTCTTTATCTATCACATTTATAATAAAGCCTAACGCTTCATTATAAATTTTTACCGTAGCATCGAAGATTCTAGATTGATTTTTTATTTTATGGCGCAATGTTTTAGAAACTTTCACAACCAAACCCCCCCTCACCGGAACACATGTTCTATGTTGGAGTGTACCATATGTGAAATTAGTTGTAAATCATTAGAGGCACTGGCGGAGCAACAATTGACGTGGTTAAGAAATACATTGAAGAACAAGGAAATTAAGACCTTAGCGCCTAACCCCCACTAAATCAAAGATTTTGAAGGGGAATGCGGTGCTAATTTTTTGTTCAAAAAGATATGAATTGGGAAATTTCTGAAGAAAATTATAAAGAGACAAGAGACTCTTTATTAAATAATTATATGTTACTAACTACAGAGGTTAGTGAACTAGCTGAAGAATTTCGTGCTATGTTTAATGTAGTTTATAAAAACAAGGATGAGCAAGGCGAAGAACTGGCTTTTAAGGAAGCAAAAGAATTACATAAAGAAAACGTTGGGAAAGAAATAGTAGATTGTATTGCCTATCTTGTTAAGTTTGCTAATTATTTTGAGGTGGATCTTGAGGAAACGTTGTATCAGAAGATGGATGAGGTTAGGAATCGGGTTAATAAGGATCAGCGGATGTAGACTAATCATTAAAAATATGTACAGTTTTTGTAGAAGTTTAGAATATTCTAACAATAGTTTGACCTATTCTTTTGTAAGCGCTTATAATTTAAAGTGGAATAAATTTACATAGGGAGAAGGTAAATAAAATGACGTATGGAAATCAAGTCCAACTGAAGGTATATCAACAACTTGAGGAAAATATCATTCCAGTTACTTATGAAGAATTAGAAGCGAAGGCAAAGGCTCATTTAAATAAGGAGCCGTTTTATTATGTTGCAGCTTCTGCTGGAGCAGAGGTAACAGCAAGGAATAATAACCGAGCGTTTGAGAACTGGCAAATCGTCCCTAGAATGCTATGTGATACGTCAAAAAGAGATTTGAGTGTAGAGTTATACGGGAAAAAGTATAAGTATCCGATACTTTGTGCACCTGTTGGGGTTCAATCGATTATCCATCCTGATGGTGAACTAGGTAGTGCGCGTGCAGCAGAAGCAATGGAGGTTCCTTTTGTTGCGAGTACGGCTTCGACCTATAGCTTAGAAAAGCTTGCAGAAGAAAGTCCGAATGGAGATAAATGGTTCCAGCTGTATTGGAGCAGTGATCGAGAAATTGCTGCAAGTATGGTGAAAAGAGCAGAGTTGGCAGGTTATAGTGCGATTGTTATTACATTAGATACCCCTATGATGGCATGGCGAGAAAAGGATATTGAACATAAATATCTGCCATTTTTACAGGGGGAGGGGATTGGGAACTATTTAGAGGATCCAGTGTTTTGTTCAAGATTAGAACACTCTCCTAAGGAAGATATGACTTCAGCTATAATGCTTTGGGCAAAGATATTTGGAAACCCTGCTCTGACTTGGAAGGACTTAGAATATATTCGCATGCAAACCAATCTTCCCATTTTACTAAAAGGAATTCTACATCCTGACGATGCTAAACTTGCCTTAGAGCATGGAGTAGATGGAATCATCGTTAGCAATCATGGAGGAAGACAGGTTGATGGGGCAATTACTAGTATTGAAGCATTACCTGAAATTTGTAATGTGATCCAGGAGCAAATTCCGGTATTACTAGATAGTGGAATTAGAAGAGGTTCAGATATTGTAAAAGCATTAGCTTTAGGTGCGAAAGCTGTGTTAGTTGGACGACCTTATATGTATGGTTTAGCTCTTGCTGGCGAAGAGGGAGTAAAGCAAGTACTCCGAAACTTAATTGCAGATTTTGATTTAACATTGGCATTGTCTGGAAAATCGAGTGTTGCAGAACTGAATAAGGATCTACTTAGAAAAGTATAGTCACGAATGCGGTTTGAAAAAGTTCTTATTGATACTAAATTTGGGGATTTCGGAATTACTCTATTTTTTCGTGAAAATAGTTTCCTAAAAGCTGGAATAAATCTTAAAAGGTGTGGAATTATCAGAAAAAACGTGGAATTCTTTATAAATACATAAATTTTATCTATGAAATTCTCTAACTCTCTTAATCTATTAGCTTAGTAGAGCAGCTTTAAACAAAATTAATGATAAATCTATGTAAAAAGGTCCACCTTTCATCTAAAGGTGGACCTTTCCACATTAAATGACCTCTTTCAAAGGTTTTGCTACTATATTTCTAGCAAAATAATTGGCCATAAATGCTCCAATTGATAAATTAAAAATCAAGTTTAAAATGGGAGCGATAACGCCTAAATCACCTATAAATTGGTAAGCTAAAATGGCGGCAAGTGCTGTATTACACAAGCTTACCTGAAAGAGAGCGGCACGACAATCCGCTTCCTCCATTTTCAATTTCCTACAGATAAAATAAGCTACAATCATTGGTAGCACTACCTGTATTATAGTTGCGACAACTACAGTTGGTAATAATGATAGTTCATTTGAAATGGCAGTTTTACCGCTCCCGACAATAGTATGGATCACCATTAGAAGAGCAAATGAAGATCCTATTTTTGTTACATCTTTAGAATGAGCCACTAATTTCGGAGCAAGCTTTTGGGTGATCATTCCACATATAAGTGGGAGTAGTACAATGACTAAAAAGGATTGCAGTAAAACCCAAAAAGAAATGGTTACCTCTTGATTGGATAAAGTCATCATCGAGAGGGGAGTAATAATAGGGCTTATGGCAACATCTAAAAGCGAAGCCGCTACCACTAAGGAGGCATTTCCGCTAGCTAAGAATGTGTAAACTGTTGCGGCTGTTGCACTTGGTACGGTTCCTGCAAGGATTAATCCTGCAGCAATTCCTGGGTGTTTAGTAAAAAAAATCAAGGATAGGGCAATCGATAATAAAACGGTAAAGGTCCATTTTAATAATAAAATGATGGCAAGTTCCTTCTTCTTATTGCCAATTTGTTTTAAAGAATCAATATCTATTGATAATCCCGTAAAGTAAATCACGGTACCAAGTAGCATGCTTGGGACCCACGCAGAGACGTCCCAGTAATATGGAGAGAAGTAAGTACCAACCGCTACCAATAAAATAAAAACAGGTAATCTTTTAGATAAAAAGCTTGCTAAATTGTTCATTTAAAGTACCTCATGATTTCCAGTAGGTTATTAGTAATATTATAAAATTTTCCTTGTGATATGAACACACTTTCTATAAAATGGAGAATATAAATTTCGGATTACGAAACAAAAGGTGGTAAAAACAGATGGGAATAACAACAAAACAAGACGACCTTACCCTTAGAACCTTATTATTTTTCTTTATTCCACTTGGTGTATCAGCGAGTCTCGTTACCCTTTCGCATATTATAATAAATAGTACTTTAGCTAGAGCCATAGATTCAGAGGTTGTTATTGCAAGTTATGCAATTGCCATGAGCCTATTTGGGATTACGGAACGGCTTGCTGTTATTCTAAGGCAAACCTGTACTACCTTAGTGCGCGACCAAGAATCCTTTAAAAAGATGACTACTTTTGCCGTTTATATTATTTTGAGTTTGTTAGCAGTTTCTTTAATCATTGCCTATACATCTATTGGTGATTTTGTGTTTTCGACGATATTTGGGGCACAGGCTGGTATGGTGGAACAGATTAAGGGAATCTATCAAGTACTTATATTTGTAACAATCTTCTCAGGTCTTCGTTGTTTAGCACAGGGTATTATCATTTTTAATCGCCAAACAAAGTGGCTGACAATTGGTATGATGATACGATTAACTGCGATGTATGCCTTATCCATTTACTTCATTCAAACAGGTAATATTTCTGGTAAAACAGGTGCAGTCGTGTTCTTAGTGGGGATGATCATCGAGTGTGTTGTGAGTTTGATTGAGGCTAAATCACTGGCACGTAAAATGCCTACTACAAGTTCAATTGACAAGATCAAGTCCAAGTCTGAAATCTTTAGGTTCTATAGTCCACTTATGCTTTCGTCTATAATTACCGTATTAATTGGTCCGATTACCAACATTTTTCTAGGCAAAACAGGTGATATTGCATTAGCGATAGCAAGCTTTACGATTGCCTTAAGTATTACTCATTTATTTTTAAGCTTTTTCTCTTATACACACCAAATTGTCATTAATTTTTATAAAAACCATGAAGAGAAGGTTAAGAGGTTTACATTAATGATTAGTTTCATTCCTTTATTTCTACTGAGTTTATTTTGTTATACAGGATTGGGCCGATTTATGATGGAGCATTTCATGGGTGTAACAGGACGGCTTCTTGATGCAAGTCTTCAAACTCTACAAATCTTTTTAATTATGGCCCTTGTGTTTCCATTTGTTGACTTTTTTAACGGACTATTAATGATTCAAAAACAAACAAAAGTGACGATCATCTCTCAATCTGCCAATCTAGTTATGACTACGATCATACTCATAATTGGAGTTTCCTTTGCCTCTGAATGGAATGGTTTAATTGGAGCTTTTGCTGTTTCGATCGGTTTATTAATAGAATTAGTAGTAGTAGCTTTTATTGTTAACAGGACAAAAAAGAATAAGCTCGTCTTAAGGAAATCCCTTGGTTTTTAGTAATCAGGGATTTTTTATGTTTTTCAGGACAGGTCTTGCATATATATTTTTAGAGGAATATACGATTCAGTAGAGAAATAGTTAATAGTCAGAAGATTAGAAATATAAAATGAAAATAAGAGGTGGATAGAATGACAACAATAAATCACATTGTGTTGGAAAAAAGGAATGATGGGATTGCCGTCTTAACGCTAAATAGACCTGATTCTTTAAATTCATTTAGCCATAACATGATTCAAGGCTGGTACGAAGCTTTGCAAGAATTCAAGAATGACAAAAATATGAAGGTGTTAATTGTTACTGCTACTGGTAAAGCTTTTTCAGCTGGTGGAGATATTAAAGCATTATCAAAGGGTGAGGGATTCATTGGCGAGCCTGAGGAAGATTTATGGAGTGATGCGGTGAAAAGAAAGTCCGCACTTTGGGATAATATCCAAAAAATCCCCTTATTATTAGAGGAAATTGACAAACCCGTAATTGCGTGTATGAATGGTGATGCAATTGGTGCAGGACTTGACATGGCATTAATGTGTGATCTCCGTTTTTGTTCGGAATCTGCAAGGTTAGGTGAAGGATATATCCATTTAGGTCTTGTACCTGGTGACGGAGGAAGCTATTTTTTACCAAAGATTGTAGGGGAACCCAAGGCTCTAGAGCTTTTATGGACAGGTGAAAGAATTAAAGCAAATGAAGCAAAACAAATCGGTATGGTCGATTATGTATATCCAGCAGATCAGGTATTAGATAAAACGCTACAATTCGCTCAAGTCTTGTGTTCAAAACCGCAAAATGCATTACGGATGATTAAAAGATTAGTAAAGAACCACGATAAACTAAGCTTACGAACTCATCTTGATATGGTGTCTTCTCATATGGCTGTTGTAACAGATACACATGAATACATGACATTACTAGAAGAGATGAAAACAAAAAGTAAAAAATAGACTGTAATGTAAGCGCTCTCTAGTGCCGTTTATTTTTAAGGAAACTTCTATGCTAGTGACTTATCAAGGTTAAAGTCACGAAACAACTAGAAGAAATTTTACAAGTATACCACCTGTGCTCAGGAACAAAGGATTATCCTAATCATCCCAATATATTGTTAAAATAATTGGTTAAAGTAAAGAGCTGTTATAAAAAAATAAGTATAGGGAGGAAAGAGCTTGAAACAGTTAAAGCTTCCAAGCATTAATTTACCGGAATCTGCATTAGCACTTCAGCAAGAGGTAAGAGAATTCTTAATAAAGGAAAAAGAATTAGGAAATTTCGATCCTAAATGTGACTCGTGGCTAGGAGGCTACTCAGCTGAATTTAGCCGCAAAATTGGTGAAAGAGGCTGGCTTGGATTAACTTGGCCGAAGGAATATGGTGGACATGAACGATCTGCCTTAGAAAGATTTGTCGTTACAGAAGAGCTTTTAGCAAGTGGAGCACCAGTTGCTGCTCATTGGTTTGCTGACCGTCAAACTGGGCCGCTCCTATTAAAATATGGAACTGAAGAACAAAGACAGAAAATTCTTCCTGGCATTGCTAAAGGAGAAATATACTTTGCGATTGGATTGAGTGAACCAAATTCAGGGTCAGACCTTGCCTCTGTGTCTACCCGAGCAAAGAAGGTTGGTGATAAATGGTTACTAAACGGCACTAAGATTTGGTCTAGTGGTGCACATCATTGTCATTACATGATTACACTTTGTCGTACAGAGGCGTTAGGAGAGAAAAAGCATGAAGGCTTAAGTCAAATCTTACTCGATCTACATGCACCAGGTGTTACGATTCGTCCTATTCATTTAATGACAGGCGAACACCATTTCAATGAAATCATCATGGAGGATGTGGAGATTACTGAAGATATGATCATTGGTGAAGAGGGGCAAGGGTGGAAGCAGAGTCTGGCTGAGCTAGCCTATGAACGTAGTGGTCCGGAGAGAATTATGAGTACATATCCATTACTAGCTGAATTAGTAAAACGACTTGCAAATTCTACTTCCGACCATGCAAAGATAGAAGTTGGTCGGTTAGTTGCTAGATTATGGACTTTGCGACAAATGTCATTAGGGGTAGCGGGATTATTAGAAAAGGGAACCACACCAGAAGTAGCAGCAGCCCTTGTGAAGGATTTAGGAACAGAGTATGAGAACGAGGTAATTAAGGTTGCTCGGTTGCTAATTCAAAGCCAACCTTCCGTTTCCTCAGGTTCTTCATTTGATACATTATTAGCTCAAGCAATACTTCACTCGCCTGGGTTTACCTTACGAGGTGGAACGACAGAAATTTTACGTGGAATTATCGCTAGGGGGTTAGGAGTACGATGAGTGAAATTCGATCCATGCTAGAAGATACAGTTGGAAAATTACTAAAGGACCATTGTTCGAAAGAATTGATTACAGAAGCGGAAAAAGGGACGTTCCCAAAATCCTTATGGAAAAAACTAGATGAACTAGGTGTGACAATGGTTGGTGTTGACGAAGAACAAGGAGGTGCTGGTGGTGATCTTGGAGATTTCCTGTCACTTTTAAAAATTGCCGGCTATTATGCAGCACCAATACCAATAGCTGAACACATACTTGCTAATAGATTTTTATCTACAGCAGGGTTACCTGTAACTCCTAAAATAGCTACATTCTCTCAGGCAATAATGAAGGATGTTATAACCTTTACGGAGGACGGAGAGACTTGGCGGGTTTCTGGAAGAGCAAGCTTTGTTCCATGGGCAAGAAATTCAGATTTTGTTGTAGTTGTAGGGAAGACTGTAGAAGAGGCTCTGTTACTTACAAGCCTTCGGTTATCAGACTGTGAGGTTAAAGAAAAGAATAGCCTAGCTGGAGAACCAAGGGATGAAGTCGTATTTTCTAATCTTAGGGTTGCTAAGGAATCAGTAACAAAGATTGAATTAGAACAGGTAGAGAAGCTTCTTTATATGGCAACTTTATCACGTGTTCTACTAATGACTGGTGCATTAGAAAGAATATTAGAATTAACCGTAACCTATTCAAAAGAACGAATCCAATTTGGAAGACCTATTAGTAAATTTCAAGCGATTCAGCAGCAGTTAGCTATTTTAGCTGGAGAAACAACAGCATCTATGGCCGTTGCTGATTATATCGTCAATAGGGTAGATGACAACATAAATATAGATGAAGTGGCTATGGCTAAAATTCAACTTGGAGATGCAACAGAAGTGGTAACGCGAATTGCCCATCAAGTTCATGCCGCTATGGGCTTTACGGATGAACATCCTCTTCATCAAAGCACAAGACGAGTTTGGTCATGGAGGGAAGAATTTGGCAACGAAACAACCTGGGCTTACGCACTTGGTGAAAAAGTATTGGCCACAAAATCCGATCAGTTATGGACATATATTACAAGTGGAAATTGTTAAAGAAGGACGTAAAATAAAGTTATGGCATAATACTGATCTTCACTTGCCATGTTCACTGTATAATCAGCCTATTAAAATTTTAAAATGATATATAGCAAATATTTACATAGTTAAATATAATAAAGGTAAATCCAAAAAATACTGAGGTATACTCATGATCATTAGTAGACTACTAGAAAATAAAACAATCAATTTTAAAACTCTAGTCAATTATTTAGAGGATATGGTTTTTGTTATAAAAGTGGAAGAAAATGAGGGATACCGTTGTATTGAAGTGAATCATGCCTACCTTAAAGGAACGGGTATGAAGAAGTCACAACTCATCAATAAACGTATTGATGAGATTGTAACGCCAGCAGAATCTGTTGAAATTTTCAAGAGGTATAGCGGAGCAATTTCATCTAAAAGCTCGTTAACCTATGAAGAAACTTTAACACTTAATGGTGTGATGATTACTTTTGAAACGACCATCGTCCCAGTTTTTGAGGATGATGAACGTTGTCATCATATCATCGGTATTGCTCGAGATATTAGTGCAAGAAAAAATTACCAGGTAGAGATTCTCCAAACAAAAGAAAAGTTTCAAAAAGTGATCCATCACCAACAAGGTTTAATATTTAGTATAGAAAAACAGGGACTTGATTACGTTTATACACTCTTTGACGGCCAGCTTATTAACGAGTTTGATAATCTTCCAGAGCAAGTTGTTGGAAAAAGACCTCAGGATATCATGGACTTAAGTATTGCAGTTGGAGTAATAGAAAAGTATCATCATTGTTGGGAAATGAAAGAGAAAGTAGTGTTTGAAGAAAGAGAACGGAATGACTTAGTCTTATTAACTGTTATAAATCCCGTTGTAGTAAAGGGTCAAACAGTTAGTATAATTGGTTCTACCATTGATATAAGTGAAAAAAGAAAAGCAGAAGAAGCACTAGTGAAGAAAGAAAAGCTTTCCTTATTAGGGGAACTATCAGCTGGGATTGGCCATGAAATCAGAAATCCCCTTACGACTATTAAAGGCTTTCTAAAGATGATGAAAGAAGATCCCATTCATATTAAGCCTGAGTTTATTGATGTCATTAACGCGGAAGTAGAAAGTATTGATCGAATCGCCGGAGAGTTGATGATGCTAGCTAAACCCCAAGCTTTCCAAACAAATAAATTTAATATCGTTTCAGTATTAAAAGATGTCATATTTTTAATGGAATCACAGGCATTTACACAAGGAGTCACCCTTGAATTAGAGCCAACTAATTCTTCATTCTACATAAATGGCGATCAAAATCAAATTAAACAAGTATTCTTGAACTTAGTTAAAAATTCTATAGAGGCCATGGAATCAAATTTAAAAGGTAAAGTCCAAATAAGCTGTTACCAAACCGATTCAGAAGTGATAATTAAAGTTATGGATGAAGGCTGTGGTATTTCAAATGAGAAGATTAAGACAATTGGAGAACCCTTCTATACAACGAAAACTAAAGGGAATGGATTGGGTTTGATGATTACCCAGCGAATTATTAGAAATCATCATGGCTCTCTTAACTGTGAAAGTGAGCTGGGAAAAGGAACAACCTTTACGATCTCATTACCGTCTATCCATAAGGAATAAAAAATATAGCAGATTCCTGCGTAAGCCAAACACATTTATTATATAATGTTTGGCTTTTTTTGTTAGAAAGAATATGATAAGTACTCCGCTACTCTATAATCTCATAATAAGGGAACCTTTCTTGCAGGAATCCTAAAATCCTTCTATTATTAAACTAAGTACATATTAGATTAGATAAATTACCCGAAAAAGGAGACTTATATATGAAACTTTTTATTTCAGCCGATATTGAAGGTATTTCTGGTGTAGCGACTGGTCAACAACTAAAAACTCCAAGTGAATATCAACGCTTTCGAAAGCTAATGACTCAAGATGTGAATGCAGCGATTGAAGGTGCATTTAATGGAGGTGCAACAGAAGTAGTTGTGGCAGATGGACATGGAAATATGTCCAATATATTTATTGAGGATCTTGACCAAAGAGCAACTTTAGTCCAAGGAAGTAACCGCGTCATGTGCCAGTTAGAAGGATTAGATGATAGCTTTGATGGAATCCTGTTTGTTGGACATCATGGACGTGAAGGTGGGTCAGAAAGAACGGTTATTAGTCATACTTTAGCTGGAATTTGTGTGAATGAGATGAGAATCAACGGTAAAGTAGTCGGCGAAACAGAAATGAATGCAATGGTTGCGGGACAGTTTAACGTGCCTACCATTTTCATCTCTGGTGATGATGCTTATGTTTCAGAAGTAAAGGAGACCATTCCGGACGTTGAAGCAGCTGTCGTAAAAAGGGGAATCGATCGTTTTTCTGCAGAATTGCTTCACCCTAAAAAAGCGCAGCAGCTAATAAAAGAAAATGTAGAAGTAGCAGTAAAAAGGATTGAACAGTTTAAACCATTAACAGTAGAAGGTCCCATCACATTTGAAATCCAATTCAAAGGTCCAAATCAAGCTTTAATGACAACAACAATTCCATCGGTAACCTTACTAGATCCAAAGACCATAACATTTACATGTGAAGACATGGTAACTGCATACAAACATATGTGGGGATGTGTCATTATTGCCATGACTGCAACCAATGGTGTTTTGGGGAATGTAAACGCATAGACTTAGGATTTAGATAGAAAGCACGTGTGGAAATCTATCATAAACCTAAAATCCATTACAGAGAGAGCCTCATAAAGGCTCCTTTTTGCATTTACTGACTCTGCTCATAAATGAATTTTACAGTTAACAAATCAAAGAGTGACATTCCAACAGATTTAAAAATAGTATAAGAGTTTTTGGAAGGCTGTTTTGATTTATTATTAATCAAGTCATCTAGAGTCAGAACCTGTAGCTGCTCCTTTTGAAGCTCCTGTGCCTTAAGCATATCTCCCGATTCAACTAATGCGGTTTTAGTATCAACGTAAATAGGGTTTATATTTTTTAATAGGCTATTAGGTAATTCCTGCATAGAAGGCTTGAACGAGCCTACAGCTACAAATAACTTATTTTCAAACGATACCGGGGATAATTCGGAAATCACAGGACTAGAGGAAGTAGTAGTTGTTACAACGATGTCTGATGATAAAACTAGTTCTTCAACGTTAGTAGCTACGAAGACACTTAAATGTGGGTAAACATTTTGAACACGTTCCTGAAAACTATGTAGGGATGACTTGCTTCTATTATACAAATAAACCTTTTTAATATCTCGTACAGTTAAAGATGCCTCAAGATGACTCCAACCCTGAATGCCTGTTCCGATAATTCCAATTGAATCTGCTGTTTTACTGGAAAGGTGCTTCATCCCCAATCCGCCAATTGCTCCTGTTCTGATACCAGTAACAGCACTTCCATCATAAAAGACTAGTGGTTCAAGTGTATGACGATCATGCAGAATAACAGTACCATGAATAGAAGGTTTATTTAATTCCTTGTTTCGAGGTGCAACTCCTACAAGTTTAATAGCGTAATAGTCAGGATCGAATGCAGGCATAATTAGTATTGTATTATCCTTGTCATCTATATGAAGGCGATCTGGAATATTGACTTCTTTTTTATTTAGATAAAAACGTTCTAATTCATCAATCAAACCTTTCATAGAGATAATGGATCGAATTTCCTTTTCATTAAAATACTTCATATTAAACACTCCTTAGCTTATCGATCAACCATTAATGTTTTTAGCACGGCTGCATATTCTCGAATCCAGAGTTTTGGTTTTACAACCCATGGTGTCTTGGCAGGAAGTGTATATATCTGTTCATAGCCCAGTCTATTTGCAATAATTGTAGAACGATATAAATGAAAATCACTGCTTACGATGATCACTTGTTTAGTTGAATCCAGTAATTCTTTAGAAAACGATAGGTTCTCAAAGGTGGTGGTTGATTGATCCTCAGTTAGGATCCGTTGCTCTTCTATGCCCTCATTTAGTAGGTACCTTTTCATAGCCTCAGCTTCTGTTATACTTTCACCAGGACCTTGACCACCTGAGACGACAACTTGAGTTGTAGGATTTTCCTTTAGATATTGGGTTGCGATCAATACTCGATAATGTAGTGCGAGAGACATCTCCTCACCATTAATTTTTGCTCCAAGTACTACTAAATAATCTGCATCTTTGGGCGGTATTTGCTTTGCAGTTGCGGAAATCTGGTAATGAACAACTAAAATATAGATTATTGTAAGAAAGAGGAAAGAACAAATTAGTAAACGAAGCTTTCTATTCATTAGAGTTTGTTTCTACCTCCCTTATACATCTTTTAATAATTATAAACTTAATTTTGCAAAAATGTAATAAGTTGTAATATAGTAAATGCATAGTACTTACACCAAAAAAGTGTAAAGGGGGAGTATGTTAAAAAATGAAATCGTTTTCATAAATAAAGGGGGTTATTGAATGCTTGAAAATCAAGTGGTGTTTATAACAGGAGCTGCAAGCGGGATTGGACTTGAAATGGCAAAAGCATTTGCACAAAATGGGGCAAAGGTTGCTTTATCAGATATAAACGAGGAAAAAGTAAAAGAAGCTGCTTCAAGTCTTCGACATGAGGGATTCCATGTAATAGGTATTAAATGTAATGTTACCGTTGAACATGAGCTTAAGTCTGCGCTCGATGAAACAGTTGCTCATTTTGGATCCATACAATGTGTGATTAATAATGCAGGATTGCAATATGTTTCCAATATTGAAGACTTTCCAACTGAGAAATTTGAATCTATGCTTTCTATCATGCTAACTGCACCATTCATGGCTATTAAGCATGTATTTCCGATTATGAAGAAGCAAAAATTTGGGCGTATAATAAATATGGCTTCAATTAACGGACTAGTCGGATTCGCGGGAAAAGCTGCCTACAATAGTGCAAAGCATGGTGTGATTGGATTAACAAAGGTTGCGGCTTTAGAAGGAGCTGAGCATGGAATCACGGTGAACGCGGTTTGTCCAGGTTATGTAGACACACCACTTGTTCGTAACCAACTAGAGGATTTATCGAAAACCAGAGGGGTGCCATTAGAAAAGGTAGTGGAGGAGGTCATTTATCCATTAGTTCCACAAAAGAGATTGTTACAAGTTGAAGAAATCTCAAATTATGTTATGTTTTTGGCAAGTAATCAAGCAGGGGGAATCACAGGGCAAGCTTGTACAATAGATGGAGGTTATACGGCGCAATAAAAAAAGAGAGTTGGAAAAATCTTATAGCAAGCAATATTATTATTTATAGACTATAATGAAGTTTTCAATCTAATAAACTAGGAGTTTATCATCCATGAAACAAACAGACACCCTAAGGGGGAAAATAAACCAAATTACATTCTTGCTAATCCCAATTTTAATTACACAGCTCGGAATGTTTTCAATGGTCTTCTTTAATACAATCATGTCCGGAAAATATAACCCTTCTGATTTGGCAGGAGTAGCAATTGGCTCTGCAATCTGGAGTCCAGTGTTTATAGGGTTAAGTGGCATTTTACTAGCGGTTTCACCTATTGCAGCACAGCGTTTTGGAGAGAAAAAGAAAAGGGAGGTTTCTTCCATTGTTTCTCACGGAATTTACCTTGCACTCATTATTGCATCTATCATTATATTACTCGGTTATCTCTTTTTAGATGGTTTACTCGGATTAATGGATGCTGCTCCAGAGGTTCAAACGATTGCTTTTGATTACTTAGTGGGTCTTAGCTATGGAATTATTCCATTGTTTATTTTTAACGTACTTAGGTCCTTTATTTATGCTCTTGGTGAAACAAGAGTAGTCATGATTATTATGTTACTTTCGCTACCCGTAAATTTTATCTTAAATTATGTGTTAATTTTTGGGGAGTGGGGATTTCCTGAACTTGGTGGTGCTGGTGCAGGATATGCAACCTCGATTACGTACTGGATGATCGCTTTTATTACTGCTCTTATCGTCAAAACAAAGGAACCATTCTCTCTTTATTTATCTTTAACAGATTTAAAATCATTTACATGGAAAAAGAGTAAAGAAATTTTAAAAATTGGAGTCCCAATGGGGCTATCGAGTTTTTTTGAAACGAGCATGTTTGCAATAGTGACCATATTAATTAGTCAGTACGCTATTTCCACAATTGCAGCCTATCAATCAGCTCTTAATATTGTCTCATTTCTATATATGATCCCGATTAGTATATCTATGGCCCTAACGGTGCTCGTTGGTTTTGAGGTTGGGGCAGGACGTTACAAAGATGCGAAGACATATAGTTGGTTGGGAATCAATTTATCCATTATAGTCGCCTTAGTTACAGGTCTGTTAGTCGTCATTTTTAGATATCAGGTGGCAGGTTTATACTCAAATGAACCAGAGGTTATCACATTAATTGCAAGCTTCTTGATTTATGCATTATTCTTCCAAATGGCAGATGCACTCCAAGCTACTGCGCAGGCCGCGTTAAGAGGATATAAGGATGTGAATATTGCTTTTATCATGACGTTAATCTCATATTGGCTGATCTGCCTACCAGTTGGATATCTTTTAGCCAATTACACAAGTCTTGATGCTGCAGGATATTGGATTGGTTTAACGGTTGGGTTATTAGCTGCAGGTATTGGGTTATCAGGACGACTTATATATATACAAAAGAAACAATTTAGTCGAACCCTAGTAAAAGCAATTCACTCATAAATAAAAAAGATAGTAGGATTAAAAAGGATCCTACTATCTTTTTTTGTTGCAAAAAAAATAACTAAAAAATTTTTACCAAAGCATGTTTTTATAACAATAGGTAAACATATTGATGTTCTCTATTACTTTACAGATTAATTCTTACTCGAGAGGATGAACATATTGACAAGGGAAAGAATCAATAAGGTTGCTTTAATTGGTACTGGATTTGTTGGGTCAAGCTATGCATTTGCCCTTATGAATCAAGGGATTGGCGATGAGCTGATTATGATCGATGTTAATAAAGGAAAAGCAAAGGGCGATGTGATGGATCTAAATCATGGAAAGGTATTTGCTCCTCATCCACTTAGTATCCGCTTTGGTGAGTACAAAGATTGTGGAGATGTTGATTTAGTTGTTATTTGTGCAGGAGCTAATCAAAAGCCAGGTGAAACTCGTCTCCAATTAGTTGATAAAAACTTAAAAATATTTAAAGAAATCGTTGAACATGTCATGGAAAGTGGATTTGATGGAATCTTCCTAGTTGCTACAAATCCAGTCGATATCTTAACCTATGCCACATGGAAATACAGTGGTTTGCCAAAAGGACGAGTGATTGGTTCTGGTACCATCCTAGATACGGCTAGGTTTAGATTTTTACTTGGAGATTACTTTAAAGTTGCCCCTCAAAATGTTCATGCTTATATTATCGGGGAACATGGTGATAGTGAGTTACCCGTTTACAGTGCAGCAGATGTTGGAGGCATACCTGTTCTTAAATTAATGAATCGCAATGACAGGTATAAAAAAGAAGATCTAGATGAGATATTTATCAATGTCAGGGATGCAGCCTATCAGATTATTGAAGGAAAAGGTGCTACCTATTATGGTATTGCAATGGGGCTTGTTCGAATTACGAAAGCAATTTTACATAATGAAAATAGCGTGTTAACAGTGTCAGCTCATCTTGACGGAGAATATGGTCAAAAGAATGTTTACATCGGTGTCCCTGCCATTATAAATCGATCAGGAATCCGTGAAATTATCGAATTAGAATTAAGTGAAGAAGAACATCAAAAGTTTAAACATAGTTCAACGGTTTTAAAGGATATATTAAGTCCACATTTTAATGAAGTAAACCAATAGATATCTATAAGCAGGGAGATTGGTCACTTACTATGGAGATTAATGCTTTATCCGAGGTTGAAAAGCTTGCGAAAAAAAAGGAAAACCTATATCAAACCAATCCACTTCACTATATTCTTAGATCTGCACTTGCAAGTATGTTTGTTGGGATTGGTGTTATTGTGGCTTTCAGGAGTGGTGGTTATTTTTATACCGAACATTCTCCATTTGCCTACCCAATTGCAGCGCTCACCTTTGGTACAGCAATCATTTTGATTGCCTATGGAGGAGGAGACTTGTTCACTGGTAACACTTTTTATATGTCCTATGCTGCCTATCGGAAGAAAATGAACTGGTCTATGGTTGTAAAGTTATGGACGGTTAGCTATATAGGAAATATTATAGGGGCAATTGTTTTCGCCTTCCTTATATATACAACAGGACTTTTTTCTGCAACTACAGTCAATAGTTTTTTATTAACGGTAGTTGAGAAAAAAATGCAAACCCCTATATCAGAATTATTTTTCCGAGGGATCCTTTGTAATTGGCTCGTTTGCCTTGCATTCTTTATTCCAATGAGTCTAAAAGGAGAAGGAGCAAAGCTTTTTGTCATGATTCTATTTGTATTTTGCTTTTTTATCTCGGGTTATGAACATAGCATTGCCAATATGTGTACCTTCGCGATTGCTCTTGTTTTAGATCATCCAGGGACAATCTCATTCAATGGAGTCATATACAATTTGGTACCTGTTACAATTGGGAATTTAATTGGTGGAAGTGTGTTTATGGGTTGGATGTACTATTTTGTAAATAAGCCGTATTTCGAAAAAGAAAGTGAGTATTAAATTCATTTCAGTGACTACAAATTATTAAGAACCGACAACCCTCGATTAACAGTTCAAGGGTTTTTTTATTTCTTTCCTAATCGGACAATCATGTAACCATTCCGTACTTATTATATTGAAGATAAATAACTTGCATAATAGTAACTGATTCCCTTTTAGAAAGAGTATAATTTGTATAAAAACATTACTTGAGGGGTACTTGCCATGCTGTTTATATTATTTTTACTCATATTAATGGTCGGAACAATACTATTTCTAAACCATCCAACCTTTGGTGGAAAGATTAGTAAAGAGGATCGGCAGACTTACCATCGTTTTAAAAACTATCGAAACGGTAAGTTTATCAATCAAGCCCCAACAGACATGAAAATGAGCGTTCATACAATCATGTCGCTTATGAAAGATTCAATGATAGGAAAAAAGAAACGTAAGCCCAGTAAAATAATCCCGATATCACCTATAAATTGGGAGCAGGTAATGCTAGATGAAGATAGCATTACATGGTTTGGACATTCATCATTTTTAATTAGTATAGATAGTAAAAAGATATTGATTGACCCAATGTTCGGTCCTTCACCTTCACCACTATCAATTGTTGGAAGCAAACGCTATAGTCAAGATTTATTACCAATTATCGATGAACTACCTTTTATTGATGCTGTCCTTATTACTCACGATCATTATGATCATCTGGATTATCCATCCATACTTAAACTTAAAGAAAAAGTGAAACATTTCTTTGTTCCATACGGGGTGGGAGCACATCTATTGCGTTGGGGAGTTACAAGTGACAAGTTCACTGAGATGAATTGGTGGGATGAACATAGCTTTGAGGGATTAACGATTGCTGCTGTTCCTTCTCAACACTTTTCTGGAAGAGGAATGCTGAACCGAGAATCTACTCTATGGACTGGTTGGGTGATACTCGGTAATGGTTCAAGGTTATACACTAGTGGTGATGGAGGATATGGGGAACATTTTAAACAAATCGGAGAGAAGTATGGTCCTTTTGATTTAACTCTAATTGAAGGGGGGCAATATGATCATCGATGGTCATCTATTCATATGGTCCCAGAAGATTCAGTACAAGCTCACTTGGATGTTAAAGGTAAAAAGATGTTCCTTTCACATTGGGGAGCATTTACACTTGCTTTCCATGGATGGAAAGATCCAATAGAGCGTGCCTGTATAAAAGCAACAATAGAGGACGTTGAATTGATTACCCCCAAGATAGGTGAAACTGTTCTTCTAAACGAAAAAGAAAGTGTCTCCTCGGGATGGTGGAGGGAATTTGTTTAAGTTTACGGAAAATAAATCGTTCTAATTAATAATGCGACTCTTAAGTAGACCAGTGTAGAGAAGCAGTAGTTATCCACTAATTCATAATTTGAGAGGTTTTTATGGTTCTTTTAAGAAGGAAAGAGTATGTAGAGCTTCAATTCATTTTGGAGTATTCCTGTATAATGCTATAATATTTAAAGGTAAATTTATAAACCATCGGAGGAATTATGTTAACATTTGAACAAAAACTAAGCGTAATAGAATCATTCTCAGAATTAGTTCGTAAGGATGTGTCATTAAAAAGGGTGAATTTTCACTTTGAAGAAAGTGGTAGTGACAGAAAGAATGTAGTCTATCATTTACATCCAAACGGAAATGGCTATGTTTATACAGAATTAATTGATGGTTATGAGATGGACGATAAAGGTATGACTAACATCAGAGACTTCACTGAAGATGAACTGCGTACAGTCATAGAAAAATCGATTGAATCATTATCTATACATGTCGAACCAGAAGCAACAATTACTACTGAATTTGAAGAAGAGACATGGATGAATGCGGACAAACACTCTCTAACTGTAATACTGGAGGAAGATATGTGGAATGTTTATGCAGGTAGAAACTTGGATGGTACATTCCCATCCTATAATGAAGCAAAACAATACTTAGAGGAAGAAGGCTTTCGAAAGAGAAGATAAAAGCTTGTGATTAACCAATCCATGACTTGTTTAATGGGTACATTAAAATACAGCTTTGTATAAGTAATTGCTTTAGTCAATCGCAGAAACGAAAATAGAGCCTTCCCACAGAAGAGCTCTATTTTTTATCCTTCATATCAAAAGAACCCAATGCTTTATGAAAAGGACATTTGGACAGAGATGAGTGATCATCATGTAAAAAATATTGCTTCCACTCAAAGTTATTCTCTTGACCATAACTGTTTAAGTCAGGATGAATTGAAATAGAGTCATAGTTTTCAAGTCTTTTTCTTATTTGCGGCTTTATTTTGTTAGCCAACGCAGGTTTTGCATGGAATTCTTCAAGTACCCATCGAGGTGTTATAGCTAACATAAAGTAAGAAGAGTGTCTACTTTGTCTATTTTGGTGTGAAGGTGTACCGCAATACATAAAATATTGTTCATTATGAAAGCAGAATTCCCATAATGGATCATTCGGATCCAAAGGAATATGTGTAGGCCAATCCATTTCATCCAGTTTACTAATTTCGTTCAAATGTTCCCAAAATATCTCTTCGAACTGTTCTACACTATATGAAGCCTTTAAAGCTTCAGGTGTTTTATAAAATACAATCAGGGAGGTATATTTCCCGTAGCTCCTTGATGTTTTTGTATATTCTTTTAATAGTAATGCAAGCTCACATAAAGTAGAAGGTTCACGTGGATCTCCAATAAATCCATACCTAAAATGTTGAAGAGAATGTCCTTGAGTGGCTGGAATACACGGAAAGGGTTTTTCTTTGTTCTCCAACTTTGTTTTAAATTCTTGATAAGCTTTATTCTGCCAAGAGTGTGGTTCAAGATTTTCCAGTTGAATGTCTGTTAATAAGCCCATTACTTTTTTCACCTCCTAGACGCTTTAATAGTGTATTCAAAAGCGTTGAGTAGGTGATTGTCCAAGTATTATAATGATGAAAAATGGATGGCAGCGGGTTTTAAATCCTGTTATTGATTATAAAATTCACATTCTGATACAAATCAAAGCTTAGGTCTAAGATCCAAAATTTAAATACATATGGCAATTAAAAAAACGAGAATTTTACATCTCGCTTTTTGATAGTTCCCAAGTAAACCAACGACCGTGACCTTCAGTGTTACCAATGATATTTTCGTATTCAATTTGGTCTACTATATAATCTAGGTGTAGCCTTTGGTCCCAAATATTATTATAGAGATGGAAGACTTCACGGGAACTACCAATCTCCTTAATAGTTTGGAGTAGCTTATGTTTACTTTCTACAGAGAATTGGTTTGCAACATGGGTATGGAAGATACAAATGGTATACTCGCTAGGGATTTCAGCTGCTATTTTAGATAGTAAATCAATTCCATCGCCCTCAATTAAATTTACAGGAGTCTCTTTTATACAAGAAGCAGCCTGCTCTAACAATCTAATTCTCTCAGCGTGTTCAGGCCATATAAGTGCTTTTAACCATAAAAAGTCTTCATTATTTCTAACGTCATTTAAATGTAAATCAACTCCAATCCTCAAACCAACTGGAGGGCTTACAGGAAATAAAGCCGGAGAAATATCACCTTTTATATCTGCTGTAAGTTCAAGCATAGCATCCTTATTTCCATAAACGTGATCAGTTCCGTAACGATATCGATATTTATCCCATAAAAGCTGAAATCCTGCACTTGTACCTATTTCAATTAAAGCTAACGGCTTATTAATAATAGAATAGATGTGACAGAAGCTAGGATATAGGTAGGTGCAACGTCTAACTTCATTTGTTTGGACAAGTTTAGACTTTAAAATCATCGTTATTTCTTCTTTGTACATGCTACAAAAATCCTTGAATGGTAGATACGACGAGGCTAAATCTATAGGTTGTTGCTGTAAACTTGGGTAAAACCTACGTAATGGGTGTTGATTACCTTTAAACAATAAGTAATGGACAGCAGCGAACAATAAGTTAGGAATGGGTTTTGACCTAGCATTTTCACATAGTTTAAGTATTTCTTGATCATTTGATATTTCAATGGCAAGATGCTCATAAAGAGGACTTGATCCTCTACATTCAGTTTGGGCAAACTTTTTAAATTGTTCGGACAAAAGGGTATGGTTCAACGGAAAACCTCCTTTGGAAATTTTAATAGTTTTTTATTATAGTAATTCTATAGAAGGTGATAAGGTTCCTTTATAATATATTAATAGTTTTCTGTTTTTATGGTAATATTATACAAAAAAGGGGAGAGTAAAATGGAGATTAGACCTGCAACAGTAGAAGATGCTCCGGCTATTGCCAAAGTTCATGTAGATAGCTGGAAATCTACCTATAAAGATATCATGAGTGCTGAGTACTTAAGCAACTTATCTTACGGAAGTCGTGAAGATCTTTGGAAAACAGTAATTCCAGGTGGGGGCGTTTTTGTGGCCTTGAATGATTCTAAAGAGATCGTTGGGTTTGCTTCTGGTGGGAAAGAAAGGTCCAAAGAATATGCTGGTTATGATGGGGAAGTATACGCGATCTATTTGCTTGAGCATGCTCAAAGAAAAGGAATAGGTAGAAAGTTAATACAGGCGGTTGTACAAGATTTACATAAAAAACAGATTTATTCGATGATCATTTGGGTTCTTGAAGATAATCCATCTACTTTGTTTTATCAAGCTTTAGGTGGTCAAATCATAGACAAGATGAATATTGAAATGGATGGAAAAATTCTTAAGGAAATAGCATTTGGTTGGAAACAAATTGATTTCCTATAAGAACTACAACACACATAAACCAGGTCTATATAAAAAAATTTGAAACGGTTTCTTCTTACAAACGTATATGTACATATCTACCAAAACGGGGGAGAAGAGTTTGTTATTAAAGGTCAAGATTGAGGAAGCAGGTTATCAAAATGAACAACCAGTAATAAGAAATATTGACTTTTCGATTAAACCAGGTGAATTGGTCGGCTTAATAGGACCTAATGGTGCGGGTAAAAGTTCAACCATAAAAACCATATTAGGAATTATGAGTCATGTCAAGGGTACGGTGAACGCTGAGGATTTTGCTTATATCCCAGAAAGGCCTATTTTTTATGACAGACTCACTTTGTGGGAGCATATTGAGTTTTTATTATCAACAATGACTGTCAAAGAGGAAGGATTTTATCAAAAAACAAATGAGTTACTGGAAGAGTTTCAGCTTTCTCATGTTATTCATCATTTTCCAGATAGCTTTTCTAAAGGAATGCAGCAAAAGTGCATGATTATTTTAGCCTTCTTAAAGCAACCGAATTTGTACATTATTGATGAGCCATTTATGGGACTTGATCCAAAAGCCGTCAAACACTTATTACAATTAATAAATAAAGAAAAAGCTAGAGGAGCAGGGATTTTAATGTCTACTCATGTTTTAGATACAGCTGAAAAGGTTTGTGACCGATTTGTCATGGTATCGAATGGACAGCTCATCATGCAAGGCACCTTAGAAGAAATTCGTAAAGGAAGTGGCTTATCTACAGGTTCTTTATTTGATTGCTTTGATGTCTGTACAGAGCGTGATTTCTATGTCAAGTAAAAGACTATTTTTTAAAAGAATAATCAACTCTTGGAGGGAACAGTGGGGAGTTATTCATTCTGTACTGGATTGGACAGTTATCCTTTATATGGCTATACCTTCTATTATATTTGGCTGTCTTTTCTATAAAGATCTTTGGGAGAATGTACACCTATATTGGAGTAAAGAATTACCAGCAATGATGATTATCATCCTATTACTTTTAGTTTCTTTCATGGGTAATTTTAGGACATTTATAATGAATGCAGATTTATTATTTTTAATTCAAAGGCCCAAAACCCTAAAAACACTCAAAATGTTAGGGTTTTGGTATACTTTCATACAGAAATTACTTACAGTATCTTGTTTGATGGTTATTGTTTTACCAATCCTAAAAGGGATTTATGATCTTTCCCCTCAAGAAATTGTGGATATAGCTGTGTATGTAATGGCAAGTTCGCTTGTATTCTTAACTATAAAAAAGGTGATGAATCAAGGCATTGTGAAGTGGATTTGCTTAGCAGTTATTTTGACTGTATCTATTGTGATTTACCCTTTTGTACCTTTTTACATGAGCATGTTGTTTACCATAGTAATCATTGTTTTCCATATGCTATACATCGTAAGTAAAAAACATTGGTTTATGAGAGAAATAGAGATAGAAGAGCTCGAGAAGGTTAAGTATATGAAGCTAATTTTGAACTTTTCAACAGAAGTAGAAAAGGTACCTTCCTATCATTCTAAAAAACCACTAATTCTTTGGAGACAATCAGGTAAGATATTTAAGAAGAGAAACCAGCAAAATGGTTTGCTAGAATTCTTAATTAAAGGTTTTTTTCGGGATCGAACATTGTTATTTACTTATTTACAGCTTACCTTTTTAACATGCTCAGCTATTCTCATTCTACCTTTATGGCTTAAATGGGTAGTCTTGATTCTTTTTATCCTGTTTATGAATGTATGGATGAATGCCCTGTATCATAAGCTGTTAGCGAGTCCTTTTTTTTCAGTGGTTTCAACTAATGAGGATGTAGAATTGGAAGTTTCGATAAGATTTAAAAGATTATTCGTTTCACCCTCTGTTATCGTTACGGGAGTGCTAACAATATTGGTGACGATCTTATAGATTTCACTCACATAGAGTTTAACGGGAGTAGTATACCCAAACTAAATGTCACGAAAGCAACAAAGTTAGAAAAGAGCCTAGAAAAAGATCACCTTTCTTTAAGTAAAAGGTGATCTTTTCATGTGGGTTAAGAAACTAGCCTTATTATTTGTTAAAGCTAACTTTTATTTTTTCAGCACTTGAAGCTAATTCTTCAATGTAGCTAGCAATCTGAACATGATCACTACTGATTGTCTCGATCGTTGAGCTCATCTCTTGAAGACCAGCTGAAGCCTCCTCAATAATGGAAGCAAGCTCAGAGGTAGATGCTTCAACATCCGTTGATTTAACTTTAACATCATTCATAAAATGTTCAAAGCTAGCAAATTTTTGATTTAAATGGTTTACAGTTTCATTTAGTTCACCAAAGTAAGAGGCAATCTCATTTGTCGTTTTGATACTTTCGTTAAACTTTTTAGAGCTACTTGATACTTTCTCTAGTGCAATAGAATTCGTTTCATTAACATCTGAAAGGTTTCGGGTAATATTTTCAGTTGTTAATTTAGTTGTTTCTGCTAATTTTCGAATTTCTTCAGCTACAACGGAAAATCCTTTTCCTGCATCCCCAGCTCTTGCAGCTTCTATACTTGCATTTAAAGCAAGTAAGTTAGTTTGAGCAGTAATATCCTTAATGGTTACAGCCAAATTATTTGTCTCATGAATTTTGTGGGTTAAAGTTTCAAAGGTAATATTAAGTTCATTAATAAGCATTGTTAGAACATTCATTTCTTCCTGAAAGCTTTTCATTTTTTCGGTACCATTTTTAGCGATATTTTGAGTGTACTCGGAATCAGAATAAAGCTCTTTTGTTACGATCTCCATTTTACTCATGGCAACAACATTGGAAGTAGCATGCTCAGAGATAAGTGAGACCTGGACATTTTGAGTCTGACTGCCTGCAGCGACCTCTTGTATGGCAACATTCATTTCCTTTTGAGACTCTGAATTTTGTTGCATTTGTCTATTAATTTTATTGATTTTTTCAGTTATACTAGCTACTTCTACCTCTAATAATCTCTTTTGTTCCTGTTTTTCAATCGCGCTTTCTTCAGCATTCTTGAGTAAATCTTCGACCGTTCTTTGTTGGCCACCACTAATTTTAATTAAGTACCAAAGCGCAAGGCCTGCAAGGAGATAGGTTAACAATCCAGTAGGAAAGGCTTCTTTTGTATAAGGGTCACTAGTTAGAAGGAAATTAGAAATAAATGCTACCAATCCTAAAGAGAAACCAATTAAGAATAACTTTCGGTTGAAAGGAATAGCAAAATAAACTAAAAAGAAGGAAAGGATTTGGTATTGATTAGGGCTTCCACCCTTTAAAATTATTATCATAAATGTTCCGGTTAGCATTAAAACCAAACTTATGAAGGGAAACCATTCTTCTTTTTTTAATGAATATCTTAATAGGACAAAACTAGCAATAAAAAGTGTAATTTGAGTAGAGTAAATGATAGTAGTTAAGATATCGTTAGTTAAAATTGTGTAAAGGATTGCAACTAGACTTGAAAATAAGAAAGAGTAAAACATAATATTATTCTTTTGCTTTAATGTTTTGGCATTCATCCTTTGGATTTCATTCAAATTGACCACTCCGTCATGTTTAATAGGTATAATGACATAGTACCCACTTTGGCGAATATTGTAAATAGTTAAAATAATTTGTCTGTAAGTGTTTTCATTTTTTCTTTAAGGATATAGTGGAACCAATTTCAAGAATGAACTAACAACTAAATATGCCTGTTCATGCTTCCATAAAAAGTATATAAAAAAGGGGGATTCCCTTTTTTATACACAATACGTACGGATGTGGGAGAGCAAAAAATAGCGTTACCTACTTCTCGGAATAAAAAATCCATTTTCCACTTTGGAAAATCCGATATGAGGATAATATTCCATAGCAATTGATGAGGCTAGTAAAAGTAGTGTAGCCTCTTCGCTAATATCTTTTTTCACCAGTTCTACGAGCTTCCGACCAATACCTTGGTGTTGGTATTCTTTATGAACAGCTAAGTCAGATAGGTAACAACTATAACAAAAATCTGTAAGTGCTCTAGCTACACCCACTAATTTGTTCTGATCCCAAGCTGTTATGAGCAGGTCAGCGTTGTCGATCATCTTCTCCAAACGGGTTAAATCCTCGTAGGGTCGATTGAGTCCAGATTGCTTAAAAAGGTCTCCAAGTTCCTGACTGGTAATCTTGCTTTTTTTATAAATAATTTCTGTCATGTTGAATTCCTCCTACTCTTGAAAAAATTGGCTTGACGGTTACCAAGTTTTTCTAATAAATTGATTATAGAAGATGACTGACCGGTGAAAAAGTGCCAGTTTTAGTTAAAATAACCATGCCAGTTTAAATAAAAGGGAGAGGGTTAAATGAATGAAATAACACCAGTACTAGATCACTCAAAACCGGAACCACTCTATTTGCAGCTCTATACATATATAAAACAAGAGATTCATCATGGAAGAATTAAACCTGGGATGAAGCTACCTTCCAAACGAAAGCTTTCAAATCACCTATCCATTAGTCAACATACTGTTGAAACGACCTATATGCAATTACTTGCAGAGGGGTATATAGAAAGCAAACCAAGAGTTGGGTTGTTTGTAGTGGAGTTAGAGGAGCACCTATCTTCGAACATTCAAGGAGACGTTTTTCCGAATTCAAGAAATAGGGAGGAAAGACTAGACGAGTATTCGGTCGAATTTAGTCATGGTAAAATTGCTGTTGAATATTTTCCATATACAACCTGGAGAAAACTAACCGTTGAGTCTCTATATGAAGAACAGAGTCAGCTTTTATCTAGTGGAGATGACCAAGGTGAATATGTGTTAAGAGAAGAGATAAAGAAATATTTGTATCAATCACGTGGTGTAAGCTGCTCTGCCGACCAAATTATTATTGGAGCGGGGACCCAATATTTAATAAGTTTAATGACATTGATCATTGGAAGAGATGCTACATACTCAATGGAGGACCCAGGTTTTCACCGCACTAGAGAAGTATTTAAGGATCAAGGTGTAGACCTTAAACCAATTCCACTTGATAGCAATGGGTTAGATATTAATAAATTAGTAGAAAGTAAAGCTACGATTACTTATGTAACTCCCTCTCATCAATTCCCAACTGGGATAATAATGCCCATCACAAGGCGAATGGAGCTTTTAAAATGGGCACAAGAGAACAAGGGCTATATTATTGAAGATGACTATGACGGGGAATTCCGTTATAAAGGAAAGCCAATACCTTCCTTACAAGGATTGGATCATCATAATCGAGTTGTATACTTAGGAACCTTTTCAAAGTCCTTAATCCCTTCTATTCGGATAAGCTATGCAGTTTTGCCTAACGACTTACTAACTAGATATCATGAACATTTCTCAATCTATAAACAAACAGTCTCAAGATTTCATCAGCAAACATTATATTATTTTATGAAGAAAGGCCATTGGGAATCTCATTTAAATCGAATGAGGACAATTTACCGAAGAAGACAAAAAGCGATCCTAACAAATATAGAAGAGAATTTTGGAAATAAAATTAAAATTATCGGTGAAGATTCGGGGTTACATTTTCTTGTCCAAATCAATAATAATATGTCAGAAGATGAGTTGATTCAGAGTGCAAAGGAATTCAAGGTAAAGGTTTTTCCAACTTCCATTTATTATCATGAACTAAAAGGTGATATGAGCCCGAGAATATTAATGGGGTTTGGTGGACTTAGTGAGGAAAAAATTAAAGAGGGAATCCAACTACTAAAAAGAGCCTGGTGTTTGAATGGTGAAAAGAATTCAAACTCAAATGAAGACTTGAATTAATTATTCTGTATTTAAATTGGAAAGGGGCTGGGACAAAACCTGATACACCGGTCTCAAAGCCGAACAATCTCTAAATTAGTTTACTATCAAATTTATACTGTTTTCGTTTACTTTATTACTAATAAACTAGTTAAGCTAGATGAACATGGTTGTTCCATTGCGCTGCAAACACTCGCTTTCCGCGGGGAGGAATCTGAGCCTCCTCATTGAAAAGTGGAAGTGCCCCGGTTAGCTCCGACAAGCAAATGTTCCTACATCAAGAAAAGGGTGCTCTTTCCCATTTCTTGATGTAGGGTTATTTGACCTCGAGGAGCTGGGCACTGCAACTAGACAAGCTACGCCTGCGGGGTCTCAGCCTTTCCTCTATCTCCCGCAGGAGTCGAGTGTCTTCCGCTCCATTCCACTAGTAATTAAAAAATAGAATGCAATATCAACAAACCAATTGAAAGTCACAAATAAAGACCCGAACTAGTAGGTGAAAGATACATCAAAATATCACCTAATAGTTCGGGTTTATCACTGGCTGAAATACTTATGTCCCAACTTCTACTACTTTTGACTAAAAGCAATTTGCAACCCTATAAAACAAAGAATTACACCTTTTATTACGTTCATTCTATTGGAAATCCATGGTTTACCTAATAGTATGTCGCGAACCTTATCTGAGAATAAGCTTACAAATGTAAAAATTAAAAAGGCTTGAACCATAAAAAGTACGCCGAGAAAAAGCATTTGGTAAGGGACAGGTCCGATCGTTTTATTTATAAATTGTGGTAAAAGGGAAAGAAAGAATAAGGAAACCTTTGGATTTAAGATATTCATTAAAATCCCTTTTTTATATAAGTTAAAATAATTGAGGGTTTTCTGGTTTCCGATTAATAGGTTGGATTCTTTATCTTTAATGGCTTGCCAAGCTAAATATAATAAGTAGGCAGCACCTGCATATTTTACAAGCGTAAAAGCAATAGCTGATTGATAAATCATAGCGGATATTCCGAGAGTAGCAGCCGTAATATGAACAAGAAGTCCCGTACAAAGACCTAAAGCAGTTGCAATACCTGCTCGTTTATTTTGTGAAATACTTTGTGCAATGACAAACAAAATATCAGGTCCAGGCATTAGTGTTAACATAATAGCTACCCCTAAAAACGATAAAATCATCATCACATCCATCAACATTCCCCCGTGTTAAGTGTACTGGTATTATAATCCATTTTTCCTTTCCTAGATAGCGTATTTTAAAACGAATACAAATTATAACTAGCTGTTTACATAAGAGAGTGTTAATTGTTATTCATTTTCATCAAATGGATTGGGGTCCGGAATAATGGTTGTATTATCTGTTCCTGGATCGTTAGGATCGCTCATCAAAAAATTTCCAAAGCCGTCATTAGGATTATCCATTTCACCATTTATTCCTTCATATCGAACTGGATTGTATTGAATGTTATTTTCCTCCTCTTGATTCGTTAGATTATTCTCATTTGCAACTCCACAAGCAGTTAAAGAAAGATGTAAAAATAAAAGTACAACGATTAATTTCTTCATATTTTCCTCCTTAAAATTAGTCGAATTACCTAGGCAGATGAGATGTTATTAAGCACATATGCAAGGAAAGCTAGCATATGTTACAGAGCTGCTACTTAAAGTATTTGTTAATTTTTCGAATTTCATTTACAACAATTTGAAAGGTTTGACGTTTAGAAATGAGACAAACAGTGAAATAGATAGGTAAGGAGGGGTACAAGAAATGAAATATACACTACTAACTGTTCTAGCAATCGTACTACTCTCAGGTTGCAGTTACGTGACAGAAGATGAGGCTAAGGAAATAGAAGAGGAAATGGAGCAAACATCTGAAATAATTGGCTCTGAGTTAATTTCAGTGGTTGATGAAATGAATCAAGAACTTAATGAAGCAGCTAATCAAGTACAGGAAATTTATATTGATGAAGGTGAACAAGCCATCATTGTCCGAGATGTCCTATTACCTTTAAATGAGGAAGGTTACGATAATCTGTACGGTTATATAGAAGAGTCTAAATATGAAAACATAGAGCAAATGAGAGAAAATGGTGAGGTCTTATATATTGAAGAACAAACCGAGGTAGAAGTGTTAGAACGAGATTATTTACAAGCAAGAGTAAGAATTGAGTCTACCGATGAAGAAGGGTATCTACCTGTAAAATATTTAGAACAACTATAAACATTTAATTAGGCAATCCATTAGTTAGTAGATAACTAGTGGATTGTTCTGTTTTACAGATAAAAAAAGAAACTTAATCCAACAGTTAATTTAACTTTCGAGTAGACAACAAGATATAAATGATGAACCGAATTGTATTGATGAATCTTAAGAAAGTAAGATTCAGTGAAGGAGTAATAATGTTTTTGTTGAAATATATGTAAGGACAAATTTATAAGAGTGCAAATGAAGTAAGGTATATCCTTATATTTGGATGGTGCCTGCTTTATAAGGTTAGTTTGGGGGTCCTTGCATGGAGTTAATAGGTCAGGCTATATTTGTTTACATTATTTCACTATTTATCTTATATATTGTTATTGAGACTGCTGTGAGAAGAGGTATTAACAGTTCTATTATTGGTAGATATTTAGAGAAAAAATATGGAGTTTCTGAAACGAAAAAGTCCTTCCTTGATGATGATTTGGATCAAGATTAATAAAGATTGTATAAAAACAGATGAGTCGAAAGGAGTAGATTTATGGAGGAGGACATGGAATGAGAGTAGTTGACGAAGATAATCATTTCATGGGATTGAATGAAACAGGTAAAGACAAATATAGCATGAAAGCAGAAAAGGATGGGGTATATAAGATTGTCTTGAAAGGCAATGAGATTAAAGGAGGTTTTGATGTCAAGTGGACAATTCAGTCAGACTGATTGGTACAAATTGTCCGTATGATAATGAATAGTGGGCCATTTTTAGAAAGCATATTCTTAAACTATTTATATCCCTAATTACGTCTCTACTTAGAGGCGTTTTTTATTTGCACACAACAATCCGTCTATAGGAATTCATTCCTATTTTATTTTGTAGGTTTATTACTATACTAAGAAATAGGAGAAATGTAATGAATGTTTAATCCTGAAAGCGTTAAACAAACAGACTAGAAAAAACATACAAGGGGAACTGGATCTAATGAAAAAATTTAAGCACAAGTTATTGTTAATCTTTTCAGTATTGGCTTTAATTCTAGTAGGAGTGATTGGGGCTTATAACATCATTACTTCCTTCAATCAAAACCAAGCTAGAATCCAAGATTACCAGCAGGATCTATTACAAAACTATGATACACAAATAAAAAATCAAGTTGAAACTGCTTATTCATTACTAAATGATGCCTATCAAAGATATCAGTCAGGTGAAATTACCGAGACTGAGGCTAAAGAACAAGGAGCTGAACTAGTAAAAGCACTAAAGTATGGTGAATCAGGGTACTTTTGGATTGATGATACAGAAGGGGTACTAATAGCTCATCCAGTTGCACCAGATACAGAGGGAAATGATCGCTTAAATATTCAAGATCCAGATGGAACATACTTAATTCAAAATATCATTTCAGCAGCTACTCAAAATGAGAATAACGGTTTTTCAGAATATGTATGGGAAAAGCCGGGTGTAGATCACCTTGTGGTTAAGCGTGCGTATTCTCAGCTATTTGAACCTTGGGGATATATTATAAGTACAGGAAATTATATTGATGATATAGATGCACTTGTTTCAGCAAAAGAGATTGAGTATAAGGAAGAAATGGTAGCTGACGTAAGAAATCAAATAATTATTATTGCTCTCTTACTTTTATTGTCAGGTTTTATTGCTTACTCATTTAGTAATAAAGTATCTAAAGACATCATCAATATTACTGAACATGTGAAACAAGTAGCCAGCAATGATCTGTCTGCTCAAGAACTAAAGATTTCTTCAAAGGATGAAATCGGTCAATTAGCGATTAATATAAATCAGATGGTTCACAATTTAAAGTCGATCGTGATTGACATCGTAAATGCCTCAGAAAAGGTAACGAGTCATAGTGATGAATTATTTAGATCATCAAGTGAAGTAAAAGAAGGAAGTAACCAAATCGCTTCCACCATCCAAGAGTTAACTTCTGGTTCTGAAACTCAAGCTAATTCTGCTTCAGAGCTTTCTTATTCAATGTCAGATTTAGTGACGAAAATCATGGAAGCAAACAGTAATAGTGAACAAATATCAAGCTCTTCAAATGAAGTTTTACAATTAACGAATGATGGTAATCAGTTAATGACAACCTCTATTAAACAGATGTCAGCAATTGATTTAATTGTCCAAGAAGCCGTTAAGAAAGTACAAGGTCTTGATGAGCAATCACAAGAAATTTCTAAGTTAATTGCTGTTATTAAAGCGATTGCTGAACAAACGAACCTATTAGCCTTGAATGCAGCAATTGAAGCAGCACGTGCTGGAGAGCAGGGGAAAGGCTTTGCAGTAGTAGCAGATGAGGTTCGTAAGTTAGCGGAACAGGTATCAAGCTCAGTTACTGATATCACAAATATTGTAAATGGTATTAAATCTGAATCGAGTCAGGTCGTAACATCTCTACAATCAGGTTATTCTGAGGTGGAAAAAGGAGCTGAACAGATTAAATTAACTGGAAAAACGTTCGGTGAAATTAATTCTTCTTTATCAGAGATGATTAGCCGTATACAAACAGTAACAAGCAATTTGTCTACTATTACGGAGAACAGTTCAAAGATGAATCAATCAATCGAAAATATTGCCGCTGTGTCAGAGGAATCGGCTGCAGGTATTGAGCAAACTTCTGCTTCTGTTCAACAGACGAATAGTTCCATGGAAGAAATCGCAGGAAACGCAGGACAGCTTTCAAAACTAGCTGATGATCTAAATAGCTTGGTCAGAAAGTTTAAATTATAATTTTTTCATTATTAAATCTGGAGCCGACTTGTGTCGGTTCTTTTTTTTTTGAGCTTGTAGCATTCAAGCTTAGTTCAAAATACGCCCCAAGTCTTAGTTGAAATATAGCTCTAGCTCATTATAGCGAAGCTTAGAAGGAGATAGAATGTAAACATGAGATACAGAAAGGAGGAAAAAACAATGAAGAAGTTTTTATTATTCGTAGCAGCTCTAATTGCAGTTGCCATTCTAATTGCAAATTTAGGGCCAATGATTCTATTAGGAGTAAGTGTATGGTTACTCTATGTTATTTTCAAACAGTTTCGAAAAACAGAGTCAACTTTCAAAAAAATTGTTTGGATCATAACAGGGTTAATTGTGGTAAGTATTGTAGTTTCAAACATCTATGCTGTAGTAGGAATAGCAGCTGCTTACGTCCTTTACATGATCTATAAAGAATGGAAAAAGAAGAAACAAGATGATGAGTTGCATCAAGGAGAGAGTAAAGAAGATCCTTTTACAAACTTTGAAAAACAATGGGCTGAATTAACTAAGTAAAAACAGAGGAGAGATAAAAATGGCTAATATCTTTAAGAGAATAAAGGAAACTGTATCAGCAGATCTTCATGAATTAATCGATGAAAAGGAAGAAAAAAATCCAATTGCAAAACTTAACCAATATTTACGTCAAAGTGAGCATGAAACCGAGAAAGTTCGGAAATTAGTGGATAGACAACATCGATTAAAGGAGGAATTTACAAAGGAATATAATCAGGCTTTAGAAATGACAACAAAACGGAAGCACCAAGCTGAAATTGCGCAAAAGGCAGGAGAGGAAGACTTATATAACTTTGCCATTAAAGAATACGAAGAGTATCAAGCAAGATCCGTTCGTATGAAGGAGATGCTCAAAGAAGCAAGTGCTCAGCTGACCATCCTAGAGCAAAAATATGAAGAAATGAAGCATCGTCTAAAAGATATGCAGCTAAGACGAATGGAATTAATGGGTCGGGAGAATATGGCGAGAGCACATTATCAGATTAACCATGTTATGGATCAAACAGCAGATCAACCCTATTCACGATTCAATGAAATTGATCAGTACATTAAGAATTTGGAACAAAAAGTAAATAATGCCTACTATCGTTCTTCTTTTGACAGTAAAATTGCCCAACTTGAAAGACAACAGAAAGAAGAAGTAACAACGAACTAAAAATATGGTATTCTAACATTAGAAGAAAAGACGCAGGGGAGCTGCGTCTTTTAGTTGATTATTATTATATCTGAGAGAAGGAGGACACCTTATGCTACAAAGACTAACAACAGAAACTATCAATAAGTTACTGATCATAGCGGTCATCCTCCTAGTTGTTGAACTTTCATTTTCAAATGGAGGTCTTATTGTAACACTAATTTTTTCTTCTCTACTCACTTATCTTGGATGGAAAAGATATCAAAAACTATGGGCAAAGATCCTATTTTGGAGTGGTCTGATCCTATTGCTTATCACTGTTCTTAATATGGTTGCTTTTCGTTTTCTGTTTATTGCAGCAATTATTTTATTCTTAATCCACTACACTCGTTCCCAAAAGACACCCGAAAAAATTATTCCTTATTTTGATAACTATCATAAAGGAACTCTAGAAGAAATCAATGAGCCATTACTTAAAGTTGAACCACTCTTACAACAACGTATTTTTGGAGATTTGAAAACTAGTGATGAAGCTTATAGATGGAGTGATATTAATATCCATGGAGGAGTTGGAAATCGGATTATCGATTTAAGCAATACAGTTCTTCCGGATGAATCTATCATTTCTATTAGACATTTTGTTGGAAATATGACCATTTATGTACCCTATGAAGTGGAAGTATGTATTGTTCACAGCTCTTTAATGGGGCGCGCTAATGTATTTGGAAACTATCACGAAAGACTAATGAATCAATCAATCATCTATCAAACTGAAGGCTATAACATCAAGAAACCACGTGTTAAAATACTCACCTCTATCTGGTCAGGCGATATTGAGGTGAAGAGAATATGACACTAGTGTTCAAACAGGTTTTGTATGGTCTTTCAATTTCAACTATCTGCGCAATTTTGTTGTTAACTGGCACCTTTATTGCTTTTCCATTTTGGAATTGGACAGAGCTTTGGAATGCAAATGTTTATGGGATCCCATATTGGATGGTAATAAGTACGATCACTATTGCAATTGGCTTAATTAGCGGTTTCTCAATGGGTTTATATTGGAATGATAAACTACTAAAGATTAAGGGGAATCTCGAGGAGATTATCAGAGGTCAAAAGGTTTCAAGGAGTAATTCAGAGACTGCTTATGAAGTAGTGTCGATTCACGAACAGCTTGTGAAACTTGAAGATAAATTCATAAAGCAGGCTGAGCTATCTCAGCGGTTAGCAACTGAAAGAGCAAATGAACGAGAGAAAAGTTTACAGGAAGTGGTTGTTCAGGAACGTAATAGACTTGCCCGTGAGTTACATGACTCAGTAAGTCAGCAATTATTTGCTGCCTCCATGATGATGTCAGCGATTAATGAAACCAATATTGAACTAAGAGGACCAATAAGCAAACAATTATTAATGGTGGAAAATATGATTCATCAATCACAAATGGAAATGAGAGCACTTCTCCTTCATTTAAGACCTGTTGCTTTGAAGGGGAAAACGTTGAAAGAGGGAATTGAAGAATTATTATCTGAGCTTACTCAAAAAGTACCAATGGATATTGTGGCGAAGGTTGAATCTATAGAATTGGATAAAGGTGTTGAAGATCAATTGTTTCGTATTCTTCAAGAATCAGTTTCAAACGCACTCAGGCACGCAAAAGCAAATTCGATACAGGTAATGTTAATTAATCGGGATGATAATGTCATTTTGAGGATTGCTGATGATGGAATTGGTTTTAAAGTTGAAGAGGAGAAAACAAGCTCCTACGGATTACAAAACATGCAAGAAAGAGCATTAGAGGTTGGTGGCTCCTTAAAGATTATAAGTCTTGAAAATCAAGGAACCAGGCTTGAGGTCAAGGTTCCATACATAAAGAAAGGGGTGGGTAACAATGATTAGGGTGTTGTTTGCAGATGATCATGAGATGGTAAGAATTGGTGTGTCTGCTTATTTATCTGCTCAGTCAGATATTGATGTCGTGGCAGAGGCTGCCGATGGAGGGGAAGCTGTTGAATTAGCTCTCGAACTAAAGCCTGATATTATTTTAATGGATCTCGTCATGAAGAAAATGGATGGAATCGAAGCAACGAAAAGAATTATTGAATTATGGCCAGAGGCTAAAATTATCATTGTTACCAGCTTCTTAGATGACGACAAAGTCTACCCAGCACTTGAAGCTGGAGCAACAAGCTATATGTTAAAAACGTCAAAGGCGAGTGGAATAGCTGACGCCATACGAGACACTTTTGCCGGACAAACGATTCTTGAACCGGAGGTAACCGGTAAAATTATGACGAAAATGCGCCAAAAGCCTATAAAGCACCTTCATGATCAGTTAACAGAGCGTGAATTCGAAATTCTTTTATTGATTGCAGAAGGGAAGACTAATCAAGACATAGCTGACCAATTATTTATCGCTATAAAAACGGTTAAAGTCCATGTGAGTAATATTTTGTCAAAGTTAGACGTTCAGGATCGTACACAAGCAGTTGTATATGCTTTTCAGCATGATTTAGTAAACAAAAACCTTTAGGTCTGAAATAAACATACACTTAATGCTATTTGCCTAGTTGAAGTAGCATTTTCATTGATTTCTTAACATATATTTTTAAGTAATCGTTACATGATCATCGCATCTTGAAACCATGTAGGAGCGTTAAAGGCTGTTTCCATACCTGAATAGTTAAAAGTCAAAATGAAGAAATGAAAAAAACTTTAACTGGAGGTATCTACAATGGATTTTTTAGATATTATTAAATCAAGAAGAAGCACGGGGCTTGTATCGGATGACCCAGTACCGAAAGAAGTAATTGAACAAATCCTAGAAGCTGGAACTTGGGCACCTAATCACCATCGAACAGAGCCATGGAGGTTTTTTGTCCTAACTGGTGATGGTAGGAAGCCTCTAGGAGAGGTTCTTGCTAAAATTGCAGAGATATCTATGGACGATCCTTTAAGTGAGGCCAGCCAAAAGAAATTAAACAGTACTAGAGGAAAACCTCTTCGTGCACCGCTTATTATTACTGTCGGAGTTGAGCCTAGTGATGATTCCAAGGTGATTGCCCAAGAGGAATATGGGGCTGTATACGCCTCCATACAAAACATGTTATTAGCAGCACATGCCCTGGGATTAGCTGGAATCTGGAGAACAGGTAAAACAGCCTATGATCCACTGATGAAACAGTTGTTTGGGATAAGCGATAAGGGAGACGTGTTGGGTTTCCTTTACCTTGGATATCCTAAAAGAGATGCTCCACCAGGTAAAAGGAAACCGATACAAGAAGTGACAAGGTGGCTGTCATCAGAAAATGAGTATGGTAAGTTATAAAATGATATTAAAGCTTTGGAAAAAAGACTGACAACTAAGATAATTGTCAGTCTTTTTATTTGAGCTATTTAAATGTCCACATATAATTCAGTGTAAAGTTTAAAATCGGAATAATGAGTACTGTCGTCAATTCTCCAATAAAATAATGTAGGGAAAGGATATTCACAACCGTATACATAATAAGGTAGTTAAGAATAAAACCAATCATAGATACTGTAAAGAATCGTATTAACTGCGTTTTAGTAAATAGACCTCCAAAGGTAAAGCGCTTGTTTAATAGAAAAGAGACAATCGTCATAATGACAAACGAAAGAGCAGCCCCATGGACAGGGTTTAAGTAAAGCCCTTCTACTAGTATAAAAACTGATAGAAAATAAATGGTAGTACTAATGATTCCTACTGCACTATATTTTATAAATTTTTTTAAAAAATCATTACTTACTTGCATAGGGTTATTTCCTCTCAAAGAAGCATGTAATAGGTGGACAAGACCTATAGGAAGATTAAATCATATAGAACATATGGGTGACAACTATTTACAAAACCAAACTGGATAGCCTTTGATTTTTTGTAGTAAAAAGTGTTACTAATTAGATAAAGAATTTAAATAATGCAAAAAAGGATGTTTCTATGAAAAAACTTATATTAAATGGTGAATGGCAGATGAAAGAAGCACACGGACACGTCTGGAAAAAGGCTGTTGTTCCTGGTTCAGTAATGAATGACCTTTTAACACATAATATCATTGACGATCCTTTTTATAGAGCAAATGAGGATACTGGATTAGAAGTTGCCTCTAAAGATTATATTTATTCTCGAAAGTTTGAAGTTGACGGAACGTGGCTCAAACATAATAAAGTGGCCATCCTATTTGAAGGAATAGATACCTTATCGAAAATTTCTGTAAATGGGAACTTGGTAGCTGAAACTGATAATATGCACCGAACATATGAAATTGACTGTAAAAATTTCTTGAAAGTAGGAGAAAATGAACTTGTTGTTGAACTTGGCTCTCCACTTCATTACATAAAAGAAAAGCAAAAGGAATTACCATTATGGGGTGTGAAAGACGCAGTAGATGGATATCCACATCTCAGAAAGGCACATAGTATGTTTGGGTGGGATTGGGGGCCGAAAATTCCAGACCTTGGTATTTGGAGAAATGTTTATTTACAAGCTTGGAATGTTGGAAGGCTAGATGATGTCTATATCACCCAGCAGCATGAAAGTGAAAGTGTATGGCTAAATATAAGGGCTACAACTGAAACATACAATGAAGGTAATTATAAAGTTGAAGGAAAAGTAATAAGTCCGAACGGGGAGATATGGACTGAAACAATGGATGAATTCGGGACTGCTTCGATCCATATAACAGATCCTAAACTATGGTGGCCCAATGGATACGGAGAACAACCGTTATATAAGATAGAAGTGTATATGAAACATGGAGATCATGTTCTTGATCAGAAGGAATACAACATAGGACTTCGTACGATTACAGTGAGACATGAACCAGATCAATGGGGAAAATCGTTTGAATTCGTAGTTAATGGTATTTCCATCTTTGCAATGGGTGCAAATTATATTCCTGAAGATAATATATTAGCAAGGGTCACTTATGAAAAGACTGAAAAACTAATCCGAGATTGTGTTGAAGCTAACTTTAATATGATTCGTGTTTGGGGTGGAGGCTATTATCCTGATGATCGTTTCTTTGACCTTTGTGATCAGTATGGAATCATTGTTTGGCAGGATTTTATGTTTGCTTGTTCTGTATATGAGTTGAATGATGATTTTGAAGAGACTATAAAGCGTGAAGTGATAGATAATGTGAAACGGATTCGACACCATGCAAGTCTTGGGTTGTGGTGTGGTAATAATGAAATAGAGGAAGCTTGGGTTTATTGGGGTGATTTTCCGAACAATCAACCTAATAGAAAAGCTGATTATATAAAAATATTTGAATATATTATCCCAGCTCTTATGAAAGAACTGGATCCACAAACCTTTTACTGGTCTTCTTCTCCGTCTTCAGGCGGAAGCTTTGATGCACCAAGAAATCCAGATGTAGGGGATATGCATTATTGGGAGGTTTGGCATGGCTTAAAGCCATTTACAGAATACCAAGATTACTTTTTCCGCTTTTGTTCTGAATTTGGTTTTCAGTCGTTTCCTTCTCTTAAGACCATTAATAGTTTTACCCTTCCCGAGGATCGTAATATCTTTTCTTATGTAATGGAGAAACACCAAAAGAACGGAGCTGCAAACGGAAAGATTTTATTCTACCTATCAGAAAATTTCTTATATCCAAAGGACTTTGATTCCTTGTTATATGCCTCACAATTACTTCAAGCAGAAGCAATTAAATATGGTGTAGAGCATTGGAGAAGAAATCGTGGACGTTGCATGGGGTCATTGTATTGGCAGTTAAATGATTGCTGGCCGGTTGCTTCATGGTCAAGCATTGATTATTACGGGAGATGGAAAGCACTCCACTATTTTGCGAAACGTTTTTATTCGCCGCTTTTATTATCAATAAAAGAAATGGGCAAACAGGCAGAAATCTATCTGACAAATGATACAATGGAAGATGTGAATGGCCGAGTCGAGTGGAAGCTTCGTTCAAATGCGTCTGAGATCATTCATCAGGGAAGTATAGACGTTACAGTTAAATCCTTATCAGCCGAGTTGTGTACAGAACTCTCATTTGATGAAATGTTAACGGAAAGGGATTTGAAAAGTACTTATTTAGAATGTCAGCTATTTACAGGCGGGGATTTAACTAGTACAAGCACAATATTATTTATAAAACCAAAGCATTTTGAATTCCTTGATCCTGAGTTAAGCTTTGAACTTATAGAAGAAGAAAACAACTTCGAACTCACCGTAAATTCGAAAAATTTTACGAAATATATTCAGCTCGAATTAAGAAAAGCGGATTGTAAATTTAGTGATAATTATTTTGACTTATCAGCAGGGGATATAAAGCGAATTATTATTAATAAAGATAGCTTAAGTCATGAGCTAACTGCACAGGAATTTAAGGATCAGTTATTGCTAAGAAGTGTCTATCATATAGCAAATTAATAATTAAGACCACTCTATTGTAAATAACTGGAGTGGTCTTTTAATACCTTTTATAGTTGGATCGAGCATCTGTTGGTATTTGTAGAAGGGTTTTTCTAACTTTTAGTTTGGTTATTTTTTCTTAGATTGAACAAAATAGGATTACATGTTTGAATAACTTTGGATGATATTAATGTGCCTATAGAAAAGAGTGAGATCGATGAAACAACAGGAAACCTTTCATGAAATTGTTGATAAGCGAATGGAGCTTTCAAGTTTATTTCATCAATATTGGGAGAAATACTCTAGCTTTCACACATGGGAGTTTTGGGTAAACATAGCGATTCTCATTATTCCACTAATTTTATTAGCAATTTTTATAGATAGAAAAAGAATATTTGAAATCGGATTCTTTGGGTTTACTATTCACTCCATATCTATATATATAGATGTATATGGTATTAATGAGGGCTTATGGGGATACCCTTATCAGGTTACACCCTATCTTGTATCCAATTTCTCACTGGACGGGTCCTTGCTTCCAATCACCTGTATGTTTATGCATCAATATACTCATAAAAAAGGGATTATTTATTATATCGGTATGCTAGGACTTGCTATTATTTTCTCCTTTATGATCAAACCCCTATTTGAAAAGATTGGATTATTTTATTTAGCACCTACTATGTCTTACCCAAAATTATTATTATTTTATTTAGTAGGGGTTAGTATTGCCATTGTGATTTCTAAAGTCTTTTATAGATATTCCAAATAGACACAAATTCTTTACTGAAGTTCCTGATTCAAATCATTGACTGTATATGCCATACTCTTTAAAAAGAGTATGGTTTTTTCTTATAAAAAGTGAAATACACAACAATAATGTTGAAGGACTATAATCTTGCAGAGAATATCACGCAGGAGCCGTTTATTGGGTAAATATTGAAATTAGCCAAGGTGAGCAAAAAAAGCTTGGTTATTCAACATTCCTTCATTTTAGCCTAATGAAATCAAACAATTATTCAATACCAATTTTGTTTATTGAAAATTTTCCATTTTTCTGTAATCATAAATTATAAGAATAGTAGTAAGCTAGCGTGATAATTAGGCAGCTGTTTTATGGTCATAGAAAATAGTAGAAATGAGTGTTATAAATGTTTGATAGTCTTCCATTTAAAAAAACAAATTTTGGAGTAGGTGACTTTATCATCTATTTATTTAAGGAGCCTAATCTGTTTACTTTTTTATTTCTCCTTGTTTTAATCATTACCGTTCTGTTATGTACCCTAATTGTTCGTAATACTAACAGGATGAAGAGGGTTGTAGGAATTATATTTTCATTATTATTCTTTATGTCTGCTTGCTCCACTCTTTATCCTTTTGCCAAGGAGTACAAACATAATACTGATTCAATGGAACTAGTAAAAGCGATAAAGTCTATAATTGATGAAAAGGAAGTTACCACCTTTACTGTTCTTGACACAGCCTTTGTATCAAGCTACTTATCTCCAGATGGTTTGTATTGGTTGGATGAGTTGAGTTTAGTAAAGTCATGTAAACAAGGTGTGGTTTTGCAAGTTGAAGATCCAAGCGGGAAATCTTATTATGTAACAGGTCCAGTTCAAGTTAATGAATCAGAGAATAATCAAACATATTTAAATGCCTACTCGATTTCTATGGATGAAATTATAAACGGACTATTTCAAGGCGAGCTGTTTGTGCCATCATCGATCTACTCAGAGATTGACTGCCGTTAGAGGGCTTTTCTCTCTTAAAATAATTATAATTAATTTTTATAATCAATTTACATAACACTTTTAAGAAAGAATGAGGGGGAAATATAATGATGAAGCTTAGTGTCATGAACAAGATATTAGAAACGGTAGATTCTGAGTGGCGTAGTCGTTTTGTCGAAGAAGAAATCATTAAAAATTGGAAATATGATAACGGGTCAGTTTACTATTATCGTGCTTCCTCAAACTTTCTCTTTATCTTTAAGGAAAATGGAGTTAGAAGATTTTTGAGATTTAATGATTCTAGTGAGCGAAGTCTCAAGCAAATCCAATCAGAAATCAATCTTTTGACCTACTTAAAAAGAAAATCAATAGATGTGGCAGTTCCGGTTCTATCTCATCATGGCAATTTTGTGGAAGAGATCGTCACTTCAAAAGGTACTTTTTATGGAGTTGTGTTTGAAGCTTTACCTGGAGAGCATAAAGAAATGAACGAATTAACTGAAGATGACTATGTTAAATGGGGAGAAGCACTTGGGAAACTACATTCTTCGTTCCAAACAGTACCCGACTCCATAAAGGTAGAAAGGCATAGTTGGAGGGATCAATTAGTATTTGTTGAACACACGCTTCTAGAAGACGATGATGCTGCAACAAAAGAGTTGCACTTTTTAAACGAAACTTTAACTAAATTACAAACGAACGAAGAAAGCTCTGGACTAATACATTATGACTTTGAGTTAGATAACCTATGTTGGAGTGAAAAGGGTATTAGCATACTTGATTTTGATGATAGCATAACTAGTTTTAGCGCAGCCGATATTGCTTATGCACTTCGAGACCTATTTGTTGATGAAGTAAGTCTTGAACACCCTGACTTTATAGCTTTTCTAAGAGGTTACTCCAGGTTTAAAATTATTGACGATAATCAAATTAAGTTAATTCCAGTTTTCTTAAGACTACATCACTTAGTACAGTACGCTAAGCTGCTCCATTCAGTAGACATAACGGTGTCACACGAACTTTCAGAAGGTTTTAATGGATTAATTACCAAGCTTTCAAATAAAATAAAAGAATATCGGAATGGATTTGAACATTTAACAAAAGCATCTCTTTAAATGGGAGGAGGACTGATTGAGATGGAAGTTGTATTAAAGCCTTTAGCAATTCAACAATTTAACTCGGTTAGTTTACAGGAAAATGAGGGAATCCGAATAGAAGCCATATTTATAGGGAGCTGCGCAGTATTTGTAGAGTATCATCTTTTCATTGATAAAAAACACATCGATGATTCTTCTTTTCAAATAGAAGGAATTCAGGTGTTAGTTTCAAAAGAGAGCGAAAAACATCTACCTGATACCATCTATATAGATTATAGTCCAAATCTCGGCTACAAAATTTACTCTGCAGAGGAGACCTTTCGTTATAACCTTGCTCTTGTGAAAAGGACATAATTAAATTCTATGGAAATTCATTATTTTTCTACATAACGGCACATACTAATAAAAACTTTAGTGGGTGGCGAAGTTATGAAAAAGGAAAAGGAACCAATGTTTAAAAGTGGAGAGCTTGTAGACGATCAATTAAAAGGATATTACGGGATGGATCCGGAGCAGAGTCTACAATCGGTGAATTTCGCAACAACTGAGAATCCTTACTTAAACGAGCATTATCAAGTAGACTCAAAAGAGAATGAATAATTGACAAGTCATAGTCTCTATATAGGGAGTATGGCTTTTGTTATGATGCTGAATCAATTATACAAAATAATACTAGTCTAATAGGAGGAATCATATGCTACAGACAACACGCTGTATTCTAGTAAAACCACAGCAAGCTGATGTTGAGAGTGTAATAAACCTTCAAGAAAACCCAGAAGTTAGAAAGTATCTTGGTGGGCCTTTAAAAAGAGAGGAAATCATAAAAAGGTATGAAAAGCTTATGGCTGCTTCTAAAGATGAAGTTTACTTGATCATTAAAGAAAAGGAAAGTTTTGAATTTATCGGTTTACTCTCATTAGACACACATCATGATGGTAAATCGAAAGAACTGTCTTATCAACTTCTACCAAAGTGGTGGGGTAGTGGATATGGAAGTGAAACGATTAAGAGAGTGATGACCTATGCGTATAATGAACTCAAGATTACTAGATTAGTAGCAGAAACACAATCGGCTAATATTGCTTCCTGTAGACTTTTGGAAGGTTTAGGGATGACGATTAAGGAAAAAATAGAAAGGTTCGGTGCAGAGCAGATAATCTATGAGATTTCAATAACAGATAACTATGAATTCTAAATTCATACAAAATTCTTGAAAATGGCGTATAATAAGAAAATGTTAATAATTCAACTAGAGGGAGGATAATAAAGATGAATACATACAAAACAAGAGAAGCTGTACCAATAGAAGAAACTTGGAGACTCCAAGACATTTACGAGGATTCATCTGCTTGGCAAGCAGACTATGATCAGGTTGTAAATTTAACTAAAAAACTTAAAGAGTTCGATGGCAATATTCAAAATGGGGAGTCATTGTTAAGCTACTTAAAACTTGAAGAGGAAATTAGCTTTATTTATCGGAAGCTCTTTGCATATGGGATGCTTCAAAATGATTTAGACACCCGTATCACCTCGGCTCAGGTTCTTCGTGATAAAGCAAGTCAATTAGGTCAACAGGTTAGCGCTGCCCGTTCTTTCTTTATGCCATTTTTACTGAGTCTAGATGAAGAAACCTTAAAGAAATACATAGAAGAAGCTGATGGTCTAAACTATTTCGAAAGAGATTTATACGAGGCATACCGTTATAAGAAGCATGTCCTAACAAAAGAAAAGGAAGAAGTTTTAGCCTTAATGGGTGAAGCTCTCTCGGCACCAAGTAAGATTTATGGAATGCTCAACAACGCTGATATCAAGTTTGGTGAAGTGACAAATGACGAGGGTGAAAAAGTAGAATTGACTCGTGGTATGTACGCAAAAATCATTAAAGGTGAAGACCGAAAAAAGCGTGAAGAAGCCTATAAAGCATATTATAAGCCTTATGTTGAACAGCAAAATACGATAGCTGCAACACTTGCTTCTGCTATTAAAAATAATGTTATAACAACCAAGCTAAGAGAATATCCTTCTGCTTTAGATAAGGCTCTTTTTGCTGATGTTGTTCCTAAGGAAGTTTATGAGAACCTAATTGAAGTGACAAAGGCTCATATCGCACCTATGCACAAATATACAGAAATTAGAAAGCAGTTACTCGGCCTTGACGAATTAAGTCCATACGATTTGAATGTTCCTTTAGTTCAAGGTGTTGAAAAAGAAATTTCTTACGATGAAGCGTATGAAACCATGTTAAAAAGCCTAGAGCCACTAGGTGAAGATTATGTCTCTACATTAGCAGGCTTTAGAGAAAAGCGCTATTTTGATGTTAGAGAAACACCTGCTAAACGTTCGGGTGCTTATAATATGGGAGTATATGGTGTTCATCCTTATGTATTATTAAATCATCAGGACGATATTCGTAGCCTATTTACGCTAACTCATGAATGCGGTCACGCCATGCACTCGCATTACAGTAGTAAGCATCAGCCTCAAATAAGTGCAGGTTATTCCATATTTGTTGCAGAGGTTGCCTCAACTGTAAACGAGATTTTACTGATTCGTTATTTATTAAAAACGACAACTGATATTCAAATGAAAAAATATTTATTAAACTATTTCATGGACAGTTTCAAAGGTACATTCTTTACACAGGTTATGTTTGCTGAGTTTGAAAAACTAACTCATGAAAAAGCAGAAAAAGAAGAGCCATTAAATGTTGATGTATTCAATTCAATTTATGAAGAAATATTCCAAGTATACAACGGGGACGCTCTTAAACTAGATGCTGAGATTAAGTATGGATGGTCTAGAATCCCACACTTTTATCGTCCATTCTATGTATATAAATATGCAACTGGTTATGTATCAGCTATTCAAATTGCCGATAAAATTCTCTCTGGTGATCAGGAAGTATTAGAAAACTATCTTACCTTCCTGAAAAGTGGTAGTTCTGACTATCCATTAGAGCTTTTGAAGAAAACAGGTGTTGATTTAACAAAGCCTGAGCCGATTCAAAATGCATTAGCTATTTTTAGTGATCTTGTGGATGAGTTCGCTCAATTGTAAATAACTGAAAAAGGTGTAGAAAATCCGGATGATTTTCTACACCTTTTTTGTTTGTATATCTTTCGACTTACTTTCCATGATTAAGACTACCTAACTCCTTATAGAGCCTTATATTTAACTCTATTAAGTTGAAAATAGAGGTGCATAATCTTGATAATCTTGGAAATAGTAGTGGTAATAAATTCTTCTAATATGAGGTGTTTTACTTGTTTGGTTTTTTTAGAAGAAGGAACCCGTCATCATGGCAACAACATAAGAACCACACTGACCAAGAAAGTCCAAATCAACCCCGGTTAACTTCTATATTAGAAGATAATTTAAACACAATTGACCAACTAATGGATTCTCCCACTGATTTGGTTATTAGAAAGTTGACAGTAGGAAATTATCAACTATCAATTGTGTACTTTGACGGATTAATCGATAAAGTGACGGTAAATGAATATATTATCAAAAACTTACAGACTGAGCTCGGGAAATTAAAGGAAGCTGAATCACCTTCTGAACAATTTTTAAATCATTTAAAAAATGAAGTTTTAAATATTTCTAACATAAAGCTGGTCTCTACTATGGACAAGCTCATGTTAGATATTTTGTCTGGAGATACGGCTGTCTTAGTTGAGGGAATAGATCAGGCAATAATTATAGGAACAAAGGGGTGGGAAGGCCGATCAGTTGAAGAGCCCATTACAGAGGCATTGGTACGGGGACCGAGAGATGGGTTTACAGAGAATATACGAACGAATACCGTGCTTGTTAGAAGGAGAATTAGAGATCCTAACCTTCGTTTTGAATCATTTAAGGTAGGAACTCGTTCTAAAAAAGATCTAAACATTGCCTATATAGCTGGAATTGCTCATCCGGAAATTGTAGAGGAAGTAAAAAGAAGAATCCAGTCAATTGATCTAGATGATGTCCCAGAGTCAGGTTATGTAGAACAAGCGATTGAAGATAATTTTTTATCACCGTTTCCACAGATGTTAAATACAGAACGACCCGATAAAGTTTCAGCGGCTTTGACTCAAGGGAAAATTGCTATTTTACTTGATGGTACTCCTTTTGTACTCCTTGCTCCTTTAACCTTTGGTGAAACCATACAATCTCCTGAGGACTATTATGAACGTTGGTATATCGGATCTTTAATAAGAATGTTGCGTTATTTTTGTGCTTTTATTGCTTTATTTTTACCAAGCTTATATGTTGCACTTGTCTCGTTTCATCCAGGAATGATTCCTTCAAAACTCGCTTTTTCTATTATTTCAACAAGAGAAGGAGTTCCATTCCCATCCTTATTTGAAGCCTTTTTTATGGAGCTTACAATGGAGATTTTACGTGAAGCGGGGGTTCGTTTACCGAAGCCAATTGGCCAAACAGTTGGGATTGTTGGTGGGTTAGTTATTGGCGAGGCTGCTGTAAGTGCAGGGATTGTAAGTCCCATTATGGTTATTGTTGTGGCTGTCACCGCCATATCTACATTTGTGATCCCCACTTATTCTTTTGCGATTTCAATTAGAATGCTGCGCTTTGTTTTTCTTATAGTAGCAGGAGTATTTGGTTTTTATGGAATCATCTTAACTTATATTATGATTAATATTCATTTAGCAAATTTGAAATCTTTCGGGGTTCCTTACACCGCTCCATTTGCCCCAAGCTTCTACCGAGATTGGAAGGATCTTGTAATTAGAGCACCACTCACGTTTTTTAATAAAAGGCCGAAATATATGCAAACGGGAGATGACATTCGTATGAAAGGGAGGAAATAAGTATGAAACCCTTTGAGTATGCGGATTCTGACATTGGCGGGAAAGAACTAGTCTATATTATTTCTTCCATGTCAATTGGGGTTGGAATCTTAACTTTACCTCGATTAGTTACAACTCATACGAAAACCTTTGATGGCTGGATTCCCATTCTATCAGCAGGTGTTTTCTTTATTATTTTTGGATGGCTTTTAGCAAAAACGATTTCAATCTACGGTAAAAAAACATTTTTTGAATACTGCTCTGTATCACTTACTAAACCAGTAGCATATTTTCTGACCATCGTTTTAGCATTCACATTTTTAGTTACTTGTTCACTTGAAGCGAGAGTGGTTGCCAATATTTCAAAGCTCTATATGTTTGATCAAACACCAATTGAAGCAGTTGCTCTAGTATTTATCTTAGTGGTTGTATACGCAGTACTCGGTTCTAGAATTGCAATCATTCGTTTAAACATGATGTTTTTGCCTATTGTTCTGTTCGTTACTTTACTAGTTCAGGCATTTAATATCACGTTATTTGATATCGATAATCTACGACCTACATTTACAACGCCACTTTCAGGACATTTGCAGGCGGCTCAGGAAACGGTTTTTTCTTATATAGGTTATACCGTTATTCTTGTTTACATTGGCTTAATGAAGAATCCTAAAGTGGCACCTAAAATGACTATGATAGGGATTGGTATTCCGGTTCTACTTTATCTGATTATCTTTACTATAGCAGTTGGTGTTTTTGGAAATATGGCAACTGCCCAAATTACATATCCTACTATTGAAGTGGCAAAGGAAATAGAGGCACCTGGTGGGTTTCTTGAACGACTCGAATCTATTTTCTTCACTGTTTGGATTATGACACTATTTAATACAGCTTCTATGGCACTAGATATTGTGATTCATTTACTTCGTTCAGTTTTTAACATTAATAAAAACAAGTTAATTTTTATTTTGTCTCCAATTATTTATTTGATTGCTATGACTCCAGAAAATACAAACCAAATTCAGCTACTAGGCAAATTTATTGCAACAATAGGGCTATTTTATGGTGTCATATTCCCAGTTTTCTTATATACGGTCCAACGAATAAAAGGGGTCGATCAAAATGGTTAAAATAAAACTGGTTTTGATTTTTAGCATTTTACTAATTAATACAGGTTGCTGGGACTCTATTGAAATTGAACAACGTGGGTTTGTAATTGGTGTTGGGATTGATTTAGAAGATGGAGAGAAAATAGACGGTGAAACAAAATTAAAATTAACCCAGCAATTTGTCGTTCCAGGTGCCATGAGTGGAGGCGGGTCTAGTAGCGGGGAAGGAGCAGAATCCGCATTTGAAAATATTGAATCTGAAGGAAGCACTCTATTTGAGATGGTAAGAACAGTTGCTGCAAGAACAAGTCGCTCCCCGTTTTATGAGCATATAAAACTTATTGTAATCTCTGAATCTGTTGCAAAATCAGATAAATTCCCAGATGTCTTAGATTTCTTTCTTCGTTATCCTGAAATGAGAAGAGGGATACAGGTCATGATTACACCAGGTAAAGCAAAAGACATTTTAGAGTTAAAACCAAAAAACGAAAGACTGCCTGCTATGTATATACAATCTATTTCAAAAAATAATTATAAAAATTCTAGAATGATTCCACCAACTAGAATAGGGGATCTCCATGAAGAATTATTAGGAACAAATAGTTATATGATTCAGATGATTTCTAAATTCAATAAGGATGAAGTTAAAATTACAGGTCATGCAGTTATTAATGGAAAAGAAGATCAACTAATCGGGTTCATTCGAGAAGAGGCAACGGAAGGTGTTAATTTTATTACGGGAGAAATCAAAGGAGGACTTCTTCAAGCAAAGGTTGATGGTGAGCATATTGTATTCCAAATTGATCAAGTGAAAACAAAAATCGAACCTAGGTTAAATAATCAGGATGATATAAGTTTCAAGGTTGATATAAGAACGAATGGTTCCATCCCGGAATCTTATGCCCCAATAGATCTACTAGATCAAAAGGTTATTAAAAAAATTGAAGAAGGGGTTGAAAATCGAATCCGTGAATTTGTTGATTTAGCTGTACAAGAAGTACAAAAGGATTTGAAAACGGATGTGTTTGGATTTGCAAAACAGGTTAGTATTAACTATCCTGACCAGTGGATAGATTTAAAAGACGATTGGGATAGCGGAGAAAATTATTTTTCTCAAAGTGAAATTGATCTAAACATTGATGTAACAATCACTAGGAGTGGTGCAATAATTAAATCCACTCTCGAGTAGGAGGAAAAATGAGAGAATTAATGAACATTATGATTCCGGATACTAGAGATATACTTTACGCATCATTAGCCTTCGCAATTCCTTTTACTATTACAAAGATTATTGAAAAAGTATTGGATGCAGGTAAACCCAACTGGAAGCG